>NZ_MOBM01000038.1 GCF_003732275.1 Pseudomonas frederiksbergensis
GGTGAAAACACCATGGCGTTCTGGTACCACTTCGCAATCCTGTTCGAAGCGCTGTTCATTCTGACGGCCGTCGACGCCGGTACCCGTGCAGGACGCTTCATGCTGCAGGACTTGCTCGGCTCGTTCGTGCCAGCGCTCAAGCGCACCGAATCCTGGACCGCCAACCTGATCGCAACCGCCGGTTGCGTGGCGATGTGGGGTTATCTGCTGTACCAAGGCGTGATCGATCCGCTGGGTGGCATCAACACTTTGTGGCCGCTATTCGGTATCTCCAACCAGATGCTGGCTGGTATCGCGCTGATGCTGGCAACCGTCGTGCTGATCAAAATGAAACGCCAACGCTACGTCTGGGTGACCATGCTGCCAGCAGTGTGGCTGCTGATCTGCACCACCACCGCAGGCTTCATCAAGCTGTTCGACGCCAACCCGGCGATCGGCTTCCTGGCGCTGGCGAAGAAGTACAGCGATGCGTTGGCCAACGGGCAGGTTTTGGCGCCGGCCAAGAGCATCGAACAGATGCAGCATGTGATCTACAACGCCTACACCAATGCGACGCTGACTGTGCTGTTTTTGCTCGTGGTGTTCAGCATCCTGTTCTTTGCACTCAAGGTTGGCATTGCCGCCTGGGGCACCAAAGAACGTACGGATAAAGAAGCACCATTCCAGGCTCTGCCGGATGCTTGATGGAGGAGGGTGCCCATGTTCAATGACCTGAGTCGCCTTGGTAAATACCTCGGTCAGGCCGCACGCTTGATGGTGGGCATGCCCGACTACGACACTTACGTTGAGCATATGCAAACCAAACACCCGGACAAACCGGTGATGAGTTACGAGGTGTTCTTTCGCGAACGTCAGGAGGCTCGTTACGGCAGCAAGGCGGGACCGAAGTGCTGTTGATGCGAAACATTTAAGCGGCATTCTGCTTTAGGAGCCCGGCCTGCCGGCGATAGCGATCTTCGAGACGCTACCGTCGGCAAGCCGGGCTTTTTTTGTTGTTGTACTTTTTAGACTTGCCTCTAGGTATCGCATAGGACTTTAAGCTGACGGTTGCGCAGGGTAATTAATCCACTACAAGGATGTAAGGGGACTTTTCTTTAGCTGGCTCTGTCACATGTACATACATTCAAAACACATATGAGGTTTTACATGTCCAAGCTCGCAGAGTTCCGTCAACTCGAAAAACATCTGGCTAAACAGCTCCAGGCTCTCGAAGCACTGAAAGGTGATGCAGGCCTCCAAAAGGAAATTGATTTCGAAAAGAAGCTGCGTGATTTGCTAGCCAAATACGGCTATAGCCTGAAAGACGTGATCAATCTTCTTGAGCCACAAACTGGTCGTCGCGCATCAGCAACCGCGCCGAAATCCGGCACACGCAAGCCGCGTCAGGTGAAGATCTACAAAAACCCAAACACTGGCGAAGTCGTTGAGACCAAGGGCGGCAACCAGAAGACACTGAGGGAATGGAAAGCTAAATTCGGCTCCGCCACTGTCGAGTCCTGGCTGACCAAGTGAGTTGGGTTTGAGTACAAAAAAGGCCCGCGGAGGGCCTTTTTGTAGCTTATACAGGCTAGTACCTGTGAGGCTTGACCGTATTTTCACGGGCAAGCTCGATGCACTTCAATGCCAAAATAGTTGTCGGGTCGATCAACGCCACTGTATGTTCTTTATCTTGTAGGCTTCGCTATGTTCGAGCACCAGAGGCAGCTCTGTGCATCCCAAGATGAGCACATCAGCGCCCAGTTCACATAAATGCTATTGACGAGCTTCAGCGAGGTCAGTTGGTAAAAGCGGGTGGTGATGAATGGAGTACGCGACTGGAGATACGCTCCTACTGCTCCATCACCAATGAGAACCCTACGATGCGCAGTCTATGGAAAACCCTCGAAGGAGCTTCCCGCGATCTCCATGGCAAAACAGCCAGTTGATTGAAGCTCCAAGGCTCGAAAAGCATTCCTCAAGAACACTTAAAGCCAGCGGGGAGGGAGGGTCATCAACTTCGCCTCGCTGGCCGTCATGGATCACCCGAAGAGGACATTGCGCCGGTGCTATTCCTCGCCAGCAAGGATGCACACTTCCTGACGGGTTACAGCCTGACGCCCGACGGTGGCCAAATCATCGACAGCGCACGCTGATCGTCACGTCCAACCTGCGTGCGTATGCTCCCCCGAAACCACAAGATATGCCTTGGCGTGTCTTGTGGTTATCAAGCGATGTTCGCCGCGGCAAGAGGCTCCCGCGATGCTGCGCGTGCAGCCAGGAAGGCAAGAACGGCCGCCACGCCCAGCACAGCGGCGCTCAACTCGAAGGTCGCTCGATAGCCGCTCAAGTCAAAGACCAGGCCGCCAACGGTTGCGCCAGACGCAATGGCTAGCTGGATGATCGCCACCATTAAGCCGCCTCCCGCTTCAGCAGCGTCTGGCAACGTTCTTGCCAGCCATGTCCACCATCCCACGGGCGCAGCAGTCGCAACCAGTCCCCAGAGGCCAAGCAAGATAGTCGTGGTGGCCGCCGAACTACCGAATGAAACAAGCGCCAGTGCAATCACCGCCATCAAGATCGGGATGACGATGAGGGTTCGATGCAGGCCATTTTTCAAGAACGCTTCAATCAGGAAGGTTCCTGCGAGGCCCGCGATACCCAGGACGAGCAACATCAACGACAGTATGGAAACACTGACGTGCGTGACCGTTTCAAGGAACGGGCGCAAATAGGTAAACAGCATGAACTGGCCCATGAAAAACACGCTGACCGCGACCATGCCTAACGCGACCGGCGTGCTTTTCATTAACTTGAAGACGTTGCCAGTGCCTGAACCGCTTTTCGATTTCATCGGAGGAAGGCTTAACAGCAGCCATACACAAGCGACTATCGCGACTGGGATGACGCACAAGAATGCACCGCGCCAGCCAATCAGGGCGCCGAGAAAACTGCCCAATGGCGCTGCAATAACCGTCGCCAAAGCATTGCCGCCGTTGACGATGGCCATTGCGCGAGTGATCTGGTCATCAGGCACCAGGCGCATGGCGGTTGCTGCCGACAATGACCAGAAGCCACCTATCGCAACACCGATCAGCGCGCGGCCGATCATGAACACCCAGTAGTTCGGCGCGAACGCGACCACTGTTCCGGAAAGGATCATCAACAGCGTCAGTGAAAGGAGCAGCGGTTTGCGGTCGACCCGCGCAGCCACCGATGCGATCAGAAGACTGGTGAACAAGGCGAACAGTCCCGAGACGGAGATTCCCTGACCGGCTTGTCCCTCGGTGACGTGTAGATCTGCGGCAATCGGTGTCAGCAGGCTGACGGGCATGAACTCCGATGCCACCAGCACGAAGGCAGCGAGCGACATGGCGAATACGGCGCCCCATGATTTATGGGGCACTGGGAGGAGGTGATCAGTCATTGGTTGAACCCTGTATTGCGCGAAGCGTCGTAGCCCCGAGAACGAGGCTACGAGAGAAGTGATGCCCGGCCAGGGCACCGATCAGGCTACTTGAGGTTGCTTTTGAAGAACGTGGTCAACTTGGCGAATGGAATGAGGTTGACCCGGTCGTAAAGATCCACGTGTCCGGCATCTGGAATAATGAGCAACTCCTTAGGCTCGGCGGCCCGCTTGTAGGCGTCCTCACTGAACTCGCGTGAGTGCGCCTGGGCGCCGGCAATGAACAGCAGCGGGCGAGGGGAGATAGTCTCGATGTCATTGAACGGATAGAAGTTCATGAACTTCACGTTGCTGGTCAGCGTCGGCATGGTGGTTGTCTGCGCCGATGCGCCGGCCGGAGTGACTTCGCCTCGGTGGGTGCGATAGAAATCGTAGAACTCGTCACCCACGGCATTGCCGGTCAGTTTGAGCGGCGTGCCGCCGGTGTAGCGGATTTCGCCACCCTGGAATTCGGCATTGCGCTGCCCGGTGGCGTCGCGAATGATCTGCTGGCGTTGTTCCGCAGTCACTGCGTGTTTGAGACCGTTACGGTTGGCCGCACCCATGTCGTACATGCTGACGGTGGCGATGGCCTTCATGCGCGGATCAATCTTGGCCGCACTGATAGCGAAGCTGCCACTGCCGCAGATACCGAGGACGCCGATTCGCTCAGGATCGACAATTGGGTGAGTGCCGAGAAAGTCCACGGCGGCACTGAAGTCTTCTGTGTAAATATCGGGCGAGACGGCCTGGCGAGGCGTGCCCTCGCTCTCGCCCCAGAAGGACAAATCCAGGGACAGTGTGACAAATCCTTGTTCGGCCATTTTGGTAGCGTACAAGTTCGCACTCTGCTCTTTCACCGCCCCCATCGGATGCCCGACAATGATGGCGGCGTTCCTGGATTTGGGGGCGAGGTCTTTCGGGGTGAACAGGTTGCCCGCCACCTTCATGCCGTATTGATTTTTGAAGGCGACCTTTTCAACGGTCACTATCTCGCTTTTATAGAAGTTGTCCGCGCCGTTTGACATATCGGCTCCCATTGAAGAAAAAGAGGTAACGAGAAGCCCCAGGGCAAGAAAAATTCCTTTCACCGGATAGTCCTTTCGATTGAGTTGTAGTTTGCTGGAGTGTTTTGACCCAAGTGCTTAATCAGCCAACATGGCGTTGTCGATCACGAAGCGATACTTGACGTCATGGGAGATTCCTCAATGGGTGTGTCGGATGAACATTCTCCGGCTCTGCCCATACTCCCTGTAGTGCATTTCGCTGGATTACTTGCCTGATTCTATGAGTCTCTTTTTTTTTGCAGGACGGTCGTGAACTGGCGAGTTAGAGTTCAGCGAAGAGGTACAAGACGAACATGACGATCAAACACGACACCGCGCCTCAACAGACATCGCCGCAAGAAACGCTTGCGCAGATCATCGGTGCGCAGATCCCGAAACCAGGTGATTACGGAACGCCCATTACGGGCCTCGGCTTCTTCAGGCGCGAACATCCATCGCCGCCTGTCGTCTGCATGGTCGAGCCAAGCATCATCCTCGTCGCCCGGGGTGAGAAACAGCTCTGGGTAGGCGGCGAAGGCTACCCGTATGACACATCGCGATTTCTAATCACCTCATTGGACTTGCCTGCCAATTCAGAAGTGCTGGCGGCAAGCCCGGAACAGCCATGCCTGGGACTGACTTTGAAGCTCGATCTGCGCATGCTGGCTGAGCTGATAGCGCAAAGTGACCTGCCACCAACCCGTGATCGATCAGTTGCGAAGGGGGTAGGAATTGGTTCAGTGACCCCTGCAATGCTGGCGTCATTCGAGCGCTTATTGGCACTGCTCGATGAACCGGAATCCATTCCTGTTCTGGCCCCCTTGATTCAACGCGAGATTCACTACCGTCTCTTGCAGAGTGATCAGGCGAGCCGGCTACGACAAATAACTTCTGTCGATGGCCAAGGTTATCGGATCGCCAAAGCCATCGATTGGCTGAAGTTGAATTACACCTCGGCGCTTCGCATCGATGAACTTGCGGCCCGAGTGCAAATGAGCACTCCGACCTTTCACCACCACTTCCGCCAACTCACCACAATGAGCCCCTTGCAGTACCAGAAATGGCTGCGACTGAACGAGGCGAGGCGATTGATGCTCAATGAACATCAGGACGTATCCAGTGCGGCTTATAAGGTCGGATATGAAAGCCCGTCCCAGTTCAGCCGCGAATATAGCCGTCTGTTTGGCGTACCTCCCAAGCGGGATATTGCGGTATTACGAGGGCAGGGGTAGCTATAGAGTCAAGCCGACGTTGCGTTTGCTCACGCTTTTAAACGCTATCGAAATAAAACGACTAAACAACCATTTAGCATAGTTATAATCTATCGACAATATCCTAGTGATAGCTTCGGTATTTTAATGAGGGCAATCCACATGACCAATAGTGAGCTCGACATTCAAATTCCCGACGCTGAAGCAGTGATCGCCGCATTGGTTCTGGAGCCTCACATGGAAGGCGGTTTCTACCGAAGAACCTTTCAATCTGATCACCACGCTATGGTGGAGATCAATGGCGGTCAACGTCACTTGATGAGTTCAATTTATTACTTGCTGACCAAGGATTCACCGATCGGGCATTTCCACCTGAATCAATCGGACATCGTTCATTACTACCATTTGGGAAACCCGATTCAGTACAGCCTGATTTTTCCAGACGGCACGTTGAAAACTGTGGTGATGGGCAGCGACGTTATCGCCGGACAATCTTTGCAGCTGCATGTACCTGGTGGCGTCTGGAAAGCTTCGCAGCTTATGACGGGTTTAGCGGAATACGGATTGATCAGTGAAGCGGTTTCACCAGGGTTTGATTTTGCAGATATGGAGATGGGCAGTCGGCAGAAGCTCAGAGAGCAGTTTCCCGAGCATTCGGAGCTGATTGGGAAGCTGACGCAAGGATGAGGGGCTTGGGTGAATTGAGGGCTTCAAAATCTGCGTGCAACCGGGCTAATCTTGAAACATGATGTTACGTGTAATGTATATTATGTTAAATGATGTGTCTGGGTGGAACTCTACCAAAGGTTCTTTCAAGCTACCAATCCCCGATCCCTGTTCGAGCCAACTCAATACCCCAGCCCCAGCAAACGACACTCGAACCGTCTGATCATGTATGACCCATCCCGGGAAGCTTCGGCTCAGAGTTCGATGACAGGCACCCAGATCAAAGCATCAGCCGGCTACCGCTGCGGCTATAAATCATCCCTTCGATTCTGCTAACGATCTATATCTACGGCTATCTCCGCATCAAGGCCGGCGCAGCGAACTTCGCCTACGGGGCATCGAAGGACTCTATAGATCTCAGAAATCACCTGCATCGTTGCGTCCTCGATCGTTCCTTCGTTACGGCATAAAACCCAGCCGTGATCTGCAATCGCTCGCTCGAACGCCTTGGTACAAGCGACATGTTCTTCCAGCTTATGGATCACAGTACTGCTCAGCCCACGCCGTCGTGCCGCTGCCCTCGCCCATGAAATTTCAGGGGCGGTGACAACCCCGACATGCAGGTCTGGCACTTGCACGTTTCGATCAATGTTCAACTGTAGAATCTCTGCAAACGGGACTATCCGGCGAAACGCGGCATCAGACGGGTACCAGCGATCGATCAAGATGATGCTGCCTGGTGGCTGTTTAGCCAGCACGTGCCGGGAAATCCAGGTACGGCTATCAGCAAAGCGCTCACAAACCTGCAACTCCAAATCCCGAGTGGGATTTCTGACGAGTTTGTTCACGAGGGTCATTGTTTCACCCCTATAGGGATCGCTTTTTTTCTCGCAAAGTCGGATCACCTTTTTATTGTCTGCCCTTAGTACTTTCGTAACGGCCTCCAACAGTGTGGTTTTGCCGGATCCCTTGGGCCCATCTAGAGAAACAAACAGCGGACGATTCATTCTTCACATAACGATTGATATACGGTTTTTTTTGCCCGATTCGTTCGCTGGAACCGCTTGGCGCGACTACGCGAATCGAGTGGAGGGCCCTTATGAACAGACATTGATGAACACTCTAACCCGGTTTCTGGCTAACGGGCCTCAAAATCCAGGGTTACAGCTGCTTATGAACATCGTCGAAGCTCGACTCCTGTCCTGCAACATGTGCCCATTTACGTGTTTGCGTTAACCCGCGATCTTTATTGCAAGCTCAGCGACGTGTTTACCCTGGAAACGCGCAATATCCAGTTCATTTTGTGACGGTTGCCGTTTACCGTCGGCGCCTGCCAGGGTGGTCGCGCCATAGGGTGTGCCGCCGGTGATCTCGCTCATGTTGGTCAGCCCTGCGCAGGTGTAAGGCACACCCACGATGACCATCCCTTGATGCAGGAGTGTGCTGTGGAACGACGTAATAGTGGTTTCCTGGCCACCGTGCTGGGTGCCAGTCGACGCAAAGACACTGCCGATTTTCCCGACCAGCGCGCCGCTCATCCACAGTCCGCCGGTCTGGTCGAGAAACGTGCGCATCTGTCCTGCCATATTGCCAAAGCGCGTCGGTGTACCAAAGATAATGGCATCATAATTGGCCAGCTCGTCAGGTGTCGCCACCGGTGCCTTCTGGTCAAGTTTGACGCCGATGGCTGCTGCCTGTTCGGCCGGGATGGTTTCAGCGACACGCTTGAGCGTCACGTCGGTGCCGGGTACGGATCGTGCGCCTTCGGCCACTGCGCCAGCCATCGTTTCGAGGTGACCGTACATTGAGTAATAGAGAACCAGTACCTTCGCCATGATTTTTCTCCTGGATTAAGCGCCATTCGATGAATTAGGAAGATCTTGGATTAGCGGATTAACACTAGCAGCTCCGTATGCCGCCTGCTGGCAGACAGAGATGCTTTTATCGCCCCTCCCCCGTCCCAGCGCAGCCTGACAATCAGCTGCTAGTGTTAAAAGTGCGCGGTTTCAATACAAGACTTACTTGCGCACCCTCTCTCGCGTCCACAGGCGGCACACCATGAGATACAACCTGTTTGAGAATCAGAGAAACGAGATCATCCTGCTAGCCCGCATCCTTCTAATGATCCTTTTCATCATTTCCGGCTGGGGCAAGCTGACCCACTTTGGCGGTACCGTTGCTTACCTGAGCTCACTCGGCGCGCCCATGCCCATGGTCGCTGCGGGGGTTGCGGTCGTCATGGAGTTCTTTGTCGCCATAGCGATTGTCGTGGGTTTCTACACCCGCCCACTCGCATTTCTCTACGTCTTGTTCGTACTCGGCACAGCTCTGATCGGGCATCACTTTTGGACTATGGTTGACCCAGAGCGCGCGGCCAACATGACCCAATATTTCAAGAACCTCAGCATCATGGGCGGCTTGCTGCTGCTGGGCATTACAGGTCCTGGCAAGTATTCGGTTGATGGCCGATAGCAGCGCGCGCCTTGCGGCCGACTCGCCAGAACCTGTGGGTCTGCCAGCAGTCGGGCCAAAAGCCAGGCATCTTCCAACCCCTGCCCCGCGCCAGCGCCCTGGTGCGGCAACTTGGCGTGGGCCGCATCGCCGATCAGCCCTATGCGGCCGTGCACGTAGCCCGGCAGCTCTTCGAGTTCGTGCAGAGCTCAAAGGGCCGGATACGTTCAAGTGGCATGGTAGGAGTGGCGTTCACTGGCGCGGTCCTTAACGGGCCGCTAGCGTTCGACAATAGCTTTGGCATGTCGTCGGCCTTCTTGATATTTATTATTCAAATTTTGAACTACTGATAGCCAAACAAGATCAATCAACTATTTAATGTCAATTAGCCTTGATATAACTAATTGATGACACTTAGCCTTTGCGCAACTTTGCACTTTGTTCTTCATAAGCACGACTGAATTCGCGCCCGAACAAGTCCTCGAAATCATCTTCGGCCTCTCTGGAAATGCTCGCATAACGTTCCGTGAACAACTCCCAGCATTGCGCTTGACGTGTACCTGGTAGCAAAGCGCCAATACCCGAAGGCTTACTCAAGCGCGCTTCCAATACCTCCGGCTGAAAACGCTTGAGCAGATGTTTGATCGAGGCTTGTACGCCCGCCATAACGGCCAATTGATGCGCTTTGAGGTCGTCGAAGCTTTCCTTGATGGCCTGGTCGGCCGGCATGAAGGCTTGATTGCCGGCGCGCAGTAACAACAGCAGCGCCTCATCGACATTGGGGGCGAATTTGAGGGGATTGTTCTCCACCGGGCGGATCATGGTCTGGGCCATGCGGAACTCGCCCTTGAGACTGGCACGGGCGCGCAGCACCTCGATCAGCCCCTCCACCATATGGCGGTAGCTACGGCCAATGGCCTCCATCTGAGCGCAGGTTTCGTCTCTATCGATCCGCAACTGGTCGAGCCCGGCGCCCCTGAGAAAGGCTTCCAGCACCTCATTGCTGCTCTCATTTGCGGGCGCTGGGGTCGAAACCGCAGCCAACGGGTCGACTGGGGCTGGTGTGCTGCTGTCCATATTCTCCGCCGCCGCGGGCAATGGTTGCGGCTGTGCTTGCGGGGTGGGCGGCGCTACGGGTGTCGGGCCTATGCCCAGCTCGGCGAAGGGGTCCCAATCTCCCGGAATTTCTGGGGTTTCGCCGGTTCCGCTGGCCTGATGGACGCTGGGAGGCTGTGGCTCCGGCGGGCGGAAATCATGGCGCTCGGCCGGCACGTAGTCGGCCACGGCAGACGGCGGCACCGATGGGGGCGCGAGGAAATCAAACAAATCGGAGGGGATATCCGGGGGCGAACCGCTCGACTGGATCGGCTCTCTGCTGGGGGGCGCCGGGGCCGCGCCGGGAATCGCCTGAGGCGCCTGAGGCGCCTGAGGCGTCATCGGCGTATCGACGAGGCCGGCAAAGGGATCGCTCGTTGCAGGCGCCTCGTTGATGATCTGTGGGGCGTCGTTGATCTGCACCAGGATGTCGTACTCGCCCACGCGCAGTCGTTCGCCGTCCCGTAAGGGTTCGCTGTCGCCGCGGTGTATGTGCACGCCAGCATTCACCAACTGCACACCATTGGTGCTGTTGTCGGTCAGGTAGTAGGTGTCGTCACGCAACTGAATGACGCAATGCTGACCGGATACCAGGCGCTCCGGGTCTGGAAGTATCCAGTCGTTCTCGGGGTTGCGGCCGATTTTCAGCTCACCGCGATCAAGCTCGAACTCCGTGCGTTGGCCGGGCGTAAGTTTGTGATAGTTGGTGATTGTCAAACGCAACGGCATTAGCACTCCTTGTACGATATTGCTCCATAACGGCTCGGGTATGCCAACCTGTGCACCTGAGTATAGTCCCTCTGAAACGGTTCAATGTCGTCAAGGTTTTTGCGGTTGCATCCGCTTTTTTTGAATAAATCCTATAACCAAAGAAACTAAATAAATGACCACCGGTCACCTACCTTGAAACGTCTCGGTGTTCGCCCCATTGGTCGGAGAGTTTCTTGACAAGCATTAAACAGCGCTAAGACTTGAACCTGAATTGTTAGAGATGACGCCAAAGTGGCTCTGGACAGAAGGTTAATCCGCAGGAAACGGATTTAGTCGTACGTTCGCTCTGACTGAGTGCCGATTGTGAGGCCGATATGGAGATCATCTCTGTGGTGGATGTACTGCGATGGTTGGACACGATTTCCCCTGACACCCTCGAGAAGGCCGACTGACGCCCGTACACGAGCCAGAGGAAGCCGTTCATGGCAATCACGCAAAACAGCCGCTTGGTGCAGGTCGACAGTCCCCTCGGCGGCGATATCCTGTTGTTGCAGAACATGGAAGGCAGCGAAGAGCTGGGGCGGTTGTTCCACTACGAGCTGGATCTCACCTCCGAAGACCGGGCGATCAAGTTCGATCAGTTGCTGGGCAAGCCGATGGGCCTGACCCTGGAGCTGCACGACGGCGGCAAACGCTACTTCCACGGCATTGCCTGCAGCTGTCGACAACTGACCGGCCACGGCCAGTTCGCCGGCTACCGCGTCAGCCTGCGGCCCTGGCTCTGGCTGCTCACGCGCACCTCGGACTGCCGGATTTTCCAGAACAACACGGTGCCGGACATCATCAAACAGGTGTTCCGCGACCTCGGTTTCTCCGATGTTGAAGACAGCCTGAGCGGCAGCTACCGCCAGTGGGAATATTGCGTGCAATACCGCGAAACCAGCTTCGATTTCGTCAGCCGGTTGATGGAGCAGGAAGGCATCTATTACTACTTCCGCCATGAGCAGGCGCGTCATGTACTGGTGTTGGCCGACGCCTATGGCGCCCACTCCACGGTGGCAGACTACGACTCGGTGCCCTTCTACCCGCCCGACCAGCAAATGCGCGAGCGCGATCACTTCTACGATTGGCAACTGGCGCGGGAAGTCCAACCCGGTTCGCTGGAGCTGAACGACTACGACTTCCAGCGCCCCCGCACCAACCTTGAGGTGCGCTCCAGTGTGTCGCGCAGTCACAGCAACGGCGACCACCCGCTCTACGACTACCCCGGTGAATACGTACAGAGCAACGATGGCGAGCACTACGCGCGTACCCGCATCGAAGCCATTCACAGCCAGTTCGAGCGCGTGCAGCTGCGCGGCCGCGCCCGCGGCCTGGGCTCCGGCCATTTGTTCAAGCTGACCGGCTACGAGCGCGAGGACCAGAACCGCGAGTACCTGGTGGTCAGCGCGCACTACCACATCCACCAGGAGCCCTACGAAAGTGGCACCCAGGATCTCTCCGAGCAGTTCGTTGGCGAACTCGCTTGCATAGATGCCAGCCAGGCCTTCCGCCCCCTCCCCCTGACCCCGATGCCGATTGTCCGCGGGCCGCAGACCGCCGTGGTGGTCGGCCCCGGTGGCGAGGAGATCTGGACCGACCAATATGGCCGGGTCAAAGTGCATTTCTACTGGGATCGCCATGACCAATCCAACGAGAACAGCTCCTGCTGGATGCGCGTGTCCCAGGCCTGGGCCGGCAAGAACTGGGGCGCGGTGCAGATCCCGCGGATCGGTCAGGAAGTGATCGTCAGCTTCCTCGACGGCGACCCGGATCGGCCGATCATCACTGGCCGCGTCTACAACGCCGAACAGACCGTGCCCTACACACTGCCAGCCAATGCCACCCAGAGCGGAGTGAAAAGTCGCTCGAGCAAGGACGGCTCACCGGCCAACTTCAATGAGATCCGTATGGAGGACAAGACAGGTGCGGAGCAACTGTTTATCCACGCCGAGAAGAACCAGGACATCGAGGTCGAGAACGACGAAACCCACTGGGTCGGCCACGACCGCAGCAAGACCATCGACAACGATGAAACCGTGCACGTCAAACACGACCGCACCGAAAGCGTGGGCAACAACGAGACCATCACCATCGGCGTCAACCGTACCGAAAGCGTCGGCAGCAACGAGACCATCAGCATAGGCAGCAACCGTACGGAAAGCGTCGGCAGCAACGAGACCATCAGCATAGGCAGCAACCGCACGATCAGTGTCGGCGCCAGTGAAACCGCGACCGTGGCCCTGCAGCGCACCCATGCGGTAGGTATCAACGAGACGATCGCCATCGGTGCCGCGCAGGAAGTTGTCATCGGTGCCTTTCAAACGGTGAATGTCGGGGCCTACCAAAACGTCAACGTGGGCCTCTACCAGTCGACCAATGTGGGCGCCAACCGCTCGGTGGACGTCGGAGCCAATCTTTCAACGACGGTAAAAGCAAACGAATCGCGCAAGGTCGGCGCAGGACGCACAACCGATATCGACAAGGACGATGCGCTGACGGTGGGCAAGGATCTTGTCATCAATGCCGGTGACTCAGTGACCATCACGACCGGCAAAGCCAGCATCGTCATGAAGAAGGACGGCACCATCAGCATCCGCGGCAAGGACATCACCATAGACGGCTCCGGCGCGATCAACATCAAGGCCAGCAAGAACGTGGTGATCAAGGGACGCAAGATCCTGCAAAACTAGGAGTGACGCGTATGACGGTTCAATACCCACTACCCAGCCAGGCCCGCATCGATGGCGTGGTCATCGGCGTCCTGCTCGAACTGCCACAGGCCAGCGCGCCCTTGGTGACCTACCCCGGCTGCCCCGAGGAACAGAGCATCGCCGCCCGCAGCACCACCCTGCTCGCCCCTGCAGTGTTGTCGCTGACCGAGGAGTAAGTATGATCTTCTCTTCCGTCCGGTGCGTGATGGAGTTGGGCCGCCGACCCGACGCGGCCCCCGCAAGGGTTGTCGGAAAAACCCGCAGGGCGATCTTCGCCTCCTTCTCAAACGGATTGTGGAGCGTAACTGCCGTAGCGTATCGGCCCGGCACCAATGGCGTGCATGCGCAACACATGCCGGCCTTGCCCCCACAAGCGAAGGTGATAGCGTAACGATAGATTGTGCTTTCTCTCGTGGGAGGGACTTTGAATCACGCAATTGCTCTCAAGACTTTTCCGAAGAAATTTCATTGACACTCGTGACACCTCAGCTAACTTTCATTTACCTATGAGCAAAGGGCCCGCCGGACTTGGCTATCAATATAGTTGCACACCAATGCTTGCCCTCTTTAGTGACGAGAGCAGTTGATCGAGCGTGAGGGTCTCATAAAGCACTTTATTACACAGGGAGAAGTGTTCCATGAGTGACCTAAAAATTGATATCCCCCAACAGGCGCAGGAAGAAGTCCCGCTATCCCCACAAGGGGCATATTCCACTTCATGTCTTTCAACAGCGTCAAAGCAGCCAGCGCCTATCGATTTTCACAGCGCAGTGACAGGCCGTTTACTCGGCATGATCGATGACGGGCAAATACCACTGGTGTCGTGGTCCGAGCAGGAATCCTCCATCGCTCAACCGGCACGCAGCCTCGTCGATCTGCGCAACGATCACGTCGGTCGGGAAGTCTTGTTGATGTTCGAGCAGGCCGACCAACGTCGGCCCATCGTTATGGGGGTGCTACGGGCCAAAGAAAATCGACCACAGGCGTTAGTACCGCTGGAAGTCAGATATGACGGCGGGCGTGTGCTACTGGATGCCGATACGGAACTGGTCCTTCGCTGTGGAAAGTCTCATTTGACTCTACGTCAGGATGGACGGGTGGAGGTATACGGAGAAACCATTGTCACCCGTGCTGCTGGAGCCAACAAAGTACAGGGTGGCTCTGTCCAGTTGAATTGAGGTTCGCCATGAAGAATGGATTCGCTCCGGCCGAGATCTCGTCCTTGCTGAATATTCCTGTCGTAACCGAGCATGCTGACGAGGCTTCGTTTTTGTGGTCCACACGTGAGCAGGCGGCTTTAGCACCGCATTACCACCTCGACCAACTCGCACTGTTGGATGAGCGTGTATTGGCCCATCTTGAAGGCCTACGTGTCGCCGGGGAAACGGGCTTACAGTTGGCCACCCAAGCGTTGGGTGATCTTAATAGCGGCACCCTTTTTGTCGCGGGCTGGCTCGCCTTCGCTCTCCAGAATCGCGAGGCGATGAGCCATACGTTCTCGATCGCGCTCAGCGATCCGGAGCTGAGTGACGCGTTGATCTCAGCGTTATCCTGGCTCGATTGGGACGACCTCGAACCCCTTCTGCAACGACTGGCGGAATCACCACTATCGGCTCATCGCGCCGTCGACCTGGCAGTGCGGGTGGCTCAAGGCATACCGGCACGGCAAACAATCATCGCGGCATTGAATGACCCTGATCCTCAACTGCGTGCCCGAGCCCTGCGTGCGATTGGCGAGCGTGGCCTGACAGAGTGCGAGGGAGCATTGGATAGCGCCACTGCAGATTCGCATGCAGGGTGTCGATTCTGGTCTTACTGGTCGCGTGCGTTGCAAGGGGATTTCCGCGCGGCCGAACTGGCCTTCGAAGTCAGCGAAGCCGCACAGCAAACCGGTCCGGCATTGGAAATCGCCGCGCGTGCAGGATACCCGGACTGGGTGCGCAGCCTCATTCGAGGCTTGGCAGGCAACAGCACAACCTTACGCCAGGCCGTTATTGCCGCCGGTGCATTTGGCGATCCTGCCGTCGTGCCCTGGTTGTTGGAGCTTTGCGGGGATAATGCGTTCTCCTGCGTTGCGGCCGAGGCATTCGCTCTCATCACGGGACTCGATCTGGAGGATCCATCCTTACGTCGCGATCCACTCGACCTGGAGGATGAACACCCGGATGACGCATTCGCATATTGGGTCAGCACTGAAGCACTGCACGACTGGTGGCAAGCCGAACAGGGGCGGTTCACCCCGGGTTCTCGTTATCTAGCCGGGCGACCGATCAGTGAGGCTGCCGCCATCAGGCTCCTGCATGGCGGGACGCAACGCCAGCGACGGGGCGCAGCCATCGAGTTGGCTCGTTTGCGGAAAGGGGCGTCGGTTTTCCCCGTAACCGCCCGTGCCGACCGCCAGCAACGGTGGTTGGCAGCATGAGGTTCACCAAGGTCACCCCGTTCGAGGCCGCTTGGACGATGGGCTTTCAACGTGACGGCTGCGAACTGCTGGTGGTCATCGTCAAGGCCACCTATCGAATGCCAAGCAAACCGGGGCAGCCGGCTCAACTACATGTCGATCAACAGCCGTTGATAGAGGCCGACGAGTTCATTGGCGAGCCAGGAGTCAGCGCCCCATTACGGGAAAGCGATTTCGCGCATTTCAAACCGGCCTGCGATGTATTGGTGATCGGTCAGGCACACGTCCCGGATGGCGGCATCGCCACGCACCTGCACGTCGGCCTGCGAGTCGGCACCCTGATCAAGCATTTCAACGTGGTGGGGGACCGCCACTGGCGCAAAAGCTTGCTCGGCACCGTGAGTGCGAGTGAAGCCCTGCCGTTTACGACAATGCCCGTCGGATATGAACGCGCCTTCGGAGGCATAGACGCTACACGCCTGTCGCGTACCGGCAAGGTTGCAACCTTCCTTGCCAATCCGGCGGGACGGGGTTACTGGCGGCACACGGAGCAAATCGACGGCCAGCCACTGCCAAACACCGAGGACAGTGATCGCCCGGTCACCCGCCACAACGGTAAATATCGCCCCATGGCATTGACGCCAATCGGCCGCTCCTGGGGGCCGCGGCAACGCTATGCCGGAACCTACGATGAGCACTGGTTGAACGAGCAGGCGCCGTTCTGGCCAGACGACTTCGACGAGCGTTACTTCCAAGCTGCGCCAGAGGATCAAATCATCCCTTACCCCCAGGGCGGTGAGGATATGATCTTGAAACACCTGACACATGATGGACTCCGCACCTTCCATTTGCCGCGCCAGACCATGCCGGTCACCTTCATCCCCTACCGAGGCCGAGACATCAACCAGAAGGCGGTCCTCGACACCATCGTCCTGGAGCCGGACAGCGAGCGCTTCACGATGACATGGCGCACCGGGATTGCGCTAAACGGCAGTGTGTTCGAGATAAAGGAAACCATCGTCGGCGAAATGAGCGAAGCCTGGCACCGTACCCAGCGCTTTCCGTATAAGACCTACTACCGCAGCCTGTCTGAGGCGGTAGCGGCCAAGCGAAAGAGGATGGTGCGATGAGGATTCCGATGGCCGTTCGTGCGTCGGGGCTCGTTACCGCGCTTGGCTACAACGCACCCTCCACGTTGGCGGCCTTGCGTGCCGGTATCAGCGGCGTGATGACGAGGGCTTGGGCCGATCGAGAGGGAGGAGAACCCTATCGATGTGCCCGCATCGTCCTGCCACAGCGCTGGACCGGTGTCGAACTGTTGGCCGATCTGGTGGCGCCTGCAATTATCGAGTGCTTGCAGGTCTGCCGCGAGGAAACATTATCGGAAGTTCCGTTGTTGATAGGGACCGCGCATCCATCGCGCCCAGGCCGGCCGGAAATGATCGAGTCGCAACTGCTCGATGCCCTGGCGGAGCGCCTGGATGCTCCTCTGCATCCAGCCTCACGTATTTACCCCGCCGGGCAAGTCGGTTGCGCGCAAGCACTGATCGATGCCCAGACGCTGATAGCGGCAGAACATGCCCGGTATGTATTGATAGCCGGTGTCGATAGCTACATCGACCATGAAACATTGGATGCCTACGAAGTGCATCGACGAGTGCTTTGCACCGGTAACTTCAATGGATTTCTTCCGGGGGAAGCGGGCTCTGCCGTGTTGCTTTCTGCCCCTGTAGCGACCGGAAGCGCGCTGTACGTCATGGGGTATGGCCAAGCGGTTGAGACTGCGCCCATAGATGGTTCCAAACCGTTGCGGGGAGAGGCCATGACCCAGGCGGTGCGCAATGCCTTGGAAATGGCGGGAGTCACCATGTCCGATATTGCGCTTCGACTGAGCGACCTTTCGGGTGAGCACTACAAGTTCAAGGAAGCGATGTTCGTTGCCATGCGGCTGGATCGTAGCGAGCGGAGAAAACCGCTGGATATGTGGCATCCGATCGAATACCTGGGCGAGATCGGTGCAGCCATTCTGCCGTGTCTGCTGAGCTGGGCTGCGCATGCCATGCGCATGAAGTATGCCCCTGGACGTCATGTCCTATGCCATGTGGGCAGCGATACCGGAGAAAGAGCTGCCTTCGTGCTCCAAAGCGGCATTAAGGATAACGACATCGGAAGGGAGGTTACGTTATGAGTGCCAATGTATTCGTCAACGGGCGAGAGCTTTCGGCGGAGAAAGACGATACCCATGTCTTGGGAGCGATGCCGGATGTCTGCCTATCGCCCCCGGCGCCACCAGCCGGTCCTACCCCTATTCCCTACCCCGACTTCGCAAAGGCCAGTAACACTTCTCAGGGAGCGCGGACGGTCAAGGTCAAAGGCGGTCAAGTTGGCCTGAAGAACATTTCCAACTACGCCCGATGTACTGGTGACGAAGCGGCTACACGTTCATATGGGATGAACGTAACTGAGCATTGCCTACAGAGCAAGACGATCGCGCAGGCATGGTCCTTCGACGTCAAGATCGAAGGCAAGAATGCCGTCCGGCTACTGGACCTGACCACAAACAACAACCGCTGAGGCAGCACCATGTCGATATCCGGTGGTCCAAAAGGAGGGACCGTCGCGGACGGCAAAGAGCCGGACTGCAAGGACCTAGAAAAGAAGAACATCGATGCACGTGCTTTTTTCATAGCCAACGGTCCCAAACCAAAAGTAAAAAGAGAAGATCGCCCCAAAAAAAAGAATGGCAACCTAGCCAACAAGACACCTTGGGAATTAGCCGATGGATCTGGCATGACGTATTCAACGGGGTACTACCGTACGGAACCCGACGCCAGCGGAATAACCCAAACCTACTCCAGCAACAAGACGGCTGATAAATACATCAACGGAGCCGGCTTGGGCGGTACCGGCGCGCAGAGGGTCGGCCTCAACGAAACAATCCGCAACAGCCCACCGGACCAACATACCGATGCCAAAAGGAAGGCCGGTACCCTCTGCAACTTCCGCCGTGTCCACCTGGGCGGCGGCTACGGTGGCCATGCCGAATGCAAGATATTCAACGACCTCACCAACCACGTGAAGGGCGCGCTGCGCGACGGCTCGGTGCTGCTCAGCATTGACTGGCGTCCGGAGAACCGCCAGACCGGCGCGACGGAGTACCACGGCACACCTTGCTCCACCTGCTATGACATGCTCTGCGAGGCAGCCAACGAGTGCAATATTGAGATCTGGATCTGCGATCATCAAAACAAACCACAGCCAATGTCGAAGAGCGACTGCAAGAAGCCTGACGGCTACCCAAAACTGGTCAAACTGATCAACGGCCACGCAAAGGGAGGCCGCCTGAAGGCGCCCGGCACCTGAGCGGCAGGCTGAATCTAAAAGGTTGATGAATGAAAATTGCAAACTACCTGCTGACCGCCAAGGTCGACGAGCTACCGATCGACTACAAGTGGAGCGTCAGTATTGGAAACAAATTCCACGGCATGACCGACGACGATAACCCTAAGCTGGGCAAGGCACTCGGCCAAATCAACGAGAAGGCGTCCTACGGCCTAGTCATCGCATGCGTCGAATGGGTAGTCGCGCGCTTGTCCCGGCACCTGGACGTCTCCGACGCTCTGCTGCGCGTGGAGGCCTCTTGGGCGGCGATGATCGATCCTCGCTATGCGCAACTCTCCGCACCCGACGCACCCGATGTCGATGAACGATTCGTGCTGACCGGCCCGCTCTGGTCATCGCTTACGATGATGTGCGACTCTTTCGAAGAAAGCATTCAGACCTCCGACGGCACTGGCCTCTTCGATAGCAGCATCTCCCTAGTCCTGCTCGGGCAACATGTCGTCGGCCGCTCACCGCTATTCAAAACCTGGCTGCCCGACACACTGCAGCGCCTCCAGCAGATATCGCCCAACCGACACCAGCCCCTGCCCAACCAAGCCCCTGTGCTACGCGAAACCTTCGACCCTGCCGGATACGTAGCAGGCAGCGAGGATGCGCTGCGAGATGCTTTTCTTGCGATGTTGGATCCGGATCACAATCCTTACCTGCGACCGGTGGACGAGTTGAAGGCACTGGGTATGACCACCCCTTATCCCGGCAAGCCCTGATGCCCCTACAGCGACCGGGCTGGATCACGCTGGACGACGCAATGCGGCGCAATCTGCGCTTCATCTGGGATGATGCGCGCGTCGACGCTGACTTTCATGCTGACTCCACCGCAGTGCTCGATGCTGCCGAAGATATATCGATTCGCGCCCGCATGGCGCTGGCTATCGGTCTGTATGAATGGGTGGTGTGGCGCTTCGACGGACTGCATAACCACACCGAGCCCGAACAGGTACTTCAGGCCTCGTGGTGCAGCACGGTCGATCCACGCTACTTAAAATATTTCGAGTTTGAGCGCCGCCAGTGGACTGGTCCAATCGACGGTCCGTTGTGGTGCGCGATGACGCACCTAAGCTTTGGATTGAACAATGGATATGCCTATGAAGGTGATCTCTACAGTGCCCTGGGCTTCCTGTATCGGTTGGCTGCCCATGTATTGCCGGAACGCAGCGTGCTCGACCGCTGGATGCAACCTATCCTGATACGATTGGGGCAGCACTACCCAGTACAGACAATTGACCCGTTTGCCGATCTGTTTGACTACCGTATCGGCGAACAACTGGGCCCCCTGATAGGCCGCGATGTCCTGGATCCAGCGCTACCACCAAATATGGCACGTGATCGCCAATTCTTAAGTGAAACTCTGGCTAATGCCGTCGCCACCAAGAATCCATTTCTCGCGACCCCCGAAGACTTGAAAGACCTAGACTTTGAAGGAGAACCCTATCTGTTACCACACTTTTGAAGTATATGCGCCAACGCTACCTTGCCGTCTTGGGAGTGCAGCGAAACCATTCCAATTTCTAAGTGCCCCTTTTCATTGAGCTGACCATAAACCAAGTGAACTAATACTTCAGGTGGGATGGGGTGAAGCTTCCAACAACCACCCTCTCGCCTCGACCTTCACCGACATGAGCGCCGATGAGAAACTGGATAGCAGACAGCTCAGCACGAGGGGTTACCTGATCGGTCACACCAAAAAATCAGGATTGGTCGGATAACGTATTTCCTGCTGCATCGAGTCCAGGCGGTTTGAGAGGGTGTCCCCAGCTTCGCGCGAGGACATCCATGAACCTACCACGCCCTACCCGCTCAACCCTGCTTCTCAGCTTGTGCCTGGTCCTGATGGCGGGAGGACTGGTCTACCAGCACTTCCAGATTACCCAGCTTCGAGGCTCGATCGACGGTGCCGCCGAAAAGACCTCGATCGATGCCATTGTTGCCGCTGACCGAAAACTGACCCAGTAAAGGCTGTTCTGCCGACTGAAAACTGACCCAGGTGTTCAACTACTTCTGCTCACTTTCCGAGCAGGAGAACACAGGGTGATCAGCATGGAAATGTTGGGGAAAATTCGGAGGATGTACTTTCGCGACAAGCTGTCGCTGCACCAGATAATCCAGGCATACCTACGGTATCACCCAGGCAAAAAGCGCTGAACTGATTGCAGCGGTTACTGCGCGGCCTTGCGCGGTGCGAACAGTTCGGTCGTGGCTCAACGATCCTGAAAAGCCAAGCTCAACACCGTGTCCCGATTATGCCGTTGCGAATCTGGAGAAGGCCATTGAGTACATGCAGCGCGCCTTGGCGTTGCAGCGACTGCATGACCACTTCGTCTACCTGGGACGAACAGATCAAGGCGCTGGATAAAGAGCTGGCAAGCCAACTGGCCGACGATGATCTCGGCAGTCGTTTGCTGAGTCTGCCGTGCGTCGGGCCGATCACCGCCAGCCTGCTGGCGGTCGAAATGGGTGATGGTCGACAGTACAAATGCAGCCGCGATTTCGCCGCTTCTGTCGGCCTGGTGCCCAGACAGTACAGCACGGGTGGTCGAGCCAATTTGTTGGGCATCAGCAAGCGCGGCGACAAGAACCTTAGGCGACTGCTGGTCCAGTGCGCCCGGGTCTACATGCAGAGGCTAGAACACCAAAAAGGGGCTCTAGCTAACTGGGTGAGGTCGCTGTTGGTGCGACGACACTCGAACGTGGTGGCCTGTGCCCTGGCTAACAAGCTAGCGGCTCACCATACGCAGTATGAAGCCGGGCCAGACGCTCTGAACGCCTGACCCTGCGGTTGTTGCAGTACCACGAAGCACCTTTCAGGTTTTGCGATAGCTGAACAACAGATGACGTGAACGGCCCACCGGCCTGGCGAAGAACCTGACATAAAAATCGGCTTTAGAAGCCGAGGCATTTTTCAGGATCGTCAGGCGCGACTCTCATCGTGGCGCGGGGCATGCCCCAGATAGACGCCGGATAGATTTAAGCAAGCCGACCACTTCACCCATTGATCAGTATTGCAAAAACGGGGGTGACCATAGATTTTATGTCTCGGCATCGGCTCCGCGTGCCCTGGTCACATCAAAAGAGCCTGTTCCACAGGCGCTTGACCGCATTCGGCTGTTCCGCCTGCTCGTCGGTCGATTGAGGTGCCGAGGGCGGCGGGGAACGCGGCGCAGCGGACGGGCGCGGCGCTTGGCGACTGCGTGTGCGCTGCTCATGCTGGTCCCGGAGTGCGAGTAGTTCGGGGCTGTCCGGACGGGCTTCCAGGCCATGCTTGATATAGGCCCGCGCCAGGTCGTGATTGCCCTTGGCATACGCGCTTTCGCTCATCTCGGCGTAGAGCAGCGCCACCTGGTTCAACCCGGCCAGCGCCTGGGCGTGCCTCGGCGCCAGGCCGAGTATCTGCCGGTAATAGAACACCGCACTGTCATCCTCGGGCTCCAGCAGGTGTTCTTCGGCAATGCGCTGCTCGGCCAGTTGCCGGTAGCCGGCGATCCGCGCCGCGGCTACCCGTTGCAGTCCTTGCCGGGCCTCCGCGCTGGCTTCGTCGAGCTGCAAGGCCTGGTTGAAGAAATACTCGGCATTGTCCTGCGCCGGCTCGACCAGCTGGCCCGCCGCCAGGCGCTGTTCGCCACGTGTCAGCAGCTCGGCGATCTCGATCCGCTGCTGCAGGTACAGGCCGGTGCCGCTGGCAGCGCCGAGCAGCAGCAGGCTGCCGAGTGCCCACAGCGCCAGGCGCCTGTTCGGGCTGCGCCGGCGGGCGGGCTCGGCCTCGGCCTGGGGCGGCGCAGGATCGATCAGGGCCGGCGCGAAGCGGGTAGATTCCAGCTCCACCTCGCTGGGCTCGTCCGGTTCGTCCGGTTCGTCCGGTTGCTCTGGCTGGTCCAGCTCATCGAGTGCCTGCAGCAGCGCCCGGCAGTCGGCGAAGCGCTGGTTGGGGTCCTTCGCCAGCATCCGCTCGAGCACCGCCTTGTACGGGCTGATGTGCGCCGGCAAGCTCGGCGGCGGCATCTGCACGTGGTTCATCACGGTCTGGGTATAGCTGGCGCCGCGGAACGGATTGGTGCCGATGAGCATCTCCAGGAGGATGACGCCCAGACTGTAGATGTCGGTGCGGATATCCAGCGGCTGGCACTGCGCCTGTTCCGGGCTGCTGTAGGCCGGGCTGCCGACCGCGATGCCGAGCCCGGTGAGCTCGCTGTCCATCTCCAGCGCCTTGGCGATGCCGAAATCGGTGATCACCGGCGTGCCGTCGCTGCGGAAGAGGATGTTCGCCGGCTTGATATCGCGGTGGATCAGGCCCTGCTCATGCACCACGGCGAGGCCGGTGGCGATCTGCCGGACGATATCCAGGGCGCGCCTCGGCTCGAACACCTCGCCCTTGTGCCGGGTCAGATCGCCGCCGGCGACGAACTCCATGGCCAGGTAATAGTGGCCATCGGCCAGTCTGTTGATGTCGTGGATGGTGATGATGGTGGGGTGGTGCAACGAGGCGACGATATGTCCCTCGCGGATGAAGCGCTTGCTGAACGCCTCGTCATTGGCACTGAGCAGTACCTTCACCGCCACCTTGCGGTGCAGCGACTCCTGGGTTGCCAGGTAGACTTCGGCCATCCCACCCTTGCCAAGTCGGCTATGCACGCTATAGCCGGGTATCTCGGGTAATCGTTCGTCCATGGAAGAATCCGTGCGCAGCCGCTGATTGGGGGTATCGCCGATACTGTCGGGCCGAATGTCACCCGTCGGATCGGGTCTCTAATTAATAAGAGCGGGGAACTTTTCCGATAGTTCCCGGCTCGCCGTCTGCCGCCGTCCTGGCGTTTCGCGCTGCGCCTGCACGCGGCGCAGCAGCGCCAGGTAGAGGTCGAGCACCCGCGCCAGGGCGCGCTCGTCGAGGGCCAGCTTGCTGGTGCAGAGCAGCGCCAGGGCCACCAGGTTGACCCTACTCGCCGCACACCAGCCTGCCGGAGGGCAACGGCCGAACTGGACTGGCCTCCCGAATTTATCCCGATATGACTGTCGATGGGACTTGGGTGTGCAATCGGTTAATCGATGTCCAATTTCTTCAAACGAGCCAGGCCTTGTTTGATATGGCCAGCGTTTTCACCCATGGTCCACAGTGCACCACGTACATTTCCGCCCACTTCCTGTGTCCCTTGCTCCTCAACCAGCAGTGTCAACTCCATAACGGCCGCCTCAGCCTGCTGGTTTTCGTACAGCCTTTCCAGCACATCCGACAGTGAATAATCGCTTGGCATGGTGTCGATTCCTTTCGAGATACCCCAAGCATAGCAGTGACATTCTCGATCGTAATTTCACCAGCGCCAGGATGCAACGGCGGATGCAGGAAATCGAATTGAGCATCAGCCGACAACGCGAAGATCAGAGCCCGCATTTGAACAGTTTCCTCAAATGAGCGACGGAGTTGTGCTCTAGCCTCCCCAAGGCACTGACGACTGGATTGATTGGAGCAACTTCCTGATTTGGCGACGCAAATTTGAGGTGTATTCTGGAGTTGACTGCTCCAGTTTCTACGGAAAAAAAACGGCGAGTTTCAACCCCTCAATGCGGCAGCCATTTTAGACCAGTACATGGAGAACCCCACACCCATACAATTTGAAGTAGGTAAACGTTATTTCTTCGGGAACCTGGTTCCGTAACAAACAGGGAAGCGCTCCCTGACGGACATTCCTTTGAAAACAGACACCAGCTCAGAGACGTCATGGTCCCAATCTCACCAATGATCGACCAACACGCCGAAGAAGCCGGCTTCCTCGCCGTCCTGCGTGACTATGCCCAGCGCGCGCCGCATTACGATCTGGACGACCTCAGCACCCTCGACAACCGCATCGACGCCCACCTCGACGGCCTTCGAATCGCCGGCACCACCGGCCTGGAAACTCTGCTGACCCAACTCAGCCCACACGCCATCGGCGAGATGTTCGCCAGTGCGGTACTGGCCTTCGAGGCGGGTAACGCGCAGGTGTTGTCACGGCTCAGCGAGCACTTGCGCAGTACCGTGGAAACGGAGCGCGGTTATCTGATGGCCTTGGGTTGGCTCGACTGGGAGTGGGTATCGCCCTGGATCGACCGCATGCTCGCCTCCCCTGATCCCCTGTTCCACCGCCTCGGCCTCGCCGCCTGTGGCATGCACCGCCACGACCCTGCCCCTGCCCTGCTTACCGGACTTTCCCACGCCGACCCAAGCGTCCTGGCACGCGCGGCCCGTACTGCCGGCGAGTTGCGCCGTCGCGACCTGATGCCGGCAATTCGCGCCCACCGTCAACACACGGACACAGCCACGCGCTTCTGGGCCAACTGGGCTACCGCACAGATGGCCGATGAGGAAGCGCTGGAGTCGCTGCGCCAGTTCGCCGAGCAACCGGGCGAGTTCCAGTACCGCGCGCTCTGTGTATTGCTGGCTTGGCAAAAGCGTGAAAACAGCATCGCCTGGATACGCCAATTGATACAGAACCCCGAGCAGCAGCGCATTGGCATCCAGGCCGTTGGGCTGCTGGGCGATCCGGTCAGCGTGCCCTGGCTGATCCAGCAGATGAGCGACCTGCCTCATGCCCGCGTCGCTGGCGAAGCTTTCAGCCTGATCACTGGCGCTGACCTGGCGCTGCTCGATCTGGAATTGCAGGACCTGCCGGATTTCGATGCCGGCCCGAACGACGACCCTGAGGACGCTAATGTCGCCATGGACCCCGATGAGAATCTGCCCTGGCCCGACCCGCAGTTGATCGCAGCCTGGTGGCAGGCCCATGGAGGCGATTTCCAGGCGGGCGTCGGCTATGTGCTGGGGCTGCAGCAGCGCGAAAGCAGTTTTCAGCAAGCGCTTGTCCGGGGCCAGCAACGCCAGCGTATTGCCGCCGCCTACGGCATCGCCCGCTTCCGGCCGACCGAAGTGCTTTTCCCCAACCAGCGCACCGGCCTGGCGGCAAAAGCAGTTGTTGTTCGGGCGATGAGCAGGCGATTGTCTTTCGATCCGCTGTGGTCGCGCTTTGGCTTCCGCAATTTGCTTGATTCCAGCAAGGCTCTATAAGGGGCGGCGGGTGGGCACCCCATTTGGCTCAAGCCTGTTCACTGTCCCTCCCGCAAATGAGCAAGAAGAACCTGCAGAGGATGCAGTATCAAGCGTCCATCTTGTCGCTGGACCTGGCTTCTGCAGGAATAACCATCCGCCACCAAGCGCCCTTCTCCACCATGCCGCGCAACTAAAGGCTGCCAAGACTTGCGGTATATCGTGTTGGCCGTTTCAACCTTTCGGGTCTCATGGCCACAGGTGCCGGACATTCCACAACAGCCACTCGCCAGGACCTGAAGCGTTAACCCCATGCGTTCGAAAACCTGTTGCCACAGACTGATGCTGGTCGGCTCGCTGGTTCTTTCGCCAGCTCCAGCAAACGACACTCGAACCGTCTGATCAGGTAAGACCCACCCCGGGAACCTTCGGCTAGGGTTCGATGACGGGCACCCAGATCAAAGCATCAGCCGGCTACCGCTGCGGCGACAAATCACCCCTTCGATCCTGCTAACGATCTATATCTACGGCTATCTCAACCGCATCAAGGCCGGCGCAGCGAACTTCGCCTACGGGGCATCGAAGGACTCTATAGATCTCAGAAATCACCTGCATCGTTGCGTCTTCGATCGTTCCTTCATTACGGCATAAAACCCAGCCGTGATCTGCAATCGCTCGCTCGAACGCCTTGGTACAAGCGACATGTTCTTCCAGCTTATGGATCACAGTACTGCTCAGCCCACGCCGTCGTGCCGCTGCCCTCGCCCATGAAATATCAGGGGCGGTGACAACCCCGACATGCAGGTCTGGCACTCGCACGTTTCGATCAATGTTTAACTGTAGAATCTCTGCAAACGGGATTATCCGGCGAAACGCGGCATCAGACGGGTACCAGCGATCGATCAAGATGATGCTGCCTGGTGGCTGTTTAGCCAGCACGTGCTGGGAAATCCAGGTACGGCTATCAGCAAAGCGCTCACAAACCTCCAACTCCAAATCCCGGGTGGGACTTCTGACGAGTTTGTTCACGAGGGTCATTGTTTCACCCCTATAGGGATCGCTTTTTTTCTCGCAAAGTCGGATCACCTTTTTGTTGTCTGCCCTCAGTACTTTCGTAACGGCCTCCAACAGTGTGGTTTTGCCGGCTCCCTTGGGCCCATCTAGAGAAACAAACAGCGGACGATTCATTCTTCATATAACGATTGATATACGGTTTTTTTTGCCCGGTTCGTTCGCTGGAACCGCTTGGCGCGACTACGCGAATCGAGTGGAGGGACCTTATGAATAGACATTGATGAACACTCTAACCTGGTTTCTGGCTAACGGGTCTCAAACTTCCCAAGGGCGTTCATGACACGGGAATGAGGTCGCTCACCGGCGAGACTTTTGGCTAACGCAATCGAATACTCTAAGACGCGCATGCCAAGCCTTTGCCATGAAATAGACCGTCAGCCTTTAGCGTTGAACTCAATGTCGAACGTGCCGTCTAGCGCATAGGTGGGGCCAACACTCAGGCCCTGTACGCATCAAGGACATCGCCATGACTGCTACCACCGCACGCTTGAATTACATGCATGACACCCTACTAGGCCCAATCGTGAAAAGCGTTGAATGCAATGTCGTCATTACGCCCATCACGCCGGGCGCTTTTCAGGTGCAGGTGCTATCCCCAGTGCCAGATGACCTATACAAAGCGCATTCCTTGACCATTTCTCTTTCATCAAAAGAACACCTGACCGGCACAGTCGCTCACACGCGCAATTTGGACAACGGCGATCTGGAATTGCAGATCGATGTATGACAATCCCTCTCTAGGGAGTCTGCAATCAGCCCTCGAGTGTGCAATGGTCATTGCATTTGCGGCTGGCTGGCCTGCGACCTGCTGACATAGGCATCAGCAGGTCGAGCAGGTATATCATCGTTCTCCGCGTGTTCCCCCATGACTATGCTGCCCGCCGATTCGAGCTTTCTCCACCTTGTCGGTTGCCACATTGGCGTTTTGTTCGCTTTTACGCCCTGCCTCTTTAACTTTTTGAGGGTCGTCGGAAAAGCCGTGATGCGGTTCCTGTCGCTTGGTCATGTCCAATCTCCTTTAAGAAAAAACAGTCGCCTTCATTCGAACTGCGCCCTGCACCTTCGTCCCCCCTGGCACGACCAACGGACACCCCTAAGCAAACGTCAACAGAACGTTATTTTTTCAAAACACCTCAAAACACCTCGCAACCGCTAATCAGTTAGTCCAGTTTTTTGACACTTCCCCGATACGCGGTCACAACTTTTGCCCTCCGCTGGGTCATAACACGGTAGCTGTCGATGGAATATTGGCATCTACCGAGGTTTTCGCCTGATACGGAGATAAGCTCATGATTTTCAATGTACAAAATTTTGGCGCCAAAGGAGATGGCATCACTGACGACACGGCGGCGATACAAAGTGCAATCAATGCGGCGGCCGCCGCAGGCGGTGGGCAGGTGTATATGCCGACCGGAACTTATATCGTTTCGGGAGGTGAGGAACCCTCCGACGGTTGCCTGATGCTCAAGAGCAACGTCTACCTGTACGGCGACGGCATGGGCGCAACCACCGTCAAGGTGGCTGACGGCTCCGACACCAAGATCACGGGGGTCATCCGCTCCGCCTATGGCGAGGAAACCCACGACTTCGGCGTCAGCAACCTCACCATCGACGGCAACCGTGACAGCACCACGGGCAAGATCGACGGTTGGTTCAACGGCTACATTCCCGGCGAAGCAGGCTACGACTCCAACGTCACCCTCGACAGCGTCGAGATCAAGAATTGCTCCGGGTACGGTTTCGACCCCCACGAGCAGACCGTCAACATGGTCATCAAGAACAGCGTGTCCCACGGCAACGGCCTGGACGGCTTCGTTGCTGACTTCCTCAGCAACAGCACCTTCGAAAACAACATCGCCTACGACAACGACCGCCACGGTTTCAACATCGTCACCAGCACCCACGATTTCACCATGACCAATAACGTCGCCTACGACAACGGCGGCAATGGCATCGTGATCCAGCGCGGCAGCGAGGACATCCCCTCCCCCAGCAACATCACCATCATCGGTGGCGAGGTGTACGGCAACGGCGCCGAAGGGGTGCTGATCAAGCTGTCCAGCGAGGTGATCGTCAGCGACGTCAATATCCACGACAACACCAGCGCCGGGATACGCATCTACGGCAGTAACCATGTCGAGATCATCGACAACACGCTCAACAACAATTCCCTGGGTGGCGCCGTACCGGAGATCATCATCCAGTCCTACAACGACACCCTGGGCGTGTCCGGCATGTACTTCAACGGCAGCGATAACACGATCCAGGGCAACATCATCATCGGCAGCGACCTGTCGACCTACGGCGTCGCCGAACGCAACGAAGACGGCACTGATCGCAACGCCATTATCGGCAACACCATCAGCCATACCAGCAAGGGTGCCACGCTGGTCTATGGTGACGGCAGCTACGTCAGCGACACGGTGCCGATGATCACCGTGCAAGGTACGGCTGGCAACGACACCCTGCTGGGCAGCGCCGCCAGCGAGATTTTCTACGGCGGTGCCGGCAACGACACCATCAATGGCGGGGCCGGTGGCGACATTCTGGTGGGTGGTGCAGGCATCGACAAACTCACCGGCGGCACTGGCGCCGATACGTTCCGTTTCGCCGCTCAGTCCGACAGTTACCGCAACGCCACCGCAAGCTTCGATGACACCATCACCGACTTCGACGTCACCCAGGACAAGATCGACCTCGCCGGCCTCGGTTTCACCGGCCTGGGCAATGGCCATGGCGGCACCCTGCAGGTCAGCTACAGCGCCAGCAGCGACCGCACCTACATCAAGGACTACGATGCCGACGCCAGTGGCAATCGTTTCGAGCTGATCCTCTCGGGTAACCTGACCAGCACCCTGACGGCCAATAACTTCATCTTTAATCGGGTGATCACCGGCACCAGCGGCAACGACTCGCTGTTGGGCAGCGATTCGGCCGACACCCTCCTCGGCCTGGCGGGTAACGACAACCTCAGTGGCGGCGCGGGCGACGACAAGCTCGATGGCGGTGCCGGTATGGACACCCTCACCGGTGGCTTTGGTGCTGACATCTTTGTGTTCTCCAATCGCCTGGACAGTTACCGCAACTACAACACCGGCGGCGCCAACCTTGGCGACCTCATCACCGATTTCGATATCACCGCCGACAAGATCGACCTCTCGGCCATGGGTTTCACCGGCTTGGGGGATGGCAAGAACAACACCGTGTACGTGGTGCTCAACAGTGCCGGCACCAAGACTTACATCAAATCCCTGACCGCCGACGCCAATGGCAACCGCTTCGAGGTGGCACTGGACGGCAACTACCTCGACAAGCTGACCAGCGCCAACTTCGTCTTCGCCACATCGCCAACGGTCAACCATGCGCCGGTGGTGGCAACGGCGTTGCTGGATCAGAACGCGACCGAAAACACCCCGTTCAGCTACGCGGTGCCGGCCACTAGCTTCACCGATCCGGATAATGACAGCCTCAGCTATACCGTGACCCTCGCCGATGGCAGCGCCCTGCCCGCGTGGCTGAGCTTCAATGCCACCAACCTGACCTTCACCGGCACGCCGACCAGCACCGCGTCCGGCAATTACAACGTGCTGGTCAAGGCCATGGACCCGACCGGTGCATCGGTCAGCGACAGCTTCGCCCTGGCAGTGGCCGATGCGCCCGCCAACACCATCACCGGCACCAACAACGCCGAAACCCTCAACGGCACGGCGGGCGCAGACCTGATCCTCGGCCTCGGTGGCAACGACACGATCAAGGCCGGCACTGGCGCCGACACCGTCGACGGCGGCGCCGGACGCGACTCGCTGTACGGCGGCGACGGTGCCGACACCTTCCGCTACACCAACGCACTCGACAGCTACCGCGACTACGACACGGGTGGTATCACGGCCACCGACACGATTTATGACTTCACCGCGGGCGTCGACAAGATCGATGTTTCGGGCCTGGGCTTTCTCGGCTTGGGCGATGGCAGCAATGGCACGCTGTACATAACCCTCAACGCGGCTGGCGACAAGACCTACATCAAGTCCGCCGAAGCGGATGCCGATGGCAATCGTTTTGAAATCGCCCTCAACGGCAACTACCTCAATACCCTTACCGCCAGCGACTTCGTGTTCGGCGAAAGCACCCAGCAGGACATCCTCTACCTGCCCACCCTCGGCCAATCCAATGCGCGCCTGCTGCGCATGACGGAGGACGACAATCAGTCCGGCACCTCGATGCTGGTTAACGACCTGGACCGCTACACCCCCTATGACGTGCGCAGCCAATTCACCGATGCCGATGGCAACGGCATCGACATCGCGGTGGGCGGCAGCACGGTCACCGGCCTGTCGACTCTCAGCGCCGAGGAACTCAAGTTGTGCTGGTGGCTCACCGACACCAACCAACCCGGGGCTGCGCTGTTGCGCGCCGTGACGCTGCTGCGGGACCAGCTCACCGAACTGCAATCCATCGATAACGTCACCATGGGCATCGTTTGGGGCCAGGGCGAGGAAGCCGCCCAGGAGATCGGCCGCGCCACGGACAAAGCAGCGGCAGCAGCGGCCTACAAGGCCGCGACCCTGAAGGTGTTTGATTACCTTCATGCCCAGTTCGGCAACTTCAACGTGTACATGATGGAAACCGGTCACTACGAACAGGACGCGGCGCGTGCCCGTGGTTATTCGGAAGAAAAGATTGCCTCCATCGTCGAGGGGGTTGGCTATGTCCGCGCCGCCCAGGAAGCCATCGCCGCCGAGCGCGCCGACGTCAAGCTGGCGGTGGACTACAGCGACCTCCCCTTGCGCTACGAAGTCGATCCGCTGGCGTATCCGGACGACGTCTGGCACCTGCACGAGGAGTCGGCGGAGATCGTCGGCCAGCGCCTGGCCGACTACATTGCCAATGACCTTGGCTTCCAGGGCAACCCCAACGACAACAACAGCGTGCAGGATATTTTCGACAACGCTCAGAACATGATTTCCGGTACCGACCAGGCGGATACTCTGGTGGGCAGTTCGGGCAACGACACACTGGATGGCCACCTGGGCGCCGACACCATGACCGGTGGCAATGGCAACGACGTCTATGTGGTCGATAACGCGTTCGACCGCGTGGTGGAAACCAACACCTCGACCTCGCAGATTGATACGGTGCAGGCTTCGGTCAGCTGGACCCTGGGCGCCAACCTCGAGAACCTGGTGCTCACCGGCGTGTCGGACATCAACGGCACCGGCAATGAGCGGCACAACTTCATCACCGGCAATGCCGCCAATAACGTGCTCAATGGTGCCGCAGGGGACGACAGCATGAGCGGCGGCGATGGCAACGACACCTACTATGTCGACAACGCCGACGACGCAGTGATCGAGATCAACAGCAATGCGGTGTCTGGAGGGATCGACAGCGTGCATAGCAGCCTGGCGGCCTACACCCTCGGCAACAACGTCGAGCGTCTGTATATCGATAGCACTGGCGCCGCCAATGGCACGGGCAACGCGCTGGACAACACGCTGTTCGCCGGAGCCGGCAACAATGTGCTGGACGGGCGCGATGGCAATGACACGGTGTCTTTTGAACGCGCCCTGTCTGGCGTTACCGTAAACCTCTCGACGTCAGCGCAACAGAACACCGTGAGTTCCGGGCTCGACACCTTGAAATTCCTCGAAAACGTGACGGGAAGCGCCTACGCCGACAGTCTGTCAGGCAACAGCGCCGCGAACGTTCTGAACGGTGGTGCGGGCAACGATACGCTGGTGGGTGGTTCGGGCGATGACCGGTTGATCGGCGGTGCAGGCACCGACAACCTCACTGCTGGCACTGGCGCGGATACCTACGCGTTTGGTGCACTGTCGGACATGGGCGTCGGGGCTTTGCGCGATGTGATCAACGGCTTCAAGAGCACCGAGGGCGATCTTCTGGATTTCACCGGCCTGGACGCCAACCCGCTGACCACCGCTGTCGACGCCTTCACCTTCATCGGCAGCAACGCCTTCGACCCTGCCGACGCCACCGGCCAACTGCGCTTTGCCGATGGCATTCTCTACGGCAGTGTCGATGTCGACGCCACCCCCGAGTTCGAAATCCAACTGGTGGGCGTCCAGGAGCTGCACATCAGCGATTTCACAGTCTTGGGTTAGGCCACAGCAATGGGGACGGGTTTGCTCGCGAAGACTGCGGCACATCAAACATTGATGTTGCCTGATCCACCGCTTTCGCGAGCAAGCCCGCTCCCATTGATAGCTCAACTTATCTCGTTGATGCAGACCACTTTGGGTTGCGTCATGTCCTCGTAGGCAAATCGAACACCTTCTCGCCCCAGACTTCCGTACTTGAAACCACCAAAAGGCATGGCATCAAAACGATAATCGGAAGAATCATTGATCATCACTCCACCGGCTTCAATTTGCCGTGCCAATTTCAAGGCCTTGGAAAGATCACGGGTGAAGAGTCCCGCATGCAAGCTGTATTCTGGCGCGTTGGCCAGAGCAACGGCATCATCCAGATGGTCAAAAGGCTCCAGGATGACCACCGGTGCGAAGACCTCCTGCTGCCAGATCCGACTGTTATGGCTTACACGCTCCAGTACAGTTGGCGCATAGCTTCCCACTTGACGATGGTGTCCGCACAGAAGAAGAGCCCCCTCGGCCAGCGCCTCATTCACCAACTGTTCGGTGCGACGAGCCGCCTGCTCCGTAATCATTGGGCCAACATCCGTTGCTCGCTGATCAGGATCGCCAAGTACCAACGCACGCGTTTGCCTGACAAAACGTTCGCGGAAATCTTCGTAGATTGAACGGTGTACGAGGATGCGCTGCGTGCCGATGCAATTCTGTCCTGCTGCCCAGAAAGCACCTGAAACACAAGACTCTACGGTTGGTTCAAGATCACAATCTTCGAGCACGAGAACCGGTGCATTTCCCCCCAGATCCATGGCCAGCTTCTTCAAGCCTGCACTACGAGCAATGGACTCTCCAGTGGCAAAACCACCTGTGAAAGAGATCATCCGCACTTCGCGCAGCTCCACCAGTGCTTTACCCAGATCGACGCCTCCGGTCGCCGGGGTCACCACGGACGGAGGCAGCCCCGCCGCCACCAGACACTCAACCAGCTTGAGAGCCGACAACGGTGCGAGCTCTGAGGGTTTTAGAATCACAGCATTGCCACCGGCGATGGCCGGGCCCAGTTTATGGGCGACCAGGTTCAGCGGATCGTTGTAGGGGGTGATCGCGACGATAAGCCCCAACGGTTCGCGAGTGAACCAGCCTTGGCGCGATTCTGAGCCTTCATACGCCTCAAACGGGATCACTTCCCCGGCGTTACGACGAGCCTCTTGCGCCGATAGCTTCAGCGTGTTCACACAACGCTTCACTTCCTTCTCTGCTTGTCGCAGCGTCTTTCCGGCCTCAGCAACAATGAGTCTGGCAAACGCTTCAGCCTCAAGTTCCACCCGCCGAGCCGCTTCCTCAAGGACGCGGGCACGAAGGTGACGAGGCATTGCCGCACTCTCACGCACGCCAATTCGCGCACGCTCCAGCAAGCCAGGAACAGCGGTTGCATCGAGGCAAGGCACGCTTCCCACCAGGCGTCCATCGAATGGACTGAACACATCAATCTGTTTGGCATCAACAAGCTGGATACTGGCCATGCTGGATACATTCATGACGACTCTCCTGTTACTTGCCGTGGGTGGTATGGATGGCGATGATGTCTGACAGCAGCGCGAAGGCAGTCTCGATACGTCCTGCTCCAGGGCCGGATACCGTAACAGCACCCAGCAGTGCGGTGTTGAACGACACCGCGTTGGTGGCACCGGAAATACCTGCGAGAGGATGCGAATTCGGCAGCAGTCGAGCCTCCACACTCGCTCGAACCGAGCCGTCAACTTCGCGACTTGCAGAGCCGATCAGCTTCCAACTGGCACCGTTGGCGCTTGCCTGAGCGATGTCTTCTGGACTGATGCTGCTAATCCCCGAGCAAGCCACATCGCTGACGTTCAATCGAGCATTGAGCAGTTCGTTGGCGAGGATCACCACCTTGAGGCGGACGTCAAACCCCTCCACATCGGCAGTCGGGTCGGCCTCGGCATAGCCGAGCTGTTGAGCCTGAGCAACTGCGTCGTTAAACGTCAGGCCGTCCTTCATGCGGGTCAGCACGTAATTGGAAGTCCCGTTCAGGATGCCTTCAAAGCCTTGAACCTCTGCACCTGCCAGCGCCTGTCTTGCCAGACGAATCACCGGCGTACCGCTCATGACCGAACCTTCGTATTCGAAGGCAACAGCATGACGACGGGCCAAATCCTTAAGCTCAGCGCCGTGCAATGCAATGGGCCCCTTGTTGGTGGTCACAACATGGATGCCGCTTTCCAGAGCCCAGCGGCAGAAGGTAGTAGCGGGCTCACCATCGACAGGGTTGGTGAAGGTGGCTTCAGCAATCATGTCAGCACCGGAATGCTTGATGACCGCTTCGTTTAACGCCTCAGCGGTGCCTCCAGGCAGGTGAGCGAACGCCCCCTTCTCGATAGGCAGAGCGACCAACTGCTTTGCATCCAGCCCCTCTTTAGCAACGATGGAACCAAGAAAAATATCAGTCACACCGACGATTTTGATCCCAAAACCCAGCGATGCTTTCCACTCGGCGTTGCGATCTGCAATCAGTTGAGCCAGGCCGCGGTTGACGCCACCAAAGCCCACCAGGGCAATTTTGTATTCAGTCATGAAAGCAGTCCTCTTGAATGTTGTTCGACAGGAACATCGTAAGAGTCGGGCTTTGGCAGTTGAATATGGCAGAGTGCTGTATTTGTTGGTCATTCTGCCCGAACAGAAAACGGCTCAATGGACAGAAATCAAATGAAGAAAGGAGATGTGACCAGGGACAAAAATGCCCCTGGTTTTTTGGTACTCAAAACACTGCAGAAAGGACGAATGAGGTGACGGTGTTTTCCACCCCAGGCATCGCCGAGATTTCCTTCCAGACGAGGTGGACGCGTTCGGGTGAGGCTGCATTGACTCGAAGCATCAGATCAAACTCACCACTCAAGACTTCACACTGAACCACCTCGGGGAGCGAGTGCAGCGCGGCAAGTACCTCTTCCCCACGCATGCGGTCGTAGCGGTAGACAAAGATCACGGCACTGATCAGCGATGAAGGCCGTCGGGAATCACCGAGACGCACCGTATAACCCTGAATGGCGCCGTCTCGCTCAAGACGCTCAATGCGCTGTCGCACAGCATTGCGAGACAAGTTGACCTTGGCGCCCAACTCAACATGGGCGATTCGAGCATTCGCTGTGAGTTCGGCGAGGATGCGCTCATCCAGCGGATCCAGAATGCGCTTCATACGTGCCTCTGCTGCGCCAACAAGAGGGCTTGGCACAGACCCTCCAGATCGCCTTTAGCGAAGTATGGTGGCTGAGCAGAAATGTCGGGAGTCGTTGGCACCTCTCCCCGCCAGACACCTAATTCGGACAATAGGGCCGCAGACTTGGCCGGAGCAATTTGCCCAAAGGTCACCATCGGAGCTCCCAGGCTGCGTCGATGAATTCGGCCAGCCAGCACACCTACAGCGGTATGTGGATCGATTGCAGACCCGGTTTCACGGAACAACTTGACGACTTCGTCGCGAACCTGCGATTCGTCTACCGCATAGGAATCGAACAGCACTCGGGCCCGGAGCCACTGCTGGTTGCCAATGCTTAACTCGCCGCAGTCCTCAAAATGCTCCATCAGCGCCTTCACTGAGCCCCCATCGTGCCCATACAGCTCCCAGATGAACCGTTCCAGGTTGGAGAAAAGAGAGAAATCCATCGCGGGAGATAACGTACGGTTACTCACTCGGGTCGAATAGCGATTGCGATGTATGAACTGGTGAAGTGCATCATTACTGTTCGTAGAAATGATCACCTGATTGATGGGTAATCCCATTTTCTGGGCAAGGTAGCCGGCGTAGATCTCAGCAGAGCTGGCCGCTGGAACGCTGAAGCCTACAGGACGTGTCCCTCCGCCCAGCTGCAAGGCCGCGTGGAAATAAAAAACGATCTGTGCGAGGACACCGACCCAGTTGGTGGAGTTGAAACAGACCGGTATTACCCCCTCTAACGGCCAGTCACGCAGGAGCCGGGAGACCAACGTTTGGCAGTCGTCGAAATTACCGTCTACCGGGAAAAGCTGAACCCGCTCAGGGTCTGCTGCTTGCAGGGCAGAGAGTTGTTCAGCCGGTACCCCATGGCGCGGATACATAATCGCCATGCGAGTGCCCCGGCAGTTAGCGAATGCCTCAAGCGCAGCCAGCCCGGTATCACCATTGGTCGCACCGACAATCAGCGCCTCGCCACCGACCTCCAGGAAATGCTCCACCAGGCGCGATTGCAGTTGTGCAGCGAAATCTTTGGAAGAATGGGTCGGGCCATGAAACAGCTGGAGTATCCACTCGTTATGGCCAATCTGCTCAAGCGGCGTAATAGCGCGATGATTAAAGTTCCGATAGCTGTCGCTGAGCAAGGCACGCAAAGTGCTTTCGTCCATGCAAGAGCCAACGTAGGGTGAGACTACTCGCCAGACCAGCTCATCGAATGGCAGCCACGACCAACTGGTAATCTGCGCCTCAGTGAAGACAGGCAAACTTGCCGGGACATAGAGACCGCCATCTTCGGCAAGCCCCGACAGAACCACACTGCGAAAGTCCGCCCGCACTTCACCGCCGCGTGTGCTTACGTAATACATGGATGACTCCGAATTACAAAGGGCGGTGGGCTTGAGCCACCAGCCATGTAGAAAAAGTCGCGGCATCAGGCGAGAGCACCTCGGCCTGCTCGCGCACTAGATAAAAGGACTCGCTGGCTTCAATTCGGTGACTGAAGGGAGCAATCAGGTGCCCACTCTTGAGCAAGTCTTCCACGACGGAAGACCGCGCCAAGGCAACGCCCTGCCCCAGTTCCGCCATACGGATTGTGGAAATCAGTGTGTCGAATTGAAGACCACGGGAATAATCGACATCGTCTGCACCCACCCGCTTCAACCAGTAACCCCAACCTTCCTCGTATCCCAATACATGTAGCAAAGAATGGTTCATCAAATCGCGAGGCTCACGTATCGGTGAGCTGGCCATGAGCTGTGGCGAGCAAACGGGCAGGAGGATGTCCCACGTTAATCGTTGAGCGTGCAATCCCGACCACTCTCCGCATCCCCAGCGAATCTCCAGGTCATCCTCTCCATCCGGTTCCTTCACCCAAATGTTGCTGATATATCGGATATCGATTTGCGGATACTCTCGACAAAAATCTGCGAGCCGAGGGGCCAACCAATAGTGAAGGAAGGAAAGGCTGCCACGCACCTTCACATGCCTTCGATTGCGCTGGCCAAAAATCTCGTTTGTACCCACTGCAAGACGACTGATCGCGTCTTGAACTACCGGCAGGTACGACTGCCCTTCTTCCGTCAATCCAAGCCCTCGGGGCAGGCGCTTGAATAGCGCCACACCGAGATGACACTCCAACTGACGGATCTGCTGACTGACTGCACCTTGAGTCAGGTGCAGCTCCTCGGCTGCATGGGTGAAGTTCAAATACCGCGCCGATGCTTCGAATGCCCTCAGCCAATTCAGGGGCGGTAGTGATTTTTGACTCATCGGCGCAACCTCATCGGGAATTATCTCTGCTCAATCATTGCCTGAGCTATTCACGCTGCGCCAGCGGAATGATTGACAGCCGCTGTCAATGCCAACCGCTCTTCCCGCTTCTTGCGAGTGATCCAATAAACAAAGTAGCACCACGCGATAAACGGAAGACCGAAGTAAAGCGCCACTCTCTGCTCAGGATCAAAAGCAATACCGACACAGGCCAGCAAGCAACACAACAGCGCACCAATGGGAACCCAAGGGTAGCCGCGCACCCGGAAATGCAGATCTTCAACTCGTCCGCCATTGGCCACGAAATGGCGTCGGAAGGCGATTTGGCTCGCGGCGATGCTCATCCATACGACCACGACTGCAAGACCCGAAATCGACACCAGGGCCAAGTAAACCGTGTCAGGGGCAAGCACACTGCTTAGCAGAGATGCCACAGCACCCGCCATACTTAAAACAATCGCGTTAACCGGTGTGCCCCGGCGCGAAAGCCTGGCGTAGCGCTTGGGCATGTGCCCTTGATCACTCAACGTCCAAAGCATGCGCGAAGCTGCATACAACCCCGAGTTAGCGGCGGAAATCAAGGCGGTGAGAATGACGAAGTTCATAATGTCAGCTGAGTATGGGATGCCAATCAGCTCAAACACCATCACGAACGGACTTTCAATGATTCCCGCCTCCTCGCGGGGCAGCAACGTCGCCAGTACGAAAATCGTACCCACGAAGAACAGCGCCAAACGGACTACTGTCGTGCGGATCGCCTTGGGAACGCTTGTCTGAGGGTCCTGCGCTTCACCGGCGGCAATTCCGATAAGCTCAGTCCCGGAAAATGCGAAGGAGACAGCTAGAAGTGTCATCGCAATGGGTAAGAAACCCGTCGGGAAAAGCCCTTCACGGGTAAAATTTGAGAGCCCGACACCCTGCAAGTGCTGTACTTGGAAGAGACCGAAAATAGCCGCACCACCAATGACAATAAAAGTAATAACGGTCAAAACTTTGATGAGTGAGAGCCAGAACTCGGTTTCTGCAAACAAACGAACAGATGCAACGTTGCTTAAAAAGACCGCCATGGCAAAAAGCGCGCTCCAGATCCAGACCGGTGTATCAGGGAACCACCGAACCATCAGGATACCCGCAGCCGTAAACTCAGAGCCAATAGCGACCGCCCAAGTGAGCCAGTACAACCACGCCACGGTATAGCCCGTGCCTGGGCCCAGGTATCGAGTTGCGTAGCTACTGAAAGATCCGGTTTCCGGCATCTGGACCGCTAACTCACCGAGACAGACCATTACCAGATACACCATCACCGCACCGATGATGTAGGCAATCACTGCGCCGAGCGGCCCTGCCTGATTAACGGTGTAACCGGAAGTAAGGAATAATCCCGTGCCGATAACACCGCCCAACGCCAACATCACAATATGGCGGGTTTGCATTTCTTTCTTGAAGTTTGATTCTGGATCGGGCTGATCATTTTTTACTTGAGTGGTCATCGCTATATTCTCATGAAATGTTCGGACAAAATTCCTTGTCACTGGCTATTAGGCAGCACAATTAAATTGTCGCTAGTTGTTATTGTTTTTACTATTCATGAAGAACTGTCCGACCCTAAAAGCCGGCAGTCTTATCCGAGTTCAGGTTCACACCTCAGTGAAACGCTCGGTGTTATCAGCGTGGTGATGTGCATGATTTTGTTTGCTGCGAACTAACGTGAATGCTTGTTTAAGATCAGCCAGCAAATCGGCCGTCTCTTCAATACCCACGGAGACCCTGACCAAGCCCTCGGAAATTCCAAGTGCTTCGCGTTCCTCCAAGGTGTTTTCCACGTGGCTGGTTGTCCGTGCCGGCCCGTAGATAGTTTCCACCGCGCCTAAGTTACCCGCCCGATGTGCATACTTAAGCAGTGGTAACAAACGAGTCACCGTGTCCATGCCTCCCACCAGCACGAAGCTGATGATTGCGCCGAATCCGCGCATCTGCGAGCGAGCAATGACATGACTTCGATGTTGAGGGAGTCCCGGATAGTTCACAGACTCCACCAGTGGCTCGGTGCATAGATACTCGGCCAGCACTTGCGCGCTCGCCTGTTGCTGACGCATACGCAAAGCCAGAGTCTTGATACCCCGGATGATGAGATAAGCCGAGAAAGGATCCAGCGAGGCCCCATTGATTTCGCGGTAATGGCGAACTTGAGACATCAACTGCTCGGTGCCGCAGACCACACCGCCAAGCACATCGCCATGACCGGATAGAAACTTGGTAGCACTGTGCACGACTACATCAACCCCGAGTGCAAGGGGGTTCTGATTCAAAGGCGTCGCGAACGTATTGTCTGCTATGACCAAAGCCCCAACACGCTTCGCCGCCGCCACGAGACGTCGAATATCCAGGACTTTCAGCGTTGGGTTCGTCGGGGTTTCCAGATAGAGAACATTGCAGCCTTTAGCGATCTCATGCTCAATAGCTTCGGTGTCGAGGGTATCGCAAAGCGTGACCTCGACGCCCATGCGAGGGAGAAACTCTTCAAAGATCTTGTTTGTGCCACCGTAGCTGTCGCGGGTAGAAACCACACGTTGACCACAGGACAGGAAGGTATGCAACACACCACTGATTGCAGCCATCCCGGTACTGAAAGCGACAGCCGATTCTGCGCTTTCAAGCTCGCAGAGTTTGTGTTCCAGGACAGAGACAGTCGGGTTGCTCATGCGGCTGTAAATGAAGCCAGGTTCTTTACCCAACGCCACGTCATACCATTCATCGATATCATGGTAACCGTAGGCGGCGCTGACGACGATGGGAGTCTGGGTAGCGTTGTAGGGATGCTGAACTTGCTCCCCGCCCCAAACCACTCGTGTCCCCATACCAGCACCCTGGCTTTGGTCGGGCTTCATCTTGTCATCCATAAATTTATCTCGCATCGATGAAACACAAAGGTGTTCCGATTGGGCTTGCGATGACTATATGGAAGGCTTGACCGCGTGAAAAATCATGTTATCTGGGGCTAAGGGGCTCTTTTTTTAATGGATGATCGATATGAAAGGGCCGCGACAGCACAGATAACTAACCTCTGTACGCACCTCCCCCATGGGTGATCAAGTGCTGCGAAACAGCAAACGAATCATCAGTGCATCGTCCACGTAGAAAAGGTTGAGGAGGCGCAGGTAGATCTACTCTTGACCCTCCGTAACCACCTTCCAACTGTCATCTGGATCAAAGCGCTTCATCGACTGCGCCAACTTGTCACCACCGGGGCCCAAGTCTTTTTCGAACACCTGTCCTTCATGACTGATCATGAAACTCATCACCCCGGTGTCATCGTATTTCGCCGGCCAGGCGATCAATGCGAAGCCACGGCTCATCTTGTCGCCGATAAGGTAGCTGTAGGCGCCGCCAGGTGCCGAAGGACCTTGGCCATCAAGGATGCGGAAGTAGTAACCATGCCAGTCTTCGCCGGCAATGGTTTTACCGAACAAGGGACCCAACGGGCTGATCTGACCGCTATCGTCGTCGTCCCAATAAAGCCCATCGTGCTTGCCGGCAGTGCTGAAGATTTTCTGCGCATAGCCGAGTGCGCCGTCACCGTCACGATCCACCGACGCATAGTCCATCTGGACGTCATGATAAGTCAGCACTGATTGCAACGCGGCGAGTTCGTTGCGGCCAATTCGACGTGCACGGACTTCGGAGCTACCGGCGTCGATGTCGAAGCGCCAACCGTTCGCGGCTTTTATCATGGGGATAGGCAGTGTCCAGTGGTCACTGCCAACCGACAGGACCGCCTTGCGATCGCTGTTTTTTTCGATGGAGTGTTGCTCGCCGTATTGCTTCAAAAACGCATCCACATCACTGCGCTGCACGCCTTCGCGCGGGATGAAACTGCGCCATTCATTACCCAGCAATTCTGTCAGGCGGGCCTGATCGGCGTGTTCCGTACCCAGTGCTTCGACGAACGCCTGGGCGGCCATTTCTGGCGTTGGAAACACCTGCTGTGCCGCAACCATGCACGACCACGCCAAGCCGGCAGCTAGCGCCAAGACATGAAGGAGCAAGCCGGTGGGTGCCTTCAATCGAGCATTGTTTTTCAACGACGGCCTCCCCTTTGACGCGCTGGTGGATTGGACGGCCGACTGACCTGATGGCCGGCTGATCGCGAGGCACTGGGGCGCTGGGCGGATGCCAGGCTGGCCTGGCCACGACTGGCTTGTGCGGTGGCCTGGGACGGTGAGCGCACGCCGGCGAATGCATTATTGCGGGCACTGCCCGCACTACTCGTACTGGCGGACGGCCGTTTTTGTGCAGCCTGGCGCCCTTGCGAATCGCCCTGCCCGCGCTGATTGACCTGAGCGGTCTGTTTCCTGGGTTGCTGACTCTCCCGAGTGTTTCTGGCAGTGCCCTGGCTTCTGTCAGACGACTTCGGTCTGTCTGTACCTGCTTGCATCCGATTGCTGACCGAGGTTCCGGACTGGGCTGCGCGCGCTCGATCACGGGCTTCGCGGTTGCTGGTGGCAGGTCGTTCGATGCCGTGCTTGTCCATTGAACCGCGGGCTTTTTCACGAGCCTGGGCTCGCTGAGCATCCTCCCCTCGATAAGCCTCACGCTGATTGGCGCCGCCCAGTTGTCGGCCGTACTGTTCGCGGCTCTTGCTGTCTCGATAGGGAACGCCATCGCGATGAGCGGCGTTGTGCTGCCACTTGTTCTGATTATTGGTGATCCGGTTGTTGGTATTGATGTTGTTGTAGCGGTCGACGTCGATGTCGATGTCGTTATTGCCCCAGTCACATTCACCCCACAACGCACCGACAATAGCCACACCGGTACCAAACGCCAACCCAGCCATCAATGCCGAACCGGGGTAATAGGCTGGCGGCGGTGGATAGTAAACGGGAGGCGACGCAGGATAGGGCCAGGTGCCGTAGGTTGTTGTCGGGTTATAACTGGGTACGTACACCACCTGCGGATCGGAGGGCTGAATGATGATGGTGGAGGTGCTGCCGGCTGGAGCCGGAGCTGCCGGTGCTGGTGCTGGTACTGGTGCCGCAACAGCCTGAACCGTCACGTTCTGATATTGGTTGCTCTGCAGGTTGCCTGCTGCTTGCGCCTGATGACACAAGCGTTGCACGCCCCCCATGACATCTTCGGGCTGTGCCAGGAAGGCATCGCCCAGGCGTTGTACCCAGACGGGATCCTGTCCCAGCGTTACCAGCACCTGCGGGAAAGCGACCAGCGCCTGCACGCTCGGATCCCAGGGCTGACTCGCCACTTGTTTGACCGCATCATCACCCTTTGCGTCCGGGTGTGCTTTAGACCAGGTTACCGCCTCGGCGATTTCCCCGGGATACGTGGTGGCCATCAGCACCTGTGCCAGCAGTGGGTCCGGGTAAAGCGCAATGGGAGCCAGCATTTGATCCAGCTGTTCCCGGGTAAACACGGCATCTTTGGCCGCCGCCGTGACGGGCGCTGTATCGGCAGCGTTTGCGGTCGCGCTCGCATCCAGTGGCTGCGCCAGGCAGTAAGGTCCGCTCAAAAACAATACAGCTGACACCGCGTAAAACAATGGAATGCGCATTGCACCCCTATGTGGTCAGGCAGGCTTGAGCGCCTTGATCGTTCCGCCCTTCCCTGCACCGTCGCGCCCGTCAAAGACGATACAGATCTTCATGCAATTACCTTTGTTGTTCAGGTTCAAGGGGTTATCTGGTAGCCCCGTTGCTGCATGCAACTGTTGTAGGCCGAAGCAGTTGCCGCCGGTTCTGCCCGGCGATCCTGACGACGATCCTGACGTTGCCGAGATCCACCTACAACTGCACCTGCCACAGCAGCATCCTTGGCCTTGTTCTGTCGATATTCCTGTTTAACATCGTCGTCTACCTTGTCATAAACCTCGTCATGCTGACGACCACGCGCTCCGGCAACCGCCGCACCTGCTACTGCGCCAGAAGCGGCACCACGGACACGTCCACCTGATTCAGGCGTTGTGCTGGCGCTTGCTGTGTTCCCGGCTTGAGCCTGGCATGAGCTGATGTCCTGCTGAATGATTTCGGGGGACTGCCCTTTGAGCGGGGTTACGGTCTCGGCTGAAGCGCAAAGGCAAAATGCCGAGACAATCGTAGCCAGACAGGGGGAAATGGACCTCTTCATAAAGCCTCCACTGCTATCAGTGTGCTTTGGATCTTTGAGTCTAGCTCAGCGTCTGGCGACTAACCCTGGAACAATGTTCTTAGGGTGCAAGCTCTCATTCCGTTTGTACTTCTACTTCCTCGAACTCGAACGGGTGCGGCAAGTTTTAAGCACTGACTTACACTGCGATACACCCAATGCGAACAAATGACTGTTCAACGGATCAATAGATCCCACAGCAATCCGGGTATCAGGTAATGAATCAACCCAACATGAAAACGCTCACCCGTCTGCTCGCTGCCAGCGTTTGCGCGGCGACGGGCACCTGTGCCAATGCTTCGCCAGTCTTCCAGACCAGCTTCGACTGCGCCACGGCAAAGGCACCCGTCGAAAAGCTTATTTGTCGCGACCCACCACTGATGCAGATGGATATCGAACTGACGCGCCTTTATCGCCTGGCGCTCACGGATGATCATTCAGTGCCGCGTCCAGACAAAGTCATGATCGACCAGCAGTTCTGGATCGACGCTCGCAATCAGTGTGCCTCCGAGCCTGCGCCCAAGGCGTGCGCGATCCGAAGCTATGCCGAGCGCGCGCACCAGCTACGTCAAGGCTCGGCAATTGTGAGAACCAAGGATCCAGACAGACTCACCGAAGGCCCCCTGGCTTTTCGTTGCGCAGGGTTAAACGCGTTGATGGCCGCCACCTTCTTTAACACCCAGCCTGGTGTCGTGTACCTGAAATGGGCGAACAGCTCGATTACCCTGAACCAAGTGCAGAGTGATTCGGGAACCCAATACATTGGCAAGGATTACCAGGGGAATTACCGCTTCTGGCAAGACGGCAACGTGGTGCTTTTCCAGAAGCCAGGCTCAGGGGAAATGAGTTGTACGGCCGAGCCTGTCAGCTGAGACCGTCTCTCACGTACTCGGCGATTTATGCCACGGATAGCCTTTGGCACTGAGGTCAAAGGCGTATTTGAACAAGCGCTTCATGTACTCGCCATCGAATTTATGGAGGCGAGAAATGCGGAAGTCGGAGCCGATGTACGCCAGATTGAAGTCCGCCCCATCCTGCTGGGCAATTCGGTAAATCCGATCCAGATCGCTGATCCCCTGATTCTGGATCAATGCGCTGATGGCTCGACCGCCGATGTTCAAGGTTCGGCGCTTCGTTCCGGACCATTGCAGTTCCAGTTTGCCGTTGCGAATCACATAGAAATGCCGTTCACGCCGCAAACGCGCCCCGGGCACTTGGTTCAGCGCCATCACGGTGCCGGGTGGGTAAAGGAACACCTGCGTAAGGACACCCCCGTCCACGTGCATTTCCTGAAACGGGTGGCCGTTAACGTCCACATCAATCATGACGGGTGAGACGGCACCGGGAATACTCATCGACGCGACCATGATATTGCGAAACAGCTCGAGCGCTCCCGGTGCCTGGCTGGAAGCAATAGCCCCCATGTTCCAGGTGACCGGGCGCCCTGAATCAAGGTCGGTTGTGCCGATCATCAGGAGCCGTCCTTTGGCGTATTCCGCCGCGATCGCCGCAAGAGTCTCGGCAGTGACGTGCTGTGCAATGAGCCGCGCCAGTGGCTTGCTGTGCGCCATACCATCGCTGGTAAGACGGGTCAGCATATTGCGCGCATGGAAAATGTCTTTTGGACCGACCGCATTGCAGATACGCACAATGACATCGTCGTACTGGGGCCCCAGGTAGGCAAACGGGGCGACCAGGGCGCCAGCGCTAATGCCGGTGACCACTTTGAACACCGGTCGAGTCCCATGCTGGGTCCATCCCGCAATGATGCCCCCGGCAAATGTGCCGGCGTCGCCGCCGCCCGAAACGGCCAGCAGATTTGCCCGCGGCAGGATGTCGTTCGGTAACCCTGCGCTGGCGAGCGCCTCAGCCTCTCGAAGATTGGCCAGGCTCACATCCCGAATGAACGGCGTCAGGTCCTGTTCCAGCCAGTAGCGAGCATCTGGAATGTCCGGGATCAGCGCTCTTTCCGTTAACGTGGGCGGCACCGCGTCACGGCGTTGCAGGCACGCTTGACGCAACATGTTCAGGGTTGAGGCGCTAGGTCTGAGCTGGAATGGTTTCAACACGCCTCCTCCGGCCCCTGCAATTGACAGAGTCCGTCACGCACACTCGACACACCGATGACCAGTCTCAATGGCGGGTGGCCTGAACATCTTTCATGCTAGCGCAAGCTCAGGCTGTCATAACGTTGGCGGGACGTCCGGTCTGTCTTGCGGCTGATCCTCCCCCCCCCCATAGACGATCAATAGAAAATGCCAGCAATCACCGCAGCTTCAGCGGGTCGACCAGTTCAGCGGCGATGGCCATGCCCACCAGGTCCGGCAAGGTATTGGCCTGCATGCGCTTCATCACCCGCGAACGATACAGGTCGACGGTTTTCGCACTGACGCCCAGTTGCTCGGCGATCTCACGGGTGGTGTAACCCCGGACCAGCGGCAGCAAGACATCGCGCTCCCGTGGGGTCAGTGTCAGCAAGCGCGCCTGCAAGGCTTCGTGCCCCTGATTGCCCGAGCGGTTTGCCGCACAGTTGCTGAGCGCCTGTTGCACGCTGTCCAGCAGCAATTGCTCGTTGTAGGGCTTCTCGATGAAGTCATGGGCGCCCGCCTTGAAAGCGCGAACCACGATCGGCACATCCGCGTGCCCGCTGACGAAAATGATCGGCAGGTTCAGCTCACGTGCGCGCATTTCTTCCTGCACGTTCAAACCGCCCATGCCGGGCATGCGAACATCGAGCAGCACGCAGGCATCCAGACTGGCATCACAGGCATTGAGAAACTCCACGCCACTGGTAAACGGCAAGGCTTTGAGCCCTACCGACTCCAACAACCAGACGGTTGAATCGAGCATGCCTTGGTCATCGTCGACCACATACACCACGTGCTCCGTCACACCTGCCATTACGTTATTCCTGTTGTTGTTTTGTTGGGCCGGCCAGCGGCAAACGGCAGCACATCAGCAGCCCGACAGGTTGGCGTCGGGCCTGTAATTCGCCACCGAAACCTTCGATGATGCTGCGGCTCATGGACAAGCCAAGCCCCAGTCCATCGGCCTTGCTGGTATAGAACGGGGTAAATATCTGCTCCAGTTCGGGCTCGCTGACGCCTGGCCCCTGGTCTTGCACACTGATTTCCACGGTTGCACCACCGCCCTGCCCCGCAGCCATCACGATCAGCGAGGGTTGCCCCGGATGTTGTTCGCGGTTGGCATCGATGGCATTTCGCAGGAGATTAAGCAGGACCTGCTCCAGCAGCACTCGGTCGGCATAAATCGGCGGCAGATTATCCGGTAGGCGATCCTCGATTGTCACTTGGCAATTGCTCGCCTCCCAGGCACATAAACGCACGGCCTCGCGGGCGACCTCGGTGAAATTCAAGGCCTGCATGCGGCGTTGCCCCTTGCGCAGAAACGCCCGCAAACGTCTGATCACTTCTGAAGCATGAGTGGCATGATGGGTAATGCGCTCCAGCCCTTGCGCCACTTTGGCGGCGGCCTGGGAATTGGAATCCAGCGTCTGTAAATAGCGCTGGCTGGCATTGGCGTAATTGACTACCGCAGCCAATGGCTGGTTGATTTCGTGAGCGATGCCCGAGGCCAATTCACCCAGGGTGACCAACCGCGCGGTGTGCGCCAGTTCGTCCTGATGGCGGCGCTGTTGCACTTCACGCAGTTCACGCTCGGTCATGTCCCGCGCCACCAATGAGTAATAGCGCTCGCCGCCGGCCGAACGGTGCGCCAGCAGCACCAGCGATACCGGCACCGAAGTGCCGCCTGCCGGTGGTTGCAATCGCGCATCGGTGCTCCAGACACCGTCGCGCTCGGCGCTGCTCCAGCCATCACGCTGCAGACGTGCCAGGTCGCCGCTGGCGAACAACGTTGCCAGGGCTGGCATCGGTTGTTGCTCGTCGATCCCCAGGATGCGCCGCGCCGCTGGGTTGAGGTAAGTGACTTGCCCCTCGGGGTCGATGAACAACACAGGATCGGTGTTGACCTCGACGACTTCCGCCAGGCGTCGCTTGTTCTCCTCGGCATGCACCCGGGCGGTAATGTCCCGGGACACGTTGACCACTTCCACCACCGCCCCGGTATAGGTTTCACGAATCGCCCGGCTGGCGGTTTCAAACCACAGGTAATGCCCATCCCGATGGCGAATCCGATACGTCATCGTGTGATAACCATCCTGCTCCAGGGCATCCCGCGCGCGCTGCACCAGGCTGGCCAGGTCCTGACCATGAAACAAGCCTTGGGCCATTTGCCCGCGCAACTCCTCCGGCCAGTAGCCGAGCAATGTCCAGGACGCCGGCGAGGCATCGAGAAAGCGCCCGTCCGGTGTGTGTCGGGAAATCAGGTCGGTGGTGTTTTCAATGATCAGCCGGTACAGCCGACGTGCCGTGGCCGCTTCACGCTCGGCCAGCACTTGTGCCGTGGCATCGCGACACCGGGCGAGTACACGGTTGTCCTGGGGATCGGGGATAAACGTCCAGATCAGGATCTGCGCTTCGAATTGGGCTTCGACCCCTTCGATGGCGCGTTGCTGGTCCAGGCAGGCGCGTACCAGCACCCGGTGATTGACCGGTAAAAAAACCAGCACATCGGTCAGCGGCTTTTCGGCCAGCAACGCCAGCAGCGCCGCGTTGAACTCCAGCGGCCGGCCCTGCGCATCGAGCAACAGACTCGGTTGCGGGTCGTGCCCCAACAGCGGTGAGCCGCGCAGCATGCCGTTGACGCTGCTCAGCAACGTCGTCAGCAAGTCCTGCACCCAACCCAGCCAATCAAGACTCACGCCCTCGCACACTTCCACCAGCAACAAACCCGCCTGCCCCGGTTGCAACGCCAGATCAAACACCTGGCCGTGGCTGATAGCGGCCCGGCGCAGTCGGCCGGCCAGCCAACAATCGATTTGACGTACTTGAGCCAGATCCAGCCGCCCCGCTTCGGCCAGCCGATCAAACAACCGCTGATCGCTAGCCAGCGAAGGGTCGCCCAGCCCCGGTGGAAAATGCTGGGCGGCGCCCTCGTGGCTGTAAATCCGCGCAGTGGGTTGCCAACTCAGATAAACCGCCCGGCGCACCTCGGGGCAATCCTGCAGCGCACGGCACAACGCATCGGCCCGGGTGGCCAGAGACACACCCTCGCGCTGCAGGCGCAACCAGCTGTGCAATCGAACGGGAGTCAGGGTCATCACAGGTCCGCTTCGTTGGGGAGGCCAAGGATATACCGGCTTTGCGGTGTCACTGTATTCATTTAGTCCAGCAAGAATCAAATATAGTACATATCCTATATGACGTAGGTTGTACTTCCATATCGGTAGCTGAATGTTATATAAATCAGGCCGGACATAAAAGGCGACCTCAGCGGCTACGCTGCAAGGTCACCTATAGAGCTAACAATCAGCCACCGAGTACCCGTACATGTCGATCTATGAACAAGGGCTAGGCCCTGCGGCTGTCAACCATATTGCCTTGTCTCCGCTCAGCTTCATCGAGCGCACCGCCAGCGTTTACCCACACTATCCCGCCGTCATCCATGGCTCGATCCGCCGCACCTGGGCGCAGACCTACACCCGCTGCCGTCGCCTGGCCTCGGCGCTGGCCGGTCGCGGCATCGGCAAGAACGACACCGTGGCGGTGATGTTGCCCAACATTCCCGAAATGCTCGAAGTGCATTTCGGCGTGCCGATGATTGGCGCGGTGCTCAACCCGCTCAACGTGCGTCTGGATGCCGAAGCCATTGCCTTCATGCTGCAGCATGGCGAAGCCAAGGTGCTGATTACCGACCGTGAGTTCCATGATGTGATTCACGCGGCGATCGGCATGCTGGATCACCCGCCATTGGTCATCGACGTTAATGATCCGGAATACGGCGAAGGCCAGGCGGTCAGCGATCTGGACTATGAAGCGCTATTGGCCGAAGGCGACCCGGCCTTCGCCTGGCAGTGGCCCGATGATGAATGGCAAGCCATCTCGCTGAATTACACCTCCGGCACCACCGGCAACCCCAAAGGCGTGGTTTACCACCATCGCGGTGCTTACCTGAACTCCTTGGGCAACCAGATGACCTGGGCCATGGGTAACCATCCGGTGTACCTCTGGACCTTGCCGATGTTCCATTGCAACGGTTGGTGCTACCCGTGGATCATCACCGCCATGGCCGGTGTGCATGTGTTTCTTCGCCGCGTCGATCCACAGAAAATCCTCACGCTGATCCGCGAGCATCAGGTCACCCATCTGTGCGCTGCGCCGATCGTGCTCAATGCCTTGGTCAACATGCCGGAATCGGCGAAAGCGGCGATCGATCATCCGGTCAACGCGATGGTCGCCGGCGCCGCACCGCCGGCCAAAGTGATCGGTGCCGTGGAACAAATGGGCATCAAGGTCACTCACGTCTATGGCCTGACCGAAACCTATGGCCCGGTGACGCTCTGCGCCTGGCATGCCGAATGGGATGAGTTGCCGCTCGACGAAAGAGCGCAAATCAAATCCCGTCAGGGCGTGCGCTACCCGACGCTCGAAGGTGTGATGGTTGGCGATTCGAAGACGCTGGAGCCGACCCCGCGAGACGGTCAGACCATCGGTGAGATCTTCATGCGCGGTAACACCGTGATGAAGGGCTACCTGAAGAACCCGACCGCCACAGCCGAAGCGTTCGACGGCGGCTGGTTCCACACCGGCGACCTGGCGGTGTGTCATCCGAACGGTTATGTCGAGATCAAGGACCGACTCAAGGACATCATCATTTCCGGCGGTGAGAACATTTCCACCATCGAACTTGAAGGTGTGCTCTATCGCCATCCCGCCGTCATGGAAGCGGCCGTCGTCGCCCGTCCCGATGAGAAGTGGGGTGAAACGCCCTGCGCCTTTATCACATTGAAGGCTGATCACCAGGACGTTCGCGAGGCCGACATTATCAGTTTCTGCCGCGAACACCTGGCCGGTTTCAAAGTCCCGCGCACCGTGATTTTCACCCTGCTGCCGAAGACTTCAACCGGCAAGATCCAGAAGTACGTTCTGCGCGACAGGGCCAAAGCGCTCTAACCGAATCGACGTTGTACCCACCAGGCGGCAGGTGTTTTACCTGCCGCTTCGGGCTCGTGCAGCCTGAATTTGGCCCTGTCCCTGACCTACACACTGATAACAAAAACAATGTGGAGCCACCCATGATCGACATCCATTCAACCGATACCCAACGCTGTGAACGCATTCGGTCCAACCCCAAATTCCTTCAATTGGTGAGCAGCCGTTCGCGCCTGGCCTGGTCGCTGAGTGCTGCCGTGCTGGGTACTTACTACGCGTTCATGCTGGTAGTGGCGTTTGCCCCGCAGTGGCTGCACGCGCCGATCGCCGAGCGTCGGATGTTGACCCTGGGCATGCCGGTTGGCGCGGCGATCATCATTTTTTCCTGGCTACTGACCGGTTGGTACGTCTACAGCGCCAACACGCGTTTCGATGCATTGGGCGCCGCCATTCTCGAGGAGAGCAAGTGATGACTCTGCTGCGTAAAATTCTCCTCGCCGCTGCCGGGCTCTTGCCGGCTTCCGTTGTGCTGGCTGCACCCGCGCTGGGTGCAGTGGAAAAACAGCCGCTCAACCTGCATGCGATCGGCATGTTCTTCGTCTTCGTACTGGGCACATTGGCCATCACTTGGTGGGCCGCGCGGCAAACCAGATCCACTTCGGACTTCTACACCGCGGGCGGTGGAATCACCGGGTTTCAGAATGGCCTGGCCATTGCCGGCGACTACATGTCCGCCGCTACGCTGCTGGGGCTTTCCAGCCTGGTGTTTGCCAAGGGCTACGACGGCTTCATCTATACCATCGGCTTCTTCGTCGGTTGGCCGATCATCACTTTCCTGATGGCCGAGCGCCTGCGCAACCTGGGGCGCTACACCTTTGCCGACATCGTGTCCTATCGCCTGGACCAGAACAAAGTGCGGATCTTCGCCGCCTTCGGTTCGCTGACGGTGGTGTGTTGCTACCTGATAGTGCAGATGGTCGGTGCGGGTCAGTTGATCAAGTTGCTGTTTGGCCTCGACTACCCGGTAGCCGTGGTGATCGTCGGCGCGCTGATGCTGGTGTATGTGATTTTCGGCGGCATGATCGCCACCACCTGGGTGCAGATCATCAAGGCCGTGCTGCTGCTTGCCGGCGGCACGACCCTGGCATTCATGGCCATGTCGCAGTTCGGCTTCAGCTACGAAACCCTCGCGGACAAAGCCGTCCAGGCGCACGCCAGTGGCTGGAACATCATGGGCCCCGGCTCAATGCTCTCCGACCCGATCAACACCGCTTCGATGTCACTGGGCCTGGTGTTCGGGATTGCCGGCCTGCCGCACATTCTGATGCGTTTCTTCACCGTGCCTAACGCCAAGGAAGCGCGCAAATCGGTGTTCTACGCCACCGGTTTCATCGGTTTCTTCTTCCTGGTGGTATGCACCCTGGGCTTCGCCGCGATGGTGATCATCGGCACCGACCCGCAGTACTACGTCAATGGCGAAGTCGGCGGTACCTTGATTGGTGGCGGCAACATGGTCGCCATGCACCTGGCCAAAGCGGTTGGTGGCAATCTGTTCTTCGGCTTCCTCTCGGCCGTGGCCTTCGCCACCATCCTTGCGGTGGTCTCCGGGCTGGCCCTGGCCGGTGCTTCGGCGATTTCCCACGACCTCTACGCCACGGTGTTCAAGAAGGGCAAAGCCAGCGAAAAACAGGAAATGCGCGTGACCCGCATGGCCACCGTAGGCCTTGGCATCATCGCGATTCTGCTGGGCATTCTGTTCGAGAAGATGAACGTCGCGTTCCTCGTGGGTCTGACCTTCGGCATCGCTGCGTCGACCAACTTCCCGGTGCTGATCATGGCCATGTACTGGAAAGGCTTGACCACCAAAGGCGCAATCATCGGCGGTTTCGCCGGGCTGATCTGCGCGCTGGTCCTGGTGATCCTCTCGCCTGCGGTCTGGGTCACCGTGCTCGGCCATGCACAGGCGATCTTCCCGTACGACCACCCGGCGCTGTTCTCCATGCCACTGGCATTCTTGGTGATCGTCGTCGTATCCAAACTCGACCGCAGCGTACGGGCCGACAAGGAACGTGACGCTTACGCCGACCAGTTCGTTCGTGCCCAGACCGGCCTCGGTGCCGCCAGCGCTTGCGCTCATTGATTGAAAGGGCACGGCCTGCTCAAGCGGCGCCGTGTCCATCGCACACCCTTTTGAGGTTCACGTTATGCCCGAATTCAACGCCCCGCTGCGCGACATGCGCTTTGTATTGCATGAAGTGTTCGATGCCCCGGCCTTGTGGGCACGCCTGCCGGCCTTAGCCGACAGTGTCGACGCCGCCACCGCCGACGCCATTCTTGAGGAGGCGGCCAAAGTCACCTCGCACCTGATTGCGCCATTGAATCGCAGTGGCGACGAGGAAGGCGCCCGGTGGACCGACGGCCAAGTCAGCACGCCGATCGGTTTCAAACAGGCTTATGCCACCTACATCGAAGGCGGCTGGGTGGGCCTGTCCGGCAACGCCGATTTTGGCGGCATGGGCATGCCGAAGATGCTCGCCGTGCAGTTCGAAGAAATGCTTTACGGCGCCAACGCAAGCTTCGCGCTGTATTCGGCGTTGAGTTCCGGTGCCTGCCTGGCGCTGGATGCCCACGCCAGTGACACCCTGAAAAACCTCTACCTGCCGCCGATGTACGAAGGCCGCTGGGCCGGTTCCATGTGCCTGACTGAAGCCCACGCCGGTACCGATCTGGGGATTATCCGCACCCGCGCCGAACCCCGGGCCGACGGCAGCTTCAGCATCACCGGCAGCAAGATCTTCATCACCGGTGGTGACCAGGATCTGACCGAAAACATTGTGCATCTGGTGCTGGCCAAACTGCCGGACGCACCTGCGGGGCCCAAAGGCATCTCGCTGTTTGTCGTCCCCAAAGTACTGGTCAATGCTGACGGTTCCCTCGGCGATGCCAACGCAGTGAGTTGCGGTTCGATCGAACACAAGATGGGCATCAAGGCCTCGGCCACCTGCGTGATGAACTTCGACGGCGCCAGCGGCTGGCTGGTCGGCGAAGCCAACAAAGGCCTGGCGGCGATGTTCACCATGATGAACTACGAGCGCTTGTCCATCGGCATTCAGGGCATTGGCTGCGCCGAAGCGTCCTATCAGAGCGCCGTCGCCTATGCACGTGAACGTGTTCAGAGTCGCGCGCCGACCGGTGCTATTGCTCCGGACAAAGTGGCTGACCCGATCATCGTCCACCCTGATGTGCGCCGCATGCTGCTGAGCATGAAAGCCATGACCGAGGGCGGCCGTGCGTTCGCCAGTTATGTCGGGCAGCAACTGGACCTGGCGAAGTTTTCCGATGACGCCAAGGAACGGGACAGCGCGCAAACCCTGGTGGCGCTGCTCACACCGGTGGCCAAGGCGTTCTTCACCGACACCGGCCTGGAAAGCTGCATCAACGGCCAGCAAGTGTTCGGCGGCCATGGCTACATCCGCGAGTGGGGCCAGGAACAATTGGTCCGTGACGTGCGCATCGCGCAGATCTACGAAGGCACCAACGGCATTCAGGCCCTGGACTTGCTTGGACGCAAAGTGCTCGCCGATAAGGGCTCCGCGCTGCGCCAGTTCACCGGCGAGATCCGCCATTTCGCCCGTCAGCCCGACGCGCCCTACTCCGCTCAACTGTTCGATGCCGTGCAGCGTCTGGAAGACCTGAGCGACTGGCTGCAGGACCAGGCGACCACCAATCGCAACGAAGTCGGCGCTGCTTCGGTGGAGTATTTGCACCTGTTCGGTTACGTCGCCTATGCCTGGCTTTGGGCGCGCATGGCACAGGTTGCCAAGCAAAAGCTGCACGAAGATGCAGGGTTTTATGGTGCGAAGATCGCCACCGCCGACTTCTACATCCACCGCTTGCTGCCGCGCATTTTGAGCCTGGAGCAATCCATCCGCGCGGGCAGTGCCTCCTTGTTTGGCCTGAGCGCCGAACAGTTCTAACGATTGAACCCACGCGGCGCCACGCTCCTCTCTTTTTGGCGTTCGCGTTTTTTATTGATAAGCCCTCGCCCACCTGGCGAGGGCCGCGGGACCTGTCTTTCCATAATAAAAACAAAGGGGCTTCACCATGGACCGCAATACCCGCATCCTCGCTACCCGATTATTGCTGGCCGGCGGCGTCATCAGCCTCTCGGCCCCCGCCGCTGCTGACTTTGTCAAAGACAGCAAGGCCAGCCTGGAGCTGCGCAACTTTTATTTCAACCGAGATTATCGTCAGACCAACGCTCCCCAATCCAAGCAAGAGGAATGGGCGCAAGGTTTCCTGCTGCGCTATGAATCGGGATTCACCGACGGTTTGATCGGCGTGGGTTTCGATGCCATTGGCCTGCTCGGCGTCAAGCTCGACTCCAGCCCTGATCGCGCAGGCTCCGGCCTGCTAAAACGCCATCGCGACACGAGCAAAGGTGCGCAGGACGAGTACGGAGAACTGGGCCTGACCGCCAAAGTGCGGGCCTCGAAAAGCACACTGAAACTCGGCACGCTGCTGCCGAAACTGCCGACGGTACTGGCCAACGATTCACGGTTGTTGCCACAAACCTTCGAGGGCGGTCAGCTGACGTCGCTGGAACTCGAAGGCCTGACCGTGGATGCCGGACGACTGACGCAAGTCAATCAGCGTGACTCCTCGGACTACGAGGACATGGGCATCACCCGCACCGGCGCCAAGGGCATCACCACACGTCATCTCGATAGCGACAGCTTCGATTTCGCCAGCCTGAACTACAAATGGACCAGCAACCTCGCCACCGGTTACAGCTATGGTCACCTCGACAACTTCTACAGCCAGCACCTGATCAACCTGACCTACGTGCTGCCGGTCACAACCGGCCAGTCGCTGAAGACGGATCTGCGCTTCGCCCGCTCCACGGACGACGGTGGCAGTAATGTCGATAACAATGCCATCGGCGCGATGTTCACCTACAGCCTCGGCGGGCATGCGTTGGGCCTGGGTTATCAAGGCATGAGCGGCGACACCGGCTACGCCTACGTCAACGGCACCGATGCGTTCCTGGTGAACTTCGTGCAGATCGGCGACTTCGCCAGCAAAGACGAAAAGTCCTGGCAGGCGCGCTACGACTACAACTTTGCAGCCATTGGCGTTCCCGGGCTGACCTTCATGACCCGCTACCTCACCGGCGACAATATCGACCTGGGCGGCAACCGCCCGCAAGGCAAGGAATGGGAACGTGATACCGACATCGGCTATGTCGTGCAGAGCGGGCCATTAAAGAATGTCGGGGTGAAATGGCGTAACGCGACAGTTCGCTCGACCAATTTTGGCAGCGACCTGGATGAAAACCGCCTGATCGTCAGCTACACCTTGCCGATCTGGTAACTCAGTTCTGGTTGCACAAGGGGGGACTCACTTGACGGCGCAGTCTCCTTTTTTCTGCTGGATTTGTGCTGTGATGGCGGGCCTCTTCGCGAGCAAGCCCGCTCCCACATTTAACCGCATTCTCATGGGAGACTCGGTCAAGTGTGGGAGCGGGCTTGCTCGCGAAGGCGGCCTCAAAAACACCAATGATGATTGTAGGTTAAGATGCCTGCAAACCAGGCTCGCCGCGAGACGCCCCGCATGACTGATACCACCCCACGCCTGATCAAGAAGTACCCCAATCGCCGACTGTATGACACCCACACCAGCAGTCATCTGACGCTGGCGGACATACGCCAGTTGGTGGTCGATAAAATTGCCTTTCAGGTGGTCGATGCCAAGAGCGGCGAGGATCTGACGCGCAGCATCTTGCTGCAAGTGATTCTGGAAGCCGAAAGCGGCGGTGAGCCGATCTTCACCAGCGAGATGCTGATGGGGATTATCCAGTTCTACGGCCCTTATCAGGGCGTACTCGGCAGTTACCTGGACAAGAGCATTCAGACCGTAATCGACATCCAGTCCCAGACGGGTGCGCAATCCTCCGAGGCCTGGAGCACGTTCATGCATCAGCAGGCGCCAGTGATGCAGGATTTGATGCGGCAATATGTCGACCAGTCGAAGGCGCTGTACCTGAACACCCAGAACCTGTTCGGCATGTTTGGCGGCAAGCCCGGTGCCGATGGCGGAACGAAAAAAAATGGCGATGGGGAATAAACCCGTCGCCATTGGTATTGCTGGTCTTACGTGACTTACTTGTTACCGCTGTTAGGCTTGGCGCTAGCTTCCGGGGCAGCTTTAGTGCCCGCGGCAGTCGCTGCGTCAAAACCACTCTGAGCCACATCGGCAGCCTGTTTTACGGCTTTCTGTGCGCTTTCGAACACAGTACCGGCATTCGCCAGGCCCGACTTGAACGCGGCCACAACAGGCTCGGAGCCGGCCGGTGCATTCTTGCTGATCGTTTCAACGAACTCATGCAACTGCTGGGTGCCCGCTTCGACCTGACTCGAGGTCAATTTGGCGATGTCCGATTGAGTACCGACGATCAGTGCTTGAACCTGACGATTGAATTCGGCCAGGCGTTCGGTTTGCGCGCTCGGCTGGGTGAAAGAAGCCTGCAGCTCGGCGAAACCTTGTGGATCACGGACGGCCAGCAGCTTGCGAACACCTTCGAACTGCTCTTCGGTGGAGTCGCGCAGTGCCTTGAACTGCAACTGGCTGAGCTGTTCAACGCTGGCGAACACTTTGCCGCTGATTTGCTGCAAAAGGTCGAGGTTGGCTTTCTGAGCGGTTTGCAGTTTTTCCGAATTGAAAAAAGACATGCTTGAATCTCCTGGTACTGGAAGGCCCTGATGGGCCTGAGGACGCGATAGCGATCCGGCCAGTCATCGCGTTAGCCTTGATATTGCAGTGCACAAAACTATTTGGCAACGCCTATTTTTGTGCGGTGCAAAATAAACGTTGCTAACGCCCTCCTTATTCGCTGTAGACTCCTGCTCATCGAACGGCCAGCCTAGCCCTCTCTAACTAAAGGGTTCAGATGCGCAGGTTCCCACGCATAGCAGCAGGAGATCACCATGGGTCAGGAAGTAAATATTGCGCTGCAAGATGAAGAGCGCAGCGACCCCGCCGGCTTGTTCGAACACCTTAATCATCTGCAACGCCTCAATACCCACAACGTCCTCGACGCCGTGCAGAAGCGCCAGGCAAAAACTTTCGCGCCTTTTAGCCTTGGGCAACTCAGACAGCCGACACCGGCTGACTGGCAGGAATACTTCACTGACCTTGGCCAGCGCAGCGTGCTGTTCTGGGACACCTTGCGTCAGCGCGGCGACAACACCCTGGCCCACGAACGCGCCGGGTATCCGCTGCTGCTCAAGTTCAATCATGAAACGCTGGTCGCGGGTGAAGACCTGCCTCGTGCGGTCAACTATTCGTTGTTGCAAATCCTCGGCGGCCCGGGGCAACAAATCGACAGTAAAAAACAGCCCGTGATCATCATTGACCCCCGCGGCGGTCATGGCTCGGGGATCGGCGGTTTCAAACAGGACTCGGTCATCGGCGAAAGCCTGAGAGCCGGCCATCCCACCTACTTCATCGCCTTCAGTCACTCACCACGCCCAGGGCAAACCCTTGCCGATATCACAGACGCCCAGGCACGGTTCATCGAGGTCGTCAGCGCTCGGCATCCGGACAGCGCCAAACCTGTCGTCATTGGTAACTGCCAAGCGGGCTGGGCGTTAATGGGCCTGGCGGCCACTCGGCCGGAGTTGCCGGGGCTGATCATCGTCAACGGTGCGCCGTTGTCGTACTGGGCCGGCGTCAATGGCCGCAATCCGATGCGTTACACCGGCGGTTTGCTGGGCGGTGGCTGGATGGCGCGCCTGGGGAGCGACCTCGGTAATGACCGCTTCGACGGCACCTGGCTGGTGAGCAATTTCGAAAACCTGGACCCGGCCAATACCTATTGGGGCAAGTACTACCACCTGTTCAGTGAAGTCGACAGCGAGGCCGCACGCTTTCTGGATTTCGAACGCTGGTGGGGCAGCCCGACCCTGCTCAATAGCGAAGAAATCGAGATGATTGTCGACGACCTGTTCATCGGTAATCAGCTGTCCGGCGGCCTGGGGCGCAAAAGCAGCGGGCTCGACCTCAAATTGATCGAAGTGCCGGTGGTGGTGTTCTGTTCCTATGGCGACAACATCACCTCCCCGCAGCAGGCACTGGACTGGATCACCGACGTCTATCCCAGCGATCTCGCGTTGCAAAATGCCGGACGCACCATCGTTTACCTGCGACATGCAAGCATCGGTCACCTGGGCATCTTCGTGTCCGGTGAAGTGGCGCGGCGTGAGCACCGCGAGTTGCTGGGTGCAGTCGATGCGATCAATGCGCTGCCGGCCGGGTTGTACGAAATGCTGATCGACGACCTGCCGGAGCACTCGGCGACGCCGTATACCGTGCGTTTCGAGCCCCGGCATATCGCCGACATTCATGGCCAAGTGACGCCGCCCCGTGATGACGATCGCGAATTCGCGCTGGTGCAGCGCGCATCCGCCATCAACAACAGCGTGTACGACGAGTTCATACGCCCATGGTTGCGCCTGCTGATCAACGAACCGAGCGCCGAAATGCTGCGCCGCGCGCACCCTTTCCATCAGCAGCAAGTGGCCTGGAGCAGTTTGAACCCGGCACTGTGGTGGCTGACTGGCAGTGCCGCCCAAGTGAGCAAGGATCGTCATCCCGCCAGTCAGAACAACCCGTTACTGGTCTGGCAGGAACTGTTTTCCAACCAGATGCAGGACGCCTTGAACGGCTATCGGGACCTGCGTGATGCGGCTCACGAAATGTGTTTCTACGGCGTGTATGGCGTACTCAATAGCTTCGCCGGCAATGCACCCGGGCGAAATCTGCAGGAACACGCCGAGCAGCACGACCAGGTTCTGATCGAGCGTCTGCAGGATGCTCTGCCTCTTGGCGGTCTGATGGAAGCCTTGATACGGATCCTGTTCCTGCTGGGCCGCGACAGCGACGAACCGGGCAAGGAAAGCGTCGAGAAATTGATCCTGCAACTGCAGGTGCTGCTCCAGGACTACAGTGCCAAGCCACTTGATTTGCGCGAAACCCTGCGCCTGCAAAAACTGCTGGTCGCCACCCACCCGCAAGAAAGCCTGCACAGCCTGCCCTTGATGCTGGTTGAGGCCCAAGAGCGCCAACAAGTGCTGGCGGCCGTCGCCAATTTGCTGCCGCAACTGCTGACCAGCGGCGCAAACAACCCATGCTGGTGTGAGCTGCACACGCTACTCGACGTTCCGCTGCCAGGTTTCAGCCTGACCCAGCCACCCGGTGCAGCCGATGCCATCGAAGTGAAAGTCTTGGTGATAACACCAGAGCCGATCAAGCCACCCATCCCGGTGGCCATCCCTGAGCCGATCAAGCAGAAAATCCCCGCAGTGACCCCAGACCCCATCGCCAAGGTGGCAAGTCCGGTGCGCCAACCTGCCAAGGGCAAGAAAGCCGTAAAAAAACCTCCGATGAAATAACGTTGAACGCTGACGGAAGGCCGTGTCAAACCAGCACGGCTTCCTCGATTGCCAACGATTCATCGGCCCGATACTGACCGGGTGTCATGCCAAACCAGCGGCTACAGGCTTTGTTAAAGCTGCTGTGATCATGAAAACCAAGGAGATACGCGACATGCTTCATGTTGAAGTGAGAATGGCGCAGGTAGAAGTCGGCCAATTGCCGGCGCACAGCGTTCTGCACGTCCTTGAATTGCGTCCCTTCCTTTTCCAGCGCGCGTTGCAGCGTGCGTTTGCTAACGTTCAATGCCGCCGCGATCGACTCCATATCGCATTGCCCCTGGCCCTGACTCAAGCGCTCGGTAATCAGCGCGCGAATCCTGCCGACTACGCAAAAACCAAACAGCAGATCCAGTTGCGCCTCGGCAAAACTGTCATGCAGCACCGCCAGCGCTTCGTTGGCCATGCTCAACGGACGCAGCAGCTCCTGCCCATCAAACAAAATGCTGTCGTAAGCCGCGTCGAAACGCAGGTCGCAGCCAAACAACCGTCGATGCTCGGAGGTGTCTTCAGGTTCGGGATAGGTGAACTCCACACTCAAGGGTTGCGGAGAATTACCGCCCGCCAGCTTACGGCAGAAGCCCAGCAACGAAGCCAGCGCTGCATCGGTGTATTGCCGAGGTTTGACCGAACCTTTTTGGTGATGATCGAGGCCGGAAAGTCGGTAACTCTGCGGCTCCGATGTAAAGAAAAGGCTGAATCCGGTGCCAATCAACGGACTGAAACGGACCAGGCGCTCAAGGGCTTTTTTCAGATTCAGGCTGGACATCATGGTGTAGCCGACGATCTGAAAGCTACCAGGGTGGAAACTTCCATAGGCCTTCAAGCCGATGTCCGAATCGCCCGAGGCCTGAGCGGCCAGATCCCATAATCGATAAATCGCCCTTCGCTCGCAAAACGCTCCTGGTTTGTTCGCAAGCTTCATGTCTAGTCCAGCCTCCCGACACAGACTGGCAATATCCAGTCCTTGAGCCGAGAGCGTATTTACCAGCACGCTGGCATAGCCTGAACTCATTCTATACATGGCGTCCTCAATGACCTGTGGAACCGAACATCCTGTCCGGAGCCATAACTGATCTGCGATAAATCAAAGACTAACGGGTTTTTCAGTTGCCAATATTGATCCCAGTATAGGTAACCAGCGTTTTTCGCCACCCGTCATTAACCGGGGCATGGCACCGTTGGACACCAGAGCGTCACCTCTCAACACTTCCGCACACCCGGCCAATACCGAACAATCCCCCCATCTTGCAACGCAAAACAAAGAAAGGAAGGGATTGTATGAAGTCGCTTGGTCGTATTGCGTTGGTCACGGGTGGTATGGGTGGGATTGGCACTGCGATAAGCCAACGCCTGTACAAGGAAGGATTCAAGGTCATCGTCGGCTGCAGCTCGGATTCCGCCCGCAAGAACGAATGGATAGCCACCCAACTGGCGGCGGGTTATCAGTTCGAATGCATCTTCGGCGACATCACCGATTGGGAATCGACCCGCAAGGCCTTCGAGATGGCACGAGAGCAATTCGGCCCGATCGATGTGCTGGTCAATAACGCCGGCATCACTCGGGATGCCTCCTTTCGCAAACTCACTCCAGAAGACTGGAACGCGGTGATCGGGACCAACCTCAGCGGCCTGTTCAACACCACCAAACAGGTGATTGAAGGCATGTTGGCCAAGGGCTGGGGAAGGGTCATCAACATTTCGTCGATCAACGGTCAGCGCGGCCAGTTCGGCCAGACCAATTACAGCGCGGCCAAAGCCGGTATCCATGGCTTCACCATGGCACTGGCCCGGGAAGTCTCGGGCAAGGGCGTGACCGTCAATACCGTATCGCCCGGCTACATCCAGACCAGCATGACCGCGGCCATCCGCCCGGACATTCTCGAGACCATGATCGCAGCCACACCGGTCGGTCGCCTTGGTCAACCCGAAGAAATCGCTTCGATCGTCGCCTGGCTGGCGTCCGATGAATCGGCCTACAGCACCGGTGCCGACTTCTCGGTCAACGGCGGCATGAACATGCAGTAAGCCTGTCAGGGCATGGATGCCCTGCTCCCGCTCGACAGAATCCTAATGAGGTCATGCATGAACGAAGTCGTAATCGTTGCCGCTACTCGCACCGCCATTGGCAGTTTTCAAGGTTCACTGTCCGCCATTCCAGCTACCGAATTGGGCGCGGCGGTGATTCGTCGCCTGCTCGAACAGACCGGGATCGACGCTGCGCAGATTGATGAGGTCATCCTCGGCCAAGTGCTGACTGCAGGCTCCGGGCAAAACCCGGCACGCCAGACCGCGATCAAGGCCGGCCTGCCCCATACCACCCCTGCCCTGACCCTGAATAAAGTCTGCGGTTCAGGCCTCAAGGCGGTCCAGCTCGCGGTCCAGGCGATCCGTTGCGGCGACGCCGAATTGGTGATTGCCGGCGGTCAGGAAAACATGAGCCTGGCGCCCTATGTTCTGCCCAAGGCGCGCACCGGTTTGCGCCTGGGTCATGCGCAACTGCAAGACAGCGTGATTCAGGATGGTTTGTGGGATGCCTTCAACGACTACCACATGGGCATCACTGCCGAGAATCTGGCGAATCAATACAGCATCAGTCGCGAAGATCAGGACGCCTTCGCCGCGATCTCGCAACAGAAAGCCTCCGCGGCCATCGAGGCGGGTTACTTCAAGGGTGAAATCACCCCGATCCTGATTCCCCAGCGCAAGGGCGAGCCGCTGGTCTTCGACACCGATGAACAGCCGCGTCCGGACAGCACGCTCCAGGCACTGGGCAACCTCAAACCCGCGTTCCAGAAAAACGGCAGCGTGACCGCGGGCAACTCGTCGACCCTCAATGACGGCGCCGCCGTGCTGATGCTGGCCAGCGCCGCCAAGGCCCTGGCTCTGGGCTTGCCGGTACTTGCGCGCATCAAGGCGTATGCCAGCGCGGGCGTGGACCCGTCGATCATGGGCATCGGCCCGGTGCCCGCTACCCGTCTGGTATTGACGAAAGCCGGCTGGAGCCTGGACGACCTGGACCTGATCGAAGCCAACGAAGCGTTCGCCGCGCAGTCACTGGCCGTCGGCAAGGAACTGGGCTGGGACATGAACAAGGTCAATGTCAACGGTGGCGCCATTGCCCTTGGTCATCCGATCGGCGCATCAGGCGCGCGGATTCTGGTGTCGCTGGTACATGAACTGATCCGTCGCGATGGCAAAAAAGGTCTGGCCACCTTGTGCATCGGTGGCGGCCAGGGCGTCAGCCTGGTCATCGAGCGTTAGAAACACAGGCTGAGTTGTCAGACGCGGCGCCGACGTCCGGCGCCGCGTTTTTTTCCGTCCGGTTTATTCATGTGGGCAAGGAGTTCCATGGACAACGCGCATACCTTAAACACACTCTGGTCGGGCCAGGTTCCGTTCGTTGCTTCCTTTGCAGTGCAACAATTAAGGCTTTGGGTCAGCACCAATCCCTGGTTTACCGGGCAGGACTACAACGCTTGGTTTGAGCTGCCACGCGAAACCCTGGACAGCCTCCAATCAGACTATCAGCAACAATGGTGTGAACTCGGCCAGCGTCTGTTGACCGGTCAGCCCTTCAGCTTCGAAGATCGGCGTTTCGCCAGCGGCAACTGGAGCCAACCGCTGTTCGGTTCCCTCGCGGCGTTTTATCTGCTCAATGCCGGCTTTCTGCTGAAGCTGCTCGATCAGCTGCCGATCGACGGCAAGAAACCGCGTCAACGCTTGCTCTATCTGGCGGAGCAAGCCATCGCCGCCGGCGCGCCGAGCAATTTTCTGGCGAGTAACCCCGATGCGCTGCAACGGGTCGTTGACACCCAGGGAAGCAGCCTGCTCACAGGCCTGATGCACCTGGCCAGCGACCTGCAGGAAGGCAAGATGCGCCAGTGCGACGCCGGCGCGTTCAAAGTGGGTGTCGACCTGGCAAACACCCCCGGCGAAGTGGTCTTCGAGAACGAACTCTTCCAGCTCATCCAGTACTATCCGCAAAGTGAAACCCAGTACCGGCGCCCGGTATTTATCGTTCCGCCATCAATCAACAAGTACTACATCCTTGACCTGCGTCCCGACAATTCGATGGTTCGTCACCTGCTGCTGCAAGGCCACCCGGTATACCTGATGTCGTGGCGCAACTTCGACCAGGAACATGCCGGCACCACCTGGGATGACCTGATTGAAACCGGGATTATCAAAGGCCTGCAGCTGACCCGCGAAATCAGCGGCGAGCAACGGCCCAACTGCGTGGGTTTCTGCATTGGTGGCACGTTGTTGAGCTCGGCGCTGGCCGTGTTGGCGGCTCGTGGCGACAAAGAGATCGCCAGCGTGAGCCTGCTGACCACCTTCCTCGACTACCTCGATACCGGCCCCATCGACATCTTCGTCGACGAGCAACTGGTGGCTTATCGCGAGCGCACCATCGGCGGCCTCAATGGCCCCATCGGCCTGTTCAAGGGCGAGGACATGGGCAATACATTCTCATTGCTGCGCCCCAATGATTTGTGGTGGAACTACAACGTCGACAAATACCTCAAGGGGCAGAAATCGATACCCCTTGACCTGCTGTTCTGGAACAACGACAGCACCAACCTGCCCGGGCCGATGTACTGCTGGTACCTGCGCCATACCTACCTGCAGAACGATCTGAAATCCGGCGAGCTGGATTGCTGCGGGGTCAAGCTGGACCTGCGCGCCATCGATGCCCCGGCGTACATCCTCGCCACCCATGACGACCACATCGTGCCATGGAAAAGCGCGTACGCCAGCACCGAACTACTGTCTGGAACCAAGCGTTTCGTACTCGGCGCCTCAGGGCATATCGCGGGGGTGATCAACCCACCGGCCAAGGAAAAACGCCATTACTGGACCAACAATCGCGTCACCAAGAACCCTGAAACCTGGTTCAAGAATGCCGAGCAGCATCCGGGTAGCTGGTGGAACGACTGGTTCGTCTGGCTGGCCGAACACGCAGGGGAACGCCAGCCTTCAGTGCTGAGCACCGGGAACGCGCAATACCCGGCACTTGAGTCGGCGCCGGGGCGTTATGTGATGCAATGAGAGGAACCAGTCCGGGCAGCCAGGCTTCGGGTTGGACGCTTCAGAACGCCCGTTTACTGCTTTGTCCGCCCCGGAATGGCGATACGACTGGTCGTTTTGACTTCACGCAATGCAAGACTTGACTGGATAGAGGCGATACCGAGTTGTCGCCTCAATACGCTCTCGACAAAATCGCTGTAGCTATCAAGATCCTGAGCCAACACTTGCAAAAGGTAATCGGCATCCCCGGTTATCTTGTGACAAGACAAGACCTCCGGGAGCTGCATGATGACGGCTTCAAAGGCCTCGGGGGTGTGGTCAGTGTGCGTGGCAAAGCGGATATGCACGAACGCCATGATGTCCAGCCCCAGCTTGCGCCGGTCCAGGTTTGCCTGGTAATCCTTGATCACTCCCTCCTCTTCCAGTCTCTTGCGCCGCCTCCAGCATGGAGTAAGGCTTAGCGAGAGGCGCTCACTCAACTCCGCGTTGGAAATGCTGGCGTCCTCCTGCAACAAAGCCAGGATGGAAAGGTCGGTATCGTCAAGCATTGCCCGATGGGTATTTTTTTTCTGCATGGTGCCATCCACGGGAAAATAATCCCGATTACGCTAGCAGAGCGAGAACAAAAAGCAAAGAAAGTGCATCCGTACCAGAACAAACTATTGGCACTGGACCACCACGACGGATGCGTATAAATGCTTACAGTTTTCAGCGATTCCCATCGCTTGCACCATGGGACCGAATTGAAGGACGGCGTTCTCAAACCTTCTTTCGAACAGCCAAGCCGAGCGGATACCGTTCGCGACCGAGTCCAGCATGTTGGGCTCGGCGATATCATCGTCCCGCGAACGTTTGACCGGGCGTGCTACGTCAATGCACACAGTGAGCGCTATGTTTCCTTTCTGGAAACCGCGTGGTCCGAATGGACGGCAACCGGTCGGGAGCATGACGCCCTTCCCCTGGTCTGGCCGGTGCGCGACTTGTCCAATGAACACGTCCCCGCGTTCATTGATGGCAAGCTCGGTTTCTTTGCCATGGATGCCGGCTCGCCGATCACCGCGACCACTTGGGAAGCCGTCAAAACCAGCGCAGACATTGCACTCACTGGACTGTCGTTGATCAACGAAGGCCACAACAGCGCCTTTGCCCTGTGTCGTCCACCCGGACACCACGCTGCTCGTGAATACATGGGAGGCTACTGCTACCTCAATAACGCGGCCATTGCCGCGCAACATGCACTGACTCAAGGCGCTAAACGTGTCGCGGTGCTGGACGTTGACTTCCATCATGGCAACGGGACGCAGAACATTTTCTACGATCGCAACGATGTGATGTTTGCTTCCCTGCATGGAGACCCCTCGGTTTCCTATCCTTATTACTCGGGTTTCAGTACCGAGTCTGGAGCAGGTGCCGGTGACGGTTATAACCTGAACTACCCGTTGCCGAAAAATACCACCTGGCATAGTTATCAAAACGCCCTGATCCACGCCTGCAAAAAACTTCGTAACTTCTCGCCTGAACTCTTAGTGATTTCCCTGGGCGTCGATACGTTCAAGGACGATCCGATCAGCCACTTTCTTCTGGAAAGCCAGGACTTCCTTGGCATGGGTGAAATCATCGCCACTGTCGGCGCACCGACGCTCTTCGTCATGGAAGGCGGATACATGGTCGATGAAATCGGCATCAATGCGGTCAATGTACTTCATGGGTATGAGAGCAAACAATTCTAAGTTTCGGTGACCGAGACAACCTTCCTTGACTTACAACTAAGAGATAAACACATATGACTCTATTCATAGACGTTGATCACGCCGCCACGCTTTTTGGCAAGATTGGTATCGGTCAGGCCATCACGCAAATGGCCAACTACATCAAGGCTGATTATTGCCGCTGGGCTGTCTTTGATAAATCCCCACGCACCGCCAATCACTCCATTTGCGGGGTGATCGAACTGATGCCGACTGACGACGGCAAACAGTATTCATTCAAATACGTAAACGGCCACCCAGGAAATGCTGGCAACAACTTGCTGACAGTCATGGCCTTTGGTGTATTGGCGAACGTCGATAGCGGATACCCCGCCGTTCTCAGCGAACTCACCCTGACCACCGCGGTTCGCACAGCGGCAACGTCCGCCCTGGTAGCCCAGTCCCTGGCACGCAAGGGTTCGACACGCATGGCCATTATCGGAAATGGCGCCCAGAGCGAATTCCAGGCCATTGCCTTTTATGAAATGCTCGGGATCAACGAGGTGCGGATATTTGATATCGACAGCGCTGCTTCATTGAAATTGAAACAAAACCTTGAAAGCTATACCGGCATCAATGTCACCATAGCCGCCTCGGTGCATGAAGCCGTCAAAGGCGTTGATATCATCACCACGGTCACGGCGGACAAGGCCTACGCGACAATCTTGACGCCCGACATGATCGAGCCCGGCATGCATATCAACGCGGTTGGCGGTGACTGCCCCGGGAAAACCGAACTTCATGCCGATATCCTGCGCAACGCCCGGATCATTGTCGAGTTTGAACCGCAGACGCGCATTGAAGGCGACATTCAGCAACTGGACGCAGACCATCCTGTCATCGAATATTTCCGCATCGTTCGGGATAACGAACCAGGCCGGGAAAATGACACGCAAGTCACGGTGTTCGACTCGGTGGGATTTGCACTTGAAGACTTTTCTTCACTTCGTTATTTGCATGACCAGGCTAGAAAATACGCGATCGGTGAGAAAATCCATCTTGTACCCACGCCTGCCAATATCAAGAACCTGTATCAATTGATTGAGGAAAAGTCTGATCTTTCATCGGCATCGCCCCCGCAACGACAGCAGCTAGCAACAAGCTAAGACACGCGATAGCTCGTTATCAAGTCAGGTGACGAGCCACGAACACTTTACTGATTAACCGATACTGCAAACGTTTGAGTCACCATCCTGATGTACGGCGAACTTACAACAATAAAACACACACACTATTTCTCTGCCAAAACTCAAAAAACATAAAATCAAGAGGTTTTGTGATGAAATCAGACACGCATGAAATAACTGAACAACCCGCATTGCAGCGCACGCTCAGCAATCGCCACATTCAACTAATGGCCATGGGCGGCGCTATTGGTACGGGGCTGTTCATGGGCTCCGGCAAGATCATCGCCCTGTCCGGCACTTCGATCATACTTATCTACATGATCATCGGTCTTTTTGTTTACTTCGTCATGCGTGCCATGGGAGAGCTGCTTTTATCTAACCTGAACTTCAAAAGTTTTGCTGACTTTGCCGGGGCCTACCTTGGCCCTCGTGCAGCCTTCTTTCTCGGATGGTCATACTGGTTGAGCTGGAGCGTGGCCGTTGTGGGAGATGCAGTGGTCGTTGGGGGTTTCTTTCAATACTGGTTCCCTGATGTACCGGCCTGGATCCCCGCCATCGGCATGATGCTGACGCTATTTGCCTTGAATGTGCTCACCGTCAAACTGTTCGGCGAGGTTGAATTCTGGTTCGCGATCATCAAGATAATCGCCGTCGTCGCGCTGATCTCCGTCAGTGTGCTGATGATCGCCAGCTCCTTCGTCTCCCCCACGGGAGTCACGGCTTCCCTGACGCACCTACTGGACCAGCAGGCCGCCTTTCCCAACGGCCTGTTCGGTTTCTTCGCAGGCTTTCAGATGGCGATCTTTTCGTTCGCGGGCACAGAATTAATCGGCACCGCGGCCGCCGAAACCAAGTCGCCCGAAAAAACGTTGCCCAAAGCCATCAATTCCATACCGCTCCGGATCATCCTTTTTTATGTTCTGTCCCTGGTCTGCATCATCGCGGTGACCTCATGGCAGCAGGTATCGCCTAACAAAAGTCCTTTTGTCGAACTGTTCCTGATCGCGGGTTTTCCAGCGGCGGCCGGCATTGTGAACTTTGTGGTGCTGACCTCTGCGGCGTCATCCGCCAACAGCGGCGTCTTCTCGTCCAGCCGCATGTTGTTCGGCCTGGCTGATCTGGGCAGCGCGCCCGGTATCTTCAGACGGCTATCGAAAAACAGTGTTCCGCTCATCAGCCTGGCCTTCACGACCTTTCTGATGCTGCTGGGGGTGCTGCTGCTGTTTATCATCCCTGAAGTCATGACCGCCTTTACCATCGTGTCGACGGTGTCGGCCATCCTGGTGATCTTTACCTGGTCGACCATCCTGGCTTCCTACATCGCTTATCGCAAAGCAAGACCCGATCTTCATGCGCAATCTCGGTACAAAATGCCTGGAGGCGTACCGATGGCATGGCTCTCCCTCGCATTTCTCGCATTTGTGCTGTGCCTGCTTGCCCTTCGGCCAGACACCCGCCTAGCACTGTGCGTGATGCCTGCATGGTTCATTTGGTTGGCAATCGCCTACCAACTCTCACATTTCAGGAGCAGGAACCAGGCCAGCCATGCGGCAGGGTCACTTCTCAAAGAATGATCCATTGCCCACCAAAACCTTCACGCAAAAAAAAGTCCCGTGACCGAATGAGTCACGGGACAAAAAATTTGGTTGGTTGCGGCCAACCAAAGGAGCATTTTTAAAAGCGGTTACAGGCATTCCTGCGCGGCACGTTCGAAACTCGAAGGCATGAAGTTCGACGCCAGCAAGTGGCGCTCATACAAAAACACCTTGCCGCCATTCGGGGCCTTGTAGGCTTCGAGAACGTTGTCTGCCGCGACTTTGCTCGGCACCACGATCCGGTAGCTGCGCTGGGTTTGCGAGACCGTCGGGTTCAGTGCGCTGCCCTGCAACTTCGGCACTACGCAGTCGGCGTACTCGGCAGGCGTTTTTTTCGTCTGGAAAGTCAGCGTCGGGGCGTTCGGCGCGGAAGCGCAACCGGCCAGCAGCAAGGAGGCGAAAGCCATGACAGGAACAAATAAAGGGCGCATTGGTGAAGTCCTGAAAATAAAAAGTCGGGGTCGTTGAGCGTCTCGATGGAGGCGATTTTCCGACTTTGCCCGACAAAGCAGAACTTGCGTTTCTTGATTGTCACTATTACTTGAACCGATAGTTGCACCGCGCTATCGCTGGTCAGGTCAGCTGCTGGTGGTTTCAGGAAGCTTGGCGATCACCTTGATCTCGAACTGAAAACCATACAGCCACGTTACCCCGACAGCAGTTAATGTCGGGTGCGGTGCATTACCCCAGAACTCCGGCACAACCCTCCAGATCGTCTCGAACTTCTCTTGCGGATCGACGATGAAGACCGTTATGTCAATCACGTCGTCGAAGGTGCAACCGGCAGATCCCAGGATCGCGTTCAGATTGTTGAACGCGAGCCGAACCTGAGTCTCCAGGTCGGGCTCGGGTGAGCCGTCTTCGGTGCTACCGACTTGCCCCGATACGAATAAAAAGCCATTGGACCGGATAGCCGGCGAATAGCGATTGCGCTCATAAAGCGCTTGGCGTCCGGGCGGAAAAACAACATCACGCTTGCTCATAAAGTGCCTCCAGCAACGGGTCAAAGACGACCCGCAATTAATGATGAAGAGACTTTAAGGACTTGTGCATGCCCGATAAACGAGCAACTGTAGCCATCACTGTTTGTAAAACCCAAACAATCCAATAGATATCCGGGGCAGAAATGGACCGTTTCGATGCGATGCTGGCATTTGCTCGGGTGGTGGAAACGGGCAGCTTCACCAAGGCAGCCGAAACACTGCATATGAGCAAGACGAGCGTGACGCAACTGGTGCAGCAGTTGGAGGCCCGGTTACGCGTCAAATTACTCAACCGCACGACGCGCAAGGTCAACGTAACCGCCGATGGCGCCGTCTATTACGAGCGTGTGGTAAGGCTGCTAGCCGACATGGACGATGCCGAGACCAGCCTGTCCAGCGCCTCGGCCCTGCCCAGGGGCCGGCTGCGAGTGGATGTGCCCAGCCCGTTGGCCAGCATGATTCTGGTACCGGCGTTGCCTGCGTTTCATGCTCGATACCCTGACATCCAGATCGACATGGGCGTCAGCGATCGCATCGTGGACATGATCGGTGAGAATGTAGATTGCGTTGTGCGCGGCGGCGAATTAACCGATCAGTCTCTGATGGCCCGGCGGGTAGGCGAACTCCAGTTGGGCGTTTATGCGGCGCCGAGCTACCTGGAACGCGTGGGTACGCCGTCGCATCCGCAAGAGCTGGAAGATTCGCATCATCGTGTCGTCGGTTTCCTGTGGGCACGCACAGGCAAAGCTGTGCCTTATGCCATGCGCAGCAAGAGTGAGAGTGTCCATATCAAGGGTCGCTATGTGTTGGCGGTCGACGATGGCAATGCCTACATCGCGGCCGGGCTGGCCGGCCTCGGCGTTCTTTGGCTGCCAGACTACATGTCCAAAACCTACGAAGCGCGCGACGAGTTGGTCCGTTTGTTCGAAGATTGGCGCCTTGATCCGATGCCGATCTACGTGGCCTTTGCGCCGAACCGGCATATCAGCTTCAAGTTGCGCGTATTCATTGATTGGGTCGCTGAGCTGATGGCACAGCATGCGCCTGTCATGATTCGTGAGGCGTCGGGAAGCTGACCTGGATAAAACCAAGCCCCGCCATAAGCGGGGCTTGATGTATTTCACACGGCATCAGGGTTTACGCCCGCCGCCGGGAGTTTGCCCTCCTCCTTTTTTGTCTGCGTCAGACATTTTCTCTCTGTCTTCGACCAAGTTGCCTTGGCGCCCTGCGCCCTGTCCACTGCCGGGACGATTGGTATCGCTGGATTGACGTCCCCCTGAGGCCTGTCCACCTTTTTTGCCGGCGTCGGAGGTGCGTTGCGGATCGTTCATCATCCCGCCGCCCGACTCCCCGCCTTTTTTGCCAGCTTCGGAGGCTTTTTGAGGGTCGTTGGCAAAATTGCCAGGGTTCTTGTTACCGGTGTTAGCCATTTTCGTTCTCCTCATTGTTTCTCGCGAACCTTTCTAGGCTCGTCTTATTCCGAGGTTTTCCTGGATTAAAAGTTTGAACTGATGCGGCATTCTTGCGACCAACGGATTAGGGTTATTAGTTCCGGAAAACTCCTGCCGCGGCGACTAATGGGGGTGAGTCAAACGAGTATAAAAATGGGCTTTGCTTATACAAATTCATGAAAGAAAAGAGCGGTGAGGTCTGGCATCATTCAAGCAGTTGCGCTGAATCATCAGCTCTCTAATTTATCCTGTATGGAGGTACGTCGATGACAGAGCACATCGTCCACTTTCATTGCCAGATTGATCAGGGCACGATGGAACGCTTCAGGGACTGCTGCCTCGACGCCATCGACCAGGGCGCCTCCTCCTTGCTGCTGAATCTCTCCACCAGCGGTGGCAGCACCAATTTTGGCTTCGCCCTCTATACCTTCCTCAAATCCCTGCCAGTGCCGCTGTGCGCGATTAATGCCGGCAACATCGAGTCGATGGGCATCATCATGTACCTGGCCGCCGGCCGACGTATCACCGCGCCCCATTCGCGGTTTCTGATTCACCCAATGAATTGGTACTTCCCCCAAAGCTCGGTCGACCATCAACGCCTGCGCGAATACCTCTTGAGCCTGGATAACGACCTCGCGCGTTACGTGCAAATCTTTGCCCTGGAAACTGCCCACGCAGAGACCAAACTGGATATTTTTCATTGCCTTTCAGCGGAAGAGAAAGTCATTGCGGCGCATGAATCCCTGGCCTACGGAATCGCCCACGAAATGCATCAGATGGTGTTTGCCGATAACGTCAAACACTGGAAAATCAGTGGCGGCTGACGCATGTTCGAGACGGCCCTGAGTTTTTCGCTACCGATGAGTCAGGTGCCAGAAACGGGGTGAATCTCCAAGGTCATTCCGTCACTCAACGTGAGTTTCAAATCCTTGATAGTGCCGGCCACACGGTCCTTGAAAACCGGCTCGCCCTCGGGATCAAGTTCATCGTAGATAAAGCGGTTGCCCTCGAGCCAGCCGATGGCTGTTTGCAGTGCTGGCGTGAGGTAATACTTGCCGTCCAGAAAAAAACCGGCAAACGGTTCTACCCTTTCCCGATTCTCGACTTCATAGCGCACGCCGGGAGTCATTCCTGTGGATTCATCAATCATGATGTGTACCTCGTCAGGGTGTCGGATCTTGGCGCCCTGCCTGATTCAAGGCGTCGACAAAGCGGGCTCGACGGGACGTCTGTGCATCAGACCTCCCGTCTTGCCCTGATACCTGTCAAGAAGTTCCCAGCCCACGCGACAGATCGGCCGGGGTTTCGGACGCGGTCTTGCGCATCTCGCCCGTTTCTCCAGCGATTGCCTCGTGGGGCTCCGTGGTTTCCATCACCTTTTCGCGCACCGCCTCATAGCCCTCCCGTGCTTGCTGTTTGACCTTGCCGGTGAGGCTTGCGCTGGTCCTGCCCAGATAACGGCGTTCCGTCGCGGTGGTCGGTAGCGCCGCGCCCAGCAATGCGCCCACCGCCATACCGACCGCGGCCATCATCAATGGTTGCTCCTTGAGCAGATGACTGAACTGGTCGCCCATTTCATGAGTCCTGCGCGTCAGGCGATCAGTGGTGTCATGGACGGTGTGACTGAGCTGATCGGTCTTCGCATGCAGGCTGTCGCCCAGATGCGCGGCCTTGCCCTTGACCGCCTGATAGCTGTCCTTGAGCGAATCGGTGGTGTCGTGCAGACGCTGTCGCGCGCTGTCCAGCCCCTCAGAGAGCCCTTCACCCAAGTCATCGGCCCAGTCGACATCCGGCTCGACGCGATATTCCCGGGGCGTTGGCGGGCGATTCTGGCTCATCATCAACCACATCAGCCCGACCGAGGTCAGCACCGCGGGCACGGGATTGTTGCGCACACTGGTGCCCAGATTGGTCAGAAAGGTCGAGCCGTTGCTTTGCATCATCAGCAGCGCCTGATCGAACATCTGGCCAGGGGTGAACTTGCTTTCCAGCGCGTCGACGATATGCCCGATGTTCTCCCGTTGCGCATCGATTTCACGCTCGATGGTTTCCGGGCTCTTGGCCGCTTCGGTTTCGAATTCACGGTTCATGACACTTTCCTCCGCAGGGCTTCCTGGTCTTTGTTCAACGCGTCCAGGGTGCGATCAGGCTTGAAGTGGGAAGGCTCGAATTGTTTCTTGCCTGCCTGCAGCATCACGAAGCCGATGACCATCACCACGACGCCGACAATCAGCGCGGCCAGCCAGGGCGCCATCACCAGGCTCAAGGCATAGACCACAGCCATCAGCAGGATGATGAACCCGGCGAGCAGCACAATGGCGCCACCGGCGACCCCGGCAATCCCTGCTTTCAATGTCGTCAGGCTGGCCTGCAATTCCACTTTGGCCAACGCCAGCTCCTTGGTGAATAACGCCGGTACTTCCCGAGTTAGCTGCCGCAATAAACCGACCACGGAAACGTCATGATCAACCGTCGTGACAGACGGTGTGACGGGTGGTGTGCGTTGCAGTTCTGGATCTTCTCTGTTCATCACCGTTCTCCTGAGAAGGGGCTGGACCCCGGCATTGAGGAACTGTCGCCACGATGGTCGGGCGCGCTCGGCGAGGACGGCGTGATGCTGGAGGCCAATCCGGGCGACAGCTCGCCTCCGGGCGGCATCGACGTTTCATAAAGTCCTTGCGAGCCATCGCCGGTGAACGTGGCTGTGCTGCTCTGGGCAGCGAACTCACGGTCGGTTGTTGTCGGCAGGGTCGCCGTGCCCGCTTTCAGGAACCGCGACAAACCAAACCCCACCGCGATGCTGCCGACAATGAACAACCCCGGATTGTCGCGCGCCAGGTCAGCGCCATCGTGCAGAAGCTCTTCGGCACTTTTGCTGCGCAGTTTTCCCGCCAGGCTGCTCATGCTGTCGGCCATGTCTGCCAGGTAATCGGACATCCCAAACGTATCGTTCGTCCTGATCTCGGAAACGACTGACTGGGCGCCTCTGGCCAAAGCTTCAATCTGATCCGCTGCGGTATCGCGGTATTGGCCGAACTGCTCATCGGCCTGATGCCGCGCACCGCCTATCGCTTCGGTAACCTCCTCCTTTAAATGCTGAAAGTTTTGTTCGGAGCCTGCGGGATCCCGAGGGGCATCCGGTTGTCCGGTTCTGCTGTCTGGAATAGTCATGTCATCCCTCGCCTTCGTAATGAACACGTCAGGAAGTGGCCGCGGGGTGTCCGCGGTGGTGCTTCATTGCAGATGACGAGGGTGTCTGGCGGGGAGTTCCAAGCAGATGATGAAGTGATGAAAAGCGGCACCGAAGGTACTCGCGAGAGCGGAACCTGTGGGAGCGAGCCTGCTCGCGATAGCACAGTGACAGGCAACGAAGATGTCGACTGACATGACGCTATCGCGAGCAGGCTCGCTCCCACAGGGTTGCGTTTTATTCAGTGGATGCATCCCCTAACAAAAATCTGCTAAGTTGTACGATGACAGACGAGATACCTGTCTCGCGTCTGTCATCCCTATAACAACAAGGAAAAATACCCATGAAAAAAACGAAATTGCTTATCGGCTTTTTGTGCCTCTTCAGCGGCTATGTGATGGCAGCCCCTTCATCGGGCGAGAAGGATGTCGCCGTGGCGGTAGACCATCTGACTCAAGCCATGTTGACCAAGAACATTCCCCAACTGAATGCGCTCACCGCTGAAAACCTCACCTACGGCCATTCCAGCGGGAAAATCCAGGACAAGAAAGCGTTCATCGCCGACATCGAAACCGGCAAAAGCGCTTTCAAGACACTGGAAATGCAGGGGCAGACCATTACGCTCTCGGGTGATGTGGCGTTGGTCCGTCATCATTTTTCGGCACAAGCCATCAAGGGTGAAGAGATCGTTCCGACGGAAATCGAGAACTTCCAGATCTGGCAAAAACAGAAAGGCAAATGGCTACTGGTAGGACGACAAGCGTTCCGCTTCTGATTTCTGACAATCAGTTAAGCGTTGGCGATCTTGAGGCCCATTCGCGAGCAGGCTCGCTCCCACATTTGACCGCGTTCTCAAGGTGGATACGGTTCAGTGTGGGAGTGAGCCTGCTCGCGATGACGTCAGATGAAACACCGCTAAACAGCAGTCTTGAACCCCTCCTCCCGCTGCAACGCCCGAGCCTGAATCACATTCAGTATTGCGCAACCTTCGCGCATCAGCAGATGCACCGCACGGGTAACACGGGTCAGGTCGCAGTCGGAAATGCCGTTGAGGTTAAGGCTGGACAAGGTGTCGGTCAGATCGCGAACCACGGTGAAGCGGTGCATGGCGCAAGCGGCCATGTCGCTGAGTTCTTTATGGGTGTTGATGAAGAGCACCGGGTTATCGGCGTCGTAGGTGTCGATGGGGAGGTAACGGGGCATGACTTGGTCGGACATGGTGTAACTCCAGGTAAAGCTACCACCGTTCGCGGCCAAGCGAATAAAGGTGGCGGCTGTGTGCGGGTTGGCCGACCAGACACCTGAAAGATCCGGCACACCCGAAGGTGTCCCGCGCACAGCTGCCATAAGACATGTCCAGACATAAAACGGTCTGAACAATGACGCTGTTGCATTTCAGGTTATCGACCGGCCAAGGTCGTTCGCGGTGTTTTCCGCGAGCCCGAACTATAGGGGTCGATACCGAAACGCGGCAACAGGGTACGTTGTAGGAAACGTCTTGGAAAGTTGTGCGCCACAAAGTTGATCGTTCTTACGATCGCGTGGGAACGATCGGCACTCAATCATCCTCATGCAATTTGATGCCACGTTTATGCAGCAGGTAGGGCACCAGCAACACCAACAGCGTCAGCACCAGGACCGAAGCCGCAATGGGTTGTGTCACAAACACCATCCAGTCGCCCTGGCTGATGGACAAAGCGTTGCGCAGTTGTTTTTCCGCCATCGGCCCCAGCAGCATGCCGACGATCACCGGGGCGACGGGGAAATCGAAACGCCGCATCAACACCCCGGCCCAGCCGATGCCCAGCATCAGAAACAGGTCGAATGATGAGTGGCGCATGCCGTACACGCCGATGGTGGCGAACACCAGAATGCCGGCGTTCAGGTACGGTCGCGGAATCTGCAAGAGTTTGACCCACAGGCCCACCAACGGCAGGTTCAACACCAGCAGGATGACGTTGCCGATGTACAGCGAGGCCACCAGCGTCCAGACCAGCTCGCCCGAGGTCTGGAACAGCAGCGGCCCCGGTTGCAGGTTGTAGTTCTGGAACGCGGCCAACAGAATCGCCGCCGTCGCGGAGGTCGGTATGCCCAGGGTCAGAAGCGGAACCAGCGAACCGGTGGCGCTGGCGTTGTTCGCCGCCTCGGGGCCGGCGACACCTTCGATGGCGCCCTCGCCTTTGCTGGCGGCGAACTCTTTCGGGTATTTGCTGAGTTTGCGTTCGGTCGAATAAGACAGGAACGTCGGAATTTCCGCGCCACCGGCCGGAATCGAGCCGAATGGAAAGCCAATCAAGGTGCCCCGTAGCCACGCGGGAATCGAGCGTTTCCAGTCGGCGCGGGTCATCCACAACGAGGTCATGCGGTGTCGGCTGCCCATTTCTTCCTTTTGGTAGAGCACGCTGTACAAGGCCTCACCGACGGCAAACAAGCCGACCGCCACCAGCACCACTTCGATGCCATCGACCAGTTCGGGCACCGCCAATGTGTAGCGGGCTATGCCTGAGGTCGAGTCCAGGCCGATCAAGCCGATGGTCAATCCGATGCCCAATGAGGCAAAGCCGCGCAACATCGATGCACCGAGCACCGCCGACACCGTGGTGAAGGCCAGCACCAGAATCGCAAAATACTCCGCCGGCCCGAACTTCAGTGCCAGCGTCGCAACGAGGGGAGCGAACAGGGTCAGCAAGATCGTCGCGATGGTGCCGGCCACAAATGAACCGATAGCAGCCGTCGCCAAGGCCGGGCCTGCCCGCCCGTTGCGGGCCATGAGGTTGCCTTCCAGGGCCGTGACCATCGAGGACGACTCCCCCGGGGTGTTGAGCAGAATCGAGGTGGTGGAGCCGCCAAACTGAGCGCCGTAATAGATACCGGCAAACATGATCAGCGCGCCGGTAGGATCGACCTTGGCGGTGATCGGCAGCAACAAGGCGACGGTCAGCGCCGGGCCGATCCCCGGCAAAACACCGATCGCGGTACCCAGCAGACAGCCGATAAAACCCCACATCAGATTGATCGGCGCCAACGCGGCACCGAAGCCGGTTGCCAGACTCGAGAGAATGTCCACCTTTTCGACCTCCTTCGGCCCGGATCAGATCCAGGCGTTGATCAAGGGCGGAAGGGAAACCCCTAGCCCGGCAGTGAAAAGCCAGTAAATCGGCAGCGTCAGGGCGATGCCGATGGCCAGGTCCCGCAGCGGGCTGCGACTGCCAAAACCCCGTGCAGAACAGGCAAACAGCAGTGCGGCCGCCAATACGAAGCCGATGTAGGTAATGAGCAAGGCAACGCCCACAAGCCCCGCCGTGACCCAGGTTGCGCCGAGTTTGCCGCCGGGCTGAGCCTGGGTGGTCTCATGGTCGTCGGGAAGGTTGCGAAAACCACCGGTGAGCGCCTGATAGCACATCAACAGACCGACGACGCCCAGAAACGCCGCGACGGCGTAGGGATAGACGTACGCCGCCATGATGACGAAGCCCATTTCGGCAGGAAACCGCGAGGCGCCGAACGCCAATACCGCGCTGATGGCGACGACAGCTAAGCCAATTGCCAGTTGGGCCGGCATGACTCTCCAGCGCCCGGCCATCTCAAAGCAGCCCGACCTTGACCAGCATCGCGCGCAGGCGCCCATGTTCTTCTTCGACGAATTTGCCGAAGTCATCCCCGGTCAGAATGCTCGGTGACCATGCATTGGTTTTTACGTTTTCTTGCCAGACGTTGCTTTTGGTGGCGGTCAGGACGGCTTCGGTCAGTTCTTTGCGCTGGTCAGGTGTCAGGCCCGCTGCACCGTAAACGCCACGCCAGTTGCCGATCGTCACGTCATAGCCACTTTCTTTGAGGGTCGGTGCATCGATGCCTTCAACGCGGCTGGGTGCGCCGATGGCGAGTAAGCGGAACTGCTTGGACTGGATGTATTTGGCAAGCTCGGCGTAGCCGCCGGTGATCACCGTGATGTGGCCGCCCAGCACCGCGGCGACGACTTCGCCACCACCTGCGAAGGCAACGTAATTCACCTTATTGACGGGGACGTCCATTTTGCTCGCCAGTTCGGCGATGCCAATGTGGTCGATCGAACCCTTGGAGCCACCGCCCCATTTGATATTGGACGGGTTGGCTTTGAAGTCTTTGAGCAAGTCGTCCAGGGTTTTGTACGGGGAGTCGTCCCGCACGGCAATCACGTTGTATTCGGTAAACAACCGGGCGATCGGTGTCACGTCCTTCAAAGTGATTTGCGGTTTGTTCTGCTCGATGGCCGCGACCATGATCGCGCCGACCACAATCAGGGCATTGGCGTCGCCCTTGGTGCCGTTGGCAAATTGCGCCAACCCCAGGGTGCCACCGGCGCCGCCCTTGTTCTCAAAGGTGACGGCCTTTGCCGTTTTGGCCTCGACCATGGCTTTGCCCAGGACGCGTGCGGTCTGGTCATAACCACCACCGACGGAGCCCGGGGCCATGAACTTGACGGTGTCCAGCGCAAACACCGGTGATGCGAGCGCGGCGGCGGTAACTAAAACGGCGAGGTTGCTGCTGAATCGACGGGCCAATGCAAACATGAGTCGTCTCCGGATAGCTGTTCTTGTTGTTTTCGATCAGGGAAGAGCCCCTGTTCGTTGAACATGCGTCTGGAATAAGCGTAGGTCATAGTTGTGTTTGTTGGCGTGCTTTCAATGGGCTGTCTGCCCCTAATGCATGACAACTGCAGAACCTGTGGCGAGGGGGCAGCCCCAATGCCGGTAAGTTAAGGTGCGCAAACTTGTGGGAGCGAGCCTGCTCGCGATGGCGGACTCACATTCAACATTTCTATCAGCTGATACACCGCTATCGCGAGCAGGCTCGCTCCCACAGGGATTGCGCCTGTCCCTGTGTTCTACCAAATGGCGGAAGGCAGCCGGAGTCGAACCTGCCCGGGAACGGATGCCGTCCCCAACCGGGTTTGAAGCCCGGCCGCGCCACCGGGCGCGATTGCCTTCCTTGAACTCAGTCTTCTGTTTGTTGGGCCAGTGCATTGTCGAGCCGGATATGGCGCCGGTCGCCAAAGCGTCGGGTCAGGCCGATCCGGTCGAAGTACTCAAGAATCTGAATGCTGCGTTTGCGCCCCAGGCCTACGGCATCGCGAAACGCGATGACCTGAATCACCGGGTCATCGCTGGCCAGTTGCACCAGCATAGCCGCCAATCGGCACACCAGCGTCTCGGTATAAAACAAGTCGCGAACCACTTGATGCACCAGCCCCAGCCGCGCCATCTTGCGCAGCAGCAGGCGTACGACCGCCTCTTGATAGCCTGTCGCTTTAGCCAGATCACGCACCCACGGTGGATCGAAACCCGCCTGTTCGAACAGCGGCTGTAATTGTTGCCACAGGGTTTCGTCATCCTCGCTCAAACGCACTTGGTGATCGGGCAAATGCAGCCAGGGGCCACTGGCAACGATCGCACCGCTGGCCAGTAATTCATCGAGCAGGCTGATAAAGGTCGGCCGGTCCAGCGCGGTGCCGGCGAAGCGACGCAGGCGATCCCTGTCCGGTCCCATTTGATCCGGTTCGAGTTGATGAAAGCGGGCGAGGTGTTCCAGCAGCGGCGCCTTCAGGGCTTCCCAGCGCACCGCGCTGAACAGCAACGGCCCCTGCCGCGTATCGATCAAGCGCACGTCGTCGGGCAGCTCCCAAGTTTCGCGCGGGCGATTGAACTGACGCTCCAGACGTTGCGGGTCGAGCCCTGTGTCGCTGTTGGCCAGCAGCGTCGGCAGTGCTTCTTCCAGGCTGTTCGTGGTGGACAGCGCTTGTAGCTGCGCCAATCGTTCGGGACTGCGACGGTGTCGGGCCGGGGCGAACGGGTCGAGCACCCGTCCACCACCGAGGGTCCGTTGCGCGCTTTGATCGCGCAGGATCAAACGGTCGCCCTTCACCGCCAGCACCGGCGCGTTCACCAGCAGTTGCGCAAACATCTGCTCACCCGGCGCCAGGCTGCTGCCCTCCAGCAACGCCACTCGCCCGGTCACGTCTTGAGTGCCGAGATGCACGTGCACTGGCTGAAAGTGCTCGAAGCTTCGCGCCTCGCTGACCAACAAGGTCATCTCGATATCCAGACGCTGGGTCGGCGCATGCAGCCATTCGGCCAACAGCCAGTGGCCCCGGTGAATCTGCTCCAGGGCCAAACGGTCGGCACTCAGGTTCAGCGCGACTCGCTGCCCGGCCGTTGCGCTGTCAGCCGCCTGATTCTGCGCATGCAGGCCTCGCACCCGTACCGGTTTGCCCAGCGGACTCAACATCAGCGTATCGCCCACGACCACCTGGCCGGACAACGCCGTACCGGTCACCACAATACCGGCACCGGCCACGCTGAAAGCCCGATCAATCGCCAGGCGGAAACCGCCGCTGGCGCTGCGTTGAAGCACCTCATGTTGCGCATCCAGCAAGGCCTTACGCAGTGCCTCGACGCCTTCGCCGGTCACACTCGACAGCGCGATTTGCGGCGCATCGGCATAAGGGCCGGGTGCGAGCAATGCTTCGATCTGTTCACGGACGGCTTGCACACGAGCAGGATCGACCCGGTCGCATTTGGTGATCGCAATAAGTGCCCGAGGGATGCCCAGCAACTCGACAATCGCCAAATGTTCGCGGGTCTGAGGCATCACACCGTCATCAGCCGCCACCACCAACAACACCAGATCAATGCCCTGAGCCCCGGCCAGCATGTTGTGGGTGAAGCGTTCATGGCCCGGCACGTCGATAAAACCGGTCAGGGCGCCGCCCGGTTCCAGTGCCGCGTAGATGTAGCCGAGGTCGATGGTCATGCCGCGTTCACGTTCTTCCCGACGACGGTCACCGGCCTGGCCGGTCAATGCCTGGAGCAAGGAGGTCTTGCCGTGATCAATGTGCCCCGCCGTGCCGACAATCACCCGTGCGCGCCCTCCTCCTGCAGTTGATCGAATTGCGCCAGCTGATCGAGTTGCGCCAGCCACGCGGCTTCGTCGTCCAGTTGGCGCAGGTCCAGCCAAAGTGCATCGCCGTCGATGCGACCGAGCACGGGAATCGGCAGCCAGCGAAACGCGGCCTCCAGCCCCAGCAATCGCCGCCCGCGCAGACGTTTGGAAACGTTCGGCCGCAGGCATAACGCGGCACTGGGCAGTCGCGCCACCGGTTGGCTGCCGCTGCCGATCATGCCCAGCGCCGGCTCCGCGCTGACGCTCCAGCCGTCACCCAACACTCGTGCCAGAGACGGTTGCAAGCGCTCGGCCTGGGCGAAGATGTCGGCCTGGGGTCGGGTCAGCAGGCGCAGACTCGGCAGGCGCTCGGCCAGTCGATCAGGATCGCGGTACAGCGCCAATACGGCTTCGAGGGCGGCGAGGGTCAGTTTGTCGACCCGCAGCGCGCGCTTGAGCGGGTTCTTCTTGATCTTCGCGATCAGGTCTTTACGGCCGACTATCAGCCCGGCCTGGGGACCGCCGAGCAGTTTGTCGCCACTGAAAGTAACGATGTCCGCGCCATCAAGCAGCGCCTGGCGCACCGTCGGTTCGGCGGGCAAGCCCCAGCGAGTCAGGTCCAGCAGGCTGCCGCTGCCCAGGTCTTCGAGCAGCGGCAGCCCGTGACGGTGAGCCAGTTCCGCCAACTCCGCCGTCGGCACCCGGGCGGTGAAACCTTCAATGGAGTAATTGCTCGCATGTACACGCATCACCAGGCCACTGCGCGGACCGATGGCGGCCTCGTAATCGCGGGCATGGGTGCGGTTGGTGGTGCCCACTTCGTGCAGCCGCACCCCGGCGCGGACCATGATGTCGGGAATGCGAAACGCACCGCCGATTTCGATCAGTTCACCACGGGAAATGATGCCTTCCTTGCGAGCGCCCAGGCTGTTGAGCGTCAGCAACACGGCGGCGGCATTATTGTTGACCACGGTCACCGCTTCGGCGCCGGTCAGCTCGCGGATCAACCCTTCGATCAAATCATCGCGATCGCCGCGCTTGCCGCTGTGCAGGTCGAATTCCAGATTGAGCGGATAGCGGGCGGCGAGCTGAACGGCTTCGATAGCCGACTCCGGCAACAACGCGCGGCCGAGGTTGGTGTGCAGCACCGTGCCGGTGAGGTTGAATACCCGCCGGACCTGGCTGCGATGCTGGATCGCCAGACGCTCACCCGCCCTGCCCGCCAATACGTCGGGGGCGATTTCAACGGCATTGAGTTCACCCTTGAGCACCGGTTCGCGCAAGTCATCAAGCAGTTGCCGCAGGCCGGCCAGCAGCGCATCACGCCCATAACGCTCGGCCAATGCCTGGCAGGCGGGATGGCGCAGCAAGCTGTCGATGGAGGGCAGCCGCAAGGCGTGGCTGGCGGAGGTTGCAGACATCAGAGGCTCCCGGAAGCGATTGACCGTCGCGTCTGAGTGTAGCCGCTGGGCTCATTGCTCAAAGGGATAAGCTCAGTCGTCTCTCCCTCGCTCCGGTCCTGCTCCGTGGGCCTCTCGATGGAGGTGCACCGTAAAAGCGAGGCGGCCTACCGGCCTGTCCCTGTAGGAGCCGTCGAGCGAAGCGAGGCTGCGATCTTTTGATCTTGCCGTGGCTTTGGCTTTTGATCTGCCTACCCCTTCGCGCGCAAGCCTGCTCCCACAGCAACGGCAACATCAAAAGATCGCAGCCTCGCTTCGCTCGACAGCTCCTACAGGGTAATGCGTGTAAAGTGAATCTTTGTAACCCCAAAGATGTGTATATACCTATGCTCCCGGTGCCAACATCAAATTGGGCGATAGGCGCTGGTAGCCTTCCTCCTCCAGGCGCATGTCCAGCATCAGGCTGGACAGGTCCGCCGAGAGTGCTTCGGCTTCGGCGTCGTTTTCCAGGTAGATCAGCTTCAGGTAGCTGTTACAGCCGGGGCAGACTTCCGCCCGCAACGGCGCCTGATTGGCAGCATGACGGTCATCCTCGAAACTGATGTATTGAAGCCCCTTGCTCTGTTCGCAATACACGCACTTGACCCGCACCGCGTGCCATTCGCAGGCACACAACGAGCACACCAGATAACGCAAACCGTTGTATTTGCCGCGATGACGAATCACCCCGGCCATCGCCGGCGAACCGCAGGCCGGGCATTGGCTGAGGCTGTCGCCGCGCTTGAGTTCAAGGTTGGGTGAACTCAGCAGCCAATGGCTCCAGGCCGCTTGCAGCGCTGCACCGAGGAACGGCACCAGCTCTGCCGGCAGCATTGAATACTGGCCGCTGACCAAGGCAATCGCCCAGGCTTTGAGCAGCCCTGGGTTGGCACTGCGCAACGTCGCCACGGCGTTTTCTACCGCTGGTTGTGGCGGTGGCTGATAGCGTTGCAACAAGGCTTCGAGAAAGGGTAGCCAAACATTTTCACGCACCAGACTGTCGGCGGCGAACGGTGGCAAGCCATGTTCCACGCACACCCGAAGACGTTCGGGATCGGGCATGGCGGCCATGGGCGGATCGTCCATCAGGTTCTGCTGAACGTGGCACAGTCCGGCAACCAAACGCAGGTAATCCGCCAATGGATGCCCATCGGCCAGGCGTTCCAGGCGCAGCGCGCGCAAGGTGAACAGGTTGTTCGGTGGCAGGTACAGAAACGGCGGTGAACTCGCCGCCGCTTCTATCTGCCCAGGCTCGAGGATCGTGGCCAAGGGGTCATCCTTTTTTGCTGATCGGTCGCTCGGGCGTCTCGTCTTGGGTCACTTCCCGGTACCAGAGCTCATGGTGTTTTCTCGCCCAGGCGCGGCTGACCCTGCCACGCACCATGGCGTGGACCGAGCCGCGAATCCAGATACCGGCATAAACGTGAACGATGATGCTCAGCACCAGGATGAACCCCGCCAGTGCATGCAGCAGCATCGCCCAGCGAATGCTGGTGATACCGAAGTACGCGCTGAACCAGGCACGCCAGATCACCAACCCGCTGAACAGCAGCACCAGCATGCAAATCAGCAACACCCAAAACAGTAGCTTCTGCCCCGGGTTGTATTTGCCGATCGGAGGCACGCCCTCCTCCTCGTTTCGAATGACCGTCCCGACGCGCCTGAGCCACAACCGATCGTTGGCGCTGAAGTAATTCGCCCGCCCGAAACTGAACACCAGGCCGAGGAACAGCACAAACATCGCCACGCCCATATACGGGTGCAAAATGCGCGTCCACGAACCGCCGCCAAACAGGTTGCTGAGCCAGAACAACCCCGGATGGAACAAGGCCAGCCCCGACAGCGCGGCCATGAAAAACACAATTGCCACCAGCCAGTGGTTGGTGCGCTGGTTGGAGGTGTAGCGCAGGATCGGTTTGTCGTTCATGGCCTGTCCTCCCCGCCGGGTTTCGTCGGATCAAAGGTGTGCACCGATGGATCGAATTCATGCACCGCCGGGTCGATGATGACTGGATGTTCGTCTTCCTCGACCAACTGCGGCCCAACGCGCACGTAATGGAAGAACCCGGCCAGCACCGCCGCGCCCATGGCCAGCAACGCCAGGGGTTTGCTCAGGCCTTTCCACAGGTCCACCAGCGGACTGATCGCCGGGTGATCCGGCAACCCGGCATACAACCTGGGCGTGTCGGCATGGTGCAGCACATACATAACGTGGGTGCCGCCGACGCCTGCGGGGTCATACAAACCGGCGTTTTCGAAACCGCGACTCTTGAGGTCGACGATACGTTCGGCGGCGTGTTCTTTCATGTCTTCCTTGCTGCCGAAAACGATGGCGCCGGTCGGGCAGGTTTTCACACAGGCCGGCTCCAGCCCCACCGCCACCCGGTCCGAGCACAGCGTGCATTTATAAGCCTTGTGGTCCTTTTGCGAGATGCGCGGAATGTTGAACGGGCACCCGGTGATGCAATACCCGCAGCCGATGCAATGGTCCTGATCGAAATCGACGATGCCGTTGGCGTGCTTGATGATCGCGCCGGGGCTCGGGCACGCCGCCAGGCAGCCGGGCTCGGCGCAGTGCATGCAGCCGTCCTTGCGGATCAACCATTCGAGGTTGCCGGCGTCGGTCTCATGCTCGGTGAAGCGCATCAAGGTCCAGGTGTCTGCGCTGAGGTCTTGAGGGTTGTCGTAAGTGCCGAGGTTGTGACCGACATCGTCGCGCAGCTCGTTCCATTCCGAACAGGCGACCTGGCAGGCCTTGCAGCCGATGCACTTGGTGGTGTCGATCAGCTTGGCCACTTCCTCTTGCGTGCGCACCGAGGGTGGCATGGTGGTGGTGGCCGAACGGGCGATGATGTCTTGGCTGGCCATTTAGACTTTCTCCACGTTGACCAGGAATGACTTGGATTCCGGGGTCTGTGTGTTGCCATCGCCGAGGAACGGCACCAGGGTGTTGGTCAGGTAACCGTGACGGGTGGCGCCGGTGAAGCCCCAGTGCAACGGGATACCGATCTGATGCACCACCTGGTTGTTGACCTGTAGCGGACGAATCCGCTTGGTCACCACCGCCACCGCTTCGATATGCCCGCGCTTGGAACTGACCCGCACCCTGTCACCGGCAGCAATGCCCTTCTCCTTGGCCAGCACCTCGCCGATTTCGACAAACTGCTCAGGTTGGGTCACGGCATTGATCGGGCAATGCTTGGTCCAGAAGTGGAAGTGTTCGGTCAGCCGGTAGCTGGTCGCCGCATAAGGGAAGTCCTTGGCCTGCCCGAGGGTGTCCCAGACTGAATCGAAGATCCGCCCGGCCGGGTTGCTGGTCGCCTGCTTGTTGTTGGGGTGCATCGGGTTGATGCCAATGGGCGTCTCGAACGGCTCATAGTGTTCGGGGAACGGCCCTTCGTTCATCTTGTCGAGGGCGAAGAAACGCGCCACGCCTTCGGGGTTCATGATGAACGGGTTCATCCCGGCTTCCGGCGGCACATCGGCCTTGTAGTCAGGCACGTCGGTGCCGGTCCAGACCTTGCCGTTCCACCACACCAGCCGCTTGTTCGGGTCCCATGGTTTGCCTTGAGGGTCGCAAGAGGCGCGGTTGTAGAGAATCCGTCGGTTCATCGGCCAGGCCCAGGCCCAGCCCAGGTTCTGCTTCATGCCGAAAGGATCGCTGTTGTCACGCCGGGCCATGTTGTTGCCCTGCTCGGTCCAGCTGCCGCAGAAGATCCAGCACCCGGACGCCGTGCTGCCATCGTCCTTGAGTTGGCCGAAGCCGGACAGCTGCTGACCGGCCTTGACCACCGCGCCCGAGGCGTCAGTGACATCGGCGATGGCGTAGCCGTTGAATTCCCGGGCCAGCTCTTCCGGCGTCGGGTCATCCGGTACCTTGTAGGGCCAGTCGAGCTTGAGGATCGGCTCGGCCCAGGCACCGCCGTTGGCCTGGTAACGCTTGCGCAGGCGCAAGAACAGCTCGGCCATGATCTTCACGTCCGTGCGCGCCTGCCCCGGGCCATCAGCACCCTTCCAGTGCCATTGCAGCCAGCGACCGCTGTTGACCAGCGAACCGTTTTCTTCGGCGAAACAGGTGGTGGGTAGACGGATGACTTCGGTCTGGATCTCGGCCGTTTGCACATCGTTGTAAGGCCCGGCGTTGCGCCAGAACTCCGAAGTTTCGGTGGCCAGTGGGTCCATCACCACCAGCCACTTGAGTTTGGCCAGCGCCTTCATCACCCGGTTCTTGTCCGGCAAGGCGGCGATCGGGTTGAAGCCCTGGCACATGTAGCCATTGACCTCGCCCTTGCCCATCATGTCGAACATTTTCAGGATGTCGTAGCCGGGAATATCCAGCTTGGGCAGCCAGTCGTAGCCCCAGTTATTCTCGGCGGTGGCATTGGCGCCGTACCAGGCTTTCATCAGGCTGACGTGAAACTTGCCGTAGTTCTGCCAGTAGGACATCTGCCCGGGACGCAACGGCTTGAGTGCGCGCTTGGCGATATAGGTGTTGTAATCCTGTTCGGCTTCGGCCGGCAGGGTCAGGTAACCGGGCAGCAGGTTGGACAGCAAGCCCAGGTCGGTCAGGCCCTGGATGTTGGAGTGCCCGCGCAGGGCGTTGACGCCCCCGCCCGGCATGCCGACGTTGCCCAGCAGCAGTTGCACCATGGCCGCGCTGCGGATCATCTGCGAGCCGGTCGAATGCTGGGTCCAGCCTAGCGCGTAGAGAATCGTCATGGTTTTGCCCGGTTGCGAGCAGGTGGCGATCTCCTCCCAGATTTTCTTCATCGCGTCCACGGGCATGCCGCAGACCTGACTGGCCAGCTCCAGGGTGTAGCGGCTGTAATGCTGCTTCATTAATTGGTAGACGCAGCGTGGGTCTTGCAAGGTCGGGTCGACTTTGGCGAAACCGTCCTCGCCGATTTCATAGCCCCAGCCGGACTTGTCGGTGTAGGTGCGCTTGCTTGCGTCGTAACCGCTGAACAACCCGTCTTCGAAGCCGTAGTTGGCCTTGACGATGAACGACACGTCCGTATAGGCGCGTACGTATTCGTGCTGGATCTTGTCTTCGGTCAGCAGGTAATTGATCAGCCCGCCCATGAAGGCGATGTCGGTGCCGGTGCGGATCGGTGCGTAATAGTCGGCCACCGAGGCGGTGCGGGTGAAACGCGGGTCGACCACAATCAGCCGCGCCTTGTTGTGGGCTTTGGCTTCGGTCACCCATTTGAAACCGCAAGGGTGCGCTTCCGCGGCGTTGCCACCCATCACCAGAACCAGATTCGCGTTGGCGATATCGGTCCAGTGGTTGGTCATGGCACCACGGCCATACGTCGGGGCAAGACTTGCCACCGTCGGGCCATGTCAGACACGTGCCTGGTTATCAAACCCCAGCATGCCGAGACTGCGAATTACCTTGTGGGTGATGTACCCCGCTTCGTTGGACGATGCCGACGCCGCGAGGAAACCGGTGCTCAGCCAGCGGTTCACCGTTTGCCCTTGAGCGTTCTTCTCGATGAAGTTGGCGTCGCGGTCGGCCTTCATCAGGTCGGCGATGCGATCCAGCGCTTCATCCCAGGAGATTCGCGTCCACTCCGTGGTGCCGGGCTTGCGCACCTGCGGGTACTGGAGACGGCTGGGGCTGTGAATGAAATCGAGCAGGCCTGCGCCTTTGGGGCAGAGGGTGCCGCGATTGACGGGGTGGTCGGCATCGCCTTCGATGTGGATGATGCTCTGGGCGACATTCTTCGCGTTGTCGCCCTGGCTGTACATGATCAAGCCGCAACCGACCGAGCAGTACGGGCAGGTGTTGCGGGTTTCATGGGTATGGGCGAGCTTGAAATGACGCACTTGTTCGGCGAAAGCCGGCGTCGGGGCCATGCCCAGCGCGCCGAGGCTTGAGCCCGCAAGGCCGAGACCAGCGACCTTGAAGAACTGACGACGGTTGAGGTCCATCGTGCACTCCTGATCAGGTGGAAACCCGGTGCGTTGGCCGGGTTTTTCTGGACGATCACGGTGACGGTAACCTATCTACCGCCACTTAGAACTTTAGACAATGTTGCCGTGCGCCGTCTGAAAACCGACCGTCGGCGGCTTGCCGGTCATGCTCTGTTGCGCAATTCGCCAGCGATCAAGGTTGGCGCTTATCATGGCCGCCGGATTAACCCCCTGCCTTTTATGAGACTGAGCATGACTTTCGATTTTGATCAGGTGTTCGACCGCCATGGCACCGGCAGTACCAAATGGAGCCGCTACCCGGCCGACGTGTTGCCGATGTGGGTCGCCGACATGGACTTTGCCGCGCCACCAGCGATCATTCAGGCGCTGCAAAAACGCCTGGAACACCCGATGCTCGGTTACAGCGTGGCTCAGGATGACTTGCGTGACGCCATCGTCGCCGACCTCTGGAACAAGTACGCCTGGCGTGTGCAACCTCAAGAGCTGATATTCCTGCCGGGTATCGAGTCGGGTTTCAACATGGCCCTGCATGCGCTGGTTCAGCCGCAGCAGAACGTGGTCGTGCAGACGCCAAACTACCCGCCGCTGCGCCATGCACCGGGCCACTGGCAGTTGAACAAGGTCGAGCTGGACTTCGACGCGTTGGCCGATGGTACGTACGCGACGCCACTCGAAGCCTTGCGCCAGGCGCTGCAAGGGGGCGGCGCGCTGTTGCTGAGCAACCCGCATAACCCGCTGGGCAAGGTCTTCCCGCGCGAGGAACTGCAAGCGGTCGCCGACATTTGCCTGGAGCAGGACGCCTGGATCATCTCCGACGAGATCCATTCCGAACTGTGCTTCGACGGGCGCGTACACATTCCGACCGCCTCGCTCAGCCCGCAGATCGCCAAGCACACCATCACCCTGATGTCGGCGAGCAAGGCCTACAACATCGCCGGTTTGAAGACGGCGTTCATGATCATTCAAGACGCGGCGCTGCGCCATCGGGTCAACAGCGCCCGTTGCGGCATGGTCGACAGCGTCAACCCGCTGGGCCTGGAAGCCACCCGCGTCGCCTACAGCGAAGGCGGTCCGTGGCTGGCTGAACTCATGGCCTACCTGCAAAGCAATCGGGATTATCTGGTGGAGGCGGTTCGCACGCGGTTGCCGGGTGTGACCATGAACATTCCTCAGGGCACTTACCTGGCGTGGTTCGACTGCACGGCGCTGGGGCTGGATAACCCGCAGCAATTCTTCCTCGAACAGGCCAAGGTCGGGCTGAGCGCAGGGCTGGATTTCGGCGATAACGCCCGGCAGTTCGTGCGCTTGAACTTCGGCTGCCCGCGGGCGCTGCTGGAGGAAGGAATCGCGCGGATGGAGCGTAGTTTGCGTAACCGCTGACTCTTTCACGAACTCAAGAACAACAAGGATCAAATGTGGGAGCGGGCTTGCTCGCGAAGGCGGAGTGTCAGGCGACATCCCTCTTGACTGTAAGGCAGTCTTCGCGAGCAAGCCCGCTCCCACAAGGGATTTGTGTGCTTTTGTGGATTGCGGAAATCCAACCGAACTCAAGACAAAAGACCGGGGTCAACCCTCAACGAGCGCTTGTGGCGCTTGAGTCTTTTGCCTTGAACAGAGGAGATTTCCCGATGACTGACTATCCAAAACCACCCTTCCCCAAACAAAGCCAGCCAGTCCCCGGGGTTCAAACGAAAATGGACCCTTACCCGGATTGTGGCGAGCAGAGCTACAAAGGTTCGGGTCGGCTGGAGGGCAAGATCGCCCTGATCACCGGGGCCGACAGTGGCATCGGCCGTGCGGTGGCGATTGCATTCGCCCGGGAAGGCGCGGATGTGGTGGTTGCCTACTTGAATGAAACTGAAGACGCGCAGGAAACCGCGCGCTGGGTCGAACAGGCCGGTCGTCAATGCCTGCTGCTGCCCGGTGATGTGGCGCAGAAAGCGCACTGCCAGGCGCTGATCGACAAAACGGTCGAGCGCTTTGGCCGGATCGACATTCTGGTCAACAACGCCGCGTTTCAGATGACCCACGAAAACATCGAGGACATCCCGGACGAAGAATGGGTGATGACCTTCGATGTGAACGTCACGGCCATGTTCAGGCTCTGTCAGGCCGCGCTCAAGCACATGAAGCCCGGCAGTTCGATCATCAACACCAGCTCGATCAACTCCGACATGCCCAAGCCGACATTGCTGGCCTACGCGACCACCAAGGGCGCGATTGCCAACTTCACCGGCGGCCTGGCGCAGATGCTCGGCCCGAAAAACATTCGGGTAAACAGCGTGGCACCGGGGCCGATCTGGACGCCGCTGATTGTCTCGACCATGCCCGATGAAGAAGTGCAAAACTTCGGATCGCAAACCCCGCTCGGCCGTCCCGGTCAACCGGTGGAAGTCGCGCCGATTTATGTGCTGCTGGCCTCGGATGAAGCCAGCTACATCACCGGGCAACGGTATGGCGTCACGGGTGGCAAGCCGATGCTTTGATGCTGCTGGCCTGGCCTGCGTTCGGCCCCTGTAGGAGCTGCCGAAGGCTGCGATCTTTTGATTTTGATGTCAGCGAAAGCAAGATCAAAAGATCGCAGCCTTCGGCAGCTCCTACGGGGATCGCGGTGAATCAGGGCTCTTGAGCAATCACCGAAATCTTGCCGTTGCGCTCGATGATGGCGAATTTGATCTGCTCAAGGGTTTCAATACCCTGGCTCGAACGCGCGGCCTCCATGACATCCGCTTCGACCAGTCGCGCATGACGCAGGCGTTTGTGCAGGATCTTGCCGTTCTCGACGATGATCGTCGGCCCACCATCGATCAGCCGCTGCACCCATTGCGAGCGCTGTTTGAGCAATGAAAGCCCGACGTCAATGGCAATCAGCGTAACGATCACCAGCATCGAATTGGTCAGGGAAAAATCATTGCCCAACAGCGCCTGTTGCGTCGCCTCGCCGATGATCATCAGCAGCACGAAATCAAACGTCGTCAGTTCGGCCAGCGAGCGCCGACCGGCGATCTTGAACAGCACCATCAACGCCAGGTACATCACGGCCGCGCGCAATACCGAATCCATAAGTCACCTAAGGGAAAATGAATTGATCCACCTTGACGGGGGCGGCACCGGGCGAGGCGATACGGCTGCGAAACAGTCCCAGCCCATCCCCGCGCAACGTCAGGTAAAGGCTGGCCTGCCCTTGCGCGTCGGTTTGCACCCACAGTTTCATGCCCTGCTCGCCACTGAGTGCACGCACAGGTTCCGGTTGCAGGGTTTCGATGTCGAAGCCTTCCAGCAGTTCTCCAGTCAGCTCCAGTTCAACCGTGGCATCCGGCTGGCCGATCACGCTGAGCTTCATCGGATTGGTCGAGCCATGACGGTGGAACATCTCGTACTCCACCCGTACCTTGCCATCGCTGCCATGAACGTCCCGGGAGCTGAGCGGGCCGCGTGAAAACAAACCGAGCAAGGCCAGCACCACCAGCAGCACCAACACATACCAGCCCCAGCGCTCGAATCGCCAGACCTTGACCTGATACGCCATGTCTTCGCGCACCGGAAAATCGCGGCTGTGGTATTCGGTGCGGCGGGATTCGTCGTTCATTGATTTACCTGATCTTGTTCACCGGCTAGCGCACGTTTATGAAAAAACGACACCCGCTTCAAGGCATGTTCTGCGGCCAGTAACTGAACCTTGCTGCGGGATCCGAAAAACCGGTGCTGGTGAGTGAATACGCGCTTCCCTTGCTCAGTCTGGTACGCCCAGGCGAAACAGATGGTGCCGGCCGGAATCCCGTCGACATCCTCCGGCCCCAGGATGCCGGTGGTGGCCACGGCAACATTGGCGGGACTGTCGAGCAAGGCCCCCAAGGCCATTTCGCGAGCCACTTCGCAACTGGTCAGGTTGAAGGTTTTGATCGTAAGGGGACTGACGTTGAGCAACCGTTGTTTCGCTTCGGGGGAATAAACCACGTAGCCGCTCTCGATCAGATCCCCGCTGCCCGGCACTTCGGCCAGCAAGGTCACAATCTTTCCGGCAGTACAGGACTCGGCCGTTGTCAGACGCAACTTGTGTTGCCGCAAATATTCGACGACGGTTTGGCTGACGCTCATGACCAGGCATCCAGCAAGAGGAACTGCTCGGTTGACCTTCGACGCTTGCAAACATTCCCTCGGGCAGACCGCCCATGACGCCCCTGATAAAAAATGAACCCCCGGCGATGGATGCACCTCAATACTTCTAGGGGCCCCTATGCCGGGCCGCTCGCTATCTGGAGGTCGTCATGTCCGCACCTTTCGTCAGGCTGTTCACTCAGCCCAATTTCGTCTGGACAGATATTCGTAAGGAAGAGGAAGCGCATCCGCGCCATTACCTCGCTCATTTGCTGTTGCTCGCCCTGATCCCCGCCGTGTGCCTGTTTATCGGGACCACCTACGTCGGCTGGAGCCTGGCCGAGAACGAAACGGTCAAGCTCAGTACCACCAGCGCCCTGCAACTCTGCGGGCTGCTGTACCTGAGCATTATTGCCGGCGTGGTGCTGATGGGGCTGTTCATCCGCTGGATGTCGCGCACCTTCGACTCACGCCCCAACGTCAATCAGTGCATCGGTTTTGCCGCCTACACCGTCACCCCGTTCTTCCTCGCAGGTATCGCCGGGCTCTACCCGAGCCGCTGGCTGGCGATCACCGTCCTGGGGGCCGCCTCCCTCTATTCGACGTTTCTGCTGTTCGTCGGTTTGCCGATCTTCATGCACGAGCGCAAAGAGGAAGGCTTGCTGAATGCGGCGAGCGTATGGGGCGTCGGGCTATTGGTGCTGGTGACTATCCTGGTGGAGATGATTCTGCTCTGGTTCAACTATCTGGGGCCTGAGTACGTGCGCGTGACCGGCGTGTGACTCTCCTGATTCCGCCATCCGCCGGCGGTCGGCGGCACACCTCCGAGAACCGGGCATGAGCTTCATTGTATGGGTGGCGGTGTTGGGTGCGGTGCTGCTGACCCTGGCACTGACCTCGTCCTATCTGCGCTGGATGCCGGTGACCACGTCGGCGGTGTGCCTGGCGCTGGGCGTGGCAATCGGTCCGGCGGGCCTGGGCTGGCTGAAGCTGGACATCAAGGACGCGGCGGTCTGGATGGAGCACCTGACTGAGGTCGCGGTGCTCTTTTCGCTGTTTGTCTGCGGACTCAAATTGCGCCTGCCGCTCAAGGATCGCCAATGGCGAATAGCGTTTGGCCTGGCGGGACCGGTGATGATCCTGACCATCATTGGCGTGGGCCTGTTGCTGCATTACGGCTTCGCCGTGGCCTGGGGGCCGTCGCTGCTGATCGGGGCGATTCTGGCCCCCACCGATCCGGTACTGGCCTCGCTGGTGCAGGTCAACGACGCCAGGGATTACGATTCGGTGCGTTTCGGGCTCTCCGGTGAGGCGGGCCTCAACGACGGCATCGCCTTCCCCTTCGTGATCCTCGGTTTGTTGTTTGTGCAACAGAGCGGCAATAGCGAGGCCTGGCTCGGTGAGTGGGCATTGAAAAGTGTGCTGTGGGCCGTGCCTGCCGGTTTGTTCACCGGTTACTGGATGGGCCACGGCATCGGTCGCTTGACCTTGTCGATGCGCATCCGCAATGCCGACAGCACCATTTCTCCCAACGATTACCTGACCCTGGCCCTGATCGCCCTCGCTTATGTCGCGGCCGAGGAGATACATGCCTATGGCTTTTTGTCGGTATTCGCCGCCGGCCTTGGGTTGCGGCAGGCCGAAGTCAAATCCACCGGTGACGCCCAGATGCCCGCCGAGCATCTGGTGCAACCGGTGGTCGGTCACCAGAACGTCGAACCTGAGGCCGCCGTCCACGGCGATGTGGCGAATCTGCCAGAAACCCAAGTCGCGGCCGGCATCATGATGGGCGACATGCTGGCATTCGGCAGTTTGGTGGAACGCGCCATGGAAGTGTTTCTGGTCACCCTGCTGGGCGTGGTGCTGGTGGGCCACTGGGATTGGCGAGCGTTGGTGGTAGCGCTGGTGTTGTTCTGTGCCATTCGGCCCTTGTGCGTATGGCTCATGCCGTGGGGGCGCTTGCTGGACAGCCGTCAGCGGTTGTTGATCGGCTGGTTCGGGATTCGCGGGATCGGGAGCTTTTATTACCTGTTCTACGCCTTGAACCATGACCTCGGTCCGGCGGCGGCAACGCTGTGCACCGACCTGACGTTGTCGGTGGTGGCGCTGAGCATTCTGGCGCATGGCATCAGTACTCAACCGATGCTGGCTCGTTATGAGCGGCGCAATCAGCAGGACGTCTGACGGTTTCCTCCTTCGGTCAACCTGCATTGAGCAGCAACGAATATTCATGCAGGTTGCACGACAAACGTCGTTTCTATTCGATCGCATCCCACTGTTTTTTATGGCTTTTTGGTAATCCTTGAAACAGGCACGAGAAATGCTCCAGCAGTGTGAGCGACAACGGCAGGAAGACCGTTTGCGCATGACCCGTGACTAAACAAGAGGTTTGACCATGAACGCCATTGAGCTGTTGAAAGCCGACCATGAACGCGTAAAAGGCATCCTGGCCCAGTTGAGTGAGTCCACCGAGCGTGGGGTTAAAAAGCGCACCGAGTTGCTGGCCAAACTGGAAATGGAAATCAAGATCCATACCCGTCTGGAAGAGGAAGTCTTGTATCCGGCGTATAAAAAAGCCGGCGGCAAGGAGCAGGACATCATGTATTACGAAGCCAAGGAAGAACATCGCACCGTCGATACGCTGGTGCTTCCCGACCTGAAAACCACTGATCCCTCTACCGTCGAATTTGCCGGTCGAGTGAAAGTGGTCAAGGAGTTGCTGGAACATCACATTGAAGAAGAGGAAAAGGAAATGTTTCCTCAGGCCAAAAAACTGCTGGGCAAAACGACGCTCGACGAATTGGGTGCAGAGATGGAAAGCCTGAAAGCCCGATACAAAAAAGAGCTGGGCGTGCCCAATCTCGCTGCTTGATGGGGGAATAGCAAAGCCCGGCGATACTTACGAGAGTCTTGAGTCAGTGAGAAACCTGTGGTGAGAGAGCTTTCTCCCGCTTGAGTGCGTAGCACTCACAAAAAATCGGCAATGGTTGTCAGATTTTTGGGGCCGCTGCGCAGCCCGGCGCGAGCAAGCTCGCTCGCCACAAAGGAGCACCACCATGCCCCGAATGGAAGGTGTCACTTCATCGCCAAGGCAATGACTTCCACCAGATTAAGTTGGGTAAAAGGCTTGGACAGGCGTGGAAGTCTGGCCGCGAAGCCTTCCAGGCGCTCGGCGTAACCGGTAGCGAGGATGATCGGCAGGTGTGGTCTTATCACCCGAATAGCCTGCGCCAATTGAGCGCCACTCATCTTGGGCATGACCATGTCCGTAATGACCAGGTCAAAATCGTGCTCGCTGTCGAACAGCCCCAGTGCCTGTGCGCCGGACGCTGCACTGATCACCCGATGGCCCAGGTCCTCAAGCAACAGGCTGGTACTGGTCAACACCAGACTGTCGTCGTCCACGACCAATACACACAAACGAGGCACCCGCGACATGACGGCCTCCTCAATAGCGGGTTCGGTGGTCGAATCGGCTAGCGCAACGGGTAACCAGAGTTCGGCGGTGGTGCCGATATCCTTCTGGCTTTTCAGAATGAAGCGTCCACCCAGTTGTTCAGTAAACCCGTGAACCATCGACAACCCCAGGCCAGTGCCTTTGCCGACGCCTTTTGTGGTGAAGAAAGGGTCCATTGCCGACGCCAGGGTAGCGTCATCCATGCCCTCCCCTATATCCGTGACACTCAGGCAGACATAGCGGCCTGGCGCCAAGGCTAATTTCGCCTGATCGCAGATCTCTTCGGTCTGTGCGCTGATGACAAGTTTCCCACCGTCGGGCATGGCATCGCGGGCGTTGGTCGCCAGGTTCAGTACCGCCAGTTCGAGCTGATTGACGTCGGCCATGACCGGTTCAAGTCCAGGCGCAAAGCGCGTTTCTATGCTCACCGAAGGCCCCAGAGAGCTGCGCAATAGCCCGGTAATCCCCTGAATCAGAGTCGGGATTTCGACGGATTCGGTCTTGAGCTCCTGACGCCTGGCAAATGCCAGCATGCGCTGGGTCAAGGAAACACCACGCAAGGCGCCTTGAGTGGCGTTGTCGAGCAAACGGGTAATTCTCGGGTCGTCCGCCGCACGTTTGCGAACGACTTCCAGATTGCCAAGGATAACGGTCAGCAGATTATTGAAGTCGTGGGCAATCCCCCCGCTGAGTTGACCGATGGCCTGCATTTTCTGCGCCTGAAACAACGCTTCGCGGGTTTTTTCAAGCGCTTGCTGGGCTTGGGTGACCTCGGTGATGTCCCGAGTGATCTTGGCAAATCCAAGCAACGTACCGGTGTCGCCCCAAATCGGATCGACGACAACATGCGCAAAAAACCGTGTGCCATCCTTGCGTACGCGCCAGGCCTTGTTTTCAAATCGCCCCTCGCGCGTAGCAATCGCCAGCGCCCGTTGCGGTTCACCGGCTTCGCGGTCTTCAGGGGTGTAAAACATCGAGAAATGCTGGCCGATCACTTCTTCGGGGCGATATCCCTTGATTCGCTGAGCCCCCAGATTCCAGTTGGTCAAACGTCCATCCGGGGCGAGCATGTAGATGGCGTAGTCGGTGACGCTCTGCACCAGTAGCCGGAACTGCTGCTCACTTTGTTTGAGGGTTTCTTCGGCCATTTTGCGGTCGGTCAAATCCCGGGTGATCTTGGCAAAACCCAGCAATTTTCCCGACGGATCCAGAATGGGATCGATGATGACGTGGGACCAGAAATGCGTGCCGTCCTTGCGAACCCGCCAGCCTTCACCCTCGAAACGCCCTTCGTGAATAGCGGTATCAAGGGCGCGCTGAGGCAAACCGGCCTTGCGGTCCTCCTCGGTATAAAAACGCGAGAAATGCTGACCGAGAATCTCCGCTTCCTCATACCCTTTGAAACGCTTGGCGCCAGCGTTCCAACTGGTGATGATGCCGTCAGGGTCGATCATGTAGATCGCGTAGTCGACCACGGCATCGATCAGCAGACGAAAGCGCATCTCCTCGATGGCATTGGTCTTGGTCCGGTCATCGCTCATGGATCCCTGTCCTTGTTGTTGTTCTTCTGGAGTATGCGACAAACCGCACGTTTGGAAATTCAAAAAAACCAATACGTTGGTATGCCGCAGTGGCGCGATGGATTATCGGTACACGTATTTGACGATATAGGCGTATAGATCGTTGTAGACAAAGTCCGGCACGTGCTCAGCGTAGGTTTGCGTTTTGAGCAGTGCCAGATGACACTCTTTTATCATTTCGTCGCGATCACTCATGGTGTAGATGTGATTGTCTACGATCGTCCCGTAAGCGCTGTACATATAAGGCGCCGTTGTTCCGGTGATGGTCAAGCTCCCGTCGGCGGCTTTGGTATAAGTACTTTGAGCGCGCAAGGTCCGTTCCTTCAACGCCCCGAACCCTCGCTCGTACAAGGTGATTTGCGAGCCGCTGACCGCTTTGGCGGCCGTTTCGAAGGCCAGGATGATCGCTAGCGCGTTACTCATGCTGGCATTCAGCATCGACACCGTGACGAACCTTTCCATTTCCTGCTTTTCCAGGCTCTTGAGCGCTCTTTTGATGCTCGATGCATGAGCGAACTCTTGATTGCAGGCAACAATATGAGTCTCGAATTGGTAACCGGCTGCCGTTGCCATCGGTGGAAAGGCGGCGAAATCGATACTGTCGAAGGCACACTCCATGATGATGTTGTATTTGCGCTTGAATGCCTCCTCGAAGATCTTCGCGCTGACCTCCCTGACGAAAGCCTCCGTATGCTCATAAGCGTGCAGGACACCGAGTTTGATCATCTCGGCGTATTGAGGGTGTTTTTCTCGGTAGTCGGGTAGATACAGACGAACATACTTGTCATAGCGGTTGGAGGGCAGAAGGGTTTTTTCCAGCAGATACGTTTTACCTGACCCTTGCAGTCCGGCAACGATCAGCATTTTGGGGATTGCCTCGGCAGTGATGCCGGTGAACAGCGTCGCGGTGATTTCAGTGAATGCTGCAGTGACTTGGTCTGGGGTGTAAGTGTAGTTCGGGGCTACATTCGGGGCTGCTGACATACCTTGATTTCCTTATCAAAGATTCGCTTGAAAGTGATTGCTGCCTTTTTGAATAAAGCGCTGATTCGTTGTTTGTTCAAATGAGCGTGTCTTTCAAGATATGTCGCTGTTTTATAACGTAATAATTCCTACAAGCCAGAAGGAAAATGCGTCGATTCAACTGACCACCAGCGCGGCAACAATTGCTTGACCTTGCTCTCGCCAAACCGGTCATCGATCAGCATCACCACCCCTTGATCCTGCTGGGTGCGGATCACCCGCCCCGCTGCTTGCACGACTTTCTGCACGCCAGGAAACAGGTAGGTGTAGTCATAACCGGCACCGAAAATCGCCGCCATGCGCTGTTTCATCTGTTCGTTGACCGGATTCAGTTGCGCCAGCCCCAGGGTGGCAATGAAAGCACCAATCAACCGCGCGCCGGGTAAATCGATGCCTTCGCCGAATGCTCCACCCAGCACCGCAAACCCTACGCCCTGACTATGGACGGTGAATTGATCGAGAAACGCCTGACGCGGCCCTTCCCCCATTCCCCGGGACTGCGACCACAGCGTGATGTGCGGATGCCGTTCGGCCAGCAACTGGGCCACTTGCTGCAAGTAATCGAAACTGCTGAAAAACGCCAAATAGTTACCGGGGCGTTGGGTGAACTGTTTGGCGATCAGCTCGACGATGGGCTCAAGGGATGCCTGACGATGGACATAGCGGGTCGAAATCTGGCTGACGATATGCACTTGCAGCTGTTCGGCGCTGAACGGCGACTCCACATCGATCCAGACTGTATTCGCCGGTGTTCCCAGCAAATCGGCGTAGTAATGCCGAGGGCTCAGGGTGGCGGAAAACAACACGGCGCTACGCGCAGCAGTCAGGCGCGGGCGAATGAAAGCGGCGGGCACCACATTGCGCAGGCACAGCTGCGACAGGTTGCGCTTGCGGTCGAGGTCGCGTTTGCTGATGTCGAACAGGAAATGCTCATCGAACAGTTCAGCCACGCGGCCGAATTGCAGCATGTCGAAGTAAAAATTCTGCAACCCGCTGTCCAGACCCTGAGGGTGATCGTTGAGGTAGTCGCCGATGCTCGCGCAGCATAAGGACAGCGCCTGAAGCAGTTTTTCCGGGGCTTTGTCGTAGGCTTGATAGGGGCTCAGTTGCTGATCATGCAGGGCATTCCATTCACGATTGACCCGTTGCAAGGATCTCTTCAGTGGCTCAGGCGCAGTTTTTCGCACGCTGTTCAACGTCGCCTGGTCGAGGCTGGCGCTGTACATCTGCCGGCCACGCTCCACCAGATTGTGGGCTTCGTCCACCAGCACCGCGACTTTCCAGTTATTGGCCTGGGCCAGCCCGAACAGCAACGCACTGAAGTCGAAATAGTAGTTGTAGTCAGCGACCACCACGTCCGCCCAGCGGGCCATTTCCTGGCTGAGGTAGTAGGGGCAGATCTCATGCTGCAGGGCAACCTCGCGCAACGCACTCTGGTTCAGCAGGCTCAGTTGGCTGGCGGCCTGACGCGCGGCGGGCAAACGATCATAAAAACCCTGGGCCAACGGGCAGGACTCGCCATGGCAGGCCTTGTCCGGGTGCTCGCAAGCCTTGTCCCGGGCGATCATCTCGAGGACTCGCAAGGGCGGAGCGTCGGCGCTGTCGAGGATGACCTGCGCGGCGTCCAGCGCCAATTTGCGCCCCGGGGTTTTCGCCGTAAGGAAAAACACCTTGTCCAGTTGTTGCGGTGCCAGGGCCTTGAGCATCGGGAACAGCGTGCCGACCGTCTTGCCGATACCGGTCGGTGCCTGGGCCATCAGGCAGCGACCGGTGCTGACAGCCTTGAACACCGATTCGGCCAGATGCCGTTGCCCGGGACGAAAATCGGTATGAGGAAATGCCAGCTGTTGCGCCGCCAGATTGCGCCCTTCGCGATGGGCCATTTCCTGCTCGGCCCAGTGCAGGAACAACCCGCAACGGTGTTCGAAAAACAGCTGTAGTTCGGCGGCGCTGAAGGTCTCGACCAGGCAGGTTTCCTTTTCGCTGACGATGTCGAAGTACACCAGCGCCAGATTAATCTGCTCCAACTGCAGTTTCTGGCACATCAACCCACCGTAGATCTTCGCCTGCGCCCAATGCAGCTGCCGGTGGTTGGCCGGTTGCTTGCTCAGGTCGCCACGGTAGGTTTTGACTTCTTCGAGGCAGTTTTGCGCCGGATCGTAGCCGTCCGCCCGGCCCTTCACCGTCAAGGTTCGATACTGGCCCTCAAGCGCGACCTCGCTCTGGTAACCCTCGCTGCGCCGTGACGCCACGGTGCGATGCCCGACGATGCCTTCCAGCGCAGTCGGTGACGGGGTGAAGCGCAGGTCGAGGTCGCCGACCTTGGCGGTGAATTCACACAGCGCCCGCACCGCAATGCTGTAGCTCACGCGCCCTGCTCCGCCCATTGCACGTAGCACACGGCGATCGGCATCTGGTGCTCGTGACAGAATTCCAGCCAGCGTAATTGATTGTCTTGCAACCGATCGCCGGGGCCTTTGACTTCGATCATGCGGTAGGTTTTGTCTTGTGGCCAAAACTGAATCAGGTCCGGCATGCCGGCGCGGTTGGCCTTGATGTCGAGCAACAGTCGATTGAACCAGTGCTTGAGGTGTTCGGCAGGCAGACAGTCGAGTGCCTGCTCCAGCAGTTCCTCGCTCAGCACGCCCCAAAAGACGAACGGTGACTGCACGCCCCACTTGGCGCTGTAACGCTCGCGAACCGTTTGCACATAACGCCCGTCATCGAGTTCGGCCAGGCAGGCCTGGAACAGATCCGCGCGCCGCGCATGAAAATCTTCGTTGAGCAGGTCCACCGGCCCGCGCTGGAACGGGTGAAAAAACGCCCCCGGCAACGGCGCGAAGATTGCCGGCCAGCACAGCAGCCCGAACAGTGAATTGATCAGGCTGTTCTCGACGTAATGCACCGGCGCCGACTCGTCCGCCAGGTGGGCCTGAACGTAAGACTCCACCGACAACGCCGGATCGTGCCTGGGCAGTTGCAGGTCCAGACGCTGCATGGCCCGAGGAGCTGGCCGCTTGATCGGCGGCCCGCCCAGTTTGCGCCGCAATCTGGGCAGCACACGCGATAGATGCTGATGCTCGGCAGCGCTTTCAGGGGCTTGCTCGGCGTGGATGGCCAGGTCCATCGCCAGTTGGTATTCAGCACAGCGCTCCAGCACGCGAATCAGCCGTAGACGCGCGCCGGGGTAGGCGCATTCGCGGTAAAGGCTCAGGGAGGTGGAAAAATCCGCGACGCGCTCGCAGTGCTGACCGATCTGGAACAGCAGTTTGCCGCGACGTCTTTGCAGCCAGGGATTGTCGAGCGGCAGACCGTTGATCTGCTCGACAATGTCCGCCACGTCTTCACCGGCCTCGAAACGCTGCTGATAGCTGTGCAGAAACAGACAGGCATCGACGTCCTCGCGACTGCGCAACCCTCGGGACTCGGTGCAGAACTCGACTTTTTCGTAGGTAAAGATGCCCAGGTCGGCCAGCACGAACTCCGACCAGTCTTGGTAGAGGTTGCCAAAGAACATCAGCCGCAGCCGGTCGCACAGGCCCATGACGGTCAGGCTGAACAACCGGTCATTCAGTGCCGGACACCATTGGGCAAAACTTTGCGCTTCGGGAAACTGCTCGCTCAGGGTCGGCAGCCAATCGGTCTTTTTGCCCTTGGGCTGATCGATGGCGCTGCCAAAGCACTGCAGAATCTCGGCCTTGAGCAACACCTCGAACAAGTCCTCGATGTGCAATGGCGACTGCTCATCGATCCAGCCCGATGCCAGCAGCGGCGCCGCAGCGCTGTCGATGTCGCCGATCTCGACGTAACTCAATTTACCGGCCCTGAAATGCACGCCCTTGCGCATCACCAGTCTGACCAGCAAGGCCTGGGACTCGCGGGGCAGTCGATTGAAGTCGCAGATGAAATCCTGCTCCTCGACGCTCAACACATCGGCATAACGATGCTCAAGCCAATCAAGCACTTGCATGAAGTTGTTCAAGTAATAGAACGGATCATCGAGAGGATTTACAATCACGGGCAAAAGGGCCATGGCAAACGAGTACTGGTTATGCGTACAGATACCAGCTATGCCCCACCCGGTGCAAACGGAAAAGGATCAGTGGCGACGCTATTCGGCAATTTTCGGGTGACCATCGAACTTTCTGCCATTCCATCGCACCAACCGCGTTAGAGGCACAGCGACGATTGACCTCAAGCGAGGCTGCCGCGCTGTTTTTATTCAGTGATGAGAGGTGTGTATGAATATCAAGACTCTGGGTTTGCCCCTGGCAGTAGCGGCCTTTTTGGCCCTGGCCGGCTGCTCGACGCCAACGGTCGTGACCCTGCAGAACGGCACCCAGTATTTGACCAAGGACATGCCGAACACCAAAACCAAGGACGGCTTCTTTGAATTCGAAGATATTTCCGGGGCGAAGGTGAAAGTCCGGGCGGATGACGTGGCCACGGTTCGCAAGGAAGACTGATCTCCCTTGGCGGTAAGCTAAGCGACGCAAATCCTGTGGGAGCGTGGCTTGCCCGCGAAGAATGCACCGCGGTTTTTCAGGTATTACGCGTCATCGTTCTTCGCGGGCAAGCCACGCTCCCACAGGTTCTGCGTTTTAACTTACCGGCATTAGCGCTGCCCGCTTTGGTTTGGTCTTTAAAGCGCTTCTGCAATCGCCTTTCCGACCTCCTGGGTCGAGCCCTTCCCGCCCAGATCCGGCGTGATCGGCCCCTCGGCAATCACCCGTTCGATCGCCTGCAGAATCCCGTCGTGCGCGGCGCGATAGCGCTCATCACCGTTCCCCAGAAAATCCAGCATCAACGCACCGGACCAGATCATGGCGATCGGGTTGGCGGTGTTGCGCCCGTAGATGTCCGGGGCCGAACCATGCACCGGTTCGAACAGCGACGGAAAACGCCGCTCGGGATCAAGGTTGGCCGACGGCGCAATGCCGATGGTACCGGCGCAAGCCGGACCGAGGTCGGACAGGATGTCGCCGAACAGGTTCGACGCCACCACCACATCGAACCGGTCCGGTTGCAGCACAAAACGCGCGCAGAGGATGTCGATGTGTTGCTTGTCCCAGGTGATGTCCGGGTACTGCGCGGCCATCAACGCCGTGCGCTCGTCCCAGTACGGCATGCTGATGGAAATCCCGTTGGACTTGGTCGCCGCCGTCAGGCGCTTGCGCGGTCGGGTCTGGGCCAGGTCGAAGGCGAACTTGAGAATCCGGTCCACGCCACGCCGGGTGAACACCGACTCTTGCAGCACGAATTCATGCTCGGTGCCTTCAAACATCTTGCCGCCGACCGAGGAATACTCGCCCTCGGTGTTCTCGCGGATCACCACGAAATCGATGTCGCCCGGTTTGCGTCCGGCCAGCGGGCACGGTACGCCGGGAAACAGCCGCACCGGGCGAATGTTCACGTACTGGTCGAAGTCGCGGCGAAACTTCAGCAGCGAGCCCCACAGGGAAATGTGGTCCGGCACCTTGTCCGGCCAGCCCACGGCGCCGAAGTAGATGGCGTCGAAACCCTTGAGCTGCTCGAACCAGTCATCGGGCATCATCTGCCCGTGTTCCAGGTAGTAATCACAGTGAGCCCAGTCGAGCACTTCGATGCTCAAATCCAGCTGCCACTTCTTCGCGGCCTGCTCCAATACCCGCAATCCTTCCGGCAGGACTTCCTTGCCGATGCCATCGCCGGCAATCGCGGCGATTCTGAATGGTTTACTCATTAATCATGCCTCGCAAAATGGCTGTGCAATCGTTATCACAGCCCGCCGATGTGGAAGGCTTTGACTTCAAGGTATTCGTCCAGGCCGTACTTGCTGCCTTCACGGCCAACGCCCGACTGCTTGATGCCGCCGAACGGCGCGACTTCCATGGAAATGATCCCGGTGTTGAGACCGACCATGCCGAACTCCAGCGCCTCGCCGAAACGCCAGGAACGGCGCAAGTCCTGAGTGAAATAGTAGGCGCCCAGACCATAAGGCGTGGCATTGGCCAATGCGAGCGCTTCGGCTTCATCGGTAAAACGCATCAACGGCGCCACCGGGCCGAAGGTTTCTTCGTTGGCCAGGAGCATGCCGGCGTGGGTGTCGCCGAGGACGGTTGGCTGAACGAACTGGTTGTCGCCTTCGGGAATACCGCCGCAGAGCAAACGCGCACCCTGGCTCAGGGCATCGTCGATGTGCCGGGCGACCTTGCTCACCGCTGCCGGATTGATCAGCGGGCCGATGGTGACGTCGGCGTCAAGGCCATTGCCGACTTTGAGCTTGCCCACCTCCTCCACCAAACGCTGGGCGAAGCGCTCGTAGATGCCGTCCTGCACCAGAATGCGGTTGGCGCAGACGCAGGTCTGCCCGGCATTGCGGAATTTGCTGAGCATGATGCCGGCGACTGCCTGCTCCAGATCGGCGTCGTCGAACACGATGAATGGCGCGTTGCCGCCCAGTTCCAGGCTCAAGCGTTTGATGTGTTCGGCGCTCTGGCGCATCAGCAGACGACCGACCGCGGTGGAGCCGGTGAAGGAGATTTTGCGCACCGTCGGGTTGCCGGTCAGCTCTTCGCCGATGCCGGCGGGCATCCCGGTCAACACGTTGAATACCCCGGCCGGAATGCCGACGCGCTCGGCCAGCACCGCCAGGGCCAGGGCCGACAGCGGGGTCAGGTCCGAAGGTTTGACGATGATAGGGCATCCGGCAGCCAAGGCCGGCGCGCACTTGCGCGTGATCATCGCGTTGGGGAAATTCCACGGGGTGATGGCGGCGCACACGCCAACCGGTTGCTTGAGCGTCAGCAGGCGGCGGTCGCCACTGGGGGCCGGCATGGTTTCGCCGTAGACCCGGCGGGCCTCTTCGGCGAACCACTTGACGAAGCCGGCGCCGTAGCGGATTTCGCCCTTGGCCTCGTTCAGCGGTTTGCCCTGCTCGCAGGTCATGATCAAGGCGAGGTCATCGAGGTTGTCGATCATCGCCAGATACCAGCGCTCCAGCAGCGCCGCACGTTCCGCCGCCGGGCGTGCGCGCCATGCAGGCCAGGCGCGTTCGGCAGCTTCGATGGCACGCCGGGTTTCCGCGCCTTGCATGGCCGGGACTCGGGCGAGCAATTGGCCGGTGGCCGGGTCGATGACGTCCAGGGTTGCGGCGTTATCGGCGCCGATCCACTGACCGTCGAGGTAAGCGAGTTCTGCCAAAAGGCTGGGGTCTTTCAAACGATTCTTGAGCATGGTCGAGTCCTGATCCGAGACCTTTCCAGTCTAGGGAGGTGCCACGGATGAGGATGCTGAAAGCGTTTGATGGGCAGTGTTGGATGCTGAAATTTGCGGTGGGACGGCAGGCTCTACCGAGGGGCATGGCCCTTCAGACAAACACAAAACCCATGTGGGAGCGAGCCTGCTCGCGATAGCGGTGGATCAGGCAACATTGATGTTGATTGATAAATTGCAATCGCGAGCAGGCTCGCTCCCACATTTGATTTTTTACAACTTCAGGGAACCGAGCAGGCCCTCAAGAAACCGCTCCCCAGCCTCCATCTGGCTGATCTCGATAAACTCGTCCGGCTTGTGCGCCTGTTCGATCGAGCCCGGGCCGCAGACCACCACGGGCACATCCAGACGCTGTTTGAACAACCCGCCCTCGGTGCCGAACGAGACTTTGGCGGTGCCGGTGTCCGGGGCGGCAAAGTTTTTCAGGAAGCGCACCGCTTCGACGCTTGGGTGGGTATCGAGGCCGGGATAGACGTTGACCGTTTCAATTTCGATCGCTGCGACACTGGACAGCTTTTTCGCCTCGCGCACGATCACTTCGGCACGCTCGCGCATCTGTTCCAGGAACTGATCAAGATTGTCCGCCGGCAAGTTGCGCACTTCGAAATCCAGGGTGCACAGGTTGGGCACGATGTTCAGCGCCTTGCCGCCGACAATCTGCCCGACATGCACAGTGCTATAAGGCACGTCGTAGTCGGCATCCTGCGCGCCCTGCGCTTGCAGTTGCTGCTGGCTCTGGCGCAGTGCCGCGATGAAATCGCACGCCACGTGAATCGCGTTGACCGAACGCGGTGCCAGGGAGGAATGGGCCTCCAGCCCACGGCAGTAAGTGCGATAAGAACCCTTGCCCTTGTGCCCCAGCACGAACTGCATATTGGTCGGCTCACCGATCAGGCACAAAAACGGCCGCACCGGCGCCAGGTGTAGCACGTCGAGCAAACGTCGAACACCGACGCAACCAGTCTCTTCGTCATGGGACAGGGCGATTTGAAGCGGTCGGCTCAAGGAATGGTCGGCGGCATCGAGCATGGCGTCGATCGCCAAAGCAATAAACCCCTTCATGTCGCAACTGCCACGGCCGTAAATCCGCCCGTCCTGCACCGTCGCCTGAAACGCTGGAAAGGTCCAGGCCTGCCCCGCTGCCGGCACTACATCGGTGTGCCCGGACAGCAAAATCCCCGGCAATTCCTTGGGGCCGGTGCTGGCGAACAGATTGGCCTTTTTGCCTGTTTCGTCCTTGACGATCAGCGACTCGATGCCCTTGCTCAGCAACAGGTCGCGCACGTACTCGATCAGGCCCATGTTCGACTCCGACGATACGGTGTCGAAGGCCATCAGGCGTTTGAGAATTTCCAGTACACGGGGTTTCATGAGGCCCTGCTCCTTTGCTCAGTTGTCCGTTGCTCGGCTGAAGGGGCGAACCGGCGGATGGAGAACGGCTCAATCGAGGTGCTAGTGCTGCCGGTGCTGATCAGTTCAGCCATCACGTCGCCGACGCCGGGGCCGAGCTGGAAGCCGTGACCGCAGAAGCCGAACGCGTAGTACAAGCCGTCAACGTTGCCGCTCGGTCCCATCACCGGCAGGGAATCGGGTAGATAGCCTTCGATGCCGCTCCACACACGGATGATGTTCAGGTTGCCGACACCCGGCAGCAGGCGACGCATCTGGTCCATCTGATTGAGAATACTGCGCGGCTCGACATAGGCGCGGCGGTTGAGCATGTCCGGTTTGCTCCGGTAACCGCCGCCGATGATGATGTTGCCGCGCGGAATTTGCCGGAAGTAGATCACTTCCTCGGGAATTTTGGTGTACACGCCAATCACCGTTGGCAAGGCGTAGGGCACCGGTTCGGTCACGGCCATTTGCGGGCCGTGGGTGTCCAGCGGCACCGGTTCGCCGAACTGCGCCGAGAGTTTCTGGCCCCAGGCACCGGCCGTGATCAGCAAGCGCTCGGCGATGAATTGACGGCCATCGGTGGTGGTCACCGTGAACTCGCCGCCGACCTTCTGCACGTCGGCGACTTCGGTCTGTTCCTCGATCCGCGCTCCGAGGCGTCGTGCCGCCCGGGCGAAGGCCGGCGCGGCCAGACGCGGGTTGGCGTGGCCATCATGAGGCGCATAGGAACCGCCCTTCACATCCGGCCCGAGGAACGGGAAGCGCTCGTGCAGCTCAGCGCCGCGATAGATCTTCAAATCCAGCTGCGCCGCCTCGGGCGCCGCTGCGTAGGCTTCCAGCTCAGGGATTTCGTCTTCGCGATAACACACGCGCATGTGCCCGCTGGCGATGAACTCGAGGTCGTCGTCGATCAATTCCGGCAGGCGTTTCCACAACGCCCAGGATCGATTGGCCAACTCCAGTTGACCGAGAAATCGCCCCTGACGCCGGACATTGCCGAAGTTCACCCCGCTGGCGTACTGACCGATCTGGTCGCGTTCCAGCAGAATCACCGACTGCCCGCGCTGGCGCAGGAAAAACGCCGCCGCCGAGCCCATCAGGCCGCCGCCGACAATCACCACATCGGCTTTGTGTAGCGTCATGGCGACACCTCCTCGGTGAGCATCGAAAGGGGTTTGACCGGCGCCTGGCCACGCTGCCGACCGACCTGTTGCACACTGACGCCCGCAGCGGCGGCAATCACTTCGGCCCCGGCCTGGGAGCAATAACGGCCCTGACAGCGGCCCATGCCGACCCGACTGAAGGCCTTGGCCCGATTGACTTCACAGGCGCCCTTCTCGCTCACGGTGCGGCGCAACTCGCCGGCACTGATCATCTCGCAGCGGCAGACGATGGCTGAATCCGGTAGCGCTTTGGCTTGCGCCGCAGGCCAGGGAAACGCCTGGGCCAGGCCGAGGCGAAACTGATCCATCACCGCCAAGGCGTGCCGTTGTTCGTCGCGCAACCCGACGTTCACCGGTTGCTGCAAATCTTCCAGCAACGCCATCGCCACCAATCGCCCGGCATGCTCGGCGGCATCGGCACCGCGAATCTTCGAACCGTCCCCGGCGGCATACACACCGCTGACCGAGGTCCGGCCCGCTTCATCGACGGCCAGCCACCATTGGCTGGAAGCCTCGTCAAAACGCATGCGGCAACCTGCCAGGTCGGCCAATTGGGTTTCCGGGCGCAAGTGATAACCCAAGGCCACGGCATCGCAATCGATCGTCAGGGTTTCGCCTTTCGCCGTGCTGATCCGCACACCACTGACCCCGCTGGCGGCGTTCCCCAGCACTTGCAGGGGGTTGATCCCCAAGTGCACCGGGATCTTCGCCCGATAAAGCTGCGCCAGCAGTTTCATCCCGGTGAACAGCAACCCCGGCCGCGCCAACAACTTGGGCAAGGCGCCGATCCGTTTACTTAGCGGCGAAGTATCGAGCACCGCCGCAACCGTGGCTCCGGCTTTGACGTATTGACTGGCAACCAGATACAGCAACGGCCCGCTACCCATGAACGCCACGCGGTGGCCGATGGAAACCGCCTGGGACTTCAGTGCGATCTGCGCCCCGCCGAGGCTGTAGGTACCCGCCAACTGCCAGCCTTCAATCGGCATCAAACGGTCGGTGGCGCCGGTACAGAGGATCAGTTCGTCGTAATCCACCGTCGAGTGCTTGCCCTGACTGACGCAGCACAATTGCCCCGGCGTCAGGTTCCACACAAGGGTGTCCGGACGGTAGTCGATCTGCCCGCGCAAGCGGTCGAAGCTCTGGTGCAAATCCTTGGCCTTGGCGGCTTCGGTGCCATACAAGGTGACGTAGTCCCGGGTAAACCCTTCAGGCTGGCGACGGTAGATCTGCCCGCCATCCCGGCGATTCTCGTCGATCAGGATCGGTTTGAGGCCGGCCGCCAACAGCGTCTCGGCACAGCGAATGCCGGCCGGCCCGGCCCCGACGATAACGACCCGATGAGTGCTCAGCCGTGCAGTGGCCATATCGCCTCCGGTTGTGTGGTGACGATGTCCAGCCCTTCGCGGACTTCATTGGAGCAGGCACGCAGGCGTTCGCCGCTGCGGGTCCAGACCCAGCAATCCTGGCACGCGCCCATCAGGCAGAAACCGGCGCGACGGCCTGAATCGAATTCCGATTGGCGCAGCGCGTTGCCCTGGATCAGCAATGCGACCATCAGCGTATCGCCCCGCAATGCCTCGATGGGCGAACCGTCCACCGTCAGTTTGACTGTCGGCCGGCCCTGCTCGGCCAGCCTCACAAAACGCCCGCTCATGCGTAGGCTCCCAAGGTCATGGTGGTTAAATCCTGCTGAGTCTTTCGCAACTCGGCACTGTCGTGATGGCAAAGGATTTCACTGCCGCCGTCGATGATCCGGCGGTTCGGCGCGGTGCGATTGCACAGGCCGTCGACCCGCACCGGGCAGCGACTGAGGAAGGTGCACAGCTCTGGCACATTGGCCTTGGCGCCGATCGGCGGCAGCGTGCCGCAAGTGGTGCCGCAGTTTTCCAGCCAGCCCTGTCGCAGCTCCGGCACCGAATGGATCAACAGGTCGGTGTAGGGGTGAAACGGTGCCTGCGCGAAAGACTGCCGAGTGCCGGCCTGAACCTTGTGGCCGCTGTACATCACCACAATGTCGTCGCACAGCGCCCGCACCGTGGAGATGTCATGGCTGATGAACAGATACGACACGCCCAGTTGCTGACGAAGATCGCGCAGCAGTTCAAGAATCGCCGCACCGACCACGGTGTCCAGCGCAGAGGTCACTTCATCGCAAAGGATCAGGTCCGGTTTGGCCGCCAGGGCCCGGGCCAGGTTGACCCGCTGCTTTTGCCCGCCGGAGAGTTCATTCGGGCGTCGTTCCGCCATGGCCCGCGGCAGGCGCACCAGGTCCAGCAGTTCGCCGATACGCTCGCGCAGTGCGGCGCCCTTGAGGCCGAAGTACATCTTCAGCGGACGACTCAGAATGGTGCCAACACTGTGCATCGGGTTGAGCGCTGTGTCGGCGTTCTGGAACACCATCTGAATCCGCCGGAACTGTTCGTCAGTGCGCTCGGACAAACTGCCGCCCAATGGCTGGCCATCGAACGTCAGGCCGCCCAATGCGGGCATCAGCAACCCGGCCACCACCCGCGCCAGGGTCGACTTGCCGGAACCCGACTCCCCGATCACGCCGATGGCCTGGCCCCGGCGCACGGTCAGGTCGATGTCTTCCAGCACGCGGATTGCCGGCATGCCTTGCATATTCTTGTTGCCGTAACCGGCGGTCAGCCCCTGAATGGTCAGCAGCGGCGCTTCTTCGGCGATGCCGCAGGGCGGGCGAATTGTCGTGTCCGGGCGGGCAGCCAGCAGCAGGCTGCGGGTGTATTCATGGGCCGGGGCTTTGAGCAACGGCGCGGTGGCGTTCTGCTCGAAGATTTGCCCGCCGTTGAGCACCACAATCTGATCGGCCATTTGCGCTACGACCGCCAAGTCGTGGGACACATAGACCGCCGTCGCCCCACGCTCGCGGACCACGCGTTTGAAGGCACGCAGCACGTCGATCTGGGTGGTCACGTCGAGGGCAGTGGTTGGCTCGTCGAGCACCACCAGCAATGGATCGCTGATCAGCGCCATGGCCGCCATTACTCGTTGCAACTGCCCGCCGGATACCTGATGCGGATAACGCTGGCCGATGTGATCAGGGTCCGGCAGGGCCAGGTCGCGGAACAGTTCGATGGCTTTGGCTTCCAGCGCGGCCCGACTGCCCAAACCATGAATCAAGGCGCCCTCCACTACTTGGTCGATAAGCTTTTTCGCCGGGTTGAACGCGGCGGCGGCACTCTGGGCGATATACGAAACGCGGTTACCGCGCAGACCTTGCAGCTCGCTTTCGCTCAACGCCAGCATGTCGTGTTCACCAACCTGCACCACCCCGCCCGCCAACCGGCAACCGCGCCGGGCATAGCCGAGCAACGCCAGGGCGATGGTGGTCTTGCCGGAGCCAGACTCACCGATCAGCGCCAGCACTTCACCTTTTGCCAGGGAGAAGCACACGCCCTTGACGATTTCCACCTCGCCGCGCTCACCACAAGCCACCACGCGCAGGTCTTCGACTCGAATCAAATCACTCATTTCAATGACCTCCCGCACGTCGACTACGCCGTGACGACAGCCGGTCGATGAACAGATTCACGCCGATGGTCAGGGTGCCGATGGCCAGCGCCGGAATCACGATGGCTGGCGCACCCTGATTGAGGCCGCCGATATTTTCCCGTACCAGCGAGCCAAGATCTGCATCCGGTGGTTGCACACCCAGGCCGAGGAAGCTCATGCCACTGAGCAGCAGCACAATGAAACCGAAGCGCAGCCCCAGATCCGTCAACACCGGGTTGAGCATGTTCGGCAGGATTTCCACGCAAGCGATGTACAGTCGGCGTTCGCCACGGGTGCGGGCCACTTGCACGTATTCCAGCGCTTCGATGTTCACCGCCATGCTGCGGGCGATGCGGAATGCACCGGGGGTGAAACTCAGCACCGCGGTGCAGATCAGCAACAGCACCGAGGAGCCGAAAGCCGAGACCATGATCAGCGCCAGCATCTTGCTCGGGATGGAGATAAAGGCATCCATCAAACGACTGATCACCTCGTCCAGCCACTTTGGCGAGACCACCGACAGCAACGCACATCCGGTGCCCAGCGTGCTGGCCAGCACTGCCGAAATCAACGCCAGGCCAACGGTGAACCGCGCGCCGACGAGGATGCGGCTGAGCATGTCGCGGCCCAGGTAATCGGTGCCCAGCGGGTAAGCCGCGCTGAGGCTGTCGAAGACGTTGTCGGAAATCACTTCGCCCACCGGGTGCGGCGCCAGCCACGGACCGAAGATGGCCACCAGCAACCAGATCACACACATCGCAGCGCCGACCAGACCGAGCCACGACGGCCCATGGGAGACCTTGCCTAGCGCCAGCTCGGGGCCGGCAGGCGCCGATTTCGCAATGAGATCGTTCATTGGTTTCTCAGCCTCGGATTGGAAAGAATCGCGCACAGGTCGGCAATCAGCACCAACCCCAGGTACGCCGTACAAAACAGCATGGTGCAGGCCTGAACCAGCGCCATGTCGCGGTTGGTCACCGCATCGACCATCAGGCTGGCGATGCCGGGGTAGTTGAAGATGGTCTCGACGATCACTACCCCGCCCAGCAGGTAGGACAGGCTCAGGGCGATGGCATTGGCAATCGGCCCGATGGCGTTGGGCAAGGCATGGCGCAGGACGATTCGCATCGGGCTCACGCCTTTGAGCCGGGCCATTTCCACATAGGCACTGTCGAGTTGATCGATCACCGCCGCCCGGGTCATGCGCGCCATTTGCGCGACAATCACGCAGCACAGCGTCATCACCGGCAAGGCGTAGGTGCGCAGAAATTGCAGCGGTGAGGTGATGTCGCTGGCATAGGACAACGCCGACAGCCAGCCCAGGTTCACCGCAAAGATCAGCACCGCCAGGGTTGCGACCAGAAACTCCGGCACCGCGACCAGCGCCAGGGTGACAAAGCTGAGGAAGCTGTCGATGCGCCCGCCGCGGCCCATGGCCGAACCGATGCCGAGGATCAGCGCCACCGGCACCGACACCAGCGCCGTGACGGCCGCCAGCATCAACGTGTTGGGCACCCGCCCGGCCATCAAGTCGCTGACCGGCATGGCGTTGGACACCGACTGCCCCATGTCACCGCTGAGCAGGTTCATCAACCAATGCAGGTAACGCACCACACCGGGTTGATCCAACCCCAGTTTCAGGCGCAAGGCCGCCACCTGTTCCGGCGTGGCGAATTGCCCGAGAGCCTGTTGCGCCGCGTCCCCCGGCAGTACCGCCGTGATGGCGAAAACCACCATGGACACGATCAACAAGGTCACGACCGCCGCGCCCAGGCGCCGGCCGATCAACCACAGTGTGTTGCTATTCATCGCCCTACCCTCATGCAATATCCCCGCTTACACGCGTGTGCGGCCGATCAAGCATCCAGCCAGATCTGCTCGGCGAACATGTAGCCCATGAAACCGCCCAACGGGTTGCTGCCGTAGCCTTTGATGCGCTGGTCGACGCCATCGATGTTGCTGATGAACACCGGCACGCCGATGCCGCTGTTGTCGTGCACCAGGGCCTGCATGTCGGCGTACATCTTGCTGCGCTTGGCGTCGTCGGTTTCACCGCGGGCGAGCATCAGCAACTGGTCGAACTGATCGTTCTTCCAGCCCGATTCGTTCCATGGCGCGCTCGACTGGAAGAACTGCGAGAACATCACGTCGGCGTTCGGCCGCGGGTTGATGTTGCCGAAGCTCAGCGGGTGCTTCATCCAGTGGTTGGACCAGTAGCCATCACTGGGCAGGCGGTTGACGTCGAGTTTGAGCCCGGCCTGTTTCGCCGATTGCTGCAACAGCACGGCGATGTCCACCGAACCGGTCGCGGCCGGTGAGCACATCAGCGGCATGCTGATACTTTCCATGCCGGCCTTCTTCAGCAGGAATTTGGCTTTTTCCGGGTCGTAGACCCGCTGCGGCAGGTCGGCGTTGTAATAGCGCGAACCGGGGGAAATCGGATGGTCGTTACCGACCACGGCAAAGCCACGGAACACCGCGGATTTGACCTGCTCACGGTCCAGCAGGTACTTCATGGCCTGAGTGAATTCCGCACTTTTACCCGGCATCTGGTCCTGACGGATGATCAGGTCCGTGTAGTTGCCCGACGGTGCATCGACGACGCGGTGGGTGGTGCTGGCCTTGATCCGCGTGGTCGAGCGCGGGTTGACCTCGTTGATGATGTGCACGTCGCCCGACAGCAACGCATTGATCCGTGACGGTTCGTCGGCAATCGCGATGAACTCGATCTCGTCCAGGTACGGCAGGCCCGGTTTCCAATAGCCGGTGTTGCGCGCGGCAATCGAGCGCACGCCCGGTTTGAATTCCTTGACCTTGAATGGCCCGGTGCCGATGCCCTGATTGAAGTCGGTGGTGCCTTCGGGAACGATCATCAGGTGCGACACGGCGAGGATCGACGGCAGTTCGGCGTTCGGCGCGCTCAGGCGGATCTGCACTTCGTGGGTGCCGGTGGCCTTGATCTCCTCGAACTGCGCCATCAGCGGCATGACCTTGGAACCGGTCAGCGGATCCTTGTGGCGCGACAGCGAGTACACCACGTCGGCGGCGCTCAGGGTTTTGCCGTTGTGGAAGGTCACGTCCTTGCGCAGGGTGATGATCCACAGCGTCGCGTCGGTGTTGTCGATGCGCTCGGCCAGTTCCAGTTGCGGCACCAGATGGCTGTCGAAACGGGTCAGGCCGTTGTAGAACATGAAGTGGCGCACGTAGTCGGTGGACAGCGCACCCTTGGCCGGGTCCAGGGTATCGGCGGTGGAGCTGGACATGCCGGCGACGCGAATCCGCCCGCCCGGCTTGCCTTTGCCCGGGGTCGCCGCTTCTTCGGCGAACAATTTGCCGGCGGCGCCGAACAGGCTACCGGCACCCGCTGCGGCGACACCTGCCACGCCGAGCATCTGCAAGGCGCTGCGGCGCGACATGCCGCGATTGAGGCCTTCGAATACCCGCAGGCTTTCCTGGCCGGAAATCAGTGTCGAGTCGATTTTGTTGTCAGTCATATCAGTTGTACCTGTCGAAAAAATGAGGCTCGAGTGCCCACGGATATCCGGGGCGTCCTGGAAACGCAAACGACGGTGACGCCACAACATCAACTCAATGCAAATAGTCCTGGAAGCGGTAATAAGCGCCCACGAACGGCAGGAACCACGGCTTGCCGAAATGCCCGGGAATCGCCGGCCAGTCGAGTTCGCGCCAGGGGTTGGCCTCGACCTTGCCAGCCATCACCTCGGCCATGACCTGGCCCATGTGCACCGACATCTGCACCCCATGGCCGCTGTAGCCCATGGAGTGATAAACCCCGCCGTGCTGACCGGCGCGAGGCAAGCGGTCGGAGGTCATGTCCACCAGTCCGCCCCAGCAGTAATCGATCTTGACGTTGGCCAACTGCGGGAACATCTGCACCATCGCCGCTTGCAGCACCTTGCCGCTCTTGGCGTCGGACACGCTGTCGGACATCGCAAACCGCGCACGCCCGCCGAACAGCAAGCGGTTGTCCGGGGTCAGGCGAAAGTAGTTACCAATCATGCGGCTGGTGACATAGGCACGCCGACCGGGCAGCAGCTGATCGATCAGGACCTGTGGCAGCACCTCGGTGACGATCACGAAACTGCCGACCGGTACGATCCGCCGCCGATACCAACCCAAACCGCCGTGCTGGCAGGCGCCGGTCGCCAGCAATACTTGCCCGGCGTGCAGCGAACCCTTGCTGGTATTGACCCGATAGCCGCCGACCTGGGCTTTCCAATCCGTCACCGGCGTCCCTTGATGGATCAGCGCACCGTGACGTGCAGCGGCCTCGGCCAGCCCGACGCCGAAACGCCCAACGTGCATCTGCACGCCGTTGCGCTGCAGCAAGCCGCCGTGGAACTGAGCGGAATTCACTTCAGCGCGGGTCTGTTCGGCGGTCAGCAACTCGACCTCGGCATCGACTTCCTGGCTAATCAATTCGCAGGTGCGCGCCAGGCCTTCGTAGTGCATCGGTTTGGCCGCCAGCTTGAGCTTGCCGTTGCGCTTGAGGTCGCAGGCGATCTGCTCCTGCTCCACCAGCGACACCACGCTCTGCACCGCGCTTTCATAGGCCTGGTAATAAGCGCGGGCCTTGTCGGCACCGAGGCTGGCGCTCAGCCCGGCGTAGTCCTGGGCAACGCCGGTATTGCACTGGCCGCCGTTGCGCCCGGAGGCTTCGCCGATCACCCTTCCGGCTTCCAGCACCACCACACTGGCGCCCTTCAGCGCCAATGCCCGCGCCGCCGCCAGGCCGGTGAAACCACCACCGACGATGGCCACGTCAACCTGCCCGGGCAATGCACCGAGCTGAGCACCGGTAAACGCCGGTGCGGTGTCGAGCCAGTAGGATTCACTGCCCATGTCTAACCCGCCTATGCCAAATGAAGAATGCCGTTACCGTTCGACTCAGAGACCGACCAGCGCCGCCAGCCCACCGATGTCGGTGATCTGCTGGTAGCCGTAGAACGCATTGCCCGGAACCTCGTGACCGCGGGCGACAAAGGCCTTGTTCTTGATCTTCATGTCGTGGGCCGGCATCAGGTCGTAACGGAAACTCGAAGACACATGCAAGATGTCTTCCGGGCCGCAGTTGAGGTTGTCGAGCATGAACTCGAATGCGGCCAGACGCGGCTTGTAGGCCTGGGCCTGTTCGGCGGTGAAGACTTTGTGAAACGGCGCGCCGAGCTTGTCGACGTTGGACATGATCTGGCTGTCGCTGGCGTTGGAGAAAATCACCAGAGGAATCTTGTCAGCAATTTTCGACAGGCCGGCCGGCACGTCCGGGTGTGGGCCCCAGGTCGGTACGGCGTCGTAATACAGCTGACCTTCGTCACGGTACTCGATGCCCCAACGCTTACAGACTCGCGCCAGTGAGGTCTTGAGGATTTCGTCATATGGCATCCAGTCACCCATCACTTGATCCAGACGATAGGCGGAGAAATCCTTGACGAACTGATCCATCTGCTCGGGTACCACGCGATCGGCGAACAGTTCGCGAGTCATCGTGCCCATGTGGAAATTGGTCAGCGTACCGTAGCAGTCGAACGTAATGAATTTGGGGCGAAGAAAGCTCATTGAGTGCGGTCCTGAAGTTCGTTGAGGTCATGGCGCGACAGGCATTCGCTGCGTTTCGGGAGCGGCGATGCAACGCTGCAGCACACCGTCATTACAACACCGTGAAACCAGCAGATGGCGTTAAAAGCGACCTCTGCTTGATACAAACCACCGTTTTAGCCATCCCCCTCAGCAGACTTTGCGGCTCGCTCCAGCCTTGGGCAAACCCCGTATTTGTGCGCTTTTATGGACCTTGATGGCCGCGCGAGGCTCAAAAACGCCCGCATTCACGGCAGAACCTGCGCCGGGCGGAACGAAAACGGGCGCATCCGTCAGGAAGCGCCCGTTTGGGTGCTGATTAAAGAGTGTTGAAGATCCGGAGGTTATATGGAACCTGTGGGAGCGAGCCTGCTCGCGATAGCGGAGTGTCAGGCAAAATTAATGTCGACTGACCCTCCCTCTTCGCGAGCAGGCTCGCTCCCACAGGGGACAATCAGTGGGCGCTACTGCACGATATCGATCAGCACGCTCTTGAAGCGCAAGTTGGCTTCGAACGCTTCGCGCCCCAGGTCCTTGCCGATGCCGGAGCGTTTGTAGCCGCCGGTCGGCAGGATGTAGTCGTTGCTGCGTCCGTAACGGTTGACCCACACCGTCCCCGCCTCCAGGCGCCGGACCAGCCGCAACGCACGATTGATGTCAGCGGTGTGCACCCCCGCCGCCAGGCCGTAGGTGGCGTGTGCGGCCAGGCTCAACGCCTGCTCTTCATCATCGAACGCCTGCACCGTCAGCACCGGGCCGAAGATCTCTTCGCAAACCGCCGGGTTGTGGTTGTCCAGACCAGCCAGCAAGGTCGGTCGGTAATAAGCCCCGCCCAGCCCTTCGAACAACCCACCGCCAGTCAACACCTCGGCCCCGGCCTGACGCGAGCGCTGGACGATGCCATCAATGCGGCTGGCCTGCAGCCGGGAAATGATCGGCGACAGTGTGCTCTCGGAAGACCAGGTCGGCCCCGGGCGCAGCTCTTCGAAATACGCCTGCAAGTGCGCAATGAACGGTTCCATGATCGAGCGTTCAATCAACAGCCGCGAACCGGACACGCACACCTGCCCGGCGTTACCGGTAATTGCCAGTGCCACGGTGCGCGCGGTTTTCGCGATGTCCGGCACGTCGGCGAACACCAGTTGCGGGCTCTTGCCGCCCAGCTCCAGCGTCACCGGTTTCGGCCCCACCAGCGCGCAGGTAGACATGATGCTCGACCCGGTCGCCGTGGAGCCGGTGAAGGTCACCTTGCCCACCCGAGGATGACGGCACAAGGCATCGCCGGTGACGCGGCCATCACCCTGCACCACATTGAAAATCCCTGCTGGAATACCCGCCTGCACCGCCAGCTCGGCGAAGCGCAGGCTGGAGAACGGCGTCAGCTCCGACGGCTTGAGCACCACGGCATTACCGGCGGCCAGTGCCGGAGCGACTTTCCAGGAGGCCATGCTCAACGGGAAATTCCACGGCGCAATGGCGGCAATCACGCCGTACGGTTCGGCGATCTGCATGCCCAATCGATCAGTCTGGGTGGCCGCGACATGGCCGCCGTGCTTGTCCGCCAGTTCGGCAAAGAAGCGAATGCCCTCGGCGACATAAGGAATATCCCAAGCGATCACATCTTTATGCGGGCGGGTCGACCCCATCGCTTCCAACGGTGCCAGGACGGCGGCATCGGCTTCGATCAGATCGGCCCAGCGGCGCATGACACGCGCCCGTTCCCGGGGTGGACGACTGGCCCAGTCGCTGCGATTAAAAGCCTGCCAGGTATCATTGACCGCCTCATCCACCAGGTCGGCATCGGCGATCGGCAACTGGGCATAGGCCTGGCCGTCCGAAGGACGAACCACCTCCAGTCCCGGTTGGGCATCGCGGTATTGACCGGCAATAAAGTGAGCACTGCGCACAGCGATAAGGCGAGGATCGAAGCTATCCATGGAGCACTCCAAAAAGGGACGGCGAGGCGTGAACTCAGGCTTCCATCGTAGAAAAAAAGCCCAAGCATTTGCTGCCGACCTTATGGGGCAATTAAGTAGTAAGTGTGGTCTGCAGGCCTGCGACGTGAGGAATCTGCCGAATCTTCCAGGCCCCCTTGTCAGGCCTTCACGCAGATGGGATACAGGCACCCTAGCGCCGGAAAACCGGTTGATCGCGCACACTGAAAACGGAGACTCGCCATGTCCGCCTCGCAACCTTCCACTTATGTCTATCGGCCGATGACCGCCGCCGATATTCCTTCGGCCCATGCCTTGTCCGTGCAGTTGAAGTGGCCCCATCGCCAGGAAGACTGGGCGATGTTGCAGCGGGTCAGCGAAGGCTTTGTGGTGCTCGATGGTGAGCGACTGATCGGCAGCGCATTCACCTGCCCGCAAGGCAAGTTCGCGACCATCGGCCTGGTGATCGTCAGTGACGACTATCAGGGCAAGGGGATTGGTCGTCGATTGATGGAATACGCGATGGAGGCTTGCCAGTCATGCATGCCGATGCTCAATGCCACCCTCGCCGGCGCACCGCTTTACGCCAGCCAGGGTTTTGTCGAATTCGGCCGGGTTCAGCAGCATCAAGGCCAGGCGCAAGCACCCGCGCTGGAAGCACTGGCGGACGGTGAAGAATGTCGTCCACTGCGCGCGGCTGATCAGGCACGTCAACTGGAACTGGCCAACGCCGGCAGCGGGCTGGACCGCCAAGCGGTGCTTACGGATCTGTTCGAGGTGGTCGAGCATTCGGTGGGCATTGAGCGCGACGGTCAATTGCGTGCCTTCGCCTTGCTGCGCCCTTTCGGTCGTGGTCGTTGCCTCGGCCCGGTCATCGCCGAGACTCCTGAGCAGGCCAAACACCTGATCGCCGTGTTGTTGGCCCAGGTGCCGGATGCCTTCGTGCGGATCGACATTCCGGCGGACAGTGTCTTGGGCGAATGGCTGGAGCTGGCCGGCCTCAAGCAGGTCGACACGGTGGCACAAATGGCACTCGGCACACCGCCGCAAGCGGTCAACGGCGTCCGCCAATTTGCCCTCGTCACCCAAGCCATTGGTTGACCCCGGCGCGCGATGAAGCAAGCGCCATCCAACACCTTCTATCCCCCATTTGCAGGGAGCGTCACCCGTATGTCTCAACCTACCGTTCTGCTGTTGGCTCGCGCCGACGGCAGCCGTATTTCTACGCCTTTCAAAGCAGCCCCCTTGAGCTCCATCGATCCGTTCATGGACAGTCGTCAGGTCGCCTACACCGGGCCCGACGGCGCATCGGCGGGCATTGTTCACACCAGTAAAACCGTCGATATCGATGACTTTCCGCACACCGAAGTGATCGTGGTCCACGCCGGGCATGTCGTGCTGCAATCCCGGGAACAGACGCTGGAACTGGGGATCGGTGCCAGCGCTGTGATCGGTCGCGGTACGGCACTCAAGCTTCAGGCACAACCCGATACTTGCTGGGCCTTCTGCGCCGTCAGCATCCCCACTGCCGAACCGACGCCGGGGCTGACAGCCCTCGACCCGTTGGCGATGCTGTCACCTTCGGCGGCACCGGAACCGCAAATACTGATCGGACCTACACCGCAGTGCCGATCCCGCAATGCCTTCGAAGATGACGCCACTGATCTGCGCGTCGGTGTCTGGGATTCGACGCCGTACACCCGCCATGGCCGAGCGCATAAACTCAATGAGCTGATGCACTTGATCGAAGGCAGCGTGACCTTGCAGGCACCGGATGGAACCAGCGTAACCGTCAACCCCGGTGACACCGTGTTCGTACCGCAAGGCGCACCGTGCGCCTGGAGCAGTGCGCGGTATGTGCGCAAGGTGTATGCCGTTAAATAACGCTGACCGATTTGACGCAGTGCAACCTGTGGGAGAGAGCATTCAGCATTATTGTTGGCTGAACCTACGCTATCGCGAGCAGGCTCGCTCCCACAGGGGATCTGCTGTGAACACATTATTCGTGAACGACGCCGATTCAATGTGGGAGCGAGCCTGCTCGCGATGAGGCCTGAAAAACACCGCAAAACTTGCAGTCAGCCATGCCCCCCGCAGCACTGCGATATTCAGTCCTTAACTGACTGCCATCAGCCGGTTGCGCTGCTTTTATTTTTCAGAGCCTCAGAACTTCTCTGGGAATCAGCGTCTGTAAATCAGAGGTATTTGAGAATCGCGATGTCGCGACGGCGCTGTTTTAGGTTGGCGAACCAGCGCGTCGGGAAGAACAGCAACACCCCGAGGATCACGCTCCACAGCCAGACCATGGGCAGGTTATCGAAACCATAATAGGTGCCCTGATTGGCGCCCCAGATCGCAACGGACACCAGGTACATGGCCTTGAGCACGTACAGGTGCAGCAAATAGAAGAACATTGGCGCACCGCCGTAGATCGCCAGAGTCGCGGTGGACCAGCGATCCTGGGCCTTCTCGAACAACGCCAAAAGGATCAGCCCCAGGCCGAGGGTCGGCATCAGAAACATCAGCGACGGCGGGTATTTCTTCGCGCTCATGAAGCTCATGAACGTGCGCAGGGAATCACCGGTCTGCATCCAAGGCTTCTCGCCGTAGACGTTCAGGTAACGGATGAATACGAACGCCACCAGCAGGCCAACGCCGACTTTCAGCAAACGGGAAATCCGCTCGGCTGGTTCCATGTCCTTGCCAAACCACGGCCCGATGGCCCAGCCCAGCAGAATCACCCCGATCCACGGCAACACCGGATACGTGGTGCGAGCCCGGGTGAACTCGGTGATGTCGATGAACACCCGCTGATGCAGGATCGACCACGGCACGTAGAACGGCGACTCCGGCCCAATAGTCACGCCGTCGAGCAGGTTGTGCCCGGCGACAATCGCCACCCCGAGCACGATCAACCAACCGCGCTTGAAGTGCAGCAACCCGGCGAGCACGATCATGCAGATGCCGATGCACCAGATCACTTGCAGCCACAACGTCTTGGGCGGGAACTCGGCGTTCCAGGCAAAGCAGACGAACGTGAGTTCCAGAAGCACCAGAAACAGCCCGCGTTTGAGCAGGAACACTGAAGTCTCATTGGCCGTGTGTTTCTGGCTGTAGAGCCAGGCCGACAAACCGGTGAGGAAGATGAACACCGGGGCGCAGATGGTGCTCAGCAATCGGGTGAAGAACAGGTCCGGGGTCACGCTCAAGGCGTCGATCGGGTCGGTCACCTGGCGGTGCAGCAAAAAGGTTTCCCGCACATGGTCGACGAGCATGCAGAGCATGACGAAGCCGCGCAGGGCATCGATGGCGAGCATCCGGGTGTTGGTTTTTGCAGCGCTGGAGGCAAGCGCAGGGGAAACACTTCCCGCCTGCCCTGCCACGCTTGTGGATAAGGTCATATCAGTCACTCATGTCGTGGTCAGTGGACTACCGCTGGCTCAGCCCTGTTTCTTCAGCTTGGCAACTTCCGATGCCGGCAGCTGCGACGGCGCCCGCGGCAAAGGTACCTGACCTTCCTTTCGATAGAACGACAACGTCGAACTGAAGCTCTTCACGTCAAAGGGTTCGGCCTGGCCCTGGGGATTGATGCGCTCGCCGGCGGTGTGGTCCTTGTATTCGACGGCCACCACATAGATGCCCTGCCAAGGCAGCTCGAAACTGACCTTGCCGGTCGCATCGGTGCGCCGGGTAAACACTTCGCCGGAACCGGTTTCCAGCACCACGTCGTGATCGGCCAAGGGCTTGTGCGCATAGAACACCTGGAACTGCGCCTTGCCGGCATCGGCGACACCGGTGGGCACGATATCCAGCGTCAGTTCCGGCGTGCGGGCGCGCAAGTCACCGACCCAACGGGTGGCGGGCGTCCAGTAAGCCTTTTGGGTTTTATCGCCGTCGTGAAGGTCGAAGATCGGGTAATGCGCGTCCTCGGCCAGCAGCGAGTCATCCACCTTGGATTGATGCGTCACGGCAAATGCCTGGCGCTGCAAGGTCAGGCTCAACGGTTGAGACTTGTTGCTGATCGACCAGCCCTTGAGTTGCCGAAACCGGTCCATCCCGCCCGGTGTGACTTCCAGCATGTTCTTGTCATATTCCCCGTAGTACAACGCCAGGGGTTGCCCCGGTGGCTGCTCGTACCAGATTTGATGCGCTTCGCTGCTGCTTGCCAGCATGAAGACGCCGTAACCCAACAGTGCTTTTTTTGCGTGGCTCATTCGCATTTTTTTGCGCTCCGATTGGTGTTGTTCAACGGATCGTCGCAGCCCCGCAACGATCTGCCCCTCTCTCTGAACGCATTACAACGCAGGCTATTTTGTGCTTTGCGCCGAATTCATCGCTCATAACGCAAACGAAGACTGTTTTCGTGGCGTAAACAGCTATTTATGCGGCCTGCGCCAGCATGACGCGCGTAGAGGGGTTTGGCGCGGCCGATGTCCAATCGGGGTGCATGCACAATGTCAGTCAGGTGAGGAACCTGTGGGAGCGGGCTTGCTCGCGATTGCGGAATGTCAGTCAACGAATGTGTTGAATGTGACGCCGCCATCGCGGGCAAGCCCTAATGCCAATCAGTAAAGGAATTGAACACCGCAGCCCCTGTGGGAGCGAGCCTGCTCGCGATAGCGGCGTGTCAGTCAACACTGATGTGAATGTACCGCCGTCATCGCGAGCAGGCTCGCTCCCACAGGGATTGCGGCAGGCTGCAAGGGAATGGCCGAGTCAGTTTCAGTGACGCAGTAATTTGCGCAGCGGCACGCCGTCCTTGAGCACGGGTGACTTGATGACGATGTAGCTGAAGTACTTGGAGATGCCGATGTTCTTGTCCAGCAGGCTTTCGATCACTTCCTGATAATGCTGAATGCTACGGGTCATGAAGCGCACCAGATAATCGTAGCCGCCACTGATCAGGTGGCATTCGAGCACTTCATCGACCAGACGGATATTGGACTCGAACTTGGCGAAGTCTTCGCGCTTGTGGTCGCTCAAGGTGATTTCGGTGAACACTGTGACCGAATCGGTGATCTTGGCCAGGTTCAGGTGAGCCTTGTAGCTGGAGATATACCCGGCCGACTCAAGCCGTTTGACCCGTTGCAGGCAGGGGCTGGCCGACAGGCCCACGGCATCGGCCAGGCTGACGTTGGTCATGCGCCCATCCTTTTGCAGCTCAACCAAGATGCTGATGTCGATCCGGTCCAGTTTTACTAAACCTTCCATTGCGTACCTCTTGACTGCCGTTTGTAAGACAATCTTCTAGCAAAATCAGCGCCGTAAAGACAGCTGATGCTGAGCCACCAGATCCGCCATGCTGTTGATGCAGTAATCCGCAGCGCACGGCGTCGGGTGTTTGCCCCGGCCGCGACAGATCAGACAGACAGCGCCCGCGCCCTGCTGCCGGGCGGAAGGCCGGGTCACCTGGAGGATGGTTTTGGCGTCCAGCTCATTGGCCGCCAGCCAATCGTGATCCCGCAGGGGATCACTGGCCAGTGAAATAAAATCGTCGGGCATGATCCCCAGGCGTTCACACAGCAGGCCACGATCCTCGGCATCACGATCGCCATGCACCAACAGGCGATAGAACTTGCGCAGGTACAGCATGGCGCCGGGTGCGTCTTCGAACAACGACCAACCCGCCACCGAGCGGGCAAAGCTCATGCCCTCCTCCCAACTGGCTTTCAGCCCCCAGCGCTCGGCCAACTGACGGTGCGCGAAACACAGCAAACCGCTGAAACCCAGTTCGCCGAAGCGCGGGTACAGCGCATGCACCACCTCGCTGAACTCGGCCAGCACCTGTGTTTTGTCCGGGTGGCCGCCACGGCTGTCGAGCAGCGGCTGCAACGCCGTCCAGACCCCGGAATCGCGATCCACCAGGACCTCATCGCAATCGATCAACAACGCTCGATAATCAGTCAGCCCCATGGTGTGTAAAGCCTCCGATGATGCATTCCATCAATCCATGCTCCATAAGTGCTCACGGGCGATGCCAAGTGGCACCGCCCGGAGCAGGCGTGAGCTCAGTTCAAGACTCGTGCCAGCGCCGCGTCGAGAATCTGCAGCGCTTCGTCGACCTGCGCTTCGGTGGTCACCAGCGGCGCGAGGAAGCGCAGCACGTTGCGGTACACGCCGCACTTGATCACCAGCAGGCCACCGGCCCGGGCTTCGTCGATCAGCCGTTGGTTCAGGTCGGCATCAGGGGTGCGCGCGTCGTCATCCTTGATCAGCTCGATCGCCAGCATGAAGCCGCTGCCGCGCACGTCGCCGATGCGCGGGTAACGAGCCTGCAAGCTCAACAAGCCCTGACGCAGACGTTCGCCCAAAGCATCACCGCGGGCCAGCAACTGCTCTTGTTCATAAGCCTCGATCACCGCCAGCGCCGCCGCGCACGACAGCGCGTTACCGCCGTAAGTGCCACCGAGGCCGCCGGGTAACGGCGCGTCCATGATCTCGGCCTTGCCGACCACACCGGACAGCGGCAAACCACCGGCCAGGCTTTTGGCGACAGTGACCAGGTCCGGCTGAATGCCCGCGTGCTGGAAGCCGAACCATTTGCCGGTGCGACCGAAACCGGTCTGGATTTCATCAAGGATCAGCACGATGCCGTGTTTTTCAGTCAGGGCACGCAGGGCCTGGAGAAACTCTGTCGGTGCCGAGAGGAAACCGCCATCGCCCTGCACCGGTTCGATGATGATTGCCGCGACCCGCTCGGGCGCCACTTGGGTGGCCAACAATTCGTCCAGCGCCTTGAGCGCCATGTCGCTAGTCACGCCGCGATAAGCATTCGGATACGGAGTGTGGAAGACCTCCGGTGCAAACGGCCCGAAGTTCTGCTTATAGGGCTGGCTCATGCCGGTCAGCGTGGTGCCGAGCAAGGTCCGGCCGTGGAACCCGCCGCGAAAGGCGATTACCGCCGAGCGGTTGGTGTGGGCGCGGGCGATTTTCACCGCGTTTTCCACGGCTTCGGCGCCGGAGGTGAAGAACGCGGCTTTATAGGATTCCTGGCCGCCGATCATTTCGCACAGGCGCTGAGCCAGGTCGAGATAAGGCTTGTAGGCCACCACCTGGAAACAGGCGTGGGAGATTTTTTGCAACTGCGCCTGCACCGCCGCGACCACCTTTGGGTGGTTGTGACCGATGTTCAGCACACCGATACCGCCGACAAAGTCCAGGTAGCGCTTGCCGTCCACGTCCCACAACTCTGAACCTTGGGCCCGATCGATCACCAACGGATGCGCGGTAACCAGGCCACGTGGCACGAATTGATCGCGCTGACGGAGCAAATGAGGGGTTTCGTCGACTTTGCTATTCATGGCATTTCCCATCGTGAGTCCGGCAACCGGGAAGTGGTTGCGATGGTGTTCAGGTTAAGGCTTGCGCGAAACGAACTACGCCGAACTTGCCCCCTGAGAAGTTCGGATCGACTGTTTTCACCCCGCCAAACGGCAGATTCCTTTAGCCGGCCGAATCTGCCGGTGCGTGGCCGATACAACGTTACGCAACGCGTTAAACCTGCTGCTTTCGACAGATCCTGCGCTGGCGTTGCGCGATGATGGGCAGCACCTTCACCTATCAGGAAATGCCCATGGCCCTGCTGTATAAAGCTGACCCTGTGCGCGGCGAACAGTGGCAAGCGCTGTTCGCCGAACACGCCCCGGATATCGAATGGCGCGCGTGGCCGGACATCGGCGACCCGAAGGACATTCAATACCTGGCCGCGTGGCAGGCACCCGACGATCTCGAGGTTGTGCTGCCCAATCTGCAAGTGCTGTTTGCCTTGTCCGCCGGCGTCGATCAACTCGACCTCAATCGCCTGCCGACGAGCTTGCCAGTGGTGCGCCTGCTGGACCCCGGCATCACCCGTGGCATGTGCGAATACGCCAGTTTTGCCGTGCTCAGCCTGCACCGGGACATGTTGCGCTATCGCCAGCAACAAATGGCCCGCTGCTGGCAAGCGCACTTGCTGCAACCGGCCGCCAGGCGTCGGGTCGGCGTCATGGGGCTTGGCGCTCAGGCGCAGCAGATTCTGGCGACCTTGCAACCGCTGGGCTTTGCCTTGTCAGGCTGGGCGCGCAGTGCCCATCAAATTCCGGGAGTCGATTGCTATGCCGGCAACCAGCAGCTGCCAGCGTTCCTCAGCCAGTGCGACATTCTGTTGTGTGTATTGCCGTTGACCGAACAGACCCAGGGCATTCTTGATCGCAGGTTGTTTGAACAACTGCCCCGTGGCGCAGCGCTGATCAACATGGGCCGTGGCGGGCATTTGGTTGAGGATGATTTGCTTGAGGCATTGGACAGCGGGCATTTGAGCGGCGCGGTCCTTGATGTGCTGCAGCAGGAACCGGCACCGGTGGATCATCCGTTCTGGCACCACCCGCAGATTCTGCTGACACCGCACATCGCGGCGATGACCCAGCCAGAAAGTGCCTTTGGGGTGTTGCTGGAGAACATTCGCCGACATCAACGGGGGGAGCCGATGCTCGGTGAGATCGATCGTGCGCAGGGTTATTGATCTGCCCTGCAGTATGTGGCGAGCGAGCTTGCTCGCGTTGGGCTGCGTAGCGGCCCCAAAGATCTGACAACCATTGCCGATTTTTGTGAGTGCTACGCACTCAAGCGGGAGCAAGCTCCCTCGCCACAGGTTTCTCTGACTCAAGACGCTCTTAAGTGAACAGCATTGTTCTCAAAGACACCCGTTATGCTCAGTGAATTCCCGGAATACTGTTGTCGCAGGAAAAGGACTGCCCTCCTTTCAGCATCAGTCGTTCCTGCATCCGCTGGCAACGCTCCCGTTCCTGCTGCATCGAACGATCGATGCTGATATTGCCGGTCTTCTCCGGTTGTTTGCGGTCGCCCAGGCGCAACGTCACCCAGGGCTGTTCCGGCTGGACCTGAAAGCGGCTTTTTCCTTCGACGGGCGTGGTGGGTTTGGTGGTTTCGATCGCGGCCGGTTTTGGCAGTTGATCGGAGGTGACCCCGTAACGGGTCAGAATCGAGCTTTGAGGCAGTTCTGCGGCGGCGGTTGCCGATAACAAGGCCAGCGCCAAACCGAAGGTGTACCTCTTGCTGTTACTCACGTTGCAAAATCTCCTGTACTCAATGGCGGCATGCAGCACCGGCGTCATAGGGATAACGCGTGGATGGGCTGATGGTTTAGTGCCAGGTTCCTGTTGGTGCAGGTATTGGAGCCAAGGAGTGCCCAACGAGTCACGTAGGTAGACAGGATTACCGCGTTATCGTTCTTCGCGAGCAAGCCCGCTCCCACATTCGATCTTCAGTGAGCACCCAATATGGGTACGCCTGCGATCAAAATGTGGGAGCGGGCTTGCTCGCGAAGAGGCCTTTACCGGCGCCGCATCACCCTCAGGCGATCACAATCCCCCCACTGGCCAAACTGTCCAGCCCGACACCCACCAAAGTCACCGAATCACTGCCAAATGTCAGCAGCGTATCCTGCCCCACCGCCGTGGCATGGGCCCGATAATCGTCGTTCGGCGCAACGCCCTGAACCCCGAAGAACACCAGTTTGTCGTTGGCTTGATAGCCCACCACCCGGTCCTGGCCAAACGCACCGCTGAACAGGAACGTATCGACGCCGCCACCCGACTCCATCAGGTCATTACCCGTCCCGCCGACAAACACGTCATTGCCGGTGCTGCCAATCAAATGGTCGTTGCCATCGAGGCCAAACAACCAGTCGCCCGTTGTGTGTGCGTTGAGGGTGTCGGCGCCGGTCGTGCCCTTCACGCTTGAAGTGTATTGGGTCAGGTTGCTGCCAACCGCAAGGCCATTGGCGGTGACGCTGTGGGTCACGTCATCCTTGAACACCCCCCAGAGAAAACCCGGCTCCTTGGTGACGATACTGCCGATGTCGCGAGTGATGCTGATGCCGCCATTGGCGTCGCGCACGTACAGGTTGCCGGCACCGTCATTGGCGAAGGTGAAGTTCTTCACCGACTGCTGCAGGTCCAGCACGTTGCTGCCCTTGCCGCCCAACAGGATGTTGTAGCCGCCGCCATCACGGAAGGTGTCGTTGCCGTCGCGGCCCTCCAGGTAGTCGCTGCCCTTGCCGCCCTGGATCAGGTCATTGCCGTCGCTGCCGATGATGAAGGTGCTGCCTTTATGGGTTTCGGCGTTGCGGTTCAAGTCCTGGACCCACGTGTTGCTGCGCGCCGGGTCCGAGAGGTTGGCGACGATGATGGTCGAATCTTTGCTGGTCAGGTCGTAGAACTGCGACTCCAGCACCCGGATCATGCCGTCGCCGTAACCGGTGGGCAAGTGTGAAATCCAGGTGGGGATGTTGAGGATGGAATACGGCAGCACGTTCCACGCCGTCGAGGCGTAGTGGTCGTTGAAGCTGACGATGTTATCGGTCGTCGAATCCTTGGCGGCATCGTGCACGCCAACCGAGGACAGGTTGAACGACGAGCCATCGAGGGCGCGGAATACCGGGTCGTTTTCATAACCGATGTTCAGCACTTTGTCGCTGCTGCTTTGGGTCGGCGATGCGTAGGCGATGTAGTTGGAATCCTGGTAGAACCCGGACCATTTTTCACTGCTCAAGTCCGCCAGGCTGTTGACCGCCAGGCCACCGAGACTATGGCCGCTGACCAGCACGTCCTTGCCCGACAGCCCATTGGCCTGGGCAAATGCTGCAACGTCGCCGAGCAGATTGCCGAAGGCTTCGCCCACATAGTTTTTCGCATAATCCTTGGGACCCAAGGCCGCCAGCAAATCGTTGATCACGTCACCGATGGAGTCGCCGATCTGGATTTCTCGCGGGCCGCTGGTGCCGCGAAAAGCGATGCCGATTTCGGTGAGATGGCCTTGGGCGTCGTACTTGCCGAGGATCTCGACTTGAGCGCTGGTGTAACCGGCCTTCTCGCCGAAGAAGGTTCCGCGAGCATCGGTCTTGCCGTCATAGCCCAATTGCGCGGCGGTGATCGGCGTCCATCCGGCTTTTTGCACAGCTTCGAGAGCAGCCTTCTCCGAATCGGGGTTCCAGGGAATGCCGGGAATAACGCCTTGGGAATCGGTGCCGCCAATCAGTGCGGTAACCAGGGTTGCCGGCAAGCCCAGGCCGAAGCCGTTTTGCTGGTAACCAGTGGCAAAACCGTTGTCGAGGTTGTGATAGGAATACAGCGTGATCGCCATGGCGTCGCTGAACAACGCCTTGGAGTCTGCTGTGCCGAAGTTTTTGTAGTCATACACACCCATTGGTATTGCCTCTCTCTTTGTTGGAATTGTCAGAGATAGCTCACAACCAGGACGCCTCACTGACGAGGCGCCCCGGAGCCTCTAGTGCATGCAGCCTTTACGCAAACGTAATTCCCGAAGCCGAGAGATTATCCAGACCCACGCCCACCAGCGTTACGGCGTAATCGCCAATCTTGAGCACAGTGTCGTTGCCGGCCTGGGTCGCGTGTTGGGTGTAGTCATAGCCCTGCCCCGCGCCCTGGACGCCCATGAACACCAGTTTGTCGCTGCCCTGGTAGCCATTGATCGCATCGAAGCCGAAGGCGCCGCTGAACAGGAAGGTGTTGTTGCCGCTCCCCGAGGCATGCATCACGTCATTGCCTGTACCAGCGACGAAGGTCACGTGGCTCTTGTCGCTGCGCAGCAGGTCGTCGCCGGCGTTGCCGAACAGCCAGTCACCGTCGACACTGGCCATCAGCGTGTTGCCGTAGGCGTCGCCGTTGAGCGAGTGGTTGTAATGGGTCAGTTCCGTGCCATTGAGCAAGCCATTGGCGGTGACGTTGTAGGTGATGTCCTTGCTGCCCCACCACGAACCCGATTCCTTGCTCACTAGCGCGCCGATGTCGCGGGTCATGCTGATGCCGCCGTAGGCATCGCGCACATACAGCGTGCCGTCGCCGTCATTGGCAAAGCTGAAGTTCTGCAACGGCTTCTGCAGCTCGAAGGTGTTGCTGCCCTTGCCACCCAGCAGCAGGTTGTAGCCACCGTCATCGCGGAACCGGTCGTTACCATCACGGCCTTCGATGAAGTCATTGCCCGCGCCGCCCTTGAGCAAGTCATTGCTGTCGGTGCCGATAATGAACGTGCTGCCGGTGTGGGGCTCGCCGCTACGGCCCAGGTCCTCGACCCAGGTGCTGCCTCGAGACGATTCCGACAGGTTGGACACGATCAGCGTCGAGTCCTTGTCGGTGAGGTCGTAGAAGCGCGAGTCGATCACCCGGTTCAAGCCATCGGCATAGCCCAACGAACCGTGGGCCGACCAGTTCAGCGGGTTGAGGATGCTGAACGGCACCAGGTTCTGCGCGGTGGAGGCATATTGGTCATTGAAGTTGACGATGTTGTTGGTCGCCGAATCCTGATGACCGTCGTGCTTGCCCAGCGAGCCACTGCTGAAGGTGGTGCCGTCGAGCACTCGAAACACCGGATCATTCTCGTAGCCGATGTTCAGCACGTTGTTGCCGGTGGCGCTTTGGGTCGGCGAGGCGAAGGCAATGTAGTTGGCGTCCTTGAAGAAACCGCCCCAATTGTTCCCGCTCAACTCCGCCAGGCTGTTGACCCCTAATCCGCCGAGGCTATGCCCGCTGACCAATACGTCCTTGGCACTCAGGCCATGGGCGATGGCAAACGCGGCGACGTCCTTGAGCAAAGTGTCGAAGGCGTTTTTCGCGTAGTTCGTCGCGTAATCCACCGGGCCGACCGCGGCCAACAGATTGTTTTTCATGTCGCCGAAAGTGTCGCTGTAGCCCAGGCCACCGGTGCCACGGAAGGCGATACCGATGCCGATCAGCTTCCCTGCCCCGTCGTATTTACCGAGCACTTCGGCTTCGGCGCTGGTGAAGCCGTCCTTCTCGCCATAGAAGGTGCCTTGAGCGCCGACGTTGCCCTGATAGCCCAACGCGGCCGCGCCAATCGGCGCCCAAGCGGTCGCCGGCAGTGGCTGGCCGGTCGGCGTGTACGCATAGAGCGTCAAAGCGATCGCGTCGGAGTACAGCGCCTTGCCGGCCTCACTGCCGGCATTTTTGTAATCAAACAGTCCCATCTTCTTGCTTCCTTAGCGTCAAATCAGAACTGCCAGTCCAGGGTCAGGCCCACACCGTGGTCTTTTTCCCGGGAGCCGAGCAGCCCGTTGTAATCCAGGTTCAAACGGGTATCGCGGCCCAGCGCCAAGCCGGCACGGACACCGACCACTGCGGCATCACGGTCCATGGACACGCTTTGCACGCTGAACACGGTGTTGCCGTTGACGAAGGCCAGGTGGTCTTCGGAACGGGTGTTGCTCAGGTTGTGCTGCCAACCGAGCGTGCCGGACAGTTCCAGCTGTTGCTGGTCGGACAATGCAATGGCTTTGCTCGCCCGCAGGCCAAGGGTCGAAAGCACCACGTCGCGGTTGTTTTCACCGCCCTTGAGTGCTGCGGCATCACCTTTTTCGCTGAAGCTTTCAGTGTTCAAATGCACGTAAGCCAAGTTAACGAACGGCTCCAGAGCGATCGGTTGCAGGTCCAGGCGATACGCCGCTTCGGTGAACAGTTGCGCGGAGGTCGCATCGCGTTTGGATTTCTGCTTGCCGCTGACGCCGTTAAATTGCAGGTCACGTTTGACGTCGATGCGATGCCAGCTGTAGGCGCCACCGACGCTCAGGCGCAGCGCGTCGATTTCATGGCCCAGGTAGGCACCCAAGTGGTAGCTGTCGACCGAGGCCGACGAATGTGTGCCATCGCCCATGCTCAATGAACTGTCGCTATAACCGGTGACGAAACCCAGCCGCGTATCTTCAGTGATCAGGCCATCGACACCGGCCAGCAACCCGCCAATGGAGCTGTTGGAACTGGCGTTGTCATGCCCGCCATCGCTCTTGCCCCAGGCGCCGAGCACTTTGAGCCAGGCATTGCTGCGATCATCGGTGGGTGCCGCCGCGTCGAACAGATCGTGTTCGCGCAGACGCTCGCCGACTGCATCTCGCAGGTAACGGCTGTCGTTGATCAGCAGCGTGCCGATTGCCGGATGAATCTCACCGGAGAGTTGCTGGAACGCTTGTTGCGCGACAGCGGCGGTCGGCGACAGCAGCAGGGTTTCGTAGAGCGGATTGCCTGCGCCCAATTGTTCGGCGGCAGCGGCCACGGCGCGTTGGTTCGGGGTTTGGCCCACGCTGGTGAAGGACGTCGCGTTGCGCACCACAGCCAGTTGAATGCCGTTAGCCGCATAGTCGAGGGTGCCGCCGAGGAACAGGTAGTCCGGCACCACCGCACCGAAGCGCCCTTCGATCCCACCGGCCGCTTGCAGAATGTTGTACTGATTACCGAGCAGGGTTTTCGCTTCGCCGGTGGTCAGCAATGTCGGGCTGTTTTCCAGGGACAGGCTGACGGTTGCGCCCTCGATGATCGCCTTGCCGCCGGCAATGATCTGGTCGCTGCTGGTGGGCGACAGTTCTACCGCGTAGGTCGAACCAGGCTCGAAGGTCACGTCGCCCGCCACTTGCAAGGTGCCGATGGAGTTGCCGGGCGCCACGGTACCGCCGCTTTTCGCGGTCAGCGCCGCAATGCTGCCGTTACCGCCGAGGATCCCGCTGTCATTGACGGTGACGGCTGAAAGCAGTGAACCGTTGATCGCCAACCGGCCCTGATTGACCAGGGTCGGGCCGGCGTAGGTGTTGGCGCCGGTCAGCACCAGCGTGCCGATGCCCTGCTTGGTCAGGCCGCCATGACCGGAAATGTCGTTGCGCCAGACGTCGAGCCCGCAGTGCACGTCATTGCACACGCGCTCGGTGGGTTTGCCGGCGTCGATGATCGCGCCGATACCTGGCAAGTCCGCGACAAACTGGCTGGAGCCGTAGGCGCCTTCGATGCGAAATTCCTCGGGAATGTCCTGCTCGGTCACGAACATCGCCGGGCCATCGATGCCTTTGCGCAGGTTGATCATGCCCCAGCCGTACAGCGAGTCGACGCCGGGTGCGCCGAGGTCGGTGGCGGTGGTGCGCAGCACACTGGCGACTTGCGCGCCGGTCATGTACGGGAAGCGTTCCATCAACACCGCCACCGAGCCTGCAACGTGCGGCGCCGCCATGGAGGTGCCGTTGTAATTGGCGTAGCCGGTGGTCAGGTTGTCGGCATTGGTGCCGCTGATGATCGAGCTGTAGATCCGGCTGCCCGGCGCCGACACGCAGAAGCTCGCGGTGTAGCCGCAGCGCGACGAGAAGGTGCTGATGTTATAAGGATCGGAGCTGCTGGTGTCCGGATTCCTCTGCAACGCGGCGACGGTCATCCAGTTCGGCGCGATCTCCGGGACGAAGTAACCGAGGCCGGCGATGGCGTCCGGGTTGTTGAGGTTGTAGTCGTTGCCGGCGGCGAAGATCGTCACGATGCCACTGCGGGCCGCCGCGATGGCGCCGTCGTAGGCACCGCCGGGTTTGGTCCCCAGCAAAGTCTGGATCTCGTTGAATTGCAGTTGTGCGTCCTGCACGGTGAAGTGCGGGTACGCCGGGTCCCGACCACCCAGGTCGAAGCGATCAGTGATACCGATGCCCCAGCTGTTGTTGATGATCCGCGCGCCGCTGGCGATCAGGGCATCCCAACCGGCCTTGTACACCGCGCCGTCGTTGCCGCGAATGATGCCGTCTTCCGGGCCCGGGTCACCGTTGTCGGCGCTGATGATTTGCGCACCAAAGGCGACGCCGTGCATCGGCCCGCCATCGCGACTGCCCGCGGCGATCCCGCCGACGTGAGTGCCGTGGGCGCCGAGTTTGCCGTTGGAGCCCACCGAGGGCGAACCGTCATACAGAAAGGCGTCCCCGGCTTTGACCGGAATGTACGGGTCGGTGTATTCGCGGATGCCGCTGGTGACCAGCGTGATCACCTTATTGGCCCCGGAAAATTCCGGGTGCAAGGCGTAAACCGGTTGGTCGAAGATCCCCAGTTTCACGCCTTTGCCGGTGTAACCGGCGGCGTAGGCCTCCTGAGCATTGATCGCACCCAGGCCCCAGTCGGCGTTGAACTCCGTGCTGCGCCAGCTATCGGGATCGCCTGTCCGGCCGTTTTCCACGTAGGGCGCCGCGTGTGCGGTGCCCAGGGTGGCCAATGCGCAGAGCAAGGCGCGATTGAGGGTTTTTAAAGTAGTAAACGTGCTGCCCGACCGAGCGGGCGAATTGTTGTTTTCAGCTCTCATCCAGCGACCATCCTTAGTTATGTTGCCAAAATCCTTGTGCCTCAAGGCCCACCCAATTCCTGTCAGTCAAGGCTCGGAACCTGTGGGAGCGAGCCTGCTCGCGATAGCGTCGGGTCAGTCAATATTGATGCTGAATGTTCCGCCGTCATCGCGAGCAGGCTCGCTCCCACAGGTTTGCGCACCTTGACTAGGCATGAGGGCAATCCCTTCGCCGCCGTTAAAACTGCCAATTGAGACTCAGCCCGACGCCGTGGCTTTTCTCGCGGCTGGCCAGTTGGCCGGTGTAATCGAGGTTCAGCCGAACATCTCGGCTCAAGGCCAGGCTGGCATGGGCGCCCACCAGCGCCGCATCGCGAACCAGTGGCGAGCTTTCCACCACGAACGGAGTGCCACCGCTGGCAAACGCCAGGTGTTCCTCGGAATCGGTGTTGCTCAGGTTGTGCTGCCAGCCAAGGCTGCCGCTCAGGTCCAGCTGTTGCTGACCGGACAGCCTCAGGGTTTTCAGAGCTCGCATGCCCAAGGTGCTGAGTACCGCGTCACGCCGGTCGCCGCTGCTTTTGAGCGCTGCGGCGTCACCTTTTTCGGTGAAGCCCTCAGTGTCGAGGTGTACGTAAGCCAGGTTGGCGAACGGCTCCAAAGCCAGTGTTTGCAGGTTCAAGCGATAGGCCGCTTCGCCAAACACCTGGGTGGTCCCGGCATCGACTTTGGCTTTCTGTTTGGCGCTGACGTCGCCGTATTGCAGGTCACGTTTGACGTCGGCCCGATGCCAGCTGTAGGCGCCGCCGGCACTCAGACGCCAGGCGCCCATTTCGTGGCCGGCATAGGCGCCCAGGTGATAACTGTCGACCTGCGCTGATGAATGAGTTCCGGAGCCCATGCTGACCGAGCTGTCGCTATAACCGGCGACCAGGCCCACACGGGTTTGGTCATCCACCGCACCATCGACACCCGCCAGCAAACCGCCAATCGAGGTGGTGTAGCCGGCGGTGTCGTGGCTGTCATCGGTCTTGCCCCAAGCGCCCAACGCTTTGATCCAGCCGTTGCTTCGGGAACTGTTGGCGTCGTTGAGACGCTCACCGACCGCATCCCGCAGATAACGGCTGTCGTTGATCAGTACCGAGCCCAGCGCCGGGTAAATTTCTCCCGACAACTGCTGGAACGCCTGTTGCGCCGAACTTGCGGTGGGCGACAGCAGCAGGCTTTCGTAGACGGCGTTACCCGCGCCAAGCCCTTCCACTGCGGCGGCGACAGAACGCTGATTTGGGGTTTGCCCGACGCTGGCGAAGGTTGTGGCGTTGCGTTCAACGCTCAGCTGAATGCCGGTGGCGGCGTAATCAAGGCTGCCGCCGATGAACAGGTAGTTAGGCAGCACCGCGCCGAACTGGCCTTGAATACCGCCCGCCGCTTGCAGGATGTTGTACTGATTGCCCAGCAGGCTTTGCACTTGTTGGGTGCTGAGCAAGGTCGGGCTGTTTTCCAGCGACAGGCTCACGGTGGCGCCGCTGATCGTGGCCGTACCGCCCGCAATAATCTGGTCGCTGCTGGTGGGTGACAGTTCGACGGCATAGGTCGAACCCGGCGCAAACGTCACATCGCCGCTGACTTGCAACGTACCGATGGAATTACCGGGCGCCACGGTGCCGCCGGGATTGGCGGTCAAGGCAGCGATTCGTCCGTTACCGCCGAGGGTGCCACTGTCATTGACGGTGACCGCCGACGTCAGCGAGCCGTTCACCGCCAGCAACCCGCCGTTGACCGTAGTCGGGCCGCGATAAGTGTTGTCGCCAGTGAGCATCAACCGCCCGGCACCGGACTTGATCAGGCTGCCTTCGTAGACTCGGTTGGCGGCGGCGGAATCGCGAGCTGTGCCCACTGCGTAATCGGTCTGATCCTGCTGACTGGCGCCAGCCGGGACACCGTTCTCCCAGCCCTTGTCCTTCAACGTCTGTTGCCAGGCGCTGCGTTCGGCGGCGTCTTCGGCCTGACGCTGAATCAGCGCCTTGTCGGAAATGCCGTTGCTCCAGACATCGCTTTGCCCTGCCCCCAGATTGGCGTCGAACGCCCCGAGCAATTGCCCCGGCCCGCGCATCGCCCGTTCAAGGTTGGCCACCCCCCAACCGATGCGCGTGCTCGGTGCGTCGGTGACCGAACCGTCGAGCTGGGTCGCGGTGGTCAGCAGCACCTCAAGCGCCTGCTGATTGTTCATGTACGGATAGCGTTCCATCACCAGCGCCAGTGCTCCGGTGGCATGCGGCGCAGCCATGGAGGTGCCGGACTTGATCGCGTAACCGCCGCCGGGAATGGTGCTGTCGATCTTCGCGCCCGGTGTGGTGATGCACCAGTACTTGGCGATCCCGCACTGGTTGTATTTCTGCTGATTGCTTTGATCCAGCCCCGACACCGCCAGCCAGTGGCCTTCCAGGTCCGGCTGGAAATACGGCAAGGCTGAACGCACGCTGGCATTCGGGTAACCGCTGTTGCCGGCACTGAACACGTTGATCACGCCGCGGCGCGAAACGTCGGCGGCGGCATCGAGCCAGGTGCCTTTGTTCCAGTGCTGGGCGTAGGCGGCGTGCAGGTCGTCGAGGGTTCGGTAGCTGACATCCGGCGGCTGGCTGCCCCAGCTGTTGTTGATCGCGCGTACACCGACATCTGCCAGGGCGTTATAGACCGCTTTGAAATAGCGCGGGTCCGGATTGGGGCCGAACAGGAAGCTGTCGTTCTTGTTTGTGTTGCCAACGTAGATTTGCGCGTTGTACGCCACGCCGTGCATGCCGCTGCCATCCCGGGAAGCGCCCATGGTGCCGGTGACGTGGGTGCCGTGGGAGTCGTTGTTGGTGTTGAGCGTGCCGTCGACATTGAACGCCGAGCCATCGACATAGCTGCCACTGGCGGTCACTGAGTGATAACGGTCGGCGGCAAATTCGGGATGGCTGGAATCGAAACCGGAATCCAGCGCGCCAATTTTCACGCCCTTGCCGGTGATGCCGGCGGCATAGGCTTGATCGGCCTGCATGCGCGCCAGCCCCCAATCGCGCTGGAACTCTGCCGAGCGCCAACTGGCGGGATCGCCGGGTTTGCCGGTTTCCAGGTAAAGCGCCTGGGCTGGGCCTGGTACTGATGAAATCAAGAGCAATAGCGTGCCGACCGACATCGGCTTGATCTGTACGTCCATGTTCATGACTCTCGCTTTTTTTGTTTTTTGTAGGAGCTGCCGCAGGCTGCGATCTTTTAGCGTCAGCAAGACGCCGGAAGATCAAAAGATCGCAGCCTTCGGCAGCTCCTACGGGGATGTGCGATTTTCCATGTTCGGGCCCTGGCCGAAGGCCTCATCCACCTTGGCCAGGTCTTGCTCGTTCAAGGTTCCCGCGTAGTAGTGCAACTTGGTCCAGGCCATCAAATAGTCGTAACGCGCCTGGGCCAGATCCCGGCGGGTGGTGAACAGTTGTTGTTCTGCGTTCAGCGCATCGAGGTTGACCCGCTCACCGCCCAAAATGCTTTGTTTGGTCGAGACCACCAGCGCTTCCGCCGACGTCAACGCTTTCTGATAAGCCCGTAACTTGTTGATCCCCGACAAGCAGGCGCTGAACTGGCGGCGCAGCTGAATCAAGGTTTCCCGGGTCTTGCCGTCCAGCTCGTACTCGGCCTGTTCCATGGTGCGGCTGGCCTGGCGGGTCGAGGCCGAGACCCCGCCACCGGCATACAGCGGCACATTGACTTCGATACCGATGGTGTTGGTGTCGTAGCGCTGGTTATAGGTGTTGCCGCTTTCCGATTCGTTCTGGCGCACCGAGGCGTAAGCGCTGACTTTTGGCAGGTGGCCAGCGCGATTGCGTTCGACCTCGTAACGCGCCACTTCCACCGCCTGGCGCTGGGAGGCCAGGTTCGGGTTGTTGGCCACCGCCATCTCGTGCCAGGTGTCGTAATTGGCCGGTTGCAGGGTGAACGTCTGGAAGTTCTGATCCAGCGGCGTCAGGTCGCCGATGTCGATGGCTGGCACGCCAATCAGTGCGCCCAGCTCCCGCAAGGACGCATCCTGTTCATCGCGCGCCTCGATTTCCTCGGCGGTCGCCAGCTCGTAACGTGACTCGGCTTCGAGGATATCGGTGCGCGTACCCTCCCCTTGGCGGAACATCTGCTCGTTCTGCTGAAACTGCTGTTCGAAGGCTTTTTTCTTGGCCCGCGCGATGTCGATCTGGTCCTGAGCGAACAGCGCCTTGGTGTAATTTTCCAGCACGCGAACCAGCAGTTCCTGGCTCTTGCCACGAAAATTTTCGTCAGCGAACAGCGATTGCGCCACGCCTTTGCGGTACGCCGCGTAGGCCTCGTAGTCCAGCAGCGGCTGTTGCAGGGTCAAGGTCGAGCCGTAACTGCTGTAGTTGCGGTCCTCGGTGAAGTCTGGTCTCCCCTCATTAATTTGAGTGACCTTGGAGGTGTTACGCCCCTTGTTGTAGTTGTAACCCAGTCTCGGCAGCAGCCCGGCGCGGCCGATGGCACGGTTTTCAAGGCCTGCATCGCGCTCCTTGATGGCGCCGAGGAACACTGGATCATTGCGTAACGCTTGCTCATAAATGTCGAACGGCCCCATGGCCATCGCGCTGTTGCATGTCAGCAACGCCAGGGTCGCTGCGAGCAGGGAAAGCTTATTCATACAGCCGAACATCCTTATTCCTCGGTCAACGCGGAGCCTGCCCGGTCGAGCAGCGGTTTGAACAAATAGTTGAGGAGTGAACGTTCACCGGTGCGCACGAACATTTCTGCCGGCATGCCGGGCTTGATCACCAGACCGTTGAGTTTTTCCATGGCCTGATCGCTGACGCTGCTGCGCAGCACGTAGTACGGCACACCGGTTTTTTCGTCGACCATTTGGTCGGCGGAGATCAGGCTGACTTCGCCGGGGACCCGCGGGGTGCGGCTCTGGTTGAACGCGGTGAACAGAATGTCCACCGGCAAGTGCGTGCCGACCTTGTCAATCAGGTTGATCGGCAGGTGCCCTTCCACTTCCAGGCGGGTGCCTTGCGGGACGATCTCCAGCAGTGTCTCGCCCTGACGTACCACCGCGCCTTCGGTGTGAACCCCAAGGTTAACGGCGATGCCGTCGGCAGTGGCGATGATTTCGCTGTGTTGCAGGTCGAAGCCGGCGGAAGTCAGTTGCTCTTCCAGGGTCACGCTTTTGAGCTGCGCGTCGGCCAGCTGGCTGCGGACTTCCTTCTGGTATTCCTCGCTGTGCTGTTGCAGTTTCAGGCGGGATTCAAGGATGCCCTGCTCCACGCGGCCACTTTCGCCGGTGTTTTCTGCCAGCTGTTGCTGCACTTGCGACAACTGACGCTGGTAATCCATCAAGCGGTTGCGCGGGATGTAACCGTTATCCGCCAAGGGCTGCAGATTGCTCAATTGTTGTTGCAGTGAACTGGCCTGGGCCGTCAGGTCGGTGCGCGCGCGGCGCATGCCGGCCAGTTGCGCGCTCGCGCCTTCGATGTTGGCGCGCAGGGCGGCTTGCTCACGGGAAAAGGCTTCGCGACGGCTGCTGAACAATTGCCGTTGGCCTTCGAGTACCAAGGCCAGACGCGGGTCAGGATCGTTGCTCAGTTCGACGGGGAAATTCACCTGTTTGAGGTTGTCCCGTTCACTCTGCCACCGTGCCAGGCTGGCCCACGCCATGCGGTATTGCGCTTGCAGCGATTGAACGTCTGCCGCGACCTGGGTCTGGTCGAGGCGGAACAGCGGCTGACCCTGCTTCACCACTTGGCCTTCGCGCACCAGAATCTGGCTGACCACACCGCTGCTCATCGATTGCACGGCTTTGCGCTTGCCCGAGACCACCACGGTCCCCTGCACCGGAATCCCTTGATCGAGCGGCGCAAGGCTCGCCCAGGTGAAGAAACTGCCGGCGCCGACAATCGCCAGAATCCAGCCCATGCGGGCGAAGAAACGCGCGTCGCGCTCAGGGCGTGCAGCGATATAATCGTGTTCCATGGTCGCTTCGCTGTCGTCGTTCATGCGTGCGCTGCTCATACACCCGAATTCCTTGTCGTGGGCTGATACTGCCGGCTCATGCTGAGCCCGCCCGGTGCTTGCGCAGGTTTTTCACGTTGTTGCTCCTGGGCTCCTGACTGGTTACCGGCAAGCGCCTTGAGCACTTCCTGGCTTGGGCCGAAGGCCTGCAAGCGACCTTCGTTGAGCACCAGCAACTTGTCGGCCTGGGCCAGGGCCGAAGAGCGATGGGTGACCAGAATCACGCTGGTGCCTCGGGCCTTCATGTGCGCGATGGCGCCGGCCAGTGCCGCTTCGCCGACGGTGTCGAGGTTGGAGTTCGGTTCATCCAGCACCACCAGGCTCGGGTTGCCGTACAGCGCACGAGCCAGGGCCACACGTTGCTTCTGGCCGCCGGACAAACCGCTGCCGTCCTCGCCAAGCACCGTGTCGTAGCCCTGCGGCATGCGCAGGATCAGTTCATGAACGCCGGCCTGTTGCGCGGCTTCGACGACTTTTTGCGGGTCCGCCTCACGGAATCGGGCGATGTTTTCGGCGATGCTGCCGCTGAACAATTCGATGTCCTGGGGCAGGTAACCGATGTAGGGGCCAAGGTCATCGCGGTTCCAGCGATGAATGTCCGCGCCGTCGAGGCGTACCGTGCCGCCCAACGTCGGCCAGACGCCGACCAGCACCCGGGCCAGGGTCGATTTACCGGAGCCGGAAGCCCCGAGCACGCCCAACACTTCCCCGGCGCCCAGGTTGAAATTGACCATGTGCAAGGTCGCTGCCCGTTGCCCTGGCGGGCCGGCGCTGACTTGTTCGAACGTGATCTGGCCTTTCGGCGCCGGCAGCGCCATGGCCTCGTCACTCGGTGGAAAGGCTTGCAGCAAGGCATCGAGACGGCGGTAAGCGAGTTTGGCGCCGCTCCACTGTTTCCACACGGCGATCAACTGATCGATGGGGCTCAGTACCCGGCCCATCAGGATGGAACCGGCGATCATCATCCCGGCGGTCATGTCACCCTTGATCACCAGCAAGGCGCCCAACCCCAGCACCAGGGATTGCAGGCACAGGCGCAGGGTTTTGCTCAGGGAACTGATGACCGCGCCGGTGTCGCTGGCCTGATTCTGCAAGCCGAGAAAACGCGAGTGAACCCCAAACCAGCGCTTGCGCAAGACACCGAGCATGCCCATGGCCTGAATGGTTTCGGCGTTATGCAGGTGACTGGTGGCCAGTTGGCTGGATTTCTGGGAAAACCCCGCGGCTTCGCCCAAAGGCTTTTTGGTCATCGCCTCGTTGAGGCAGGCCAGACCGATCAGCAGCACCGCACCTGCGGTGGCCAATACACCGAGCCAGACGTTGAACAGAAAGATCACAAACAGATAGACCGGAAACCACGGTGCATCGAAGAAGGCAAACAGCGCCGGGCCGGTGACGAATTGGCGAATATGGGTCAGGTCGCCCAAGGATTGCCCGGCGTTGCCCTCGCCTTTGAACAGGTTGCGTTCGAAAGCGGCTTGATACACCCGCAGGTTAAAACGGCGCTCCAGTTGGCTGCCGATACGAATGACGATAAAGCTGCGCACGATCTCCAGCAGACCGATGAAGGCAAAGAATCCGACCACCATCAACGACAACATCGCCAGTGTGGTTTCATTTTGCGAAGACAGTACCCGGTCATAGACCTGGAGCATATAAATCGACGGGACCAACATCAGCACATTAATCAGTGCGGTAAAACACCCGACGCTGATCAGGATGCTTTTATAGTCGCCCAGCGCCTTGAATAACGGTGCAGTGGCCGGGCTCTTCGCCATCTTCATTGGTTTTTCCTGAGGTATTAATCCTCGCCTTACTTGGCGAGGTTCCAATTAACTGTCCGCACATGGGTCGAGACGTTCTTTCGCCGATATTGCTTACACATTAATAACAACTCTTTGTGTTCTTCAAAGAGCTCCGGTTATTGAACGGCTGCTTATAACGGCAATAACGAGCTTTATATTCAGCGCCTGGTGCCGGTCCGGCATTTCTCACTTAAGCGCTGCGCGCTCGAGCGTAATGATCAGACCTGACTTCAAGGTGCTTTTATAAAACCCCTCATGCTGTCGGCTGAAAAACACAATTCTTGAGCCTTCTTTTCCGGTCACCGCAATACCGTCCGGTTCCGGGAACCAGCCAATCGCCGATTCGTTCAGCCAGGCGCCGAGGCAGTCAGCCCCCTCACCCAGGGTCTCGTTCACTTTGAGCTCGATCGAGCAAACATTCGACGGTTTGTCCTGCAGCGCCTGGGACTCTGGCGAATCTTGCGCGGTGTTCAAGGTGGCCTGCCATTTCCCGGCGAGTTCCGACGGATCGGCTAATTTAAGACTGCGTGCCATGGCTACATCTCCAAGAAACATCATCAGCGTCGCCAACAGCCACGCGGTTGCTTTGTAGGTAAAAGCGTTCTGGATCATAGGGCGTTTTACTCATGTTGTAGCCTTACTTATGGCACCTGCCTACAAGGGACAGAGAACGACGCCTCAAGCGCCGCCCTCCTTTTTGCCCTGAATCAGGCCACGATGTCCGAGAACGCCGCCTGGCCAACGGTGCTGACCAGGAAGTCAGCCACGCCGTGCCCGGAGAAGTCCACCGACAACAGGCTGTTGCCGCCTGAAGTGGTCAATACCGCATCACCTGCCGCGCCGGTGAACGAATTCACGAAGTGCAGGCCTGCGCCGTTGGTGATGCCGGTCAGGTCGATCTTGTCCAGGCCACTGACAAAATCGAGGATCTGGTCGACGGCACCTGGCTTGGAGTCGCTGCTGGCCGCAAACACAAAGGTGTCCGAACCCGAACCGCCCCAGAGTTTGTCCGCACCGCCCGCGCCGAAGAGGATGTCGTTGCCGGCACCGCCCTTCAATTCGTTGGCCACGCCGTTACCGATCAGCAGGTCGCTACCCGAACCGCCAATCGCGTTTTCGACGGTGACGCCCTTGGCGATGGACACGTTACCCACCATGCCGCCAACGTCGGAGAATGAGGCTTCATTGAGGCTGATCTTCTGGTTTTGGGTGAACCCGGAGAAGTCCAGGGTGTCCTTGCCGCCCGCATCCCAGACCGAGAACACGACTTTGTCCGACGACGAAGACGCGCTCAGGAAGTCGCGACCGGCGTTGGAGTTGAAGCCGTAGGTGGTATCACCGGTACGGGTGGTGGTGTTGGCACCGTAGAGTTTCTGGATGGCGGCGATATCGTCCATCAGCGGGCCGGACGCATAGGCTTCCACACCACTCTTGCTGAAATTCTGGTCGGTATTGCTTTCGCTCCAGTAGCTCATGACGCTGTAGCCGCGGGTGTCTTCCCCGTAAGTCGCGTCATTGTAAGTGGGTGCGCCTTCACCAGCGTTGTAATCACCAGGGTGAGCGAGGCCCAGGGTGTGACCGATTTCGTGGGTCAGGGTCTGACGGCCGTAGTTGTTCAGGTCCGGCGTCTTGTTCGGCGTGTAGCTGCTGTTGGTCAGGTACCAGGAAGTACCGTCATAACCTGCACCCGTGCCAGGCAGGTAGGCGAATGCCGCCGCGCCGTCCTGACCGCCGCTGTAGTTACCGAAGGTCATGTGACCGTCACCACCTGAGGACTTCTCGGTAAAAGTGACATTGGCCACATCGGCCCAGGATTGCATGGCGAGTGCAGCCTGTGCTTTCTGTTGCGCGCTGAACTGACTGAACCCGGTGATGCCGTGCTTGTTCATGGTGCTCGACGAAGCCGAGGTCAGGAACGTGTAGGTGAGTTCGATTTTGCCGCTGCCGTCCTTGTCCTGGTAGGCAGCGCCGTCACGCAGCAGCTGGGTAGCAGCCTCGTCGACGGAGAAGGAGGGTTTGCCATTGACCGTGAGATTGCCACCCCGATCATACTGATGGCTGAAACTATCGATCTGGTTGTAGGCGGAACTGGGTGCAGCCAGCGCTTGCAATGGCGCAAAGGCCTGTTCGGCAAGATCAATAGCGTTGTCTTTTACTTTCGACATAAACACACTTCCTTGTTTAGCAATGGAACAGTTTTTGTCCGATACGACAATCTCTGGCGAGATCGTCCTATCACTCGCCCAATGAAGGCGTATAAAAACTGACACAATTCGAAATCAAACGTCTACATTTTTTTTGACGTCAAATTGATCTGTTCCGGCGAACTCCAGCAAACAGTACGTGCGCTGTCGAAATATAGTTTTTAGTTGAAGGTTTTAGCCGGATTGTCTGACAATCTTCTATCTAAATATTAAATAGGGGTAAGTTGTTTTTCTGTAGATGAGTTCGCATTTTTCTGGACTTATTAATATAAGTGCCAGCGCATTGCCATCAAATAAATTAAACGATCAGTTAGTTGTAGACAGCCACGCAGATGTCACCGTTGGCGAGGTCGCTGGTGCTGTTTCTTTATTATTGGAGAGCTGGCAGGCCGGATGATTGCGTTGTAGCCCAGCCAGCGGCAGGGCTCCGGCTCCCAGGCCTTGAGCATGTCGAGACCGCCCTGAGGAATGACCCACGGCTGGCGGACCAACTCGGTATCGCGCTGAAGAATCAGGTCGGCCAGGGTTCGCCCGCCGAGGTTGCTGGCACCGACGCCCTCCCCGCCATAACCGCCGGACAAGGCGATGCCGCTGGTCTGTGGCCCCGTGGAATGCCCCGGCAATATTGGCCTTTCGCCACAAAATCGGTATCTCGTGATCTGCGTCAAAAAAAAATGAACCAATCGCTAAACGGACTGAAAAAATCCACATGATTTTCACATCTGGATGCTACTTTTAAAGACAGTCACCGGTTGAGCCATTGAAGGTTCTTCCCTCCTAACATGAGCTAAAGGAAGCGCTCGATGATGAAGGTGGGCAACACATGAATGAAAGGTCTTTCAGCAAAGTCACTTTTCCCAATGCCTGCCAGCTGATGCGCTGGCATTTTCATCCCATGGGTTTCGAGGCGACCATGGATGCACCGGGCAGTATGGTTGCCCGGCTGTTCGACCGCGCCAGTGGCGAAACCATGATCGCCATTGCCGGCATTCCTTGCGCAACGGTCATGAATGCGGCGGATGTAGAACGAATCATCGAAGCTGTGGAAGCTGAGCTGGAGGCGTTCATTCCACCGGAGGCCCTCAGAAGCTATGCCTGATGGTCGGCCCTGTGAGAGCGGCCTGTGGCTATAGGGCTTGCCTTTGGCGAGGGGGCTTGCCCCCGTTCGGCTGCGAAGCAGTCGCAAAACCGGTTGATGCGTTTTTAGCTGGAGGATCGCGGTGGGTGTTTTTTGGGGGGGCAGCTGCGCGGCCCAACGGGGGCAAGCCCCCTCGCCACACAAGCCCGCTCCCACATTGATTGCGTTTAACTAATCTGCATCAGGGCCTGTGCCAGATCGGCGCGCAGGTCTTCGACATCCTCGACACCCACTGACAAACGCACCAGCGCATCGCCAATACCGAGTTGCGCACGGGTTTCTGCCGGGATGCTGGCATGGGTCATGATCGCCGGGTGCTCGATCAGGCTTTCCACTCCGCCCAGGCTCTCGGCCAGGGCGAAGATCCGCACACTCTCGAGGAAACGCCTGGCGCCGGCCAGGTCGCAGTTCAGGTCGAGGGAAATCATCCCGCCGAATCCACGCATCTGTCGCCGCGCCAGTTCGTACTGTGGATGCGATGGCAGGCCTGGATAATAGACGCGCGCCACCTGCGGCTGACGCTCCAGCCATTGCGCCAGCTCCAGCGCGTTGCTGCAATGGCGCTCCATGCGCAGCGCCAATGTCTTCACCCCGCGCAACGTGAGAAAAGCGTCGAATGGCCCGGCGATCGCCCCCACCGCGTTCTGCAGGAAACCCAGGCGCTCGGCCAGTTCAGCATTCTGCCCGACCACCGCAATGCCGCCGATCACATCGGAGTGACCGTTCAGGTACTTGGTCGTCGAGTGCAGCACGATATCGAAGCCCAACTCCAGCGGACGCTGAATCCAAGGGCTGGCGAAGGTATTGTCGGCCACACAAATGATGCCTCGCTCGCGGCAGATACGCGCGACGGCGGCGAGGTCAGTGAGGCTCAGCAAAGGATTGCTCGGCGTCTCGACCCAAACCATCCGCGTGTCGTCCTGAAGCGCCGCTTCGAAGGCCGTCAGCTCGGTCAGATCAACAAAACTGAAGCGATGCCCGGCACTGCGCTGGCGCACTTTGTCGAACAGTCGGAATGTACCGCCATACAAGTCATTGCCGGAGACGATGTGGGCGCCAGCATCGAGCAATTCGAGCACGTTGGCGATCGCCGCCAGCCCGGAAGCGAAGGCGAAGGCCCGAGTACCGCCCTCGAGGTCCGCCACACAACGCTCCAGCGCAAAGCGCGTCGGGTTATGCGAGCGCCCGTAATCGAAGCCCTTATGCACACCCGGGCTCTGTTGCAGATAGGTGGAGTTTGCATAAATCGGCGGCATCAGCGCCCCGGTGGTCGGGTCCGGCGTCTGTCCGGCATGGATCACACGGGTGGCGAAGGCACGTGGCTTGGCGGTTTCATCGTGCTGACTCATGTAAGGGATCTCCGCAGGTAATTGAGCATGTCGACACGAGTAATCAGCCCATGGAAACCCGAGGTGTCGGCGATCATCGCCACCAACCCACGGTCGAGCTTCGCCTCCAGCTCGCCCAGACTGGCGCCGGGTGGCAGGACTTCCAGCTTGTCGGTCATCGCACTGCTCACCGGCATACGGAAGTGTGAAGCGTCTTCATGCACACCAAGCAAGATATCGGACTCGTCGATCACGCCGACCAGTCGTTGCCCGTCCACCAGCACCGGCAGTTGCGACACATCCGCCAGGCGCATGCGTTGGAACGCGGTGAGCAGCGTGTCGTCCGGCCCCACGCTGACCACCCGGCCATCCTCGAAGCGCCGCGCGATCAGGTCTCGCAAATCACCGTAACGCTTGCGCGCAAGCAGCCCCTGATCGTTCATCCACTGGTCGTTGTAGACCTTCGACAGGTAACGGGTGCCGGTGTCGCAGACGAAACTGACCACCCGCTTCGGCTCGGTTTGTTCGCGGCAGTAACGCAATGCCGCCGCCAGCAATGTGCCGGTCGAAGAGCCGCCGAGAATGCCTTCGGCGCGCAGCAGTTGGCGGGCATGATCGAAGCTTTCCTCGTCGCTGATCGAATAGGCCTTACGCACGCTGGACAGGTCGGCAATCGACGGAATGAAGTCTTCGCCAATGCCCTCCACCGCCCAGGAACCGGGCGTACCGAGGGTGCCGCTGCGGCTGTATTCGGCCATCACCGAACCGACCGGATCGGCCAGCACCATTTCCAGGTTCGGTTGTACGCGCTGAAAGAAACGGGTCAGCCCGGTCAACGTGCCGGCCGAACCGACGCCGACTACGATGGCATCCACATCATGCTGAGTCTGCGCCCAGATCTCCGGAGCGGTACTGCACTCGTGGGCCAGCGGGTTGGCCGGGTTGTTGAATTGATCGGCGAAGAAGGCGTCGGGAATTTCCTGCGCCAGCCGCGCAGCGACGTCCTGGTAATACTCGGGATGACCCTTGCCGACATCGGAGCGAGTGATATGCACCTCGGCACCCATTGCCTTGAGGTGCAGGACCTTCTCGGTGGACATCTTGTCCGGCACCACCAACACCACCCGATAACCCTTGGCCCGACCGACCAGGGCCAGGCCCAGACCGGTGTTGCCGGCGGTGGCCTCGACGATGGTGCCACCGGGGCGCAGGCGCCCATCGCGCTCGGCGGCGTCGATCATTGCCAGGCCGATGCGGTCCTTGATCGAGCCACCGGGGTTCTGCGATTCGAGCTTGAGAAACAGCGTACATGGGCCGGTATCGAAGCGGCTGACGCGCACCAGCGGCGTATTGCCGATCAGTTCGAGCACGGCGGGACGGGAGTCGTTCGGCATGTCGTCACCTCGCTGCATGTATCCGCACTGGATGGACAGCGACCTGCGGCGAATCATTGCGCGCCAGTCGCAAGCAAAGCCTCGCCTTGGACCATAGGCCGGGATCGCGCCTCCCGCAACTTTTCGCAGCCATTCGGTACTGTCTCTGTGGCGAGCGAGCTTGCTCACGCTTGAGTGCGCAGCGCTCACAAACAATCAGCAATGTTTGTCAGATTTTTTGGGGCCGCTACGCGACCCAACGCGAGCAAGCTCGCTCGCCACAGGTTTTTCTGACTCAAGACTCTCAGTGAACGGCTTCAGGCGTCAGGCAGAGACTTTTCCTTGGCGATGATCCACGAAGAACGCCTTGCCTTTGCCGATCCGGTCGGAGGCCTTGGGCATGTTCGCCGCTTGGGTATCCTGGCCATCGACATACCAGTAGCAATGGCTGACTGCCCGGGTGATGCCCACATAAGCCAGTCGCAGAATCTCGTCTTTCTGTGCGCTGTCGTAAGCTTCGCTGTCGCCAGCCTTGCCAAGCCCGGCCATGCGATAGACCTGGTTCTTGTAAGGAGAACTGGTCAAGTGCTGGCAATCGCCCAGCAGAAATACCGCATCAGCCTGCAGGCCCTTGGCGCTGTGGTAAGTCAGTTGTTTGAGCCGTCGAGCCTCATACGGCAAGCTTGAATCCAGATTAACTACAGATTGAATATGCTCTTCTATCAATGACTTATCACTGCTTTTTCGATAAAGCATCAAGATTGAATCGCCCTTTCTGTAGTGCTCGATCAAGCGCTGGGCCATACCCTGGTCATCCCGATCGAGCACATTCACCGGCAGCAGCGCCTTGGGCTCGCCACTGGCCTTGGCCTTCTTGCCAGCGATCGCCGGCGCCGCGCGGACAATATGCTCCGCCGCGTCGATGATGTGCTGATGGCTGCGGTAATTGTCACTGAGCATCACTTTGGTCGTGCTCGGCGACGGGAACTCCTTGTTGAACTCCATGAAGTACGTCGGCGAGCTGCCGCGCCAGCCATAGATGGATTGCCAGTCATCGCCGACACAAAGCAATGACGAACGTTGCGCCCCGCGCCCCACATGCATGGTCGGTCCGCGACTGCGGATCTCGGCCAGGCTGGCGCGAATCCAGGAAACGATCTGCGGCGACACGTCCTGAAACTCGTCAATCATCAAGTGCGACATTGGCCTGAGCAGCTCATCGCTCAGCAGCTTGAGATTCTCCGGCGAATGCTCACTGAACAAGGCGAACATCCGGTTGTAAGTCATTACCGGTGGCGATTGATCCAGCAGATGATCTTCCAGCGCTCGCCAGAACAGGCTCAAGGCCTCAAAGAAAAACCGGTCCGGGTCATCCTTGGCGAAGCTCATCTGGCCCACGGCATTCGGCACATCCAGGCCGAGGTTTTCAATAAACCCGGCCGCCGCGACAAAACAGTCCAGCAACGGCGCGGAACCGAGCTCGCCCTTGACCTTGTAATCGAAGCCCGGCCCGGCGCTGGCGTCCCCGGCAAGCGATGCCAAAACACGCCGTGAAGACTCATAACTGTCTAACCATATCAAAGGCTTACGACAGAAAGCTTGAAACAACGTGCGCTTTACCGCCCATTCTGCGCGCACTGAGAGTTTGGCATTCGGACGGCTGACCTGGGGATTTTCCCGGGGATCGAAACCCAGCACTACCCAGGCGTCGAGCGTCGGAATGTAGCCGTGGCAATGAAAGGTCGAACCGTTGATATCGAAGGTCTGACGATTCGGTTCGATGCCCTTGATCGGCCAGGCACCGGCGCGAAACCATAGGTCTTCGATTGTGTCGCACAGTTCTTCATCGCGCTTGGCGGCCAATTCGGTCACCGCCATGCGCTTCTGCACGTCCGGGTGATCACGCTCCAGCTCCTTGAGCTGCAAGGCGTGACGCGACAACGGCTTGATCAGTTCGCGAAAACGCTCATCGCGAGTGTGCAGGCTGTGATAGCAGGCATTGAGTTGCTGGCGCTGGGCGTCGTTGATGCGCAGGTCGAAGGGGTTGCTGTCGACCTCCTCGTCGCCGCCTTGCGCGCGGTGACTGAGGTTTTCGAAGGCTTGCAGCCGCTCGAAACCCGGCAGGCTGCGGACCATCGGCAGGATGCGCGAATGGAAAGTGCGCACCAGATCCCGCGCTTCTTTAAGGTTGATTCCCCGGCCCCACACTGCAAACAGCTCGATCAGCTTATTGATGAAGTCCTTGCGCGATTCGCGAGTGAAGGTCACCACGGTCATCGAGCTCAACTCAAACCCCAGGTAGTGGCTGAGCAGCAGAATTCGCAGCACCAGGGTGGTCGACTTGCCCGCGCCCGCCCCGGCGATCACCGAGGTCGACGGTGTGTCGCTGAAAATCATCTTCCATTGGGCGGCGCTCGGTTGGGCATGCGCGGGCAGCAGTCGCGCCACGTCGGCCTTCATGCGCTTCTTCAGCTCAGCACTCAATGGCAGGCGCCAATCGTCGAACAGATTGTCATCGACATTGGGCGGTCGATGTTCGGTTGAGCGCGAGTCACGAATCAACAGAACCTGCCGACCTTCCTCCAGCCCCTCGAGTTTGCCTTCCTTATAGCCGTACTCCACGCCGGCGCTGTGACCGCTGCGAAAACCGTCGGCTTGGCCATGCAGCCAGGACGCACGGTGTTGCGCGCGCAGACGGGTAAGACCGTGGCCAAAGAACCGGGCGGCCAGGCGCTTGAACAAAGGCATCTCGGCCAAGGGACGAAGTTCGGGGGGAAGATCGGGGGTGTGTTGCGGCACGCTGACGGACTCCAGGGTGTGAGGCTGTTGAGGGCTATGGTGTCTGCATTTGCCGTTGAGTTCTAGTGAAATGCTTATAGGTCATTGGCTTATACGATGAAGTGAAGGCTGGGTGAGAATGTTTCGAGGTTATTTGATATCAGCTAATTCGATTGTATTGAGGCATTTTTTACGCTTTTTATCGATGATTGCCTGATAGATGATGCTTGCCATCAACCACCGGTTCTCGTTTGTGGCTCAGGCGTTCTGCCCCATGACGAACCTTTTCAGGAGACGATCATGCTTGAACTCAGACCTTTCAACTCGCTGGGTGGCGCGCATCATGGCTGGTTGGATGCCCATCACCACTTTTCGTTCGCCGAATACCACGACCCCAAACGCATGAACTGGGGCAACCTGCGGGTGTGGAACGACGATGTGATTGCCGCCGGTACCGGGTTCCCGCAACACCCGCACCGCGACATGGAAATCATCACCTACGTTCGTGAAGGCGCGATTACCCACCAAGACAACCTTGGCAACAAGGGCCGCACCGAAGCGGGCGACGTGCAGGTCATGAGCGCCGGCACCGGGATCGCTCACAGTGAGTACAACCTGGAAGCGACCGAGACCCGGATTTTTCAGATCTGGATCATCCCCAACGAAGTCGGTTCGGCGCCGTCGTGGGGTGCCAAACCGTTCCCTAAAGGCGAGCGCGAAGGTTTCGTGACCCTGGCCAGCGGCAAGGCCGGCGACGATCAAAGCCTGCACATTCGCGCTGATGCGCGTCTGGTGGCGGCGAATCTGAAGGCCGGTGAGTCCGCGGAGTATCACCTGGATAGCGGCCGTCGCGCCTATCTGGTCCCAGCCACTGGGGTCATTGAAGTCAATGGCTTACGTGCACAAGCTCGAGACGGTGTTGCGATTGCCGATGAGCAGGTGTTGCGCGTGACCGCGATTGAGGACAGTGAGATTGTGTTGGTGGATGTGGCTTGATGGGGTAAAGGCGGGACAAAAAAGGGGCGACCGTTAATGGTCGCCCCTTTTTTCATTTTCCATTTGTGGCGAGGGAGCTTGCTCCCGTCCGGCTGCGAAGCAGTTGTATCCAACCAGCGAGGTGTACCTGTTACACCTCGCCAACCGATTTGGGGCCGCTTCGCGCCCCAGCGGGAGCAAGCTCCCTCGCCACAGGGCCCTCAATCACTTCGCAGAAATCGCGCCATCCACAAGTGTCTGAGCTTCCGCTACCAACTGTTTGAGGTGGTCGTCGCTGACAAAGCTTTCCGCATAGATCTTGTAGATATCCTCAGTGCCCGACGGACGCGCCGCGAACCAACCGTTCTCGGTCATGACTTTCAGACCGCCAATGGCCTGGTCGTTGCCCGGCGCATGACTGAGGATGCTCTGGATCGCTTCACCCGCCAGTTGAGTCGAGGTGACCTGATCCGGCGACAATTTGCTCAGCAGCGCTTTCTGCTCAGGGTTTGCCTTGGCATCGACCCGTACCGAGAAAGGTTCGCCCAGCTCATCGGTCAATGCGCGATAGGCCTGGCTAGGGTCACGGCCCGTGCGAGCGGTCATTTCCGCGGCCAGCAATGCCGGAATCAAGCCGTCTTTGTCGGTACACCAGACACTGCCGTCCTTGCGCAGGAACGACGCGCCAGCACTTTCTTCACCGCCAAAACCGAGGGAGCCGTCGAACAGGCCGTCGGCAAACCATTTGAAGCCGACCGGCACTTCGTACAGACGACGGCCCAGACGCTTGGCAACACGATCGATCAAGCCACTGCTGACCACGGTTTTACCCACGGCCGCATCGGCGCGCCATAGCGGACGGTTCTGGAACAGGTAATCGATCGACACCGCGAGGTAGTTGTTGGGTGCCAGCAAACCGCCGGACGGGGTCACGATGCCATGGCGGTCGTGATCCGGGTCACAGGCAAAGGCCACGTCGAAACGCTCTTTCAGGCCGATCAGGCCTTGCATGGCGTGGCTGGACGATGGGTCCATGCGGATCTGCCCGTCCCAGTCGACGGTCATGAAACGGAATGTCGCATCAACCTCTTTATTCACCACCTCCAGGTCCAGGCGGTAGTGCTCGGCAATCGCCGACCAGTAGCGCACCCCTGCTCCGCCCAGCGGATCGACACCCAGACGCAGCTTCGCATCGCGGATGACGTCGAAGTCGATCACATTGATCAGGTCGGCGACATAGGTGTTGAGGTAATCGTGACGATGGGTGGTGCTAGCCTTCAGCGCCTGCTCGTAGCTGATGCGTTTGACACCGGCGAGTTTGGCCGCCAGCAACTCGTTGGCCTTGGCTTCGATCCACTTGGTGATGTGGGTATCGGCCGGGCCGCCGTTGGTAGGGTTGTACTTGTAGCCGCCGCTTTGTGGCGGGTTGTGGGACGGGGTGATGACGATACCGTCCGCCAGGCCCGAGGTGCGCCCACGGTTGTAGCAAAGAATCGCGTGGGAAATGGCCGGGGTCGGCGTGTATTCGTCGCCTTCGGCGATCATCACCGTCACACCGTTTGCCGCCAGGACTTCCAGGGCACTGGCACCGGCCGGCGTGGACAGCGCGTGGGTGTCGATCCCGACGAACAGCGGACCGTCGATGCCCTGGGCTTCGCGGTACAGGCAGATCGCCTGGCTGATGGCCAGAACGTGCCATTCGTTGAAACTCAGGTCGAACGAGCTACCTCGGTGTCCGGACGTGCCGAAGGCGACGCGTTGGGTAGAAATGGCTGCATCGGGCTGGCCGGTGTAATAGGCCGTTACCAGTCGCGGGATGTCGACCAACAGTTCTGCCGGTGCCGGTTTGCCCGCAAAAGGACTGAGTGTCATGCAAAACCTCTGAGAGAGAGTGGTTCGGGAATAGAACGCAGTTTACTGACAGTTTGCCCCTGGCGCGATGTTATCGATTGTCAGGTTCAGGGGAGGATTTGCACTTCGACTCAGTCGAGCGATTCCAGACGCAAGGCATCCCCCAAAAGTCCCAGTGCGTCGGCGAGGTCGTGGTGCCCACCGAAGGTGTGGCTCAGGCGCAAGTGCTGCCGGTGCAGGCCCTGCAAGCTGAACAATTCTCCCGGCGCAATGACTACATGCTGCTTGAGTAAACGCTCGAACACTCGACGCACATCAACCTGGCGCAACGAGCGGATCCAGATCGTCGCCCCGCCTTGGGGTTCAACGAAGTGCAGCGCATCAGGCAGACGTTCTTCAAGCAACTGAGTCATCTGCACCATGCGTTCCTTGAGTAATCGACGCAACACCAGCAGGTGTTGATCAATGCGTCCGTTGCTGTACAGCCGCGCAATGGCCTTCTGACGAATCAGCGACAAACGGAAAGCGCGTAGCAAAAAGTGCCGTTGCAATTCGGCACGCAGTTGTCGTGACAACAGATAGCCGAAGGGCGCCTCCGACCCGATGATCTTCTCGAATGTGGAAAACACGATCAGCCGATCCGGGTCCAGCAGATCGCGAAACCGCAGGCCGCCAGGCTCGAATTCGAGCTCGCCGTAACAGTCATTTTCCAGCACCCAACTGCCATGTCGTTCCAGAAGTTGTGCGGTGGTTTGCCTGTGGCCGTCAGGCGCCACACTGCCCCGGGGCATGTTCAGCCCCGATGAAAGCATCACCAGCCGCACCCGCTTGGTCTCAAGCAGCTCCTTCAACTGCTCAAGATCCAGGCCGCCATTGGCTTGCAGCGGCAGCTCGATCACCTGCACGTCCGCGTCCTGGAGCAGGCGCAGAATGACCCAGTCGCAAGGCGATTCGACCACCACCACAGCGTCTTTGAGGTCAAGGATGGCGATCAATATTTCCAGGACTCCTCGCAGGTCGGCGCCGATATAGACATCATCGGCATGCCAGCAACGTGTCGGCGAAGTGGTGTAGCGCGCCGCGAGAGCTGTACGCAGCTCCAGCTCGCCGCAGGGTTGCGAGGACGGTTGTGGCTGGCGCGGATACTGGCGCAGCAGTTCTCTCTCCAACAGCAGCAACGGGCTATCCAGGGGTTGTAATGACGCCGGCTCATCGGCGCTCAGCACCAGCATGCCGGGACGTCTGGCGTTGACATAAACCGTTTCGAGCAGGTCCTTGCCGCTACCGGGTATGCCGATTGAGGACACGGGGAGTGCGTAGTAGCCGGACTTGGCCACCGAGTAGACGCGCCCTTCCTTCTCCAACAGCGAGTAGGCGTACTGAATGGTCGAGATCGACACGCTCAGGCGGTGCGCCAGCTGTCGCAATGAAGGCAGGCGCACTTGCACGTCACTGCCCGGCTCATTGATCAGGTTAGTCAGGTAACGGTACACCGCCTGATACGCAAAATCGGTATCTCGTGGTCCTTTCATGGGTAATGGCCGAACAGGCTGCGAACGTCGTGACGCATCCTTGCTGAATCCGTCAAACCTGGCACTTTCACCGGCCCGTCGACCATTCGCCAGCCACGGTCGCTCCACTATCGGGTTCCGTGGTTTCAGCTTGCACTCCCACGTCGCCGCTTTCCATGACGAGCGCCCCGCCCTCATCCCGAACCAGCGGCCCCATGCGGTAAAGCGTACCGATCAGGCTCACGGGCAACCCGCTGACATCGACCATCCACTGCAGAACCTGCTCGGGTGCCGGACCGCCCTGCATCGCCCGGTGCAAGTCCGGTAACGCCACGAGCATGCCGGGATGGCATTGACGAAGAAAATGCTCAAGCGCCGCACCGTTATCGGCAAAAGGGGCGAACAGCAGACACACCAATTGAGCCTCGCTCAAACCGAGGTTCTTTTGTGCTTCGGCCGCCGCCAATGCGCGCTGGTCGGTCATTGTCATCGGGTTGCCGAAGGTCTCCATTGCCTGTTCGCAAAAGCGCTCTGGAACCTGTTTACGACGCATCATCACCAGCGCCCGCTGCAGGTATTCGCCGACGCCCCTCTCGTAGGTGCGACCGTGTACAAAGCACGCTTGCAAGCCACGAGGATGCGCGGATATCGACAGACTTACGTAGTCGTTATCACTGAGCTGAGCCGACAACTCGTCAGGTTGGAACCCGAGGAAATCGGTGAGCAGTGGCCAGCGATCTTCCAGATTACTGACCAGCATGTCGTGAATATCAATGAAGGTCGTGCGGCGACAGGTTTCAAAACGATCGGAGGGACGCCACGCAGCCTGGGCCGATTCAGGATAAAACTCGCGGTAGCAATCGCTGCCCAGTTCATCGAGTCGCGCGAACAGACACTCGTAGCCCGTTTCATGAGGGTCCGGTGTCTTGAGCCCGGCTTTGGCCGCCGCACGATTCAATCCCTCGAGAAACTGTTTCTGCCGACGGGGCGTATCGCTACTGATCAATGCATCCACCCCCTTGTCCCAGCGGGCGATCTGTCCGTAAAACTCACCGGTCGCCAGGTACCCGTCATCCCACAGATCAAGCGGCCCGTCCCAGGCACGGCGGTGCCCGACCATCAGCAGATTGAGCCGATTCGACTCGCGACCGGCTTCGGAAATCGGCGCCAGATGGTTGAACGGCAGGACTTCACGATTATCGACCATCAACACTTCGACCCGGGGATCGTCGTAGAGAAACAACGCAGAGCAGCTGCGATGAATATTTTCCAGGGCAGTCGAAGCAGTACCGTTCAAGCGCAAAGTCGCCACTCGCAATTGAAACGTCGCCGGAGCCCTGCCGGCGATACTCAGCTGCGCGGCGCGCAGTAGCGCCAGGGTGTAGCAGCTGTCGCGAGACCCGGACTGGATTGCCAGCACTTTGTAATCGCCAATACGCTCAAAACCTCCTGCGGACACCACCAGGCGCTGAATCAGCAATTGCAATGCCGTGCGCTCGGCGCGAGAGAAAAAACCCAGCAAACGCTGCAACATTTGCTGGTAAACATAGTTCATTGCCTGATCATGGGTAGCGGTCATCATTATTTACCTGTAACTCATAAGTTCAGTGCCACGCAAACAACGAAATGGAGTGCGCAACAGGTTATCTGTCATGAAATGGAATGCCGGGGTTGTTGTTCAAATGCTAGCACTTAAGCACTGTGTAATTATTTGAAATGATTGAATCTGACGGGCACCCCAAGGAGATACAAATCGCCGCAACGCCAGGCAGAATGGGCCTCTTGCGCTCCCGCGCGATTTCCTAGGAAATTTCCGACAGCGTCCCACAGACACTTAGCACAGGAAATAAAGAAAGAAGTTGCCAATGAATGTAAGACAACTGAGCGGCGCCGCATTATTTGTTGAGCATATATTGCCGGCGCGCATTGAGGAGTTTCAGCCAGATACTCAGCCATGACTCTTTCCTTGAGATGAAAATAATCATTCAATTATCAGGGCTTATATAATGATTAGAAGATACAGATTGAGAGCAAAAACCAGTTCAGTTGCTGAACCAGACCACCGACAGATCGATGGAACGTCTCATTTTGGAGCGACTGCCAGCAGAAGAGTCCGTGTTCACACGGACTCTTGCAGAGGAAGGGCTCAGGCAGACTCGACCTGAAGGGCGACCCGTTCGCGGCATGGGCATTCGTCCATATAGCGGTGGGCTTCGACAAACTCGGAAAATGGGAACACCCGGGTCTTGAGCGGCAGCAGCACACGGTCCGCGGTCAACTGGTTGATGTCACGCAGGGCACGTTGCAGTGCGGCCTGGTCCTGGATGATGCCCAGTTCTGGCTTGCCGGTGAAGTTACCGATGCAATGCACGAAGAACTGAATGTTCTTCTGGAACGCCGCGCAGGCGGGGAATGGCGTCTGGTTACCCCCTTGCAGGCCATAGAGCACCAGGCTGCCGCGAGGCGCCAGCACATCGCCGAGCAGCGACATCTGCGGCCCGCCAAGGCCATCGAACACTACGTCCACACCGCGATTGTCGGTAATTTTGTTGATCCGCATGAGCAGATCTTCTTCCTCGGTAACGATGACCTTCTCGGCGCCGAGGGACAGCAGGTACTCACGCTCATCCGCGGTTTTAGTCGCAGCGATCACTCGCACACCGAGGGCTTTGCCCAGTTGCACGAACGACGGTCCGGCACAGTGACTGGCATCGGTCACCAGGGCAAATTGCCCGGGTTTTACTCGCGCCAGATCGGCGTAGGCAAAATAAGCGATCAATAGTGGCGTGTAGTGCACGCTGGCTTCGATCGGGCTGAGCACGTCCGGGTAGAGAGTCAGTGCCGAGCGCGGCAGAACGATCTGTTCGCCGTAGACCGGGTAATCGTTGGGACTCTCGGCCGGGAAGCTGGCGACCTTGTCACCAACAGCCAGGTCATCGACGCCTTCGCCGACCATCGTGACCACGCCGGCCATTTCATGACCGAGGCCAGAAGGCAGACGAGCATGGGATGAAGCCAGGTTCTGGCGCCAGAGAATGTCGTACCAGCTGATGCCAATCGCTTCGACGCGCACCTGCACTTCGCCCGGCGCAGGCAGGGCTGCCGCATGCTCTTCGCATTTGAGCACCTCGGCCGGACCAAACTTGTGAAAACGGATCGTGCGGGACATCGCAAACCTCGTCAAAGAAACCTCTAATGCCCTGAACTTTATCTGGGCTTTCTACCCAAGACCATCAGTGGCTATTAATAGTCGACATGCCTGTCATTGATTCCGCAGCGACGGCGACATCATCCAATGCCGTAAAAACCGAAGCAGCCTTTCAGAAAAAACTGAATTACCCTGTGCAGAGTACCAGCCTTTGCCCGTAAGATTCATGCCGGCCATTGTTCTCATATGGTCGCTCACGTCAAGTTTGCTGAATCTGCCAGGACTCCAGATGAATCGTAATGACCTGCGTCGTGTCGACCTGAACCTGTTGATCGTTTTCGAAACACTGATGCACGAACGCAGCGTGACTCGCGCTGCGGAAAAACTGTTCCTCGGCCAACCGGCCATCAGCGCGGCGCTCTCGCGCCTGCGCGGGCTGTTCGATGACCCGCTCTTCGTGCGCACCGGCCGCAGCATGGAGCCTTCCGCCCGGGCGGTGGAAATCTTCGCCCTGCTCTCGCCGGCCCTGGATTCGATTTCCACCGCTGTCAGTCGTGCGGCGGAATTTGACCCGGCGACCAGCACCACGGTGTTCCGCATCGGCTTGTCGGACGATGTTGAATTTGCGCTGCTGCCAATGCTGCTCAAACGGCTGCGCGCTGAATCGCCGGGGATCGTGCTGGTGGTGCGTCGGGCCAACTACATCCTGATGCCCAGCCTGCTGGCTTCGGGCGAGATCTCCATCGGCGTCAGCTACACCGCCGACCTGCCGGCCAACGCCAAGCGCAAAGTGCTGCGCCGCAGCATGCCGAAACTGTTGCGAGCCGACACGGTGCCGGGGCCATTGAGCCTGGATGATTTCTGCGCCCGCCCCCACGCGTTGGTTTCGTTCGCGGGCGACCTGAGCGGCTTTATAGATGAAGAGCTCGAGAAACTCGGCCGCAAACGGCATGTGGTGCTGGCTGTACCGCAGTTTAACGGGCTCAGTACGCTGATCAGTGGCACCGATATTGTCGCGACCGTGCCCGATTACACGGCTGAAGCGTTGACCGCGGCTGGCGGTGTACGCGCCGAAGATCCGCCGTTGCCGGTGCGCAGTTTTGAATTGCACATGGCTTGGCGCGGGTCGCAGGATAATGACCCGGGTGAGCGGTGGTTAAGGTCGCGGATTCAGATGTTCTTCGGCGATCCTGAGAGTCTTTAGGTTTCGTCGGGCAGGCTGTTTAGCTGATCATTTCTGGCTTTTCATAGACCATGGAGATCTACACACTTCCAGAGGATGAGATACCTGGGGGCATATCGGAGGGCATGCTTTGGGGACGTTGAAACAGATGCCCCCAGTTCAAGGTCCAACACTCCCTTCGCGAAATATCACTCGCGGCTGTCCCCAGCCGCCGTAGAGCGCTATACAGCTACCTCAGTTGATGATCGACGGAGCGTTCTCAGTCATCAGATCGGAGGCTAGATCTTAGCCCGCAATCGTCATTTTCAGGTAATGAATGGCGGATACGCGTTTCACCTACATTCTCATTGAGCCATTTCCCAACAACCGGATGAGGCATGTCGACGATAAGGGCACTCACAGAGTTTCACAGCTTCGCCCACGAAAAGCATTCCATCCGGAACAAGGTCTACAAGATTAGCGTTCGGCGTGTAGCATCCCCTCTTCCGTCAGGTAGCACCAAAGAATGCCAAGTCAGGTGTTTCGTACCACCAGTGGCTCCCACTTCTCGTCCAAGCGAAGTTTCTGGTTACTCATGGATTAATTCCCACCGAGGCATGTTGCCCTGCTGCCGTCCCCCCCTGGAACACCAATCGTCCAAGCTGGTAGGCAACGAGACCATCCGGTACTCGTTTGGCGCAAGCGTGACTTTGTAGACTGGTATATCGATGCCTCTGCAGATCTTCAAGATCTCGAGCGCATCAGCATCTGGGATTTTGGCCCCTAGATGAACGGCCTTGAGGGGCGCGGGAAAGTTGGAGCCTTTCACCTCTCTATCGCCATCTGGAACTACCCAGCGCCACTCACGCTCGTACTGCCAGTCGACAGCCTTGCACAACGATGCAGCAATGCCAAAAAGAGCGTTGTAGTCTTTGCCCAAGTTGTGGGCTCTGAGGATCGGGGTGACGTCGAACAGCTTGTCTGTATAGGCAACCGGCCATAGCGTGAGGGTGGGAAGCTCATTCCGATGGAGCCTTGTGAAGTCGTACTCCATGGCAAAGCCGGTGTGGTTGTGGCCATAGTGACTCCACATCAGCACCGAATCCACACGCGCACTTAGGCTGCAGATTTTGTAGCTGGTTTTGAGCTGATCAATGAGGGTCGGGAGCTGCCCGGCCTGGTGATTCGGCGCCAAAACCTCTACTTCATGGAGCCATTGATCCACGTTCAGGCGGGGTGGCTCCTGAGCCGATGCCAGTGCTACTACCGCTGCAATGGGGTCATCGGAGGCCAGAGCAGTGACGACCTGATCATCGCTGAAGCTCAGTTCATCGAGTTTTTTCCAAGCAGCGAGCTTCCGGTAATCAATCCAGAACGCCGTGTCGTATGGGTCGTTGAACTCATTGGCGACGCCCAGATAGAGGGTTTTCTCAGCCAAATTTTTGAATGCGTACTCGCCGCATTTTCTGATTTTGAAAAGCCGATTGGGCGTGTGCAGAATTTTCCCGTTGACTAGCTTCGGGATGTCCATATCACCGATAGTGGCCGACGAAATGTTCTCAATGAAATCTCTTACCCATTCCCTATCCACACGAATTCCTTTGGCTATGTGCTGTGCTGATGCCGGAGAAATTACCACACCTAGAACCCCAGTTTGCCTACGCTGCCAGCATCCTTAGCAGCTTGTCACAATCATCAAAACTGAATGATGAATGTCTTTCCCGCCTTGGTGGCAGTTCTTCGAACCTCAAGGATGTGACCGGAAAGCTAATGGCGTTGGGACAAGCCATAGGCGGTTCGAGCATGAGTGATGAAGTAATCAAAGGTGAGATGGCTGGCTACGTTTTTGAGAACGTGGAAACCGCTACTTATGCGGTGCTGATTTCAGCAGCGGATGCCCCCTTGCGATGCAAGCCAGAGCAGTCTGCGAGCAAATTCAGTTTGGCCTTAACGTGCAGCGAACGCTGAATGCCGCTCAGTGGCTGTACTAGCCCCCATAGATGTTTGCCCTCGGCAGAGTGCTCCCACTTTCCTGAGCTATTTACTGGCGGCTGCTTGCTTTGGATCTTTCAAAGTCTCTTCGCCCAACGCCAGCATCACGCTAAGTAAAGTGAGACTGAAAACCATGACAAGCGTACGAGTTACATTCTCAGCGCTCAACGAGTCCGGTTCGACCCAGTGCCAAACCGTTAAGAATCCCAGTATCGCTCCTAGACCCGTTCTGCCTGCTGTCAAAAAACTTCCACCAATGTCACCTAAAAAAAGATGCACAGCGTCGAGCCAACGCTGATACCGAGCGGACATGAACCTCCACTTGTATTTAACGATTGCAGCCACCGCGAATGCTAAACACAGCCACGCGTAGTAGCCCATCAAAAAAGGGGCGGCGAGTAAAAGGTCTAGCATTGCCTTGAACTGTGCTGACGACTCTGAATTTAACAAAACTGGCACTCCTCCCAATGCGAAGGCGAGTGCCAGCTCCCGGGATGCCCTAGCAACAACGTGCAATTTTGGACGTGTTTTTTTAACCTTGAACATATCAATCCTCATCGTGCGTACTCGTTGGATCCGCGCTGGCTTTGCTCGGAGCAGCAACGATTAATGAAGACAACGAAAGCATGTGCAGGTCTCCCTTACAACTCGATAGTCGAAGCCCTACCTAGAGATAGCTGGCGGTAGGGCTTCCCGGAGGTCAGTTGACGTAACCCTGTTGGCTGACGCGCCTATTTCCACCAATACTCAAGCTGCACACCAACGTTCGAGCCATGCAAGGCGTTACCAAATGCACCTGTATCCGAAAGCGCTGACCCGGCGGCCATTTGATTCGCTGCGCGTTGGGCCGCTTCGTTCCAGGACGCATAGGTGTAATACAGACGAAGCTCTGGACGATTCCAGTAGCCAGGCCCTGCAGGAGACCAAGTTGGCGCAATGGTGAATTTCGTCAGTTTGCGCGTCCCACCGGGAGCCTCCACTTGGTCTCGGCCAATCTCAGTGCTCAATTTGAATTGATCAGTGAACGCATAGACCGGACGTACCCCCACAGAAAGCCAGTTTTGGTCATCCCCATCTGTACGTTTGTCCTTTTGGTAAACCACCTGGAACTGCCCACTGAATCGCGGAGTCATTTGCCAGTCGAAGTACTCCACAACGCGCCAACTCTGGTTGCTGTTGTCCAAGGTTGGGTCGCCGGTGTAACTCAAAGCCGTTCCCGGGCCTCGTCCGTACTGCACCGCGAAAGTATTGAGCCCTCCAAGAAAGCCTTTCTGCTTGTGTTGCGCGATGGCCGACCAACCACTGTGGGAGTCATCATCCTTGCTATCTGGCTTGTCGAGAAAGCTCACGCCCAGTTGCACACCACCGCCGGGGTTGGTATCGAAGCCACTGACGGTGAAATCGTGGCGGTTGATGTAGTCCTCTTGGAACAGGTTGTCTTTGCGCGAAAAAACGTAGCTGTACTTGAGATCACCGATACCTACTTGATCAAAGCCGAAACCATTCGAACTCTGGTTCCAATAGAAGTAGTCACTCATTTCGATGCTGTTTCGATTGTAGTAACGGCGGCCCGCCCAAAAGGATCCTCCGTTAAGAGCGGGCATTTTGCTCCACTCAGCGTACATCTGATTCATTCGTGCAAAGCCATAGTCCCCCGTAAACTTTGGAGTATGGCCGTACTGGTTGTACAACTGAGCCATACCTTCGACGCTAATGGCGGAGCCATCATCGAGCTTGAGAAGATCTTGCCGCAGATCAAGTTCAAAGTACTGTTCGCACTCATTACCCAACCGATACTTAGATTGCGCTCCCGGAAGCTGAAAGCAAGATTGACGGCCGCCCTGCAGGGCGTTACCTGTACCAGTACGAAGATAGCCGCTGAAATCCAGCGCATTTGCAGATAGGGGCATCGCTACAGCCACACCTACACTCCAGAAAACAGTCTTGAACGTCATATTGCGTCTCCACTTCTTATTTTTATTGGGCACAGCCGAACCCTGCCCGGAAGATTCCTCTTCCAGCGACGTGGTCTTTTCTTAAGTTTGGGTAGTGCGTTTACAGCCTGGAGCCAACCTTGCGATGTCGATCGGGAAAGACACCCACAGATACGGCTCCAGTGTGACGATTACAAGATCACCTTCTCCGGTGCTTCAGCCAAATCATGATTTGCCTCTGGATTTGGCATATGTATCGAAACCAACCGCCAGAACAATGATGATTCCAATGACCACTTGCTGGTAGTACGCGGACACGTTCATGATCACGAGGCCATTGATGAGCACGCCGATGAGCAACGCTCCGACAATCGTGCCGCCGACTCCGCCTAAACCACCAAACAGACTGGTACCACCGATCACCACTGAAGCGATAATGCGCAGTTCGTAACCCGTGCCGGCAACTGCCTCAGCCGATCCAAGTCGGGCAGAGAGCAGGAATCCAGCCAGCCCTGCGAGGAAGCCGGTGATTACATAAACACTCAGAACAACGGATTGAACACTTAAGCCTGAGAGTCGCGCTGCTTCGGGGTTACCGCCAACAGCATAAACCTGCCGGCCATATCGGGTGTAGCGCAGAGCGATGTATCCCACTAGAGCGACAACCAGAAAGACCAGGACAGGTACCGGTACGCCCAGTACGTCCCCTCTTCCCCACCAGCGGAAGGCTTCATTGAAACCGCTCACAGGCGCGCCATCATTCACAATGAGTGTCGCACCGCGCCATACGGTCAAACCGCCAAGCGTCACAATGAATGCGGGTACGCCGAACCGAGTCACCACCTTGCCATGGAGGTAGCCCGCCATAGTGCCGACAGCACACGCTGCGAGCATTGCAACGAGCCACCCCATGAAGAAGTCGCCGCCCAGTGCCTGCATCAAAAATGCACCGCTGATGGCTGCGAATGCGAGCAGCGACCCCACTGCAAGATCGATTCCCCCGGTGAGAATCACATAGGTCATTCCCACACCAATGATCCCGTAGATCGACACTTCGGTAAGAATGTTTTTGATGTTTCGCGCCGACAAGAACATTGGGTTGTATAGGGTGAAAATGACGATAAGTGCGACAAGAAACAACAACACGCCATACTTCTCAAAGAACCCGACTATCTCAATCTTTTTCCGGCGTTCCACGACTGATTCACTCGATGCTGGCTTGATCATTTTTATTTACTCGATAGACGATGCGGGTGCGACCCGTTCAGGCCACGCCTTGCTGCGAAAACGATGAACTCACTCCTTGAGCCATACGCGCCATGAGAAGCTCTTCAGTAGCCTCATCAGCGGAGACAATTCCGGTTATTTGTCCTTCACGGAACGTGACAATCCTGTCGCTGACCGCCATGACTTCAGGCAATTCGGAGGAAATGACGATTACGGCTATGCCGGCGCGGGCCATGTCGAACAGAAGTTGATGAACTTCCGCCTTGGCCCCTACATCGATGCCGCGCGTTGGCTCATCGACGATGAGCACCTTCGGCTTGAGGGCCATGCATCGGGCCAAGATCACTTTCTGCTGGTTGCCACCAGACAAGGTTCCAATGGCCACGCTGTCGTTAGGCATCTTGATGCGCAGTCGCTTCTGGTAGTCCTGGATGAGCTGGGTTTCAGCCCGGTCATCGATAAACATGCCCCAACGCTGCAATCCGCCCAGACTCGGCAAACTCATATTCCAACGGATTGAGTGGCTCAAAAAGCAGGCCTGTTGCTTCCTGTCCTCCGGAACAAGCGCAACGCCAGCGGCGATACCTTCTCTGGGAGATTTGAACGGAGAGACTTGGCGCCCATTGACGTAGATCATCCCTTCATCGCATCCGTCGGCACCGAAAATCACGCGAGCCAACTCAGTGCGGCCTGCCCCCACCAGCCCAGCGAAACCAACAATTTCCCCCGCCCGTACATCGACGGACATGTCAAGCAATGGCGTCGCATGAAGACTCCGTCCTCCACCAGCGGCTGTCCTGGAAACACTTTGCACCTTCAGCATCACCTCACCTGGTGCTCCCGTGAGCGGTTTGCGGACAAACTCCACGTCCCGGCCAACCATCAGTCGAACAATGTCATCAACACTAACGTCGCAAACGTCGCCAGAGGTGATGTAGGCTCCGTCGCGAAAAATGGTATAGCGATCACAACAAGCCTTCACTTCGTTGAGCTTGTGCGACACATAGATGATGCTGATCCCTTTAGCCTTCAAATCTGCAATGATTTCGTGCAGCTTGTCGACTTCACGGCCACTGAGCGCAGCAGTAGGTTCATCCATGATGATGAGCTTTGCATTCATGGTGAGCGCCTTGGCGATCTCGACCATTTGCTGCTCTGCCACGCTCAGCTTGCGAACCATCGTCCTTGGCGTAATGTGCAGACCAAGATCGTCCAGAACATGCTGCGCGTCACTGAACATCTGCTTCCAGTCAACGAAACCATGTCGTAGTGGTTCACGACCGAGGTACATATTTTCGGCGACTGACATGTCGGCGATAAGATTGAATTCCTGGTAGATCGTAATGATGCCTACCTCCTGGCGACGTATGGGGGTGTCATGCTCCCCAAGCACGTGACCATTGAATTCAAGTGAGCCTTGACCAGCATCCGCAGGCTGAGCCCCGGCCAGGATCTTTAGAATGGTGGACTTGCCAGCCCCGTTTTCACCCAGCAAAGCATGGGCTTCACCTTTCCCGACTTCGAGCTGTACGCCGTTGAGCGCGACGACACCCGGAAAGGTTTTCTTGATATTGCGAACTTGCAGCAGCCTATCGTTCATCTCGATGCCTCCCAGCTCTGGATTCGCTAGACACGGGAGGAAGCATTGCTCCCTCCCCCATCACCTTCAAAAGGTGAACCCATGGATTACTTGATAGCGCTGAACTGCTCGGCCTGATCAAGGTTTTCCCGAGTAACCATGAATGGCGTAATCGTCACTGACTCAATCTTGGTGCCGTTTCTGATGTTGTCCACAGCCAGACGCAGAGCAGTGCGAATCTGCTTGCTTGGACTCTGCTCGACGATGCCTGTAATCTCACCGGCCTTGATGCTTTTGAGCACTTCGGGATAGGCGTCATAGCCAATAATCCTTATCTTGTCGCTCAGCCCGATACCTCGCACGGCTTCGACTGCTCCAAGCGTCATATCGCCGGTGGAGCAGATGATCACATCAGGTGGGTTACCCGCCGAAGCGGTGAGAATGTTCTCTACCACCGACATCGCCTTGGCCCGATCAGCCTCCCCGGATTGTTCAGCGACGAGCTTGAACTTGCTGCCGGCTGCGCTCAGTGATTGATGCACGCCCTTGGCCCGATCCATCGCAGTCGTGGAACCGATCTGACCGGTGATGAGCACCACATTGGCGCCTGTCGGCAGGTTCTTTACTACCCAGTCGCCCATAAGCCGACCACCTGCCACGTTGTCTGCTGTGACGAATGGCACCGGTGAAGAAGTTCCCTCCACGCGGCGGTCAACTGCAATTACCGGCACCTTCTCGTCCAATACATCGTTGATCGCAGGCGCGAGCGCCGTGACATCGTTAGGCGTCAATACAACTGCGGCCACGCCTTGTGTCAGCGAATTTTCGATATCTGAACTCTGTTTGGAGGATGAAGCCTGGGCATCCTGGACAAGCAGCTTGACATCCAATGTTTTAGCCTCTTGAACAACCTGCTCGTGCATGAAGATGAAGAAGGGAATTGAAAGAGTCTGGAAGCTGACCGCAATCTTTTCGCCAGCGGCAAACGTGGATACGTTCGACATCAGCAGGACAGCGGCCACTGCGGTAGTTAGCACTCGACGTTTATTGTTCGTTTTCATTCTCGAATTCCTCAAATTGCATAGGTACATAAAGCATTCGGATTGACTGGGCGTAGAACAGCCCGGCTATTGAATGGCGCTGTATTGCTCTGCCTGACTCAGGTTTTCCTGGGTGACCATGAATGGCTGAACGATGACCGTTTCGAGTTCACCTTCGCCACGTACTTTCTTCACCGCCATCTGAAGGGCCGTTCTGATTTGTTTGCTCGGGCTTTGCTCCACGATACCGGCGATATCTCCGTCTCGAATGGCTCGCAGCACCTCTGGGTAGGCGTCAAATCCGATAACTTTGACCTTGCCTTTCAGCCCCATGGCCCTCACGGCTTCCGCAGCGCCCAGAGCCATGTCGCCGCTCGCACAGATAATTGCATCGGGAGGGTTTGCACTCAGCGAAGTCAGGATGTTTTCTGCCACCGACATGGCCTTGGCACGCTCCCACTCCCCTGACTGCTCAGCCACGAGTTGGAATTTTCCCCCGCCAGCTTTGAGTCCGTCGTGGACGCCTTTAGCGCGGTCAATGGCTGTCGACGAGCCTGGGGTACCGCCGATGAACGCTACACGAGCACCGTTTTTCACGTTGGATGTGACCAACTCGGCCATAAGTCGGCCACCTGCGACACTGTCCGCAGTGACGTAGGGCACTGGGGTATCGGTTCCTTCGACACGGCGGTCGACTGTCACCAAGGGTACTTTTTCAGATAGCACTTCGTTCAAGGCAGGTGCCAAGGCGGTCACATCATTGGGTGCGACGACCATTGCATCAACACCTTGCGTCAAGGCGTTTTCGACATCAGAGGACTGCTTAGTGGAAGAGGACTGAGCATCCTGCACAAGCAGTTCTACATTGAGAACCTTGGCTTCCTGCGAGGCCTGTTCATGCATGTAGATAAAGTAGGGAATGGATAACGTTTGGAAATTGATGAGAATCTTCTCACCGGCTGCGAATGCTGGTGATAGCTGGAACGTCAAACCTGCTGCCAAAACAACACTGCACAACAAACCACCTTTCTGCGCTTTCATTATTTTTGTTCTCCTCAGAGGGGTATCAAAACTACAACACGGGGTTGCCAGCGCTGCGATGCAAGCTCGGTGCGCGAACAGAGCACTTAGGGGGACGTGTAACCTCCGTCGACTACGAGTTCTGCCCCAGTGATGAAACTCGCTTCATCACTGGCAAGAAACAAAGCCGCGTAGGCAATTTCTTTAGGATCCGCAGCACGTTTCATAGGTGTCGCTGCGACTACGGCTGCCGTGATATCAGCGGCTTGTCGATCAATCATTGGTGTTTCGACCAGCCCCGGATGCAGCGAGTTGACGCGAATACCATTGGCCACGTAGGACAGAGCAGCGTTCTTGCTCATCATGCGTACAGCTGCTTTGCTAGCCTGGTACGCCGACACACCACTGGCACCGACGATGCCCCAGATCGAAGACACGTTAACGATGGAGCCCGCGTGCTGACGCTTCATGACAGGAATGACGGTTCTCATCCCGTAGAACACGCCGTTCTGATTAATATCAATGACCCGGTTCCAGTCATCGAGGGTGATCTCATCGATGGGAAGGTAGGAACCTACCAAGCCCGCATTATTCACGAGTACATCAACCTTGCCGTATTCACGCATTACCTCGTTAACGAGAAGTTCCCAGTCCTCCAGTTTTGAAACATCCAGATGTCTGGCAACGACGCTATCGTTCTTGTAAGGCTCAGGTTGGTGCACATCGCCAACAATGACGGTGGCTCCTTCTTCGGCGAAAAGCTCGGCGATCGCACGTCCAATCCCCATCCCACCGCCAGTCACCAATGCCACTTTGTTATGTAGTCGCTTCATATTGATTTTCCTGATCTGAAACTTGCCGATCACCAGTTATCAAGAATTTCGGGCAAGCCGAATCCGTTGCAGCAGGCCTTGCCATGCAGGGCCTACCACACGTCGCTCGAAATTTGAGTTAGTGAGCTTTAATAGTCGCCGTCACGGACGGCTGGCTCAGCCCATACCATGCGATGGCAGCGAAACATGCCAGCGGTATATAAAACGCCGCAGCAATGCCGAAGTGATCGGCGAGTGCTCCCATCAGCAATGGAACGAACGCCCCCCCGACGAGTGTCATCACCAGGCATGAACCGGCTTTCTTGGTTTGCGTGCCGAGTCCACGAATGCCCATCGCGAAAATCGTTGGGTACATCACCGACATGAACAGATAGATGGCGGCAACCGCGAAGATTGAGATCCGCTCAAATCCGGCGATGGCAATGATGCACAGCACCATGCTCACCAGGCTGTTGAGAATCAACAATGAACGTGCAGGAACGTAGCGCATTACCCATGTACCGGCGAATCGACCGACCATGTAGGCAAGCATCCCGAGCGAAAGGAGGTAGGAGGCTTTCTGAGCAGAAATCCCTTGCCAGTGATCTATCGCGTAGTTGATGAAGAACGCACCAATACCGACGTAAGCACCGACGTTACAGAACTGAGCGACGAGCGCGCCGGTGAAGTTGCTCTTCTTCCAGAGGCTTACTTCCCCCGCACTTGGCAACAGCACGTCAGAGGATTTTTCGTTGCGAATTTCAGGAAGTTGAATTCGAGCAAAGGCGACGAACATCAACATCACAATGATGGCCAACGCCGCATACGTCACCGAAACCAGATCGACGCGGCTGCCGTTGAATTCGATGGGCGGGGCGAAGAAAATCGCGCCACCAATGACCGGCCCGATGAACGCCCCCAGACCGTTGAAAGACTGAGCAAACGTCAGACGTTGTTCCGATTTTGCAGGATCGCCCAAGGCAGCTGCATATAGGTTTGCGGCGGTTTCCAGACATCCCAAGCCGCAGGCCAGGACAAACAACGCAACCAAAAATGGCATAAATGTTCCGACCATCGAAGCCGGAATGAACAGCAGCGCTCCGATGGCGAATAATGCGAGCCCTGCCAGAATCCCAGCCTTGTAACCAAAGCGCTCCATGAACAGACCGACTGGCAAGGCAATGATGAAATACGCCCCGAAGTAGGCCGTTTGAACCAGTCCTGACTGCCCGCGAGAGATATGAAGGGTGTCCTGGAAGTGCTTGTTCAGCACATCGAGAAGTCCATGGGATAGGCCCCACATGAAAAACAGACTTGTCACGAAAATAAATGCCAGCCGGGTCGAGGAGAGCTTTTCGTGATTATGAGTAAGCCCGCTCAGGGCTCTTGTATTTGTGTTCATGACCGGTACCTTTATTTTTGTGTTAACCGTCATCAGTGCACGCCAGGCCATGTTCAAGTCCTGGGCCAGGGCCGAATGCCAGCCCCTGCAACTATGTTTTGCTACGTCAACTTCAAACATCCTTTTCGGTTCTGGTGCTCCGTAAGGCGGAGCCCCTAGCAAGAGCTGGGGCTCACGACTTGGATAAATTAACGGTCGCCTACCCTTACAATCTTGCCCGTCTCAGCCGACTCACTCGCGCAGTTCGCCAAGCGAAGCGCCCGCAGGCCATCACGTGGTGTTGCTAGCATCGGGCTGTTATTCTCAACCGCATCCAGGAAGCTGTTGAGCTCGATCTTGTACGAGTCGGCGTGACGCTCCAGGAAGAAGTTGAGAAGAGGATCCGCCACGTCAGTTGCCTCCGCGCCATAACGACGGACACTGTTCGTACGATGGTTCTCGTTCAACAGCATGCCCTTGGAACCGGAAACCTCCAGGCGCTGATCAAAGCCATATACAGCCTCACGGCAACAGTTGATGTGGCATTGGCGACCAGAAGCAGTACGCATGAGCACCATGACACTGTCGTAGTCCGGAATCGATTCGAGCGTCGGATCCACCAGTCGACTACCCACCGCAAAAACCTCGACTGGCTCCTCGCCAAGCAGACTCCGAGCCATGTCGAAGTCGTGAATAGTCATGTCACGGAATATGCCCCCAGACGTTTCCAGGTAGGCCCTTGCGGCCAGCGCTGGATCACGACTGGTGATAATGACTTGTCGAACCACCCCGATTTCACCATCGTCGATCGCCCGACGCAGGCGCAGGTAGTCGGGGTCGAATCGGCGGTTGAATGCCAGCATCACACGGCCATTCAGGCGTTCAAGCTCATCGACAGCAGCCTTCGCGCGCTCGTAATCCATATCAATTGGCTTTTCGCAGATAACTGGCTTGCCCAGCCTCACCGCCTGTAGCATCAGTTCGATATGAAACTCAGTGGGAGTGCCGATAAAAACAGCATCGACGTCAGTACGCTCAATGGCCGAAGCATAGTCGTAGGCTGCCTCGCAACCCAGTTGCATAGCCAGCGCATTGACCCCCTCCTTCCACGGGTCAGCTACCACAACCAGTTTGGTACGAGGATTTGTAGCGACGTTAGCGGCGTGGATTTTTCCGATACGCCCAGCACCCAATACGGCAATACGCAACATGATAGTTCTTCCCTTGACAGCCTAGCTGCCTATTATTTTTAGGCGGGGCGCGGAGATCTTTCCCCGCGCAAAAACATGCGGATCTCTTAGCGTTACTTGAATTGAGACATGGTGGTTTCGAAGGTTCGCTGAGCCATCTCTTGCAGAGGCAGCTTGCGCACGACTTCCGACAGCACTTCCACACCCCATGGACCGGCGTACCCGGTAGCCTGAATAGCCTTAATAAAGCCAGGCACATCGAGCACACCTTCGCCCGGCAGACGACGGCGATGGATAGTGTCTTGCCACAGCGGCTCAACGGCGTATTTATCAGCGTCGTCCAACTCGACAGAGCCAATGAATTTTCCTGGGATACGAGCAATCTCACTGAAGTCGACGCCACCACGCGCCAAGTGCCAAATGTCCAGCAGCAGCTTGCCGTTGTCGTGGTTCGCGCCCTGAACCAGAGCCAGCGCAGTATCGATCGTACGCACGTTACTAAACGGCATTATTTCCAGGACGATGTCGGTACCGTAGGTCGCGGCTTCAGCGCTCAGGTTTCCAAAGTGCTCAACCATCAAAGGGATATTCGCTTCTTCCTGGTGTAGGCCTGGGGCGGTCTTGACCGCACGAGCACCCAGCTCCTGGGCTGCGTTGAAAAGCTCTGCACGCATCTTATTGGAGGCGCGGCGAGCCTCACCATCCAGGTACCAGTCGGTCAGGAACTCAAACTCAATGTGCTTAATTCCATTCGCTTCGAGGATGTGGCGCATCTCGCGGAAACCGATGCGATCAACTGTCGACATCAGGTCAACGTGAATCAGGCCCACACCCTTGTAACCAGCCTGAGCCGCTGCCTCTACACGATCCCGGAACGCGAATGGGCTGATTTCGGTTGGGCCGAACGGGTAGACGTCACCCGACAGGGTGAAGTAGGCGGCCAACAATTCGACGTTTTGATTGCTCATGTGTAACTCCTGAGATGCAGTTGCAAAGGTTGAGGCGTGCGAGCCCTGCTAGATCCAGGACAAGCTGTAAAAGGGAAACGCGTTTCCAGTTATGGCACTTCAATGCCAATCGGATACTGGAGAGGCGCTCGCGGATGCGATCTTCCGCTAAGCGGGCTCGACGCATCCCGGGAAAAACCCGAGGGATATCCCGACTTATGCCAAGGGAAAAGACTGATATTGAATAGAGGTTGCGCTGCTTCGACCGACTTAGCGTGAGCCGTCCACGCGGCGTGATGCATATTGCAGACAAGCATCAGCAACGCGTTCGCGGTGGCGATGAAGATTTGGAGGAAGGCAAGGAGCAAGTACATAGCTATGTCTCCGTTCTTGTTTTAGTGCAGCTTGAGGAGCTGTCGTTATGGGAACGATCTTAGGCATGCGTTTTAGGAAGAAAAATACCAGAAAGTGAAATCTCTTTTTCACTCAGTGGAAGAATCCAAGCCATAGAAGGGCCTGATGGACCGTTGCTCATCTTTGGGGGGGCAGAGTTGGGCCGACCTCGGGCGCTTCTATTCCATCAGGAATCAGAATGGGATGGCTCGAAGGATATTATTCCACCTATGAAATAAAGATTTCCAAAAGTGAGGTTTTATAAGCCCATTCGTAATTATAGGCTGGACCCGTTCGGAAGCTGGGAATAACAGCTTCAGGTGGCTAAAAGAAAAGGGCATGCCTCGACACTCGCTCACATGCCCACGAGAGACCCCAAGAGGCCTAGCATGAAGAACCATAACGCAGTGGAAGAATTGATTCGCGAGCTTGAAAGCAAACGCTACGAAGCGATCGTCGCTGGCGATTTCAATGCCTTCAAAACTTACGCGCATCCTGATCTGAGCTATGCCCACTCCACTGGAGTCGTCGATACGCTTGAGAGCTACCTCGACAAGTGCCTGGGTGGATTTTATGTCTATCACCATGTCGAACATCCGATCGAGTCCATCAAGGTCGTTGGGGACATTGCGCTCGTCTTCGGCGAGATGAACGGTGAGATCACGGCAGGCGGCGTCCAGAAGACGCTGCGTAATAAAGCCCTGGCCGTCTGGGAGCAGCGCGACGGCGAGTGGAAGCTTCTCGCTTATCAGCCGACGCCCATTCCAACATAAACGCGCACCGCCAGAGCGGATCTCTACTGCCCGAGAGATTGCCGCGCCAACTCTCAACGATAGGAACACCTGACAAAATGAAAAACTTTACTTACACCGGCCTGCCAGCTCGCGTGATCTTTGGCAAAGGATCCCTTCAACAGCTGGAGGCAGAGATTGACCGCCTCGAATCCCGACGCGCCCTTGTGCTGTGCACACCAGAGCAACGTGATCAGGCTGAGCGAATCGCCGACATCCTGGGCAAACGTGCTGCCGGGATCTTCGATAAAGCAGTTATGCATGTCCCAATCGAGACCGCTCGTGAAGCGCGAGAAGTTGCGAAAGAACTGGGGGCTGATTGCGCCATTGCCATTGGCGGCGGTTCCACTACCGGTCTGGGAAAGGCAATCGCGCTGGAATCAGGCCTACCAATCCTGGCGATCCCCACAACGTACGCCGGGTCGGAAATGACGCCCGTGTATGGCCTGACCGAAAACGGCATCAAGAAAACTGGCAAAGACCCACGAGTGTTGCCGAAAACCGTGATCTATGACCCAGAGCTTTCGGCCACCCTCCCCCTGGGCATGTCGATCATGAGCGGCATGAACGCTATCGCTCACGCTGCAGAAGGCCTTTATTCCCAAGATGGAAACCCTGTGATGTCGCTGATTGCAGAAGAAGGCATTCGTGCGATGGCCGAGGGACTGGAGCGCATCAACCAGACGCCTGACGATCTGGATGCCCGCAGCGATTGTCTCTATGGCGCCTGGTTGTGCAGCACCGTGCTCGGCCATGTAGGCATGGCCCTGCATCACAAGCTGTGTCACACGCTGGGTGGCAGCTTCAACCTCCCTCACGCCCAGACACACACTATCGTGCTGCCCCACGCTATCGCCTACAACGCCAGCGCTGCTCCGGACGCAGCCGCGCGCATCGTTCGAGCCCTGGGCGGGAAACATGATTCAGCCGGTGGCGCCTTATTCGATCTCGCGCAAAAACTCGGTGCACCCATGAAGCTGAGCGAGCTGGGGCTGACCGAGGCGGATCTTGATCGCGCGACAGACATTGCCCTCAGCAATCCTTATTGGAACCCGCGACCGATCGAGCGCGAGGGGATTCGCCAATTGCTGCAAGATGCATATGAAGGAAAACGTCCTGCTTAGATAACTATTGCCTCACCCACTCGGTGACCGTGAAGGAAGTCGAGTGGGCTTTTTTCATCGAGTCCAGTAACGCTCGTAGTCGCTGCGCTTGAAGTGATCGAGCAGGAAGTCGATGAAAAGGCGAGTCTTTGCGGGCATGTGACGTCGGTCCTGAAACGCCAGATTGATGGTCAATCGAGGCAGATCCCAATCATCCATCACGGGTATCAGTCTACCGGCTACCAGGTCGTCATAGATGATGTACTTGGGCTGTACCAGTATCCCTGCCCCCGCCAGTGCTGCTGCCCTGACGATCTGACCGTCGTTCGTCTCCAGGGCCGGTTGCACCTTGATGCTTTCATGCACCCCATCCCGAGTGAACTCCATCGTGTTGGGATGGTTCGCAAGGCTATAGATCAGCACATCATGCTCGGCCAAATCCTGCACGGTCCTGGGGATCCCCTTGCGCTGGAGGTATTTGGGCGAAGCTGCGAGTACACGCCTCGTCTCGGCCAGCCGACGGACAGTAATGTTCGAATCGGCTTCGTATTCACGCGTTCGAACCGCTAAATCAATCTCGCTGTCGATGATGTCGTAGTACCGGTTGGCGCCGATGATCTTGACCTTGATTCCGGGGTAGCGGCGCTGAAACTCGGGCACGATGGGTGCGATATGCAACATGCAAAAAGAGATGGTGGCGCTGATCGTCAGAGTGCCCGTTGGCTCAATCAGAGCGGCACTGACCGTGGCCTCTGCATCCGCTAGCTCAGCGAGTAGGCTTTTGCATTTGGCATAAAAATCATGCCCTGAGTTGGTAAGTGATAAACGGCGCGTACTCCGCTCCACCAGTCGAACTCCGAGCCGTGTTTCGAGCGCGGCGAGGTGACGACTTGCAGCGGCATTGGAAATTTCCAGCTTCTCAGCCGCGCGACTCAGCGTTCCCAGTTCAGCCGTGTATACGAAAAGCTCGAGCTCAGTAAATCGATCCATCCTTAGGCATCCACACGAAAAAGGGGAAGATTATTTCTGTGGTGAAAGAAAGATTTTCATTTTTAGTATTTTATTCCACCGTCTGTGACTTTAGCGTATCGCTATAGTTTCGGGAACAGGCATCTGCCAGCCAACAGCTGATGTTCCCCAGGGAGTAGGTCACCTCAGGTCTCTCCTGACTCAAATAAAAAAAGGATGCATCTCCATGCGAAACCTAGATGAGCAGACGATCACACAAGCTGTCCTCACTCGAAATGCAGGGACCGAAAATCAGCGCCTACATGAGATCGTGACTTCACTCGTTCAGCACCTCCACGCATTTGCGCGGGAGACTAATTTGACCGAGGAGGAATGGGAAAAGGGAATCGAGTTTCTGACCGCAATCGGTCATATCACGACCGACAAACGACAGGAATTCATCCTCCTGTCCGATACGCTGGGCCTGTCGACGTTGGTTATCGCCCAGAATCACAAGAAGCCGGAAGGCTGCACTGAAGCCACGGTTTTCGGCCCCTTCCATGTCGCCAACGCCCCTCGTTACGACTTGGGCGAAGACATAAGTGGTGGGCTTCCAGGCTCGCCATGGTTTGTGAAGGGCGCCGTCACGGCCAAAGATGGCACCCCCATCCCACATGCGACCATCGAAGTCTGGCAAGCCGACGACGCCGGCTTTTACGACGTTCAGAAGCCAGATATGGGGGACTACCACGGACGGGCGATTATCCAGGCCGACGCCAATGGGCATTACCACTTCCGCACGATTGTCCCTGAGTGCTACCCCATTCCCTATGACGGCCCGGTTGGCAAGATGCTGGAGGCGTTAAATCGGCATCCATGGCGCCCTGCCCACCTGCATTTCATGATCACTGCCCCTGGATATCAGCGTCTAGTCACCCACGTGTTCCGAGAGGGTGGCGACTATCTGGATTCGGATGCGGTATTCGGTGTCCGTTCGTCCTTGATTGCAGACTGGGTTCGCCATGAGAGTGGAATCGATCCGTACGGTAACTCGATCGACTCGCTTTATTACACCCTGGATTTTGACTTCATCCTGCACAACGCTTAGCGCACATACATTTCTTGTCTACCAGGCTTGCAGTGTGCAGGCCATAGCCAGTACTCGCACACTTACCTCGGAGAGGACTATGCGACCCGTCAAACACATCGTCATGTGGAACCTGCTTGGCGAAACTGAGCATGAGCGCTCAGCCAATATAGAAAAGCTCAAAAGTGCTTTCGAAGGTCTTCGCAGCGTAATTCCTGGCCTTCTCAAGCTAGAGATCGGCGTCGACTTCAGCAAGATCGATTATGCCTGCGACGTGGTGCTGTATTCGGAATTCGATTCCATGGAAGCGCTGCAGGGTTATGCCACGCACCCTGCTCATTTACGAGTTCGCGAAGAACTCGGAAACGTTCGCACCGCCAGGCACCAGGTTGACTACTTCATGTAATAAACACCTGTTCTAACTGAACTTCGAATCAATAAGAAACGAGCACCACGTGCTTCAACAGCTCAAAAAAAGAAGGTATCAGATATGAAAACTAACCTTGCCGGCAAGATCGTGCTCATCACCGGCGCAGCGAAAGGTATCGGTCGCGCCACAGCGCTGGCGTTTGCAGGCGAAGGCAGCCAGCTCGCGTTGTTGGACTGGGATGAAGGAGCCCTCGCAGAACTGAAGCACGAGGCTGAGGCTCTGGGCGCCACCGTGGCTGTCAGTAAAGCTGACCTCAGCAGTTTGAGCGGTATGAACGATGGCATCGATAGCGTTCTGGCCATCTACGGCGGCAAGGTTGATGTGCTCGTCAACAACGTTGGCTCTGGCGCCGTGCGGATGTTCGACGACCTGACTGACGAAGACTGGGAAGCAACCATGCAGCTCAATTTTATGAGCTACGTACGTGCTTGTCGCAAAATCCTGCCGGTGATGCGCGCTCAACAAAGCGGCGTCATTATCAACAACGCCTCCGACCTTGCCCGACAGCCAGAACCCTGCCCGCTTGACTACTCCGCCTCTAAAGCAGCTGTTCTCGCCGTAACCAAAGGCTTGGCCCGCAGTGAAGGCCCGCACATCCGTGTCAACGCCGTTGCGCCGGGCCCTATCTGGACGCCTTTCTGGACCAAGTCGGGCGGCTTCGCTGAGACCATGGCCAAAGTCCACGGGATGGAACCTCAAGCCGCAGTGGAGCATGAGATGTCGCTACGCCAACTCCCTCTTGATCGCCTTGGCACTCCGGAAGAGGTGGCTAACGTCATTGTCTTCATGGCGTCTGATCTTGCGTCCTTTGTGACCTCCAGTGTTTGGGGTGTCGACGGTGGCAGCATCCGCTCGGTGATATGACCGCCCACCAACTTTGGCACGCGCGCCCGGGGAGCAAGACTCCTGGAAGCCTCTGCCATACGTGGCATCCGTACTGACCACAAAAACAAAAGGATAGATGATGGCTACCAAGATCGAGAATCAAACCAAGCTGGGTGTGGCGTGCCTGGGAATCACCCACCCTCACACGTCAGGGCGTGTAAAGGCCTTCCAGCGTCTCCCGGGCGTAGAGTTTTTCGGGGCTTACGACGACAGTCCGCTGCTTGAACCTTTTGCCGACGCGCTGGGCCTTCAGGCGCGCAGCAAAGACGACATTCTAAGCGACCCCAACGTACACATCGTCCTGGTGCATCCCAAAAGTTATTTGATGGCTGACTGGGCCATCGAGGCATTGGAAGCAGGTAAGGCGGTGCTGTGTGAGAAACCTGCAGGTCGCCACTCGACCGATACCTTGCGCATCGTGGAAGCGGTTGAGCGCACAGGCAACCTATTCCAGGTTGGTTACTGCTGGAGGTTCTCGCCGGCAGTGGAAAAAATGCAGCAAGTGCTCCAAAGCGGAGAGATCGGCAAGGTACTTCAGGTGCGGGCTCATGCAGGTTGCTCGCACGACGAGGCCGACACCAACCACATGAAACAGCCAGGCGACCTGGGTGGCGCCTTCTACGTAATTGGCTGCCACACAATTGACCGGATCTTGCTGCACTTTGGTATGCCTAAATTCGTGAACGCCAGGATCACCAAGTTTGCAGGTCAAATGAGTAACTCTGCGCGCGAAGACGCCGCCGTCGCGATACTGAATTACGATGACAAAGTCGTCACCATCGACTTCATGTCATGGGATCCCATGCCCTGGACGGAAAGCTGGGACGTGACAGCCTACGGTACGCACGGTGTGATGCACTCCACCCCAATGCCCGCCTCTTACAAGCTGTATCACGATGGAAAGATTGGTCACTCGCAAGGCTGGACGCATTGGAACGAAACGAGTTTCCCCGAAGTATGGGCTGTGCGAAAAACCGTGTATTCACCTGAGATCGCTGAAATTGGCAACCCGGTTTATTTTGATCGAGAAGCTGCCGCCTTCGTTAAATCGCTTACTGAAGGCTTGCCATCTCAAGTTCCCGCAACTCAGGCACACAATATCAACCTGATCCTCGAGGCGCTTTTCAAATCGTCAGAACTTCTCGGGCAGGAAGTAACCTTGGTCTGAAGTTATTTTTGCTGCCCAGACCCAGCCTGGGCAGCGGAATACTCCCCATGACCGATAAACGCCACTGGGGCTTTCCTGCTGGCGCGCATTCGAGATCGCAAAACGCTATTCAATCCAGCGCCCCACGCTCTGCCCGCAGTACGAGTTCATCCACGACACGCCGAACCTTCGGTAGCAGGTGACGTGTTTGGGGCCATACCGCATGGATCTCCACGTCACCTGGATTGTATTTTTCAAGAACCTGAACGAGCCGCCCCGCCTCAAGATGATCTCGAACTAAAGAGCTCGGCATCTGGCAAATACCCTGCCCAGCCACCGTCATGGAAACGATGGCATCGCCATCTCCAACTTCATGAGTTCCGGGGGGAGTGATGCGTGTGAGTTCTCCGTCCCCATCCAGGACGCTCCAACTTACCCGCTGCCCACGTCGGTAATTCACGATGCAACTGTGGTTCTGCAGCTCCTCCAGAGATTCAGGGCAGCCGTGCTTAGCGAGATACTTGGGTGAGGCACATATAAGCTGCTTCTGCACGGTAAGTCGACGAGCTACAAGGCCGCTGGAATCCTTCAATGTCCCAAAGCGGATACTGAGATCGATCCCCTCTTCGATCAGGTCAATGACGGCGTCGGTGAAGGTTACCGTCAACTTGAGGTCAGGATTTGCATCCAAGATTTCCAGCAACACCGGCAGCACAACGCTCCGGCCATAAGCGGCAGGCAGATCAACCCTCAGGCGTCCACTGGGCGTTTGTTGGTGGCTGGTCAATGATGCCTCGGCAGCGAGGATTTCATCTACTGCAGCCGAGCAGCTTGCGAAGTAGGCCTCGCCATCTACGGTCAAGCCCGAGCTCCGTGTTGTTCGATGAAAGAGTTTGCATCCGAGCCTTTCTTCGAGCTTCGCAATGCTTTTCCCCACCGCTGACTTGGTAATGCCAAGCCGATCAGCAGCCACTGTAAAGCTTCCAGCCCGTGCCGCTGTCACGAAGATCAGCACACCACTTAACGCCTGTTCAACCTGCGCCATTGTCCACCTTTACTCCACTCTGAAAGGAGTCTAATGAGGTTTATCGCAACAACGCTCTACCCTAGTCTGTTCTCAAGTTGATTCCAACCCTAATGAGGACAGAGAAATGAATACTCAAAACATTGAGCTGCTTGCTGCGTATTGGACTATTGCAGGTGACATCTTTCCGATGGGCCCGACCGAGGTCAGCCCGTACTCGTTCGAGGATCGGATGGAAGCTGCCGGCAACGCGGGCTTTAAAGGCATCGGCCTGGTTCACAACGGCATGATGGATACCGTCGACAAGATTGGATATCCCGCCATGAAAGCCATTCTCGAAAAGAACGGTATCAAGCATGTCGAGCTGGAATTCCTGGTGGACTGGTATCACACCGGCGAACGTCGTCGTCAGTCGGACAAGGTTCGTCAGGAACTGCTCGAAGCAGCCAAAGCCTTGGGCGCTCGCTCCATCAAGATCGGCCCTGGCATCGGTGAGGACACTGCGGACATCGACCTGATGGTCAAAGAGTTCACCCTGCTCAGCCAACAGGCTGCAGAAGTCGGTGCCAACGTCGTTCTGGAAATCATGCCTTTCAGCAACGTGCGCACGATTGAAACCGCTTTGGCCATCGTGGAAGGTGCCAACCAGCCAAACGGCGGCCTGCTGCTCGACATCTGGCACCTGCAGCGTGGTGGAATCGACTTCAACGATATCTCCAAGATTCCGGCTCGCTTCATCAAGTCGATCGAGCTCAACGATGCACACAAGTACGCCATTGAGCCACTGTGGATGGACACCATCCACAAACGCGTCCTGCCGGGCGACGGCACCTTCGACGTCCCAGCATTCATCAAGGCTGTTCAGGCTGCTGGCTATGACGGCCCGTGGGGCCTAGAAGTGTTGTCCGACACCCACCGCAAGCTCCCTCTGGAGCAGATGGCCAATCGCGCCTACGAAATGACCATCAGCCAATTCGGCAAGTAACTCACTCGTCACACCTGCTTTCAGCTCCCCACGCGGAGCTGAAAGCATTCCCCCTTTTCTAAATCGGAGCCGGGACACTGTGAGCACTGAAAAAACAATCGAAGTCATCCGCACCCTTTTTGCAAAAATCTCGTCCGGACAAAGTCCGGAAGCCATTGCGGAGTGCTTTAGCCAAGATGTGGACTGGAGCATTCCTGGAGCCTCTGACATCGCACCTTGGGTTGGCGAGCGCAAAGGCCGCGCTGCAGTGGCTGCGTTCTATCGCGACTTTGGAACCTACCTGCAACCCAAAGAATTCAACATCAAGTCGCAAATGGCCGATTATGAACGTGGTGTCGCGCTGGGTTCACTGCAGTGCCAAGTAATTCGTACTGGCAAAACCATCACCAGCGAGTTCGCGATCGAATTTGAAGTCATCAACGAGCTGATCACGCGCTACCGCTTCTTCGAAGACTCCTACGGCGTTGCAGTGGCTGCCCAATGAGTTTTGGCGTCGACCTGAATCACCACACTGGATTCGAGCGCGCCTTTCAGCAAGGGCGCCTCACCCTCGGCTTCATCATGGCCATCGAGTCCTACAAGGGCGCAGTACCGACGCTGGCCAATCACGCAGAACTCGCCTGCCGGGCTGAGCAACTTGGCTTTGCAGCACTCTGGGCTCGCGATGTTCCGCTGTTCGACCCCAATTTTGGCGACGTCGGCCAGGTGTTCGACCCTTTCGTTTACTTGGGATACCTAGCCGCCAAGACCGAATGCATAGCGCTGGGGACATCCAGCACGGTGCTGCCGTTGCGCCATCCGATTCACTTGGCGAAAGCCGCTGCATCTGTCGATCAGTTATCCGGAGGACGACTACTGCTGGGCGTAGCATCCGGTGATCGCCCTATCGAGTACCCTGCTTTTGATATTGATTTCGAGACGCGAGGACAAAGGTTTCAAGACACCTTCCACGCGTTGCGCCAACTGACAGAAGAAACGTTCCCGAAGGTGGGTGCCAAGGGCCTGATCAGCATGAATGGGCAAACGGATCTTCTGCCCAAACCAGTGCATAGCCGCATACCGAAGCTGGTGACAGGCACGAGCCGACAATCACTGCCATGGATCGCGGAACACGCTGACGGATGGCTCTACTACATCCTTGATCACCAAACGCTTCGCACTGCAGCCAAGGACTGGCAAACGCTTGTTGCTGAGTATTGCCCTGGCAAATTCAAGCCTCTGCTTCAGGGTATGAATTTCGACCTGGCAGCGAACCCGAATGAGATGCCCCAGAAGATTCACTCAGGCTATCGGATGGGCCGAAATGCGCTGATTCAGTTCCTGCAAGAGGATGAGCGTATCGGCGTTTCGCATATGGCGTTAAACCTCAAATATGGCTCAAGACCGGCAGATGAGGTCATGGAAGAGCTCGCCGAATTTGTCCTTCCACATTTCCCTAGCCACTAGGCTTCAAGCCTACGAGTACTGATTGATGTCCGTGTCACGCCCTCTGTGGCTTTACATTTTATTGTTGGGTGCCGTCACAGCGCTCCCACCACTCTCAATCGATATGGGATTGCCGGCCATTGCCGACATCAGTCACGCGCTTGGTGTCTCTCTAGCGTTCGCCTCTCAAACCCTGAGCGTGTTTATCTTCGGATTCGTGCTGGGGCCATTGTTGTTTGGGCCACTGTCCGACCGGATCGGTCGACGCCCTATCCTTCTTGCCGGCTTAGGGGTGTTCACCATCGCAGGCATTGCCTGCACCTTTGCCCAGGACATCAACCTATTGCTCAGTGCGCGCTTCCTACAAGGATGCGCAGCCGGAGCTGCCGCAACACTACCCATCGCCATTGTCCGAGACCAATTTGAGGGTGTTCAAGCGCGCAAGCTGCAAAGCCATCTGGCACTGGTCAACAACCTTGCGCCGCTGATAGCACCACTACTCGGCTCAGCGATTCTGGTGGTGGGTAACTGGCGGTGGATCTATGCCGCGCTGGCGGTATGTGGTGTGATTCTCTGGCTCCGTGCCCAAACGAGTTTTGATGAAACCGCTACGCGCAAAAGCTCCAATGCCGCCGCTTCACTCCTCACTTCCTACCTGAGCGTTCTGAAGAGCAGGAGGTTCTTGGTTTCGACCTTAATCATGGCTTTCAACTTCGCAGGTATGTTCGCCTATATCGCAGCCTCGCCCTTGGTGTTCATGAACAACCTGGGCATGACCAGCGCTGGCTTTGCTGTGCTATTTGCCCTGACAGCCATGGGCACAATCGCAGGCTCTTGGGTCAATGGGAGGTTGATACACGCAGGCTTTGCAGAGCACCGGGTGCTTGGCGGGGCCTTGCTCGCCAGCTTGCTGATCAGCCTGGGATTGGTGGTCGAGTCCCAACTGGCCATTTACCCGATTTACATCCTTACTGCGCTGGTTGTCATGAGCAACTTGTGTACCGGCATTGTCATGCCAAACGCCACTCACTCGGCGCTTGAGGATCTATCTACAACTGCCGGGGCGGGTGCAGCTCTGCTACGTGCCACTCAAATGCTTGGCGGGGCCTGTGCAAGCCTGCTGGCCGGCGCGTTCTATGACGGCCAAACATCTCATGCCATGGCGGGTGTGATGCTCGCGTGTGCGGTGTTGGGTGCCCTGACTTTCTTGATCGGCCACCGCTCAATCATGCCACACCCAGTCGGAGAACAAGCCGGCTGACTCTTTCTTCATCCCCACTTATAAGGACTTCAAGATGCAACCACTGCGATTTGTCGTACTCCTCGGTAGCCTGAGGAAAGCCTCGTTTAATGCCACACTGGCACGCTCGCTACCGTCCCTGGCGCCTGAAGGCGTTTCGATTGAGTTTCTGGAATCTGTGGGGGACATCCCGCATTACGATGCGGATGTTCAAGCCGAAGGTTTTCCGGAGTCAGTAGTGAAGATGGGCAAGGCCATCAAACAGGCCGATGCTGTCATCATCGTTTCTCCCGAATACAACTATTCAGTGCCTGGCGTACTGAAGAATGCCTTGGACTGGATCTCGCGTCTCCCCGACACTCCATTTGCCGGGAAGCCCGTTGCGATTCAAACAGGGTCACCTGGCCTGATCGGCGGGGCCCGCGCGCAGTATCACCTGCGGCAGATCCTAGTGTTTTTTGATGCACTCGTGCTCAACAAACCTGAGGTGATGGTGGGCCAGATCCCCAGCAAGGTCGACCAGGAAAAAGACGCGATCAGCGACGCCGCGACCCGTGACTTCGTTGCTAATCAGCTGGCTGCCCTGAGCAAAATGGCTGCGCTGCACAAGGCATGAGGCCTGCCAAAGGTGTGGCGACTAAGTCGTCACACCTTCTTTCTGAATTATAGAAAGCATTGTGGAGCAACACCGACACGAGTAAACCCAGAGCTACTTTCCATTTGGGTAAAGTAGCCAGGGTTTACTCATCATCCTAAAGCCAATGTAGCGCTTTACTCAACTCTGAAACGAGTTGCATGGCGTTTATAAACATTCGTTCAACTGAAACACTGGGTAACATGTTTTTTAGGAGCGTGAACCCATGACTGCACTGTCTATCCTTGACCTCATCCCCATCAACGTCGGCAGCACCCTGGCTCAAACCTATGAGAACTCAGTAAAGCTTGCTCAGCATGCCGAGGCATGCGGATACCGGCGGTACTGGCTCGCCGAACACCACAACATGCCAGGCATCGGTTCCTCGGCAACCACACTGCTAATGAGCCATCTCGCCGCCAACACCAACTCAATCCGCATCGGTTCTGGGGGAATCATGCTGCCGAATCATTCGCCGCTCACAGTGGCTGAACAGTTCGGTACCTTGGAAACACTTTATCCTGGTCGCATCGACCTCGGGCTCGGCAGGGCGCCAGGCGCAGATGGCGTAACCATGCGAGCCTTGCGGCGATCCACTGAAACCAGCGCTGACCAATTCCCACGTGACGTCGTCGAGATTCTCGACTACTTCGAAGACAACGGTCGCCAGCCTGTGCGCGCGGTCCCTGGCGCCGGGCAAGACATTCCTGTCTGGATTCTTGGTTCCAGTACCTATGGGGCAAGCCTAGCCGCACACCTGGGATTGCCCTATGCCTTCGCCTCCCACTTTGCTCCGAGGTTGATCAAGGAAGCTCTGCAAGTTTATCGCTCGCAATTCCAGCCATCCCACTACCTGGACAAGCCCTACGTGATGGCCGGGATCAACGTCTTTGCTGCCGAAACGCGCGCTGAAGCGGAATTCATCGCCAGCTCCCATCGGAAGTGGGTCGCAGGCGTCCACACGGGGGACATCACCCTCTTGCCGGCGCCTGTTGAAGACTATATGCAGGGCATTGCGCCGAGTCTTCGAGCAAGTCTTGACCGTGAACTCGCCTTCACAGCAATCGGTACGCAGGAGGACGTGCGCTCGACGATGATGGAATTCATCGAATTCACAGGTGCTGATGAACTCATGGTCGACGCCCGAATATTCGACCCAGCAGCGCGGCGTAAATCCTATGAGATTGCTGCTCAAGCGCTCGCTGATCAGCTCGCTTAAGGGACGAGCCGAGCGGCGATGAGCCGCTCGCTTGTTGGCTACATGGAGTACCGATGGTGAGAAAACTATGTAGGCAAACGTGGTGTCTGCTAGGGATTCGGAGCGGAAATCGGGTGCAATTTCTCATCGAACTCATCAAGTGAGACGAATGAAAGCCCTTGCAGTGTGTCCAGCGAACGCAGGTGCTGTCGATACATTGCTAACTGAGTGACACGTGCTTCCTGGGAAATGTACGGCACGTGATAGGCAACAAAGGTCGGAAGCACAGTCATCCCGGTATAGGCCAACGTTCCACGCAGGATAGGACGGAGCATATCGTTGAGTTCACCGTGCACGCCGCCGCTCACCAACATGTGTGGTTGACCGCCGACAGTAATGGCGAGCATGGCCTTCTTGCCAGCCAGGCCTCCCAGGTCGTAAAAGCGCTTTCCGCCATAGCAGACGCCAGAAACCAATACTCGGTCTATCCAGCCTTTCATGATCGCCGGCATCGAGAACCAATAGATTGGGAAGTTGAAGATCACCAGATCGGCCTTCAGTAACTTGTCCAGCTCCGCCTGGATATCCGGCGCCAGTGTGCGTAGCGAGCAATTGTGACGCTGTTCCAAGGCATACGTCAGGTACTCTGAATTTACGCGGCTGCCAAAGTCAGCCGCGCTGGCGATCGGATTCCAGCTCATGGCATACAGGTCAGACACTTCGACAGAGTGCCCTTGCCCCCGCAGTTCTTCGACCGCCAGATCTTTCATGGCCGCATTGAACGATTGCGGCTCGTTGTGCGCGTGGATAATGAGGATGTGCATTGGACAGCTCTCCATTGGGTTGGCCATCCAATCAGCCGGTGATGTCTTTACCGAAGATGGCACGTGCAATGACTAGCTTCTGAATCTCATTGGTTCCCTCATAGATTTCGGCGATCTTGCAGTCGCGATAGATCTCTTCGACACGGTAGTGCGAACCATCCGCCGCGAGCTCGCGCATAAAGCCGTAGCCACCAAAGATCTGTACCGCGTCGCGGGCGAATTCACCGGCAAGGTTGGTGCCGTACCATTTGGCCATCGCGGCCTCGGGCTCCGGAAAAGCGAGCCCTTCGTCCATGCGCAACGCCGCCTTGAGATACAGGTTGCGGGCGTTCTCGATTTCAGTGGCGCGCTCGGCCATCTTGAACTGCCAGTGTTGGAACTGCGCAATGGCTTTGCCAAAAGCCCGGCGCGTCTTGAGCCGCGCGATACTGTGATCAAACAATGCCTGAGCCATGCCGGTCCCGCTGGCGGCAATCCCGATGCGCCCGAACGTCAGTGTTTGCAACGCTATCTTGAGACCATCACCGGGCTGGCCAACGACGTTCGTCATGGGCACTTTGACGCTATCGAAATAGATATCCGCCGTCAGTTGACCATGGTTGCCCATTTTCTTGTCGGGTTCGCCAACACGAACACCTGGCCAATTCAACTCGACCACCAACTCGGTCATGCGCGCGCCATCGACACAGAGCAGTACAACAAAGTCGGCAACTGGGGCGTTGGAAATGAAACGCTTGCGGCCGTTGACGATGTAGCCATCTTCGGTGCGCGTAGCGTGGGTGCCCATGGCTTCAACGCTCAAGTCGGTACTGGCATCCGGCTCGGTAGTTGCGAAGCTCCCGATCTTGTCGCCGCTGAGCAAAGGCCTGAGATAGCGTTGCTTGATCGAGTCCGCCCCGTGGTTCAGCGCATTACCCGCGAGAATGCAATGCACGTCCACGATGGCGGCCACCGAGTTCGAATGGTAAGCCAACTCCTCGATCATCACGGCAGTGGCCGTGGTGGGGTATTTGAGCCCTCGCCCACCCGCATCGGCGGTAAAGGGAATGCCAAATAAACCGGCCTTGGCCATTTTGGCGAACAAGTCACGCGGGAACGCTGCAACGGACTCCTCTGTGTGGCCAATGGCGTAGGCCACCGGGGCGACATGTTCGTCGGCGAAGCGACGAATCTCCTGGCGGATAGCGAGGATTTCCTGCGGGGTATCCAGGTCGTGATACAGGCGATCCTGGTGACGCGCAACAGTCGCATTGACCGAAGTATTGGCAAGATGGGTCATGGTTATCTCTTCTGTAGCCTGGGGAAGCAACGTGGTGTGAACGGTATGGAAACTGATGGAATGACGTAATAGGCAAAAACGACGGTAAATATGCGAATATCGCCATCCATGCCAAAAAAGGTTCCGCCATGACCACCGTTGCGATTCTGGGTTTTGACGACTCCTATGCCTCCGTTGTGGGAGGTTTTGCTGACATGCTTCAGGTTGCCAACGCGCACATGTCAAAACAGGGGATGCCACCGTCAGGTCTGTTTGAATGGCATTTCATATCGCAGAACGGGCTGCCTGTGCGCGCGAGCAATGGCCTCGAACTCGGCATGCGGGCGCTGCCGAAGAACCAGCATTACGATTTGGTCTTTATTCCCAGCCTGCATTATCGCGGCTGGCAGCATTTCCAGGGTTTCCTGGAAAAACAGGGAGCTGTGCGTGACTGGCTGGTTAGCCAATGGCGAAATGGTGCATGGCTCTGTGCCAATTGCACGGGTACCTTCCTGCTTGCTGAGACGGGTTTGCTCGACAACAAAGTGGCGACGACCACTTGGTGGCTGGAGGGGCATTTCCGCAGCAGATTCCCGAAGGTTGATCTGCAAATGCGTCCAGTGGTGACTGAATCTGAACGTCTGGTATGCGGTGGCGCACATGCCACATTTTTGTTGCAAGCGGTTCACGTGCTTAACAAATTCGCGGGAGAGGCCATCGCCAGACAATGCGCCCGCAGCATGCTGATCGATTTGACCCAAACGACGCAGACACCTTTCCAGCCGCTTATCGCCGACAAGACCCACAATGATCCCTTGATTCAACGCGCGCAAAAGTGGCTTCAGGATCACTTGGCGGACCAGGTGCGCATGACAGACCTGGCGCAGAAGTTGGCCGTGAGCGAACGTACATTGATACGCCGCTTCAATAAGGTGCTTGAACAGTCACCGCTCACCTATCTGCAGAACCTACGCGTTGATACGGCGCGAGCTTTACTGGAGGCTGGCGACCTGAGTACCGAGCGAATCGCTCACTATGTCGGCTACAGTGATATCAGCTCGTTTTCACGCCTGTTCCGTGAGCGCGTTGGGTTCACGCCAGGCGCTTATCGAGCCAGGTTTCAGTTACCCATGGAAGACTGACCAAGCACTGTCGCAAAGTGAAGGCCATCGCGACCACTGTGCTGAGCCGCACCGGGTTGCCGACGTAGCTCCCAGACTCTGATCCGACAGCGGTTGGGCGTCGCAGCTTCGGCGACCCTGAGAGTCTTTGAAAAAGACTAACCGTGCCCCTCCGGTCAATGCTCTCGTTCGCCACCTTCGACCCGAATCTTTAATAAAGTCGCTAAGGTCGCAATAACAAGCTTCGCCAGATAAAAGGTGGTTGATTTGTGAGACCTATGTAATACCCCAGGCGCGACTCCACCTTCTCGATCCCTTTTTCAGCAATATGCATCCGAAGCAGAGGTAGTCGCGCCTGGTCCACCGCCCACGTCAACGACTCAACGTACTCACCATGAGCCATCAAGAGATCCGCATCCGGCGGCAGTGTTACTCTGTTGACTTGGGCTTTGGCAGCCGCCAGTGCTGATTTGTCGAATAACGCAAGTCGGGACACCATGCCCTCCACAAATCGGTCCAATTCCTCGTCAGGGATAGGTCGCGTCACCCATCCATAGCGTTCTGCCAGATCAGCGTCATAGTCATCGCTGCTTAATATCGCTTCGAGCCCGCGATCACGTCCGATGAGACGTGGAAGGCGCTCACTGCACCCGCCGCTCGGCAGAATTCCGATACCGACCTCGGGTTGGCCGAACACTGCATGCTCCCGGCTGGCGTAACGTAGATCGCACGCCAACGCCAATTCGTTCCCGCCGCCTCTCGTCCGCCCACGGATTGAAGCAATGCTGATGAACGGAGCTTTGGAAAGCCTCACGACGAGATCGATCCACGTCGGCATCCCTTCCACACCTGCCAGCATCGGAAATTTTCCGGCTTCATCAAGATCAAAATGGTTGAAGAAGTAGCCAAAGACGGTGCTGCTGAAAATGACCACTTGAACATTCTCGTCCTCACTCAGTTCCTTTACGACTTCATGCAGGCGATTGACGGTCTCGGGCACGATCAAATTAGTCGGTGGATTCGAGAACTTGATCTTGCAGACTTTCGGTGAAAGTCGCGCAATGCTGATCGTACTTGGTTGCGTCATTTCGCATTCCTTGATGGAGCTCATGGTCACGCGTTGACGTCGACCACTACGCGTCCCTGGACTTTGCCTTCGAACATTCGGCCGATCACCGCGGGCACCTCTGCGAGACCAACCACCTGCGTCGTGCGCGCGAGTTTGCTCAGATTGAGATCGCTCGCCAGGCGCGTCCAGGCCTGGAGTCGGGACTCGTACGGGGCATTGACGGAGTCGATGCCAGCGAGGGTTATATTGCGCAGGATGAAGGGCAGCACCGACCCTGGAAGATCCATACCCTGAGCCAGACCACAGGCCGTCACCACACCGCGATACTGGGTCTGCGCCAATACGTTCGCTAGCGTATGACTGCCGACCGAGTCCACAACGCCAGCCCATTTTTCAGTCGCTATCGGTGCTCCTTGGGCAGACAGCGTTCGGCGATCGATGATCTGCGCCGCACCTAAACGGGTCAGATAATCTTGCTCCTCAACACGCCCGGTCGACGCGACCACGCGATAGCCGAGATCGGAGAGAATCGCAATCGCGATCGAGCCGACTCCGCCATTGGCGCCAGTGACGAGGACGTCACCGCGAGCCGGTGTGAGACCGCCATGCTCCAGCGCCAGTACCGACAGCATCGCCGTATACCCTGCCGTGCCGATAGCCATTGCGTCCTTGGTCGAGAAGACGTCCGGAAGCTTGACCAGCCACTCGCCTTTTACGCGTGCCTTCTGAGAAAATCCGCCATGATGGGTCTGGCTCAGCCCCCAACCATTGGCGACTACGCGGTCCCCCACGGCGATGCCGGGATAGGCAGAGGTTTCGACGGTGCCGGCAAAATCGATGCCGGCAATCAATGGAAACTGCTTGATGACGTCGGCGTACCCACTAAGGGCTAGAGCGTCCTTGTAGTTCACGGTCGAATAGTCGATTTTTACGGTAACGTCTCCTGGCATAAGATCTTGCTCATGCGCGTCAACTACGCTGGCCGAAATCCTGTCACCAGTCTTTGTTGCGAGCAGTGCTTTGAACGTCATCATCGTCTCCTCAATGACCATGCTGGTCGAAATCAACTCAAGGCACCTACGCCTCGCGTATCCGAAAAACTAGTGCGGGTCAGGTAACTTTTTTTCAGGATGTCCGGGATCGAGAAAAGCTAGCGCCTTCGCCACGAAATTGGCGTGATTCTGGAAAATCGCACCATGTCCGGCATCTTCGTAAATGATCAGTTGCGAGTTCGGGATGCGGCGCGCCATATCAGTAGAGTTCACTGTCGGCACCATGATGTCGTTATCACCATTGGCGATCAGTACCGGGATCTGGATACTGCCGAGATCCTGGGGTGCCTGCCGCCCCCACGCTTTGATCGCCTTCAACTGTCGCGAGAAGGCACTTGGCGTGGGTCCCTTGTCCCGATCCGTTTTGCGCTCCTTCAGTCGCTTCAAGAAGGCCTTCGCGGCTTGGCGACCATTGGCCGAGGCTGTGAAGAACAGATAGAACTTCGGATCCCGTAGCGTCAGTAAGCCCTTGATCATCAATGGCCACGACACCGACCCTACCTTGTCAATGTCTTTGCCGCCCGCCGGCCCGGTACCGGCCAAAATGAGCTTGCACACCAAGTCGGGTGCTTTCAGCACGATGTCCTGTGCCACGAATCCGCCAAGGGAAAAACCGATTAGATCGACCTTCTCCAAGCCCAGCCCGTGAATCAGGGCTATCGCATCCCGCGCCATTTCATCAATGGTCAGGGGCGCTGTTCCTCCCGATGCGCCGATGCCCCGGTAGTCAGTGGCGATGACGCGATGCTTGCTGGCAAGACCATCGATGATCCGCGGGTCGAAGTTGTCCAATACCGCGCCCCAATGGTTAAGAAGAATCAGCGGCACTCCGCTGCGAGGCCCCAGATCACGGTAGGCAAACACAGTCCCTGCGACATTGATCGAGCGGTTTACGGCAGTTACATAGGACGTACCCGATCCAAGGTAATTGTCGGAATGGGTCATTGTTTACTCCGTGCGTCTGGTGTGGACCGGGAGTCCTGAGATGGGGAGATCCCGGTCTGCTTCATGTTGATTGAAAGTGATGACGCCCCTACCTCTGCGTCGCCGGAATACTTACGAGGGCGTGCGATACCGCTCTGCCACATGCGCTTGTCTAATGTCTGAAATGAGCGCTTGTCGCGCGGCATCCAGGGCCGTCCAGTGACTTGCGTCGTGCAGTGGCGGGATGGTCACAAGCTCACGCCGATCGAAGCCCGCCAGCGCGGCATCCACCAGCTCACCCACCTCCATCAGTTCCGGCAGCGCGTTGATGTCGATGCCCGCACGCCCCCAAATCTCGGTGCGGGTTCCGGCAGGAAGTACGGCCTGGACATAGACACCCTTGGGCGTGAGTTCCAGACTCAGTCCCTGGGAGAGGAACAACACAAAGGCCTTGGTGGCGCCATAGACCGACATGCCGAATTCCGGCGCCAAGCCAACCACTGAGCCGATATTGACGATCGCGCCTTCACCGGCCTGCGCAAGCCGAGGGGCGATTGCGCTGGCGAGTCGCACCAACGAGGTTGTGTTGAGCGCGACGAGTCGAGCGACATCGTCGGTCGTCTGCTCGATGAAGCTGCCAGACTGGGCTGCCCCGGCGTTGTTAATGAGGATGCCGATTCGCGAATCATCGCGCAGGCGCGTCTCGACGACGGCCAAGTCGCTGGGCCTGGTGAGATCGGCCTGGAGGATATCGACAGCGACGCTGTTTTCCTCGCGCAGGCGAGCCGCAAGTGCCTCCAGCCTCACTTTGTCGCGGGCAACCAGCACGAGATCGTGGCCGCGACGTGCGAAGCGCTCGGCGTAGGTAGCGCCGATGCCGGAGGAAGCGCCGGTAATGAGGACTGCGGGATGGGTAGTCATGTATTTGCTCTCTTGATCAGGTGAACACATGTAGGGCATGCAACGTACAAATCGACACCGCGCCAGTGTTACAGGGCGCTGGCGTCAGCGAGGGCCGGATAGTCGATGTATCCCGCAGCACCACCGCCGAAAAGCGTGGTCGGATCGAACGCCGCCAACGGCGCTGCGGTCTTCAGACGTTCCACCAGATCCGGGTTAGCAATGAACGGGCGCCCGAACGCGAAGAGGTCTGCCTTGCCTTCGGTGAGTCGGGAAGTAGCGAGATCCAGGTCATAGCCATTGTTGGCGATGTAGGTGTTCCTGAATCGCCGACGCAGGGATTCAAAGTCGAACGGTGCGACCTCGCGCGGCCCGCCGGTCGCGCCCTCGACGACATGGAGATAGACGATGCCCAAGGCATCGAGCTGGTCGACGATGTAGTCGAACTGCCCCTGTGGATCGCTGCTCGAGACACCATTGGTGGGCGAAACCGGCGAGATACGAATACCGGTGCGCTCGGCGCCGATCTCGCCCACCACTGCTGCCGTCACCTCCAGCAGCAGCCGCGCGCGATTTTCGATAGACCCGCCGTAGGCATCGGTGCGTACGTTGGCACCGTCCTTGACGAACTGGTCCAGCAGATAGCCATTGGCGCCGTGGATCTCGACGCCATCGAAGCCTGCGGCGATGGCGTTTGCCGCGGCCTGGCGGAAATCGTTGACGATCCCGGGCAGTTCGTCGAGCTCCAGCGCCCGAGGCTCGGAAACGTCGACAAAGCTGTTGTTGACGAACGTCTTGGTTGCGGCTCGAATGGCCGAGGGCGCCACCGGAGCGGCGCCGTTCTCCTGCAGATCAACATGCGAAACTCGCCCGACGTGCCACAACTGCAGGAAAATTTTCCCGCTCTTCGCATGGACGGCATCGGTGACCTCACGCCAACCGTCGATCTGCGCTTGCGAGTAGATGCCGGGCGTATCCTGGTAGCCCTGCCCCTGCTGCGAAATCTGTGTGGCCTCGGAAATCTGCAGACCGGCCGACGCCCGCTGGCTGTAATACGTTGCAGCGAACTCGCTTGGAACGAAGCCCGCGCCGGCGCGGTTGCGCGTCAGCGGCGCCAGGACCACCCGATTGGAGAGCGTCAGGGAGCCGAGGGTGTAGGGCTCAAATAAAGTTTCTTCGGTCATATTTTGTTTCTCCCACGTTGACTGATGATCGTTGTTGCGAGTGCGCATCACCATACGATCGGCGCTTTCAGGCGGGCGTCGCTCATGGCCTGAGCCCTTCCAAAAGTTAGCGAGCCGTTATGATGATGATCATAATCTTAATCGTCAATAACTTTGATGATGATTGACATCAATGTATATTGGTCGCCTGACAGTCAGCAGATTCAAAGAGGCATGTGGGTATGAGGGTCACCAAAGCGCAGGCACAGGCGAATCGGGCGCACATCGTCGAGACGGCCTCCGCCCTGTTTCGTGAACGCGGTTATGACGGTGTGGGGGTGGCGGAACTGATGGCCGCTGCCGGGTTCACCCATGGCGGGTTCTACAAGCACTTTCGCTCCAAAGCCGATTTGATGGCTGAAGCAGCGGCGAGCGGGCTTTCGCAGAGCCTGGTCAATAGCGCAGGCCTCGACGCCACCGAGTTCGTCAATCTTTACATGTCACGAGATCACCGTGATGGCCGCAGCGTTGGCTGCACGATGGCGGCCCTCTGCGGGGACGCTGCGCGTCAATCGGAGGAGGTCAAGGCAACGTTTGCTGACGGGATCGAAAGCATGCTGGCAGTCCTTGAGCCTGAGGACTCGCTGGACGACGTGGATCCGCACACAGTGCGAGCACAGATGATCGACATGCTTGCCCATGTGGTCGGCGCAGTCGTGCTGTCGCGGGCTTGTCCGGATGATTCCCCGCTGGCGGATGAGATTCTGGAGGTCTGCCGCGAAAAAATTCTCGCGACACTGTCACCGTCGCAGGCCACGTAGTCGTTGTCTCAGCGGTCCTCCCGAGAAGTGGCTGCGTGCCCATGGGGTGGAGCCATTCGCAGCCGGCGTCGCTGAGCGTTATCCGCTATCAACAGGGCGTGGCAGACATCGACATCGATGCACGGGAGGTTTTCAGCAAGATTGCAAGGGATGGCTTGCCAAAAATGCGGCGACTCGCTCAATGACCTCGTCCGGCCGGGAATCAGAGAAAAAATGTCCGCCCACTATCGCAGAAGCCTCCATCACCGTGCAGCGATCTACCCAAGTGGCGGGTAAATCATAGTGCTTGGCCATCGCACCTGAGGCGCCATAGAGGATCAGCGCGGGCGCGGTGATACGTCGTCCGGAGTCTGACAAATCGTCCTCCAGATCCACAGTGAGCGTGGCGCGATAGTCGTTGCAAAACCCAGCGATCGTCGCCGGATCACGCCAGGCTTTCCGATACGCCGCCAGTTGGTCAGCATCAAAATCTTCCAGCCCTGCGGCGCCCCAGCCGAAAAGGCAGCTCTCGAAAAAGAAATCGGGATCTGCCTCAATCATCCGCTCCGGGAAGGGTTCGGGCTGAGAAAGGAAAAACCAGTGCCAGTAACTGTGGGCTACGTCCTTGCGCAGATCTGTCAGCATCACAGCCGTAGGAACGATGTCCATCAGCGTGACGCTCGCCACCTTCTCTGGATAATCCAGCGTCATCCGGTATGCAGTGCGCGCGCCACGGTCGTGTCCAACAAGATGGAACCGTTCATGCCCGAGCACACGCATCAGTCCGACCTGATCCGCGGCCATGGCGCGAAATCCGTAATTTGACAGATCCGCTTGAAGCGGCGGCTTATCCGATGCGCCATACCCACGCAAATCAGCACAGACAACCCGATAGCCACGCGCGACCAGCCCAGGCGCGATACGTGCCCAGAGCGCCATGGTCTGCGGAAAGCCGTGGAGCATCAGGATGGGTTCGCCTTTACCCGCTGCAACACAGGCAATTTCCACATCGCCTACGGTAATTTGCTGCGTTTCGAAGTTTTCGAACATGGGGTCGTCTCGTTATTTTACCTTGACGATGACCTTGCCTTTTGCCCGACCGGTTTCAACATAGGCCAAGGCATCCGGGGTCAACTCGAACGGAAAAACCCGGTCCACAACCGGACGTATGACCCGCGAATCGATGAGCGCGGTAAGCTCACGCAATTGGTCGCCGTTGGCTCTCATGTAAAGGAATGAATAGCTGACGCCACGGCGTTTGGCTTTTTTCCTGATCCCGTAACTCAACAGACGCGTGACTAGTTTCAGGAACCCGGACAACCCAGCGCTTTTCGCAAAGTCCACATCCGGTGGTCCAGAGATCGAAATGAGCTTTCCACCCGGCTTTAGGATGCGTAACGACTTCTCGAGAGTCTCTGTGCCCAGGCTGTTCAAGACCACATCGTAGTCGTGCAGGACCTTTTCAAAATCGTCTTTGCGGTAATCGATCACGATATCCGCACCGAGGCGCTTCACCCACTCGACATTCGCCGTGCTCGTGGTCGTCGCTACGGTCGCCCCCAGGTGTTTGGCCAGCTGAATGGCCAGTGTTCCCACACCACCGGAGCCCGCATGAATTAACACCTTTTGACCTTTCTTCAGGTCCGCTTTTTCGACCAGCGCCTGCCAGGCCGTCAAGCCAACCAGAGGGATAGAAGCCGCTTCTTCCATGGTGAGATCTTTCGGCTTGATCGCCAGCGAGCCTTGATTGATCGCAATGAATTCGGCGAATGCACCAATTCGATTGTCATCGGGCCGTGCATAGACCTCATCACCCGCCTTGAATTGCAGCACTCCTGAGCCGACCCGTACGACAACCCCGGCCAAATCATTCCCCAGAATAAGTGGCATGCGATAAGGCAAAATCATTTTGAACTCACCGTCCCTGATTTTTAAATCCAGAGGGTTTACACCGGCAGCATGGATCTGGACTAAAACATCATCCTTGCCCAATTCAGGTTCTGGCATTTCGGTCGCCCGTAACGCAACCTTTTTTCCATAGCGATCGATAATGAATGCTTTCATCGTGCTTCCTTATTCCTGGCGTACCCAGGTCTGTGAACGCCCCAGCAGCGGCGTGCCAATGTAGCCGCGCACGCTGAGCTTTTTGCCGTTGTCGGTCAGGTGGACTTTACTGCTATAGACCTTACCGTTATCCGGATCGAGGATTTGGCCATCGGTGTATTCTTCGCCATCCTTTCGCAAACCGGTCAGAATGGTCAGGCCTACAATCGGCACATTTTTGTTCACGCCTTCACATTTCTCGCACTTCGGACTCTGATCTTCTTTGGGGGTGGGAAACGCTTTTTCGATAATGCCCTTAAGAGTGCCATTGGATTCGGTGATTCGAATCAACGCCCTCGGCTTGCCACTGACATCGTCGATGTTTTGCCACAGGCCAATCGGCGAATTGTCGTCTGCCCACAGTGCCGATGATATGACTGCTGCTGCCAGGGTGAGTCCGAAGACACCTGCTTTGAGCGTACGCATTGTCTGAATCCTCATGATTGAGCGAATTTTCTTGTCGGCTTGATGCCATTTTCAGTGTATGAAATTGGCCCTGTGGCTCACGCTATCGGATTGCGCTTGCTGTGTTCAGATCGCTTTCTGAGCAAGCTTCCAGTCGCGCCAGCCATATAACGCTGTTATTTGATAAACATAACGCCGTTATGGCAGTATTGCAACATGACCACTGATAACTCACTCCCTAATGCCCCCACCCGCCTCGTCGAGGCAACCATCCGTGTGCTTGCGACTAACGGCCCGTCCGAAGTCAAGGCCCGTTCGGTAGCGAGCGAAGCCGGCCTGTCGACGATGGGGGTTTATACACACTTCGGCGGAGTGCCGGAACTTCTACAAGCAGTCGCTGACGAGGGATTCAAGCGGTTGGCTGCAGTCTTCAAGCGTGTGCCAATCACGGATGATCCGATAACCGACTTATGTGCGATGCTCCTGGCTTGCCGAGACCTTGCACGAAGCAATCCCCATCTGTACGACTTAATGTTTGGTCTTTCGATTGACGGCAGATATAGCCCCTCACGAGGTACCATGAAAGCGATTGCAGATGGGCAATCGGAAGCCTTCAAGGCGACATACGCGATTCTGATCAACGCGTGCGCTCGCTTGGTTGATGCCAAATGCGTTCGCAAAATCGATCCTGCTCTCATCGCGCCACAGCTGTGGAGTGCCGCGCACGGATTCATCATGCTCGAACTCGCTGGCCACTTCTCAGGCATGGAAAATCCTGCTTCGCAGATCCTGGTAGCGACGTGTAACAACATTGTTGTCGGCTTGGGAGCGAAGCGCGAAAAAGTGGAATCTTCCACTGCTGGCGTAATTGCCGGGCAGGCAACTCCGTTAAAACCTTGAAAAAACCGCGCAACCATGCGGTAACGCGGAGCGAACAGTATTTCAGTTCAAGTACGCAGCCACTCGGCATGTTCAGAGGTTGGGTCAACCGGTTCGCTCATGCAGAGAAGGAACCGGTCATGACAGATGCTCGTATGTTTTGCGGCTCAATGCTCATATGTGCAGCAGGATAGGGATCTGTATCGAGGCCACGCGCTGATTATCAGGATGGCTGAGCACGCCACTGGACGGTTTCGTAGCTACCGCCTCACCTCGCTCATGAACACCTTCGTTATTGCGGGCCTGTGGAATCTGCGCCATTGCGTACTCGGCGAGTGCCGTGATGGTCAGCGCAGGATTAACCCCAGGATTTGCAGGCATCGCAGCGCCGTCACACACCAACATGTTTTGGTAACCAAAAACGTGTAGGTTCTGATCAATCACGCCGCTTTTGGCATTGGCGCCGATCACGGCACCGCCCAGCACATGGGCTGTTGTCGGAATGTTGCCCAGCGCTTCCAGTACGTTGCTCTGGGCAATACCGCCGGTGTGCCTGGCCAACCATTGAACCGCCTGGTTACCCATCTCGATGTAAGTCGGATTTGGCTTGTCGCGATTCTGCTCGGTGACGAGGCGGTAGCCGCGACCCAGCCAACGCTTGCGGGGGCGAAGTGCGATCGCATTGTCCAATGTCTGCATCACTAACAGCATTACCATGCGTCGGCTCCAGCCCCATGGCCATAGCGACTTGAGCCATCGCGCTGGGTGCAACACGATATTCCCCAGCCACTTCAGCGGCCGCGTCACGCGGTTACCCTTACCGACCAGCAGCGTGCAAAGCAAACTGAGGAAGTCGGCGTTGCGACCGTAGGTGAGAAACTCGATGTGGGTATCCTGATCGACATGCACACTGCTGCTGGCGGTAACATCGTTCCAGGTCTTGCGGTCCTCGGGCAGGCGCACGTTCAGAACCGATTCGCTGTTGGTGCGCACCAGTTCACCAAGGCGATCGCTGACCCGGGGCAACGAGCCGCCGTGCTTGCAGTTGGCCAATAATTCGTTGGTACCGAGAGCCCCGCCGGCGAAGATCACTCCACGGGCGGTGTAAGTATGGCGATCACGGGTGAACCAGGCGCCGGGGCGCTGGGCGGTCACACGGTAGCCGTCACTACCATCGGCTGCCCCGAGTGGGCTCACATCAACGACCTCGCGCTCTGCCAATATCTGCACGCCGCGTTTCTCTGCGAACCACAGGTAGTTTTTCACCAGCGAGTTCACGGCACCGACGCGGCATCCCACCATGCAGGCGCCGCAACGTATACACCCGGTACGGTCAGGCCCTTCCCCGCCGAAATAGGGGTCTTTGACGGTTTTGCCCGGTTCGCCAAAGAACACTCCGGTGGGTGCTCGAGTGAATGTGTCTTCGGTTCCGAAGTGTTGCGCCATCTCCCGGGCCAGGTGCTGGTTCGTCGAGTCGAATGGCACCGTCTTTACCCCAAGCATGCGTTCGGCCGTATCGTAGTGAGGCTGCAATAGCCTGTCCCAGTGGCCGAGCTCCCGCCACTGCACGTTTTCAAAGAACTCTGGCTTGGCACGGTACAACACACCGCCATACACGGTACTGCCGCCACCGACACCCGACTGGCTGGGAAAAAAGACATGGCGAAACAGCGACATGCGCATGATGCCCTTCAAACCCAATGCGGGTGCCCACAGATACTTGTTGAACTGCCAGGCCGACTTGGGAAGGTCTTCGTCGCGATAGCGACGGCCGCGCTCGAGTACCCCGACGCGATAGCCTTTCTCCACAAGGCGCAGCGCCGAGACGCTGCCGCCAAATCCCGATCCGATCACCAGCCAGTCGAAGTCTGCGTTTTTCATGATGTGTCCCCTTCTACGTGCTGATTGCTTTGCGCCTAAAGTCCATCAGGTACCTGTCAATCGACATATTCGGTCCACATCTTCCGCAGCCTCAGCTTGTCGACTTTGCCCACGGCATTCTTTGGCAGTCTGTCGATGATGTTGATTGTGGAAGGTCTTTTGTAACGCGTCAGCCGGTCAGTGCAGTGCTCGCTCAAGTCCTCCTGGGTACCGGCGAATCCCGCACGAAACGCGACGTAGGCCATCACAATTTCGCCGAAGGTCTCGTGGGGAACACCGATCGCTGCTGCTTCGAGAACGCCTGGAAATTCGAACAACACATCTTCGATCTCCTTGGGATAGATGTTCTCTCCACCACGAATGATCATCTCTTTAAGGCGCCCGACGATGGCCAGATAACCGTCTTCGTCGATCCGGCCAATGTCGCCGGTGTGCAGCCAGCCATCGACGATGGTCTTCGCTGTTTCCTCGGGCTTCCCAAGGTAACCACGCATGACGTTAGGACCTTGAACCAGCACCTCGCCAGTGGCGCCCTGCGGCAAATGCACACCGCTCGGGTCGGCGATTGCAATGCGTTGCCCGATGAAGGGCAACCCGACCGTACCGACCTTGCGTAGGCCGTCGAAGGGGTTGATGGTCGAAGCGCACGTGCCTTCGGACAGGCCATATCCCTCAAGCAGCGGAAAACCGAAGCGAGCTTCAAATTTTTTCAGTAGTTCCGCCGATGCAGGCGCCGCGCCGCAGATGCCATACCGAAGACTGGAGGTATAAGGTTTTACCTCGCGAGGTAACGCGTTAAGTATTGCGTAGATGGTTGGCACTGCAGAGAAGTACGTGGGTCGAAGCCACTCGACATCCTCAAAAAACGTGTCGACGTTGAAACGCTTGCGAATCGAAACCCGACCACCGCTTGATAGCGGGACGAGCGTGCTCACCACAATGCCGTTTACGTGAAAGAGTGGAAGTATCAATAAACAGTGGTCTGCTGCCGTGACCTTGAGTGAGTTTCGCCCCATTTCCGACATGGCCTCAATATTGGCGTGATCGAGCATCACGCCCTTCGGCAGGCCGGTAGTGCCACTGGTGTAGATCAACAGTGCCAGTGCGCCAGGCTCTTCAAAGGGTACGCCGGTGTAGGACGCCCCCGTTTCCAGAGTGGCGACAGGCAGGGACTGCAGATTCGGGACTATGACTTCGCCGCTGACGTTGATGAGCAGCTTCGCCCCCGAATCAACCAGTTGATGAGTGGCTTCCTTGCTGGTCAGCCCAGGATTGATCGGCGTGACCGCCGCCCCCAGACGCCAGGCGGCGAACATCGCCACCACAAACTCCACCTGGTTGGGCAACATGATCGCAACGACGTCTCCAACGCCCACCCCCCTGTCCACGAATACTCCCGCTGCCGCGAGGACTCTGGAATGGAACTGCCGGTTAGTCAGGTTGCTGCTGTCGTCAGCGATGCACAGACCCTCAGGCTCTGTCACCGCGCGCAAATCTGAAAGTTTGGAAAAGCACATTATTGTTGTTCTCTCTGAAAGTGACGGAAACGCTTGAATCAATTGGCTGAAGAGCCGAGTAGATATTTCGTCAGAAATTGAGTCTGATCCTTCACCAGTTCTTCGAACGCGTCGCCCATGTAGAACTCGAAATGCCCCGCCGCGTAGAGTTTGGTTTCTCCATGTGGCGCCTTGCGCACCAAGGCGATCGTCTGTTCCGGTGGTGTGACGGTGTCAGTGGTGCTGACGCAAAACAGGATGGGGAGCTTCACCTTGGAGGCAGAGCGTCCGGGTCGATAAGCCATGATTTCCGGGAGCACCCGTGCGGCGACGTGATTGACGAACACCATCCCCTTCGGCACCAAGGCCAGATAACCCGGCAGGGCGTCATGCGCATTCATCAAGGCTGGCTGACCGGGAGCGGCAGCGATTGGCACCATCACGGGCGGGCGACCCAGTAGCTTGGCCGCAAAATCACGCAAGAGCACCGGGGATACCTGCAGCGATCCCTTCACACCCAGTGCGGCGGCGGAGGCCAGACCGTCGGTAAAGGGGCACTGACTGATGGCAGCCAGTAACTCGGGATGCCGACTGGCCACGGTGATCGCATGCCCTCCCCCAAACGAGCTTCCCCATACTGCAACCCGGCGCCCATCGACATCCGCGCAGCCTTTGACGAAGCCCAGCGCTGCATCCCAGTCAGCCAGTTGCCGCTTCACAGACATCAACTGTCTGGGCCGACCACCGCTGTCTCCGAAATAACGGTAGGTGAAGGCCAATGTAGCGATTCCCGCAGCGGCGAATCGTTCGGAAAAGGCGTCCAGGCGCATCTCGCGAACCGCACCCAGTCCGTGTCCGAGCACTACAATCGGCGGTTTCTCTACGCCAACCGGCAGGTAGAGCCAGGCCGAACAGTAGGTCTCGCCCGAGTCAAAGCGAATATCCTGGCGAGTGAATGGGTAGGTAAGCGGTGACATTTGATTCATTTCCTCCCTCCCCCGTTTTGCAGGGGTAAAGAGCCTTGCTCAAGGGTTTGCTCGAAAATGGCCGGGTTGTAGAACGGCACGTTGCCGTCCCGATCGGTGCGCTCAAGGTATTCAACCATGAGCGATTGCGCAGTCTCGGTCGGCGAGACCTTGATGAATTCGGTACGCTCCATATGCAGCCCCTCGTCGAGGGTGGCTGACCCGCCGAAGTACACGGCTCGCTTGACTGCCTCAATCGCCCCTTTGGGTCGGGAACCCAGATACCCGGCCAGCTCGATGGCTCGATCAAGCAGCGCATCTGGAGCAACCACTTCGTCGATGTATCCTATTTCGAGCGCCTTCTGTGGTGACACCGGACGACCGTCAAGCATCAGCATCAGCGCGCGATGGGCGCCGACCAGTCGTGGTAATCGCTGAGTGCCTCCGCCACCAGGAAGGATTCCAAGTAGAACCTCGGGCTGCCCGATGAAAAAATCGCCATCCGCCATCAGGCGGACGTCACACGCTAACGCGAGCTCGCTGCCAAGTCCCAGCGCAGATCCATTCAGCGCGGCGACGAAAATGACGCCACTGCGACTCATCCGTAAAAAAGTGTCGTGCAGCTTGTCGAGTTGCATCCCGCCATCCAGCGGTGTCAGGGACGCAGCTGCCGCCAATGGCGCAATACCGCGAACGGTCTTGGCGGTTCGAGCGATCGCCGAGGCCATACTGCGCCCGACCGACGGGATACTCTTTCCACCTTCCTGCAGCCAACGAACGTCTGCATGACCGATGAAACGCTCAGGATGAGTTCCGGTGAGCACCACCGCTTTTACCGCGGTATCGGACTCCAGCTTGTCCAATAGCCCCGCAAGCTCATTGGCCATGTCCAACCCCATCAACCCGTGTGGACCTCCATCCAGCCGCGCAACCAACACAGAGCCACGGGACTCCATATCAAGGCATTCAGGCGGCGTATGCATCTTCGTCATCTCTTGGATCCTCCGGTGACAAACGTAAGGAGCAAGCGCTCCCATCAGTATTTCCACCTTCTGACCAGTCATCAGATCAGCCGGAGAGATGGATAACACTGTTATTGCAAAACATAACACCGTTATATTACTCTCGCAATATGCACTGACCTGTACACAAAACCTGAATGCTCAGCTCCTGAAGGGAACCTCTGAAATGAAACCGCACATCACTGTGGTACAGAGCAATCAAACAGGCAGAAATCCGACTGAATCCCTTCTTCCTGAATGGAGACCAGCCATCTTCGTCACAGGCGCGGCTTCGGGAATCGGTCGCGCCTGCGCTGAGTTGTTTGCGCGGCGCGGTTGGTTCGTGGGGCTATACGATATCGATTCAGAGGGTGTCGCTGCGGTCGCCGCGATCCTGGGAGAGGGCAACGCCGTCTCCGGTGCGCTCGACGTGAACGATCCCGAAGCATGGAAGCAAGCGCTTATGGATTTCTGGGCACATAGCGGCCAGCGGCTTGATGTGTTGCTCAATAACGCTGGGATTCTCGCTGCCGGTCAATTTGAAGCCGTACCGTTGACCAGACATCAAGCAATGCTTGACGTGAACGTTTCGGGAATGATCACCGGCTGTCACAGCGCTTTCCGGTACCTGCGAGGCACGCCCTGCTCTCATGTCATCAATGGCCTCCGCCACCGCAATCTACGGCCAGCCCGAACTTGCAACCTACTCGGCGAGCAAGTTCACCGTGCGCGGATTCACCGAAGGACTCGACCTCGAATGGGGAAAGTTCGGCATTCGCGTGAGCGATATCTGGCCGAGCTTCGTAAAGACCGCAATGGCTGATGACTACGGTCGTATCCCCAGCGCCAGATCGCTGGGTATTCGGCTCACGTCGCACGACGTCGCATCGACCGTGTGGGCTTGCGCGACGTCGAAACGACGAATCCACAAGACCCACTGGACAGTCGGCATGCAAGCCGGATTCTTCTCGTTCGCTACACGTCTCGCGCCTGCGGCTCTGACCCGCTGGGTCGTCCAACGCATTGCGCGATAGACAGGCTTACGACACAACTATACTTTTTATATAGCATCACAACTAAACGAACGGTATAGTGAAATCAATAAGAATTACTCAACCTGTTCAGTGAGCGATACATGAAAGCGACCATGAGATCAGCAGTAGAAAGTGCAGATACGACGCTCCCCATCCATTTGGCGTCGATGCGTGTAACCGCGCTGTCAGAAGAAGAAATTTCTACCCTAAAACCGCTGAAGCGTTTTTCGAGCTGCGTGACAGTGCACAACCACACGCTGATCGCGATTGTCACTCTTGATGAGGTGCGCGCCACCGTCCAAGGGCTTGGGACAACTCCCAATTCCTTCGACTTGAGGCAGCAGCGGCTTTCCACTGTATTTCAACTGAGCGGAATTTTGTACAATGCGGCATGACAAACAAAACTTACGGTCAACTCTGCCCCTTAGCCCGGTCGCTCGACGTACTCGGAGATCGCTGGACGCTGCTCTTGATTCGCGAACTCCTGTTAGGTCCGAAGCGTTTCAAGGATCTGCTCGCGATCCTGCCTGCCATGGGTACAAACCGACTGTCCGAACGCCTGGCCATGCTGGTGCAGAACGGCGTCATTCAACAGGTCACCCTGCACACACCTTCCGCCACGCCAGCTTACGAGCTGACGGACTTGGGCGAGCAACTACGCAAGCCGGTGATCGCGCTGGGATTCTGGGGGCTGAGCCTACCGATCGACGAACGCATCGATCCGTCCAGTGCTCGCGCGGAACTCATAGCTCTGTGCCTGACAGGCTCGAACGATTCGGCTGCGAGCACCGGTTTGCAGGAGTTGTACGAGTTCCAGGTGGGGGCGGAAGTCTTCCATATTCAAGTCAACGACGGGAACCTGTTGGCACGATCCGGGCCAAGCGAAGAACCCATCGACGTCAAAATACAATGCGACATGGAAACCTTCATTGCGTTAGTCCTGCGCCAGATCACTCCAACTCGCGCACTTCGCGAAGGTCATGCAAAGCTGTTGCAAGGGGATCGACCAGCATTCACACGAGTGTTCAAAGTACTCGAATACAAGCCCTAGGACTGCCGGCCTTTCCCCCTTCCCTCGCGCCATGCGGATCGAGGGGGACTTGCCCGCCCGGCATCCGTCATTGCCTCTTTATCAGCGAGCTGCTCGCAACCTTGTACCCGCGTCTGGCCCAAGGGTACTTGCCTGCCACGCAAGGCTCTTCTTGCCATCAACGCAACTTGCAACCCCAAAATATATAAATATGGCAATCGCCTGAGCATGTGATATTCCAGAGAGGGCTTTGCAACTAAAAAACAACTACGTGTCTGCAAGACCCAATTAACACTCTCCTACTCCAGCCCAGCCGGCACTGTTGATGTATACCGCCGCCCACGATTTCTATTCATCCCGACAACAACAACAACAACAACAACAACAACAACAACAACAACAACAACAACAACAACAACAACAACAACAACAACAACAACAACAGGTACCGCCAGATGAACCATCAACATCTTTCTGCACTTCGCCCTTCCCGGAGATCAGTGCTGCGTTTTAAGCGTCATCTTGAGACAGGGTCCACCCTGATACTCAAGTCAAGCAGAGCGTTGTTCATAACCACTATGTCATTGGCTATCTGTGGGCAGGCAACTTTATCTTTAGCCAATGGTTTATCTATAAACGAGCAAAGCGTTAGCAGCGCCGGAACTGCTTATGCCGGGCGCTCGTCCGCTGCTCTGGATGCGAGTACTGTCTATGGAAATCCGGCCGGCCTGAGCAAAATAAAGCGCAGGGAAGTGAGCGGAGGGTTCGCCTTGATCAAGGTTAATAGTGATATTAAAAACTCTCATAGCGATGCGCCAGGCACCAATAAAGGAGATTCCGTACCCCTGACGACAATCCCTTTTGGCTATTTATCCATACCGATTGACGAACGCTTCACTTTCGGCTTGGGCTTGTACGCTCTCTATGGCCTTGTGAACGATTACGAAAGTTCGTTCCAGGGACGCTACCATGGTTCCTATAGCAAGGTTCAAGTTAAAACCCTGAACGCCGCCGTTGCTTATCGCATCAATGATCATGTCTCTGTCGGAGGCGGGCTAACATTGAACCGTATCGAAAACAATATGCAAACCTATTTGGCCACAGGGCTGCTCAATGGGGGCAACGACACGCAGATCACTATCAAGGGTAACGATAACGCCATTGGCTATAATTTCGGCCTGATGATCGACCTGAACGACTCCACCACGTGGGGCATCACCTATCATTCAAAACTTGATTTTCACGTCAACGGCCATACGCAGGTGAGCAACTCGCCAAGTGCTTTCGGTCTCGATGGCAAATACAGCAATAAAATAGACATCACTTTGCCAGAGTCGCTGGACACATCGTTTACCCATCACTTTGACGAGCGCTGGACTGGCTACCTGGGCGCGACCTGGACCCGATGGAGCCGCGTTCAGAGGATCGAAGCCGTTAATAGTGGTGTACCGCCGCTGGGCCAGCAACTGGGTTTTAACAGCTTCGGGGATGACTTTAAATTACATGACACCTGGTCGATGGCTGTTGGGGCCTCTTACCGACTTTCTCCCCAATGGCTACTGCGAAGTGGCTTCGCCTACGATCCATCACCTGCCCGCAACGCCGATCGAAACGTCCGACTCCCCGTGGGCGACCGAAAAGCGGTGACGTTGGGTGCAGGTTTCTCCCCCAACACTGACCTGACCATCGATTTCGCTTATGGCTATCTATGGGAATCAACCACCTCTGTCAGCCAAGCAAATACAACCGGCGTACAGCCCAGCTACAACGCAAAATACGACAACAGCGCGCACATTATAGGTACACAGATAACCTATCGTTTCTGATTTGACCCTTCCTGCGCCTACGTCTACAGCCCAACAATACTATACTGTTCGTATAGCGATAAAAATATACGAATGGTATAGTCATCCTGACAGAGTCACTCCTGCAACTAGTGTCCGCAGCACCATTACAAAAATAAGGAGACCGGCATGACCAGTTTTTCCACGCCTCTACGCAGTGCTTGCCTGAGCAGCACGCAATGAATCCATCTTTCGATTTCGACTACATCGTGATCGGCTCCGGATTCGGTGGCAGCGTGTCCGCCTTCCGGTTGACAGAAAAGGGCTACCGCGTTGGCGTAATGGAGATGGGCCGACGCTGGACGGCCGAGGACTTTCCAAAATCCAACTGGGACGCGCGGCGCTGGATGTGGCGACCCGGGTTGAAGATGTTCGGCTTCTACAACATGCGCCTGTTCCGTCACGTGATGATCGTCAGCGGCAACGCAGTCGGTGGCGGATCCATCACCTATGCCAATGCCTTGCTGACACCGCGCGATAGCGTATGGAATGAGGGTTCCTGGGCCGGCCTGGCGGACTGGAAACGAATCATGCCGCAGTACTACGCCACGGCGGAGAAGATGCTGGGCGTGACAGAGAGCAAGATCATGGGCGAGGCTGATTTACGCCTCAAGAAAATGGCGGATTTGCAAGGCGTGGGCCATACGTTTCACGCCCCCCGCGTAGGGGCCTTCTTTGCTCCCGACGGTGAAGCAGGCGGCAAGAGCTACCCGGATCCCTACTTCGAGGGTGAAGGCCCGGAGCGCGGGACTTGCACCGGTTGCGGTGGCTGCATGATGGGTTGCAAGCACAACGCCAAGAACACACTCGACAAGAATTACCTTTATCTCGCAGAAAAACGTGGCGCCCAGGTTTTTGCCGAAACCAGGGTGGTGGACGTGCGGCCGCTCAACGGCAAGGAGGACGGCAGTGACGGCTATGAAGTCCTCACTGAGTGCTCGACCACCTGGTTCGACAAGCAGCGCCGCAGCTTTCGCTGCCGCGGCGTGGTCTTCGCCGCGTCGTCGTTGGGCACGATGGAATTGTTGTTCCGGCTCAAACAAAACGGGTCGTTGCCGCGCATCAGCGACGACCTCGGAAAACGTGTGCGCACCAATGCCGAATCCCTTATCGGCGTACGCTTCCCGGCAGCGGACAAGAGCATGTCGCCGGGACTGGCGGGGGGTGGCAGCATCTATCTCGATGAGCGCACACATATCGGAGTCGTGCGCTACCCGGAAGGCTCGGACGCCATTGGCCTCATGATGACCTTGCTGTGCGGCGGGCGCCCGGGGTGGACGCGAATATTGACCTGGCTGTGGACGCTGCTCAAACATCCGCTGCAAGCATTGCTCGTGCATAACCCCGTCGGTTTCGCCCGTCAGACCCTGTTATTGCTGGTCATGCAGACCGTGGACGCGTCTCTCGACATGCGATTCAGGCGTCGCTGGTTTTGGCCGTTCGCAAAACAGCTCGCCAGCGAAGGTGGCCCCATCCCAACCTTCATTCCAGAGGCGAACGCGTTTGCCGAAAAGGGCGCGAAAGCGCTCGGTGGCATACCGACCACCTTTCTGTCCGAGATCTTATTCAACATCCCGACCACGGCCCACTGCATGGGCGGCTGTGCGATGGCGGACTCGCCGGAGCGCGGCGTGATGGACGTACAGAACCGGGTCTTCGGCTATCAGAACTTGCTGGTTTGCGACGGCTCGATGCTCAGCGCCAATCTCGGGGTTAATCCAAGCCTGACGATTACCGCGCTGACCGAGCATGCCATGTCGTACATCCCATTGAAAAACACGCAATCCTGGCAGGTATCGGACTCCATCCCGCTGCACACCCTTCAATCATGAAACAGCCCTTATTGAGAACTCACCATGACCGCCGCCTCGCCTGAAGAAAATCTGCTGAACCAGCCTTTGCAACTCCCGAACGGCAGCGTTTTTCGCAACCGCCTCGCCAAGGCATCCATGAGCGAAACGTTGGGCACCTACAACAATCACCCGACGTTGAAACTGGTCGAGTTGTACCGGCGCTGGTCCGCCTCGGGCATTGGTTTGCTCATCACCGGAAATGTGATGATAGACCGGCGTGCGCTCGGCGAACCAGGCAACGTGGTGATCGAGGATGTCACTGACATGCCTATGCTACGCCAGTGGGCCGGTGCTGCAACCAGGCAGGGAGCCGCGATCTGGGTGCAGCTCAATCACCCTGGCAAGCAGTCGACCAAGGGCCTGAATGACAGCAACCTCGCGCCATCAGCGGTCCCGTTCCGCGAGGACATGGCCGCACTTTTCGAGACTCCGCGCGAAGCCACCACGGCCGAGATCGAAGATATCGTCCGGCGCTTTGGACGCAGCGCCGCCATCTGCAAGGAGGCCGGCTTCAGCGGCGTGCAAATCCATGGCGCGCACGGTTATCTGATCAACCAGTTCCTCTCGCCACACCACAATCGGCGTACGGATGAATGGGGAGGCAGCCCGGAAAAACGTCGACGTTTCGTGTTGGCTGTTTACGCCGAGATTCGCCGCCAGGTCGGCGCCGAATTTCCCGTCGGCATCAAGCTCAACTCAGCAGATTTCCAGCGCGGAGGCTTCACCGAAGAGGAATCAATGGCGACGATTCATGCACTTGCCGAAGCAGGCATCGACCTGATTGAGATTTCGGGGGGCACCTATGAGGCTCCAGCCATGAGCGGCGGGCTCCAGGAGACGAAAAAAGCATCCACCGTAGCGCGGGAGGCTTACTTTCTTGAGTTTGCTGAAAAGGTGCGCGCCTCGATCAAGGTGCCTTTGATGGTCACTGGCGGTTTTCGCAGTGCCGCCGCCATGAACGCTGCGCTGCGTTCCGGAGCGCTCGATGTCATTGGCCTCGCGCGGTTATTGGCCATTGATCCCGAGGCACCGGCGGCCCTGCTGCAAGGTCAGGACAGTTCGCAACGTGTACGGCCGATCACCACAGGCATCAAGCAAATCGATCAGATGGGCGTCATGGAAATTTTCTGGTACACGCTGCAGCTCAAACGAATCGCCAATGGCGGTGATCCGCGCCCCAACGAAAGTGGGCTGTGGGCACTTTCGAAATCAGTGATGAAAAGCGGCTGGGGCACGTTCCGTACGCGGCGCATGCGCGCACGGGCCTGAGCCCGAGGCTCACTCGCATCGATCGCCACAATAACCACCTGGAAGACTTCAACATGACCGACACCCATTTCACCACCCCTACCCGCTTCGTGGAAGTTGATGGTGATCAATTTGCCTATCGCCGCTGGGGCAACAATACGACAGGCCAGCCCCCCCTGTTCTTCCTTCAACATTTTCGCGGCGGTATGGATCATTGGGACCCACTTATGACGGATGGCCTGGCTGCAGGGCGCGAGGTCATCCTCTACAACGGTCGAGGGATTGCCTCTTCTTCCGGCAAACCGCGTAACCGGATCGAACATATGGCCGATGACGCGGCTGCGGTAATCCGCAAGTTAGGCCTGTCCAAGGTAGATGTTCTAGGCTTCTCACTGGGTGGTTTTCAGGCCCAGGACCTGACACGACGCCATCCCGACCTCGTCCGCAAGCTCATGCTGCTCGGCACCGGACCTCGTGGCGGTAATCCGGATTCAGACCCTGGAGTGCTGGAAGCTGCACCGCGCCCCGTTCCGACCCTCGAAGACTTTCTGTTTCTGTTCTTCGGTCGATCCGCGGCGGCGCAGCAGGCCGGACGTGATTTCTGGGAGCGCCGTCATCAGCGTGTCGACCAGGACCCACCCAGCTCTCCTGAAGTGATACAGGCCCAGATCGAAGCGAATATGTACTATTTGCCAAAGCTGGACCCGAACGATCCTTTCAATCATCTGCGCGAGATCAAACAGCCGACGTTCATTCTGAACGGTATGAATGACGTTATGGTTCCAACGGTCAATTCCTGGTACATGGCTCAGAACATCCCGAACGCCCAACTGTTCCTGTACCCGGATGCCGGTCATGGTGCTCAATTCCAATGCCCTGAGCGTTTTCTCAAACACGCCATTCAATTCCTCAACGAGTCCCCCCTTGCGGAGCAAGCTCACCATGCTGAAGTTTAAATTTTTGTTATGGGCGTTGACCAAGCTATTACAGAGAACAATCAAAAAAAGTCCTGACTGTGCAAAATACGTTAAAGGCAAGGAGCTGGTCTTTCAAATCCAAACGCATGACGGAGTGGGTCGCTACTTCACCCTTAAAAACGGCAAGATAAAATCCTCTGCCGGTTTGACTGAAAAGCCAAAATTCACCCTGTCGTTTAGAGATGCAGCAAAGGGTTTCGCCATTCTGTCTGCCAAAGATAGTAAAGATGCATTTCTGACAGGATTGCGTAAAGAGGACTTGGTTATCCGCGGTGACTTTGTTGAAGTGATGTGGTTCCAGGGATTAACTGAATACTTGCAGCCCGGTAAAAAAACATCAGCATTTTACCCTTCGACGCGCTAGGAATTTGATGCAGTAAGCCCTACTTGATCTGACAGTCACCCGCTTTTTTATGGGTGCCTGTCGGATCTGACTTTCTCGCCGTGATCTTAGTGGCTATTCAAGAGTTTTCGGGCTCAGTCAGCCCCCCGTTTCGGTCGCTCGTGTGCTGGGTGCTAGTGGGGGCATCGCTAAGCTTTTTCAGCCTTAAACCACCGCCATAGAGCCTAGTCAAAATGTTCTTCGGAGATCCGGATCACCTGGCTTGATCCTCAGTTTTGGGTTGAGGCTGATGGCCGCAACACAGTTCCAAGCCAATCCTTTACACTCCCTGCAACACTGAATTGTCATCATTTCATTTGATAGCCCACTAACGGAAGGTGCATGCTAGAGGGCTCGCTTTGAGCTTATATCATTCCGAATGATAGTTACCTTCGCTTCATTCGATTCGTGCCATACACCCCCGCCAAGCATCATCCGTCCATCTCAATACATTGGCGGATGCATCCATGGAACAGTCACTCAAACATTTGCGCTTCCCCTTGGCCCTGTTGGCCGTGCTGGTGATGAGCGCTTGCGGCAAGACTCCGGACGCTGCCGCCACCATGCCCGCGGCCAAAGTCAGCGTGGCCAAGGTGCTGGAACAACCGGTCAACGAGTGGGACGAATTCACCGGGCGCCTTGAAGCGCCGGAAACAGTAGAGATTCGTCCACGGGTTTCCGGCCAGATCGATGACGTGGCCTTCACCGAAGGCGCGCTGGTCAAGAAAGGCGATCTGTTGTTCCAGATCGACCCGCGCCCCTTCCAGGCTGAGGTCCGCCGCCTCGAAGCCCTGGTTGCCCAGGCTCGCGCCACCGCCACCCGCAGCGAAAACGAATCCCAGCGCGGCGAACGTCTGCGCACCAGCAACGCGATTTCCGCTGAACTCGCCGACTCGCGCACCAGCGCGGCTCAAGAAGCTCGCGCGGCCGTCGGCGCCCTCCAGGCCCAACTGGACCTGGCCAAACTGAACCTGAGTTTCACCCGCGTCACTGCGCCTATCAGCGGCCGTGTCAGCCGTGCGGAAATCACCGCCGGCAACCTGGTGACCGCCGATACGACCGCGCTGACCAGCGTGGTGTCTACCGACAAGGTCTACGCCTACTTCGACGCCGACGAGCGTGTCTTCCTTAAATACACCCAGCTCGCCCGCCAGGGCCAACGCGGCGCCACCACGCCGGTTTACCTCGGCCTGTCCAATGAAGACGGCAACCCGCACCAGGGCCAGATGAACTTCGTCGATAACCAGGTCAACCCGAAGACCGGCACCATCCGCGGTCGTGCGGTGTTCGACAACAGCGACGGCACCTACACCCCAGGTCTTTATGCCCGCCTGAAACTGGTGGGCAGCGGTACTTACTCCGCGGTGTTGATCAACGACGAAGCGGTCGGTACCGACTTGGGTAAAAAGTTCGTGCTGGTGATGGATGCCGACAATAAAACGGCTTACCGCCCTGTCGAGCTGGGTCCGAAGATCGAAGGTCTGCGCATCGTGCGCAGCGGCCTGAACAAGGACGACACCATCATCGTCAAGGGCTTGCAACGGGTTCGCCCTGGTTCACCGGTCACCCCTGAAGTGATCCCGATGGCCAGCCAGGAAACCCTCGCGGCCCTCGCACAACAACGACAAGCGCTGGAAGCCAGCAACCTGCCCCAAGTCGCGCCTGCCAAGGTCGCGCCGGGTACGGTTGTGAAAGTGGCTGCTGCCACTCCACGCGGTTAAGGGACAATTACTCCGATGAATTTTTCCCAGTTCTTCATTTCACGGCCGATCTTTGCAGCGGTACTGTCGCTGCTGATCCTGATCGCTGGCGCCATCTCGCTGTTCCAGTTGCCGATCAGCGAATACCCGGAAGTCGTGCCACCGACCGTTGTGGTCCGTGCCAACTTCCCGGGCGCCAACCCTAAAGTCATCGGTGAAACCGTGGCCGCTCCGTTGGAGCAAGCCATCACCGGCGTCGAGAACATGCTGTACATGTCCTCGCAGTCCACCGCTGACGGCAAGATCACCCTGACCATCACCTTCGCCCTGGGCACTGACCTGGATAACGCGCAGGTTCAGGTTCAGAACCGCGTGACCCGGACCGAGCCCAAACTTCCCGAGGAAGTGACGCGCATCGGTATCACCGTGGACAAGGCGTCGCCCGACCTGACCATGGTTGTGCACTTGACCTCGCCGGACAAACGCTACGACATGCTTTACCTGTCCAACTACGCCTTGCTCAACATCAAGGATGAGTTGGCGCGTCTGGGCGGTGTCGGTGATGTGCAGCTGTTCGGGATGGGCGATTACTCGCTGCGGGTGTGGCTCGATCCGAACAAGACCGCTTCGCGCAACCTGACCGCCACCGATGTGGTCACTGCGATCCGTGAACAGAACCGTCAAGTGGCGGCCGGTGCCCTGGGCGCTCCGCCGGCGCCGAATGCCACCGCGTTCCAGCTGTCGGTGAACACGCAAGGCCGTCTGGTTTCCGAGGAAGAGTTCGAGAACATCATCATTCGCTCCGGTGAGAATGGTGAAATCACTCGCCTTAAAGACATCGCTCGCGTCGAACTCGGCTCCAGCCAGTACGCCCTGCGCTCCTTGCTCGACAACCAGCCGGCGGTGGCGATCCCGATCTTCCAGCGCCCTGGCTCCAACGCGATCCAGATCTCCAACGACGTTCGGGAGAAAATGGCCGAGCTGAAGAAGAACTTCCCGGAAGGCATGGATTTCAGCATCGTCTATGACCCGACGATCTTCGTGCGCGGTTCCATCGAGGCGGTGGTTCACACCCTCTTCGAAGCGCTGATCCTCGTTGTACTCGTGGTGATCCTGTTCCTGCAAACCTGGCGCGCCTCGATCATCCCGTTGGTAGCAGTGCCGGTTTCGCTGATCGGTACGTTCGCGGTGATGCACCTGTTCGGCTTCTCGTTGAACGCCCTGTCGCTGTTCGGACTGGTACTGGCCATTGGTATCGTGGTCGACGATGCGATCGTGGTGGTGGAGAACGTCGAGCGAAACATCGGGCTCGGATTAACCCCTGTAGAAGCCACCAAGCGTGCGATGCGTGAAGTGACCGGCCCGATCATCGCGACGGCGCTGGTGTTGTGTGCGGTGTTTATCCCGGCGGCGTTCATCTCCGGCTTGACCGGGCAGTTCTATAAACAGTTCGCCCTGACGATTGCGATTTCGACCGTGATCTCGGCCTTCAACTCGCTGACCTTGTCGCCGGCGCTGGCCGCCGTGTTGCTCAAGAGCCATGACGCACCGAAAGACCGTTTCTCCAAGGTTCTGGACAAGATCTTCGGTGGCTGGTTGTTCCATCCGTTCAACCGCTTCTTTGACAAGGCCAGCCACGGTTATGTCGGCACTGTAGGCCGGGTTATCCGCAGCAGCGGTATCGCCCTGCTGCTGTACGCTGGCCTGATGGTGTTGACGTTCTTCGGTTTCTCCAGTACCCCGACCGGTTTCGTACCCGGCCAGGACAAGCAATACCTGGTGGCCTTCGCGCAACTGCCGGACGCCTCGAGCCTGGACCGTACCGAAGACGTGATCAAGCGCATGTCCGACCTGGCCCTGAAACAGCCTGGCGTGGAAAGCGCGGTGGCCTTCCCGGGTCTGTCGATCAACGGGTTCACCAACAGCCCTAACTCCGGCATCGTGTTCGTGACCCTGAAGCCTTTCGACGAGCGCAAGGACCCGAGCATGTCCGCCGGTGCGATTGCCGGTGCATTGAACGGCCAGTACGCCGGGATTCAGGAAGCCTACATGGCGATCTTCCCGCCGCCGCCGGTACAAGGCCTGGGGACCATTGGCGGTTTCCGCCTGCAGATCGAAGACCGGGGCAACCTGGGCTATGACGAGCTGTACAAAGAAACCATGAACATCATCACCAAAAGCCACAGCGTCCCGGAACTGGCCGCTCTGTTCACCAGCTACACCGTGAACGTGCCGCAGGTCGATGCCGCCATCGACCGGGAAAAAGCCAAGACCCACGGCGTGGCCGTCAGCGACATCTTCGACACCCTGCAGATCTATCTGGGTTCGCTGTATGCCAACGACTTCAACCGCTTCGGTCGCACCTACCAGGTCAACGTTCAGGCTGAGCAGCAGTTCCGCCTCGAATCGGACCAGATCGGTCAACTGAAAGTGCGTAACAACCGGGGCGAGATGATTCCGCTGGCGACCTTCATCAAGGTCAGCGACACCTCGGGGCCAGACCGCGTGATGCACTACAACGGCTTCATCACCGCGGAAATCAACGGTGCGGCAGCCCCCGGCTACAGCTCCGGCCAGGCCGAGAAAGCCATCGAGAAACTGCTCAAGGACGAATTGCCCAACGGCATGACCTACGAGTGGACCGACCTGACCTACCAGCAGATTCTGTCCGGCAACACGGCGCTGTTCGTGTTCCCGCTCTGCGTACTGCTGGCGTTCCTGGTACTCGCGGCGCAGTACGAAAGCTGGAGCCTGCCACTGGCGGTGATCCTGATCGTACCGATGACCCTGCTGTCGGCCATTACCGGTGTGATTGCCTCGGGCGGCGATAACAACATCTTCACCCAGATCGGCTTGATCGTACTGGTGGGACTTGCATGTAAGAACGCGATTCTGATCGTCGAGTTTGCCAAGGACAAACAGGAAGAAGGCCTCGGCCCGCTGGCAGCGGTACTGGAAGCTTGCCGCCTGCGTCTGCGGCCGATCCTGATGACCTCCTTCGCGTTCATCATGGGTGTTGTGCCTCTGGTTTTCTCCAGCGGTGCCGGTGCCGAAATGCGTCATGCCATGGGTGTAGCGGTGTTCTCCGGGATGCTCGGGGTGACCTTCTTCGGTCTGTTGCTGACGCCGGTGTTCTACGTACTGATTCGCAACTTTGTGGAGCGCGGTGAAGCGCGCAAAGCGGCCAAGGCGCTGAAATTGGAAAAGCAACTGGAGGCGCAACAATGAGCCTGAAAGCCTTCCTGCCGAGCCTTCTGGTACTGGCCCTGAGTGCCTGCGCCGTCGGCCCGGACTACAAAACCCCAGCTACGGAGGCGGCCAATATCACGGCCGCCACCGATGGCAGCGCCGGTCAGAAGAATTTTGACCGCGCACGTTTCGAAGGCATCTGGTGGCAGCAGTTCGAGGATCCGACACTCAACCAACTGGTGACGCAATCCTTGCAAGGCAACCGTGATTTGCGCGTGGCCTTCGCCCGCTGGAAAGCGGCCCGGGCAATTCGCGATGACGCCAGCAATGACGCCATGCCGACCATCACCAGTCGCGCGAGCAGTGATTTGGCCAAAGGGCAGATTCCCGGCCAGACCACTAAACGGGTCAACAGTGAACGCTATGACCTGGGCCTGGACATGGCCTGGGAACTGGACTTGTTCGGTCGCATCCAGCGCAATCTGGAATCCAGCGACGCCGAACAGCAGGCGGCCGAAGCCGATCTTTACCAACTGCAAGTCACCATGATTGCCGAACTGGTGGACGCCTATGGCCAACTGCGCGGCGCGCAGTTGCGGGAAAAGATCGCCCTGGCCAATCTGAACAACCAGCAGGAATCGCGCAAGATCACCGAAAACCTGCGTGATGCCGGTGTCGGCGATCAGCTGGACGTGGTTCGCGCCGATGCGCGCCTGGCCTCTGTCGAAGCCAGCGTGCCGCAACTGCAGGCCGAACAGGTGCGTCAGCGCAACCGCATCGCCACCCTGCTGGGTGAGCGTCCGGACAAGCTGACCGTCGACCTGAGTCCAAAAGACTTGCCGGCAATCGCCAAGGCCCTGCCGATCGGTGATCCGGGCGAACTGCTGCAACGGCGTCCGGACATCCTCAGCGCCGAGCGCAAACTGGCGGCCGCCACCGCTCGCATCGGCGTGGCCAAGGCTGATTTGTTCCCACGGGTCAGTCTCAGCGGCTTCCTCGGTTTCACCGCCGGGCGCGGCTCGCAGATCGGCTCCTCGGCGGCCAACGCCTGGGCGCTGGGCCCAAGCATTACCTGGGCGGCATTCGACCTGGGCAGCGTACGCGCCCGTTTGCGCGGTGCCGATGCTGAAGCCGAAGGCGCCTTGGCGACCTACGAGCAGCAAGTACTGCTGGCGCTGGAAGAGTCGGAAAACGCCTTCAGCGATTACGGTAAACGTCAGCAGCGCCTGATCTCGCTGATTCGTCAAAGCGAATCAAGCCGCGCCGCTGCCGATCTCGCCGACATTCGCTACCGCGAAGGCACCGTGGACTTCCTCGTGCTGCTCGATGCCCAGCGTGAGCGCCTGGCAGCGGAAGACACCCAGGCCCAGGCCGAAGTCGATTTGTATCGCGGCATTGTCGCCATCTACAAAGCCCTCGGCGGCGGCTGGCAACCAGAGACGGTCGCCAGCAAGTAACGTTTTAAAGAACTCCTTTGGTTGGCCGCAACCAACCAATTCTTTTGCCCCGCGCCTCATTCGGTCGCGGGGCTTTTTTTTGTCTGCACGCTTGTTGGATCCAGCACATTCCCCTGTGGGAGCGAGCCTGCTCGCGATGACCGACTGACAGGCGACGTGATGTTGGCAGACAGACCGCTATCGCGAGCAGGCTCGCTCCCACAGGGGATTAGTGGGCAGTCTCATGATCTCGGTTTTCCTCAACGGTTACCGTAGCCGTGGTCCCGGCACGCAGGCGGTTTTTGGCGACATAGTCGGCGTCGATCTGAATCCGCACCGGCACCCGCTGCGCCAGCTTGACCCAGGTGTAACTGGGGTTGATGCTGGCCAGCAGGCGACTGCCGGGGGAGTTCTCGCGGTCGGCGATAGCAAAAGCGATGCTTTGCACGGTGCCGCCGAAGGTCTCGCCGCTCATCAACTCGACCCTGACCCGGTCGCCCTCCTCGATTCGCGGCAGCTTAGTTTCTTCAAAGTAGCCGCTGACATAAAACGAGTCGCTGTCCACTAGCGCCAACAACGCTCCTCCGGCAGTGGCGTAATCGCCCTGACGAGTCAGCAAGTTGGTCACGTAACCGCTGACAGGCGCTGCGACCCGCGTGCGTTGCAAGTCCAGTTCGGCCTGGGTCAATGCGGCAATCGCCAGTTGCACGTTGGCTTGGGCCAGGCCCAGATTGGCCTGATTGCGCAACAGCTCCGCCTGCGCCACCGCCACTTCGGTGCTGGATTTTTCCCATTCTTCACCGGAAATCGCGAAACCCTGCTTAAGGGTTCGACGGCGACGCTCTTCGCTTTGGCGCTGCCTGAGCAGCGCTTCGCTGGAGACAATCGTCGCTTCAGACTGGCCCAGCGTGGCTTTCGCGACTTCCACCGCACGCTTGGCATGCTCCACTGCCAGCGTATAACGAGCCGGGTCGATCTCCAGCAGCAACTGGCCTTTCGTAACATGCTGGTTGTCTTGAACACTCAGGCTGACGATGCGCCCCGAGACATCGGCGGACAAAGTCACCACATCGGCGCGAACCCGTGCATCCCGAGTCCAGGGCGCGCGGGTGTAATGCTCCCAGGCGAACCAGCCGAGCACGAAGGCCAGCAATACCACCGCCACAGTCACGAGTCGGGCAAGGATCTTCTTCAAGGCATCAAGCTCCCATCACCAGAATCAGCGTCGCGCAAACGCAGGCGTATAACGCGCCTTCGAACAAGGCCTCATGCCAGACAAAACGCAGCACGCCAAAGCGGCGCAAGATCCAGTCCAGCAGCAGGAAAATCGGTAGGGCCAGCAGTAACGCCTGGGCAATCGGCGGCAAGTAGACGCCACCCAATTCAAAATCAATGGGCAAGGGCTGGCTCTCCTTCAGTTTGGGCGGGTTGAAAGTATTGGCGATGTCGCTCCAGAAACGACACCACGATCAACAACGCCACGCGCATTCTGAATACCGACCACAGGTGTTCATGAACGTCTAAATGCAAATCGTCCATTTCATCGCCCAAGACACGCAAGTTTCCGAGCAACTGCTCAAGGTCAATCCCGGGCCGCCCGGAGATCAATCGGCCTGTTTCACGCACGGCAGCCAGTAAATGGTTTTGCTGTTCTGTGCTCAGCAACGTGTTGCTTTGCCCCTGTTGCCTGAGCTGGTTCAAAGCCACACCCAGTGCCATGCACCCAAGGCTGACTTCGAACAGCTCCCGGGAATGCTTGTCGTTGGTAGCTGGCAATAGTCCCAACATCATGGTCAGGCGATCGACCATACGGCTTTCAAACGCAAATTGCTGTTCATCGGTGGCCGGCGTCTTCAGCAAAGCGTAGACCTGCTCGCAGCTTTCATTGAACAGCCGGCGTATCCGCAAAACGGGCCTGAACGGGAAGATCAAGGCGTAGACACTGAGCGCCAGCGCGCAGGCGCTGATGTACGCACCGGCAAACTCGAACCACTGAATGGCACTGTTTTGGCCGCTTCCTGTGTTTTGTGGGCCCAGCAACAGTATTGTCGTTAGCCCAAGACCGATGCCTGTGCCAGTGGTTGGCGGACTGGCCAGCCCTACCGCGACGGCATACAGCAATGGGGCTAACAACATGGCGAGTAACTCGAAGTTACTGATCATCGGTATCAGCAGGAACAGATAGAGCGCCGACACCACCAAGGCCAGACCCAGCCCTCTGGCAAAGCTTTGCGCGGCCAGCAACGGCCGCGGAAAAGTCGCCATCAGCGAACAGAGAATCCCCACCACGATCATCCCGCCACGGGCCCCGTCCCAAGCGGTCTCGATCCAGATCAACCCGGCCACCAGCAACGCGAAAAATGCCCGGATTGCATTCATTGCCGCCAAAGTGAAGTCCAAATGCAGCGGATTTTCCTGGCCACGGAACACGCAACTGGCTTCACGCCCTTCCTGGATCGCGTCGCTCAGTTCCAGAATCTGCGCCAGTTGCTCTAGCATCCGTGCCTGCTCCCAACGCAGTGCCCAGGCCAATGAACGCAGGGTGGCAGGCATCGTCTCGGTGAGTTGTTCGGCCTTGTAGGCCTGGTCATCGAAACGCTGTTGCAGCGCCGCGAAATGGTGCCGTGCCTCGCTCGACAATGAGCGCCCTTGCAGCGCCAATTCATCGAGAAACGCCAGTTCTTCGGCGCGCAAACGCTGTATCTCTTCCGGCAACGCGCCTTCCCAGCGTTCGGTGAGCAGTTGCCGCTGGTGACGCAGGGCCGTCAACCGCGAAGTCAGCAGCACCAGCTGATTACCCAGCAGTTGCACCAGACCATTGGCGCTGCGCAACCGTGGCGCATCGTAATATAAATGCCGACGTACCCCCTCCAGAGCACTGATTGCGCCGAGCAGTTGCATCTGCCGCCGATGGAAATCGGCCTCGCTTTCTTCGGTTCGGATGACGGCAGCAGCGTGGGTCGCGAGCAGCTTGATGACCTGATCGATCTTGGCGAAGTAATCCCGCGCCACAGCTTCCGGCCGCGCCGTGAGAAGGCTGACCACGCACACGCAAGCCACCGCCAAAAGTGTCTCGGTGACACGAGTGACGGCCAGCAGGAACGTGCCTTCCTGATCGGGTACCGCCAGCAGCGCCACGACTACCGCCGTGTACCCGCTCAGAACAAAGGCCTGGGAACTGGTGTAGCGCAACAAGGTGCCGCCGGCGGTACAGAATGCCAACCACAAGGCCAGGGTGAGGATGAAAGGCAGGGGCGCCTGGGGGAAGATCGCCATGATCAACACCGCCACCACCGCGCCTAACGTGGTGCCGATGACCTGGCCGAAACTTCGGGCCAGGGCCATGCCACCCAATGGCTGGCTGACGATGACCACCGCCATGATCGACCACTTGGGCTGTTCAAGGTCGAACAGGAAGGCCAGATATAATGTCAGCAGCCCGGCCACAATGGTCCTCAGGGCGAACAGCAGCACCTCTCGTCCGGGGTTGAGTATCGCCTTGAAATATTGAAGCAGCGGTTGCATGGGAGTGCTCATTAAGTCATCTCCAGCAAGCGTAGTCATTGCTTCAGTGCCTCGACAGGTTTCAGTGTCGACAAAACCTGTAGGCAAGTTCGCCGATAGAGATGTTTAATTTGATAGAGCCTGTCGATTACCTCGTCAGCCATAGCAATTGGACAGCCTCCCCGCCGCCCCTTAGGCTGACACTGCTGCGAAAGCGCCACTCTCTATATATAAAGTTGCTCCCCATGATTGTGCGTCCCAAGCCGAATCTGATCGGCATGCTGTTTTCCCTTAAAGGCTCGATTGCCAAGCGTATTGCCTTGCGCAGTCTATTGGTGACCCTGCTCGCGTCGGTCATTGTGTTGGTGGAGACTTGGCACCCGGCCTATTTCTCCAAGGTCAATGCCACACCCTTCACCCTGCTGGGGTTGGCATTGTCGATCTTCATGAGTTTTCGCAACAACGCTTGCTACGACCGTTGGTGGGAGGGTCGCAAGCAACTGGGGCAACTGGTCATCGAAGTACGTTCGTTGATTCGCGAAACCCAAGGGTTGATGGCGGCGGCCGAACGTGAACTGCTGCTGCGTGAACTCTGCGGTTTCACCTACGGCTTGATCGCCCGCCTGCGTTTTGAAAACGAGATGAACGCGATCAAGCCGTGGACGCAAGAAGCCGTAGACGCAAAGCACCCGAACATCACTGACGCACTCTTGCAGCGAATCGGTGCTCGGTGTTCAGCGCTGGCCGAACGCGGCCAGATCAGCGAATGGCGTTACACCCAACTGGAAACTCGACTGGTCAGCCTCAGCCAGGTGCAGGCCAGTTGCGAACGAATCAAAAGCACGCCGCTGCCCTTCCCTTACACCCTGTTGCTGCACCGCACCATTTATCTGTTCTGCATTCTGTTGCCATTTGCCATGGCCGAACCCCTTGGCTGGCTGACGCCGGTGATCACCGCCATTGTCAGCTACACCTTTTTTGGCCTCGACGAAATCGGCGACGACCTGGAAGACCCTTTCGGCTTCGATGAGAACGATCTGCCGTGCAATGCGATTGTGCGCATGCTGGAGCGCGAAGTGCTGGCAGCGCTGGGGCAAACCGCGTTGCCACCCGCCCTTGAGCCCGTCGACTACGTGCTGACCTAAGCTTGGGTTTGACTCACAGCCCGGCCTGACCGAAGCTGGTGGCTTTGCAAAAGCCTGCCAGCTCCCGGATTCCTGCATGCCTCAGTCCCGCCGCTACTTGCTCATCAGCCTCTGCGTATTGTTTGCCCTCGCCCTCGCCTGGTTTTTCCTGCGTAGCACGACGCCCGTGGTGCCGGCGGCGATCAAGCATGGCTACAGCGAAGCGCTGGCCCAGGCACGTGCCGGTCAACCAGGGGCGGCGCGGGTGCTTTATCAGCAATTGGGTCGCCCTGACCTGTCGACCAAGCGCCGTGTCTGGCTACACGCCGAACTGCCCAACTACCCAAGCCCGCAAGCCCTGAAACTGGCGGATGCGGACCTGCAACATCCATCGGCGGATGTGCGCATCGCAGCGATCAAAAGCATCAATGGGCTGGTGCCCAGTGGGCAGCGCAGCCTGTTGCTGGGGCCCTTGCTCGATGACAGCGACCCGAGCGTGCGGTTTGCAGCAGTCAACGCCTTATTGGGTCTGACGCCGGATGAGCTGGGGTTGTATTTCGGCGCTTTGGAGCAAGCCATCGATGCCTGGGAACAGCTCCTCAAACGTCAGCCGGAAAGTGCCGAAACCCAATACCAACTCGCGCGCCTGCACTTGCACAATGCCGAGCTGAAAGACGCGCAACAGGCCTTGGAGCGCACGTTGCAACTGGCGCCCGGCAACCTGCCGGCACTGGTGATGCAGATCGAAGTGTTGGATAAACAGGGCCAAAGCGACGCCGCCAGGCAATTGTTGGCAAAACAGTTAAAGGCCCAGCCTGACTCGGCCTACCTGCAACATGCGCTGGGGCTCTGGTTGCTGCATCACGGGCAAAGTGAGTTCGCCCTGCTCGGGCTGTCCAAAGCCGTGGAGCTTGAGCCGGACAATAAGGATTACCGCTACGATCTGGCTACCACGTTGCATGGTGAGCAAGAGCTGGAAGCGGCGCAGAACCAGTTGCAGGAAATCGTTCAGCGCCATCCTGCCGATCGCAAGGCGCGCGTGCTGCTGATCAACTATTGGAAGGAAAGCGGACAGTTGCAGAACGTGCAGATATTGCTGGCACAGCTGGAACAGCTAAACCCCGACGATCCGGCGTTGCAGCAAGGGCTTTAATCAAGATCAAAAGATCGAAAATCAAGATCAAAAGATCGCAGCCTTCGGCAGCTCCTACGCGCCTGTGGGCGCTGCCGAAGGCTGCGATCTTTGCTTTTTTGTACAAGAACCACACACAAACACAAAAGGTTGAACCGCTGTCTCGGCGAAAGGTCAAGTGATCAGGCAGTCCACTCAGGCACTTCAAGTCTGCTGCCTCGCTTCCCCTAGTCATGAGAGGGCATCTCTTGTCTACATCTAACGAGTTGATCAATGCAAAAGCCGTCACCGGCATAGAAGGACTGGATGACATCCTGGCCGGTGGATTAACCCGCGGCCACATGTTTTTGCTGGAGGGTGAACCCGGAACCGGCAAAACCACCATCGCTTTGCATTTTCTGTTGGCTGGCGCCCGTGCCGGCGAGCGCTCGTTGTACATCACCCTGTCGGAAACCGAGCGCGAGCTGCGTCAGGGGGCGTTATCCCACGGCTGGGAGCTGGATGAGAACATCCACATCTTCGAGCTGACGCCGCCGGAAAGCCTGCTCAATGCCGAGCATCAGCAGAGTCTGTTGTATTCCTCGGACCTGGAGCTGGGCGAAGCCACCAAACAGATTTTCGAAGCGGTCGAACGGGTCAAACCAACCCGCGTAGTGGTCGACAGCCTGTCCGAAATCCGCCTGTTGGCCCAAAGCTCTTTGCGCTACCGTCGGCAGATTCTGGCCATCAAGCATTACTTCGTGCGCTACGAGGCCACCGTGCTGCTGCTGGATGACCTGACCACCGAAGCCCTCGACAAAACCGTGCATAGTGTGGCCCACGGGGTGATTCGTCTCGAAGAATTGACGCCCAATTACGGCGCCGAACGCCGGCGCATCCGCGTGGTGAAGTATCGCGGTCAGAAGTACCGGGGCGGTTTTCATGATTTCATCATCATGGGTGATGGCGTACATGTATTCCCGCGCCTGGTGGCGGCCGAACACCGCGGGCGTTATATCCGCCAGCAGTTGACCAGCGGCATCCCGGAAATGGATGCCCTGCTCGGAGGCGGTATCGAGACAGGTTCAAGCACCCTGATCCTCGGCCCGGCCGGTACCGGCAAATCGCTGATTTCGATGGTCTTCGCCGCTGCGGCGGTGGCCCGTGGCGAAAAGGCCGCGTTGTTCATCTTCGATGAAGAACTGGGGCTGCTGTTCGAGCGGATGAAAAACATCGGCAACGACCTGAAGGCCCTGGAGGAAACCGGCAACCTGCTGATCGATCAAGTGGACGCTGCCGAATTGTCTCCCGGCGAATTCTCCTACCGGGTTCGTCGTTGTGTCGATGAGAGCAATATCAAAACCGTGGTGATTGACAGTATCAACGGCTATCAGGCGGCAATGCCCGAAGAAAATGCCTTGGTGCTGCACATGCACGAGTTGCTGCTGTACCTCAATCGCCAAGGCGCCGCGACGTTCATGACCGTCGCCCAACATGGGCTGGTCGGTGACATGCAGGCCCCCGTCGACATTACCTATCTGGCCGACACCGTCATTCTGTTGCGCTACTTCGAAGCCAAGGGCAAGGTTCGCCGGGCGATCTCGATCATCAAGAAACGCACCGGCAGCCACGAATCGACCATCCGCGAGTACCGCATCAGCAGTCAGGGCATGACCATCGGTGAACCACTGGATGCATTCCAGGGTGTATTGCGTGGCGTGCCCACTTACCTGGGCGCGAGCAAGCCGCTGCTTGAGGAAGATGTCCAGTGACGGTCATGGAGGCAATGTCCGAGCGTGCGATCATTCTTGCGCCGTTGGGACGCGACAGTCAGATTGCGCTGATGATGCTCAACGAGGCAGGGTTCGATGGGGTCATCACCCGGGATATAGGCGCGTTGTGCAATGAACTGTCGCTGGGTGCCGGCCTGCTGGTGATTGCTTCCGAGGCCTTGTTGGGCGCAAACCTTGAACCGCTGCTGGGTCTGATCGAGCAGCAGCCGGCGTGGTCGGATCTGCCGATCGTACTGCTGACCCACCACGGTGGCCCGGAGCAGAACCCTGCATCGCGACTCGGTTTGCAACTGGGCAACGTGACCTTTCTCGAGCGGCCGTTTCATCCGGTCACGCTGATCAGCCTCGTCACCACAGCGTTGCGCGGGCGACGACGGCAGTATGAAGCCAGGGACCGGTTGATTGATCTGAGCCAAAGCGAACTGCGTCTGCAAAACACCCTGGAAACCCTCGAGCAACAGGTCGAGGAACGCACCGCGCAATTGCGCCACAACGAAGAGGTGCTCAGGCAGTCGCAGAAAATGGAAGCGGTCGGCCAACTCACCGGCGGTATTGCCCACGACTTCAACAACATGCTCACCGGCATCATCGGCAGCCTGGAGCTGCTGCGTCGACGCCTGGCCCGGGGACGCACCGAGGACCTGGACAGCCTGATCGATCTTGGGGTGACCTCAGCCAACCGCGCGGCGGGCCTGACGCATCGCTTGCTGGCATTTTCCCGACGCCAGTCGCTGGATTCAAAACCGGTGCAGATGAACACCCTGGTGGTATCCATGGGTGAACTGTTGCAGCGCAGCATCAATGAAAGCATTCACCTGGAAATGCAGCTGGACGAGCAACTATGGGTGGCCGAGGCAGATCCCAATCAACTCGAAAGCGCCCTGCTCAACCTGGTACTCAACGCCCGGGACGCCATGCCCGACGGCGGAAAGCTGCTGGTCAAAACCTCCAATCAGCATCTGGATACGGGGTTTACCGAGGCACACAGCAATCTGCAACCGGGCGATTATATCGTCCTGAGCGTCACCGATACCGGTTGCGGCATGCCGCAAAGCACCATCAACCGGGCCTTTGATCCTTTCTTCACGACCAAACCCATCGGCCAGGGCACGGGCCTGGGCTTGTCGATGATTTACGGTTTCAGCAAACAGTCTGGCGGCCACGTCAGCATTCACAGTGAAGTCGGAAAAGGCACTACGGTCAGTCTGTTTTTGCCGCGTTTGAGGGGGGAACTGCTCCAGGACACCCAAGTCGATGCCCAACACGCGCCTTACGCCCGGGACGGCGAAACCGTGCTGATCGTCGAAGACGATCCCGCCGTGCGAGTCCTGGTCAGCGCCGTATTGAGTGAATTGGGCTACGCCTTCGTTGAAGCGGGCGATGCCGATAGCGCCGTGCCGATTCTTGACTCCGGTCAGCGAATCGACCTGTTGATCAGCGACGTGGGATTGCCGGGCATGAACGGCCGGCAACTGGCGGAAATCGGCCGGCAGTATCGACCCGATCTCAAGGTATTGTTCATCACCGGGTATGCTGAACACGCCGCCGTGCGCGGTGGTTTTCTTGACCCTGGCATGCAGATGATCACCAAGCCGTTCACCTTCGATTTGTTGACGGCGAAGGTGCGGGAAATGATCAGAATCTGAAGGATTCTTGTGTAGGAACTGCCGCAGGCTGCGATCTTTTGATCCGGGGCCGTCGCGCGAGCGCAAAAAGATCAAAAGATCGCAGCCTTCGGCAGCTCCTACAGGGGCCGGTTGGTCAGCGATATAGCTGCCTTCAGGACAGCATGTCCTGCATGATCTGTTGCAACACATCCAGATCGAACGGCTTGGCCAGGATCGGCGCTTTGCGGGTGATCGGGCTGTCGGTCTCGCGAATTTCCTGCGGATAGCCGCTGATGAAGATGACCTTGAGCTCCGGTCGCAGCTTCACGGCAGGTTCGGCGATCTGCACACCAGAGATCCCCCCCGGTAAGCGGAAGTCGGTGATCATCATGTCCAGATGCGGTTTGCTCGCCAGAATTTCAAAGGCCTGCTCGCCGTTTTCGGCTTGCAGCACCCGGTAACCCTCACCCGACAAATAAGCAGACAGCACCATCAGGATCGAAGGGTCATCCTCGACGATCAGTACCACATCTTGTGCATCTTCACTCATGGAAAGCCTTTGTTCGGTCAATAGCTGCTGATACGACCGTATGGTCACTCAGAGGTTGCGTTTATCGGGCTGTTTTCCTGCAGCGGCAGACAAACGCGAAACAAGGCGCCTTCGCCAATCCGGCTCTCGACGGTGATGGAGCCACCGTGGGCGGCGACAATCTGCTCCGAAATAAACAGCCCCAGGCCCAGCCCGGCTACAACGGCCTTGGCGGAAACCCGTTCGAACTGCTGAAAAATGCGCTGCTGATTCTCTTCACTGATCCCGATACCGCAATCCTGAACCTCAACCCACGCTTGCCCGTCCTGATTGTACACGCGTACGTCGATCTGGCTCTTGGCGCCATAACGCAGCGCATTGGTCAACAAGTTGGAAATCACTTGTTCGATACGGAACTCGTCCCAGTGGCCCATCACGGGCTGGTTGGCCGTCAAGGTAACCGACGACTCCGCGGCCTCGACCTGCGGTGCAAAATTCTGCAGAAGGTTGCTCACCAACTGCACCAGGTCAAACCGACTGGGACGGATCGACAGCTTGCCGGTACGGATCCTCGACACATCGAGCATGTCCTCGATCAGACGGATCAGGCTTTTGATTTGCCGCTCGTCGCGGTCGACCATCGCGTGCATCTTGTCCAGCGTGAAGGCCGCGGCGTTACTCCGGGCCAGGTGCATTTTGCGCAACTGGGTTTCGAGAATCAGGCCATTGAGCGGCGTACGGACTTCGTGAGCCACGATAGACATGAAGTCATCACGCATGCGCACCGCTTGCTCCAGCTCATTCTGGGTATTCTGCAACTGTTTGAGCAGCGCCTCCTGCTCCCGGCGACTTTGCTCCAGCGCTTCGACCTGATGCTTCATCGCTTTGCTCTGGCGATACAAGTCGACGAAGACATTGACCTTGCTCTTGACCGCGTGAACGTCCAGCGGCTTGTGCAAAAAGTCTACCGCCCCGCTTTCGTAGCCCTTGAACGCGTAATTAAGCTCGCGGCCGGCGGCACTGACGAACACAATCGGGATGTTTTTGGTTTTTTCCGTGCCACGCATCAACTCGGCCAGCTCGAAGCCGTTCATGCCGGGCATCTGCACATCGAGAATGGCCATGGCGAACTCGTGTTGCAGTAACAACGACAAGGCTTCGTCGGCGGACAGGGCTTTGTAGACGATACGGTCTTCACGCCTGATCAAGGCTTCGAGCGCCAGAAGGTTCTCCGGCAGGTCGTCGACGATCAGTAATTTGGCCTGGATATTACCTAACATGCGATTCCTTCCAGCTCGATAAGCAGACAGCCGATGCCGCAAAGATCCAGCAGATGAGTATCCAGCACTGCCCTATTCATGATTTTCGATAGATCCGTTCGGGTTTGACCAATGCTTCAAATTGATTGCCATAGGCCGAGAAATCCAGGGTTTCCTTACTGCCCAATGCCAGAAAACCCCGATGACACAGCGATTCGTGAAACAAGCCGAACGCGCGACCCTGTAGCTTTTTGTTGAAATAAATCAATACATTGCGGCACGAAATCAATTGAGTCTCCGAGAACACACTGTCGGTGGCCAGGCTGTGATCAGCGAAAGTCACGTTGTCGCACAGGCTCTTGTCGAAAATGGCATAACCATAGGCCGCCGTGTAGTAATCGGCGAACGAGCGCTGCCCACCGGCCTGCTGGTAGTTGTGAGTGTAGGCCCGGACATTCTCCAGGGAGAAAATCCCCTGCCGGGCTTTATCCAGCGAGCGTGGGTTGATGTCCGTGGCATAGAGGATGGTGCGATCCAGCAGGCCTTCTTCGCGCAGCAGAATCGCCATCGAATAGACCTCTTCACCGGTGCTGCAACCAGCGATCCAGACCTTGATCGATGGATAGGTCCTGAGCAGCGGCACCACTTCCCGACGCAGCGCCAGGAAGTGTGAAGGGTCGCGGAACATTTCGCTGACCGGGATCGTCAACAATTGCAGCAGTTGCATGAACGCGGTCGGATCGTGCAAAACCTTCTCTTGCAGCGCCGAGATGGACTTGCACTCGAACTGACTCAAGGCGTGATTGACCCGGCGTTTGATCGACGCGCTGGAGTAATCGCGAAAGTCGTAGCTGTACTTGAGGTAAATCGCCTCAATCAGCAAGCGCAATTCGATTTCCGTACTGCGCTCCACTAGATACGTTCCATCTTCGGTAACCACACACGGATCAACGAGAACAGGCGATCCAGGTCAATGGGTTTGGCCAGGTAGTCATTGGCGCCGGCCTGCAAGCAGCGCTCCTGATCGTCCTTCATGGCCTTGGCCGTCACCGCAATGATCGGCAGCTTGCGCCAGCGCGGATCCTTGCGGATTTGGAGGGTGGCTTCGAAACCATCCATCTCCGGCATCATCACGTCCATCAGCACCAGATCGATGTCCTCGACTTCATTCAATTTTTCAATCGCTTCACGGCCGTTACGGCCAATGACCACGATTGCGCCCTTCTGCTCCAGCGCACTGGTGAGGGCGAAGATGTTGCGTACATCATCGTCCACCAGCAGCACTTTACGTCCTTCGAAAACCTTGTCGCGACTGCGGGCGGTCTTGAGCATCGTCTGGCGCTCCTGGGACAAGCGGGATTCGACCTTGTGCAGAAAGAGTGTCACTTCGTCCAGTAACCGCTCGGGCGAGCGCGCGCCCTTGATGATGATCGAGCGCGAATACTTGCGCAGCTCGGCCTCTTCGTCCCGGGTCAGGTTACGTCCGGTATAGACGATTACCGGCGGGAACGAGCAGATATCCTCGGTGGACATGCGTTTGAGCAAGTCATTGCCGAGCATGTCGGGCAGCTTAAGGTCGATGATCATGCAGTCGAAAATCGTGTTGCGCAGCAGCTCGAGAGCATCCTGCGCCAGCCCGACGGCGGTGATTTCGATGTCTTCGTCGCCGATCAGCCGGGCGATGCTGTCGCGTTGCACATCGTCGTCTTCGACCAGCAATATCCGTTTGACCTTCTGCGTCAGTTTGGCTTCGAGGCGGGCAAATACAGCCTTGAGTTCCTCACGCGTGGTGGGCTTGACCGCATAACCGATGGCGCCCATGTGCATGGCGGCCTCCATGCGGTCTTCGACCGAAATCACATGCACCGGGATGTGCCGGGTTTCGGCATGTTCTTTCAAACGCTGCAATACCGTCAGCCCGGAATGATCCGGCAGGCGCATGTCCAGCAGGATCGCATCGGGGATGAACTGCCTGGCCAGGTCGTAGCCTTCGTCGGCGCCGTGGGCTACCAGGCACTGATAACCCAGTTCATGGGCCAGGTCGTAGAGGATGTGCGCAAAGTTCGGCTCATCCTCCACGACCAGAATGCAGCGAGTAGCGAATGGCGCCTTGTTGCGATCATCGTCGAAACGCGGAATGTCGACGTCGGCAATCAGCGGCATAGTCGTAGTAACCACGGCGCTATTCGACAAAGCTACCGGCGTGGCTTTCATGGTCTCGACAGGCGCGTCGCCCGGCTCGACGTAGTGCTGCGGCAACACCAGGGTGAACACACTGCCCTGCCCGGGCATGCTGGTCACGCTGATGGAGCCGCCCAATAACGTGGCCAGATCACGAGAAATCGACAAGCCCAGGCCGGTGCCGCCGTAACGACGATTGGTGGTGCCATCGGCCTGACGGAAGGCTTCGAAAATGCTTTCCTGCTGATCCGGGGCAATACCGATGCCGGAATCACGGACAATAAAGGCGATGCCATTGTCTGGCTGAGCGGCGACGCTCAGGTTGACCGTGCCCTTTTCGGTGAACTTCACCGCGTTGGACAGCAGGTTCTTGATCACTTGCTCCAGCCGCTGGCGGTCGGTGAACAGCATCAGCGGTGCATCGGCCTGCAATTGGACCTGGAAATCCAGGTTCTTTTCCGCAGCCATCGGCTGGAACATACCACGCAGGCCTTCCACCAGACGCGCAACATTGGTGTTCTCTGGACGTACCTCAAGCTTGCCGGCCTCGACCTTGGAAATGTCGAGAATGTCGTTGATCAGGTTAAGTAAGTCGTTGCCGGCGGAGTAGATCGAATCGGCGAACTTGACCTGCTCGGCGCTGAGGTTTTCCTGCGGGTTTTCCGCCAGCAGTTTGGCCAGGATCAACGAACTGTTCAGTGGCGTGCGCAGCTCGTGGGACATGTTGGCGAGGAATTCGGACTTGTATTTGCTTGAGCGCTGCAACTCTTCGGCGCGCGCTTCGAGCTCAACTTGAGCCAGATTCAGTTCGGTGTTCTTCTGGTCCATGGCATCACGTTGCGCGGCCAGGATCTGCCCCTGCTCGGCGAGTTGTTCGTTGGTTTGCTCCAGCGCTGCCTGCTGGGTTTCCAGGTGGCCCTGGGATTCCTTGAGAATCCGCGACTGCTCTTCCAGCTCCTCGTTGGCGGTCTTGAGTTCTTCTTGCTGAACTTGCAGCTCTTCGTTGAGTTGCTGGGCTTCGGCCAGCACTTCCTGCAAGCGTTGGCGATAGCGGGCAGCCTCGATCGAGGTACCGATGTTGCCGGCAATCAATTCGAGCAGTTCAACATCGCGATCGGTCAGCGTGCGCAGGAACCCCAGTTCGATCACACCGTTGACCCGATCGTCGTCGCTGGTCGGCACCACCAATATGCTATGCGGTAAACCTTCGCCCAGGCCGGAGCTGACTTTGAAGTAGTCGCCCGGTACGTCATCAAGACGAATCAAGCGCGCCTGTTGCGCCACTTGGCCGACAATCCCTTCGCCACTGTAGATCTGCTGCTCAAGCGCTTCCTGTTCCCGGGAAAAACCGTATGACGCGATGCGTTTCAGGCCACCATGATCCTCACGGACATAGATCGCCGCGACAGCTGTCCCTAAATATTGGGCGCAGAACTGCAGAATGTTGCGCCCCAACAGATTGAGGGATAACTGCCCCAGGACTTGCTCGGCCAGTTCGGTCTGACCGTTGCGCAACCAGGCTTGCTGTTCCAGACGCCGGGCACTGGCCTGTTGCCCGGCGAGGTTGGCGCTGTAACTTTGCGACAGTTTGAGCAAGTCCCGACGGCCAATGTAGGCCAGCAACCCGCTGATACCGGCCACGAACAGCAGATAAAGGGCGATGCTCCAAATCGTGGTTTGGCGCACTTCCTCGTTGCGAGTGGCGCGCAACTGCTGTTCCAAATCGATCACCTCTTCGAATTGCTTGCGGATCTCATCGGTCAGCCGCTTGCCGCGCCCGGCCTTGACGGCGCCACGGTAGTCACCGCTGGCGCGCTGCAAATCAATCATCGATTGCGCGTAATTGCCCCATTCCGTCTGCAAGGCCTGGAGCCGGCGCAGACGATCGGTCTGGACCGGATTATCGGTGGTCAATTCGAGCAAGGTATCGAGAGCGACGGCGATTCTCGGCTTGGCCGTCTCGTAGGGATCAAGGAAATGTTCATCGCCGCTGAGCAGGAACCCGCGCATGCCGGTTTCCAGATCGACGGTCAGCTTTATCGCCTCATTGGCATTATTGATCACCCGGTCGGTGTGCTGGACCCACTGGATCACCGACAGCAGATAGGTAATCAGCGAAACGAAGAACACCGCACTGATGACGCCCACACCCAATGGCAGGCTGACGTTGCGGCTCAGGAGTTTACGGAATCGTTGCTCATCAACCGAGGACGCAGAGGTCATGGGGAAGCCTTGTCGTACTGTTGAAAAGCATCGAGTCTGCCCCAAAACGGCCGAGCTCATCCATTTTTCTGACATGTTTCGCGGCAAAAACCTGCATTTAGCTGCTCTGGGACAAAGGAGCGGTTATTCTCTGCAGTGCTTGTGCGGCTATTGTTTTTGTAACGCGCCGGCACTTTGTCATGATTCGTCACTTATTCACGCTAGAGCCCGGCGATTTCGATCGACGAAGCCGCACATTCAATCTTTGAGAGCCCACTATGCCCATCACCTCCACCATCCTTGTCGTCGAAGACGATGCCATCGTGCGCACGCTGATCGTCGATGTACTGGAGGAATTGGAATTCCGGGTGCTTGCAGCGGATGGCTGTGAAATGGCGCTGGACTTCATCAACGATGAAGATCAGGACATCGACTTGCTGATGACGGATGTGGGGCTGCCGGTCATGGATGGTCGGGAACTGGCGAAGCAGGCGCGGATGCTGCGTCCCGAGTTGCCCATTCTGTTCGCCAGCGGTTATGCCGAAAGCATCGAGGTGCCTGACGATATGCATGTGATCGGCAAGCCGTTTTCCATTGATCAGTTGCGGGATAAGGTCAAGGGCATACTCGTCCAGGCCTGACTTTTCTCGCGCCCGATCCTCTCCGTTCTCTACCCGCTTCAAGGAATACCCGTCAATGAGTCAGCCCCGCGCAACCAAAGTCCTGGTGATTGGTTACGTCTGGCCCGAGCCCCGCTCTTCTGCGGCCAGTGGGCATGTGATGCAAATTCTCGATACGTTCCTGCAGCAAGGCTGGGACATTACCTTCAGCAGCCCGGCCGGCACCGGTGAGCACCGTGCGGACCTGACCTCTCTGGGCATTCGCGAAGTGCCGATCGAGTTGAATAACAGCAGTTTCGACACCTTTGTCAGTGAACTGGCACCAGATATCGTGCTGTTCGACCAATTCATGATGGAAGAGCAGTTCGGCTGGCGGGTCGAAAAACACTGCCCTGATGCGTTGCGCGTTCTTGAAACGTCCGACCTGCAAAGCCTGCGGCATGCCCGACATCAGCGCCTCAAGGACCGCCTGAAGGCCAGTGACGATGTTGATGATTTCACCGGGCTGTTCGCCCCGGCACTGCGCGAAGAGTTCGAGCTGATGGCTGACACCGATCTGGCCAAACGGGAGATCGCAGCGCTGTATCGCTGTGATCTGAACCTGATGATTTCCGAAGTGGAAATCGAGCTGCTGGTCGAACAATTCCGGCTGCCGCGCAACTTGCTGCACTGGTGTCCGCTGATGGTCGATGCGCCAAGTGCGCCGCCGCCAGCCTTTGAAGACCGTGCGCATTTTCTCAGTATCGGTAACTTCCGGCACGCGCCGAACTGGGATGCCGTGCTCTGGATGAAAACCACGATCTGGCCGCTGATCCGTGCGCAGCTGCCAGAGGCGCAACTGCATATCTATGGCGCCTATACGCCGCCCAAAGCCACCGCCCTGCACAATGCGGCCCAAGGGTTTCATGTGATGAACTGGGCAGAAGACGCCTTGCAAGTCATGTCTGCAGCCAGGGTGTGCCTGGCACCGTTACGCTTCGGTGCGGGTATCAAAGGCAAGATTGTCGATGCAATGCTCTGTGGCACCCCGAATGTCACTACCCCCATAGGCGCCGAAGGCATGTGCGGTGAGATGCCATGGTCCGGTCATGTGGCTCGCTCGGCTCAAGCCCTGGCGGATGCAGCCATAAAGCTGAACCAGGATAAGTTGCACTGGACTCAGGCCCAACAGGCAGGTGCTGAGTTATTGAACAAGCGTTATCGTCAAGATATCCATGGTCCTGCATTAATAGAACGTTTAGAGCACTGCCGGAATAACTTGCAAAGTTTGCGTAACGAAAATTTTACCGGCAGCATGTTGCGCCACCACCTGCATAAAAGCACTCAATACATGTCGCAATGGATAGAGGCAAAAAACAGCTCGCAATAACAATATTTTGAAAACACTAATTGCTTGCACAGCCCCTGACCTACAATCAAGAATAAATCGCACGACAACAACTCTGATAATCGGGCGTTCTTTTATTCCTGTATAGCAACGGACTGCATAATGACAAATAAATACCCCTATAAAAACTGGATGTCGGCGACATCTTCCATTGATAAGTTAACCCTCTTGGAATTGGTCTGGCCCGGCGCCCATAACTCTGGCGTGGATTATGACTTTCCTTACCCAATCCACGTTCAACCGGCCAGTCACTGGTTTGTCTGCCAGGATGGGCCATTTATCCAGCAGCTCAACGAGGGCGTCCGGGTACTCGACCTGCGATTCCATTCAGACGAGCACTGGCTGGGCGTCAAGAAGTTCCATACGTTTCACGGCTACAAGCTGCTCAGAGGCCGATCGTTGAGCGAACTGTTCAAGAGCCTGGACTTTTTCCTTAATGAAAACCCGGATGAATTCGTCGTGTTGGATATGCACGAACTCAAAGGCCTTGATGAACAACATTTCGATTATAAAGGCTTTCATGAGGCCATCATGAGTGAACTGGGCGAGCGATTGATCCCGCTAAAAAACCAATACTTGACACTGGGCGCACTAAAGAAAATGAGTTCCCTGCAAAGAATCGTACTTGCCGGCGAATGGCACCCGGACTTCACCTCACCCCTGTATTGGCCGAAAATTAGAAGTGAATGGAGCGGCAGCGACATTACTTCCCCCGAAGAGCTAAGACAGCATATTGAAAGAACACTGAATAACCCGCCCCACAAAAACACATTCTGGTCATTATCCGCCACCAGTTATGGAGAACTCGCTGGAGTAAAACGAATCACCCAGGAATTGAACAAGTGGTTTGGTCCGGACTCTGGATGGGCGCCGAAGTGCAGCATTATCAGTGCCGACTTTATTGGAGCGACACAACTGGTCAGCTATTGCAGGGAAATCAACTTTTTCAGGGGACTGCGCAAGACGTAAGGCCGGCGAACTGGAACTATTTTGGGCGGGGGTGCATGATTGGCGTCTGAAAAACAAAAAGACCACACTGGACATGACGCGTATCGCCAGAGTTACCGATCCTGCCTACGAATTGATGGACGACCATAACGGGTTATCCATCATCTATCGTCAACACGGCTTCCCCTGCCCTTTGGTGCGCTGGCATTTCCATAAGGAATACGAACTGCACCTGATCGTCGCCAGCTCCGGCAAAGTGTTCATCGGTGACTACATCGGTAACTTCTACCCGCAAACGCTGTTCCTGACCGGACCCAACCTGCCCCACAACTGGATCAGCCAGGTCGCCGAAGACGAAGTGGTGCCCAAGCGCGACATGCTGGTCAATTTCACTGACGAACTGTTTGAAAGCGGCCATCAGGTGTTCGCCGAACTCAAGACGCTCGCCCCCTTGCTGGAGCGCGCGCAGTACGGCATCGAGTTTCGCTGCAAACATACGATCCGCCAGGCCATGACCTTGATGCAGCGCATCGCTGATACCAAGGGCATGACCCGGCTGGGGCACTTTTTCATTCTGCTGGAGTTGCTGGCCGCGTCTGATGACTATCAGTTGCTGTCCGGTGCGACAACGCCGCAATTGGCCGATGAACACAATATCGACCGCACCAACCGGGCGGTGGACTACATCTTTGCCCATTACGCCCGGGATTTGCCGCTGGAAGAAGTTGCCGAGCATCTGGGGCTGAAGCCGACCTACTTCAGCCGAGTGTTCAAACAGGCCACTGGGCGCTGCTTTATCGAATTCGTCAATCGCCTGCGCATCAGCAAATCCTGCGAGCTGCTGGCCGATGGCGACAAAACAGTGACTGATGTGTGTTTCGAGTCAGGCTTCAATAATATTTCCAACTTCAACCGGCGCTTTCAACAGCTCAAGGGCATGACGCCGTCGCACTACCGGCGGCTGGCGGTGCAGCGTTTGACTGAGCAAAACCACGGTTAAACGCAGGATCAAAAGATCGCAGCCTTCGGCAGTTCCTACAGAATCCCGCGATCCCTGTAGGAGCTGCCGAAGGCTGCGATCTTTTGATTTTCGGCCGTATAAACCTGTACGGATTCAATCGGGGTTAACCGCTAAAACACCGTCCTCTGCGCTTCCCGCATTGAACCCCAGTGCAAAAAAGTATCGGTCACAGTGCGATGGATGATTTGTCAGCCCATCGATTGAGGGCTGTAATCAGTGCACATTCTTCCTGCCGTCGGAAGACACAAAAACAATAACTGTCCTTCTGTAACCCGCCGGGTGCAGAAAAGGAGTGCATGATGCAACCTTCTGTAAAAGCTCTGCTTGCTCTCACCTGCATGACCCTCAGTAGCGTCAGCCTTGGCGCCCAGACCCTGACCATTGCTACCGTCAACAACAGCGACATGATCCGCATGCAAAAACTCTCGAAAACCTTCGAGGCCGAGCATCCGGACATCAAGCTCAATTGGGTGGTGCTCGAAGAAAACGTCCTGCGCCAACGCCTGACCACCGACATCGCCACCCAGGGTGGACAGTTCGACGTGTTGACCATCGGCATGTACGAAGCCGCACTCTGGGGTGCCAAGGGTTGGCTGGAACCGATGAAGGACTTGCCGGCCACCTACGCCCTCGACGACGTTTTCCCTTCGGTGCGTGAAGGCCTTTCGGTCAAGGGCTCGCTCTATGCCCTGCCGTTCTACGCTGAAAGCTCTATCACCTATTACCGCACCGACCTGTTCAAAGAAGCCGGGCTGACCATGCCAGAGCGCCCGACCTGGACTCAGATCAGCGAATTTGCCGGCAAACTCACCAATAAAGACAAAGAACAGTACGGTATCTGCCTGCGCGGCAAGGCTGGCTGGGGCGAGAACATGGCGCTGATCACCACCGTCGCCAATGCTTACGGCGCACGCTGGTTCGATGAGAAATGGCAGCCGGAATTCACCGGCCCCGAGTGGAAGAATGCGCTGAACTTCTATGTCGATACCATGAAGAAGTCCGGCCCGCCGGGCGCGTCGAGCAACGGCTTCAACGAAAACCTGGCGCTGTTCAACAGCGGCAAGTGTGCGATCTGGGTCGATGCCAGCGTCGCCGGCTCGTTCGTCACCGACAAGACCCAAAGCAAGGTCAGCGATCACGTCGGCTTCACCTACGCACCGCATGAAACCACCGACAAAGGTTCGGCCTGGTTGTATTCCTGGGCGCTGGCCATCCCGACCAGTTCCAAAGCCAAGGACGCGGCGAAAACGTTCAGCGCCTGGGCCACTTCCAAGGAATACGGTGCGCTGGTCGCGGAAAAAGACGGCATCGCCAACGTGCCGCCAGGCACTCGCGCCTCGACCTACACCGAGGCCTACATGAATGCCGCGCCGTTCGCCAAGGTGACGCTGGAATCGCTGAAGGCCGCGGACCCGAGTAAACCGTCCCTCAAGCCCGTGCCCTACATCGGCATCCAGTTGGTGACCATTCCCGAGTTCCAGGCCGTGGGCACCCAGGTCGGCAAACTGTTCTCGGCAGCGCTGATCGGCCAGACCACGGTCGACCAGGCCCTGACCGCCGCCCAGTCAACCACCGAACGTGAGATGAAGCGCGCCGGTTATCCCAAGTAACCCCGCAACCTGCTCCCGCCTTCTGTGGGAGCGAGCCTGCTCGCGATGACGGCCTCCCATTCGACATTGCGGGTGACTGATATACCGCCATCGCGAGCAGGCTCGCTCCCACATTAGATCTTCATAGGTCTGCATGAATCGGTTCTATCGCCATGAATATTTCAACTGTCAAAGCTCACATGGACATCCCCCAACCGGTGCGTAAAAACCGGTTGAGCAATCCCGGCTGGTTTCTGGTCAGCCCCTCGGTAGCCTTGTTGCTGCTGTGGATGATCGTGCCGCTGGGCATGACCGTTTACTTTTCAATGATTCGCTACAACCTGCTCTACCCCGGTGAAAACCAGTTCGTGGGGCTGGAGAACTTCAGCTACTTTCTGAGCGACTCGGGCTTCCTGCCCGGCGCCACCAACACCCTGTTACTGGTGGGCAGCGTGCTGCTGATCAGCGTGGTGTTCGGCGTGTTGATCAGTGCGTTGCTGGAGGCCAGTGAGTTTCTCGGTCGCGGCATCGTGCGGGTGATGTTGATCTCGCCGTTCTTCATCATGCCCACCGTCGGTGCGCTGATCTGGAAAAACCTGATCTTTCACCCGGTCTCGGGGATTCTCGCCTACATCTGGAAGCTGTTCGGCGCGCAGCCGGTGGACTGGCTGGCGCACTACCCGCTGCTGTCGATCATCATCATTGTCTCGTGGCAGTGGCTGCCCTTCGCGATCCTGATCCTGATGACCGCCATGCAATCCCTCGATCAGGAACAGAAAGAAGCCGCGCGCCTGGACGGTGCCGGTCCCATCGCGATCTTCTGGCACCTGACCCTGCCGCACCTGGCCCGGCCAATCGCAGTGGTGGTGATGATTGAAACCATCTTCCTGCTCTCGGTGTTCGCCGAAATTTTCACCACCACCAACGGTGGCCCCGGCTACGCCTCGACCAACCTCGCCTACCTGATCTACAACCAGGCGCTGGTGCAGTTCGACGTCGGCATGGCGTCCGCCGGCGGTTTGATCGCGGTGTTGATTGCCAACGTCGCGGCCATCGTGCTGGTGCGAATGATCGGCAAAAACCTGACAGACAAAGCCTGAGGCCTGCGCCATGACTCTTCAACAATCTCGCCGTCTGCAAAGCCTGCTGCTCGGCACCCTGGCCTGGGCCATCGCGATCCTGATTTTCTTCCCGATCTTCTGGATGGTGCTGACCAGTTTCAAAACCGAAATCGATGCGTTCGCCACGCCGCCGCAGTTCATCTTCACGCCGACGCTGGAGAACTACCTGCACATCAACGAGCGCAGTGACTACTTCAGCTTTGCCTGGAACTCGGTGGTGATTTCCTTCAGCGCCACCGCCCTGTGCCTGCTGATCGCGGTGCCGGCGGCCTACTCGATGGCGTTCTACGAAACCCAGCGCACCAAAGGCACGCTGCTGTGGATGCTCTCGACCAAGATGCTGCCGCCGGTGGGCGTGCTGATGCCGATCTACCTGCTGGCCAAGAGTTTCGGCCTGCTGGACACGCGAATCGCGCTGATCGTGATCTACACGCTGATCAACCTGCCGATCGTGGTCTGGATGATTTACACCTACTTCAAAGACATCCCCAAAGACATCCTCGAAGCCGCACGCCTGGACGGCGCGACGCTGTGGCAGGAAATGGTTCGGGTGCTGCTGCCGATCGCCAAGGGTGGCCTGGCTTCCACGGTTTTGCTGTCGCTGATCCTGTGCTGGAACGAAGCGTTCTGGTCGCTGAATCTGACCTCGTCGCAAGCCGCGCCACTGACCGCGTTGATCGCCTCGTACTCGAGTCCTGAAGGTCTGTTCTGGGCCAAGTTGTCGGCAGTGTCGACCCTGGCCTGTGCACCGATCCTGATCTTCGGCTGGATCAGCCAGAAACAATTGGTCCGCGGCCTGTCGTTCGGTGCCGTGAAATGAAGATCACCAACCGAATGCGATCTCTGTGGGAGCGAGCCTGCTCGCGATGGACGTGAACGATAACGCGTGCAGCCAGGAAAAAAACATCGCCTGCCATCGCGAGCAGGCTCGCTCCCACAAAAAAGCCCACCCGGCTCAACTGAATAACAACATGTGGAGGCCCATCATCATGGCCAACCTGAAGATAAAAAATCTGCAAAAAGGCTTCGAAGGTTTTTCCATCATCAAAGGCATCGACCTCGAAGTGAATGACAAGGAGTTCGTGGTATTCGTCGGCCCGTCGGGCTGCGGCAAATCCACCCTGTTGCGGCTGATCGCCGGTCTTGAAGAGGTCAGCGGTGGCACCATCGAACTGGATGGCCGCGACATCACCGAAGTCAGCCCGGCCAAGCGCGACCTGGCGATGGTGTTCCAGACTTACGCCCTGTACCCGCACATGAGCGTGCGCAAAAACATGTCGTTCGCTCTGGACCTGGCCGGTGTGGCGAAAGCCGAAGTCGAGAAAAAAGTCGGCGAAGCGGCGCGCATCCTTGAACTCGGGCCGATGCTGGAACGCAAACCCAAGCAACTGTCCGGTGGTCAGCGTCAACGCGTGGCGATCGGCCGGGCGATCGTGCGCAACCCGAAAATCTTCCTGTTCGACGAGCCGCTGTCCAACCTCGACGCCGCGCTGCGAGTGCAGATGCGCCTGGAACTGTTGCGCCTGCACAAAGAACTGCAAGCCACGATGATCTACGTGACCCACGATCAGGTCGAAGCGATGACCATGGCTGACAAAGTCGTCGTCCTCAATGGCGGCAAGATCGAGCAAGTCGGTTCGCCACTGGACCTGTATCACCAGCCGGCCAACCTGTTTGTCGCAGGCTTTCTCGGCACGCCGAAAATGGGCTTCCTCAAGGGCAAAGTCACCCGCGTCAACGGCCAAAGCTGCGAAGTGCTGCTGGACGCCGGCACCCGCATCACCCTGCCGCTGACCGGTACCAACCTGAGTGTCGGCGGTGCGGTGACCTTAGGGATTCGTCCGGAACATCTGCAGCTGGCGCAACCCGGTGACTGCACCCTGCAAGTCACTGCCGACGTCAGCGAGCGTCTGGGCAGCGACACCTTCTGCCATGTCCTGACGTCTTCCGGCGAAGCGCTGACCATGCGCGTTCGCGGCGATCTGGCCAGCCGTTATGGCGAAACCCTGAGCCTGCACCTGGATGCCGAACACTGCCATTTATTCGATGCCGACGGCGTGGCGCTGACCCGCCCACTGCGCGCCGCAGCCTGATCCGAGAGCATGCGATGAAACTGAATAGACAGAACCTCAACCGCCTCGCCCCCGAGGTGGCCCTGCCCGCCTACACCCTGAGCGATACCCGCCAAGGCATCGCGCACATTGGTGTCGGCGGTTTCCACCGCGCGCATCAGGCGTACTACACCGACGCCTTGATGAATACCGGCGAAGCGCTGGACTGGGCCATTTGCGGGATCGGCCTGCGCGCCGAAGACCGCCGCGCCCGGAACGATCTCAAAGAGCAGGACTATCTGTTTACCCTGTTCGAACTCGGCGACAGCGACGACGCAGAAGTGAGGGTTATCGGCGCCATCCGCGACATGCTGCTGGCCGAAGACAGCGCCGAGGCGGTGATCGACAAACTCGCCGATCCAGGCATCCGCATCGTCTCGCTGACCATCACCGAAGGCGGCTATTGCATCGATGACAGCAACGGCGAGTTCATGGCGCACCTGCCGCAGATCCAGCACGACCTGTCCCACCCGAACGCACCGAAAACCGTGTTCGGTTTCCTCTGCGCCGCACTGGCCAAACGTCGTGCAGCCGGCACGCCTGCGTTCACGCTGATGTCTTGCGATAACCTGCCGCACAACGGCGCCGTGACCCGTAAAGCCCTGCTGGCATTCGCCGCCCTGCGCGATGCCGATCTGCGCGCCTGGATCGAACGCCACGTCAGCTTCCCCAACGCCATGGTCGACCGCATCACACCGATGACCAGCACCGAACATCGTCTGCAACTGGCCGACAAACATGCCGTCGATGATGCCTGGCCGGTGGTCTGCGAACCGTTTGTGCAGTGGGTACTGGAAGACAAATTCGTCAACGGTCGCCCGGCCTGGGAAAAGGTCGGCGTGCAGTTCACCGACGATGTCACGCCTTACGAAGAGATGAAGATCAAACTGCTCAACGGCAGCCATCTGGCCCTGACTTATCTGGGCTTTTTGAAGGGTTACCGCTTCGTTCACGAAACCATGAACGACCCGCTGTTCGTGCGCTACATGCGCGCCTACATGGACCTGGACGTGACGCCGCAACTGGCGCCAGTGCCGGGGATCGACCTGACCGAGTACAAAAACACCCTGGTGGCGCGCTTCTCCAACCAGGCGATTGCCGATCAGCTGGAGCGAGTGTGTTCGGACGGCTCGTCGAAGTTTCCGAAGTTCACCGTGCCGACGATCAACCGCTTGATTGCCGATGGGCAGGAGACCAAGCGTGCGGCGCTGGTGGTGGCGGCGTGGGCGCTGTACCTCAAAGGCGTGGATGAGAATGGCCAGACCTATGCAATTGCGGATCCGCGGGCGGCGTTCTGTCAGGCGCTGGTGGCCGATGATGTGTTGATCACTCAACGATTGTTGGAAGTTGAGGAGATTTTCGGGACGGCGATTCCGCGTTCCCCGGAGTTCGTGGCAGCGTTCGAGTGGTGCTGTAACAGCTTGCGGGAGGTTGGGGTGACGCGGACGTTGGAGCGGGTTCTGGCGTAAGAATGGTGGTGAACCTGCTGCCGTCTTCGCGAGCAGGCTCGCTCCCACATTGGATCGTTGTCGAACACAAAACCTGTGTCCTCTGAAGATCTCCTGTGGGAGCGAGCCTGCTCGCGATTGGGCTCACTGATATCGACCTGACGATCCAAGGATCTTCCATGGCAAACCAACAACTTTTCCTCGGCATCGACTGCGGCACCCAAGGCACCAAAGCCGTTGTCCTCGACGCGCACAGCGGCCAGGTCCTCGGTCAGGGCGCCGCCGCCCACAGCCTGATCAACGGCGCCAACGGTCGTCGCGAGCAAGACACCGCCCAATGGCTGGAAGCCTTTACCCTGGCCACCCACCGCGCGTTGCTCGCAGCGAATGTAGACGGTCAGGCCATCCTCGGCATCGGTGTTTCCGGCCAGCAACATGGTCTGGTGCTGCTCGACGATCACGGCCAGGCGCTGCGTCCGGCCAAGCTCTGGTGCGACACCGAGTCCACGCCGGAGAACGACCGCTTGCTCGCCCATCTGGGCGGCGAAAAAGGCTCACTGGAGCACCTCGGCGTAGTCATCGCGCCGGGTTACACCGTGTCCAAACTGCTCTGGACCAAAGAACAGCATCCGGAAGTGTTCGCCCGAATCGCCCGCATCTTGCTGCCCCATGACTACCTCAACTACTGGCTCACCGGCCGCAGTTGCAGCGAGTATGGCGATGCCTCGGGCACCGGTTATTTCAACGTGCGCACCCGCCAATGGGACTTGCAACTGCTGCGCGACATCGACCCCTCCGGGCGCCTGCAAGCCGCACTCCCGCAGCTGATCGATGCCCACCAACCGGTCGGCACGATCCTGCCAAGTATCGCCGAGCATTTGGGCATCAACCCCAAGGCGCTGATCTCCAGCGGCGGCGGCGACAACATGATGGGCGCGATCGGCACCGGCAATATAAAACCCGGCGCGATCACCATGAGCCTCGGCTCCTCGGGAACGGTCTACGCCTATGCCGAGCAAGCGAACGTCAGCCCGGATACCTCGGTCGCGACATTCTGCTCCTCCAGCGGCGGCTGGCTGCCATTGATCTGCACGATGAACCTGACCAACGCGACCGGCGCGATTCGCGAGTTGTTCGAATTGGATATCGAGGCGTTCAACGCCTTGGTCGAGCAAGCGCCGATCGGTGCCGACGGCGTGTGCATGCTGCCGTTCCTCAATGGCGAACGCGTTCCCGCCCTGCCCCATGCCAACGGCAGCCTGCTGGGGCTGACCATGACCAACCTGACCCGGGCCAACCTGTGCCGCGCCGTGGTGGAAGGCACTACCTTCGGTTTGCGTTACGGGCTAGACCTGCTGCGCCAGAATGGCTTACAAAGCCGCAGCATCTGCCTGATCGGCGGCGGTTCGAAGAGCCCGGTGTGGCGGCAGATCGTCGCTGACATCATGAATACGCCTGTGATATGTACCGAACAAAGCGAGGCCGCGGCCCTCGGCGCGGCGATTCAGGCGGCGTGGTGCAAGTCCTGGGCAAACGGTCACGAAGACAGCCTGACGGACTTGTGTGAGCGTTGCGTAAAGCTCGATCTGACCAGTGAAACCTTACCGATTGCAGAAAATGTGGTGGCCTGCCAGCAGGCCTATGAACGCTATCAACAGCATGTCGCAACCCTTTAAAGAGCGAGCAATTATGTATTTGGTATGTGGCGAAGCGCTGTTCGATTTCTTCAGCGAAGACGATGCCAGTGGCTTGGCATCCAAAGTGAATTTCAAGGCAATTGCCGGCGGCTCGCCGTTCAACGTGGCCGTAGGTTTACGCCGTTTGGGCGTGGACGCGGCGCTGTTTGGCGGGCTGTCGACCGATTACCTCGGCCGACGTTTGCAGCAAGTGCTGCAGGATGAAGGTGTGCGCCCGGAGTACCTCGTGGACTTTGCCGCGCCGACCACCCTGGCAATGGTCGCCGTCGGTGCCAATGGCTCGCCCCATTACAGCTTTCGTGGCGAAGGCTGCGCTGATCGGCAGTTGAGCCTGACGCATCTGCCAGAGCTGGGGCCTGAAGTGCGCGGTTTGCACGTCGGCTCGTTCTCGCTGGTGGTGCAACCGATTGCCGATACTTTGCTGGCATTGGTGCAACGGGAAAGCGGCAAACGCCTGATCAGCCTCGACCCGAACGTGCGCCTGAATCCCGAGCCGAACATCGAGTTGTGGCGATCGCGGATTGCCACGCTGGTGGAGCTGGCGGATCTGATCAAGGTCAGCGACGAAGACTTGAGCCTGTTGTATCCCGAGCAAGATCCTCAGCGTGTGATCGAAAGCTGGCTGGAGCATCGCTGTCAGTTGGTGTTCCTCACCCGTGGCGGCGAAGGCGCAACGGTGTTCAGCCGTGCCCACGGTTCGTGGTCGGTGCCGGCCTGTTCGGTGAAGATTGCCGACACCGTGGGGGCTGGCGATACGTTTCAGGCGGCGCTGATTACCTGGTTGACCGAGCAGCAGCTGGATTCGGTTGGAGGTTTGCAACAGCTGAGTCGCGAGCAAATTGACGCGATGCTCAGGTTTGCAGTGAGCGCTGCGGCGCTGACCTGCAGCAAGACCGGGCCGGATTTGCCGTATCGGCGGCAGTTGAGCTGATATCGACGCCCCCATACCTCCTCCAATCGCAGGTCCTGATTTCAGGGCCTGCCGTTGGACCTGAACAATAGACAGGCTTTTATATTTTTTTGATATATTTTTATTTCGATTTAAAGTTGTATTAACCCCATCAAAAGACAAGCGGCTATTGACAGCTTTATCCTATTTAGCCGGACAACAATAGTTATAGCAATTTACACTCACAACTAGTTCAAAACAAAATAGCCACACAAGATTGACGACACCAACGACATATTAATCTTGTAAGTTTTTTACCTCCGCATCTGTCGGACAGCACTGTATCTATTCGCATACAATACCCTCATCCTACTGAATCAAATAAATAAAACAGACAATCACTGCATGTTTATATCGGCAGAATCCAGCTACCGCTGAGGTTGATATTTATTTAATTGAAAACAACCAGCCAGTTACTTGACCGCCACATACCTTCAACTAATATCTTTTCCACGCACAGCGCAGGTAAGGATTATTGCTGTGCGCTCATCCTTATACCCCCACAACAGGAAAAGGAACTCCAACATGGAAAGTGTCGCTATCTCAGCTGCCCAAATTAACTGGAACGGCGGACAACGTATTACTCTCACCGCAGGAGATACAGCCACCTGCACCGCGCTTAGCCCCGGCCAGCTTTATGGCATCTTTACCTACAACTCCGCTCAAAATGACAACAATTCGACTGTCTACGTGAACTGGAGCAACAGCCAACCGCCCGTACCGATCACGGTGCCTGGTACCACAGCCAATGCAGGCTTGGCATCATTGGGTTTTGTCTCGGGCACCGATACTCAAACCGTTTCGGTTTCACTGCCCAGCAATGCCGGTAACTCCCAGGTCGAAATCTGGTTGGGAAGTGTCGGCATGCCGACCAATACCTCGGGGCTGAGCAATTATCCTCTACCGGCCGATGGTGAGCAGCATCCGTTCAACAAGTACGTCCGTTACTATGCGGTACCCCCATCGAAGTGGATGAACCTGACGATCGCCAGCACCATTACACAGTTCATCTCCTGCCAGTTCCGTGAGGCGCAAGCGACCGTATTCGTCGTCAATGAGACGTCAAATGGCCTCCTCACCGGCCAGGTCACCACAATTGGGCCTACTGCCAGTGCGGTTGGGGCCGTCAAGATCTCTTACTCGCAGATTCAGAGCATCTCCAATAATCTGCAAGGCGACGGTACGCAGTGGGTGTGGATGGATGCTGACAGCCAGCAAGACTCTCAGAGCGCGACCATTTCCTTGCAATCGCTTTGAATTTCCTGGCCAGGTAATAAGGAAGGCCCCACCTGTGGGGCTTTCTTTTTTATCTGGCGTAGCGGCCAATCGCCTCGAAAAATGCCTGTATTCATTGCGCAAAATCGCGGCAATCAACTGGCGCCCCACGACAGGCGGCATGCAACCCGGTTAACCATCGCTTAACCCCACGGTCCAAGACTTTACTGGACCGCACGCCCTCAGCTACCTCTGACGCCCAGTGCGGCAGGTTCGACGTTCTTGCATCGAACTGACTTTCCCTCTGCACTGGAGACCCATCGTGAACATGCGAATACTACTGATGACCACCGCCCTCGCCTGCACCGCGCTCGCAGGTCTTGCTCAGGCCAACGAGACGTCGTCGTCACAGGCCGTGCCCTATCACTACGGCATGCCGCTTCATGTGGGCAAAGTCGTTTCCCTGACTGAGCCGCAGACGCTGGAATGCCAAGTGGTGACGGCCGACATGAAGTACATCGACAAGTCGGGCAAGCCTGCGGAAATTACGTACCGAAAACTTTCTGACGCGTGCAGTTATCAGAACTGACAGAAGATTCTGATTCGGTGCCTGGCGGTAGGCCTGTGAGGATTCTGACGCTATGCTTTGGCGTCCCCCTCACTGCCGAAAGGATTCGTCATGCAGTTCTCGTTTCGCACGCTGTCGACATTCACCGCCGCCCTTTGTTTTCTGCTGGCGCTGGCTTGGGGTTTGATGCCGCAAGGGTTGCTGGCAATCTGGAGTATCGAGTATTCGTCCGCGGCGGGGTTTGTTGCCAGGCGCAGTGCGGTGCTGTTCGGCGCGTTGGGGGTGATGTTTTATCTTGTTCGGCAGGCCCCGCCCTCGGTGGCGCGAAGCGCGATGTGCAGCGGCTTTATGGTGGGGTGTTTCGGTTTGGCAGCACTGGGCTTCGGCGAATGGCTCAATGGTCATGCCGGGCCGGGTATTTTGCTGGCGATAGTGGTAGAGCTGGCACTGGGTCTGGGGTTTATCCAGACCCGGCGCGTGTCGCTCGAACTGGGTGAAACTGCCGGTTAATGGGCTTTTGACGTCGGGTGCAACAGCTGGCTGTGCGCATTGTGCGCAAGGTCGGTGCGTAACTCGGCTATCAGATTATTGATTTCCCGACACCCGTTGAGGTGATGGGCGTCTATGCCGGTGACGAACAGGTCGAGATGGTCAGTCTCGCTGTCCGAATACACCTTGACGGTCATCGACAGGTCCGGCGACAGCGTGCATTGGCAGCGTTTCGGAAGAAAACTGCTTTCAACGATATTGCGTAGTTCCAAGGCAGAAAGAAACATGGCCACCCTCTCGGTATTGTGAGATTGCCAATCAAAAATCAATGTCGGTCGGAGCTCAGATCGCCCGTTCTTTTCGTCCGTGCGGGTTTCATCGTTCCAACGTCCGACCGTTTTCTTGTTTCAGCGCTGACTCAACAGGGATCGCGGTCAGCTCAAGACAGCTTCAGCATAAAACATGCCCAGAATTTCGCTCTGCACCTCGTCGGCGAATCAAGGATTGGCGGGGGTGGCTATAAAGCGACTCGTGCAAAATGCAAGAAAGGACTGTTTCAAAACCTGCATTTTGCATACCCCACGATGTCGGGTTTGCATTGGCTGAGGACGGTAGTAAGAATGCGGTCCATCCATTCAGTATCCGCTGACCCCACACACACGCAAGGAGGCATCATGGGTGCTTTGCCCTTTAACACGACCGTCGGGCTGATAGTTGCCGTTCTGTCGTCCGCAGCCCACGCCGCAACACTCGAAGACGTCGCGCCGTATCCCAAGCCCGAGAGCGGTTTTACCCGCCAGGTCATTCACCTCGCCCCGCAACAACAGGAAGACGGCTATCAAGTCGAGATTCTTGCCGGCAAGACCCTGACCGTAGACTGCAACCGTCAGCGCCTGGGCGGCAGGCTTGAGGAAAAGAACCTTGAGGGTTGGGGTTACCCGTTTTACCGGCTGGAAAAAGTCACCGGCCCGATGAGCACGCTGATGGCCTGCCCCGATGGCAAGAGCAAAAAGGACTTCGTACCGGTGGTCGGTGACGGTTTCAGGCTGCGTTACAACAGCAAGCTGCCGATCGTGCTCTACGTGCCCAAAGACGTCGAAGTGCGCTACCGGATCTGGTCAGCGTCGAGCCATGTCGAGAAAGCCGTTCAGGAATAACCGGTCCATCACGCCCATAGGAGCTCCCACCTTGATTACCTGTCACGTCAAATATGTGATCGACCCCTATCAACTGACCGAATTCGAAGCCTACGCCAAAGCCTGGCTCGGCATCGTCGAACGTTTGGGCGGTACTCACCACGGGTATTTCCTGCCTTCCGAGGGCGCGAGCAATATCGCCTACTGCCTGTTCAGTTTTCCGTCACTGGCGGACTACGAAAGCTACCGACATATTGCGATGACCGACCCAGAAAGCACGGAACTGGTGGCCTTGTTGGTCGAGAAGAAGTTCATTGTGAGCTACGAGCGGACCTTTTTGCGTCCGCTGCTGGCCTGAGTTCCTAACATCTGAGCCCCCCTCACGCCGACACGCCGCTCAACGCTGCGCGCTCGGCCACGTACCGCAAACTGTCGAAATTGATGTTCGCTCCGGAATCGATGGCCACCAGGGTCTGACCACGGGCGCTGGTTCGTGCCACGTACTGCTTGATCCCGGCCACGGCCAATGCGCCGGAAGGTTCGGTGATCGAGCGGGTATCGTCGTAGATATTCTTGATGGCGGCGCAGAGTTCGTCGTTGCTGACGGTCATCACCTCATCGACGCAAAACCGGCAGACCTCAAAACCATAAGCCCCGATTTCAGCGACGGCCACACCATCGGCGAAGGTGCCGACAGTTGGCAGCACGACCCGTTCGCCGGCCTTCAATGCAGCCTGCAAACAGGCGGAATGCTCCGACTCGACGCCGATGATCCGGACTTCAGGGCGCAGGTATTTGACGTACGCGGCGATACCGGCGATCAAGCCACCCCCGCCCACCGGAACGAAGATCGCGTCCAGCGGCCCTTGGTGCTGGCGAAGGATTTCCATGGCGACGGTGCCCTGTCCGGCGATCACGTCCGGATCGTCGAAAGGCGAGACAAAGGTGCGACCGGTTTGCCGTGCCAGGTCCAGCGCGTACTCCAGGGCAAACGGAAAACTCTCGCCATGCAGCACTGCATCCGCTCCTCGGCTGCGAACCCCATGCACCTTCAATTCCGGTGTCGTGCAGGGCATGACAATGGTTGCGGCGACCCCCAACTCGCGGGCCGCCAACGCTACGCCTTGGGCATGATTGCCAGCCGAGGCAGTGATCACGCCGCGAGCTTTCTGTTCGTCGCTGAGGTTCACCAGTTTGTTGTAAGCGCCGCGGATCTTGAAGGAAAACGTCGGTTGCAAGTCTTCACGCTTGAGCAGTATCTGATTGCCCAACGCCTCGGATAATGCCGGTGCCGCTTGCAGCGGCGTGCGCACGGCGAGTTCGTAAACCGGCGCGGCGAGGATTTTTTTCACGTAGTGCTCAAGCAAGCTCTGCTGGGCGGGGGTGCTGCTCATGATCGTCTCCTTGGTATCCGGGTTTACGCGGTCGGTGTAGGAGCTGCCGAAGGCTGCGATCTTTGCTTTTCAAGATCAAAAGATCGCAGCCTTCGGCAGCTCCTACACCGGTTGCGTGCATCCGGTAAGCTCAAAACCCAGAAGACAGAAAGTAAAAACCCGCCTCTAGGGCGGGTTGGGTGCTGCAGTCGTGAGCTAGCCCGCCAAATAAGGAATGGCGGTAATAATGCTTGGCTGGCAGCGCAATACGGTGGAAGTCATGGCTGGAAATTAGCCGGAGGCTGATGGCAAGTCAATGGCCAATTTTCAAGAGCCGCTGTAGGCTGGCGATTCTGCTCATTGTCCCAAGGAAGGAAACCATGAAGTCTGTCGCCCTGCCCCTCATTGCCCTGATCGCCTTCGCCGGCTACACCGTTTCGGGCTGCAGGCCGAGCAGTCGTTGCTCGACTTCGGCATCAGCCTGATGTCGCGGCCCGATACTGCGCAGGTGGTGATTGTTTTGTACCTGTTGGCGACACTTGCCGGTATCTGGATGTACCAGGATGCGCGCAAGCGTGGGCAGTCGGGGTTGTCGGTGGTTCCTTATTTGTTGGTGACGGCGATTTTTGTGTCTGTCGGGCCGTTGTTGTATCTGGTGGTGCGGGGTCTTCAATGCCGCAAGAACTCCATCGATGCCACTCAACAAGCATGATCCAGATTTTGTCTGATTTTGAGATGGCTATCGCGAGCAGGCTCGCTCCCACAGGGGGCTGTTCCGGACTCGAAAGTTGGGCACCCAGATCAAAATGTGGGAGCGAGCCTGCTCGCGAAGGCAATCTGACAGCCGCCAAAGTCACCTCGCCAGGCGCTTGAGGCCAATCACCATCCCCCCCGCCCCCAGCATCATCGCCGTCAGAAACAACGGATAGGAAACCCACCACGGCGTGCCGGCGGTCATCATGCTGAACTCGGACATGCCGCCAATGCTCGCAATCAGGTTCAACGGCAGAAACACCACGTTGATCAACGTCAGTTTGCGCAGCAGGTTATTCATGCTGTTGTTCATCAGATTGCCCCGCGCATCGATCAGCCCGGAGAACACCGTGGAGTAGATTTCCGCCTGTTTGTAGCACTGGTTATTTTCGATGATCAGATCGTCGATTAAACCAATGGCTTCAACGCTGAAGTGTTCCTTTGCCGCATGATTACGCAGCCGGGTCAGGACCGCGCCATTGCTGTGAATGGCGTTGATGTAATAGATCAGGCTTTCGCTGAGGTTGAACATTTGGATCAGATGCTGGTTCTGCATCGAGGCATTGAATTTCTGCTGCAACTCCCGGGCAACCATCTTGATCACCTTGAGGTGCCCCAGATAGTGGTGAATGTTGTTGAACAACAGGTCGAGCAACACATCCAGTGGCGTCTTCAGTGACTGCCGCGTGCCGAGGCCGCTGAGCGGCGAGTCGTCGGTGGCGATCACTAGCAGACGCCCCGGGGAAAACAGCAAGCCACAGGACGACACTTCGAAGGACAGGCTACCACCACCTGAGTAGTTTTTCGGACGCTTCCAGATCAGGAACAGGTTGTCGGGGTGGAACTCGATGCGCGACACCTCGTCGGGGTCCAGGGCCGAGGCCAGAGCGTGTTCATCGAGCTTGAAATGGCTGTGCAACAGATCCCGTTCGGCCGCATCGGGGTTACTGAATAGCATCACGTCGGCGTCTAGCCGTTCGACCGCTTGCAGGGCGCCGTGGCTCAGCTCAAAACTCTTGATCATCGGCCGCTCACCAGGCCTGACCGCGGCGTTTGAGCTCCAGCCGACGGACAAACTCTTCCAGCACCAAGGAATACAAATCGTCCTGCAAGTAGGCGTCTTCGATGCCGGCGTCCATGTTCGGGTTGTCGTTGACTTCGATCACCACCACTTTGTCGCCGGACTGTTTGAGGTCGACGCCGTAGAGACCATCGCCGATGAGATTCGCGGTTTTCACCGCCAGTTCAACCACCGCTCGCGGTGCTTCGTGAACCGCCAGGGTGCGGCATTCGCCGTTGATGTCCTGGCCTTTGGCCTTATGGTTGTAGATCTGCCAATGGCCCTTGGACATGAAGTACTGGCAGGCAAAGATCGGTTTGCGGTTGAGCACGCCAATGCGCCAGTCGTATTCGGTGTAGAAGAATTCCTGGGCCAGCAGCAACACCGAGTGTTCGAACAGTTCAGCGGTGGCTTCAAGCAAGGCTTGCTGGCTTTGGACCTTGATGACGCCCTTTGAGAAACAACCGTCGGGGATCTTCAGCACCAGTGGAAACCCCAGACGCTCGCCTACCCGCTCGAAATCTTCCGGTCGTTCCTTGTAGAGGATTTCAGTGGCGGGCATGCCCAGCTGATGGCTCTTGAGCAAATCAGTCAGATAAACCTTGTTGGTGCAGCGAAGGATCGACGCCGGGTCATCCATCACCACCAAACCTTCGCTCTCGGCTTTTTTGGCGAAGCGGTAGGTGTGGTTGTCGACGCTCGTTGTCTCGCGGATCAGGAGCGCGTCGTACTCGGCGATTCGGGCGTAGTCCTTGCGTTCAATCAGCTCGACGTCGATGCCCAGTGTCTTGCCGACCCTGACGAAGTTGTCCAAAGCCTTGGGATTGGACGGCGGTAATGCTTCTTGCGGATCGTGCAGAATGGCCAGGTCATAACGGGCCAATCGCCTGGAGCGCGGCATGCGCCAGATCTTGCGACTGAAACTGTCAAGTGCATTAGCGAACTGATCTTCCTGATCTTCACGCAACTTATGCAAGGCGCCAAACTTTACACCTTCGATGTGCCAACCATTAGTTTGACGAAACTCAACCAGCAATATCGGACAAGGAAAAACCTCGAACAACTGTCGAGCCAGATCCTGTAATGGCTCAATAGAGGTTTTGCCGAAGTACAGTGTCAGGGTAAACCCTTCGGTATCGCTGTAAAGGTGATTACTGAGGGCTTTTTCCAGGGTTTTATCCAGATCATCCAGGGCCAGGCCATACAGGGATTTGCGGGTCAGTTCGCTGATGGTCCGCACCGACGGAATAACCTTGTGCCCCCGCGCTTCGGCCAGCAGCGAGCAGTAATAACCGTGCCCGAGGTACTTGTAGCTGCGGCACAGGTTGATCACCTGAACCCGCTTGCCCTGCTCGTTGTCGCGGGTCTGTTCGAGGTATTCCTGGGCGGTGACGATGTCTTCACTGGGAAAGTAAGAGGCCCAGTCTTCCTTGCGTTCGACGATGATCGTCAACTGGCTGGAAGTTCTGATCGAGCCATTTAAATAGTTTGCAGAAGTTATTGCTGCCGGTAACGTTTGCTCAGATACTTCGCGCCAATGACCTTGTACCGCTGACATAGTGATTGATCCATTGAAGAACAAGACCTTTCCTATTAAGCACGAACTTTTACGAAAGTCCCGTTTCGTTACGCAACTTTTACGGCGGTCATATGAATCCTGTTTTTCGCTTGGCGGTAGTTGAAGACATACCGGCACTGCTGGCACTCGAACAGCAATGTTTCATCACGGACCGGCTCAACAGTCGCAGTTTTCAATGGATGATCATTCGGGCTCACGGACAACTGTTGGTGGCCCAACGTGGCGAGCAATTAGTGGGCTATGCGGTGGTACTGTTTCACCGGGGCACTTCATTGGCGCGCCTATACTCGATTGCGATCGCCCTTGATGCTCGCGGCAGTGGACTGGGCAAGCAATTGCTCGAACGTGTCGAGGCTTGCGCCATTGAGCATGACTGCGCCTACCTGCGGCTGGAAGTGCGCATCGACAATCCGACGGCGATTGCTCTGTATGAGCGCAACGGCTACCGGCGTTTCGCGCGGATTCACGACTATTACCAGGACCATGCCGACGCGCTGCGATTGGAAAAACGTATCCTCCAGCACCGCGACTCACGCAACATCAAGGTGCCTTACTACCCGCAGACCACCGAGTTCACCTGTGGCCCGGCCTGCCTGCTGATGGCCATGGGCGCACTGCAAGACGATCGAGCGCTGGAGCGCGGCGAAGAACTGCAAATCTGGCGCGAGGCGACCACGGTGTTCATGACGTCTGGCCACGGAGGCTGCAGCCCTCAAGGTATGGCGCTGGCAGCATGGCGGCGTGGCTTTCGGGTGCGGCTGCAACTGAGCATGGCCGGGCCGCTGTTCCTCGACGGCGTGCGCGATGCGCATAAAAAAGACGTAATGCGCCTGGTACACGAGGAGTTCACGGCGCAGTTGCAAGCCACCGACGTGGAGCGAATGATCGGCGGACCACTGGATCTGCCACGGTTACTGCACGATGGCGGACAACCGCTGGTATTGATCAGCAGCTATCGCCTGACCCGTTCCAAGGCGCCGCACTGGGTGATCGTCACCGATTGCGATGAAGAGTTCGTCTACCTGCACGATCCGGATGTGGATCACAGCCAGCATCGTCAGTCGATAGATTGCCAGCACTTGCCGGTCAGCCATGGGGAATTCGACAAAATGTGCAGTTTCGGGCGAGGCAAGCTGCGGGCTGCGGTGATTCTCTATCGGCGTCAGTAAACCTGTGGCGAGGGAGCTTGCTCCCATTCGAGTGCGAAGCAGTCGATTGCATGGGGGCGCTTCGCACCCCAGCGGGAGCAAGCTCCCTCGCCACAGGTTATGCGTTTTACTTCAGGCCAAGCTTGTACAGCCCCCCTTCATCTTCATCGGTCAGTACATACAAATATCCATCCGGCCCCTGCCGCACATCGCGAATCCGTTTGTTGAATTCACCCAACAACCGCTCTTCGTGAACAACTTTGTCGCCTTCGAACTGCAGGCGGATCAACTCCTGACTCACCAGCGCCCCGATAAACACGTTGTGCTGCCAGGCCTTGAAGCGATCGCCATCGTAGAAGGCCATGCCGCTCAGGCCGGGGGATTTTTCCCATACATGGTGCGGGCCCAAGGTGCCTTCGGCGGTTTCGCCCTTGGCTTCCGGGATTGGCAGGCCGGAATAGTTGATGCCGCGGGTTGCCAGCGGCCAGCCGTAGTTCTTGCCTCGTTCGATGATGTTGATCTCGTCACCGCCCTGGGGACCGTGCTCGTTTTCCCAGAGCGTGCCACTCCAGGGATTGAGCGCCGCGCCTTGCGGGTTGCGATGGCCGTAGGACCAGATTTCCGGGCGAACGCCTTTTTGCCCGACAAAAGGGTTGTCCTTCGGCACCTTGCCGTCTGGATAGATCCGCACGATCTTGCCTTGCAGTTTGTCGAGGTCCTGCGCCGTGGGCCGGTCGTTGTTCTCGCCCAGAGTGATGAACAGATAACCGTCGCGATCGAACACCAGTCGCGAGCCGAAGTGGTTGCCGACCGAGAGCTTGGGCTCCTGACGGAAGATCACCCTGAAATCCTTGATGGCCGTCAGGTCTTCCGACAACCGTCCGCGACCGACCGCCGTGCCGGCCTTGCCGCCCTCACCGCCCCCTTCGGCGTAAGACAGATAGACCATGCGGTCTTGCTTGAAGTCGGGCGACAGCACCACATCGAGCAACCCGCCCTGCCCCTTGGCCCAGACCTGAGGCACGCCGCTGAGCGGGCCCGAGAGTTTGCCGTCAGCGCTGACCAACCGCAGGTTACCGGGCCGCTCGGTCACCAGCATCCCTTGGCGATCGGGCAGAAACGCCAGCGCCCAGGGATGTTCCAGGCCTTTAACGATCGGCGTGAGCTCAAGGGTGCCCTGCTCGCTTTTTATATCCTGTGTCGGCGCCGCGAAAACGGGCGCAGTGGCTGTAAATAACGCGCTGGCACAGAAAGTGGCCAAGAGGGTTTTACGCAACATGCACGATTCCTTTTGTCGTCAAAATGGCTGGCAAGAGCTCTGTCCTGCCGTTCAACGGTAGTTGCGGTCCGAGTCCCGGGGCGGTGGATTGGGAATGAATTTCGGTTGGCTGGTGGGAGCCGGTCGATCTTGCGGATAGCGGTTGCCGATACCGCCGTTATCCAGCGTTGGCGGTCGTGGCACAGGCACCGTGCCTGGCCCGCGGATTACCGGAATGCTGGGTTGCGTGCCTTGCATGCTGTTGGGATTGGCCCGGCGAATCGGGCTGTTGTAGGGATTGTTGTGGGTGCTGCCCGGCAGGTTCTGCGCCAGCAGCAAGGGCGAGGACGGCGATGCGGCATCTGCCAGAGCCAAAGGACTCAGCACGCCACTCAATGCCAGCGCGATGACGCCGAGCACACATCGGTTCATGGGGACCTCCCTAAATGAGCGCGCCACGCTTCATGGATGAATGAAGCCACGCTACGCCCAGGGTTCGGATTTGTTAACTAAAACCTCCTTCACAAGATGTAACACGAGTTAACCGCACCGCCGATCCGCCCGCAGGACCGGGCCGCCGCCGACTGAAACTTTTGCCCTTGGGCACAGGTCACCAGAACATCAATCGACGAGATCACGACGATGGCACGGGCAATCTGGAAAGGCGCAATCAGTTTCGGTCTGGTGCATATTCCCGTGGCGCTGGTTTCGGCGACGTCTTCGCGCGGGATCGATTTCAACTGGCTCGACAGCCGCAGCATGGACCCGGTCGGCTACAAGCGCATCAACAAGGTCACCGGCAAGGAAATCACCCAAGAGCACATCGTCAAAGGGATCGAGTACGAAAAGGGACGTTACGTGGTGCTCAGTGAGGAAGAGATTCGCTCGGCTCATCCACTGTCGACCCAGACCATCGACATTTTTGCCTTTGTCGCCAGCGAGCAGATCCCCCTGCAAAACATCGACACGCCCTACTACCTGGCGCCGGACAAACGCGGCGGCAAGGTCTATGCGCTGTTGCGCGAAACCCTCAGCAAAACCGACAAGGTCGCTCTGGCCCGCGTGGTATTGCATTCGCGCCAGCACTTGGCGGCCCTCATGCCGCTGGAGTCAGCCATGGTGCTGGTGATGCTGCGCTGGCCGGCCGAAGTGCGCAGCCTGGATCAACTGGAGCTGGGCAGTGAGGTGACCAAGCCGGATCTGGCCAAAGGTGAGCTGGAGATGGCCAAACGGCTGGTGGAGGACATGAGTGCCGACTGGACGCCTGAGGAGTACCGCGACAGCTTCGAAGACAAGATCATGGCGCTGGTCGAGAAGAAGGCGAATGAAGGCAAGATCGAAGATGTCGAAACGGCGACGGGTGAAGAGGTGCGTAAAACCGCCGATGTTATCGATCTGACCGAATTGCTCAAACGCAGTCTTGGTGGCAAGGGCGGCGGTAAAACGGCCAGTAAACCGGCCACCAAAGCCAAACCTGCTGCGCAGAAAAAGCCCACGAAACGGTCGAGCGGCTGACCCTTCACTGGTACATCCATGAGTCAGGCGGTGTGAATCTCGGCCCCATCGCGAGCAGGCTCGCTCCCACATTGGCCTTGTGAACGACATAAAACAAAGGTGGGAGCGAGCCTGCTCGCGAAGGCGTCATACGCCTCAATACCAAATTCAGATCAAAACAAAAATCGTCAGCAACCCACCAAAAATCGCCCACTTCTCCAGGTAGTAGCGAGCGCGGTTACGCTTCTTGAGCGCTTTGCCGCGCAGGCGAATCTTGTAGATTTTGGCGAACAAGCGGTTGATACCACCGACCTTGTCGCCGGCATCGTTCGGCGCGCCCGCCGCCGCCATCACCGTACGGCTGAACCAGCGGTTGAACGCTGCCGCCCAGCGATATTTCATCGGCCGTTCAATGTCACAGAACAGGATGATGCGGTTTTGCGCAGTGGTGTTTTCGGCGTAATGAATGAAGGTCTCATCGAACATTACCGCTTCGCCGTCGCGCCAATGGTAGTTCTCACCGTCGACGTTGATATAGCAGCCGGCATCGTTCGGCGTTTCCAGTCCCAAGTGATAACGGTACGAACCGGCATAGGGATCGCGGTGACGGACCAGTTTCGAACCCGGCGGCAGTTCAGCAAACATCGCGGCCTTGATCGAGCCGATGCTTTGCACCAGTTCAGTCGTGCGCGGACAGAGTTTTGCGGCCGACGGATGACTATCGCCATACCATTTGAGATAGAAACGTTTCCAGCCACTTTTGAAAAACGAGTTGAAACCAACGTCGTCATATTGATTCGAACGCTTGATCTCCCCGGCCTTGAGCAGATTCTGGCCTTCGGCGCGAATCTCTTCCCAATGAGCCTGCAAAGGGCTCAAGTCGGGAAAGTCTGCCGGGTTGAGATAAGGCTTACTGGGCTTTTTCGAGAACAGATAAAGGAAGCAATTGATCGGTGCCAGAAACGTCGAGTGGTCACTTAACTGGCGGCCTAATTTGTGGCGCACCTTTCCGCGCAAGTGAACATACGCGATGGAGATGACATAAATAGCGGCAATGATAAATTTCACGGAAATCGTCACACGTCAGAAATGAACAAACTGCGTCCCGATGGCGCGTTCTTGAGCCATGCCGATGGTCGGCACAGGGTCGAAAGATGGCATTTTAGCCAAACTCTGTAACTAATAGTTAACCTTCAACTGTGAAAATGTGTCTACGTTATGAGTAGCACGGTTCGCGAACCGCTCTCCCGATAGTAGCCTCATGCCATACCACCATTCGTCGCGTATGTAAATACAGCGCCCAATATATGACGGTAACTGGCTTGGGCTTTGCAGAAGCAGAATGTAGCAGCCCCAGAACGACGTAATTCTGACGCGGCGGCAATTAAATTAACGTTTAAGGACTGCAGCGATACGCTTGGTCAGTCACCGGGAGATTTAACGTGTCAACTCTCAATGAAATCGCAGCGAACCACGCGAGAATGGCTAAGGCAAAAGAAGAAGAAGAGTCGACCGGACTGAATGAGCGACACGTTCAAATAATGGGAAGTTTCGAAATCCCATCCCTTGATGAGCAACCGCACATCCCGCTGCACCTCATCACCGGAGGGCAGGACAACCACCTCGGACAAGCCACTGGCTACTTGCTCTGAGTCTCGACCTGGTCAGGCACCGACTTGTCGCACGCCGTTCAACGTGCGGCAAAGCCAGGTTTTCAACCGCTGCCAGCGAGTCGTTTACAGCGGGCAGATAGCGACAACTTCATGGTCACTGCCTGGAGAGGTGATCTGCACGGTCCAGCCTTGCGCAAAAACCATGTCGTGATGCTCGACGATGGCACTGATGACGGGGCAAAGCTTTCTGGCTTCTTCTGGAGAGCTGTCTACCGAGATGTTGACCGAACGATCTTCGCTTGAGAACTCGGAGGCCTGAGTCAAGGCGTCGTTGCCATCCAGGATTTTGCAGAGCAATGAGGCGTTCTCAACGGACTCGTCTGTAGTGCCGGAGTAAGCACATTGAGCCGTCACAATTGTCAGTAAAAAAAACAAACCTGTTGCGTATTTGTGTCTCACTTCCATGTTCCTTGGGTTGGGAGGAAGGAATACTAATTCATGAGCCGGTCAATAGTTTTGACGGCAACCCCCTTTCCTTCCAACTACGCCCGCATGCATTGAGCGGCAAATAATCACCGGCACCACTGCGACTCACAGGGTGCGGGTGAGGGGCGCGTCTTGGGAGAGTACCAGGGGAGTATCTGCGAGCCGCTATTGATCAGGTGATGGTCAGCGGTGATGACAACGAAACGCCAGCACGCCCGCAAATCCGGCCCCTGACGAAGAAGAATAGCCCCCTCCCCACCTTCTGCTGTCACGCATGGCATGGAGAGACGAGTCTGAATTGGTGCCCACCCTGACCAAGTGCTGGCCATTCAGCAATCCATCTGAAACACACAAGGCCGGGCAAGCAGTGCTGACTTTACCCAGAGCCACGCCAAGTGTCCCGAACACAACACTGAACAAAAATAACATTGAGGTGCGATCAAAAGGAGCGCCCCTACATTTGCCCGCCCCCTGGATGAGCCACCCCATCAGACAGCCCCCGATTCTGCACAAACCGGGGCCGCACCTTGAAGAAGCGGGCGACACGTTATCGCCCACCGTACAACTGCCGTCACACTTATGCGACAATATGCTCAATGTCTGGCATGAATCCCGCCTTTATTGCCCAACAGCTTGGACACAGCGTCCAGATGCTGCTCTCGACTTATGCGCGCTGGTTGAACTCTAGCGATGATTGGGGAGAGATGGAGAGAAACTCCAGAACGCCCCAGGAATGGCCCAAGCGCCAAATGCGCAGCTCGCAACCCATTGATAGGTAAAGTAATTGATCTCCACAGCTAACATCACGATGCAGTTCGGCGCCAAGCCGCTATTCGAAAACGTTTCGGTCAAATTCGGCGCCGGTAACCGCTACGGCCTGATCGGCGCTAACGGTTGCGGCAAGTCGACCTTCATGAAAATCCTCGGTGGCGACCTCGAGCCGTCCGGCGGCCAGGTCATGCTCGAGCCGAACGTGCGTCTGGGTAAATTGCGCCAGGACCAGTTCGCCTACGAAGAATTTACCGTGATCGACACCGTGATCATGGGTCACGAAGAGCTGTGGAAGGTCAAGGCCGAGCGCGACCGCATCTACTCGCTGCCGGAAATGACCGAAGAAGACGGCATGGCCGTGGCCGAGCTGGAAACCGAATTCGCCGAAATGGACGGCTACACCGCTGAATCCCGTGCCGGCGAACTGTTGCTGGGCCTGGGTATCGGCATCGAGCAGCACTTCGGCCCGATGAGCGAAGTGTCTCCGGGCTGGAAACTGCGCGTGTTGCTGGCGCAGGCACTGTTCTCCGATCCTGAAGTGCTGTTGCTCGACGAACCGACCAACCACCTGGACATCAACACCATCCGCTGGCTGGAAAACATTCTGACCCAGCGCTCCAGCCTGATGATCATCATCTCCCATGACCGTCACTTCCTGAACAGCGTGTGCACCCACATGGCTGACCTGGACTACGGCGAGCTGCGCCTGTTCCCGGGCAACTACGACGAATACATGACCGTGGCGACCCAGTCCCGCGAGCAATTGCTGTCGGACAACGCCAAGAAGAAAGCACAGATCTCGGAACTGCAATCGTTCGTCAGCCGCTTCTCGGCCAACGCCTCGAAAGCCAAGCAAGCGACCTCCCGCGCCAAGGCGATCGACAAGATCCAGCTGGCCGAAGTCAAGCCTTCGAGCCGTGTGAGCCCGTTCATCCGTTTCGAACAAACCAAGAAGCTGCACCGTCAGGCGGTCATCGTCGAGCGCATGGCCAAAGGCTTCGATGGCAAGCCGCTGTTCAAGGACTTCAGCTTTCAGGTTGAAGCCGGCGAGCGCGTGGCGATCATCGGCCCGAACGGTATCGGTAAAACCACCCTGCTGCGCACTCTGGTCAACGAACTGACCCCGGATGCCGGTACCGTGAAGTGGACCGACGCCGCGGAATTGGGCTACTACGCCCAGGACCACGCTCACGACTTCGAAGACGACTGCAACCTGTTCGACTGGATGGGCCAGTGGACCCAGGGCGGCGAGCAAATCGTTCGCGGCACCCTCGGTCGCATGCTGTTCTCCAACGACGAGATCCTCAAGTCGGTCAAGGTCATCTCCGGTGGTGAGCAAGGTCGCATGCTGTTCGGCAAGCTGATTCTGCAAAAGCCGAACGTGCTGATCATGGACGAACCGACCAACCACTTGGACATGGAATCCATCGAGGCGCTGAACCTGGCGCTGGAGAACTACCCGGGCACGCTGATCTTCGTCAGCCACGACCGTGAGTTCGTATCGTCCCTGGCCACCCGCATCATTGAGCTGAGCGCCGACGGCGTGATCGACTTCAGCGGCACCTATGACGACTACCTGCGTAGTCAGGGTGTTTTGATGTAAGACGGCTGCAAGCTTCAAGTGAAAAGCCCTGTCCTGGTGACGGGGCTTTTTGTATTTCTGGGCCAAGGAAGTTTGTGGTGCCGAAACCTTCGCGAGCAAGCCCGCTCCCACAGTGGATCTCCAGTAGCTATCAATCTTCTGCACGCGGCCGATCCAGTGTGGGAGCGGGCTTGCTCGCGAAGAGGCCATCACTGACACCGCAAAATGAAGTTCCAGCCTGATTTGCAATCCACATTGTTAGCCTGCTTCCTTTTATTTCACACCCACGCCATGATGCAGTTCTCCTACCGCCGCCCGCGAACGAGCTCTCATGTCTGTGCAGCAGTTGCCCCCGCAAAGCTCCATGGCGATCACTCTGCAGATCGTCTCTATCGTTTTCTATACCTTTATCGCCTTCCTCTGCATCGGCTTGCCGATTGCGGTGTTGCCGGGATATGTCCATGAACAGTTGGGGTTCAGCGCCATCGTCGCGGGGCTGACCATTGGTTCTCAGTACCTGGCCACCCTGCTCAGTCGGCCCATGGCCGGGCGTATGTCGGACAGCATCGGTACCAAACGGGCGATTGTTTACGGGTTGTCGGGGATTGCGTTGAGCGGCGCGCTGACATTGCTGTCGACCCTGCTGCAAAGTGTGCCGTTGTTGAGCCTGATCATCCTGATCGCTGGCCGGTTGTTGCTGGGCATCGCTCAAGGGTTGATCGGAGTCGGCACAATCAGTTGGTGCATGGGCCAGGTCGGTGCCGAGCACACGGCGCGTTCGATTTCCTGGAACGGGATAGCCTCGTACGGCGCCATCGCCATCGGCGCGCCGCTGGGCGTGGTGATGGTCGCTGAACTGGGGTTCGCCAGCCTCGGGATTGCGCTGTCGTTACTGGCCTTGATGGCGCTGCTGTTGATCCGCAACAAACCTTCGGTGCCGGTGATTCGCAGCGAGCGCCTGCCGTTCTGGGCGGTGTTCGGCCGCATTGCTCCCTTCGGCGCGAGCCTGAGCCTGGCGTCCATCGGTTACGGCACGCTCACTACCTTTATTACCCTGTATTACGTCAGCCTTGGCTGGACCGGCGCGGCGTATTGCCTGACGGTATTCGGGGTCTGTTTCATTCTGGCGCGGTTGTTGTTCATATCCAGTATCAGCCGTTTCGGTGGCTTCACCTCCGCCATTGCCTGCATGACCATTGAAACTGTGGGGCTGGTCCTGCTGTGGCTGGCGCCCTCGACGGGTTATGCCTTGATTGGCGCAGGGCTGACCGGGTTCGGCTTGTCGCTGGTGTATCCGGCGCTGGGGGTCGAAGCGATCAAACAAGTACCCAATTCCAGTCGCGGAGCGGGTTTGAGTGCTTATGCGGTGTTTTTCGATCTGGCGCTGGCGATTGCCGGGCCGCTGATGGGCGCGGTGGCGTTGAACCTGGGGTATTCGTGGATTTTCTTTAGTGCGGCGTTGTTGTCGATAACCGGGCTCGGTTTGACCTTATTACTGAAACACCGCGCAATGGCCTAAGCCTGCCGCATATCCCCTGTGGGAGCGGGCTTGCTCGCGAAGAGGGCGTGTCAGTCGACATTAATGTGTCTGACCCACCGCATTCGCGAGCAAGCCCGCTCCCACAAGGGTTCCGGGGACATTATTGATCTGCGGTCTGCATGCCGGCGCGGGTAGGTTTGCCCAGGGCATGGGAGAAGAACCGTCCGGCTTCGGAAATCATGTTGCGGTGAATATCCTTGCGGTCGACGCCGTCGGCATCGGTGCATAGTGCCGGCATGGCGGCGATCTGTTCTTCGTTGCACGGCGCCAGGAACACGAAGTGCCCTGCCCCGGCCAGCAATTTGAAGTCCGGTGCGGTCGGCAGTTTGCGCGCAAGCGCTGCGGCGTTTTTGTCGAACGCCACCAGTTTGTCGCCATCACCGCTGTACAGCAGCACCGGCACATGCACGTCGGCCAGAGTATGGCGGCCGAACTTCAGGCTCAGCGGCGCCATCAGCAGCAAGGCATGCACGCGCGGGTCTGCCACTGGCTGCAAGTCATCACGATCGACGATCAGTTCGCCTTGCGTGTTGCAGGCATCGTGATCATCCGGGCGCTCCTGGCAATAACGGCGCAGGCGATCCAGATCCGGGGTGGCACCGGACAGGATCAACGCGGTCTCGCCGCCCGCCGAATAGCCAATCACTCCAACCTGCTCGGCATTGACGAACGGCGCAAGCATCCGGTCGCCCAAGGTCGCGGTAATGGCTTCGGAAATCTGGATCGGTCGACCATAAAGGTTGCTCAAGGTGCCGAGGCGGCTGTGGTCTTTGGAGTTGTCGCCGGGATGGATCACCGCCACCACCACAAAACCCTTGCGCGCCAATGAGGTGGCGAGGTCGTGCAGGGCCAGCGGGGTTCCGGTGTTGCCATGGGACAGCATCAGCATCGGGAAACGTCCGATGGCGACTTTGGTGTCTTCACCGGCTTCGATCGAGTAGCCCTCGAGCGTGCTGGAATGTTCCTTTTCACTGGACGGGTAAAAGGCGATGGCGCGCATCGGCTGCAAGTCCAGCGGATCAAGGAACGTCATCTCATGGAAACCGACGCTCCAGTGAGGATGCGGCGCAGGCATGGCATGCACTGAATTCAGGCTGCCCAGCAGACAAATCAGTAGCGTTGCACAAAGACGCATCATGGGATGCCCCACCTTATTACCTGACCGCAGATGTTAACCCTCGACTGCATAACCTGGGCCAGAGACTGATAACCGCCAGAAACAAAAAAACTCCGTACCTGGCCATCACGATGACCAGAATACAGAGTTTCAGGGGTATTGCCCGAGCTGTTTACGACTTTACGCAAGCCTTATGCGGCAGCAAACAATTGCTCGCTGATGTGCGCCTGAGCGTCGCTCATGGCTTTGGTGCGCACTTCATCACCGTAGGCCAGGCCATGGGCGCGGACGAACTCGATGTCGGTGATGCCGAGGAAACCGAACAGCACTTTCAAATAATCTTCGTGCGCAACACCGGTTGCTTGACCGGCATGCAGACCGCCGGCAGTCGAGACGATCACGACTTTCTTGCCGCCACACAGGCCTTCAGGGCCGGCTTCGGTGTAGCGGAAAGTCTGACCGGCTACGGCGATGCGGTCGATCCAGGCCTTGAGTTGGGTCGGGATGGTGAAGTTGTACATCGGCGCGGCAATCACAACGGCATCGGCGGCGAGGAATTCGGCCAGGGCCTGCGCGCTCAGATCGGCTTCGTGCTGTTGCGCGGCGTTGCGCAGTTCAGCGGCGGTGCCGGCGGCGACCAGGGTGGTGGCGGAGAAATGGCTGATGGCGTCGGCTGCCAGGTCGCGGTAAGTCACCACAACGCCAGGCTCGGCGGCTTGCCAGGTTTTGACGACTTCGCCGCTCAGCTGACGGGAAGCCGAGTTGTCACCCAGAATGCTCGAATCGATATGCAGTAATTTCATGTGGGATCTCCAAGGTGAGGATCGCCACCGGCGATCTAATGGAGACAATCCTACCGACGAAACCAATAGATGATTAGTCGGTAACAATGCGATAGTTTGTCCCACTGATAGAACAGTCGAGTTTAAACCATGCAAGATCTCAACGACCTCTACTACTTCGCCAAGGTGGTCGAAGCCGGTGGTTTCGCAGCGGCCGGGCGTTTGTTGGGGATTCCCAAATCGCGGTTGTCGCGACGCATCGCCGAGCTGGAAGAACGCCTGGGAGCGCGTCTGCTGCAACGCACCACCCGCCAACTCAACCTGACCGCCGTGGGCGAGCGTTACTTGCGCCATTGTCAGGCGATGCTGCTGGAAGCCGAGATGGCCGACGAAGCGGTGGCCAGCATGTCCAGCGAACCCCGAGGGCGCTTGCGAGTGTCCTGCCCCGTCGGATTGGCCCACGAAATTCTGCCTGGGGTGATCAGTCACTTCCTGGAGAAATTCCCTCAGGTTCAGCTGGAGATGATGTTGCTCAACCGTCGGGTTGACTTGATCAACGAGGGCGTCGACGTCGCCTTGAGAGTGCGGGATCTGGGTGATGAAGATCCATTGCTGGTCACCCGCCGCCTGCGTCAGGCTCAGATGCTGATGGTTGCCAGCCCTGCATTTTTGCTCGGCCGTGAAATCAATCATCCCGAAGACCTGAAAAACCTGCCCGTTCTCGGCGCTCTGGAAGCCGACCGCATGGTGCATATCCGCATGCTTGATCAAACAGGTAAAAGCTATGATCTGAGCCTGGAAGCGCGATTGGGGATCGACGATTTCATCGTACGCAAAGCCTGCACCCTCAGTGGCCAGGGTTTTACCATGCTGCCCATGATGCATTGCGAGCAGGAGCTGAAAAACGGCGAGCTGGTGCAACTGTTGCCCGACTGGTCATTGCCGGGCGGCTGGCTGCAAGCCGTCTACCCTCATCGACGCGGGGTGATGCCGGCCGTGCGCGCCTGGATCGACCATTTGATCGAATCATTCAATGCTTGTGGGGACAGACTGTTATGAAAGCGGGATTAATGAGCGAAGAGGATGTCGCGCAATACTGCCTGGCGTTGCCCGGCGCGCGGGAGGATTACAAGTGGGGTGGCGTGCGGGTGTTTTCGATTGCCGGGAACAAGATGTTCGCCTTGCAGAACCTGCGGGGACAGTCGCTGGCTTTCAAGGTCGACAAGGACCTGTTCCTGGGCCATTGCGACCGGCCGGGCATTCACCCGGCGCCGTATCTGGCTCGGGCCCAGTGGGTCATCATGGAAACGCCCTACCCGCTGGGCACCGAAGAACTGCAAGGCTTGCTGCAACGTTCCCACCAACTGGTGGTGAGCAAGTTGCCCAAGCGCACGCAGGTCGGCTTGCTGCTTTAAAGTGCTTTAAAGCAGCGCAAACAGATTAGCGCCCAGAAACAGCTGATCGATCCAGAACACCTGATGCATCAGCACGATGAGCCAGAACACCAACTGAAACGAGACTTTGCGGGTCTTGTGCCGAAACGTTTGCTGGGCCAGCAAGGCACCCGGCCAACCGCCGGCCAGCTCCACAGCGTGCAAGACATTCTCCGGCGTGCGCCAACTGTCGGCGCGGGCCTTGTGCTTGTCGCTCCAGTACAGGAAAAACGCCAGCACGCTGACGATGCCGTAGGCCGCCAGGGGAATCACCGACACCCCGTGCAGCCACAGCGACACCGAGCCAAACAACGGCACTGCGCACAGCGCAACGAACACCAGCAGTTTCAGCCGCAGGTTCTGAATGGCGCCCCCGGACTTGCGTCCGGGGTTGTTGTTGCGCGCACTGGAATCGTTCATGGCTTGACTGCTGTCCAGTCGACCCAGCCGAACTGCCAGGTGGCCAGGATCACCAGACCGAACGCAATGCGATACCAGGCGAACGCCGCGTAACTGTGGCTGGCGATAAATTTGAGCAAGCCCCGAACGGCGATCATCGCAAAGATAAACGCAGTGACGAAGCCAATGGCGAACACCGGAAAATCAGCCGGCACAAACAGGTTGCGGTATTTGTAGCCCGAGTACACCGCCGCGCCGACCATGGTTGGCATGGCGAGGAAGAATGAGAACTCGGTGGCCGTCTTGCGCGACAACCCGAACAGCAGACCGCCAATGATCGTCGAGCCGGAACGCGAGGTCCCCGGAATCATCGCCAGGCATTGGGCGAAGCCGACTTTCAGGGCGTCTTTCCAGGTGATGTCATCGACACTTTCAGCATGCACTTCATGTTGACGGCGTTCAGCCCACAACATGACGATCCCGCCCACGACCAATGCGGTGGCCACGGTAATCGGGTTGAACAGGTACTCGTGAATCAAGTCGGCGAAAATCACCCCCAATACCACGGCCGGCAGGAAGGCAATCAACAGGTTCGCGGTAAAGCGTCGAGCGCTGGGCTGCGTCGGCAAACCGATGACCACGTCGAAGATCTTGCGGCGAAACTCCCAGACCACCGCCAGGATTGCCCCGAGCTGAATGATGATATTGAAGGCCATGGCCCGCTCGCCCCCAAAGTTGAGCAAGTCCGCCACAATGATCTGGTGCCCGGTACTGGAAATGGGCAAGAACTCCGTCAACCCTTCTACAACGCCTAAAATCAATGCCTGAAAGGCCGTCCAAAGATCCATCAATCCCCCAAGAAGCAATGCCCCAGGCACGCCCCGTTAATATTTTTTGAGCGTTCACTGCGATCAGCGTAGCTGACATCCCGCGCGCACAAAGATCCCCACAAAACCGTAAAAATTCCGTGAAAACCAAACTGGAACTCAGGTTTTTTCGCGCGGGGCCGAAATCCTATCAGACACGCCCTGTTTTCGCTGCCGCGTAATAGGACCTGAGTCGCATAGGCCCGATCGGCAAAGTGTGGTTGGATGCTGGCGATCGTTTATTACAAGAACAAGAAACCGGAGTAACAGCGTTATGAACAGCTTGCGCAGTGTGTCGATCAGCCGACGCTTGTGGCTCATCTTGATCGTAGCCGTGGTGATGCTATTGACGTTGGGCGTGTTGATGCTCAAGCAGATTCACGACGACCTCTATCATGCCAAGGCTCAGAAAACCCAGCATGTGGTGCAGACGGCCAGTGGCATCCTGACCTACTACCACAGCCTGGAAACCGCCGGCACCCTCACTCGCGACGCCGCGCAAAAACAGGCACTGACTGCCGTGCGCGGTTTGCGCTACGACCAGAACGATTATTTCTGGATCAATGATCTGACGCCCGTCATGGTCATGCACCCGACCAATCCCAAACTTGAAGGTCAGAATCTCTCGACGATCCGCGACCCTGACGGTTTCGCGCTGTTCAACGAGATGGTCGCCATCGCCAAGGCCAAGGGTGCCGGCATGGTCGATTACCGCTGGCCGAAACCGGGCGCCAGCGCGCCGGTGGAAAAAACCTCCTACGTCAAACTGTTCGAGCCCTGGGGTTGGGTGATTGGTTCGGGCGTATACATCGATGACATGCAGGCCGAGTTTTATGCGCAGGTCTGGAAGGCGTCTTTCGTGGGCCTGGTGATCGCCCTGATCATGGCGTTGCTGGTGATCATGATTGCCCGCAGCATCGTGCGTCCGCTCCAGGAAACCGTGAACGCCATGGCCAACATCGCCAGTGGTGAAAGCGATCTGACCCGTAGCCTCGATACCCACGGCCAGGACGAAGTCACGCAACTGGCCCGGCACTTCAACGCCTTTACCGCCAAACTGCGCCTGGTGATCAGTCAGCTGCAAACCTCCGCCAGCGCGTTGGGTCAGTCTTCCAGCGAACTGGGCAACGATGCCGCGCAAGCCCAGCAACGCAGCCAACAGCAATCCCAACAAATGGAACTGGTGGCAACCGCGATCAACGAAGTGACCTACGGCGTGCAGGATGTGGCCAAAAACGCCGAGCACGCGGCCAGCGAAATGCGCAATGCCGAGTCTCAGGCGCAACAGGGGCAGGTCAATATCGACGGCAGCCTGCAGCAGATCGACAAGCTGTCGTCGACCATCGATCAAGCCGTCGAAGTGATTCGTACGCTGGCCGCCGAAAGCACACAAATCGGCAGCGTTCTGGAAGTGATCCGCTCCATCGCCGAGCAAACCAACCTGCTCGCCCTCAACGCCGCCATTGAAGCTGCCCGGGCCGGCGAGCAAGGTCGCGGGTTTGCGGTGGTCGCCGATGAAGTGCGGCTGCTGGCCCAGCGCACCCAGAAGTCCACGGCGGAAATCCAGTCGATGATCGAACGCCTTCAAAGCCATTCCGAAGCGGCGGTCAAGGTGATTGGCGACAGCAGCCGTGCGTCGCAGCTGACTATCGAACAGGCCGGCCTGGCGGGCGCCAGCCTGAATGCCATCGGCCAGGCCTTGCGCAACCTCAACGGGTTGAACGCTTCGATTGCCAGTGCGACCTTGCAACAGGCCCATGTGGTGGAAGACATCAATCAGAACGTCACCCAGGCAGCCGGGTTGTCCCACAGCACGGCACTGGCGGCCGAACAGTCAAGCGTGGCCAGCGTTCACCTCAAGGAACTGAGCGAACAGTTGAACGGGTTGCTGAAGCAATTTCGGGTCTGATCAATTCAGTAGGGGCAACTGGCCCGGCCAGCCCGGAACACCAGTCGCCCCCATCGCGAGCAGGCTCGCTCCCACGTTGGATCGTTGTCGAACACAAAGCCTGTGTCCTCTAAAGATCTCCTGTGGGAGCGAGCCTGCTCGCGATGAACGATGACGCGATTTTTCCGGGTACAATTCGCCCCCCTCATTTTTACGACACCAAGGAACTCCCATGTCCGGGCTTGAACTGTTTGCTGCCGCCCTCGGCGTGATTGCCGTCTGGTTGACGGTCAAACAGAACCCTTGGTGCTGGCCGATCGGCCTGGTCATGGTGCTGCTGTATAGCTGGATTTTTTTCGAGGTGAAGCTGTATTCGGACATGTTGCTGCAAGTGATCTACGCCGCGTTGCAGCTCTACGGCTGGTGGCAGTGGACTCAGGGGACCGCGACTCATGGTAGGCGGCAGGTCAGCCTGCTCGATGGAAAATCCATCGCGCTCGGTCTGGCCGTGGGCGCAGCCGGCAGTTTGTTGCTGGGCGCCGCAATGGCTCACTGGACCGATGCCGCCCAGCCTTGGCTTGATGCGGCGTTGACCGGTTTCAGCCTCGTGGCGCAATTATGGATGGCGCAAAAACGTCTGCAATGCTGGCCCCTGTGGCTCGCGCTGGACATCATCTTTGTTGGTCTCTTCATCTATAAAGCGCTGTACCTGACCGCCGGCCTCTATGGGGTATTCGCGTTGCTGGCGGTGCATGGCTGGCGGACATGGCGCGCCGACCCGGCGTTGCGCACATGAAAGTGCTGGTACTCACGGGGCCTGAATCCAGCGGCAAGAGCTGGCTGGCCGCCGAACTGCAACAGCAATTCGGCGGTGCTCTGGTAGGCGAATACGTGCGCTGGTTCATCGAGCAGGAGGCGCGAGACACCTGCCCGGACGATATTCCTGAAATTGCTCGCGGTCAGCTGCAATGGGAGGATGATGCTCGCGCCCTTGGGCCGCCGTTGCTGATTCTCGACACTCACCTGCTGAGCAACATGCTCTGGAGCCAGACCCTGTTTGGCGATTGCCCTACCTGGCTCGAACAGGCGCTGCTGGCTCGGCACTACGACTTGCACTTGCTGCTGTCGCCCGAACAGGTCGACTGGACCGATGACGGTCAGCGTTGTCAGCCCGAACTGGATGAACGCCGGGCTTTTTTCAGCGCCACTCAGGCGTGGCTGGAGCAGCATCGACAGCCTGTTCAAGTGCTTGAGGGTGATTGGACCGAACGCCGGCTTCGGGCATTGCAAGCCGTCGCGTTACTGCTCGAACACTGATCTGCCCTATTTGGGCCAATACCCCATGCCAAGGCGGGACCTGTGGGAGCGAGCCTGCTCGCGATTGGGCCTTCACATTCAACATCTATGTTGACGGTCAGACCGCTATCGCGAGCAGGCTCGCTCCCACAAGGGATTGGGCTTAACTTACTGGCACTCTCCTCCAGCATTTGTTGCAAAATTTTTGCAAATACGTCCGTTTCTGAAACACGCGTCCCCTCTCAAACAGCCCGTTTCAACGCTGGTCATCGTCTTGTCATGCGATGTGTTAAAGCGCCGATACATCCCCGCACAAAGCTTGGATCCAGAGTGTTTGCGATCCTTTATCACATTGCCGCCCCGGCGGTTGTCTCAGACCTGAAACAGCACCCTCCATCGATCCACTCGCCTTGATCGATAACCCTCTGAATCAAAACAATAATCAAAAACCGGCACAGCTTTCGCTCACTCCTTCACAACGCTGATTTAGGACCAGCCCACAACAAAGAAGGAATTGCCGCCGTGGGGACATTTGATAACAGCATCTATAGCCTCCTACTGATCGGATGCGCACTGGGCTCAAGTTTCAGCCTGCCCGTACAGGCCGACAACGGCATCATTATTATCAAACGTGATGTCCAACCGCGCATGGCAACGCGTCCGCCGGTGGCTCCCGACCCTAGCCCCACGACCGCCAATGCCAACCCGTCCAAACAAATCCTCAGGCAAACGAATGAGTTGAGCGACGGCGACTTTGCCAACGTCGCCAGTGGTGCAGGTATCTCCCGCCTGGTCACTCAAAACACCAATAACCTGGGCGGCAATCTCACCAATCAGACCCAGCTTTCCAACCTCCCCGCTGGACGTTCGGGCAATTCGGGTAACGGTATTTCCAATATGGTCAATTCCAACATCCAGCAAGGCCTGGGTGCTCTGAGAGTTGTAACGGGAGACCGTTGAGATGAATCGTACGCTGCTGATGATTGCCATGTTTTGCAGTGCATCGACCTTTGCCCAACCTCCCGTCATCAATAACGCCGAAATCGACGGTTCGGGCATGCAGCACCAAGGCAACCTCTCGGTCAACCAGGCTGCGGGCGATCAGCAGCAACAGGCCAACGCCCGAGCCATCGCCGTTGGCAACAACGCCAGTGCTACCACACAGATTCGCCAACGGTTGCGTACGCAGGTCGACCCCAGGATCGATGCTCGATCCAGCATTCAAGGCGACTCCTTCAGCCACGGCAACGGCGTACTGGGCGTCAACCAGAGCGCGGGCGCCAGCAACCAGCAAGCCAATGCCCTGCGGATAAGCATCAGCACACAGCCGCAAAGTATCGACGACAGCGTCCTCATGCAGCAGAACGTGGCGCTGATCAACAACTCCGATCCAACTGACTCTGCACCAGGCAATCGCCAGGTCGCTACCAGCGATCAGGCCTTCACCGGTAGCCGTGGGGTGATCCAGTTGAATCAGAGCGCCGGGGTGGGAAACCGAACGGCCAATACCCTGAGCGTACGGGTCTCGGATTGACCCAAACAGGTAGAAACAACACTTAACCTAAAATAAGTACGGAGAATCACCATGAAACCTTCGATGGCACTAAAGCCTCTGGTTTTCGCAATTGCTGCGGTCATGGCTGTTGCTGTACAAGCGAACGATTGGCGTGACAATGACCACCACCATGGCCACAACAACGGCCATCACACCCCTCCTCCAACAAAGATCCCTGTCTATGCGACTGCCAATGCGTGGGATAACCAGAGCAGTACCGGCAACCGCATCCGTAACGAAGGGACTGTCAACGAAGCTGAAATGACCAGCTCTGCCACAGGCGCCAGCGGCAACGTCGGCGTCAACGTGGCAGCAGGTAGCGGCAACCAACAAGACAACGCGTCCGCTATCGCCAATGCTGCCTCAAACTCCAGTCAAGACAACAGCTTCGTGTTCGGCACTGCCACAGCCACCGCCGACGTCACGCAATACAGCAACAATAACAGGGTCAACAACTTCGGCAGCACAGCCTCTGCCGTGATGGGCGGATCGGGTAATGGCGGCAGCGGTAATATGGGTATCAACATTGCTGGTGGCGACCTTAACCAACAGAAAAACACCATGGCAATTGCCAACACCAATGCCCCACTTGGTAACGCAACAGCCACCGCCTCTGCCGATCAACAAGGTCCTGGCCTGGTAGTGAATAACAACGCCGATCGGACGTATCGCCTGGATACGATGACAGTCAGCAACTCGGCCAGCGGTAGTTTCTCTCGCGATAAGTCATCCGAGGCTAGCGGCAGTAAAAGCGCTTCTTCTAGCTGGGACGCGAGCGGTTCCAGGAGCTTTGATGCCAGCGGTTCCAAAAGCGTTGATATAAGTGGTTCTAATAGCAGTAATGCGAGCGGCTCTAACAGCAGTACTGCGAGCGGTTCTTCGAGTGCTTCTTTGAGTGCTTCCTTGAACGCTACTTTGGACGCTAATGCAGCGGCTGCCAGTTCCGTTACCTTCAATAATGGCAATGGCGATCGCACCCGCAGCAGGACTGCCGACGCATCGCTTAACGCATCGATTGACGCAACGCTTGACGCATCGAGAGACAGATCGTACGACAGATCGCGCGACTCTTCGTACGACAGATCGCGCGATTCCTCGTACGACAGATCGTACGATAAATCGTACGATAAATCGTCCGCCTCCTCGTACGAAAAATCGGGCAGTAAATCGTCCGAATCTGCGTACGACAAAGCGAAAAGCTACAGTGAAAGCAGCTCATATGATTTGAGCAACACCTATTCCTATCAAGTGCTGACTCCAACTGGCTGGGCAAACCCTGTGACCAACACTGCGGCCCTGAACGGTTCGGTGAATGGTGGCAGTGGCAACCTGGGCGTCAACGTGGCTGCCGGTGTGGGTAACCAACAAAGCAACTCGCTGGCCATTTCCAACAACTCATTCTAATTGCTGTCTCTGGAGGCCCCCTTACGGGGGCCTGTTTCAACACAACCAGAAGGCGTCCTACCATGCGCATTATCGCCTTGGCATTTTTGCTTTGCGTGGCCTGCGTGAGCGAGGCTGCACAAATGCCGCTTTCCGTCCTGCCGGGCGGCGCGGTGGTGTATAAGCCGATCCAGAGCATGCGCGAGCGTAAATTTGCCGACCTGGTGCAACAGAAAACCGACTTCAGTTGCGGCGCCGCTGCGCTGGCGACCATATTGCGCCAAGCCTATTGGCTGGACGTGAATGAAGAACAGATCATCGAAGGCATGCTGTCACACTCCGATCAAGATCTTGTCCGCGTCCAGGGCTTCTCCATGCTCGACATGAAGCGTTACGTGGAAAGTATCGGCATGCGGGCCCGTGGCTACCGGGTAGCGCCGCAAATGCTGAGCGAAATCAGAATTCCGGTGGTGGTACTCATGGATATCCGTGGTTACAAACATTTTGTGGTCATGCAAAGAGTCCATAAGGGCTGGGTCTATATCGGAGATCCGGTACTCGGTCATAAACGCTACAAAGTCGACGACTTTGTAAAAGGCTGGAACGGCATCATCTTTGCCGTCATCGGTCAGGGCTACGACAAAACCAATGCGTTGCTCGACCCACCCCTGCCACTGACCGCCAAAAACCGCATCAACACCTTCGCCCCGGTGCGAGACGCAGAGTTGATGGATTTCGGATTCATCCAAAGCGACTTCTTCTAATGACAAGGAGCACGACGCTCCGGGAGCATCCAATGAAGACTCCAATGTGGCTGGTCGTGGTTTGCCTGGCCGCCAGCCTGCCGACCCAGGCACAGACATTCAAACCCATTGAACTGAAGGATCAGGAATTGGCGACCCTGCGCGGCCGCTATGTCATGCCGGGGCGGGTCATCAGTTTCGGCATTGTCATGACCAGCACTTGGCAAAATGCCAACGGTGAAGTGATCGGGGCAACGTCCTCGATGCAAATTCAACAATCAACCATCAAGCCACAGTTCTATGTGTCGATGATCAACGAAAAAGGTGATGGCTCAGCGCGTTCGCAAGGCACCGGTACCGTCACTGGCGGCAGCGGCCTCAACAGCACCGAAGGCGTCACTCAAGTCGTGCGTGCTGCCGGCGACCATAACACTGCCTACAACAACGTTGAAATCAACGTCACAAAAGCTAGCCAAGCGCCAGCAACGCAACAGCAGGGCCAGGCGTTGGCCGCAGGCTCGACGTTGGTCGGCGCCAATGGCGCGGGCTCGTTGAGCGTTTCCTCGACCGGCACGGGTGTGCAACTCAACATCGTGGGCAACAACAACCAGGGCAGTACCGTACAACGCCTGGCCCAGGGCGGGCTGATGCAGAACACGACTTTGCTCGGCGGTGGTAACCAGGTCAACAACCTCACATCCTTCAATGTCGTGCTGCGTGACAATGCGACAACCGGGTCGCTGAGCGGCAACCTGGACCAGCTCAAAGGTCTTCGCACTCAAGGATTCTGATCTACGCTCAGTGTCACCCGATGTAGTCAGAAGGGACGGCTAACCCATGCACCGATCGTTGACGTTCAGAGCTATCGTTTGTTTGAGTAGCCTGGCCCCGACCACACTGCTATACGCAGCAACGGACCCCCAGGTTGAAGCACTAAAACAAGAACTCATGGAGTTGAAACAGCGTTACGAAGTACAACAGAACGCGCTGATGGTACTCGAGCAACGCGTTCGCCAAGTCGAAGAAGCACCTGCGACTCCTGCTCCCAAACGCCTGACCAAATCCCCCGCAGAAACGCCCAGGAGTGGTCAGACGGTGGCCGCCGGTGCGCCGGGAACCACGGGCAGTTCATACGGCCAATCGCTCCAGGAGGATTCGGAGCCTGCGCAAAGCGTTTCCAACCTGTATGACGAAGCCAGCGGCTTCTTCGGTGGCGGCAAGTTCAGCGTCGAAACCGGCCTGACCTATACGCACTACGATACCCGTGCATTGGTACTCAATGGCTTCCTGGCACTGGACGCAATTTTCCTCGGTAACATCAACCTCGACCGTATCAAGGCGGATAACTGGACCCTGGACCTGACCGCCCGCTACAACGTGGCACAACGTTGGCAGTTCGACATCAATGTCCCCGTGGTTTATCGCGAATCAACGTATTCCTCCGGTGGCGCCGGTGGCGCAGGACCGGTGACGTCGGACGCAACCGTTACCCGCGACCCGACCATCGGCGATGTGAACTTTGGCGTTGCCTACAAGTTTCTGGATGAGTCGGCCAATCTGCCCGACGCGGTCTTTACACTGCGCCTCAAGGCGCCGACCGGTAAGGACCCTTACGGCATCAAGCTGGTCAATGACCCGAACAACGATAACCTCTCGGTACCCGAGGACTTGCCTACCGGCAATGGTGTCTGGTCGATCACCCCGGGGCTCTCGCTGGTCAAGAGCTTCGACCCGGCCGTGCTGTTCGGCAGCCTGGCCTACACCTACAACATGGAAGACTCTTTCAGCGACATCAGCCCTCAGGTCAACTCCAAGGTGCCCGGGGACGTGAAACTGGGCGATTCCTGGCAGGTCGGCGCCGGCATTGCATTCGCCTTGAACGAGAAGATGAGTATGTCGTTCTCGTTCACCGATCAGTTCGCCCGCAAGAGCAAGATCAAGCCGGACGGTGGCGATTGGCAATCGATTTCCAACAGCGATTACAACTCGGCCAACTTCAACATCGGCATGACCCTGGCAGCAACCGATAACCTGACGATCGTTCCCAACCTGGCCATCGGCCTGACCGACGACTCGCCAGACTTTTCCTTCAGCCTGAAATTCCCGTACTACTTCTAACCGTTTTCCCCCTATGGAAAAGGCCCGCTGCGATGAATGTCGCAGCGGGCCTCTTCGTTTCACCGCGCCCTAGCGGATTTGGTGCTTATGCAGCAATCGGTAAAAAGTCGGCCGCGACACGCCCAGGACTCTGGCGGCGACGCTCAGGTTATCGCTGTGCCGGTTCAACACATCGCACAGCGCCTGACGCTCGGCGCGGGTCTTGTAGTCTTCAAGGGTGCCCATCGGCGTAGCGGTGATGTGTTGACTGATCAACCCCAGGTCTCGCGCCTCGATCTGCCGTCCTTCGGCCAGAACCAGCCCGCGCCGTACCCGGTTGGCTAACTCACGGACATTGCCCGGCCAGTCGTGCTTGCCCATGGCGATCAGCGCGTCCTCGCTGAAGCTGCGAGGACGACGGCCGGTTTCCTGGCTGTAGAAATGGGAAAAGTGGTTGGCCAGCATCGAGAGATCGCCATGGCGTTCACGCAGCGGCACGGTGATGACTTGCAAGACATTCAAACGGTAATACAGATCTTCGCGAAAGAGTTTCTTCTCAATGGCCGCTTCAAGGTCGACGTGCGTTGCCGCCAATACCCGCACATCCACCGGAATAGGCTGGTGCCCCCCTACACGCTCAATGTGTTTTTCCTGCAGGAAGCGCAGCAGATTGGCTTGCAGTTCGAGGGGGAGATCACCGATTTCATCGAGAAACAGCGTTCCGCCGTTGGCCGCCTCGATCCGTCCGACCTTACGCTGATGAGCGCCGGTAAAGGCCCCCTTCTCGTGGCCAAACAGTTCGGACTGGATCAAGTGTTCGGGAATCGCGCCGCAGTTGATCGCCACGAACGGTTTGCTGTGACGCTGGGATTGTCGATGCAGGGTGCGAGCGACCAATTCTTTGCCGGTCCCGCTTTCGCCGCGGATCAGCACCGGGGATTCGGTGGGTGCCAGTTTGCTCAGCAGTTTGCGCAGTTCGCGAATCGGTTTGCTGTCGCCGAGCAGTTCGTGTTCAGGCTGATCGATATGAACCGTGCCTTGGCCGCGCAGGCGCGCCATGCCGAAGGCGCGGCCCAAGGTGACCTGAACCCGTGAAACATCGAACGGCAGGGTATGGAAGTCAAAAAACCATTCGCAGACGAAGTCCCCGACATTTTGCAGTCGCAGGACTTCTTGATTCAGCACCGCAATCCACTCGGTACCGCTACGGCTGATCAATTCCTTGACGGCTTCCGGGCGCTCCAGATGAAAGGGCTGCAATCGGAACAGGCCGACATCGCAGGTTCGTTCGGTGGCGTTTTCCAGGGTACAGCTATCAACATCCCAACCCACGGCGCGTAAACCCGGCAACAGACGGTGGCAGTCGTCGCAAGGATCCACTACTAAAAGACGTCGCAAGGCAGGCGCTTCGATCATGACTGTTCCTTGACGCCAAATTTTAGGAAATATTATTAAAAACAGTCATTTGGCGGGCTTCGTTGTAACACTAGCAAGATTTTGACGCAGGCTTGTATCGATTGCTTATAGGGCTGTTTGCTTATTAGTTATAAGAAATCAATTGGTTAGTTACCTAACGAGTTGAACCTTTCATTCAGCTTTCAGAAACAGCCTGAATATCGAATCAATCAAAGAAAGTTGAAATTTCTTTTGATTGTGTGTGACCCAACCCCCACTTGCGGGCATCAGTACAAGTAACCAGCCGAACGGTAAGCCCAACCGACGGCATATCACTTGATTGGGCATACAGAGAGAAAACCCCATGAACGCCCCGCTCCGTATCAACGAAGCACTTTTGATTGCCGACCGCGCATTCCAACCCTTTCAATGCGTGGCCTGGGCACCACAAGACGGTAATGGCGAGCTCAGCCTGACTATCATCGATCGCACTAGTACTCGTATCGGCCGTAAACAAATTCCAAGCAGTGCCTATTCCGATCCAGCGCAACTCGAACACGTGCTGGAAGAAGCCCGTGCCGAGTTGAGCCAGGAAGGTTACACACTGCAATCGTGGTCCATGCCGCACTAAGCGTTTTCGCGGATTGCCGCCCGGCAATCCGCGCCCCCACTTCCTCTTAGTTGACGATTTTCTACAGTCAATGCGCGACACCACTCACCTGTTTTAACTTCTAACCCGCCATATTACTTGGCAGGCTTGGCAATGGTTCGAAAAGACATTGTTCTGGCACAAAACGCGCTTCCTCCAGCTCATGAAAACAGTTGTGCGCCGAGTCATTCAGGGGTTGAATGTTTTGCTCAGGCAGTCGCCATCCGGGAACCGGATTAAGGACGGCTGGCAAGGAGATGCATGCATGTCACCCCAGACTGCTTTTGCCTTACCTGCAACCGTGAATGGTGCCGAACGGCTCGATACGAATTTCGCTGGCACCGGCAAGACTCAAGTGTATTTCGCCGGCAGTCTCTCCAGCATGACCAATGGGGTTGCGATTGACCACGTCGGCCGGTTGTTGGTGGCGGCAAAGGTCGGTACGCCGGGCGGCCAACGCTTTGGCCTGGCCCGCCTGCTTGCAGATGGTTCGGCGGATCTGGAATTCGGCAAAAAAGGCAGCATCAGCGGCCAGTTCGCACTCGGCTTCGAGGCCATGGCTGGCAAGGTACGGGCATTGCCCAACGGGCACATTCTGGTGGCCGGCCTGCACTACGAGAATGCTCACCGTACGCTTCCCGCCCTGGCGATGTTTGATCAGCAAGGCTGCCCGGTCCAGGGTTTTGGCGACAATGGACGTTGCGTGGTGCGCCTTGCGGGTAATCTTTCCCTGGGTGCTCGCGACGCCTGGTTACCGCCCGGCGTGCCGAGCGCCGAAGCCTGTGATGTCTGCGTGCAGGACGACGGTCGAATCCTGCTGCTGGCCAATCATTACTTCGAACCGACCGATCACGTCGGCATGCTGATACGACTCAACGCCGACGGCTCGCTGGACGACAGCTTCAACGGTCGCGGCTTCGTCATGGTTCGGCACTTGTTGATGAACACCTGGCTCAGCAGCCTGATGGTGCAACGCGATGGTCGGATCCTGGTGAGTGGCTCAATCAATTTTCCCGAGGAAGGTCTGCTGGCGCGCTATCACCCGGACGGCCGACTGGATGACAGCTTCGCCGTGGATGGTTTCATGACCTTCAAGGCACGGGAGCACAGCGCTCAGATCAACCAGATCGTCCAGCATGAAAATGGTGACTTGCATTGTTTTGGCAGCAGTCGCGACCCGATGCTCTGCCTGTCTCTGAAAGTTCACAGTAATGGCCGACCCGATATTCATTGCAACGGTGGCAAGCCAAAGCTTTTAGGCGTCGGCCGCAGCAGTTGCCGCTGGACCGCCGCCGAGACTCAACCGGATGGACGTGTGCTGACAGTTGGATCGATGGTCGGCGGGATCGAAGCCGATTTCATTTTTGCCCGATATTTACCCAGTGGGCAGCTGGATCGCAGTTTTGCCAAGGGCATTGGCTGGTGTCGCACACGCCTGGGTCGCGGTTCGCATACCGCTACTTCATTGGCGATTCAGGCCGACGGCTGCATTGTCATAGGCGGCTACTCACTGGACGGAAACTGCCGCGCGATCGTCGCGCGTTATCAGTGTTAGGCCAACGTCATTTTCCTGCACTTGATCTTCTGTTCTTCTTACGGCAAGTTGCGCGCTTCTTAATACAAGGAGTAGCCGATGTCCGGTTCAATGGCCCAGGCCTTCGCGCACAACTTTCTCGGGCACTCACCTCGTTGGTACAAGGCGAGCATTGTCGGCTTCCTGATTCTCAACGCCCTGGTGTTGTGGACGGTCGGACCGGTGGCGGCCGGCTGGTTATTGGTGCTGGAGTTCATCTTCACCCTGGCCATGGCGCTCAAGTGTTACCCGCTCATGCCCGGTGGCTTGCTACTGGTCGAAGCGCTGCTGCTGAAAATGACCACACCCCAGGCTCTCTATGATGAGCTGGTGCACAACTTTCCGGTGATCCTGCTGCTGATGTTTATGGTGGCAGGCATCTACTTCATGAAAGACCTGCTGCTGTTCCTGTTTTCGCGCCTGTTGTTGGGGGTTCGCTCCAAGGCCCTGCTGGCATTGATGTTCTGTTTCCTGTCAGCGTTTCTGTCGGCGTTTCTCGATGCGCTGACCGTGACGGCAGTGATTATCAGTGCATCAGTGGGGTTCTATACGGTGTATCACCGCGTCGCCTCGGGCAACGACCCGCGTCAAGACAGCGAAATCAGCGATGACCGGCACCTGCCCACACTCCACCATGCCGACCTCGAACAGTTCCGCGCTTTCCTGCGCAGCCTGCTGATGCACGGTGCTGTGGGCACGGCGTTGGGTGGCGTGTGCACGCTGGTTGGCGAGCCGCAGAACCTGCTGATCGGCCATGAGATGGGGTGGCACTTCGCCGATTTCTTTTTGAAGATCGCCCCGGTGTCGCTGCCGGTGCTGGCAGCCGGCCTGGTGACTTGCGTGCTGCTGGAGAAACTGCGCTGGTTCGGCTATGGCACGCTGCTGCCAGACAACGTGCGTACGGTGCTGGCCAACTACGCCGCCGAAGACAACGCCGAACGCACTGCACGTCAGCGCGCTGCGTTGCTGGTTCAAGGGGTGGCGGCGCTGATTCTGATTGCCGGCCTCGCGTTTCACGTCGCCGAAGTCGGCCTGATCGGTTTGATGGTGATCGTGCTGATCACTGCGTTCACCGGCATTACTGACGAACACCGTATTGGCAACGCGTTCAGGGATGCGATGCCGTTCACGGCGCTGTTGGTGGTGTTTTTCGCAGTGGTGGCGGTGATTCATGATCAGCAACTGTTCACGCCGCTGATCCAGTGGGTGCTGGCGCTGCCGGCAGATCAACAGCCGGGCATGTTGTTTATTGCCAATGGCTTGTTGTCGGCCATTAGCGACAATGTGTTCGTGGCGACCATTTACATCACCGAAGTGAAACAGGCTTTCATCTCCGGCCACATGAGCCGCGAGCACTTTGAAACCCTGGCCATTGCGATCAATACCGGCACCAACCTGCCAAGCGTGGCGACACCCAATGGTCAGGCGGCGTTCCTGTTCCTGCTGACCTCGGCGATTGCACCGCTGATTCGCTTGTCGTATGGGCGAATGGTGTGGATGGCGCTGCCTTACACCGTGGTGATGGGCGTGTTGGGCTGGTATGCGGTGAGTTACTGGCTGTAACGCTGAACAAAATGTGGGAGCGGGCTTGCTCGCGAAGGCGATGTGTCATTCAACAACAATGTTGAATGTGACGGCCTCTTCGCGAGCAAGTCGAATCGTCGCACCGCCGCTCCCACATTGGTTTTGTGTCGTTATCGAGGAAGGATGTACTTCTCAATCGCCTGGGCCGCACCGTCTTCGGTATTGGCCCCGGTCACCACGTCGGCCTGACGCTTCACCGCCTCCTCCGCCTGCCCCATGGCGATCGACAACCCGGCGCTATGAAACATCGCCGGGTCATTGCCGCCGTCACCCATGGCGGCGGTCTGTTCCAGCGGCACCCCGAGAAACTCGGCCAGTGTCGCCAATGCCTCGCCCTTGTTCGCCAGCATCGCCGTCACGTCCAGATAGATCGGTTGCGAGCGCGAAACCTGCGCCTGCCCTTCGACCTTGGGCAGCAACTGCGCTTCCAGTTCGATCAACAGTTCGGCGTTGTTGCTGGCCGCGACGATTTTGTCGATGCGTGCCAGGTGAGGCTCAAAACTCTCGACCACCACCGGCGGATAACCCAGGCCGTGCTGCTCTCGCGGGACCATCGGGCCATACGCATCTTTCAGCAGCCAGTCGCCACCACTGAACACCCAGACTTCAATGTCCGGCTGATCGGCAAACAGCGTCAACGCCGTCAACGCTGCCGTGACCGGCAAATAATGCGCCACCAGCAAACTGCCGTCCGGGTTGACGATTGTGCCGCCATTGAAGGCCGCCGTCGGCAGATCGATACCCAGGGCTTCGATCTGCTGCAACATGGCTTTGGGCGGTCGCCCGGTCGCCAGGCTGAACAGCACACCGGCCTCGCGCAAGGCGCGGACTGCTTCGATCGTGCGCTGACTGAGGCTGTGATCAGGGAGCAGTAAAGTGCCGTCCATGTCACTGAGCAGAAAACGGATGGGTTGTTGCGTTACGTCACTCACCGACGCTGTGCCAAACACGGCCGTCGCGGGTCAGCAACTCGTCAGCGGTCTGTGGTCCGTCTTCGCCGGCCGCATAGTTCTCCACCGTTGCGTCCTGCTCCCAGGCGTCGAGGAATGGCTGCACGGCGCGCCAGCCATTCTCGATGTTGTCGGCACGCTGAAACAGCGTCTGATCGCCAGTCAGGCAGTCGTAGATCAAGGTTTCATAGCCAGTGGACGGCTGCATCTCGAAGAAATCCTTGTAGGCAAAGCCCAGTTCGATATTGGCCATGTTCAACGCCGGCCCCGGCCGCTTGGCCAGCAGGTCGAACCACATGCCTTCGTTGGGTTGAATCTGGATCCGCAGATAGGTCGGCTGCAACTCGTCGACCTCGGTGTCGCGAAACTGCGCGTACGGCGCAGGCTTGAAGCAAATGACAATCTCGGTGTCGCGCGCGCTCATGCGCTTGCCGGTGCGCAGGTAGAACGGCACGCCGACCCAGCGCCAGTTGTCGATCATGACTTTGAGCGCGACATAGGTTTCGGTCGTGCTGTCGGGCGCCACGTTGGCTTCCTGGCGATAACCGGGCAGCGGCTCGTCATCGATCTGGCCGGCGGTGTATTGGCCGCGCACCGAGTTGGCTCGCGCTTCCTCGGTCGACCAGGGGCGGATGGCGCCGACGACTTTGGCTTTTTCGCCGCGTACCGCATCGGCGCCAAAAGCGGCCGGTGGTTCCATGGCCACCATCGCCAATAATTGGAACAGGTGATTGGGCACCATGTCCCGCAGGGCGCCGGTGACCTCATAAAAACTGCCACGGGTTTCCACGCCGACGGTTTCGGCGGCGGTGATTTGCACGTGGTCGATGTAATGGTTGTTCCAGAAGGCTTCGAACAGGCTGTTGGAGAACCGGCTGACCAGAATGTTCTGCACGGTTTCCTTGCCCAGATAGTGATCGATCCGGTAGATCTGCTTTTCCGTCATCACTTTTAGCAAGCACGCGTTCAAGGCTTCGGCGGTGTGCAGATCGGAGCCAAAAGGTTTTTCGATCACCACCCTTCTGAATGCTTCGGGGGTTTCCTGGAGCAATCCGGCAGCACCGAGACGCCGCACCACTTCGCTGAAAAAGCGCGGCGCGGTAGCCAGATAGAAAATCGCATTGCCAGTTCCGCTGGCGGCGATTTTCGCCGCCAGCGCTTCATAGGTGCGTTCGTCGAGGAAGTCGCCCTGGACGTAACTGATGTGCTTGGCCAGTTTGGCCCACAAGGCCGGATCAAGGGCTTGATCGCCCTTGCCGACCTTGGTCGCCACTTCCGCCCGAATGAAATCTTCGAGTTTTTTGGCGAAGGCTTCGTCACTGATGGCGTTGTGATCAACGCCGATGATCCGCAGTCCATTTCCCAGCAAACCGTCGCGACTCAGGTTGTACAGCGCCGGCATCAGCAGGCGCTTGACCAGATCACCATGGGCACCGAACAGAAACAGCGTGGTAGGCGGTGCGGGTTCTGCCTTGGATTTCCTGCGGATCACATGGGTCATTTTTTCGAAGTCTCCACGTGGCCGCCGAAGCCGAAGCGCTGGGCAGAGAGAATCTTGTCGCCAAAGGTGCCTTGCCCGCGCGAACGGTAGCGCGAGAACAGCGAGTTCGACAGCACCGGTACAGGCACCGATTGCTCCATCGCGGCTTCGATGGTCCAGCGACCTTCACCGCTGTCAGCCACCGAGCCCGAGTAACCGTCAAGTTTCGGGTCGCTGGCCAGGGCATCGGCGGTCAGGTCGAGCAGCCAGGACGACACCACGCTGCCACGACGCCAGACTTCGGCGATGTCGGCGACGTTCAGGTCGAAACGCTGGTCTTCCGGCAGGTTGGTGCTGGCTTTGGTCTTGAGGATGTCGAAGCCTTCGGCGAAGGCCTGCATCATTCCGTATTCGATGCCGTTGTGGATCATTTTCACGAAGTGGCCAGAACCGGCCGGGCCTGCGTGGATATAACCGCGCTCGGCGCGATCGTCATCGGACTTGCGGTCCTTGGTGCGCGGGATGTCGCCCAGGCCCGGGGCCAGGGATTCGAACAGCGGGTCAAGACGCTTAACAGTCTCGGCATCGCCGCCGATCATCATGCAATAACCACGCTCCAGGCCCCAGACGCCGCCGGAGGTGCCGACGTCGATGTAGTGCAGGCCTTTTTCCGACAAGGTTTTGGCCCGGCGGATGTCGTCCTTATAGAAGGTGTTGCCGCCGTCGATGATGGTATCGCCAGCGTCGAGCAAGGTGCTCAGGGTGTCGATGGTGTCTTCGGTCGGTGCGCCGGCGGGCAGCATGACCCACACCGCGCGTGGTTTGGCCAGGCCAGCGACCAGGGCTGGCAAGTCGGCAACACCGGTGGCGCCTGCTTCAGCCAGGGTGTCGACAAAGGCGGTATTGCGGTCGTAAACAACGGTGGTATGTCCGTTGAGCATCAGGCGCCGCGCAATATTGCCGCCCATGCGGCCCAGTCCAATAATCCCGAGTTGCATGTACTGATGCTCCCTACTACAAATAAAGTGTGTCAAAGGTTATAGCCCAACGCGACTAATGAGGGTTAGTCCAGAGCGGCGGGATGAAGTTTCCGGGCATTGTGCCCGATCCAGACTGATAACGTCGGGAATCGTGCCGAAGACACAACGACCATGAAAAATAAAAAAGTTCCCTTCGAGGGCAAAAGAAATCAAAATTGGCGCCGATAGTAAGAGAGCACCTGATCCAGGGAGCGAACTTACAGTTGAGACAGCCATTTGCGAGGTGAGCAATGGGCACCGTACACACAGCACTGCCAGCACAAACCCTTTACGTCACGATCCGTCGCGATGAACTGCGCCAGTTGAAAGATGAGCGTGACCAATTGAAGCGGGAAGTCGCGCAATTGCGCCTGCTGACCCAAGGCAATGAGGTTCAGCCCTGGCCTGTCACCCAACGTGCTCCCCACGCCTGACCCCCTCGTTTGAATCGGAAACAGCCGCCGCTGTTTCCGACTCGCTGCAACCCTGCCTGCTCCGGCAACTCACAAAGTTTTCACACCTTCTTGTCGATACTTCGGCTCATTGTGGCCGTTCGGTATCCGTGCGGCATCCGTTCGTCTGCGACAGGGAGAGTGCGACGGCCGAAGTAATTATCAGGCTGGAGTGCTAATGGCTTTGTTTAAACGCAGCAAAACGTCTGCGAAAGGTTTTGATTGGGCAGGATTTCTCTGGTTATTTCTGTTCTTCTGGTATTTTTCGGGCATTACCCAACTGCTGATTCAACTGACGGGCACCTCCGGTTTTACCGGGTTCCGCCAGGCCTTTGTGATGAGTGCCATCTGGCTCGCGCCGATGCTGTTGTTCCCTAGGCAAACACGCGTGATGGCCGCGCTGATCGGCGTGGTGCTGTGGGCCTGTTCGATGGCCAGCCTCGGTTATTTCTTCATCTATCAGCAGGAATTTTCCCAGAGCGTCATCTTCATCATGTTCGAATCGAACGTGTCTGAAGCCGGCGAGTACATGACCCAGTATTTTGCCTGGTGGATGGTGCTGGCTTTCCTCGCCCACACCGCGTTCGCGTATTTGCTCTGGACCCGCCTGCGTCCGGTGTACCTGCCTCGTGGCCAGGCGCTGATCGCAGCGATGGCGATTCTGCTGGCCGTGGTCGGTTACCCGCTGATCAAGCAGACCGCGCACACCGGCAGCCTGGCGGGCGGCTTCGAGAAATTCGAAACTCGCATCGAGCCCGCGGTGCCGTGGCAGATGGCCGTGGCCTATCACCGTTACCTCAATACCCTGGCCGGCATGCAAGCCATGCTCGACAGCGCCAGCAAGATTGCACCGCTCAAGAACCTCACCGATGCGATGGCCAATCAGCCGGCGACTCTGGTGCTGGTGATCGGCGAGTCCACCAACCGTCAGCGCATGAGCCTGTACGGTTACCCACGGGAAACCACCCCCGAGCTGGACAAGCTCAAGGATCAACTGGCGGTTTTCGATAACGTCATTACCCCGCGCCCCTATACCATCGAAGCGTTGCAGCAGGTACTGACCTTCGCCGACGAAGAAAACCCCGACCTCTACCTGTCCACACCGTCGGTGGTCAGCATGATGAAACAGGCCGGTTACAAGACCTTCTGGATCACCAACCAGCAGACCATGACCAAGCGCAACACCATGCTCACAACGTTCTCCCAGCAGGCCGATGAGCAGGTGTACCTGAACAATAACCGTAACCAGAATGCCGCCCAGTACGATGGCGATGTGATCGAGCCGTTCAACAAGGCGCTGGCCGATGCGGCCCCACGCAAGCTGATCGTTGTGCATCTGCTCGGCACGCACATGAGCTACCAATACCGTTACCCGTCGACGTTCAACAAGTTCACCGACCGCAAAGGTGTTCCGGACGGCGTGCGTGACGATCAGGTGCCGACGTACAACAGCTATGACAACGCCGTGCTGTACAACGACTTCGTGGTGTCGAGCCTGATCAAGGACTACGCCAAGACTGATCCGAACGGCTTCCTGCTGTACCTCTCCGACCACGGCGAAGATGTTTTCGACTCCGCTGGCCACAATACCCTGGGCCGCAATGAGAGCAAGCCGACGGCACCGATGTACACCATTCCATTCATGGCTTGGGCATCGCCGAAATGGCGAGAAACCCATGACTGGAATTTTGCCGGTGATCTCGGACGGCCATACAGCAGTTCTCAGCTGATTCACACCTGGGCGGATCTGGCAGGCCTGAGTTTCGATGAACTGGACCGCAGCAAAAGCCTGGTCAGCGACAGCTTCAAGTCACGGCCGTTGATGATCGGCGATCCTTATGAGCGTCAGCAGCGGCCGTTGATCGACTTCAGCCTGATGAAACCCAAGAGCACGCCTGTCACGCCGGCAGTTGTTCAGCAGTAGTTTTTGGCGCGGATCCTGTTGGAGCGGGCTTGCGTGGCGAGGGAGCTTGCTCCCGCTCGGCTGCGAAGCAGTCGTAAACCCTTTACATGCGGTTTAACTTTGAAATGCCGGGGTCGCTGCGCGACCCAACGGGAGCAAGCTCCCTCGCCACACAAGCCCGCTCCCACAAGATTGTGGATTGCAAATTAAAGCGTTTTGATCCAGAACAGCATCCGCCCGTGCGCCGGGTCGAACATGCCTGGCGAAAAACCGAATTTGCCATAGGCCCCCTGAGCCACCGCATTACCTTCCAGTACTTCCAGGGTGATCTTGCAGCAGCCGCGCTGGCGTGCGATGTCCTCGACTTTGTGCAGCATCTTCTGACTCAGCCCCATCCCGCGAAACTTCGACACTACCGCCACGTCGTGTACGTTGACCAGCGGCCGGCAGGCAAAGGTCGAAAAACCTTCAAAGCAGTTGACCAGCCCTGCCGGCTCGCCGCCGACAAACGCCAGTACGCTGAAGGCATGCGGACGTTTGGCCAGTTCCCCAGGCAGTTGTTGCAATCTATCGGCGGATAACGGGTGACCGCCACCCATCGGGTCTTCGGCGTAGTGGTTCAATACAAGACAAATCGCCTCGGCATGCACCGGGTTGGTGTAGCTGGCCTGAAGCACAAGAATTACTGCGGATTCCATTTCCACCCTCAATCACACAAGTTGCCCCAGTTCGCCTCTTGCGCGCTGAAAGGTCCAGCGACCTTATCGCGAGTCCCGGGGTGCCGACAACTAGATCCTGTTGTGATCGTTCCCTCTCAAACGCCCCAGATCAATGCCTCGGTCCATCCCAACTCGGCAAAGTCCTCGGCCCTCAACTCTGCCTCACCGGCACAGAAAAACTCGTCCAGTTGCGGCGGCTTGACCGAGGTGCCACTGAGCATTGCGTGAACCTGCCCGCGATGATGAATCTGATGCTCGAACAAATGGGACAGCATGCGCAAACGGCTGTCATGTTGCGGCGTGTCGCGCGCGATGGTCACGAGCCGTCCGAGGTCTGCGTCGCGCAGTTGCTCGCAGTAGGCGATCAGTCGACGGTCCACCATTGCTTGCTCGCGCTTGAGATCGGCACCGTGGGTGAACGGCTCGTCTACGTTGAAGAACACGTAGCAATCGGGATGCGGTTCGTCACCGCGCAACTCCCGCTCCAGTGCATCCACATAGAACCAGTCGCACGTGAGGATGTGATTCAGAGTCGCGTTGAGGCTGGGGAAGAAACTGACTCGCGGCGCAGCCAGTTCAGCCCGGCTTAACTGAAGCCAGGCCTTGGCGAGTCGATGATTGGCCCAGGCGTTCTGATAGGCCATGGTCAGCAAATGGTGAGACAAGGGCTGATTCATGTTCGCTCCTTCTGGAGATCAAGCCTCGGCGAAACGTTTTAGCTGCATTTCCTGCAGACGACTAAGGGTGCGGCGAAACGGAAACTCCAGATAGCCCTCGGTGTACAACGCCTCCATCGGCACCTGCGCTTCGAGGTACAGCGGCACCTTGCGGTCGTAGCATTCGTCCACCAGGGCGATGAACCGGCGCACGCCGTCGTCATGCACCGACAACTGCGGCAACTCGCGATCCCCTGCCACCACCCGCTCGACACCGTCTTCAGTGCCGCGAGCGATGCGACCTTCGCGTTTTTGTGCGCTGAGGTTGGGCACGTCGCTCAACAGAATAGCGCTGAAGGTGTCGCACAGGGCCATGAAGTCCATGGCGGCAAATGGCTGCTCGCAGATATCGGCGTAACGGCACCACAGCACGGTTTGACTGGCCTGCATCACATTGACCGAACGGTAGCCGATCCTGACCGGATCGCTGGACAGCGCCTGGCCCACGGTCAAGGCTTTGAACACTTCGCTCAGAGCGCCGGGCTGACCTGGTACGTTCACCCAATAACGCTGCAGACCGGCGCCGGGGTGCAGACGATGATCTTCCCCGCCATCCACCGCAATCACCTGCATGTGTTGCTTGATTGCGGTAATGGCCGGCACGAACCGGTCACGGTTGAAGCCATCCGCGTACAGCTGATCCGGCGGCTGATTGGAGGTGCAGACCACCACCACACCCTGCTCGAACATCACCTGAAACAAACGCCCGAGAATGATGGCGTCACCGATGTCGTTGACGAACAGTTCATCGAAACACAGCACGCGCACTTCCTGGCTCAGCTCGCGTGCCAGCGCTTTCAACGGGTCGGCGGTGCCGGTCAATTGAAAGGAGCGCTGATGCACCCAGCCCATGAAGTGATGAAAGTGCTGACGTCGGGCCGGGACGCGCAGGTTTTGATAGAACTGATCCATCAACCAGGTCTTGCCCCGCCCGACCGGTCCCCAGAGGTACACGCCAGTGATGGGTGTGCGGCCTTCATGCAAGGCTTCGTGGCATTTTTGCAGCGCCCACACGGCATGTTCCTGGGCTTCGTCCTGGACGAAGCCCTTCTGTTCGATGGCGTGTTGCCAGGCGCTTAAGGGAGAGTCGACATTCATGCGCGGCAGTATATAGCAGCTAGCGAAGCTCAACCCCTGTGGGAGCGAGCCTGCTCGCGATAGCGGCGGGTCAGTCAATATTGATGCTGAATGTACCGCCGTCATCGCGAGCAGGCTCGCTCCCACAGGTTTAGCAGCGCGATACAGCACCGGGTTACAACGAGATATCCAGCCGGGCGATCTTGCCCTGCTCATTGAGGCGGAACATATAGCGCAGTTCCAGCGGGCTGCCGGGAAAGGTGCCGGAGATCAGGTTATGCACCAGCACTTTGCCGGTGCGCAGCTGAACGTCGAGCACCTCGACCCTTGGCTGATAACGTTGTGCGGTGTCTTGCATCCATTGGGCGATGGCTTGTGTGCCGACCTGATGCTGCCCTTCATCGAACACGTTGGCATCCTCAGCGAAAAAACTGGCAACCCTCGACGTGTCACGAGCATTGGCAGCGGCAATGTAGGCGGCGATGGCGGGGGCCAGTGAAGAGGCTGGATTGGACATGTTTACGGCTCCTTGTGAGTTGATTCTGGAGCCATGCTAAAACAAGCCTGTGTCAGTTCTTGTCAGGAGTGAAACGCCCTGCTTCGTCCAGTTGCATCTGCTTGCGCCAGGTGCGCAAGAGGTCGCTGCGCCGCCCCGGATAGTGTTCGCCCTGTTCGCTGGCGGCCGAGATCCGGTCGGTGCGAAAGGTGCGATAGGCACTGCGCAATTCACACCAGGCAACGATGATCCGCACCTCGTTGAGAAAGCCCAGGGCCAGTGGCCATATCAGCCGCTGACTCGGCACCTGGTTGGCGTCCGCGTAATCGATGTGCAGCTTGGCCTGATCGCGGATGGCTTGGCGAAATACATTCAAGGGCACGGCATTTTGCGGATAGCCATAACCCGGAGGACCCGGCAGCACGGTCGGGTTGCGCAAGGCCTCCTGGGCCGCGGGGTCGAGTACCGCGGCGATTTTTGCCAGGGCATCGGCCGCGGCTTTGCCCAAGACCTCATCACCACGCTGATCCACGTAGCGCAAGCCGAGCACGATGGCTTCGGTTTCATCGGCATTGAGCATCAAGGGCGGCAGAAACAGACCGCTGCGCAACACATAACCGATCCCCGCCTCGCCAAAGATCGGTGCGCCGAGGGCGGTGAGTTCCGCGATGTCGCGGTACAGCGTGCGTTCGGAAATCTCCAGTTCGCTGGCCAATGTCGCGGCAGTCACCGGACGACTTTTGCCCCGAAGCACTTGTAACAAAGTCAGTAAACGGCTGGTTCGCGACACGGTCGGCAGGCTCTTTCCTGAAAAGTCGTCGGAGCTTAGCAGAGGCTGCTGTCAGAAACTGGCAGGAGCGATAAGACCATCGCTCTATGGCCTGACACAGATCAAATGCGGGAGCGGGCTTGCTCGCGAAAGCGACCACAACATCTTCGAATCACCGATCACCGTCGGTGCGTTGTGCGCTATCGTGCTGAATATCTTCCTGCCCGAAGAATTCATCGAGCTGGAAGAAGATGAGTTCGACCCGCAAGCCTCGGTGCTTCAGGTGATGCAGAATCCGGATGTTGCGCCCAAAGGTGAACCCGCTTCACCTGCAGCTGTCGCACAGTTGAACCGTGCGTCATGCTCAAGAGCCGAGCCACGAGCGGCTCGGCCTTTTTCTTTACGGGAGCCTGTCCATGCGCAGATTGTTCGCCCTGTCTCTGTCCCTCTTGCTGCTCTCCCTGAGCGCCTGCGCCCTGTTCCCTCATCACGACCCGCTGAACATCAACGTGGTCGGTATCGAGCCGCTGCCAAGCCAGGAACTGGAAGTGCGTTTTGCGGTAAAACTGCGTGTGCAAAACCCCAATGAAACGGCAATCGACTACAACGGTGTAGCCCTGGATCTGGAGGTGAACGGTCAATCACTCGCCTCCGGCGTCAGCGACCAGTCGGGCTCGATTCCGCGTTTTTCCGAAGCAGTCATCGTGGTGCCGGTGAGCGTTTCGGCCTTCTCGGTGCTGCGTCAGACCCTCGGGCTGAGTCAGACGCAGACACTGAACAATCTGCCTTACGTGCTTCGGGGCAAACTGGCCAGCGGTGTGTTCGGCACGATGCGTTTCGTTGATCACGGCAAACTCAGCCTGCCGGGGCCGACTACCGACACGTGGTGACGCTCACGGCTCGGCCCGCGGCTTAACCGGATCGATCACCTGGGTCACGCAATGTTTGAGGCCTTCTACGTGCCAGTTGGCCCACAGCCGACTTTTGCCGGTGCTGTCTTCATCCGGCTCTATCGCCAGCCAGTTTCGAGCGGCTATCAGGTAACGTCCTCGGGCACCGATGGGCAACAGGGTTGCGGTGATGCCGTAGTCGATCTGTTCCTGGTGCTTGCCAATGGACTCCAGAAACTGCACCGCCAGCACCGGCGGTGCAGGATGCACGACCCCGGTCGAAATCAATTGGTAGATCAATCCTGAACCATCGTTGCGATGCCGGGATAACGTCGATTCAATCACGCAGGCCCCCGCCACATGAACATCACCGGACACCAGCGTGACCTTGCATGACTCGGCATGGGCGAAATCCAGCAGCCGCATGATCAACCGCTTGCGTTCGTCTCGGTGGGGCAGGCTTCGCCAATGGTCGCGCAAATCGTCCTCCAGTTCCTGTTGCCCCGAGATCAGGTCCAGTGCCTTTTCGGCCGCCTGCAAATCCAGGTAGCCGACGGGAATACTCGACATCAGCAGCAAGTGCTTATGCGCCTTGACCTTGCCCAGCCAGGCATAAATCGCATCCCAACTGACGGGGGAAATGATCCGGGTTTGCCGAGCCGGGGGCGTCGTCAAATCCGGCGCACGCTCACTGCGCAAGTCAGGCACCAGCAATGCCAATTCACCCAGGCCGGTAAACCCCAGGTGAAAGCCGTCAGCGGTGTCGGGAATCGCACAGGGATGGGTATCAGCGGACGGTTTGAGGTGAGGATGAGTCTGGATCAGTTGCTGCTGGAAAATCCTGAAATAGCGCTTGGCCGTGGCAAACAGCCCCTGGAACACCGGGCTTGAATGCAGAATCTCATCGTAGGAACCCCAGCCATCGATGATGTCATGGTCATCCCACATCATCACCGTCGGAACGGCGCTGAGCAGCTTCGCGACCTCAGGCTGTTTCCAGCGCTCCAGGTAGAGTCTGGCGAAGAACTTGTCCAGATCGGCTTCGATCACCTTGCTGTAGACCGCCTTTTGACGGTCGGCAAAGGGTTTGGCAAACCATGTTTTCATCGACGACACACTGCTGCGCATGTCGTCGCTGTAAACCTGATCGCCCCCCATCAACAACAGATGATAGGGCTTGCTTTGATGAACCCCCCACATGTGCTCCCAGCGCTCGTTGTTCCGGTCCACTTTCTCCATGTCCCTGGGGTCCGAGAAACCGTTGCACGACACATAGGCCATGCGCGGCGACTGACCCTCGGCAGGAACGACGAAGTTGGCCTCCGCGCCCTCTATCTTGATCGTGTAAGTCGTGGCGACAGCCTGGTCTTGCAGCGCTTTGAAATCGACGCGCCAGACGCGGTACTGAGGATTGAGCAACGGGATATCGGCGGTGGCCAACGGTTTGCCGGCAGTGACACCGCCGGGTACTTTTACGCTGGGTGATGTCGCGCCCAAGGGTAAAACCACTAGAGCCGACACGTTATAGACATTACTGTTGATGCCACGAAACTGCAGAATCGGGCCGAGTAACAAACTCATGGACGGTCCATCCGTTGACAGGGGTGTGAACGCCTAGAGACTAGACGACAATCGACGCTGCGCATGACGCGCAACACCCGTCTCTACAAGGAGGTCATCCACGATGCACGCCGCACCAACGCTCTACACCGAACGACTGATTTTGCGCCCGCTGGAACTGGCCGATGCCGACGCCATCCAGCAACAATTCCCCCACTGGGACGTGGTGCGTTATTTGAATGTCCTGGTGCCGTGGCCTTATCCCGCTGACGGCGCGTTGACTTATCTGCGTGATATTGCCCTGCCGGCGATGACCCGTGGCGAAGAATGGCACTGGTCGATCCGCTTGAAGTCGGCCCCCGACCAACTGATCGGCAATGTCAGCCTGATGAATGAACAGGACAACAACCGCGGCTTCTGGCTGGCCCCGCAATGGCAAGGCCAGGGGTTGATGGGTGAAGCCAGTGCGGCGGTGACCGAGTACTGGTTCGAAACACTCGGCCGGCCGTTGCTGCGCGTGCCGAAAGCGGCGCCGAATATTGGCTCGCGCAAACTCTCGGAACGTACCGGCATGCGCTTGATACACACCGATGAAGGCGACTTTGTCAGTGGACGATTCCCGAAGGAACTCTGGGAGATCACCCGCGAAGAGTGGCTTCAACTGCGCTGAAGATCCAATGTGGGAGCGGCGGTGCGACGATTCGACTTGCTCGCGAAGGCGGTGTGTCAGTCAATATTAATGTCGACTGACACGCCCTCTTCGCGAGCAAGCCCGCTCCCACATTATGCGTTGAACCGCACGCCCGGTTTGGCCCGCTCATCCACCGTCAACTCAAACACGTCCGGGCGCGCGTAGTGCCCGACCACGTCGTAGTCGTAACGGGCGCGGATCAGGTCGTCGGTGTCGATTTCAGCGGTGAGCAAACCCGCCTCGTCACGCAGCGGCCCGGCGAGAATGTCGCCCATCGGCCCGACAATCACGCTGCCGCCGGCAATCAACGGACGCTGCGCCGGCCAGTTGGCGATTTCCACGCCCAAGGCTTGAGGTGAGGCCTGCACCTGACAGGCGCTGACCACAAAGCAGCGTCCTTCATGGGCGATGTGGCGCATGCTGACTTGCCACATTTCCCGCTCGTCCACGGTCGGCGCGCACCAGACCTCCACGCCTTTGGCATACATCGCGGTACGCAGCAGCGGCATCATGTTTTCCCAGCACACCACTGCGCCGACTCGCCCGACCTGGCTGTCGATCACCGGCAAGGTCGAGCCATCGCCCTTGCCCCAGATCAGTCGCTCGGTGCCGGTGGGCATCAGTTTGCGGTGCTTGGCGACCAGCCCGGCCTGCGGATCGAAATACAGCGCGGTGCAATACAATGTGCTGCCGGCGCGCTCGATCACGCCGATCACCAGGTTGGCACCAGTACGTGAGGACAATCCGGCCAAGGCATCAGTCTCGGCACCGGGCACGTCGATGGCGTTGTCGAAATACCGCGCAAACGCTTCACGCCCCTCCGGCAGTCGATAACCGAGTTGCGTGCCAAAACCCTCGCCCTTGGGGTAGCCGCCGAGCAACGCCTCCGGCATGACCACCAGTGCGGCGCCGGATTCGATAATGGCGGTTTCCCAAGAGAGGATTTGATCAAGGGTGTCGGCCTTGCCGCCGGGCAAGGCGCCGATTTGCAGGGCAGCAACGATGGACTTGGGCATCGTGATGACTCCGTCAGTAATGAGGTGTTGCTCATTCTCCGGCGCCACAGGATCATGAATAAAGCCCGACTCACTGCTGAATGATATGAACCAAATGAATATCGCGACCGTCGATCTCAACTTGCTCAAAGTCTTCGAAGCCCTGCATGAGGAATCCAGCGCCAGCCGTGCCGCGCTGCGTCTGGGCGTGACGCAATCGGCGGTCAGCGCGGCGTTGCGCCGATTGCGCGAGGTGTACGGCGATCAGTTGTTCGTGCGCACGGGTCGAGGTCTTGCGCCGACGCTCAAGGCCAACCAGTTAAAACCGGTGGTCAGCGATGCGCTGAATAAATGCCGCCAGAGCCTGGCGATGGTCGATCCGGCGGCGAATCATTACGACGGACGTTCGGTGACGGTGGGTTTATCGGATGATTTCGAAATCGCCTACGGGCGACGATTGATTGACGAGATCGCGGATCGCGCGCCGAAACTGCGGCTGATCTTTCGCCAGACCCATAGCCAGATCGTCGCCCGAGCCTTGATGGAACGCAGCATCGATCTGGCGATTACAGCAGGCGGGTTCGCCGAGCGTTTGCTCAGTCGTCAGGTGCTGGGTGAAGGCGATTATCTGTGCCTGGTGGATCCCCTCAGTCTGACCGAGGGACAGGAAACTCTCAGCCTTGAAGCGTTCGTCGCCCGTGAGCATATTCTGGTGTCATCGGGCGGTTTTATCGGGATCACCGATGAAGGCCTGGCGGCGTTGGGGCTGAGCCGGCGGGTATGTGCATCGACCACGCACTTTGCCGCGTTGCCGCATCTGCTCAAGGGCAGTCAGGCGGTGGCGACTATTCCAGCTCATGCGGCACGAAGTATCGCTACGCTCAGCGGACTGGCGCTGCTGCCCTGCCCTCTGGCGCTGCCACGCTATCCGATCGAACTGGGCTGGCGCACCAGCACGCAGCTCGATCCGGTGGTGCTGAAAGTGCGCGAGGCGATTATCGCGACCTTTTCCTACCCGTAGGAGCTGGCGAAGCCTGCGATCCTTTGATCTTTAGCAGTTTCGAAACCGGCAAAAGAGCAAGATCAAAAGATCGCAGCCTTCGGCAGCTCCTACATGAGCGCGTACATCCGCCATTGATCGGTCGTACTCATTCCCCGTAGGAGCTGGCGAAGCCTGCGATCTTTTGATGTTCGACAATTTCGAAACCGTCAGCGCTGGAAGCTTATTTAGCGGCCATCAGGCGATTGACTTCACTGCGCACCATGTTCGCAAATTCCGGGGGCGACATGCCGTCAAGTTCGGAGCGGACCCACTCGGCCCATTTGCCTTTGCGCTTGGCACGCTCACCGAACAACCGTGCGGCTTCGCCCTTGGATTTACCCAGGTTGTTTTGCCAGAGCTCGAACAGACGGGATTTTTCATCTTCAAGCGCCGCGCGCTCGGCAAGGGGTTTGTCGGCCAGATTGAAGCTCATGGAAGATACCTGCTGCGTAAAATAGGCGACATCTTACACTGTAGGAGGAAATGTCCTGCCCTGGATTTTTCATCAGGGTGGAGTCGCCACGCAAAATGGCTGCAACTTTTGCCATCGCGCCAGACTCCATTGTTCACTGCCCATTTACCTGCAAGGAGTACTCCAATGGCCCGCAAAATCATCGATCAAGTCGCCGAGGATCAAATCAAGGATCAGGTCTTCAGCGAACTTCAGGCCCTGATCGAAGAGTCGGAAAAACTGCTCAAGAGCAGTGCTTCACTGGTCGGTGAAGAAGCGGACACCCTTCGTGGGCAAATCGCCCAGAAGCTCCAGCAGGCCCGGGGTTCAGTTTCCAGTATACGTGACCGGACCAGGCCCGCAGTCGAGGCCAGCGAAATCTACATCGGTGGTCATCCCTGGCAAACCGTGGCCATCTCCGCCGGATTCGGTTTGGTGGTGGGGCTGTTGTTGGGTCGGCGTTAAGCCATTGTGGCGAGGGGGCTTGCCCCCGTTGGGTCGCGAAGCGGCCCCAAAACTGTTTCCGCGGTGAATCAGCTAAGCGGGTGTGCAGGTTTCACGACTGCTTCGCAGCCGAACGGGGGCAAGCCCCCTCGCCACAAAAGCCCGCTCCCACATTAGGGCTTGCGTTTGAGCTCAAAGCCCGGCCAGTTCCCGCAGATTTGCCAGCGTCTGAGCATCGAGTGCAATGCCTTCGACCTTGGCTTTGGCGCGCTGCTGATGACGCCGATCACCCGGTAACCGCTTGAGCCCTACACCGTGCATTTGCCGAACCAGTTCCTCACTGCGCTCGGCAAAACTCTGCCCCGCCGACTTGCTCGGGTCGATCACGATCAGCAGTTGACCCGTCCAGGGTGTTTTCGCCCCGGGATGGTTCGACCAGTCGAACTCGAAAGAAAAATTGCCGCCAGTCAACGCCGCCGCCAACAACTCCACCATCATCGACAGCGCCGAACCCTTGTGTCCGCCAAACGGCAGCAAGGCACCACCTTCAAGGATCGCTTTCGGATCCTGGGTTGGCTGGCCGAGGCTGTCCACCCCCATGCCCGCGGGCAAACGCTCGCCTTTACGGGCGGCGATCTGTACATCGCCATGGGCGATGGCGCTGGTCGCCAGGTCGAAGACAATCGGACCACCGTTGGCCCGAGGGGCAGCGAAGGCAATCGGGTTGGTCCCGAATAGCGGACGGTCGGCACCGTGCGGAACCACGCAAGTCATGCTGTTGACCACGCTCAGTGCCACCAGCCCTTCATCGGCAAACGGCTCGACGTCCGGCCACAAGGCAGCGAAATGGTGGGAATTACGGATGGCCAGCACCGCAATGCCGGCACCACGGGCTTTCTCCACCAACAATGACCGCGCCGCCGCGAGGGCCGGTTGGGCAAAACCATTAGCGGCGTCGACCCGGACGAAACCCGAGGCCACGTCCTCGACCACCGGTACAGCCTTGCCGTTGACCCAGCCGCTTTGCAACGTCGACACATAACCGGGAATGCGGAATACGCCGTGGCTGTGAGCACCATCGCGCTCGGCACCGGCGCAGTTAAGGGCCAGGGTTCTGGCGACATCGGCTGAGGTGCCGTGGCGCAAGAAGATCTGCTCGAGCAACGCCGTCAGCGCTTCGAAGGACAGGTTTTGCGAAACCGCAGTAGACACATGATCGTGTGGCGCAGACATCTGAAGCTCCAGAGTAATTATTGGAGGGGGCAACAGCGTACGAAGACAAGCCGATTAACAACGCACGACGAGCGAGCTGTCAACTTTTCGGTTGATCACCTGCAGGCCGTACCCGCGCGGCCTCCACTTTCTTCTCGAGTTTGCACGATCAACCGGCAGGCTGTGCGGTAACTATCTACCACCTTCCACACTTCAATGACTTTTAGTCTCGAGGCTCAATCCACTGGCGAATTTCAATCGCGCCCTGAACGAGACTCGACGATGTCTACACCTGTTACTCCGATGTTTTTCCCCCAGGCCCTGAAGTCTCCCGGACTCTGGAGGAAACTTGGCCAAACCCACGGGCTGACGCAAAAGGACTTCGAATGGTTCAGTCACCTGCAACTAGCCAACCACACGCTGCGCGGTGAACAGAAACCGCCCATGCTCGCCGAAAAAATTCTGCTCAAGACCAACGACCTGGAACCCGTGCCCCTGGCCGGCAGCTTCGTGCTGAGCGCCACACCGGATGACAACGGCGTGATTCTCTATACCCCCTACGCCGGCATAAAGAAGTTCGACAGCCGCTCAACCTTGACCGAACAGCTGAACCGCCAGCTGAACAGCGCGACCGAGGACGACGACCTGCTGGCGTTCATGTCGTTGTCTCAACGCAGAACGCTGGCAGATGCCGCCACTATCGAGGTGACCTTTCAAACCATCGAAGGCGAGGTGTTCGAAGACCAAAGCAGCACCATCACCGCACATCAGCACATGAACGATCAGGCCATGCTCGACGAGTTGAAAGCGCTGCCGACCCTGACTTCGCTGCTCGATACGGTGCTCAATGAACTGCTGAAGTCAGCCTTCCCCGGCCTGGATCAACGCCAGACCCAGGTCAGTTTCTATTCCACGGCAACTGCCGATGAACACGATAAGGAAAGCACTCCGGCGCGGCGCTGGCTCAACGCGATGTCCTTGAGTGATGCGGTGCTGTTTCACTACCGCAATCAACGCTGGCCGTTGGGGCAATCACATGAGTTTTCCCACCCGAAAAAGCTTCCGGCCAGCACTGACCAGCAATACTGGGAAACCGCCGTAGCCACTGCCTCCCGAAAACTGATCAGCCTGCTTTCCGAGCAAATGAATAGTTACTGGGACGCAGCGAGTGCCGATGGCGCATCACGTCGCGATTTGTTCAGCAAGGCCATTGCTGAACAGGCGCGAGCGGAGTTCCTGCTCAAGCGCGAAGCCGAAATCATCACGCCTGAACAAAGCCAGGACTTGCATTCGCTGATCGAACCGACCAGCAGAACGTACGAGACACTGACCGTCGAAACCGTGCGTCTCTGGGAATACGAGGCCAACTATGTGGAGCTGGCAGGCTCGCTGATGATCAGTGGCAGCAATGCGTTTCTCTACACCCCCGCTCAGGGGCTGCAGGTGCTGAAAGACTATCAGGACCTCAAAGACACCTTACTGAGCAAATTCAGCGCGGCCGGTCATGAGGATGAGCTCTACGGCCTCCTGAGCCTGGCGGAACGTCAGCGCTTCATCGGTTTCGATCAGCCGAATGTCTCCGGGAAAGTGATTTCCGGTTCGATCTTCAAAAAGCTGTTCGAGGCGATCATCACCAAACAACAGCAGAATGTGGAGTATGCCCTGCAGGTTTTCCGTCACAGCGACGGCATCGTGGACATCAACGCCTTGTTCGACAAGGCGCTGGACATCCGCTCGATGCTCAGCGAGCACCTGCTGATGCTGGATGCCCAAGGGCGCTGGAGTACGCGACCGGTATTGTCGGGCAAGCAACAGCCCTCCATGGTGCTGGCAGACACGGCGGCGGCGTTCGTGAAAACCTTCAGCGATATCGAAGCGCTGATCGGCGCGGACTTTGCAGCTCAACCCACCACCGCGTTGGCACTGCAGCGAGTCTATCTGGAGAACATGAAACCCCGGCTGGCTCATGCTCTTTCCGTAGGCATACGTGGGGAAGCCAGTCTTCGGGGGCTCGACGCCACATTGGGCGACACGGACCGGGCCATTGTCGATACGGTGCTCAATCCGGATAAGCCGGATCGTAAACGCCGGCTCTCACTCAAGGGGTTCCGGCCTGACGCCTATTCATTGACCCTTGAGTGCACCGGCCAAACGAATATCCTGCCCTTGGCCAATTGCATGTTGTTGACCGAGCGTGGCGGGCTCGACCCTCAGCATTCGGGCCGAACAGTTTTATGGACACCTGCGCAGGGCCTGGAAGTCTTTGATACCGTCAGCCGCGCGAGGCAGGAACTGGACCGGCGCCTGCATGATCCGCAAAAACGTCTGGCGCTATTGGAAAACCTCTCCCCTGTCCAGCGCACCTTCCACCAGCGTTATACGCTCGGTGCGTTGCGACTGATTGAAGATCATGTCCTGCAGCGGTTATCACAATCATCCATTGACCACTTCCTGGGACATTGCGAATACCTGCGCGCCCTCAAGCTGGACACTGCAAAACAGATCAAAGCCCTTCAAGCCCTGACAAAAACGGTGGTCGACACCAACTTGCGCAGAGCCACTTCGATCGCGCAGGCGATCACCCTACAGCAGTCCTTGCCTGCCTGGCTCGCAATGGCACCCGTCGAGGAGCAGCAGCTGCACATCGAACTGCTGGAGCAATACCGCAACAGCGTCGACGATGACAAAGACTACCTGCACGGCCTAAAGACGCTGAAGTCCTATGTGCATGAGACGTTGGAGTCACTGCTCGGTAGCCGCTTCTCGGGGACACTGCCAGACCCCGACGACATCGAAATCATCCCCAACCTGACCTTGGCCGGCCCCGCTCGATCCCTGACCGAGTTTGCCTTGAACCATGTCAACATTGCCCAGGGCACAGGTTTCACGATCGCTTCGAAAACCACTCAATCCCTTCCGCAAGGCCTGGACCAGTCCGCTGTCAGGCAACTCCTGCTGTCACTGAACATTCAGCAAACCTACGCAAAACTGGTCATAGACAGCTTGTCGAACAAAAGCGCCGATGCCGACATTCGAAGGCTGCGCTTCATTCGGCAACTGCCCTGGCAATTGATGCAACACGCCCATGCACAAAAACTGCAGCAACGTCTTTCCGACAGCGCCTTCGACTTGATTCGACAGGTGATGGACATGCCGGACGCTATCGCCCGCGCGGCTGTCAACGGCGCCCACGCCATTGTTCGCCCTCTGGAGCTGATCAAGACAGTCGGCGCTGCTGCCGTCAGGACACTGGGCCTGTACCTGATAGGCCCCGGCTCCGGACAGAAAGGTCCGCAAGTCCTGTATGCGCCCTACCATGCAGGCTCGCCATTCACCGAGTTCGACAATGAGACCAGCGTTGTCTCGGCGTTCAATACGCCGGGACCGTTACAGGAGCTGCTGATACGTCGCCTTCCAGCAAGTGCGCAATCCGGGTTTCGCAATCTGTTGAAGTCCACCGTCGGACAAGCGAGCGAAATCACCCTCGCCTCTAACCCCATCGGCGGCAACTTGCTGACCCGGTTGTTCAGCGACAACACAAGCCTGCTGTGGCAAATGCTCGGCGCTCAGTCCGAGGTCGGCGGCCAGTCAGACTGGGAGGCAGCCAAAAACCTGTTCAGCTCCGGCATCCAGAGGTTCTCGGGCCTTTTACCCGGCAAACTGGCTTATGGGCTGTTTTTGTGGCAAGCCTACAAAGACTTCAAGAACTCGGCCGAAGCGCTGCAGGACCACCACTGGAAACAGGCAATGTTCAACTTTATTGCCGGTGCAGTGCAAATGGTGTCACTGGGCAGGTTGTCGCTGGAAGAGTCGATCGGCACAGCGCAGGCAACGACCAATACTCTCGCCGAACCGGCGGCCACTCCTGTGGTCGCGCCGCAATGGTCGCAAGTGCAATCCACTGCACCGATGCGCACGTCACTGCAGCCTTTCGAAACCACCGCCGTCGAACTGAAGGATTTAAAGAAGAACAGCGCTGATGGCACTTACCTGGAAATGACCAGCAGACAAACCTATGCCCCCATCGCGGGCAAGGTGTACCGCGTGACCAAACCCGGGGCGATCTGGCGGATGATCAAAGACACGGAAGAAGGCCCGGCGCTCCTGACTACCTCAGACAAGCAACTGGTGCTCGATTCGGACATCCATACCGTCCACTATGGAAAAGCCCTGTCGAAAATGCACAATCGACATGCCGCCGATAAATATGCCAGGCAGCTTCTGAATATCGAAGCACGGGGAATGAAAGACATTCGGGCAAAACACCCGGAAAAAGCGCGCATGATCGTGCAAGCCATAGACCTGGCTCGCTACTACGCTTTTAACAGTCTGCATAACCTGGCGCAGCTCAGACAGCTGAAGCCGGGGACGCGGCTGGATACCTTCCTCAGAGCCGTTTTTGATGCTGACCTTATCGACGACAGCCTCCTGGACAAAATCAAGAAAGTCATCGTGCCCATTTGCACAGCGCTGGTGGACCCAAACGTGGATTTCATGAATACCGAACGTTTTGTGGTCGGGTCAAACAAATACGCAATCGGCAATACGATTGCTTTTGTTATAAATGATGACGCACAGAATCGTGTGCATTTCACGGAGAGGTTCTTTGACCCGCAACTCGATTGGTACGAGTCCTGTTTGACTGAGCCTTTCAGCGTCGGCGACCATGCCCGGGCCACTACGCTGATCCATGAGTTCTCTCATCTTTTTTCAAAGACCGTGGATATTGCACTGGTTGAAGCAAGGCGCCCGTTCAGCGATCTCATTGCCACCGTCACCGCTTACGGTGTGGCAATCAAACAAACGCAACAGGATTTCCAGCGAAAAGCACTGTCCCTCGCCACCCCGAGAGAGGAGCTGTTTGCGCATTGGAACGAAACGTTGCAGGAATGGATCGATCTGGATTCGGTTGAGGGTTTGGGGCATGTGGCTCAGGACATCCTCAAAACGACGGGCTGTAAAACACTGGATGAAGCTCGCAACATTTTCCTGAATCCGGACAATGTGCATCTGCGAACCGACGTCATTTTGCGCAACGCAGACTCGATCGCTTACTTGATAGGTGAAATGGGTCGACAACTGGATCCGGTGCTAGCCCCATCCCCGAGTTGATCTGAATTTTTCATCATAAAAGCATGTGCAGTCACCCTATCTGCACATGCTTTGCTCGCCCGGTACAGGGCACCAGCCTTGCAGGGGCTTGACCCTTTTTTCACTCAATTTATGGATACTGCCAGGCGATACCCTGTTTGCGGGCGTGCGGATGAAAAATAAGTCGTACTTTGATGGGCAATTGCCATGACGGTTGTTCTCGCAGACTTCCCCTCAAGGTTAGAATGCAGGAAATCAGGATGAGTCAATGACCGATCACTCTCTCTCGCAAGCCCAATACGACGCCATCACCGATGCCGCTGCGCACTGGTGCATGCGTCTGCACGCCACCGACTGCACGGCCGAAGAACGCCTGGCGTTCGAGCAATGGCGTGACGCCCATCCTCTGCATGCCTTCGAGTACGAAGCCATGCTGCAGATCTGGGATGTGGCTGGGGATTTGCCTCGTCCCGAATCTCCCGCGCCGGCAGTTGGCATCAAACCGGCAAAGTCCTGGCGCACCTTCGGCATTGCAGCCACCGTCTGTGCCCTGGCATTGCCACTGGCGGCATACACCGGATGGAACCTGGGTTGGCTGCCCAATGCCTACCAGCATTTCGAGGCGACAGACAATGTTCGTCAGGTCACGCTGGGCGACGGCAGTCAGGTGGAGCTGAACCTGGGCAGTGAACTGACGTTCAGCAACTACAAGGATGAACGTCGTGTCACGTTGAAAAAAGGCGAAGCCTTCTTCAACGTCAGTCACGACGTGCAGCACCCTTTCATTGTCAGGGCGGCCGACGGCAGAATTCGCGTCACCGGAACCCGATTCAACGTCTGGATGTATGAGGATCAGGTACGCGTGAACCTGATCGAAGGTTCCGTCCTGGTAACCAGCAATGGTGCTCTGCCCGGCGAGGGCTCACGTCTCGAACCTGCCATGCAGGCACGTTACCGACACGGCGACTTCACACCGCAAATCAGCCAGACCTCTGCCGATGACCATTCGCTGGCGTGGCGCAGCGGAAAACTGGTGCTCGATGATCTGACGCTGACCGATGCCCTGCCCTTGATCAATCGTTATTTGAACAAGCCAGTCATGATCGCAGACCACAGTACTGGCTCGATTCGCCTCGGCGGCATCTACAACATCAAGGAACTCAACAACCTGGTGGCTTCGCTACCCAAGGTGCTGCCGGTCTACCTGACCCGCAATAAGGACGGCAATCCGGTCCTCAATTCGATCCCGCAACAAGCCCCAAAAAGCTGAAGGCCGCCACCCTTGCGGGGTGCGGCCTTCACTTTTGATTCAAACGCTATCGCGACTACTGCGCGGCGATCTTCCCTGCTTTTTCATCCTGCTCTCGAATCGTCTGAGCCTGATACTGCGGATCGGACGTGATCTGCTGCTCGGTAAACGGCAACACACTCAGCTGTTTCTTCGAAAAGGCCAGTGTCTGATCCCGGGAGTACTTCGACGCCGGGTCACTGGACAACGAGAAAGCCAGTAAGCCCCGAGCCTGCGGTCCCTTATCATCGAAAGTCACCACCTGCAAATAGCTGGTACCACTGACGACTTCGCGTTTTCCGTCGCTTCTCGGCACGCTTTGGATCGCGTTATACACACCCAGCGTGCCCGGCCCGCCGTGGATCGGCGTTTGCTGCCCGCCACTGCTGACCACCTGGATATCACCCCAGCGGCTATCGGCCTTCAGGCCAAGGGCTTTCACCTGTTCGACCGAAGCCATCATCGCCGCCCGAATCGCTTTGGCAACATCTGGCCGTTCAATTGCCAGGCCATGTGGAGTGTTTTGCGGATCCTTCGGATCGAACGCTACACGCCAGATATCAGGGATCTGCTGTAACGGCTCCATGACATTCTGAAAATGCACAAAGCCCAGTCCACTGTCCAGATTCACCCGGCGATCCCAGGCCTTGAGGCTGGCACACAGCGGTGTAAGCGTCGGTGCATCGGCGCCGAGATTCGCGGCGCAGAACTGCAGCAGATCCGGCATCACTTGGGCCGCCTGATACACCTGATCGTCCATCACCATGTGTTGCAGATCGGCCGCAGCGACAGGGCCGGCCTTGCTCAATGTGCCCAGACGCTCCAGTGCGAAACGCGAACGCAGCCCCAACGGCTGATTGTCCTGACTGATCAACGGCGAAAAACCGGTGAGCGGTTGTGCCGGGTTGGCCATCCAGGCCGAATCATTGGAATGCTGCACAAAGTCTTTGCGCAGCAGTTGCGGCAACTTGTCTGCCGCGTAGATACCTTTTTGCGCAGCGTGCGGGTCGATGTCCCAGGCACAGGCGCTGTTGGAACCGTCGAGCAGAATCATCTGTAATCCGGCCCGCGGATCGCTGCACTTGGCCAGCTTGTCGGCATTGACGTTCGGCACCACCGACAGGTTCATGTAAAGCGTCTGCCCTTGATCGTCCACCGCCAGGGTGTTGACCCACGGGATCCCCTGAATCTTGTGCAGCGATGCCTGCAAATCCTTGAGGCTGGTGGCACGGTTCATCGCATACCACTGCTGCAAGACCCGGTCGTTCTCCAGGTTAGCGTCGCGCAGGCTATAGGCGAACTGGTTGTTCCAGTCCAGCTTACCGGGCCATTGCACAATCGGGCCGAACTCCGAGCTGTAGACCACATGGGAGATTTGCCGGGTCTGGCCATCGGCTTGCTTCACGTTCACTGCCAGCGTCTGCTGTTTCATTGGCAAGGACTTGCCATCCAGCAGGTAACGGGTCGGGTCCTTGGGATCGAGTTGCAGGCGATACAGCGTGAAGTGCTTGGACGAATCCACCGTGTGGGTCCACGCCAGGTGCTGGTTGAAACCAATATTGATCATGGGCAGGCCGGGCAACGCGGCGCCCATGACGTCCAGTTTGCCGGGAATGGTCAGGTGCATCTGATAGAAACGCATCCCGCCCACCCACGGAAAGTGTGGATTGGCCAGCAACATCCCGCGACCGTTGAACGAACGTTCGCTGCCGACCGCCACGGCGTTACTGCCGCGATCCAGAGCAAAGCGTTGCATGCGCGAAGCCGCCAGCTGGAACGACGCCGGTTCGCCCGCCAGATGGGCAACGGTTTTCGGCGGGGTAGCACCGGCCAATGCTTCGGCAAACTGCCCCACGCCGCCTTCGACCAACAGACGTCGGGTCAACTTGACCAGGTCCTGGGCGGTAATCGCGCGCACCCATTCTCCCTGGCATTGCTGCGGCAAACCCTGCGCTCGACGCTCTGTCAGCGAACGGTTGTAACCCGCCACGTAACCTTCGATGAGCTCTTGGACTTCAGGCGTTTGCGTCTGCCAGAAAGCGGCAACAGCCTGCGGGGTATTCAGCCAGTTGAAAAACACATCGCTGGCCAGGTTCCCGCGCTCTTCGACGCTAGACTGGTCCGGGCCGAAATACCGTGAGCGCTCGCCATTGACGGTGACGATCTCATTGGCCAGCAAGCACAGATTATCTTGAGCGTAGGCATAGCCAATGCCATAGCCGAGCCCACGCTCGTTGTCGGCACGAATATGCGGCACGCCGAAACTGGTTCGACGAATCTCGGCCGTCGCCTGCTCTGGCTGGCTGCGCGCGTTTGCTGCAAGACTGAGCCCCAGAAACACACCCGCAAGGCTCAACCTGGTTAACTGCCTGGAAATAATCACGCTCGCTCCTGATCGAAAAGACGTATGACACGCAATGCGCCTCCCCTTAAAACGAAGCAAACAGCAAAAATTTAGGACATCCCCCGCGCCCGGCTCACGGGCCGCTGACATAACGGCGACAAATTTTCTACATACGGGTCTTCATTATTTGCCTGGCTCATTCGTCTTATTGATTGAGAGCGCCCATCACTTTTTCCTGATCAGGCTCTGAAAAGGAGTTTTTGCATGTACAACCCGCAACTGCCAACGGACGGTAGCCATGCGCCAAAGGCCAGCACCCTGGGCTCCGGCGTTTTCAATCAACCAGCCGAACGCCACGGCAACGAACGGATCAGGTTTCTGCTCAAGAGTTTTGGCCTGCGTACCAGCCTGATTCGCCTCAAAGTCATCGACGCCTTGCTGACCGCCGCCGAAAGCGACCGCAGCCTGGGGGTGCGTGGCGTCCACAGTCACTTGCTGGACCTGGACATTCCCCTGTCCTTTCTCAGTGTCCGTGAAGTGTTGAAACGCTTGTGCGGTGAAGGCGTGATCACCCTCAATCCGGACAAAAGCTACAGCCTGCATCCACAGGCCGCCGCTGTCCTCTACAGCGAGCAATCTGGCCAGGGGGCGTCGTCGCTCAAGGCTTGACCTTGCGACGCATCACGCCATTGATCACCACCACGAGCACTGCCACGCCAATGGCGATGTACTGGAACAGCTGTTCGGTGATGATTCCCGCATTTTGCAGCCAGGAAAGGCCGAACATGATCCCCAGTACCACCAGGGAAATCAGAATCGAGTATTTCAAACGTTGCGACTGGGTCATTGCGGGTTCCTGAACCAAAAAATGTATCCGGCTTGTATCCGATTGCATGCCAAGCCACTACCGTTCTGCGGGAATGAGGGGCTGCAAACGAGGTCTTATGTTACAGCCCATGACGCGTTTTGACTTCATAGCGGCGATTACCCGGATTTCGAAATGTTTCGTCGAATCACATTGCTGATTCCCTTGCTTGCTCTCCTGACCCTGAGTGGCTGCATCGTTTTCCCCCACGGCGGCTGGCATGGCGATCACCATTACGACCATGGCGCACCCGGTTATTATCAACATCGATAATATGGAACTCGCTCAGGTACTTGAGTCATTTCTATAGAAGCCATTCACCGACTGCGCACAGAGCTCCACCATCCCAGTCGACGAACACCCGCACCCGTCGGGACAACTGGCGATGAGGAGGATAGAGCGCCGTCAGCGGCATACCCGGTGGCGGCACATCCCTCAGTACCTCGATCAAACGCCCCTCCTTCAGTTGGCGGGCAACGTGATAATACGGGGTCTGGACCAAGCCATATCCCGCCTCACACGCCGCCAGATAGCCATCGGCGCTATTGACCGAAACGTGCTTGGGCAGATCGATCAACCGCAGGTGGTCATCGACTGCAAATTCCAGTCCGTAGCGTTTGCCTGTGCTATTGGAAAAGTATTCCACCATCTGATGACCTTTCAGATCCTCCAGGCACAGCGGAGTCCCACGACGCTGCAAGTATTCCGGGCTGGCACAGGTGACCTGGTCCAGCATGCACAGCGGGCGCGCCACCAGTGATTCGTCCAGAGTCGAGCCACCGCGCAACACGCAATCGACGCCTTCGCGAATCAGATCCACAGGCCGGTCATTCAAACCGATCTCCAGTTCGATCAATGGATATCGGGTGGTGAACTGCGGCAATGCCGGGATCACGATCAAACGCCCCACTCCCGCGGGCATATCCACTCGCAGCAAACCTTTGGGGTTGTGGCGAGCAGCGGAAAATACCGCTTCGGTTTCCTCCAGATCCGCCAGCAACCGCACGCAACGCGGGTAATAAGCCGCGCCATCAAGCGTCAAGCTGATCTGCCGGGTGGTGCGTTGCAGCAGTTGCACCCCCAGATGAGCCTCGAGTTGCTTGATCAGAATGGTCACCGAAGCCCGGGGCAATTGCAGGCTGTCCGCCGCTTTGGCAAAGCCGCCCAGTTCGACGATTCGGGTGAATACGCGCATGGCGTTTAAACGGTCCATTGCTTTGGCTTACCGGCTTATTATTTAGAAATTACAAATAGTGATAGCAGTTTTAGCCGGTTTATCTTGTTTCTGTCGAGGTTAACAATAGGTTTTCAATTCACAGGGAGCTAATTTCATGCAAACACGTCAACTGGGCAAAAACGGCCCGCAGGTGAGCGCGATAGGTCTGGGCTGCATGGGCATGACCGATTTCTACACCACCGGCGTGGACACCCGCGAAGCCACGGCCACTTTGCACCGCGCGCTGGAACTGGGGGTCAACCTGCTCGACACGGCAGACATGTACGGTCCACATACCAACGAAGAACTGATCGGCAAGGCCATTGTCGGCAAGCGTGAGCAAGTGTTTCTGGCCAGTAAGTTCGGCATTGTCCGCGACCCATCCAACCCCGGTACACGAGGCGTCAACGGGCGACCGGAATATATTCGCGACGCTATCGACGGCACCCTCAAGCGCCTTGGTGTGGAAACCCTGGATTTGTATTACCAGCACCGCATTGATCCGCAGGTGGCCATCGAGGAAACCGTAGGCGCCATGGCGGAACTGGTGAAGGCCGGCAAGGTGCGTTACCTGGGATTGAGTGAAGCATCGGTCGCCACGCTGGAGCGAGCGAACAAGGTTCATCCGATCAGCGCACTGCAAAGTGAGTATTCGCTGTGGAGCCGCGATCAGGAGGAGAACGGTTGCCTGGCCGCGTGCCAGCGTCTGGGCGTTGCCTTTGTCCCTTACAGCCCGTTGGGCCGGGGTTTTTTGACCGGTGCTCTGAGAAGCCCGGATGATTTCGCAGCCGATGATTACCGTCGCTTCAGCCCACGTTTTCAAGGGGACAACTTCGCAAAAAACCTTTTGCTGGTGCAACAGGTGCAGGCCCTGGCCGCCGACAAGGGTGTGACGGCGGGCCAACTGGCGTTGGCGTGGGTCTTGGCCCAAGGGGATTACCTGATCCCGATTCCAGGCACCAAACAGCGTAAATACCTGGAAGAAAATGTGGCGGCGCTGGACGTGAAATTGAGCCGCGAAGAGTTGCAGGCCCTGGAAGCGATATTCCCGGCCAATGCCACGGCAGGCCTGCGTTATCCGGAAGAAGTCATGAAGTTGCTTGACCGATAGCAGGTGCCCGGCCCACAGGCAGCGTCGCGCAGAAGCCCGGTCAGGCTGGCATGCCCCCTCGCCACAGGGGTTAACCCAAGGCTGTATTACTTCGAAACAATCCCCTGTCTCTTTGTTGGGTAAACGGGTCAAAATGCATCTTTTTGGCCACAACCCGAGACGAGATCTCCATGCGAACCCACCTGCGTCTGGTCGCCCTGAGCGCGCTCTTCATCTCTTCCCTGGCCCAGGCCGCCGACCTGATCCCTATCGAGGTTCACCGCGACGCCAATTGCGGCTGCTGCAAAAAATGGGTCAGTCATCTGGAAGCCAACGGTTTCAAGGTCGAAGACCATGTTGAAGCCGATATGAGCCAATTCAAGCAACAGCACGGTGTGCCACCTCGCCTCGCGTCGTGTCACACCGGCCTTATCAACGGCAAATTCGTCGAAGGCCATGTGCCGGCCGATCAAGTACTGGCCTTGAGCAAGCGCGACGATCTGTTGGGGGTTGCTGCCCCTGGCATGCCCATGGGATCGCCCGGCATGGAAATGGACGGCATGAGCGATGCCTACCAAGTGATCGGTCTGAAAAAGGACGGCACTGACGTAGTGGTGGCGGACTACCCCGCCCATTGATGTTCGGCGCCTACATCGGGCTGTTTCTCGCGGCATTCGGTGCCGCGACGTTGCTGCCCTTGCAATCTGAAGCCGTGCTGGTGGGGCTGTTGCTCAGCGACCGGTATTGGCTTTGGTCGCTGCTGACCATCGCAACGCTGGGCAACGTGCTGGGGTCGCTGCTGAACTGGTGGCTGGGGCGCGGCATCGAGCGGTTTCACGAACGGCGCTGGTTTCCGGTCAGCCCTCGCCATCTCGAGCAAGCCCAAAAGCACTATCAGCGCTATGGTCATTGGTCATTGTTGCTCAGTTGGGTGCCCATTATCGGCGACCCTCTGACGCTGGTGGCCGGCGTCATGCGCGAACCGTTGGGGCGTTTCCTGATGATCGTGACGCTCGCCAAGGGCGCCCGCTACGGTGTATTGGCCCTTGCTACGCTGGGGTGGATGGGTTGAACGATCATGCAGGGCCATGGCCCAATGCCCGTCAGTTAAAGTGCGCAACCTGTGGGATCGCCGCACCGCCGCTCCCACATGGATTGCGCTCGGCATTACGGTCGTGACCTATGTTTAATGTCACCCTAATCATGCCGATCCAGCATCGGCGGATTTCCTGTGGAGTTCACCCATGTCGCCCACTTTCTCCCGCTGGTTACCGGGCCTGCTGCTGACGGCGGCACTGCCCGCTCTCGTTCATACCCAGAACCAGGCCCAACCCAAGGTCGAAACGCCGGAATACGGCCCGGAACTTCAGGGCTTCGAGTACCCCTACACGGTCAAACACTTCGCTTTTGAATCCCAGGGAAAATCCCTGCAAATGGGTTACATGGACGTCGCCGCCCTTGGCAAGGCCAACGGGCGCAGCGTAGTGCTGATGCATGGAAAAAATTTCTGCGGTGCCACTTGGGACAGCTCGATCAAGGCGCTGAGCGAGGCCGGTTACCGGGTCATCGCCCCCGACCAGATCGGCTTCTGCACCTCCAGCAAACCGGACCACTATCAATACAGCTTCCAGCAACTGGCGGCCAACACCCAGCAACTGCTCAAGGCTCTGGGCATCCAGAAAGCCACCCTGCTCGGCCACTCTACCGGCGGCATGCTCGCCACCCGCTATGCACTGCAATACCCCGATCAAGTCGAACAACTGGCGCTGGTCAATCCCATCGGCCTGGAAGACTGGAAAGCCCTTGGCGTGCCCTATCTCACGGTTGACCAATGGTATGAGCGCGAGCTGAAAGTCACGGCGCAAGGTATCCATGACTACCAACGCAGCACCTATTACGATGGCCGCTGGAAGCCGGAATTTGACCGTTGGGTGAACATGTACGCAGGCTTGGCCAAAGGGCCGGGCAAAACAGCGGTGGCGTGGAACTCGGCGCTGATCTACGACATGATCTTCACCCAACCGGTGTACTACGAGTTCAAGGACCTGAAGGTGCCGACCCTGCTGCTGATCGGCACTTCCGACACCACGGCCATCAACAAGAACATCGCACCACCCGAGGTCAAGGCGAAAATCGGTCATTACGACGTACTCGGCAAGCAAGTGGCGAAACTGATTCCCCGGTCGACGCTGATCGAATTTCCCGGCATGGGCCACGCGCCGCAGATGGAGGAACCGGCGAAATTCCATCAGGCGTTGCTCGGCTGGCTGAACCAAACCAATACCGTTCCTTGATGAGGTAAAGGCTGATGCAGATTGCGGTGATCGATGACTGGCAGGACGTGGCTCGCGACGTGGTGGACTGGTCGGTGCTGGACAGCATCGGCCAGGTGAGTTTTATCCATGACTACCCTGCCGACAACGAAACCCTGGCCGAGCGGCTCGGCGCATTCGAGGTGATCTGCGTAATGCGCGAGCGCACCCGGTTCGACGAAGACCTGCTGCGCCGCTTGTCCGCACTCAAACTGCTGGTCACCGGCGGCATGCGCAATGCCGCCCTGGACCTGAAAGCCGCCGCCGTGCTGGGCATTCAGGTCTGCGGCACGGACAGCTACAAACATGCCGCCCCCGAACTGACCTGGGCGCTGATCATGGCCGCGACCCGCAACCTGGTGGCCGAAGCCAACGCCTTGCGCGCAGGTCAGTGGCAACAAGGGTTGGGCGGCGACCTGCAGGGCAAGACCTTGGCGATTCTCGGGCTGGGCAGCATTGGTCAACGGGTAGCCCGGTTCGGGCAGGTGTTCGGCATGCGGGTGATTGCCTGGAGCGAAAACCTGACCGCCGAACGGGCTGCCGAGGTCGACGTCACCTATGTCAGCAAGCAGGAACTGTTCGAGCAGGCCGATGTGTTGTCGGTCCATCTGGTGCTCAGCGAGCGCAGCCGAGGGCTGGTGGACGCTCAGGCACTGGACTGGATGAAACCCACGGCATGGCTGGTCAACACCGCTCGCGGGCCGATTGTCGATGAGTCCGCATTGATCAAGGCACTTCAGAAAAAACGCCTGGCGGGCGCTGCGCTGGACGTGTTCGAGCACGAGCCGTTGCCCCGCCATCATCCCTTCAGAACGCTGGAAAACGTGCTGGCCACGCCTCATGTCGGGTATGTCAGCCGGCAGAATTACCAACTGTTCTTTTCGCAAATGATCGAGGACATACAGGCCTGGGCGGCTGGGGAGCCGGTTCGGATTCTGAGCTGAGACCGCGTTATCGTTCTTCGCGAGCAGGCTCGCTCCCACATTTGGCTTTGCTCACGCATCCTGTGCACACCCGAGATCCAATGTAGGAGCGAGCCTGCTCGCGATGAGGCCCTCAAACCCACTACATTCCGCCCTGCGCACCGCAATGGTGCAACCCACATCCCATCACGCCCGATTATCGTGACTTCCCAGTCCCGATTTGACCCATGCAAAAAAATAAACCTGCCCTTCGTCGGTGCATCTCCCTACAAAACCCCATGCCTGTACTCTCTTTTGACCGATTGTCGAACAATTTCACCCGTTGGCCGACCCCGCTCTAAGTTCTGGCCTAGACTGATTTTCGCGGAGTAAAACCGGCTAGTCATTCGGTGAAAATAATCGAAACTTTTGGTGCTGGCCTCGTGTCAGGTTAAAGGTAGGGCCACAGCGACTGGTGCATTCCTTGCAACAGCCACTTCACCCATTCTGCTTCAGCGCATGGGCAGCACTTGCTCACCGATGCGTAGCGCGTTTGCGCCCGGCCACAGGATTTGGCCACGAACACCGTTTGTGCCAGGCCTAGAATTAGATCAACAACACGGGAGATTCATATGATCAGTGCGGCTTTAGATATCCAGGGAGAACGTGCTCATCAGCAGGTCGGGGAAACGAGCACCGTCGGTGTCCTCAATGCCAAATCAGTCAATATGCCGATCCCCAAGACGCTGACACCGGCAGCCAGCCAGAATCCCAACAAGAAGAAAGTCCTGTTCGTCACCTCGGAGATTGCCGACCTGGTAAAGACCGGAGGTCTTGGCGACGTTTCCGCCGCACTGCCCCGGGCGATGGCGCATCTGCACGATGTCCGTGTGCTGATCCCCGGTTATCCGCAAGTAATGAACAGCGAAAACCCGATTCATATCATTGGTGAACTGGGCGGGCACGCAGCATTGCCGCCTTGCAAGATCGGGCGCATGGACATGCCCGACGGCCTGGTCATTTACGTGTTGATCTGCCCTGAATTGTACGAGCGCGAAGGTTCACCCTACGGCGCCAACAACGGCCGCGACTGGCCGGACAACCATATTCGTTTCGCTCGACTGGGCCTAGCAGCGGCCGATATCGCCGCCAATCTCGCCCAAATTCACTGGTGCCCGGACCTGGTGCATGCTCACGACTGGCCGGCTGGCCTGGCCCCCGCCTATATGCACTGGCGCGGTCAACGCACCCCGACCCTGTTCACCATCCACAACCTGGCATACCAGGGCGTCATCAGCCTTGGCTCGTGCCCGGAACTCGGGATCCCCATGCATGCCTTGCAACAGGAAGGCATGGAGTTTTACGGCAAGATGTCGTTCCTCAAAGCTGGCATGGCCTACTCGAGCCACATCACCACCGTCAGCGCCACCTATGCCCAGGAAATCACCACGCCAGCCTTCGGCTGCGGCCTCGACGGTTTTCTCGCCGCCAAGACCCAGCAAGGTCTGCTCAGCGGGATTCCCAATGGCATCGATGAGAGCTGGGATGCAGCGACCGATCCGCACCTGTTCCACCCCTTCGGCATCGGCGACTGGGACGGTAAAGCAGTCAATGCCATGCACGTTCGCAGACTGTTCGACCTCGAAGACTCCGAAGGTCCACTGTTCGCCGTGGTTTCGCGGCTGGTCTATCAGAAAGGCCTGGACCTGACCGAAGCAGTGGCCGAATACATTGTCGACAATGGCGGGCAAATCGCGATCATCGGCCGTGGCGAACCGGAAGAAGAACAAGCCATGCGTGAACTGGCGTTGCGCTTCCCCGGGCAAGTCGGCGTACACATCGGCTTCAATGAAACCGACGCCCGCCGGATGTTTGCCGGCAGTGATTTCCTGCTGATGCCTTCGCGTTACGAACCCTGCGGCCTGAGCCAGATGTACGCCCAGCGCTTCGGTTCATTGCCGGTGGCCCGCAATACCGGTGGTTTGGCCGACACCATTGAAAACGGTGTGACCGGTTTCCTCTTCGACGAATCCACGGTGGAGAGTTATCGCGAAGCCCTGAGCCGCGCGTTCAAGGTGTTCGCCTTCCCGGATCTGCTCAACGCGATGCGTTGCCGAGCCATGGCGGCGCCTTTCAACTGGTGCAAGGCCGTCGAACCCTACGCCGAACTCTACGAACAGCTGGTGGCTAAAGCCCTGGGAAAATCGGGCAAACAGTAAGAGGCTTTCAACGATGCCGTTACGGACCCTTGAGACCTGGCCCCACGGCGCAATCATGCTGGACGCAGAACACACGCGTTTTGCCTTGTGGGCGCCAGATGCGTTTTTCGTCAGTCTCGAACTGGAAGATGGGCAATCACTGCCACTGCTGCCTCAGGCCGATGGCTGGTTTGTGATCAACACCCGCTGCCCCGCGGGTACCCGCTACCGCTACAACATCGATGGCGAGCTGGAGGTGCCGGACCCGGCCTCCCGCGCCCAGGCGGGCGATATCGACAGCCACAGCGTGGTGGTCGATCCCCTCGCCTATCGGTGGCACCACAGCGCCTGGCAGGGTCGACCGTGGAATGAGGCGGTGATCTACGAACTGCACGTCGGTGCACTCGGCGGCTTCAGCCAGGTTGAGCAGCATCTGGAGCACCTGGTCGAGCTGGGTATTACCGCCATCGAACTGATGCCGCTGGCGCAGTTCCCCGGCGAGCGTAACTGGGGCTATGACGGGGTTTTGCTTTACGCGCCGCAAGCTTCCTATGGCTCGCCCGAACAACTCAAACACCTGATCGACACGGCCCACGGCCACGGCCTGGCGGTGATTCTCGACGTGGTCTACAACCACTTCGGCCCGGATGGCAATTACCTGCATCGCTACGCCAAAGGCTTTTTCCGCGAAGACAAACACACCCCGTGGGGCGCGGCGATCGACTTCCGGCGGCGCGAGGTGCGCGACTTCTTTATCGACAACGCGCTGATGTGGTTGCTGGAGTACCGCTTCGACGGCCTGCGCCTGGACGCGGTGCATGCCATCGAAGACCCGGACTTTCTTCAAGAGCTGGCGCAACGGGTGCGGCGGCAAACCGATCCGGCGCGGCACGTGTGGCTCATGGCGGAAAACGAGCACAACCAGGCCAGCCTGCTGGAGCAAGGTTTTGACGCGCAGTGGAACGACGACGGCCATAACGCCCTGCACGTTCTGCTCACGGGTGAAACCGACGCCTATTACGCCGACTATGCCGAGCACCCCACCGAACAGCTCGCCCGCTGCCTGAGCCAGGGCTTCGTGTTTCAAGGCCACATCACCCGTCACGGTACGGCGCGCGGTGAACCGAGCGGTCACTTGCCGCCCACAGCCTTCGTGCTATTTCTGCAGAACCACGACCAGATCGGCAATCGCGCCTTTGGCGAACGCCTGCATCAGTTGGCCCATCCTGATGCCCTTTATGCCGCCACTGCGTTGCTGCTGTTGTCGCCGATGATTCCGCTGATGTTCATGGGCGATGAGTTTGCCGTCGAGCAACCGTTCCTGTTCTTCACCAGCCACCACGGTGAATTGGCGGAACTGGTGCGCGAAGGACGACGCAACGAGTTCGCAGCGTTCAGCGCCTTTGCCGACCCGCACAAACGCGAGCAGATTCCCGATCCGAACGCGACGCAGACCTTCGAAGCTTCACGGCCGACACTGACCACCAGCCGCCAATCGCCGATTTACGCTCTGTATCGCCAACTGCTGCAGATCCGCCACCGACACATCATCCCGCACCTGCCCGGCGCCCAGGCGCTGGGTGCGCAGGTACTGGCCGAGGGTGCGGTGACGGCGCGCTGGCGGCTGGGCGATGGCAGTCAGTTGCGCATTGACCTGAACCTCAGCGATGCACCTGCGGTCCACACCCCACAGGCCGACGCGACATTGCTGTTCGAACACCCGCCACAATCGGCCGGTCTGTTGAATCAGGGCATGCTTGCCCCGTATTGCGCGCTAGTCAGCCTCACGGCCGCAGCCCCTTTGCTACCCCCGGATGGAGAGCGCCCATGAGCAATGCGCAACTGGAAATACTGGCCAGCCGAGCAGGCTTGGCCGTCGACTGGATCGACGCCAATGGCCGTCCACAGAAAGTCACCCCGGCGGTGTTGCGCTCGGTGCTGGCCGGGCTTGGCCATCCCGCCGGCAGCGCTCAGGAAATCGACGCCAGCCTGCTGCAACTGCAGGAGGTGCAACAAACCCGGCACCTGCCACCGCTGTTGACCTGCGACGTGGGCGTCGGCCTTGATCTGGCCCACTACTTTGAACCGCAAACCCCGTGTGAGATCCATCTCGAAGACGGCTCACGGATTAACTTGAAGCTCGATGACAACGCTGTGTTGCCCGGGCTGGTGCCGGTGGGTTATCAGCACGTCAGCATCGACGATCAATCCTTCACCCTGGCGGTGGCACCTCAACGCTGCTACAGCGTCGGCGATGCGGTTGACAGTAAAAACCCCCGCGCCTGGGGCCTGAGCGTGCAGCTGTACTCGCTGCGTCGCCCCGGCGATGGCGGTTTCGGCGATACCCAGGCCCTCGAAGATCTGGCCCGGGTGGCCGGCGAACGGGGCGCCGAAGCGTTGGCGATCAGCCCGCTGCATGCGATGTTCAGCGGCGACACCCAACGTTACAGCCCATACTCGCCGTCCAGCCGTTTGTTCCTCAATAGCCTGTACGCGGCGCCCGGCGCGATCCTCGGTGAGCGCGCCCTGCGCACCGCGATCGACGCCACCGGCCTTGCCGCTGAGCTCAAGCACCTTGAAGCGTTGCCGCTGATCGACTGGCCCACCGCCGCCGAAGCCAAGCACCGCTTGCTCGAAGCCTTGTACGAAGGGTTCACCCACGGCGAACACCCCTTGCACCCAGACTTCAGCAGTTTCCGTCATGCCGGCGGCGAAGCACTGGAAAATCATTGCCGCTTCGAAGCGATCCAGGAAGCCCGTGCGCGGCGCGGTGAAAGCCTCGACTGGCGCGAGTGGCCCGAACAATGGCGTGACCCGCGCAGCACCGCCCTGGCGCATTTTGCCGAAGAAAATTCGACCCGCATCGGCTACTACGCATTCTGCCAATGGCTGATTGCGCGCAGCCTGGAACGCGCCCAGGCCGCCGCCCGCAGTGCAGGCATGGGCATCGGTCTGATCGCCGACCTGGCCGTTGGCGCTGACGGCGGCGGCAGCCAGGCCTGGAGTCGTCAGGACGAATTGCTCGCCTCACTGACCGTGGGTGCGCCACCAGACATCCTCAATCGTTCCGGCCAGGGTTGGGGCATTTCCGCGTTCTCTCCCGAAGGTCTGGTGCGCAACGGCTTTCGCGCATTCATCGAAATGCTGCGGGCCAACTTCGCCCATGCCGGCGGCCTGCGTATCGATCACGTCATGGGGCTGCAACGACTGTGGGTGATCCCCAACGATGCGCCGCCCAGCGACGGTGCCTACCTCTATTACCCGGTGGACGACCTGCTGCGCTTGCTGACCCTCGAATCCCATCGGCATCAGGCCGTCGTCCTCGGCGAGGACCTCGGCACCGTGCCCGAGGGTCTGCGCGAGAAACTCATCGCACGCTCGATTCTCGGCATGCGCGTGCTGCTGTTCGAACAGGACAATACTCACTTCAAGCCGATTCTTGACTGGCCGGACAACGCGCTGGCAACCACCAGCACCCACGACCTGCCGACGCTCAATGGCTGGTGGCATGGCCGCGATATTGACTGGAGCGCGCGCTTGAATCTGGTCGACGCCCCGGGGGAAATCGAATGGCGCCAACACCGTGAACGCGAGCGCGAAGGTTTGCGCCGGGTGCTGAGCGAGGACCCGCAGAATTTCCGCGAAGAGTCCCACGAAACCGATCAGGTGCTCGACGCCGCGATCCGCTTCCTCGGCCATACCCGCGCGCCGCTGGTATTGCTGCCAATGGAAGATGCCTTGGGTATCGAACAGCAGGCCAACCTGCCCGGCACCACCGATACCCATCCCAACTGGTCCCGCAGGCTGCCCGGCGACAGCGAAGCCCTGCTCGATGATCCGGACGCCGCACGGCGCCTGGAACTGCTCGCCTGTGCACGACTTCAGGCGGCCGAGCGTGACCAATGAATCAACCGTTCATCCAACCGCTGCGGGCGACTCTGCGGCTGCAATTTCATAAAGGTTTCACTCTGGATCAGGCGGTGCCGCTGGTGCCGTACTTCGCCAGTCTGGGCATCAGCCATGTCTATGCCTCGCCGCTGCTCGCCGCCCGCGCGGGGTCCATGCATGGCTACGACGTGGTGGACCCGACCACGGTCAACCCAGAACTGGGCGGCGAAGCGGCATTGCGGCGTTTGGTCGGTGCATTGCGCGAACAGAACATGGGGCTGATCCTCGACATTGTCTCCAACCACATGGCCGTCGGCGGTGGCGATAACCCCTGGTGGCTCGACTTGCTGGAATGGGGGCGACTGAGCCCTTACGGCGAGTTCTTCGACATTCAATGGCACTCGCCCGACCCGTTGATGGAAGGCCAGTTGCTGCTGCCTTTTTTGGGCAGTGATTACGGCATCGCCTTGCAGGACGGCACCCTGCCCTTGCGTTTCGATGCCCGGCGCGGCGCTTTTTATGTCGAGCACTATGAGCACCACTTCCCGATTTCCCCGTCAGACTACGGCGAGCTGCTCAAGGCCGATGATCAATTGAATGCCGAGCAGGCCGAGCAGCTCAAATCCCTGGCAGACCGCTTCAGTACCTTGAGCTACCAGACTGACGCATACAGCCTGGCGATTCCGCTGAAAACGGAACTGCATGAACTCGCCAGCGATCCGGCCATTCTTCACGCCATCGAACACACCCTCGGCACGTACGACTCGCTCACCCCCGAGGGTTTCCAGCGCCTGCATAATCTGCTGGAGCGCCAGAGTTATCGCCTGGCCAGCTGGCGTACCGCGGCGGACGACATCAACTGGCGGCGTTTTTTCGATATCAATGAACTGGGTGGCCTGCGCGTCGAACGCCCGGCGGTGTTCGAGGCGACCCATGCAAAAATCTTCGAGCTGGTAGCCGAGGGTCTTGTCGACGGGCTGCGCATCGATCACATCGATGGCCTCGCCGACCCGCGTGGCTACTGCCGCAAATTGCGGCGCCGAGTCGATAGACTGGTACCGGAGCGGCACCTGCCGATCTACGTCGAGAAGATCCTCGGCGAAGGCGAAACCCTGCACCGCGACTGGTCTGTCGATGGCAGCACCGGTTACGAATTCATGAACCAGTTGTCGTTGCTGCAACACGACCCCGAAGGCGCCCAGGCCTTGGGTGAACTCTGGAGCCGGCACAGCGAACGGCCCGCCGATTTCCGCCAGGAAGCACAACTGGCGCGTCAGCAGATTCTCAACGGCTCCCTCGCCGGGGATTTCGAAAGTGTCGCCCACGCCCTGTTGCAAGTGGCCCGGGACGACCTGATGACACGGGACCTGACCCTCGGCGCAATCCGTCGGGCCTTGCAGGAACTGATCGTACACTTCCCGGTGTATCGCACTTACATCAGCCCGCTGGGCCGAAACTGCGCCCAGGACGAGGTGTTTTTCCAGCAAGCCATGGACGGTGCAAGGCAAACCCTTGGCGAAGCCGACTGGCCCGTGCTCGATTGCCTGTCCGGCTGGCTGGGTGGCCAACCCTGGCGCAAACACCCGCTGGGCCGCCCACGCAAACTGCTCAAGCATGCGTGCGTGCGCTTCCAGCAACTGACCTCACCGGCGGCGGCCAAGGCGGTGGAAGACACCGCGCTTTATCGCTCGGCGGTGCTGCTGTCGCGCAACGATGTCGGCTACAACACCGAGCAGTTCAGTGCGCCGGTGGCTGACTTCCATGCGGCCTGCGCCAATCGCCTCGCCGAATTCCCCGACAACCTGCTGGCCACCGCGACCCACGACCACAAACGCGGCGAAGACACCCGTGCGCGGCTGGCGGTGTTAAGCGAGCGCAGCGCCTGGTATGGCGCACAGGTCGAACACTGGCGAACCCTGGCCGACCAATTGCGCACTGAACCCGGCGCGCCCTCGGCGGGCGACGAGCTGATTCTTTATCAAGCGATCCTCGGCAGCTGGCCGCTGGAACTGCGCAGCGATGATCAGGTGGCGCTCGAGGACTACGCCAAACGCCTCTGGCAGTGGCAACAGAAAGCCCTGCGCGAAGCCAAGTTGCAAAGCAGCTGGAGCGCACCAAACGAGGGATATGAACAGGCGACCCATGGGTTTCTCGAACGCTTGCTGCTCAGCCCCGAAGGCCAGCCACTGCGCGCGACCATCGGTGCGGCGGCGCAGAGCATCGCCGCCCCGGGTGCGTTGAATGGCTTGGCGCAAACCTTGCTGCGAATGACTGTGCCGGGGGTACCGGATCTCTATCAGGGCAACGAGTTCTGGGACTTCACGCTGGTCGATCCGGACAACCGCCGGCCGGTGGATTACGTCAGCCGTCAGCAGGCCATGCACGTACGACTGGACCTGCCGGATCTGTTGGTGAACTGGCGTGACGGGCGCATCAAGCAAACCCTGATCGCCCATGCGTTGAGCCGACGCGCCGAGCATGCCCAGCTGTTTCAGACAGGGACTTATCAAGCCCTTGAAGTCCTCGGCAACCAGGCTCACCGGGTATTGGCGTTTGCTCGTGAATGGCAGGGAAAACGGGCTATCGTGATCGTACCGATACGCTGTGCCGAGCTGCTGGAAAACAGTGCCGAACCACAGGTTGAGGCGCCGCTGTGGGGCGATACCCGAGTCAAATTGACGTTCGCCGCGCCTGAAGAAAATCTGAAGGGACTTTTTGCAAGCGTCACAGTCACAAAACACAGGGAGCTGATGGTCAGCGCCGCGCTGGGGGATTTCCCGGTCAATCTCTTTATCCAAACTACCCAAGCTTGAGTTCAGTTCAGGAGCATTGCGATGAGTACCGACGATAAACGCATCCGCGAATTTGCCTATCAGATCTGGGAGTCCGAAGGGAAACCCGTGGGCCAGGAAGCACGCCATTGGGAGATGGCCTGCAAACTCGCCGAAGCCGAAGCACTGGCTCCCGGCAAGTCATCGAAAGCGACCGGCAGCAAACGTGTCGGCACCAAATCTGCGGTCGGCAAGCCCGACGGCAAGCTGGTCAATGCCAAGGACATCGAACCCGCACTCAAAGCCAAAACCAAGCCCAAGGCCAAACCCGCCGCCGCTTCGACAGTGATCCCGCCGGGAGAAAAATCCACGGAGAAAAAGCCTCGCGCCGCGCGTAAACCGCCAACGACCTGACGCTTTATCGCCTTGCCCCGCTTGATTTGTGGCGAGGGAGCTTGCTCCCGTTGGACTGCGAAGCGGTCCCCCTCTTTCTGGGGATAGGGGGGCCGCTTCGCGGCCCAACGGGAGCAAGCTCCCTCGCCACAGCTGACCGGCATTAGCCCAGTACCGCCCCCCAATGCAGGAGCATCTATGAGTAGTCCAAAGAAAACCGCGCCCGAACCTCGTGCCGAGGCCTCGCGAATCCGTGAAGGCCTGCCCTTCCCGCTAGGCGCGACCTGGGATGGCCTGGGGGTCAATTTCGCGCTGTTTTCGGCTAACGCGACCAAGGTCGAACTGTGCATCTTTGACGACGCCGGCGAGGTGGAAATCGAGCGTATCGAGTTACCGGAATACACCGACGAGATCTACCACGGCTACTTGCCCGACGCCCACCCGGGGTTGATCTACGGCTATCGCGTGTACGGTCCGTATGACCCGGCCAACGGCCATCGTTTCAATCCCAACAAGCTGCTGATCGATCCCTATGCCAAGCAATTGGTCGGTCGATTGAAATGGTCCGAAGCGTTGTTCGGCTACACCATCGGCCACCCTGACGCCGACCTCAGTTTCGATGAACGGGACAGCGCGCCCTTCGTGCCCAAATGCAAAGTGATCGACCCGGCCCACACCTGGGGTCATGACCATCGGGTCAGCGTGCCGTGGGACAAAACGATCATTTACGAAACACACGTACGCGGTTTCAGCATGCGTCACCCCTCCGTCCCCGAGAACCTGCGTGGCACCTTCGCCGGGTTGATGGTCGATGACGTGCTGGAACACATCCGCAAGCTCGGCGTATCGACTGTGGAATTGCTGCCGATTCATGCCTTCGTCAATGACCAGCATCTGCTGCACAAAGGCATGACCAATTACTGGGGTTACAACAGCATTGCGTTCTTTGCCCCGGACCCGCGCTACCTGGCCAGCGGCAAGATCGCCGAGTTCAAGGAGATGGTCGCGCACCTGCACGAGGCCAATCTGGAAGTGATCCTCGACGTGGTCTACAACCACACCGCCGAGGGCAACGAACAAGGCCCGACCCTGTCGATGCGCGGCATCGACAACGCCTCATACTACCGCTTGATGCCCGACGACAAGCGCTACTACATCAACGATTCCGGGACCGGTAACACCCTGGACCTGAGTCACCCGTGTGTGCTGCAAATGGTCACCGACTCCCTGCGTTACTGGGCCACGGAAATGCACGTGGACGGTTTCCGTTTTGACTTGGCGACCATTCTTGGCCGCTACCACGACGGTTTCGACGAGCGTCACAGCTTTCTCGTGGCCTGCCGTCAAGACCCGGTGCTGCGCCAGGTGAAGATGATTGCAGAAGCCTGGGATTGCGGCCCCGGTGGCTATCAAGTCGGCAACTTTCCTCCGGGTTGGGTTGAGTGGAATGACAAATTCCGCGACACCGTGCGCGCGTTCTGGAAAGGCGACGACGGCCAACTGGCGGACTTCGCCAGTCGCATGACCGCCTCCGGCGAGATGTTCAATCAGCGTGGCCGGCGGCCGTATGCCTCGGTGAACTTCGTCACCGCCCACGACGGTTTCACCCTGAACGACCTGGTGTCGTACAACGACAAACACAACGAAGCCAACGACGAGAACAATCAGGACGGCAGCAACAACAACCTGTCCTGGAACCATGGCGTCGAAGGCCCGACCGACGATCCCGAGATCAATGAACTGCGCCAGCGCCAGATGCGCAACTTCTTCGCCACCTTGCTGCTGTCCCAGGGCACGCCGATGCTGGTGGCCGGCGATGAGTTCGCTCGCACCCAGGAAGGCAATAACAATGCCTATTGCCAGGACAGCGAGATCGGTTGGGTCAATTGGGACCTGAGCGAAGACGGCAAGGCCCTGCTCAAGTTCGTCAAACGCCTGATCAAACTGCGTCTGGCCTATCCGATTCTGCGTCGCGGGCGCTTTCTGGTGGGCAATTACAACGAAGACATCGGCGTCAAGGACGTGACCTGGCTGGCCCCGGATGGCAGCGAAATGTCCATCGAACAATGGGAAGAAGGCCACGGTCGTTGCCTGGGCATGCTGCTTGATGGCCGCGCCCAGGAAACCGGCATTCGCCGCAAGGGTGCCGACGCAACGTTGCTACTGGTGGTCAACGCCCACCATGACATCGTCAATTTCCTGCTGCCGGAAGTGCCTGACGGCGGTTTCTGGACCTGCATTATCGATACCAATCAACCCTCGATTCGTGGCCAGGAACGCTTCGAGTTCGGTCACGAATATTCAGTCACCGGCCGTTCGCTGCTGCTGTTCGAATTGCAGCGTGAGGAAGACGAGTAAAAAAGGAAGCAGTCCATGTGGGAGCGAGCCTGCTCGCGATTGCGATGGCACATCCAGCATTAATGTGACTGACAGACCGCTATCGCGAGCAGGCTCGCTCCCACAGTTTTTTTTGCTGACTATTTGCAACATTCGACACAGCCCGGATCAAAAAAACCTATCAGACCAAAGGCTGAGGCGACGAATAGCATTCCATGAGCAATACTCTGCCCGCGGCAATCCAGGGTCCGGAGCGCTGCAATTGCTATTTACCCCCGCCTTCACGGGTCTGCCAGGCTTGCGTCCTGCAAGTAATACGCATGACTGAGGGCACGACAGAACAAGGAAGTAGCGCCTATGAAATCAGTTTCCATCAGCGAAAACAGTTTGCCCGCGCAGATCTGGAACAGCGCCCCGCAACTGGACAACATCCCTGTCATCAACACCGAAACACTGGTCCCGGCCGGCGCTCGCGCGGTAGTCATCGCGCCGCATCCCGGCGATGAAGTGGTGACCTGCGGTGGTCTGCTGCAGTTGCTGTGCTCCCTTGGTCATCCCCTGCAATTGATCTCGATCACCGACGGTAGCGCCAGCCATCCGGGATCGCGGCAGTGGTCGGAAAAACGCCTGAGCGTGTTCCGGCCCCAGGAAAGCGTCGAAGCCTTGCGCCGACTCGGGTTGCCGATGCACAGCCTGAAGTGGATTCGCGGCGGCTTCACTGACAACGCTCTTGCCGAGCGGGAGTCCGAATTGACCCAATTCATCGCCCGTTATCTACGCCCCGGTGATGTGGTGTTCAGCACCTGGCGCGAAGACGACCATGGCGACCACGGTGCCGTCGGCCGGGCCAGCGTCAAGGCTGCGGCCCTGGTCGACGCGACGCTCAACGAAATACCGGTCTGGGCCTGGCACTGGCCGATGCGCGATCATGGGCTGATCCCCTGGCATCGCGCGCGCAAGGTACGCCTCGACACCTGGACCGTTGCGCGCAAAAGCCACGCCACTTACGCTTACGCCAGCCAACTCGACGGCGAGCCGGCGATCGGCATCGCCCCGTTGCTGCCCCCGGTGATTCTGGAGCGCATGCGATTGCCGTATGAAATTGTGTTTGTCTAAGTTTTTCGAGGACTGTCGTTGGTAAAGGAGCTTTTGTGGCGAGGGAGCTTGCTCCCGCTGGGGCGCGAAGCGGCCCCAAAAGCTTTGCGACTGCTTCGCAGCCGAACGGGAGCAAGCTCCCTCGCCACAGGCAAGCCCCCTCACCACAGTAACCCGCTCCCACATGGGGCGGTGTCGCTCAAACTGAACTGCTGGCCCGTGCATCAGTCGCATGGAAACAGCAGCCTTGATTCAGAGGAGTGAACGTGTCCAGCGATGCCGAACGACAGGCCGTCGAATCAACGCCACCGAACACACCTCCGGCGATTCATCGACTGAGAGTACTGACGGTCAACACCCACAAAGGCTTCACCGCCCTCAACCGGCGTTTCATCCTCCCGGAACTGCGTGAAGCGGTGCGCAGCACATCGGCGGACCTGGTGTTTCTGCAGGAAGTGGTCGGTGAGCACGACCGGCATTCTTCCCGTTACAACGAGTGGCCACAGACTTCGCAATACGAGTTCCTGGCCGACAGCATGTGGAGCGATTTCGCTTACGGCCGTAACGCGGTCTATCCCGACGGCCATCACGGCAATGCCCTGCTGTCGAAATACCCGATCCGTGAATTTCGCAACCTCGACGTCTCGATCACCGGTCCCGAGCGGCGCGGGTTGTTGCACTGTGTTCTGGATGTGCCGGGGCATGCCGAAGTGCATGCCATTTGCGTGCATCTGAGCCTGTTGGAAAGCCATCGACAACTCCAGCTGCAGTTGCTCTGCCTGTTGCTCGAATCGTTGCCCGATGATGCCCCGGTGATTATTGCCGGCGACTTCAACGACTGGCAGTTGCAAGGCAACGCCGCCCTCGCCCGGCGCGACTACCTGCATGAAGCCTTCGAACGCCATCATGGCCGACCGGCGAAAACTTACCCGGCGCGTTTTCCCCTGCTGCGCCTGGACCGGATCTACCTGCGTAATGCCAGCAGTCATGAGCCTCGAATACTCGGCCATAAACCCTGGACGCATCTGTCGGACCATTTGCCGCTGGCGGTGGAGGTGCACCTGCAATACCGTCAAACAACAGTCGCCACAGACTGCCAACTCTGACAGAAAAAATGACAGCAATGGCGCACCGACGCCATTTGTTTATCCTGCGCTTGATCGTTCGTCAAACAACCGATAGCCCCCTACCCAGCGCGTCTGGACCGCATCTTTCGGGATGATTTTTTGCACAAACAACAACTTATATACACGCCAAAAATCAGTCACTTACAACGTCTAAAATAGCCATACCGCTTATCGGCCACTTTCTTGACGCAGCGTCAGCAGTCTTCTTAGCTACTGCTTACTACCCCCGGAAATCCATCAGGGGCAAGCCTCCAGACTCCTGTAAAAACGGGCGGTCTGACCTTGCCTCAATCCATTCGGTCGCCCCTCATTCGGGGTAGGAGAGACGCCAAAGCGAGAGACGCATGCGATTGCAAGGTAGACCCCCATGAAAACTTCGTTCACCCCACAAGAGATCAAAATCACTTTTTGCACTGTCACCAGTTCATTCCTGCTGTGCTCATCCATGGAGGTGCAGGCCTCGCCTGCCGAGGACGAAACACCCCTCTGGTACAACCAGGCATTGCCGACCCTTACCTTGCCAACCGCCTCCGCCACGTATCCCGGCCGCTTACGCTTCAATCCAGACTTACAAAGCTCACGCCTGACGGTTGAAGATGCCTCGCCTTCAGCCTGGGACCACGTCTACGGAAAGACCTCACGGCAGGCCCAAACCGACTCTCTGGCCCAGGGTTCTTCTATCCCCGGCGCCAGCGAATTCAAAGGCCCGGCTCTGCTGACCGTACAAAGCAACAGCGGCCATACTCAACGGGTCGGACTGATCGGCGGCACCGCCCAATTCCAGGGCAATGACAACGGCCTGCTGACCAGTCGCGCGCTCGCCGACCCCGGCCATGACACGCTCAGCCTTCAAGGCCAAAGTCTCGGCGCCTACTGGAGCCTGACCGGTCCGCAAGGCTGGCACGTAGACTTGACGGCCAGCGGTGGCCGGGTCAACGGCTACAGTCGCAATGACCAGGGCGCGCGACAAGCCACCGAAGGCAGCGCGGTGACGTTCTCGGTGGAAGGTGGTTTCCCGATTGGTCTGGGTAATAACTGGGTGGTCGAACCCCAGGCGCAGTTGATCAATCAACGCGTTACCCTGGATACGCCCTATGCCGGCTCTGGAAATGCCTCATCCAGCGACATGACGTCCTGGAGCGGTCGGGTCGGGGCACGCTTGAAAGGCAGTTACGATATTAACGGCCTGCCGGTCGAACCCTATGTGCGGACCAACGTATGGCACACGGTGTACACCGGCAATACCGTAAGCCTGGATCAGGTCGACAAAATCAGCAGCAGCCGCAATTCATCGACAGTGGACGTGGGTCTGGGGCTGGTGGCCAGAGTGACGCCTTTGGTCAGCCTGTATGTCAGTGCCGATTACAGCAGCGATGTGGATGACAATGATTTGAACGGGTTGATTGGCAGCCTTGGGGTGCGGATGCGTTGGTGAGTGCATGACTCAAGAAGCGCTTTGTTCGGTCTGGCCCCTTCGCGAGCAAGCCCGCTCCCACATTGGTTTTGTGTACGACGACAATCCAATGTGGGAGCGGGCTTGCTCGCGAATGAAGCGACGCGATTTTAGATCAACCCTCCGGACGCAAAATCAACACCGCCAACGGCGGCAGGTTCAACTCCACAGAGAGGGCCTGGCCATGGCTCGGTTCTTCGTCGGTGAACACTCCGCCGCCGTTACCGTAATTGGACCCGGCATAAGTGTCGGCATCGCTGTTGATCAACTCGACCCAGCGCCCGGCAAACGGCACGCCGACGCGGTAGGCCTGTCGCGGCACGGGGGTGAAGTTGGCCACCACCAACACCGGCCGCCCGTCCTTGCTCCAGCGCAGCCACGCGTAGACGCTGTTGACCGCATCGTCGCCAATCAACCACTGGAAGCCTTGCGGGGCATCGTCCTGATCGTGCAGCGCCGGTTCTTCGCGATACAACCGATTCAGGTCACCGACCAGCTTGCGCACGCCTTGGTGTTCCGGGTATTGCAGCAAATACCAGTCCAGTTGCTGATCGTGATTCCACTCTCGCCACTGGCCGAACTCGCAGCCCATGAACAGCAGTTTCTTGCCGGGATGCGTCCACATGAAACTCAGATAAGCCCGCAGGTTGGCAAACTTCTGCCAGCGATCGCCGGGCATCTTGTCGATCAGCGAATGCTTGCCATGCACCACTTCATCGTGAGAAATCGGCAGGATGAAGCGCTCGGACCAGGCATACACCAGGCCGAAACTCAGCTCGTTGTGGTGATGGGCGCGGTATACCGGATCTTGCTGAATGTAATGCAGTGAATCGTGCATCCAGCCCATGTTCCACTTATAGGCAAAACCCAGCCCACCCTGTTGCGTGCTCTGGCTGACACCCGGCCACGCCGTGGATTCTTCGGCAATCACCAGTGCGCCCGGCGTTTCCAGGGCCACCACATCGTTGAGATGGCGGACGAAATCAATGGCCTCCAGATTCTCCCGACCGCCGTGACGGTTGGGCACCCATTCGCCGGCCTTGCGCGAGTAATCGCGATACAGCATCGACGCCACTGCGTCCACGCGCAGGCCATCAACGTGGAAATGCTTGAGCCAGTGCAGCGCCGACGCCAGCATGTAGCCATGCACCTCGGTGCGGCCCAGGTTGTAGATCAGCGTGTCCCAGTCCTGGTGAAAACCTTCCTGCGGGTTGCCGTACTCATACAGCGCGGTGCCGTCGAACTGCGCCAGGCCGTGGGTATCGGTGGGGAAATGCGCCGGCACCCAATCGAGGATCACGCCGATCTCGGCCTGGTGACAGGCATTGACGAACGCGGCGAAATCATCCGGCGTGCCGTAACGGGCACTCGGGGCGAATTGCGACAGCAGTTGATAACCCCAGGACCCACCGAACGGATGCTCCATGATCGGCATCAGCTCGATGTGGGTGAAGCCCAGTTCCTTCACATAAGGAATCAGCCGCTCGGCCAACTCGGGCCAGGTGTACTGACGGGCGACCTCGCCCAGGTCATCCAGCTCGCATTGCCAGGAGCCGGCGTGCAACTCGTAGATCGACAACGGTGCGCTCGTTCGCTGACGCTCGCCCCGCGACTGCATCCAGGCATGGTCCTGCCAGTCGATTTTCAGCGGCGAGGCGACTTTCGATGCAGTGTCCGGTGGCAAAGCGGTGGCAAGGGCCATCGGGTCGGCCTTGAGCGGCAGAATGCCGTGGGCGCCGAGGATTTCGTATTTATAGGCCTCCCCCGCTTGCAGGCGCGGGATGAACAATTCCCAGACGCCGGCAGGGTGGCGCAGGCGCATCGGATGGCGGCGCCCATCCCAGACGTTGAAATCGCCGACCACCGAGACCCTTCTGGCATTCGGCGCCCACACGGCAAAGCGCACGCCGTCGACGCCATCGACCGTCTTCAGCTGTGCGCCGAGGCAACTGCTCAGGTCGCGGTGATTGCCCTCGGCGAACAGGTACAAGTCCATCTCGCCGAGTAATGGGCCAAAGCTGTAAGGGTCCTCGGCGAGTTGCTCGCCACCGGCCCAACGGGTTCGCAACTGATAGGGTCGGGCCCGCTCGAAGTGCCCGACGAACAGCCCCGGGGTTTGGGTGGTCTCAAGGCTGCCGAGTTCTTCCCCGGATTCCTTGTCCACCACCTGCACGCTCAAGGCGTCCGGTAGATAAGCTCGAATGAATTGCCCGCCGGCGCCATCGCCGTGCGGGCCGAGAATTGCAAAGGGGTCTTGGTGCTCGGCACGTACCAACGCATCGATATCCCGCGTCCTGGGTAGCAGCGCCTGTCCCACATGCCCCTGTTCCTTGTTCGAGATACTCATGACTACTCTCCACCAAGATCGGAAAAGGGTTTGAGCCCACTCAATAACCCGTACAGACCGTGCAACGGCACGGGCAGCCAGGTGGGGCGATTTTCAGCCTCATAGGCCACTTCATAAGCCGCCTTCTCCAGACCGAACAACGCCAGCGCGGCGTCTTCGCCTTCAGGATCTTGCCATGCATGAGCAAGACTAGCTGCCGCCAGCCGATAAGCGTCGACAAATGCTTGCCTTGCCTCTTTCAGATAACGCTCGGCAACCCGTTGACGCGCCTCTTGGGCGGCGACGGTGTTATCGACGTTATGCACGTTGATCGTCATCGCCGCGGCGTAATCGAAGGAGCGCAACACGCCGCTGACATCTTTATAAGGGCTGTGCTTGCCTCGGCGCTCATGCAGCGGCCGCGCCGGCTCGCCCTCGAAATCGATCAGGTAGGCATCGCCCTTGATCACCAGCACCTGCCCCAGGTGCAAGTCACCATGGACGCGGATACGCAAACCGCCAGCAGCCTTTTTACCCAGTTCCTGGACATGGCTGAGGATGGATTTTTTGTTGTCCAGCAAACGACTGACCAATGCCTGATCCTCGGCGTTCAGTTCAGTTTGATGCTGCTTGAGTAACTTCAGGGCATGTTCCAGTTGCGCCGCCACATCCTTGGCCGAGGCCAAAGCATCTTTCTGGGTGGTGATCTGTGGGGCAAAGTCCGGATTGGCGCTCGGGGCGGCCAACATCTGATGCATTTCCCCCAGACGCTGGCCGAGCATGCCGGCAAAATCCTTCAGCTCGCCGAGGGCGTTGTAGTGCTGCTCCTGCTCGGACATGGCATCAGCGAGTTCGTCGCGAAGTGCCCGTTCGAGGTTGTTCTGGGTCCACTCCCACGCATCGCCCTGATTGCTCAAGTAGCCTTGGGCGATCATCAACAACGTGTCTTCGCCCGCCGCATCGCGACGAATCACCGCCCCCAGCAGTGGCGATATGTTTTGGAAACCGGCATGGGTCAGGTACGCACTCATTTCCAGTTCCGGATGCACGCCTGACGCGACCTTGCGGATCAGTTTCAGCACCAGGCTGCTGCCGATCACCACCGAACTGTTGGATTGCTCGGCGGACAGGTACCGCACCTCCGACTCGGCCGTCAGGCCAAGTCTGGCCAGTTCGTCGGTAGGCTCGAAGCGGATCTCGCCGCCGTCCGACGGCAACACCATGCCGGCCTGCATGCTCTGCAACACGGTATGAACAAAGCTGTCGAGGCTGAAGGCGTCGGTGATCAAGCCGACCTGACGCCCGCGCCGGACCCTGGCCAGCGCCAATTGCTGCGGCAACGCCGCGCCAACCTGTTCCTCGGAAATAAAGCCGAACGGCAATTGATAGCGGCTGGTCTGACCGCCGCTGGTGACGTCGATTTCACCCAGCAGCACTGGATGCTGCGGGTCGCCAAAACGCACGCCGTAAGCGAGGTTGACGTTGTCGATGATGCCGTCCTTGCCGGCGTACCAGCGGCGGTTCTGCAACCAGCTCGGCAGGATGCCCTGCTCCAGAGTACGTCGGGATGGCGCTTCGAGCAGCTCTTCCATGCGTTTCTTCAGCACCAGGGTGGTGAAGTCCGGCAGGCTTTGTGCCGGTTCCACGTGCCAGCTCGGCATTTGGTTTTCCGCCGCCAGCCCGAACCAATAGAAACCGTAAGGCGCCAGCGTCAGCAGGAAATTCAACTGGCCGATGGGCGGGAACGCATTGCCGCCGAGCATCTCCACCGGAACCATGCCGACGTAAGCCGACAGATCCAGTTCCGCCGCTTGCGCGCTGCGGGACACGTTGGCCACGCACAAAATAATCTCGTGCTTGCCGTCCGGGCCGGTGAATTCGCGGGTGTAAGCCAGAATCCGTCGATTGCTCGGCGAGAGCATCTTCAACGTCCCGCGACCGAAGGCCTTGGACTGCTTGCGCACCGCGAGCAGGCGCCGGTTCCAGTTCAACAATGAATGAGGGTCACCGGCCTGGGTTTCGACGTTGACCGACAGATAGCCGTAGAGCGGGTCCATGATCGGCGGCAGCACCAGGCTGGCCGGATCGGCGCGGGAGAACCCGCCGTTACGATCGATCGACCACTGCATCGGCGTGCGCACACCGTCGCGGTCGCCGAGGTAGATGTTGTCGCCCATGCCGATTTCATCGCCGTAATACAGGGTCGGCGTGCCGGGCATCGACAGCAGCAGGCTGTTAAGCAGTTCCACGCGGCGACGATCACGTTCCATCAACGGCGCCAGACGCCGGCGAATCCCCAGATTGATCCGCGCCCGACGGTCGGCGGCGTAGTAATTCCACAGGTAATCGCGCTCCCGGTCGGTGACCATTTCCAGGGTCAACTCATCGTGGTTGCGCAGGAAAATCGCCCACTGGCAGTTGGCGGGGATTTCCGGGGTCTGGCGCAGGATATCGGTGATCGGGAAGCGATCTTCCTGAGCCAGCGCCATGTACATGCGCGGCATCAGCGGGAAATGAAAGGCCATATGACATTCGTCGCCGTTCTGGCCACTGGCGTCGGTGTTGCCAAAGTACAGCTGAGTGTCTTCCGGCCACTGATTGGCTTCAGCCAGCAACATGCGGTCGGGGTAATTGGCGTCGATCTCGGCACGGATCTGCTTGAGGACGTCGTGGGTCTCGGGCAGGTTTTCATTGTTGGTGCCGTCGCGCTCAATCAGGTACGGGATCGCGTCCAGCCGCAGACCGTCGATGCCCATGTCGAGCCAGTAACGCATCACCGACAGCACCGCTTTCATGACCTGCGGGTTGTCGAAGTTCAGGTCTGGCTGGTGGGAATAGAAACGGTGCCAGAAGTACTGACCGGCCACCGGGTCCCAGGTCCAGTTGGACTTTTCGGTGTCGAGAAAGATGATGCGAGTGCCATCGTATTTCTGGTCGTCATCGGACCAGACGTAGAAGTCGCGGGCCGCCGAACCGGGCTTGGCCTTGCGCGCGCGCTGGAACCAGGCGTGCTGGTCCGAGGTGTGGTTGATGACCAATTCGGTAATCACCCGCAGGCCGCGTTTATGAGCCTCGGCAATGAAGCGCTTGGCATCGGCCATGGTGCCGTAGTCAGGATGCACACCACGGTATTCGGCGATGTCATAGCCATCGTCGCGTCGTGGCGAGGGGTAGAATGGCAACAGCCAGATGGTGTTGACGCCCAGATCGGCAATGTAATCGAGTTTGGCGATAAGGCCGGGAAAGTCGCCGATCCCGTCGTTGTTGGAGTCGAAAAAAGACTTAACGTGAACCTGGTAGATCACCGCATCCTTGTACCAGAGCGGGTCTTTGATAAAGGTGGCTGACCTGGGTTTCTTCGCCATTTGTAACTCCTGTTGAATTCAATAAGGCCACTAAGGCGAAACACTCTGCTGCCGAGGGCGGCTCTTTGTGGCGAGGGAGCTTGCTCCCGCTGGGTTGCGCAGCAACCCCATTGCAGTTCATCAGTTGCACCGCATTCACCGGGTTTGCGACTGCTTCGCCGCCGAGCGGGAGCAAGCTCCCTCGCCACAGGAGCGCGGTGTATTCAAGAGGCAGATATCCGCCAAATCCCGAACGGCTGATGCCACGGTTCGATCCGCATGAACTGGTACTTGCCGTGCCAGGTCCAGCGGTGGCCGTTCATCAAGTCTTCGCCCTGAGTGCTGGCATCGTCGGGCAGGCCCATTTCCCACAGCGGCAATTCGAAGTTCGCCTCTTGGGCGTGATGCGGATCGAGGCTGACCGCCACCAGAATGAAATTGCTGCCGTCGACGCTGCGTTTGCCGAAGTACAGAATGTTGTCGTTCCAGGCGTTGTAGACCTTCAGGCCCAGGTGCGTGTGCAACGCCGGGTTCTGCCGGCGGATGCGGTTGAGCTGGGCGATTTCGGCAATGATGTTGCCCGGCGCGTTGAAGTCCCGTGGGCGGATTTCGTACTTCTCGGAATTGAGGTATTCCTCCCGGCCCGGCACCGGTGCCGCTTCACACAGTTCAAAACCCGAATACATGCCCCACAGCCCGGAGCCCATGGTCGCCAGCGCGGCACGAATCAGAAAACCCGCGCGCCCGGATTCATGCAGGAACGCCGGGTTGATGTCCGGCGTGTTGACGAAAAAATTCGGCCGGTAGCATTCACGCCACGGCGACTCGTTGAGTTCGGTGAAGTAAGTCGCCAGCTCGGTCTTGGTGTTGCGCCAGGTGAAATAGGTGTAGCTCTGGGAGTAACCGACCTTGCCCAAACGCGCCATCATCGCCGGGGTGGTAAAGGCTTCGGCCAGGAAGATCACCTCGGGGTACAGCGCCCGCACATCGGCGATCATCCACTGCCAGAACGGCAACGGTTTGGTATGAGGATTGTCGACGCGAAACAGCTTCACGCCCTCCTTGACCCAACCCACGACGATGTCACGCAACTCGATCCAAAGACTGGGAATAGCATCCACGGCATAGAAGTCGACGTTGACGATGTCCTGGTATTTCTTCGGCGGGTTCTCGGCGTATTTGATCGTGCCGTCCGGCCGCCAGTTGAACCAGCCCGGGTGCTGTTTGAGCCACGGGTGATCCTGGGAACACTGAATCGCAAAGTCGAGGGCAATTTCCAGCCCATGCTCGGCAGCGGCCGCAACGAGCCGGCGAAAATCTTCGCGAGTGCCCAATTCCGAGTGAATCGCCTCGTGCCCGCCCTCTTCGCTGCCAATGGCGTAAGGGCTGCCCGGATCGTCGGGGCCGGCGATCAACGAGTTGTTCGGGCCTTTGCGGTAGCTGCGGCCGATCGGGTGGATCGGCGTGAAGTACAGCACGTCGAAACCCATGTCCTGGATCATCGGCAGCCGCGAATGCACGTCGTTGAAGGTGCCGTGGCGGGCCGGGTCATCGGTGATCGAGCGCGGAAACAGTTCATACCAACTGGCGAACTGCGCCAGCGCTCGCTCTACGTCCACCGGGTATTCAGGGCTCAGGTTCAGCGAGGGACGATGGTCGGCCTGGGCCATCAAGTCCGCGCTACGCTGGTGCAGAAACAAAGCAACCTGCTCGGTTTCGAGCAGACCGGACAATTCATGGTGCAACGCCGCCAGTTGTTCACTGAGCTGACCTTCGGAGCGTTCGGCGGCCTGCTGGACGTGAGTGCGCCCTTCCTGCAGCTCCAGGCTGACCGAAACGCCAGCGACGTGCTTTTTTTCCAGCTCATAACAAAAACTGGCGAACTGATCGATCCAGGCTTCGAGGCAGAACACATAGCGGCCCTGCTTCTCGACACGGAACTGGCCCTGCCAGCCGTTATTGCCCAACTCGGCCATCACCTCGCTCTGCCAGGTTTCGTCGCCGTCGGCACGCCAACGGATGCGCACGGCCAGTTTGTCGTGACCGTCGGCAAACACTTTACTGGTCACCACCACGTCCTGATCAATCACGGCTTTAACGGCGAATTGCCCGCCATCGAGGATCGGCATGGTGTTTTCGATCACGATCCGCGGCAGCAACAATGCCTGGGACAGCGGTATATGCGGGTTGTAGCTCGCCTCTGTGGGTTTTTCAGCGGTCATCGAGCATCTCTCCTTAACGCCCCAAGGACGCTCTTGTGCCTGGTCGTCGTTCACACGAAGCGGTCTGCCCCGACATGAACTCACTTAAGTTCCGAACAGCAGGCGCCGGTAAAAGTTCAGAGGGATTTGCCAAGTCTTTCGGGGAATCAAATTCCCTGTGTACGGGTCAACCAACTTAAGCACGACTCACGCCATCTGCCACTGGAGACGATCGATGAGCATTCCAATCCCGGCCGAGACACCCGATCCGAACATCGATGAGCCGACGATTCCGCCAACACCGCCAACTCCGCCGACCGAACCCGGCCCCATCCCCGAGCAGGAACCGCCAGGCACCAGCCCGCCGCCCCGGGAGGAGCCGCCGAGCTCCCAGCCGCCGGAAATCGTGAGTCCGTGAACAGTGCTCCCGACGCATGAAGGTTTTACGGGTTTCGATCCTTTTCAATCTGGCGCACCACGACAGGCATCACACCGAGAATCACCAACGCCAGCAACGTACTGAGCAGCGCCGTCGCCTCGCGGCCCATCCCGGCTGAAACGCCAATGGCCGCCGTCATCCACAAACCGGCAGCGGTGGTCAGGCCTTTGACATGGCCCTCGTCGCCATCAGTATTTTTCAGGATAGTCCCGGCCCCGAGAAAGCCGATGCCGGCGATCACGCCCTGCACCACCCGGCTCATGGCGTCGGCCTGGGATCCTGACATCTGCGGCACCAGCACAAACAGCGCCGCGCCCAGCGCTACCAGCATATGGGTGCGAATCCCGGCGGCCTTACCTTTCTGCTCACGTTCGAAACCGAGAATGCCGCCCAGCAAAGCGGCCATTAGCAATCGCACTGTAATGCGCGTCAGTTGCGAGGCGTCGCCGATGTCGGCGAACTCCGCTTGCAGCGTCACCCAAACCTCGTGCCACCAGGCATCCATGGCGCAGTCCTTGTGATGATGTAATGACCCGATAGAGGATGGACCGCACCCACCATTAATCGGTTGCACAGAACGATGATCGGCGCACGCGTCCTAACACTTCAGAATCCGCCGAAAAAAGGACGCCTCCATGACCGTGCGCATCGAAAACCAGACCTGCTTCTTCATCACCCAAAACAGAGAAGAAATCCGTCTTTGCTCCGACGTGACCATCATCACCGACGGGGAAAAATCCATGTCGGCGGTCGACCTCGACGACCAGCGCATCTATATCACCGAAGCAGAAGCCGATGCATTGACCGTAGCAGGCGCAGTGGATGAACGCCGGCATTTGAAGGCCACGGACAGTGATTCGGTGATTTGACTGAGCCGCATCAACATACGCCGCAAACACCTGGCACAGGCGTTTGCGGCCTGCCGTTGCGGGTGCATCAAGTTGTCGCAGGCAGGAGCCAGAAACTCATCTGATCCTCTTTTTATTGCTTTAGCTGAGTCTGTTATGCAAACAGATCGCTGGTCATAGTGCTCAGGCCTGATGGAGGCTGATGAGCGAAAGACCATGAGCGATAGAATCCCCGTCCGAACCGTTGAAACGTTCGAGCCTTTGCGTCCAAAGATAAAGGCCAAATCCAGCGACAACCTGATCCATACCCGCAGCTTCACGGGCTTGTTCCGCACCCTGCGCATGAGTGGCGCGGGGGTTCTGTTTCTGCTGTTCTTCGGCACGGTGTGGCTGAACTGGGGTGGCCGCCAGGCGGTGCTCTGGGACCTTTCCGAAAGCAAATTTCACATCTTCGGCGCGACCTTCTGGCCACAGGATTTCATTCTGCTTTCGGCGCTGCTGATCATCGCCGCATTCGGCCTGTTTGCGATCACCGTGTTCGCAGGCCGGGTCTGGTGCGGTTACACCTGCCCGCAGAGTTCCTGGACCTGGATCTTCATGTGGTGCGAGAAGCTCACCGAAGGCGAACGCAACCAACGGATCAAACTGCAAGCTGCGCCCTGGGGCCTGAACAAACTGGTCCGCCGCACGGCCAAACATACCCTGTGGCTGGCAATCAGCCTGCTCACGGGCCTGACCTTTGTTGGCTACTTCACACCGATCCGTCCGCTGGCCGAGGAGCTGCTGACCTTGCAAATCGGCGGTGTCAGCCTGTTCTGGGTGCTGTTCTTTACCGGGGCTACTTACATCCATGCCGGTTGGCTGCGCGAAGCGGTGTGCATGCACATGTGCCCGTATGCGCGGTTCCAGAGCGTGATGTTCGACAAGGACACCCTGACCATTTCCTACGACGTGGCCCGCGGCGAAAACCGTGGCCCGCGCAAACGTGACGTGAAACCCGCCGAGGTCGGGCTGGGTGATTGCATCGATTGCCAACTGTGCGTGCAGGTCTGCCCGACCGGCATCGACATTCGCGACGGCTTGCAGATGGAATGCATCGGTTGCGCCGCGTGCATCGACGCCTGTGATTCGATCATGGACAAAATGGGCTACGCCCGTGGGCTGATCAGCTACACCTCGGAGCATGAGTTGCAGGGTGGCAAGACCCACCTGTTGCGCCCGCGCTTGATCGGCTACAGCGCGGTGCTGCTGGTGATGATCGGCGCCCTCGCCCTGGCGCTGGTGGAGCGGCCGATGGTGTCGCTGGACGTGAGCAAGGACCGTGGCCTGTTCCGCGAGAACAGTGAAGGCCAGATCGAAAACATCTACAGCCTGAAGGTCATCAACAAGACCCAGCAACGTCAGGACTACCGATTGACGCTGGTCGATGGTGACGGCTTTCAGCTGCAAGGCAAGACCGAACTGAGCCTGGCCCCCGGTGAGATCGTCGACGTACCGGTGTCGGTGGCCATGACCACGGATCGCCCGAGCAGCAGCTCGCAGACCATCAGTTTCAAGGTTGTCGACAGTGATGAACCGGACATCTATAGCGTGGCCAAGAGCCGGTTTGTTTCGCCGATGAACCGTTGAGCCTTTAAGATGCAGTCCTTTGTCAGATGCGGTCCTCTGTGGCGAGGGAGCTTGCTCCCGCTCGGCTGCGTAGCAGTCGTAAATTTTTGGGGGCGCTTCGCACCCAGCGGGAGCAAGCTCCCTCGCCACAACAGCGCACCCACTGAGTAACTTCAAACCGGGACTCAAATGAAACGCTACGAAAAATTCGCCGACGACATCGCTGAACTGATCCGCTCCGGCGTCCTCGGTCCCGGCCAGCGAGTGCCATCGGTGCGCTACGCCAGCCAGACCTACGGCGTCAGCCCGTCCACGGTGTTCCAGGCCTATTACCTGCTCGAACGCCGCGGCCTGATCCGCGCCCGACCGCGTTCCGGTTACTTCGTCAATGTACATGCACCGAGCCCGTTCTCGGAGCCGGTGATCAGCAGCCAGGTCAACGAGTCCACCAAAGTCGACGTCAGTGAACTGGTGTTCTCGGTGCTGGACTCGATCAAGGACCCGAACACCGTGCCCTTCGGCTCGGCTTTCCCCAGCCCCACGTTGTTCCCGCTGCAACGGTTGTCCCGTTCGCTGATCAATGCCGCCCGGGAAATGGACCCGCGCATGGTCGTCACCGACATGTCGCCGGGTAACCCGCAACTGCGTCGCCAAATCGCCCTGCGCTACATGGTCGGCGGGCTGATGTTGCCCATGGAAGAATTGCTGATCACCAGCGGCGCCCTCGAAGCGCTGAACCTGTGCCTGCAAGCAGTCACCGAACCCGGCGATCTGGTGGCCATCGAAGCCCCGGCGTTCTACGCCAGCCTGCAAGTGCTGGAACGCCTGAAGCTCAAAGCGGTGGAAATTCCCGTCCACCCGCGAGACGGCATCGACCTCGGCGTGCTCGCCCAAACCCTGGAACGGCATCCGATCAAGGCCTGTTGGTGCATGACCAGTTTCCAGAACCCGATGGGCGCGACCATGCCCGAAGCGAAGAAACAGGAGCTGGTGGAGTTGTTGCGCCGCCATCAGGTGCCGCTGATCGAGGACGACGTCTACGCCGAGCTTTATTACGGCCAACAGGCGCCAAAACCGGCCAAGGCTTTCGATACTGAGGGTCTGGTGATGCATTGCGGCTCGTTCGCCAAGAGCCTGGCCCCCGGTTATCGCATCGGCTGGGTCGCCGCTGGGCGGTATGCGCAGAAAGTCGAACGCCTGAAGCTCATGACCTCGCTCTGCGCTTCGATGCCCGCCCAGGCCGCCATCGCCGATTACCTGCAACACGGCGGCTATGACCGGCACCTGCGCAAACTGCGCTACGCCCTGGAAGAACAGCAAAGCGCCATGCTCGCCGCCATCGCCCGCTACTTCCCGGCCCAGACCCGCGTCAGCCAACCGGCCGGCGGCTACTTCCTGTGGCTGGAACTGCCGCCGCAGATGGATTCGTTGAAGTTGTTTCAGATGGCATTGGCGCAAGGGATCAGCATTGCGCCGGGGCCGATCTTTTCACCGACCCAGCGGTTCAGGAATTGTATTCGGCTGAATTATGGCAGCCCTTGGACCGAGGATTCGGAGAAGGCGATGGAGACGTTGGGCAGGATCGTACGGTCGTTCTGAAGGTTTGATGTCGTTTGAAAGATGGCTATCGCGAGCAGGCTCGCTCCCACAGGGCTCGGTAATGTTCACAAATGATGTGTTCACACAGATCCACTGTGGGAGCGAGCCTGCTCGCGATGAGGCCAGAACAGACGGCGCCAACCTTAAGGATTAACGCCCGCCTCCCAGGTCGACGAAAGTCCCCGTCGCATACGAAGCCTTATCCGACAACAACCAAACAATCGCCTCCGCCACTTCATCTGGCCGCCCACCCCGAGCCATCGGGATCGCCGACTCCAGCTTGCTGACCCGATCCGGATCACCGCTCAATGCATGGAAATCGGTGTAGATGTAGCCCGGCCGCACGGCGTTGACGCGAATCCCCTCGCCCGCCACTTCCTTGGACAGGCCGATGGTGAAGGTGTCCAGCGCGCCTTTGGACGCGGCGTAGTCGACATATTCGCTGGGGGCGCCCAAGCGGGCAGCGACCGACGACACGTTGACGATGCTGCCACCCTGCCCGCCATGTTTGGGCGACATGCGCAGGATCGCGTGTTTGGCGCAGAGGATCGGCGCCAGAACGTTGGTCTTGAGGATTTTCAGAATACGGAATTCGGACATTTCGTCGATCCGCGACTTTTGCCCGACAGTGCCGGCGTTATTCACCAGCGCCGTGACCCGACCGAGTTCGGTGTCTACGCGGTGGAACAGGCCGATCACCTCATCTTCGATGCTGACATCGGCGCGCACGGCAATGGCCTGGGCGCCGAGTGCGCGGACTTGTTCCAGCACACTGTGCGCTGCCTGTTCGTCGGACTGATAGTTGATACAGATCCGATAGCCTTGTTCTGCGGCCAACAGGGCCGTGGCGGCGCCGATTCCGCGGCTGCCTCCGGTGATGACGATGACTTTGTCCATGCTGGCATTTCCCCCGTTTCAAGCGTAAGCAGTCGGGGCCAAGAATAACCGCCATTGCGCGGTTTTGCATGAACCTGCGTCAATTCCAATGACACAAACCTGTGGCGAGGGAGCTTGCTCCCGCTGGAGTGCGCAGCGCTCCCAATCCAGGCCGCAGCGGTACATCAGGTAAATCGAGGTGTCTGGTTTACGACTGCTACGCAGCCGAGCGGGAGCAAGCTCCCTCGCCACAGGGGTCCATCAGCCAGTAGCCAATTGCTCCCCACGGTGAATGTCGGCCATGAAGCGATCAGCAGGCAACGGATGCCCCAGCAGATATCCCTGCAACGAGTCGCAGCCCAATTGGGTCAGGAAGTCTTGCTGGACATCGGTTTCCACCCCTTCGGCCACGATCCGCAAACCCAAGGCCTGGCCGAGGGCGACGATGGCCGAGACGATGGCCGCATCGTCGCTGTCGTGTTCCAGATCGCGGACGAAACCCCGGTCGATCTTCAATTCATTGGCCGGCAGGCGCTTGAGGTACATCAAGCTCGAATAGCCGGTGCCAAAGTCATCGATGGACAGGTCAACGCCCATTTCCGAGAGTTCCTGCAGCACCGTCATGCTCGCATCGGCGTCGCTCATGGCGGTGGTTTCGGTGATTTCCAGGGTCAGGCTGTTGGCCGGCAAATGGTGAGTGGCCAGGGCCTTGGCGACGCTCTGAACCAACCCGGCGTGGCAGAACTGCAAGGCCGAGAGGTTCACCGCAATGCGCCAGTCGGTGTAACCAAGCACGTACCACTCGCGCATCTGACGACAGGCTTCGTCGAGCACCCACTCGCCTATCGGGATGATCAGCCCGGTCTTTTCCGCAAGATCGATGAAGCTGTCCGGCTGCAGCATGCCCTCGCTGGGGTGCATCCAGCGCAGCAACGCCTCGGCGCCCACTGCTCGGCCATTGCCGGCGTCGAACTTGGGTTGGTAATAGAGACTGAACTGCTGCTGATCGACGGCATTGCGCAGGTCTTGCAGCAATTGCAGCTGTTTGCGCGCGTTGCTGTTCATCGAGGTGTCGAAGAAGCGGTGGCCGTTTTTCCCGGCGCCCTTGGCGTGGTACATCGCGGCGTCGGCGTTCATCAGCAATTCCTCGGCGGTGTGACCGTTGCCCGGATAGAGCGCGATGCCGACGCTGGCGGAAATCTGCAAGTCATGTTCCGCGACCCGGAACGAGCGCCCGATCAGCCCCACCTGTCGCGCCGCCAGGTTCAGCGCGTCATTCGGCTCGGTGAGTTGCACCAGCAGCACAAACTCATCGCCGCCGATCCGCGCCAAGGTGTCCTGGCTGCGCAAATCCTCGCGCAGGCGCAGGCTGACCTCACGCAGCAACTGGTCGCCCATGTGGTGTCCGAAGGCATCGTTGACCGGTTTGAAGCCGTCCAGATCAATGAACATCAACGCAAAACAGCCGCCCTGCTCCTGCACCCTCGACATCGCCTGATCGATGCGATCGGCCAGCAACACTCGGTTCGGCAGCCCGGTCAGGGTGTCGTGCAACGCCAGTTGGGTGAGTTCGCGATTGGCCTCGGTCAGTGATTGGGCGAGCTGCGCAGTGCGAGCCTCCAGACGGGCATCGAGGATCGAGGTGAGCAAGGCAATGCTCAACACTGCCAGGGTGGTGATCAGAACAAGATTATCCAGGCCCTTGCCGTTCAGGCCATCGACCGCCGCGCCACAGAAACTGCCGTCGGCAAAGCGCGCCGCGGCCATGCCGGTGTAGTGCATGCCGACGATGGCGATGCCCATGATCACCGCTGCACCGCCGCGAATCAGACGAACATACGGTGCGTGCTGGCGCAGGCGAAACGCGATCCATAACGCCGCGCCCGATGCGCCAACGGCAATCAGCAGCGACGCGCTAAACAGTGCAGGGTCGTAATCAATGCCCGGCTGCATGCGCATGGCGGCCATGCCGGTGTAATGCATCGCACTGATGCCTGCGCCCATGACCAAGGCGCCGAACGCCAGTTGCCAGGCCGGTAGTTGTGTCTGGCTGACCAGCCACAGGGCAAAGCCGCAGGACAGGACTGCAATCAATAGGGACAGCGCCGTAAGGGTAACGTCGTAGCCCAGATCGATCGGCAATGTGAACGCGAGCATGCCGATGAAATGCATCGACCACACGCCGATCCCCATCGCAAAAGCGCCACCCGCCGTCCACAGATGCGCCGCCCGGCCCTTGGCCGTGGTGATGCGACCGGTGAGGTCGAGCGCGGTATAAGAGGCAAGTATCGCCACACAGAGCGATATGAAAACCAGGGTAAAGGAATAACTACCGATGAGCATGGGACTTCTCGTGACCGCCCCCGCCGTGCTGCGTTCATTAACGGGGAGCAAAGTCGGCGATTGTACTGATTCCGCGGACGAACGCACTCACAAAGTAATCAAAGGGCCATCAAGACGATGAAACGTTTGGGTGGTCGCGGCACAGGGCAGTGAAGGCAATAATCATCTGTGGCGAGGGAGCTTGCTCCCGCTCGGCTGCGCAGCAGTCGCAAGCCGGTTGACGCGTTTTGTCTGAACGTATGCGTCAACACCTATGGGACGGCTTCGCCGTCCAGCGGGAGCAAGCTCCCTCGCCACAGGCAAGCCCCTCGCCACGATGTTGCGTTATTGCTTGTCGCTCACCTGAAGCTGCCCGTCCCATCCGCCGCCCAGTGCGGCAATCAATTGCACGCTGGCGATCAAGCGGCTCTGCAGCAAGCTCAGCACGTTGCGCTCGTTGCTCAACGCCGTGGCCTGAACCACCACCACATCCAGATAAGCAATCACCCCTGCCTTGTACTGATTCTGGGTCAACCGCAGAGACTCACGCGCCGCATCCAGGGCTTCCTGGCGCACCTTGGCTTCGTCTTCCAGCACCTTGAGCTGCACCAGATAGTTTTCCACTTCACGGAAGCCATCGAGCACGGTCTGGCGGTACTTGGCGACGGTCTCGTCATAGGCCGCTTCGCTGCGATCGACTTCCGCCGAACGCTGCCCACCGTCGAACAGGGTCATGGCCAGTTGCGGCCCGACCGACCAGAAGCGGTTCGGCACGCTGATCCAGTTATTAGTGGTGCTGCTGCTATAACCGCCGTTCAGGCTCAGGGTCAGGTCTGGGTAGTAAGCGGCTTTGGCCACGCCGATATTGGCGTTGGCGGCCATCACCGAGCGTTCGGCGGAGGCGATATCCGGGCGGCGTTCCAGCAACTGCGACGGCAGGCTCAGCGGCACCTGCGGCAATGCCGGGATGTCTTGGGTTTCAGCCAGGCTGAACTCGGCCGGCGGCAGACCAATCAGTACGGCGATGGCGTTCTCGAACTGCGCGCGCTGCCAGATCAGGTCGACCATCTCTGCCTGGGTGCTTTTGAGCTGCGTGGTGGCCTGGGCCACTGCGTCCTTGCCGGAGACACCGGCGCGGTACTGGTTTTCGGTCATGGTCAGCGAGCGCTGATAGGCCTCGACCGTCGCTTCCAGCAGGCGTTTCTGTTCGTCGATCACCCGCAGTTGCAGGTAGTTCTGCACCAGCTCCGATTGCTGGCTCAGGCGCATCGCCGCCAGGTCGGCAAAACTCGCCTCGGCGTTGGCGGTGTCGGCTTCCAGGCCTCGGCGCAATTTGCCCCAGACGTCCGCTTCCCAACTGACCCCGGCCTGCGCCGTGTAAGTGTCGCGAATACCGCTGGAGGAACTGCTCAGGCTCGAACTGCTGCTACCGGTGCCCTGGCTGGAACGGGTTTTCCCGACTGTCAGGTCCACCGTCGGGAAAAACGCACCCCGGGCGCTGCGCACCAAGGCCTGGGCCTGGCGGTACTGGGCTTCGGACTGGGCGACAGTCTGGTTGGCGCTGTTGAGTTTTTCGATCAAGCCATTGAGCTGCTGATCGCCATACAGCTCCCACCAGGCACCGCGCGCCAGAGAATCGCTGGGATTGGCCTGACGCCAGCCAGCCGCTTCCTTGTACTGTGCCGGCGCGGCGGCTTGCGGGCGCTGGTAATCCGGGCCGATAGCGCAGGCGCTGAGCATCGCCACGCACAGCGACAGGCTCAGCAAGCGCGAGCCTCGGGCCGTGATCAGCGGTGCAGTCAGGTTGATAAGCGAACGGTCAGTCATAGCGGAGTTTCCAGAGCAGCATCGGTACGCACCCCACGCCAGTGGTTGAAGCGATGGCGCAGTTTGTCGAGATAGAGGTAAACCACCGGGGTGGTGTAAAGGGTCAGCACTTGGCTGAAGACCAGCCCGCCGATGATGGTCAGGCCCAGCGGCTGACGCATTTCCGCCCCTTCGGCCCGGCTCAGCAACAACGGCAAGGCGCCAAGGATCGCCGCCAGGGTGGTCATCAAAATCGGCCGCAGCCGTTGCAGACAGGCGCTGCGGATCGACTCCAGCGGCGCCAGGCCCTGGTGCCGTTCCAGTTGCAGCGCCAGGTCGATCATCAGAATCGCGTTTTTCTTCACCACGCCGATCAGCAGGAACAGCCCGAGCAAGGAGATCAGGCTGAACTCGCCGCCCAGCACGTAGATCGACAACAACGCTCCGACACCGGCGGACGGCAAGGTCGAGAGAATGGTCAGCGGATGGATGTAGCTTTCATACAGCACGCCCAGCACCAGATACACCGCCACCAGCGCGCCGAGAATCATCCACGGCTGGCTCTTCTGGGTGGCGGCAAACGCATCGGCGGTACCGGCCATTTTCGCGATCACGTCTTCCGGCAGACCGACCTTGGCAATCGCCCGCTCGATGGCCGCCGAGCCCTGCTCCACCGTCACGCCTTCGGCCATGTCGAAAGCGATGCTCTCCGACGCGAACTGGCCTTCGTGGCTGACCCGGTCGTCTTCCAGGCTGTTTTCGTAATGGGCAATGGTCGACAGCGGAATCCGCGCACCGTCGGCGGTGATCACCTGCACTTGCTTGAGCGTGACCGGGTCCTGCGCGTATTTCGGGTTGACCTCCATCACCACCTGATACTGGTTGAGGCTGTCGTAGATCGTCGAAATCTGCCGCTGGCTGTAGGCGTTGTTCAGCACCGCCGTGACCATGTCCATGTCCACGCCCAGACGCTTGGCCTGATCACGATCGACAATCAGGGTCACTTGCTGGGCGCCACGGCCTTCACGCGCATCAATCGCCGTCAGTTCCGGCAGCGCCTTGAGGGCGGTGACGACTTTCGGATACCACTCACGCAATGCGCCAAGATCGCCGCTTTGCAGGATGTAGGAATATTGCGAAGTGGTCTGCTCGCGGCCGCCGCCAAATTGCAGGTCCTGATCGGCCATCAGCATCAATTGCGCACCGGGCACCTTGGGCATTTCCTTGCGCAGGCGTTCGATGACTTTCTGCGCGGACACGTTGCGTTCCTTGATCGGCTTCAGTCGCACCAGCATGAAGGCGTTGTTGGTGCCGTTGTTGCCACCGATGAACCCGGCGACGCTTTGCACCGCCTCGTCCTTGAGCACGGCGCGGCGGAAGATTTCCATCTTCGGCTGCATCACGCTGAATGACAGGCCATCGTCGCCGCGCACGAAACCGATCAATTGACCGGTGTCCTGCTGGGGTAAAAATGTTTTAGGAACAACAACATACAACGCGATATTCACGCCAATCGTCACGAACAGACTGAGCAAGGTCAGCCGACGGTGACGCAACACCCAGTCGAGGCTGGTGGCGTATTTGCCGACCATCCACTCGTTGGTTCGCTGGCTCCAGCGTTGCAAACGGTTTTCCTGCCCCGGTGTATGCGGCTTGAGCCAGCGCGCACAGAGCATCGGCGTCAGCGTCAGCGACACCAGCAACGACACTACGATCGCGGCCGCCAGGGTGATAGAAAACTCGCGGAACAGGCTTTCGATGATCCCGCCCATGAACAGGATCGACAGGAACACCGCCACCAGCGAGACGTTCATCGACAGCAGCGTGAAGCCGACTTCCTGGGCCCCAAGATACGCGGCCTTCATCGGTGGCACGCCCTTGTCGATGTGCCGGGAAATGTTCTCCAGCACCACGATGGCATCGTCCACCACCAGCCCGGTAGCCAGGATCAGTGCCATCAGCGACAGGTTGTTCAGAGAGAACCCGTAGAGGTACATCACCGCAAACGTGCCCACCAGCGACACCGGCACCGCCAGGGTCGGAATCAGCGAGGCGCGGAAATTACCGAGGAACAGGAACACCACCAGAATCACCAGCGCCACGGCAATCAGCAGGGTCATTTCCGCTTCATGCAGGGTGGCCTTGATCACCGGCGAACGGTCCATCGCCAGGTTCAGCTTGACGCTGGCCGGCAACACGGCCTGCAACGCCGGCAACTGCGCCTTGATCTCGTTGACCGTCTCGATGATGTTGGCGCCGGCCTGGCGGTTGATCACCAGCAACACCGCCGCGTCGTCGTTGAAGAAGCCGCTGTTGTAGCGGTCCTCGACGCCGTCACTGACCTTGGCCACATCCTTCAGGCGCAGGGCCGCGCCGTCCGCGTAGTGAATGATCAGCGACTCGTAGTCCTTGGCCTTTTCCAGTTGATCGTTGGCCTGAACCTGCCACAGCCGCTGGCTGTCTTCGACCGAGCCCTTGGGCCGGCGCACGTTGGCGTTGGCGATGGTGTTGCGCACGTCATCCAGGGCCACGCCGTACTGGTTGAGCGCCTGGGGTTCGAGTTCGATGCGCACCGCCGGCAACGAACTGCCACCGATCTGCACTTCACCCACGCCCTGCACCTGCGACAGGCTCTGGGACAAAATGGTCGAGGCCAAATCATAGAGCTGGCCTTTTTCCAGCACATCCGAGGTCAGCGACAACACCATGATCGGCGCCTGGGAGGGGTTGACCTTCTTGTAGGTGGGCATGCTGCGCATGCCGCTCGGCAGCAAATTGCGCGAGGCATTGATCGCCGCCTGCACTTCCCGCGCCGCGCCGTTGATGTCGCGGTCCAGGTCGAACTGCAGAATCACCCGCGTCGAGCCTTGGCTGGAACGGCTGCTCATGGTGTTGACCCCGGCGATGGCGCCGAAGGAACGCTCAAGCGGTGTGGCCACGGTCGAGGCCATGACCTCAGGGCTCGCACCGGGCAAACTGGCCTGAACCACGATCACCGGGAAGTCCATCTGCGGCAGCGGCGATACCGGCAACAGGCCGAAGCTCACGCCGCCCAGCAATATGATCGCCAGGCTCAACAACATCGTTGCGACCGGGCGCTTGATGAAAGGACCGGACAGGTTCATCGACGCCAGCTCCCGACATCCACCCCTGTGGGAGCGAGCCTGCTCGCGATGAGGCCTGCACATTCAATATCGATGCTTACTGCCCCACCGCTATCGCGAGCAGGCTCGCTCCCACAAGGGGTGCGCCTTGCAGGGGCAGATTTGTCTTTGCGAGCCATCATACCGCCGCCTCTTGGACGTCGGACTTGCCGAAACGGCGTCCCAACCGATCGAAGTACAAGTAGATAACAGGCGTGGTAAACAACGTCAGCACCTGACTCACCAGCAAGCCACCGACCATCACCAGACCCAAAGGCTGGCGCAGCTCCGCCCCGGAACCGGTGGCCAGCATCAACGGCACCGCGCCGAACAACGCCGCCAGGGTGGTCATCAGAATTGGCCGGAAACGCAGCAGCGCTGCCTGATAGATCGCGGTTTGCGGGTCCATGCCCTGATTGCGTTCAGCCTCGAGGGCGAAGTCGATCATCATGATCGCGTTCTTTTTCACGATACCGATCAGCAGGATGATGCCGATGATCGCGATCATCCCCAGGTCATTGCCGCTCAACAGCAACGCCAGCAAGGCGCCGACCGCCGCCGAGGGCAAGGTCGAGAGAATGGTGATCGGGTGAATGTAACTCTCGTAGAGCACGCCGAGCACGATGTACATGGTCACCACCGCCGCCAGAATCAGCAGCAAGGTGCTCGACAGCGACGCCTGGAACGCTTCGGCCGCGCCCTGGAACTGGGTCTGCACGCCAATCGGCATGCCGATGTCTTTCTGCACCTGATCGATGATCTGCACCGCATGCCCCAACGCCACGCCGGGCGCCAGGTTGAAGGACATCATCACCGCCGGGAACTGGCCAATGTGGGTGATCGCCAGTTGCGCCTGACGTTCCTCGACATGCGCCAGGCTGGACAGGCGCACCTGGCCGCCATCGGTGGTCTTGACGTGAATCTGGTTCAGCGCATCCGGGCCGATCTTCTCGCCGGACTGCGACTGCAGCACCACGCGGTATTGGCTGGCCTGGGTGTAAATGGTGGAAATCTGCCGCTGACCGAAGGCGTCGTACAGCGCGTCGGTGATGTTCGACACCGATACACCGACCCGCGACGCCGCATCACGGTCGATCACCAGATACACCTGCAAGCCCTTGTCCTGCAAATCACTGGCGACGTCGGTCAATTCCGGTCGTTGCGCCAGGGCTTCCACCAGACGCCCGCTCCACAGGCTGAGCAACTCGGAATCCGGCGACGACATGCTGAACTGGTACTGCGTGCGGCTGACCCGATCTTCGATGGTCAGGTCCTGCACTGGCTGCATGAACAGGCGAATGCCGATCAGCTTGTCCAATTCCGGTTGCAGACGCGCAATCACTTCGGTGGCGCTCAGGTCGCGATTGCTGTGGGATTTGAGGTTGATCAGCAGCCGACCGCTGTTCAGCGTCGAGTTGTCACCGTCGACTCCGATGTAGGACGACAGGCTCTCCACGGCCGGATCGGCGAGGATCACCTTGGCCAGTTCCTGCTGCCGCTCGCTCATCGCCGCGAAGGAAATCGACTGTGGCGCCTCGGAAATACCCTGGATCACCCCGGTGTCCTGCACCGGGAAGAAGCCCTTGGGCACCACCATGTACAGGAACACGGTCAATGCCAGCGTGCCGATGGCCACCATCAGGGTCAGCGGCTGGTGCTTGAGAACCCACTTTAACTTGCACCCGTAAGCCGCGATCATCCAATCAATTGCGGCGCCACTGGAGCGATAGAAACGGCCCTGCTCTGCTTCCTTGGGCTCACGCTTGAGCAGCCGCGCGCACATCATTGGCGTCAGGGTCAGGGAGACGACAAGGGAAATCAGGATCGCCACCGCCAGGGTGATCGCAAACTCGCGGAACAAGCGCCCCACCACGTCCGCCATGAACAACAGCGGAATCAACACCGCGATCAGCGACAGCGTCAGGGAAATCAGGGTGAAACCAATCTGCTTGGCGCCCTTGAGCGCCGCTTGCAGCGGGCTGTCGCCCTCTTCGATAAATCGGGAAATGTTCTCCAGCATGACGATCGCATCGTCCACCACGAAACCGGTGGCGATGGTCAGCGCCATCAGGGTCAGGTTGTTGACCGAAAAGCCTGCGAGGTACATCACGCCGAAGGTGCCGATCAACGACAGTGGCACGGCCACCGACGGAATGATCGTGGCGCTGGCCCGCCGCAAGAACAGGAACGTGACCATCACCACCAGCGCGATGGCGATCAGCAGTTCGTGTTGCACGTCGGTGACCGAGGCGCGGATGGTCTGGGTGCGGTCGGTGAGCACTGTAACGTCGAGACCGGCCGGCAGGTTGTCGGTGATGCTTGGCAGCAAGGCCTTGATCCGATCGACTACTTCGATGACGTTGGCGCCGGGCTGGCGCTGGATGTTCAGCAATACCGCCTGGTTTTCATTGGCCCACGCCGCCAGACGTTCGTTCTCGGCGCCGTCGACGATCTCCGCCACGTCTTTGAGCCGCAACGGCGCGCCGTTGCTGTAGGCCAGAATCAGGTTGGCGTAATCCTTCGGTGAGGTCAGCTGATCGTTGGCGTCGAGCATCGACACCCGAGTCGGCCCGTCGAAGTTGCCCTTGGGCTGATTGACGTTGGAGGCGCCGATCAGAGTGCGCACGTCCGACAGGTTCAGGCCATTGGCCGCCAAGGCCTCTGGGTTGACCTTGATCCGCACTGCCTGACGCTGGCCGCCGGCAATGCTGACCATGCCGACGCCGCTGATCTGGGCGATTTTTTGCGCCATGCGGGTGTCGACCAAATCATTGAGCTTGGGCAACAGCATGGTTTTGGAGGTGATGGCGAGGGTCAGCACCGGGGTGTCCGCCGGGTTGACCTTGTTGTACACCGGCGGTGCCGGCAAGTCCTTGGGCAGCAAATTGGTCGCAGCGTTGATCGCGGCCTGCACTTGCTGCTCGGCAACGTCCATGTTGATGTCGAGGCTGAACCGCAGGGTCAGCACCGAAGCGCCGCCGGAACTGGTCGAGGCCATCTGGGTCAGGCCGGGCATCTGCCCGAACTGACGCTCCAGTGGTGCAGTCACGGCGCTGGTCATGACATCCGGGCTGGCGCCGGGATAGAGCGTCATGACGCGAATGGTCGGGTAGTCGACCTGGGGCAATGCCGACACTGGCAGCAGCCGATAAGCGATCACGCCGGCCAGAATAATCGCCAGCATGCTCAGGGTCGTGGCGACCGGGCGAAGGATGAACAGCCGCGAGATGTTCATGCGCCGCCCTTTTTCGCCTTGTCGGTGGCCGTCGCGTCAGGTGCAGTGGCGGCCGACTTGCCTTGCAGGTGTTCGGTCGGGGTGGTCGGCACATCCTTGCTGTCGTTGACGACCTCCACTTCGCTGCCTTCTTTCAGGCGGTCGGTGCCTTCCAGCACCACCCGATCACCAGCGGCCAGGCCTTCGGTGATCACCGTGTTGTCACCGTCACTGGCGCCGACTTTCAACTGGCGGATGGTGACCTTCTTGTCGCCGTCCATGGCATAGACGAACGTACCGTTGGTGCCGAACTGGATCGCCGCCGAGGGCGCAAGCACCACACCCTTGAGGGTGTCGGCCAGCAAGTGGACGTTGACGAATTGATTGGGGAACAGCGCTTGATCGCGGTTCTCGTAACGGGCCTTGAATTTCAGGGTGCCGGTGGTGACGTCGATCTGGTTATCCAGGCTCTGCAACACGCCAGTGGCCTGCAATTTGGTGTCACCACGGTCCCAGGCTTCGGCGGGCAGTTTGGCGCCGGTGCGATAGCGGGCCAGCACGGTGTCCAGGCTGTTTTCCGGCAAGGTGAACGCCACGCTGATCGGTTGGGTCTGGGTGATGATCACCAGCGCCGTGGTGTCGTTGGCCGCCACAAGGTTGCCGACATCCAGCTGACGCAGGCCTACGCGCCCGGCGATCGGGGCGCGAATCTTGGTGAATTCCAGGTTGAGCTTGGCGTCGTTGACCGCCGCCTGATTGGTCTTGACCGTGCCCAGGTACTGGCCGACCAATGCTTCGGCGGTGTCCAGGGTTTGCTTGGCGATACTGTCTTCGCGGTACAGGCCGCGATAGCGCTCGACATCGACTTGGGCGTTTTTCAGTTGTGCCTGATTCTGCAGCAAGGTGCCTTCGGCCTGGAGCAAGGCGTTCTGGTAAGGACGCGGGTCGATCTCGGCCAGCAGGTCGCCCGCCTTGACCATTTGCCCTTCTTCGAAATAAACCTTGACCAGTTCGCCACCGACGCGGCTGCGCACATTGATGGTGTTCAGCGCGGTCACGGTGCCCAGCGCCTTGTAATACAACGGGAAATCGCCTTTGACCGCCGGCGCCACGCGCACCGGAACCGGCCCGCTCGCCCCACCAAACCCCGGACGCATTCCCCCCGACCGGCCTGTATGCCCGGCAACGGCTTTCTGCCCTGCGCCCTCCTTCGGGCTGCTGCCTGCGGGCCAGAACTTCCAGCACAGGCCAGCGATGACCAACAGGACAAGCAGGCCGAACAGCCAGCGACGAGGATTGCGGGAAGCGGAGGATTGCATGGAATGATCAACCATTGGGCGCGTGAGCTTCTTTCTACGGGAGGCTGAACGATAAGCACTGGCGGGTATTAAGCAAAGCGCCTTTACCGGCAATTTACCTTTGGCTTACGTAACAGGAGGTTTGGCTAAGACACTGAAGCACAAATGAAAACGGCCTGGACAGGGCCAGGCCGTTAACAATTGTAAAACCGCGCTTATTTCAAAACAGCGAGTGCCGCTTCGTAGTTTGGTTCTTGACCGATTTCGCTAACCAGTTCGCTGTGCAGAACCTTGTCGTTTTCGTCCAGAACCACGACGGCACGGGCGGTCAGGCCTTTGAGTGGGCCATCGGCAATCGCCACGCCGTAGTTCTCGATGAACTCGGCACCGCGCAGGGTCGACAGGTTCTGCACGTTTTCCAGGCCTTCAGCGCCGCAGAAACGAGCCTGGGCGAACGGCAGGTCAGCGGAGATGCACAGCACCACGGTGTTGGCGACATCATTGGCCTGGGCATTGAACTTGCGCACGGAGGTGGCGCAGGTCGGGGTGTCGATGCTTGGGAAGATGTTCAACACTTTGCGCTTGCCGGCGAAGCTCGCCAGGGTCACGTCGGACAGATTGCCGGCAACCAGGGAAAAGGCTGGCGCCTGGGAACCGGCTTGTGGCAATTGGCCGTTGACTTGAACCGGGTTGCCTTTAAGAGTGACTTGAGCCATGAACGGAGTCCTTCTGAACGTTGATGTAGAGAATTTTGACGAGGCCGAAGTTAACCACGAAATCGCCTGACGACCTATGCCCAGATACAAATTGTGATATGTCGTCGCACAAAAATGGATACAGGTGTTTCAACAAAACTTACTAACACTGCACCACCCTGTGGGAGCGGGCAAGCCTCGCTCCTACAGAGATAGGGGCAAAAGGTTTGTAGCGATTTTCCTTTGGCCGCATTGTCGATTTAGCCCATGGCCATTCGACTAGACAGTGAGTCACTCAAATCCAGCGGAGACAAGACCATGCGATTCATGATCATTGTGAAAGCCAGCCCGGATTCCGAGGCCGGTGTGATGCCCAGCGAAGAACTGATGACTGCAATGGGCAATTTCAACGAGGAACTGGTCAAGGCCGGCATCCTCATCGATTGCGACGGCCTGCAGCCCAGCAGCAAAGGCGCCCGCGTACGTTTTTCGGGTGACCAGCGCACGGTGATCGACGGCCCGTTCGCCGCCACCAAAGAGCTGATCGCCGGCTATTGGTTGTGGCAGGTGAAGTCGAAAGAGGAAGCGATCGAGTGGGTCAAGCGCTGCCCCAACCCGATGCCGGGGACAGAGGCCGAGATCGAGATTCGCCAGGTGTACGAGGCCGAAGACTTCGGTGCCGAGTTCACACCGCAATTGCGCGAGCAGGAAGAGCGAGTGCGTACGCAGGCGAAGAAGAACTGAATCACACCTGATGCACCGTAGGCGGGGATATCGGGGTCTCAAGGGGAAATTAGTAGTACCGGGAGACCGCTTTCGCGAGCAAGCCCGCTCCCACATTTGATCTCTGGTGTTCACAAAATCTGTGATCGAAACAGAATCAATGTGGGAGCGAGCCTGCTCGCGATATAGGCCCTCAGCCCCGCCGCATTACTTGGACTTGAGCTTCAGATACGACTGATGCATATCCGACGCCCAGCCATCGATCACGTTTTTCACGTCACCGGCCTTCATCACCTGATCTGAGTTTTCCAGCGGTTTGCCGATGCCCTTGCGCACCACCTGGGCCACGACTTTGTTGTTGCCGCCATCGAGAAACACCGCTTCGGTGGCCAGATTGGTTTCCTGGTCGCGAATGCCGCTGGCTGTACTGACTGCCGCTGCCACCAGGGCGATCGGGATCACTTCATAAGGCTGAAGGCCTTCGGTCTTGCTGGTGACAGAGGTGATCGCCGCACGCACCACCATCACGCCGGGGCCGGGGCCGTTGGCCAGTGGCAGGGATTTGCCTATTTCGCGTTTAAGTGCTTGATCGTAGTAACTGGTGATGCCGTTCAGTGTGGTCTGCGGGATTTTCACCGTCGGTTGCGGTTTGGGATAGAGCTGAGTCGGCTCGATGTAGACACTGGTGAATTTTTTGACATCGAGCTTGGGGTCCATCCAGCGCATCACCACGGCGCCCGATGGCGACTTGGCTTCCTTCAGCTGACTGTAGTCCTTGAGAAAACCGGAATACTGGTCTGGCTCAACGACTTTACTGGAGCACCCCACCATCCCGATAGAGGCGATGCACAGTGTGCTCATCATTAACGCAAGCTTCATGCTGTAACTCCTGTCAGAAGGCCGGGCAACAATATTGCATAGAGGAATTACAGGTATAGCCAATGCCCGGCACTTTGTTTTCAAAAAACACAATATTCATCTATTGCCGCAGCATATCGTTGATATTCGAAGGGCTCTTCGCGGGCAAGCCACGCGCCCACAGGATTTTCGTCGCTCAAAACTCTTAATTTACTAGCATTGGGACAGGCCCCCTCGCCACAGGCTTCAGCGCCGTCTGAACAACGGCCGCGGCTCAATCACCGAGCGCCCATAAAGCACACTCATCCCGGCCAATCCCTTCAGCGCATCTTCGGCGGATTTGTCTTCGCGCACGGCAAAGCTGTCGAAACCGCATTGGCGCATGTGGCTGAGTTGATCGCGCAGTACATCGCCAATCGCGCGCAATTCGCCTTGCCAACCGAAACGCGTACGCAGCAGATAGGCCTGGCTGTAGGCACGTCCGTCGCGAAAACTCGGGAAGTCCAGGGCAATCAACGGCAGGTCGGGAAACCATGGGGCCAGGTTTGTCACTTCGTCGCTGGGACCCAGCCAGACGCCTTCGAGCGCTGATGTCCTGTCGGCATTCAGGGTCAGCCACTGGGGTAACGGCAGTATCAGCGGCCCGGCCGGCAATTCCTCCGTTGTTTCACGAATCAGCTGCCACGGATCATCGCGCACCCACTCGGCGCCGCGGTCTTGCAAACGCAGCAGATTGTTCATGCCGACACCTCCAGCATTTTCGGGTATACCCGCTCCTTGAACGGCTCCAGACCGATGCGCGCAAAGGTATCGACGAACAGCTCCTCGCTTTCCCGGTAGCGAACGAACGTGGCAATGATCCGTTCAATGACATCGGGCACTTCGGCAGCGCTGAAGGACGGGCCGATGACTTTGCCCAACGCGCTGTTCTTGCCCTGGGCACCGCCGAGGGTGATCTGGTACCACTCGCTGCCGTTCTTATCGACGCCAAGAATGCCGATGTTGCCGATGTGGTGGTGGCCGCAGGCGTTCATGCAACCGGAGATGTTCAGGCTGATGTCGCCCAGGTCATGCAGGTAATCCAGATCCTCGAAACGCGCCTGAATCGCTTGTGCTATGGAGATTGATTTGGCGTTGGCCAACGCGCAAAAGTCACCGCCGGGGCAGGCGATGATGTCGGTTAGCAAGCCGATGTTGGCGCAGCCCAGGCCTTGCTCGCAGGCCAGGCACCACAGTAGATAAAGGTCAGCCTTGGGCACATCCGGCAGGACGATGTTCTGTTCATGGGCGATGCGGATTTCGCCGAAACCAAACTGCTCGGACCACTGGGCCACCGCTTCCATTTGCTCGGCGGTGACATCCCCCGGCGGCGCGGTGATGCCCGGCTTGGTCGACAGCACCACGCTGGCGTAACCCGCCACCTTGTGCGGTTGAACATTGCGCGCCACCCAACGGGCGAATGCCGGTTTCTCGGCCAGGCGTGTACCGAAGTCCAGATCAGTGCCGGCCAGTGGACGGTAATCGGGCGGCACGAAGGCACTGGCGACACGCTCATATTCGACGTCGGTCAACTGCGCCGGACCGTCCTTGAGGTACACCCACTCCTCCTCCACTTCCCTGGCGAACGCCTCGATACCCAAAGCCTTGACCAGAATCTTGATCCGCGCCTTGTACTTGTTATCGCGCCGTCCGTAACGGTTATAGACCCGTAACACTGCCTCGACATAGGACAGCAGGTGCTGCCACGGCAAGCCTTCGCGAATCTGCAAACCGAGGATCGGCGTGCGCCCCAACCCGCCGCCAACAATCACCCGCAAGAGCATTTGCCCGCGGTCATCGCGATAAAGATAGAGGCCGATGTCATGCATCATGATCGCCGCGCGGTCCTGCTTCGCCGAGCAGATGGCGATCTTGAACTTGCGCGGCAGGAACAGGAATTCCGGGTTGATGGTCGACCATTGCCGCAGGATCTCAGCCAGCGGGCGCGGGTCCATCAGTTCGTCCGCCGCGACACCGGCGAAGGCTTCGGTGGTGATATTGCGCACGCAGTTGCCGGAGGTCTGGATCGCGTGCATTTCCACTTGGGCCAGGCGTTCGAGGATGTCCGGCACCTGAGCCAGTTCGATCCAGTTGAACTGCATGTTTTGCCGGGTGGTGAAATGGCCGTAGCCACGATCGTAATCCCGCGCGATGCTCGCCAGAATGCGCATTTGCTTCGCGCTCAGCGTGCCGTAAGGAATCGCCACGCGCAGCATGTAGGCGTGCTTTTGCATGTACAGGCCGTTCTGCAGACGCAGGGGCAGGAATTCTTCTTCGCTCAAATCGCCTGCCATGAAACGTTCGACCTGATCGCGAAACTGCGCAACACGCTCGAACACCAGGGCCCGGTCATAGTCGTCGTATTGATACATGTGGCTGCCACCTCATCAGGATTATCGGGCTCTGCGGCTAATGCCGGTCAGTCAGGGATTTGAATGCCGCAATCCATGTGGGAGCGAGCCTGCTCGCGATGACGGTTGCACATTCAACACATGTGCTGCTTGTCAGTCCGCTATCGCGAGCAGGCTCGCTCCCACAAGGTCTGCGCCTTAATTGGTCGGCATCAGGCTCTGCGGCTCGTTCTTGAGGTGGCGACTATGCACCTACGGCGCAGCGCGTTACAGATTCAGCTAAACACCAAAAAACCGTATCAGAGCACGGCCTATGTCCGCAGGCTCGCGTCGCATCTGATCCGTACAAACTCGGTTTTTCTGAGTCTGTTTTGTTTGCAACAGGGTTTCTACAGTTCATGGCATGCCAGACCGGATGGCCTGGCAAGACTTTGCAACCGTGGAAGAACTGACCATGAGCACAGCAACAATCGGACAGGCCTATAACTACAAGGTCGTTCGCCAATTCGTCGTGGCAACCATCGTCTGGGGTGTCGTCGGGATGGCGATGGGGGTATGGATCGCCTCGCAACTGGTGTGGCCCGAGATGAACCTCGACCTGCCGTGGACCACCTTCGGCCGCTTGCGCCCGCTGCACACCAGCCTGGTGATTTTCGGCTTTGCCGGCAGCGCGCAATTCGCCGCCAGTTACTACGCGGTGCAACGCACCTGCCAGGTTCGGCTGTACTCCGACAAGCTCGCTGCGTTCACCTTCTGGGGCTGGCAGTCGGTGATCGTGGTGATGCTGATTACCTTGCCGCTGGGCTACACCACCACCAAGGAATACGCCGAGATCGAATTCTCCGGCGCGGTGTGCATGACGGTGGTCTGGGTCGCTTACGCCATCGTGTTCTTCACCACCGTGGTGCAACGCAAGACCAGGCACATCTACGTCGGCAACTGGTTTTTTGGTGCGTTCATCGTGGTGATCGCCACGCTGCACGTGGTCAATCACCTGTCGATCCCGGTGGACTGGTTCAAGTCGTATCCGGTGTATTCCGGGGCCACCGACGCCATGGTGCAATGGTGGTACGGGCACAACGCCGTGGGGTTCTTCCTGACTACCGGGTTCCTCGGGATGATGTATTACTTCGTGCCGAAACAGGTCGGGCGGCCGGTGTATTCCTATCGTTTGTCGATCGTGCATTTCTGGGCGCTGATCACCCTGTATATCTGGGCCGGCCCGCACCACTTGCACTACACCGCGCTGCCGGACTGGGCACAGTCGCTGGGCATGGCGATGTCGCTGATTCTGCTGGCGCCGAGCTGGGGCGGGATGATCAACGGCATGATGACGCTGTCGGGCGCCTGGCATAAGTTGCGCACCGACCCGATCCTGCGCTTTCTGGTGCTGTCATTGGCCTTCTACGGCATGTCGACGTTTGAAGGGCCGATGATGGCGATCAAAACGGTGAACGCCCTCTCCCACTACACCGACTGGACCATCGGCCACGTTCACGCCGGGGCCCTCGGTTGGGTGGCGATGATTACCTTCGGCGCCATCTACCACATGGTCCCGAAAGTCTTCGGTCGCCCGCAGATGCACAGCATCGGCCTGATCAATGCGCACTTCTGGCTGGCGACCATCGGTACCGTTCTGTACATCGCGTCGATGTGGGTCAACGGCATCACCCAGGGGTTGATGTGGCGCGCGATCAACGACGACGGCACGCTGACCTACTCCTTCGTCGAAGCCTTGCAGGCCAGCCATCCGGGGTTTGTCGTGCGCTTTGTCGGTGGGGTGTTCTTCCTCAGCGGCATGTTGCTGATGGCCTACAACACCTGGCGCACGGTGCGGGTGGCGGACGTGAAAATGGCTGAACTTGAAGCGCAGATTGCCTGAGGCAAGGAGCCTGACATGATCGAGATGGTGTTGAATCTATTGGGTGTTTTGGGGCTTTGGCTGGCGGTCGAGTATTGCCTGAAACATCAGACGGCCGAGAGCCTGGACGATGCCAGCCTGATTCCGTTTGCCGATGGCCCCGAGGTGGCACGGCGGGTGGAATTGGCCACCGGAAAGAAAGTGAACGCCGTCGCGCCGGCAGAAGTGAAGCCGGGTTGGGGCAACCTCGAAATCTGATACACCACGATCACTGTGGGAGCGGGCTTGCTCGCGAAGGCGGTGTGTCAGGCAACATTGATGCCGACTGACACTCCCTCTTCGCGAGCAAGCCCGCTCCCACAGTGGTTATGTGTTCGTCACAAATAACACGCTTCAGCCGCGCTCGCGGGGAATCAGGCTCTGCAGCTGCTGCGCCAGGAAGTTCGCATCGAAGGCAAAGGTGTCCGGGTCTTTCAAGCCATTGGTCTTGCGCCACTGCCAACTGCTGGAGGGCGGCAGGCACACCAGCGAAATGCTGCCATAACGCGCCGCGGTCAAGCCCATCACTGCCAGGGAAATCTGCCCACCCGCGCCCATCACGTCCGGCACAAACTCCACCGGTTTACCGGCGATCACAATGGACAGTTTCTCGGTCTTGAACGTCGACGTCTCAAGCGGCACGCTCGGCCCGGACGCGACATACGCCTCGCGGCTCACTTCCAACAGATTCGGCGTCAGGACCGGCGCCAGCCACTGCTGGATCTGATCGAACAACTCACCAATGCGCGTCGCCCACACGGCCGATTGCGACTCAAACAGTTGCTTCTTGTGCGCTTCGCTATCTGCATAGTGGCGAAGCATCTCGCCCAGTTGCTGTACATCGTCCATTGCGGTGTTCCTTTGGTTGAAGCGGTGCTGCGGACTTTGAGCATGGCAGATGCCGACCGCTCGCGTACAGAAAAGGTGCGAACGGCTACAGAGTCTCGGTAGATGAAAAAGCACCATGACACTTCACCGAAAGATGAACGGTACAGTTGATTTTCGCTGGTATCCGCCGTTGGACAAACGGAAACTCCCTTCAGGCCTGCCCTATCAACACAGGCCATAGCCTGAGGAAATCCAATGCGCACCATCGGCCTTATCGGCGGCATGAGCTGGGAGTCCAGCGCCGAGTATTACCGTCTCATCAACCAGCAGGTACGTGATCGCCTCGGGCCGTTGCGCTCGGCGAAATTGCTGATGTACAGCGTCGACTTCGGCCCTGTCGAACAGGCCCAGCATGCCGGGCGCTGGGACGACGCTGCGGCGATCCTGGTGGATGCAGCCCAGCGTCTGGAAGCGGGTGGCGCCGAGTGCGTGGTGCTGTGTACCAATACCATGCACAAGGTGGCCGGGCAGATTCAGGCAGCGATCGATATTCCGTTCCTGCACATTGCCGACCCGGCCGGCCAAGCGGCACTGGACGCTGGCGCGCTGCGAGTGGGTTTGCTGGGCACCGCGTTCACCATGGAACAGGACTTTCTCAAGGAGCGTCTGACGGCCAAAGGCCTGACGGTGCTGGTGCCGGAAGCCGAAGAGCGCCAAGCCGTGCATCGGATCATCTATGACGAGTTGTGCGTCGGGGTGATCAGCGAGGCCTCACGCCAGGTCTATCAACGGGTGATCGAATCGCTGACCGAACGCGGCGCCCAGGCGATCATTCTCGGCTGTACCGAAATCGGCCTGCTGATCAAACCCGAGCACAGCGCCCTGCCCTTGCTCGACACCACCGAACTGCATGCGCAGGCGGCGGTGGCGTTCGCGCTGGGCGACTGACTCGCACAGGATTTTCGTCGCTCAAATTACCGGCATTGGGCCTCGGGCATGCGACGCAGGCGCGCCATGCTCAGGGTATCGACCAGCCGGCCGTCACGCACGGCGTAATCGCGAAACAGGCCTTCGGTCTCGAAACCGAATTTCTGGTACAGACCGATGGCCGCTTCATTGTCGGCGTACACCGAGAGTTCGACCCGTTGCAGGTTCATCCAGTTGTCGGCGACGTCCAGCGCTGCTGCCAGCAGTTTCGAGCCGACGCCCTTGCCCTGCCACGCCACGGCGACCCCCATGCCGAAGCTGCCGGCGTGGCTGCGGCGGATTCGCGAAAACTGCTCAAGGCCAATGTTGCCGATGACCGCTCCCTGGTGCAGCGCCACCAGTTTCACTGCCCGCTCGTTGTCCGCCATCAGCCGTTGGCGCCAGACCTCGGTGGACTGAAACGGCATCTGCAGCACCTGCCGTGCCACGGCCGGGTCGTTGTAGAGCGCGGTGATGCCCTCGATGTGGGATTCGTTGAAGCGTTCGAGGTGAATGGCGGGGTCGTGGTCGGGCATGACGGTGTTCGTCCTTGATCGGTGTGTGGCTGACCACTCTAAACCGCACGCCCTCTGCGTGGCGATAACAATTGAAGGTGTATCCACCTGTGGCGAGGGGGCTTGCCCCCGTTCGGCTGCGTAGCAGTCGTAAACCCGGAAAATGCGATTTATCAGATACAACCGGGTTGAATGATTTTGGGGCTGCTGCGCAGCCCAACGGGGGCAAGCCCCCTCGCCACAAATGAGCGGGGTCAGTCATTGCGGCCCCATCATCAGACGTTCACACAAGCGCAATACAGTAACGCGGATTGATTTCTCGCCCCTTCAATCTGTGAGCCGAATACGTAATGTTGCCTGTTGCCGAGATAGAAGCCGCCTTGAAAAACGGGATTGCAAAGATCCCTGATCGTTACGCTGGCAGCAATGAAGTGGGGGCCTACTGCCCCACTAACGACGTTGAGATCAACGTTCGATTTCTAACGCCAGCTGACATTCCCTCGGTGCTTGAACTTGAGCAAAGGAAGTGGGAAGACGATCAGCGCGCCGAAGCCTCCATGCTGGCGTCACGGATCGCCTCTTTCCCGGCATTGAGTATCGGCGCTTTTTGCACTCGCACGGGGACTGCGCTGGCGTCGTTGTTCATGAAACCTACCCGGCACGACAGCATACGCAAGTGCCCGACATGGGCAGACTGTGCAAGAAAACAGGACGGCGAGGAGTCCGCAAAAACCGGTGTGTTGTTTGGCATCAGCCTGAGCAGTATTGATCCGAAAGCGGTGCAAGCGATTTTCGAGTTCTTTTGGCCCCATGCGCTGAAGGCGGGATGGTCAGACATCTATCTTGGCTCGCCGGTCCCGGGTCTTCGTCATTGGGCCTCGCAGAATCCTGATCTTCCAGTAGCGCAGTATGTGCGAGGTGAACGCAAGGGCCTGCCGCTGGATCCGCAACTGCGGTTTTACTTCAAAAAAGGCTTTCGCAAGATCGTCGCCATCAACGACAACTATTTCCCGCATGAGCCTTCGCTGGATGTCGGCGTGCTGATCGTAGGTAAAGTGCCGCTCTCCGGCCTTTCCTTCATATGGAAGAGAGTTCCACTGCCCTGGCTGCAGCGCATGAAAAAACTGTGCTCCGTGTGCTTGTGAACGCCTCTCTGACAAAAGCGCAGCACGTCGATGCCGGCTCGCGCTCCAACCTGCCCAGCTATCTGTTCATGGCCCTGTGCGTCTTGAATACGGCCGCGATTGCCTGGTTGGCTGCGCACGCGGGGTATGGATGGCTGGCCGTTGCTCCGCTGATCGTGCTCCAGGCGATCCTGATGATTGGTGTTCAGGAGATCAAGCATCAGGCTGTGCATCGTCAGTTTCTCGTTGGCACGCGTCTCAATGATGCAGTGGGTGTGTTCGCGGCTGCCATTTTCGCCGCCAACTTCGTCGGCTACCGCTACTTTCACCTCGAACACCACCGCAAAACCTGCCAGGCCGATGATCCCGAAGGGCTGATGTACGAACAGACATGGCGGACACGCCTGATCAGCCTGCTGGGTGCAGCGGAGCAACTATGGGTTACCGTCACCACCAATATTATTTCCCGACGCTACACACCCCCTCGCGCGGTCTGGCGCTGGCGCTGGAACAATGCCTTGATCGTCGTTTTCGTTGCAGTGCTGGGGTTAGGCATCCATGAGGTGCCTCGACAAATTGTGTGCGCCTATCTGCTCCCGTATTGCCTTTTTGCCTGGATGGATTTCTGGCTGACGCAGGCCGAGCACTATGGCGTGCCGATCTCGGCTCAAGGCTCGCGCCGCGCACCCGCTGACATCACGACGGATTTATACCTGCCAAGGCCTCTGTCCTGGCTCATCCTGAATCGCTCGCTGCATCGCATTCACCACCACGCGCCGGCGACCCGCTGGTTCCATGCGTACGCTCAATCGAGGGCTCTGGCCAAACGCAAGCCAGGTGGCGTGACGGACCTGCCCACCTTCTTTGCAACCTGGATGCGACTCGGTCCCCGACTCTGGAAGTAAGCCATGACAGACGCACCTATCGAACCGCGGCGCGCAAAGATTGCCGAGGCCGACATCTTCAAGCCCTTCTGGAACGACACATCGATCAAGACCTATCTGTTCGATGCCTGTTCGGTACTGCTTCCTGCCGGTGAGCAATTCGTGATTTCGGTGGTGGAGTCATCTGCGTTGCGGTTGCAACAAACGTCGGCGCTTGCCGAACATTCGCGCAGTTTCGTGGCAGAGGAACGGGCCCACCAGCGAGCGCACAGGCTGTACAACCAGCAACTGGAAACCCAGGGGTTTGAAGTCAAGAAGTTCGAGCACATGATCGAAAAAGATCTCGAGGCTCTTCAGTCGAAATTGTCACTCAATGCGCAACTGGCATTGGCTGCTGCGTTCGAGCACGTGACGGCTGTCATGTCCGCTGCCGCCTTGCGCAGAAACGGCTTGCTCTCGGTCAAGGAGTCACCACAGACCCGCCTGTGGCGATGGCATTGCGCTGAAGAAGTGGCGCACCAGCACGTCACCACGGACCTGGCGCGGTCGCTGGGCATACCCTATTGGCAGCGGATTCTCTATTTCCTGGCAGCATCGGGGCTCATGGCGTTCGATGTCATTCGCCACATGCACAGTTTTGCCCGCCTCGACATCGCCCGCGGCCGCGTCAGCTCGAAGGAAGTACGGCGTGCCGTGGGCAGCTTGCTGTTTCGCGATGGCGCCAACCTGGCATTGATGGCAATCGGATGGGCCGCCTACTTTCTTCCGCTGAAAAAAAGTTAAGAGGTCAGCCCGATAAAAGAGCGGCAAGGCTGGACGGTTGAGGCGCCAACCACCTGCTAGAGTAAAAAGCATATCAATCGACTATCCAGCACCGGAGTCGTGCGCTGCCACCTGGCTTTCGACTTGTGAAACGACGTTATTGGCCGGACTGAATGTCACCTTCGGAAATGAGGAAATTTCTATGAAAGGTTTGCTTCGCGTCGCAGGATTCAGCTTGATGGCGCTTTTCGCAAGTTGTGGTGTCGGTGCTCAGACCGTGCACAGTCATGCGGCGCCGCCTGCCTTCACCGCCACAGCGGCCGATATCCAAGGGGATAGTCAAAGAAATTGATCGTTCCCATGTTCCACGCAGGCGTGGGAACGGGCTTGCTCGTGAAAGGCGACCTGCACAGTCGATATTGATGTCGAATGTGATGGCCTCTTCGCGAGCAAGCCCGCTCCCACATTTGAACTGTGGCTACCCTTCAAACCACTCCCGCCGCTCGTTGAAGGTGTTGTGGATCAGTTCGACGATTCCCTGCACCTCGGCCTCATTCCGGGAGTCGGCATTGACCGCCATCCACACCTGGCGCTGCATCGGTTGCTTGAAGAGCCCGGGCAATGCCATCAGCCCCCGGTCGAATTGGCTCATGTAGTGCGGCAACAAACCGATGCAGGCGCTGCAACGGATCATCTCCAGCATCAGCTCATAGGAATGCAACTGCACCACCCCTGCCAGGCGCTGCTCCACCAGACTGTTCCATGGGCCAAAAGCGGTGACCTGACGGTCGTGTTGCCATTGCACCAGCATGAAATCGGCCAGGTCACCCAGGCTGTCCGGCCGCGCCGCGACCCGTGAATAGCGTTTGGCGATGTGCGGCAGATAGTCCAGCCGTGCCAGACGCTGGGGTTCGCTGATGGCGAAACTGGGGCCTGGCAACGGCGAATCGGTGCCCGCCAGCCACACCACCACATCGGCACTGATCGCTCGCAGGGACAGTTCGCTGTCCAGGGAGATGATGTCCAGACGCACACTGGCGTTGCGCCGCAGCAGCGAGACCAGATCGCGGCCGAGGATGTGGTGCAGGATTGATTCGGCCACGGCCAGGCGAATCAAGGGCTGTTCGATCACTGGCAACTTGCGTTCATGGGCCAAGGCAATCAACTGCGCCTGAAACTGCAAGCCGTCACGACTGAGGGCAAAGCCATTGCCCGAATGGCTGAACAGCGAACACTGCAATTGCGCCTCAAGTTGCGCCAATTGTTTACGCAACTGGGTCGACTTGATGTTGAGGCTGCGGGCCGCTTGCATGAAACAGCCGCAACGGGCACTGACCCGGAAAGACTGCACCAGCACCGGATCGATTCTGGCCGCCAGCGTGTGCAAGGATTCGCGCTGTTTTACGGGCCTGCGGTACTCGGCCACACCCTGACGCCCGGTGGATTCCATGAATGACATTGATGACTCCCTGTCGATCTGTCCTTGTACGTTTCATCCTGCTGATCGTTCATGAACCTGATGTGACAGCCGGGTAAAAATTGAATCAACTGCCTGATACCTGCAGGAGCGAGCGGTGCGGCGATCCGACTTGCCCGCGAAGGCGGTGCGTAGGAACTGCCGAAGGCTGCGATCTTTTGATTTTGGCTTTGTTGATTGATCGAGGGTATAGGCAAGGGCAAGATCAAAAGATCGCAGCCTTCGGCAGCTCCTACAGGGTTTGCGCTTGAATCAACCGCTGGGCATTTGCCGAAAGCTCACCGCCAGGCGATTCCAGCTATTGATGGTGCTGACGGCCATCGTCAGGTCGACCAGTTCACCTTCGCTGAACTGCTCCCGGGCCACTGCGTAAACATCGTCCGGTACGTGGCTTTCCGAAAGCAGGGTTACCGCTTCGGTCCAGGCCAGGGCCGCCCGCTCCCGAGGGTTGAAGAAGTTGCTGTCGCGCCAGACCACGATCGCATACAGCCGACGATCGCTCTCACCGAAGCGGCGCGCGTCCACCGAGTGCATGTCGGTGCAAAAGGCGCAGCCATTGAGCTGCGAGGCGCGGATTTTGATCAGGTTCAGCAAGGCCGGTTCAATGCTCAGATCGCGGGTCAAGGCCTCCATGGCGATCATGGCTTTCATCGCTTTGGGGGATGCGCTGTAGTAATCAAGACGGGCGTTCATGGGGCGACCTCGTGGATCGGATCAGTGCCTCCACACTAGCCGCCGATGCACCCGCGTTACAGACCCAATTCAGCGAAAAAACAATGGACCGCCCGGCAGCAGGCCAATCGCAGGTTTTTCGCCCACGCAACTTCTGCGCAGCCGTTCATGCGGGTAATCTGGCGCGACGCACAGTCGCCTAAACCGCCCAGGAGCCCCGCCGGTATGGAACTTCATGTTGTCATCAACGGCCGCAAGGACCTGGCAGGCCAGTTGTACCGGCAACTGCGCGATGCCATTGAGTCCGGTCGCCTGACAGCCGGGACGCAGCTGCCGCCCAGCCGCTTGCTGGCCGAACAACTGGGGATTTCGCGCAAGACCATTTCCGACACGTATGCACAACTGACCTATGAGAACTTCCTCACCGGGGTGATCGGCAAGGGCACTTACGTCAATGCCCGTCCGGCAAAAATCGTCCACAAGCAGAGCCATTCGGAGCTGGCGAGCTTTGATGTCATCGAACGCTGGCGCAGCCTGCCGACATTCTTGCGCCACCCGACGCTGGAAGGCTCGTTGCGTTACGAGTTCATCGGTGGCGCCACCAGCAAGGGCCAGTTTCCGCAGGACGATTGGCGCCGCTGCACCTCCCATGCCTTGCGCCAGATTGCCGGTTCCAAAGGTTTCTACAGCCTGCCCGAAGGCCTGCCGGCGCTGCGCAATGCGATCGCACGGCACATCGCGTTTTCGCGCGGGGTCAATTGTCAGGACGAAGACGTGGTGGTGTGCAACGGCGCGCAACAGGCGCTGGACCTGATTTCCCGGGTGCTGACCCAACCGGGCAGCCTCGTCGCCATGGAAGATCCCGGTTACCCGCCAGCACGTCTATTGTTTGGGAGCCATGGCGCAACGGTGGTCGGCGTGCCGGTGGATGCGCAAGGCATTCAGGTCGAGCACATTCCTGATGGCGCCCGGCTGATTTACGTCACCCCGTCCCACCAGTTCCCCTTGGGCATGCCCATGAGCCAGGCCCGGCGCGAAGCCCTGCTCGCAAGGGCATACGAGCTGGGGGCGATCATTATCGAAGACGATTACGACAGCGAATTCCGCTATGAAGGCCGGCCCACCGACTCGCTGCAAAGCCTGGATGAGCGCGGTATCGTCGCCTACGTCGGCACTTTCTCGAAGACCTTGTTGCCGGAACTGCGGCTGGGTTACGCGATTTTGCCGCCGGCGATTCTCGAAGCGGTGATCCGCGCCAAGCAGCTCACCGACTTGCACACCTCCACCCTGCCCCAATGGGCACTGGCCAAGTTCATCGCCGAAGGCTGCCTGCTCAAGCACATCCGGCGCTGCCATACGATTTACGCCGGGCGCCGTGAACGGATCCTGGCACGCATGGCGGGCGATCTTTCGCCGTGGTTTGAAGCGGTGCCGACCACGGCCGGATTCCACATGGCGGTGCTGTGTAAGGTGCCGGTCGATATTCCATTGGTGATCGAATTGGCAAAAAAAGTCGAAGTGGGGCTCTATGCCCTGGACGGCTTTTTTTACCAGCAAGCGCCGCGGGCCGGGCTTTTCCTGGGGTTCGGCGCGATCGAAACCCTGGACATCGACATCGCCCTGGACCGGTTAAGGGACATTTTGCAGCAGCTCGGCTGAGGGATTGGTCTGCGGCTTTATCTGGCGATTGGCTATTGGCGGTCTGGGGGTGCAGGCCTATCCTGATTGGGCGTTATCCCTCAATGAGCAGGATTCGTCCGGCCTGATTCAGGAGTGTGAGCAATGTCCAACGAAGTGATCACCACCGTAAAGGTGCAGGCTGCCGCCGGCCGCTCGGACGAACTGGGTAAGCAACTGCAAAAGATTGTCGACACCCTGCGCGAACTACCGGGCTGTGACTCCTATATGGTCGACCGCTGCCCCGAGGACGACACCCGCTGGACGGTCAGCGCCCGCTGGCAATCGGAAGCGGCCATGCAATCGCATTTCAACTGCCCCGAAGTGCAAGGCTTCATCGGCCTGATCGACAGCCGACTGGCGAATGCCGTCGACTTCAACAGCTTTCCAATCGTTTAAAAGCAAGATCAAAAGATCGCAGCGTTCCGCAGCTCCTACATTGGAATCGCGTGCACCCTTGAAACATCGGGCGGACGCAAATTCTGTAGGAGCTGCGGAACGCTGCGATCTTTTGATTTTGACTTGCTTGATTGGTCCCCTCGCCTTCCCGAAAATTGGCCGTTTGATTGCCCGATAGCGCGGCTTACTGTGCTCCCTGACGACTCACCACCTCAGGTAATCAACCATGAATGCGCTTCGTTTTTTTGCTGCCCCTCTCGCCGCCCTGACGCTGAGTGTTTCAGCCCCGACATTCGCCCACGACACCGCAGCCCCTTCAGAAAAAGTCACCGTCCTGCAGGACCAGATGCTGAAAAACGCACCCGGCAAAAAAGCCTTGATGATCGAAGTCGATTACGAGCCGGGCCAATCGTCCATCGCCCATAAACACCAGGGCACGGCCATGGCCTATGTGCTTTCGGGGGAGATCATTTCGCAAGTCAAAGGTGAAAAAGCGATCACCTACAAGGCCGGCGAATTCTGGTACGAACCGGCCGGGTCGGAACATCTGGTTTCGAAGAACGCCAGCGCTACCCAACCCGCCAAGTTGTTGGTGTTCATGGTGTTGGCTCCGGATGAGAAAGTGTTGATTCCTTTGGAAAACTAATAGCTGAGGCGATGCTGATGGCCCTATCGCGAGCAGGCTCGCTCCCACAGTAGATCGCTTTCTTCTGGAAGAATCCGGTCACCTGTGGGAGCGAGCCTGCTCGCGAAGAGGCCCGACCAGACCTCACAAAACCTCCAGACAAAAAAAAGCCCCATCTCTTTCGAGACAGGGCTTTTTCATTCAACGCCTATCAGGCAGCCGGCTCCAGCTCGGCGCTGGCAGTCATATTGGCAGTGGTAGGCACCACCGCTTGACCGCTCAACGCCAGGTCCAGCAGTTCGCGGTTGGCCACCGCGTACATGGCGTAGTCGGTGCCGCTGGCGGCACGGATTTCCACCAGCATGGCGCGCCAGCGTTCGATCATGCCTTCGTGCTCTTCCATCCACAGCGCCAAGCGTGTTTCCACGTCCTGGGTGCCGTCGCCCTGTTGCAGGACGGAGATGGTGATCGCACGTTGTTGCCAGTCGACATCGTCGCGGAACGCCTCACGGGCCAGGGCCTGCCAGTTGTTTTCAACCGGCAGAGCGCTGATCTGTTGCAGGTACCAGGTGATGTCCAGCGCACTGCCCACGGCGAAGTAGGCCTTGGCCACGTCCGCTGCGTTCTGGCCGGTCACGTCCGAAGCTTCGATGATCGGCAACAAGGTGTACAGGTGGGTGGTACCTGCAACCATGCGCGCCAGCAACTCAGGCACGCCAGCAGCGACGTAAGCCTGGTAGCGGGTCTGCCAGCCTTCGCGGGTCGGGCCTTCCAGCAGTTCGTCGAGCTTGAGGCCCAACGCGGCCAGATGCGGACCGAAGTGTGCGACGTCACGGGCAGCGTTCTGCTCGTTGCGACGGCTGCGCAGGAACCAGCGCGTAGCGCGACGGCCCAGACGCATCAGCTCATCCATCAGCTCCAGTTGCACATCAGCGGAGACCTGGTAGTCCAAGGCTTCGATCTGACGGAACCAGTGCGGGAGATGGAAGATGTCACGCACGATCACGTAAGCACCGGCCACATTCGCCGGGCTCATGCCGGTCGACTCTTTGAGTCGTTGAACGAAGGTGATGCCCATGTGGTTCACCAGATCGTTGGCGATCTGGGTGCTGACGATTTCGCGCTTCAGACGGTGACGGCGCATGGCGGCGGAGAACTTGCTCACCAGCGTCGGCGGGAAAGCGGTTTCCATGTCGCGGGTCAGGTAGTCGTCGTCCGGCACCAAGGAGTTGAGCAGCGCTTCCTTGAGGTCGATCTTGCTGTAGGAGATCAGCACCGACAGCTCGGCACGGGTCAGGCCATGGCCCGCCGCGACGCGCTCGTTGATCGCCTCTTCAGCCGGCAGGAACTCGATGGCGCGATCCAGCTTGCCGCGGCCTTCCAGATCGTTCATCAGACGCTTGTATTCGGCAATCCGCGGCAAGGCACGGCGTGCCGCCAGGGACAGGGCCTGAGTCTGCTTGTAGTTGTTGCCGAGCACCAGGTTGCCGACTTCGTCGGTCATGCTCGCCAGCAACTGGTTACGTTGCTTGTCGGTCATGTCACCGGCGTGTACCACTTCGTTCAGCAGGATCTTGATGTTCACTTCGTGGTCGGAGCAGTCCACACCACCGGCGTTGTCGATGAAGTCGGTGTTGGAACCGCCGCCATTGAGGCCGAATTCGACACGACCCAACTGAGTCATACCGAGGTTACCGCCCTCGCCCACGACTTTGCAGCGCAGTTCGTTGCCGTTCACGCGCAGTGCATCGTTGGCCTTGTCGCCGACATCGGCGTGGCTTTCGGTGCTGGCTTTCACGTACGTACCGATACCGCCGTTCCACAACAGATCCACCGGTGCCTTGAGCAAGGCATTCAGCAGTTCGGTTGGAGTCAGTTTGTCAGCCTGAATGTCGAAACGCTCTTTCATCTGCGGGGAAATCGCGATGCTTTTTGCGCTGCGCGAGAAAATCCCGCCGCCTTCGGACATGATGCTGGTGTCGTAGTCCGACCAGGCCGAACGCGGCAAGTCGAACAGACGCTGACGTTCGGCGAAGCTGTTGGCTGGCTCCGGGTTCGGGTCGATGAAGATGTGCAGGTGGTTGAATGCAGCGACCAGTTGCAGCTTTTCGGACATCAGCAAGCCGTTACCGAACACGTCACCGGCCATGTCACCGACGCCCACCACCGTGATGCTGTCTTCCTGAACATTGATGCCGCGCTCGCGGAAGTGGCGTTGTACGCCGACCCACGCGCCCTTGGCGGTAATGCCCATTTTCTTGTGGTCGTAACCGGCCGAGCCGCCGGACGCAAAGGCGTCGCCGAGCCAGAAGCCGTAGTCGATGGCGATGCCGTTGGCGATGTCGGAGAAGGTCGCAGTGCCCTTGTCCGCCGCCACCACCAGGTACGGGTCATCGTCGTCATGACGCACGACGTTGGCCGGCGGTACCAGCGCGCCGTCTTTCAGGTTGTCGGTGATGTCCAACAGGCCCGAGATGAAGATGCGGTAGCAGGCGATGCCCTCGGCCGCGATCTCGTCTCGGCTGCCGCCCAGTGGCAGGCGACGCGGCAGGAAGCCGCCCTTCGCACCCACCGGTACGATGACCGAGTTCTTCACTTGCTGGGCTTTTACCAGGCCCAGGACTTCGGTGCGGAAGTCTTCTTCACGGTCGGACCAGCGCAGACCACCGCGAGCAACGTTGCCGAAGCGCAGGTGTACGCCTTCAACGCGAGGCGAATAAACGAAGATTTCGAACTTCGGAACCGGCTTCGGCAGCTCTGGAATCTGGTGCGGGTTGAACTTGAAGCTGAAGTAGGACTTGTTCTGACCGTTGGCGTCGGTCTGGTAGAAGTTGGTCCGCAGGGTCGCTTTGATCAGGTCCAGGTAACGACGCAGGATGCGGTCTTCGTTCAGCACCTGAACATCGTCCAGTGCTGCCAGAATCGCGTGTTCCAGGCGTTGCTGCTTGTCTTCCAGATCATCACTGGCCAGCTTGCGCGCCAGGTAGAAACGGGTCTTGAACAACCGGGTCAACTCGCGAGCGATGTCGGTGTGGTTGTTCAGGGTGCTGGCGATGTAACCCAGGTCGAAGCCCAGGCGGATCTGCTTCATGTAACGGGCGTAGGCACGCAGCAGCGCCACATCGCGCCATGGCAGGCCGGCGGTCAGCACCAGGCGGTTGAATGCATCGTTCTCGGCATCGCCACGCACGATGTGGACGAAAGCGTCCTGCAAGGTGTCGTTGAGTTGCTGGATGTCGAGTTCCAGACCTTCGGCGGCGGTGAACGCGAAGTCATGAATCCAGAATTCGCGGCCATTGTTGTGACGCAGGCGATACGGGAACTCACCCAGCACGCGCAGGCCGAGGTTTTCCAGGATCGGCAACACGTCGGACAACGCCAGCGGCGTATCGGCGTGATACAGCTTGCAGTGCAGCATGCGCTGACCGGAAACCTGGGCCAGAGGCTGATAGAAGCTCATGACCAGCGGATTTTTTTCGCTCAGGCTCAGCAGGTGCTGCATGTCGACCACAGCCGAGTGGGCTGCGAAACGCTCGCGGTAACCGGCCGGGAAGCCTTTCGGGAAGTCGGCCAGCACGTTGGTGCCCTGGGCTTCGCCAAAGCTCTCGACCACCAGGCTCGCGTAGTCGTCCTGCCAGCTGCGGCAGGCCTGCACCACTTCTTTTTCCAGCAGAACCGGGTCGATGTCCAGACGGTTCTTCGGATCGACCCGCAGAATCAGTTGCACACGGGCCAGCACGGACTCGGAGAAGAAGGTCCAGAACTCGCAGTCCGAGGCTTTCAGGCGATCCATCAGCACTTGCTGGATCTTCTGGCGCACTTCGGTGGAGTAGATGTCGCGCGGCACGTAGGCCAGGCAGTAGCAGAAACGGCCGTACGGGTCTTTGCGCAGGAACACGCGGATCTTGTTGCGCTCCTGAATCTGCACGATCGACATCACGGTGGTGAACAGCTCGTCCACCGGGGTCTGGAACAAGTCATCGCGCGGCAGCACTTCAAGCACCTGGGCCAGTTCCTTGCCCAAGTGAGCCTTGGCCTGGAAGCCCGAACGCTGTTCGATGATCTCGACCTTGCGACGGATGTAAGGAATGACCCGCACGCTTTCGCCATACACCGAGGAGGTATACAGGCCCATGAAGCGGCATTCTTTAACGACTTTGCCATTGGCATCGATCTGGCGGATCGACACGTAATCGGGGTACGCCGGACGATGGACACGGCTTGGGTGTGCAGCCTTGGCGAACGACAGCGGCGTCGGTTCGCGCAGGTAGTTGACGGCGTAGTCTTCGATGCGCAGATCGTCGACGGTCAGGCCGGCGCGCAGCAGTTTGGTCAGGCCGAGGAACGAGTTCTGGTCATATTCGATGTGACCGCCGTTCTGATCTTCGCCCACCACGAATTCTTCGTAGCCCAGGAAGGTGAAGTGGTTGCCCACCAGCCATTCCAGGAAGCTCTTGATTTCGGACTTTTCGTCGGCGTTGATGATGAACTGGCTGTTGTCGATGCCTTCGATCAGCTCCTTGACCTTGGCTTTCATCGGTTCGAAATCGGCGACCGCGACGCGGACTTCGCCGAGAACCTGCTCCAGCTCTTTGGTCAGGACGTTCAGTTCGGCCGTGTTGGCGCAACGGTCGATTTCCAGGTACATCAGCGATTCTTGCAGAATGCCTTCGCCCTGGGTGCCTTTGGGCAGGATTTCCAGCAGCTCGCCCTTGCTGCCGCGACGCACGCTCAGCACAGTGGTTTGCAGGGTATGAATGCTGTAGCCGCGACGGTTCAGCTCGGTGCGCACCGAGTCCACCAGAAACGGCAGGTCGTGGTGCAGCACTTCGACCGCGGTGTGGGTCGACTGCCAGCCGTGGCGTTCGTAATCGGGGTTGTAGACGCGCACTTGCGGATGCGCGTGATCGAAGCGCTCAAGCAGGCGCCACGCAGAAAGGGTGCAGCCGGCGAGATCGGACAGCCGACGCTGGGTCAGCTCGTCCAGGGAAATAATGCCGAAGAATTGTTCGGCGAACAGCGCCACTTGTGGCAGTGCCTGTTCACTGATGTGCTGCGCCAGTGCCGCTTGCAGTTGGTGCTGGAAGTCGGCTTTGCTGGCTGCGGTGAAGAACGCCATCTGTGGTACTCCGCTTGGGCTTGTTATTGATGGAAGCGTCGCGTGCAAACCCCTTTCGGGGGCAATCCGTCACCCTGTTCCTGATTCTCGGGCAGAGGAAACAGGATGACAGGTGGGTGAAGCTGGACGAGACACTCAGGTCACATTCACCTTCCATTGAATGGGCATCTGCAAAAACGACTGCCAAGGCAACAGGCAATGCCTTTACGGGTGCTCATCCGTTGCGCAGCTTAACGAGTGCGGCAAGGGCCGTGCTTGCAGCGCTGCGACATATTCGGTCATCGGCACGTAACTCGCGGCATGTGCCTCGAACAACACTAGCAGTCGTGCAGGAAAATGGGCACTTTATGCCCGGTTTTACGGCACCCGCGTGCCAAAAATGACCAGTAACACCCCGAATGTTCACGACACATATTCTGACACTCAGCCAAGCAGAAATTCCCCGGGGCTGGCAGAATTGCCTTTTGTTACGTTCACCACGCTCGCCGAGCCAGGATTTTCCCATGCAAATGACAACTGACCTCTTGATCGTCAACCCGTGCGACGAAGAAGAAGACAACTTGGCCATGCTCTGCTGCAACAGCGCCGAGGGCGAAATGTTCCTGATGAGCCGCTTTCCGGACGAGGATGAGCTGGAGATCATCTTCCACGACAAGCCTTCGGCCCTCAACGGTGTGAAAGTCACCCTCAGCCCTGACCGCCTGCTGATCGAGATCGCCGCCACGGACGCCGATGTGCTCGATGGCGATGATTCGCTGGAAATCCTGCACAGCACCGATGCGCAGGATCTGGCTGAAGTGGAAGAAACCTTGCAGAACATCCTCAAGGGGACTGGTACTTATATAAGTCAGCTCTAAGCCTCGGAATCTCGGGTGCCTGAACCTGCCTCATCGCGAGCAGGCTCGCTCCCACATTTGATCGCATTTTCATGTGAGAACCCGGTCACCTGTGGGAGCGGGCTTGCTCGCGAAGAGGCCAGCCAGATCACCACCCTGCCCCTCGCCTACAAAATTCCAACAATTTCCCCCATCAATTCCCGCACTTTGCACAAAATGCCGTTAGTCGCCGCACCCTGCGATGGATTAAAGTAACGCCCCCAGCCCTGGCGTTATTCGAACGTCTTCGGTCACCCTTTCCAGGAACAGTCATCGATGGAACATCGTGAAGCGCTGCTCGCGCTGCGAACCTTTCTTTCAACGCAGATTCTCGGCCAGGAAAAACTCATCGAGCGCTTGCTCATCGCCTTGCTCGCCGACGGCCACATGCTGGTCGAGGGCGCCCCGGGGCTGGCCAAGACCAAGGCCATCAAAGAGCTCGCCGAAGGCATCGAAGCACAGTTCCATCGCATCCAGTTCACCCCCGACCTGCTACCGGCCGACATCACCGGCACGGAAATCTATCGCCCGGAAACCGGCAGCTTCGTGTTCCAGCAAGGTCCGATTTTCCACAATCTGGTGCTGGCGGACGAAATCAACCGTGCCCCGGCCAAGGTTCAGTCGGCCCTGCTTGAAGCCATGGGCGAACGCCAGGTCAGTGTCGGGCGCAGCACCTACGACCTGTCGCCGCTGTTTCTGGTCATGGCCACGCAAAACCCCATCGAGCAGGAAGGCACCTACCCGCTGCCCGAAGCCCAGCTCGACCGTTTCCTGATGCACGTAAAAATCGGCTTCCCTGACGCCGCGGTCGAGCGCCGGATTCTGCAACAGGCTCGCGGCGAAGCGCTGCACGGCGAAACCAAGCCCGAGCGCCGGGTCAGCCAGCAGGCGATCTTCGCCGCGCGCAAGGAAATCCTCGGGTTGTACATGGCCGACGCCGTGGAGGAATACCTGGTGCAACTGGTCATGGCCACCCGCACGCCGGCCAAATTCGACCCGGAAATGGCCGAATGGATCGCCTACGGCGCCAGCCCGCGGGGCTCCATTGCCCTGGACCGTTGCGCCCGGGCCCACGCATGGCTGGCCGGTCGCGACTTCGTCAGCCCGGAAGACATTCAGGCGGTGCTGTTCGATGTGTTGCGCCATCGCATCATTCTTTCCTTTGAAGCCGAAGCCGCTGGCATCGACCAGGACCGGGTGGTCCAGCGGATTCTCGACGTCGTAGCCGTCGCTTGACCCCGATGAACGCCCTCCTGCCGCCCGAGCCGGGCATCCGTGTCAGCCTCGCCGAGCTGATCGAGATGCGCCATCGCGTGCGCGAAGTGCAGCTGTTTTCCACGCCGAGCCAGCGCAGCCCGCTGATCGGCCTGCACCACTCCAAACTGCGCGGGCGCGGGGTGGACTTCGATCAGGTGCGGGTCTATCAGGCCGGTGATGACGTGCGAAGCATCGACTGGCGCGTCACCGCCCGGACCCAGGAGCCTCACACCAAGCTGTTCCACGAAGAACGCGAGCGGCCGATTTTCATCATGGTCGAACAGAGCCGCCGGTTGTTTTTCGGCTCCGGGCTGATGTTCAAATCGGTGCTTGCTGCCCAGGCGGCGAGCCTGATTGGCTGGGCCGCGCTAGGCCATAACGACCGGGTCGGCGGCCTGGTGTTCGGCGACGACGAGCACTACGAAATCAAACCGCGACGTAGCAAACAGAGCCTGCTGCAATTGCTCAACCGCCTGGTGCGGGTCAATCAGTCGCTGCACACCGAACGCGAGCCGGACCGCGACGCCTTCGGCATTGCCCTGCGCCGCGCCCGGGAAGTACTGCGCCCCGGCAGCCTGGTGATTGTGATCTGCGATGAACGCGCCTTGTCCGACGGTGCCGAGCAGCAGTTGAGCCTGTTGTCACGCCATTGCGACCTGTTGCTACTGCCCGTGTCCGATCCGCTGGATCACGCCCTGCCCGCCGCCGGGCTTTTACGCTTCACGGAACGAGGGGCGCAGCTGGAACTCGACACGTTGAATTACGACTTGCGCCAGGCCTATCGCGCACAAGCGGAAGCGCGTATCGCCCGCTGGGAGCTGTTGGCGCAAAAGTTGCGGGTATTGCTGATGCCTTTGAGCACCCAAAGCGAAATGGTCGAGCAACTGCGCGAATACCTGAACCCGCAGCGTCCGGGGAAAGGTCGATGAGCAGCCTCGATCAACTGCAACCGCTGATTTCCCCGCCACCGATCGGCTTCTGGCCGCCGGCGCCGGGCTGGTGGCTGCTGCTGTTATTGCTGCCATTGATCGGTCTCGGCTTGTGGCAGTTGCGCCGTTTCATCCCGAACAAGCGCCCTATCGTCCGCGCCGAACAACCGCTGGATCCTGTGCGTCTCGCGGCGCTGGCTGAACTCGCCCGGATGCCCAAGCCCTATGACGGCGCCCCGGCCGGTGCCTGGCTGCAGCAACTCAACGGGCTGCTCAAACGCCTGTGCCGCAACCATTACCCCTACAGCCAGAGCCACACCCTTAATGGGCGCAAATGGCTGGCATTCCTCGATAACCGATGCCCGGCTGCAGGCCTTACGCGCTGGATGGTGCTGGTGGAAGGCGCCTACAAACCCGAATGCAAACTCGACGACAAGGCCATCGCCGGCCTGACTCAAGCAGTCGACACCTGGATTCGCAAACATGTTTGAGTTCGCCTGGCCGTGGATCTTCGCCCTGCTGCCACTGCCGTGGCTGATGCGGGTGTTACTGCCGGTCGCCGACAGCGGCGAACCGGCACTCAAAGTCAGCTTTCTCAGCGACCTCGAAGGCCTCGCTCGCCGCCGTGCCCGGGCGAATCTGCCGGCGTGGCGTCAGCAGGCACCGTTCATTTTGCTGTGGCTGTTATTGCTGATCGCCGCCGCGCGCCCGCAATGGCTCGGCGACCCCCTGCCGGTTGCCGCCAGTGGCCGCGATCTGCTGGTGGCGGTCGACGTGTCCGGCTCCATGGATTTCCCCGACATGCGGTGGCAGGACGAAGACGTCAGCCGACTGTCGCTGGTGCAGCATTTGCTCGGTGACTTTCTTGAAAGTCGCGACGGCGATCGGGTCGGGTTGATCCTGTTCGGCAGCCAGGCCTATCTGCAAGCGCCACTGACCTTCGATCGGCACACCGTTCGCGTGTGGCTCGACGAAGCGCGGATCGGCATCGCCGGCAAGAACACCGCCATCGGCGATGCCATAGGCCTGGCCCTCAAACGCCTGCGTCAACGCCCGGCACAAAGTCGTGTGCTGATTCTGGTCACCGACGGCGCCAACAATGGCGGCGAAATCGACCCGCTGACCGCCGCACGCCTGGCGGCCAAAGAAGGTGTGAAAATCTATCCGATCGGTATCGGCACCGATCCGGAACAAAGCGGCACTTTGGGATTCCTGGGCATCAACCCGAGCCTGGACCTCGACGAACCGGCCTTGAAAGCCATCGCCCAAGCCACTGGCGGCCAGTACTTCCGCGCCCGCGACGGCGAGGAATTGCAGGCGATCAAGCGCACCCTCGACCAACTGGAACCCGTGACTCAACAACCCACCCAAGCCCGCCCGGCCCAAGCGTTGTATCACTGGCCTCTGGCGATGGCCCTGCTGTTGAGCATGCTGCTGGTGATCCGCGAGCGCTGGCCGGACAACCCGTTGCAACGGCTGTTTACCAAAGAGCGGTTTCTGCAATCGCAACTGCCCGACTGGCGTCAGCGGCTCAAACGCCTGCGACTGCGGAGGCGCCGATGATTGCGCTCTGGCCGCACTGGTTCCGTCCCTGGTGGCTGCTGTTGTTGCCGCTGCTGGGCTGGTTACTCTGGCAACTCTGGCATCGGCAGAAGCGCGCAGGCCGCTGGCAAATGATTCTGCCACCGGCCTTCCACGCCGCGTTGCTCAGTGGTGGCAGCGGTCGCGAGAGCAAACTGCCCTGGGTCGCCCTGGGCCTGGCTTGGGCGCTTACCGTTTTGGCCCTGCTAGGGCCGAGCTGGCAGCGCGTCGAACAAACCAGCCAGAAACCCGCCGACCCGCTGGTGGTGTTGCTTGAGCTGACTCCGGAAATGCTCGCCACCGATAGTGCGCCGAACAGGCTGGAACAAGCCCGGCGCAAACTGTTCGACCTGCTGCAAAACCGTAGCGACGCGCAGACCGCAATCATCGTCTACGCCGGCAGCGCCCACACCTTGGTGCCGCTGTCGGATGACCTGTCGACCAGCCGCAACCTGCTGGGTGCGCTCAAGCCGTCGCTGATGCCCCAGGCCGGTCATCGTGCCGATCTGGCGGTGGCCAAGGCCCTCGCGCTGCTGGATCAGGGCGCCCTCGGCCAGGGTCGGATCCTGCTGATCGGCTCGTCGCTGACGGAACAGGAACGCCAAGGGACTCGTCAGGCATTGGACGACAAGTCCACGCAATTTCTGATGCTCGGTATCGGCACTGCCGAAGGTGCGCCGGTCGCGCAGGACGACGGCAGTTTCCTCAAGGATGACCTGGGCGCAATTCTGGTGCCGCGTCTGGACGGCCCCAGCCTGAAGGCCTTTACCAACGGTCTGGGTGGACGTTACCGCCAGGCACGCCTGGACGATGCCGACCTGCGCGGCCTCGGCCTGCTCGACGGCCCACGGGATCTGCGCAACGACGGCCAGACGCTGCGTCTCGACACCTGGGCCGATCAGGGTTACTGGCTGCTGCTGCCACTGTTATTGCTGGCCGCTTGTGCCGGGCGCCGCGGCTGGCTGTTCTGCCTGCCGCTGCTGTTCCTGCTGCCGCAACCGAGTTACGCCTTCGATTTCGAAGACCTGTGGCTGCGTCCCGATCAACAGGGCCTGCACTTGCTCAAACAAAAGCGCCCGGCCGAGGCTGCGCAGCATTTTGAAGATTCTCAATGGCAAGGCGTGGCGCTTTATGAAGCTGGCGACTACAGTGGCGCCGCTCAGCGGTTTGCCGAAAGCAATGACGCCCACGCCCACTACAATCGTGGCAACGCCCTGGCCAAAAGCGGTGAGCTGGAAGCGGCGCTAGACGCTTACGAACAAGCGCTGGAACGTCAACCGGATCTGCGTCCGGCCCTGACCAACAAGGCACTGGTGGAAAGTCTGCTCAAACAGAAGGCCTCAGCGCCGCCCGTCGAGCCGGACAAAACCGCCGATGGCAAAACCGAAACCATCACCCAGGAACCGCCGCCGGGCAGCGCCACCCAACCCAGCAATGGCGAGCCGAAAACCGACGCCGAGCAAACCACGCCGGACGCCGAGCAGCCGCCCACGACACCACCGCAACCGGGCGCCAATGAAGTCCCGGGCAGCGAGTTGGGCGATGAGCAAAGCACCACGCCACCGCGGCACCCGGCCAGCGACATGATCGAAGGCGAACAGCGCCAGGCGCTGGAGCAATGGCTGCGCAAGATCCCGGATGACCCCGGCGAACTGCTCAGACGCAAATTCTGGTACGAACAGCAACAACATCAGGATCAGGAAAAAACTCGATGACCCGCTTCACCGCCTTCTTGCTTGCATTGTTGCCCGCCCTGTTGCTCTGCACCGTTCAGGCCCAGGCTGCGGAGCTGGTCGCCAGCGTCGATCGCAGCCGCCTGAATTCCGGCGAGACGGTCGAACTGACCCTGGAAACCAGCGACGTAACCCAGTTCGGCAAACCCGACCTGACCCCGCTGGAGCCGCTGTTCGAAGTGCGCGGCACCCGTCAGGTCAACCAACTGAACACCCTCAACGGCGACACCCAAGCGACCACCCGCTGGATCATCACCCTGCTGCCCCGGCAAAACGGCAGCGTGGTGATTCCGTCGCTGCAACTGGGCGACGTCCAGAGCCAGCCGATTACCGTACAAGTGATCGAAAGCGAAACCCAGGACAGCAGCAACACACTGGCGCCGGTGTTCATCGAGGCCAGTCTCGACCAGAACAGCGTCTATGTGCAGGCCCAGGCGATCCTGACTTTGCGCATCTACCATTCGGTGTCGCTGTACGACGACAGCAGCCTGACCCCGTTGCAGATTCCCGATGCGCGCATCGAACAGCTGGGCGAGTCGCGCACCTACGAAAAAGTCATCAACGGATTGCGCCATGGCGTGATCGAAATGCGCTACGCGATTTACCCGCAACACAGCGGTGAATTGACCATTCCGGCGCAGATGTTCAGTGCCACGCCGGTCGATACCCGGCCGTCCCAGGACGCAACACCCCAAGGGCCAAAACCGGGCAAGCAGATGCGCGTCAAATCCGCCGAGATCCCGCTGACGGTCAAGGCCAAACCCGGCACGTATCCGGCCGATGTTCCCTGGCTGCCGGCCCGTAGCTTGAGCCTGAGCGAAACCTGGAGCCCCGAACCGGATCAAGCGCAGGTCGGCGACTCGCTGACCCGTAGCCTGACCTTGAACGCCGAAGGCCTCGCCAGTTCCCAGCTGCCCCCCTTACCCGCCACCGAGATCAACGGCCTGCGGCGCTACCCGGATCAACCGGTGCTGGGCAACCAGAGCAGCGAGCGCGGCTTGATCGGCAGTCGCGAGGACCGTGAAGCCCTGGTGCCGACCCGTACCGGCAACATTGACTTGCCGAGCGTTGAAGTGGTCTGGTGGAACACCTTCGAGGATCACCTGGAACACAGCAGCCTGCCGGCCCGCACGCTGCAAGTGGCGAGCAATCCGAGCCTGATCGTCGATAGCCCGGCGGGCAGCCCGCAGGTGATGTCCGGCGCCAACAACGAAGCCCTCTGGTGGTGGAAACTCAGCACTGTGATTCTGGCCTGCACCACCCTGCTGGGCTTCGGCCTCTGGTGGCGCGCCCGTTCGCAACCGGCAATCCTGCGGGCGGCGCAAACCGGCCCGAGCCCACGCACGCTGCTCGACGACCTCAAACGCGCCTGCCAGGCCAACGACTCCCATGCCACCCGCCAGGCCCTCGACGCCTGGGCCCGGCAACAACCGGAAACCCTGGCCGACATGGCGGCGCGTTTTGTGCCGCTGTCCGATGCGCTCGATGGCCTGAACGGCGCGCTTTACAGCGAAACCGGACAGTACTGGCAAGGCGAAGAACTCTGGCGCGCAATTCGTGCGATCCCGACGGCCGAAGGGGTTCAAGACCTGGTTGGCGATACCGGGTTGCCGCCGCTTTATCCGAAATAGAATCAAAAGATCGCAGCCTTCGGCAGCTCCTACGGGTGTACACCATTCCAATGTAGGAGCTGCCGAAGGCTGCGATCTTTTCTGCCCTTCTGCATTCCCGACCTTTTGCCAGTAAACTCTCCTCCCTTTAGTCGCTGTCATTTTCCTCGCGATCATTACCTTATTTCCTACGGAGTACGCCTTGCGTCTGTTTCATACCTCCGACTGGCACCTTGGGCAGAACCTGCACGGCCAGGAGCGCGATTTCGAGCACGCCTGTTTTCTTGACTGGCTGCTGCGTCAGCTGAAGCTGGACCAGCCCGATGTGCTGCTGATTGCCGGCGATATCTTTGACACAGTCAACCCGCCGGTCAAAGCCCAGGAACGCCTCTACGATTTCATCGTCAGCGCCCACGAACAGCAGCCCTTGCTGACCATCGTGATGATCGCCGGCAACCATGACTCCGGCTCGCGAATCGAACTGCCCGCGCCGTTGATGCGGCGCTTGCGCACTCACGCCCTCGGTCGCGTGCTGTGGCTCGATGACGGTCAACTGGATGCCGAACGTCTGTTGCTGCCGTTGCCTGATGCCAGCGGCGAAATTGCCGCCTGGTGCCTGGCGCTGCCGTTCCTGCGCCCGGCCGAAGTGACCGGCGCGCATTTGGGCGATAACTATTTGCGCGGCATCGGCCAGGTTCATGAATGGCTGATCGAAGCGGCCAACATCAAGCGCAAACCAGGCCAGGCGCTGATCGCCATCAGCCATGCGCACATGGCCGGCGGTTCGGTTTCGGAAGATTCCGAACGTAGCCTGATCATCGGCAACGCCGAAGCCCTGCCTGCCAGTCTGTTCGGGCCGAGCATCAGCTATGTCGCCCTCGGGCATTTGCACAAGCCGCAGAAGGTCAACGGTGAAGAGCGCATTCGCTACTGCGGATCGCCGATTCCGTTGTCGTTCTCCGAGATCAATTACCAGCATCAGATTCTCGATATTCAGCTTGATGGCGAAACATTGGTCAGCGTCGAACCGCGCCTGATTCCGCGTTCCGTCCACCTGCAACGCCTCGGCTCCGCGCCGTTGGCCGAGATCCTGCTGCAACTGGCCGATCTGCCCAACATCGACCTGCTCGCCGATATCCAGCGCCAGCCGTGGCTGGAAGTGCGGGTCCGTCTCGACGAACCGCAACCGGACCTGCGCCATCAAGTGGAAACGGCGCTGCAAGGCAAAGCCGTGCGGCTGGTGCGCATTGCTGCCGAATACGCCGGCAATGGCAGCCGCGACGGCGTCGATGACGGCACAACCTTGATCGAACTGGATCAGCTTTCGCCCCAGGAACTGTTCAGCCGCGCCTGGCAGGACAACTACGGCAGCGACGTCGACGAGCAAACGCTCAAGGACTTCGCCGAGCTGTTGCAAGACGTGCAGATGGAGAGCGAACAGCCATGAAAATTCTCGCGATCCGCCTGAAAAACCTCGCCTCCCTGGCCGGGCCTTTTGAAATCGATTTCACCGCTGAGCCCTTGGCCAGTGCCGGTCTGTTCGCGATTACCGGACCGACCGGGGCCGGCAAAAGCACGCTGCTCGACGCCCTGTGCCTGGCGCTGTTTGGCGCCGTGCCGCGCCTGAACAACACCGGCCGCGACGCCAAGGTCCCGGATGCCGATGGCGAAATCGGCACCGGCGACCCGCGTACCCTGCTGCGTCGTGGCACCGGTGAAGGCTATGCGGAAGTGGATTTCGTCGGCATCGACGGTCGCCGCTATCGCGCTCGCTGGGAGGCCAACCGCGCTCGAGAAAAGGCCGGCGGCAAACTGCAAGCCAGTCGCCAGAGCCTGCGCGACATCGATCAGGATCAACTGCTGGCCAGCCAGAAAGGCGAATACAAAGCTCAGCTCGAAGCCGCGCTGGGCCTGAACTTCGAACAGTTCACCCGCGCCGTCATGCTGGCTCAGAGCGAGTTCAGCGCCTTCCTCAAGGCTGACGACAACGACCGCAGCGAACTGCTGGAAAAGCTCACCGACACCGCGCTCTACACCCGCCTCGGTCGACGCGCTTTCGACAAGACCAAAGAAGCTCGTGAAGCCCACAAGCTGTTGCAGGATCAGGCCACCGGGGTCACGCCGCTCTCCCCCGAAGCTCGGGCTGAACTCGATGAGCGTTTCAACAACGCTCAGCAGCAACTCAAGACCCAACAAGCGCAGCTCAAACAGTTGGAGTTGCAACACACCTGGCTCAAGGAACTGCGCCAGGTGCAGGACGCGCAACAGAGCGCCACCGAGCAACTGCACTCCGCCCAGCAACACTGGAACAGCCTCGCCGGCGAGCGCTTGAAGCTGACCCGACTGGAGCAACTGGCGCCGCAACGGCATCAGTTCGCACGCAAGACCGAACTCACCGCCCAGCTCACGCCGCTGGCAGCGCAGATTCAGCTGCACACGCAACAGCAAAGCGAGCTGATCGAGCGACAGACTCAACTCGAACAGAGCCTGGGCACCGCCCAAACGGTGCTGACCCAAGCGCAAAGCCAACACACCTCCAGCGCGCCACTGCTGCGCCAGGCCTTCGAAGAGCAAAGCGCCCTCGCCCGTCTGGTCAAGGACGCCAGCCGCAGTGCCGACCTCAAGCAGCAGGCGGAACAGGCCTGCACTCAGGGTCAGGGGACGATTCAGGGTTTGCTCGACCAACAGAAACAGGTCGCCGAACGGTTGCAGCGAATTGCCGGCGAGCTTGAGCAAAGCACCCCTCTGGCGCCGTTGAGCGATGCCTGGAATGCCTACCGCGATCGCCTGCAACAACTGATGCTGATCGGTAATCGCCTGAACAAGGGCCAGGCCGAACTGGCGGCTCTGGAGCAAAACGCCGCCCGCGCCGCCCAGGAGCTGGCCACCCAGCGCCAGAGCCTTGAGGTGCTGTACAAAGAGGCCGGCGCCGAACCTGAAGCGGTGGCCGAGCAGATTCAGATCCTCGGCAGTCTGCTACAGGACAACCGCAAGCAACTGCGGGCCTTTGAAGAACTGACGCGACTGTGGGCCAGCCAACAGGAACTGGACAAGCGCGGCGCCGAGCTTCAGCAGCGACAACTCGCCGCTCAGCAAGATCGCGATCGTCTGACCCAGGACGGCGTGAAGACCAAAGCCGAACTGAGCGTCGCCGAACAGACCCTGACCGTCACCCGCGAACTGCTGGAGCGTCAGCGCCTGGCGCGCAGTGCCAGTGTCGAAGAACTGCGCGCGCGGTTGCAGGACGATCAGCCGTGCCCGGTTTGTGGCAGCCCGGACCATCCCTATCATCAGCCTGAAGCCTTGTTGCAAAGCCTCGGCCGGCATGATGAAAGCGAACAGACCAACGCTCAGAAAGCCGTCGACCTGCTCAAGGAAAAACTCACCGATCTGCGCGCCGAAGTCGGCGGTTTGATTGCTCAGCAAAAGGAATTGCTGCAACAGCAAGAACAGCTCGCGGCTCAGCAACAAGGCCTGACGCCAAGCCTGGAAGCGCACCCACTGTCCGCACAACTGTTGGGCCAGGACGCCAGCAAACGCGATGCCTGGCTAACGCAACAAAGCAGCCAGTTGAACCAGAGCATCACGCAGGACGAACAACGGCAAACCGCCCTGCTCACCCTGCAACAGGATGCCGCGCGCCTTGCACAGCAACTGCGCAGCGCCGAAGCGGCAAGTCAGCAAGCAACACAACACCTGCTCAACCAGCAACGAGAGTTGAGCAGTGATCGCCAACGCCTGGATGAAGAACTGACGGCGTTCAGCACCCTGCTGCCAGCCGAGACGCTCGAGGCCTTGCGCAACGAACCCGCCGCGACCTTCATGCAGCTCGACCGGCAGATTGCCCAGCGTCTGGAACAACTCGACCAGCAGCGCGATGAACTCGGCGAACAGCAACAACGCCAGCAGACGCTGGAGAAAGAACAGTACCAACAGCAGACCCGCACCCAGCAGTTGGACGCCGCGCAACAGCAGTTCACGGCGTTGACCGGGCAGCAACAGGCTTGCCAGCAGAAACTGACTCAACTGCTGGGCGAACATGCCAGCGCCGAACAGTGGCAGCAGCAACTGGATCAGGCCGTCGAGCAGGCGCGCACTGCCGAAGCGACGGCCAATCAGGAATTGCAAACCGTGCGCACGCGATTGGTGCAACTGGCCGCTGAACTCAAGGCGCAGCAGGAGCGTTCGCAGGCCCTGGAAACCGAAGATCGCGAGCTGAGCGCCAAGATCGCCGACTGGCGTGCGCAGCATCCAGAACTGGACGACGGCGGACTGGAAGATTTGTTGGGCGTCGACGACCAACATGTCAGTGAACTGCGTCAACGCTTGCAGCAGAGCGAAAAAGCCATCGAGCAAGCCAAGGTGCTGTTGCAGGAGCGCGATCAGCGCTTGCTCGATCATCAGGCGCAGCACAACGGCAATCTCGATGCAGAACAACTGGCCACGACGCTGGCCGAGCTGCAAAACCTGTTCGCCACCAGCGAGCACCGCTGCGCCGAATTGCGCGCAGAACAGGCCGAGGATCAGCGTCGACAGAACGCCAATCAGGCGCTGGCGCAACAGATCGCCGACGCCTACACCGAGTATCAGCGCTGGGCACGCTTGAATGCGCTGATCGGTTCGGCCACCGGCGACACCTTCCGCAAGATCGCCCAGGCCTACAACCTCGACCTGTTGGTGCACCACGCCAACGTCCAATTGCGACAACTGGTGCGGCGCTATCGTTTGAAACGCGGCGGCAGCATGCTCGGGTTATTGGTGATGGACACCGAGATGGGCGATGAACTGCGCTCGGTGCATTCGCTGTCCGGTGGCGAGACGTTCCTGGTGTCGCTGGCGCTGGCGCTCGGTTTGGCGTCAATGGCTTCGAGCACGCTGAAAATCGAATCGCTGTTCATCGACGAAGGCTTCGGCAGCCTCGATCCGGAATCCCTGCAACTGGCCATGGACGCCCTTGACGGTTTGCAAGCGCAGGGCCGCAAGGTCGCGGTGATTTCCCACGTGCAGGAAATGCATGAACGGATTCCGGTACAGATTCAGGTCCACCGCCAAGGCAACGGCCTGAGTACGCTGGAGGTGAAATGAATACGTTGTATTCATTCCGCCGCTGCCCCTACGCCATGCGCGCACGCATGGCCCTGCACAATTCGGGGGTTGCGGTGAATATCGTCGAGGTCAGCCTCAAGGCCAAACCGGCCGAAATGCTCGCACTGTCGAGCAAAGGCACGGTGCCGGTGCTGAGTGTGGATGGGCAGGTGATCGATGAGAGCCTGGAAATCATGCGCTGGGCGCTGGCGCAGAACGATCCGCAGGACTGGTTGCTCAAGGATGATCCGCAAGGACAGCAACGCAGCGCCGCACTGATCGAAGAGAACGATCAGGTGTTCAAGGTGTACCTGAATCGCTACAAGTATGCCGAGCGTTATCCTGAGCAACCGATGGAGTTTTACCGATCAGAGGGCGAGGTGTTTTTGCAAAAACTGGATGATTTGCTGGAAGGGCGCGACTACTTGCTGGCCGGGCATCCGAGCCTGGCGGATATCGCCGTGATGCCGTTCGTACGGCAATTCGCCCACGTGGATCGCGAGTGGTTCGGGCAGACGCCTTATGTGCGGTTGCAGGCGTGGTTGCAGCGCTTCATCGAGTCAGACCTGTTCACCGGTGTGATGCAGAAATAACACCGCGCACTTGTGGCGAGGGAGCTTGCTCCCGCTCGGCTGCGTAGCAGTCGTATATCAGCCGATGAAAGCTGTCTGAAACAATGAGGTGGCAGGTTTTGGGGCTGCTGCGCAGCCCAGCGGGAGCAAGCTCCCTCGCCACATTAGATTGGGGATTCATGCCAATACCGCGCACATCCCCAACGCCGAGCAGTCCACCTGGAACGGCCCGAAGAATCCGCCATTGGGCTTGATCGGCGGATTACCCACCAGCAGCTCCAAAGCCTTGGCAGTCTGAATGTTGTGGGCGATGTTGTGGTTGCATTCGATGGCCCGTGCCACCGACCCCGCCGAGCCCTGCCCGATCCCAAGTAAAGAAGCGCCATTGGTCATGAACGCCAGGAAGGCGATGACCCAGAGCTTGCGTCCTTTCATGCCCCCACCACTCCCGCCACGTCGGCGTGATCGACCATTACGTTTTGCGCGCGGTGTTCGAATTGAATGGCGGGATAAGCGACCTGAATCGGTGCTTGAAGGCTTTGTTGCGATTGAGCCGAAAGGCTGACGAGCAACACCATGACCACGTAAAGACCGATGGCCAGGTAGGCGCCGTATTTGGCAGAAGTGATGATTGCGCTGGCCATGGTGTTCTCCGTTGGCATGTTTCAGTGCCCACAGAATCGATCAAAAAACAGAAGATAACTAGCGAGCTTTATGCATAGTAGCTATCAGTTTTATTGATCATGAACCCGGCGTGTTTCAGTCCTCGATAAAACTCATCAAGCGCTCGCGGGCCGCCTCAGGTTCGTTTGAAACGGGCTGGGCTGCAGACAGAATCGGGGTTGAATAGAGAAACAGGAGAACCACTGCCAGACGCATCGCCATGCTGTCGATCCTTATTGGGGAAGGAGTCAAAAACTCAGCGTCAAATTTAAACTCATGGCCATGTGATATCAAGCAATACATTGATAGCAATATGATGCTGTCGGAAACGCGTTATGCAGGAGCGACATCACTTCGGGGCTTTTCGGCGCTTATAGCTCGATCGGCAAGTGACTTCGCTCCTGCATAAAAGGTGCAAGGCTTACATTTCAGTGTTGGGTTTTATGATCCAGCGCGGCGTAGAAGTTGGCGCTCTGTTGCAGGTATTTCTGGGTGTAGCTCTGGGTGTGGGATTTTTTATCGCTGATTTCAACGTTGGCGCTGGCTGGCAGTGCAACGGTGGCAGAGATAGCGGAAGCGGCGATGACGGAGAAGAGATTGAAGTTCATGGCGGTATTCCTCGATTCAGTTGGCTTGCTTGCCCGGTGGGGCCGTGAAGCAAACTTAACTCCCGAGGGTCGGCGCCTTGAAATGCTTTGTAGCATTAGCCGATATCAGTCTCATTAATAGAAGGTTGCAGGCCCCATCAACCGGGGCCTGCGGTCTATTGACGCACCAGGAACTTGAGATCGCTGGGGGCATCCATCGGCAGTTTCTGCACGGTTTTACCCAACAGACCGGTCTTGGCGTCGCGTTCGACGACGACAATCTGGTTGCTCTTCTGGTTGGCAATCAGCACGAACTTGCCACTCGGATCGAGGCTGAACTCGCGCGGGTGATCACCGTCCACGGAGCGGCGCTGAAGCTCCTTGAGGTGCCCGGTCGCCGGGTCGATGGCGAACACCAGCAATTGATTGGTGGTGCCACGGTTGCTGACGTAAAGGAACTTGCCGTCGGCCGAGGCGTGAAGCGCAGCCGCAGCCTTGCCCGATGTCGGCAGACCCGCCGCCAGATCGACCAACTGCGTTTGCTCAAGCCTGCCGTCGCGGTAATCGAACACCGCGACCTGCGCGCTCATTTCCATGGTCAGCCAGGCGTGCTTGCCATCGGCGCTGAACAGCAAGTGTCGCGGCCCGCTGCCGGGTGGCAACTGGACGGACGCCGGTTTGGCGGCGGTCAATGGCAGTTCCGGATTAGCTTTTGGATCGAAGCGATAGACGAAAATCTTGTCCGCTCCCAAGTCGTTGGAAAACACGTATCGGCCATCCGGTGATGAAACCACCGAATGCACGTGCGCTGACTTCTGCCGCTCAGGATTGACCCGGCTGGACGGATGACTGCTCATCTGCACGACGGGTTTTAGCTTGCCATCGGTGCCCACCGGTAACACCGCCAAGGTGCCGCCCGGGTCTTCAGCCACCGAGTAGTTGCTGACAAACACGTGACTGGCGTCGCCGCTGACGCTCGAGTGCGTCGGCTCGTTGCCCAGGGTTTGCACCTGACTGATCAGGCTCAACTCGTGGGTCTTGGGGTCGATCGCATAGCTGCTGACACGCCCTACCGGATCGGCCTGACCCGGGCCGTTTTCGTTGACCGCGAACAGGCGCTGTTGATCCTTGGACACGGCGAGCCAGGACGGGTTGGCGCTCTTCACCACTTGCAGGGGTTTGGCGTCGATCTGCCCGGTGCGGCTGTCGAAGCTCAGGCGATAAATACCCTGGCTCTGGCCGGCGGTGTACGAGCCCACCAGCAACTCGTAATGATCGGCCGGTGCCGCCTGCACGCCCATCGCGCCGACACTGCCGGCCATCAACAGTGGCCAGAGGTTACGCATCCTCATTCGCTTCGTCCTCATCGTCACCACCGCCGAATGCTTCCATGGGCACCAACCGGTGCTCGCCGGAATCGCCGGTAATGATCCAGCTCTTCAAGTCAGGATCGAAAGTCGCCGCCGCGATCTGCGCCACGCTGAACTCCCAGCGCTTGAGCGCCCGACCGTCCATGCATTCGATGTGCAGGTTATCGTCTTCATCGAGAGAGAAGTCGAACGCGTGCAGCCCGTCGATTTCCAACATGTCGCAATGTTCGAGGGCGTTGATCAAGGTGTCGTCTACGGCAGTCATGGCAGTCAATCTTTGAATGGAAAAAAGCAATGATAGCTCAATGTGGAAGCGGGCTCGTGTCGGTCACAACACTCGCACACGACACCGAACACATGTGGGAGCGGGCTTGCTCGCGAAGACGGTGGCACATCCAACCTCGAAGTGACTGTCAGACCGCTATCGCGAGCAGGCTCGCTCCCACAATGGGTCAGTGCCGATCACATCATTCGCGCACGACACCGGACACACGTGGGAGCGAGCCTGCTCGCGAAGACGGTGGCACATCCAACCTCGAAGTGACTGTCAGACCGCTATCGCGAGCAGGCTCGCTCCCACAATGGGTCAGTGCCGATCACATCATTCGCGCACGACACCGAACACATGTGGGAGCGAGCCTGCTCGCGATGATGGCGGCACATCCAACATCACAGTGACTGTCAGATCGCTTTCGCGAGCAAGCCCGCTCCCACAGGGATTGTGACCAGTCGTTAGAGAGCATCGCGCGATGGCCTGCCATCAACCAGGCGCTGGATGCGCAGCGGATTACCATTTTTCAGTGCTTCCGGCAGCAGGCTGTCGGGGTAGTTCTGGAAGCACACCGGGCGCAGGAAACGGTCGATGGCCAGGGTGCCCACCGAGGTGCCGCGCGCATCGGAAGTCGCCGGATACGGCCCGCCATGAACCATCGAGTCGCAGACTTCCACGCCGGTCGGATAGCCGTTGAGCAGGATCCGTCCGACCTTCTGTTCCAGCAATGGAGTCAGTTCACTGAACTGTTCAAAGTCCGCCGGTTCACCGATGATCGTTGCCGTCAGCTGCCCATGCAGGCCGTTCAACGCGGCACTGAGTTGTGCCTGATCCGCCACTTCGACGAACACCGTGGTCGGGCCGAACACTTCCTCTTGCAGCACTTCATCGCCATCGAGCAACAGGCTCACATCGGCCTTGAACAGTTGCGGTTGCGCCTGATTGCCTTGTTGCGGGTTGCCGGCCAAATGCTCGATTTTCGGATGCGCGAGGAGCTTCTGAAGGCCTTTGCCATAGCTGCCCAACGTACCGGCATTGAGCATGGTTTGCGCCGGTTGATCGCCAATCAGCCCCGCCACCTGCTGCACGAACGCACTGAACTGCGGCGAACGAATGCCGATCACCAACCCCGGATTGGTACAGAACTGACCACACCCCTGCACCACCGAAGCCGTGAGATCACGGGCGACGCTTTCAGCCCGAGCTTCCAGCGCTTGAGGCAGCACGATCACCGGGTTGATGCTCGACATCTCGGCAAACACCGGAATCGGCTGCGCGCGTGCCGCGGCCATGTCGCACAGCGCACGGCCACCCTTCAGTGAGCCGGTAAAACCGACCGCCTGAATCGCCGGGTGCCTGACCAACGCTTCCCCCACCCCGCCGCCATAGATCATGTTGAACACACCGGCCGGCATGGCAGTTTTCTCGGCGGCACGGATCACGGCGTCGGCCACCCACTCGGCGGTTGCCATGTGGCCACTGTGGGCCTTGAACACCACCGGGCAACCGGCGGCCAAGGCGGATGCGGTGTCGCCGCCCGCCGTGGAAAACGCCAACGGAAAGTTACTCGCGCCAAACACCGCGACCGGCCCGAGGCCGATGCGGTACTGACGCAGATCCGGACGCGGCAATGGCGTACGTTCAGGCAGCGCGCGATCAATCCGCGCCCCATAGAAATCACCGCGCCGCAGTACCTTGGCGAACAGACGCATCTGGCCGCTGGTGCGACCACGCTCGCCTTGAATACGGCCGGCCGGCAATGCGGTTTCGCGGCAGACCACGGCGACAAAGTCATCGCCCAGCGCATCCAGCTCATCGGCAATCGCATCGAGAAATTGCGCACGTCGTTCGGCGCTCAGGCTGCGATAGGCCGGGTAAGCAGCGGCGGCGGCCTTCGCGGCGGCGTCGACTTCTTCAAGGGTGGCCTGATAGAAATCGTGAGGCAAAGCCTCGCCAGTGCTGGCGTCGACGCTTTGGAGTTTGACGGTGCCGGTAGCGCTACGCTGACCGCCAATGTAGTTGTGGCCAAGAATCCGGGTCATGGGTGTCTCCTTAAAGTGTGCCGACGGTGCCGGGTTCAAACGCCGCTTCAACGGGCTCAATGCCGTTGATCAGGGGCGCGCCGAACTCGGCCTGACTGATCTCGAACACATCACCCGGTTGGGTGCGGATGCCGTCAGCGAAAGACAGGGTCGCGGTGCCGAAGAAGTGAATATGCACGTCACCGGGGCGCAGGAACTGGCTGTATTTGAAATGGTGGTACTCGAGGTTTTCCAGGCTGTGGCACATGTTCGCTTCGCCACTGAGGAATTCGTTCTGCCACAGCACTTCACCATCGCGCAGGATCCGGCTGGTGCCGGCCAGATGCTGGGGCAACTGGCCGACCCGAAGCTCCGGGCCATAACTGCAACTGCGCAATTTCGAATGGGCCAGGTAGAGGTAATTCTTGCGCTCCATCACATGATCAGAGAACTCGTTGCCCACCGCGAAACCGAGGCGATACGGTTTGCCGTCGTGGCCGATTACATAGAGACCGCTGAGTTCAGGTTCCTCCCCGGCATCTTCGGCAAACGGCGGCAGCGGGAACGGTTGGCCCGGTCGCACAACGATGCTGCCGTCGCCCTTGTAGAACCACTCCGGTTGCACGCCAGCCCGGCCGGTCGCGGGTTTACCGCCCTCCACGCCCCACTTGAAGATGCGCATGGTGTCGGTCATGGCGGTTTCGTCGCCGACCTGCTGATGCATTTTGTCCCGGGCCGACGCGCTGCCCAGATGGGTCAGGCCGGTGCCGCTGACCAGCATGTGCGCGGGGTCCGGGTGATCCAGCGGCGGCAGGATTTGCAGATTGGTCAGCAGCGCTGAATAGTCGTGGCTGATGCCCAACCCCAGGGTTTGAACCTGTTGCTCAAGATTGACGCCCGCCTCGATCGCTGCCAGCGCCAGATCCCGCACCGAGCGCGCATCCTGCACTTCGCGCACCAGACCGTCCTCGACCACGCCGACGCGGCGTTCGCCGTTACTCAATTCGAACTGAACTAAACGCATGTCTTTCTCCTGTAAACAAACTCGAAAACGCCACAAAACCAATGTGGGAGCGAGCCTGCTCGCGATGAGGCCATTCGGTCCGACATCAATGTTGAATATCAGGCTGTCATCGCGAGCAGGCTCGCTCCCACAGTTGATTGGTGTTAAACCTCAGATTCAGATACGGGTAGCCCCACGCGCACTGGCCGCAAACTCATCGGCCGGTAGCACGTGCTTACGCTCCAGCAGCCGATAAACCACACCCGTCAGCACCAGGCCGAACACCATTACACAGGACAGGAAGTACAACCCCGACGCCAGATTGCCCGTGTATTCCTTCAGCGCGCCGATCACGAACGGGCCGATGTAGCCGCCGAGGTTGCCCACCGAGTTGATCAAGGCAATGCCCGCCGCCGCACTGGCGCCAGCGAAGAAGCGACCCGGCAAGGTCCAGAACACCGCGGTGCAGGAAAACAACGCGAACGCCACCAGGCACAGCGCCGCCAATTGCAGCACCGGCACCGTCAGCCAGGCGCTGAGAAACAGACCGATGGCGCCCAGCACATACAGCACCGCCAAATGACCGTAGCGATCATTCAAGCGATCTGAACTGCGCGGAATAATCAACAAACCGATGATCCCGAAGATGTACGGCACCGACGACACAAACCCGGTCATCAGGTCAGTGCCAGCGAACTGCTTGATCAACGTCGGCAACCACAAACCGAGACCGTAGATGCTCAACGTCACCGGCAGATAGAACAGCGCCAGCAGCAACACGCGTTTGTCCTTCAGCGCATGCAGCGGATTGCCGTGGCGGGTCTGGCCATACTCTTCCAGGTCCTTTTTCAGTTCGCCGGTCAGCCAGTCTTTCTCAGACTGGTCCATCCATTTCACCTGTTGCGGGCCGTCCGGCAGGTAACGCAGCACTGGCCAGGTCAGCAGGATCGCGGGTGTACCGATGACGATGAACAGCCACTGCCAACCGTGCAGCCCAAGAATGCCGTCCATGCCCAGCAAGCCGCCGGACACCGGACCGGTAATCATCATCGCGATGGGTTGGGAAAGGATGAACAACCCGAGGATTTTGCCGCGATGGCGGATCGGGAACCATTGGGTGATGTAGTACAGAACGCCCGGGAAGAACCCGGCTTCGGCCGCGCCGAGCAGAAAGCGCATCACATAGAAGCTGTTCGGTCCCTGGACGAACGCCATGCCGATGGTGATAGCGCCCCAGGTGATCATGATCCGCGCGAACCAGCGCCGGGCGCCGAAGCGGTCGAGCATCAGGTTGCTGGGGATTTCCAGCAGGAAGTAGCCAATGAAGAACAGCCCGGCACCCAAGCCATAAGCCGCGTCACCCAGGCCGATGTCGGCGCCCATGTGCAGCTTGGCGAAACCGACCGCGGAGCGATCCACATAGGCGATCAGGTACAGCAGGATCAGGAAGGGAATCAGTTTCAGCGTGATGCGACGAATAAGCCGCAGTTCCTGGCTCATGAGTTCGGTCTCCGATTGTTGTTGTTATAGAACCTCGGGGGACGCCTCTCGCAGAAAACCGCCAGGGCCACCCCTCCGTTGAAAACGACTATATAGTAATACTATTTAACCAACAACACTTCCAAACAGCCGAAATTGCGCTTATGTTACGCCGTAGCTCGAACAATATAGTCATACAATAAGAGAACGATCATGTCTGATAAGAAACCCACCCTGCGCTCCGCCCAATGGTTTGGCACCGCCGACAAGAACGGCTTCATGTACCGCAGCTGGATGAAGAATCAGGGCATCGCCGACCATCAGTTCCACGGCAAGCCGATCATCGGCATCTGCAACACCTGGTCGGAACTGACCCCGTGCAACGCGCATTTCCGGCAGATCGCCGAGCACGTCAAACGCGGGGTGATCGAAGCCGGCGGTTTTCCAGTGGAATTCCCGGTGTTCTCCAATGGCGAATCGAACCTGCGCCCCACCGCGATGCTCACCCGCAACCTGGCGAGCATGGACGTCGAGGAAGCGATTCGCGGTAACCCGATCGATGGCGTGGTGCTGCTCACCGGCTGCGACAAAACCACTCCGGCGCTGCTGATGGGCGCGGCCAGTTGCGACGTGCCGGCGATCGTCGTCACCGGCGGACCGATGCTCAATGGCAAGCACAAGGGCCAGGACATCGGCTCGGGCACGGTGGTCTGGCAGCTCAGCGAACAGGTCAAGGCGGGCACCATCACCATTGATGATTTCCTCGCGGCCGAGGGCGGCATGTCACGCTCGGCCGGTACCTGCAACACCATGGGCACGGCCTCGACCATGGCTTGCATGGCCGAAGCCCTCGGCACTTCCCTGCCCCACAACGCGGCGATTCCAGCGGTCGATGCACGCCGTTATGTGTTGGCGCACATGTCCGGCATGCGTGCGGTGGAGATGGTCCGCGAAGATTTGAAACTGTCGAAAATCCTCACCAAGGAAGCCTTCGAAAATGCCATCCGGGTGAACGCCGCCATCGGTGGTTCGACCAACGCGGTGATCCACCTGAAAGCCATCGCCGGGCGCATCGGTGTCGAGCTGGACCTGGATGACTGGACCCGCATCGGTCGCGGCATGCCGACCATTGTCGACCTGCAACCCTCCGGGCGCTTCCTGATGGAAGAGTTCTACTACGCCGGCGGCTTGCCCGCGGTGTTGCGTCGCCTCGGCGAAGCCAACCTGATTCCGAACCCGAATGCCCTCACCGTCAACGGCAAAACCATCGGCGAGAACACCAAGGACGCGCCAATCTACGGCCAGGACGAAGTGATCCGCACCCTCGACAACCCGATCCGCGCCGACGGCGGCATTTGTGTGTTGCGCGGCAACCTGGCGCCACTGGGTGCGGTGCTCAAACCTTCCGCCGCGAGTGCCGAATTGATGCAGCATCGCGGGCGCGCGGTGGTGTTCGAGAACTTCGACATGTACAAGGCGCGGATCAACGATCCGGAACTGGATGTAGATGCCAATTCGATTCTGGTGATGAAAAACTGCGGGCCGAAGGGTTATCCGGGCATGGCCGAAGTCGGCAACATGGGGTTGCCAGCCAAGCTGCTGGCCCAGGGCGTGACCGACATGGTGCGGATTTCCGACGCACGCATGAGCGGCACCGCTTACGGCACGGTGGTCTTGCATGTGGCACCGGAAGCGGCGGCTGGCGGGCCTTTGGCGACAGTGAAGGAAGGCGACTGGATCGAGCTTGATTGCGCCAACGGGCGTTTGCACCTGGACATTCCGGATGCAGAGCTGGCGGCGCGCATGGCGGATCTGCAGCCGCCACAGCAATTGATCGTGGGCGGTTATCGTCAGCTGTACATCGATCATGTGCTGCAGGCGGATCAGGGTTGCGACTTCGACTTCCTCGTCGGATGCCGAGGGGCCGAAGTGCCGCGTCATTCTCACTGACACCATCTATCCCCTGTGGGAGCGAGCCTGCTCGCGATGACGGACTGACAGCCAACTTAAATGTTGAATGCTCAACCGCTATCGCGAGCAGGCTCGCTCCCACAATGGTTCTGCGTCTGCATCAGAATCTTGCGCTAGCGACCTTCACTCGCCGCGCCTGCTATCATGCGCGGCACCCCATCGCACAGGATCGCGCCGTTCCCCATGGATTACCGCAAACCCTCCGACCGCAAAAGCATGCACTCGCGCATCGTCCAGGAACTGGGCATGCAGATCGTCTCGGGACGTTTCAAACCGGACGACAAACTGCCCGCCGAAGCCCTGCTGTGCGAGGAATACGCGGTCAGCCGGCCGGTGCTGCGCGAAGCCACTCGCGTATTGGTCGCCAAGGGCCTGGTGTATTCCCGTCCACGGGTCGGCACGGTGGTCAAGCAGCGCAAGGAATGGCACATGCTCGACCCGGACGTGCTGCACTGGTTGATGCAAAGCAGCCCGCAAAATGAATTCTTTGATCTGCTGACCAGCGTGCGCAGCATCATCGAACCGGCCGCCGCCGCGTTGGCCGCGCAGTTCGCCACGGATGAAGACATCGCCTCCATCGGTGAAGCCTACCAACGCATGGAAGCTGCACCGACCCCGGAAGCGTTGTTGCAACCGGACCTCGATTTCCACAGCCGCATCGCCGACGCGACTCATAACGACTTGCTGGCGAACCTGTGCAACATGCTGTCGGTGGCAATTGCCGAAGCCTTGAAGCATTCAAACCAACGACCGAATCTGCATGAATTGGCGATGCCACGGCACAAGGCGATCCTCACCGCTATCGAGAATCGCGATGCGTTGGGCGCACGGCATGCGACGCTGGTGCAGCTGGATGATGCGCGTAGTGCGCTGAATGTGGTGCTGGGAACCGATCCCTCATAACCACCACAAATCCAATGTGGGAGCGGGCTTGCTCGCGAAGACGGAGTATCAGTCGACATCAATGCTGAATGTACACGCATTCGCGAGCAAGCCCGCTCCCACAGGGGATCTGTGTCGAACTTGAGGTATAAAAAAGCCGCAACCTTGGTTGCGGCTTTGTTGTTTCAGCGACCGGTCAGTGAGCAAACAGCGAGTTGCCCTTCTGCCCTGCCAATTTCTCCGGTTTGATCAGGAACCGTGCCAGCGCTGGCAGCAGCCACAATGCGCCGAACATGTTCCAGAGCAGCATGAAGGTCAGCATCAGACCCATGTCGGCCTGGAACTTGATCGCCGAGAAGATCCAGGTGCATACGCCAATCGCCAGGCACAGACCGGTGAACAGCACGGCTTTACCGGTGGACTTCAGCGTCTGGTAGTACGCCTCTTGCAGCGGCAGGCCGGCACGCAGGAAGCTTTCCAGACGGCTGTAGATGTAGATCCCGTAGTCCACGCCAATCCCCACCCCGAGCGCCACCACCGGCAAGGTCGCCACTTTCACGCCGATGCCCATGAACGCCATCAACGCGTTGCCGAGTACCGAGGTCAGCACCAGCGGCAGCACGATGCACAAGGTCGCCGCCCAGGAACGGAAGGTGATCATGCACATGGTCGCGACGCAGATGTACACCAGGACCAGAATGGTCAGTTCGGAGCGTTTGATCACCTCGTTGGTGGCCGCTTCGATCCCGGCATTACCGGCGGCGAGGATGAATTCCAGGCCTTCCTTGTTGTTGTCTTTGGCGAAGTCCTGCACCGCATGCACCGCGCGGTCCAGCGTTTCGGCCTTGTGGTCGTTGAGGAACACCAGCACCGGCGCCAGGGAGCAATTGTTGTTGTACAGGCCATCGGCACGGGCGATGGAGTTGTTCAGTACGTCCGGGTTGCGCGACAGGGTTTCCCATTTCAGGTTGCCCTCGTTCATGCCCTTGATCATCTGCTTGGACACGGTCACCAGTGAGATCGCCGACTGCACGCCCTCGGTGTTTTGCATCTTCCACATCAGCTCGTCGATCGGCGCCATGGCTTCGTAGCGCGAGCAACCTTCGGACTTGGTCTTGACCATCACCACCAGCACGTCGGAACTGGTGGAGTAGTTATTGATGATGAAGCTGTTGTCCTTGTTGTAACGCGAGTCCGGACGCAGTTCCGGCGCGCCTTGGTCGAGGTCGCCGATTTTCAGGTTCTGGCTGTACCAGAGGCCACCACCGAAAGCGATCAGCGCCAGGGCAATGGAAATCGGGGCGACTTTGGGGCTGGCAAAGTTCGACAGCAGGCGCCAGAACGGATGCTCGCGATGCGCATCTTTCTTGCTGCGTTCGACGGCGCGTTTGCTGATACCGACGTAGGAAATCGCCACCGGCAGCAGGATCAGGTTGGTGAACACGATCACCGCCACGCCGATGGAGGCGCCAATGGCCAGTTCACGAATCACGCCAATGTCGATGATCAACAGCGTGATAAAGCCCACCGCATCCGCGAGGATCGCGATCATCCCCGGCAGAAACAGCTGACGGAATGTGCGGCGTGCCGCGGTCAGCGCGTTCTCCGCCTCGCTGGACTGCAAGGCGATACCGTTGATTTTCTGCACGCCGTGGGAAATCCCGATGGCGAAGATCAGAAACGGCACCAGCATCGAATACGGATCAAGCCCGAAGCCGAAGAAGTGCATCAGGCCCAGCTGCCAGACCACCGCCACCAGTGTGGTGCTCAACACCGCCACGGTGCTGCGCATGCAGTTAGTGAACCAGTACAGCAGGATCAGGGTAATGACGAAGGCGACGCCGAAGAACATCACCACCATGACCAGCCCATCGATCAGGTCGCCGACTTTCTTGGCGAACCCGACAATGTGGATCTTCACGTTGGGGTTCTGGGCTTCGAACTTGTTGCGGATCTTGTCTTCGAGTTCGTGAGAGAACTTGCGGTAGTCCAGCGCCAGCAACTTGCCCTGGTCCTGCGGGTCCGGGTAGGACTCCAGCAGCGGGATGTCGACAATGCTCGACTTGAAGTCGTTGGCCACCAGCCGCCCGACTTGCCCGGACTTGAGCACGTTATTGCGCAGCAGGTCGAGGCTCTGCTGAGAGCCGTTATAGCTCTGTGGAATTACTTCACCGCCGGCGAAGCCCTCCTCCGTCACCTCGGTCCAGCGCACGCTCGGGCTCCACAGCGACTTGAGGCCGGAACGGTCGACGCCGGAAATGTAGAACACCTCGTCGTTGATCTGACGCAGGGTCTCCATGTATTCCTTGGAGAAGATGTCGCCATCGGTGGCTTCCACGGAAATCCGCACCGTGTTGCCCAGGTTCGCCAGATCGTTGCGGTGCTCCATCATTTTTTCAATGAACGGATGCTCAAGCGGGATCATTTTTTCGAAACTGGTGGACGGCCGGATCAGCGTTGCCTGCCAGAACAGGAAAACACTGACCAGCAGGCAGATGACGATGACTGCCGGGCGGTTATTGAAAATCAGGCGTTCAAGAAACGTCGCCTTGTCCTGATGAGGAGTGCTTAAGGATGTCATAGACCCGCCTTCTTATTATTTGCCCGGCTCATTTGGACGACCCGTTTTTTCCATTCTCTGCGCCGGTAGGCGAAGTGACGCGAACGCCACCCTGTCCTGCCAGAATCAGATTGCCGTTGCCTGCCGCAGTCACCGCCGAAACAGAAATGCGATCCGGGCGGTTGAACACGCTGAAGGTTTCGCCGTCGTCGGTGCTGCGAATAATGCTGCCGCCGTTGCCGACGATCACGATGGAGCCGTCATCGAGCAATGTCGCGCCGGACAGACCGAACTCCAGTGCGCCACGTGCAGCCTTGAGTTCGACCTGCTCCCAGGTGCTGCCAAAATCCGTGGAACGGTAGAGATTGCCCCGCAACCCATAGGCCAGCAGCGTAGCCGGTTGCGCAGTGCCGATCACACCGAACAGCGAGCCTTCGTAGGGGCCCTCAAGCTTTTCCCAGGTTTGCCCCTCATCGGCGGAGCGGAACATGCTGCCCTGCTCGCCGACGATGAAAATGCCGGAATCCTTGACCGCGGCAATAGCGTTGAGGTGGTACTGGTCTTCGTTGTCCAGGCGATCGCTGACGTCTTCCCAGTTTTTTCCGCCGTCGGTGGTTTCCAGCAAGGCACCGTAAGCGCCCACGGCAAAGCCGCTGTTAACGTCCTTGAACCAGACGTCGAGCAGCGGCGATTCGCGTTTCAGGTCTTCGAATTGTTTGGTCCAGGTGGTGCCGCCGTCTTCGCTGGCGAGGATCTGTGCGTCATGGCCAACGGCCCAGCCGTGTTTGTCATCGACAAAAAACACTGCCGTCAGCAGTTGCCGGGTCGGCACCTTGGCCTGGGTCCAGGTCGCGCCCTGGTCATCGGAATACAGAATGTGCCCGCGATCGCCGACCGCCACCAGGCGCTTGCCGGCGTGTACGACATCGAGCATCAGGCCTTTGCTGGCCTTGGCGGATTCAACGGAATAAACCACATTGGTGGCCGACGCGGCAGCGGCCAGCGCAGGCGCCGACAGCACGGTACAGCCCAACAGCGAGAGCGCTGTAGCCAGCAACGCGAACCTGCGTAACGCCGGCGGGCGGCCAATACTCACACCCATGACAGGCTCACTCATAGACCTTCCCCCACATTATTATTGTTAGGTCGTTCAACCCTTCAGGGCGCCGTAAGGGATGCGCATCGGGATTGACCTGTTCAGGAGCATAGTCCTGAAACCCGCAATCCAGAGCCCCTTCGGAAGCTGGCTTATCCTATCGGGGTTTGGAAAGGTCTGACAATCGACGCCACGTTATGTTTTGTTAACCTGAGGGGTATGGGGTGGGGGTGAATGATTGGGTATCAGGTGGGGTGATTGGGGTTTGGGGTACATATCCGTTTCTGCGGTAGTGCCGGCTGACGGTTATTGCCCTTGTAGGAGCGAGGCTTGCCCGCGAAGGCGGCCTGATAGCCAATTGGGGTCTTTGATCGTGTACATATCCATTTCTGCGGTCACGGCCGCTGGCGGTTTCGCTTTTACAGCGAGTCACTTTCGAAAAGCGCGAAAGCAACCAAAGCGCTTCTGCCCCTTTCGTTCGGTGCCTCGCTAAGGCTCGGCATGCCCTCGCTCCGGTCCTGCTCCGTGGGCCCGCCGCCATCGGCCATCCATGGCCGTGCGCGGCTAACCCGGCATCCATGCCGGGTTGCCCACTGCGCAGAACCTCCACTCGGCCTCTCGAGGGGGCGGTGCGTCAACATCAAAAGCTGCAGGCGAGCTAACGCTCGGCCTGTTGAGTGGTGAAAAGCAGAGCGGATGTGCTCTGATTTTTGATGCGCTTTGATTTTTTGTGGGAGCGGGCTTGTCGGGTCGCCGCATCGCGGCGATGGCGGCCTGTCAGCCGACCAATCTTCCCCGGATGTACCCCGTCCAACTGTGGGAGCGAGCTTGCTCGCGAAGCTGTTGATGTTGCTGTTGCCGTTGCTGTTGCTGTTGCTGTTGCTGTGGCTTTTGATCTTGATCTGCCTGCCCCTTTCCCAGAGGCCGAACGCAGGTATTGCGCAGGGGGCACCGCGGCAAGGATGCCGCGGTAGCCGCCCCCGGCCATGGATGGCCGATGGCGGCGGGCCCCCGGAGCAATGCCGGAGTGAGGGCATGCCGAGCCTGGGCGAGGCACCGAATGGCGGGGCAAAAGCGCTTTGGTTACTTTCGCGCTTTTCGAAAGTGACTCGCTGTAAGAGCGAAACCATAGGCCGCCATAACCGCAGAAATGGATATGTACACCATCAAAAATCCCGGTCGGCTATCAGGCCGCCTTCGCAGGCAAGCCAGCTCCCACAATTTGATCGGTGTACATCTGCAAGAGGTCGGCTATCAGGCCGCCTTCGCGAGCAAGCCCACTCCCACAGGGTCCGAGTGACCCCGAGGGAGCAAGGCCAAACTCAGGCCAGGCTTTTGCTGACCACTTCAAACACATCGCTGGACAGTTGCCCCGAAGCGCGAATCCGCTCCAGCTCACCTTTCATCAACGCCTGACGGGCGTCGTCGTATTTGCGCCAGCGAGTCAGCGGCGCCAGTTGGCGAGAGGCGATCTGCGGGTTAAACCCGTTCAACTCGATCACCAGATCCGCCAGGAACCGATACCCGGAACCATCGGCCGCATGGAAGTTGATCAGATTCTGCCCGGCAAACGCGCCGATCAGTGCCCGCACCTTGTTCGGGTTCTTGATCGTGAACGCGGGGTGTTGCATCAAGGCTTTGACCCGTTCCAGACCACCCGGCAACGTGCTGCCTGCCTGAACGCTGAACCACTGATCCATGACCAGCGGATTGTCCTTGAAGTGCTCGGCAAAGCTCGCCAACGCCGTGGCTTTCTGCTCCTCGAACGGCGAATTCACCACCACCGCCAACGCCGTCAGACGCTCGGTCATGTTGTCGCTGGTGTCGAACTGCTCAAGGGTCGCCGCCAACACTTCCGGCTTGCCGCTGAGCATCAGGTACGACAGCGCAATGTTTTGCAGCGCGCGGCGGGCGAAATGCTCGGCCTCGGCCACATACGGCGTTTTCTTCGAGAGATCGCGATTGGCCTGATAACGCAGCCACAATGCCTCGAACAAGCCTTCAGCCAATTGCTTACGGGCAAACTCGCGAGCCGTGTGAATGGCGTCTACGTCAGCCACTTCACTGATCTCGGTCAGATACGCCTCGCCCGGCAGCGAAAGCATCTCGGCGACCATCGCCTGATCCAGTGTGTCGTCGGACAGCACGGTACGCAGTGCTGAAACCAAACGCTGATCCAGCACCAGCGCTTCGCCCTTCTGTTGATGTTCGATCAACTCTTGCAGCACCTGCACCGACAATTGCTGACCGGCATCCCAGCGGTTGAAACCGTCGCTGTCGTGCTGCATCAGGAACATCAGCTGATCGCGGTCGTACGGGAAGCTCAGTTTCACTGGCGCCGAGAAGCCACGCAGCAACGAAGGCAGCGGTTTTTCAGCAATGTCGACGAAAGTGAAAGTCTGCTCGGCTTCAGTCACCGAAATAACCCGCGAAGTGCCTTGAGCACTGGCTTCACCGACAAGACGCAGGGCAATTTCGCCGCCCTTGCTGTCCAGCAGGCCCAGTTCCACTGGAATCACGAACGGTAATTTTTCCACCTTGTCCGGGGTTTCCGGGCAGCTCTGGCGGAAAGTCAGGCTGTAGGTTTTCGCTGCGGCGTCGTAGGACTCGCTCACCGCCAAACGTGGTGTGCCGGCCTGGCTGTACCAGCGTTTGAATTGAGTCAGGTCAACGCCGTTGGCGTCTTCCATGGCCTTGATGAAGTCGTCGCAGGTCACGGCCTGGCCGTCATGGCGTTCGAAGTACAGGTCGCTGCCTTTGCGGAAGCCTTCGGCACCCAGCAAGGTGTGGATCATGCCGACCACTTCCGAACCCTTTTCGTACACGGTCAGGGTGTAGAAATTGGAAATCTCGATGAAGCTGTCCGGGCGCACGGCGTGGGCCATCGGGCCGGCGTCTTCGGCGAACTGGTGGGTACGCAGGTAAGCCACGTCCTGGATGCGTTTGACCGTGGCCGAGTTCATGTCGGCGGAGAAGCCGGAATCGCGGAATACGGTGAAGCCTTCCTTGAGCGACAACTGGAACCAGTCGCGGCAGGTCACGCGGTTGCCCGACCAGTTGTGAAAGTATTCGTGGGCGACGATCGCCTCCACACGCTGGTGCGCGGCGTCGGTAGCGGTTTCGGCGCGGGCCAGTACGGCGCTGGAGTTGAAGATGTTGAGGCCCTTGTTCTCCATGGCGCCCATGTTGAAGTCGTTGACCGCGACGATCATGAAGATGTCCAGGTCGTACTCGCGACCGTAAACCTCTTCGTCCCAGCGCATGGACTTCTTCAGGCTGTTCATGGCGTGCTGGCACTTGTCGATGTTTTCCGGCTCGACGTAGATGCGCAGCGCCACGGAGCGCTCGGTCATGGTGGTGAAGGTGTCTTCGACGCACCACAGGTCACCGGCCACCAGCGCAAACAGGTACGCCGGTTTCTTGAACGGGTCTTCCCAGGTCGCCCAGTGCCGGCCGTCTTCGCCCGGACCTGAGGCAATCGGGTTGCCATTGGACAGCAGCACCGGATAGCTGTGCTGCTCGGCGACCACCGTGGTGGTGAACGTGCTCATCACGTCCGGGCGGTCGAGGTAATAGGTGATCTTGCGGAAACCTTCGGCTTCACACTGGGTGCAGAACATGGTGCCGGATTTGTACAGGCCTTCCAGGGCGGTGTTGGTTTCCGGGTGGATCTTGACGCTGGTGTCGACCGTGAAGCTTATATCGGTCGGTTGCAGGGTCAGGTGATTCTCGGTCAGTTGGTAGTCGGAAGCGCTCAGCTCACGGTCGGCCAAAGTCACCGACAGCAGCTCGAGTTGCTGACCGTCCAGCACCAGCGGCGGCAGGCCCGGGCCACGTTCAGGATTGCGGCGCATCACCAGTTGCGCATGGACCAGGCTGTGGTCCTCGAACAACTCGAAGGTCAGGTGCGTCTCGTCGATCAGGTACTCAGGCGCCTGATAGTCCTTCAGGTAGATCATCTTCGGTTGTTCGGTGCGCATACTGGAATCCTTACTGATGCACGGCGAGCTGGTAGGCCGTGTATTTACGAATATTGATCACGCCGGTGTCGAAAATCAGGTACTGGCCCTTGATCCCCAGCAGCGTGCCTTCGGCAATCGGGTTCTTGTCCAGGTTGAAGCTGACAATCTTGGCCGGGTATTGCTCGACCGGATAGCGGATTTCAAGCGGTTCGACATCGGTAATGGTCTGGATTGCTTGTAGGCCAAATCGTTCCTGCAAACCTTGCAAACCTTCCGCACAACTTTCAAACAGCTGATCGCGCACCTGCGCCAGGTCCACAGATACGGCGTCGCCCTTGAGTAAAGCACGCCAGTTGGTCTTGTCGGCTACCTGACTGCGGAACAGGTCTTCGACGAAACCCGATTGCTGGCGGGTCGCGACGCGCATGATCGGCAAGGCCTGGCTGGCGCCCTGATCGAGCCAACGAGTGGGCAGCTGCGTAGCACGGGTTATGCCGACCTTGATCCCCGACGAATTGGCCAGATACACCACATGATCGGTCATGCAGAATTTTTCGCCCCACTCCGGATCGCGGCAGGTGCCAGCGTCGTAGTGGCAACGTTCCGGGCTCATGATGCAGATGTCGCACTGCGCCAGTTTGGTCATGCACGGGTAGCAGTAACCCTGGCTGAAACTGGTTTTGGTCTTGCGTCCGCAATGGGTGCAGTGGATCGCCCCCAGGTATTCCAGGCGCACCGTGGTGCCGATCAACGGATTGACCGGTACCTCGGCGTCGCCCAGACGAAAAGCGTACTGAACGTTCGGCCCGTCAAGGCGCGCCGACATTTTGCTGATTGCACCGCGGCCAATCTCGATCAATGGATGGCATCCGATTTGAACAGAATGTTTGGCACTTCAATCGACTTCGACTCGCATTCCTGCGGGCCCATGTAGCCGGTGCGCTCTTCCTCGGGCAGGTTCTGGATTTCCCAGGCGATCATCGCTTGCAGGGACAGTTCGCGCTGCTCGGCGGTGAGTTTGCCACCGTCGGACCATTTGCCGATTTCCACCGCCAGTTTCAGGCTCTGGTAGATATCCGGGGTGATGTTTTTGATCATTTCGTTAAAAGAGGACATCAAGGGCTCCGCGCTCTTTAATCACATAGCTTATTTGGAAGTCAGTTTACGGCGGTTGTACAAACCGCCCAACAAACCGGTGAAGCATCCGATGAGTAACCCGCTGACGTGGGCCGCGTTGGCAATCTGGCCGAAGCCGATCATCGAAACCAGCCCGGACAGGCACACCAGCAACCACACCAGCATCATCACCAACACCCCTCGGGGCAGGCGATACGCCGGGTTCGGCGACAGAACCTGGAAGATCCAGCAATGCCCGAGCAGGCCGTACAGCACCCCGGACAACCCGCCAAACAGGCTCGGGCCGCTGAAAAGGTATTGGGTATAGTTGGACACCAGGCTGAACAGCAACGTCAGGCCGATCAGGTTGATGCTGCCCTGACGCGACTCGATACGCCGCCCCAGCTCCCAGTACCACATGCCGTTCATGGCCAGGTGCAGGATGCCGAAGTGGATCAGCATCGGCGTCACCAGACGCCACCACTGCCCCGCCGCCAGGCTGTCAGCCAATGGTGTGAAATGGATGTACTCGCCGACCACACGGAAATCGAGGAAGGTCAGCCAGCGTATCGTCTCGAGGTTTTCGCCCAGCAGCGTCACCACGCCGACGATCAGGCTCAGCAACAGCACCAGCGCCGTAGCCTTGCTGTAGCGCAATTGCTCGACGAAGCCCGGACGCGACCGCGTCTGCGCGATCGGGATATCCAGTTGCTGATCAGGGTCGCCTGCGGGAAAGCGTTCGTACAATGAGCGTACGTCTTCGCTGATGTTGGCCGGGACCCACAGCACCTGCTCGCCCGCCTCTTCGCTGACCCGATGGGGCACTTGCATGCGCTGCAGCAGTTTGACGAATCCGCTCAAATCCACCGCCAGAGGCAGACGCAATACCGCCACCGCCGTCATTGCAGCACCTCCGGCCGCTCGACATCGACCCAGACGAACTTATGCGGGTCGAGACGGGTTTCCTGATCCAGACGATAAGCGACCAGTTTGCCGTAGAGCACCGCGCTGTAATCCAGGCACGCCAGGTTCGGGCGGATCGGCGCCGGTTTGCCGCTGCGCCAGTAGTGGCCGACGAACAACAACGGCTCATCGACGCCGTAGCGCAGCAAGTTGTCTTTTTCGCTGGACGATAGTGGCGTGCGGGCCACCGGTTCAGGCAAGGCGTCAGGCTGGAACACGATGTCTCCGTAGGTTTGCGGGTCGTCTTCCCAGAACTTGGTGCGGAAAAACGAGCGCGTCAGGCCGTCGCCGCTGGTCATGGTCAACCCGTGGGGCAAGCGCATGTCGGTGCCGCGCAACAGGCGATCGAACACGGTGCAGGCAAAACTGCCTGGCACCGCGGAGGCCTGGAGGAAGTGCTCATCGATGCAGCCGTCGGGAAACAACCCGCGCAACGGCTCGATCAGGCCGGCATCCCAGCAGGCATGCACGACGCGAAAGCGTCCGGCATCGACGAACAATGGCAGTTCATAGAACCATTGCAGGAAGTCATGCCAATCTTCGGGATGATCTTCGAACTGGGTCAGGGTTTCCTTGAGCAGGCGCGCGTGGCGTGGCGTATGTTCACGCACGAACTGCTGGCCACTGCCCGGCAACGCCGGCGTGCTCCAGCCGAGGGCGTTGAATTCATGGTTGCCCATGATGCACAGCGCCTGGCCGGCCTCGACCATGTCGTGGACGATATGCAGCGCCTCGCGAATCCGCGGGCCGCGGTCGATGATGTCGCCGAGGAACACCGCCATGCGCGACGGATGCCGCCAGACACCCGCCTGTTTGTGGTAACCGAGCCGGTCAAGCAAGTGCTCAAGGGTCAGAGCGCAACCGTGCACGTCACCGATCAGGTCGTAGCTACGCGCGGGATCGAGCATCAGTCGCCTCCACCACCCAACTTGCTGCCCCAGCCGAGCTTGGTCCGGCAGACTTCATAATAGTTGTGATCGAGCGGATGAATCAGCCGCAGCTTCTGCGCTTTCTTGCTGATGGTAATGGTGTCACCGGGCGCGCAGGTGAAGTGATTCTGCCCGTCACAGGAGACTTGCGGGTAAATCTGCATATCTTTGGACACGACGATTTTCAGCTCACTATTGCCATCGACCACGATCGGTCTACCTGACAAGGTATGGGGGTACATCGGCACAATCACAATAGCGTCGAGCTTGGGATGCATGATCGGGCCGCCCGCCGACAGCGCGTAAGCGGTCGAACCGGTCGGCGTGGCGACGATCAGGCCGTCAGCCTTCTGGCTGCAGACGAACTGGCCATCGATGTACAACTCGAACTCGATCATCCGCGTCGATTTGCCGGGGTGCAGCACCACATCGTTCAGCGCATCGCCCTGGCCAATGGCCTCGGCGTGGCGACGGACTTCGGCTTGCAGCAGAAAGCGGTTTTCCACCAGATAGTGGCCGTCGAGCACTTCGGCGACTTTGACTTCCAGCTCATCGGGACGAATATCGGTCAGGAACCCCAGGCTGCCCCGGTTGATGCCGAGCACTGGAATATTGTGTCGGGCCAGCGCCCGGGCGGCGCCCAGCAGGCTGCCGTCACCACCGACCACAATCACCATGTCACACACTTCACCGAGCATCTTGCGCGACGAAGTTTGCAGGCCATGACCCGGCAGGACTTCGGCGATGGTGTCTTCGAGGATCACATGTAGATGACGATCGAGCAGAAACCGTTTCAGTCGGCGGACGGTATCCAGCACCTGAGAACTGCCCAGGCGACCGATGATGCCGATATTACGAAATTGCTCCATGGGGCTCCTGCGAGGGTCTGCGGCGGCGAAAAACACGATTATGGGCGAAAGCGCGGCGTAGACAAAACCCTTTCAGCCACGAGTGAAGAGGCTATGCTCGCAAGATGATCCTATTTCCAGATTTGCTCCAGTTACCTCACCAGTTGCGCCACCCTGAAGTGCGCGACCTGGCTTGGGTCATCCTCGCACCGCCGATGCTCAGCGTCACCCCGTGGCCGCAGCGTCATCCGCTGGCGGGCAGCGACTGGGTGCAGGCACCGGAGCGCCTGGAACACTGGCTCAGGCAACTGGATCGCGACAGCTACGATTTGCTGCACTGGCTGGCCCAGGCCAGGACCCGGCGCCTGGGTCTGTACTACGAGCGGCTATGGCAATACGCCGTGCGGCACGCGCCGGGCATCGAACTGATTGCCGCCAACATGCCGATCCGCCGTGAAGGCCACACCTTGGGTGAGCTGGACATGCTGCTGCGTGATCGCGACGGCGTGCATCACCTGGAACTGGCGATCAAGCTCTACCTTGGACCACAGAACGGTGACGGCCATGACTCCGCGCAGTGGCTCGGACCGGGTTGTCATGATCGGCTGGACCGTAAACTGAAGCACCTGAGCCAGCATCAATTACCGATTTCCGCGCGGGTGGAGAGCCGTGCAGTGCTGGCGTCGCTGGATATCCAGCAGTTCAGTGCGCATCTGTGGCTGGGCGGTTATCTGCTCTATCCGTGGCCGGGGCAGGCCGAATCACCCAGCGGCGCGCACCCTCAGCATTTGCGCGGTAGCTGGCTGCATCAGAAAGACTGGGCGGACTTTGTCGTGCAGCGCCCATCCGGTCGCTGGCAACCCCTGCCCCGCCATGCCTGGCTGGCGCCGGCACACTATCCCGAAGAGCAGACCTGGAACGCTGAACAGCTGAATGCGTGGCTGAGCGATCTGGACCCGCTGGCACCGGCGCAATTGATGGTGCGGCTTACAGAGAACGGCGAAGGCGATTGGGAGGAAGCCGAGCGGCTGTTTCTGGTGTCCGATCTTTGGCCGAATGTGCCGGGTAATGGTTGAGTTTATGTGGTGAATGGACGGGCCCTATCGCGAGCAGGCTCGCTCCCATATTGGATCTCCTTATGGTGAAGATCCTTGTGGGAGCGAGCCTGCTCGCGATAGGGCCGATACGGTTCAGATAGACAACCGCAACGCCAACGCCGCCAACATCACCGCCAACACAGTCTCGACCTGCAGGCTCGGCAGCTGCTGCAAGGGAAAGGTCATTGCTTTTTATGCTGCTCAACCCACAGCGCATACGCATCGATGAATTTCTGCAAGAACGGCCTGACCGACTCCGACAACTTGCCTGCCTCGTCGAACGCTGAACCGGCGCCGCCCAGGTAGGCTTCCGGCTGCTGCATGCACGGCACATTGAGAAACACCATGGACTGGCGCACATTGTGGTTGGCCCCAAATCCGCCGACGGCGCCCGGTGAAGCGCTGATCACCGCACCCGGCTTGCCGTTCCAGGCGCTCTTGCCATAAGGGCGCGACCCCACGTCGATCGCATTCTTCAACGGCGCCGGCACCGAACGGTTATATTCCGGGGTCACGAACAGCACCGCGTCGGATGAACTCACTTGTTGTCGGAAAGTGCTGTAGGCTGCCGGCGGTGATTCGCCATCGATGTCTTCGTTATAGAGCGGCAAATCGCCGATTTCGACGATATTCAGCTTCAGATTGGCAGGCGCCAGCTCGGCCAGCGCCAGCGCGACCTTGCGGTTGATCGATGCTTTTCTCAGGCTGCCGACCAGAACGGCGATCTCGTAGACGTTGCTCATGGAAGATTCTCGACTGTCCGATGGGAAGAGCTTCTAGTTATAGATGATCAAATGACGATTCAACCAGTGGGCGACGGAAAAACGCCGCCCCTGACTATTTTTTTCCTGTAGGAAAACTTACCTCGCCCAACCACGGTCTACAGAACCGCAAATTGAGTGATTTATCTCCAGAGGTTCTAAGCAGATGGCAGCAGTACTCGTCGGTCAGTTCCATGCAAGAGACGCGGAAGGCCGCGTTTATTCCGTGCATGAGTTCCAGGAATCCACTCCGTCGCACGACGGCCTCGCCGGCTCGGTGCCTGTCACCACCTATAAGCTGGCCATTGGCGACCGGCTCAACAAACTCGACGACAACGAATTTGTGCTGGTGCAATCAGGCGTCACCCTCACTCGCGAACCTGAAACGAACGTGGCCTCATAACCCGCTGTTATGAGCAGAAGTCATATGCACGCACTTGAGTTAGGATTCAGTGACTGACTCCCTCACCTGCTGAACATGGACTTCACGCATGCGTTTACGTCATATCGAAGTAATCCAGGCGCTCCTGCAGACCGGTCACCTGGGCACCGCCGCCGAATGGCTGCAGTTGCCGGTGGCCGAGGTTGAACGCACCCTGCGTGATGCCGAGGATCAATTGGGTTTCATGCTGTTTGCCAGCGTGCGTGGTCGCCTGCAAGCCACGCGCGAGGCGCGGGAGTTGCAGGCCGAGATCGCCCACGTCTACGAAGCCCTCGAGCCGGTTCAGCGACTGGCCAGCAGCCTCAAGCAATATTTGGCCCCACCCCTGCGAATTATCTGCACCCCGCCTTTGGCGCAGCAATTGTTGCCACACAGCATCGCGGCTCTGCGCCGACGCCTCCCAGACGCACCATGCACCCTCCTGAGCCAGCCGACCCGCGAAATTGTCAGAAGCCTGCTGCTGCGTGAAAGCGATCTGGGCCTGAGCCTGCATGACCCGGACCACGCCGATATCCATTGCCAGGTCATCGCTCAAGGCAAGCTCCAGCTGCTGGCGCCCCATGGCTGGCTGCAACCGAAACAGAAGTACATCTCGCTGCAGGACCTGGCCGGCCAGTCGATGGTTGGTCTGGAAGGTCACGATCCGTTAAGCCCGGCGCTGGACAACAAACTGCATGCGCTGCGCCCTGCCCCGGTCATCCAGACCCGGGTACAGACTCATCAAATGATGCGCAGCATGGTCGAGGCCGGCGAAGGCCTGGCGATCGTCGACCCGTTTACCGCCCTCGGCGCCAAATCGGCCGGGCTCGATGCCTGCCCATTGGCGCCTGCCGTGCCGATCAGCGTGTATGCCTTGAGCCTCAAGACCGCCGAGCCCTCTTCGGCGGTTCAGGCGCTGCTGGACATCGTCACGGAACAAGCCGTGGCGATGTTGGCGAGCTGAGCGGGTTTTCCAGCGGATTATCGAACAGGCGATACCAGAACAGCGCCACCTCAGCGGTGTTCGGATCGATCCCGCGGTAGCGCAGATGATCGATCCCGCCGACCACATAGCCACAGCGCTCATAAAGCCGACAGGCGCCCAGGTTGTTGTTCTGGGTTTCCAGCATGATGCCAGGCAGTTTTTTCTTGCGACTCCAGAACTGCGCCACGTCCAGCAGCGACTTGGCCACGCCATGACGGCGCGCCGGAGCATGCACCGCCAATTCGTCGATATGGGCGAAGCCGTTCCAGTTGGTGCTGACCACCAAATGACCCACCGGCTCGTCATCCAGATAGGCCATGAAAATCGCGCTGTCAGTGGCATCGTGAAAACTGCTGAATTCCTCGGGATCGATGCCATAACACTTGCGATACGGGGTGATTGGCGTCACCGGCCACTGCGCCACCGGCTTACCGATTTGCGCGGCACCATAGGCGGCGACTTCAAAACTGAAATCACTGCCCCAGATATAAGCCGCAAACCCCTCATCGGCGACACGCACCGAGAGGCCTGGGTGTTTGGGATTCATGACTGGTTGCATACTCGGAAAGGTCCTCATTCCTTGATGCAATCGACGGTGTAGTGCCGTCCATTGCCCTCGTCTTCGTGTTGCAAGCCATGCACATCGGCGACAAATCCGGGGAAACTGCTGTCGAACGTACGGGCAAACTTCAGGTAATCGATGATCGAACGGGTCGACTCGGTGAAACGCTCGCCGGGCATGATCAACGGGATCCCCGGCGGGTATGGCACCAGCATTACCGCCGCGATCCGCCCATCCAGAGCATCGATCGAAACAGCCTCAACCTCCCCGCGTACCAATTGATCATAGGCGTCAGCCGGCTTCATGGCGACTTCCGGCAGCACTGTGTACATGCGTTTGAGGTGTTTGGCCGTGGCGTTGCTGCGATAACAGGCGTGCAATTGATCACACAGATCGCGCAAACCCATGCCTTGATAACGGGCAATATTGTGTTGCGCCACGCACGGCAGGCAGGTGGCCAGGTTGACATTGGCGTCGTAACTGCGCTTGAACTCCAGCAACTCGGTCAGCAACGTGCTCCATTTGCCCTTGGTGATGCCCATGGAGAACAGCACCAGGAACGAATACAGCCCGGTCTTTTCCACGACCAGCCCACGTTCCCAGAGAAATTTGCTGACCACCGCCGCCGGAATCCCCCGCGCACTCAGGGCACCGCCCGCCGTCAAACCCGGCATCACCAGCGTGACCTTGATCGGATCGAGCAGCACGTAGTCGTCGGTCACGCCGCCAAAGCCGTGCCAATCGGCGTCGGGTTGCAGCAACCAGTCTTCGGTGACCACCTGTTCGATACCTTCGGCCGAGGGTGGTTGCCAGATGGAAAACCACCAGTCATCGGCGGCGATGTGCTGGCGCAGATTAGCCAGGGCCCGGCGAAAACTCAGGGCCTCGTCGAACATTTCCTGTAACAGCGAACGTCCGGCCGGCCCTTCCATCATCGCCGAGGCCACGTCCAGCGAGGCGATGATGCTGTACTGCGGCGAGGTCGAGATGTGCATCATGAACGCTTCGTTGAAACGGTCGCGATCCAGTTGCCGCGCCCCGCCGTCCTGAACGTGAATCATCGACGCCTGACTGAACGCCGCCAGCAATTTGTGCGTGGAGTGCGTAGTGAACACCAGCGGGCTGTCTTCGCTGCGAGAGGTGCCCATGCCGTAACGACCGGCGAAAAACTCGTGGAACGCCGCGTAGGCGTACCAGGCCTCATCGAAATGCAGCACCTCGACGCTATTGCCCAGGCTCTGCTTGATCAGCTCGGCGTTGTAACAGAGGCCGTCGTAAGTCGAGTTGGTCACCACCGCCAACTTGACCTTGGGCTCGCGGCCCTTGGTCAGTGGGCTGGCGTCAATCTTGGCCTGGATCGATTCGCGGCTGAATTCGCTCAACGGAATCGGCCCGATAATCCCCAGCTCATTGCGCTCCGGGCACAGGTACAGCGGAATCGCACCGGTCATGATGATCGAGTGCAGCACCGACTTGTGACAGTTGCGATCTACCAGCACCAGGTCATCGCGGGCCACCATGGAATGCCAGACGATCTTGTTGGCGGTCGAGGTGCCATTGATCACGAAAAAGGTGTGATCGGCGCCGAAATTACGCGCAGCTCTCGCTTCTGCCTCGGCCAGTGGGCCCGTGTGATCGAGCAGCGAACCGAGTTCCGGTACCGACACCGACAAATCCGAGCGCAGTGTGTTTTCCCCGAAGAACTGATGAAACGCCTGCCCCACCGGGCTCTTGTGATACGCCACGCCGCCGCCATGGCCAGGGGTGTGCCAGGAATAATTGGAGTCGGCGGTGTGCTGCACCAGCGCCTTGAAGAACGGCGGCAACAGACCGTCCAGATATTTACGCGCCGCGCGGGCGACTTGCCGGGCAAGGAAGGGCACGGTGTCTTCGAACAGATAAAGAATGCCGCGCAGCTGATTGAGCTCGGCCATGGCATTGGCCGGGGCGTTTTCCAGGGTGACCTGCTCGCCCAGGGCAAAGATCGGCAGGTCCGGCGCCCGAACCCGTGCCAGGCGGATCAGCTCGGCCATGTTATGCAGAAGATGAGCATGGGTGCTGGCGTCTTCGGCGGCAATCAACATGCAAGAGAGGCCGTGATGAGTCGAGGCGACCAGACGCCCTTCGTTGTAATCGACTGCCGAAACGATGCTGAAGCCTTCCTGCTCCAGCTCCCGGGCGATGCCACGCACACGATCACCGGCAACGGTGTCGGCTTTGATGTCGCGGTGGACGATCAGGACCGGGAATTTCAAATCTTTATACATGGTGCTCGGTGTCCTGAGGCGGCAGACCGTGGCCTGCCAATAACCTCAGGGTAGAGGGTTGGAGCGCATGTGGCGAGCGGGATGCCCTGAAGTGGGTCGGCGGGCGCACCAGCATGTGGCCAGCAAACCCATTGTTCAGAAAGCTTATCTGTGGCGAGGGAGCTTGCTCCCGTTGGGCTGCGAAGCGGCCCCCTGCATTCGCTCAGATACACCGTGCTGGCAGGATTTGCGACTGCTGCGCAGCCGAGCGGGAGCAAGCTCCCTCGCCACAAAAGCCCTTCCGCTCGAAGGGGCTCAGGCCTGAGCCTTGGCCTCCGCCAATTGCTGCCACAGCGACGGAGCGCCGGCGGATTTGGCGATGGCTTCAAGGCGCGCAATGTGCTGGGCCAGATCTTCTTCACTGGCACGGATGATCCGGATCGGCTGACGATCGGCCGGCAGACGACGGATTTCTGTGGCGGAGTTGTCCGCGCCTTCACCGGAACCATTGCCATCAGACGCATTACCGGCCAGCGACAGGCTGGTCTGGCCGCCGGTCATGGTCAGGTAAACGTCGGCGAGAATCTCGGAGTCGAGCAAGGCGCCGTGCAGTTCACGGCCGGAGTTGTCGACGCCATAGCGTTTGCACAAAGCGTCGAGGCTGTTGCGCTGCCCCGGGTGACGTTCCCGGGCCATCATCAGGGTGTCGAGGATCGAGCAGTGTTGCGTGATGTCCGCGCGGTCGTGGTGGCCCATCAGGGCGAATTCGTTGTTGATGAAGCCAACGTCGAACGCCGCGTTATGGATGATCAGCTGCGCGCCCTTGATGAACTCGAAGAATTCATCGGCCACTTCGGTGAAACGCGGCTTGCCCACCAGAAATTCGTTAGTGATGCCGTGGACGCCGATGGCGCCTTCGTCACTCTCGCGATCCGGTTGCAGGTAAACGTGGAAGTGCCGGCCGGTCAGGCGCCGACCGATCAACTCGACACAACCGATTTCGATAATCCGGTGGCCGTCGGTCACCGGCATGCCGGTGGTTTCGGTATCGAGTACAACGGATCTGGTGGCCATCAGTGCTCAGCTCTCAACGGGTCAATCGTGCAAAAGCGGCGATGTTAACACGCTCGCTGGGGTCTTTCAGGTACACCGTGTGGCACCCATCGCGAGCAGGCTCGCTCCCACATTGAATTCGGGGGTTCACAGAATTTGTGCTCAACGAAGATCAAATGTGGGAGCGAGCCTGCTCGCGATTGGCCACGACGCGGTGCATCGATAGAACCGGAATCAAGCCTGCTTGTACCCACGCACTTCATCAACGCCACGATTGGCCAGTTGGTCGGCTCGTTCGTTGCCGTGATGGCCAATGTGCCCTCGCACCCATTTCCAGGTGACGTTGTGGCGGTTGACCTGCTCGTCGAGCAGTTTCCACAAGTCGGCGTTTTTCACCGGTTCCTTGGCCGCGGTTTTCCAGCCGCGTTTCTTCCAGTTGGCCATCCACTCGTTGATGCCTTTCATCACGTACTGGGAGTCGGTCACCAGCAGCACGTCGCAGGAGCGCTTGAGCTCTTCCAGGCCGCGAATCGCGCCCATCAACTCCATGCGGTTGTTGGTGGTGTTGGCTTCGCCGCCCCAGAGTTCTTTTTCAACGCCCTTGCACACCAGCAATGCACCCCAGCCGCCCGGACCAGGGTTGCCCTTACAGGCGCCATCGGTGAAGAGTTCTACGCTATCGCTCATGCCAATCTATCCAGAAAATGCGGTGGCTCGCCGATCGGTGACCGACGATGCCCGAGGCCGGGGCGAACCCGACCGGGAAAATAAAAAGTGTATTACGGTTCGAGGTGACGACGGTTGACCTTGGCCATCGGCAACGGAATCAGCTTGCCCATCGGTTCGCGCCGTTCCTGACGCACCGGCCGCAGGCCCACCACGATCTTGCGCGCGACCAATAAATAGAAGCCACCACCCGACAATTGCCAGTCACCGGCCTTGCGTTCCCAACCGGCCAGACGGGCTTGCCAGGCAGGCGACGCAAGCGGCGGACGATAGCACCCGAAGCGGCGTTTCTCCAGCGCGAAGCCCAGCAGGTTCAGCCAGTCACCAACCCGCGATGGCGAAATGCAACGGGCCTTGCGCAAGGCGTCATGGGCGAACACATGACGCAGGCCCCAACTGCTCCAGGGGTTGATTCCGACGATCAGCAGATGCCCGCCAGGCCGAACACTGCTCGCCGCTTCGCGCAGCAAACCGTGAGGCGACAGGCAGAAATCCAGCCCGTGCTGCAACACCACCACATCGGCGGCGTGCTCGCTCAAAGGCCAGGCCTGCTCTTCGCAAACGATCTCGACCCCCGGCAACGGCGCACCCAGTCGCACATTGCGCTGGACCTGCGGCGCCGACGGCGGCGTTTGCGCCGAGGGGCCGTAATGCACCAGGTAGCCGCCGAAGAAGCGCCCCAACTCGTCTTCGAGCATGCGTCGTTCTTCGTCCAGCAGAAATTGCCCGATGGGCCCGGACAACCATTCACGGGCCGCGCTGATCAACGTCAGCCACTCAGGATCGGCCTGAGCGAACGCTTTATCGGTCATTGCATTCTCCAACGCGCCAGGAAGTTCTAAGATGCGCCAATGTTTTCCGCTTGGCGAATCCGACGATGATACAGATCAGTGCCCTGCCCGCCTTCACCGACAACTACATCTGGTTGTTACAAGACCACAGCACCCAGCGCTGCGCGGTGGTCGATCCGGGCGATGCCGCGCCAGTACAAGCCTGGCTCGCGGCGCACCCGGGTTGGGTGTTAAGCGATATTTTGATCACTCATCACCATCATGACCACGTCGGCGGCGTCGAGCGGCTGAAAAAAGCGACAGACGCGACAGTCTACGGCCCGGCCAGCGAAAGCATCCCGGCGCGGGACGTGGCCCTCAAGGACAATGACCGCATCAGCGTGCTGGGCTGGGACTTCGACGTCATCCAGGTGCCGGGCCATACCCTGGGGCACATCGCCTTTTATCACCAGGGCCATTTGTTTTGCGGCGACACCCTGTTCGCCGCCGGTTGCGGACGCCTGTTCGAAGGCACGCCGGAGCAAATGCATCACTCGCTGAGCCGCCTCGCTGCGCTGCCCGAAGACACGCTGGTCTACTGCACCCACGAGTACACCCTGAGCAATCTGAAGTTCGCCGCAGCAGTCGAACCGGGCAACCCCGATACCCTCGAACGACTGGCCACAGTCGCCCGGCAACGCGAAGCCGGCATCATGACGCTGCCTTCGACGCTGGCACTGGAAAAGCTCACCAATCCGTTTTTGCGTACCGGCGAAACATCCGTTAAAGAAAAAGTGGACGAACGGAACGGACCCGATAACCGGGCGCCGAGTGCGGTTTTTGCTGCTCTTCGCGCTTGGAAAGATACGTTCTAGGGAGGCTGCTTGATGATACAAAAATTCTGAATGGTTGACCGCAGGGGGTGCGCTTTCTAGAATCGCCCGACATTTTTGCCCGGAACTTACTTCCAGCCAATGTCGTCACCTATTCGTAAAGCCATCAATTCAGACGCATTGACCCGCTTGGCTCAAGCCATTGCGGTGGCTGTGTCCGCCACTTTGGCGGGCTGTTCCAGCCATGTGCCGCAGACCGAAGCGACACACACTCCGAATATTGCCGCTCGAGCCAAGCAGAAACCCATCTGGCTCAGCGAAAAACCAACACCGCAAATTCCACAGGACGTCTGGGAGCGCATGCGCCAGGGCTTCCAGTTGCAGGACAACCTGGGCGTCAACCCGCGCATCGAGCAACAGCGCTTGTGGTTCGCCAGTAACCCGTCCTTCCTCGAAAATGCCGGCGAACGCGGCAGCCTCTACATTCACTACATCGTCGAACGCCTTGAAGAACGCAACATGCCGCTGGAACTGGCGCTGTTGCCGGTGATTGAAAGCGCCTACAACCCGATGGCCTATTCCCGGGCCGACGCGGTGGGTCTTTGGCAATTCATTCCTTCCACCGGGCGTTACTTCAACCTGCGTCAGACCCGCTTTTATGATGGCCGTCGCGATATCACCGCCTCGACCACCGCGGCCATGGATTACCTGACCCGCCTGCACGACATGTTCAACGGCGACTGGTTGCTGGCCCTGGCGGCCTACAACGCCGGCGAAGGTACGGTCAGCCGGGCCATCGAGCGCAACGAACGACTCGGCCTGCCGACCGACTACTGGAACCTGCCGCTGCCAGCGGAAACCCAGGCCTATGTGCCTAAGCTGCTGGCCTTGTCGCAAGTGGTATTGGCGCCCGAAGCCTATGGCGTGAACCTCAACCCGATCGCCAACGAACCGTACTTCCAGGTCGTCGAAATCAACCAGCGCATGGACCTGTCCAAGGTTGCCGCGGTGGCCAATATCGACGAAGACGAACTGTTCCAGCTCAACCCGGCCTTCAAGCAGCGCACCACCATCGACGGCCCCCAGCATCTGCTGGTGCCAACGTCCAAGGCGCAACTGCTGACCGCCAGCCTGTCGACCATGCGCCCTGACGAGCTGATCAGTCAGCGATCGCTCAAGCCGGTGTTCGAAGGGGCAGACGACAGCGAAATCGCCAGCCTCAAGCGCGCCTATCGGGTCAAACGTGGCGACAACCTGGGCACCATCGCCAAGGCCAACAAGGTCGACATCAAGGACCTGCAACGCTGGAACAAACTGACGGGCAAGGACCTCAAGGTCGGCCAGACCCTGGTCATGCAGGACACCACCAAGCGCAAACCCGGGCGCGTCAACACGGTGGTGGCGGCGAACAGCAAGGCGAACGGCAAAGTAACCAACAAGACGCAACAGACCCAGTACAAGGTCAAGCAAGGCGATTCGCTGTATATGGTCGCCAAACGCTTCAACGTTGAAATGCAGCACCTCAAGCGCTGGAACCCTCGGGTTGGCCAGGCGCTGAAGCCGGGGCAGATGCTGACGGTTGCTTCGCCGAATTAAACAACACGCCCTGTCGAGGGGATTTTGTGGCGAGGGAGCTTGCTCCCGTCGGGTTGCGAAGCAGCCCCAAAACCTGAAACCCGGTGATTTCTGACACACCGCGTATTTCGGTTTACGACTGCTTCGCAGCCGAGCGGGAGCAAGCTCCCTCGCCACAGGTTCTGCGATCCGCCGAACCTTCACCGGCACAATTAACCACGCATTACCCCCCCATCTTTTTCCTGTCGATACAAGCTGTTACTGTACGGCCCACAAAGCCCAAGCCGCCTGGATCGGATCTCTGACTTGAAGCGTCCCCTCCTCCTGCTCCTGATCAGCCTGGCCTTGAGCTCCCCCGCAAGCGCGACGATCAGCGAAAGCCATGGTTATGCGCAGTTCGGCACGCTCAAGTACCCGGCCAGATTTACCCACTTCGACTGGGTCAACCCGCAAGCGCCCAAGGGCGGTACGTTGCGGGTGATGGCGTTTGGCACCTTCGATACGCTCAACCCTTACACATTCAAAGGCTCGAGCCCGGTTTCCACCGCCAATTTCCTGCAGTACGGCATCAACGAACTCAATGAACCATTGATGGTCGGCACCGGCCAATACGCGCCGTCCGGCGATGAGCCGACCTCCAGTTATGGCCTGATCGCCCAATCGGTGGAATACAGCGAGGACCGCAGCTGGGTGGTGTTCAACCTGCGCCCCGAAGCGCGCTTCCACGATGGCACGCCGATCACCGCTTACGACGTGGCGTTCTCTTACCGATTGCTGCTCAAGGATGGTCACCCGCAATACCGCACCAACCTTCAGGAAGTGTCGCGGGTGGATATCCTCAACCCACAGCGCATCCGCTTCGTCTTCAAACGCGCCGGCAATCCGCTGCTGATCCTGCGCCTGGGCGAGTTGCCGGTATTGCCCCAGCATTACTGGGAAGGTCGTGATTTCAAGGCCACCACCTTCGAGCCGCCATTGGGCAGTGGACCGTATCGCATCACCTCGGTAACGCCCGGGCGGCAGATCGTCTTCGAACGGGTCAAGGATTACTGGGGCAAAGACCTGCCGGTCAATCGCGGCAAGTACAACGTCGATCGCATGGAAGTCGAGTTCTACCGTGACAGCGACGTGGCTTTCGAAGCGTTCAAGGCCGGTGAGTTCGACATCTACATCGAGCACCAGGCGAAGAACTGGGCCAACGGTTACAACTTCCCCGCCGTGCGCCGTGGCGATGTGATCAAGGCGCAAATCGCGCACCAGATCCCGACCCAGAGCCAGGGCCTGTTCATGAACACCCGGCGACCAACCTTCGCCGAGACCAAGGTCCGCGAAGCGCTGGGGCTGATGTTCGACTTCGAGTGGACCAACCGCACGCTGTTCAGCGGCGCCTACAAGCGCGCCATGAGTTATTACCCCAACAGCGAGTTCTCCGCCACCGGGCTACCGGTCGGTCATGAGTGGCTGCTGCTCAAGCCCTATCGCGATCAGTTGCCCGCCAAGCTGCTCACCGAGCCGTTCAGCCTGCCGCAGACCGAAGGTCGCGGCATTCCACGGGAAACCATGCGCAAAGCCCTGGAGCTACTCGCCCAGGCCGGCTGGAAGCTCAACGGTCAGCGGCTACAGAACACCATCGGCCAACCGTTGCGTTTCGAGATCCTGCTGGTCAATCCGAACCTGGAACGGATCCTTCAGCCTTACGTCGAGAACCTCGCCAGCATCGGCATCGACGCACGGCTGCGCACGGTCGATCGCGCCCAGTACAAACAACGCCTCGATCAGTTCGATTTCGACATGATCCTGATGACCCTCAACCAGACCCTCAGCCCGGGACTGGAACAATGGCAGTACTTTCACTCCAGCCAGGTCGGGGTCAAGGGCAGCAAGAATTACGCAGGTATCGCCAACCCGGTGGTCGACCATTTGCTCGAACAACTGCTCGCCGCCCAGACCCGTGATGCACAAGTCGCCGCCGGCAAGGCACTCGACCGGGTGCTGCTGTGGCAGCACTACATCATTCCCAACTGGTACCTCAATTATCACCGCCTGGCCTACCGCAACCGGTTCGCCTTCGTCACCACGCCGCCCTACACCCTGGGCCTGAGCGCGTGGTGGCTGAAATCTTCGGAGAAAGATCGATGAAACCCCTACGCGCCCTGCTCTTGCAGGCCAGCGGTCTGTTGTTCGCCGGGCTGGCCTGCGCCGCCCCGCAACATGCCCTGACCCTGTACAACGAGCCGCCGAAATACCCGGCCGATTTCAAATATTTCGATTACGTAAACCCTGACGCGCCCAAGGGCGGAATCTTTCGCCAGGCCGGGTTCGGTGGCTTCGACAGCCTCAACCCGTTCATCAACAAAGGCGTGCCGGCCGACGACATCAGCATGATCTATGACACCCTGGCCAAACAGGGTCTCGATGAGCCGTTCACTCAATATGGCTTGATCGCCGGCAAAATCGAAAAAGCCCCGGACAACAGCTGGGTGCGCTTCTACCTGCGCCCCGAAGCACGTTTCCACGATGGCCACCCCGTGCGTGCCGAAGACGTCGTGTTCAGCTTCCAGACCCTGATCAAGGACGGTGCCCCGCTCTACCGCGGCTATTACAGCGACGTGGAGGAAGCGATCGCCGAAGACCCGCTCAAAGTGCTGTTCAAGTTCAAGCACAACAATAACCGCGAACTGCCAATGATCCTCTGCCAGTTGCCGGTGCTACCCAAACATTGGTGGGTGACCCGCGACTTCAACAAGGGCAATCTTGAACTGCCGCTGGGCAGCGGTCCGTACAAAGTCAGCGAAGTGAAGGCCGGACGCTCGGTGCGCTATGAGCGGGTCAAGGATTACTGGGGCAAGGACCTGCCGGTCAATCGCGGCTTCTACAACTTCGACGTGCTGACCACCGACTACTATCGCGACAACACCGTCGCGCTGGAAGCACTCAAGGCCGGTCAGTTCGACTACTGGCTGGAAATGGCCGCGAAAAACTGGGCCAATGCCTACAACATTCCGGCGGTGACCGAAGGTCGGTTGATCAAGGAACAGATCCCGAACGGCAACCCCACCGGTATGCAGGGTTTTATATTCAACCTGCGCCGTCCGGTGTTCCAGGACGTGCGCGTGCGTCAGGCACTGACCCTGTTGCTGGACTTCGAATGGACCAACAAGCAGCTGTTCAACGGCGCCTACGCGCGCACCCGCAGTTACTTTGAAAACTCGGAAATGGCCGCTACTGGCCTGCCGGACGCCGATCAACTGGCGATCCTCGACCCGTTCCGCGGCAAGCTTCCCGAGCAAGTGTTCAGCGAGGCGTTCCAGAACCCGGTGACCGACGCCAGCGGCATGATCCGTAGCCAGCAGCGCAAGGCCTATCAACTGCTGCAAGAGGCCGGCTGGCGGATTGTCGACGACAAGATGGTCGACGCCACCGGCAAACCGGTGAGCATCGAGTTCCTGCTGGCCCAGACCGAGTTCGAACGGGTGCTGCTGCCGTTCAAGCGCAACCTCAGCGACTTGGGCATCGACCTGGTGATTCGCCGGGTCGACGTCTCGCAATACATCAACCGCGTGCGTTCTCGGGACTTCGACATGATCGTCGGCAGCTTCCCTCAATCCAACTCGCCGGGTAACGAACAACGTGAGTACTGGATGAGCGCCGCTGCCGACAAACCCGGCAGTCGTAACTCCATGGGCTTGAAAGACCCGGTGGTGGACCACCTGGTCGAGCAACTGATCAACGCCGATTCGCGCCAAAGCCTGGTGGCCCATGCCCGGGCGCTGGACCGGGTGCTGCAATGGGGCTATTACGTGATCCCCAACTGGCACATCAAGACCTGGCGCGTGGCGTACTGGAACCACATCGGCCACCCCAAGGTTTCGCCCAAATATGACATCGGCATCAATACCTGGTGGGTCAAGCCCAACGCGACATTGCCGATAGAAGTCGAAACCAAACTGCTAGCCGACCCTGCGGGCACGGAGTAATCAGATGCTGGCGTATATTTTTCGGCGACTGCTGCTGATCATCCCGACCCTGCTCGGCATTTTGCTGATCAACTTCGTGATCATCCAGGCCGCCCCCGGCGGGCCGGTGGAACAGATGATCGCCAAGCTCGAAGGCTTCGAAGGCGCCACCAGCCGTATCGCCGGCGGCGGTGCCGAGGTGTCGGTGGCCGGTTCCGCCTATCGCGGCGCCCAGGGCCTGGACCCGGCGCTGGTCAAGGAAATCGAGCACATGTACGGCTTCGACAAATCGGCGCCGGAACGTTTGTGGATCATGATCAAGAACTACGCCACCCTGGATTTCGGCGACAGCTTCTTCCGCGACGCCAAGGTCATCGACCTGATCAAGGAAAAGATGCCGGTGTCGATCTCCCTCGGGCTGTGGAGCACGCTGATCATGTACCTGGTGTCGATTCCGTTGGGGATCGCCAAGGCGACGCGACACGGCAGCCACTTCGACGTCTGGACCAGTTCGGCGATCATCGTCGGTTACGCGATTCCGGCATTCCTGTTCGCCATCCTGCTGATTGTGGTGTTCGCTGGCGGCAGCTATTTCGACTGGTTCCCGCTACGGGGCCTGACCTCGAACAATTTCGATGAGCTCAGCACCGGCGGCAAGATCCTCGATTATTTCTGGCACCTGGCACTGCCGGTGACCGCACTGGTAATCGGCAACTTCGCGACCATGACGCTGCTGACCAAGAACAGCTTCCTCGATGAAATCAACAAGCAGTACGTGGTGACCGCCAAGGCCAAGGGCCTGACCCGCCATCGCGTGCTGTACGGCCATGTGTTTCGCAACGCCATGCTGTTGGTGATCGCCGGTTTCCCTTCGGCATTCATCGGGATCTTCTTCACCGGCTCGTTGCTGGTGGAAGTGATTTTCTCCCTCGACGGCCTCGGCCTGATGAGTTTTGAAGCAGCGATCAACCGCGACTACCCGATAGTCTTCGGCACGCTGTTCATCTTCACCCTGCTGGGGTTGGTGGTGAAGCTGATCGGCGACCTCACTTACACCTTTGTCGATCCGCGCATCGACTTCGAAAGCCGGGAGCATTGAGATGAACCTGTCCCCTCTCAATCGCCGACGTTTCGAACTGTTCAAGGCCAACAAGCGTGGCTGGTGGTCGTTGTGGCTGTTCCTGATTCTGTTCGGCGCAAGCCTCGGTGCCGAACTGATCGCCAACGATAAACCGCTGGTGGTGCATTACGACAACGCCTGGTACTTCCCGGCACTCAAGCGCTACCCGGAAACCGCGTTCGGCGGCGAATTCCCGCTGGAAGCCAACTACAAGAGCCCGTACATCCGCGAACTGCTCAAGGCCAAGGAGGCCTGGGTCTTGTGGGCGCCGATTCCCTACAGCTACCAAAGCATCAACTACGACCTGAAAGTCCCGGCCCCCGCGCCGCCGTCCGCCGACAACCTATTAGGCACCGACGATCAGGGCCGTGACGTGCTGGCCCGGGTGATTTACGGCTTCCGGATTTCGGTATTGTTCGCGTTGACGCTGACCATTCTCAGCTCGACCATCGGCGTGATCGCCGGGGCCTTGCAGGGTTTTTATGGTGGCTGGGTCGACTTGGCCGGGCAGCGTTTTCTGGAGATCTGGTCCGGGTTGCCGGTGCTGTACCTGTTGATCATCCTGGCCAGTTTCGTGCAGCCTAATTTCTGGTGGCTGCTGGGGATCATGCTGTTGTTTTCGTGGATGAGCCTGGTGGATGTGGTGCGCGCCGAGTTCCTGCGCGGGCGGAACCTGGAATACGTGCGCGCGGCGCGGGCGCTGGGCATGCAGAATGGTGCGATCATGTTCCGCCACATTCTGCCCAACGCGATGGTCTCGACCATGACGTTCATGCCGTTCATCCTGACCGGCGCCATCGGCACCCTGACCGCCCTGGATTTCCTCGGCTTCGGCTTGCCGCCGGGCGCGCCGTCCCTGGGTGAACTGGTGGCCCAGGGCAAATCCAACCTGCAGGCGCCGTGGCTCGGTATGAGCGCGTTTGCGGTGCTGGCGCTGATGTTGAGTCTGCTGGTGTTCATCGGCGAGTCCGCTCGCGATGCCTTCGACCCGAGGAAGTGAAATGAATCAGGACAATCTGATCGAAGTGCGCGATCTGGCCGTCGAATTTATCGTCGGCGAGCGTGTTCAGCGGGTGGTCGAGGGCGTGAGCTTCGACATCAAGCGCGGCGAAACCCTGGCGCTGGTGGGTGAAAGCGGCTCCGGCAAATCGGTGACCGCCCACTCGATCCTGCGGCTGCTGCCCTACCCGCTGGCCCGGCATCCGTCCGGCACCATCACTTATTCCGACCGGAATCTGCTGGACCTGAAAGAGAAAACCATCCGCCACATCCGCGGCAACCGGATTGCGATGATCTTTCAAGAGCCGATGACCTCGCTCAATCCGCTGCACTCGATCGAGAAGCAGATCAACGAGGTGTTGGGCATCCACAAAGGCCTGACCGGCAAAGTCGCGACCAAGCGCACGCTGGAACTGTTGGAAATGGTGGGCATCCCCGAGCCCGAGAAGCGTCTCAAGGCCCTGCCCCACGAATTGTCCGGCGGCCAGCGCCAGCGGGTAATGATCGCGATGGCCCTGGCCAATGAGCCGGAATTGCTGATCGCCGACGAACCGACCACGGCGCTGGACGTGACCGTTCAACTGAAAATTCTCGAACTGCTCAAGGAATTGCAGGCCCGTCTGGGCATGGCGTTGTTACTGATCAGTCATGATTTGAACCTTGTACGAAGAATTGCGCATCGCGTATGTGTCATGCAGCGCGGTTGCATCGTCGAACAGGCATCGTGCGAAGAATTGTTCCGCGCGCCGCAGCATCCGTACACGCGGGAACTGCTGGCAGCGGAGCCCAGCGGGACGCCTGCGACCAATGTGATTGGCCCGCCGTTGCTGCAGGTCGAGGACCTGAAAGTCTGGTTCCCGATCAAGAAAGGCTTTCTGAAAAAGACCGTGGACCATATCAAAGCGGTGGACGGTATCAATTTCAGCCTGCCCCAGGGCCAGACTCTGGGGATTGTGGGAGAAAGCGGTTCCGGCAAGTCGACGCTCGGCCTGGCAATATTGCGGCTGATCGGTAGCAAAGGCGCCATCCGTTTTGAAGGCAAGCAGCTAGACTGCCTGACGCAGCAACAGATTCGACCTCTGCGGCGGGAGATGCAGGTGGTGTTCCAGGACCCGTTCGGCAGCCTGAGCCCACGGATGTGCGTGAGCCAGATCGTCGGCGAAGGCCTGCGGATCCACAAGATGGGCACCGAGGCAGGACAGGAACAAGCGATTATTGCGGCACTCAAGGAGGTAGGTCTGGACCCGGAAACCCGGCACCGCTACCCCCACGAATTTTCCGGTGGGCAACGGCAAAGAATCGCCATTGCCCGGGCATTAGTGCTAAAACCGGCGTTGATTCTGCTGGACGAGCCGACTTCGGCCCTCGACCGCACCGTGCAACGCCAAGTGGTGGAGCTGCTACGTTCACTGCAAACCAAGTACAACCTGACGTATTTGTTTATCAGCCATGACCTGGCTGTCGTCAAAGCGCTGAGCCACCAGCTGATGGTGGTCAAGCATGGCCAAGTGGTCGAACAGGGAGACGCGCAAAGTATCTTTGCCGCCCCCAAACATCCGTATACACAGCAGTTGCTGGAAGCCGCTTTTCTGGCACCAGCCACTGCGCAATAAACCTGAAAAGAGGAGCAACACATGGGTTTTCTCGCCGGTAAGCGCGTACTGATCGTCGGTGTCGCCAGCAAGCTGTCCATCGCATCCGGCATCGCTGCCGCCATGCATCGCGAGGGCGCTGAGCTTGCCTTCACTTATCAGAACGACAAACTCAAGGGTCGTGTCGAAGAATTCGCACAAGGCTGGGGCTCGAGCCCTGAGCTGTGCTTCCCGTGCGACGTGGCCAGCGATGAAGAAATCGCCAAGGTCTTCGAAGCACTGAGCAAGAAGTGGGACGGCCTGGATTGCATCGTGCATTCCGTCGGCTTCGCCCCGGGCGACCAACTGGACGGCGACTTCACCGAAGCCACCACCCGTGAAGGTTTCCGCATCGCTCACGACATCAGCGCCTACAGCTTCGTGGCCCTGGCCAAGGCTGGCCGCGAAATGATGAAAGGCCGCAATGGCAGCCTGCTGACCCTGTCGTACCTGGGCGCCGAGCGCACCATGCCGAACTACAACGTAATGGGCATGGCCAAGGCTTCTCTGGAAGCGGGCGTGCGTTACCTGGCCGGCTCCCTGGGCCCGGATGGCACCCGCGTGAACTGCGTATCGGCTGGCCCGATCCGCACCCTCGCCGCTTCCGGCATCAAGAACTTCCGCAAAATGCTGGCCGCCAACGAAGCGCAAACCCCGCTGCGTCGTAACGTCACCATCGACGAAGTCGGCAACGCCGGCGCCTTCCTGTGCTCGGACCTGGCGTCCGGCATCAGCGGCGAAATCATGTACGTAGACGGCGGCTTCAACACCACCGCCATGGGCAACATCGAAGAGTGATCTTCGGTTAGCCATGAAGAAACCCGCCGATTGGCGGGTTTTTTTATGCCTGCCATTTCAAAATCGATGCAATTCCCCTGTGGGAGCGAGCCTGCTCGCGATAGCGGTTCGTCAGTCGATACATGCAGTGCGTCTGACATTGTCATCGCGAGCAGGCTCGCTCCCACAGGGGATGGTGGTCAGTCGTCGATTTTCGTCAAACACCGCGCAAACAACTGCTGGAATAGCGAAACACCCAGCCCGCATTCGACCATTTTGACGATAGCTTCCAGCTCATCCAGCTCCAGAGCCACCGGCACATCGATCTGCTGCTCGCGTAAAAAGCGAGCCACCAGGCGCCCACCGAACGAATTGCGGTCGTAGCGTACGTGCGGATGGTTGGCGAGCAGCTGCAGCGGGTCGTCACCCTCAAGACCTGCCGGCACGATCAGCACAAATGGCTCCCGCCCCTTGCGGCAACGCTCTGGAGTTCAAGGCGTTCAGGAATATCGATCAGTTGTTCGCCAAATGATCCGCCCGACCGTTGACGCCAGCTCCACCATTCAACAATGACGAGCATCAAATTCCCGGGCGTACAGCGCTTTATCGGCCAAGGCCAGCAAGTCTTCCGCCGTCTGGTGCAGCCGAGAATCAAACTCGATCTGCCCGACACTGAAGCGAATGTCATAGCCACGATGCGCCGTGGCATTGCGTTCATCGAGTATTTCTTCGAGGCGCGCTCTGATCGCGGCGATTTCCACGGCGTCGGCGCCGGTCAACAAGGCAGCAAACTCATCGCTGCCGAGCCGGCCGATCACATCGCTTTCACGAAAGGCGATGCGTAGCACATCGGCGAAGGTTTTCAGGGCATTGTCGCCCTCGGCGCGACCGTACAGCTGATTGATGCGCTTGAAGTCATCAAGGTCGAAAAACAGCAGGGTCGCGGGTTTGCCCAACTGCTGACAGGCCTCCAGCCCCAATTGAGCCAAGGCCTCAAACCCATGACGATTGGAGAGCAGCGTCAGTTCATCCATGCTCGCCATCTGCACGCCCATCAGCGCTTGCTCGGCCTTGCGGGCCAGATCGCGCAGTACATCGCGATCCTGCACTGCACTGTCGAGGACGTTCGGCGCACGCAAAGTGTCTGCGCCAGCGCCGCGTTTAACCGGTTTGCCTGGGGTTAACATCACTCACTCCTTGATGGGTATGAACGTTAGAGTCGTTCACACCCGATATGACTCCCTATAAACGCGCCGCTGGTCAGCTTCCTGCCACCGGACACGGCCCTCCAGCATCCGCCCAGAGCTTGAACTGGGTGACAAAGATGTCGTGGGGCACCGGTACCGGCGCCCGCCCCTCACCCGGATTCCAACCCCAAAGCACCAGCTTATCGTCGCTGACGTGCTTGATCAGCGCCGCAAAATCACGGTCGCCATTACTGGAACGGTCCTTGATCATCGCGCACAACTTGTCGGCCGGCAGGCCGATCCAGGCCATCTTGTGCGCGGCCGGCGGCAGGCTCCAATGCGGCGCTCCGGGCGGCGCGTGAGGGCCATAACTGGCCGGCGGATTGCTTTCGGCATGACAACTGGCACACGGCAAACCGGCCGCTCCCTTGCCATCAAGGCCGCGAACCACATTCATTGCGTGAGCAATACCGGCGTCGAACTGCAACGGCGAATCGCCGGGGATATGACAATTCTGACAACGCGGGCTCTGGAACACTTTCTGCACCGTGTCGAACGCCTTCACCGCCTCTTTATCGTCAGCGAACAGGTCCGAGGTATAGCTACCCAGGCCAATCAACATCACCGCACCCCAAAATATATGTCGTCTCATCTCACACCCCCGACAGTTGCAACGGCAGTTCCCGCAGACGCTGCCCGGTCAGGGCAAACACCGCGTTCGCCACTGCCGGCGCCACCGGAGGCACACCGACCTCGCCGATGCCGCCGGGCTTGTCGCTGCTGGGGACGATATGCACCTCGACCACCGGCATCTCGTTCAGGCGCAGGACCTGATAGTCGTGATAATTGGACTGCTCAACCTGACCGTTCTTGAACGTCAGTTTGCTGTGCAAGGTAAATCCGAGACCGAAGGTGATGCCCGATTCCATCTGCGCCGCGATGCCCTGCGGGTTGACCGCAATGCCGCAATCCACCGCACACACCACCCGATGCACGCGAATCGCCAGGTTGTCCTGGGATACCTCGGCCACCTGGGCGACGTAACTGCCGAAGGACTCATGCACCGCCACGCCCAATGCGTGACCGTCCGGCAAGGGTGCTTTCCAGTCGGCTTTTTCCACCGCCAGATTCAGCACGCCCAAATGCCGTGGATGCGCCTTGAGCAAGGCTCGTCGATATTCCACCGGATCCTTGCCGGCGGCGTCTGCCAGTTCATCGATCAACGACTCCATGACGAATGCAGTGTGGGTGTGCCCCACCGAACGCAACCACAGCACGCTGATGCCGGTTTGCGGTGAATGCAGATCCACCTGATGGTTGGCCAGCCCCTCAAGGTAAGGGCTGTCGGCCACGCCTTCGACGGAGGTTTTGTCGACGCCATCCTTGACCATGGTCGCCGCGAACGACGTGCCCGTCAGAATTGACTGGCCGACCAGCACATGCTTCCAAGCCATTGGCATGCCGTCGGCACCCAGCCCGATGCGCGCCTGATGCAAGAACGCCGAGCGGTAGTAACCGCCGCGAATGTCATCCTCTCGGGCCCAGACGGTTTTCACCGGCCCGCCCGCTGCCTTGGCGACGTACACGGCTTCGCTGACAAAATCCGAGGTCGGATTGGCCCGTCGCCCGAAACCGCCGCCGAGGAATTGGGTGTGGATCTCTACCTGTTCGGGTTTGAGCCCAGTGATCTTCCCCGCGATCATCTGATCCAGCGTTTGAAACTGCGTGCCGGTCCATATTTCGCATTTGTCCTTGGAGATTTTCACCGTGCAATTGAGCGGTTCCATCGGCGCATGAGCCAGGTACGGCACGCTGTATTCAGCCTCAATCGTTTTCACCGCTTTGCCCAGCGTCGCCGTTGCATCCCCGGCCTGACTGGCGGAAGTGCCAGGGGTGGCGGCGAGTTTACGAAAGCTCTCCAGCAGTTGTTGGCTGTCGAGCCCGGCGTTCGGCCCCAGGTCCCATTCGACCTTAAGCGCATCACGCCCCAGCTTCGCCGCCCAATAATGATCGGCAATCACCGCGACACCCGTGGGCACCTGCACCACTTTGTGTACGCCCGGCACCGCCAGCGCCTCGGCGCCTTCGAAGGATTTGACGCTGCCACCGAACACCGGTGGACGAGCGACCAGCGCCGTCATGAGCCCGTCGAATTGCACGTCTATGCCAAACTTGGCTCGCCCGGTGATTTTCTCCGGGGTGTCGAGGCGCTTGGTGGGTTTGCCGATGACCTTCCAGTCTTTGGCTTCCTTGAACTTGATCGAGGCCGGATCCGGCACCGGCAACTTGGCGGCGTCATCCGCCAGTTCGCCGTAAGTGGCGCGTTTGTCGCCGGCAATGACCACGCCCGACTCGGTGCGGATCTGCGAAGGTGCCACGTCGAATCGCTTGGCGGCCGCCTCGATCAGCATCAAGCGCGCCGCCGCTCCGGCCTGGCGATAGCGATTGAACTCCATCCAGGTCGACGTCGAACCGCCGGTAATCTGCATTCCGCCAAACGCCGGCAGGCCATAATCGGCGGCCGAGGCCGGCGCATGTTCGACATGGATTTTCGACCAGTCGGCGTCCAGCTCTTCGGCGATCAACATGGTCAGGCCGGTCCAGATGCCCTGGCCCATTTCCGAATGGCCGAGCAGCACGGTGATGCTGTTGTCGTTGCCAACGCGTAAAAAGGCATTGGGTGCGAAGACGTTTCCTTGATTCTCGGCCCCGAGGGCAAAGCGATTGGCACCCGGGATGACAAATGCCACCACCAGACCGCCGCCCAGCACTGCGCTGCCCTTGAGAAAACCGCGACGCGAGACAGGGTTGATTCTGTTCATGGGTCAGCTTCCTTAGACGTGGTATCAACCGATCTCGGCGGCACGTTTGACCGCGGCGCGGATTCTTGGGTAGGTGCCGCAGCGGCAAATGTTGCCGGACAGCGCCTGGTCGATGTCACTGTCGGTGGGCTTGGGGATCTTCGCCAGCAACGCGGCCGCCGACATGATCTGCCCCGATTGACAATAACCGCACTGGACGACATCGAGCTCGGCCCAGGCTTGCTGGACCGGGTGCGAGCCGTCGGCGGACAAGCCTTCGATGGTGAGAATTTTCTGCCCGTTGGCCACCGCCGTGGCGGGCGTGATGCAGGAGCGCAGCGGCGCGCCGTCGACGTGTACGGTGCAAGCGCCACACTGGGCCATGCCGCAACCGAATTTGGTGCCCGTCAGGTGCGCGACATCGCGCAGTACCCAGAGCAACGGCATGTCTGCGGGGACATCCAGTTCCTGGTCTTTGCCATTGATATTAAGGGTCAGCATTGCGAATTTCCTCAGACTCAGGGGGCGTTACGCGCGCCTTGGGTTATCCATACAGCTAAGCGCAATTTGACCCACTAGCCATGTTCATCGACCACCGGTCGCCCTCCATTCGCTCCAAACGGGTTGGGGGAATTCTCACGATTTGTCGATCTATGGCACAACCGGACCACCGCAGGCTGACTACGCTGATAATCCAGAGTGATTAACCCGCAGAGGAGCACCGCCATGCACCGCGTTCAAAAACTCACGCCCTGCCTGTGGTTCGACGATCAGGCCGAGGATGCCGCGAAGTTTTACTGCGCGATCTTCGATCATTCCAAAATCGCCGGCATCACCCATTACGGCAAGGCCGGTCAGGAAATCCATGGCCGGCCGGAAGGTTCGGTGATGACCGTCAGTTTCGAACTCGATGGGCAGAGCTTCACCAACCTTAACGGCGGCCCGGTTTTCAAGTTCAATGAGGCGATCTCATTCCAGGTCAATTGCCACACTCAGGAAGAAGTCGACCACTTCTGGGGACGCCTTTCTGCGGGCGGTCCCGTTGAAGCCCAGCAATGCGGCTGGCTCAAGGATAAATTCGGCGTGTCGTGGCAAATTGTGCCCGTGGCGTTGATGGACATGATGAAAGACCCCGATACAGGCAAATCCCAGCGTGCCATGGCAGCGATGCTGCAAATGAAAAAACTCGACATTGCCACGCTGCAACGAGCCTTTGACAACGAGAGCTAATACACTCGAGCGCTGGCCTGCCGAGGAAATCGAGATGAAGCACACCGTCGCCAAAGATGCAGACAAAGCCCCGCGCTTCTGGCGTGACGACGCCCTGCCCTTCATCGAAGCCCGCTCCATCGCCGACGGTCGCGAGGTCTGCTACAGCCGGCATTCCCACGCGCATTTTTCTATCGGGGCGATCACCGCCGGGCGCAGTACCTATATCCACGAGCAATCGGAATATCAGGTCAGTGCCGGCACCGTGGTGCTGATGAATCCGGGCGATGTGCATGCCTGCAATCCGATCGACGACCAGCCGTGGTCGTACCTGATGCTGTACGTCGAGACGCCTTGGCTGACCGATTTGCAGCATCAGCTCGGCTTCAGCCAGGACTTGGCGTTTCGCCGGTTTTCCATCACCCACAATCGTGATGTCGAGCTGTTTACCGGCCTGAAGAATTTGTACGAGGTGTTGGTCGACCCGCAGCAAGAGGTGCTGTGCAAGCACAGCGCGGCGCTGGAGTTTTTCACCGAGGTGCAACAGCGGCTCAACCCCGTCGATCAACCGCTGCGCGAACCCAATTTCAAGCTGGAACGGGCCGCCGACTTTATCCGCGACAACTGCACACAGATGCTCAAACTCGAAGACATTTGCGAGGTGGCGCAACTATCGCCGTCGTACCTGATCCGCGCGTTCAAGCAGCATTACGGCATGACGCCCCATGCGTTCCTGGTCAACCGGCGCATCCAGTTCGCCCGGGATCGACTGCGCAGCGGCAAGCTGATCGCCGATGTGGCGCTGGAAGCCGGGTTTGCCGATCAGGCGCATTTTCAACGCGCGTTCAAACAGCATCTGGCGGCGACACCGGGGCAGTACCGCGGCTAACTCAACCTCCCTCGCCACAAGTCTTGATGGGTGGAGCTCCCACATTAAGGGAAACACCCTCCAGATCTACGGCAACAGCAAATACGCCGCACTCACCGCCAGCAGCAACGCCATGACCCGATTGAACAGCCGTATCCCCGCAGGATTGCTCAGGTAGCCGCGCAAAAACGTCCCGACATACACCCAGCAACCCACCGACAAGTAACAGATCACCAGATACACCGCCGCAAACTGCCACACCAACCGCGCTTCGCCATCGGCGACAAACGCGCCCATCCCCGCCACACAGGCCAGCCAGGCTTTCGGGTTGAGCCATTGCATCACCGCGCCATACAGCATCGACGGCGCCCGACCGGACTCCCTGGCATCGAGCTGACCGTTATCAGTGGCCAATTTGAAAGCCATGAACAACAGAAACGCCACCCCCGCCCATTGCACCACCCGTGTCAGCGCCGGCCAACGCTGTAACACCTCATGCAAACCCAACCCCATCAGCACCAACAGCAGAACAAACCCCAAGGTCGCCCCGGCCACATGCCGCTGGCTCGCGCGGAAACCGAACTGCGCCCCCGAGCTCAACGCCACAATATTCACCGGCCCCGGCGTTATAGAGGCGACCAGCGCAAACGCGGCCATGGAAAGAATCAGACTCATCGCACACCTGCTTCAAATCAAGGAATACAGGTCCACGGTAACCAGAGCATTGCTCGGGGTATTGAAGAAAATTGCTCTTGCCAAACGCTTCAACCCGTTGCCCAAGCCTGTAGAAAGTGCGCTCAGCGGCCTGGCCTGAGTTCGTCAGCGCATAAAAGGGACAGGCCACGATTTCAGGTAAAAGCTGAGCAATCGTGGACTGTCCCCTGCTTTCCCTAAGTCATTGCAAACCCGCCACGATGTGCCTTGTGGCGGGCCTATACTTCAAGGGTCGGCACACTCGAAGCGACATGCAATCGTGTTTGATGTACGGGGGATCGCGTCGAGTGATCGTTCACGCAGGCCACGGCCTGCCTTCATCGTAGGGAGGAGAAGATCATGGCGCGTAAATACATCGACTGCCGCGAGTTTCCAAGCGATTCCAAATGCTCGGTCGCGCTGTCCGCAGACTCTGAAAACGAACTGCTCGAGGCCGCCGCACAGCATGCGGTCAGCGTTCACAAGCACACCGACTCACCGGAACTGCGTGCTCAACTGAAGACAATGTTTCACGACGGCACCCCGCCTGTTGAAGCACCGCGTCCCGCTTGATAGGGAGCCCCTCTGCAGGAGCTGCCGCAGGCTGCTCCTGCAGAGGGAATTGCCCAAAATCCGACGATGCGCAATCTCTGGAAAACCCTCGATAGAGCCTCGTTACGCTTGCCCACCGCAGCTATTTAGATTCACTAGATGGCACTGGGCCAGACTGTGTCAGATGTCGGGCCTGAGCTTACTCTTGCCTGACAATATCGACCGAGATCTCCACCGCCGGAACCGTTCCTCTGTTCTCAAGCCAGTGAGTGGTGTTCCTGTCCTCGGGCCAGCCCACTCCCGGCCCATAGTCCGTGGCGACTCCATTTCGATGGTCAGTGATCGTTCCTTGCAATATGTAGACGGTGCCGGGTCTGTCCTTATGATTATGAATCGGCCCGAAGACGCCTCCAGGCTCAATGGTCACCATACGCATTCTGAGTTGGCGCCCTGCCATGCCCTCGATCTCAGGGCCAAGGTCAATCGTTGCAAGTAACTTCACCGCAACACCTTTTGTCTCAGGTGCCACCTGTTCGTTGCTCATGGTGCTCTCCTCTCTGTGCATACAGGGCCTGACTAGAAGTAAACACCCTAAAAGCCGGGAAAGCTCGTTGGGCAGAAGGCAGAAACTCCTGATTCACGCAAACGGCGGTATGAACGTCGAAGCAGGAGCCTTGCGCCGTCGTCACAAGGGAAGCAGCCTACCCGGATGACCCGTTTCATACGAATGCTCCGCTGTGTATCACAGTGTGTCTGGCTAGCCTCTTGATACATGGGTTTTCACCTGGCCTGCGATTCGACACAGGCCAGATACGTCGCCGCGTTCAAATGCAAGCCAGGTTTGAAGGGGATCACCCAGAACCCCTGGCCAACGGCTTGCAACGGAGACATCACCATGAAGATGGCACTGCAGAAAAAAACCGGCACAACTCGCCGCCGTCTGGTCGGCTCATCGATCCTCGCGCTCACCCTGTTCAGCGTTCTCGGTGCGGCCCACGCACAAACAGCCGCAGCCGTGCAGGCAGACGCGATCAGTGCCGGCGCCACTCATGCGGCACCCTCTCCTTTCGGCCCGCTGAAGCATGTCAGCGCCGGACTGTTGAACGTGGCGTACGCCGAAACAGGCCCGGCCGATGGGCCGGTAGTGATTCTTCTGCACGGCTGGCCGTACGACATTCACAGCTATGACGAGGTCGCGCCATTGCTTGCAGCAAAGGGCTATCGAGTGCTGATGCCGTATGCGCGTGGCTACGGCGATACGCATTTTCTGTCCGAGAAAACTGTTCGCAATGGTCAACCGGCCGCGCTGGCAAGTGACGTCATCGACTTTATGGATGCGCTGAAGATCAAACAGGCCGTGCTCGGTGGCTATGACTGGGGCGCGCGTTCGGCCGACATCGTCTCGGCGCTGTGGCCAGAGCGGGTCAAGGCGTTGGTCTCGGTCAGCGGCTATCTGATCGGTAACCAGGCGGCCGGCAAGAACCCGCTGCCACCCAAGGCCGAATTGCAGTGGTGGTATCAGTTTTACTTCGCCACCGATCGCGGTCGCTCCGGGTACGAGAAAAATACCCACGACTTCGCCAAGTTGATCTGGCAACTGGCTTCGCCGAAATGGGCGTTCGATGACGCCACTTTCGACCGCAGCGCCAAGGCTCTGGAGAACCCCGACCATGTCGACATCACCGTATTCAACTACCGCTGGCGCCTGGGGCTGGTTCAAGGCGAGAGCCAATATGAAGCGCTAGAGCAGAAACTGGCTATGGCGCCTTCCATTAGCGTGCCGACCATCACCCTTGAAGGCGATGCCAACGGCGCGCCGCACCCTGCCCCCGAGGATTACGCCAAGCGCTTCACTAGTAAATACGAGTTCCGGCTGATCAACGGCGGCATTGGCCACAACCTGCCGCAGGAAGATCCGCAGGCGTTCGCCAAGGCTGTGATTGATGCGGATCACCTTTGAATCCGGCACCGTCACAACAACGGCTCGTTCCCTCTAAAGTGGCCGGCGGTCGTTGCATTTCGCTCGCCGCCGGGCGTTTGGCTAAGCTGATTAAATCGGGACGAACTGAAATTTTAGTAGTGGCAGCCATCAACGGATCTTGATTGGCATCAAGACGGTAACTCCCAAAGGAGACGACCATGTATGCGGTTATAAGAACCTACTTGGGTGCTGGCGCAAAGCAGCTGTTCGATCTTTTAGAACAGCGCAAGGCCGACGTCGAAGCTACCCTGCGGACAGTGCCTGGCCTGGTAAGTTACACACTGCTGAATACGGGTGATGGCGGTACGGCGGTGACTGTTTGCACGGACAAGGCCGGCAGCGATGCGAGCTTGAAAGTCGCGCGCGACTGGATTCAGAAAAATGCCTCGAATATCCACGCAAACCCGCCGATCGTGACGGAAGGTCCGGTGATTGTGCAGATCAAATAGCGCGTCTTTTATCCCAACCTGAATGACGAAGTATATCCCCCGTAGGAGCTGCCGAAGGCTGCGATCCTTTGATCTTGATTTTCGGTGGTCTGGGTGAAGATCAAAATCAAAGGATCGCAGCCTTCGGCAGCTCCTACGGGGGATTTCGGGTGTTTAGGGGAGCTTGTTTAATGTGGCTGCGCGTTACTTCCTGAAAGCTACAGCGTCTTGCGTCATTGCCTACGACTACGCCAGAATCCGCCGGCTTGTGCGCCTTGGCCCTGGCCTCTATCGTTTCCCTGCCACTGCCTATCAGTGGTCGGGTTTAGTCGCCCGCTGATGTCAAGATGCACATGCTTCTATCAGTCAGGTATCCCATCCCTGCACTTGATGGTGGCTGTGCGCAGGGCGCTTCGGCGCGCCGATTTCTTGGCTCATCGGTCGACTAACCTGCGCACAGCTGCCTCCTATTCGTTTAGTCGCGAACTGGTTGCAGCCTCACTCATATAGAGGTTAGAGCCAATGTTCAAGATCACACCGAATCCACCGGAAACCGACGACGACGTTTCCCCCTACGAATCCATCGACTCAAAAAAGCTCCACGACGCGGCGGAACGCGCGCTCGATCATTACCTCAAGCCCCCCAAAGAACCCGCTGCTGCCCGTAAACCCAGCAGAATGTTCATCGTCGCCCCCGACATGGATACCGAAAGCTTGCTGGCCCATGCCTGCGAATCACTCGCATCAGCCAGTGTCATGCTCAGTGATTTTGCAAACCTTCTGGAAAACCCGCATCGCAACACCATGCTGGGGATTCAGCAGAACATCATGCTGGGCGAGCTGGCGGTGAACCGGGCGCTGGACAATATCGATCCGCAGAATTAGTCGCTTCGTCCGTTGAAAAAACGGCCTTAACCAGGCAATGCCAGTCAGTTAAGGCGCAGAACCTGTGGGAGCGGGCTTGCTCGCGAAGGGGGAGTATCTGCCAACATTAATGTTGCCTGACACACCGCTTTCGCGAGCAAGCCCGCTCCCACAGGGATTGCGCTAACCAACTGGCATTTGCCTTGACCAACCCGGCACAAGTGTACGGCGATTTGCGCTCACCGCTGTATGGGCCGGCCCACTCGTCACTCATGATAAAAATACGGCTCACGTTACTGGAGCCGTCGTCGTGGACCTCGCCACCCTCACCCTGTTTCTCCCGGCCTGCTTCGCCCTGAACATGGCCCCCGGCCCGAACAATCTGCTGTCGGTCAGCAACGCTACCCGTTATGGCTATCGTCGCGCCTGCGTGGCCGGCGTCGGACGCTTGCTGGCGTTTGCCGGAATGATTGCCCTGGCCGCCGCCGGGTTGTCGGTGGTGCTGCAAACCTCGGAATGGCTGTTCTACGCGATCAAAATCATTGGCGCCGCTTATCTGCTGTACCTGGCGTGGCAACTGTGGCGCGCCCACCCCGAGGCCGAGCAGGTTGTGAACGGTGCGCCAATTGGCATTGTCGCTCTGGCGCGGCAGGAATTTCTGGTGGCGGCGGGTAATCCCAAGGCTATTTTGCTATTCACCGCGTTCCTGCCGCAGTTCGTCGACCCGACTCGACCGATTGCCGCGCAATTCGTCGTGCTCGGCGCGTTGTTCCTGATGCTGGAATGGATCGCCATCAGCGCCTACGCCTACATGGGCCTGCACATGCGCCGCTGGTTCGCCGAACCACGGGGCAAGCGGATATTCAACCGTTGCTGCGCGGGATTGTTGTCGGCAGCGGCTTCGGTGTTGTTGATGGCGAAACGGGCCTGATCTTTACCCTTGAGACGGCCCTTTCAGTTCAACCTGATTGCCATCCGGGTCGAAGCAATAGATCGACAGCCCATGGCCTTCGGCGCCGAAACGCACTGCGGCTTTCTCGGGTGTCAGGCCGAAGGACTGCAAGTGACTGACCAGCGCTTCCTCGTCGAACGGTTCAATGCGCAGGCAGAAGTGATCGACGTTGCGCCGTTCGTTGCCTGCGGCAGCACCGCCCTTGCGGCCGAGTTCACCCTGGATGTCGACGAGGTCGATCATCGAGGTGCCCGCACGTAAATGCACCAGGCCCAAATCGTCACGGCGCTTGACCAGTTCGGCGCCGAATACCTCGCCGTAAAAAGTGATGCTTCGTTCGAGATCCTTGACGCGCAGGACGATGTGATCGATGTGTTTGATCATGAACGGTTGCATTAGAAGGATTCCTGAAAATATCGTTTACAGGATTATCGGTGACCCGATGACTGTAGCTCAGGGCTACAAAAATTCACTGTCGATTTTCCGGTGGAGGCGCCGGGCGACGCGGCATATGCTCAGCCCATGAACCTACAAAACGCTGTGCTTCCGCCCCACGCCGAGATGGTTCGCGCCATGCTCGAACGCGACACCGCCTACGAGGGGGTGTTCTTTACCGCGGTCAAAACCACTGGCATTTTCTGCCGCCCCGGCTGTACGGCGCGTAAACCGAAGCCGGAAAACGTCGAGTTCTTCGCCCATGCCGATGAGGCGATGTTGGCGGGCTATCGGGCCTGCCTGCGTTGCAAGCCGCTGGACGCCGCGGCCATCGCGCCGGACTGGGTGCAGCGGCTGCTCAAATCCGTGGACGCCGACCCCGACCTGCGCTGGACCGATGCCCAGTTGCTCGCCGAGGGCATCGAGCCGCTGAAACTGCGTCGCTGGTTCAAGCAGCATTTCGGCATGACCTTTCACGCCTGGCTGCGCAGCCGGCGCCTGGGCATTGCTCTCGGTGGCATCAAACAGGGCGAATCCATCGACAACGCCGCGTTCGACTCCGGCTACGAATCCCTGAGCGGTTTTCGCGATGCGTTTCAAAAGTCGTTCCACATCACGCCCGGCCGCGCCGCCCACAGCGAGCCACTGCTGTTCACTCGACTGATCACACCGCTGGGGCCGATGATCGCCATGGCCGAACAGCGTGGGTTGGTACTGCTGGAGTTTCTCGATCGACCGGCACTGACCAAGGAAATCGAAGAACTGCAGAACCGTTATGGCTACGCCGTGGCCCCCGGGCATAACGGGCATTTGCAGAAGATCGAAGAAGAACTGGCGCAATACTTCGCAGGCAAACGGACCGAATTCAACGTGCCACTGCACTTGCCCGGCAGCGATTTCGCCCGGCAGGTGTGGGCCGAACTGACGAAAATCCCCTACGGCCAGACCACTACTTATGGCGCGATCGCCGCGCAACTGGGCAAACCCGGCGCCAGTCGCGCCGTGGGCCTGGCTAACGGACAAAACCGTCTGGCGATTATCCTGCCCTGTCACCGGGTGATCGGTGCAGACGGCTCGTTGACCGGCTATGGTGGAGGACAACCGCGCAAGGCGTTTCTGCTCAGGCTGGAAAACGCCGCAGTGCAAATCACCCAACAACTCGCGTTCTGATCACTCCGCCGTTTCTTTTCAGACAGTCATAAGGAAGGACATTCGATGGACATACTCGACAAACAATTCCACCAACTGCACCAGAGCGGCCTGCTGATTCTGACCAACGTCGCCGACGCCACCGGGGCGCGACTGGTGGAACAGCTGGGCAGCAAGGCCGTCGCCACCAGCAGCGCGGCGGTGGCTTGGGTTCACGGTTACCCGGATGGCAACACCTTGCCGCTTGAACGTCTCGTGTCCACCGTTGAATCCATCGCCCGAGTCATCACGGTGCCGTTGACCGTGGACATTGAGGCCGGTTATTCCGATGACCTGGGTCGGGTCGCAGAAGTGATCGACGCCGTCATCGCTGCCGGTGCCGTGGGGATCAATATCGAGGACGGTGCTTCGCCGCCCGAGCTGCTGGCGCGCAAGATCGAAATCGCTCGCCAGGTCGCCAATCGCCGGGACGTGAAGTTGTTCATCAACGCCCGGACCGACGTGTACCTCAGGGGCTTGGTATCTGCCGAAGATCGCGTCGCAGAGACACTCAAGCGTGCCGCGTTGTATCAAGCCGCCGGTGCCGACGGGCTGTTCGCGGCGGGCGTCACGGCGGCGTATGAGATCGAAGCGCTATGCCGTGGCACGACGCTGCCGGTGAACGTGCTCGGTTTCGCGGGCCTGCCTTCGCCGGAAGAACTGCAAGCCCTCGGCGTGCGCCGTTTGAGCGCAGGTTCGAGCATCGCCGAATTCCTCTACGGCGCCATGGCGTCGGTAGCCAAAAGCTTTCTGGAGACCGGAAAACTCGATAGCAGTGACCTCAAGGCCTTCACTTATGGCCAAGTGAACGCCCTGCTGGCCCCCACCGGCAAAGTTTGACCGCAAGCAATAGAGTGCGGCGCTGCGGGGGGACGACTAATCTTCCCGCAGTCACCCGCGCTTCAGGACGCTCCATGCCCGACACCTATCAACTGGCCAGCGAATTTCTCTCTGCCCTCGATGCCGACTGGCAACGCCACATCAGCGCCATCGGCCCCTGCCTGCATCAGCCCCATGCGGCTCGCGATCCTTATGAGTCGCTGGTGCGGGCGATTGCCTATCAGCAACTGCATGCCAAGGCCGGCGATGCGATTGTCGGCCGGCTGCTGGCGTTGTTTCCGGCAAGCACCTTCCCCAGACCTGAGCAGATTCTGGCGACAGACTTCGAACAGATGCGCGGTTGCGGGTTTTCCGCCAGCAAGATCACGACCATTCAGGGCATCGCTCAAGCGGCTCTGGACGGCGTGGTGCCGGATTACGCCACGGCCTTGGCGATGGACGATGAAGCGTTGATCAAGCGCTTGATTACCTTGCGCGGGGTGGGTCGCTGGACGGTGGAAATGCTGCTGATCTACAGCCTGGAGCGGCCGGACATCTTACCGGCCGATGACTTTGGCGTGCGTGAGGGTTATCGGCGGCTGAAGGGGCTAGAGGTACAGCCGACTCGTAAGCAGATGATTGAAATCGGGCTGGCGTGGAGCCCCTATCGGACGGTGGCGGCGTGGTACTTGTGGCGGGTGCCTAGCCGATAGACCGCGTTATCTTCATCGCGAGCAGGCTCGCTCCCACATTTGATCTTCAGTGTTCACACATAATGTGTTCACAGAAATTCCCTGTGGGAGCGAGCCTGCTCGCGATAGCGCCCGCACATCCAGCACAAATTCAACTGCCCGGAAACCCTGACGGTCTAGGCTGTCTTGAGCCATCCCAAGACCCGTCGGAGGTTCCCATGCAGCTCGAAGGTTCCTGCCATTGCGGCGCAGTGTCGTTCAGCCTGACCAGCGCCCACCCCTACCCTTATCAGCGCTGCTATTGCTCGATCTGTCGCAAGACCCAGGGCGGTGGCGGCTATGCGATCAACCTGGGCGGCGATGCCGACAGCCTCAAGGTGCATGGTCGCAAGCACATCTCGATTTACCATGCGCGGCTCAAGGACGAAGGTGACAAACGCGCCCGCCGCAGCACCGCCGAGCGGCATTTCTGCTCTCTTTGCGGCTCGGGATTATGGCTGTTCAGCCCTGAATGGCCGGAGTTGATTCATCCGTTTGCCTCGGCCATCGACACTCCGTTGCCGGTACCACCGGAACATACGCACCTGATGCTCGGCTCCAAGGCGCCGTGGGTGGAAGTCGAGGCGCATCCGGGCGACCAGCAGTTCGACGTCTACCCCGAAGAGTCCATCGCCCAATGGCATGAGCGCCTGGGTTTGAGCCGCTAAGCCCGTTCACAGTCTTTGACAGTTTCCCGACAAAGCTCTCAAAGATTGCCGGCCGGCACCCGCTTAGCATGGGCGCATCCAACCTCCCTTCGGGTGCTCCCATGTTCCGTTCGTTGTGTCTGCCGTTGACTTCATGCTGCCTGCTCATCTCTTCCGACTCATTGCACGCCGAAGACTGGCGCTACAGCTTGCGAGCCGGTGCCGCCAGCGTGCCGCGTTACAGCGGCAGTGACGAACGCGCAGTGGCACCGCTGTTGGGGGCAAAAATCACCAGCCCTTATGGGTTGTTTCTCGACACCGATAAGGGGCTGGGCTGGGCGTTTGACGAAGACGACTTCGGTTTGAGCGTGTACATCGGCGCCAGTGATGTGCGCAAGGATCGCAAGACCGGTTTCAAAGGCTCGGATGAGCTCAATGGCATGGGCTCGATCAAGTCGCGGCCAGTACTGGGGCTGGACGGAACCTACCAGATGGGGCCGATCATCCTCGGCGCCACTTTCGAACATGCACTGGAAAAGGATGATGACGATCACGACACCGGCTCGGCCTGGAACCGACTGAAGCTGAGCATCAGCGCACCGCTTTATGACGGTGATCATGGCAAGCTCGTGGGCAGCCTCAACAGTCAGTTCGGCGACAGCAACTACGTGCGCACCTGGTATGGCGTCAGCGCAGCGCAGGCATCGCGCAGTCAGTTTCGGGCCTATGACACACACGGTGGGCTGGTGAGTCGCGGGGCGGATTTGACCTGGTCGCTGCCGATCAATGATCAGTGGAGTGTTTCAACGGTGCTCGCCGTTCAGTACCTGGCCAATGATGCGGCGGACAGCCCGATTGTGGAGCGCCGGATGCAGACGTCGTTGGTTGGGCAGGTGGTGTACAGCTTTTGATGATGCGGTGTTGCAGATGGCCTCTTCGCGGGCAAGCCTCGCTCCTACAGGATTTGCGGCGTTCGCGAATGCGGTAGGAGCGAGGCTTGCCCGCGAAGGCGTACGCAAGAACAACACAGCTAATCCAGGTGCGCCCAGGTCATGCGAAACGACGCCCCGCCCCACGGCGAATCCGTCACTTCCACTTGCCCGCCATGGGATTGCGACACCCGTCGCACCAGCGCCAGCCCCAAGCCAAACCCACCGGTGCGGCGGTCGCGGCTGGCGTCCAGGCGCGAGAACGGCTCGAAGATTTTCTCCCGCCCGTCCAGCGGCACGCCCGGCCCGTCGTCGTTGACCCGCACTTCGTAATGATCACCGGTGCGCACCAACGACACTTCCACCCGCTCCTCGGCATAGCGAATGGCATTGCGCAGCAAGTTGATCACCGCGCGGGCCATGAAACGCGGTTCGATACGAACTTCGTCGACCTGACATTCGACAATCAACAGCTGCACCCTGGCAGCCTCAGCCTCCAGCGCCACGCTGCCAACTACGCTGTCGAGCCAGTTGCTGGCCTGAATATTTTCCCGCGTGATCACCGTGGCGCCGCGCTCAAGGCTGGCGTACGTCAGAAGCTCGGAAACCATCTCTTCCAGCTCGCCGAGGTCGGCGTACATGTCGGCAATCAGTTCGAGATTCTGGGTCGGATCGGATTGTTGCTTGAGCTGATCAAGTTCAAACGACAACCGCGCAATCGGCGTGCGCAGTTCATGGGACACCGCGTTGGTCAGCTCGCGCTGATTGGCGATCAGGCCTTCGATGCGTGCTGCCATCAGGTTGAAGTGTTCGGCCAGATCGCGAATGTTCGAACGCTTGGACAACTGGATGCGGGACGACAGGTCGTTATCGCCGAATCGCTCGGCGGCCAGGCGCAGTTTTTCCAGGTCGCGCCAGTGCGGGCGCACCCAGAATAACAACACGAAACCGATCATCACCGCGATCATCAGATAGGCCGCGGCAATGTAAAACGACATCAGGCTCGGCTCGGCCGGCAGTTTGATGCTGAGCAGCTGCGAGCCGTCGTCAATGCGCGAGATGAATTGCGTGTACTTGTCGCGAATCACCAGCAGGCCCTGGGCCAACTCGGCTTTTTCCTCATCGGTCAGGGACAGTTGATCGGACTCGACCAGAGTCAGGCCCAAGCCGTAATGGGGGCGCACGGCTTCCAGTTGGCGCTCCCGGGCCGAACTGTCCAGGCCGCGCAACTGCTCGGCCAGCGACCAGGCCTGGCCCCGCCCCGCCTCTCGGTTGTAGCTCTGCATCTGACCGTCGAGAAGCGCATCGAACGTGCGCTCGACGGTTTGCAGGCCCAGTACCAGGCCAACCGTCATCACCAGAAACAGCCCCAAAAACAACCGCAGCATTTACAGCTCCCACGCAAACGGATTGAACAGGTAACCCTTGCCCCAGACTGTCTTGATGCACACCGGCTCGCGCGGGTTGTCCTTGAGCTTGCCGCGCAATTTACTGATGTAGACGTCGACGCTGCGGTTTAGGCCGTCGAAGGCGATACCGCGCATGTTGAGAATGTCGTCGCGGGACAGAGTCTTGCCGGCGGCGCTGGCCAGCAACCATAGCAGTTCGAATTCCATGGTGGTGAGTTCAATGCCCTCACCCGCCAATCGCACTTCGCGGCAGCTGCGGTCGATGCTCAGATGACCAAATTCCAACGAACTGCACACGCTGCTGTCTGGCATCTGACGGCGTTGCAAGGCGCGCAAACGTGCCAGCAGCACCGGTGGTTTGATCGGTTTGATCACGTAGTCGTCGGCACCGGATTCCAGGCCGAGGATGTGATCGAGGTCGTCTTCCTTGGCGGTAAGAATGACGATCGGCGTGTCGGATACGCTGCGGATTTCGCGGCACACGTGCAGGCCACTCTGGCCCGGCAGCATCAGGTCGAGCACCACGATTTTCGGTGTGAAGTCGAGGAAAGCGGCCAACGCGAGATCACCGCGATGCACCTGTCGGACCTCGAAGCCGTGTTGGGACAGGAAATGCGCGATCAGCCCGGCAAGCTTTTCGTCGTCTTCCACCAGCAGTACTTTGCCAAAACCCAGGTTATCCATAACGACCGTTTGCCAACCCTTGAATGAAGTGGCCGGCATTATGGCGCCAATCGCGTTCGGGACGGTTATCGCAAGCAGCAAAAACCGGCCACGGGGGCCGGTTTTTGGCGATGTTTCATTCTTTTAAGAGTTTTTTACAAACAGGGTCAAAGATCGCAGCCTTTATCACGCCGCTACCGGCACACCACTGTGAAAGCGAAACTCCACATCCGGCGACTCGATCAACGCCTGCTCGGCGTCACGAACCTTCTCGATCACCTGGGCGATGTCCTTGGCGTCACCGTACTGATAGGCCAGTTTCAGGTAACCCTGGAAATGCCGCGCCTCGCTTTTCAGCAGACCGAAGTAGAACTTGCCCAGTTCTTCATCCAGATGCGGCACCAACGCCTCGAAACGCTCGCAACTGCGGGCTTCGATGAAGGCGCCGACCACCAGCGTATCCACCAGCTTCACCGGCTCGTGGCTGCGCACCACTTTGCGCAGCCCCGAGGCGTAACGCCCGGCGGACAGCTGACGCAGCTCGATCTTGCGCTTTTTCATCAGGCGCATGACCTGCTCGTGATGCACCAGCTCTTCCCGGGCCAGACGCGACATCAGGTTGATCAGATCGACGTGGGAGTGGTATTTGGCAATCAGGCTCAACGCCGTGCTGGCCGCCTTGAATTCGCAGTTTTTGTGGTCGATCAGCAGGGTTTCCTGATCGGCCAGCGCGGCCTGGACCCAGCCAGCGGGCGTGCGGCAGCCAAGGAATTCGTGAATTTCGGGAAGGATCATGGGGCTCACGGATAAAAGGTACAGAACGAAGGGCGCCGATTATACCGGCCTGCCGACAGACCACCAGCCGCCAACCGTTGATATGCATCAAGTCGCCGAATGCCGACCAGCAACTATAGTTGTCCAACGCAGTGTTTTTACCTTCCAGGGAGATTCCGATCATGCAAGCCATTCGCAGCATTCTGGTGGTCATCGAACCCGAGCACTCGGAGAGCCTGGCGCTCAAACGGGCCAAACTGATCGCCGGCGTGACCCAGGCCCATTTGCACCTGTTGGTCTGCGACAAAAAGCATGACCACGCTGGCATGCTGGGTGTGCTCAAGGCGGCCCTGCTGGAGGACGGTTACAGCGTCACCACCGAACAGGCCTGGAACGAAAGCCTGCACGAAACCATCGTCGATGTGCAGCAAGCCGAAGGCTGCGGGCTGGTGATCAAGCAGCATTTCGCTGACAGCCCGCTGAAAAAAGCCCTGCTGACCCCGGCGGACTGGAAACTGCTGCGCTACTGCCCTACTCCGGTGCTGCTGGTGAAAACCGCCAAGCCCTGGACCGGCGGCGTGATCCTGGCGGCTATCGATGTCGGCAACATCGACGGCGAACACCGCACCTTGCACGCCAGCATCATTGATCATGGCTACGATATCTCCAGCCTGGCCAAAGCCCATTTGCACGTGATCAGCGCCCATCCATCGCCGATGCTGTCGGCGGCCGACCCGACGTTTCAGCTAAAAGAAACCATCGAGGCCAGTTACCGCGAGCAGTGCAAGGCGTTCCAGGCCGAGTTCGACATTGATGATGACCATCTGCACATCGAGGAAGGTCCGGCGGATGTGTTGATTCCGTATATGGCCCATAAATTGGGGGCATCGGTGACGGTGATCGGCACCGTGGCTCGGACCGGGTTGTCCGGGGCGTTGATCGGTAATACGGCGGAAGTGGTGCTGGATGCGCTGGAAAGCGATGTGCTGGTGCTCAAGCCGGATACGGTCATGGATCATCTGGAAGAGATCGTGACCCAGCATTGAAATCTGCGGTGCCCGGCAGGACGCCATCGCGAGCAGGCTCGCTCCCACATTGGATCTGTGGCGCTCACAAATCCCCTGTGGGAGCGAGCCTGCTCGCGATGCTCTTAACCGCCGAACGCATCCTTGAGAAACCCCGGCGCAATGTAGCGCTGGTAATGCGCCTCAGACAGCAGGAAAAATTCCCGATCAATGGCATCGCGCAATTCCGGGAGGTTCCAGTCGCGGAACTCCGGCAGCAGCACCATCCCGTAGGCTTCCAGATTATTGATGACCCGCGCGCCCCGGGCGATCAGCTGATAAGCCCAGCAATATTCCGACTGATGCGGCACAAAACGAATCTTGCGCTGCTCCAGCTGCAGACGCAGCAACGCGGGATCGAAAATCTCTATCTTGCTGGCCATCACCTGCGACAACAATTGCTCAAGACGCAGCCACACCGCGCGTTTTTCTTCCTCGTTGTAACCGTTCCAGTGAATCACTTCATGGTGGAAACGCTTGCAGCCACGGCACACCAGATCACCGTAAACAGTGGAGCAGAGGCCGACGCAGGGGGTCTTGATGGTCTGATTGGGCATAGGTAGGCAAAACACGGGAAAGCAGAACAGGTCGGCATGTTAGCCCTTTGTCTAACATTCATCACCCCTCAAAGTTTGGGGCCTCAGGGTCTGTTGGACTTTGGTGACGGCCGCGACGGATGCCCGCGCCTTGCCCCGCACACGTTGGCCCAGCAACGCAGCTCACCACCAAAGTCCAATAGACCCTGACTTACCTTTAATTTTTTTTTGCCGTAGAATCAGCCAGCCTTTTAAGGCGCCAATGTCCGTTAGAAGCTGTTTTCAAAGCGTCACGAGCACAGTCGTTCCTTCAGAGCGGTGTTGGCGAAGGGTTTTTCAGCGGTGAAAAACCTGACGCCAACCCTCATCAGCTCCCCGTTCTGCAGGCGTAAAACTTTGAAAGCAGCTTCTGTAAGGAATTGCCGGTAATTCTGGCTAAGCGGCCCACAACGCCACGCAGCGCATGAGTACGGCAATTTCGGGATGAGCGTCCCGGACACCCATTTGGGACCACTGATGAGGGTAATAACTGTGCTTGAAGCCTACCGCAAACATATCGAAGAGCGTGCAGCACTGGGTATCGTTCCCCAGCCGCTTAACGCCGAACAAACTGCAGGCCTGGTCGAGCTGCTGAAGAATCCCCCGGCTGGCGAAGAAGCCTTCCTCGTTGACCTGATCACCAATCGCGTTCCGCCAGGCGTGGACGAAGCGGCCTATGTAAAGGCCGGTTTCCTCTCTGCCCTCGCCAAAGGCGAAGCCAAATCCCCTCTGATCGACAAGAAACGCGCTGTTGAACTGCTCGGCACCATGCAGGGTGGCTACAACATCGTGACGCTGGTCAATCTGCTGGACGACGCCGAACTGGCACCAGTAGCCGCCGAAGAGCTCAAGCACACCCTGCTGATGTTCGACGCCTTCCACGACGTGGCTGAACGTGCCAAGAACGGCAACGTTCACGCCAAAGGCGTTCTGCAATCCTGGGCCGACGGCGAGTGGTTCAAGAACCGCCCTGTGCTGGCCGACAAGATCAGCCTGCGCGTGTTCAAGGTGACTGGCGAAACCAACACCGACGACCTGTCCCCTGCTCCTGATGCCTGGTCCCGCCCGGACATCCCGCTGCACGCCCTGGCCATGCTGAAAATGGCTCGCGACGGCATCGTGCCGGACGTACAAGGCTCCATCGGTCCGATGAAGCAGATCGAAGAAATGCGCAACAGCGGCTTCCCGATCGCCTACGTCGGTGACGTGGTCGGTACCGGTTCGTCGCGTAAATCGGCCACCAACTCGGTGCTGTGGTTCTTCGGCGACGACGTGCCTTTCGTGCCGAACAAGCGTGCTGGCGGCTTCTGCTTCGGCAGCAAGATCGCTCCGATCTTCTACAACACCATGGAAGATGCCGGCGCACTGCCAATCGAATTCGACGTAACCAACATCAACATGGGCGACGTGATCGATCTGTACCCGCACGCTGGCAAAGTCTGCAAGCACGGTACCGACGAAGTCATCACCACCTTCGAAATGAAGACCCCTGTGCTGTTGGACGAAGTCCGTGCCGGCGGTCGTATTCCGCTGATCATCGGCCGTGGCCTGACCGATAAGGCTCGCGCCGAACTGGGTCTGCCAGCGTTCGACCTGTTCAAGAAACCGGATGCCCCGATCGAAAGCACCAAGGGTTTCACCCTGGCGCAGAAAATGGTCGGCAAGGCGTGCGGCGTAGCCGGTGTGCGTCCAGGCACCTACTGCGAACCGAAGATGACCACCGTGGGTTCTCAGGACACCACCGGTCCAATGACCCGTGACGAACTGAAAGACCTGGCGTGCCTGGGCTTCTCCGCTGATCTGGTGATGCAGTCGTTCTGCCACACCGCGGCTTATCCAAAGCCGATCGACGTGACCACCCACCACACCCTGCCTGACTTCATCATGACCCGCGGCGGCGTTTCCCTGCGTCCGGGCGACGGCATCATCCACAGCTGGCTGAACCGCATGCTGCTGCCGGACACCGTCGGCACCGGTGGTGACTCGCACACCCGTTTCCCGATGGGCATTTCGTTCCCGGCCGGTTCCGGTCTGGTCGCATTCGCCGCTGCCACTGGCGTGATGCCGCTGGACATGCCGGAATCGATCCTGGTGCGTTTCAAAGGCGAGATGCAACCGGGCGTCACCCTGCGTGACCTGGTTCACGCCATTCCTTACTTCGCAATTCAGGCTGGCCTGCTGACCGTCGAGAAGAAAGGCAAGAAGAACGCCTTCTCCGGCCGAATCCTGGAAATCGAAGGCCTGGACAACCTGAGCATCGAACAGGCTTTCGAGCTGTCCGACGCCTCGGCCGAACGTTCGGCTGCCGGTTGCACCATCAAGCTGTCGAAAGAGTCGATCACCGAATACCTGCAATCGAACATCACCCTGCTGCGCTGGATGATCGGTGAAGGCTACGGTGATGTGCGTACCCTGGAACGTCGTGCTCAAGCGATGGAAGCCTGGATCGCCAACCCTGAGTTGATGGTTGCCGACGCTGACGCCGAATACGCTGAAGTCATCGAAATCGACCTGGCCGACATCAAAGAGCCTGTGCTCTGCGCGCCAAACGATCCGGACGACGCCCGTCTGCTGTCCAGCGTTGCTGGCGAGAAGATCGACGAAGTGTTCATCGGTTCGTGCATGACCAACATCGGTCACTTCCGCGCTGCCGGCAAGTTGCTGGAACAGGTCAAGGGTCAGCTGCCAACCCGTCTGTGGCTGTCGCCGCCGACCAAAATGGACGCTCACCAGCTGACCGAAGAAGGCTACTACGGCATCTACGGCAAGGCCGGCGCACGCATGGAAATGCCAGGCTGCTCGCTGTGCATGGGCAACCAGGCACGTGTAGAGCCGAACTCGACTGTGGTGTCGACGTCGACCCGTAACTTCCCGAACCGTCTGGGTGACGGCGCGAACGTCTACCTGGCTTCGGCCGAGCTGGCGTCCGTTGCGTCCATCCTGGGTCGCCTGCCGACCGTCGAGGAGTACATGGAATACGCTGGCAAGATCGACAGCATGGCGGCCGATGTTTACCGCTACCTGTCCTTCGACCAGATCGCCGAGTTCCGTGAAGCTGCTGCGAACGCCAACATCCCGGTCGTTCAAGCCTAACGTTACAACGCCATAAAAAACGCCGCCCATCGTGAGATGAGCGGCGTTTTTTTATGCCTGAAGAAATGTGGGACTCACTGCCTGGCTCACCTGAAGAACGAGGCGCCCCCATCGCGAGCAGGCTCGCTCCCACAGAAACGGTGCAGAACCTGTGGGAGCGAGCCTGCTCGCGATAGCGGACTCACAGGCCCGCAGAAACGTCAGTGGTCACTCAAATTCAGACGGTCAGCGAGTAGATCAACGCCGAAATTGCTACCAGGCCCACCGCCGTCACGAAGACGTTAGAGGCTTGACCACGAAAGCGCGCCATGGCCGGAACCTTGCGGATCGCGTACATCGGCATCAGGAACAGGATCGCGGCGATGATCGGGCCACCGAGGGTTTCGATCATGCCGAGAATGCTCGGGTTCAGCGTGGCAACGATCCAGCAGACCACCAGCATGAATGCCGCGGTCATGCGGTCCAGCGTCTTCGGTGCCGGGCGTTTGCCGCTCTTGACGATCAGGCCCTTCAAGCCTTCGCTGGCGCCGATATAGTGGCCCAGGAACGACTTGGAAATGGCCACGAAGGCAATCAACGGCGCCGCGAAGGCGATGGTCGGGTTGCTGAAGTGGTTGGCCAGGTACGACAGGATCGACAGGTTTTGCGCCTTGGCTTCCGCCAGTTGCGCCGGCGACAGGGTCAGCACGCAGCTGAAGACGAAGAACAGCACCATCACCACCATCAAGATGTGGGCGCGTGACAGGATCTGCGAGCTGCGCTCTTCGGCATGCGCGCCGTAGCGACGCTTCTGGTCCACTGCGAACGCCGAGATGATCGGCGAGTGATTGAACGAGAACACCATCACTGGAATCGCCAGCCACAGGGTGTGCAGCAGCGCCGACGACTCAGGCAGCGTGGTCGCAGTGCTGAGGATGCCGCCATTCCAGTGCGGAACCAGGAATACCGCCAGGAACATTAGCGCGACGATGAACGGATACACCATCAGGCTCATCGCCTTGACGATCGCCTGCTCACCGCAACGCACCACTGCCAACAGGCCAAGAATCAGCACGAACGACAGCACGGCGCGAGGTGGCGGCATGATGTGCAGTTGATGTTCGAGGAAACTGCCCACGGTGTTGGTCAGGGCTACGCTGTAGATCAGCAGGATCGGGAAGATCGCGAAGAAATACAGCAATGTGATCAACGCACCGGCCTTGATGCCGAAGTGTTCTTCCACCACTTCGGTGATGTCGGCGCCTTCACGGCCGGACAACACAAAGCGGGTCAGGCCACGGTGTGCGTAAAACGTCATGGGGAACGCCAGCACTGCCAGGATCAGCAGCGGCCAGAAACCGCCCAGCCCCGCGTTGATCGGCAAAAACAGGGTACCGGCCCCGATTGCCGTGCCAAACAGGCCCAGCATCCAGGTGGTGTCATGGCGATTCCAGCTTTCTAGGCTCGCTGGTGTTGCCGCTACATAGCGTTCGTCGACGCTATTGGCCTGATCATTCATCGGGTCGGATCTCCGCTTTCCGGTCACTTGCCACCCGGTCAGGACGAGTCGGAAAAACCCGACAGGCAGCGCCCTGGCCGAAACAGGGGCGCGATTGTCCGGGATTAATCAACAGAAGCAAAGGCTTAGGTGAGGAATGGTTATGCGGATCAGATTCTCCCGTAGGAGCGAGCGGACAAATCCTCTCCATCTGCCTCGCACTGATCTAGTGTTGTCATTAGAAGGATCGCAGGCTTCGCCAGCTCCGCCACCGGGAGCCAAAACCCTGGCCATTGCCAAATCGCTCTGAGGTCAGCAATCTGAAGCGACGTTCGAGCCCCCGACATTCCGCTGCCCGCAGGAGCCCAGCATGACCGCAACTGTTCTGGTACTGGTTGAAACCATTAATGAATACCTGCCGATTCTCGAACATCAGGGGTTTCATCTGATTCTGGCCCCGACCCCGGCCGAGCGTGCCGCCGCCATTGCCCGACAGGGCAGTCAGATCGATGCAGTGCTGACGCGCGGTCCATTGGGCCTGTACGCCAATGAAATTGCCGCCCTGCCCAACCTCAAGATCATCTGCGTGATCGGCGCCGGCTACGAACATGTCGACCTGCAAGCCGCCGCCGACCGCGGCATCACCGTCACCAACGGGGCCGGCGTCAATGCCTCTTCCGTCGCCGACCACGCCATGGCGTTGCTGCTGGCACTGGTGCGGGATATTCCTCGGGCCGATGCTGCCGTGCGTCGGGGCGAGTGGCCGAAAATCATGCGCCCTTCCCTGGCTGGCAAACACCTGGGCATCCTCGGCCTTGGGGCCGTCGGCATCGCTATCGCCAAACGTGCCGCCAACGGCTTCGACATGAGCGTGAGTTACCACAATCGCCAGCATCGCAGCGATGTGCCCTACAGTTTCTGCTCGACGCCGACTGAACTGGCGCGCCATTCGGATTTTCTGATAGTTGCCGCACCCGGCGGGCTCGGCACCCAACACTTGATCAACAGGCAGGTACTGGATGCTTTAGGGCCCAACGGATTTATCGTCAACATTGCCCGGGCCAGTGTGATCATCACGGCAGACCTGATCAGCGCGCTGGAACAACGACGGATCGCTGGCGCCGCGCTGGATGTCTTCGATAACGAACCCCAGGTGCCGGACGCCCTCAAGGGACTGGCCAACGTGATTCTGACCCCGCATGTCGCCGGATTGTCCCCGGAGGCCACCCAAGGCACCGTGGAACTGGTCGGCAAAAACCTGACGGCGTTTTTTTCCGGTCAACCGGTACTGACCCCCATTGCTTTACCGCCGCCGACGGCAGCCACCCGGCACAATCACTAAAGGACGCCCAATAGCAGTTATCGGTACGCTTCTTCACTATTCGCGGGTTCGCTGAGTACTGGGGTGCCGGGATGACTGGCGGCCTGGCGGCCGGGGTCGATGCCGCCACCATGAGCGTATCGACAGGCGCCGGGGTTGGTTTGGCGCTCGACCGATGCTGCCGGAGCTTAAAGCCTTGTATTGACTGAGATCGCCTCATCGCGAGCAGGCTCGCTCCCACCTTTTGGATCTCCGTCGTACATAAATACCGCGCTCAACCGAGATCCCTGTGGGAGCGAGCCTGCTCGCGATGACGTCGGCACATTCATTATCGATGCTGGCCGACATTCGTCCGCCGAGCCTGCGCTCGCACATCAGGAACGCTGATTATCCGGCAACACGCTAACCTATAAGACCGTGCCGCGCTTGTGGCCCCCCCGGCGCACCATTAGATTAGCCAATGATGTCTGGCCTCCAAAATAAGCAGAAGGGATAAGCATGGCGCTTACTGACCAGTCCACCCGTATACGCTCCGGCGAAGAACTCGATGCCAGCCTGATCGATCCTTACCTCAAGGCGCACATTCCGGGCCTGAGTGGCTTGCCGAAAATCAGCCAGTTTCCGGGCGGTGCGTCGAACCTGACTTACCTGCTGGAATACCCCGAACAGGAATTCGTCCTGCGTCGGCCACCGTTCGGTCACAAGGCCAAGTCCGCCCACGACATGGGCCGCGAATTCCGCATACTCAATCAGCTGCGGGACGGCTTTCCCTATTGCCCCAAAGCCTACGTGCATTGCACTGACGAATCGGTGATCGGCGCCGAGTTTTATGTGATGGAGCGGGTCAAGGGCATCATCCTGCGCTCCGAACTGCCGCCGGAACTGGGTCTTGATTCAGCCAAGACCGAAGCCCTGTGCAAAAGCTTCATCGACAAATTCGTGGAACTGCACCAGGTCGACTACAAGGCCTATGGCCTGGGCGACCTTGGCAAACCCGAAGGTTATGTCGCGCGGCAAATCAAAGGCTGGAGCGAGCGCTACGAAAAAGCCCTGACCCCGGATGCGCCGAAGTGGGAAGCGGTCAAGGCCTGGCTCAACGACAAGATGCCGGCCGATCACCCGACCTCGAGCATCGTCCATAACGATTACCGCTTCGACAACGTGATCCTCGACCCCGAGAACCCGATGCAGATCATCGGCGTGCTCGATTGGGAGCTGACCACCCTTGGCGACCCGCTGATGGATCTGGGCAATACCCTCGCCTACTGGATCGAAGCCGACGACCCGGCGCCGGTGCAATTAATGCGCCGCCAGCCAAGCCACGCTCCCGGCATGCTGACCCGCCGTGAGTTTGTCGATTACTACGCCGAGCGCGCCGGCATCCAGATCGACAACTTCGACTTCTACTACACCTACGGCCTGTTCCGTCTGGCCGGCATCGTGCAGCAGATCTACTACCGCTTCTTCCATGGTCAGACCCAGGACAAACGCTTCGCGCAGTTCATTCACATGAACAAACTGCTGGAGCAGATGAGCCTGCAAGTCATCTCGAAATCCAGCCTCTGATCACGGCCGCTGATCGGGCCCAAAAACAAGGAAAAATCATGTCCAAGACTCAGTTGTTCGACCTCGACGGCAAGATCGCTTTCGTCTCCGGCGCCAGCCGCGGCATCGGTGAAGCCATTGCCAGACTGCTGGCGCAGCAAGGCGCCCACGTGATCGTCTCGAGCCGCAAACTCGATGGTTGCCAGCACGTCGCCGACGCCATCATCGCCGCCGGCGGCAAGGCCACCGCCATCGCCTGCCACATTGGTGAGATGGAGCAGATCACCCAAGTCTTCGCCGGCATCCGCGAACAGTTCGGGCGCCTGGACATTCTGGTCAACAACGCCGCGACCAACCCGCAGTTCTGCAACGTCCTGGACACCGACCTCAGCGCATTCCAGAAAACCGTCGACGTGAACATTCGCGGCTATTTCTTCATGTCGGTGGAAGCCGGCAAGCTGATGCGCGAACACGGCGGCGGCAGCATCATCAACGTCGCCTCGATCAATGGTATTTCGCCGGGGATCTTCCAGGGCATCTACTCGGTGACCAAGGCCGCGGTGATCAACATGACCAAAGTCTTCGCCAAGGAATGCGCGCAATTCGGCATTCGCTGCAACGCCCTGCTACCGGGTCTGACCGACACCAAGTTTGCTTCGGCGCTGGTGAAGAACGACGCCATATTGCAAACGGCGCTGCAGCAGATTCCGCTCAAGCGTGTGGCGGATCCGAGTGAAATGGCCGGTGCGGTGTTGTATCTGGCGAGTGATGCGTCGAGCTACACGACTGGGGTTTCGTTGAATGTGGATGGTGGTTTTCTGTCCTGATTTGGTTCTGCGAATAAACTGAAGGCAGCCAAAAGGCTGCCTTTTTTGTGTCCTGCGTATGTACACCGTCCCCGTGTAGGAGCTGCCGAAGGCTGCGATCTTTTGATCTATGGCGTCAGTTGAATCGTTAAAGGTCAAAAAGATCGCAGCCTTCGGCAGCTCCTACAGTGGGATCGGCGTTTTCACAGGAAGTATCGAATCCAAACATAAGAATATTTATTCCACCATTTGCATATTGGGAATATTTATTCCATAAATAACCCTCCTGAAAATAAAAACCAAAGGACCTTGGCTATGCGCGAACTCGGTATCGGACTTATCGGCACAGGTTTCATGGGCCGTGCCCACGCCTTGGCCTTTCGCAACGTCAGCGCCGTTTTTGAATTGCCGCTGAAGCTCAAACTCGCCGCCCTCGCCGACGCCGACCCGCAACGTGCGCGCCACTGCGCCGACGCCTGGGGCTTCGATGCGGCTCACAGCGACTGGCAACAGCTGATCAATGACCCCAAGGTCAACCTGATCGCCATCACTACTCCTAATCATCTGCACTACCCCATGGCCATGGCCGCCCTAGCAGGCGGCAAACCGGTGTACTGCGAGAAGCCCTTGGCCGTGAATCTCGAACAGGCCAGTGCCATGCGTCTGGCCGCCAAAGCAGCGGGTGTGGTGACGCGGGTCGGTTACAACTATCAACACAACCCGATCATCGGCCTGGCTCGCGATCTGATTCAAAACGGATCGCTGGGGCAGATCATCAGTTTCCAGGGCGAATTCAGCGAAGACTTCATGGCCGACCCTGTTTCACCCTGGTCCTGGCGCTGCGACGCCGATTACGCCGGCGGTGCCTTGGCGGACCTGGGCAGTCACTTGCTGGCCATGGCTCGTCATCTGCTGGGCGATATCGAGGCGGTGTGCGCGGACACCCAGACCGTACATGCGCAACGCCCCGTTACGTTGGGCGGTCAGGAACGGCGCGAGGTCGCGGTCGACGATCAGGTCCACGCGTTGCTGCGGTTCGCCAACGGCGCGCGCGGGACGTTCAGCAGCAGCTGGCTCAAACACGGTTACAAGAATCACCTGAGTTTTGAAATCAGCGGCACCCTAGGCACCTTGGCGTTCGATCAGGAACGCTTGAATGAACTGCGGCTGTATCGCGCAGGGCAAGGCGGTTTCCAACGGCTGCTGGCCGGGCCGGATTTACCGGGTTATGCCGCCTTCAGCCCGGCACCGGGGCATCAGTTGGGTTACAACGAACTCAAGACCCTTGAAGTGCATGAGTTGGTGATGGCGCTGGCCGGTCTCGGTCAGGACGGGACAGATTTCGAACAGGCATGGGAAGTCGAACGCCTGGCGACGGCAATTCGTTTGGCGGCACAAGCGTCGCGGTGGGTCAGGATCGAGGAAGTCTGACCCGCCACTCAGGCCACACCCGCCGGTCGCACATCGCGCCGGTACACCTGACCCGGCTTACTGAGTGACGCAACGGGTCAGGGTCGTGGTCCGGGTCACCTGCCCTTCAACCCTCATATCACCCTGCACATCGGTGTTTTCGGAGGTCTGACAGGTTCGAACCGGTGGCGGTGGCGGCGCAGCGGGTGGTGGAGGCGGCGGACTGGCGCAACCACCCAGAATCGCCGCGCAGAGTACGAGCGACAATGGCGAAAAAATACGTATCCCAAAACTGTTCATAGGCTGACCCGCGGTAAGTAATCGACATTTTCCGCGACACAAAAACCACACCGCACACCCGCGGCCCCGTCACAGAAAAGAAATACCTCGCATTCCTTATAGCCCAGCCACCCGCCAATGCCAGAAAATCGCGAGCAGGCTCGCTCCCACAGTTTGAACGGCGTACATCAGAGGGGGATTTATAGGTTATAAGGTCGTCTTCGCGAGCAAGCCCGCTCCCACAGTGGATCGGGGGATATCTGCGAGAGAAAAGCCAGCGCCTACAAAGCACTGGACCGATGCAGGCCAATGCTCTCAAGCTCGTACCGCAACTCTTCAATCAACGCCGCCATTGCCTCTGGCGTCCTGAGCATCGCCATGCTCAACCCACTGACCACCAGATCCACCTGCCCCGTCGCCGGGTGATAAAGCTTCACCGTCAACGAATTATCCCCCGTGAGCGCACACTCACAGGCCAACGGTGAAAAATTCCGCTCCAGTTGCATACGCAATTGCGCCAGATGAATCATCCCGATTCACCTTGGCGACGACGCAAAATCGACCCCACGCTTGATCTGTTCGCACCCATGTGGCTGTTCCTTTAGCTGCATCGAAGAGGACCCGATACCGACCCGAAGTCACGTATCGCACCCTTACAGCCTAGAAAAACCAGCCCCTTGGCAGAACATCAAATTGCACCATCCCAACTAGTGCATTTGCATCTTAACGTTGCCCCTTGGGCCGCCTCTCGCTGGAGAACAGACCCCGTTCGCGGGCCCATACAATCGCCTCACTGCGGCTATGCACGTCGAGCTTGGAATACACCGTCGAGACATGATTACGCACCGTATTGGGCGCCAGTTTCAGGCGCGCGGCGATTTCCTTGTCGGCGAGGCCTTCACAGATCAAGCCGAGCACATCACGCTCCCGGGCGGTCAGGTCGGTGAACGACACACTGGGCAATTGCGGCAAATTGACGTTCTTCACATTAGCCAGTTTCTCGATCAGCGTGCGGCTGAACCAGGAGGCATCTTTCATCACCTCTTCAATCGCCGACACCAACTCCAGCTCGGTGCGTTTACGCTCCGTGATGTCCATCAACACCAGCAGATAACAAGTGCCGTCCTGAATGTTCACGGTGTCCGCCGAGACGGCGCAATCGATCAGCCCGGCATCCTTGCAGCGTACCCTGACATCGACGCGATCCACGCGCCCGGTTTTCTCCAGGGCCGCAAACAGTCGCGTGCGAGTGCCCGCATCGTCGATGAATCCGAGTTGCGCCACGGTCTTGCCGAGCACCTCTTCACTGGGGCACGCGAGGGTATCGAGAAAGGCTTCGTTGACGTCCATCACCACTTGATCGTCGGCGCTGCACACCAGGATCGGCACCGGGGTGAGGCGAAAGGCTTTGGCGAACCGTTCCTCGCTCTGGCGCAGGGCAATTTCGGCCTTGTGCCGCAGCTCCATGTCGACGAAGGAAAACAGCATGCAAGCTTCGTCGTTGAGCTCCAGCGGTTGCCCGGCAACGATCACCTGTTTGCTGCCACCGTCGGGCAATTGCAGTTCGGCCTGCATCTGCGGAATGGTTGCCCCGTCACGCAAACGCTGCTTGGCCAGTTCCTTGTTTTCAGCGCGCTCCAGTACATCCAGCTCATAGGTCGAAGCGCCGATCACCTGATCGCGGGCATAACCGGTCATTTCCAGGAAGCCCTGATTGACTTTGATGAAGCGCAAATCGCTGAGGCGACAGATCACCGCCGGGGCCGGGTTGGCATTGAAGGTCTTTTCGAAACGCTGCTCGGCGCTGGCCCATTCGGTGACGTCGTTCATGATCAGCACCAACGACTCCGGCTCGCCGGCGCGGTCGGCCAGCACCATGCTGCGCACGCTATGAACCCAGGTGCGCTCTTTGTTTTCGACTGGCGTCAATTCAACAAGAACATCACTGAACATCTCGCCGCGGGCCACGCGGCTGATCGGATAATTCTCCGTCGCTACCGGATGATTGTTGCGATAGCGCAAGGCAAACCGCTTCGCGTACTCCCTGGCATTGGCGCCCAGCTCACCAATCCGATTGACACCGTGCATGGCCAGCGCGGCGTCATTGGCCCAGAGAATGGTCTGGTCGAGCTCCAGCAGAATCACCCCATCGGACAGTCCGGCGATGATCTGCTGCAACTGGCGGCGATTGGTTTCGGTGGTCAGGACGTCCTGGCTCATTGGAACTCCACGATTGCGGCGGCGCAGTTACGCGCGACCCTGTGAAGATTACGACCGCCAGCGTTTGCGATAGTGCAGATAGCACTGCCACCTCCTCCAATTGCCAACACAACCTTTGTGGCGAGGGAGCTTGCTCCCGCTGGAGCGCGAAGCGGTCCCAAATCCTGTCACCGCGTTGTTTCAGGTACTGCGCGTTAGTTGGTTTACGACCGCTACGAAGCCGAACGGGAGCAAGCTCCCTCGCCATACGGCGGCGGTGCGACGTTCGCGCGCCCCTCGATGCTGAGTGTTTCTTCCGTGATGACTTAGAAGTCTGACATCGACTTCATCGCCAGCTCTATTCGCTCCCGTGCAGCGCTGGTCAGGCGCCTCACCCCCAATGCTTTAGCGATTTCAAGTGGCCTGTCACCTGCTGAGATCAAGGACGCCACCGTCAGCAACTCCTCGGCAGCTATCTCTTCTACAGACCGGGCATCTTCGATAGTCACCGGTATCCGATAGCGGTTCCAGCCAGCAACATCATTTTCAGAGTGCCAGACAAATTGACCGTCAACGGGATCGGTTCTCAGGTGATGATTCTGCTCTGTCAGGTCCAGGACTCGTTCTCGAATAAGGCGTCCGGAGCGCTGAAACCCATGAGCTCGAGCAACCCGTTGCACCAGCAATGAGTCGAGGATTGGAGCTTCGTGTACTAATACATGTGCAATCAAATCTGCGAGAACTGCGTCGTATTCTGGCGAGTAAAAGGCCTCTGCACTAATCCTGTCGCCCACACCGGTGAAATCAGTGACACGGTACTCACCTTTGATCGCAGGGCTGGCCGACGCCATAAAGGATCTCGCAATTTTGAGGTCTACCGGCTCCTCGACTGGCATTTCCATCGCTGGTGCGTCGACAACTTCTTCTACTTGATCAACGACTGTTGCTACTGGAGCGTTCTGCACCAGTGACAATTGAGGAATATGCAGATCTTTGTTGGGCGACAGGCTTGCGGCGGGGACCGCACGAGACTCCTGCAGCAGCGCTTCCAGTGACACATGCAAGCGATCAAGGGCACCAGACTTATCAATCCACCATTCGGTGGACCACAGTCGAACCAACTTCCAGCCCAACCCTTTGAGAATTGCACTGCGGACTTTGTCGCGGTCTCTGGCTGTCGCAGCGCTGTGGTAGGTCGCGCCATCGCATTCGACACCGACAAGATAGTCACCTGGTCTATCTGGATGGACGATCCCCAAATCAATTCGAAAACGAGAGACACCAATCTGCGGCACCACTTGCCAGCCCTTACGTCGCAAACCTTGAGCGACCGCTTCTTCAAACGGCGAATCGTAGCCACCCACTGAACCCTGTACCGCTTCAGCCAGCGCCCTCGGCCCACGCTGCGCAAACTCAATAAAGTGTTTCAGATCACGCACGGCTCGTGCATTGGTACGGTTCAGGTCAACCATCGAAGAATCAAAAGACGAGAAGACCAGCATTTCCCTACGCGCACGTGTTATCGCGACATTCAAACGACGCCATCCACCTTCCTTATTCAGGGGGCCGAAGTTCATCGACATAACCTGAGCACCAGATTCCGTCGGACCATACCCAATACCCAGCATGATCAAATCACGTTCGTCACCTTGTACTGTCTCCAGATTTTTTACGACTACAGGTTCGGCAATATCATCCTGGAAAAATGGCTCAATCTGCGGAAATTGTTGCCGTGCTCTGTCCAACAGATCGGTAATAAGCCTTTGCTGATCGCTGTTAAGCGTGATGATCCCGATCGTATGACCCGCAGCGATAAAGGCTGGGTCCATCAAGCGCTTCACGGTTTCGGTAACGATGGCCTCGGCCTCTGCCTGATTGTGCCGGCCTTTACCCTTCGCATAAACACCGTCAACACGACGCCACTCCACAGCACTCGCCCGTGTTTCGGCAGCCGGGAACGTAATCAAGTTACTGTCGTAATAACGATGGTTGGAAAACGCAATCAAGCTTTCATGGCGACTACGGTAGTGCCAGCTGAGACTATGGCTCGGGATGCCCGCGCCGAGACACTCATCCAGAATGCTTTCCATATCCTCCGCCGTATCATCTTCTGAGGCGGACGCAGCGCGATTGAAAAAATTAGTAGGTGGCATCTGCCGAGGATCACCTGCGATTACCACCTGCTTGCCTCTCGCAATGGAGCCGATGGCGTCCCATGGGGCAATTTGCGAAGCCTCATCGAAGATGACCAAGTCAAAAAGGGCCAGATCTGTCGGTAGATATTGCGCAATCGAAAGCGGACTCATCAGCATACAAGGGGCAAGCTTGGACATTGCATCACCCATCTCGACTGCCAGTTGTCGTACTGGTTTATGGCGCCGAGATTTTAGCAGTTCATGTTTCAAAATACCAAAGCCGCCTTGCTTGCCGATCTCGTTTTTTGACGGGATCAAACCACACAGTTTTGCTCGGATGTATCGCACTGTGAGCTTGGACAAATCCTCATCAAGGCGAATAAATGCGTCAATGTCGCTTGCGTGTTCCGCGGGTACAAAGTTTCGCAACAACGGTTCTGCATCAATCGTCACCGTTGCAAACCAACGAGCGTAGGCCGTTTCGAAGGTATCAACAGTGCCACCTTCAGGTATCGCATTAGCCGCCAGTGCATCGCTTAAAGGTTGAAGCCCTGAGGCAATTGCCTCCTCTCTAACCCGGCACCAATCACACCAGGCTTTCAGCTTCGACTCCTGCCGGACGATGGCATTAGAGGCTTCTAGCAAGGACTCAATCGTCAGCTTGCCTTCAAATGGACGGTTGCCCAGTTCGTTGAATCGTTTAGTTGCTTGATTAAAGTAAGCCAGTGCATCCTTCAACTGATGAAGCGCCGAGGCAATGAACCCTCCTCCACCCAGTAATTCATTGGCTTTAACGACAAGCTTTTCAGTGGCCCCGCGCAATACAATCAGGTCCTCAGGGGACTCTGCCCTTGAGCTAATCATCGTCCGCAAGCGCTCGCCCAACTCACATGCAGCGGCCATGGCAGACACATTGCTGGACAGGCCGCTCCAGCCAGGCACAGAGCTCAAATCTGCAGATACACCCTCCAGAGAGATAAGCAAGCTGCGCATTTCGTTGAACTTGAGCAGATCCGACTCAACGTCTGGAAGACCAGCAGCACCACCAACGCTTGCCAAGTTTTTGGCCACCTTCTTCTTGCCGAAAGTAGCGAGTATCCAGAACTTACCGTTGGCTACCTCCCAGTCGTTTTTGAGCTGTTCAAGGTTGAGGGTGCGGCAAGCTTCTGGTGCGTATCGCAGAGATAGCGATTGTTCGATTTCTCGATATTCAGCTAGTAGCTGAATGGCTTTTTTGGCGGCGCTTATCTTCGCGCTCACATTCAGCGTAAAAACGAATGAAAGATCAACACCATGTGCATCAACCAGAACAGCGACGAACTGCGCAAGTTGCTCGATATCGTCGCTATGTGCGACCGCAAGTGGAAGGTCCGTTGCCTTCAACAAACTGGTGCTTGCGGCTTTAAGTCGTTCTATTGCACTAGGCAAATCACTGGCAGCAGCAACAATCGCCTCCTGCCACCCGTTCGACCAATCCGTAGGGGCCAAAAGTGAAAAGCCGACAGAAAGCTCTCGGGCGGCCTGACTATTTAGGTCAAGACGTCTAGCGATATCGCGCAGCAGAGCATAGGTATGCGCGTCGTGGGTTGTTCCTTCTGGCCATCCAAGACGCGGTAACGAGGAATTTCCATCCCGCACAACCCGGCCGATAGCCTGATGCACAGACAATCCATTGGGCGAACGGCGATGCAACAACTCAACAACTTCATTTAGTCGATTTCGCAGCTTATGCAGCTTCGCTGTTTCAACTGTCCATTCGTCTGCTGTCAGAGCATCACGCACGTCCCATGCACGTTCGAGTTGTTTGAGCACTTCCACTTTCGAGGTCTTGCTGGAGTGGAGCTCAAGGCAGAACTCGCCCAATCCTTTTTCTTCAAGTCGACGATAAACCACATCCAGAGCAGCCATCTTTTCAGCGACAAACAATACTCTGCGCCCTAAGGCGAGGTTGTGCGCAATCATATTGGCAATGGTTTGAGATTTACCGGTGCCGGGAGGTCCGTCGAGTACAAAGTCACAACCACTGGCCGATGCAACGACGGCTGCTAATTGGGAGGAGTCTGCCGGTAACGGTGTAAAAAGATCAGCCGGATTGACCTTCCTATCCAATTCATTGGGGTGAGGAAAGTCACCTGAGGTGGAATAACCTTCACCGCCAACACTCCTCTCGAGCAAGTGCTTGACCATGGGGCTTTTCAAAAGCTGTTCTGAGCGGGCCGCCAGATCCTGCCACATCAAGTATTTTGCAAAGGAAAAAGTCCCAAGCACAAGTTCCGTAGTGACTTCAAACCCCGGCACATCCCTTATCGCACGCCTGACAGTATTCCAGATACCTGCTACATCGATACCGCTTTCATCGGTCGGAAGCTCTCCTTCCAATCCTGGAATCACCAACTCGAAATCGTGCCGAAGCAACTCGAGCAATGTCAGGTTAAAGCGAGGTTCATCCTCAAGCAGGGTCATCGTCACACCCGACAAGGCACTTTTTCGATCAAGCTTTACCGGTAACAAAATCAGGGGAGCTGAATAGGTCTTCGAATCGTCTGCCGACTTTTTCCACTTTAGAAAGCCGAGAGCAAGAAACAGCGTGTTAGCGCCGCCCTCATCAAGATCGCTCCGGGCTTTGCGATAAAGCTCTATCAGCGCTACTTCAAGTTTGCTTTTCTCCAGCGTGGCCAGTACTTCACCTCGAGACAGAGCGCTCCGTGCATATTCATCGCGCAAACTTTCACGATTTTGCTGTTCATAAAGAGCGGCGTCTCTACCGCCTGCTTCTAGATCGGGTACCGAAACAATTCTGATGCGTTTACCACTGGCCAGTTGATCCTCCAACTCAGCAGGCTCGGGGCAAATCAAGCGAACGCCCTTTGCGCTATCAGGCAGGTGCAAGAGGCGGTTTCTAGTAGTCAGGTCCAGAAGCTTGCGCTGCCACAAGGTTAGCTTCCCAGCCGGAGAATCGGTTTCGGTAAGAATTTCAATGTCGAAACCAGGTAGCGAAGGCGCAATTTCCAACGCCTCTAGAGTTGCTTCCGAATCTTGAACAGTTTCCGATTTTGGCCCAGAGATCGACGTTGCCAAAGGTCGGATGCGTTGCATACGCGCCCGGTGTATATCAATGGCCATGATGAAATCTTCATCATTAATTTGCCGCTCTGCTGTACTTACTGCCTGACTGAAACTCGGCACAGGAAACCGCGTAGCAAGGGTGGTTTCAAATACGAGGGCTTCTTTCAGGTCAATACGCTTTCGTACAGCAGAAGCTTCGTCGGTAATGAGCTGGGAAAATTCTTGTGGTTGAAGCCAAACACCAACAAAAGCGTGGCCTTTGGTCAGTATCAAGAGAGCATTGAGCCCCGCCTGTTCTAGTGCTGCCGAAAAAAGCAATGCGGTGTCCAAGCAGGTTGCGACACCACCCTCCAGAATAAGCCCTGGTGTTCGGACCTTTTGCCCTTGGGTTTCAAAGCTTGCGGGTGGTAATGCATAACTTAATCTCAGACCACAGACTGCCGACCATATCGCGGAAGCCAGTTCCCACGTTAGGGTTCTGGATTTGCTTTCGTATCCGTTGATGCCATCTGGTTTACCAGCGCGACGTAAAACATCCGAAGCAGACTTAAGTATCCGATCAACGGCCGGATCATTGGGCATGGAAAACGCAGGAAGCAACTCCGGCATGGAGTTCACGCCGCCCCATTCGTTTTTTGCTAGAAGCTCAATCGGGAACGACTGGCTGTAGAGAATTTCTGCTTTGCAGCGGAGGCGCAGAACCAACGTTGCAGTCAGGCTTTCCGCAAGGTCTGCAAGATAGCCAGCATTCAGCGTCAAATTGCGCTCTGAAATATGCAGCGTCGAATCTTTGCTTAACCGGTCGAGCCGCCACGTCTTGCCTTCGAGGAAGGGAGGATCCGCCACAAGCTCCAGCTCAAGATCGTTATAATCTGCATCACCGTCATTGTGTACCATCAGCTCCCTTAGGACTGGCACAGCATTCTGGTGGGAAGCAAAGCCAATTTTATTGGCGATCACTCCCTCGATCTTGATGGTCATAAACCATTTCTCCGTGGTGAACTCGACGACGCGACTTTGAAAGACAGGCACAAATAGTGGGCATACTCACCGACATGCATGGATTTTGAAACTGCTTTTTTTACTATATGTGTAGTTGCGAAAGCTCCTACTCTTAAGGCTGTGCATTTATCGTAAGAATCAACACTGAAAGCTCGCAAGCGTAGGCCCCTTGGCCAGTTAAAAGTGAAGTCATCAATTCAGTACGCACTCTCCCTCAGGCGACTGCTTCGCAGTCGAGCGGGGGCAAGCCCCCTCGCCACAGAAGTAGCATCCGGCCGAAGGTTTTCGCCAGCCAACAAAAAACGGCCCGCAGGCCGTTTCTTGTAGTCTCATAGGGCGCGTGTAGAAACGCTCAATGGCAACAGGATTTTTCGATAATTGCGGCCCGAATTGTCAGGAGCTCTGAACAAAATAAACGGGACCGCTGAGTGTGGTGGCAACAATCTCGCACTGAGTTACTGCACATCCAACAAATCTCGCAACCCCACCAACTTATCCGGATTACGCATGATGAAAATCCGGTTCACCCGCCCCGCTTCGTCAAAACCAAAACTCAGCGATGCGACGAGTTCGCTGTCGGCTTTGATGATCACGCCTTGAGCGCCGTTGATTTGCGTGGGCAGCCATTCGTACGTCTGCCAGTAGGTGTGCAGCGACTGACCAATGAAATCCAGCACGCGGTTGATGCCGAACAGGGTTTCGCGGATGGCCGAGGCCTTGCCGCCGCCGTCGGCGCAGAGTTCGACGTCTTCGGCCAGCAGCGCGGTCAGGGACGCGGTTGAGCCGCTGGCGATGGCGCTGTGGAAGGCGTTCAGCAACTGGTTCTGACGCGCGGGTTCGGGTTGATAGCGGATTTGCCCGCTACCCAGACCGGCCTTGGCCCGGGACACCAACTTGCGGCAAGCCGCTTCCTGGCCCCCGATAACCTCCGCCACTTGGGCGTAATCCATATCGAAAATTTCGTAGAGCAGGTACGCGGCGCGCTCCTTGGGGGTCAGCCGTTCCAGCAAGAGCAGGAACGCGGTGGACAATGACGAGGCCAGTTCATGCAGGTGTTCGGGTGAATGCTGATGGGTGGTGTGAATCGGCTCCGGCAGCCAGGTGCCGATGTAATCGACCCGTGACTTGTGCGCCGAGCGCAACAGGTCGATGCAGTGCCGGGTGCAAGCGGTGGTGAGCCAGGCGGCTGGCGTGGTGATGGAGGCCCGGTCGGCCTCCAGCCACTTGATGAACAACTCTTGCACCACATCCTCGGCTTCGGTGCGCGAGCCGAGAATGCGATACGCCAGACCGAGCAAAAAGGGCCGGCGCTGCTCGAACACAGCGGCGGCGTTTTCAGCGGAGTTCATCAATCAGTGCCTCGACACCTGCAAACGGTTCCACAGGTTGATCATGCCGATCTCGGCCGTCAAGGCACCGATCTGAGCATCGTTGAAATGCTCGCGCAAGTCCCCGCGCAGGCTGGCGTAGTCGGTCTTTTCATCGAGCACAGTCAGGGCTTCGGTCCAAGCCAGCGCCGCGCGTTCGGCAGCGCTGAAATCGCTGACATGGCGCCAGACGATCAGGCGGTCCAGGCGCTCGTTGGTTTCATTGGCCTCACGCGCCTCACGGGTGTGCATCTTCACGCAGAAACCGCATTGGTTGATCTGCGAGGCACGCAGGTGCAGCAGGTGTTTGAGGGTCGGGTCCAGGTCATGGCTGTCGAGGGTGACATGGACTTGGGTCAGGCTTTCGAAAACCTGAGGAATGGACTGCAGCAGATTGACCGGTTGGGTGTTGGACGACATCGTGTTGCTCCGCTAATTGAGGGGTTCAACAGGATGACGATTGAGGATTCGGGTTTGTGACGTGGGGACTTTTTTTAACGCATAAAAGCGAAAGATCGCAGCCTTCGGCAGCTCCTACAGGGGTCGCGTACATCCATGGGTGTACGGCTCAATGCAGGAGCTGGCGAAGCCTGCGATCTTTTGATCTTCAGGCCGCAAGTTCTCCGCTGGCAATCGCATCCGAAGCCGCCAGCATCGCCCGCAACAACACCGCACACCCGGCAGCGAGGTCATCCGGCGTGGCGTTTTCGATTTCGTTGTGGCTGATGCCGCCTTCGCAGGGCACGAAGATCATCCCCGCCGGGCCGAGTTCGGCGAGGAAGATCGCGTCGTGCCCTGCCCCGCTGACGATGTCCATGTGCGACAAACCCAACCCTTGAGCGGCGCCGCGTACTGCTTCGACGCAACCCTTGTCGAAGTAAAGCGGCGGGAAGTCGGCGGTGGGAGTCAATTCGAAGGTCAGGCCGTGTTCTTCGCAGGTGGTTTCGATGACTTCGCGAACTTCGGCGATCATTGAATCGAGTCGCGCCGGTTCCAGATGACGGAAGTCCAGGGTCATGCGCACTTCGCCGGGAATCACATTGCGTGAGCCGGGGTAGGCTTGCAGGCAGCCGACAGTGCCGCAGGCGTGGGGTTGATGGCCGAGGGCGGCGCGATTGACCGCGCCGACGATCACTGAGGCGCCGACCAGAGCATCCTTGCGCAGGTGCATTGGTGTCGGGCCGGCGTGGGCTTCGACGCCGCGCAATTTCAGGTCGAACCATTTCTGCCCGAGGGCGCCCATGACCACGCCGATGGTTTTGCGCTCGTCCTCAAGAATCGGGCCTTGCTCGATGTGGGCTTCGAAATAGGCGCCGACGGCGTGGCCACTGACTTTGCGCGGGCCGGCATAGCCAATGGCATTCAGGGCTTCGCCGACGGTCACGCCCTCGGCATCGACCTTGGCCAGGGTTTCTTCGAGGGTGAATTTTTCCGCGAACACACCGGAGCCCATCATGCACGGGGCGAAGCGCGAGCCTTCTTCGTTGGTCCAGACCACCACTTCCAGCGGCGCTTCGGTTTCCACGCCCAGGTCATTGAGGGTGCGCAAGACTTCGACCCCGGCCAGCACGCCGAAGCAGCCGTCGAACTTGCCACCGGTGGGTTGAGTGTCGATGTGGCTGCCGGTCATCACCGGCGGCAGGTTCGGGTTGCGCCCCGGACGGCGGGCGAAGATGTTGCCGACAGCGTCGATACTGACGGTGCAGCCGGCTTCCTCGCACCAGTTCACGAAGATGTCCCGGGCCTGGCGGTCGAGGTCGGTCAGGGCCAGTCGGCAGACGCCGCCCTTGACCGTGGCACCGAGTTTGGCCAGGTCCATGAGCGACTGCCACAGACGGTCGCGGTTGATGTGCTGATGGGTGGACTGCAGAACGTCTATGGCAGCGTTCATGGTGATCTCCTCAGGCAGTTGTTATAGGTTTCTTCATGAAAATTTGTGGTTATTGTGAGGCCGCCATCGCGAGCAGGCTCGCTCCCACAGTTGAAATGCATTCCCTTGTAGGAGCTGCCGAAGGCTGCGATCTTTTGATCTTGCTCTCCGGCGGCCCCGAAAAGATCGCAGCCTTCGGCAGCTCCCACAGTTGAGATGCATTCCCCTGTGGGAGCGAGCCTGCTCGCGATGAGGCCATCCCTCACACCGCAGTTTTCACAGCAGTAGGACTCGGCCGCATCACACTCAACCCGTAATAAATCAGCCCACCAAGGGCCGAGCCGGTGAACCAGCCGTAGCTGTAGAACCAGCTGAACGCATCGCTGCCCAGCGACAGCAGCGTCAATGCCACCGGCACGCCGAACGCGATAAAACCGAACCAGTGCCACGCCGGGTAAACGTCATCGCGGTAGAGACCCGCCAGATCCAGCTGCTGTTTCTTGATCAGGAAATAGTCCACCACCATGATCCCGGCGATCGGCCCCAACAGACTCGAATAGCCCAGCAACCAGTTGGAATACACCGTCTCCAGGCTCAAATCCGAAACGATCAGCCCCAGCTTTTTCAACAATTCATGAGCCATCAGCGCCAAGCCGACCAGCCCCGTGAGGATCACCGCTTTGGTGCGGTTGATGATCTTGGGCGCAACGTTCTGGAAGTCGTTGGTCGGCGAAACGATGTTGGCCGCGGTGTTTGTGGACAACGTGGCGATGATGATCAGCGCCATGGCCAGGGCGACCCAGACCGGGCTCTGGATATGGCCGATCAGGGTGACCGGATCGGAAACAGTGACGCCCACCAGTTTTACCGAAGCGGCCGTCATCACCACGCCGAGGGAGGCGAACAGGAACATGGTCAGGGGCAAGCCGATAATCTGCCCGATAATCTGATCCTTCTGGCTTCTCGCGTAGCGACTGAAGTCCGGAATATTCAGCGACAAGGTGGCCCAGAAGCCAACCATGGCGGTCAGCCCGGCGGCAAAGTAACTGACCACGCTGGCCCCTTCCGGACGCTTGGCCGGGATCGCCATCAATTCGCTCATCGATACGTTCGGCATCGCCCACATCAGCAGCCCCACGCCGACCAGTACCAGTAACGGTGCGGACAGTGTTTCCAGCCATTTGATCGAGTCCGCGCCGCGAATCACCACCCACAGGTTCAAGGCCCAGAACACCATGAAGCCGATCACTTCACCGGTGCCGCCGAGGGCTTTCCAGTCATCGAACACCGACCCGAGAAACAGGTGAATCGCCAACCCGCCAAACATGGTCTGGATGCCGAACCAGCCACACGCTACCAGGGCACGGATCAGGCATGGAATGTTGGAACCGAGGATGCCGAAGGACGAACGCAGCAACACCGGGAATGGGATGCCGTACTTGGTGCCGGGGAAGGCGTTCAGGGTCAGTGGAATCAGCACGATAATGTTGGCGAACAGAATCGCCAGCAGCGCTTCGCCGACGGTCAGCCCGAAATAAGCGGTGAGCACGCCGCCGAGGGTATAGGTCGGCACGCAGATCGCCATGCCGACCCATAACGCGGTGATGTGCCATTTGTTCCAGGTTCGTTCATGCACCTTGGTTGGTGCCATGTCGTGGTTGTAACGGGGACTGTCAAGGACATCGCTGCCGGCTTCTAGCTCAAACAAGCCGTCGCGCTCGGTCACTTGCGATCTGATCTGTTGCATGGCCGCTCCACTGTTCTTTTGATTATTTTTGCTCATCAGGGGCTGGCGCGAGACGCGCGAGCCGGACGATGGCCGGAGAAACTGACAACTTTTACGGACCGGCCAAGGTGTCAGCGGCGGCATCAATAAACGTGCCGGGTACCCCGCTTACGCATCGGGCAGTGCCATAAAATTTCGCTAACCAACTGATATTGATCAGCTTTATTTATCCAACTATTGAATCCGCGGTGAGTTGCGATGCCACTCAGGCCGAATGTCAGGCAAGTTGTCCGAACAGTCAGGACTCAATCTGGTGCGTCGATCTTTTTTGAAAGACTGCGCCTCAACCATAGACCATCTACAAGCGGCTGATTTCACATAGAAAATCTCGTCTATTTTTGGAACCTGTCAAGTGCGTCAAAATGGTGAGAGGCCTCACCATTTTGGTGATTTTCAGTTTTAATCGTTATTTATCAATCAGTTAAAACAGTCATAAGCTTATAAAAAATATTCTTGCTCAATCCGTAAACTGCAGCTAGCGTCTATTCTTGACAGCGCTGACAGGAATACACCGATTGGCGTCTGCTTCATATAAAACATTTAGAACCGGCATCAGTCGGTCAATGCCTGCGAGGAACTCGGAATGTCTCTGTTGATCCGTGGCGCCACCGTTATTACCCATGATGAAAGTTATCGCGCCGACGTCTATTGCGCCGAGGGCGTGATCAAAGCCATCGGTGAAAACCTTGATGTTCCCGCCGATGCCGAAGTGCTCGACGGCAGCGGCCAATACCTGATGCCCGGCGGCATCGACCCGCACACTCATATGCAGTTGCCCTTCATGGGTACGGTGGCCAGCGAAGACTTCTTCAGCGGCACCGCGGCGGGGCTTGCCGGCGGCACCACCTCGATCATCGACTTCGTGATTCCCAACCCGCAGCAATCGTTGATGGAGGCATTTCATCAATGGCGCGGCTGGGCCGAGAAGTCGGCGTCGGACTACGGTTTCCACGTCGCCATTACCTGGTGGAGCGAGCAGGTCCGCGAAGAAATGGCTGAGCTGGTGAGCCATCACGGGGTCAACAGCTTCAAGCATTTCATGGCCTACAAGAACGCGATCATGGCTGCCGACGATACGCTGGTGGCGAGTTTCGAGCGGTGTCTGGAATTGGGCGCAGTGCCCACCGTGCATGCGGAAAACGGCGAGCTGGTCTATCACCTGCAACGCAAGTTGATGGCCCAGGGCATGACCGGGCCGGAAGCGCACCCGCTGTCGCGACCTTCGCAGGTGGAAGGTGAAGCCGCGAGCCGGGCGATCCGTATTGCCGAAACCCTCGGCACGCCGCTGTACCTGGTCCACGTCTCGACCAAGGAAGCCCTCGACGAAATCACCTATGCCCGCAGCAAGGGTCAACAGGTCTACGGCGAAGTGCTGGCCGGGCATTTGCTGCTGGACGACAGCGTTTACCAACACCCGGACTGGCAGACCGCCGCCGGTTACGTAATGAGCCCGCCCTTCCGTCCTCACGGCCATCAGGAAGCCCTTTGGCATGGCTTGCAATCAGGCAACCTGCACACCACCGCCACCGACCACTGCTGCTTCTGCGCCGAGCAAAAAGCCGCCGGCCGTGACGACTTCAGCAAGATTCCCAACGGCACCGCCGGCATCGAAGACCGCATGGCAGTGCTCTGGGATGAAGGGGTGAACACCGGGCGCTTGTCGATGCAACATTTCGTTGCCCTCACCTCCACCAACACCGCGAAGATCTTCAACCTCTATCCGCGCAAGGGTGCGATTCGTGTGGGCGCTGATGCCGATCTGGTGCTGTGGGATCCGGAAGGCACGCGGACGATTTCAGCCAAGACCCATCACCAGCAAGTCGACTTCAACATCTTCGAAGGCAAGACCGTGCGCGGCGTGCCGAGCCACACCGTCAGCCAGGGCCGAGTGGTGTGGGCCGATGGTGATTTGCGGGCCGAGCGTGGTGCCGGTCGGTATGTCGAACGGCCGGCGTATCCGGCGGTGTTCGATTTGCTGAGCAAGCGGGCTGAATTGTGCAGGCCGGTTGCTGTGAAACGCTGAAATCGAGGCCTTCGGCCTTCGCGAGCAAGCCCGCTCCCACAAGGGAACGCATTCCAAATGTGGGAGCGGGCTTGCTCGCGAAGGCGGCAGTCCTGACAACACAAAAACCAATGCCCACCAGAGGCAATACCTCAAATAACCGTGAGGCCAACACCGTGATCAAGACCCTGAACCACCTCCCGCATCCCCATGAGGACGCGGCCGCCCTCGCCGGCCACTTCACCGATCTGGCGCCGCCGCTCAACGACCGTCAGGCGCATCTGGAAGCCTCGCGCTGCCTGTATTGCTACGACGCGCCGTGCGTGAATGCCTGTCCGAGTGACATCGACATTCCGTCGTTCATCCGCAATATCCATCAGGAAAACGTTCAGGGCGCCGCGCAGAAAATCCTCTCGGCGAACATCCTCGGCGGCAGTTGCGCCCGGGTCTGCCCGACGGAGATTCTTTGCCAGCAAGCCTGCGTGCGCAACAACGCCCAAGAATGCGCGCCGGTGCTGATCGGCCTGTTGCAACGCTACGCCGTGGACAACGCACACTTCAGCGAACACCCGTTCCAACGCGCCGCCGCAACTGGCAAGCGCATCGCTGTGGTGGGTGCCGGTCCGGCCGGTTTGTCCTGCGCGCACCGCAGTGCCATGCACGGCCATGACGTGGTGATTTTCGAGGCGCGGGAAAAGGCTGGTGGACTCAACGAATACGGGATCGCCAAGTACAAACTGGTGGACGATTACGCGCAGAAGGAGCTTGAATTCCTGATGGGGATTGGCGGGATCGAAATTCGTCACGGGCAGAAGCTCGGCGACAACCTGACCCTCAGCGAACTGCATCAGCAATTCGATGCGGTGTTCCTCGGCCTCGGTCTGGCCGCCAGCAAACAGCTGGGTCTGGCCCACGAGGATGCCCCCGGCCTGCTTGCCGCCACCGACTACATCCGCGAACTGCGCCAGGCCGATGACCTGACGCAACTGCCGCTGGCCGAGCGCTGCATCGTCCTTGGTGCCGGCAACACCGCCATCGACATGGCCGTGCAAATGGCTCGCCTCGGCGCTCGCGACGTCAATCTTGTGTACCGCCGCGGCGTCGAGGACATGGGCGCCACCGGTCACGAACAGGACATCGCCAAGGCCAATCAGGTGCGTCTGCTGACCTGGGCTCAACCGCAAGAAGTGCTGCTCGACGATAAGGGCAAGGTGCGCGGCATGCGCTTCGCCCGCACCCGGTTGGTGGATGGTCGCCTGCAAACCACTGGCGAAACCTTTGAACTGGCCGCCGACGCGATCTTCAAAGCCATAGGCCAAGCCTTCGACAACAGCACCCTCGCCGATCCGCTGGCCCGTGAACTCAAGCGTCAGGGCGACCGCATCCTCGTCGACGAACAGCTGCGTACCAGCATTCCCGGGGTGTATGCCGGTGGCGATTGCACCAGCCTCGATCAGGACCTCACCGTGCAAGCCGTGCAGCACGGCAAGCTGGCCGCCGAGGCCATCAACGCTCAACTCATGCTCAACGTGGAGGCTGCGTAAATGGCCGATCTCTCGATTTTTTTCGCCGGCATCAAAGCCCCCAATCCGTTCTGGCTGGCTTCCGCGCCGCCGACCGACAAAGCCTACAACGTGGTTCGCGCGTTCGAGGCAGGCTGGGGCGGCGTGGTCTGGAAAACCCTGGGTGAAGACCCGGCGGCGGTCAACGTGTCGTCGCGTTACTCGGCGCACTTCGGGGCTAATCGGGAGGTGCTTGGTTTTAACAACATTGAACTGATCACCGACCGTTCGCTGGAAATCAACCTGCGTGAAATTACCCAGGTCAAAAAGGACTGGCCGGACCGCGCGCTGATCGTGTCGCTGATGGTGCCCTGCGTCGAAGAGTCGTGGAAAAACATCCTGCCGCTGGTGGAAGCCACCGGGGCCGATGGCATCGAGTTGAATTTCGGCTGCCCCCACGGCATGCCGGAACGGGGCATGGGCGCGGCGGTCGGCCAGGTGCCGGAATACGTCGAACAGGTCACCCGCTGGTGCAAGACCTATTGCTCGCTGCCGGTGATCGTCAAGCTCACGCCGAACATCACCGACATCCGCGTCGCCGCCCGTGCCGCTTACCGGGGCGGGGCTGATGCGGTGTCGTTGATCAACACCATCAACTCGATCACCAGCGTCAACCTGGAACGCATGGTCGCCAATCCCGCCGTCGGCAGCCAAAGCACCCATGGCGGTTATTGCGGTTCGGCGGTGAAGCCGATTGCGTTGAACATGGTCGCCGAAATCGCCCGCGATCCGCAGACCCAGGGCTTGCCGATCTGTGGCATTGGCGGGATTGGCAGTTGGCGCGATGCGGCGGAATTCATTGCCCTGGGCAGCGGCGCGGTGCAGGTATGCACGGCAGCAATGCTGCATGGTTTCCGGATTGTCGAGGAGATGAAGGACGGTTTATCACGCTGGATGGACAGTCAGGGCTACGCCAGCGTCTCGGAATTTTCCGGGCGGGCGGTGGGCAATACCACGGACTGGAAGTACCTGGACATCAACTATCAGGTGATTGCGAAGATTGATCAGGCGGCGTGCATCGGTTGCGGTCGTTGTCACATCGCTTGCGAAGACACCTCGCACCAGGCGATTGCGAGCCTTAAGCAGGCGGACGGGACGCATAAATATGAAGTGATTGATGATGAGTGCGTGGGGTGCAACCTGTGTCAGATCACCTGCCCGGTGCAGGATTGCATCGAAATGGTGCCGATGGATACCGGCAAGCCGTTTCTGGATTGGAACCATGATCCGAGGAATCCGTACCATGTCGCGGTCTGAACTCAGCGGCGCCTGAACTGACGCCTTCGCGAGCAAGCCCGCTCCCACAGTGGATCAACTTCGCGCACAAATCCTGTGTTCGCTAGAGATTTAATGTGGGAGCGGGCTTGCTCGCGAAGAGGCCAGCTGCTGCGCCGCAAACCTCAAGGCTCCAACCCGATCCCGCGCAATATCACGCTGGTCACCGTCTGAACCGCCCGCTCGAACTGCATGTCCGACAACGGCTGGTGATCATTAAGAATATTCACCTGGTGATCAAAGTCGGCGTAATGCTGGGTCGAGGCCCAGATCATGTACAGCAGGCTGGAAGGCTCCACCGGCAGGATGCGTTTGTCCTCCACCCACTGGCGAATTTTCGCTTCTTTCATCTTGGCCCAGTCGTACAGGCTGGCGTCCAGTTTCTCACCCAGTGTCGGCGCACCGTGGATGATTTCGTTGGCCCAGACTTTCGAGCCGTAAGGGCGACTGCGGGAATGGTTCATCTTGGCGCGGATATAGCTGCTGAGCACCACTCGCGGGTCGTCGAACATCTCGAAGCACAGGGCGTCCTGCTTCCAGACCTCCAGCAAACCCAGCAACACCGCGCTGTACAGCTCGCTCTTGGTGCTGAAGTAGTAATGCAGGTTGGAACGCGGCAATTGCACTTCGGCGGCGATGTCAGCCATGGCGGTGCTGCCGAAACCTTTTTCGGCGAAGACTTTTTCGGCCCCCAGCAGAATCTTTTCGACGTTACTGCGACGAATCTCGATCTTGTGATTGCCCATGAGGGCTCCCTGACAACAGCGTTGATCAAGACTAGCATCCGCTCTGGATCGGGGCGACAGGGGAAAACGAAACTTCGTACGGTGGTCTTGTGGCAGGTAAACTGGCCGCCTCTTTGAACCTGCCTCCGAGGTCTTCACGATGCTGCTCAAGAACGCCCTGACCACCACCGCCCTTCTCGGCTCGTTGCTCGCCGCCTCATCGGTGTTTGCCCACGCGCACCTGAAAAGCCAGACCCCGGCGGCCGACAGCACCGTCAGCGCGCCCTCGGAGCTGCGCCTGAAGTTTTCCGAAGGGGTTGAAGCGACGTTCACCAAAGTGACGATCAGCAAAGACGGTGCCGACATCCCGGTAAAAAACCTCGCCACCGAAGGCAGCGACAAGAAAACCCTGATCGTCACCCCTGCCGTGCCGTTGGCCGCTGGCGATTACAAAGTCGAATGGCACGCCGTGTCGGTCGACACCCATAAAAGTGAAGGCGCCTATCGCTTCAAGGTCGGTCAGTAATTCATGACCGATGCGCTGGTGCTGTGCCGCTTTCTGCATTTCACCGTGGTGCTGATGCTGTTCGGGGCCTGGGTGTTCAGGCCTCTGCTGTTGGGCCGTGAAACCGCGTGGCTGGATCCATCTCTGGCGCGTGTGACCCGCTGGCTTACCGCTGTAGCGTTAATCAGTGGCGTCGGCTGGTTGCTGCTGATCACCGCCAGCATGGCCGGCTCCGCGGACGCGGCACTTGATCCGGCGACGCTAGGCCTGGTGCTGAGCAATACCTTTTTCGGTCAGGTCTGGCGTTGGCATCTGCTGCTCAATCTGTTGCTCATGGCCCTGCTGCTGACGCCCTGGCGTTCCAGTTCGCTTTGGCGCATCAGCCTTTCGAGCTTGCTGCTGGCGACGCTGGCCCCGGTCGGTCATGGCGCCATGCTCGATGGCCTGCAAGGCCAGTTGCTGATTCTTAACCAGATCATTCACCTGGCGTGCGTCGGCGCCTGGCTGGGTGGGTTGATGCTGTTGGTGATGATCCTGCGCCAACCGGCCGATCATCCCTTGAGCGCGATATTGCAACGCTTCAGCGGGATCGGTTACGCCTTGGTGGCGGGGCTGGTGATGACCGGGCTGATCAACGTGCGGGTATTGACCGGCGTGTTCTGGCCGACGCCGTTGCTGTCCGGGTTTGCGCTGATCCTGCTGATCAAGGTTGTGCTGGTGATCGGGATGCTGGGGTTGGCGCTGTTCAATCGGCGGCGGGTCAAGGATTGCCAGCAGCGCCCGGACCTGTTGCGTGCCAGCGTCGTGCTGGAGTGGTTGCTGGGGATTGGCGCGGTGGCAGCGGTTTCGCTACTGGGCACCATGCCGCCGATGACTACTGCCTGAACACACCTCCAATGTGGGAGCCCTGTGGCGAGGGGGCTTGCCCCCGTTTGAGTGCGTAGCGCTCACAAGATTTTTGCTACAACAGACATTTTGGGGCTGCTTCGCAGCCCAACGGGGGCAAGCCCCCTCGCCACAGGTCGCTCCTACAAGGACCGTGTCAATCAGGGGTGATCGCGGCAGCGGTATCAATACTCACCACCACCGACATCCCCGGCAGCAACCGCTCGCTCTGTTCCTGATCGGCATCGACGGTGATCCGCACCGGCACCCGCTGGGCGATCTTGACGAAGTTGCCGGTGGCATTATCGGCCTGGAGCAAACTGAACTCGGACCCTGTGGCCGGCGAAATCCGCTGTACCCGTCCGTGGAATTGACGATGGCTCAGCGCATCGACCGTGAAGCTCACCGGTTGGCCGACCCGCACGTTGTCCATCTGGGTTTCCTTCATGTTGGCGATCACCCACAACTGGTTCGGCACCAGCGCCATCAGCTGCGCCCCGGAGTTCACGTAGGCGCCAAGGCGCACACCGATCTGCCCGAGTTGCCCATCGCGCGGCGCCACCACGCGGGTGTTCGACAGGTCGATCCGTGCCAGTTGCACCGCCGCTTCAGCATTGGCCACCGCCGCTTCCAGCGAGCCGCGATTGACGATCACCGTTTGCAGATCCTGCCGGGAGATTTCCAGATTAGCCTGGGCCTGCGCCACGGCGGCAATGGTCTGGGCATTGGCGGCCAGGGTCACGTCCAGTTCGCGTTTCGACACCGAACCATCGCTGACCAGCTCCTTGTTACGACGCAAATCCGCTTCACTTTTGCGCAACTGCGCCTGGGCGTCGGCGACGGCGGCCTGACGCAACTTGATGGTCGCTTCGGCGCTGTTGCGTTGCTGCACCACGTTGGCCAGCGCGGCTTTCTCCACCGCCAATTGCGCCAGGGATTGATCGAGGCGCTGCTTGTAGATGCGGTCGTCGAGGCGCACCAGCAAATCCCCGGCCTTCACAAACTGAAAATCCTGCACCGGCACTTCGTACACGTAACCGCTGAGCTGCGGGCCAATGATCGTCACTTGGCCCCGCACCAGTGCGTTTTCCGTGGTCTCGACCGCGCTACTGAACGGCGGCAGTTGCCAGGCGTACAACACGATCAGCACGCCGACGATGGCAATCGCCGCAAAGCCCAAGGACGAGATGATCCGCACCCGCAGCGAACGCGGTTCGGTGCCCGGCGAGGATGGCGGCGTTACGCCCTCGGGGGTGGCGGCAATGGCGTTGGTGGTCGGTTCGGTCATGGAGAAGTGGCACCGCTGGGTTGTACGGTTGGAGTGGCAGGCGCCGGGGCGACAGTTTGGGTGGTGCTCATCAGCCACAGGGCGCGAATGGAGATCCAGATCATGGTCAGCACCGCGATCACGGCAATCAGCATGAACACATCGTTATAGGCTAGAACATTGGCCTCGCGGGTGGCCGCGGCGGCCAGGCTGCGAATGCCCTGCAGGTTGCGCAGGCTCGGGTCGGCGATCACCGAGCCGACCGCGTTGCCACCGCTCTGTACCCGCGCAGCCACACGCGGATCAAGCAGGGTCAGCTGCTCGACGATGTGGCTGGAGTGGAACTTCTCGCGCACGATCTGGAACGTCCCCAGCAATGCCGCGCCAATCAGGCCACCGAGGTTCTGGCAAATACCGAACAGCACCGAGAAACTTACCAGGTTACGGGGGCTGGACAGCACGTTGCGCATGCCGTAGACCATGGTCGGCCCGAGAAAAAACGTCCCGCCGAAGGCCAGCAGGAACTGGCTGAAATACAAGTTTTCCGGACGGGTCAGGTTGTTCGAATAGCTGTCCATCACCGAGCCGACCGCCATCAGCGCGAGAGAGATGTTCAGCGGCATGATCAGGTGTTTGGGATCGATGGTCAGGGCACTGGTGGCCAGACCGGCAATGCTGCCGATCAACATCACCACATACAGACTGTGCAGTTGCTGACTGCTCATGTTCAGCGTCTGCATGAACCCCACCGCGCCGGTGGATTGTTCCGACGTCACCATTCGGATCAGAATCACCGCCAAGGCCAGGCGAATCATCGCCCCGCTGCCGAGCCAGCGGGTCATCAGCATCGGGTTGCTGCGGTTGTGCTCGATGGCCAGGCCCGTGAGGATCAACACGATCGAGGCCGCCGAGGCCACGCCGATCCACTGCGCTTCGAGCCACCAGTCGATCCGCCCCAAGGACAGCACCGCGCAAAGCAAGGCCACGCCGCTGGCAAGGATGGCGAAGGTCAGGAAGTCGAGTTTTTCGAAGGTCTTGAAGCGATCACCCGGCGGCAATTTCAGCAGGAATACGCAGCCCAGGGACAACAGCGCCATGCCCAGTTCGAACAGATACAAGCCGCGCCATTCGGCGATTTGCAGCAGGTCTTCGGAGAACAACCGCGCCATCGGCAACGCCAGTTGTGAGGTGCCGAGGCCCAACACCAGCGCCTTCATCCGCCATTTCGCCGGGAAGGCCTGGATCATGTAATACAGGCCCAGCGAACTCAGCGCCGCGCCGACCATGCCGTGGGCCGCGCGCACGGCAATCGCCGAACTCAGGTCGTTGACGAACAAATGGCCGAAGGTCACCAGGGCATAGAGCATCAGGAATACTTCGGTGAACGCCCGCAAGCCGAACTGCTGGCGAAACTTCACCAGCAGCAGGTTCATCGATACGTTGGTCATCACATAGGCCGCCGGCAACCAGGCCATCTCGGCGGTGGTCGCCCCCAACGCGCCTTGCAGGTAAGGCAGGTTGGCGATCACCAGCGAGTTGCCGAGGCCGCCGGTCAATGCCACCAGCAAACCCACCAACGCATAGGCCAGCCGTCTGGGGTTGGAGTGCAATGGCGTCGAAGGCGAACCGGGCAGGCTGGGGCGCTCGTGAGGCTGCCAGTTGCGCGGGGTGTAGTGATCCATTCAATGGCCTTGTTTCGGGAAGGTTGTCAGTTTGCCGGAAAATCTCAGCCGAAACACAAAACCCTTGTGGGAGCGAGCCTGCTCGCGATGGCGGATTGTCAGCTGATATCAATGTTGAATGTCAGACCGCTATCGCGAGCAGGCTCGCTCCCACAAGGGGACGATGTGATCGTACAACTTGTGATTGACATTCGTGCAAAGCCTCGCAAATAATCGCCGCCAATGTTGTACGACGACGTATAACAAAAAATAAAAATAACAAAAAACCAGGGAGCGTTACTGTGAGCAGACTCGCCCGCAATTCCTTCACCAGCACCCCTCACCCCACCTTCGCCCGTCGCCATACCCTCAGTTTGATCGGTTGCAGCAGCCTGGCCCTCGCCCTGCCCATGACCAGCCAGGCCGAAGGTTTCGTCGATGACGCCAAGGCCACGCTGAACCTGCGTAACGCCTACATCAATCGCAACTTCACCAATCCGAACAACGCCCAAGGCAAGGCTGAAGAGTGGACGCAAAACTTCATCCTCGACGCTAAATCCGGCTTCACCCAGGGCCCCGTCGGTTTCGGCATGGATGTGCTCGGTATGTACTCGCAGAAACTCGACGGCGGTAAGGGTACGGGCGGCACGCAGTTGCTGCCGATCCATGATGACGGTCGCCCCGCGGACAATTTCGGTCGTCTGGGCGTGGCGCTGAAAGCCAAGGTGTCGAAAACCGAATTGAAGGTCGGGGAATGGATGCCGGTGCTGCCGATCCTGCGCTCCGATGATGGTCGCTCGCTGCCGCAAACCTTCCGCGGCGGCCAGGTCACCTCCACCGAGCTCAGCGGCCTGACGCTCTACGGCGGCCAGTTCCGCGGCAACAGCCCGCGCAATGACGCGAGCATGGAAGACATGTCGATGAACGGCAGAGGCGCGTTCACCTCCGACCGCTTCAACTTCGGCGGCGGCGAGTATGCGTTCAATGAAAAACGCACTCAGGTCGGCGTCTGGTACGCGGAACTCAGCGACATTTATCAGCAGCAGTATTTCAACCTGAGCCACAGCCAGCCCATGGGCGATTGGACCCTGGGGGCCAACCTCGGTTACTTCATCGGCAAGGAAGACGGCAGTGCGCTGGCCGGCGATCTCGACAACAAAACCGCGTTCGCCCTGCTCTCGGCCAAATACGGCGGCAACACCTTCTATGTCGGCCTGCAAAAACTCAGCGGCGACAACGCCTGGATGCGTGTCAACGGCACCAGCGGCGGCACGCTGGCCAACGACAGTTACAACGCCAGTTATGACAACGCCAAGGAACGCTCCTGGCAGGTGCGTCACGACTACAACTTCGTCGCCCTCGGCATCCCCGGCCTGACGCTGATGAACCGCTACATCAGCGGCGATAACGTACACACCGGCGCGATCACCAACGGCAAGGAATGGGGCCGCGAATCGGAACTGGCCTACACCGTGCAAAGCGGCGCGCTAAAGAACCTCAACGTCAAATGGCGCAACGCGACCATCCGCCGCGATTTCAGCACCAACGAATTTGATGAGAACAGGATCTTTATCAGTTACCCGATTTCGTTGTTGTAAGGCGCAGATCTTCTGCAGGCAGGATACCCCCTTGTGGCGAGGGAGCTTGCTCCCGCTGGAGTGCGAAGCGCTCCCAATCCGATCACTGAATGTTCCTGAACTTCTGGATGGGGGCTGCTTCGCAGCCCAGCGGGAGCAAGCTCCCTCGCCACAGGTCAGTGAACTCATTGGATGAACATGACCCTCCGTCAATTTCAACCAAAGTGGCGTTGACAAGCACCGGAAAGCCTAACAATACTTCGTCCAAGTCATACGACAACCTACAACAAACCCAATAACTACAATTTTCTGTTCAGGGATTTACATGACGACCACATCCCCATTCAATCGCCTGCTCCTGACCGGCGCCGCCGGTGGCCTCGGTAAAGTCCTGCGCGAACGCCTGCGACCTTACGCCAACGTACTCCGTCTGTCGGACATCGCCGACATGGCGCCAGCCATTGATGATCGCGAAGAAGTCGTGCCCTGCGACCTCGCCGACAAGCAAGCAGTACATCAACTGGTCGAAGGCGTGGATGCGATCCTGCACTTCGGCGGCGTGTCGGTGGAGCGTCCGTTCGAAGAGATCCTCGGCGCCAACATCTGCGGCGTGTTTCATATCTACGAAGCGGCCCGTCGCCATGGCGTGAAGCGGGTGATCTTCGCCAGTTCCAACCACGTCATCGGCTTTTACAAGCAGGACGAAGCCCTCGACGCCCACTCCCCTCGCCGCCCGGACAGCTATTACGGTTTGTCCAAGTCCTACGGCGAAGACATGGCCAGTTTCTACTTCGATCGCTATGGCATCGAAACCGTCAGCATCCGCATCGGCTCCTCGTTCCCGGAACCACAGAACCGCCGAATGATGAGCACCTGGCTGAGCTTCGACGACCTGACCCAACTGCTCGAACGCGCGCTGTACACCCCGAATGTCGGCCACACCGTGGTGTACGGCATGTCCGACAACAAGAGCATCTGGTGGGACAACCGATTCGCGGCGCACCTGGGTTATGCGCCCCAGGACACGTCCGAAGTCTTCCGCGAAAAAGTCGAAGCCCAACCAATGCCCGCCGAAGATGATCCGGCCCGGGTTTATCAGGGTGGCGCCTTTGTCGCGGCCGGGCCGTTCGGCGACTGAGCCCTCGCCAATCCCCACATAACAAAGCCAAGGGAATGCGTTGCCATGCAAGCCGAATTGATTGTCGATGCCCGCAATGCGGTCGGTGAAAGCCCGGTGTGGGTCCCCGAGGAAAACGCCCTGTACTGGGTCGATATTCCGGCCGGTGGATTACAGCGCTGGAATGCCGACAGCGGGCACGTTCACGCCTGGAAAGCCCCGCAAATGCTTGCCTGCATCGCTCGTCACAGCGCGGGTGGCTGGGTCGCCGGCATGGAAAGCGGATTTTTTCACCTGCACCCGCACAACGATGGCAGCCTCGACAGCGAACTGCTGGCCCACGTCGATCACGCCCGCCCCAACATGCGCCTGAACGATGGCCGCTGTGATCGTCAGGGCCGTTTTTGGGCCGGCAGCATGGTGCTGAACATGGGCGCCAACGCCGCCGACGGCACGCTCTATCGCTACAGTGCCGGACAACGCGGGCCGCTCGACGCCCGGCTCAGCGGTTTCATCGTGCCCAACGGCCTGGGCTTCAGCCCGGACGGCAAGACCATGTACCTCTCGGATTCGCACCCGAATGTGCAGCAGATCTGGGCTTTCGATTACGACATCGATAGCGGCACGCCGTCCAACCGTCGGCTGTTTGTCGACATGCATCACTTCCTTGGCCGCCCCGATGGCGCGGCAGTGGATGCCGAAGGTTGTTATTGGATCTGCGCCAACGACGCCGGGCTGATTCACCGTTTCACCCCTGATGGCCGACTGGATCGTTCGCTCCCCGTGCCGGTGAAGAAACCGACCATGTGCGCCTTCGGTGGCAGCCAGCTCGACACTCTGTTTGTGACCTCGATCCGCCCCGCTGACGACCATGACGAACAGTCGCTGGCCGGCGGCGTGTTCGCTCTTAACCCCGGTGTCAAAGGCTTGCCGGAACCGGTGTTCAACGAATGGCTTTAACCCCGCCTGCTGCATCGCTGTGCCTTGAATAAAAAAAACAACAAGACTGGAGACGCACCCCATGGACTTCAAACGCACCTTGCTCGCCGCCGCACTTCCCATCACCGCAGCGCTCACCTTCACCCTCAGCAGCGCCGCCCAGGCGCTGGAAATCAAATTCGCCGACATTCACCCCGCCGGTTACCCGACCGTGGTCGCCGAGGAACAGCTGGGTAAAACCCTGGTGGCCGACAGCAACGGCAAACTGACGTTCAAGATGTTCGCCGGCGGTGTGCTCGGTTCGGAAAAAGAAGTCATCGAACAGGCCCAGGTCGGCGCTATTCAAATGGCCCGGGTCAGCCTCGGCATCGTCGGGCCAGTGGTGCCGGACGTGAACGTGTTCAACATGCCGTTCGTGTTCCGCGACCAGGCGCACATGCGCAATGTCATCGACGGTGAGGTCGGCGATGAGATCCTCGACAAGATCACCAACTCCGAATTCAACCTGGTCGCCCTGGCCTGGATGGACGGCGGCACGCGCAATATCTACACCAAAAAACCGGTACGCAGCCTCGCCGACCTCAAAGGCATGAAGATCCGCGTGCAAGGCAACCCGATGTTCATCGATACCATCAACGCCATGGGCGGCAACGGCATTGCCATGGACACCGGCGAGATATTCAGTGCATTGCAGACCGGGGTTATCGACGGCGCGGAAAACAACCCGCCGACCCTGCTCGAACACAACCACTACCAGAACGCCAAGTTCTACAGCCTGACCGGGCACCTGATCCTGCCCGAGCCAATCGTGATGTCGAAAATCACTTGGGAAAAACTCAGCCCCGAGCAGCAAGTGCTGGTGAAAAAAGCCGCCAAAGCCGCACAGGCCCAGGAGCGCACGCTGTGGGATGCGAAGTCGGCCAGCAGTGAAGAAAAACTCAAGGCTGCCGGCGTCGAGTTCATCACCGTCGACAAAAAACCTTTCTATGAAGCCACGGCTTCGGTCCGGGAAAAATACGGCGCGCCTTACGCCGACCTGATCAAGCGCATCGAAGCCGTTCAGTAACCCTCCCTGCATTCATGAAAGGCCCGGTACCGTTGACGAGTGGATCGTCAGCGGCGCCCGGTTACGGTGAAACCCGATGAAGAATCTGCTGCTGCGCATCAACGACAGGATTTACATGACCTGCATCTGGGTCGCCGGCCTGTCGGTCCTGACCATTGCCCTGATCATTCCCTGGGGCGTCTTCGCCCGTTACGTCCTCGGCACCGGTTCAAGCTGGCCAGAGCCCACCGCGATTTTGCTGATGATGGTCTTCACCTTCATCGGTGCCGCCGCCAGTTATCGCGCCGGAGCGCACATGGCCGTGGCCATGCTCACCGAGCGCATGCCCCCCGAACTGCGCAAGACCATGAGCATCGTTTCGCAGCTGCTGATGGCGACCATTTGCCTGTTCATGGCCATCTGGGGCACCAAGCTCTGTATGTCCACCTGGAATCAGTTCATGAGCTCCCTGCCCACCCTGCGCGTGGGCATCACGTATATGCCTATTCCTGTTGGCGGTGTGCTGACGCTGATTTTCGTGCTGGAAAAACTCTTGCTCGGTGACCAGAGCAACCGTCGGGTCGTGCGTTTCGACCTGGTTGAAGAAAGCGAAGGTGCCGCATAAATGGACGCTCTGATTCTGCTCGGCAGTTTTATCGCTTTGATCCTGATCGGCATGCCGGTCGCTTACGCCCTGGGGCTTTCTGCCCTGATCGGTGCGTGGTGGATCGACATCCCGTTCCAGGCGCTGATGATTCAGGTCGCCGGCGGTGTTAACAAATTCTCGTTGCTGGCGATTCCGTTCTTCGTGCTCGCTGGCGCGATCATGGCCGAGGGCGGCATGTCCCGGCGACTGGTGGCGTTTGCCGGGGTGTTGGTGGGGTTCGTGCGCGGCGGCTTGTCGCTGGTGAACATCATGGCTTCGACTTTCTTCGGCGCGATTTCCGGCTCTTCGGTGGCGGACACGGCGTCGGTCGGTTCGGTGCTGATTCCGGAAATGGAGCGTCGCGGCTACCCGCGGGATTTCTCCACAGCGGTGACGGTCAGCGGTTCGGTGCAAGCCCTGTTGACGCCGCCCAGCCATAACTCAGTGCTCTACTCGCTGGCCGCTGGCGGGACCGTTTCGATCGCCTCGCTGTTCATGGCCGGCGTGGTGCCGGGCCTGTTGATGAGCGCGTGCCTGATGGTGCTGTGCCTGATTTTCGCCAGAAAGCGCAATTACCCCAAGGGCGAAGTCATTCCGCTCAAGGAGGCGCTGAAAATCTGCGGTGAAGCGATGTGGGGCATGATGGCGATGGTCATCATTCTCGGCGGCATTCTCTCGGGCATCTTCACCGCCACCGAATCGGCGGCGATCGCGGTGCTGTGGTCGTTCTTCGTCACCATGTTCATCTACCGCGACTACAAGTGGAGTGAGCTGCCCAAGTTGATGCACCGCACGGTGCGCACCATCTCGATCGTGATGATCCTGATCGGCTTCGCCGCCAGCTTCGGCTACATCATGACGCTGATGCAGATCCCGGCGAAGATCACCACGATGTTCCTGACCCTGTCGGACAACCGTTACGTGATCCTGATGTGCATCAACGTGATGCTGTTGTTGCTCGGCACGGTGATGGACATGGCGCCGCTGATCCTGATCCTCACGCCGATTCTGATGCCGGTGATTCTGGGCATTGGCGTGGACCCGGTGCAGTTCGGCATGATCATGCTGGTGAACCTGGGGATCGGCTTGATCACACCGCCGGTGGGCGCGGTGCTGTTTGTCGGCTCGGCGGTGGGCAAGGTCAGCATCGAAAGCACCGTGAAAGCGCTGCTGCCGTTCTATGGCGTGCTGTTCCTGGTGCTGATGGCCGTGACTTACATTCCCGCCATTTCGCTGTGGTTGCCGCATTTGGTGTTGTAACAACGGCTGGCAAATCTCCCTGTGGCGAGGGAGCTTGCTCCCGTTGGCTCGCGCAGCGGGCCCCAGCAATCTTCCCGAGGGACCGAGTTATCTGGATTTACGACTGCTTCGCAGCCGAACGGGAGCAAGCTCCCTCGCCACAAAAAACCTCATGCAGCCAATGAAGATCGCCATGACGCCAACACTCCTGGAACTCGAAGACGAACTCACCCGCCTCACCCTCGCCCCGGCACTCGGGGCGGGCATCGTCAACTGGACGGTACGCAGCACCGGCCAACCGCTGTTGCGTCACAGTGACCAACACGCCTTGAACACCGGCCTGCCCGGCAAACTCGCCTGCTATCCCCTGGCGCCGTGGTCGAACCGTATCGCCGAAGGCGGTTTCGATTGCCCGGATCGCTGGCTGGCGCTGACGCCCAACAGCCTCACCGATCCCCTGCCGATCCATGGCAGTGCCTGGCAACAGCCGTGGCAGATCGTCTCCCTGCAACTCGACAGCACCACACCCTTCGCTTATTGCGCAAGGCAACGTTTCCATCTGAGCGAGGGCAAGCTGAGCATCGATTTACAGGTCACCCACCTGGCCGAACACGCCGCCTGGCATGGGCTCGGTTTACATCCCTACTTCCCCCGCACCGCAGGCACTCGGTTGCAGGCACAGGCGCGGCAGGTCTGGTTGTGCGACAGCACAAAACTGCCAACACAACTCACTTCGATACCCAAGGATTGGGACTTCAGCCAGCCCCGGGCATTAGCCGAAACGCTGGTGGACAACGGCTTTTGCGAATGGGACGGCCGCTGCCTGATCCAGCAACCCGAGCTGGGTTATGAACTGGAATGCCAGGCCACCGGCAGCGACTACTACCTGCTCTACTGCCCCGTAGGCCTGGAATTTTTCTGCATCGAACCGGTGAGCCACCCGGTCAATGCCCATCACTTGCCGGGTCGGCCAGGGTTGCGTTTGCTGGAGCAAGGCCAATCTGCCGAGCTCGGTTTCAGCCTGCGCTATCGCTACGCCAACAACTGAGTCAGCACTGCGCGCAATTTGCCGGGCTTCACTGGTTTGTTCAGCAGCGGCGCGTCGAGGCGCTGCAATGAGCGCCGACATTGGTCGGTGCGGTCGGCGGTGATGATCACCGCCGGAATCGCCTGGCTGAAATGCTCGCGCAAATGCCGAACCACCTCACAACCCACTACCCCGTGATCCAGGTGATAGTCCGCCAGAATCAGTTCCGGGGCCTGTCCCTGCAAAGCCACTAGTGCCGTGGCCTCGTCGGTGGCGGTGACCACCTCGCAGCCCCACTGCCCGAGCAGCGCGCTCATGCTTTCAAGAATGCTGACTTCGTTGTCCAGCACCAACAGGCGCCGGCCCGGCAACGGGTTGCCGGTACTCGGTTGCGGCGCGACCTGACTGATCGGCAGTGGAACCTCATGGGAAATCGGTACTTCGATGCTGAACATCGAACCACGCCCCGGCTGCGAATGAACCTGAATCCTGTAGTCGAGGATCTTGGCGATGCGTTCGACAATCGCCAGTCCCAGGCCCACGCCCTTGCGATCGGCGGCGCGCCCGACGTCCAGTTGGTTGAATTCGAGGAAGATCGAGTCAAGACGATCCGCAGGAATCCCGCGCCCGGTGTCCCAGACTTCGAGACGCAGCGCATCGCCCCGGCGTCTTGCCCCCAGCAGAATGCAGCCTTCGTCGGTGTAGCGGCAGGCATTGCTGAGGAAGTTGCGCAGGATTCGGGTCATCAGGCGCAAGTCGGTATGAATGGCGTAATCGCCCATGCGCACCCGCAGGTTCAACCCGGCTGCCGCGGCCACCGACTGAAACTCCGAGACCAGTGGCGCGAACAATTCGTCGAGGCGGTACAGGGCAATGTCCGGCTTCACCGCGGCCTGATCGAGCCGGGAAATATCCAGCAGATCGGTGAGCAAGTCTTCAGCCCCCTCCAGCGCCTGATGCGTGCGTTCCACCAGCACCTGCTCGACGTCGGGCAGTTTGCGTTCGCGCAAGGTCGAGATCAGCAAACGCGCAGCGTTGAGCGGTTGCAGCAAGTCGTGACTGGCGGCGGCGAGGTATTTGTCCTTGCTGCGATTGGCGGCTTCGGCGGCATCACGGGCATCGCGCAAGGCTTCTGCGATCTGTTTGCGCTGGGTGATCTGCTGTTGCAGGTTGCGGTTGGCGTCCAGTAACTCGTTGGTGCGCGCGGTGACCCGCTGCTCCAGTTCGTCATTGAGTTGTTGCAGGCGCTGCTGAGCCAGTTTTCGCTCGGTGATGTCGGCGACAAAGCCCTCCACCAAACCTTCCTGATCCGGTTTGAGCAGCAAGTTCATCAATACGTCGAGGACGCTGCCGTCCTTGCGCCGCAGCTGAGTTTCATAGCCCAGCAGGCTGCGCTCGCGCTGGAGGATTTCGCCGATGCTTTCCAGCTCTTGCGCCCCGCCGACGAACAACGTGCCCGCCAGGTCCGTCAGGGAAAACAGCACCTCCTGCGGGTTTTGATAGCCAAGCATTCGCGCCAGCGCCGGGTTGGCGGCGCGCATGCCCTCCAGCAGGCTGGCCTGGAAGATCCCGTGTACCGCGTTTTCGAATAGCCATTTGTAGCGGTTGCGTTCGGTTTCCAGTTCATCCAGGCGCGCAGCCAGTTCCGGGTAATGACTCTTGCGCGCCGAGTGGTTGCCCAAGCCGAGTAACCCGGCCAGCGCCCGTTGTTGCTCGTCAGAGGGCTTCGCCATAGACGACCTCGACGTCGCGCTGACTGGATTCGCGCGGGTTGGTAAGGATGCACGGGTCGTGCATGGCGTGTTGCGACAGGAACGGAATGTCCGCCGTACTCACCCCGTGCAGACCGAGGGTTTCGTGGAAGCCGATGGCGTGTTTAAGGGCGATCAGGTGTTCGACCAGCCGCCCGCAAATCTGCCGGTGATTGAGGCCACGGCAATCGATGCCGAACGTCTCGGCAATCACCTTGAAGCGCTCGGGCGCCGAGCTGTAGTTGAACGCCACCACGTGTTCCACCAGCACCGCATTGCACAGGCCATGGGGCAGATCGAGGAAGCCGCCGAGGCTGTGAGACATGGCGTGCACCGCGCCAAGGATCGCGTTGGAGAAAGCCAGCCCGGCCTGCATGCTGCCGAGCATGATTTTTTCCCGCAGGGCGATGTCGCTGGGGTTGGCGATCATTTGCACCAGATTGCCGTTGATCAGCCGCATCGCCTCCAGCGCATGAGGGTCGGTGAGCGGCCCGTGACCGGTGGAGACGAAGGCTTCGATGGCATGGACCAACGCGTCGATGCCGGTACAGGCCGACAGGAACGGGTCCATGCTCAGGGTGGTTTCCGGGTCGATCAGCGACACGTCCGGCACCGCGGCTTTGCTGACGATGGAGAATTTCATGCGTTCTTGCTGATTGGAGATGATCACGAACTGCGACACGTCGGCCGAAGTGCCGGCGGTGGTCGGGATCAGGATCAGCGGCGGGCTGGGCATGCGCAACATGTCCACGCCCTCGAATTCGAGGATGTTGCGCCCGTGGGCGACGACGATGCCGATGCCCTTGCCGCAATCCATCGGGCTACCGCCGCCGATCGCCACGATCACATCGCAGTGATTCTCCCGGTACAACTCGGCGCCGAGCATGACCTCTTCGATCCGCGGGTTGGGCGAAACGTCGCTATACAAAAAGAAATCAATACCCTGGGCTTGCAGGCTGGCCTCGACATCGGCGACCCAACCGGCGGCAATCACACCGGGATCGCTGACCACCAGCACCTTGCGGGCGCCGAAGGTCTTGGCGTAGTTGCCGACGTTATGCCGACAGCCGGCACCGAAGATGATTTCAGGCGAAACGAATTTACGCAGCTGGCTGAGATTCTGGCTCATTGGAAAGCCTGTTTTTATTGTTTTGGAAGGTAAAGTCCACACTAAAGCATCCGGCTGCGAATGCAATCAGACCAATGGATAGCGAGCCAGCCCGGGGGTGCACTCCGATTTCAGATTCACCGAAGATCCCCTGTGGGAGCGAGCCTGCTCGCGATGGCTGTCTTCCAGTCAATATGATGTTGTCTGACACTCCGCCATCGCGAGCAGGCTCGCTCCCACAGGGTTCTGTGTTCACAACTCATCCGCGATAAATCAGTCGCGAAGCCTTTTCATTGCGCAAGGTCAGGTGCTCCATGCCCTGCCCCGGCACGTCGGCGTCGTCCCGAGCCTTGAGAATAACGTCGTGCTGCGGCGACTTGCTGCACACCGGGTCGGCGTTGGCGGCATCACCGGTGAGCATGAACGCCTGGCAGCGGCAGCCGCCGAGGTCCTTGTGCTTTTCATCGCAGGAACGGCATGGCTCTTTCATCCAGTCATCGCCGCGAAAACGGTTGAAACCGAAGGAGTCGTTCCAGATGTGTTCGATGCTGTGCTCACGCACGTTGGGAAACTGCACCGTCAGCTGGCGGGCGCTATGACAGGGCAACGCCGTGCCGTCCGGGGTGATGTCGAGAAACAGGTTGGCCCAGCCATTCATGCAGGTCTTGGGGCGTTCTTCGTAGTAATCCGGGGTGACGAAAATCAGCTTGCACGGGTGGCCCTCGGCCTCAAGCCGCTGGCGGTATTCATTGGTGATGCGCTCGGCGCGCTGCAACTGTTCGCGGGTCGGCAACAGGCCGATGCGATTCAGTTCAGCCCAACCGTAGAACTGACACGTCGCCAACTCGACGAAATCCGCCTCCAGCTCCAGGCACAGTTCGATGATCTGCGCGATCTGGTCGATGTTGTGCCGATGGGTGACGAAGTTCAGCACCATCGGGTAGCCCTGGGCCTTCACCGCCCGAGCCATGGCCAGTTTCTGGGCGAAGGCCTTGCGCGAGCCGGCGAGCAGATTGTTCACCTCTTCGTCGGCGGCCTGAAAGCTGATCTGGATATGGTCCAGCCCGGCGACTTTAAAGTCGCGGACCTTCTGTTCGGTCAGGCCGATACCCGAGGTGATCAGGTTGGTGTAGTAACCCATGTCCCGCGCGGCCTTGATCAGCTCGGCCAGGTCCTGGCGCACCAACGGCTCGCCCCCGGAAAAACCCAGTTGTGCAGCGCCCATCTCCCGCGCCTCGCGGAACACCCGAATCCACTCTTCTGTGCTCAACTCCTCACCCTGTTGGGCGAAGTCCAGCGGGTTGGAGCAATACGGGCATTGCAGCGGGCAACGATAGGTCAGCTCCGCCAGCAACCACAGCGGTGGGCCGGGTTGCTGTTCGATCTGGCTCACAGGGTGATCCCCCGATGCCAGACCTGCTCGGTGGTGACGGTGTGATACGGTGGGCGATCCAGCTCGTAGGCCATGCTCATCGCGTCGAGCATGCTCCACAGCACATCGAGCTTGAACTGCAGAATCTCCAGCATGCGTTGCTGGCCTTCGACCGTGACGTAGTGCGCCAGGGTGATGCGCAAACCATGCTCGACATCGCGCCGGGCCTGGCTCAGACGCGTACGGAAATAGTCGTAACCGGCCGGGTCGATCCATGGGTAATGGGTGGGCCAGGCGTCGAGCCGGGACTGGTGGATTTGTGGCGCGAACAGTTCGGTCAGGGAACTGCTGGCCGCTTCTTGCCAGCGAGCGCGGCGGGCGAAATTGACGTAGGCGTCCACGGCGAAACGTACGCCCGGCAGCACCCGTTCTTGCGAGAGGATTTGTTCGCGATCCAGCCCCACTGCTTCGCCCAATCGTAGCCACGCTTCGATGCCGCCTTCACTGCCGGGGACGCCGTCGTGGTCGAGAATCCGTTGCAGCCATTCCCGGCGCACGTCGCGGTCCGGGCAATTGGCGAGGATGGCGGCATCCTTGAGCGGGATGTTCACCTGGTAATAGAAGCGATTGGCGACCCAGCCCTGAATCTGCTCGCGGGTGGCGCGCCCGGCGTACATGGCTTGGTGGAACGGGTGGTGGATATGGTAATAGGCACCCTTGGCGCGCAGGGCGGCTTCGAATTGGGCGGGGGTCATTGCTTTGCTAGTCATGGCGGTTCTCCGGGGAATAACCGTGTGTTCTGTATTGTCTGGTCTGGCCCATCGCGAGCAGGCTCGCTCCCACAATGGACCTGCTTTGCACAGAAAATTGGATACGACCCGGACTCCTGTGGGAGCGAGCCTGCTCGCGATGGGGCCATCAGCTACAACACAATGTCCATGCCGTCATAAGCCACTTCAATCCCACGCCGCTCCAGCAAGGCACGCTCGGCCGAGTCTTCATCGAGGATCGGGTTGGTGTTGTTGATGTGGATCAGCACCTTGCGCTGGCGATTGAAGCCCTCCAGCACGTCGAGCATGCCGCCGGGGCCGCTTTGCGGCAGGTGGCCCATTTCGCTGCCCAGGCTCTGGCCGACTTCGCACGCGCGCATTTCATCGTCGCGCCACAGCGTGCCGTCCAGCAGCAGGCAGTCGGCGCGCTGCATCCAGCTCAACACCTCGGCGTCGACCTGCCCCAGCCCCGGCGCATAGAAAACCGATGCACCGCTGCGCAGGTCTTCGATGAACAGGCCGATGGTGTCGCCCGGTTGCGGGTTGCCACGGTTGGGAGAATACGGCGGTGCATTGCTGACCAACGGAATCGCGCGAAATTGCAGGTGTGGGCAGGCAGCGATACTGAACGGCTCGCGGTCCAGCCCGATGGGTTGCCACTGCAAGCCACCGTTCCAGTGTTTGAGCATGGCGAACAAGGGAAAGCCGCTGCTCAGGTCTTCGTGAACCCGCTCGGTGCACCAGACCGAATGCGGGCAACCTTCGCGCAGGCTCAACAGCCCGGTGCAATGGTCGATCTGACTGTCCAGCAGGACGACACCGGCAATCGCCGTGTCACGCAAGCGTCGGGCCGGTTGCATCGCCGGGAAGCTTTCGAGTTGCGCGCGAATGTCCGGTGAAGCATTGCAGAGCACCCACTCCACACCGTCGTCGCTCAGGGCAATGGACGACTGCGTGCGGCGTTGCGCGCGCAGGTTGCCGTTGCGCATGGCGGCGCATTGACGGCAGTTGCAGTTCCATTGCGGAAAACCGCCGCCAGCGGCGGAACCGAGAACGCGGATGTGCATGGGATGGCTCCAGAAGGCAGGCCCGGCCAACGCGACGGCTGACCGGGCGATCAAATCAACGGTTGGCGAAATACATCGTCACTTCGAAGCCAATGCGCAGATCGGTAAACGCGGGTTTATTCCACATGGGTCAATCCTCTTCTTGTGCCGGGCAATTCCGGTAAGACCATTAATGCACGGGGGATGGGATGACCGAATGCTACTTTCGAAGGAGGTTGTGGGGTGCGTTGGTAGGGGGTGTTGCGCAGGTCCTGGAAACACACAAAACCAATGTGGGAGCGAGCCTGCTCGCGATGGCGGGATGTCAGTCAACCTTGATGCTGAATGTGCTGGCGTCATCGCGAGCAGGCTCGCTCCCACCTTTGAACTGCGTTACCCGGCAATGACTGACAGACACAAATCCACTGTGGCAGCGGGCTTGCCCGCGATGGCGCCATCACATTCAACACATTCGTTGACTGACAGTTCACTATCGCGGGCAAGCCCGCTCCCACAGGTTTCAATGGTGTTCTTGCGGGTTAGAAGAACCCCAGCGGATTGATGTCGTAGCTCACCAGCAGGTTTTTAGTCTGCTGGTAATGGTCGAGCATCATCTTGTGGTTCTCACGGCCAACACCGGACTTTTTGTAGCCACCGAACGCGGCGTGGGCCGGGTACAGGTGGTAGCAGTTGGTCCAGACGCGCCCGGCCTTGATCGCCCGGCCCATGCGGTAGGCGCGGTTGATGTCGCGGGTCCACAGGCCGGCGCCGAGGCCGAACTCGCTGTCGTTGGCAATCGCCAGGGCTTCGGCTTCGTCCTTGAAGGTGGTGATACCCACCACCGGGCCGAAGATTTCTTCCTGGAATACACGCATTTTGTTGTGGCCCTTGAGCAGGGTCGGCTGGATGTAATAGCCGCTCGACAAGTCGCCCTCAAGACGCTCGGCCGCGCCGCCGGTGAGCAGTTCGGCGCCCTCCTCCTGAGCGATTTTCAGGTACGAGAGAATCTTGTCGTACTGCTGCTCGGACGCCTGGGCGCCGACCATCGTTTCGGTGTCCAGCGGATTGCCGCGCTTGATCTTGACGATCTTCTTCATCACCTCGGCCATGAACGGCTCGTAGATCGATTCCTGCACCAGCGCCCGGGACGGACAGGTGCAGACTTCGCCCTGGTTGAAAAACGCCAGTACCAGGCCTTCGGCGGCTTTCTCGATGAACTGCGGCTCGGCGTTCATGATGTCTTCGAAGAAAATGTTCGGCGATTTGCCGCCCAGTTCAACGGTGCTTGGAATAATGTTCTCGGCCGCGCAATGCATGATGTGCGCGCCGACCGGGGTGGAACCGGTGAAGGCAATTTTGGCGATGCGCTTGCTGGTGGCCAGCGCCTCACCGGCTTCGCGACCGAAACCCTGGACGATATTCAGCACGCCGGCTGGCAGCAAGTCGGCGATCAGCTCAGCGAACACCATGATCGACAGTGGCGTTTGTTCGGCAGGTTTGAGCACGATGCAGTTGCCGGCAGCCAGGGCCGGGGCGAGTTTCCACGCGGCCATCAGCAGCGGGAAGTTCCACGGAATGATCTGCCCGACTACGCCCAACGGTTCGTGGAAATGATAGGCGGTGGTCAGTTCGTTGATCTCGGCGGCGCCGCCTTCCTGAGCGCGGATGCAACCGGCGAAATAACGGAAGTGGTCGGCGGCCAGCGGCACGTCGGCGTTGAGGGTTTCGCGCACGGCCTTGCCGTTGTCCCAGGTTTCGGTGACGGCGAGAATTTCCAGGTTCTGCTCGATGCGGTCGGCGATTTTCAGCAGCACCAGCGAGCGATCCTGCGCCGAGGTTTTACCCCAGGCATCGGCGGCGGCATGGGCGGCGTCAAGGGCTTTTTCGATGTCGGCGGCGCTGGAGCGTGGGAATTCGGCGATCACTTCACCGGTGACCGGTGAGGTGTTGGTGAAGTACTCGCCGTTGATTGGGGCAACGAATTCGCCGCCGATGAAATTGCCGTAGCGCGGTTTGAAGGAAACGACGGCGCCGGGTGTTCCAGGTTGTGCGTAGATCATGGTGGGCCTCTGTCTGGGTCGATGCCTGTCGAGCCAACAGGCGATGAACCGATAGTAGAGAGCCCCGCCTGCCAGACGAATGCGCCGTTGGCAGGGGGATTCTCGTTATTTGGTAGTAGGTTTCACACAAACTAATGTGGGAGCGAGCCTGCTCGCGATGGGGCCAGTACATTCAACAATGATGTTAACTGTCAGACCGCTATCGCGAGCAGGCTCGCTCCCACAGGGTTATGCGGTGGATTTTGAGTTAATGCTTCGCCACCAGATCTTTAGGCAGCTTGAACGTCCAGAGCATGCCGCCCTGGTTGAAGTCCTTGATGCGCTTGGCCACTTCTCCGCCCCACAGCGGTACCGCGCCGCCCCAGCCGGAGAGCACCGAGACATATTGTTCGCCGTCCATTTCCCAGGTGATGGGCGAGCCGAGCACGCCGGAACCGGTCTGGAATTCCCAGACTTTCTCGCCAGTCTTGGCATTGAATGCCTGCAGGAAACCTTCCGGCGTACCGGTGAACACCAGATTGCCCTTGGTGGTCAGCACTCCGCCCCACAGCGGCGCGAAGTTCTTGTGGCGCCAGACTTCCTTGCCGGTTTTCGGGTCGATGGCGCGCAGCACACCGATGTAGTCTTCATTGAGCGGCTTGATGGTGAAACCGGCGCCAAGGAACGCCGCGCCTTTCTTGTAGGCGATGCCTTCGTTCCAGATGTCCATGCCCCATTCGTTGGACGGCACATAGAACAGGCCGGTGTCGCGGTTGTAGGCCATCGGCATCCAGTTTTTCGCGCCGAGGAACGCTGGCGCGACGAACACCGAACTGCCTTTGGCCTCGGAGCCCGGCGCACCCGGACGGCTGGCTTCGTTGTAGATCGGCCGGCCGTTCTTATCCAGGCCGCTGGCCCAGGTGATCTTGTCCACGAACGGGAAGCCACGGATGAATTTGCCGTTGGTGCGATCGAGCACGTAGAAGAAACCGTTACGGTCCGCCGTGGCCGCGGCTTTGATTTCTTTGCCGCCTTCGTTGTAGTTGAACGACACCAACTCGTTCACGCCGTCATAGTCCCAACCGTCGTGGGGGGTGCTCTGGAAGTGCCATTTGATGGTGCCGTCGTCCGGGTTCAGCGCCAGACGCGAGGACGAGTAAAGGTTGTCGCCCGGACGCAGGTGCGAGTTCCACGGTGCCGGGTTGCCGGTGCCGAACAGCAGCAGATTGGTTTCCGGGTCGTAGTAGCCACCCAGCCAAGGGGCCGCGCCGCCGGTTTTCCACAGATCGCCCGGCCAGGTCTTGCCCGCTTCGCCGCCGGAGATGCCGTTCTCTACCGCTTTGCCGTCCTTGTAGACATAGCCCATGTGGCCTTCGACGGTGGGACGAGTCCACAGCAGGTCGCCGTTTTTCGGATCATAGGCTTCGATTTTGCCCACCACCCCGAACTCGCCACCGGCCACACCGGTGATCAGTTTGCCGTTGATCACCAACGGCGCGGCGCTGATGGAATAGCCTTCCTTGTGGTCGGCAACTTTCTTGCTCCAGACAACCTTGCCGGTGTCCTTGTTCAGGGCCACGAGCTTGGCGTCGAGGGTGCCGAAAATCACCAGATCGCCATACAGCGCAACACCACGGTTGATCACGTCGCAGCACGGGCGGATGTCATCGGGCAGGCGCGCGTCGTATTGCCAGAGCTTGCGACCGGTGCGCGCATCCACCGCGAATACCCGCGAGTAGGAGCCGGTCATGTACATCACGCCGTCCTTGATCATCGGCTGCGCCTGCTGACCGCGCTGTTTTTCCCCGCCGAACGAAAAGGCCCAGACCGGGCGCAGGTCCTTCACGTTGTCGACATTGAGGGTGTCCAGCGGGCTGTAGCGCTGACCCTGGACGCCCAGGCCGTTGGTGACGACCTGCTCCGGGTTCTTCGGGTCCTGGAGGATGTCTTGATCGGAGACTGCGGCCAATGCCTGGCCGGACAACAGCATGGCACTGAGCAGCACGCTCAAGGCGAAGGGTTGGCGACGTGCGGGTTGGGTCATGACGGCTACCTCTGCGGTTTTTGTTATACCCGGGAAATTTTCCCGGTCTGGTGCAGATTCTTGGGCGCCGCCGCCCTTGCAACAATTGCCCGCAATGCGGAGATTGCTAGTTCCTTAGTACCGGGTCGGTCGCGGATTTTGTGATCGACATCGGCCCCTGTGGGAGCGAGCCTGCTCGCGATGAGGCCAGAACATTCAACATTGATGACGCCTGACACACCGCCATCGCGAGCAGGCTCGCTCCCACAAAAAGCGTCATTTGCGCATGCCGGAATCTACCCGCCTCATCTGCCCCCGTTCGTAACGCGGGTACAAATGGCTGACGCTGCGAATCAGTTCATAGCGGCTCAGGCTGATCCCGGCGAAACGTTCGGGAATGGGGCTGCGGATCATCTCGGCCATGTCGCTGCCATGAGCGGCGCCATCGCGCATCAGCTGGTCCAGCCAGGTCAGGTAATCGCGCATCTGCTCGAACGGTTTTGTGTCCGTGGCCACCGGCCCATGGCCAGGGACAATCAATGTCCACGGCAAACCCTGCAGGGTCGCGATGTCCGCCAGCCACACCGACAGCCCCGGGCTGTTCGGCGTGGTCAGGGCGCGTTGATAAAACACCAGGTCCCCGGCAAACAGCACGCCGGTTTTCTGGTCGAGAATAGCCAGATCCGCGCCGGTGTGCCCACCCAGACTCAGTAGGCGCAAATCGTGATTCCCAAAACTTTTCACACCTGGCATCAGCGCCTGCGTCGGCAATACCACCTCAGTGCCGCGCATCCAGTCGCCCACCAGCCGATACATGTTCTCGGCCATGACATCACCCTGTTGATGCAACAACTCGGTGGTACCGGCCAAAGCGCCGATCGGCACGTCGGTGAAAGCCTGATTACCCAACACATGGTCGGGATGGTGATGGGTCAGCAGCACCTGGGTCACCGGTTTATCGGTGGTCATCGCAATCGCTTTGCGCAGGGCTTCGCCATAGCGTTTCGACGGTCCGGTATCGATTACCACCACGCCCTCCTCGGTGACGATGAACGCGGTGTTGACGATGTTGCCGCCGTTGCTCTTGGCGAAGTTGTCGGTGCTGCCTTCCAGCAACCAGGTGTCTTCGGCGATCTGTCGGGGCTTGAGTGCGTAGTCGGGATCGGCCAGGGTCGGCAGGCTCAGACTGATGAACAACAGCAGCATCCAGCGCATCACTCGCTCCTTGGGTCAGGGAATGGCCGCATCGAATTGATTGCCGCTGTTGTCGCGCAACACCAGGCGCGTCTGCCCTGCTCCTTCGATGTCGAAGGCCAGGTTGGGGTTTTCACTGACCGCCGGGAACAACGCCAGACGTGCCAGCAGCTGATCGTTTTGATCGCGCAGTTCGGCCTGGTTGATGAAAAATTCCGGGATGCCGCTGACCATGCCGTTGTCCATCGGATGCGCCACCTGCAAACGCACGCGACTGAATTCACCACGGGGATAGCGACCACCCAGCACTTCGCCGATGTGTTCTTCCCAACCCGGCTGGGTGCGCACCACGCTCGGTGCCGTGCAGCCGCCGCCTGCCGCATCGATCAGGGTCGAGCCGACATGCCACAGTCCGTCGCGGGTCAGTACCGCCGCACGTAATGGCGTGGCCTGTTCAACGCGGATGCGGATCGACAGCCACGGCAGCACACCGGGCAAGGGTTCGAAGTCGACGATTTTCGGCAGCGGATTGAGTTCGGCCCAGGCGAGGATTCGCACCACTTCACCCTTGAACGCCCGGGCGTCAATTTCCAGCGGAACTTGTCGGGCGTCTTCGGCAAATGGCGGCGCGAGCAACTTGACCCGCTCGTCGAACACGAACGGTGCGTCGCCGAGCATCTGCTTGTGATAGAACGCCCACATCACCGACGGCACCGGGTCTTTACCCGGTTCGACGTCCACCGCGTTCGCGGCCAAGGGTAACCAGCAGGCCAACAGACAACTCGCGCGCCAGTTCACTATTGATACATCTCGGGCACGTCATACCGCAGGCCGTAACGGGCATAAATGGCTTTCACCGAGCCCTCGCGAATCAACCCTTCCAGCGCCTCTTCCACGGCGTAGGCCAGTTGCCGATTGCTTTCATGCACCGCCATGCCGATCTCCCAGAGCTGTTTGCCCATGTTCGGGTAGGCGTTTTCCGCCAGCGCCACTTGCGGGTCGGCAGCCTGATGGACTTGCCAGTCGATCTCGCCGCGCATGGCCATTACCGCGTCGACTTCACCAGCCTTCATCGCGGCAAACGCCTGAGATACGCCTGGATAATGGTGGGTCTTGGCGGCGAGCATGCCGTTGAACACCGAGGTCAGGTAAAACGACGGCACGCTGTCGACCTCGACGCCGATCGGGTGTTGCTGGAACACCGCGACACTCGCCACCGAGTCCAGACGACGACGGTCATAAGCCACTTGCCATTGTTCGGTCTGGTACGGCCCGAACATCACCACATGGCCGTTTTCCAGTTCACCCAGTTCATTGCGTTTCTGTGAGTAATCGCGATCGTAGGGCACGCGCATCATCAGGTCGGCCAGTTGCTGATTGTGCAACTGACTGGCCCGCCAGATGTAATCGCGCAGGTCGTCGTCGAGCTTTTCCCCGGCGGGTGCCCAGATCAGTTTCAGGCGCACCCCCATGGCCTTGGCCAGTGCCTGGGCAAGCTCGACATCGACCCCGCGAGCCTCGCCAGCGTCTTCAAAGCTGTAGGGCGCGAAGTCCTTGTACACCGCGACTTTCAGCTCGGCGGCGGCGATCATTTCGTCATAGGTACGGACCTGCGCCTGCGCTGTCTGGCAACACAGCCACACAGCGCTGATCAACACCGCGAGCAAACGCATGGGTCACTCCTCGACATGCACGCTGTCCAGGTAGGTGCGCACCGCCCACAAGGCTTCCTGACTCAGGTAGTCGGCCATCTTCGGCATGTACACCCGGCCGTCACGCACGGCGCCATGGCGCACGCGTTCGACGAACCACTCATCACCGGCCTCGCCGACGTCGAGCATGCGCAAGTCAGGGGCGATGCCGCCGGACTTGGCTTCCAGGCCATGACAGGCCGCGCAGTTCTGGTTGTAGGCCGAAGAGCCGATTTCCAAGGCTTTATCGTGTTCCGGGGAGGAACGGTAAGGGTTCGCCGCCGCCCAACCATCGGCATCGACCTGCACACCGGCATCCTTGATCGGGGTCAGTCCCTTGGTTTCGACGGCCTGGGGTACCACGTTGCCGTGAGCCCAGACGGAACCTGCGCTGATAAAACCGGCCAGCAGTCCGGCAATGAGCAAGGCGTTGCGTTTTGTTGTCATTGTTCTGCCCTCAAGATTGCACGCAAAACCTCTTTGAAGAGGCTATGGCACCCATCTTAGGAACGGCTTTGCGCCAACCCCATGCTGCTTTGGTGGCCGCGGCCTACTCCCTTGGTAGTAGGGCTTGTGGCGCAGGACCAACCAATACGGGTCGGGCGCCGTGAAGCTTGTCGATGCCGATCAGGGTCAGGATCAGCAAAAACGGCAGGAGCAGTGCTTTGAGAATTCGCATGGTCAATCTCCCCCCTTGAGTGATGGCCGTTGTAGCCCATGCTAAAACCGCGCCGCCCTGGGTGAGTTACGACCTTGGTACTGGCTCATCGGTACTTTCTGCATATTTCCCCGCCCGTCCTGGGTTCCTATGCTGACGCTACCTGTGATGGAGTGCCTTTATGCGCCAGCTCGCCCCTTATGCCTTGATCTACTTGCTGGCGATAGCCTGCGCCGCCGGGGTGGCGACCCAGGTTCAGGCGGCGGATGCGCCGTTGCAGGTGCAAATCGGCTACCTGGGCTATCGCCCCGACCCCGGCCCGTTGCTGTCGAACGTCATTCCCGAACCGACCGATGCCGGCCTGCGGGGCGCCGAACTGGCGATCACCGACAGCAACAGTACCGGGCGCTTTCTCAATCACAGCTACAGCCTGGTCAGCGCCAGCGTCGACACTCCGGATGCGCTGATCGAAGCAGCCAAAGCCCAACACGAACAAGGCCTGCGCCTGTTTGTGGTGAATGCACCGGTGGAAACCCTGCGCAGACTCAGCGCCGTGCTACCCGACAGCTTGCTGTTCAATGCCGGCAGCCCCGATGACAGTCTGCGCAGCACCGATTGTCTGCCAAACGTGCTGCACAGCCTGCCAAGCCGCGCGATGCTGGCCGATGCGTTGGCGCAATTTCTGGTGCTGCGTAAATGGCAACGGGCGCTGCTGATTGTCGGCCCGACCGCGGACGATCAAGCCTATGCCGCCGCCCTGCGTCGGGCGGCCAAACGCTTCGGCCTGCAACTGATAGCGGAGAAAGCCTGGAGCTTCGATAACGACCAGCGCCGCAGCGCCCAGGCCGACATGCCACTGTTCACCCAGACCGCCGAGTACGACGTGGTGCTGGTGGCCGATGAACGCGGCGACTTCGGCGAGTACGTGCCCTACCAGACCTGGTATCCACGGCCGGTCGCCGGCACTCAGGGCCTGACCCCGGTGGGCTGGCACAAGACCGTAGAAACCTACGGCGCCGCGCAGTTGCAGAAGCGCTTCGAAGCCCTGACCGGACGCTGGATGAACGACCGGGATTTCGCCGCGTGGATGGCCGTACGCAGCATCGCCAGTGCGGTGGGCAAACTGCGTCAGGCCGATGCCATGGCGATCCGTACGCTTGCAATCAGCGATCAATTGCCTCTGGACGGCTTCAAGGGTCGCAAGCTCAGTTATCGGCCATGGAACGGTCAGTTGCGCCAGCCGATCCCCATCGTGCAACCCCGGGCACTGGTCAGCACCTCGCCGCAAGACGGTTTCCTGCACCCCGTCAACGAAATGGACAGCCTGGGTTACGACAAAGCCGAGGTCAGCTGCCGCTTTCTCTGATCCTTTTTTCACGACAACAACAATAAGGAATCTGCCATGCGCCGCACCCTGCTTTCCTGCGCCCTGCTGCTCGCCGCCGGGCACGCCGCTGCCAGCACCGCCTGGGTCTCCAACGAAAAGGACAACAGCCTGAGCCTGATCGACATGCAGACCCTGAAAGTCACCGACACCCTGCCCGTCGGCCAGCGCCCGCGCGGCCTGTTGCTGTCCCACGACAATAAGCTGCTGTACATCTGCGCCAGCGATTCGGACCGGGTCCAGGTGATGGACGTCGCCACGCGCAAGATCATCAAGGAACTGCCTTCGGGCAAAGACCCCGAGCAATTCGCCCTGCACCCTAATAATCGCTGGCTGTATGTCTCCAACGAGGACGATGCACTGGTGACAGTGATCGACACCGAAACTTCCAAAGTGCTCGGGCAGATCAACGTCGGCGTCGAGCCCGAAGGCATGGCCGTCAGCCCCGACGGCAAGTGGGCGGTGAACACCAGTGAAACCACCAACATGCTGCACTGGATCGACACCAGCACCCAGAACCTGGCCGACAACACCCTGGTCGATCAGCGGCCGCGTTTTGTCGAATTCAATCCCGATGGCTCGCAGCTCTGGGCCTCGGCGGAAATCGGCGGCACGGTGACGATTCTCGACGTCGCCAGCCGCAAGATCCTCAAGACCCTGACCTTCCAGATCAAAGGCGTACACCCGGACAAGGTTCAGCCGGTGGGGATCAAACTCAGCGCCGACGGCAAATACGGTTTCGTCGCCCTCGGCCCGGCCAACCATGTGGCGGTGATCGACGCCAAGACCTTCGAGATCCTTGATTACCTGCTGGTGGGCCGACGGGTCTGGCAGATGTCGTTCACCCCGGATCAACGGCAATTACTGGCCACCAATGGCGTCAGTGGCGACGTATCGGTGATCGATGTCGACAGCCTCAAGGTGACCAAATCGGTGAAGGTCGGGCGCTATCCGTGGGGCGTGGTGGTGACGCCATGAACGCCCTTGAAGTCAGCGACCTGAGTTTCGCTTACGGCCAGCGCGAGGCCTTGCGTCAGGTGAGTTTCAACCTGGCATCCGGGCGTTTTGCCGCGCTGCTGGGACCGAACGGCGCGGGCAAGTCGACACTGATCGCCCTGCTCACCCGTCTTTATGATGTACAGCGCGGTGATATTCGGGTCGGCGGCTGTTCCTTGCGCACCTCGGCACGTCCGGCGCTCAAGCAGTTGGGTGTGGTATTTCAGCAAAGCACCTTGGATCTAGACCTCAGCGTCGAGCAGAACCTGCGTTATCACGCCGCGCTGCATGGCCTGTCCCGACGCCAGACCGGACTTCGGGTCGACGCCGAACTGGCACGTCAGGCCTTGACCGAACGCCGTGGCGAACGGGTACGCGAACTCAATGGCGGCCATCGCCGGCGGGTGGAAATCGCCCGCGCGTTGCTGCATGAGCCAAGCTTGCTGCTGCTTGATGAGGCCAGTGTCGGCCTCGATCCGGCCAGTCGTCTGGCGCTCAACCAACACATCCGCAGTCTGTGCCGCGAGCACAACATCAGTGTGCTCTGGACCACTCATTTGCTGGATGAAGTGCAGCCCAGCGACAACTTGCTGATCCTGCATCAAGGCCGTTTGGTGGCCAGCGGACAGGCTGATGCGTTGAGCCTGGAACATGGCGGTGACCTCGGTTCGGCCTTCGCGCGACTGACCACCTCGGCCCCTTCAGGAGCAGTCGTCAGATGAATGTTTACTGGCAATGCTTCAGCGGTATCGTACTGCGTGAATGGCTACGCTTTGTGTTGCAGCGCACGCGGTTTCTCAGTGCGTTGGTGCGGCCGTTGTTGTGGCTGCTGGTGTTCGCCGCCGGTTTTCGCGCGGCACTCGGCATCGCCATCATCGAGCCCTATGACACCTACATTCCCTATGAGGTTTACATCATCCCGGGCCTGGCCTGCATGATCCTGCTGTTCAACGGCATGCAAGGTTCGCTGTCGATGGTCTACGACCGGGAGATGGGCAGCATGCGCGTGCTGCTGACCAGCCCCCTGCCCCGGACCTTCCTGCTGTGCAGCAAATTGCTGGCGACATCGCTGATTTCGCTGTTGCAGGTGTATGCCTTTCTGGCGATTGCCTGGCTGTACGGCGTGCGACCGCCGGCCACGGGTTTGTTGCTGGCGTTGCCGGCGTTGCTTCTGGTCGCGTTGATGCTTAGCGCGCTGGGGCTGTTGCTGTCCAACGCCATCCGCCAACTGGAGAACTTTGCCGGGGTGATGAACTTCGTAATCTTCCCGCTGTTTTTCCTGTCGTCGGCGCTGTATCCGCTGTGGAAAATGCGCGAATCCAGCGAGTGGTTGTATTGGTTGTGTGCCTTGAACCCGTTCACCCATGCGGTGGAACTGGTGCGGTTTGCGCTGTATGAACGCTTCAACCCGGTCGCGCTGGCGGTGTGCGTAGGGCTGACGCTGGTGTTTGCCCTGCTGGCCGTGCTCACCTTCAACCCGCAGCACGCGGCCTTGCGCAAAACCAACTGACAACACGATTCCCCGTGTGGGAGCGGGCTTGCTCGCGATGGCGGTGTATCAGTCGACATCAATACTGAATGTGATGGCCTCATCGCGAGCAGGCTCGCTCCCACAGTTGATCTGAGGTGTTCACATATTTTGTGTTCACACACCATTCAGTGTGGGAGCGAGCCTGCTCGCGATTGCGGTGTGTCAGTCGACATCAATGCTGGATGTGATGGCCTCATCGCGAGCAGGCTCGCTCCCACAGTTGATCTGAGGTGTTCACATATTTGTGTTCACAAGGAAAGCACCCGGCAATCCGGGCAAAATTACTACTTTAGTACTGGTTTACCTGTCTATCGTCGCATTCACAACGCACCGCTACTGGCATGTAATGGGTTCATAACTATAAGGACTGAACCTCCATGCCGCGTGCACGACGTGTTCTGCTGTGCCCTTCTCTCGCCGCGCTGTCGCTGAGCCTGTTGCTGGGCGTGGCGCAGGCTGAAACTGCGCTGTTCTCCGCCGAAGGTTATCGCATCGGTCTGTACCGCAGCCCGACCCCGACTCAGCTCCAGGGTGCGAACATCATCGACACCCCCGCCCTGCAAAACCTGCTCAAGCACACGCCCCAACCGCTGCTGATCGATGTCTACCGCCGGCAATGGTTGCAAGACCGTTTCATCGAAGACGAGGCCCACGAAAACCTGCCCGGCAGCCATTGGCTGGCCAATACCGGTGACGGCGACCTGACGCCCCCGTGGCAGCAATATTTCGCGCACCACCTGCAGCAATTGACGGCGGGTGACCTGACGCGACCGTTGGTCTTTTACTGCCGTTCCGATTGCTGGTTGAGCTGGAACGCGGTAAAACGCGCCGCTTCCATGGGCTATAAGACACTGTATTGGTACCGCGACGGACTGGATGCGTGGCAGGCGGCGAATCTGCCCGTGACGCCGGCCCGGCCCGACCCTTTCCCTGACTTGAGCGCTTGCGTGTTGTTGCCACACCCTGATCAAAAAAAAATAATGAGGTGAAAGGCCATGTACAAAATTCTGATTGCCGACGATCACCCGCTGTTTCGCGAAGCCATTCATAACGTCATCAGCGATGGTTTCCCCGGCAGCGAGGTCATGGAAACCGCCGACCTCGACAGTGCCCTGGCCCTGACTCAGGAACACGATGACCTGGACCTGATCCTGCTCGACCTGAACATGCCTGGCATGCACGGCCTAAATGGCCTGATCAACCTGCGCAACGAGGCGCCGACCATTCCGGTGGTGATCGTCTCGGCCGAGCAGGACAAGCAAATCGTGCTGCAAGCCATCACCTATGGCGCGGTGGGGTTCATCACCAAGTCCTCGCCTCGGGTGCAGATGACCGAGGCCATCCAGCAGATTCTCAATGGCAACGTCTACCTGCCGCCGGACATCATCCGCACGCAGAAAAGCGGCACTCATCGCCGGATGAATGACACCCCGAGCTTCCCGCCGGAGCTGCTCCAGGCACTGACCCGCAAGCAGTTGCTGGTGCTTGAGCGTATGACCAAAGGCGAATCGAACAAACAGATCGCCTACACCCTGGAAATCGCCGAAACCACGGTCAAGGCTCACGTCTCGGCGATATTGCGCAAACTCAATGTACACAATCGGGTGCAGGCAATTTTGAGTGCCGGGGATATTGATTTCGGGTCGTATTTGCGGCGTTGATGCTTCTTCAGAAAGACCGCGTCGCCCCTATCGCGAGCAGGCTCGCTCCCACATTAGATCTGAGATGACTCGGTCAAATGTGGGAGCGAGCCTGCTCGCGATGAGGCCCTCACAAACACCAGAAAACTCAAGGCCGACCCAGCAAATGACTCATCGCCGTCTTGAGTTTCATCGGCCGCACCGGTTTGTGCATCAGGGTGTGGCCCAGTTCGCGGATCTGCTGTTTGAGTTCGTTGCTGTAGTTGGCGGTGATCATCATCGCCGGGATCGCTGAAGCGCGACGGGCGTTGATGCGGGCCACGGCGTCGACACCATTCTTCTCGTCATCCAGGTGATAGTCGGCAATCAGCAGGTCAGCTTCGTCGTGGTAATTATCCACTTGCCGCGCCAGGTCCTCCTCCGACAACGCCGTGATTACCCGGCAACCCCAACCTTCGAGCAAGGTGCGCATCCCCGCGCAAATGGCCGCGTCGTTGTCCAGCACCCACACCCGTGCGCCGCGCAGGCGCTCGAGCATCGGTTCACTCATCAGCAGGTTCGGCAACGCCTTCGGCGCCGTGGCACTCAACGGCACTTCGACGGAAAACATCGAGCCCTTGTCCGGCCACGAACGCACATGAATCCGGTGGCCAAGAATGCGCGCGATTTTCTCCACAATCGCCAGACCCAGCCCCAAGCCGCGATCCTGATCCGGACGCTGTACGTCACCGCGTTTGAACTCCTGAAAAATCTCCTCCAGACGGTTTTCAGCAATGCCCATGCCGCTGTCCCAGACTTCGATGGTCAGCCGCTGATGATGACGCCGGCAGCCGAGCACCACTCGCCCGCTGTAGGTGTAGCGAATGGCATTGCTCAGCAGGTTGCGCAGGATCCGCGCGAGCAACTGAATGTCGCTGCGCACCAGCGCCGAACACGGAATGAAATGCAGCTCGAGGCCTTCGCTGCGGGCCACTTGGGTGTATTCGGCGGCGAGGTTTTCCAGCAATTCGCTCAGGGCAAATGGCGCAATGTCAGCCTTGATCACTCCGGCATCGAGTTTGGAAATATCCACCAGGGTGCCCAGCAGGTTTTCCACGTCCTCCAGGGAATTGCTGACGTTGCGCACCAGAATCTCGTTGGCCACCGGCTCCCGGCGCTCCAGCAAGGCACTGGTAAACAACCGCGCAGCATTCAGCGGTTGCAGCAGGTCGTGACTGACCGCCGCGAGAAATTTGGTCTTCGACAGGTTGGCCTGCTCGGCCTCGAGCTTGGCCTCGCGCAAGCGTGACTCCACGCGGCGACGCTCGTCGATTTCGCGCAGCAATTGGTCATTGAGGGTGGTCAGTTCGGTGGTACGTTCACGCACCCGCAATTCAAGGTTCTGATAGGCCTGATGCAGCGCTTCGGCGGTGCGGCGGCGCTCGGTGATGTCGCGGATCAACACGAAAATCCCCACCACTTCCCCGGTGGCCAGGCGATTGGGCACGTAGGAGCGCAGCATGTAGCGCTCCTGATTATTGATGTTGGTTTCGGCAAACTCGAACGTCACGCTCTCGCCGGTCAGGGCCCGGGCCACGTAGGCTTCCAGGCGCTGATAATGCTGTTCACTGTGAACTTCGCGCAGGCTCTGCCCGAGCATCACGCCCCGGGGCCAGCAGTACCATTCTTCGTAGACTTTGTTAGTGAATTCATAGACCAGATCGGCGTTCAGGTAGGCGATCAGCGCCGGCACGTGGTCCGTGATCAGGCGAATCCAGCGCTCGCTTTCGCTGAGTGCTTCGGCGTGCTGGTAGCGTTCGGTGATGTCGGTGAAGGTGTTGACGAAACCGCCGGTGGGCAACGGATGGGTGCGGATTTCCAGCACCCGGCCATCGTAGAGGCGCTGCTCGCACTCCTGCACGTGCCGCCCGTTCGGGTCGCGACTGGCCGGGGTCAGCAGGTTCAGTTCGCTGTCGGCAATCACTTCGGCGAACGGCCGATGGGCCGCCACCGGGGCCAGACCGCTGAGTTCCAGGAAGCGCCGGTTCCACAGTTCCAGAATGCCCTCGGCGTTGACCATCGCCACCCCTTGGGACAGGTTGTCGACCGCCCGCTGCAACAAATGCGACTTCTGCGCCACGGCCTGTTCGCGGCGCAGGGTTTCGCTGAGTTTGACGTCGGTAATGTCAGTGAACAGGATCACCCGCCCGCCTTCCTGAGTCGGCCGTTCGCTGACTTGCAGCCAGCGCCCGTTGTGCAGGCGATAGAGCAGGTTTTCGTCGGCGTGCCCGCGGGGTTCTTCGCTGAACAGTCCGGTCGCGGTCATCAGCCGTTTGACCTCGCGCAAGCGCATGCCGGCGTTGATCCGCACCCGGCTGTTGCCCCAAAACGCCTTGAAACGGCTGTTGAACAGCACGATCCGCTGCTCGGCATCGAACAATACAAAGGCGTCGGAAATGCTTTCGATGGCGTCGATCAAGTGTTGATGGGCAGTTTCGGCCCGCAGTCGTGCCTCGCTGAGCAAATGATTGCCGGCCTTGAGTTCGGCCATGGCCTGGTTCAGGGCGTCGGTGCGCTCACGCACCTGCTCGGCCAGCACCACCGAATGCTGGAACGCCGCATACGGGTCGTTGCCCCGGGTGATGCCGGATTCGATGCGCTCGATCAGCGCGCCATTAATGCGCTGCAGTTTGTGGTTTTCGCGCCGCAGGCTGGCGATCTGCGCCTGAAGGTCAGCGCTGTCCAGGGGAGCGGCCTCGGGCAATGGCAACCCCGGTGAAGGTCTGGTTGATGTGCATGCCATTGAACTGTTCTCCGTAGGTGTTGAAACCCATCACCCGCTGATCCCGCAAAAATGCGCCGATCTGCTCGAGACGGCCGCCGTCTTCCAGTTCCAGACGCCTGAGAAAACAGTCGCAGCCGATGGTCAGCAACAGGTCGCCGAGACGCTCCTGCAAACCGTCGAACAGGTTTTGCAGATTCGGCAGCATGGGGCCGGGGGTCATGACGGTGAGGACGATGCCGTTTTCCACCGCACAGTAGAAACTCAGGCTCAGGTCCGGATGAACCTGCTGGATCGCCCGCACGTAATACTGATCGTTGATTCGCACCGCCAACGGGTGCGCGGCAAAGATCCGGTAATCGAGGTCGGCCACCGCCACGCCGATGTGCCGGGCGTACTCTTCGGCGGCCGGTTCGGCGTTGAGTTCGAACACCCGGCGTGAGGCGCTGTCGGCAGCGGTGACCACCAGTTTCTCGGCCCTGGGCAGGATGTGGTGGGTGGTGAAGACTTCGAAGTCCAGCCAGGTATTGACCAACACCACCACCGCCGCGCCGCTGTGAAACTCGCCGCCGAAATACACGTGGGTGTGGGTCAGGTAGTTGTCGTCGCCGGCCGAACCGCCAAAATGCGGAATGTCGCCCAACGCCGCACTCAGGGCAGCGAGAACCATTTCTTCACGGCTGGACAAGCCATCGAGCAGGGTCAGGGCAAAGCTGTTGCCCTTGATTGGCGCCAGGGTGTTGCTGCGACAGCCACTGACCAGTCGCTCGACCATTTGCTGGGCATCGATCAGGCTGAAATGTTCCATTTCGTCGATCAGTTCGGTGGAGATGGAAAAGTGCCGATGATCGAAGCCCACCGCCGTCACGCAGCTGCGGCCATAGCCTTGGGGGGTGATTTCTCCGGCACTGGTGCAGCCCACCAGACGAATGCCGCCGAAGCTCTGTTGCAACGCCTGCCCCAGCGCCTGCAAGTCGTACTCGGCGGAGCAGAAGAACAGCACGAAGCCCAAATGCGGGTGCAAGAGTTGTCGCGCCAGATCCTGAGCCGCTTGCTGGGCGTCGGTGGCCTGGGACATGGCACTGACCACACCGTCGTTCTGAACCTGCTCCATCCTCGCCCCTCGCCGGTGCGCCTGTATGAGGCACGAGTGTACGAAGCCTGCGGGCGGCGGCGAATGCTACTTGGGTAGTGGGTGGGTGGTTCGATGGGATGAGAGGGCTTTCAGAATCTATAAGACACTGCAGATCCCCTGTGGGAGCGAGCCTGCTCGCGATGGCGGACTTACATTCAACATATTCGCTGAATATTAGGCCCTCATCGCGAGCAGGCTCGCTCCCACATTGGATCTGCGTTGTGCCGATTACGGAGTTACCAAGTCAACACCGCCCCCACTGCAAACGTATCGGTGTCTTCATTCTGAGCGCTGGTGTCATGGCCGTTGATTTCGAACTGGTTGTACTCGGCCACCAGCTTCAGGTTGTCGTTGACGTCATGGAACAGCGCAATGCCGCGGGTCTCGTAATCGGCGCCGCTGCCGACCACGCCGTTGCCGTCGTCCTCGGTCTTGCCGTAAGACAGTGCCAGGCGGTTTTTGCCGAGTTTGTAGGAGCCCTGCAACAAGTAACCGTCGCTGTCGACGTTGCGCAAGGTCGGTTCGCCGGCGTTGTTGGTGAAGAACGGGTTGATGCCCTTGGCCTGGAAACCGGAGCCGGTCAGCGACAGCCCGCCCATCTTCGCCTGCACGCCGTAGCCGACGCCTTTGGAGGTGACGGACTCGACGCTGGAGTCGGTGTTGTCCGAAGTCTGGTAGCTGCCGTTGAGCCAGCTGTAAATCTTCGCCCCGCCGACGTCGAACTGATAGGTGATCTCGCTCTCGGTGCGCGGGTTCTCCTGATACGCCTTGCCCGTCGCGCTGCTGTCGTTGGTGTCGACCGGGTCCATGATCCCGACCGCCACCCGCAAGCCATCCATCACCGGGGTGCGATAGGTAATCTGCGACGTCGGGAACGGGTACGGATAACCGCTGCCGATGTTGCCGAACGACACCCCGCCGCCGTCCACCAGGCCCAACGTATCGCTGACCTGACCATAACCGGCGAGCAATTCATCGAGCAGGATGTTGGAGCGGGCAAACAGGCCGAAGTCCTTGCCGATCAGCACCTCGCCCCACTCTGGATTGGCCACCGTGCCGTAGAACTGCCGCACGTCGATGGCGGTGTCGGTGCCGTTGGTTTCGCTGTCGTTGATGGTCACCCAGAACGAGGCGCGGGCGCCGAGCTTGAGGTCATCGACTTGTTTGCCCATGTTGAAGCCCAGGTAGTTGGGCAGGAATCCCATCTTCACCCGCGCCTGGCGCCGGTCGTACTGCTCGCCGGCCCGGTCCACGTCGCTGTTCACGTAGAAGGCGTTGATGTAGCCATCCGTGGAGAACGTGGTCTGGTCCTTGTCGTACAGCATGATCTCGGCCTCGGCCATTGAGCTCAGGCCCAGGGAGGACAGGCTGGCGATGAAGGCCGGCAAGAAACGATGCTTGAAGTTCTTATTGTTGTGCATGACGCGCTCCGCAACGGGGGACTTGATGTCGGAGGCGATTATCGAAAGTGGACCGGCGGCGTCATACGCTGCCTTGGGGGCGGTTGTCAGCTGCTTTGGATTGGCCGGTGGCGCGCGGCAAATTCGGTGTAAGACCGCCCGCCGGCCAGGCCCGGAACTTAGGGTGTACGCCTGTGGACCCGACTGGCGTCCACAGGAACCGGTGTCCGCTAGGCGAGCGCTCTAAACAGCATGTAAACGGCGGTCACCACGCAGACGCTGGCGAAGCCGATCTGCAGCCCTCGGGCCGGTACCCGTGCGCAGAGTTTTCGACCGAGGATCATCCCGACGATGCTGGCGACAATGAACGACACGCCCAAACCATCGATCCGCACCCCGGCATGAAACGCGCCGATCACCCCAATCACCGAGATCAGACTGATCACCATCAACGAAGTAGCGACGATGCCGCGCATCTGCACGTCGGTCAGTTGCTTGAACGCCGGCACAATCAGAAAGCCGCCGCCAACACCGAGCAGCCCCGAGACCACACCGGTCACCGCGCCGAGTACCGCCAGGGTTGCGGTGCATTTGGCGGTCCAGGAAAAACGCCCGGTCTGCTGATCGAGCATGCAGTTCTTCTGGCCCCAGTTGGCATGCCCGTGATCGCTCGGGCCATCGTCGGGCTTTTCCCGGCGCAGCATCCGCCAGGCCACCATGACCATCAGCAGACTGAACAGAATCATCAGGATCTTTTCCGGCAACTGATGGGCGAAGTAGATGCCCACCGGCGAAAACACCGCGCCCAGCAGTGCAATCAACAACGCCGCGCGATAGCGCACCAGGCCATGGCGCAAACCGTCGATCGCACCGATCGCCGCCGCACTGCCCACCGCGAACAAGGCGACGGGCGCCGCTTGGGTCATGGTCAATCCCAGCCCCAGCACCAGGGCCGGCACCGCAAGAATACCGCCACCGGCACCGGTCAAACCGAGCACCAGGCCCATGACCACACCGAAAAAACTGGCCAGCAACATAGAGTTCTCTCAGTCAACCTTGGACAGATGGGTCAGCCATTCACGGCCCTTGAGCAGGCCATTCCAGTAGAACCATGGCAGCAGGGTCGCCTTGAGAAACCAGGCTGAACGACGCGGCACGATCGGGTCGAGGGGAAAGGTCGGCAGCAATTTACCGGCGTAACCGAACTCGGCGAGGATCACCTTGCCCTTCTCCACCGTCAGCGGGCAGGAACCGTAGCCGTCGTACTTGAGTGGCAACGGCTGTTGCTTGCGCAGGGCCAGCAGGTTTTGCGCCACCACCACGATCTGCTTGCGCGCGGCGGCAGCAGTTTTCGCGTTGCTGGTGGAACAGACATCGCCCAAGGCAAAGACGTCTGTATAGCGTACGTGTTGCAGGCTGTGCGGGTTCACTTCGCACCAGCCAGCGGCGTCGGCCAACGGGCTCTGGCGGATGAAATCCGGCGAGACCTGAGGCGGCACGACGTGCAGCAGGTCGAAGGTTTTTTCTTCTACGGTCACAACACCTGCAGCGTCCCTGACCTCGAACCACGCGGTTTTCGACGGTCCGTCAACCTTGACCAGATTGGAATTGAAGGCCAGCCGGGCGTTGTACTTTTCCATGTACTTCATGAGCGGCGGCACGAATGTCGCCACGCCGAACAACGCTGCGCCGGCCAGATTGAACTCGACGTCGAATTTGTTCAGAACCCCTGTTTTACGCCAGTGATCGCAGGACAAGTACAAGGCTTTCTGCGGCGCACCAGCGCATTTGATCGGCATCGCTGGCTGGGTGAAGATCGCTTTGCCGCCGCGCAATCCCTGGACCAGTTCCCAAGTGTAGGCCGCGTGCCGATAGCTGTAATTGGAAGTCACGCCGTTCTGGCCGAGGGTGTCCTGCAAGCCTTCGATTTTCTCCCAGGCCAGGCACAACCCCGGGCAGACAACGAGGTTCTGGTAACTGACGGTGCGGCCATCGTTGAGGGTCAGCTGTTTGCTGTCCGGGGCGATATCAGTCACGGACGCCTGCAACCAAGTGGCCTGACGCGGCATCACTGAGGACATCGGGCGCGCGGTGTTTTTCACCGCGTAAGCACCGCCGCCCACCAGCGTCCACGCCGGTTGGTAGTAGTGCCGGCTATCGGGTTCGATAACAGTGATGTTCAAGCCCGGATCGCGTTTCAGCAGGCTGGCCACCAGGCCAATGCCGGCGGTCCCGCCGCCTATTACCACGATGTCGGCACTGATGGATGGGCCCCAGTGTTGATCGTTCATCATTCATTCCTTGTTATTGCATGCATGGCGCCAGGTTCATTAAGTCGCGGAACCTGTGGGAGCGGGCTTGCTCGCGAAAGCGGTGTGTCAGGCGACATCATTATTGACTGTGCCACCGCCTTCGCGAGCAAGCCCGCTCCCACATGGATTGCGCTTAACTGACCGGCATCAGGTTCAGCCCCAGCTTTTCAGCACCGCTCCGCAGTACAGGCCGGACAGTGTCTTCATCACCTGAATCACTTCGTGACTGGCTAAACCATAGAATATGTACTTGCCTTCACGACGGGTGACTACCAATCCTTCGTCGCGCAGGATGCCCAGCTGTTGGGACAGTGTGGGCTGGCGCACGCCGGTCATTTTCTCCAGCTCGCCGACGTTGCGCTCGCCCTGGGTCAATTGGCAGAGAATCAGCAAGCGGTCCTCGTTGGCCAGGGCTTTGAGCAGCGCGCAAGCCTTGGAGGCCGAGGCCCGGAGCTGGGCGACTTCACATTCGGTCAGACTGGATTGCATTTGCAGGATGCCTTCGACGTCACTTAAGCTGCGGACATTATGTTTAAACATAAAGTGTTGCAACCGGTTACTGTGCTCTCGCCCCTTTCCACAGGTTCGTCCCCATGTCTGCGTTGATTGAAGCCTTCCTCGACCCCGCATCAAAGACCTACAGCTACGTGATCTACGAACACGATGGCGGGCACTGCGCGATTGTCGATCCGGTGCTGGATTACGACCCCGCCGCCGGGCGCACCGCGACCGTCCAGGCCGACAAGATCATCGCCTTCGTACGCGAACACCAGTTGCAGGTGCAATGGCTGCTGGAAACCCACGCCCATGCCGATCACCTGTCCGCCGCGCCTTATCTGCGTCGGGAACTGGGCGGCAAGATTGCGATTGGTGAGTCGATCAGCAAGGTTCAGGGGGTGTTCAAGACGCTGTTCAATCTGGAGCCGGGATTTAGCGTCGATGGTTCACAGTTCGATCACCTGTTCGCGCCGGACGAGTCATTCCGGATCGGCAACCTCAAGGCCACGGCCCTGCATGTGCCCGGGCATACCCCGGCGGACATGGCCTATTTGATCGACGGCGATGTGATTCTGGTGGGCGATACGTTGTTCATGCCGGATGTCGGCACGGCGCGCTGCGACTTCCCCGGTGGCAACGCCAACCAGATGTTTGCCTCGATCCAGAAACTGTTGGCTTTTCCCGCCAGCGTGCGGCTTTACGTCTGCCACGATTACCCGCCCACGGGCCGCGCTCCGCAATGCCAGAGCACGGTGGGTGAGCAGCGCAAAAGCAACATTCATATTCACGATGGCATTGATGAGGCCGCCTTCGTCGCCATGCGTACCCGGCGCGATGCCGGGTTATGCATGCCGACGTTGTTGCTGCCAGCGATTCAAGTGAATGTGCGGGCGGGGAATTTGCCGCCGGCGGAAGAGAATGGCGTGACTTACCTGAAGATCCCGATTAATAAGCTGTAAATCAGATCAAAAGATCGCAGGCTTCGCCAGCTCCTACATTGATCGTATGCAACCTCAATGTAATGGGTGTACCCAACCCCCGCCGTAGGAGCTGCCGAAGGCTGCGATCTTTTGATTTTCAATTGGCCAACGTCAACCCGTTCGCCGGCAACGGCAGCGCCGTCTTATACCTCACCTGCTTGAGCGCAAAGCTCGAACGGATGTTCGCCACCCCCGGCACTTTGGTCAGAAAATCCATCATGAAGCGTTCCAGCGACTGAATGGTCGGCACCAGCACGCGGATCAGGTAGTCCGGGTCGCCGGCCATCAAATAGCACTCCATCACTTCCGGGCGATCCGAGATCGCCTCTTCGAAATGCTGCAACGCCTCCTCCACCTGTTTCTCCAGGCTGACGTGAATGAACACATTCACATGCAGCCCCAGCAGGTCGGCATCCAGCAGGGTCACTTGCTCACGAATCAGTCCTAATTCTTCCATCGCCTTGACCCGGTTGAAGCACGGCGTCGGCGACAGGTTCACCGAGCGCGCGAGGTCGGCGTTGGTGATGCGCGCGTTCTCCTGAAGGCTGTTGAGAATGCCGATATCGGTACGGTCCAGTTTGCGCATGAGACAAAACCACCTGCTTTTTATGTTTATGCAGAATTTTTATCCTCAAATGACCGCAAGCGCAACGAAACAGAGAGAAATATTCTTCTTGGGCCGGCCTATGATTGTTGTAGGACAAGAATTCTTTTACCGAAGAATGACTGCCAGCTCACTACAAGAAATTCACAAGATCGAGCGTAGAAGCCATGAACCAAGCGTACGAACCGCTGCGCCTGCACGTTCCCGAACCTTCGGGCCGCCCCGGCTGCAAAACCGACTTCTCCTACCTGCATCTGACTGACGCAGGCCTGGTGCGCAAACCCCCAATCGACGTTGAACCGGCGGACACGGCTGATCTGGCCAAAGGCCTGATTCGCGTGCTCGACGACCAGGGCAATGCCCTCGGCCCATGGGCTGAAGGCGTGCCAGTCGAGATCCTGCGTAAAGGCATGCGCGCCATGCTCAAGACGCGGATTTTCGACAACCGCATGGTGGTCGCCCAGCGTCAGAAAAAAATGTCGTTCTACATGCAAAGCCTTGGCGAAGAAGCCATCGGCAGCGCCCAGGCCCTGGCCTTGAACATCGACGACATGTGCTTCCCCACCTACCGTCAACAAAGCATCCTGATGGCCCGCGAAGTGCCACTGGTCGACCTGATCTGCCAACTGCTGTCCAACGAGCGCGATCCGCTCAAAGGCCGTCAGCTGCCGATCATGTACTCGGTCAAAGACGCCGGCTTCTTCACCATTTCCGGCAACCTCGCCACTCAATTCGTTCAGGGCGTGGGCTGGGGCATGGCCTCGGCGATCAAGGGTGACACCAAAATCGCCTCGGCCTGGATCGGCGACGGCGCTACCGCAGAATCGGACTTCCATACCGCCCTCACCTTCGCCCACGTCTACCGTGCGCCGGTGATCCTCAACGTGGTCAACAACCAGTGGGCGATCTCGACGTTCCAGGCGATTGCCGGCGGTGAAGCCACCACCTTCGCCGGTCGCGGCGTCGGTTGCGGCATCGCCTCCCTGCGGGTCGATGGCAACGATTTTGTCGCGGTGTACGCCGCCTCTGCCTGGGCCGCCGAACGCGCGCGCCGCAACCTCGGCCCGACCATGATCGAATGGGTCACCTACCGCGCCGGCCCGCACTCGACGTCCGACGATCCGTCCAAATACCGTCCTGCCGACGACTGGAGCCACTTCCCGTTGGGCGACCCGATTGCCCGCCTCAAGCAGCACCTGATCAAAGTCGGTCAGTGGTCCGAAGAGGAACACGTCGCCGTCAGCGCCGAACTGGAAGCCGAAGTGATCGCCGCACAGAAAGAAGCCGAGCAGTACGGCACCCTCGCCGGCGGCCAGATTCCAAGCGCCGCGACCATGTTCGAAGACGTCTACAAAGAGATGCCGGAGCACTTGAAGCGCCAGCGTCAAGAGTTGGGGATCTGACATGAACGATCACAACAATAAAATCGAGTTGGAAACCGCCATGACCACGACCACCATGACCATGATCCAGGCCCTGCGCTCGGCCATGGATGTGATGCTTGAGCGTGACGATAACGTCGTGGTGTTCGGCCAGGACGTCGGTTATTTCGGCGGCGTGTTCCGTTGCACCGAAGGCCTGCAGAACAAATACGGCACCTCCCGGGTATTCGATGCGCCGATCTCCGAAAGCGGCATCGTCGGCGTCGCCGTGGGCATGGGCGCTTACGGTTTGCGGCCGGTGGCCGAGATCCAGTTCGCCGATTACGTCTACCCGGCGTCGGACCAGATCATTTCCGAAGCGGCACGCCTGCGTTATCGCTCGGCCGGTGAGTTCACCGCGCCGATGACCCTGCGCATGCCATGCGGCGGCGGCATCTATGGTGGCCAGACCCACAGCCAGAGCATCGAGGCGATGTTCACCCAGGTTTGCGGTTTGCGCACGGTCATGCCGTCCAACCCTTACGACGCCAAAGGCTTGCTGATCGCCTCCATCGAAAACGATGACCCGGTGATCTTCCTCGAACCAAAACGTCTGTACAACGGCCCGTTCGATGGTCACCACGACCGTCCGGTAACGCCATGGTCGAAACACCCCGCCGCGCAAGTACCGGACGGTTACTACACCGTGCCGCTGGACGTCGCCGCCATCGCTCGTCCGGGCAAAGACGTGACCATCCTGACCTACGGCACCACGGTTTATGTGTCGCAAGTGGCGGCTGAAGAAACCGGTATCGACGCCGAAGTCATCGACCTGCGCAGCCTGTGGCCGCTGGACCTGGACACCATCGTCAAGTCGGTGAAGAAAACCGGCCGTTGCGTGATTGTTCACGAAGCGACCCGCACCTGCGGTTTCGGCGCCGAACTGGTCGCCTTGGTGCAAGAGCATTGCTTCCACTACCTGGAAGCGCCGATCGAACGCGTCACCGGTTGGGACACCCCCTACCCGCATGCGCAAGAGTGGGCGTATTTCCCTGGTCCGTCCCGAGTGGGCGCGGCTTTGCATCGGGTTATGGAGGTCTGAATGGGCACGCACGTTATTAAAATGCCGGACATTGGCGAAGGCATTGCAGAAGTTGAACTGTCTCAGTGGCACGTCAAGGTTGGCGACATGGTCGTCGAGGATCAGGTGCTGGCCGATGTCATGACCGACAAGGCGATGGTCGACATTCCATCCCCGGTGCATGGCAAGGTGATTTCGCTGGGCGGACAGCCTGGCGAAGTCATGGCGGTTGGCAGCATCTTGATCAGCATTGAAGTTGAAGGCACGGGCAACGTTAAAGAGTCGGCCCAGCCAGTAGCGGTTAAAGAAGCACCCGTTGCAGCGCCGAAAGTTGAAGCCGTTGTTGAAAGCAAACCGGTTGCGGCGCCTCGCCCGGCCGCCGCGTGCCAAGGCCCGATGGTTGCTCGCGAGGCCGATGAACGCCCGCTGGCCTCCCCGGCCGTGCGCAAACATGCCCTGGACCTCGGCATTCAATTGCGTCTGGTGCGTGGCAGCGGCCCTGCCGGTCGGGTGCTGCACGAAGACCTCGAAGCCTGGCTGGCTCAGGGTCAGTCGAATGCATCGACCGCCACCGCCGCGTACGCCCAGCGCAACGACGAAGAGCAAATCCCGGTGATCGGCATGCGCCGCAAGATCGCCCAGCGCATGCAAGACGCCACCCAGCGTGCTGCCCACTTCAGCTACGTCGAAGAAATCGACGTCACTGCCGTGGAAGAACTGCGCGCACACCTGAACGAAAAACACGGCGCGACCCGCGGCAAGCTGACCTTGCTACCGTTCCTGGTCCGCGCGCTGGTTGTGGCTCTGCGCGACTTTCCGCAGATCAACGCCCGCTACGACGACGAAGCGCAAGTCATCACCCGCCTCGGCGCGGTGCATGTGGGCGTCGCCACCCAAGCCGACATCGGTTTGATGGTGCCGGTTGTGCGTCATGCCGAAACTCGCAGCCTGTGGGACAGCGCCGCGGAAATCTCCCGTTTGGCCACCGCCGCGCGCACTGGCAAGGCCAGCCGCGATGAGCTGTCCGGTTCGACCATCACCCTGACTAGCCTCGGCGCCCTGGGCGGCATCGTCAGCACCCCGGTGCTGAACCTGCCGGAAGTGGCAATCGTCGGCGTGAACAAAATCGTCGAACGGCCGATGGTCGTCAAAGGCCAGATCGTGATTCGCAAGATGATGAACCTCTCCAGCTCCTTCGATCACCGCGTGGTCGATGGCATGGACGCGGCGCAATTCATCCAGGCCGTTCGTGGCTTGCTCGAACAACCCGCCACCCTGTTTGTGGACTAATTATTAGTGGAGCAGGCATGCAAACTTTGAACACCACGCTGCTGATCATCGGCGGCGGCCCTGGCGGCTATGTGACGGCGATCCGTGCCGGTCAGCTGGGCATTTCGACCATTCTGGTGGAAGGCGAATCGTTGGGCGGCACCTGCCTGAACATCGGCTGCATTCCATCGAAGGCATTGATTCACGTCGCCGAACAGTTCCATCAGACGCAACACCACAGCCAATACTCGGCGCTGGGCATCAGCGTGTCGACACCGACCCTGGACATCGGCAAGAGCGTCGAGTGGAAGGACGGTATCGTTGATCGTCTGACCACCGGCGTCTCGGCGCTGTTGAAGAAGCACAAGGTCCAGGTCATTCAAGGCTGGGCCAAAGTGATCGATGGCAAAACCGTCGATGTCGGCGACACGCGCATTCAGTGCGAGCACCTGGTGCTGGCCACCGGTTCGAAAAGCGTGAACCTGCCAATGCTGCCGATTGGCGGGCCGATCATCTCCTCCACCGAAGCCCTGGCGCCGAAAAGCGTGCCGAAACGGCTGGTCGTGGTCGGTGGCGGTTACATCGGTCTGGAGCTGGGGATTGCCTATCGCAAACTCGGCGCCGAGGTCAGTGTGGTCGAGGCGCAGGATCGTATCCTGCCGGCCTACGATGCCGAACTGACCCATCCCGTACACGAAGCGCTTAAGCAACTCGACGTGAAGCTTTACTTGAAACACAGCGTCGAAGGCTTTGATTCACAAAGAAATACTCTACAAGTTCGTGACCCTAACGGCGACATCCTGAATCTTGCAACCGATCAGGTGCTGGTGGCCGTCGGTCGCAAACCCAACACTCAGGGCTGGAATCTCGAAGCCTTGAATCTGGAGATGAGCGGTTCGGCGATCAAGATCGACAACCGTTGCCAGACCAGCATGCGCAATGTCTACGCCATCGGCGACTTGAGCGGCGAACCGATGCTCGCCCACCGGGCCATGGCTCAGGGTGAAATGGTTGCCGAGCTGATCAGCGGTAAACACCGCGAATTCAACCCGACCGCCATCGCCGCCGTGTGCTTCACCGACCCGGAACTGGTGGTGGTCGGCAAGACACCGGACGAGGCCAAGGCTGCGGGACTGGACTGCATCGTTTCGAGTTTCCCGTTCGCCGCCAATGGCCGGGCGATGACGCTGGAGTCGAAAAGCGGCTTTGTGCGGGTCGTGGCGCGCCGTGACAATCATGTGATTGTTGGTTGGCAGGCGGTGGGTGTGGGCGTGTCGGAGTTGTCGACGGCGTTCGGTCAAAGCCTGGAAATGGGCGCCCGACTGGAAGACATCGCCGGCACCATCCACGCGCATCCGACGCTCGGTGAGGCGGTGCAGGAAGCGGCGTTGCGTGCTTTGGGGCATGCGTTGCACCTGTAAACGCGATCAACTGTGGCGAGGGAGCTTGCTCCCGCTGGGCTGCGAAGCGGCCCCTTGCTGACTTTCAGGCACACCGCGTTGTCTGGATTTACGACTGCTTCGCAGCCGAGCGGGAGCAAGCTCCCTCGCCACAGGGTTTCGAACAATGAATAATCGGCAGCAAATTTAATGAGCGAGCCGATAGTCCGGGCTGCGAAATGGGCCCGGAATGAAGTATTGTTGTCCCCATCCAGAAAAATGTCAGAAGCCTTGAACCGTTTCGGCGGTTGTTAAGTGATAGAGGGTGTCATGGGTAACGAAAGCATCAATTGGGACAAGCTGGGTTTTGACTACATCAAGACAGACAAGCGATATCTGTCGCACTGGCGTAATGGCGAGTGGGACAAAGGCACCCTGACCGAAGACAACGTGCTGCACATCAGCGAAGGCTCCACTGCCCTTCACTATGGCCAGCAGTGCTTCGAAGGCCTGAAGGCCTACCGCTGCAAGGACGGTTCGATCAACCTGTTCCGCCCGGACCAGAACGCCGCACGCATGCAACGCAGCTGCGCGCGCCTGCTGATGCCGCAGGTGTCTACCGAGCAGTTCGTCGAAGCGTGCAAGGAAGTGGTGCGCGCCAACGAGCGTTTCATCCCGCCTTACGGCACCGGCGGCGCGCTGTACCTGCGCCCGTTCGTGATCGGCGTGGGTGACAACATCGGCGTGCGTACCGCGCCCGAGTTCATCTTCTCGATCTTCTGCATCCCGGTCGGCGCCTACTTCAAGGGCGGTTTGACCCCGCACAACTTCCTCATCTCCAGCTACGACCGTGCTGCCCCACAAGGCACCGGCGCGGCCAAGGTCGGTGGCAACTACGCCGCCAGCCTGATGCCGGGCTCCCAGGCCAAGAAGGCGCATTTCGCCGACTGCATCTACCTGGACCCGCTGACGCACACCAAAATCGAAGAAGTCGGCTCGGCCAACTTCTTCGGGATCACCCACGACAACAAGTTCGTCACCCCGAATTCCCCTTCGGTGTTGCCGGGCATCACTCGTCTGTCGTTGATCGAGCTGGCCAAAACCCGTCTGGGCCTGGAAGTGATCGAAGGTGACGTGTTCATCGACAAGCTGTCCGACTTCAAGGAAGCCGGTGCTTGCGGTACTGCCGCCGTGATCACCCCGATCGGCGGTATCAGCTACAACGACAAGCTGCACGTGTTCCATAGCGAAACCGAAGTCGGCCCGGTCACCCAGAAGCTCTACAAAGAGCTGACCGGTGTACAGACCGGCGACGTCGAAGCGCCAGCGGGCTGGATCGTCAAAGTTTGATTTGACGCGACTGCCCGTTTGAACACAAAAGCCCGGCCATCACATTGAAGGCCGGGCTTTTTTTCGTCTGCGTTTCGTGGAAACGTCACTAGACTTGCCACGTGCAACAGCCATCAACAGGTGCCACTAAAACCATGGGAAAACTCTGGCGAAAGTATCTGGCCTTGCTGGACACCGATTTCACCACGCAAGTGTTCGACAACATCAAAAACCTGCTGGTGTGCGCCCTTCTGTTCGCTGCAGGCACCAACGTACTGGATCGCGAGCATCACCTGTTCATGGGGTTGCTCGCTTCGAATCTGGCGGGTTGGGGGCTGATTTTGGTGTCAGCGATGCTGATGTTGCTGAGTGTCAGTGACGGTCTGCGCCGGCTGTCCAAGTTGCCGTATCACACGGCATTTCAGATTATCTTGTTTCTGATTTACCTGATCTTGGCAGTCCGCGTGGTGGAGATTGTCTGGGTTTTCAGAGCGTAGCGGTCACAGCACGAGGTGTTTTCCAACGCTGCTCATCCTGAGCAATCCGGGCAAACAACCACTCCACAAACACCCGTGTCTGCGCCGTCACGTCCGGCGCAACACCGTAGTAATAACGCGGCAACGGCATACGCAACTCGGGCAACGGGCAGGTCAGGTCTCCGCTCAAAAGATGGGTGCCCAGCAAAGAGGTCGGGCACAAGGCTATGCCCTGTCCCTCCACGGCAGCCTGAAGCACCATGTGCATGTGATCAAACTGCCGGGTGACCTGAGTAGCTGACAGACTTTGACCAAAGTGCATCGCCCAATGGTGCCAGTCTTCACGACGTGCCTTGGCGGTCAGTAACGTGTGCCGGCTCAGCGAAGTGAGGTCTTCAAGTGGCAGGCGCTCGATCAGCGATGGCGCCGCGACCAGTAAGAGTTCGTCTTCGAACAGCGCTCGCGCCTCAATCTCCGGCGCCCAATCGTCACGACCACGGCGAATGACGATATCGAACCCGTCGCGTGCCTGATCGGGCGCCTGGGTTTGCGTGATCACCTGCGGCTTGATGTCCGGGTGCTGCGCAATGAAATCCCCCAGCCTGGGCGTCAGCCAAAGCACGGCAAAGGACGGACGGACATTGATCTTCACGGTAGGCAGCGAGGCATGTTGCTTGAGCGCAGCGGCGGCGTTGGCTATCTGCGCCAGCCCGGCGCTGACTTGCTCATAAAAGCGCTGGCCGGCCGGCGTCAGCACCGATTGCCGGATGCGCCGCTCGAACAGCAGCACGCCCAGGTATTCCTCGAGCAATTTGATGTGCCGGCTGACGGCACTGTGGCTCACATGCAACTCTTCGGCCGCCAGCCTGAAGCTCTGATGACGAGCAGCGATGGCGAAGGCGCGAACAGCATTAAGCGGCGGTAGTTGATTTTTCATGCGTCTAATTTAGTCACCTATGCGCTTTAATTAAAGCGTTTGTCACGCCCTCGTCGTCACGCCACTCTGCCAGCACGCAGCCAGCGCCACCTGACGGAGCACGACATGAACAGCTATGGACTCTTTATACTTTTCGCCACCCTGACCATTTTGAGCCCGGGGCCTGGCGTGGTCCTGACCCTGTCCAACGCAGTGCGTCACGGCTGGACGGGCGCAGTGCCGGGCATTCTGGGGATCGCGTCGGGGGCGTTCGTTGTCGCCGCCATCAGTGCCACCAGTGTGGGTCTGATACTCAGCACCTCCGCAAACGCCTTTACCGCGTTGAAATACGCAGGGGCCGCCTATTTGTTGTACCTGGGTTACAAAAGCTGGCGCTCGGATCGTTTCAGTACGCTGCTTGAAACGCGCCCCTCAAGCCCTGGCTATCGCTTCCTTGAAGCGGCTTCGATGCAGCTTTTGAACCCCAAGGCGGTGTTTTTCTTTCTGGCGGTGTTTCCGCAATTCATCGATACCTCGGCGCACTTCTACACCCAGTTCATCAAACTGGTCGCTTCCTACGGCGTATTGGTGATTCTGGTGCATGGCAGCTATGCCTTGCTCGCCAATGCCGCCAAAGGCTGGTTGTCGAGCCCGAAGGGTTCCTGGCTGGCGGCGAAAGTCTCGGGCGTGACCTTCGCCGGCTTTGGCGTGCTCATGGCCTCGTCGAGTCGCTAAGCCACAGGACTGGCAATCGCGCGGCGCCTGCTCTCAGTGGCCGCGGGTTGTGCTGTTGTCGCCTGAACCGGCAGCTCAACGGCGAACCGGCTACTGAGTTCCTTGCGCCCCACCGCCGTCAACGCCAGCGCCCGGCTGTCCAGATCCTGCGTCACCCATTTGCGTTTGATCGCCGTTTGCAGCAATGCCGCGCCCAAGGCGCCGCCCAAATGCGGCCGACGCATGCTCCAGTCCAGACACGGGCAGGCGAAGCGGCGGCGCAAGGTGCCGAGGTCTTTGACGTCGATCCCCAACCCTTCGAACAACGCTTCACCGCTGTCGCTCAGTCGATAAGCCTGCTCATCGGTTTCCAGCAACCACCCCGCTTCGATCATCCGGTCATGCAGCAACACCGCCAACGTACCGGCCATGTGGTCGTAGCAAGTGCGGGCGAATTGCAGGCGGTCGGGGGTGCGCGGATTGAACGTCGGCGCCGCGTTCTGGCCGATTACCATCAGCGCTTCCAGGGCCTGGGCCACGCGCTTGTCCGCGAGGCTGTAATAGCGGTGACGGCCCTGAATGTGCAAACGCACCAGCGCCAGCTCCTTGAGCTTGGCCAGATGAGCACTTGCGGTCGAGGCGCTGACTTCGGCAACCGCCGCCAGTTCGGTGCTGGTGCGGGCGTGGCCGTCCATCAGCGAACAGAGGATTTTCGTCCGGGCCGGTTCGGCAATCGCTGCCGCCACTTGAGAGACGCCAATGTCGTGTTGTTCTACGTTCATATTTCGCTCCTGGACGAATCAAGGCCCTTTCGGACTGGAGATAGTAGCAACACTTTTCAACCACCGATAAGGCTGCGACCCATGGACCCGATCATCGCTGCGACTCACGCCGATCCCTACCCTTACTACGCGCAATTGCGCACCGAGGGCGGACTGGCTTTTCATCAAGGACTGAAACTGTGGGTGGCCAGCAGCGCGCGATCCGTCGCGGCCGTGCTGGCGCATCCGGATTGTCATGTGCGGCCTCCCCATGAACCGGTGCCCAAGGGCATTGCTCAAGGCATGGCCGGCAAGGTGTTCGGTCAGTTGATGCGGATGAACGAGGGCGCACGGCAGCGTTGCCCGAGGGCGGCGATTGAGCCGGGGCTGGCGTTGATTGACGTGAACGAGGTCAATGCGTTGGTCGGCGCTCGGTTGATTACCCCGGGCGCCGACGGGTTGTACGCGGCGATGTTTCGCGGGCCGGTCTGCGTAGTGGCGGCGTTGCTGGGGTTTTCTCCAGCTCAGGGCCGGGCCATCAGCGAGCTGACCGCCGACTTCGTCGCCTGCCTGTCGCCCCTCAGCGACCAAGCGCAGCTGGACACCGCCCATGTCGCGGCGGAACAACTGAAGGGTTATTTCATCGGGCTTCTGGACGACCCGAGCAACCGAAGTGCCCTGCTCGCCGGTATCCGGCAGCGCTTCGCGGCAACATCGACCGATTCTGAAATCTTGATCGCCAATTTGATCGGCCTTTTCTCCCAGACCCATGAAGCCACTGCCGGGCTGATCGGTAATGCGCTATTAGCGTTAATCCGAAACCCACAGCTGGATTCGGCTCAAGTTGATGACTTGATCGCTGAAGTCCAGCGCTTCGACCCATCGGTGCAAAACACCCGCCGTTTCGTCGCCGAGCCGTGTGAAATCGACGGCATAAACCTGAACCCCGGCGACGTTATTCTGGTGCTGCTGGCCTCAGCCAATCGCGATCCGCAGCTTAATGAGGATCCCGATGCGTTTTTGCCCGATCGCCCGAACCGTCGCAGTTTCACTTTCGGCGCGGGGCGTCATCAATGTCCGGGGCAGGTGTTAGCCATGAGCATTGCCAGCGCCACGCTGACTGAGATCCTGGCGATGAAACCTGCTTTGGACCGTTTGGCCTGGCACTATCGCCCTTCCCTGAATGGGCGGATTCCTTTGTTCACCGACCTGCCGAATACCTGACAGACCGCGTCATCGTTCTTCGCGAGCAAGCCCGCTCCCACACTTGATCGTCGATGTTCACAACATTTGTGATCGACACAAATCCCCTGTGGGAGCGGGCTTGCTCGCGAAGGCGGCCTGACAAACAACGCATTACTTTTGACTTGCGCAATAGGCTACATCGCGGGTGAACTGACCGTGAACCAGCCACAGAATGGAGTTACAAAGTGAGCCTCCTCTACCAAGATCCAACAATGAGCCACGAGGAAGCGACGAGACTTCTAGCGAGCGACTTAGAAACCAACGTTGCCGCCGCATTGATTTCTATCGGGCTGAATGAGCAAGACAGGGTTTGGGCTCAGAACACCTGCCTGAAGTATCTCGAGGGTGAATCCGAATCGGTTGCAGCAGCTGCCATCACCGCGCTCGGTCACATAGCCCGCAGACAGGGTGGTCTGGACTTGGGTGCTGTACGCCCGGCTCTTGAAAAGGTGAAGGAAAGATTCCCCTCACTGGAAGGGACTGTGGCGGACACCCTTGATGATATTGAGGCATACACCTGACTTACCGTTTAGCAAAAGGACACTTGGGATCGCCAAGATCGCAGCCTTCGGCAGCTCCTACGCCGACCGGGTACACCCATGGAATCGAAGCCGTACACAAATCCGTAGGAGCTGCCGCAGGCTGCGATCTTTTGGGGCCGCCAACACTAAACGGACAGTCATCAAGACAAGCCCCTCTCGCCACAAAAAAGCCAAAAACCCGCCATCTCTGTAAGAAGAAATGGCGGGGTTTGTCGTTTCAACTCACACAGCCATCAATCATCACGCGTCAGCACTTCCAGCAATTCAATCTCGAAAATCAGATTCGAATTCGGTGTAATCGCGCCCATCGTTCGCTCGCCATAAGCCAGATGCGCCGGCACCAGCAGCTTGCGTTTACCGCCAACCTGCATGCCCATGATCCCTTGATCCCAGCCCTTGATCCCAGCCCTTGATCACCCGCCCCGTGCCAATCACGCACTGAAACGGTTTACCCCGACTGTAGGAAGAATCGAATTCAGTGCCATCTTCCAGCCAACCCCGATATTGGGTGGTGATCAGCGCGCCTTTGACAGCCGCTTTGCCGTCGCCCACTTCAAGGTCGATTACCTGCAATTCATCATTCATTACATTCACTCTAGTGTGCGCTTGCCCGAACAAGCTTCATGGGCGCCGTTTTCCCAGAAATACAGGCTGTTGGCAACCGTTTCGGCCTGTCTCCGGCAGTGGCCGTGATCTAAGATACCCACCACCTCGATGCTTACGCATGCATTGATCCGCTCAACGCATCAATGCATGCCAACTATGCAATTAACATATCGATGGCCCTGCTCCACTATCCGCCCTAATAAGAACCGTGCACCGCGTCCAGGCAGTGCACGTCATAAAAGCGGTGGAGTACACGTCAATGACAGCATCAATCCATTCCGGTCGCTCCCGGGCCAGTTCGATTTTCCGGGTGACCTCGGGCAACTTCCTCGAACAATTCGATTTCTTCCTTTTCGGCTTTTATGCCACGCAGATCGCTGCCGTGTTTTTCCCCGCCAGCAGCGAGTTCGCGTCCCTGATGATGACCTTCGCGGTGTTTGGCGCAGGCTTCCTGATGCGCCCGTTGGGCGCCGTGGTGCTGGGCGCTTACATCGATGATGTGGGGCGACGCAAGGGGTTGATCGTCACCCTGTCGATCATGGCCAGCGGTACGATTCTGATTGTGCTGGTGCCCGGTTACGACACCATCGGGCTGTTCGCTCCGGCCATCGTGCTGATCGGCCGATTGCTGCAAGGCTTCTCGGCCGGTGCGGAAATGGGCGGTGTATCGGTGTACCTCGCGGAGATCGCCACTCCCGGCAACAAAGGCTTCTTCACCAGTTGGCAATCAGCGAGCCAGCAGGTGGCGATCATCATCGCGGCGGCTTTGGGCTATGGTCTGAACCAATGGATGGCGCCGACGATGATTGCCGATTGGGGCTGGCGGATTCCGTTTTTCGTCGGCTGCATGATCGTGCCATTCATCTTCTTCCTGCGCCGTAACCTGGAAGAAACCGAAGAGTTTGCCGCTCGTAAACATCGGCCTGGCATGGCCGAGGTGTTCCGCACCCTGGCGCAGAACTGGGTCATCGTGTTCGCCGGAATGATGATGGTCGCCCTGACCACTACCGCGTTCTATCTGATCACCGTGTACGCGCCGACCTTCGGCAAAACCGTGCTGCACCTGAGTACCTCCGATGCGCTGTTGGTGACCTTGCTGGTGGGGGTTTCGAACTTTTTCTGGCTGCCGATTGGCGGCGCACTGTCGGATCGCATCGGTCGTCGCCCGGTACTGATCGCCATGGCGTTGCTGACGTTGGCCACCGCCTACCCTGCGCTGACCTATCTGGTGCAAGCACCGAGTTTCATCAACATGCTGTTGGTGCTGCTGTGGCTGTCGTTCATTTATGGCTTGTACAACGGCGCGATGATCGCCGCGCTCACGGAAATCATGCCGGTCGAGGTTCGGGTTGCAGGTTTCTCTTTGGCTTATAGCCTGGCGACGGCGGTGTTTGGCGGTTTCACACCGGCGATATCGACCTTCCTGATCCAGTACACCGGCGACAAGGCTGCACCCGGGTACTGGATGAGTTTCGCCGCACTCTGTGCCTTGTGCGCAACGCTGTTTCTCTATCGCCGTGCCTCTGGCCGCCTGCAACCGGCCGTGTCGTAAACCCCGACCTCTAACTGCGAGAGCCATTCGATGAAAAAATTTTTCAACTTCACCGCCCTGGCCCTGGTGATCAGCCTCGGTTTGAGTGCAGTCGCCCAGGCCGAAGAAATCCGTGTGATGACTTCCGGTGGTTTCACCGCAGCCTACAAGATCCTCGGCCCGAAATTTGTCGAGTCTACCGGCAACACCCTGGACACCGCCCTCGGCCCATCCATGGGAAAAGCCCCGGAAGCCATTCCCAATCGTCTGGCCCGTGGTGAACAAGCCGACGTGGTCATCATGGTCGGTTATGCCCTCGACGACCTGATCAAGCAAGGCAAAATCGATCCCGCTTCACGGGTCGAACTGGCGGATTCGCGAATTGGTCTGGCAGTGCGTGAAGGTGCGCCGAAGCCGGATATCAGCTCGGAGGATGGATTGAAAAAAGCCTTGCTCGATGCCAAATCAGTCGCCTATTCCGACAGTGCCAGCGGTGTGTACATCGAACAGCAACTGTTCAAGCGCCTGGGCATCGAAAACCAGCTCAAACCCAAGTCAAAAATGATCTCGAAAATCCCGGTGGGCTCGGTTGTTGCCACCGGTGACTATCAACTGGGCTTCCAGCAGGTCAGCGAATTGCTGCCGGTGCCGGGAGTGAGCTTTGTGGCGAAAATTCCAGAATCGGTGCAATCGGTCACCCGTTTCGCCGCCGGCATTCCGGTCAATGCGCAACACCCGACCGAGGCCAAGGCGCTGCTTGAATACCTGGCCTCCACCGCAGCTCAGCCGGATGTAAAAGCAACGGGGCTGGACTCGGTCAGCCACTGACCGAGGGTTGCTGGACTTTCATTTCCACCACCAGGCGCTCCAACGCCAATGCCGCCGGGGTTAACGTACGACCCCGGCGCTTGATCAAACCAACACTGCGCATCACCTGCGGATCGGTCAGCGGTACCCGCGTCAGAATCGGATGGTCCGCAGCCGGCATCGCCATCAACGGCACCGCTGCCACGCCCAACCCGGCTTCTACCAGACCGATCATGGTCGTCACATGACGGGTTTCGCAGATGCTCGGCCGCTTGGGCACCACGCCAGCCAGCGCTTGATCCAGCAGAAATCGATTGCCCGAAGTCTTGTCCAGCGAGATGTAATCCTGCTGATAAAACTCATCCCACGTCACGCTGCTGCGTCCCGCCAGGGGATGATCTCGTCTGCACGCCACCACGTAACCTTCCTGCACCAACTGCTCGAACTCGACTTCGACCTCCAGAACCCCCATGAAACTCAGACCGAAATCCGCTTCACCGTTGACGACGGCGCTCAATACCTCGTGGGCACTGGAATCGAGCACCTTGACCTTGATCCGCGGAAATTGCCGGTGGTAGTGGGCGATCACACGCGGCATGAAGTAGTACGCCGCAGACGGTACACACGCGACGGTCACGTGGCCGAGCCGGCTCGAAGCGACTTCACTGATGCCTAAAAGCGCAACGTCCAGGTCATCCAGCAAGCGCTCAACGCTGGGCAAGAAACCGCGTCCGGCCTGAGTCAGACTGACCCGTCGAGTGGTGCGCTCGAACAATTTCACGCCCAGAGCGTCTTCGAGCTTTTCGATCCGCCGGCTAAGGGCCGGTTGGGAAATACGCACCGTGTCCGCGGCCTTTCGAAAGCTGCCCTGCTCCACCACGGCGCGGAAGGCTTGCAGATCGTTAAGGTCGAAGTTGATGGTCATGGTGCGCACTCGGGAACGAAACGGATTGATCAGCTTATCCTATTAATGTAACTAATTGATGCCAAATGTAACGACATCTTTGTCGCCTGCTCGCGATGTGTGTCGGCGCATAACGTTTTCGTTCATGGCTGACGCATCCAGTGTCAGCCTTTATCCTATGCGCCCCCGTCGCACCGAGTTAATGGAGTTTCGCCATGCCCCACGAAGGCAATCTGTTGCAAGCCGCTGTCGTCTTTTTATTCGCGGCGGTGCTCACCGTCCCTTTGGCCAAGCGCCTGCAACTGGGGGCGGTCCTGGGTTATCTGTTTGCCGGGGTGATCATCGGGCCGTCGGTGCTTGGCTTGATCGGTAATCCGCAAAGCGTCAGCCATATCTCCGAACTCGGGGTGGTGTTGTTGCTGTTCATCATCGGCCTTGAGCTGTCGCCGCGACGCTTGTGGGTGATGCGCAAATCGGTGTTTGGCGTGGGCCTGGCGCAGGTGCTGCTGACCGGGTCGGTGATTGGTGTGCTGGCGTTGTTCGTGTTCGGCCAATCCCTGAACAGCGCCATCGTGTTGGGCCTTGGCCTGGCGTTGTCGTCTACTGCATTTGGTTTGCAAAGCCTGGCCGAGCGCAAGGAACTGACCAGCCCCCATGGGCGGTTGGCGTTCGCGATTTTGCTGTTCCAGGACATCGCCGCGATCCCGCTGATCGCGATGGTGCCACTGCTGGCCGGCGGTGATCACACCAGCAGCGCCGCCGATGATCTGAACCATGGTTTGCGGGTGCTGGGCAGTATCGCGGTGGTGGTGATTGGCGGGCGGTATTTGCTGCGACCGGTTTTTCGCGTGGTGGCCAAGACCGGCTTGCCGGAGGTGTCCACCGCCACTGCGTTGCTGGTGGTGATTGGTACGGCGTGGCTGATGGACCTGGTCGGTGTGTCCATGGCACTTGGCGCGTTCCTCGCCGGTTTGCTGCTGGCGGATTCCGAATATCGCCACGAACTGGAAGCGCAGATCGAGCCGTTCAAGGGCCTGCTGCTGGGGCTGTTTTTCATCAGCGTCGGCATGGGCGCCAATCTGAGTTTGTTGCTCAGTGCGCCGATTGTGGTGCTGGGGCTGACGGTGCTGCTGATCGCGATCAAGCTGCCGTTGCTGTTTGTGGTCGGTCGATTGGCCGGGGGCCTGGGCAAGGTCAATGCGATTCGCTTGGGCATCGTGCTGGCGGCCGGTGGTGAGTTTGCCTTTGTGGTGTTCAAGATCGGCCGGGATCAGGGCTTGTTCGAGCCGCGCCTGTACGACTTGCTGGTGCTGACCATCACCCTGTCGATGGCGCTGACACCGCTGTTGTTGCTGGCCTGCGCACGACTGGTCAAACCCAAGGTTCAACCGGTGGAGGTGCCGGAGAAATTCCGCGAAATCGACACCGACACACCTCGCGTAGTCATCGCCGGCATGGGCCGTATGGGGCAGATCGTGGCGCGGATTCTGCGGGCGCAGAACATCAAGTTCGTCGCCCTCGACACGTCGGTGGAAACCATTGAACTGTCCCGCAGCTTCGGCGGCGTGCCGGTGTTCTACGGTGATCCGATGCGCCCGGAAATCCTCAGCGCGGCCAAGGTCGAGCAAGCGGAGTTTTTCGTGATCGCCACCGATGATCCGGACACCAACATCAAGACGGCCGAGGTGGTACACAAGCTTTATCCGCACATCAAAATCATCGCCCGCGCCCGTAACCGTCAGCATGTACACCGGTTGGTGGATGTCGGGGCTCAGGCGGTACGGGAAACCTATTACTCCAGCCTGGAAATGACCCGGCGGACCCTGGTTGGACTAGGGTTGACCCAGGCCCAGGCGGATGCGCGGATCAAGCGCTTTACCCATCACGATGAACAGGTGCTGGAAGCCCAGCATGCGGTGTACGACGATGCGGCCAAGGTGATGCAGACCGCGCAGGAAGCACGGGCGGAACTGGCAAAACTGTTTGAGTCGGATCAGTTGGAGGAGGAAGCGGGTAAGGCTTGAGGTGAATCTGATGTCCCCATCGCGAGCAGGCTCGCTCCCACAGGGGATCTATGTCAGCCGAAAATCTTGTGGCTGACTCGATCACTGTGGGAGCGAGCCTGCTCGCGATGAACGATGACGCGGTGCATGGGATAAATAACAACGACCAAGGAACCCACAATGGCTGACCAGACCTCCCCCGCCCTGAAGGAAATCTTCAACGCCGAACGCCTCGCGCACATCGCCACGGAGATGACTGCGGTCTACCCCGGCTTCGATGCCAAAGCTTTCCTGAAACTGGCCAAAACCGGTCTGGCGAAATTGTCAGTCATGCAACGCATGGCCCGCGTCAGTGAATGTCTGCACGCGGTGTTGCCACTCGATTTTGAAGAATCCCTGGACGTCCTGCGCGCCCTCGCCCCGCGCCTCAACAGCGCCTTCGTCAGTATGTTTTTGCCGCACTACGTCGCGACCTACGGCGCTCACACGTTCGATCTGTCGATGAATTCGCTCAAATATTTCACTTCCTTCGGCTCCTCGGAGTTTGCCATCCGGCATTTTTTGCGCAGTGATATCGAACGCTCGTTGGCGCTGATGCACGACTGGTCGCTGGATGAAAACGAACACGTCCGGCGCCTGGCGAGCGAAGGCAGCCGACCGCGCCTGCCATGGTCGTTCCGCCTGGAACAGGTCCAGGCCGACCCGACACTGGCGGTTGCGATCCTCGACAACCTCAAGGCCGACGACAGCCTCTACGTGCGCAAATCCGTGGCCAACCACCTCAACGACATCACCAAGGATCATCCCGAGTGGGTGCTGGCGCTGATCGAGGGTTGGTCGCTGGACAACAAGCATACGGCGTGGATCGCCATACACGCTCTGCGCAGTTTGATCAAACAAGGTAACAAGCGGGCGCTGGCAATCATTGGCGCGGGTGGCAAGCCCGAAGTTGAAATCATTGACGTGAAGGTTGAGCCGGCGGTGATTCGACTGGGGGAGAAAATCACTTTGTCTTTCAGAGTGAAGTCCACGGTCCCGGACAGTCAGCGATTGGTGATCGATTACGCTATCGATTATGTCAAAGCCAACGGCAGCACCTCGGCAAAGGTGTTCAAACTTAAAGCCCTCACGCTGTCCGACAATGCCAGCGAAGCCATTAGCCGCAGTCAGCACATCAAGGAACTGACCACCCGCAGGCACTATGCCGGCCAGCACGCGGTGCACATTCTGGTAAATGGCGAACGCTTGGCCAGCACCCAATTCCGAATTATCGCTGACGCTCATTGATGCCCACACCAGAGCCGCCCGGCAGCATGCGCGTGAGCGTGTTGTCGCGGACCCAGTAGTGATGGAACAACCCCGCCGCTGCATGCATACCAATCAACCAATAGCCAGTGCTACCGAGCAATTCGTGCCAATGCTTGAGTTGCTTGGCCAGATCGGGATCAACCGCAATCGGCGCCGGCAGGAAAAAGCCGAAATACGGCATCGGCTTGCCCCCGGCGGCCAGCATCAACCAGGCCAATAGCGGCGTAGCGATCATCAGCCCATAAAGCGCCAGGTGCATGAGGTGCGAGACGCCCGTCTGCCAGGTGGGTGGGGCCGGGGTAATCGGTGGTCGGGGCGTGAGGCGCCCGAGCAAGCGAACCCAGACCAGCACAAAAATGCTCAACCCGAATATGCCGTGCAGCCCCAGAAACAGGCCCTTCAAGGCATGCCCACGGGGCAACAATCCTTTGATCTCGATGCAACCGTAAACGCCGACGAACAGCGCCAGCATCAGCCAGTGCAAGGTGATCGAGAGTTTTCCATACCGGTGTACTGCTGAATCTCGGGTCATACAGGGCCTCGTGAAGATCGGTGGCGGCTGCCGACTCATTTCGTACAGCCTGGATCCGGTTTCGTCGAACCGACCGGCGCCACCCTGCCCGCCCAGTCTTAAGGCAATCTGAAGGCCACCTTCAGACTCCGTTAAGAATTGCCTTTGATACTCCTCCCAAACTTACTCAGGGAGGCGTTCTTGCCCATGCCCGATTTCGACTGGAACATCCCTCTGCCCCTGCACTTCGGCCAAGCCGAAACCCCGCAGATGAGTCTGGCCAGAGCCTTGCCGGACGATCCCCAGCGTCCGGTCTTCGAAGCTTTTATCCAGCAGCGTTTTCGAAAGACCCACGGCGCCGACATCCGCCAATTCATGCCACAGCTGTTCGGCATGAGCGATGCGTCAGGCACGCTGTGTGCGGTGGCCGGCGTACGACTGGCCAGTGCCGAACCGCTGTTTCTGGAGCGTTACCTGGACGAGGCGATCGATCCGCTGATCAGCGACGCTGCCGGTCAACCCGTGGACCGGGCCGGTATTGTCGAGGTCGGGAACCTCGCTGCCAGCGATACCGGCAGTGCGCGCCTGAGCATCATCGCCATCACCTACCTGTTGGCCATGGGCGGGCTGGAATGGGTGGCGTTCACCGGCAACATCGGGCTGGTGAACAGTTTTCATCGCCTGGGCTTGAAGCCGGTGACGCTCTGCGCCGCCGACCCTGCGCGACTGGGCGACGACCGTCACCTCTGGGGCAGTTATTACGAGAGTCAGCCATGGGTGCATGTCGGCAACATCCGCGCCGGTTTCATCCATTTACGCAACATCGGTCTGTTCAATCGCCTGGGGTTGCCGACGTCCCTTGAGGAGTCCAGCCATGTCGCCTGAAATGGAGCGGTTCAAACAGACCCTGCGCAATCACGCCGAACGCAAGACCAACGCCATCGCCTTGTGGGGCGATCAGTTGAAACTGGACTACGCCACGCTGTACGCCGAGGTCATGTACCGCCAACAGCGTCTGCGCGATGAGCACGTCAAAGTGGTCGCGCTGGCCCTGGACAACGGCGCCGAGGCGATACTATGGGACCTGGCCGTACTGTTCGAAGGCCTGACCTGCCTGACGTTGCCGCCCTTCTTCAGCCCGGCACAACGCAGTCATTGCCTGGAACAGAGCCAGGCCGAACGGGTGATTGCCGAACCGGAACTGGAGGCCGAACTGCAGGCGGCCGGCTACGAGAAGACCGGCGAATTCTGGCGTCGCACCTTCAGCGATCCGAACCGGATACCCGAACGCACCGCCAAACTGACCTTCACCTCAGGCACCACCGGCACGCCCAAAGGCGTGTGCCTGAGCGCCGAGAGCCTTTTGCGGGTGGCCCGTGAACTGGATCAGGCAAGCAAGCCCACCGATCCACGGCATCACCTGGCGCTGCTGCCCCTGGCGATTCTGCTGGAAAACCTCGGCTGTTATGCCGCGCTGTATGCCGGCGCGACCTTGAGCGTACCCAGCCAGAAAACCCTGGGCATTCAAGGCGCCAGCGGTGTCGATGTGCCGCGGCTTTTGGGTTGCCTGGCCATCCGCGCACCCGAGAGCTTGATCCTGGTGCCGCAGTTGCTGCTGATGCTGGTCAGCGCCGCCGAGCAAAAAGCGTTCAACCCTCAGTCGTTGCGCTTTGCCGCCGTGGGCGGTGCGCGGGTTTCCGAAGAATTATTGCATCGCGCTCAGCGCATCGGCATTCCGGTTTACGAGGGTTACGGGTTGTCGGAATGCTCGTCGGTGGTCTGCCTCAATCGCCCGGGCGCGCGCCGCCCCGGCAGCGTCGGCCGGCCCCTGCCCCATGTTGAGATTCGCCTGGCCGATGATGGTGAAGTGCTGGTCAAGGGCTCGACCCTGCTCGGCTATCTGGGGCAAGCGCCCTTCAGCGATGAATGGTGGCCGACCGGCGATCTCGGCGAGTTCGATCCGGAAGGTTTTCTCTACCTCAACGGGCGCAAGAAGCATCAGTTCGTCACCAGTTTCGGTCGCAACGTCAATCCGGAATGGGTCGAGGCCGAACTCACTCAGCGTCGCCACATCGCTCAGGCGTTCGTCTACGGCGAAGCGATGCCAACCAACCACGCTCTACTCTGGCCCCATCGGCCGGACTGCACCGATGAAGAACTGGCCGCTGCGGTGGCCCAGGCCAACGAGGCCCTGCCCGATTACGCCCAGGTTCATCACTGGACCCGTCTCGATCAACCGTTCACCGCCGCCAACGGCTTGCTGACCGCCAATGGCCGACCACGCCGCGACGCCATCGTCGAGCGTTACCGGGCGCAGCTCACTGACTCCGTTTTTTCCGAGGAATCCGCATCATGAGTTTTTTCGACACCCTGCAAGAAGCCACCCAGCAGGAACGCCACGAGTTGTTCAACCTGCCGATCATCCGCGATGCCCTCGAGGGCAAAGTCAGCCTGGAGAGCTACCGCGCCTTCCTCGCCCAGGCCTACTACCACGTGCGCCATACCGTGCCGTTGATGATGGCGTGCGGCGCACGGCTGCCGCAGCGGCTGGAATGGCTGCGCAAAGCAGTGTGCGAGTACATCGAGGACGAATACGGCCACGAACAATGGGTACTCGACGACATCGAGGCCTGTGGTGGCGACAGAGAGGCGGTGTGTGACGGTCGTCCATCGCTGCCAATCGAGTTGATGGTCAGCTTCCTTTACGACCTGATTGCACGGGACAACCCGGTGGGCCTGTTCGGCATGGTCAACGTGCTGGAAGGCACCAGCATTGCCCTGGCCACCCACGCGGCCGGCAGCATCCGCGAACGCCTGGCGCTGCCGGAAACCGCCTTCAGCTACCTGAGCTCCCACGGCTCGCTGGATATCGAACACATGCAAACTTACCGCCGGCTGATGAACACACTCGAAGACCCGGCGGATCAAGCCGCGGTGATTCATGCCTCGAAGGTCGTTTACAAACTCTATACCGACATGTTCCGCGGCCTGCCCCGCGATGGGGAGAACCTGCATGCAGCTGCATGAAGCCCGTGTGGTTTTGACCGGAGCCAGCGGCGGTATCGGCCTGGCCATTGCCAGTGCCCTGTGTGCCAGTGGCGCGCGGGTGTTGGCCGTGTCCCGGCACCGGGAGTCGCTGGAGCCCTTGCTCGAACACTACCCGCTGCACCTGTGTTGGGTCGGCGCTGACCTGACCGTCCCCGGCGACCGACACAAAGTGCTGGCTGCGGCCGAAGCCATCGGTGGCATCAACCTGCTGGTCAATGCCGCCGGGGTCAATCACTTCGCCATGCTCGAACAGCTCGATGACAGCGAGATCAATGCGATGCTGGCGGTGAACATCAGTGCGCCGATCTGCCTGACCAAGCTGTTGCTGCCGCTGCTCAAACAAGCCGAGAGCGCCATGGTGGTGAACGTCGGCTCAACCTACGGCTCCATCGGTTACCCCGGTTACGCCAGCTATTGCGCCACCAAATTTGCTTTGCGCGGTTTCTCCGAAGCCCTGCGCCGGGAACTGGCCGACACTCGCATCAGCGTGCTCTACGTCGCCCCCCGGGCGACCCACACCAGCATGAACAGCCCGGCGGCCCAGGCGTTGAACGACGCGCTCAAAGCCAACGTCGACGACCCGCAGACCGTTGCCTCGGCGGTCATCCATGCGATTGCCGGTGACCGGCGCGACTTGTACCTGGGCTGGCCGGAACGCTTTTTCGTCCGCCTGAACAGTCTGTTGCCGCACTTGGTGGACCGTGGCTTGCGCAAACAATTGCCGCTGATCCGTCGCCTCAGTCAGAAGCCCGATAACGAGAGCCTCAAACCATGAAAAAAATCGTCACGTGCCTGCTGTTCGGGGTGTTGAGCCAAAGTGTCTGGGCGCTGGACGCCGCCGATCAGCAGCGCCTCAATGGCATTCAGCAAAGCTGGGCGCACATTCAATACGAATTGCCCGCCGAACAGCGCACCGCGGCCTTCGAAAAACTCGCGACCCAGGCCTCGGCGTTCACCCAGGAACGTCAATCCCTGGCTGAAGCGTGGATCTGGTCCGGCATTGTCACCAGCAGTTGGGCCGGAGCCCAGGGTGGCCTCGGCGCCCTGAGCAAAGCCAAGGCCGCCAAAGTCGATCTGGAAAAAGCCCTGGCCATTGATCCCAAGGCCCTGCAAGGCTCGGCCTACACCAGCCTTGCGGCGTTGTATGATCGCGTGCCCGGCTGGCCCATCGGTTTCGGCGATGCCGACAAGGCCGAACAACTGTTGAAGCAGGCCTTGCAGTTGAACCCGGCCGGCATCGACAGTCTGTACTTCTGGGGCGATCACCTTTACCGTCAAAAGCGCTATGGTGAAGCCAAGGACGCACTGCAAAAAGCCCTGCAAGCGGCACCGCGTCCTGGCCGGGAAAGCGCCGATGCCGGGCGCCGCAAAGAGATCGAGGCATTACTGGTGGACGTGAACAAGAAACTCAGCTGACAGGAGTCCGCGTGCGTTTATTACTGATCGAGGATGACGTGGCTCTCGGCGAGGGCATTCATCAGGCCCTGGGCCGTGAGGGTTACACCGTCGACTGGCTGCAAGACGGCAGCAGTGCCTTGCATTCGCTGCTCAGCGAGACGTTTGACCTGGCCGTGCTCGACCTCGGCCTGCCGCGCCTGGATGGCCTGGAAGTGTTGCGCCGCCTGCGCGAAAGCGGCTCTAACCTGCCGGTACTGATCCTCACCGCCCGGGACGCCACCGAAGACCGCATCGCCGGCCTGGATGCGGGGGCCGATGATTACCTGATCAAGCCCTTCGACCTGGCCGAACTCAAGGCTCGCCTGCGGGCCTTGTTGCGACGCAGCGCCGGTCGCGCCCAAGTGCTGATCGAACACGCCGGCATCAGCCTGAACCCCGGCACCCAGCAAGTCAGCTATCAAGGCGAGCCGGTGGCGCTGACGCCCAAGGAATATCAACTGCTCCACGAATTGCTTTCGCCGCCGGGCCGGGTCATGACCCGCGATCACCTGATGCAACTGCTTTACGGCTGGAACGAAGAAGCCGAAAGCAACACCCTGGAAGTGCATATCCATCACCTGCGCAAGAAGTTCTCCACCGACCTAATCCGCACCATTCGCGGTGTCGGGTACCTGGTGGAGGAGCGTCGATGACTTCCATCCGGCGTCGCACCCTGACGCTGATCATCGGCCTGTTACTGACTGGCCTGGCGATCATCAGCGTGCTCAACCTGCACGACAGCAATCACGAGATTGCCGAAGTCTACGACGCCCAACTGGCCCAGAACGCCCGGTTGCTGCAGGGTGTGATGCGCATGCCGTTGGCCAGCAATGAACACGCCGAACTGTACCAGGCATTCAACATGGCTTTGAGTGAAGCGGTGCCGAGAGTTGATGGTCATCCCTATGAAAGCAAAATTGCCTTTCAGGTGTGGAATCGCAAGGGCGAAGTACTGGTGCATACCGCCAGTGCGCCCTCCTTCACGGCGCCGCCGACGAAATCCGGTTTCAGCGATGTGGTGGATCTGCACAACCGCCATTGGCGGGTGTTCATGCTCGAAGACAAACAGAATGACCTGCGCATCTGGGTCGGTGAACGGGACGACGTGCGTGCGGACCTGGTAGACCGGATCGTGCGTCATACCCTGTGGCCCAATGTGCTGGGCAGCCTGATACTGGCGGCCATGGTCTGGCTGGCCATTGGCTGGGGGCTCAAACCCCTGGCCAATATGGCGGAAACGTTGCGGGCACGGCACAGTGGTTCTCTGGAGCCGTTGCAACTGACTCCATTGCCCAGCGAACTGGAACCGATGCAGGCAGCGCTCAACCGCATGCTCGCGCAAATTCAAGAGGTGCTTGGCCGCGAGCGGCGCTTCATCGCCGACGCCGCCCACGAATTACGCACGCCGCTGGCCGTGCTGCGGGTGCATGCGCAAAACCTGCAGGAAGCCGGCACGGAACAGGAACGTCGTGAATCCCTGGCGTTTCTGATTGCTGGGGTCGACCGCACCAGCCGCCTGGTCAATCAGTTGCTGACCATGGCCCGTCTCGAGCCCAAAGCCGTGGCGCCGGTGCTGCACAGCATCGACCTGAGCGAAACCGTGCGCGCCAGCCTGGCCCAACTCACACCCTGGTTACTGAGCCGGAACCTGGAACTGGCCTTCGACGTCGATGACCAGCCGTTCAAAGTCCTCGCCGACGCCGCCGCCATCGACATCGCCCTGAACAATCTGGTCACCAACGCCGCGAATTTTTCGCCAGAGCATGGCGTCATCACCGTGCAATTGAGCCAGGAGGAAGGGTTCTACAACTTGAGCGTCCAGGACCAGGGGCCGGGCATCGACGAAGCGGAACGTACGCGGTTGTTCGAACGTTTTTACAGCCGCGGAAATACCGGGGGCGCGGGGTTGGGGTTGACCATCGTCAGCACCATTGCGACGCGGCTGGGTGGGCGGATTACGCTGGTCAATCCACCCGAAGGCGGGCTGCGGGCGACCCTGTCGATTCCCGATGGCCAGAAGCACAACTCTGTGCGACGGACCACCCGCGAGCTGCCGCCCAATGGCTGAATGACCACAGCCCCGCTCCTACAGGCGAATGGTGCATGCGGCACATCCTGTTCGTGGCCGCTGAACAATCTGTGGCGAGGGAGCTTGCTCCCGCTAGGCCGCGAAGCGGTCCCAAAAAAGGAGCCACTGCACAACCCTGCGTCAGTCACTCACTCACCACAGCAGCCCATGCCTACTCGGGCGTATCAATGTGATCCAGAACCCGGTTCGCGGTGATCTCCGCCACCATGATGCTGTTTGAAATGCCCAGCAGGGCGTAGCGTGACTCACCCTCCAGATGATCCACCAACTGATGGACCATCACATCGACCGAGGCCAGCGTCTCGACCAAAAAAATCGCCAGGGTTTCGGCTGTGGCCTCTGGGGCCACGGCAAACAGCTTGCTGGGGTTACGCGCGGTGGCTTTGATATCGGCATTCGATGGAAAGTGGAAGTCGAGGGCGCGTTTGGCGGCCTCATTGAGTTTTTTTGAATCGGGTTCGTACGGGGATATCGGATCGGTGTCCGGCGGATTGGGCGTAGGTTTGATCATGGTGAAACTCCTGATTGTTCATTAGGAACTACCGACATCACTTGCAGATGATGGGTGGCAGCCATGTGCGGGTCTGCAAGACCGGGAAACCAGGAACCCGGCAGATCCGAAGATCTCCCGCACAAAGCCGCCATTTCGCGGACATAAACGAGCGTCCTTTGGCAGGGCTATGCGACTGGTATTCCGGCGGGCTTGCAGACCCGATCACTGATGAGCAGTGACGGGAATCAAGTTACCGAGCGGGCCCAAGGCGCACAAGCCGGCGGATTCTGTCTTACGTGTAGGGAGTGGCGCAAGGCGTTGTAGCCTCTGGATGGTAACGGCAAGCTTCATTTAAACGATCGCGGTTTTTCTTGTTTAAAACGTGCCCCATAGGAGCGTAATGATGTTCACTTAAGCGCGACTCTTCGGTCATGCCTGCCTTTGTGGCGAGCGAGCTGCTTGCGCTGGGCTGCGTAGCGGCCCCAAAATCTGAACAATCGCCGGTTTTTGTGAGTGCTACGCACTCAAGCGGGAGCAAGCTCCTTCGCCACAGGTTTCTCACTGACTCAAGATTCTCTTAAGTGAACAGCATTACCCGTAGGAGCCTCGCAGCAGATCCTGCTCACGCTCACACAACTCCACCACGTAATCCCACAACACCCGCAGCCGCACGGACTTGTGCAGCTCGCGCCGCGTGCTGATCCAATAACTGCGCTGGATGCTTTCATCCGGCAGCAACGGCACCAAGTCCGGATCGGCGCTGGCCATGTAGCACGGCAACACGGCGATCCCCAACCCCGAGCGCGCGGCCTGTTGTTGGGCGATGACGCTGGTGCTGTGGAAGACCACCTGGGGGTTGCGGCAGAAGCTGTTGAGGAACATCAGTTCCTGGCTGAACAGCAAGTCGTCGACGTAGCCGATCCATGCATGCCGACCGAGGTCTTCGCGGCTGCGCAGTGGTGGCGCGCGGTCCAGATAGGCCTGGCTGGCGTAGAGCGCCAGTCGGTAATCGGTGAGTTTTCGAGTGACCAGCATGTCGGCGGCCGGGCGTTCCAGGTGAATGCTGATCTCGGCTTCACGGTTGAGAATGCTGACGAAGCGCGGCACCGCCACCAGCTCCACCTCCAACCCCGGATAGCGTTCGAACAGCCCGTTCATGCGGCTGGCGAGGAACATGATGCCCAGCCCTTCCGTCACCCCGACGCGGATCTTGCCCAGCGGCGCGGATGATTGGGTGATTTCTTCCTGAGCCAGCAGCGCGACGTTTTCCATGGCCTCGGCGTGTTTGAGCAGCGCTTCGCCGGCCGGGGTCAATTCGTAGCCTTGGGTATGCTGGACGAACAGCGCGGTGCCGAGGCTTTTTTCAATGGCTTCGATGTGCCGGGCCACGGTGGCGTGGGTGGTGTTCAAACGGCGAGCGGCGGTGAGCAAGCGGCCGCTGCGCTGCAATTCGAGAAAAAACCGCAGGTCATTCCAGTCGAACATGAACCATCCCTGACGTTATGCCGTTAACGACGCTGTCTAAAAACGCACAGCAGCTGCGCAAAAACTAACATTCTTTTAACGAAAGCTAACAACTAGGATGACCGACAACAAGAACAACAATACGAGGTCAGGGATGCAGACTTCCCTTGATGAATACGACTACATCGTGGTCGGCGCCGGGCCGGCCGGTTGTTTGCTGGCCAATCGATTGTCAGCCAACCCGCAGCATCGCGTGCTGCTGCTCGAAGCCGGCGGCCGCGATAACTACCCGTGGATTCACATTCCCGTCGGTTACCTGTTCTGCATCGGCAACCCGCGCACCGACTGGTGCTTCAAGACCGAAACGCAACCGGGCCTGCAAGGCCGCGCCCTGAGCTACCCACGCGGCAAGGTGCTCGGCGGCTGTTCTTCGATCAACGGCATGATCTACATGCGCGGCCAGGCCGGTGATTACGACGGCTGGGCGGCCGAGGGCAATGCCGGCTGGGGCTGGCAAGACGTTCTGCCCCTGTTCAAACAAAGCGAAAACCACTTTGCCGGCGACTCGGAGTTTCATGGCGCTGCCGGCGAATGGCGGATCGAACGGCAGCGGCTGTCGTGGCCGATCCTCGACGCCTTCCGCACCGCTGCCGAGCAAAGCGGCATTGCCAGCATTGATGACTTCAATCAGGGCGACAACGAAGGCTGCGGCTATTTCCAGGTCAACCAGAAAGCCGGGATCCGCTGGAACGCGGCCAAGGCGTTTCTCAAACCGATCCGCCAGCGCGCCAATCTGACGGTGCTGACCGACGTCGAAGTGGACCGCGTGCAGCTGGAAAACGGCCGTGCCTCAGCAGTCAGCGCACGTTGGCAAGGCCAGGCCAAAACCTTCAAGGCACGCAAGGAAATTGTGCTGTGTGCCGGTTCCGTCGGTTCACCGGGCATCCTTCAGCGTTCCGGAATCGGCCCTCGCCCGCTCCTGCAAAAACTGGGCATCGGCGTTGTCCATGAACTGCCCGGCGTGGGCGGCAACCTGCAGGACCATCTGCAACTGCGGCTGATCTACAAACTGGAAAACGCCCGCACCCTGAACCAGATTGCCGGCACGCTGTGGGGCAAGATGGGCATGGGCCTGCGTTATCTGTATGACCGCAGCGGCCCGCTGTCCATGGCACCGAGCCAACTCGGTGCCTTCGCCCGTTCGGGGCCGGAGCAGACCTCGGCGAACCTCGAATACCACGTGCAACCGTTGTCGCTGGAGCGCTTCGGCGAGCCGCTGCACGCCTTCCCCGCCTTCACTGCGTCGGTCTGCGATCTGCGCCCGCAAAGCCGTGGCCGGATAGACATTCGTTCCGCCGACCCGCGGGAAGCGCCGCTGATTCAGCCCAACTACCTGAGTCATCCCGAAGACTTGCGAGTGGCAGCCGACGCCATCCGCCTGACCCGCCGCATCGTCTCCGCGCCCGCCTTGCAAGCGTTCAAACCGGTCGAGTACCTGCCCGGCGACAGCTTGCAGAGTGAAGAGCAATTGCACGAAGCGGCCGCCCGGATCGGCACGACGATTTTCCACCCGGTGGGCACCTGCCGGATGGGCAACGATGCGCACGCGGTGGTCGACGCCGAGTTGCGTGTTCACGGCATCCCCGGCCTGCGCATCGCCGATGCTTCGATCATGCCGCGCATCACCTCAGGCAACACCTGCTCGCCGACGTTGATGATTGCCGAGAAAGCTGCGCAATTGATCCTCGAAACTACCGCCAACACCCCCACTGTGGGAGCGAGCCTGCTCGCGATGACGGTCTGACATCCAACATCTATGGTGACTGATACACCGCCATCGCGAGCAGGCTCGCTCCCACAAGGGATTGCACTCCAACAGGGATTGCAGCTGATTCGCGAGCATTGAGCATTACCCCTACAAGGAACACGCAACACCAGTGGAACAACAAAAACAATCACTGTGAGGGATACCGATATGTCAGAACATGTTCAGCCCCTGGAAGCCGTCCGCAGCGCCGGCACCAGTCAGGAAACCCAGAAAGTCATCTTCGCCTCGTCCCTCGGGACGGTGTTCGAGTGGTACGACTTTTTCCTCTATGGCGCCCTCGCGGCGGTCATCAGCAAACAGTTCTTCGCCGGGGTCAACGACACCACGGCGTTCATCTTCGCGCTCATGGCCTTCGCCGCCGGCTTCATCGTGCGGCCGTTCGGTGCGCTGGTGTTCGGACGTTTGGGGGACATGATCGGGCGTAAATACACGTTCCTCGCGACCATCGTCCTCATGGGCCTGGCGACGTTCTGCGTCGGTTTGCTGCCGACTTATGCGAGTATCGGCATTGCCGCGCCGATCATCCTCGTGGTGCTGCGCATGCTCCAGGGTCTGGCGCTGGGCGGTGAATACGGCGGCGCGGCCACTTATGTCGCGGAACACGCGCCGATCGGCAAACGCGGTTTCCACACCAGCTGGATTCAGTCCACCGCCACCCTCGGCTTGCTGCTGTCGCTGCTGGTGGTGCTCGGCTGCCGCTACTTCACCGGTGACCAGTTCGAAGTCTGGGGCTGGCGCATTCCGTTTCTGTTTTCAATCGTGCTGCTGGGCATCTCGACCTGGATTCGCTTGAGCCTGCATGAGTCGCCTGCGTTCGTGAAAATGAAAGAAGAAGGCAAGCTCTGCAAGTCGCCGCTGCGCGATTCCTTCGGCAAATGGGACAACCTCAAAGTGGTGCTGATTGCGCTGTTCAGCATCAACGCCGGGCAAGCGGTGACCTTCTACGCAGCGCAGTTCTATGTGCTGTTCTTCCTCACCCAATTCCTGAAAATGGACCCGGCCCTGGCCAACAGTCTGCTGATCGTCAGCGTGATCATTGGCGCACCGTTCTTCATCTTTTTTGGCTGGCTGTCGGACAAGGTCGGGCGCAAACCGGTGCTGATGATCGGCCTGTTGCTGGCCACCGCGCTGTACTTCCCGATCTTCAAGACTCTGGCCCATTACGCCAACCCGGCCATCGACCAGGCCAGCCGCCAGGCACCGATCACCGTGCTGGCCGACCCGGCCACCTGCACCTTCCAGTTCGACCCGGTGGGCAAGGCTAAATTTGATAGCCCGTGCGACAAGGTCAAAACCTTCCTGGTCAAACAAGGCCTGCCCTACAACAGCGAAGCGGCTCCGGCCGGCAGCGCCGTGCAGGTCAGCGTCGGTGAAGTGAAACTTGAAGGCTACGATGAAGCGGCCCTGCGTGGCGCCGTGACCCTGGCTGGGTATCCGTCAAAAGCCGACACCCAGCTGATCAACAAACCGATGATCGTGGCGCTGATCGTGGCGCTGATTATCATCTCCGCCATGTGCTACGGCCCGCTGGCAGCGTTGATGGTCGAACTGTTCCCGACCCGCATTCGCTACACCTCCATGTCCCTGCCCTACCACATCGGCAACGGCTGGTTTGGTGGTTTCCTGCCGACGGTGTCGTTTGCCCTGGTGGTGTACACCGGGGATATTTTCTATGGGCTGTGGTACCCGGTGGTGATTACCGGGGTGAGCCTGGTGGTGGGAATGATCTGTTTGCGTGAGACGAAGAATGTGGATCTGGACAAGAACTGACGGCACGTACCTCTAGCCCAGGCTTACCTGTGGGAGCGGGCTTCCTGTGGCGAGGGAGCTTGCTCCCGCTCGGCTGCGAAGCAGTCGCAAGACGGACACCATGCTCTATCTGAATCCCGTGCGCTGACAGGCTTCGGGGCCGCTACGCGCCCCAGCGGGAGCAAGCTCCCTCGCCACAATGGTACGCGAGACTCTGAATTTCTGTTAACTGGCCGACATTAGGCCAAGCCCCCCACCACAATGCTTTCTGCACCTCAGGTATCAAGCACCTCAAACGTCACTTCTTCAGGATAAAACGCCACATACCCGCGAATCTGCTCAACTGACACCTTCGGGTCCTCATAACTCCACACCGCATTGGCACCTTCATGCCCGGGTATTTGCAGGCTGAAATAGCTGGCATCGCCCTTGTACGGGCAATAGCTGGTGTGGTCGGTGCGGGCGAAATAGTGTTCGGCGATGTCCTCACGAGGGATGTAGTACACCGGAGGATAATTGGCCTCATGCATGACCAGCGCCCGAGTGGATGACGCCACTTGAATGCCATGGAACTTCACCACCACGCAGCCGGGTTGAGGGGCGATGGCGATGGGATTACCGGGACCTGGGACTTTCATGGGATAGCTCCTCTGTTACAACGGCGAAGATCCAAATGGAGCGCAGGCTTGTTCGCGATGGGCAGCATAGCCCTCACACACCTTTACCAGGAACCATCAGGTATAACCCATGTTCCGTCGACGCGACGGTTTCGCAGCCGAACGGGTGCAAGCTTGCTCGCAGAGGTAGTACTGTCGAAATCCCGCTTGGCGTTGGAGTTGAAACCATAGACCGTGTCGTCGGCGCGAGTCTCGAGGTTGGCACCGCCATTGGCACCAGGTTGATCGTGGTGGATTGACCACAGTCATCAACGGCAACAGCTTAAGCTGTACATCCATACAGATAAAGATTGCTCCATCGCTCATCAGCCGCCATTCTGTGCATCTCCCGAACACTGATTGATGATGGTGGTTATGCAGCTGTACCTCTGTGAAAAACCCTCCCAGGCCAAAGACATCGCGGCCGTGCTCGGCGCCAAGCGCCGGGGCGACGGCTGCTGGCTGGGAACGGGTGTCACGGTGACCTGGTGCATCGGCCATCTGCTGGAAACCGCACCGCCGGATGCCTATGACGCGCGTTACAAGCGTTGGGTGCTGGCGGATCTGCCGATCATTCCCGAAAAATGGAAGATGACCGTCAAACCGCGCACGGCCAGCCAGTACAAGGCGGTCAAACGCTTGCTCGGCGAGGCCAGTGAACTGGTGATTGCCACCGACGCCGACCGTGAGGGCGAGATGATCGCCCGGGAACTGGTGGAGCATTGCCGTTATCGCGGGCCGATCCGGCGGCTGTGGCTGTCGGCGCTGGACGATGCATCGATCCGCAAGGCACTGGCGGCGCTCAAGCCGGGGGCCGAGACGTTCAGCCTTTATCATTCGGCATTGGGGCGCTCCCGGGCCGACTGGCTGATCGGGATGAACATGAGTCGGCTGTTCACCCTGCTGGGGCGTCAGTCCGGCTATCAGGGCGTATTGCCGGTCGGTCGGGTGCAGACACCGACCTTGCGCCTGGTGGTGGATCGCGACCGCAGCATTGCCGATTTCGTCCCGGTCGCCTACTGGGCGATCGATGTGCAACTGCTGCACGATGGCACCGCGTTCACCGCCCAATGGCGTGCGTCCTCCGACGCTTGCGACGATCAGGACCGTTGCCTGAATCAGGCGCTGGCGCAAAAAGCGGCTACGGCCATTAGCGGTGCGGCGAGCGCTCGGGTGATCAAACTGCGCACCGAGCGGATGCGCGAAGTCGCGCCTTTACCGTTCGATCTGGGCACGTTGCAGGAAGTCTGTTCAAAGAAGCTCGGGCTCGGTGCTCAGGAAACCCTCGATATTGCCCAGGCGCTGTACGAAACCCACAAAGTCATTACCTACCCGCGTAGCGACTGCGGCTACCTGCCCCTGAGTCAGCACAGCGAAGCCCCGGGTATTCTGGCGGCGCTTCGGCAAGCCGATCCGGCCCTGAACGCCTTGCACGATTACCTGGAGCCCCAGCGCCGCTCACGGGCCTGGAACGATGCCAAGGTCAGCGCTCACCACGGCATCATTCCCACTGCGGCGGCGAAAAACCTCGACCGACTGGTAGGCAAGCAACGGGCGGTCTACACCCTGATTCGTGCGCGTTATCTGGCGCAGTTCCTGCCCAACCATGAGTACGACCGGACCCAGGCCGACTTCGACTGTGCCGGTGAAGCCTTGCGTGCCGTGGGCAAGCAGATTGTCGAGCCCGGCTGGAAACGCGCCTTGCCCGAAGCCCTCGCGCCAGCCAAGGGCCGCGAAGCACCGGCACCACAAACACTGCCGGCATTGGCAGAAGGGCGTGACTGCGCAGTGGCCGACGTGAAGCTCAAGGACCTCTGGACCCAGCCGCCCAAGCCATTCACCGAAGGTGATCTGATCAAGGCGATGAAGAACGTCGCCAAACTGGTGGAAGATCCGCTGCTCAAGCAGAAGCTCAAGGACACCACTGGTATCGGCACCGAAGCCACCCGCGCCTCGATCATCCAGGGCCTGCTGGACCGCGGCTACCTGATCAAGAATGGCAAGGCCCTGGCCGCGACGCCGGCAGCGTTCAGCCTGATCGATGCCGTGCCGCGCGCGATTGCCGACCCCGGAACCACGGCGATCTGGGAACAGGCCCTGGACATGGTGCAGAGCGGTGAAATGAGCCTGGAAGAATTCGTCACCAAACAGGCTGCGTGGATGAGCAAGCAGGTGGCACGTTGCGCCGGCCTGAACCTGACCATCAGCGGGCCGGCAAGCCCGGCCGGGCGTGGCGCCACACCGTGGAAAAACAAACGCAAACCGGCCAAACGCAAGCCCTCGACCGGCACCAAACGCGCGGTGAAACCGGCAAGCAAGGCTTGAGGACAGTTCGAGCGAACCTGAATGGTCTAGTGTTCTTCATGTCCGGCAATAGCCCCCATGCCAGTCAGTCAAGCCCAATCCATGTGGGAGCGAGCCTGCTCGCGAAGGCGACGGCACAGTCAATATTGATGTCGACTGACACACCGCTATCGCGAGCAGGCTCGCTCCCACAGGTTCCGCCCCCTAACTGACAGGCATCAGGCAACAGCCCAGCTTTCTGAAAAGGTACGACCATGACGACAATCAGAAGCCAGCCCTCAATAGAACTGCACGCCGCTCAGCGCGACGAACTGGAAACCATCGAAAACCTGATGCAGTTCTACATCTACGATTTCAGCGAATGGCTGCCCCTGAAACTCGGGGATCATGGCTTCTTCAACATCCAGCCCAAGCTTGATTACTGGCGCAACCCGGCAACCAGGCCGTTTCTGATCAAGGTTGACGGCGAGCTTGCCGGTTTTGTGACCGTGGATAATGAAACCCATACCGTCGGCGCCGAGCACAACATCGGCTACTTTTTTGTCAGTCGACGCTTTCGTGGCCAAGGCGTCGCGAAGTTTGTCGTCTCTGCCCTCTTGAACCGATTCCCCGGTCAATGGCAGATTTTCCACATCGATGCCAACCAGCCTGCACGGCTGTTCTGGGCCAGGGTGATGCCCGATCTCACGGGTGGCGAGTTCACCTTGCATCACCTGTCGATCGACGGTTATCCATGCACCGTTTACCGCTTTAAAAGATCGCAGCCTTCGGCAACTCCTACGGGGCCGGGGTAGGAGCTGCCGAAGGTACGATCTTGGCGATTCTGTGACATCACAGCCCTCCAATCGCTAGCCACACCCGACTTTCTAATTCCAAAACCACTTTGTCCGACAATATGTAGTGAACAAAAATAATCACTACAAAACCGTTGACGCCTCCGGTTTGCCCTTGCATGATGCAGACGTCTCCCCGATCGGGAGTACAGGCAACACGTTTGAGCAAGCTCGTCTGACCGCCGAGCTGTTTTTCCCGGATACACGCTGCCCACAAGGCAGATTGAAGAAGCTGACCTGGCCTGAACGTCCAGTACAAAGGACGAGAAGCGCTGGCGATCAATCCTCATGAAGCTTGTGGCCGACCCTGAAAATGTCGGCAGTGGCCTCCAGGTTTTCGCTGCTTCTCTTCGTTGTGACGCTATTGCGTAGCAGTTATTCAACACGACTACATGCAGCAGACGCGAGACCCCGTCGTATTGACGGTCGACCGCTGACGTCCTGGTTTCGGTGCCAGGGATCAACTAACCGATGGGCTACTTGTATTAGCGAATCAACTTTGAAAGATCACCAAATGGTCAAGGGGCTTACAATGAATCTGAACAATCAACCTACTATCGATGAACTGGCTCGCTTGTTCGCTGCGCAAAAAGACAGCCAGGACAGCCATATTCTGTGGATCAGCAAATCGGGCCAGGTTCATATCGACTGCCTGTCGCCTCATGCCCACGAAGAAGAGTTCGACCAGAACAACCAGAACCTGCTCGCCCGACTGAAGATGTACCGTCGCGGCCAAGGCTATGTCGGCAAGAAAGCCGCGGCCGACAAGGACTTCATCGGTAATGTGCTGCAAACGCTGAAACAAGCGTGGGCATCGATGCAGAACCAGAACGAAGTTCGGGTGATTGATCGGTTGTACTGATCTCTTTCAAAGGGGTCTCCCCCCATAAACAAAAGGCCCCGCTCGTATCATCGAGCGGGGCCTTTTTTTGTTTGTCGCGTATACACCTCTTACTTCGCACTGAGTCAAAAGAACAGAGCTATGGTTAACAGAGCGCTGGACATCGGTTTATTCACTGGAGGTCTGCGATGAAAAGAACCCTGACATTCATGCTACTGGCGTTGGCGGGTGCCGCTCATGCGAACAGCGTTCCCGGCGTTCCTGCCTTTGATGTGGACTGCCCCGGGAAAATCATGGTCCACGCCGACCAGGATGGCCCGGTCTTGATCAACAGCAAAGAAGCCCAGACCAAAATGATCAACGATCGCCTTTTCGAGGCCAAGGGGGCGGACGTAACGATCTCGATCAGCATCGCGGATGACGATTCGGTTGCCGTGACCTATACCAGCAAGAAAGGCGGCAATGGCATCTGCCAGTCCGTGGATGATTGATCTACACGCTGGCGCTGGCGGTCATCACCAGGTTCGCGAACGCCACCGACGCGGCGCTGTGATAATTGTTCTTCCTGCGCAGCAACGCCGCGTCGCGCCGGGGTGCTTCGCCCTGTAATTCAATCCGGCGCAATGCCCGCTCCGCAGTGGCGATGGGTTCAGGGAGGATGGTGGCCATCGGCGCGTGGCGAATGACCTCCAACAGCGTACTCACCGAGTTCACCTCGATCGCCACTTTGGGCGTGATGTTCTGTTGCCGAAAATACCCGTCGATGGAGGATCGGGTAATGAAGTCCGGCGTCAGCAACGCGAACTCCAGCTGCGCCACCTCCTTTGCCGATAGCGGGTTCTGGCGCTCGTACAACGGATGACTGCGCCCGACCATCACGCCCAAGGTCTCGACAAACGCCGGCACGCACTCGATGTCGGGGCTTCTCACCGGGGTAAAGGCGATGGCGATGTCCAGCGAGTCATCGAGCAACCCGGCCTCGATGTCATCCATCGATAACTCGAAAATCTGCAGACGGATGTTCGGAAACTTCGCCACGTAATCGCGCACCAACGGCCCCACCAGATACGCCATGAACGTTGGCGTCATGGCCAATCGCAAAGTGCCGCGAGACAAGTCCTTCACGTCATGCAGCGCGCGTTTCCCCGCTTCAAGCTCCACCAGTACCCGACGGGCACTTTCGATATAGGCCAGTCCCGCATCGGTCGGCTTGACCGTGCGCGAGGTGCGGTCGAACAAGCTCACGCCCAACGTTTCCTCCAGTTGTCGGATCTGCTGGGACAGCGTCGGTTGGGAGACATGCAACGCCTCGGCGGCGCGGGTGAAGCCGCCGTGGTCGGCGACTGCCAGCAAGTAGCGCAAATGTCGAAGCAGCATGGGGGTACACCATCTATAGGCAGGGCTTATGCGAAGCATTGTATATCGGTCTTGGACGCTATGGATCAATCGACCGAAGATGGCTCCACTTTCCAGCCACAACCGATAGGAGTCACATCATGCAACAGTCCCACGCTTACCAGGACCCGAGTCTGGCCCTGACCACTTCGATTCTCGATGCCAAGGCGCGCAAGAATCTGTCCTGGCAGGATCTGACCGACGGCACCGGCCTGGGTCTGGCCTACGTCACCGCCGCCCTGCTCGGCCAACATCCGCTGCCGGAAGCTGCCGCCAAAGTGATTGGCGAGAAACTCGAACTGGACGCCGACGCCGTGGCCCGCCTCCAAATCATTCCGCTGCGCGGCAGCCTCTCGGGCGTCCCGACCGACCCGACCATCTACCGCTTCTACGAAATGATCCAGATCTACGGCACCACGCTCAAAGCCCTGGTTCACGAGCAATTCGGCGACGGCATCATCAGCGCGATCAACTTCAAGCTGGACATGAAGAAAGTTGAAGACCCGGAAGGTGGTTCCCGCGCAGTGATTACTCTGGACGGCAAGTTCCTGCCGCTGCGTCCGTTCTGAAATAGCCCGCACCGACTGATGTCAGTCAGTTAAGAATTTGAACACCGCCCTCCTGTGGGAGCGAGCCTGCTCGCGATAGCGGCGGGTCAGCCAACATTGATGCTGAATGTACCGCCATCGCGAGCAGGCTCGCTCCCACATGGATTGTGCCTAACTGACTGGCATTAACCCCCCCTCATTCATTGCAAGGAAGTCCGCCATGAAAGCGCTCATCGAAGGTTTATTGAAGTTTCAGAACGAAGCCTTTGTACAACGTACCGACCTGTTCAAACACCTGGCCACCACCCAGCATCCCGGCACTTTGTTCATCACCTGTTCCGACAGCCGTGTGGTGCCGGAACTGCTGACCCAGCAAGAGCCCGGCGAACTGTTCGTGGTGCGCAATGCCGGCAATATCGTGCCCTCTTACAGTCCGCATCCCGGCGGCGTGTCGGCCACGGTCGAATATGCGGTCGCGGTATTGGGCGTGACCGACATCGTAATCTGCGGGCATTCGGACTGCGGCGCCATGACCGCCATTGCCCAGTGCAAATGCATGGATCACCTGCCCGCAGTCAGTGGCTGGTTGCAACACGCCGAGTCGGCCAAAGTGATCAATGACTCCCGCCCTCACGCCAGCGACGCAGCCAAGGTGAATTCGATGGTCCGGGAAAACGTTATCGCCCAACTGGCAAATATCCAGACTCACCCGAGCGTGCGTCTGGCCCAGGAAAAAGGCCTGCTGAATCTGCATGGTTGGGTGTATGACATCGAGACCGGTTCGGTCGATGCTCTGGATGCCAGCCGTCGCAACTTCGTGTCGCTGGCCGAGCACCCGGACACCTGTGCGGTGTATGGTCAAGCGGTCGAAGCCGCCTGAAGTCTTCACCCGCCCGAGCTGCGCCAGGCTTGGTGCAGCATGACAAAATGGGCACGCGCGCGACTACACCCGCCGACCGGGAATGTGACACTCACAAGATCGCCACTGTCATTTATCGTCCATCTTTGTAGACGATTGTGACCGACGCTCGGAGGACTCTTCGGCGTTGGGCGCTTCTGGAAAACTGCCCGGCGTGAACACGTGAGTGAGCAATTCGCTGGCGTCGATGTCGACAACACCGTGAACCGAACGGGCCAGAGCAACAGCATGCTCACACTGCCTGTGAGTGTTGACGCGGCCGCTCAATGCCACCCTGCCCGCATGGGTTTTGACATGGACATGCAGGCCAAGGGTTGAGTCGGCCAATGCCAGGGCCGACTTCACCCTGGTGGTAATCCACGCGTCGTGAACGACCGATTCCAGATCATGAGAGTAATGTTGAAAGGAATGAAGTTTCATGGCGCAACCCTCCCTCACGTAATCAGATGCGCCGCCCGCCCCACCGCAGACACGGACACACATTAATTATAGTGCGGCCGTTGCCTGCAGTCGGGGGGCTGTCCCTGATGCCGGTAAGTTAAGCCGCGCAAACTTGTGGGAGCGAGCCTGCTCGCGATGACGGGGGCACCTTCAGCATCAATGTTGCCTGACCCGCCGCTATCGCGAGCAGGCTCGCTCCCACAGGACTGCGGTGTTCAAGCCCTTAACTACCGATGCCGGCTGTTCTGGAGTGCCGTTTCAGCGTTTGACCGACAGATCCGTCTGCGTCATGCGGCTACGGATGGTGAACACGCCATCCCCCGAGAGAATCGCGCTGCGCGCAAACAGGCGCCCACTCTCCCAGTTCGAAAGCCCCAGTTCCGGCTTGTTCAGCGCGTACTGCCCGTCGACCCAGCGGGTAATCCCGTTGCCGACAAAAGGCGCGTTGACCGCGTTGTAGAAACGCTCCTGCGCCGGGGCATCTTCACTGATCAGCGACACGGTGAATTGCGGGCTGTAGCGGTTGAACAAAGCGATGGCCTGGTCCAGGTCGTCGACGATCTTCAGGCTGACTTCCGGGGTTTCTTCCCATTCCCACTCGCGGCCCAATTGATCCTCGGGCAGCGGTTCGGCCAACGCTTCGGTCTGATAGCCTTCGGCGCGGTACACCTCGACGCTCGCGGTTTGCCAATCAGTTGGCAAATGCTGCTCGCTACCCTCGACGATATGCAACTTGCAGCCCTGGCCCCGAGCGGTGCCGGCCTGTTGCAGGGCGTCGAGAAACAGCGGCACCAGCTCGGCGGCGCGGTCGCGGTGGATCAGGCAAACGTTCAGGGTGTTGCAGACTTTGCGGTCCAGCGAGTTGCGCACCACAGCGGCAAAGCGCTGGGCATCGGCGTCCTTGTCGGCGATCAGCCACGCGCCACCGGTGCCGTGCAGGCTGACCGCGGTGCCGGCCTGTTGCGCGATGCTGCCCAACTGACTGACCGCACGCCCCGACCCGCGGGCCACAGCTAGCGACAAGCGCCTATCGGCGAACATCGCCCAACCGGCGGCGTGATTGACGCTTTCCACCAGCGAAACTGCTCCGGTCGGCAATCCGGCATCAGCCAATGCAGGATTCAATGCATGGGTGACGATGGCCTGGGCGGTGCCCAGCGCATCGCTGCCAATGCGCAGCACCGCGGTGTTACCGGTGCGCAATACCCCGGCGGCGTCGGCAAAGACATTTGGCCGGCCTTCGAACACGAACGCGACGATGCCCAGCGGCGACACCACTTGCTCGACTTTCCAGCCGTCATGCTCGACACAACTCACGACCTTGCCACGGGTGGCCGGTGCATCGCGCCAGGCGCGCAGGCCGGCGATCATGTCGCCGCGCATGCGTTCATCGGCGAGCAACCGCGTGGTGGAGCGCCCGCGCGCCTTGGCCCGCTCGATGTCGGCCAGGTTGGCAGCCGCAATCAAGGCCCAGCATTCCGGGGTTTCCAGACGTTGAGCAAAGTGATCGAAGAACTCGCTGATGGCGTGATCCGAGACACCGGACATCGCAGCAAAAGCCGCTTCTGCGCGCTCGATGGCGACCGCCGCCGCTTGCTGGTCCGCTACCGGGATCAGCAACAATTCGCCGCTGACCTGCTCCACCAGCAGATGGTCGCCGGGCTGAAAGCGCGCCGCCAGTTCGGGGCTGACGACAGTGACACGATTACCGGCAAAAGGGATTGGCGTGCCAGCGACTAGACGTTCGAGCGCAAGAGACATGAAACGGTTTCACCATGCAGGAGAGCGGCCAGAAAATGTATAGGAAAATCCGTGGAGCGTCATTCCCTGGGGCGTGGTGGCGGTTACTTTTTCGCAAGTCGAAATACATCTTGCTCCAGGCGATTGCTCCCCTGTTTGCGCCACCCGGCATTCGCGTCATAGACCACCAGCAGCAAGGGCTCTTCTACGCCCGCGGTGCTGACAAAGGTCAGTCCTTCGGCATGATCGCAGCCTTTATCCTCTCCTTGTCCGTAAGGAACCTCCAGGACCGGCGTCAATTGTTCGCTGAAGACAAAACTTTCGTCTGTTGGCCTGGCGCCGTCGTGCCATCGAAATAAGCTGACAGGCCCGTCGAGGTTCATCGTCGGCCCGGCCAGGATCAACATGTCGTCACCATCGATGCATAAGTCCCTGACGCCGAGTCCATCCAGCTGGAGAAAATGCTTTCGATATTTGCGCCCCTTGGGCCCGATTTTTTTCAGCGTCAGTGTGTGAGCAGCATCTGGATGGTCTTCGGGTTCGACCTCCAGAACAATGGTCCAGCCCCGCAACACCGGCCCTCGCAACCCGATAAAAACACGCTTGCCGTTGATCTCGAGGCCTTCGGTATCGAACCCGTTGTCCTTGCCGGGAATGTGCAGAAATGCCCCCACATGCTCGTCGTCCTTGAGCTCATCGAGCAATTCGTTACCCAGTTGATTGCCGGCCAATTGGGCGGCAACTCGATCATCGCCGGCGGTACTCTTCACCAAAGTGAACGTCCCGTTTTCTTCGACCACCGGAATCCGGGCCAGGAGAAAACGATTGCCATCGCTGCTGACGGTTGCCAGACGCTCGGCGTTTTTCTTCAGGGACTTGCTGTTGTCGGGTTGTTTCCGTTTCAGGCTGTGAGACCCCACAACCCAGAGATACCCCGTGTCGCGGTCGTAGCTCATGCCTTCCAGGTCTGCTTCAACGAATTCTTTGCCAATCGTCGGGATGACCGGCAGGGCTAACAGGGACGCCAACGAGAACTGTTTGTGCTGGTCAAACAGAAATTCGCCCGCACCGGCAGGCTCACGCAGGGTGAGGCGCTCCAGGCTCAAGGATTCATCATTGGCGACCCACAGGGTATTGCCTATCTGGACCACGGCAGACAACCCTTTGCGCAAATGAGCGCCCGGGTCATTGAAGACTAGAAGCGCGGAACCGAATTTCACCATGAAGTCACCCGCTCCTTCACCCGTTCGGGTGAGTCAAAGAATGCCTGCTTCACGGTAGCGGTCATCGGGCGCTAGTCAAGACTGGTCATCAGAACACCGACCAGCCAATCCGCTGACTCAACAATTCCAGCGCGGCCATGCCAGCGAGGGAGTTGCCGGCAGCGTTCAATTCCGGAGACCAGACGCACACCGTGAATTGCCCCGGCACTACTGCGACAATCCCGCCACCCACACCGCTCTTGCCTGGCAGGCCGACGCGATAGGCAAAGTTGCCCGCTTCGTCGTACAACCCGCTGGTGGCCATGATCGAGTTGACTTGCTGGGTCTGGCGGGCGCTGAGGATCTGGGCGCCGCTGTGTTTGCAGAAACCGTCGTTGGCCAGAAAGCAGAACGTGCGGGCCAGATCCACGCAACTCATGCGCAGCGCGCAATGGCTGAAGTAGCTGCGCAGCACGGCTTCGACGTCGTTATGAAAGTTGCCGAACGACTGCATCAGATAAGCCATGGCCGCGTTGCGCGCGCGGTGCTGATATTCCGACTCGGCGACTTTGCCGTCCACCATGACATTCGGGTTACCAGACAAACGCCGGACAAAATCGCGCATCGACAACGCCGGCGCGGCAAAACGTGACTGGTTGATGTCGCAGATCACCAGCGCACCGGCGTTGATGAAAGGATTGCGCGGGCGCCCGCGCTCGAATTCAAGCTGCACCAGCGAGTTGAACGGCTGACCGGAAGGCTCGTGGCCAAGGCGCTCCCAAATCGCTTCGCCGGAATGGTCGATGGCCTGCACCAGGCTGAATACCTTGGAGATACTCTGCACCGAGAACGGCGTGTCGGCGTCTCCGGCACAAAACAACTCGCCGTCATTGCCATACACGGCAATGCCCAACTGATTGGACGGCACGGTGCCGAGGGCGGGAATGTAGTCAGCCACTTTGCCCTGACCGATCAACGGTCGGACTGCGTCAAGGATCTCGTTCAACAGCGCTTGCATGCCGGGTTCCGAAGTCTCGCCCCATAGGATTGCGGGGACACTGTCGCTAGACGCTGCTGGTCGGTGCTGAATCACAGTTTTGTATGGGAATGTATCTGTCGCGGCCCCGGATACATGAACTTGCACCGGGCGACCTTTCGGACATACCCCCCACACACCGGGTTGAAAAACTCCTGCTGTCCGCTGACCACCGGCAAAACCAGGTCGGCCCTTGCTCAGGAGTGTTGTCATGCTGACCCAAGTTCCCCGTTACCACGGCTGGTCGCTGTTTGGCCTGCTGTCCTTGCTGGTGCTGTTGATGACCGGCCTGATTCTGTTGCTGAACCCGGACCTGGTGGAAGCCACCCGCAGCGCCATTCGCGCCACGGCACGCACTTCGTTTGCACTGTTTCTCGCTGCGTTTACTGCGTCCGCTTTGGCCGTGCTGGTGCCCTCGCCTTTCACCCGATCGTTGGTGCGCGAGCGACGCTTCATCGGCCTGGCCTTTGCATTTTCCCATCTGGTCCACGCCGTCCTGATCTACAGCTACGGCCAACTGAATCCCGAGTTCTGGCCCAGCCGCACCACGGTCGGCAACATTCCGGGCTCGGTTGGTTATCTGTTCATCCTGTTGATGGCGCTGACCTCGTTCAAAACCACGGCGCGGCTGATCGGCCCCAAACCCTGGAAAGCCCTGCACCTCAGCGGCATGTGGGTACTCGCAGCGGTGTTCACCTATTCCAACTTCAAACGCATCCCCATGAGTGCCTGGTACGTCCTGCCGTTCGGTTTGATGTTTTCGGCGATCGTCATTCGGCTGCTGGGCAAGATTGCGTTGAAGTACAAACGGTCGGCCAGGAGTGCGCTATTGGCCGAGTGAAATCCCTGGAACACCACAATCCCCTGTGGGAGCGAGCCTGCTCGCGAAGAGGCCACAACAGTCGATATCAATGTTGACTGTCAGCCAGCTATCGCGAGCAGGCTCGCTCCCACAATAAATCCCTGGAGCTCAAGCCCATGAACACCTCTCTCTCGTCGGCCATCAAAGGCCTGCACCTGAACCTCGACCGCGCCGGCAGCTGGATCGCGCCCCTGACCTTGCGGGTGTTTCTGGCCTGGGAGTTTTTCGAGTCAGGCCTGGAAAAATGGAACGGCCAGAACTGGTTCGCCGACATCCAGAGCAGCTTCCCGTTTCCCTTCAACCACGTGCCGGCCACGCTGAACTGGGAACTGTCGATGTGGGCCGAACTGATCTGCGCCCTCGCCTTGCTGGTGGGTCTGGGAACGCGGGTTTCGGCGGTTATTCTGACCGTGGTCACGATCGTTGCGACCGCTGCCGTTCACTGGCCGGCCGATTGGTCTACATTGAGTGAACTTGCCCAGGGTTATGCCATCAGCAATAAAGGCCATGGCAACTTCAAACTGCCGCTGATCTACCTCGCAGCCCTCATGCCGTTGTTGCTCTCGGGGGCCGGCAAACTCAGCGTGGACGCGCTGTTGGCTCGATACTTCTGGCGGCGCAGTCTCCGCTGATACGCCAGCGTCTCGATAACCCACCCAACTTATGTAAAGGAGCCATCATGAGCGTGACCACCCAATGGATCGAGATCACCAGCGCCGAAGGCACATTCGGCGCTTACCTGGCCATTCCCCACACCCTTAAAGGTCCGGGGATTGTGCTGATTCAGGAAATCTTCGGCGTCAACGAGCACATCCGCTCGGTCGCCGAGCAATACGCCGCCGACGGCTACCTGGTCATCGCGCCGGATCTGTTCTGGCGCAACGGCCACCGTATCGAACTGGGTTACGACGAAGCCGGCTGGAAACGCGCCGTCGAGCTGATGAACGCCACCGACACCACCAAGGCCCAGGCCGACATCAAACTGGCCATCGACGCCCTGAAAGCGCAGCCGGGGCTGGACGGCAGAATCGCGTCGATCGGTTTCTGCTTCGGCGGCATGCTGTCGTACAACACCGCGGCCAACGGTTTCGTCGACGTGGCGATCGCCTACTACGGCGGCGGCATTCAGAACCAACTGGATCGGGCCGGTGAAATCAAGGTGCCGATGCTGATGCACTTCGGTGAACAGGACAGCCACATCCCCATCGACGCCGTGAAGCAAATCGCCGAGCGTTTCGAGTTCAATGACGACGTCGATATCGAGGTTTATCCGGGAGCCGAACATGGCTTCAACTGCTCACACCGTGACAGCTACAACCAGCGGGCGGCGGTCGAGGCACATGGCAATACGTTGCTCTTTTTGAGTCAGAACCTTTAAGGCCTGATCGCTGGGGTTGGCGACATAAACAATCGGTGAGCATTCAATCCCGGAAACCAGCATGGACAACCTCTCAAAACCCAGATCGGCCTCACTGCGCATTCCCTCCACGGTCTGGGCCCTGGGTTTTGTCAGCCTGTTCATGGACCTGTCTTCAGAACTGGTACACAGCCTGCTGCCGGTGTTTCTGGTCACAACCCTGGGCGCCAGCGCGTTGACCGTTGGGGTGATCGAGGGCATCGCCGAGGCGACTGCGATGCTGACCAAGATCTTCTCCGGCGCCATCAGCGACTTCATCGGCCGGCGCAAAGGCCTGCTGTTGATGGGCTACGGTCTGGCCGCCTTGACGAAGCCGCTCTTTCCCCTCGCGCACTCGGTGGATGTGGTGTTCACCGCGCGTTTTCTGGATCGCATCGGCAAAGGTATTCGTGGCGCGCCGCGAGATGCGCTGGTTGCCGATATCGCGCCCGCCGAAATCCGTGGCGCCTGCTTCGGCTTGCGCCAGTCGATGGACACCGTGGGCGCCATTCTGGGTCCGATTCTGGCCATCGTGCTGATGCTTTGGCTCGGGCAGATCCATCTGGTGTTGTGGTTCGCGGTGATCCCGGCGGTGATATCGGTGGCGCTGATTGTCGGCGGGGTAAAAGAACCGACCGCTGCCGCTGGCGAACACACCTTTCGCTCACCTATCCACTGGAAGGTTCTGCGGGATTTTTCCCGTGGTTACTGGTGGGTGGTGGTCGTCGGCGGCCTCTTCACGTTGGCCCGTTTCAGCGAAGCCTTTCTGGTATTGAAGGCGCAACAAACAGGCCTGACGGCAACCTGGGTGCCGATGGTGATGGTGGTCATGTCGCTGCTCTATGCCGTGTCCGCCTACCCTGCCGGCTGGTTGTCCGACCGGATCAGCCGCACCAAAATACTGTGTATCGGCATAGTCCTGTTGATCCTGGCAGACCTGTTATTGGCACAAGCGGATTCGATCATGACCATGCTGGCGGGCGTGGCCCTGTGGGGCCTGCACATGGGCTTCAGCCAAGGAATTCTCGCAACGCTGATCGCCGACACCGCGCCCGAACATCTCAGGGGCACGGCATTCGGTCTGTTCAATCTGAGCAGCGGCGTGTGCCTGTTGATCGCCAGTGTGCTCGCCGGCGCGCTGTGGGAGACCTCAGGCTCGGCCAGCACCTTCATCGTCGGGGCGGTGCTGGCGGCGGCGGCGCTGCTGTTGCTACTGTTTCGAAAGCCTTAGCCCACCGCAACTGCGAACACGATCGCCTGAACTATCCATTGGCGACTGCCAGGATTGAGCCAACCAACATGAGCGCCAAACCTGTTAATAGTGCGGTCAGCCGTTCACACTGACGTGTTAAGCGCCACCGCTGCGCGGATCAGCGCCTTCAACGCTTGCTCATCAATTCTCTCGCCCTCATGAATATCGATGGCACGTCGGGTGTTGCCGTCGAGGCTGGCGTTGAACAGACCTGAAGGATCCTCCAGCGAGGCACCCTTGGCGAAGGTCATCTTCACGGCATTCTTGTACGTCTCACCGGTGCAGATGATGCCGGCATGCGACCACACCGGAACCCCTCTCCACTTCAACTCCTCGACCACGTCGGGGTCTGCCTGCTTGATAAGCGCCCGAACCCGAGCGAGCGTCTCACCCCGCCAGTCACTCAGCGCCTGGATTTTCGCCTCAATCAGCTCAGAGGCAGAGCCTCCCTCCTCGTCTTCCTTTGTGTCGATCTTCTTCATGATGGTTGTCACTCCTATGAGGGGTTATCAACGCCTTAGCTTCAAGCCAAAGCGCTGGCATCGGCTTCATGCTCGTCCGCGAAGGCCATGAGCACCTCCAGATCGAGCACATCCAGCTTGATCTGGGCGATAAAGGCCGAGAAGGCAAGATTGGCGGCGAGCCGACGCAGATCGGCGGCCCAGGCCGGGACATGAACCGGCCCCTGGAGCCAGCCGGACTCGAAGAGCGGAGCCAAACGAACGGTATCCCCCAGGCTGAGGCGCCCGGCAAACAGATGACCCACCAGTTCTGGCCGGTTGTCGCGGATCGCGATACGCAGCAGGGTATGGACGCCGAGCAAACCGGTCAGGTAGGCGGCATCCTTGGTGAACGCCGAACCACCGCGCAGGTCGGCGCCGCGAAAAACCCGCTGTGTCGAGCGGAAGGACTCCTCTTGCGACTGGCCGGCCGCGAGAAAACCTTCGAATACCTGGATGAAATCGGCGCCATCCAGCGCCTGCTGGACTGCAAGCACGCGCAGGGCGAGGCGGCGCAGGCGGTTGATGTCCATGCTGCCGGTGAACAGCTCGGCCAGGGTGGCAATGCCCTCCTGAGTCTGGGTGGTGCGTGGCGCCCCCAGACCCAGGCTTTTCAGGTTGGGTTGGAGCGCGCCGTTTTGTGCCGTGGCGACATGCACGAAAGCCTCATGCTGCAATAACTGGCTCTTGTCCAGCTCCGAAAACAGGGCGCTGGCACGCAGACGGATGCGGCTCGACCCGGCGATGGCCTTGGCGGCCAGAGTGGGATCAAGCACGACCGTGATCCGGCCCGGGCCGAAGAAGCCATCCAGTTCCGGCTGCATCCAGGCAGCGAAGGCCTCAGCCGGAATCTCCGCCGGGCTCGGTGGAATCCGGGCACCGCCCAGCAGGGCATCGGTGGTCTTGAGAAAGAATTGGGCCGCGTCCAGCATGCTCAGTTTCTGGCTCGGGTAATAGAAGTCCGGGCGCCGGTACAACGCTGACGAATACTGAGTGAAAGCAGGTGTGCCAATGGCACCCAGCATGCGCCCGGCCGTGGCATAACTGCGCGCCGTCATGGCGAGGTAGCGCCCGGCCGGATGCCCCTCATCGCAGCGGTCGGTAAAGGCTTCCAGGGCGGCGATGTCCGCGCTGTGCGCGCGCGGGCGCAGTTCGACCCTGGGCAGTTCTGCATGCCCGGCGCGCCAACGCGCCAGGAATACTTCCTCGACCCCATCCGGCCAGGCCAGGGCATCCAGTACGCGGATCTTGCGGGCCAAACCGGGCAAAGCGGCATCGAGTTCGGACAGGGCAGCGGCGCTCACAGAACTCTCCTTGGGAGACGACGGTCAGTGCAAAAAGTCTAGTCGTTGTTGAAGCGTGGCGTTGCAACAGGTCGAGTCTTAACCAGGCTTTCCGCTGGATTCATGGTCTTGGCCATCTCGGCACGGCCCAGTTGCGATTGACTGAGAATGCACGGCTTTGCTCGAACGAAAGACCAGGCAGCTCGCCGCCACTAGCACCCATGCCGCAATACCGCCATACAGCATCACCCAGCCAAATCCATGGGCCAGCGCTGCGTTGGCCACATCGACCGGAATCGTAGTGCCTTGGCCAGTCTGCGCCAACACAGCGGAGTTGCCGGCTGAAATGTTCTCCGCCAGCAACCTCAGTTGCACATCATCGGAGGAGCCAGATAACTGCTCGCGCAGGGAAGACAGGATGCCTTCCACCAGGATGAACCCCATCAGCGCGATATTGATTGCAAGGCTGATCATACGAGCACTGATATCGATGCCCGATGCCATGCCGGCACGTTCACTGGGCACCGATCCGGTAGTGGTATTGGTAACAGGCGTATTGGTCAGCCCCAGTCCGATCCCGGCGATCAGGCAGCCAGGAAGCATCGTCAACCAGCTGGCATGCGTGACACTGCTGCCCCATTTCATCAGCAGGAACCCCAGACCTATGGTGAACAAGCCTGCGGGAATCACCACGTCAGGTCGATAGCGCAGCGCCAGCCGCTCGCCCAACGGAGGGATAACCAGCGTCGGCAGCGTATACGCCAGCAGTGCCAAACCAGTGCCGACACTGGCGTAGCCCAGGCTATTTTGAAAGTACAGAGGCAGGTAGATCATGAATGGCCAGAAGCTGAAGTTCATGCCTGCCGACCCTAGCAAGGCACCCGAGAAACGGCGGATGCGAAATACAGAGAAGTCGAACATGGGATCGACATAGCGTCGCTGTGCGATGACAAAGACAATGAAGCTGACCATTGCTACAACCAGGCTGGCGATGGCCGAACCACTGGAGAAGCCCAGCCCCGCTCCCTGAGTGATGAACCAGGAAAGACCCAACACCGCCAGCGATAACGAAATAATGCCCAACACATCCAGCCTGCGGCGCTGCGGATCACGTGACTCATCGACACCGACGAGCACCAGCACCAGCGCAAGCACGGCAATGGGCGCATGCACCAGGAACACCCATTCCCAACTCGACAACGCCACGATAGCTGCGCCGATAATCGGACCGAACCCCAGACCGATGCCGAACACGATCCCCCAGGCACTGAACGCTTTGCCGCGCGCAGCTCCCGACTGGAATCGGTGAGACAGTACTGCCACCTGACAAATCAGCATGGCACCACCGGACATGCCTTGCAGAAATCGGCTTGCGATCAACACGCTGGTGCTTTGCGCCCATCCACAGCTCAGAGAGGTCATGCCGAAAAGCAGCAGGCTAATGACAAACACTCGCTTGCGCCCATACCGATCCGCCAGTGTGCCGGTGGCCATCAGCACCGTGGTGCAGGCGATGGTGTAGGCATTCATGATCCACTGCATATCTTTGAAATCGCTGCGCAGAACCGATTCAAGTGTGGGCAAGATTGCCGGCACGCTCGAGATTTCCAGGCCGAACATCAGCGAGGCCAAGCAAACGGCGGCTATTGTGAAAACATCCTTTTGCGAAGAAGAGAACTGCATCGTGATCTTTCAGATCAAGTTGATAGGCACTGGCAAGACGGCCCTGCCCCCCCTCAGGGAAGTTGGCGCGATAGCCTCACCAGCGTCACCAGACATAACTCCAAGTGACCGGCCGCATTCTGGAAGTAATTAAAAAATGACAGAAATGATTTAATTTCGTAAGTTTTATTAATATTCATCATGAGTTGACTAAATGGACTTCGACCCAGCTCTGTTGCGTGCTTTTGTCGCGATCAAGGAGACCGGAAGTTTCACTCGTGCCGCAGAACGCCTGCACTTGAGCCAGTCAGCGATCAGTCATCAGATCCGGCGTCTGGAAGAACAGGCCGGCACCACCCTGCTGGTGCGCACCACCCGACGTTTGACGCTGACAGAAGATGGCGAAGATTTTCTGCGTCATGCCGAACATGTCCTCAGAGCGCAAGACGCCCTCTCCCGGCGTTTCGAAACATCATCGGTATCCGGGACCGTGCGCTTCGGTGTGCCAGAAAACTTTATTGGCGACGGTCTGCCGCCGTTACTGACTCGGTTTGCCAGACAATTTCCCGCAGTACGTCTGGATGTAACCGTCGGCACTTACCTCGATCTGCGCGCGCAGGTCGATGCCGATGGGCTCGATCTGGCCGTGGTCATGGCATTGCCGGGCAGTCAGGCCGGCGGTACCGTGCTGCGCGAAACCCGGTTTGTCTGGGCCGCGGCGCAGAGTTTCGACCCTGCCGACGACGCCCCTTTACCGCTGGCGTTTGCACCAGCGCCCTGCATGCACCGGCAAGTGGCTGTAGAGGCACTGGCGAGTTCCACAGTGGATTGGCGGGTCGCCTTTACCTCTCCAAGTCAACAAGGACTGCGCGCGGCGGTATTGGCGGGGCTTGCCGTCACCGCGCTACCGCAGGGAGATCTAGAGCCCGGCATGGTAGTGATTGACGGTCAACATGGCCTGCCACCGCTGCTGGATGCTGATTTCCGACTGATATGGAGTGTCACAGGAAAGACGCCTGCGGCCCATGCATTTGGGCAACTGCTGGTGGAGATGTCTGAGTCGTCATCAATCTAGAACAGGCTGACTGCCATTGGCATTCCAGGGTAAGCGCCCTGTTGATTGCGAATAGCTGTTTGGGTTGTGGACGTTGGACACGCAATGGCTATCGCCGCAATATTGCCAAGCCTGCGGATACAAGGAAGAAACACCATGGCGCTAACCAGCAAGATTTCCCCCTACGACAGTAGATGGCCCGCGTTCTTCGTTAGTGCCGAAGAGCAGATCGCGAAGGCGTTTGGCACTGAGCTTGTTGCCATCCATCATGTCGGAAGTACCGCCGTTCCCGGGCTCGCAGCCAAGCCAGAGATCGACCTCCTGGTCGAGGTTGCGGAGCATCGAAACGAATCCTCCCGAGACAATGTCATGCGCGAATTAGGCTACGCACGGGGAAGCGATCTGTCGGCGGGACACCATTTTTATCGTCGCGATATTGAGGGTGTGCGAACACATAAGGCCCACGTTTGTATCACCGGCCACGGTCAAATCGAAAGAATGCTCCGTTTTCGTGACCTGCTCAGGGACGCCCCTGTGATTCGCCAGCAGTATCAAGACTTGAAACTTGAACTGGAAGCAAGCAACACCGGGGGCATAGGTGAATACCTGGCACGGAAAGCACCCTTTATCGAGCAATGCTGTTCACTTAAGAGAGTCTTGAGTCAGTGAGAAACTTGTGGCGAGGGAGCTTGCTCCCGCTTGAGTGCGTAGCACTCACAAAAAATCGGCAATGGTTGTCAGATTTTTGGGGCCGCTACGCAGCCCAGCGCGAGCAAGCTCGCTCGCCACAAAGGTAGGCATGACTGAGGAGTCATGCCTACATGACCCGCATTACCTTTATCGAAGGGCTTATGGGATCGATCTCGACACCCCTAATGACTCTGCCATTCGAACCAAATCAGCAAACGACTTTGCGTGCATTTTTTTCATTGCATGCCCGCGGTGAATTTTCACGGTGATCTCGCTCAGATTCATCTGCCCTGCAATCTGTTTATTCATCAGACCTTTGACTGCAAGGGCCATTACCTCTTTCTCACGAACTGTCAGCGTCTGATAGTGGGCATGCAGATCTGAAAACTGCTGCTCAAATTGCCGGCGTTTGACATCTGCCTGCAGTGCGGCAGACACCGCATCCAGAAGGTCCTGTTCACGGAACGGTTTTGCCAAAAAATCCACCGCGCCGGCTTTCATCGCCTTGACGGACATTTCGATGTCCCCATGCCCAGTGATGAAAATAATCGGAATATTGGCATTGGATTTAGCTAACTGGCTTTGAAACTCAAGACCACTGTTACCTTGAAGTCGTACATCAAGGATCAAACAGCTTGCACCCTCTGTCTTTGGCTGTTGAAGAAACTCCGCAGTGGATGCGAACGTCTCGACTTGTATACCGGCAGAGCGTAAAAGATTGCTTAATGCGTCGCGCATGGAAGCATCGTCATCCACCACGAACACCATAGAACCTTTACTGCCTTGCTCATTGGATGGTGGATTTCCGTTCATGCACAGCCCTCTTTGGTTGGTTGAAGGAAAAAGTCTAGCACAACACTTTATTTTGCGTTAGCGCGCACAAGCACGATTACAACTACCCGGAAAGACCGGGAAAAGTCATGCAATAAAATACAGCTCCAGCGCTGAAATAAAAGAAAGCAGATAACGTGGGCAATGTAGAAACGCCCTGACCTGGACACTACAACTTCTCCCACTAATGCACCAGTTGCAAAAATGCTCGCAGTTATTGGACAGAATCCTGTATTGACTTTCACCCATTCTAGAGCGCGCACGGCTGACAATTTCATCGCTTGAATATTCACACGATTCCCGTATCAACCAGACTGGCTTGCCACGTGCGAAGCTTTCAAGGTCAGTCACTTCGATGGGACCTGGTTTGAGTGAACTGCTAAATCCAGAGTAATGAGCGACGTCTCCACACCCAAGGTATATGCCATGATGCACATAAAATTTGCGCGGGCTAATCAGGTGCGAACCTATTGGCAAATTAACTGCATCCTTTTCGACATGCACTAACTCCAATGGAAACATGAAGGATCTTCTTGGCGACTTACTACCATTGCAGCGCTCGAGCATCAGCGCCTTCAAATAACCAGCGAGGTCTATTGCCATTATCGTCAGACAAAAAACGATTGCTGATCGAAGCGATGAAAATCCACTTATCAACTTGATAGCTAGAGTATTCACGACAAATTCTCCGCAGACCCTTGTCATGTAATATATCGCCAGGGCTGCGAAGCTTCATTTGTACACAGGATTAATTTAAGTGACCATTAATATACCTCCCCTAAACCTAAGTATTAAACCGAGCACCTGGTTGCAGGCGACCAGAGTGCAGTAGATTCAATGATGCTCGACAGGCAGGGTGAATTGAACGGTAGCACCGCGGGGCCGGTTGACGCTTGCCCACAAGTGGCCGCCATGTGCCTCGATGATCGAGCGACAAATGGACAACCCCATCCCCAATCCGGTGGGCTTGGTGGTGTAGAAAGAAGCAAAAATTTGCTCGGTGTTTTCCGAGGCAAACCCTGGCCCCGAATCGCTCACACTGACGAGCACACAGCCGGCGTCATTTAACAGAGCGCTGATGTGCAATTGGCGTTCACCCTCGCTCACACCATTCATGGCCTCGAGCGCATTCATGATCAAGTTGAGCAGCACCTGTTGCAGTTCAACGCGGTCGCCTTCGATAAATGGCAAACCGTCTTTGAGTTGAGTCCGAATCAAGGCCCCACTCTTCATGATCTGGCCACGGGTGAACTCGATCATCTCGCGAATTGCCGCGCTGATGTCCACCGCCCCCTTTTGCGGGGGTGCCTTGCGGATATGTCGACGAATTCGACCCAATACATCGGCTGCTCGATTGGCATCCATGATGAGACTGCCAAGTACTTTGCGGACCTCTTCGATCTCCGGCGGCTGGATGTTTAGCCAGCGCAGCGCGGCGTTGGCATTGAGGATGGCCGCTGCAATCGGCTGATTGACTTCGTGAGCAATCGAGGCGACAAGCTGCCCCATGGTCGCGACGCGGTTCGCGTGGGCCAACTCCGTTTGCACCTCGCGATAGCGTCGTTCGCTTTCGCGGATTTTTTCTTCCGCCTGTTTGCGCTCGGTCAGATCCAGCACGAAAGCGACCCCCTCCTTGCTGCTGGCTTCGAACATCGCCAAACCGACAATCACCGGCAGGCGACTACCATCCTTTCTGAAATATTCCTTCTCGTGGGGTTGGGCATAGCCGGTCCGCACGGCTTGCGCCAAAAAGTGCTCGCTGAGTTCATGAAATTCCGGTGTTGTCAGATCTCTCCAGCGCAGACAGCCCGTCGTATCCGACCATGCGAAGAAATGCATCATTGGCCTCGACGATATCACCGTCGGCGTTCCAGACGAGGATCCCGATGATGTTGGCGTCTACGAGACGCCGAATCTTCCCTTCGCGCTCCGCGACCTCGCGGTACAAACGGGCATTTTCCAGCGAAATAGCAGCCTGTGAGGCCACCAGTTTCAACACGGCAATCCGGGATGGGCTGAACACACGGGCGGTCAGATTGTTTTCGAGGTAGAGCGCACCGGTCAGTTTGGCCTGGTTCATCAACGGCAGGCAGAGAACCGATCGGACGTGGTGCCGACGTATATAGGGGTCTTCGGCAAACGGGGCCTCGGTCAGGGCATCATCAAGAAAAACACTCTCACCCGTGCGCAGGACATGGTAGAGAAGTGACTCCGGCAGCAGCGCCGAAGTCATCGGCTCATCGCGCAACTGCATCGAATGGCTGCCAGTGGTCACTTGCGCTGCTATGCGGTGTTCACCAGTGTCCGACAGAATCAACACGCCTCGTTCGGCACCGGCCTGTTCGATGGCTGTGCGCATGATCATGTCGATGAGTTTTTCCAGGACGATTTCTCCCGACACGGCCTGCGAGACCTTTATCACGGTGGCCAGATCGAGGTGTTCGACCGGTGCGGCCATCGTAGTTGTCGGGCCGAGCGTTTGCTCTTCGGCCCTCAGCAACGGATACCGCGCCTCAAGCTGCCGCACCTTGCCATCAGCGCCCCAGCGCAGGTAGCCGTAGCGAGCGTCTTGCAAGTAAACGCGGGCTACTTTCCCAAGACCGCGGGCCGCATAGAAGCGAGACGCCAGTTCGTTGGCAAGCGCTTCGATATGGACGAAACCGCTCTTCTGCGCCGAGTGGACGGCTTGTTCGTAAAGCAACTCAGCCTCGATCATGCGCCCTTCGACGCGGGCGATCTCGGCGTCGACCAGCGCGGCCCGGCTCGCGAAATTCTCTGGACACTGTTCAGCCCAGATCTGGAGTTGCCGGTGATCCGTCGCCATTGCGATCAAGTGCTGCGCACGTTCGTCCACCGGGACACTGTCGCACCATCGGGCACGAGCCAGTGCGTCATAGAAGTAAAACTCAGCCTCCTCGAAGAACAAATATGACGTCCATAGCAACTGCTGTGCCTTTGCGGCGGCTTGCATGGCCGCCCTGGGGTCGTCGGCCATGTAGCATGCCTGTAATTTGCGGACCCAGTACCAGCACTCGGCCAATGCCAGGTCCGGATTGCTGGACAGGTGGGCTTCGGTGCCTGGCTCGTCAAACTGTCCATCATCAAAACAACCGAATACTGGCGTCGAGCCCCGGAGCATCCGGATCAGCGCCAGTTGTGTGCCAATGAAATCGGTGACCAGCCCGAACCGCACCTTCCTGGCGTAAGCCAGGCCACGTTCGGCTTCGTCCTGTACCTCGGACAATGGCTCGCCGGCGAAGAGAGCGTCGGAGGTGAGGCTATTGCCCGCGTAAGCACCATATGGCAAGTCACCAATCCGGTTCGCCGCAGCAAATGAGCGGTGCAGCAGGTCGCGGCATTGCTCTACGGGCTTCATCCAGCGCACGGAAAAATTCGAGAAACAAAGATAGGTACTGGCTTCGAATCGCTTCAGGCCTCGCTGTTCAACGAGTTCGCAGCCGAGCTGGCCGAATCGGAATCCTGCCTCGTAATCGCCGAAACGCCGTCCGGCGACTCTGAATGCATTGGCGTAATGCACACATGAGGCATCGCAGTTGCCCCCTTCGAGGCTCAGGCTGATCGCCTTGCAGATCAACAGGTCCGTCAGGTTCGCATCCGTCTGCAAGGCAGGCGGGAAGAGCTTGCCCAGCGCGCTGACGGTCATGAGGGAAGCTGCGTCCTCCATCAATGGCAAATCAATGAGCTCCTCGATTGCCCGATCGCCCAGTAACGACCAGATATGGTCGTACTCCTGGCGCACTTCATCGTCGCTCGGATGGGCTGACCACTCGATACCCACATGCCGCAGATAGGCGAGACAAGCAGCGACCGCGCCATCGCTCCGATCCAGGAGCAGGTAGTCATCCATTTGCAGACACACGACATTGGCTCGTTCGATCGTCGTCATGGCGCGATCCGAAAGCGCCGCCAGGCGTTTGTCCGCGACCGATAACTGTCCAGTCAGCATCTCGCATTCGGCCCGGTTCAACTCCAGCGCGAACATCAACCCATGCAGACGCGCCCAACAGCTGTCGTCCAACAGCTGCGCACCCGTGGTGAGATAGTTGAGCGCCGAGGCATAGGCCGTTGACGCCTTGGCACGCTGGCCGGCCATCAGGTTGAGCTCTGCCAATTGCTCCCGCTCGGCCTGATCGGTGAGCAGCACTGCGCCGCTGTTGAGCTGGCCGACGATGTCAAAGATCGCCTCCTCCCGCCCTTGCAGGGGCGTCTGCGCTGCGAGCAGCCGGCCGATTCGCAGATGAGCCTCGGCGCGTGAATCCTTAGGGATCAGTGAATAGGCCGCTTCATGAATACGGTCATGGACAAAGCCATAAGCGCCTTCCAGCCGCTGAACCAACTCCTGGCGCACGGCTTCCCACAATACCGTGCGGATCTGTGCCTGGGGGATGCCCAGAACGGTCGAAAGCGTCGTGGTCCCGGCAACGTTCCCCAGACAGGCAAGCTGCTGTAATGCCAGTTGCGTTTCAGCCGGTAAGCGGGTCAGCTTGCCGACCATCAGGTCCACGATGTTGTCGGTGTACCCCTTGGCATGGATGCGCTCCGGGCTCCAGCACCACTGCCTTGCTTGATGATCGAAGGTCAGCAGCTGTTCGTCAGCGAGCGTTTGCAGAAACTGGATCACGAAGAACGGGTTGCCGGCGGTTTTGTCCAGCACCAACTGCGCCAGGGGCTCGATGTGCGCAAGCTCGTCGTGAAGCGCATCCGCAATCAACTGCTCAATGTGTCCCTTCGCGAGCGGCGCCAGAGTGATTTCATCTACCCTGCCCCCGGCGTTCCGAATGGCCTGAAGTTTGCCCGCTAATGGATGCGTGACATTCACTTCATTGGTGCGGTAGGCACCTACCAGCATCAGATGCCGCACATCCGAGCTGGTCAACAGATCCTCCAGCAGGTCGAGCGTTGCCGCGTCGATCCACTGCAGATCGTCCAGAAACAGGGCAAGCGGATGCTCCGCCCGGGCAAATACACCGATAAAGCGCCGGAACACCAGGAGGAAACGGCGTTGCGCCTGTTGAGGTTCAAGTGTCTGCACCGGTGGCGGCTCACCAATGATGAGCTTCAGTTCGGGAATGAGGTCGGTCATCAGCCCCGCGTTGGCATCCAGTGCGTTCTGTAATGCGTCACGCCATTGCGCCAGTTCAGTGTCGTTCTTGCCCAGCAGCGTGCGCACCAGGCTTTGAAATGCCTGCACCAGCGTCGAATAGGGAATATCGCGCCGGTATTGATCGAACTTGCCGGTAGCGAAGAGTCCTCGCGGCGGGACCAGCGCTTTGTGCAGCTCATTGACCACAGAGGATTTGCCAATACCGGAATAGCCGGTGACCAACATCAGTTCCGGCGCGCTGCTTGCGATGATCCGATCGAACGCGGCGATCAAGGTACTCACCTCATGCTCGCGCCCGTAGAGTTTCTCGGGAATCATCAGCCGATCGGATGTCCCTTGCTCGCCCAACGCGAAGGCATTGATGTGGCTCAAGGACTCCCAGTCTGCCAGGCATTGCCGCAGATCGTGTTCAACACTCGCAGCCGTCTGGTAGCGCTCCTCAGCGGTCTTGGCGAGCAGCTTCATGACAATCCGGGAAAGTACATCGGGGACGGTTTCGACCCGCACGCTCGGTGGCTGCGGTTTTTTGGCGATATGGCAGTGCACCCACTCTATCGGCTCAGATGCCGTAAACGGCAGCGAGCCCGTGAGCATCTGGTAAAGCGTGACGCCGAAGGAATAGAGGTCGCTGCGCAAATCGATCGAGCGATTCATCCTGCCGGTCTGCTCAGGTGCCATGTAAGCGAGCGTGCCGGCGATGGTCTCAGGCGCCTGTCGCTCACGCGGTAGCCACGAGGCGAGGCCGAACCCTGTAAGCCGGGCCTGACCGTCGGAGCAGTTCACCAAAATATGGGAGGGCTTGATATCTTTATGGACGAGTCCGCGCTGGTGGAGCTTTCCCAATGCCTGCGCGATGCTAATAGCAAGACGCAGAAAAGTTAGCGTTTCCATGGGGGCAACCAGCAACTGCACAAGCGGCGTGCCGCCCGTATCTTCCAGCAGCAGATACATCTGCCCACTTTCTCGCACCATCTCAAGCGGACGCACAGCCCAGGAGCCATCCAGTTCGTCCTTCAGGCCAAACTCGTGGGCGAAACGGCCAAGACAAGCCGGAAGCGGTTGTTCAGCAGCGGGTCGTGCAACTAGAACATTGCGGTCGCCTTCCACCCCCGAGCGTAACTCTCGACAGAAGGTACGCTCACCATCGTTCCATAGTATCTGCATGTTGTTATCCGTCGGAGCGGGAACAATAAGTAGGTTCTTGACTGCCGCACATTGCCGTCACGCTGTATCCAGAGTCGCGCCGCACATGCCAATGCCGCCGCAATAGCCTACAACAGCTTCCAGTACCATTAGAACTCAGATTTGACCCAGCCCACCGTCAGCACAAAGGTCACGCTACGGCCAGAGGCGCGGGCTGCTCTTGATGTTGACCGAGATAGCGACAGAAGCACGAACGCAACCAGCGTTCCCGAGGGTCGTTGTGGGCCGCGCCGCGCCAAGCCATGGACAAGTCCGGCGCCGGTAACGCCAATGGCGCAAAGTCGGCACGCATCCCTTCCATTCGCGCCATGGCCCGGGCGACGTAGTCCGGTACGATCGCAATCATGTCGCTGCCGGCGAGCAAAGCGGGCAAGGCACTGAACTGCGGAACAGCCAGTACTACCCTGCGCTGCCGACCGATCAGACTCAGGGCATGGTCGGCATCGTCGATGACATTTCCCATCGAAGAGACAACCACATGAGGCCGCCTGCAAAAGTCATCCAGCTCGAGGGAACCGGGGGCCGAATCGGCGCGCAATAGCATGGGTTGCATCGCTCGCAAGCTTTTGCAATGGGCACTTGCAGGCAGTTCTTGCGCAAAGCTGATACCCACGGAAATCTCTCCCGAGGTCAGCAATTGGGGTAATTGCCGATGGTCCACTCTGCGCACTACCAGTGTGATGTTTGGCGCCTCGTCCCGCAGGTGCTTGATCAAACGAGGAAGCAGCGCGTACTCGACATCGTCAGAGAGTCCGATATGAAAGGTCTCGTCACTGGTGAGTGGGTCGAACGTCTGGGCACAACTCAAGGCGACAGCAATGCCATCCAATGCTGGCGTCAGCCGCGCATGAATTTCTTCTGCCCGCGCCGTCGGCTCCATCACCCTGCCAGTGCGGATGAACAGCGGATCATTGAACATCGAACGCAGTCGCCCGAGGGCGCTGCTGATAGTGGCCTGACACAGGAAAAGTTTCTCTGCGGCCCGGGTAACGTTGCGTTCGCACATCACTGTTTCGAAGACAATCAACAGATTAATGTCGGCACGCCGCAGATCATTTCTGTTCATCACGTTCACCGCCTAGGCGCAAGGCCGCATGGGTAAGGGGAGTTCAAGCTTATGCAGGCCAACAGCAAGACGTCACTTGTACCTAGGTTCAACCGATGTATCCCTTGGTTGGGCAGCCTTGTACGTGGGTATGCCCGGAACTGCGACCCAGTAGCACAAGACCAACCTGGGTGACTTCATCGAACTTCCAGGTAGACCATCTACACCTTGGTCTTAGCTGACTATACATTGGTATACTTCTACCCCTTATAAGTTGGCGTATGTTGTAGTAACGGCCAAAGCTGTCACGAGGGTCCCAAATGAAACAAGATACGCAAATACGCAATTCAATGATTATCGCCATCGTCGACGATGATGATTCGGTCCGGACAGCGCTTGAAAGCTTGCTGCGATCCTGCGGTTACAAAGTTCAAACTTATTGCAGCGCTCTGGAGTTTCTCAACACGGATGGCCCCGCTCAAACACGTTGCCTTATATCCGATATCCAGATGCCGGGAATGAGCGGTTTTGAGCTTCATAAGCAGCTCGTCGCGATGGGCTTTCACATTCCCACTATATTCATCACTGCTTACCCTGAAGCCCTCCCTCCCCTTAGCACCGATACGCCTGCGCTGATTGCCTATCTGCCTAAACCTTGTGAAACCAATAAGCTTCTGAACTGCATCGAAACAGCCCTCCTCCAGCAGAATTGAGAGCGTTCTGAAAGTTCTCTTTTGCATCCAATACAAACCTTCGTATATCCCCATACCACTGACGTATAGCTTTTCTGAACCGATGTAGAAGTGCGCCGACAATAATCCAGCAATAACATAAATCCACAGCGGGCGACCTGCTGCATTCAACATAGACACCTTGACTTTCGGCGCCCTTGTATCGCTCCACCAAACTTGAAGAATAACTTCAAGAACATTGAAAACCTTTTTGAGGAACAACTAATGAAACAGCATATTCTGGTTATTGGTGCGGGGTTCGGTGGTGTGTGGAGTGCATTGAGCGCCGCCCGTCTACTGGATAAGCACAGTCGTAGCGACGTGGACATCACGTTGCTGGCGCCCCAGGCGCAATTGCGCATCCGTCCCCGCTTCTACGAAAGCGACGTGCACAAAATGTTCGCTCCCCTGGATGGGTTGTTCGACTCGGTAGGTGTGCGTTTCATCAAAGGCACCGCCGAGCACATTGATGACCTTGGAAGGACCGTTGGCTATCGCGATGAGGCTGGCCGGTGGAGCACATTGACCTACGATCGCCTGGTACTTGCGGCTGGCAGCCAGTTAGCCCGCCCGACGGTGCCAGGCCTTGACGCCCATGCCTTCGACGTTGATCAGATCGAAGCCGCGGTGCGCCTGGAGAACCACCTCAAATCCCTCAAGAACCGTCCCTCCAGCGTTGCCCGCAACACGGTGGTGGTCGCCGGTGGCGGTTTCACCGGTATCGAGACCGGCACCGAGATGCCGGAACGCCTGCGGTCCTTGCTCGGTAACGATCAGGACATCCGCGTGATCATCATCGACCGTGCGCCTCAGATCGGCGCGACCATGGGTGAGGGAATTCGTCCATCAATCATCGAGGCCTCCGAATACCTGGGCATTGAATGGGTGGTCAACGCCAGTGTGACGGCGGTGGACGCCAACGGCGTTACCCTCGCTGATGGTCGCCGCATCGAGAGCCAAACAGTGATCTGGACCGTCGGCTTTCGCGCCAGCCCGCTGACCGAACAGATTTCCAGCGTGCGCGATGTCCAGGGTCGCTTGCACGTCGATGAGAACCTGAAGGTGTTCGGCCAGGAACATGTCTACGCCGCTGGAGATGTCGCCTATGCCGCCACCGACGACCTCGGCAACTTCGCCGCAATGTCTTGCCAGCATGCGATTTCTCTAGGCCGTCACGCCGGGAATAACGTCGCTGCGGACCTGCTAGGTGTCGCGCCCACCCCCTACCGTCAGCCCAAGTACGTGACCTGCCTCGATCTGGGCGCCTGGGGCGCGGTGTTTACTGAAGGCTGGGATCGCCAGCTCAAGCTGGTCAAGGAAACGGCCAAGGAGCTCAAGACGCAGATCAACACCCAGTGGATCTACCCACCGGCAGCTGATCGGGCCGCCGCCCTGGCGGCAGCCGACCCGATGATTCCGGTGGCTTGAAGCCCCTCTGAGATTCTTGACCCAAGCAATAGGAGAAGGACCATGACTATGCATTTGAACCACCCCACCCAAAAGGATGGAACACATCAAAAAAGGAACGCTCAGCAGGAGTCAAACCTGAGCTTGCACAACACCTCACACCCCGGTGGGTCGGGGTCCGAGGAGTTGGTTCCTTCGCGCTATGCGCTGCGGATCGGCGAGATTGACGTGCTGGTGGTCAGTGATGGGGTGCTGCCTCTGCCGACCGAGACGATGTCCACCAATGCCGACCCAGCCGCCCGCGCGACCTGGTTCAAGGACATGTTCCTGGGGCCGGACGCGTTCGATTGGGCGCTGAACGTACTTGTGGTGCGTAGCGGCGACAAGCTCATCCTCGTCGACGCTGGACTCGGAGGGCAGTTCCCCGGATTTCCGCGGGCCGGGCAGTTCCCCAAACGACTGAAGGCCGCCGGTATCGATCTTGCGTCCGTGACCGACGTGGTGATAACCCACATGCACATGGACCATATCGGCGGGCTGCTTGTCGATGAGGTGAAGAGCCAACTACGTCCAGATCTGCGTATCCACGTTTCAGCCACCGAGGTCGCGTTTTGGGAGTCGCCCGATTTCTCCCTCACCTCCATGCCGTCGCCGGTGCCGGACGTCCTGCGGGCAACGGCCAATCAGTTCATTAACGAATACCGCAGCAAGGTGCGCACGTTCGAGGATGAGTATGAGGTGGCACCAGGCGTGGTCGTCAAGCTCACCGGCGGCCACACCCCAGGGCACAGCGTGGTCTACGTGACATCCGGCGGTGAGCGGTTGACCTTCGCAGGCGACGCCCTGTTCCCGGTCGCCTTCGAACACCCCGACTGGCATAACGGCTTTGAACATGACCCTGAGGAGTCGGTTCGCGTTCGTGTCCGCCTGTTGCAAGAGGCGGCAGCTAGCGGTGAGCTGTTTGTGGCGACTCACCTGCCGTTCCCCTCCGTTGGCCGGGTGGCAGTGGACGGTGACGCCTTTCGCTGGGTCGCGGGTTTCTGGGACTACTGATCGCTTGTCGGGTTTGCGCCTCCGTTCACGGAGGCACGAATCTCCCTGAGCAACATCACATGATCGAGCGACCTTCAATGAAAGACTCCAATCGGGAGATAGATCTCCAGCGTCGGGCCATATTGACAAGTTCAGCAGTAGTGGCCGCCAGTTTGTTGGTACCGCTTTCCAGCTTTTCCGAGTTGACGCAGGCCGCTATTAAGCACTCTGCAACCCAAAACAAACCAGATCACAAGGAGATGCACGCTATGAACTCTATTACGACCAAAGACGGCACCGAGATTTTCTTCAAGGATTGGGGTCCGAAAGACGCGACGCCCATCGTGTTTCACCACGGCTGGCCATTGAGCGCGGACGACTGGGACAACCAGATGATGTTTTTCTTGCTCAAAGGCTATCGGGTGATCGCGCACGACCGCCGCGGTCACGGGCGCTCGACCCAAACCTGGGTGGGCAACGAAATGGACACCTATACCGCCGATGTCATCGAGCTGACCGATGCGCTCGACCTTAAAGGTGCGATCCATGTCGGCCATTCGACCGGTGGTGGTGAAGTAGCGCGCTACGCCGCTCGAGCCAAACCGGGACGCGTTGCCAAGGCCGTACTGATCAGCGCGGTTCCCCCCATCATGGTTAAGTCAGAGAAGAACCCCGGCGGTTTACCTCTGGAAGTGTTCGACGGGTTCCGTTCGGCACTGGTCGCCAGCCGCGCACAGTTTTACCTGGACGTGCCGTCGGGGCCGTTCTACGGTTTCAATCGACCCGGGGCCAAGGTTTCACAAGGCGCAATCGACAACTGGTGGCGTCAAGGGATGATGGGCGGTGCAAAAGCTCATTACGACTGCATCAAAGCGTTTTCCGAGACCGACTTCACCGAAGACCTGAAGGCGATTCAGGTGCCCACACTGGCCATGCATGGAGAGGATGATCAGATTGTGCCGTTTGCCGACTCTGCGCCGCTTTCGGCCAAACTATTGAAGCATTCCACCCTCAAGACGTACCCGGGCTTTCCTCACGGTATGCCGACTACCAACGCGGATCAGATCAACGCCGATTTGCTGGCGTTCATTCGCGGTTGAGCACTAACGTCGCGACGTCTGAAATGGCCGGTGCTGGAAAACACTAAACTACGAAACGCCCGCAGAACGATTTAGCCAATCTGTTGCATCGACCGGTTGAATCTACAGCCAATAGCGGACGTTCGAGCCAGAGCCGCACTCGGCGTTGAAAAAAGGCGCCATATTGGCGCCTTTAGCGGTATCAAGCGATTTTGATTACAACCTTCCCAAACGCCCCCTTCGCAAGATGCTCGTAAGCTTCTCGTGCTTTCTCGAACGGATACACCTGATCGATCACAGGACGAATCTTGTGTTCGTTGAGGAATGCATTCATCCGGTCGAACGATGAGCGCGGCGCCACAGCAATACCGCGAATGGTCGTCTGGCGAAAAATGAGTGGCATCAGATTGAGTTCAACGGTCTGCCCGGTCAAAAAGCCGATCTGCGCAATACGCCCGGATGCCTTGGTCGCGGCGACCGATTGATTGATGCCGCTGCCACCGGCCACATCGAGCAGCAGGTCCACGCCTTTGCCTTCGGTCAGCCTCAGTACCTCGTCTGCCCAGTTCGGAGTAGTTCTGTAGTTGACGCCCGCTACGGCTCCCAGCTCCTGCACGGCTTGCAGATTCTCGTCGCTACTCGACGTTGCGATCACCTTCGCGCCAAGCGCAGTAGCGATCTGCACGGCAAATATGGACACACCGCCAGTGCCTTGAACCAACACGGTTTGCCCGGGCTGAATTTGTCCAAAGTCTACCAGCGAGTACCACGCCGTGAGCGCGGCAATCGGCAGCGTCGCTGCCTCTTCATCGCTCATGTTGTCTGGCGCACCAACGGCGCTGTCTTCGTGGATGATCATGTATTCGGCCAAACCGCCAGGCAACGGCGAACCGAAACAGTAATCCGGCTCATTCGGCCCAGGCTCGCCATCCAGCCAACGGGAGTACAGATGCGAGTTGACCCGATCACCGACTTTGAAGCGCGTGACGCCGTCACCGACCGCGACCACTGTGCCGGCTGCATCGCTAACCGGGATCAGGGGTTTGGGCACCCTATGCGGCTCATAGATGCCATCAACAATCGCCTTGTCGCGAAAGTTGAGTGAGACAGCGCCGACCTTTACGAGCAACTCGCCGGTCTTGGGTTGCGGGGTCGCTGTCTCTCCCAGTTGCAGGTTGTCGAGTCCGAAATCTTTCAATAACCAAGCTTTCATTGCGAATCTCCAAAACGAGTCAATGGCTGCAAACCGCAACGGCTTCGCCTTGAGCACATCTTTCGCTTTTGGGGGCGCGCAATAAATACGTAAAAAAGGACATGATTATTCTATCCTGAGGCAACAATTGTATTAGGCAAGGTAAGACATCATGGAATTGCTGCAATCAATGCGACTGTTCGCCAGGCTTGCTGAACTCGGCAGCTTCACTAAAGCCGCCGAGTCGCTGGACATCGGGCGGCCTCAGGTCACCCGTTACATCCAGGAGCTGGAGACGTCATTGGGCGTGCGCCTATTCCAACGCACCACGAGAAAGGTGGCGCTCACCGCCGAGGGCGAACGGTTCTATGAGCGGGTGCAGGAAATTCTCGCGGATATTTCTGCCGCGACCTCGATGTTTGACCGCACCGGAGCAACGCTCATGGGCCGACTTCGAGTCGATATCCCGACCGCTTTCGCGCAAATGGAGTTCATAAGAAGTCTGAAAGAATTCACTAGAACCTTCCCCGGCATCAACATGGTACTGGGCGTGACCGATCGAGCCGTTGACCTGATAGGTGAAGGCATCGACTGTGCGTTACGTATAGGTGATTTACCGGACTCGACCTTGATCGCTCGCCCCATCGCGATGGCAACCATGGTGACATGCGCAGCTCCCGAGTATCTGTATGAGCACGGCGAACCCGAGACACTCGATGATCTAGTGTCCCATCGAGGCGTCAACTTCTTGTCCGGTCAGAGCAACAGGACACTGCCTTGGCACTTCTCGGTAAAGGGTCAGGATCGAGCGTTTGTCAGTAACGCAGGTATCACAGTCACCGAGTCGAATGCGTACGTTCAGTGTGGCGTGTCGGGCTTCGGAATAATCCAGGCGCCAGGCATCACCGTGGCCGAGCATTTGGACAGTCGCGCTTTGGTGGAGATTCTAAAACCCTATCGGCCAGCCCCTCGTCCTGTGTCGGTGCTGTACCCAAGCCGGACGCACCTGGCACCGCAGGTGCAAGTTTTTATTGAATGGTTGCAAGAGCGTTTTCCGCAGCTCCACTCTGACTGGCTGGAACAATAAGCGATCAAAAAAATCGCTACAACGCGTCCGAAAGCTGCCAGCCCCAAAACCATTCCCGCGTTAAATCAGCCCCCATCGTTTGACGGTGCCCGACAGTCATTCCAAACCTCACGTATCACCTCCTTAAGCATCAGCGCCTCGGCCCAGCGATCGGTGATGTCGCGTCCGTCGGCACCCGTAATGGCATAAGGCGGCGGGCCGAGTTCACAGGTGAAGGACAGGCTGTCGGGCGTGTTCGGTCGGGCCAGCCAATCCTCGATCCCATAGCGCCACCAACCCAGGAAACGCTCCAGCCAGGGTCGATGCTGGGCGAAGCTCAGGGGCACCTGGACCTGTTCGCCGTTGGCGACACGACCATGAAAACCCCAACTGTGGCGCAGGATGGTGTGTATCTGTTCGTCGTCCTCGGCGGTGGCCGGCTCTGGCAATTCGCGGCCTACGACATAGTGGGACAAGTCGGCCAACAGTTTGAGGTCGGGCATTTCAGCGAGAATGTCGAGGGTGAACAACAGGTCACTGGTGAGGCGATAACGGTGGGTTTCCAGCAGAACGGGAAAGTCCACCTGCTCGGCCAGACGCTGCCAGCCTTCGATCAGTTCAATAGCTTGCTTCAACGTGCGCGGTCTCACGTCTGCTTGCAGCGTGAGGTGGTGGCAGCCGTAGCGGGATGCGACATCGATCGCTGCCGCCAGATCATCCACGGTGCGGGGGAACACCTGCCCTTCGATTTGCAGGCCCTGCGCCTTGGCGGCGGCATGCAGGCGTGCGGCATGTGGCGCGACCCAGAAATGGTCGGTGATGCCATCGAAACCGGCGGCGGCGATTTTCTCCACTTGCGCTTCCAGGGGAAGGTCGCATTGGCCGCGGTGATCTTGCATGGCCCACTGGGACTGAAAGACCAGAAATTCACGCATGTCAGTTCCTCAGCAGTTGTTTGAGCGGTACATCGGCGTCGGCCAGAGCGTCTACCGAGAGAGGGTTATGGTGAGCGATCAGCCGCTCGCAAAGCTTGATGTCTTTGGCGATGCTATTCCCCTGCCCCCAGCCGCAAGCGCCTTGAAGACGTTGCTCGGCATCGAGGTAGAACGACAGGAAACCGCCACCGGGGGTTGTCCGGCTCGCGGCGGGTTGTGTGTTTGCGATCACGCCCACGGTCTGCAATCCCCAGTCGTATTGATCGGACCAAAAACCGGGAATGACCTCGAAGGGCAACTCGCCGCCCAACAGATTCAGGGCGGCGTGACGACCTTGGGTTTCGGCGTTGCGCCAGGTTTCCTGACGCTGGAAAACGCCTTGCGGGTTCAGACGAAACTCACAGACATCGCCCGCCGCAAAGATGTCCGGCGCACTGGTGCGCAGTCGGGCATCGACGCGGATGCCCTGGCCGACCTCGAGTCCTGCGGCCGCAGCCAGTTCAGTGTTGGGTTGCATGCCGATGCCCACCACCACCAGGTCGCAGGGCAGCAACTCGCCGTCGACCAGTTGCACGGACTCAGCGTGAGTAGCGCCCTGCACCGCCTCAATGGCCACATTCAGCCGGACATCCACGCCCCGACTGCGATGCAGTTCCAGCAGGACACTAGACAGTTGCTCCGGCAACACTCGCCCCGCCAAACGCGGTCCGGCCTCGAGCAAGGTCACCGTGCAACCCAAGGCTCGGGCGGTGGCGGCGACTTCGAGTCCGATGAAACCACCGCCGATGATCACCACCCGCGCGTCGGGTTGCAACGAAGCGCGCAGTGCCAGGGCCTCGTCATGGGTACGCAGATAAAGCACATTGCCCAGATGCTCGGGCACCGAGGCGAGTCTGCGCGACCGCCCTCCTGTCGCCAATAACAGCCGCGCGTAATGCAGCCAGTTGCCGTCGGCCAACTGCAGACGATGCTGCTGCGGATCCAGGCATTTCACCGGGTTGCCGGACAAGTGTTCGATGTCCAGATCGGCGAGCTGAGCGGTGTCGCACAGGCTGTAACCCGCCAGATCGACCGTGCCCTGCAACAGCCCCTTGGACAGCGGCGGACGTTCATAGGGCGGGTGGGACTCGTCGCCTATCAGAATCAGGCGGCCGCTATAACCTTCACCGCGCAAGGTCAGGGCCGCACGGCCACCCGCATGCCCGGCGCCGACGATGATCAATGGAGCATTGGCAGGATTCATGGCACAGACTCCGTGCAGTTAAACCGTGATGGCGAGCAGCACACGCCCCGCCTCGACCCGGACTTCATAGGTCTTGAGGTTGACGCACACCGGTGCGCCGAGGGCTTTGCCGGAGCGGTAATCGAAACGCCCGTTGTGCTTGGGGCACTCGACGACATGCTCCATCACCAGGCCATCGGCCAAGTGGATGGACTCATGGGTACACAGGCCCGCGGTGGCGAAAAACTCGCTGTCGGCGGAGCGGTAGACGGCATAGGTGTGCTGGCCATGGTCGAAACGAATGACATCTTCTTCGTCGATATCGCCCACGGCACATACATCGATCCATTGATCGGTCATGGCGTTTTCTCTTGTAGTGGTACACACAGGAAGGTGTCCTGTGGGAGCGGGCTTGCTCGCGAAAGCGGTGTATCAGGCGACATCGATGTTGACTGTGACGCCGTCTTCGCGAGCAAGCCCGCTCCCACAGGGGTTGTGCCTATTGGATGTCAGCCCGGCATTGCTTCAGGTTGTGCCCGGACGGTTGCGGCGGCTTTGGTGCTTTGTGGCAAAGGACGAGAGACGAAATGAGTCGGGTCTTTGCGCTGCTTCCAGATGGTCGGGATGATTTCCTTGAAGGCCTCGAACAGACTGGTGTAAGGCGGCGGGCAGTCGTTGCGAATCTCCTCGTGAAGCTGCGCCAGCGCGTGAAAAGGCACCATCGGATACATATGGTGCTCAAGGTGATAGTTCATGTTGAGGTACATGAAGCGCAGCACCGGGCCCATATAAATCGTGCGGCAGTTGCTGCGGTGATCGAGTACATCCTCAGCCAGGCCGACATGCTGCGACAGGCCGAACAGGTAGGACAGCCAACCGCCATAGAGGGTCGGCAGACCAATAAACATCAGCGGCAACCAGCTCTGCATGTACAGCGCAGCGCCCACGGTGAGCGCATAAATCGCTAGCCAGACACGTGCGTCCCTCACCACCTTGGGCCACTCGGACTCGGGGATGAACGTCTGTTCTTCTTCACCCATCCGCCCTACCGCATGCTTGCAGACTGACCACATCGTCTTCAACGCATAAGGCATTCTGAACAGGCTCAGCACCATATTGATCAGGCTTGGCGGACGCGGTTCGACGATCTCCGGATCGCGGCCGACGATGACGGTGTCGGTGTGGTGCCGTGCATGGCTCCAGCGCCAGACTTGGGGTTCGAACATGAACATGAAGCTCGACAGCTGATAGACCGCATCATTCATCCAGCGGGTCTTGAACGCCGTACCGTGACCCGCTTCGTGCCAACGGGCATTGGACGCCGTGCCGTAGAGCATCCCGTAGACGAAGAAGAACGGAACGCAGGCCCAGGAGCCCCAGAGCCAGTAACCGCCGAAGCCGGTCACGACCATCGCCGACAGCCAGATCGCGGTATCAAGCAAGGCCGGGCCATCGCGGCGCTGCATCAATTCCTTCATGCGTTTACGAGAAATGGGGGATTGGTACCAGCTTGCCGATACCAGGCCTTTTTGCGCCGCTCGGGCGGCTTCGGGGCCGGTCAATCGATAATCCCGAGGCTCGGGCTTACCGGGGTTTTCAAAGGCTGCGTTTTGTTCAGGCATTTTATTGTTCTCCGCAAGCTTGATTGTTTTAGGCACTTTTCGACGCGGGATCACATCGCTGGGGAAAATATAGAGAGCGCAGAAATCACCCTCAAGCCCTTGAATACATTCCCTATCAAGCTATCATCCAGGCCCATTGAAGCTTGATAGTTTTCTATCAAAGCGCTTGCGGGGCCCGCCATGAACAACACTAAACGCCCAACCATCGCCACCGTTGCCGAACACGCTGGCTTGAGTGTCGCCACCGTGGACCGGGTGCTCAACGCCAGGGCTCCGGTCAACCCGGACACCGCCGAGCAGGTATTCCAGGCCGCCGAAGCGGTCGGTTATTTCGCCGCCAGGCTGATCGGCCAGCGGATCCGCGAACGGCGTCCCACCTATCGTTTCGGCATCCTGCTGCTCGGCACCGCCCAGGCCTTCTATGGCAACGTGGCCACCGCCATCACCGAGGCGGCGCAGCGTCAGGCTGGCGCCAACCTGAGCATTCAATTCGAGTACGTTTTCGATCGCACGCCCAGCGCGATCATTGCCCAGATCGAACAACTGGCGGTGCAGTGCGATGGTCTGGCGGTGGTCAGCTTCGCGCATCCGCTGATCAATGCCGCCATTGCGCAGATCAGAGAAGCCGGCGTGCCGGTGATCGCAATGCTGTCCGACATTCATGAGGCGGCGGATGAGCCTTACGTCGGCCAGGATAATCACGAGGTCGGACGTACCATGGGTTGGCTGATGGCTCACACCTGTGGCGCCCGCAAAGGCAGTGTCGGGGTGTTGCTCGGCGGTCACCGTTTTCTTGGCCATCAGGCGCGGGTCGAGGGGTTGCGCAGCTACCTGGCGGAACGCGCCCCGGGGTTGCGGCTGCTGGAAGCGGTGATCAATCTGGACAATTGCGACATCACCGAAGAGGCGACGCTGGACCTGCTGGCGCGGCATGACGACTTGCGCGGTTTGTGCGTGGTCGGCGGTGGCGGCGACGGGGTCATCAATGCCCTGTCGCAACTGCCGAAGCAGCCGTCGCTGTGCTGCATCCTGCAGGAGTCGACCGAGCTGTCGCGACAAGCCCTGGATCAGGGATTGATCAGCCTGGTGATCGACTCCCAGCCGCGATTACTGGCAACCGCGCTGGTCGACTTGCTGGTCGAGCTGCAGACCACGCCAGACTTCGATCCGAGCCGGCATCGAATCCATATTCCATTGCAGATCATCACCTCAGAGAACGCCCGACAGTGAACCTGTGAGTGGTACCGAGTTTCGCAGACACACTAAACCTGTGGCGAGGGAGCTTGCTCCCGCTGGGCTGCGTAGCAGCCCCAAAACCAATCACTGAGTTTCTTCTGAAAGACTGAGACAAGACCTATTGGGGTCGCTGCGCAACCCAGCGGGAGCAAGCTCCCTCGCCACAAGGTCATTTTCAGCCTGTCAGAGGTTGGGTTCCGAACGGAAAGCATCGGCGCTCAACCCGAACCGATTCATCTTGTTGTACAACCCGCCGCGAGAAACATTCAGCTGCCTCGCGGCCAGGCGGATGTTGCCGCGGGTATCCCTGAGGGCCGCGATGATCGCATTCATTTCATGGGTGCCAAGGTCCAGGGCAGCCCGGGGCTCGGGCACACTTCCCGGCGTCGACTGACGCAGCCTTTGCTTGATTTCAAGCGGTAGATCAGCTGGCTGAATCAGTTCGGTCACCGCCAGATTGGTCGCGCGCTCGATGGTGTTTTCCAACTCGCGAACATTACCCGGCCAGCTGTACGCCGAAAGAATATCCAACGCCTCTGGCGAGATGCCCTGCACCGATTTGCGCAACGACCGGGTGCAACGATTGAGAAAATGTCGCGCCAGCAATGGAACATCTTCCCGGCGCATCCGCAACGGCGGAACCGTCAGGTTCAGCACATTGAGCCGGTAGTAAAGATCCTCACGGAACGCGCCATCGGCAACCGCCTGGCTCAGGTTGCGGTGGGTGGCGGCGATGATGCGTACATCCACTTGCCGGGATTTTTTCGCGCCCACGCGAGTCACCTCACCTTCTTGCAAAACGCGCAGCAGGCTGACCTGGGCATCGAAAGACATGTCACCGATTTCGTCGAGGAAAATCGTTCCGCCATCGGCCAATTCGAACTTCCCGGCAGAGCCTCCACGGGCCGATCCGGTAAAGGCACCCTCGACATGACCAAACAGTTCACTCTGCACCAGATCTCGCGGAATGGCCCCGCAATTGACCGCCACAAACGGACCGCTGCAACGCTCACTGGCGTTATGGATCGCCTGGGCAAACAGCTCCTTGCCGGTACCGCTCTCACCGAGGATCAGCGTGGTCGAGTCACTGCGACTGGCAATCCGCCCCAGGTGCAACGCGTCCTGTATGGCTCGCGAACTGCCTTGAATGGTCTCGAAGGTGTAGCTGGCTTGAGTGCCGATTATTCGCCGGGTAATTTCCCGGATGCGCCGGTTCTCGCGCAACGAAACAATGCGCCCACCCTGCTCCAGTGGGCACACCGACACCAGACACGCCAAGAGGCTGCGATCATGCAGCTCAAACGTGCAATCCAGATCTCTTATCCCTTCATACTGCTGCCCTTCCCCGCCGCGCAGCAGAATCTCATCGGTCAGTTCGCTCTGGCCCAGACGCTGGAACGGGCTGCCCAACAGGTCCCGGCCGACACGAAACAATTGGCGGGCATAGCGGTTGAGCGCCTTGATGCAGCCCCGCTCATCCAGCACCACGAGCCCCTCGTTGAGCACTTCGAGGACGGTTTGCTGTTCTTCCAGCAGAGCTTGCAGCGCCATCTGCCGCGAGACCGCTTCGGCCGCCGCCTGGACGGTGCCCAGCGTATGGAAATGAAACCACCCCGGCTCGGCGGTCAGGGTCAGCATGGCCAGCGTCCTGCCCTGCGCATCCCGGATCGGCGCGGCGGCACAATGCATGCGCCGGCGACGCAGACCGATCCCGAAGTTTTCCTCGGCCAGCACATACACCAAGCGATCTTCGGCAATCGCCAGCCCGGTGCAGTTGGTGCCCTGCACCGACTCCAGCAGTCGACTGCCCACAGGCGTAAGGTCCAGGCCGCAGAAATACAGGGTCGTGCCTGCGGCATCGGTCAGATTGATATGGCCCCTGGGATTGTAAGCCAGCAATCCCTTCATGACCTCCGCCGCCGCGGCGATCAAGGCACGATTGGCCGCCAGCGTTGCAGCCAGAACGGTCGGGGCGACAAACCGGTATTCGCCATCCTCAGAATCGAGACCGGCACTGACGCTGCGCAGCCAGGAATCCCAAATGACCTGCCTGACCCCGGCAGGTCGATCGATGCGCCCTTTCAGGCAAGCCAGCCAAGCCTGGTCCAGCTCGGCGATCGGTCCTTCGTTCAACGACGCAGGACCGAGTGCGGTGATGTAATCGAGGTCTTGCGCGCTGAAGGCTGTCAGCTGTGGGTTCACCATCGTCAGATCCACTTCCATGTTCACGTTTTAGACATGTCAGTGTAGACATGTCATGGGAATGAACACATCTTTCAAAAAATATTAATTAAACCCTTGAATATCAATGAGTTAAATATTGGCACAGCCCTTGCTCCCTTGATTGACGCCAGCAAGGACATTCCTGCTGCGAGTCATTGAACAACAATAAAAGGGAGTCATTTCATGAGTACGTCCAAGATCATCCGCCTGGGTCTCATCGGTGCTGGCCGCATGGGCAGCTTTCACGGCTTGACTGCCGCCAGACACATTCCCGGCGCCTGCCTGGCCGCCATCGCCGACCCAACACCCGGTCAAGCCGCCCGCCTGGCCGCAGAGTTGGGTGTGCAACGGGTCTATACCGATCCACAGCAACTGCTCGATGACCCGGAAATTGATGCTGTCTTGATCGCCGCCCCCGCCCGCAGCCATGCCGAGTTGGTGATCAGTGCGGCCCGCGCCGGCAAAGGCGTGTTTTGTGAAAAACCCATGGCCATCACCCTCGACGAGGCGGACCGCGCCATCGCCGCAGCCGCCGATGCGCGTGTGCCGCTACAGGTCGGCTTTAACCGCCGCTTTGCCAAGAGCTTCAGGGCCGCCCACCTGGACGTGGTCGCCGGCCGTATCGGTACGCCGCAACTGCTGCGCTCGCTGACCCGCGACCCGGCGCTGAACAACCCGGCTGCCTCGCCGCAGTGGGTGATTTTCCTCGAAACCCTGATCCATGACTTCGATACCCTGCGCTACCTCAATCTCGGTGCCGAAGCGGTCGAAGTTTTTGTCATGGCCGATGCCCTGATTGCACCGGACTACAAGGCCAAGGGCTTCCTCGACACCGCCGTGGTCACGATCCGTTTCGACAACGGCGCCATCGCGACGGCCGAGGCCAATTTCCAGGCTGTGTATGGCTACGATGTTCGAGGGGAAGTGTTCGGCAGCGCTGGCATGCTGATCATGGGCAGCCTCAATGACTCTGACCTGGTGCGCTATCTGGCCAATGGCATCCAGGCCGACACTCAGCGCATGGACACCGACCTGCTGCGTGATGCCTATGTGGCTGAGCTCAACCACTTTGTCGATTGCCTGCGCACCGGCGAGAAACCACTCGCCAGCGGCGAAGATGCCCGGGCGGCACTGGCCATTGCCCGCGCGTGTATCGAGTCCTTCCAGCAGGGCAAACCTGTGCGCGTGCAAGGAGCCCAGTCATGAGTTTCACACCGTTCAAACTGGCGATCAGTGCCGAGATGGTCTTCCTCGATCTGCCATTCACAGAGCGCGTCAAACGCATTCACGCGCTGGGTTTCAGCGCCGAACTCTGGGACTGGACGAAGAAAGACATTGCGGCCCTTGTCGCCACGGGCGCTGACTTCACCTCGATGACCGGCTACATCTCGGGCAACCTGACCGACCCCGAAGACATCCAGCACCTGCTCGACAGCGCACGAGAATCCCTGGCCGTCGCCGCACAACTGAATTGCCCGAGCCTCAACCTGCATGGCACCGGTTTGGGCGACCAAGGCTTGCCGGTCAAACCCGTGGCCCACACCACCGGACGCATGTGGCTGAGCGCCTGCAAGACCCTGGAGAAAATCGCTCGCCTGGGCGAAGACGCAGGCCGGGTATTCTTGCTGGAAAACCTCAATACCGAGGTGGACCACCCCGGCACGCCCTTCGCTCGCGCCGACGATACCCTGGCGCTGATCGAGGCCGTGGGCAGCCCTCATTTGAAGATGAACCTGGACCTTTACCATGCCCAGATCGGCGAAGGAAACCTGATCGAACTGATCCAGCGCGCCGGCAGCGCCATCGGCGAAATCCAGGTCGCCGATGTCCCCGGCCGCATGGAACCCGGCACCGGCGAAATCCATTATCCGGCCATTGCCAAAGCCTTGTTCCGCATGGGATACACCGGTGTCGTCGGGCTTGAGGGCTGGGCCAGCGGCGACAGCGAAGCGGCACTTGAACGCTTTCGGCAAGCCTTCACGCTGGATTGAGGACGCTGGCGCTCTCGGCGGGTTTGATTCAGAGAGCGCCAGAAACCCTCACGTTTGATCTTGATGAATTTCAACTCATAACAAAAAAGGAAAAACCATCATGCGTCGCTGCACACTTCTTTTTGCCACGCTGTTATTCCTCTTCAGCCAATGGGCCGCCGCCAGCTATCGCATCGGCGTCAGCATTGCCAGGGTTGACGACAACTTCATGACCTATGTGCGCAGCGGCCTGGAAGATGCCGCCAGGAAGGAAAACGTCGAGATCCAGTTCGAGGATGCCCAGGGCGATGTGGTTCGCCAGCTCAATCAGATTCAGGGCTTTCTCGGCCAGAAGGTGGATGCCGTCATCGTCCTGCCCGTGGACACCGCCGCCACCGCCAACATGACTCGCGCCGCCGTCGAAGCGAAAATACCGCTGGTCTACGTTAACCGCCATCCGGACGAACGCGTCCTGCCCAAAGGCGTGGTCACGGTCGCGTCCAACGACGTTGAGGCCGGGCAGCTGCAAATGCGCTACCTGGCTGACAAGATGGCGGGCAAAGGCAACATCGCGATCATCATGGGCGACCTGGCGCAGAACTCCACGCACGACCGCACCGAAGGCGTCAAACAGGTGCTCAAGGACTATCCCGGGATCAAGATCGTCGAACAACAAAGTGCCGAGTGGCAGCGCAACAAAGGGATGGACCTGACCAGCAACTGGCTGCTGGCCGGCACCGGCTTCGATGCCATCGTTGCCAACAACGACGAGATGGCCATCGGCGCCGCCATGGCACTGCAGCAAGCCGGTAAAGCCAAGGGCGAGATTGCAATTGTCGGCATCGACGGCCTGCCTGACGGCCTGGCGGCCATCAAGCGAGGAATGCTCGTAGCCTCCGTGTTTCAAGACCCCAAAGCCCAAGCGACCAGCGCGCTGCAAGCGGCCATCAAAATGATCAAAGGGGAGCCGGTCGAGACGGATGTCTGGGTGCCCTTTCAGCTGATCACGCCGGAGCAGGTAGCGGTGTTTGAGCAGCATTATAAATAGCGTCAAACGGTTGCGGCCTACTCCTCAAAGCGACCCGTGGCATCACGATGTTTGGCGCACGGATGCGCGCCCTTGCCAACCAGGCACCGTGCAGATACTGTCAGCTTCATGAATCAACCACGCATTGCCTCGACCACCACAACCACGACCGCCCAGGGCGGGTCGTGAGAGGTGTCGTGAGCCAATAACGCACGAACTTCAAAGGCCCGCCAGTGATGGAGAGGGCCTTTTCTTTTGCCCTTGTGTCACTGGTCCAAACGCAAGAAAAAGCACTATGCATGCACTGTTGATTCTCGATATGCAGGTTGGATTGTTTCATGGCCCGGATAAACCCTGGGCTGGCGAAGCGCTGTTAAATACCTTGAATAGCCTGCTGAGCAAAGCCCGGAAGGCAGGCGCACCAGTTTTCCTGGCTCGCCATGTGGGTCCGCCTGGCTCGCCTATCGAGCCTGCGAGCCCGTTGACACAACTGGTGCAGGAACTGCTGCTACAAGGCGACGAAGTGATCTTCGAAAAAAGCCGACCCAACGCTTTCGCCATGACTGATCTGGCCGATCGGTTAAAAGCGTGTGAATCTCAAGGTGTGGTTATTGCCGGAATGAAGACCCAGTATTGTGTCGACAGCACCTGCCGCGCCGCACGAGATCTTGGGTTCGATGCAGTGCTGATCGCCGATGGTCATACCTGCGCCGACACCCCTGCGTTGACGGCCGAAAATATCGTCGCTCATCACAATGCAACCCTGGCGGGCCCATTCTGTCGTGTCGTTCGCGCTGAGAACTGGCACTTCTGACCAACGTTGATAGATCGGCTCAGGCTGGGTCGATCTATCCTTCGTCGGCGTCGTTTCCGCTTGAGCCCGAGCGTGTCAGATATCGGGCCTGACACTACTCGCTCGTTCCATCTAACGAGCCATTTTCTAATTTTTGCACTCCGACAAAACCACGTGGCAGGTACCCGGCGTGCCACCGGATCGGCCGGCATAGCGTATGCAATTAGTCAGGGATTTTTCGCGCGCCATGCTCAAGGTTGAGCCCCAAGCCAGGCCACCTTCACCAGCGGTGGGTAGCGCTTTTGCATAACAGCTTGAGCCTATGTTTGAGGCCGAATAGCGAGCCGTGGAAACGTTGCTTGAACATCCCGCCGTCAGCGCCAGGTTGATGACTAACAGGGAGAGTAGAACCCATGACGAGCATTGGCACGCTGTTGTTCCGGTCATCCCGTTTCCCCTGTAGCAAGAGGCATGAGCCACGTTTGTGCTCGTGTACTATTCAGATTAGACGGTGTTGTGCCTGCCCTTGGCTCCGTTCAGCGGACTGATTTGCGCGGGCCTGCCACTCTCCGGAAGTTGCCAAAATAGCCCGGTTGCCTACGCTACTAAAATGTATGCATCAGTCCCTATTTTGGAGAACCGAGATGATCAGCAAAAACACGATTTGTCTCTGGTACGACGGCACCGCGCTGGATGCTGCGACGTTCTATGCCGAGACGTTCCCGGACAGCGCTGTGGGAGCTGTCTTTCACGCACCGGGCGATTATCCGGCGGGCAAACAGGGCGATGTCTTGACGGTCGAGTTCACGGTGATGGGCATTCCTTGCCTTGGGCTGAACGGGGGCTCGGCGTTCAAGCACAACGAGGCTTTCTCGTTCCAGGTGGCGACCGACGACCAAGCCGAAACAGACCGCTTGTGGAACGCGATTGTCAAAAACGGCGGCCAGGAAAGTGCATGCGGCTGGTGCAAGGACAAGTGGGGACTGTCATGGCAAATCACCCCACGCGTTCTGACAGCGGCGATAACCGATCCTGATCGAGCGGCGGCCAAGCGCGCGTTCGACGCCATGATGGGGATGATAAAGATCGACATCGCTGCGATTGAAGCGGCTCTGAAGGGTTAACCAGCGGTGCCTGGGGTTGGCGCGCTTGGACGTGTCGGATGTGGCCGGTGCTGAAGCCGGGTACTGAAAAACTGTAACCGGCAGATATCGGCCAAAAAGCCTCCATGTTCAGGCCGCTTTGCACGTCAACCACGCCCCCCAGAAAAGACTGCTGAAGAAACGGGTGGCATCCCCAAATCCGGCGTCATGCAACAGCTTTTGAACCGCCGCCTCGGAGTGTGGAGGGTCCGCACCTTGAAGGATCTTCCCAAGCTTGACCTTCACTTCATCCGGGCTGGCTCCATGCTGCCGCCACCGTTGCCCCCAGGCAGCAAGCAGTAACGGCTGGCTGGCATAAGCATATTGATTCCCCGCGACAATCAGCGGTGCATCCGGCTTTAGATGAGTCCGAATGGATCGTAAAATTTGTCGCTTGGTATCATCTCCATCGAGATGATGGAGTACACCGATCAAGGTGGCTGCGTCGTATGATTCGTCTGCTGCCAGGTCTTCAACATGCCCAAGATGCATGGTCGTTCTTTCAAGCAAGTTGTTCGCCTCTAACTGCTGCTTTGCTGCCTCCAGCATCGGCTCGGATGGATCAACGGCAGTGAAGCGCCAACCCGGCTCAAGCTTGGCCATAGCAATAATCTCCTGCGCCGTGCCCCCAGCGCCCACTACCAGTATTTTTGCCATGCTTGTATTACCAAGGCTTGCCGCCAGCATGCACGCCGCCAAGTCTTGGCAAGCGTCATATCCGGCTAGTGCAATACGGCTCTGTCGTCCGTACTCATTGGCTCGTGAGATATCAAATTTTCCAGCAGCGTTGAGAGGGTATGATTTCAAGGCGGTTCTCCATGTCCTTGAATCAAGCTACGTTATACCCAGCAATAATAAAAATTCATTAATTTTATGTATTGCATTCCCGTAAGGAATATATAGCCCAAACATTTTTCTCGTCTGCTTAAGCTGATTCAGCCTTGTGGCGACAGTTAGCTTTGGGTCGGTTGCAGCTCTTCCTGACAGACCGCTATCGGCCAAGAGCAGCCGTCCAGCCCATCAAAAAAACGGACGATTTACTGCTTCACCATGGGGTGACAGAAATGGGCTACCTTGTTGACCCATTTACTCATAGCTCAGGGAGAGCGTCATGTCTGTAGAGATCCAGCTTTCGGAAAACGCGACCGAAGCAGAGCGGTTAGGAATTTTGACTTCTTTACTGGCCCATAATCTGGCCAACGGTGGGGATGACGCCCATGAAACATTTGCCCTGTTGCTACGAGACCCTGACAGTAATGAAGTTATAGGCGGGCTATACGGCAAGGTCTCATATCAATGGCTGCTCATTGATCTTGTCAGCGTTCCCGAGTCGATGCGTGGCCGAGGTATCGGAGAGCGGCTAATGCGCATGGCCGAAGATATCGCTCAGAAAAAGAACTGCACTGGTATTTGGCTGGAGACCTTCAGCTTTCAGGCACCAGGCTTTTATCAAAAACTGGGCTACTCCGAATTCGGACGCCTGGCAGACTATCCACCGGGACATACCCGACTCTATTACCAGAAGCTGTTGTGCTGACAACGTTTTGATCTTGGCCAGATAACTGCTTCATAGCAGACCAATTTCAGCCAATGCTGACCGTCAGCTTTGGGTCGACTGCTGCCCTTCACTGCAGGCAGTAATCGGCCAGAAGCAGACATCCATTTACAGCACTCCACGACAGCAGCTGCCTCAGAGGCGTCGAGGCAGCTTTTCACACTTGCGACCTAAGCCTGAACCAGGTTGGAGATCTTGACGTCCGGATCGACCTCAGCCTCGTAGTCCACCCCTTCGATCCCGAAACCGAAGAGACGCAGGAACTCCGTCTTGTAACCGACAAAGTCAGTAAGTTCATAAAGGTTGTCATTGCTGACCTGATCCCAGAGTTGCTTGACGCGATTCTGGATTTCGGGAGCCAGCTCCTTGTAGTCCGCGCGCAGGCGACCCTCTTGATCCATAACTGGAGAATGGCCGTACAAGCTGTCTTTGTAGAGCGCGTAGACCTGCTCGATACACCCCTCGTGTGTGCCCTGCGCTTTCATGACTTTAAACAACAATGACAGATACAGCGGCATGATCGGAATAGCTGAACTTGCCTGGGTAACCACCGCTTTCAATACCGAGACCCGCGCATCGCCCCCCAGCACAGCCAACCGTTCACGGATACCAAGGACTTTCTGATCCAGGTCCTTCTTGGCCGCACCAATGGAGCCATTCCAATAGATGTCATGAGTCAGTTTTTCGCCCAGGTAAGTGAACGCGGTCGTTTTCGCCCCATCAGCCAAAACACCCGCTTCGTGCAGGGCATCGATCCACATCTGCCAGTCTTCGCCGCCCATCACGGCCACCGTGCCATCGATTTCGCTTTGGGTCGCGGGTTGTAGCGTGGTGTCCTTGACCACTTCCTTATCAGTATCCAGACCCCGCAAGGTCACGGCCTTGTCGAGCGGCTTGAGGGTAGAACTGAATACTTCACCCGTCTTGGGGTGTGTCCGGCGCGGTGCGGCAAGACTGTAAACAACCAGGTCGACCTTCCCGAAGTCGCGCTTGATAACGTCGATAGTCTTCTGTTTGATCTCATCGGAAAAAGCATCGCCGTTGATGCTCTTGGCGTAGAGGCCGTCGGACTCGGCAAACGTGTGAAAGGCCGCTGTGTTGTACCAGCCGGCGGTGCCGAGCTTGCCCTCATCGCCTTCACGTTCGAAAAACACACCGAGAGTGCTGGCGCCACAACCAAAAGCTGCCGTTATCCGCGCAGCAAGTCCGTATCCGGTCGATGCACCGATCACGAGTACGCTCTTTGGCCCTCCGGTGATCAATCCTTTCGTAGTAACGTAATCGATCTGATTCTTTACGTTGGCTTCGCAGCCAGTGGGATGGGTAGTCACACAGACAAAGCCGCGAACGCGCGGTTTAATGATCATAAAAGTTCTCCCTCTTCCAGGATGAGAGCCAACCTTGGCTACAAAGTTATAGACGCCTGGAAAGCTGGAACGTCACGATGGAAGATCTGCAGCGATTGGTGCCTCGCCAAGCAATACTTGAACAAATCCTTCCTTCTAGTCATATGGCATTGGCCGACCTCGAGCCGGGCAAGAGACTGCGACGGTCTAGCCTCGACCGTTGCAGTGGGTGGTCAGACGTCCGTCTGTTCCGCAATTTCCAGGGCGTCATCGACCTCGATCCCCAGGTATCTGACGGTACATCCAAGCTTCGTACGGCCAAGCAGGAGTCGCATTGCTCTCAGGTTCTTCGTCCTGCGATAGATTAGCGATACCTTGGTTCTCCGTAGCGTGTGGGTACCGTACATGGTTGGTGTGTCCTGCATCGGCAACCTCTCTACGGTAATCTCACGCACATTCGGTGCATAAAATGGTCGCGAGAATGGACACCCGCTCCCTCACATTTCAACAGTTGTTTCGTCCGGGGAGCTACTCAAATGGCTGCACCGTGGCCGAACGATGCTCCATCGATTTTCTAATTGACGAACGTTCATTGCTCAATGCTCTCATCACAGCTGCTGGTGATCATTCAGACTATATGGGCTGTTTCGTCAAAGGCTTTCCGGAGCCAAACAACCTGTCTAACTCTCGCCTGCTTTTATGCGAACACGCTGAAACAGAAAGTGGTCGTATCCTCCTCTACATTTGCCCCGAGTGCGGCGACATGGGTGTGGTTCCTACTCGGTGCATGTTCGCCAAAACGATGACTGCTTTACGTGGGATTCCTTTGCTTACGAGAACGGTTATGAAGAGCCTTTAATCATAGAAGGCGTTGGCCCCTTCACATTTGAGAAGCATGCATATGAGGCGGCTATCAACGATGCGGCGGGGATCTAAAAGGTGATTTAACTGCATTACTAAAGCGGGATCGATTGCAGACCTTTGCAACAGGCAACCATGGGCCATATTGCACCCCTCCCTGACGGGCAGTTACCAGGCGAGGGGCGGTCAGTCTTCGAAAGCCCGTCTCTCCCGTTCCGATAATGGAGCGCGCGCCCGGCAGCAATCTTGACCATTGCGGCTATCATCAATGTCACTGTACTTTTTACGATTAAGCTCAGAAATGGGAAGCGCCACAGCAGTTTGCAGTGTCGTCCAGCCTTCTGGGGGGGTGCATCATGAAATGGACTTCGCACTTGGCACTCGCGGCTCTTTGTACCACCATCGTCCAAGCTGCGGATGTGTACAAATGCACGACCCCGGATGGTCGTGTGGTTTTCTCGAACTCCGGATGCGGAACCGCAAACGGGAGCGCAGAATTACAAGAGCTGAAAATCAACAACATGGGGGGGCCCATCCAACCATCTTCTGGGCAACGGAAAACCCAAAGCGTGGATTCGGATTCGCCTCATAACTCGCCGACCGTAGTCCAAGATTCCGCCGATGAAGATACAAGGGATGGTCGTATCAAGCGACGTTTAAGGGCTCAGGAGGAGTATCTCGACAGTCTGAAACCGAAAATCCCTGGCGTGACGGTGATCAAAAATAAGGGTAGCGAAACCAACCACGAAAAATCGATGCGTCTGAAAGAGGAGGCTCGAGAACTTTACTACCAACACTAATTGTTTTGAATGACGAATTTGAATTGATGGTCTCGCGTGACCGGACTTCGCGCGCTGCTCAAGCGCCTATCTAGCGAACAAGTGATACCGCTATTTCGGTCCATGGTCGAAGCAGCTTTTCGTCACAGGCAGCAATCGGCCAGAAGTGACATCTGGAATGCCCTCGACCTTTACATCGCTTTGGAAGATATCGCATTGGCCAACCCAAAACGTGCCTTGAGCAAACGCGGCTAGGCACGTTCACGCCGCTATAGTCGACTCTATTGCCGACCGTACTTCCAGGAGCCTTTTCCCAGTGTCCGACATGCCGACCAACTTCGCTTACACAAAACGCTTCAACGCCGTACTCGCCTACATTGATGCCCATCTCGAAGGTGACCTGTCGGTGAAGACGTTGAGCCATGTGGCGAACTTTTCGGTGTTTCACTTCCATCGACAATTCACCGCGTTCGTAGGAGTGCCTGTCTCACGTTATGTGCAGCTGATGCGGCTACGACGCGCGGCACATCGCCTGGCCGCCCTCGCTGATCACTCGGTACTGGACGCCGCACTTGGTGCCGGCTTTGAAAGTCCCGAGGCATTTTGCAGGGCATTCAGGCGGGCGTTCGGTATGACGCCGAGTGCGTTCAGGAAGGAACCGAACTGGCAGGTCTGGAATGCGGTATTCGCAATCCCTCACTTTTCCAGGACTATTATCATGCAAGTACGAATCGTGGAATTCCCTGAAGTCAGGGTAGCAACGCTTGAGCACTGCGGACCAGCCGGGCTCGTCAATGAGAGCGTGTGCAAGTTCATCGAGTGGCGTATGCAGAGCGGACAGTCGCCGGTGGCCTCGAGTCGCACCTTTGGCATTCCCTATGGCAACCCCGATACGACACCTCCACAAGCATTTCGCTTCGCCATTTGCGGCGAGATTCACGAGGCCGTGGCGCCGAATGGGTTCGGCGTTCATGAGATCGTCATTCCTGGCGGTCGCTGCGTCGTGGTGCGACACGCGGGGTCACCGGATCACATCGGCGAAACGATCTATCCGATTTACCGCGATTGGCTTCCCGCCAGTGGAGAGGAACTTCGTGACCAGCCACTGTTCTTTCATTACCTGAGCGTCTATCCCGAGACACCGCAGGATCAATGGCAAACTGATGTGTATGTTCCGCTGCAATAGCGGAGCAAGCAGCTTTTGACCGAAGCTGTGTAAAAACGTTTTTGAGCGCGATATCGGCATCGTCATGTGACGAGTGGACGTCCGTGCCATCATCGAAGCACTGATGATGAGGCGGACGTCGACGTCATGAAAATCGATCACAATCGATGAATAAAGACGGCCATCGAAGCTATGCAAACCCGAGGAACGACAGGATAACCACGACGATTACAACGACCCCGACGATGTAGATGATGTTGTTCATGAAGTCCGCCTCTCCACCTGGATTGGACTGCGACACGAGCCAGACTGCTCTGGCTTACCGTTACCGGGCGGGATTTGGAACGTGTAACGCCCCAATCCCGCCCTTCCTATTATTGACCACCCGACAATGGTGGGGTTCGAGGCGGAATCAATCGTTTCGTCCCCGTCGACTCAAACGCCGAAGCCAAGCGAAGCAGCGTCGAATCGTCATAGGCACGACCGGCGAAGGTCAGCCCGACGGGCATGCCAATGTCCGGCATGACACCCATCGGCACCGTGACCGTGGGAACACCCAAGTGGCGGATGGCGAGGTTGCCGTTGGCGACCCAGACACCGTTACTCCATGCGATGTCCGCAGACTTCGAATCGACATCGGCATTCGCCGGCCCAACGTCGGCCACCGTCGGGAAGATCACTGCGTCGAGCCCCAACCGATCCATCCAGTCCTCAAGATCGATTCGGCGCGTCTGCTCAAGGCCGCGTAGTCCGTCAGGTACTGTGGTGATCTGATCCCAAGGGGTGATGCCGCGCTCGGCCATCCGCACATATTCGTCCATACCAGCGGCAAGGTCGCCCTCACGGTTGGGCAGCGTCCCCGGATCGTGCGGGAAAATCAGCGGGCCGTTCACATCGGCCAGGCGATTCAGTTTTGGATCACCATTGGCCTGCAGAAAATCGTCAAATGCCCAGGCCGTCAGGTCCCACAACTCATGGTGAAGGAACTCTTTGGAAACCAGGCCCCGGTTAAACACCGTCGGCGCACCTGGACGATCACCCTCGCAATTGGAGACCAGCGGGAAATCGACTTCGATCACTTCGGCACCAAAGGCTTCGAGTGCTTTGCGAGCCTCTTCCCAGAGCCCGATAACCGAGGGACGGGTGTTGATTCGCTGGCCCGTCGGACCGCCGATGCCAGGCGCATCGCTGGTGCCTGCATCGGGATCGGCGTTGATGTACATACGAGGAACGCCGAAGCGCTTTCCGGCGAGGGCATCGGTATTCGCGGCAAGCGACTGATAGGAAGCGGGACGCACCGAAGCGACACTCGGGATGGGCACCCAAGGTTGCATCCGCCACAGGTCGCCTCGTGTGTCGGGATCGTCCGCCACCACCACGTCGAGCACTTCGAGCAGGTCGGCCATGGTTCTGGCAAACGGCACGACAACGTCCATGGTCGGCGTCAACGGCCAGTTCCCGCGCACCGAGATCACTCCGCGCGAAGGCGTATAGGCGCACAAGCCATTGTTCGATGCAGGCCCCCGGCCGCTCGACCAGGTTTCTTCGGCGAGGCCGAATGCAGCGAAGCTGGCGGCGGTTGCAGTACCGGCGCCGTTCGATGAGCCCGACGCGAAGGGTGCGGTGAGATAGCCAGCGTTGTACGGGCTCTCCGCACGACCGTAGACCCCGCGCTGCATGCCGCCGTTGGCCATGGGCGGCATATTGGTTTTGCCCAGGCAAATCGCGCCGGCGGCACGAAGCCGTTCGATGGTGAACGCATCGCGATAAGCAATCAGGTTCGCGAAGGCGGGACTTCCAGAGGCTGCAGTGAGCCCCTTCACCAGATAACTGTCCTTGGCGGTATAGGGAATACCATCGAGCGGACCCAGCGTTTCGCCCTTGGCCCGACGGGCATCGGACGCCTGCGCTTCCTTGAGTGCATCGGGATTGCGAACCACCACCGCGTTGAGGGCGGTGGGCGTGTCGGCACCGTCGTAGGCATCGATCCGGGCGAGATAGGCCTGGACCAGCTCAACCGCCGTCGTCTGGCCCGATTCGAGCGCAGCACGCAGTTGGGCAATGGAAACCTCGGTGACCTCAATCATGCTATTACCGCCGGCTGCTGATGGGTGACTGGATCTTGGGCTCAAAGACATCACTTATCTCAAAATGGGTTTTTGTACTGGTTCTCGTTGCACTGCATTAGCGCGCTCGATCATCCACAATACGTGCTTAACATCTTTATTTCAGGGCGCTTGCTGCAGGATCTGCGATCAATACGCGGTGAGTACGTCGTACCCGTGATTTTGCATGAGATTAGAGAAAGAGCCCACTCCATGAACGGCCCTGGAGCGCTATGCGTCCTGAAGCCGCTCACGCAGAAACTCGATAAATCGCTGGGTTTTCGCTGGCAACAGCCGTGTCTCGGTGAGGGCGTAAACCGAGACAGGTGAAGCCTGCCACTGCGGCAAGACTCTGCGCAGTGTGCCATCGGCGAGGTCTTGCGCAACGATACCCTCCCCCAATAACGCGATACCCAGATCCAGCGTCGCCAGACGTCGAATCATTCCCACGCTGTTGAGTTCGAATCGACCGCCCACCTCAACCTCCACCTCCCCTTCACTGTCGGTGAGTATCCAGCGGTTGGCGCGCGTGCCGCGCATACGCAAGCATTCGTGCCCGGTCAGGTCCGAGGGATGAATCGGATCACCGTACAGTTCGAGATAACGGGGTGAGGCATACAGGCCGCGGCGCAAACTGGCGAGCTTACGGGCGATCAGGTTCGAACTCGCGGGTTCGCCCATGCGAATGACCACATCAACCGGCTCACTCACCAGATCGACCTGACGCGGGGTCAAATCAATCTCGAAATTGATGCCGGGATACAACCGGGCAAACTCCGCGATCAGCGGTGCCAGGTAGATATTGGCGAAATCCACCGGCAGCGAGGCCCGCAGTACACCGCTGGGCCGGGCAAGCATTTCGCCGAGCTGCTCGTGCGCGAGCCTGGCTTCATCGACGATGCGTTTGCAGCGATCGAAGTACAACTGCCCCGCCTCGGTCAGCTCGATTTTGCGCGTGGTGCGATGCAAAAGCCTTAGCCCGATTTCCTTCTCGAGGCCACTTATCCGGCGCGACAGCGTCGAGTTCGGCATCCCCATCGCCTCCGCCGCCCGGCGGAAACTGCGCGCCTTCACGACTTCGACGAACAATGCCATGTCGTTGAGAAACTCCAATGTCATTGCTCCATCAGTGGATCAGTCAATTCAGTTTTACCCGGTTTATCCCGGATTCGGATTGATCAATGATAGCCACATCGTTTACCGAGGAGTACCGCAATGCATTCGCTTTTTTCTCAAGTCCAGATCGGTCGCCTTACACTGTCCAACCGCATGGTCATGGCCCCGATGACCCGTTCGCGTTCCGACGACGCTGGTGTGCCAAGCGAACTGGTTGCGACTTACTACGCACAACGTGCCAGCGCCGGGCTGATCATCAGTGAAGGGGTGTTCCCCGTTGCAATGGGCAAGGGCTATGTCCGTACCCCAGGCATCGAAACCGTTGAGCAGGTCGCCGCGTGGAAGCACGTCACTGAGGCCGTGCATGCTCGTGGCGGACGAATCTTCATGCAGCTGATGCACTGCGGTCGCATCTCGCACCCTTCGCTGTTGCCTGACGGCGCCCTGCCACAGGCCCCCTCCGCGATCAAACCCGCCGGCCAGACCTGGACAGCCTCAGGCCTTCAGGACTTCGTCACACCCCATGCGCTGAGCGTGGTCGAGATTGCCGCGGTCATCGAGGGCTACCGTCAGGCCGCACGCCTGGCCATCGAGGCCGGCTTCGACGGTGTCGAGCTGCATGCCGCTTCGGGGTATCTGCCGGAACAGTTTCTCTCGACGAGCAGCAATCAGCGCACGGATGAGTACGGTGGATCGGTTGAAAACCGTGTTCGCTTTGTACTGGAAGTGTTGAACGCCATAGCGACGGAAATTGGCAGTGATCGCGTCGGCATCAAGCTCTCCCCTGAAATGAACTTCAACGACATCGTCGATGCCAACCCGCAAGAAACCTACACCTGGCTGGTCGAGCAATTGCGCGGGCTGAATCTCGCCTATCTGCACGTTGCCCTGTTCGGCGCCAGCGTCGACTACCACGCCTTGTTGCGCCCACTGTTTGATGGCAGCTACCTGATCGGTGGCGGGCTCGACCAAAACGCCGCCCAATCCCTGCTCGCTAAGGGCCAGGCCGACGCGGTGGTGTTTGGCAACGCATTCCTCGCCAACCCCGACCTGCCCGAGCGTTTTCGCACAGGCGCCGAACTTAATGTGCCGGACAAAGACACGTTCTACGCACCGGGCGCTCAGGGGTATATCGATTACCCGGCCATGAGCCCGGCTTAAAGCGCCTGAGGAAACGCCGGAAGCTGGGCTACGCCGCAAGGTGGACAGTTGGTGCAAGTGCTGATGGAAGCGCTTCAAGGCTAAAAGCTTTCAGGCCATTAAGCACAAAACCTGTGGGAGCGAGCCTGCTCGCGATAGCGGTGGATCAGTCGACATCAACTGGAATGACTGACGGCAATCGCGAGCAGGCTCGCTCCCACAGGGCTTAGGTGCGTTTAACTGACTGTTGCCGTCTACATCTCAACCTGCGTGCCCAGCTCGATCACACGATTGAGCGGCAACTTGAAGTATTTGAGGTTGCTGTTGGCGTTCTTCAGCAAGAACGCGAACAGGTTTTCGCGCCAACGGGCCATGCCGATACGCTTGGTCGGAATGACCGTCTCTCGGCTGAGGAAGTAAGTGGTACGCATTGGACTGAAATCCAACTCTTTCAAATGGCAAAGGCTCAACGCCAGAGGTACGTCAGGCTCCTCGATAAAACCAAAGTGCAGACTCACTCGAAAGAATCCTTCACCAAAAGCTTCGACCTCGAATCGCCGATCCGCAGCCACACGCGGGCTGTCTTCAGACACCACGGTAAGCAACACCACCTGCTCGTGCAGCACCTGGTTATGCAACAGGTTGTGCAAGAGGGCATGAGGGACCGCATCAGCCCTGGCCGTCAGAAATACCGCGGTACCCTGCACCCTATGGGGTGGTTGCGAGCCGATGCTGCTGATGAACAACGGCAGCGGCAGCGAGGTTTCGTCCAGTCGCTCGACAATGATCTTTCGGCCGCGTTTCCAGGTGGTCATCAATATGAACAGGGCAATACCGGCAATCACCGGGAACGCACCGCCCTGGAAGATCTTCGAAGCGTTGGCGGCGAAGTACAGGCTGTCCACCATGAGAAACCCCAACAGCATCGGAATAGCCAGCCAACGGGGTGTTTTCCATAGCAGCAATACGACGGCCGAGGACAGAATGGTTGTAATCAGCATGGTCCCCGTCACCGCCACGCCATATGCCGCCGCCAGTGCACTGGACGATTCAAAACCGATGACCAGCAACACGACGCCGACCATCAGCGCCCAGTTCACCATGCCGATGTAAATCTGCCCCTGCTCCTGACTGGAGGTGTGCTGGATAAACATACGAGGCACGTAACCCAGCTGAATAGCCTGGCGAGTCAGTGAGAATGCGCCGGAAATCACCGCTTGGGAGGCGATGATGGTGGCCAGTGTCGAGAGCGCGACCATCGGCAGCAACGCCCAGTCAGGTGCCAATAGATAGAACGGATTACGTACCGCTTCAGGGTTCCCGAGGATCAGCGCGCCTTGGCCAAAGTAGTTGAGTACCAGGCCGGGGAGCACCAGGATGAACCAGGCACGAGCAATGGGTTTGCGACCAAAATGGCCCATATCGGCATACAGTGCTTCAGCACCGGTCAATGCCAAAACGACGGCACCCAGGATGGCGACGCCAATGCCCGGATGAACCACGAAAAATTGCACCGCCCACGCGGGATTCAGCGCTTGCAGAACTTCCGGCCGTTGCAAGATTCCGTAAATGCCGAGTGTACCCAACACCACAAACCACAGCACCATGACCGGGCCGAACAGGATGCCGATACGAGCCGTGCCATGTTTCTGTATCAGGAACAGTGCTACCAGGACGACCACGGACAACGGAACCACCCAATGCTCAATGCCATCGAACGCAAGCTGTAGCCCTTCAACCGCAGAGAGCACCGAGATGGCCGGGGTGATCATGCTGTCGCCGTAAAAAAGTGCCGCGCCAAACAGGCCAAGCAGCACCAGGACCCTGCTCATCTTGGGATATGGCGCCGCAGCCCTGCGTGCCAGTGCCGTCAAGGCCATGATGCCCCCCTCGCCCTGGTTGCTGGCGCGAAGGATAAACAGCACGTACTTGATCGAGACGACCCAGATCAATGACCAGAAGATCAACGACAGAATACCCAGTACACCGTCGTGATTGGCCTGGACTCCGTAGTGACCGGCGAACACTTCTTTGAGGGTGTAAAGAGGGCTGGTGCCAATATCCCCATAAACCACGCCCACCGCGGCGACGAGCAAACCCACTCCCGAGGTTTTGGAATGGGTTTCTTCATGGGCAGGGATCGCTGTTTCGCTCATGGGTCGCTTCTCGAAATTGAGGAAAAGAGGGTTTGCGGGGTCACTGGGTAGACGTTTCGACTCGGCCGCCATGAGACCCAACGGCTTGATAAGGACGAAAAATTACAGGCATATCGATGACCAAAAAAACGCGGCAAGTATCGTTGCGAGGAAGAATACCCACCGTAAAGAATCCGTAAAATTCTACGGACAGCACGCTCCGCCAGCGACTCCCACCTACTTCGCCGTCCCGCCATGAGGTTTATAGAACAGGAACCTCCGGGTCTCGGCCGTCCTGGTGTATTTCTTCGCCCAGGCGGGTTTCACCGTTCTGTCGTGGAAATACAAAGCACCATGGGTGCGGTCCGTGAGTTGCTTGTTGAGTGCCTTGCGCGCGATTTCCTTGGCGAGGACATATTCGTCGTCTTCCTTTACCTGATCCGCACGTCCGTCGCACCACCACGAAAACTGGCAGGCATGCGTTTCAGAACCTTGCTTGACCACCGCACACACCGTATCGGGAAAACCCTCATGGCCCAGCCGGTTCATGACCACGCTGGCAACGGCTTCCATGTCCGCACCGGCCACACCTTTGGATTCCCAATAGATGCTGCGTGCAAGGCAGGTGATGGCATCGTCCAGAGGGGCTGCGCCTGCCGGATCGACCGCCTGCGCTTCGGAGGGGGTGATGACGGCGGACTTGGGCACCGGAAGTTCACTGTCCTTCTCGGCGGCTTTCTGTTCCAGGACCTGCGCCTTGTCTTCGGCCACTTCCTGTTTTTGCTCCTGCTCAGTCGCCAACACCTGGCCACACAGAAGGATGATTGCGAAGCAGGTGACTACCCATTTTAATCGCATGTCGATCCTTCCGATGAACCTGGCTTGAGCAATGAAACGGCGATGTTGTAGCGTTGACCTGCTGTGATTGTAGTCGTCGCAAGGCATTCCAGCAGCCTGACAAAAATCTGCATGTCGAGGCGAAAAGGCATTGCATCCAAAGGGGTGAAATCGCGCATCATGGACGCAGTCCGTTCAAGGGAGATTTTCATGCGCAGCCTGTCATCCGTTTTGCATCTTGCCGTGTTGTCATTCGGGCTGGTGTTCAGCGTCGCCGCCTCGGCGGCCGATGAAACGCAGCTGGTCGAGTCGATCAACGTTTACCGTAGCCAGGTGCAGCGCTGCGGCGGCCAGGCGTCTTCGGAGTTGCCGCCGCTGGCGAGCGATCCGCGCCTGGTCCTGTCCGCCAACAGCATCGGCGACTTGCAGCAGGCACTGGCCCGCGCGGCTTATCCGATGGTCAATGTGCAGGCGATCAGCCTGTCTGGCCCGCGTGATGCGCCGTCCGCCATGAAGGCGATTCAGGAGAGCTTCTGCCAGGTGGTGCTGGACCCGCAATTCGTCGACGTCGGCGTCAGCCGCGATGGCCGTGAGTGGCGCATCGTGCTCGCGCGTCCGCTGTTGACCGGGCGTCTGGGCGACTGGCAGGCGGAGGGACAGAAACTGCTTGAAGCGATGAACAGCGCTCGCGCTCAGACGCGCCAGTGCGGCACCCAAGCCTTTACCGCCACGACGCCGCTGGCCTGGAACGCCACGCTGGGTTCCGCGGCCGAGACCCACAGCCGGGCCATGGCCAACAATAACTATTTCGATCACAAGGACCGCGACGGCCGCACGCCGGGTGATCGCGCTGAATTGGCGGGTTACGCCGGTCAACAGGTCGGCGAGAACATCGCCGCCGGGCAAGACACCGTGCGCAAAGTGGTCGATGGCTGGCTGGCCAGCCCGGGCCATTGCGCCAACCTGATGAACCCGCAATTTCGCGAGCTGGGTGCGGCCTATGCGGTGGACCCGAAGAGTGACGCGGGGATTTACTGGACGGCGATGTTTGGTACGCCGTGAAGGCTTGAATCGACAGTTGAAAAAGGAATCGTCATTTGAATAAAGCCCCCTCTTCGACCGTCGAACAGGACCTGTCGAAGCCTGAGGCCATCAGCCTGCGGGAAGCGTTTCTGTTCTGGCTGAAGCTCGGCTTCATCAGTTTCGGCGGGCCGGCCGGACAGATCTCGATCATGCACCAGGAGTTGGTGGAACGCCGACGCTGGATCTCGGAACGGCGCTTTCTGCATGCCCTCAACTACTGCATGTTGCTGCCCGGGCCTGAGGCTCAGCAGCTGGCGACCTACATCGGCTGGCTGATGCACCGGACGTGGGGCGGCCTGATTGCCGGCGCGCTGTTTGTGCTGCCGTCGCTGTTCATCCTGATCGCATTGTCCTGGGTGTACATCGCCTTTGGCGAAGTGCCGGTGGTGGCCGGGCTTTTTTATGGGATCAAACCGGCCGTGACCGCCATTGTGGTGCAGGCGGCCCACCGAATCGGCTCGCGGGCCCTGAAGAACAACTGGCTATGGGGGATCGCCGCGGCGTCATTCACGGCGATCTTCGTGTTCAATGTGCCCTTCCCGTTGATTGTGCTGGGCGCCGCGATCATCGGTTATGTCGGCGGACGACTGGCACCTGAAAAATTCCGCGCCGGGGGCCACAGCGCGACGAAAAAAACCTTCGGCCCGGCTTTTATCGACGACGATACCCCGCCTCCCGAACATGCCCGTTTCAGCAGTTTCAAATTGCTGCGCCTGTTGCTGGTAGGTGCTGTTTTGTGGGTATTGCCGATGGGCATTCTCACCGCGCTGTTTGGCTGGGAAGGCACCCTCACCCAGATGGCCTGGTTCTTTACCAAAGCGGCGTTGCTGACGTTCGGCGGCGCGTATGCCGTGCTGCCCTATGTGTATCAGGGCGCTGTCGGTCACTATGGCTGGCTGACACCCACGCAGATGATCGATGGCCTGGCGCTCGGCGAAACCACCCCCGGGCCGCTGATCATGGTGGTTGCTTTCGTCGGCTTTGTCGGCGCCTATGTTCAGCAAGTGTTCGGCCCCGAACACATGTTCCTGGCAGGCGCCCTCGCCGCCACGCTGGTGACCTGGTTCACCTTCCTGCCTTCGTTCCTGTTCATTCTCGCCGGCGGCCCGTTGGTGGAATCGACGCACAACGAACTCAGGCTCACCGCACCGCTGACCGCGATTACGGCGGCGGTGGTCGGCGTGATTCTTAATCTGGCGTGTTTCTTCGGCTATCACGTGCTCTGGCCCAACGGCTTCGGCGGTCAACTCGACTGGCCTTCGGCGCTGATCGCCATTGCAGCGGCCATTGCCTTGTTCCGTTTCAAACGGGGGGTAATCGAGGTGTTGATGGCCTGCGCGTTGATCGGGCTGGCGGTGCATCTGCTGCGCTAGCCCATCAAGACGCAATCATTGACCTTGCCGTTGCCTCTGTAGCTCAGTCTTCAGCCAGAGGTTGGCGGGTTGTACGCCTGCCGGACAGCGCACTTCATAGGCGCGGCCACTCATACTGCTTTGGCTGGCCGCCAGCTCGATGAAGTCTTCGGCGCTGTTTATCTTGTTTCTGTCTTCGAGGTACGTCAGCTTCTTCTGCAGATGCGCCCGGGCTTGAACGCCCGGGTATTCGCTTCCATTACGCACAAACCGGCACTCACTGTGCTCGACAAAGTCCAGCAAGCTGTTTATTTCCTGAGTGGCTTGAGGTGGGGTTTGCGCCTGTGCATCGAGCACCATGGCGGTCAGGCCAATCCCTGCCGCAATCAGCCATAGGCTGAGGGGCCTGGCGATACGTCCAGTCAGAATTCCCATGGTTGGGCCTCGCATGAGCAATGGCAGATCAGAGCGGCGGTGCCCTCCGCTCTGAAGGCTGACGGCAAGTCTCAATCGTCGTCGCGGTCGTCATGGTCCCGATCGCGGTAACGACGGCGATCATCACGACGGTCGTAATCCCGGTCATACCCTCGATCATCACGTTGGTCATACCCTCGGTCATGGTCGCGACGGTATTCACGGCGGTGATCCCGATCATACCTGTCGTCATCTTCCCAGTGAGGAAAGCAGCCTCCCAGCAGGAGGGTACTTGCAATGGCCAGGGTCATTATCGCGGTGCGCTTCATTTAAACGTCCTAAAAGGTCAGAGCTACGGGGATGAGGTGACGCTGCCCGCGAATTCAATCGCAGTGCGTTCAAACCCATAGCTACGACCTTCCAGCCGATCAATGATTCAGTTATCGCCGGGTCTTACAGCGTTCTTTGACTGTTACCGATGGTTTTGGCTTTTTCGATGGCCCAGTCCAGTGCGGCCTCCATGTCCAGCAGATGCGGCGACGGATGGTTGTCCTCAACGATGGCCGAGCCGTCCGGCCAGTAAACACCGATGAACATCCCCAGCGAACCGTCTCTCAATATCTCGGCCTTAACCTTGATCGTGCATCCGTTCGATAGCGTTTCCGAGTGGATCATATGGCGCTCAGTCATGACTGCATTCCTCCCGTCGTAGCTATCAGCGTAACCCATGCAGCGCTGACCGCGATGACGCTCAAGCGTCCACCTGCACCACCTCGATCCCCAGTTTCTGATAATCCTCGATATTGCCCGAGGCCACGTGACGTTCGGTGATCAGGGTATGCACGCGGTTGCAAGGCGCAACAACGAAGGGTTCCACCGCCCCCAGTTTGTCCGCGGTGGTGACGGCAATCACATGGGAAGCGCTGGCGAGCATCGCCTGCTTCACCGGCACCTCATCGAAATGCAGTGAGCTGAGGCCGACTTCCGGATGAATGGCGCAAACCCCGGTAAACACCAGGTCGGCCTTGATGCTCTCGATCAGCCGCAGCGCTTCATGGCCGCCGGAAGACATCGTCGCGGGATTGAGCTGACCGCCGGCGACGATCACCGTGATGCCTTTGTATTCGGCGAGGGTGATCGCGATCATTGGCGAGGCGGTGATGGCTGTGATGGAGATATCAACGGGCAGCGAGCGTGCGATCTGCAGTGTGGTGCTGCCGGAATCGAAAATCACGATCTGGCCATCTTTGACCCGGCGTGCGGCGAGTTGGGCCAGCCGGGTTTTCACCTCATCGGTTTCGCCGACCCGGGTGAAGTAATCCTTGCCCGTGTCCTTGGGCCGCGGCAGCGCCCCGCCATGCACTCGCTGCACCAGCCCGGCGCTGGCCAGCTCCGACAGATCCCGGCGAATGGTGTCTTCGGACACTGCGAAATGCTGGCTCAGTTCGGAGGCCATGACCTTACCGTCGCGCTCCAGGATCAGCAGGATTTTTTGACGGCGCAACTGCGGGAGTTCGGCGCTGGAATGCTCAGCCTGCATGGTTATGCCTGTTTTTGCGTGTTTGTGCGAGATTAGCCAAACGGCGGGATGAACACAACTGGCAGCAGAAGAATGCAGGCTCATGTCAGGCGCAGAACTTGTGGGAGCGAGCCTGCTCGCGAAGGCGGCGGCAACCCAGCATTGATGTTGCCTGACACACCGCAATCGCGAGCAGGCTCGCTCCCACATGGGATGCGTTAACTGAAATAAATCACAACGCGCCCACAATGAACTCCCGCAACCATTGATGCGCAGGGTCGCGATGAACACGCTCGGGCCAGAGCATCGACATCTCGTAACCCGGGACATCAAGCGGTGGCTCGACCACTCCCAACGCATCCGCATCGCGAACCAGCCGCGATGGCAGCATCGCCACCATGTCAGTGCTCTCCACTACCGACCGCACAAACAGGAAATGCGGGACTGAAAGCACCACCCGGCGTGTCATGCCCACCGCCGAAAGCGCCTGGTCGGTGACACCCTGAAAACTTCCGCCATCCCGCGACACGATCACGTGGTCGAGCTCGCAGAATTGCGCAAGTGTCGGCCGTTTTTTCAACTGCGGATGGCCGGCACGGCCCACCAAAACATACTGCTCGGTAAACAACGCGCGACGTCGCAAGCCGAGGGGAGCGTCCTCGCTGGTGTGAAAAGCCAGATCGATTACCCCCTGCTCCGCTTGCTTGGCGATCTGTGACGGAACCAGGTCAAACACCGCCAAACGCGTGCCCGGCGCTGCCGAACGCAGCCCGGCTAACGCAGGCAAAACGATAGTCGTCTCACCGTAGTCGGACGCCATGACATTCCACGTCTGGCGTGCCTCGGCCGGGTTGAAAGGACTGGCGGGCGACACGGCGCGCTCCAGGGCTTCAAGTGCCAGGCGCAACGGCTCGCGCAACTCATCGGCCCTGGCCGTGGGCCGCATGCCCCGCGGTCCTGGTAATAACAGCGGATCACCGAAAATGTCCCTCAATTTGGCAAGATGAACACTCACCGAAGGTTGAGACAAATTCAGGCGTTGCGCCGCACGGGTCACGTTGTGTTCCGAGAGCAAGACATCAAGGGTCAGCAGCAAGTTGATGTCCAGGCGTCGCAGATTATTCATGGTAATACCTGGCATATTGGTTATTCATTTCCAATATACCGGCTAAAGTCTGATTCTGCTGGCTCCTGACACTGGAGACTCAGCCATGAAAGTTCTGCTTGTTTATGCCCACCCCGAACCCAAATCATTGAACGGCTCGCTCAAAGACTTTGCCGTCAAACGCCTGGAGGCCGCTGGCCATCAGGTGCAGGTCTCCGATCTATACGCGATGGACTGGAAAGCCTCGCTGGACGCCGATGACAGTCCCGGCCGGCCAGCCGAATCGCGGTTCAATCCTTCGCTGGACTCCAAACTTGCCTTCGAAGAAGGCCGGCAAAGCCAGGACATCGCCCTCGAACAGGAAAAACTGCTCTGGGCCGATGCCGTCATTCTGCAGTTTCCGCTGTGGTGGTTCTCGATGCCGGCGATCCTCAAAGGCTGGGTGGAACGCGTTTATGCCTATGGTTTTGCCTATGGCGTAGGGGAGCATTCCGATGCGCGCTGGGGCAACCGCTATGGAGAAGGTACGCTCGCGGGCAAACGGGCGATGCTGATCGTCACTGCAGGTGGATGGGAGTCTCATTACAGCCCTCGGGGCATCAATGGGCCCATCGATGACCTGTTATTCCCCATTCAGCATGGCGTACTGTTTTACCCCGGCTTCGACGTGCTGCCACCGTTCGTGATCTATCGCACGAGCCGAATGGATGAGGAGAAATTTTCAACGACCTGCGACGCGCTCGGCCAACGGCTCGATGATCTCTGGAAAGCCGCACCGATTCCTTTCCGGCCGCAGAATGCCGGGGCGTATGACATCCCGCAGCTTACATTGCGTGCGGAGATTGCTTCGGATCAGACTGGCTTTGCGGCTCACGTCAGACAGGCGGAACGCGATGGACCAGGCGTGCGTGCGCCATTCGCAAAAGCGCGCGCCGCCGTGTAGAACAAACTGGCTACCCGCAAACACGAAAAAGCCCGCACAAGGCGGGCTTTGGAAATCGATGTAGGTGGCCAGCGCTGGTCTCTGGCTTACAAGGTTTATCGGGCCTCTCACAGAACAGGATTTTTAACTTTAGGCTGTTCTGCCTCACACGGCATAAGGGCTGGATCTCAGCGCGGAGATCTTTCTAACCGTGTACCCTTGGGAGCGCGCCCCACGCTTCCTCGCTATCCCTTTGCGCATCAGTCTGCGTCTTCACCTACAGCTTCAGAATAGCAAATTGATCGAAGCCTGGGTCGGGCTTTTTAGACCGATTCTTTTCTAGGGGAATCACCGGCAAATGGAAAAATACTAACGCGACCGTGACGATCTAATTCACGGACATGCTGCCAGTAAGGTTCTGCTGCATGTAAGCCAGGAAGCGACGCTGAAACAGCATGGTGTGTTCATGCGCGGCCTGTTCGGCCTCATCTGGATTGCGCGCCGCGATGGCGTCGATCATTTCATCATGGTCACGCCCCAACCGCGTGCTCGTGCTGGCAGCACTGATGATGTAGTCGAAATGCAGATGCAGCAGTCGCTGGCCTTCCCCCAGGAGCTTCTCGTAATAGTTGATGAAGTAGGGATTCTTGCCGGCTTCGGCAATGGTCATGTGGAAGGCTTTGTTCATTTCCGACATCGCCTGAAAATCCCCGGTGCTGACGGCTTCCAGATAGGCGGCATCGGCGGCGCGAATACGCAACAAGTCGTCTTCGGTGCGCTGTAACGCCGCCAGCCTTGTGACGGCACGCTGAATCAGGTCCAGGGCGGAGATGTAATTAGGGAATTCTTCGATCTCGAACGGTGTCACCAACGTGGTGCGATTGGGCAGAATCGTGACCAGCCCTTCGCTGATCAGTCGCGCCAGAGCGTCGCGCACAGGCGAGCGTGACAGCCCGAATTGCGCCGCCAATGACACTTCATCCAATGGCGTGCCCGGCTTGAGCTTGAGCGTCAGGATCTGTTTACGCAGCTCTTCGTAAATGTAACGCCCACCATGGCGTTTGACGCTTGCGTTGGGTTCAGCGGTGTCTTTGCTCATCAGGCAGCTCTCAGCGGTGCGGGCCGGACGTTTGTCCGGCCCGCAACTTTAGCATCAGCCAAGGCTCGGTTAGAAACCTTCGCCCCAGGTATCGCTCAGCATGAACCCTTCACGGAGCGGGTCGTCCGGGTCCACGCCGATCTGATGCAAACCATATACCCAGGCACGCCCGGTGATTCTCGGCAATACCGCGGGCCGATCCCCCACCTCGGTCAAGCCCAGCAACTCGACCTTGAATTCACCACCGATGGTGGAACGCGAGGTGAGCTGGTCGCCCGGGCGCACCAGACCGCGCGCGCTCAGGGTCGCCAGGTTCGCAGAGCTGCCCGTACCGCACGGCGAACGGTCCACTCGGCCGGGCGGCAATGTGGTGCAGGTTTGCCAGGTTTTATCGTCGAGGCGATTGCGGAACATCACATACGCGACTTCATTCAGCTCTTTGATCAACGGGTGGCGGACCACTACCTGCTCGTTGATCACGCGCCGCAAACGTACCCCCTCGCTTGCCAGCGTACGGGCGTTTTCCGGGGCGATACTCAGGCCGATCTGATCGACATCCACCAACGCGTAATAGACACCGCCAAAAGCGATGTCAGCCTTGATCGGTCCATATTCGGCGGTTTCGATGACCACGTCCAAATGCTCGACGAACGAGGGCACCATATCCAGCGAGACGCTGAGACAGCGCCCATCCGCACACTGGGCACGCGCCGTGACCAGGCCGGCCGGCGTGTCGAGCACCACGGTGGTGGACGGCTCCTGCATCGGCAAAATGCCCAGCTCCAGCAACGCGGTGACCACACAGATGCAGTTGCTGCCGGACATCGGGTGAGCCTTGTCCGCTTGCAACACAATAAAGCCAGCCTGAGCCTCTGGCCGGGTGGGCGGCAACAGCAGGTTGACGGACATTTGCAGGCAGCCACGGGGTTCCAGCACCACGAGCCGACGCAGGCTATCGTCCACCTCGTTGATATAGTTCATCTTGTCGAGCATGGTTTTGCCGGGGATGTCGAGCACGCCACCGGTAATGACTTTGCCGATCTCGCCTTCGCAATGCACGTCGGCCATTTGCAGGGTTTTCTTCCAGCGCATCTCGGCCTCCTCTACTTGATGTACCAGCCCCAAGGCTGCTGGCTGTCATAACGGGTGATCTGCTTGGTTTCCAGGTAATTGTTCAAGCCCCACTCACCCAGCTCACGGCCGATCCCGCTTTGCTTGTAGCCGCCCCAAGGCGCTTCGGTGAAGGTTGGCTGCGAACAATTGACCCAGACGATACCGGCCCGCAGTCGGCGCGCGACTCGCTCCGCCCGCTGCAGATCCGCAGACATCACCGCCGCCGCGAGACCGAAGCGTGAATCGTTGGCGCTACGCAATGCCTCGGCCTCATCGTCGAAAGGACGTACGCACACCACCGGGCCGAAGATTTCCTCTTTCCAGACCCAGCTCTCTTCGGGCACATCGGCAAAAATCGCCGGCGTCAGGAAGTAGCCTTTTTCACAGTCAGCCGGGCGCTTGCCGCCGTACAACAAGGTTGCGCCCTCCTCCTGCCCTTTGGCGATGGCTTCCAGCACTTTGTCGTATTGGCCACGGCTCACCAGCGGACCAAGCAAAACGCCTTCTTTCAGGCCATTGCCGATGCTCAGGCTTCGGGTCTGTTCGACCAGACGCTTGAGCAAAGGCTCGTACAGATCACGCTGGACCAGCACACGGGAGGTCGCTGAACACACTTCGCCCTGATTCCAGAAAATCCCGAACATGATCCATTCGACGGCAGCGTCGATATCGCTGTCATTGAAAATGATGAACGGCGACTTGCCGCCCAGTTCCAGGCTGATGTTTTTGATGTCGCGAGCCGCCGACTGCATGATCTTCGTTCCGGTCGGCACGCTGCCGGTGAAGGCCAGTTTGTCGATGCCCGGATGCTCACTCAACGGCGCGCCGGCCTCGCTGCCCAGACCGGTCACGACGTTCAACACACCGGCGGGCAAGCCGGCCTGATGGGCGATGTCGGCCAGCTCCAATGCCGTCAGCGGCGTGAGCTCAGACGGTTTCAACACCATGCAGCAGCCCGCCGCGAGCGCGGGGGCGACTTTCCATGCCGCCATCAGCATCGGAAAGTTCCAGGGAATGATCGCGCCCGCGACACCCATGGGCTCTTTACGGGCGATCGAGCTGAAGCGTTCATCCGCGAGGGCGATCGGTTGCTCCCGATGTCCATCGAGGTCTTCGGCCAGATCGGCATAGAAGTCGAAACAGCCCGCCGTATCGCCGATGTCCCACAGGGCTTCCGGCAAAGGCTTGCCGTTGTCTCGTACCTCAAGTTCGGCCAGGGGCTGCAGACGCTCGCGAATCCCGGCGGCGATTCGGCGCAGCACGATGGCACGTTCAGCCCCGGTCATCTGCGGCCAGGGACCGTCATCAAACGCGCGGCGCGCGGCTTTCACCGCCAGGTCGATGTCTTGCGCGGTCGCGGCGGCCACGCGGGTGATCACACACTCATTGCTCGGGTCGATGGTCTCGAAGCTGCCGCCCTTGGCGGGGCTCACCCATTGGCCGTCGATGTAAAGCAGGTCGTAGGATTTCATGAATGGCCTCAATTGAAAGCAAAGCGTTTGGCACTGAATGGGGTCAGGTCCTGGGCAGGTTTGCGCCCGGCGACCAGGTCTGTAATGAGTCGCCCGGTTGTAGCACCGAGGGTCAGCCCCAGTTGACCGTGGCCGAACGCGAGAAATACGTTTTTGAGCCGATCACTACGATCGATCACCGGTTTGGTGTCCGGCAGAAACGGCCGATAACCCACGCCGTATTCAAGGTCGTCGATCTTCAACTGAGGAAGGATCTTGCGCGCCTTCTCCAGGATGATTTCCGCACGCTTGTAATTAGGCGCGGCATTAGGGCCCGCGAACTCGATCGTTCCGCCTATTTGCAGGCCTCGGGTCATCGGTGCGAAACAAAAACCGCCGTCGGCGTAAATCACCGAGTGACGAACCTCGACACCGGAATGCGGGAGCAGCACTTGATAGCCGGCAATGCCCGCCAGAGGCACGCTGGCGCCTGTCTGTTCGAAGAATTGTCGTGAGCCGGTGCCGGCCGCGATCACCACATGATCAGCGGCATAACGCTCACCGGTGGTCACGGTCACGCCGCTGGCACGGTCTGCGACCTCATCGATGTGCTTCACCTGAGCACGTACCCTGACGCCGCCCTGATCGACGAAACTTTGCGTCAACGCGGCAATAAATCCTTTGGTATCGCTGACCGCGCGCCAATCGGGAAACAGCAGCCCGTGGCTGAATTTACCGGCCAATGCAGGTTCAAGGTCGGCGATTGCTGCGCGATCCAAAACCTGCGACTTGAAGCCGAGGGACCTGCGCAGCTCCATATGCGGTCCTTCCTGTTCAAGCCCTGCAGCCGTGTCAAAGACTTCGATGATCGGGCGTTCGCCCATCAACGTCTTGTCTGCACAGGCATCCAGCAGGGGCGCATAGTCTTCATAGACATGATGCGTCAGCGTCGCCATCTCATTGGAAATCTCGACAATCCTGGAATGCCGCGCGCAGGCCAAAAACCGCATAAACCACGGCAGGATTCCCGGCAAGGCACTGGGTCGCAACGCCAATGGTCCTTTCTGATCCAGCAACCAGCCCGGAATCTTTTTCAGTATTCCCGGTTTGGACAACGGGATGACTTCACTCACCGCCATTTGCCCGCAACTCCACTTGGCCGTGCTGTCGCCCGGCGCCTCGGGATCGATCAACGTGACTCGATAACCCTCGCGCTGCAGATACAAGGCGCAGCAGACGCCAACGATGCCTGCGCCAATGACAACGGCGGTTTGGCGATCGGCTTGCTGCTGGATGGGTGATTGCATAGGGGTCATAAACACCGTCTCTCTTTCATGAAGCCGAGCCCGTACAGGTGGAACCCATCCTGACACGGACACGCCATTACCCGCATCGGCCCGCGTGGAGGCCGATGCGGGAAAAGTATCAGCCTTGCAGCTTCTCGAACTCTTTGCGGAATTCGGTTTTTTCCTCAGGCGTCAGCGGCAACAGTGGCATGCGCGCGATACCCACTTCAAAGCCAGCCAGTTCGCATCCGTATTTGACCTTCTGAATGAACTTGCCGCTTTCCAGATTGGCCATCAACGGGAACAGCGAGCGGACGATTTGCTGCGCACCGGCCATGTCACCCGAGGTGTACTTGTCGTAGAACGAAACGATTTGCGGCGACAGGAAGTTCGCCGGTGCGCAGATCCAGCTGGTAGCGCCCCACAGGAAAAAGTCCAGCGCCTGGTCATCGGAACCGCAGGACAGCTGAATTTTGCCTTTATAGTTTTCACCGATCTCAATGGCGCGCAGCAGGCTGCCTGCGCTTTCCTTGATGCCAATCACCCGCTCATGATCCTTGAGCGCATCGAGCACGCTATAGCCCACTTCAACGTTAGTCCGGATCGGGTAGTTATAAAGAACCACATTCACATCCGGGACGGCATCGAGAATCGCTTCGTAGTGACCGATCAGCTCTTCCTGGGTCGGAATGGCGTAGTACGGCGGCGCGATGAGCAGGTTGCTGTAACCGATGTCGCGAGCCTGTTTGACCTGCTCGATCACTTCACGGGTGCATGAGCCGTTGGCACCCGCGATCAGCATGCCGCGATCACCGACCACCTCACGGACAGTGGCCATGACCTGACGACGCTCATCATTGGTCAGCGCGTAGTATTCGCCCGTAGAGCCCAGTGGCACGAAACCGCTCACACCCTGCTCGAGTTGATATTCGATGATCGATGCAAGGACGTCGTAATCGATGGCACCGGATTGATCGAACGGGGTCACCAGGGCTGGCAGGATGCCTTTGAGTTGCTGCATGGGAGTGTCTCCAGTGTGTTGAGTTAGTACGCGTAGCGTCTGAGCATCCGGGTTTCGATCACGCCGACCAGTCGGGTCAGGGGGAACGCCACCAGGAAATAAATCACCGCCACCGCCGACAGGAACTCGACCGGGCGTGCGGTGCTGTTGGAAATGTTCTGGCCGACGAACATGAGGTCCGCGATCCCCACCGACGAGATGAGCGCGCTTTCCTTGAACAGGCTGACCACGTTGGAAAGCAGTGGCGGGACTGCGCGCAAGAGTGCTTGCGGGAAAATCACGTAAAACACCTTGTTCCACGACGCCACGCCAAGGGCAGTGCAGGCATCGTGTTGTTCGCTCGGAATGGACTTGAGCGCGCCGCGAAAGGTCTCGCTGGTGATGGCGGTCATGTACAGCGTCAACGCCAACACCACCGATACGTAAGGGGGAACCGAGATACCGAATACGACAGGCAGGCAGAAAAAGATCCAGAACAGTTGAATCAGCAACGGCGTGCCGCGAAAAAGCTCGACGTAAAGCCCGGTAGGGATTCGGATCAAGGGGCTTTTCGAGAGCCGCAAAAGGCTCAAGAGAAACCCGCAAACGCTACCCAGTACGGCGCAGCTGACGGTGAACGCCAGCGTCAGCGCCAGGCCTTTGGCCAACACCTGCCAATAGGAAAGGACCACCATGAAATCCAGTTGCATCATTGTCTCCTCAGCGCGCGAGCGCAGTGTCCTGGCGTCGCTCTAGCCACTGCACCAACTGCGCGATGGGCAACGAGAGGGCGAAGTAGATCAGGGCAATCAGCGAGTAAGTTTCGAGTGGGCGATAGGCTTCAGTGGCAATGCTTTTGCCGACGTACATCAGGTCAGCGACTGCCACAATGGCAACCAGCGCACTTTGCTGGAGAATTGAAATGCCGTTGGTCATCAGCACCGGCAGCGCGGTGCGCACGGCTTGCGGGAGAATCACGTAAAGCGTTCGCTGCCACGGACGCAGACCCAGCGCAACGCAGGCATCCAGATGTTCGCGCGGAACCGCTTGCACCCCTGCCCGATAGGCTTCTGCGTTGAACGCGGTAAGGTTCAGCCCCAGGGCCAGTACGCCCATGGTGATCGGATCGATGAACACATTGAACAGCATCGGCAAGCAGTAGAAAAACCAGACGATCTGCAACAAGGCCGGCGTGCAGCGGAAGAACTCGATGAACAGCTGAGCGGGCCAGCGGATGAAAAACCAGCGGTTCAAGGTCAGCAGGCACAGGCCAAAACCGAGTATCAGCCCCACCACGTTCGACACCAACGCCAGTTGCAGGGTGACCTTGAGGCCTTCCCACAGGGCACCAAAGTTGCCGGTCAAAAAATGGAAATCAAATTGATAATTCATGGCCGTTATCCTCAGTCCAGGTGCAGGACTTTTTCGAGGAATTCGCGGGTGCGCGGCTCCTTCGGCTGAGTGAAGATCTGCGCGGGAGGCCCCTGCTCGACGACCTTTCCATTGGCGCAGAACACCACCCGCGAGGCGATGTTCCTGGCGAAGTGCATGTCGTGGGTGACGATGATCATGGCCATTTTTTCTTCTGCCAGTTGCATCATCACGTTCTGCACTTCGGTCACCATTTCCGGGTCGAGCGCCGAGGTCACCTCGTCGAACAGCATCAGCTTCGGTTCGAGCATCAAGGCTCGGGCAATCGCGACACGCTGCTTCTGCCCGCCGGAGAGCTGGCTCGGATACGCATTGAGCTTGCTTTCCAGACCCAGGCGAGCCAGAAACAGCCGAGCCTTCTCGGTCGCCTGGACCTTGGAGAGTCCGTGAACCTTCATGGGCGCCAGAATCAGGTTGCTCAAGACCGAAAGATGCGGGAACAGCGTGTAATGTTGAAACACCATCCCGACCTGGGTTTGCAAGCGCACATCCAGTGGCTTGCCGTGATTTCTCGCATTGCCATCGATGTAAGGCTTGCCCTGGAAGCTGATCGTCCCGCCCTGAATGCTTTCAAGCCCCATCATGACCCGCAGCAACGAACTCTTTCCGCTACCGCTGGGACCGATGATGACCAACCGATCGTCAGCGCGCATATCCAGGTTCAAATGGTCCATGACCACCAACCCTTCGCCATAGGATTTGTAAACATCGCGAAGCTGGATGAAGTCACCGCCGGCCGAATCAGGGACGAACGAAGCCTGTGGCTGGGCGGCCACCAGTAAAGGAGCTGTCATAGGGGGTCTCCAGGAGAGCGGCGGTTACGGGCCGCTCTCGGGAATCATCGAAATTACTTGGATGTTTTTTCGTCGGCGTTCGCGAGGACGGAAGCCTTGTCGACCAGGGCGGCAATCTCGCCTGTCTCGCGACGCTGGGTGAGGTAAATGTTCAGCACTTGCAGGTCTGATGGTGACGCGTCACGGCTCAGCCCGAACGCTACGCCCTGCTTCGCCAATGCCGGGGCCGGCAGTATTTCCTTGGTCCAGTCCGGGTTGGCGACGGCGAACAAATGGTTGGTGTCACTGGCGTCGACCAGGACGTCGGCCCGACGGGACATCACTGCCAGTCGCGTCTCGTCCATCCCGGGCAAACGCATGACCGTGCCATTCTTCACCACCGCGCTGATCGCCTTGTCGGCGGCAGTGCCAGACATCACCGCGAACGACACGCCCGGCTTGTCATAGTCCGCGATTGCATTGCCCGCCGTGGCGAGTTTGGGATTGTCTTTATGGGTGAGCAACGAGATCTGGTAGTCAGTCGCCGGGACCGAGAAACTGACGGCCATGGCGCGTTCCGGGGTCTGATTCAACGCCATCGCCAGATCCCATTTCCCGCCTTGCAGGCCCGCGACCAGATTGTCCCAATTGGTGTCAACGAACTCCACCTTGACCTTGAGCACCTTCTCGCCGAAGTCCCGGCACAAATCCACGAAGTAACCGCTGTACTGACCCGAACGGGCATCACGCATCACATAGGGCGCCGCGACGGCAGCGCCGCAACGCAGCACGCCGGCTTTTTGCACGCCTTGCCAAAGTGACGGATCAGCGGCGTGCGCTGGAGCCTGGCTCAGTAGCGCACCGATAGCGGCTGCACAGACGAGCATGTTGCGGACGGAGCGAGAGAATAACCGAGCCATTTTTTTGAACCTCACCGATATGTAGTTGTTCTTGGGCAGAAAGGTACAAGCGTGTAACGATGTGCGCTGTCATGTATGCAGCGCTGTATGCAGATTAGTTTTGAACGAATTGAGCTGTCAACAGGCTTCCGGAGATTTTTTCAGGAAAGTGACTGAGCGGTCGGATGACCGCTCAAGGGTCGAAACCGTCACGCGGTTTGCTGTACGGTTTCAGAAAGGGGTGAGGCTCAGGCGTCCAGCCGGGACAGCGCCTACGAGCGCCGGTTATCGAGTGGGAAGCTTGTTAGCAGCGCGTAGGTGAAGGTTTCGCCCGATTGATGCGCATAAAAAATCCGATGTCCGTTCAGGCATCGGATTTTAATTTATTGCGATCAAGGCTATGGGTTCGCCCGCAGAGCCATTTAATCAGCGCGTCATGGATTCACACTGCTCGCGCAGGTCATGATTGCTGATATCGTGCCCGGTATCATCGCCGTGCGGGCGCTAGACATGGGGCCACTGTAAGCATGAGCACGCAGTAAATCCGGAATTCCACTCTACGAACGCAACACCCCCATCGCCCGCCGATACTTCTCAACGCGCTCCAGATCCTCCCAGGACGGCTGGGCAATCCGCGACAAGTCGCTGTTCTCTTCCAGATCCGCCAGCTTTACCACCCGCCCGATCGGGTTCTGCGCCGCGCGCTCGACGAACGCCTCGTAGGACTCGTCCGGTACCTTGGTCACCGACGCAATTGCCATCAGCACCGTTTCGCTGAAGCCTTCGTTACGCAGATCGTCGAAGCTGATGCCGCAATCCTCGACCACGTCATGCAGCACCGCGACGATGCGCTCTTCCAGCGTGTTCACCCGTAGCATGACTTTCAGCGGATGCAGGATGTAAGGCGCACCGCCCTTGTCCAACTGCCCCTCGTGCGCCGCCGCGGCGATGGCAATGGCGCGTTCCAGTGTCTGGGTCATGGGATTCTCCTCGGGTTAAACGCCGTAACGGCCGCTGAAATGAATGTTGCGTTTGAACCAAACTGCAACCCTCTTCGTAATGAGCGCCACCGATGGACTGCTCGAAACAAAAAGGCGTATCCGGCCGGGAAAGGTCGATGTGGAAGAGGTAAATGTCCTGGGTTTTGTGCTGTGGCGTTGGGGCGTTGTTGCGGTTGCCGATTTCGATCATGGGCGCGTTCCATCCTTGAATTCCCGTCGGCTTTCAGTCTACGACGGTGGCGGCGCTGAACGGAAGCAAGCGTCCTCACCGCCGAAAATCCCGAGCCTGATCGTTCAATGAGCGTGCGGCCAGGATTTTGAAGTCTGAGAATCTCGTAGGAAATAACCGTTTGTGGCGAGGGAGCTTGCTCCCGCTGGGATGCGAAGCAGCCCCCAATCCTGCTAGCCCGTTTCCTCAGACACACCGCAACGCCCGGTTTTGCGGCGGCTGCGCCACCGAACGGGGGCAAGCCCCCTCGCCACAGTGACCGCGCGTGGTCCTACAGCCCGGTTGCGGCTATCAAAGTCGCTGACTAGAGTGGGTCTGTCGCTGACCGCATTTAGCGATAGGGTTTCGCAGCCCTGACGATACGTGTAGTAACCTTGCACCCCATAACCAGCAACGGTCGCACAAACGCGCCCGTACTCCGTTTTATGGTGGCTGTGTGTGGGAGACCTTCTGGTCTGCCGGGTTCCTCGTATCCTCGGTCTGCGAACCCGCACATAGCTACCACCCATTCGTTTCGCAGCGAACGGCAGTAGCTCTTCTTACAGATACGAGGAAGATTTACTTATGAGCACGAATACCCCGCTCCGCCATTACGCCCCAATGTCCCACTTCGCCACCGACCATCCCGTCCTCCTCATCGACGCCGACGCCCCACTGCGCGAACTCCACAACTGCCTCAGCGAACGCCTCAGCGCCGTCCTCAAATACCTCAACCTCATGGCCTGCACCAGCCTGCCGGACTACGCCGAGCACGACATCAACACCGTCACCAACATCGCCCGGATCATGGTCCAGGATGTGAGCGATGTGTTTCGGGTGATTGAGCAGCGTGGGTTTGATGCACCTATGGGCCAGTAACCAGATTTGAGCTGCAAAAAACCCGCGTTGCTGCGGGTTTTCTAATCGCTTCATTGCTGCCAACGGATTTTTCACCGCCGATGTCTCCAAGGCCTGCAAGACAACAGCGATCAGTAAACCTGCACCCGCCACAACTCCCGCGAAGACGAAGCCGCCGACATCGGCAGCCTTCCATGCAGTGTCCGATAGTTATCAATCAGCACCAAATCCCCTTCACTCCATTGATGGGCAATCATGCACTCCGGGTCATAAACCAGCGCGTTGACCTGTTCCAACAACGCCTGCTGAGCCTCCTCATCATGGTCCTGCACAGCCTGGCTCAGGGTCTGCAGTGTCGAGTCGGTGCCCTCTTGGTAGCGCAGGATGAGTTCGCCGCTGCGGGGGTGATGATCCACCAGGCTGTACATGCGCGGGGAGCCACCGAAGTAGGTCATTTTGGTGTAGTAGGTGATGTTCACGTTCTGCCATTGTCGGGCGACTTGCTGCCCGACTTTGCGCAGTACGTTTCGGCTGTCGACGATGGTGGTCTGGCCCTCGCCCGGCTGCGGCGCTGTCTTGCAATACAGCATGAATTTGCTGGCGCAGAATTTTGGATTGCGCTGAACCTGTGCGTCGCTGTCGGGCAGCATGTTCAGGTCCCAGTGCAAAGGTGTTTTCTCCAGCGAATGCACCACGCCTTGGGGTTTGTCCGCAGGTTTGACCACATGCACGGCGCCGAAGGCCCATTCGTACAGCGTGCCGAAGCGTTCGCAGCTGCGAGCAAAACTGTCCTGGTCGTCGAAGCGACAGCCCTTGAGGCAGACGAAACCAAAGGTTTCCACCAGTGCCTCCAACAGGCCCGTGGACAGTCGTTCGAAACCCAGCCCCAACGGGTCTCGCACCACCAGGCCAAAGAGCGGAAGCTTTTGCAGTTCGTATTCGAAGCCTTTGGCCTGCGGGTTTTCTGTTTGGTGGTAGAGCCACGGCCGCCCTTGCCAGGTGACCAGCACATGGTGGTCGAGGTCGACTTGGGCGCGTGCGCGAAGGCTCTGGCTGCCATCGATGTTGCACACCGGCACGGCATGCCAGGGGCTGACGACACGGGTCAGCCCTTCGGCCAAGCCGAAGGTGAATTTGGGCCCGGCATTGCTGTATTGATGGACCGACAATCGAATGTCGTCACCGAAGAAACGATCCACTGCCGCATTCAATGCCTGCCCGCGAAACATCATTTGGTAGGCTTTGAAATTGATTTGCTGCAGGTACTCATCCTCGCTCTGCCCGTCCTCACGACACAGACGCAGGTCGTTGTAGAGATGACTGCAGAGGTGATCATGCGCCTGGCTGAGGGATTCATCGTGCCGGCTCTGCTCGATCAGATCCCCAAGGTTTTTCCAGGGCAGACGAGCCTGCTTGATCAGGCAGGCGCGAACCGACTCGGCACTTTGGGCCTGAGGGAACAGGTCTTCCATGCTGACCCACTGAATCGTATGGGTGGTACACAGTTCACGCAAAGCCCGGTTGTAGGTCTCACGAACGTCGTCGGCCACCCCGACGATGTCATTGAACGTTGTTCCGTCACTGAGGATCGACACCACACAACCCGGTGCGTGCAGCGCGGCGATGGCCTGGCCGAGCTGGTCGAGGCGCTCGATAGCGATGACTTCGCCATAATCCGGCAGCACGCCGAATGTCTGGTCAGTGGCGTTTGGCGACTTGCAGGGAAAGCCTGGCAGTACCAGACGCACCGGCAGGCTCTGATCGAAGCAATGCCCCAGACGTAACGCGAGATGCGCTCTGCCTTGTGTGTCGAAACAATCATCCGTGCCTTTGAGCAGATAACCCGCGAGCAAATCGCTGACGGCAGCGATCCATGCGTCTCTATGTTCCATAGAACAAGTTCCTTGAGAGTGTGTGTATCAATAGGATTTAACCGTGTCGCCATGCTCGGTGAATGCAGGCGCGGTACCGCAGACTTGCTGCAGAATGCGCAGCAACCCGGCCGGCTGTTCGCAGCAGAAGTTCGGGGCCTGGGCCCGCAATATTGGGGGCAGGCCATACCCCCAAGTGACCGCCGCCGAGTACATGCCTGCAGCACGCGCGGTCTTCAAATCGATCTCGGTGTCACCGACGAACAAACAGCGTTGCGGATCAACCGACAATCGCCGGGCGGCTTCCCATGCCACATCCGGCTGAGGTTTGAGCGCCCTGCCCGCGCGATGCCCCAGAATCGTCCCGAAGGTATTTTGTGGAAGCAGCGCATCGGCTACTTGCAGGGCCATTTCCTCGGTCTTGTTGGTCACGATTGCCAGCGGCACTTGTAACTGGCGACAACCTTCAAGCAAGGCAAGCACACCGCTGAATGGCCGGGAAAATTGCACAAGGTTGTTTTGATACAGCGTCACATAGCGCTGGTGCATAGCGACCGCATCGGCAATGCCAAACCGCTCGGCAACCTGCTCGATCATCGCCGTGACCCCGCCGCCGATATAACCCCGCACCGTTTGCGCTGTCTGCGCCGGGCAACCGTGTTCGAGCAACACCTGGTTCAGGCACCAAGTGATGTCAGGCAGGGTGTCGACCAAGGTCCCGTCTAAATCGAAGAGTACGGCTTCGACCCGCAACCGAGACGCCATCATTGAGCACTGGCGTAGTGACAAGGACGCCCCTTGCGAAACACCAGTCGGTGGTAGCGCTCATCGACATTGCTGCGTTTTTCGAGGGTGACCACACCCCGTCGCTTGATCGCCACCGAATGCCAGGGCGTACGCCACAGGTCACTGGTTGGCACCAGTCGAATACCGATCTTCGTCGACACCGCCAGTTGCGGGTGAATCGACAGGCGCAGGCAATGCGGGTAGCGCGCCTGTAACAGAGCACTCCAGGCTTCACTGCGCTGGATCACCCGCTGCGAGGCAGGCTTGGCGATTTTCTTCACCGCATTGAGACTCATGCCGGCGAATACCTTGAGCCCCGAGTAATCCTCGGAAAGGAAGCGATGGATGCCGCAGTACATCAACATCATGTGCGGATCATCCTTGAAACGCTGCTGCAACAAGACCAATGACTGGCCGTGCTCGATCATCATTTCCTCACGCATGGCGTCCAGACAATCAAGCGGAGGATAGGCATCCCTGAGGTCGAAATGGGCGAACGTGCCGGGATAGTGCTGTTCAGCGTAGTCCTGGATAGCGTCGGTGTAGGCCTTAACGTCCGCATCGGGAACATGCACCAGGTCAGAGAATACATAGCCGTCGGAGCAGATATGAATCAGCGCCCCCGGTGCGTAGATCTCGTGGATCTCATTGCACAGGCGATGTAACTCGTCGATTGCATGATGTTCAGCAAGATCGGGTAGATGGCTGAGGGTTTTCTTGCGGCTGGGCGACTTGCCGGGAAAGGCTGGCAAGACCATTTCGATCTGGCGACCGCTCTCGACCGCTTGCATTACCTTCGCCAGATGGGGTTGCAGCACCTGCAACGAAAGTTCGTGATCCTGCCCCGGGGCAAGGCTACGACGTCGAAACAGGCATTCGAGGATTTGCTGGGCAATGTTCATGTGCGCGATGTTCTGATGCTCGTGCACCAGCTGACCGCACACCTGTTGAGCAACGGTGTTTGAACCCTGCATAGACAATCCCTTGTGTGGTGAATAACGGCCATTTTTTTGGCCGCCAGCAGATATTCCTTACCTGCGGGCGGCTAAATTCCTACAAGTCGTTAGGGCTGTCAATCGTGGCAATCAGGAATATTGCGGTCTGGTTTGTGGTCGAGGGGCTCGATGCGAATGCCATAGAACAAAAATTAAAGAACTGTGTTTTTTCGTGGCTACACTCATCACTGGTAGCTTTTGGCTACCAACGTGATGGGTCCCAATAGGAAATTACAAATAGAAGGGAATCTGATGAACAAATTAAAAGCCCCCCCGTTTGCCTGCGCTGCATTGTTGTTTTTCGGCTGCAATTCAATGACTCAGGCTGCCGACATTCTGGATCAGGGATGGAATGACACCACCCTCTCCAATTGGCATGACCTTTCACAAGGATCGAGAATTCTCCCTCTCTCCTGGGCGCTTGCATTGGAAGAGCCCACTTCAGAGGAGAAATTCATGAGTGACAACACGATCTCAGCCTACGGTTACACGCCTTATAATCCGTCTTATAAAGGTAAGCGTCTTACGTTGCCGATGGGTTTCGTTTTGGATGATAGCCACGACAGCAAGCTGTCTTTCACCAAACTCCGTTGGTTTTTTGGACAAGGGACGCAAGAGCCGTGGGTGGGGATGAACTGCTCTGCTTGTCACACGGCTCAAATCAATTTTGAAGGACAGAATCTTGTCATCAATGGCGGGCCAACCAACGCCGACTTTCAAAATTTCTTTAAAGCGTTGAGAGCGGCTTTAACCACAACGGCTTCCGACCCTGAAAAATTTGAACGCTTTGCAAAGAATGTCCTGGAGGATGACCTGTCGGACGGGAATCGCCAACGGCTGAAAAAATCCCTGGAAAGCTTGAATGCGTTTTATGCACAAAACGAGACACTGAACGCCACCGATCTGCAATATGGCCCAGGTCGCCTTGATGCAGTGGGCCACATTCTCAACAAGATCAGTCAAGTCACCCAAGCGAACCCGCCTACCCCTAACCCCTCTGATGCTCCGGTGAGTTATCCATTTCTTTGGAATACACATCAACACAACGTCCTCCAATGGAACGGAATGGTCAGTAAATCAGAAATCAACCCGTTAATACCAGGCGGCGACGGCCTCGATGTTGGAGGTCTGGGGCGTAATGCTGGAGAGGCTATCGGCGTGTACGCCGATATTCGACCGGTTAAAGAAAATCCGGCCAAGCCAGGATTTGTCTCCAGTGTGAACGTGAAAAATCTGGTGGTTTTAGAACATTCTCTTTATAGCCTGAAGCCTCCGCGGTGGCCCGGGGCGCTGCCAAAAGACCTCACATCAGGTGCCAAATTATTTACGGACAATTGTGCAGGCTGCCATGCACCCCTTGAGAGAAACGATCTCACCACGCCAATCAAAGCGGTCATGGTTCCAATTGCTGCGAATGAACATTTAAATCCTCGGGGCCCAAATGACAGGACCATTAGCACGGACCCCTGGATGGCGTGCAATGCCTATCAATTTAAAGCGGATGCTGGAGTGTTAGCGGGTTATCTTAAAGCCGATAAAACAAAAGAGCCCATTCAGTCAAATGAGCTTCTCTACAACATGCTGGGTGTGACCGTCCTGGAGACATTACTTGGCAAAGGACGCGATGTCGCCGAGCTGGTTTTCGATGGATTGCTTGGCATAGAGCCTCAACCTGTAAAAGTCCCGGGATTCAAAGACCGTGCCTTGTTCAGTAGTGTTGATGAGAAAGCGTTACGGCTATACAACTGTTACCGTGCCAGCCCAAAGGTCGCTCTTCTCGCCTATAAAGCAAGACCCCTCACCGGCATTTGGGCCACAGCGCCTTACTTGCATAACGGCTCTGTTCCGACCCTGAACGACCTTCTCCTGCCACCCCGTCAGCGTCCCTCGAGTTTTTATACAGGGACCCATGAATTCGATAATCAAAAGGTGGGATTCAAGACCGAGAAATCGGACAAGAATTGGTTTCTTTTCGACACCAAGCTTGAGGGCAACAGCAACGCCGGCCATGACTATGGCGTGGGCAGTCTTAGTGATATCCAAAGGTCACAGCTTCTCGACTACTTGAAGTCACTTTGAGCTGCGTCGCAGACGCCCTCACCTGAGGCATGGCGTGGTAATCGCTAGGAGGGGCGACCAAAAGTAGTGGTCGCCCCGCCGAGGCCGTTACAGGTTTAATGTTTGCTTTAGCTATCAGAAGTTAGCCGGGGTGTTGGCGCTGATGATTTCAGCCTCATCCGACCCAATATGGTAGATCGCGTTAGCTAGGCTGCTTGCCTTGAAGGGAATGGCGTTCAAGCAGCCTCATGACTTAGGCCCGCCACGGTGGAAGAGCCCCTTCGAAAAGTGAAAAGGCTCGATGCAGGAAACTGTTGAAGCGAGCGGCATCACGCCGCAGCCCTGCCTGTTGACCACCAATCAGGCATAGATGGGCCACCTGACCAATCACTTCTGCTTCGCCTGGCATATGGACCAAGCGGCGGCACGTCCGTATCGCGAAGTTCAGTCGTCTTGTGTCAACACGCTGCTGAAACTCGCCTACCAACGGATCGTGCAGCGACCAGGCTCGGATGGAAACTTCCCGCCCAGGTTGTTTCTCAGCGGCAATACTCAAGTAGCGTTTCAAGGTTTCGCCCGCGCTACGACCCTGCGCCGCATAAGCGAGCATGCGCTCCGTGTAGTCTTCTTCCCAAGCGGCCAGCAAGGTGCGGACAAAGTCTTCGCGATTGCGGAAATGGTGATAGAACGATCCGCGGGTCACATTTAATCGGCGCGAGAGACTCTCGGCCGAAACGCCAATATGCCCTATTTGGTCGAGGGCCTCAAAACCAGCCGCGATCCAATGGTTACGAGTTAGTTTTCTCACCAGTTATTTCGCTCCATATTTAGCGCCATACAGACTGTGTATGGTGCGCAACCGATTGATACGCTGCGAACACCAGCAAAGATGGCCGTTGCGTTTTGCACGCCAGCACTTTTCATGGAGCTCGCCTTGAAGAAAATCGTTCTGGTTGCTTTCGACCAATTCACTGATATCGACCTATTCCTGATGTGGGACATTTTAGGCCGCAACACTGAGGACTGGCACGTCCGAATATTGGGTTCTAGCTCTATCGTGCGATCGGCGCACGGCCTGCCTGTTTCGGTGCACGGTCCGCTTTCCGAGGCCAATAGCGCCGACGCGGTATTGTTCGTCAGCGGCAAGGAAGGGATACCCGCTGCACTTGCCGCCCCAGATTTCCTGAAGTCGTTTGAACTTGACTCCAGACGCCAGCGAATCGGCTCCATATGCGCCGGAGCTTTCATTCTCGAACGGCTTGGGCTGCTCAGCGGCCAAGCAACTACACACCCGGATGCACGATCGAGCTTGCGAGCTCTGGGACTTGAGCCCGTGGACCAGCCTCTTGTATGCCAGGGGAACGTTGCAACCGCTGGCGGATGCCTTTCGGCGCTCTATCTGGTGGGATGGTTGGTTGAATCCTGGTTCGATGTCGACAAGCGCCGTGCGACGTTGCTCCCTGTTCTGCCAACTGGGCAGCAAGAGCTCTATGATGCCTTGATCGGGCTCAGTATCCGACAAGGAGAAGTTGGCGCCTCAACACCCCACACTTGAATACGTACCTGATAGCCTAAGTAGGCACGCCGCAATATGGAAAAAGAGCCGCTTGTACAGCGAGATTCCTCCACTATGCAGATACCTCGTGTGCTTGGGAATGAGCAGTGAGCGCGGTTGTCCCTGTCCGGCTTGAAAGTCGGTAACCGTCACTTCTAAGCTAGACAAGCACTTACAGGGCGACAAGGAGCGTTATACGTCAAACCATCGCAACAAGAAACGCGACATGGCATGTCGTCTAATTAGTAGTTAGAACTCAGGAGAGATCCCCTATGCCCCGAGAATTTGAGCTCATTATGTCCGTGCCAGTCCCCTCGAGGTCCGGCATCACCCACCTTTACAAGTCGATGAACCTAGCGGACGCTTTTGCGATTCGGCTCCCTGCGGGCACATCTAGCAATCCAGATTTGCTAGCTCGATTCATCCTTTCCCACCAGCCATCCTGGATTGGATGGCTGATGAAAGTCCGAGACACTATCGTTGCCTGTTTTGGTCTCAAGACAGCCAAACATTTGGCATCACTTGCTAATCGGGTTGGAATCTTCAAGGTCTACAGCACGAACCAGACTGAAATCGTGTTGGGAGAGGACGACAAGCATCTCGACTTCCGGATATCGATCCTGTGTTCTGGAGAGGCAGAGCCAGAAGGCAGTCGCCAACTCGTTTTTTCAACCGTGGTCCAGTGCCACAACCGTCTAGGCCGGGCCTACATCTTCGTTATTGCCCCATTTCACCGCTTGGTGGTTAAGGCCAGCCTCCTCCGTGCAGCGCGCGTCGGTTGGCCTCTGGCTACCTGCCCCTAAGGCTGAGAGCGCTGTGTGCCCCTGAGGTCTAACCCTTCCATCGAAAGGCTGTTCTGGCAAGCCTGGCCAAGTCTCTCAGGTCAAACGTCAGGCCTCTAAAATTCATTCAATTGCGAAACCGATGCGGCAACGTCGTCGGAAAGTAATACCCATCCCCGGCATTCAACACACTAATCTGCCCATCAACGCCAAGCCTACAAAAGCCCTTTCACCATCGGAACACAAGCCAGCTGAAGCCCGGAGGGCGAATGGTAAATAGCAGGTTTGTCACCAACGAAACCGCAGCGCCGGTAAAAGTCAGCTGCGTTCAACGTGGCGTCCAGATTGACTTCCCTCAGCCCCAAATCCCGTGCCAGGGATTCAAGGTAGTCCAAGACTCTCAAGCCAATACCACGTTGCATAAAGCTCGGGAGCACAAAGATCGCACCGATTTCGCTCCTCTCTAGGTCAAGCATTCCTGTCGCCACCGGTTCACCCTGAATACAACCCAGATAAAAGTGTTTATCCATCAGGTCGCTATACCCGTCCTTGGCTGCTCCTGCCGTCCAGGCCAGCATTTGCTCCGTGGTATAGGCACCGATGCATTGATGCCGTATCGCTTGAAGGCGAATGTCGAACGCCATTTGGGCATCGCTATGCGTGGCTCGTCGAATCTCGAACATTTCATTCTCCATTAGCCATCGGTAGACGGAGAACTAAAAAGCCCCGTCCATTTCTGGCGGGGCCTTGGGTTTTTACGTCAAATTCTATGAACGCATGACCTCATGGCCCGCCAGAGGCGGTCATGGAGGAGCACATCATGTTCATGTGGCGTGTGTAGGTCATGGGCAGATAGTGTTTTGGATGATCCGGGTTGTCAATCGTGCAGCGGAATGATTAGGAACAGTACCCGGATTTACGACTGCTTCGCAGCCGAACGCAGTCTTCGGCAGCTGCTACAGGTTTGATATTCGCTATCGAGATCAGAAGTTAGCCGGGGTGTTGGCGCTGATGATTTCCGCCTCATCCGCCCCAATATTCCGAAACCGATGTGGCAGCGTCGTCGGAAAGTAATACCCATCCCCGGCATTCAGCACACTAATCTGCCCATCCACCGTCAGCTCAACCGTGCCACGGGTTACGAGCCCACACTCCTCCCCTTCAGCATGCACGATGGGCTCTTCGCCAGAACTCGCCCCAGGCGCGTACTGCTCGCGCAAAAGCCGCATCTGCCGACTCGGCACCGAAGCGCCGATCAGCAATAACCGCAGCCCATGACGCCCGAGATCCGGCTGCTCATTGGCGCGGAACACGTATTGATGCTCACGCGGCGGTTGGTCGAAGGTGAAGAAGTCCGCCAAGGACATGGGAATGCCTTCGAGCAGTTTTTTCAGGGAGCTGACGGAGGGGCTGACCCGATTCTGTTCGATCAGGGAAATGGTGGCATTGGTGACGCCGCTACGCCGGGCCAGCTCGCGCTGGGACAGTTTGTAGCTTTCGCGTACTAATTTGAGTCGTGAGCCCGTGTCCATGACAGCCTTATGCGAAGAATACTTAAGGGGTAATGGGGGTGGGTGGCGGGCGACTGGTGGCCGCGGATTTCGCCGTTTCCCGTCCCGGAACCGTGGAAGGCGGGTATTAAATCACGTTTGTTGGTGTTGCTCAGCAGGTTCGATAAACGGCAGATAAATCGAATAGGTGAATGATAGTCGTCCGTCCATGTCCGAAACCTGTGGGAGCGAGCCTGCTCGCGATAGCGGTGGGTCAGGTGACATCAATGTTGACTGTGCTGACCTCTTCGCGAGCAAGCCCGCTCCCACAGGGGTCGGTGCTGTTCGCAAAATTTGTGTATGTCGCCAATTCCCTTGTGGGAGCGAGCCTGCTCGCGATAGCGGTGTTTCAGGCGACATCGATGGCGGCTGATATGGCCTCATCGCGAGCAGGCTCGCTCCCACAGTTTGGTCCCGGTCGACCACCAATTTGGTGTTCGGCCTGGATTTCTGTGGGAGCGGTGCCCTGCTATGGCTGGCATTGGCCGGCGGCACATTTTTGGGATGGCCGCCGGTAAGGTTCTACTTAGATGCCGAAGCGGTCGCGTAGCGCGTAATACGCGGCGCCCATGGCGGTGAGCGGGGCCTGGAAGGTGCGGCCGCCGAGCATGGGCATGTGCGGCAGGGAGGCGAAGGCGTCGAAGCGTTCGGCGTCGCCGCGGATCATTTCCGAGATGAGTTTGCCGGCCAGGTGCGAACAGGTGACGCCGTGGCCGCTGTAGCCTTGCATGTAGTAGGCGTTTTTCTCGATGCGGCCGAATTGCGGCATGCGGGACATGGTCAGCAGGAAATTGCCGGTCCAGCGGTAGTCGATTTTCACGTCCTTGAGTTGCGGGAAGGTCTTGAGGATTTTTGGTTTGATCAGTTGTTCGATGTCGTCCGGCTCGCGGGCGCCGTAGACCACGCCGCCACCGTACAGCAGGCGGTTGTCGGCGGTGAGGCGGTAGTAGTCGAGCAGGTAGTTGCAGTCTTCGACGCAGTAGTTGTTGGTGATGAGGCTGCGAGCGACTCGTTCGGACAGCGGTTCGGTGACGACGATTTGCGAACCGCAGGGCATGCTTTTGCGCGTGACGCGGTTGTCGAGGTCTTGAGGCAGGTAGGCGTTGCCGGCGATCAGCAGGTACTTGGCCCGTACCACACCTTTGGCGGTGCGCACGGTGATGGGTTCACCGTAGGTGATTTCCACGGCGGCGGATTGTTCGTAGATTTTGCCGCCCAGGCTGATAATCGCGGCGGCTTCACCGAGGGCCAGGTTCAGCGGGTGAACGTGGCCGCCCTGCATGTCGAGCAGGCCGCCGACGTAGTTGTCGCAACCCACTTCGCGCTTGATGTCAGCCGCGTCGAGCATTCTCAGGTTTTTGTTGCCGTAGCGTTCCCAGCTGCTCTTCTGTTCGGCCAGGCCGTTGAGTTGTTTTTTGTTCAGCGCTGCGAAGATGCCGCCGGGGCGGTAATCGCATTTGATGTCGTATTCCTTGATGCGCGAACGGATGATGTCGGCGCCTTCGAAGATCATGCTGCCGAGCACTTCGGCGGTTTTATCGCCGTAGCGTTCTTCAATGACATCGACGTCGCGGCTATAGGAGTTGACCAGTTGGCCGCCGTTGCGACCACTGGCGCCGAAGCCGACTTTGGCGGCTTCCAGTACGGTGACGCTGTAACCCGCTTCGCTGAGGAACAGCGCCGAGGACAGACCGGTGTAGCCGGCGCCGATCACGCAGACGTCGCATTCCACCAGCTCTTCAAGCATCGGGAAGTCGGCTGTGTGATTGCGGGTCGCGGCGTAGTAGCTGTTTACATGGGTTTGTTTCATAGGTTTCTCCGATGGCCGCAAACGCTCGCCTGCGACCGCCGCTGTAAAAGTGTTAGAGCTTGATCCAGGTCGCTTTGAGTTCGGTGTATTTGTCGAACGCGTGCAGCGATTTGTCCCGACCGTTACCCGACTGTTTGAACCCACCGAACGGCGCGGTCATGTCGCCGCCGTCGTACTGGTTGACCCAGACGCTGCCGGCGCGCAAACCGCGAGCGAAGGTATGAGCCTTGCTGAGGTTGCTGGTCCACACGCCAGCGGCGAGGCCGAAGATGCTGTCGTTGGCAATCGCCAGTGCTTCTTCAGCGGTGTCGAAGGTGATCAGCGACAGCACCGGGCCGAAAATCTCTTCCCGGGCGATGGTCATGGCGTTGGTCACGCCGTCGAAAATCGCCGGTTCCACGTACAGGCCGCCGGTGCGTTCGAGGGTACGATTGCCGCCAGCGATCAGTTGCGCACCCTGGTCTTTACCGATCTGGATGTAGCGCAGCACGTTCTCCAGTTGGCGCTGATCGACGACCGCGCCGACGGTGGTGTCAGGATCGAGGGCATGCCCCGGTTTCCACGCTTGCAGTGCTTCCACCAGCAGCGCAATGAACTGCTCGCGAATCGAGCGCTCCACCAGCAAGCGCGAACCGGCGGTGCAGACTTCGCCTTGGTTGAAGGCAATCGCACCAGCCGCTGCTTGTGCTGCTGCGCGCAAATCCGGCGCATCGGCGAACACCACGTTCGGGCTCTTCCCCCCTGCTTCGAGCCAGACGCGTTTCATGTTGCTTTGCCCGGCGTAGATCAGCAGTTGCTTGGCAATCGCCGTGGAGCCGGTGAAGGCCAGCACGTCGACGTCCATGTGCAACGCCAGCGCTTTACCGACGGTGTGACCGAAGCCTGGCAGGACGTTGAACACGCCTTTGGGGATGCCGGCGTCGAGCGCCAATTGCGCGATGCGAATGGCCGTCAGCGGTGACTTTTCCGAAGGCTTGAGGATGAACGAGTTGCCTGCCGCCAGGGCCGGGGCGAACTTCCAGCTGGCCATGATCAGCGGGAAATTCCACGGCACGATGGCAGCGACGACGCCCGCTGGTTCGCGGGTGATGAGGCCGAGTTGATCGTGCGGTGTGGCGGCGACTTCGTCGTAGATTTTGTCGATGGCCTCGGCGCTCCAGCGGATCGCGTTGGCGGTCGCAGGGATGTCGATGCTCATGGAATCGCTGATCGGTTTACCCATGTCGAGGGTTTCGAGCAGTGCCAGTTCTTCCTGGTTTTGCAGAATCAGATCAGCGAAACGAATCAGGATGCGCTTGCGCTCGGCCGGGGGCAGTTTGGCCCAGATGCCGGATTCAAAGGTGCGGCGTGCAACCTGCACGGCGGCATTGGCGTCGGCTTCGTCGGTGCTGGCGATATTCGCCAGAAAGCGGCCGTCGACCGGGCTGATGCATTCGAAGGTATCGCCGCTGAGTGCCGGGCGATATTGGCCGTCGATGAATGCGCGGCCTTCTAGCGTCAAGGACTGGAAGCGTTGCTCCCAGTCGCTGCGAGTGTTTGTCATTGTTGTGACTCTACGCAGAGGAATAAGTAGTCGTCGGACTAAAGCCGACCAATTAACGATCAGAAAACCACGATCACTGTGGGAGCGAGCCTGCTCGCGATGGCAGAGTGTCAGGCAACATCAATGTTGACTGTGCCGCCCTCATCGCGAGCAGGCTCGCTCCCACAGTTGATCGGCGTTGTTCGCAAAGCCTGCGCATGCAGTCCATCAAACCGTATGCAAGTACCAGTTGTACTCAAGATCGGAGATGGAGTTTTCGAACTCGGCCAGCTCGCTTTCCTTGCACGCGACGAACACGTCGATGTACAGCGGGTCGATGTAGCGCGCCATGACTTCGCTGTCGTCCAGCTCGCGCAAGGCGTCGCGCAGGTTGTTCGGCAGGCTCTGTTCGTTCTGCTCGTAGCTGTTGCCTTCCACCGGGGCGCCCGGTTCGATTTCGTTGGTCAGGCCGTGGTGAATACCGGCCAAAACAGAAGCCATCAACAGGTACGGGTTGGCATCGGCGCCGGCTACACGATGCTCGATGCGCACAGCATCCGCCGAACCGGTTGGCACGCGTACCGCAACGGTACGGTTGTCGATGCCCCAGCTTGGCGAGTTCGGTACGTAGAACTGCGCGCCGAAACGTCGGTACGAGTTGACGTTCGGGCAGAGGAACGCCATCTGCGCCGGCAGGGTCTCGAGCACACCGCCGATCGCGTGACGCAGTGCGGTGTTCTGCTCGGGATCCTCGCTGGCAAAAATGTTGTTGCCTTCTTTGTCGAGAATCGAAATATGCACGTGCAAACCATTGCCCGCCTGGCCCGGATACGGCTTGGCCATGAAGGTGGTGTCCATCTCGTGGTCGTAGGCGATGTTCTTCACCAGACGCTTGAGCAACACCGCGTAGTCGCAGGCCTTTATAGGGTCGCAGACGTGATGCAGGTTCACTTCGAATTGCGCCGGGGCGCTTTCCTTGACGATGGCGTCGGCAGGAATGCCCTGCTCTTTCGCGCCTTCGAGGATGTCTTGCAGGCAGTCGACGTATTCGTCCAGATCATCGATCAGATACACCTGAGTCGAGTGCGGACGTTTGCCGGACACCGGCGAGCGTGGTGACTGCGGACGACCGTTCACGTTGTCCTGGTCGATCAGATAGAACTCCAGTTCGAAGGCTGCGCAAATGGTCAGGCCCATGTCATCGAACTTGCTCACCACCTGACGCAGCACTTCGCGCGGGTCAGCGAAGAACGGCTGACCTTCGAGTTCGTGCATGGTCATTAACAGCTGCGCGGTCGGGCGCTTCTGCCAGGGTTCGATGCTCAGGGTATTGGGGATGGGAAAGCAGATGCGATCCGAGTCGCCGATGTCCAGACCCAGGCCAGTGCTTTCCACCGTCGAGCCGTTGATGTCCAGCGCAAACAGTGACGCCGGGAGGTTGATGCCTTTTTCGTAAACCTTATGAAGACTGGTGCGTTCGATGCGCTTGCCGCGCACCACACCGTTCATATCCGCAATCAGAAGGTCGACGTACAAAACCTCAGGATATTTCTTAAGGAATGCGTTTGCTTCGTTGAGTTGAACGGCACGCAGAGGGACCGACATGATGCACCTATTAGCTGTTAATTATTATGTTCACCACCCTTTCACGAGCCCAGTCAATCCGAAAGGCAAAGTGAAGTCAATAGCGAACACCTGGCCTTTCAACCTTTATTTTCGGGCCTTTTTAGGGCACAAGAGTGTCAATTAAGGCTTGCGCACCGCGTAAACCCTGAAGATCGGACGCGTGGCGTTTAGAATTTTTTACATGAGAGTTGTTAATTAAAATCAACAAGGCTAAGCTCCGGAAAAGCTCGTTCAAGTGTGAAACTTCGAGGTGATAAAAATGGCATTCAAGCCATTGATCGGCGTTACTGCGTGCGTCAAACAGATTGGCCTGCACCCCTACCACGTCAGCGGCGACAAGTATTTGCGTGCTGTCAGCGTCGCGGCTTTGGGGTTGCCAGTGGTCATTCCTTCCTTAGGCGATCTGACCGAAATCGATGACCTGCTCGCGCAGCTCGACGGTCTGTTGCTGACCGGATCGCCGTCGAATGTGGAGCCCTTCCACTATCAAGGCCCGGCCAGTGCCCCCGGCACGGATCACGATCCGCAACGGGACGCCACCACCCTGCCCTTATTGCGCGCAGCCATTGCCGCCGGTGTTCCGGTGCTCGGCATCTGCCGGGGTTTTCAGGAAATGAACGTGGCGTTCGGCGGCAGCCTGCATCAGAAGGTGCATGAACTGCCCGGCTACCTCGATCACCGCGAAGCGGATCACCCGGACCTGGCGGTGCAGTACGCAGCGGCCCATGCGGTGAATGTGCAGCCGGGTGGTGTGTTCGAAGCGCTGGACCTGCCGCAGGTGTTCCAGGTGAATTCGATTCACAGCCAGGGCATCGACCGGCTCGCTCCCGGCCTGCGCGCTGAAGCTGTCGCGCCGGATGGTTTGATCGAGGCGATCTCCGTCGATCACAGCAAGGCCTTCGCTGTCGGCGTGCAATGGCACCCGGAATGGCAGGTGCTTTCGAATCCCCCCTATTTGAGTATTTTCCAGGCGTTTGGCGATGCGTGCCGGCAACGGGCGGCGCTGCGTAATACGCGCTGACTTCAAAAAAGCATTCAACGATTTAACTGCCCCCGTGAGTTTGGCGGGCGTGCCTTTGCGCGCTGGTCGCTCACGTAATAGATGAACCGCAATAACAACAAGTACGACCAGGCAGCCAGGATGGCGGTGCCGAATAAGCCCGATCGGTATGGGCCAGTGATTCAAATGCAAATCCCCTTGTGGGAGCGGGCTTGTGTGGCGAGGGGGCTTGCCCCCCGTTCGATTGCGAAGCAATCGTCAATCGGTCACCGCTTTCTAATTCAAGATCGCGGCGACTGATTCAGGGGCGCTTCGCACCCCAACGGGGGCAAGCCCCCTCGCCACACAAGCCTCGCTCCCACAGGGGATCTTCGCGGAATTGACTGGCACCGTACGGCTTGGGCTTGCAATCCACTCTTAAGTCAGGCCGCGTTGGCCCGACGACTGAAACCTGTTGGGAGTTTCATATGGCAAACGCCTCCAGCATCTACAGGAAGGCTCTTGAAGGTCACCAGGCACCGAAAAAGGTGTTGGTGAAAGTCGACCGCGTCACCAAGAAATTCGACGAAACCACCGCCGTGGACGATGTGTCCCTGGAGATCCATCAAGGGGAAATCTTCGCCCTGCTCGGCGGTTCCGGCTCGGGTAAATCGACGCTGCTGCGCATGCTCGCCGGCTTCGAGCGCCCGACCGAAGGGCGGATTCTGCTCGACGGTGTCGACATCACCGACATGCCGCCCTACGAACGGCCGATCAACATGATGTTCCAGTCCTACGCACTGTTCCCGCACATGACGGTGGCGCAGAACATCGCCTTCGGCCTCAAGCAGGACCGTTTGCCCGCCAGCGAAATCGACGCTCGGGTGGAGGAGATGCTGCGGCTGGTACACATGACGCAATACGCCAAACGCAAGCCGCATCAGTTGTCCGGCGGCCAGCGTCAGCGTGTCGCCCTCGCCCGTTCCTTGGCCAAGCGTCCGAAGCTGTTGTTGCTCGACGAACCGATGGGCGCACTGGATAAAAAGCTGCGCTCACAGATGCAACTGGAGTTGGTGCAAATCATCGAGCGCGTCGGCGTGACCTGCGTGATGGTGACCCACGACCAGGAAGAAGCCATGACCATGGCCGAACGCATCGCGATCATGCACTTGGGCTGGATCGCCCAGATCGGCAGCCCGGTCGACATTTATGAAGCCCCGGTCAGCCGCATGGTCTGTGAGTTCATCGGCAACGTGAACGCCTTCGACGGCACCGTGGTCGAGGATCTGGAAGGTCACGCGATCATTCACAGCCCGGATCTGCAACAGAAGATCTACGTCGGCCACGGCGTGAGTACGTCGGTGCAGGACAAGTCGATCACCTACGCCATCCGTCCAGAAAAAATGCTGGTCAGCACCCTCAAACCCGAGACTCGCTACAACTGGTCAGAAGGCAAGGTGCATGACATCGCCTACCTCGGCGGCCACTCGGTGTTTTACGTGGAACTGCCCGGCGGCAAGATCGTCCAGTCGTTCATGGCCAACGCCGAACGCCGTGGCGCCCGCCCGACCTGGGACGATCAGGTCTACGTGTGGTGGGAAGACGACAGCGGCGTGGTACTGCGCTCATGAGAACCTTCAATCAGCAATTCCTGCGCCTGGTGCCCAGCGGCCGCAAACTGGTCATCGGCATTCCTTTCCTGTGGTTGTGCCTGTTTTTCCTGTTGCCGTTCTTCCTGGTGATGAAGATCAGCTTCTCGGAAGCGGCCCTGGCCATTCCTCCCTACTCCGAGATTTACACCTTCGCCGAACAGAAATTTCAGCTGCTGCTGAACATCGGCAACTACTCGCTGCTGACCGAAGATGAGTTGTACATCTCGGCCTACTTCGGCTCGTTGAAGGTCGCGTTTCTAAGCACGCTGATGTGCCTGGTGATCGGTTTCCCGATGGCCTATGCGATCACCAAGGCCAACAAGGAAACGCAGAACGTTCTGCTGCTGTTGATCATGATGCCGACCTGGACCGCGATCCTGATCCGCGTCTATGCGTGGATGGGCATTCTCAGCAACAACGGTTTGCTCAATGCGTTCCTGATGTGGACCGGGCTCACGTCGCAGCCGATCGAGATCCTCAACACCAACACGGCGGTGTACATCGGCGTGGTCTATGCCTACTTGCCGTTCATGGTGTTGCCGCTGTATGCCAACCTGGTGAAGCACGATCAAAGCCTGCTGGAAGCCGCGTCAGACCTGGGTTCGAGCAACTTCAACAACTTCTGGAAAATCACCGTACCGCTGGCCAGGAACGGCATCATTGCAGGTGCAATGCTGGTGTTCATTCCGGTGGTCGGTGAGTTCGTGATTCCAGAACTGTTGGGCGGCCCGGAAACCCTGATGATCGGCCGCGTACTGTGGCAGGAGTTCTTCAACAACCGCGACTGGCCGGTGGCATCCGCCTTGGCGGTGGTGATGCTGGCGATCCTGATTGTGCCGATTCTGCTGTTCAACCGCAGCCAGGCTAAAGAGATGGAGGGACGGGGATGAAACGCTTCGGATTTTCAAAGTTGATGCTGATTTTCGGTCTGTCGTTTATCTACCTGCCGATGCTGATTCTGGTGATCTACTCGTTCAACGCCTCGAAACTGGTGACGGTGTGGGGCGGCTGGTCGGTGAAGTGGTACGTCGGCCTGCTCGACAACACGCAACTGATGGGCTCGGTGGTGCGCTCCCTGGAAATCGCCTGCTACACCGCGATTGCCGCCGTGGCGTTGGGCACCCTCGCCGCTTTCGTGCTCACCCGTGTGACGCGTTTCAAGGGGCGTACGCTGTTTGGTGGTTTGGTAACGGCACCGTTGGTGATGCCGGAAGTGATCACCGGTCTGTCGCTGTTGCTGCTGTTTGTGGCCATGGCGCAGTTGATCGGCTGGCCGCAGGAGCGTGGTTTGGTGACGATCTGGATCGCGCACACCACGTTCTGTGCAGCGTATGTGGCGGTGGTTGTCTCGGCGCGTTTGCGTGAGCTGGACCTGTCGATTGAAGAAGCGGCCATGGACCTGGGTGCGCGTCCGCTCAAGGTGTTCTTTCTGATCACCATTCCGATGATCGCGCCGTCACTGGCGGCCGGCGGCATGATGTCGTTTGCTCTGTCGCTGGATGATCTGGTGTTGGCAAGTTTCGTCTCTGGCCCAGGCTCGACGACCTTGCCGATGGAAGTGTTCTCGGCGGTGCGTCTGGGCGTGAAGCCTGAGATCAATGCCGTGGCCAGTCTGATTCTGCTGGCGGTGTCGATCGTGACGTTCATGGTCTGGTACTTCAGCCGCAAGGCCGAAGCCACGCGCAAACGGGCGATTCAGGAAGCGATGGACCAGACCGCCAGCGAGTCGTGGCAGCAGCCGAAAAACCAGCGAGTCGAAGCGACGGCTTAGTGCTGCGGTTCAGTTAACTGTGGCGAGGGAGCTTGCTCCCGCTGGGCTGCGAAGCGGCCCCAAAAATTCTGGCAACCCATGCCAATTTTGTGAGTGCTGCGCACTCAAGCGGGAGCAAGCTCCCTCGCCACAGGTTCTATAAAAAGAAAATGGAGTTGTACCGATGAAAATGTTTGGCAGGACTCTGCTGACACTGTCCTTACTGGGCGCGATGGCTACCGGTGCCCAGGCCAATGACAAGGTATTGCGCGTCTACAACTGGTCGGATTACATCGCCCCGGACACCGTCAAGAAGTTCGAAGACGAGACCGGCATCCGCGTGACCTACGATGTGTTCGACAGTAATGAAACCCTTGAGGCACGCTTGCTGGCCGGTAAATCCGGCTACGACATTGTGGTGCCGTCCAACAGTTTCCTGGCCAAGCAGATCAAGGCTGGCGTCTATCAGCCGCTGGATAAATCGAAGCTGCCGAACTGGAAAAACCTCAACCCGGTGCTGCTGAAAAACGCCTCCGCCAGCGATCCTGACAATGGCCACGCCTTCCCGTACATGTGGGGTTCGATCGGCATCGGTTACAACCCGGCCAAGGTCAAGGAAGTGCTGGGCACTGATGCGCCGGTGAACTCCTGGGACTTGCTGTTCAAACCGGAAAACGCCGCGAAGCTCAAAGCCTGTGGCATCAGTTTCCTTGATTCGCCGACGGAGATGCTCCCGGCTGCCCTGCACTATCTGGGCTACCCGGTGAATTCTCAGGACAAGGCGCAGATCGCTGAAGCCGAAGCGCTGTTCATGAAGATTCGGCCGTCGGTGGCTTACTTTCATTCGTCGAAGTACATCTCCGACCTGGCCAACGGCAACATCTGCGTCGCCGTCGGTTACTCCGGCGACGTGCTGCAAGCCAAGGCCCGCGCCAAGGAAGCCGGCGACAAGGTGAAGATCGAATACAGCATTCCGAAAGAAGGCGCCGGCAGCTTTTACGACATGGTCGCCATCCCACGGGACGCGGCCAACGTCGACAACGCCTACCTGTTCATGAACTTCCTGATGCGCCCGGACATCATTGCCGAAGTCACCAACAGCGTTGGCTACAGCAATGCCAACGCAGCGGCCACGCCACTGGTGGATGAAGCGATTCGTGACGACCCGGGCTCCTACCCGCCGCAAGCGGTGATGGCGACGTTGTATGCGATTCCAGATATGCCGATCGGTATTCAGCGGGTGATGACCCGGGGCTGGACGCGGGTGAAGCTCGGTAAGTGATTCACGATCGGACACAAAAATATCTGACTACCACGGACCAAAATGTGGGAGCGGGCTTGCTCGCGAAGGGGCCATCACATTCAACATCATTGGTGACTGATCTACCGCTTTCGCGAGCAAGCCCGCTCCCACAGGAGTCCGTAGTGGAACACAGATTTTTTGATGACGCCTATCCCCTGTGGGAGCGAGCCTGCTCGCGATGAGGCCATCACATCCAACATCAATTACAGCTTTCTCGTTTTCCGTTCACGCAGCGCCTTACCACCGCTGCACTCCTCTGAAGAAGAACGGCTTCACCTGGCTTCCTCGGTCAAGGTGAATTTAGGCGCCCTCGGGCGCCTTTTTTTGGGCTTATGCAGAGACCAGCGGCCATTCGGCCAGCGCCCGGTACCGGCCTTTATGGGATTCGAACAAGGTGAAGCGGTCGGCGCGCAGGAAAAACTCTGGCGGCGTAGCGGATTCGGGAACCGGCGCCCGGTAGTCGCGCATCAGGGTCAAATGCGGGCGAAATTCCCGACGGGTGTCTTCAAAGCCAAACGGCAACATGGCCTGCTCCAGCGCATACACCAACCGCAACAACTGCGGTGCTGCCTGCGCGGGCGCCAGCAACAAAACCCCGGAGCGACGCCAGACTTCCAGACGATCAAGCACAACCGTCAACGGCATGCCGGGCATCTGGACATTGGCGGCGGCCTCGCAGACACCCGCTATCTGCGCCATCCCCACTGTGCCGAGAAACAGCAGCGTCAGATGAAAGTTTTCCGCCGGCACCGGGCGCCCGACATTGAGTTCCAGCGCGTTGCGCCATTGGGCGATGGCCCGGCGTTGCTCGGGGGCGCAGTTCAGGGCGAAGAACAGCCGCTTGAACGGCTCACGGGTTTCATCGCTCATGTCTGGCACCTCAAGGCTGGGGGACCCTTTGATTTTACAAAGGGATACCACGCCAGCAAGTGCATTTCTGGCACGTGACGGCATGCGGGTTATAGTTGAAGCAACCGAATCGACGGGAGGGCGCCATGCGTCAGATCATCAGTAAAGAGCCATGGTGGGCCGTTCCACCGAAACCCGGCCAGGATGAGTCCGAGCTGGAATGGGGCTGGCTGGTTCACTACAACGAAGGCGAGCCGCGCTTCGAGTTCATCAAGGAGCGCCCCTCGGACAGCGAGATTCGTAATCGCAAGAGTTGCAGGACCGCCCCGACGCCGGAGTGATCCTGCGACTACGTTCAGGCTTACACGATCATTTCGAAACCGCCAAAAATCATGCGCTGACCGTCAAACGGCATTGGATTGACGTCGGGTTGCAGCCGCGGATCGCTCATGAGTTTCGCCATCCCGGCGTCACGGGTGGCCTTGTCGGGCCAGACGATCCAGGAAAACACCACGGTTTCGTCTTCCTTGAGTTTTACCGCCATGGGAAACGAGGTCACTTTGCCGTCGGGCACGTCGTCGCCCCAGCATTCGGCGAGGCTGAGCGCGCCGTTTTCCTTGAAGATTGCGGCGGCGGATAGCGCATGTTGCTTGAATTTTTCGCGGTTGGCGGTGGGTACTGCAGCGACGAAGCCATCAACGTAAGCCATGATCGTTCTCCTCGGGTTATGGGTTGATCTGGTGGGTAGTCGAATCAGCGTGGCTAAAATCGACAGCCCCTGCATCCAGACCGACCGACGGCTCGAGGGTCTCCTCCAGGCTGCCTTCGATCTGCCTGGCCATGTACAGCGTTCCGGCCATGACGCCGGTGGCGGGGTTATCCACCAGTTTCACCCATGCCTTGTCGAACGAATTACCCAGGCTGCTGCGGATCAGCGCTTCGCTATCGGGCCGATCGTTGGCCTGAATAATCGCGCGCACCCCCGCCACCCCCACGGAAATCAACGCCCCGGCCGCCTTCCCCGCCACTGCCGCCACGGCACTGGCCGCGCCTCGGGGGGCCATTTCGGCTTGTATTCGTCGGCTGGCACGTTTGGCCACCGGCGCCATGCCGGCATCCGTCGAAGCAATGCCCTTCTCGCCGCCCGCCGTGTGGATCTTCTCGATCAGCGCCGTGTAGGCCGGCAATTTGCTCAGTTCGGCATGCACCACCTGATACAGCGAAGCGTCACGGGCAGACGGCGGGCCCAGTGAAATAGCCGGGATTTTCTGGATACGACCGTTGAGCTGCGCCATCGGCACGCCATGACGTTTGGAGATGATTTCGAGTTGCTGCCCCATCAGTTGCACATAAAACTCTGTCGCCTGCCCGAGAATCGCGTCGGGATCGATCTCCACTGCCACTGGCTCAAGCACGCGCTGGTGATATTGCTCCAGCAGATAGGCCGCCAGGCGTTTGCTCGTCGCATCCTGCTCGTCCCCGGCATTGATGGCGTACCAGCTGACTTTCATCGACAGCCATTCCTGGGTCCAGTAGCTGCTGAACCACGGAATGAAGACTTCTTCGGTCTGCTGATAAACCCGCGTGCGCCAGTGCTCCATGGACCCGCGGGCGTAGACCCTGGCCTGTTCGGTGGCCTGTTGCGAAGCGGCGACAATCTCTCGGTCCACCTGCTGCCAGGTGCTCTGGGATACCACCACCGGCACCACGATTACCGGGGCAGGCGTGTGCGTGACGCATCCCGCCAATATCACCAACACAGCAACGATCAGCGAACGCAGGTTCAAGATCGCGGTGTCCTACAGTCTTCGCCAAACGGAGTGTTCGACGCTAAAGAACGTGCTGATTTGAGTATAGGTCGGGGTGGGGCTCCGTCCGTCAGATGGGTGGATGACGCCCTCGAGGACGCCTTCGCGAGCAGGCTCGCTCCCACAGGAGAATGCATTTCAAATGTAGGAGCTGGCGCAGCCTGCGATCTTTTAGGGGCCATCGGAGAGCAAGATCAAAAGATCGCAGCCTTCGGCAGCTCCTACAGATCACCACCATCATTCACATCAATATTCACCATCGCCGTGAATGCCTTCCGCAAAAAAACCGTCAGGTGCAGGATTGACGTCATCCCCATTTTAAACCCCCGCACGGAGGGGCAAATCATGTTGATCCATCTCCTGACCTGCCTGGCCCTGACGGCCGTCACCCTGACCTTGTTTTCCCGCTTGGTGCTGGATATCGGTCAAACCGAGGAGTCGAAATCATGATTCATTCCGTCAGCCTCGCCGTGAGCTTTCCGGTATTCGGCAGCAACTATTATTCGCAGCAGGTCGTGTCTCGCAAAGCAGTCGCGCTGGTGTTCGACGAGCACTTCGAGGCCTTGCTGATGCCGGCAGCGGCCAACCACTTCAGTAACGAAGTGGTCGGGCTCAACGATCAGTTCCGCTTTTTGAATGATGTGCTGGTTGAGCATTTGCTGGAGACTGAAATGGCTCAGCATCCGTCACGGGCGGGACAAGCGTTCACCTTCTGACATGCTACGAGATATTCAGAATCCAAGCCCCGCGCTCATCACCCTAACTGGTGCTCAAGATTCGCACCGGGCCCTGGCGATCGAGAACCTCGATCATGACATTTTCCCCCGAGCGCCGGAGCATCAAGTCCACACATTCGGCACCCACTGCCAAACGCCGCAAGGCGATGGTGTCCAGAAATGCCGGGAGCACCGGTTCGTCGAACAGGATGTTGAGTTTCCTCGGCCTGAAGCTCAGCCCCAGGCACGACTGAATCATCGACAACGGCGCAGCGGCGGCCCAGGCCTGGGGCATGCAGGCGACTGGATAGAACGTCGGCCCTTGGGTGCGTTGCCGGGCAAAGCCGCAAAACAGTTCGGGCAAGCGCCGCAGATCGATATAGGTAGACGCGGCGAACAGGCCTTCGAAAATCCGCGCCGCGTCCCGACGATATCCGTAGCGGGCGAAACCAGCGGCGATCAGCGCATTGTCGTGGGGCCAGACGGAGCCGTTGTGATAACTCATCGGGTTATAGCGAGCCTGGGAGGACGCGACCGTGCGCACGCCCCAACCGGAAAAGGATGAGCGGTCCATAAGGGCGTCGACGACCGACGCCGCGCGTTCCGGGTAAGCGATGCCGGCGAACAGGGCATGACCGGCATTGGAGGTACGGATTCGACAGGGTTTCTTGTTGCCGTCCAGGGCCAATACATAAGTGCCCAGTTCTTCGTCGAAGAAGCGGGAATCGAATTCTTCACGCAAGCGTTGAGCCTTGTATTTCAGGCGCTGAGCCCGCTCCGGATCACCCAGCCGACGAGCGATTTTGGCCGCACCAGTCCAGGCGCCATACACATAGGCCTGAACTTCGACAATCGCAATCGGGCCCACGGCCAGTTGCCCATTGGCATGGAAAACCGAATCGTGGCTGTCTTTCCAGCCCTGGTTAATCAGCCCCTCGGCGGACTGCCGGCCATACTCGACAAAACCATCGCCATCGCGGTCGCCGTACTCCTCGATCCAGGTCAGCGCCGCTTCGATATTGGGCCAGAGCTGACGCAGTGTACCCAGGTCATTGGTGCGCTCCAGGTACGCGGCGGCCAGCATGACGAACAACGGCGTGGAATCGATGCTGCCGTAATAACGTCGGAACGGCACCTCGCCCAACTCGGCCATTTCCCCCAGCCTTATCTCGTGCAGGATTTTACCGGGCTCGGAATCGGCGTGGGGGTCAACGATGGTTGCCTGGTTGGCGGCCAGATGCCCGAGCACGCCTTTGGCAATACCGGGATCGAACCACAGCATCTCCCATGCCGTGATCAGCGCATCTCGTCCGAAAACGGTGCTGAACCATGGAATGCCGGCATAGGGATATAGCCCCTCGCGGGTTTTGGTCATGAGCATGTAGAGGTCGGAAACGCTGCGGCTGACCGCCTCGTTGAACACATCATGGGAGGTCACCACAGAGGCCGCCCGCGAAGAGAATGTGCGTAACTCGCGCCGGGAATCGCGCAATGAAATAAAGAACCCATGGCGCACCGTAAACGGCGGATTTTGCACGCCGCAATTGATGTCCATGAACAGCGACTGGCTTTCCCCCGGGGCCAGCCGAACCTCGAACAACGCCGAATCACAGGTCAGGCTGGCCGGCACCGGGGCAAAACGCAGGCGGGTCATGCGCCGTTTGTGGTCCAGGCCGGTATAGGAAAGCACCACCTCTTCATCGGTAATCTCCGCCCGGTGCCCTTCACCGCGTTGCGGACGCCGAGCGCCGCGAACTTCGAACAAATCTTTGAAGTCGGCCGCGAACTGGATTCTCAATTGCAGATGCTGGGGCGAATCGTCGAAATTGCGCAGGGTCAGCCGTTCATAACAGGAGCCATTCCACAAGAATCGTGAGCGACGCAGATGGATCAAATCGTGGTGCAGGATTTTTTCACCATGGGCGTCGAACAGATCCGGGTTGGTCAGGTCGCACGTGAGCATCGCGTTATCGTCTCGTAGCGTGGAACTGAGCAACAGCGGCCGCGCGCCGTTAAGCGTCAGGTAGAGCCCGGAAAGGTGTCGGGTATCGGTATGGAAAATCCCTTGCGGGCTGTCGTCCGCAAACAACACGTCGCCATTGGGATCGAACACCGCGAAGGTGTCGTTGTTTTTCAGGTTGCGCAAGCGCAGCTCTTGCAGCGACGCGGTGGCCGGAATATCGAAGGGTGTGGAGGGATGGCCATAGGTGTTGCCCGCCGTCAGATGGCGATACAACTCCAGATAGTGATTGGTCATGCGCTCGACCGTGAACCGCTCGTCGAACCTGGCCCGCACCTTGCGCCGATCCAGCTCTGCCAACCGCTGCACCGCCGCTACTGCCCCTGCGACGCCATCGACGATGTAACCGGACACGCCCTCGTCGATCACTTCCGGCACCGAGCCCTGACCAAACGCAATCACCGGCGTGCCGCAGGCCATGGCTTCGATCATGACCAGACCGAACGGCTCGGGCCAGTCGATGGGAAAGATCAAGGCGCGAGCATTGCCCAGCAAGTCTGCCTTTTGCGATTCATCAATCTCGCCGAGAAATTCGACATTCGGATGGGAGGCGATCATCGGTGCGATGACTTCTTCCCAATACACCTGATCAGCCCTGTCGACCTTGGCCGCGATCTTCAATGACAGCCCCGCCTTCAAGGCAATCTCGATGGCCCGGTCCGGGCGCTTTTCAGGAGAGATACGCCCCAGAAACACCAGATAGTCGCCGCTCGGTTCAGGGTTGAAGGTCAGCAGATCACCCGGAATGCCGTGGTAGACATTGCCCACCCAGTTGACGTCACCCTTCACCGGGGTGCGTTGCGCCTTGGACACCGAAACCAGCGGCACCTCGGGAAAGTGAGGGTAAAAGGATTGGTAGTCCGCAATGTCCAGACGCCCGTGAAGCGTGGTCACGCTGCGCCCGGCCAAGTGTCGAATCAACGGAAAATGAAAGATATCGACATGAAAATGCATCACGTCGAATTGATCCGCCTGACGCAAGACTTGATCAAGCATCAGGATGTGATGAGGCGCCCCGTCCTTGATGCGTGGATCGAACCGCAGAGCCTGGTGCGCGCCCGATTCCAGACGTGCCGAGGTTTGCGAATCGCCGCTGGCGAAGAGCGTGACATCGTGACCCTGACGCACCAGCTCTTCGGTCAGGTAAGACACAATCCGCTCAGTGCCACCGTACAAACGGGGCGGACAACGTTCGGTAAGCGGCGCGATCTGAGCGATCCTCATTGAGGGGCCCTCCGTCATGGGGTCGAAGGATAATGGCCTCCAGCACCTCGGCGTTTCCTCTCACTCAGATCTGGCGGCCCTGTCCTCGATTGACGGTGCGCCTGCTGCAACAGTTCCATCCGGTAATACGCCCCGGGTACTCAGCGGTCGCCGCTCTCCAGACTTCTGAGCAAGTGACCCAAACCATCGGCAAAACAAGTCGGCTCGGTGCATCGAAAACGTTCAAGCAAACGTTGGTTATCGGCCCGGGAATGGCGGATGTCACCGGAACGCGGGGCAGCGTAATTCAACGCCAGAGGCCGGCCCAGCAGCGTACTCAACGTGGCCGCCAGCTCGTTGATGCTGGTGGAGCGGTTGAAACCGACGTTGACCGGTTCGCCGCTCGGCTCCGATTCTTTCACCGCCTGTACCAGTACCTTTACAAGGTCCTCCACATAAACGAAATCCCGGGTCTGTTCACCGTCCCCGTACACCGTGACGGGCAGGTGTTTCTGGGCTCTTTCGCTGAAGATACTGATGACCCCGGAGTAAGGCGATGAAGGGTCCTGGCGCGGTCCGTAAATGTTGAAGAAGCGCAGAATCACTGGCTCCAGACCATGCTGGCGGCGGTAAAAATCGAAGAAATGCTCACTGGCCAGTTTGTCCGCGGCATAGGGCGTCAACGGGGCTTTGGGCGTGTCTTCGGTAATGGGGGTGCCTTCGCCGTTGTTGCCATAGATGGCGGCGCTGGAGGCGAACACCACCCTTCTCAGACCTGCCTCGCGCATGGCTTCGCAGATATTCAGCGTTCCGATGAAGTTACTTTGATGGGTGGCGACCGGGTCTTCGACCGACGCCTGGACCGAGGCGACGGCGGCCAGATGCACCACCGCGCTGCAATCTTTCAGGGCGCGCTCCACCGTCGGCGCGTCTGCTACATCCCCGACTATCAGGCTCAAATGCGCCCGGTCCACCGGCAGATTTGCCAGTTTGCCGGTTGAAAGATCATCCAGTACCCGCACGCCATAGCCGTGTTCAAGCAAGGCTTCGACCAAGTGCGAACCAATGAAGCCCGCGCCACCCGTCACAAGAATTCGATCAGCAGACATGGCAAATTCACTCTGGAGTAGTGGTTGTAGGTCGATCCATCGCGACGAGCCCCTCGACTTTTTCCATCAACGCCCGGCCGGCACTGAACATCTCTTGCCAATCGGTGGGGAAGCGAACATTCAACGGCAGTTGATCGATTCGCCAGCGCGGCGGCAGCGGGTCATCAAACCGGGCTGCGACCTGCAAGCCCATTTCACTGGCGGCAAACGGCCCGCGCAGCACCGTCGGCGTGCGCCCGGCGCTGTCCACCGCCTGAACCACGTGAGCCGCCAGCCATTGGCCGTCCGGCATGCGCACGCGTAGCGGCTGACCGATAGCGGCGTAACTGATGTTGAGCGGTTCCAGATAAATCCATAGCAACGGGTCCTCCAGCCGCTCCAGGCGCATCAACAACGTGCCGGCGCCGACGTTTTCGCCCGGGGTTACCAGCACTTCCGCAATCCGGCCGCTTTGCCCCGCCTTGATCGACAACGCGGCGAGACGCGTCTTCAACCACTGCTGTTCGGCGTTCTGCTGAATGATCTCGCGCTCAAGCCCCTGCGGGGGCTGACGCGCCAGTTGCTCGCGGCGTTCGAACGCCAACAGGTCCGCTCGAAACCCGTCGAGTTCCGACTGCGCTGCCAGCACCTCGCCGCGAGCCGCCGCGCCTCGGTCAACCAGGTACTCCAATTCCTTGATTTTTTGTTCCGCCCTGCCGATTCGGGTCTGGAGCAACTGACGCTCGCGACCGCCCAATTGGGCAGTGCCGGTGCCTGTGCCCGTCGCCTTGGTCGGCATGGCCGCCAGTTGCGCCAGCCGGGCCCGCCATTCCGGGTTGTCCAGACTGACCAGCATCTGATCGGCCTGGACTTGCTCGCCCGCCTTCGCAAACAGCTGATCGACCCGGCCGGCATCGCGCGCTCGTACCTCGTAAATCGGCAGGCGCAATTGCGCCGGTGCGTCGATCATCAGCATGCTGTACGCCAGCTTTCCACCCAGCCAGATCAAGGGGCTGGCAACCAGCAACAGAATCAAATACCAGCGCGCGCGAAACGCCATGCGCTTGCCCGGTGCGTACAGCACGCTCAAGCCCTGTTCCTGGGTGGGGTTCAATTCCTTGCGACTATCGAAACGAATTTTCATGACGGCTCACCGTTTGGGGAAGTCTCGCCAGGCCTGCCAGTCGATACCGGCAACCCCCCGCGGTTGCAATTGTTCGCGCCAGGCGCTGGCCTGGTGTTTCAACTGTTCAGTCGATGCTCCCGCCCAGCTTTCCGTGGCTGGCAATTCGGGTTCTGTGCTTTGTGCCAAACGAAATTGCAGCGCCGGCCAACGCTGGGCGATCTGCTCTGTCATGCGTGCGCTGTTTTTCGGGTTGCGGGTGTATATCATCAGGCTGACCTGACGCACGCCGGCCTCGGGAAGTGAGCAAGGCACACAGGTTTGCCCAGGCTTGGGTTCAACGAACCAGCGATGATGGCTGGAAATTTCCACGGGCCATGGGCTCTCGTTTGACGCCATGCGCAAGGTATCGAGCCAGTTTTTCAGGCGCTGATCGGGCACGGGCATGCCCAGTTGTTCGACCTCGAGGTCCAGATGCAGGCTGCTGAATGCAAGCCCCTTTAACTTCTTCAGTAAATCGCTGAGCTGGTGGCGGTCCGTCGGCTCGATCCAGCTCGAATCGCCGAGCAACAGACTCACTTGCAGATCTTCTCGGGCCGCGTCCTGAAGCAATTGCTCCAGTCGTCGGCGAGTCGTGACCAAGTCATTAACCTGTGCAGCCTTGAGGCCGAGGTAGATCTTGTCCATCCCGGCCTTGCGCAGCGCCTGAAGCTCCGCCTCGCGCCGATCGGGATCGAGCAACGCTTCGCTGTCCCAGACATAACTGGCCTGGGACCATTTGCCCGAACTCGTCCCCGCCTCTGCCCCTGCTTTCGGCGCTGCCGCTGATGTGGACGCCAGCAACAAACGCGGTTGCCGCAGGTCGGCCTCGGCGGCGCGAAACATGGGGCCGGCTTGCTGCTTGTCGATCAAACCCTGAAGGGGCAGCGGTTGTGCGACGAGCGCCGCAGGGGGCAGCGACAGCGTCAAGGCTAGAAGGACCGATCGCATATCAAAACCTCGTGGCTCGTTTAAGAACCCACCACGGCGCCATCGAGGTCTCTTCATGGCCTCGACGAAACATCTCGTTGAGCATGGCCACTGCGCTCCAGCACCGAATGAGTAGCATGAACAGAGGGAAGACCGGCACCAACAACCCCAGGGTCACGTCCTGTCGAGGTCGATCGGACACCATCGACAACATGGCGCCGAACAGCAGCATGGTGATCAACAGGTACAGCAGGTAGATCAGCGCAAACAGAAACAACAGCGTCTTGCCCGGCAGAATGAATAGCGCCAGCAAGGTGTAGATGAAGATGATGAACGGCAGCACCAACTGGAAAAAGAAGCCACTGAGCAGGATCATCAGGAAGGTTGGCCAGCCCAGTAAATCCGGGTTGATGTTGTGGTTGTGCTTTCTGACGTACAGAAAAAACAGGTCGCCGTCCCAGCGCAAACGCTGCATCAGAAACTGCCTGAGCGTCGCGGGTGCATCGGTGTGCCCGATCGCTTCCGGCTCGAAGGGGATCCTCAAGTCATGTCGCTTGAAGTAACTTTTGATGCGCAACGTCAGGTCCAGGTCTTCCGCGGTATGGGTGTTCCAGCCACCGATTTTCACCAGGAAACTGCGGCGGAAAGCGCCGAAGGCACCTGAGACGTTATTCACCAGGTTCCATTCGGCCAGACCGATTTTCGACATGTGAATCGACAACACGTATTCCAGCGCCTGCATCGCTGTGACCCAGGAACCCCAGACATTGCGCACCCGCAGGCTGCCAGCGACCGCAGGCACCGAGGGGTCTTCGAAATTGCGCACGATGGCGCTGACCATGTTGTTGTCGAAGGATGTATCACCGTCGAGCGCCATGACGATTTCGCCGCTGGCATGGGACAAACCGGCGTTCAATGACGACACCCGTCCGCCCCTCTGCCATTTGGCGATCGGGCGTAAATGGCGCCGGGGGTACAACAGCGGGTCCACGTTGAAACGGCGAACGGCGCTGAGCGTCGGTTGATTCACCGTGGCGCCGTCCACCACCGGGATCATCTCGATGTGGCCGGGGTAGGTCTGCTCGCACAGGCTTAACAGCGTGGTCTGGACATCCATCCCTTCGCTGTAGCAGGTGATGATGCAAGAGACCTTGGGCCGATAGAGGCTGGTCTTCGGCACGCTGCTGCGCCGACGGGTAAACCAGCGCAATACGCCAAGCAGCACCATGATCGTCAGCGGCAATTCAAACACCAGAAACAACGGAAAGAGCATGTAGAACAACCGGCTCAAACCGTCCGTCCCCATGATTGCACTGAGCATGCTGTAGAGTTGCTCCATCAACGGGCTCATGGCTTAAATCAACTCACTGGCAAGACGGGCCAGCAACAGCTCACCGTCTTCTTTCTCGAGCAAATCCCCGGGGGCCGTGAAACTGACGACACGCAGGGAAATATCACTGACCTCCGGCGCGGAAAACAATTCGGCGACCCGGCTCAAGCGCTGGGCGACGAACTCCAGCCCTTTGCCATCCGTGTGCGGCAGCATGACCCAGAAGAACTCTTCGGTGCTTCGCGAGCAGCGATCGGTTTCCCTGACGGATTCTTTCAGGCGATCCGTCAGGCTATCGATGAAGGCATGCCCGCGGTGCTCACCAAGACGCGCCAGCGTACCGGCCAGATTGACGAAGCGCAGGCCGATCAATGAGAACGCCGGCTGCTTGTAACGACGCACCACCTGAAGCTGCCAGGTCAAAAGCTCGAAGAAATCCTTGCCGCCCAACAAATTGAGACGGCCGAAATGGTCGATCGATCGATCGTTGAAATCCTGGCGACAACGGAAGCGCCCTGCCTCCGTCAGACGAAAGTCTCGAACTTCGCGTATGCGCAACTTGTCGGGCGCGTGGGACAAGCCGCAATCCAGGCAGCGCGCCTGCACATCGGCGTCGACAAAAAACGCCTGGCATGAGCGGCAGCGGTAGTTTTCCAAAGGGCGATCATAGTCACTGCCGATGTGCCGCAAACGGTTCAGACAGTTGGGGCAGAGCAACACGCCATCCTTGAGAAACGACTCCTGATGACCCACGTGACCGCAGGTGAAGCAGTGCAACGACGGCTGCCGCGAAATGTCCATCGCCTGGCATTCGGCGCACACATCAATGTAATTGAGGCGCCCCGAGCCACAGTCCGAACACAGACGAACGCGATCGACCAGCACGCCCTCTTCCAGCCAGTCGTGCTGCACCATCAAACTGAGCCAGACAAACGGGTTGACCTGCTCGGCATCCGCCAGTGCTTCGAGCAGCGGATAACGATAATGCTGGGGGACTTCGGGGTCGCGCAGGGCATACACATGGGCGTTGGCACGCAACCACAGCCACGACAGCACCCGACTTTCAAACCGCTCGGGCGCAGAACCCTGCCGGAACAGGTTGAAGCGTTCTCGCCAGATCTCCCAGAGCATTTTTATTTCGCTGGTTTCGGCGGGGCATGCGCCATCGCCCAGTGCTTCACACCAGCCGTCCTGGTCTCGACAGCAATAAACGAGCTGGTAGCGATACGCCGGCGTCGAGCGCAATTTGCGCAACACTCGCCCGGCATAAGCCGCTGGCATATCAAGCAATAGAACATCGAATACAGGCGCAGCCAATAAACTGCTTAGATCCGAAAAGTGTTCAAGTTCCGGGACATTAGAACTGGCAACCCTATTACCGAAAACTGCAATACGAGGATTTGGAGTCGACATGATGCACTCCCCCTAAGAAGCACCCAAGTGTGATCCAACACAAGACTACCAACACTAGCACCCCGTCAGAAAAATGCCCGACTAATTATCGGGTTATTTTTTGACACTGCCATTGCCAAAATATCGCCACTAAACATCACGAGTCGCAATTATCAATAACCTGAAACACTAAGCAAATAACCAAAATAATATCGTTTATATTCAATATATTACGACTATAAAAAGCTGAACAACAAAGCTATTTGTATAAATATACAGCACAATTTAGCCTTGCCTTAATGCGTCTTGTTACCAGATAAAAACACCTGCCAAATTGCAGGCACACTGCAATAACATCGATACTATCCGAGACCAAATAAGTTCAACGCTATTCGTCGGCAAAACAACTATTGCGTACACATCCGAAGTGTTACATCAACTTTACATTAGCGGCTTATCGACATCATTCAATTAGAACACTCTATAAATTTTATGAATTTTTTTCGGAGACATTTAATTGAACATTTCGATAAAACAATCGGCGCCGGAACCACACAACCAATAGCGTGAAGAACGCGCCTCCCACTGCCAGCGCCATGTCGGCCTGAGAGTCCCATGGGTCATTTTGTGCAGCGACAAATGCCTTCGCCGTGTCTTCTCCCAAGAACTGCCCGCCTATCCATTCCACGATTTCATAGACAGCCGAGGTCGACAGCACGATGTTCAGCGCGATAAAACCCACCCAGAAACCCCGCAGCGGCGTGATTCGCACAAGCACTTCCCGAATCGGATACACCATCAAGAGTCCATACGTCAGATGGACCAGTCGATCGTAATGATTGCGTTCCAGCCCAAGGGTTTTGTTCAGGCTGACCCCGGTCAAGGCTGAGCACCAGCGGTCGTAGGGCACCAGCGCATAGGTGTAGTGCGACCCGAGTTCATGAATACAGAGGAATACGAACACCAGACTGATGGAAACGGCAGACAGACGGAACCGTCGGGAGACGCCCACCAGGACCATCACCAGCAGCAGGGCCAGCAGATTTTCCAGGAACCAATCCACTCGGCTATGGGGTGAAATACCCAGCGCTGCGACGATCAAAAGAAACACGATCAACAGCGCCAGGTCGTATCGCGGATGTTCCTTCGGTTGCATGGCTTGAGTCCCTCAAAAGGTCTCGCTCGGCCACTGTAGATTAGTTGCATTCGCGCACTGCGGTACGACCCGAGACTTGCGCCACAAAGGCTCATTCAGGCCGGCGCACCGCCCTCACCTTCCCGCTGTTGCCGCCGCCACAGAAAAACCGGTCGTGGCCATCGAACTCAAGTCCCGACACGCCGATGCCAGCTGGCATCTGGACGCTCTCCAACACCTCGCCCGTGGCCGGGTCGACTCGCCGCAACTCGCTCTCTTCCCCTTCCCAGGTGCCGTGCCACAGGTCGCCCTCGACCCAGGTCACACCGGTGACGAAGCGGTTGGATTCGAGCGTGCGCAGCACTGCCCCGGTCTGGGGATCGACCTGATGAATCTTGCGCTCGCGATATTCGCCGACCCAGAGCGTCCCTTCGGCCCATGCAAGCCCCGAGTCACCACCGCCGCCGGGCGCGGGGATGGTGGAGAGCACGCGGCCGGTCTGTGGGTCGATTTTCTGGATGCGATCCTCGGCGATCTGAAACAGGTGCTGACCGTCGAAGGCTGTGCCGGCATGGGCCGCGACATCGATCGAGCGCAGCGTCTTGCCGCTCGCAGGATCCAGGGCGTTGAGTTTGTCACCGGAGGCAAACCAGACCTGCTGGCCGTCATGGGTGACGCCATGCACGCTGTCGACGCCTGGAAAAGGTCCGTATTCGCGGATGATTTCGGCTGTTGAATGTTTCATGTCTTGCTCCTCGTTCACTGACTGCATTCACTGGGTTGGTGAAGTGGATGCTAGTCATTGGGCAGCAACCCTGTGAGTAACAATACCGTCGCGAATCCCGGAACCGGCGGGGTCATCCAGCGCCGCGCGCGACCATGACCGAATGACTGCACCTTGGCGGCAGCCACCAGCGTGTCGAGGGCTCGTTGCACGGTGCGCTGACTGGCGCCAAGCGCCAACGCCAGGGCCGAACTCGACCACGATTCGCCGTCGGAGAGGAAGGCGAGCAGCGTCGCATGCTGCTCTTCGACAGGCCGCGCCAGCACCACGACGTCACGCGCATCGTGCGGCACCAGCGCAAACCCTCGCGGGGTCGCGACGACGTCGGCGATCTGGTGCAGCGCCGCGCGCAACCGCCCGAGTTCTACGCGCAACCGCGCGCGATAGGAGTCATCCGCGAACTTCATCCGAAAGGCGCGCGCAATCAGCGTCTCCCTCGGCACGTCGGCGGGCCACGCTTCGCCCAACGCCCGGGCGAGTGCGAATAGCACCGGCCGCCGGGCGAGTGAAACCGCCGAGCCTGCGTCGCGCACGACATACCGGCACGCGTCCACGACCAGCGTCGGGGATGCCAATAAGGCTTCAATTTCATCGAGCAGCAGCGGCCGTTCCTGGCCACCGACAATCAGCCGCGCCGCCGGCGTGTCGAGGATGCGGGCGGCGTTTTCGACCTCGGCCGTCAACGCGGGGATAGCGGCGTGTTGTGCGGCACGCTCGGCCCGTTCGAGTGCAACGCGCGCCGCTTTTGTTTGCAGGCGGCGCATCGCGATGCCCGCCACGACCAGTTCGTAGGCCGCTCTCGATGCGGGTGGTAACGGCGTCGGATCGAGCTCGGCGAGTCGGTGTTCAGCCTCGTCAAGGTGCCCGATCAGCAACAAGCGGCGGATCTCGAGGTACCGCGCATGGGCGGCGTTGACCCCATCGCCGTGTGCCTGAAGTGTCGCTCGCGCGGCGTCGAGTGCCTTGGTTGGCCAGTTCAGGTCCCGCGAGGCGAGCGCGATTTCGGCCTCGGCGACGACACATCGCGCCCGGGCCAAAGCCTCTTTCGGCCCGAAAGCACGTGCGGCGCTGCGCACCAGTGCCTTCGCTCGCACAAGGTCACCCAACTGCGCCATCGCGATGCCGCGAAGCGCGAGGGCTGGCGCATCGTCGCGCAAGGCGATGCGGTTCAGCGCGCCGAGGGGATCACCCGCCGCGAGCGCACGGGCCGCTGCCGTGATCAGCGATTCCATCTGAAGCGCGCCACCTGCCACCCCCACCGTTCGATGCCCGCTGATCAGTCTATCTCACGACCGCCGGGCCGCACGCCGATGACGGTCAAGCCCTTCGCGTGGAGCAATACTCCACAATCAGCTGAGTGAGCGCTGCGACAATCGTCTGATCCGCTTCAGCAGAGGTAAACAACCGAAACTGCGCAGCCGGCAAATCCGGCAACCCTTGCTCCAGCCCCAGAGCCGCCAGTCCTTGCCCCAATTGACTGACCGCCATGGGCGCCACCGCGAAACCCGCCAATGCCGCCGCCCGCAACCCGGCGGTGCTGGTGCATGACATCGCCGTACGTTGGGCGATCCCCGCCTGAGCCAGCCGCCTCAGCGCTATCTCACGATAAGGACAGGGCGCAGGGAACAGCGCCAGCGGCAACGGTGTCGGTAACCGGGTGACGGGTTGCGCCGACCAGGCCCACACCAGCGGTTCTTGCCACAGTAGCAACCCTGCTTCACTGGTTTCGCACAGAGAACCGATGACCAGCTCAAGATCGCCTTGCTTCATCAGGTTCAGCAATGTGCCAGGAATACCCACCTGCACGTCGATTTCCATGCCTGGGTACTGCGCCGCGAAATCCTGAAAAGCCCGCAGCAATCGCGCTTCGACAAAATCCTCCGACACCCCGATCCGCACCCGCCCGTGAAACGGTGTGCGCGTCAGTTGCGCCCAGGCATCACGGTTCAACGCGAGGATCGTCCGCGCATAAGCGATCAGGCGCTCGCCATCGGGCGTCAATTGCTGGGAACGGGTCGTACGCTTCAACAGCGGTTTACCGATCTGTTCTTCCAGTCGCCGCAAATGACCGCTGACCGCAGATTGAGTCAGGTGCAGCTTGTCGGCTGCGCGGCTGAAACCATCTTCATCGACGACGGTGACAAAGGTTTTTAACAACAGCACATCGAACATAGTTCTATTCGTGATTAATGGCTTATTTATTCACGATTTATATTCCAAATAAAACTATGTTGCAATGATCCAACTTCCCGTCCGAGACACGCCATGACCACCCTTCTGCATATCGAATGCTCCCCGCGCAAACAGCGATCGGCCTCCCTTGAAGTCGCCCGCAGCTTCATTGCGCGCTATCAAGAAAATACCCCGGACACCGAAATCATCACCCTCGACCTTTGGAACAGGGTTCTGCCGGAATTCGATGAGCTGGCAATGGACGCCAAATACGCCGGGCTCAATGGCACGTCCTTGACCCCGGCGCAGCAAGACGCCTGGAACACCTTGAAAGATCTGGCCGCGTACCTGCACCGCGCAGACGTCCTGGTGATGTCCGTACCGCTGTGGAATTTCAGCATCCCGTACAAACTCAAACACTTCATCGACTTGGTGTCGCAGAAAGACATTTTGTTCAGCTTCGATCCGGAACGCGGTCTGGAAGGCATGCTGCACAATAAAACCGCCGTGGTGATGTACGCCCGCGGCCTGGATTTTTCGGCGCAATCGATCACACCAGCGGAGCGCTTCGACTTTCAGAAGCCCTACGTGGAAGCCTGGCTGCAATTTATCGGCGTGAGCGATGTGCATTCGGTGATTGTCGAGAAAACCATTCTGGGGGAAGACGTTGACCTGAGTGCGCGCAAGGCCGCGACTCAGCAGGCCGTGAGGCTGGCAGATAGTCTCGTGCTGTAAACTGACCTACCCCCTCAAACAAGAGATCCCCCATGGCAAACCACGACATCACCTTTCTCCCCGACCCAGACCCGGAATCCATCTCTTCCGACGTCGCCGGTTTCGGCGGCCTGCTGGTCTCCACTCAGATCCCTACCCGCGCCGACGGCAGTCTGGAGCTGGGCGGCATCGCCGAGCAGAGCGAATGCACTCTGCAAGCACTCAAGGTGGCACTGGAGCTTGCCGGCAGTTCCATGGATCGGGTTCTGCATCTGACCATCTACCTCACCGACATGGCTGACCGCGCCGCTTTCAACGAGGTCTACAAGCGCTTCTTCGCCAAGCCCTGGCCGGTTCGCGCCGCTGTTGGCGTGGCGTCCCTGGCGGTCGAAGGTATGCGCGTGGAAGTCACCGCGATGGCGGCCAAGGGCTGAGTCCGCGGACTTGTCCGGTGGCCCCGCTCCTGCGAGCGGCTACCACCGGGCCATTCCTGACGGCAGATTTTGCGCCGTCGGGAGACCCTCGCCGGGACTCAAAAAGCGGCTATTTGACCAGCCGTTTTTCCTTGGAAGGCCTGTAGCCAAAGTACGAGCTATAGCACTTGCTGAAATGACTGGGCGACACAAAGCCACAGGCAACCAACACATCTACCTGTGACAGCTCTGTGTGCTGAAGCAGTCGACGCGCTTCGGTGATGCGCAGCTCCATGTAATATCGCTGCGGCGTTGTCCCGAGTTGCTCCTTGAACAAGCGTTCGAGTTGTCGCCGGGAACGGCCGGCGTAGACCGCCAGCTGCTCCAACTCCAAAGGCTCTTCGAGGTTGGCGTCCATCAGCTTGACCACCTCTCGCAACGGCGCGCTCACACAGATATTTTCAGCCGGTTTGATGCGCCGGTAGCGAGACTCCTCGAAAGCGAGAATGTCCTCGATTCCCTCGACCAGGGCTTTATCGTGCAGTTCCTTGATCCAGTCCAACGCCATATGAAATGCGCCAGACGGACTGGACGCGGTGAGCCGGTCTCGGTCGATGACATAGGGCTCACTGGTGACATGCGTCGCCTTGGAGATTTCCGCGAGTGCGGGACGATGTTCGGGGTGAATGGCGCAACGGTATCCATCGAGCAAGCCTGCGCTGCCCAGGAACCATGCCCCATTCCACAACCCGGCCAGACTGACGCCCTGATCTGCCGCCGTTCGCAACAGGCTGATGAACTCATCAGTCGCCTTCAGTTCTGTCCTGTAGCCACCGCAAATGACCAGCAGGTCCAGGTCGTGAATGGCTGAAGAATCGATACGTGCATCCGGCCGAATGACCAGGCCCAGATCGCTGATGACCTCCCCCTCATTCAAGCCGAACGTTCGGGAAGAGAACAAGCCGGGGCGCAGAAGATTCGCGGTGACGATCGTATCCAGCGCTTGCGTGAACGCGGGCAGCGAGAAATGCTCGAGCAGCAAAAAGCCCGCTCGAGTCATTCGAGCAGGCTCGCCAGGATTTTCATTCAGATAGCGGAGGTTTTTCCCCTTCATGCCTCCGCTGAATTGACGTCGTTCGATCAATGTTCGGCCCACTCGGTTACGTTAACCAACCTGTCATTTGGTGCGCTAATAAAGCGTAATGCTAACGGCAAAAGCTCAAAAAGCCCTAGCGCCATTATGCGATCGATCAGGCCAGTTGAAAGCCGTGAAGAAGGGGGTCTTTATCATCGAACTCCCTCCTTACCGCTGAATCCAATATGTAGGCCAATGGAGGTGAGCGAAATGAACAATGATCACCGTGTTAATGACGACGAATCAGAAACGACCTCGAACGTCCCGCCTGCCGATACGTCTGGCAAACCCGTCGATGTGGTCGAAGGAGAACTTGAGGACAGCGATAATGACGTCGAAGGAGTAAATCAAACTCACGCCCAGGAGCTGGAGGCTGAAGAGCTCAGGCGAAAAATAGCGGAGATAGAACGCAAGGTGGCGGATGGTAATTAGCAAAATACCCGAGGGGCGAGACCTTCGGATCGCTTCGTTCACCGGGCATTAGAGAGATTGCAGCGGCCATCATCACACAGGTAGTATTGAGAACGATTTACACTAACATCTGGAAAAACGACCGGTGCACTCTCTCCCGACCAGCAAGCTGGGCTTCTTTTTCAGCGACCACCATCGTTGGCTGCTGCAGCATATTCAGCGGCGTCTACGCAATCGCGCGGATGCCGAAGATACCGTCGGCGATACGTTTTACCAGATGCTGGTGGCCCGCGTTGACCCCGACAGCATCGAACAACCTCGTGCGTACCTTTCAACGATCGCTCGACGGCTGATTTACGATCGTCATCGCCGGCGCAAGTTGGAGTTAGCTTACCTGGAACGCCTGTCTACGCTGCCCGAAGCGCTAGCACCCTCCCCCGAAGAACAGTTGCAGTTGATCCAGGCGCTGGTCGCGATCGACCGGGCGCTCGACGGTTTGCCTGTTGTGGTCAAGGCGACTTTCCTCTACAGCCAACTGGACGGTCTGAGTTACGTGGCTATTTCGCACAAGCTGGGGCTGTCGGAACGCACGGTCAGCCGCTACATGAAACAGGCATTGCAGCAGTGCTACCTGAGCGAATTATCGCCATGAGCAAGCCGCGCCTGGATCCTGTCAGTGAGCAGGCCATTGACTGGATGGTGAGGCTGCGCGCCGGTACGCCCGATGCCGTACTGCAAGAGCGTTTCAACGCGTGGCTGGTTATGGATCCTGCGCACGCTCAGGCCTGGGCAACATTGCAGGAATGTCTCGGTGGTTCCTTCAACACGGTTCGCGCGCTGGATCGACGGGTGCCCGGTCAAGCCGGTGAAGCCCGCCAACTGTTGCTGCAGCCCCATGGTTCGCGCCGCGACGCACTCCGTGTGATCGCCGGCTTGGGTTTGCTCGGGGGCGGCTTGTGGCTGGCTGCTCGCAGTCCGCTGGGCGACTCGCTACTGGCTGATCTGCACACCGGAACCGGAGAGCGTCAGCACTTCAATCTGGCCGACGGCAGTCGCCTGAGCCTGAACGCCGACAGTGCGGTGGACCTGTACTTCGATGACAAGCAAAGGCTGGTGGTGCTGCGCCGTGGAGAGCTGGTGATTCAGGTAGCCGCCGATCCCCAACGTCCGCTGCGCGTGCGTACCGCACAGGGTGAAATACGTGCACTGGGCACTCGTTTCCTGGTTGCTAAGGAGCAGGACGCCAGTCGAGTGGTGGTGCTGCAGCATTCGGTCGAAGCTCGGCTGTTCAACGGTCCAACGCTTGATCTGCAAGAAGGTCAGTCAGCCTTGTTATATGACCGGCAGATAATCCCCATTACCGGCGACCAGCGCCATCGCTCCGACTGGCTCAGCGGGCGGCTGAACGTGCTGGATGATCCACTGCATCAGGTCATCGACGCTCTACGCCCCTACAGTCGGGGCTTTGTACGGGTCGCACCCGAAGTTCGCAATTTGCGCGTCCAGGGCGTTTTCCCGCTCAACGACCCCGATCGGGCCTTCACCGCCCTGGCCGAAACCCTGCCAATACGCGTGGACCGCTACAGCCCCTGGGTGACGCTGATTCGTGCCAAATAATTTTTTTTGAAAATCACTCTCATTCGTGTCCGGTTTTCATTTCTCGTCCCACCTATCTCCTGACACTTCCATACGATCAGGAGAATGCTGTGCTCAACCCGTGGTCCCACACCCTTTCCGTTGCCGTTGCCCTGGCAACCCTGACCAGCCCCACTCTGGCCCAGACGCAAAGCCTGACCTTCAACTTGCCAGCCGGCTCACTGGCGAGCACGCTGAATGCCATCGCCAGCCAAAGCGGGCATATCGTTTCACTGGAGCCTTCGCTGGTGCAGGGCAAACAGGCGCCGGTGGTGATCGGCCAGATGCTTGCTGAACAGGCGATGCACGTGGCACTGACGGGTAGCGGCCTGCAGTTGCGGGTGACCGAGCAAGGCAACTTCAGCGTCGAGCCGGTCACGGACAGCAACGCAACGCTGCAACTGGACATGACCAGTATCGTCGAGCACAGCGTCGATGCCACCACCGAAGGCTCGGGTTCCTATGCCGCGCGGTCGGTGACTATCGGCAAGGGTACGCACACGCTCAAGGAAATTCCGCAGTCGGTCACGGTGATGACCCGCAAACAAATGGATGACCAGGGCCTGACCGACCTCAAAGACGCAGCCAACCAGACCACCGGACTGGTTGGCGTTCAAGGCGTGGGCAAGGGCATGATTCTGACCTCTCGCGGTTTTCAGATCGATGACTGGCAGTACGACGGCGTGCCGATCCCGCGCAACACCTACACGCTGGGCAATTGGGCCACGCAGGATCTGATCTTCTTCGATCGCATGGAGGTGCTGCGCGGCGCATCCGGATTGCTTCAGGGCACAGGCAGCCCCGGCGGGGCGATCAACCTGGTGCGCAAACGCGGCCAGAACGCACCGACCGTGACCCTCACCGGCAAGGCCGGCTCCTGGGATCACTACGGCCTGCAACTGGACGCCGGCGGGCCGCTGAACCAGACCGGCACCGTGCGTGGACGCTTCGTTGCCGACGAGGACCAGAGTGGTTCATTCATCGACTACGAATGGAGCAAGACCCACTCGCTGTACGGCGCTCTGGATATCGATCTGCGCGACGACACCACCCTGGGCCTGGCGGTCAGCCGCTCCGACGCCGAATCGCGCCCGATGCTGCGTGGCCTGCCTCGCTACGCTAACGGCGACCCTGTTGACGTCTCGCGTTCAACCTACTCGGGCGCTCGCTGGAACCATTCGGACATCGACGTCACCACCGTCTATGCCGATCTGGAGCATCGTTTCAACGATGACTGGGCCTTCAAGGTCGGCGCAGTGCGCATGAGTGAAGAGAACAAATCCACCCACCAGCGGGTGCAAACCTCCGGGGCCGGCCTCAACGCCGACGGCAGTGGCATGCAATACGCCGATTGGGTCACGGACTTCGACTCCACCAAGATCGGTCTGGACATGAACCTGACCGGGCGCTTTGAAGCCTTGTCCATGCAGCAAGAAATCACGCTGGGCGGCAATTACGCCAAGATGACCACGGATGACCGTTACGCGCGAACCTTCAATAACACCAGCGATAGCATTTTCGAGATCGACCACGACCGCCCCGAAATCAGCTACGAAGGTTTGCTCAATACCGTTGGCGGCCGTGCGACCACCAGCAAGTACGACATCCGTCAAAAAGGCCTGTATGGCAGCTGGCGAATCAAGCCATTCGAGCCGTTGACCCTGGTACTCGGCTCTCGGGTCAGCTGGTATGACTACAGTTACACGTCTGCGAACCAGGCGGCCTTTACCAACCTCTCTATCGCCAATACTCCAAGCGCCATGCACGAAACCGGGGAAGTCACGCCCTACGCCGGCATCGTCTATGACCTGAGCCACGAATGGGCGGTCTATGCCAGCTACACCGACGTATTCGAACCACAGACCGCACGCACTGCGAGCGGCTCGGTGCTCAAACCGGTGATCGGCACCAACTACGAAATCGGCCTTAAGGGCGAGCTGATGGATGGCCGGGTCAACACCTCCCTCGCCGTGTTCCGCTACGACCAGGAAAACCGTGCCGTCAACGACGTCGCCTCGGGTTTCGCCTGCGACGGCTGGTATTGCTCGACGGCCGCGGGGAAAGTTCGCAGCCAGGGGATCGAAGCAGAAATCAGCGGTGAAGTGCTCAGCGGTTTGCAATTGTTCGCTGGCTACACCTACAACACCACTAAATACCTTGAAGATCCGGTCGACGAAGGTAAAGTCTTCAGCCAATGGACGCCAAAACACATGCTGCGGGTCTGGAGCGACTACCAGTTCAGTGGCGACTGGAACCGAGTCAGCACCGGTCTGGGCTTCACCACCCAAAGTCACACCCTGGGTTACGAACGCACTTACCAGGTGCCAGGTTACACCGTATGGAACGCCCGCCTCGGGTACCAACTCTCCCCCGAGATCGGTCTGGCACTCAACGCCAACAACCTGTTTGACAAGTCCTACTACATGGCGGGATACAACCAACTGAATGGCAACAACAACTTTGGTGAGCCGCGAAACGTCATGTTCAGCGTAAAATACACCCCCTCGTTCTAGCGACGAAGATGTGGCACTGACGCTATGGAGCTTCGGGTCGACTGTCACCCTTCGCAACAGATTGCAATTGGGCCAAAACCGGTCAATATCGCTCCTTTCGTCTACCCTCACAACGCGCCAGGCATGCTTGGCGCCTCGACACTCTTTCGTTAATACACCGGAGATTTTCCATGCTCAAGCGCACCCTGGCATTGGCCATCGGCTTGACCCTGTCATTTTGCACCCTGTTGGCGCAGGCCGCCGATACGCTGAAAGTCAGCGCGATTCCCGATGAAGCCCCTACCGAACTGCTTCGCAAGTTCAAGCCGCTTGGCGCCTATCTGGAACAACAGTTGGGCATGAAGGTGGAGTTCGTGCCGGTGAGTGACTATCCAGCCGTGGTCGAGGCGCTGGCCACCGACCGCATTGACCTGGCCTGGCTGGGCGGCTTCACGTTCGTGCAGGCACGTCTGAAAACCGGCAATGCCATTCCGCTGGTACAGCGCGAACAGGACGCCCAATTCACCAGCAAATTCATCACCGCCGACCCTGCCGTCAAGTCCCTCGCCGATCTCAAGGGCAAGACCTTTGCATTCGGCTCGGTGTCCTCCACTTCAGGCAGTCTCATGCCGCGTTATTTCATGTTGAAGGATGGCATCAAACCAGAAACCTACTTCAGCCGAGTGGGCTACTCCGGCGCCCATGACGCCACTGTCGCCTGGGTCCAGGCCGGCAAGGTCGACGCCGGCGTACTGAACGCCAGCGTGTGGGAAAAACTGGTCGCCGCCGGCAAAGTCGACACCACCAAGGTTAGAGTGTTTGCGACCACCCCGGCCTACTTCGACTACAACTGGACGGTGCGCGGGACCCTCGACCCGGCGCTGGCGGCCAAAATCAAGGCCGCCTTCCTGGCGCTCGATCCGGCGAAGCCTGCGGACAAGGAGATTCTGGATCTGCAGGCCGCCAGCCGATTCATCGAAACCAAGCCTGAGAACTATAAGGGCATCGAGGAAGCCGCCCTCGCCGCCGAACTGCTCAAATGACATTGCGTCTGACCCAGGTCAGCCTTACCCACGCCAACGGCGTCCAGGCGCTGCGTGGCGTGGACCTGCACATCGGTGCAAGCGAACAGGTTGCCATCATCGGCCCGTCCGGCGCGGGCAAGTCGAGCCTGCTCAACCTGCTGGCCACCGCCCTGCGACCGGGCAACGGCGAGCTGCAGGTGCTCGGCGAGCGAGCCTGGCAACTTTCGGCCCGTCAGCGTCAGCGTTTGCGCGCTCGCATCGGCCTGATACATCAGTCGCCTCCCCTGCCACCGCGCCAGCGCGTGGTCACCGCGGTTCTGGCCGGAAAGCTGGGGCAGTGGGGTTTGGGCAAGAGCCTGTTGAACCTGGTGCATCCACTGGATATTCCGGGCGCACGCGCGGCATTGGCCAAGCTGGACCTGAGTGACAAGTTGTTCGCGCAATGCCAGCAACTGTCCGGTGGACAGTTGCAGCGCGTGGGCATTGCCCGCGTGTTGTACCAAGCGCCCGAGGTGTTGCTGGCCGATGAGCCGGTATCGGCCATGGACCCCGTGTTGGCCCAGCACACGCTTTCGGTGCTCTGTAGCCATGCCCGGCAGCACAACGTCACCCTGGTCGCCAGCCTGCATGCGGTGGAGCTGGCCCTGGCGCACTTTTCGCGCATCATCGGCTTGCGTGATGGACAGATCCTGTTCGACCTTCAGGCCAGCGAAGTCGACCGTGAGTTACTGGACAAGCTCTACGCCAACGAACAATTGCTGTCCCCACCGATTGCTCCGGCGCCCCTGAGTGTGCAGATTCCCCGATGCTGACCCGTGATACCCGAGATCCCGCCACCCGCCCCCGCCTGCTGCTCACCTTGCTGGCCCTCGCCTTGCTATGGCCAGGCATCCACTTCAGCGAGTTGAACCTCAGTGTGCTGCTGGCGAGTGACAGTCAGAGCGAGATGGGCCGGTTTGTATCCGCCTTCTGGCCACCGGCTCATGGCGAAGAGTTCATTGAGCTGTTGTTGCAAGCCACCCTGCAGACCTTGGCCATCGCCACGGCCGGCATGGCCCTGGCGTTGCTGTTGGCAGTCCCCGCCAGCCTGTTGGCCAGCCGCGCTCTGTCGCTGTCTGCTGCCTCCCGGGCCGGCCACCCGAGTTATTGGGGCCAACTGCTACGTTGGCCCATACGCGGTTTACTGATCTTCCTGCGCAGCGTGCCGGAAATCGTCTGGGCCCTGCTGTTCGTGCGCGCTGTCGGCCTCGGCCCGACTGCCGGGGTGCTGGCCATTGCCATTACCTACAGCGGCATGTTGGGCAAGGTCTATGCGGAAATTTTCGAGTCGGTCGACCAGCGTCCGGCTCACGCGCTACTGCAATCGGGCAGCGGTCGGCTCGCAGCCTTCTGCTACGGGATCCTGCCCAATGTCGCTGCGGAGCTGCTGTCGTACACGGTGTACCGCTGGGAATGCGCAATCCGCGCCTCGGTGGTGATGGGCTTTGTCGGTGCCGGCGGTCTGGGCCAGCAAATGGATCTGTCGTTGCGCATGTTCGCTGGAGGTGAAGTGGCCAGTTTGTTACTGACGTTCCTCGTACTGGTGCTGCTCGCCGATCAACTCAGCCGCCTGCTGCGCTGGAGGCTGGCATGAATCGTCTGATCAATCTGGCACTGCTGCTCTGCATCGGCGCAGCGGTCGTCGCCTCGTTCAACTACCTGGGCATCGACCTCGGGGAGCTGGGCAGCACTGGCAACCTGAAGCAGATGGGCGCTTATGCGCAGCGTTTTCTCAGCCCGGACCTGAGTTCGGGCCATCTGCAAGCCATCGGCCACGGCGCCCTGGAAACCATTGCCATGTCCGCGCTTGGCACCCTGCTCGCGGCGGTATTCGGTCTGCTGTTGGCATTGCCTGCGGCCGGGCGCTTCGGCTGGCCACTGCAGAGCGCATCGCGTCTGGTGCTCAACGCCTTGCGCGCGGTTCCGGAACTGGTGTGGGCCGCGTTGATGGTCCTTGCCGCCGGTCTCGGCCCCAATGCCGGTACCCTGGCATTAGCCCTGCACACCACCGGCGTGCTCGGCCGGCTGTTCGCCGAAGCGCTGGAAAACACCCCACCAGAACCCGCCGAAGCCATCCGCCTGCAGGGCGGCAATGCCGTATGGGCTTTCTGTTACGGCACACTGCCCAACCTGTTGCCACAGCTATTGGCCTACATCCTGTACCGCTGGGAAAACAATATCCGCATGGCCAGTGTGCTCGGCTTCGTCGGCGCCGGTGGTTTGGGGCAAATGCTCTATGTCAGCCTCAGCCTGTTCCAGGAAGCTCAAGCCAGCACGGTTATTCTGGCCATGCTGTTACTGGTACTCGCCGTCGATACATTGAGTAGCTGGAGCCGTCAACGCTGGGTCAAAGCCTGACTGCTTTCGGTGCCGGGCAATCGTTCAGTGGGTCTTCGAAGCTATGCAAACCCGAGGAACGACAGGATAAACACGACGATCACAACGGCCCCGACGATGTAGATGATGTTGTTCATGAAGGTCACCTCTCAACCTGGACAGGACTGCGACACGAGGGTGCTACAAATACAAGGTACTGCACCTTTGCGCGCAATTCCATTCGGAACACACATGGGCTCCGCTCTCGACGAAACCTTCGGTTTGATGCCGTGGTAAAGGGGGACGGATTTCCCCCCGAGGGATAATCGACCGCCCGCTACCGGACCGGCGAGAGGGTCATCTTCTCTATCAGCGAGGCGACGTCCTTCGCACCAAAACACCGAAATTTAACGCTGCCAGCGTCGGTATCCAGACGGACGATCTTCGTCACAAACCCACCTTCAATGCTGACCTTTCGAACCAATGCCAGTGGGACTTCAATATCCAGGGTCCCCTCCTGAACGAGGCGGTTCATGGCATTGGCGCTCAAGCGCACCGCGGTTTGGGTAACCAGCATTTTCCCGCCAACCCACAGACCTCCGTATGCTTCCTTGAAGCCCTCAAGTACGTCGGCCAACGCTTCCACAACGCCACTCCCGGCTACGTCGTACAGGTCGCTGACGCCGTCGTAGTTCACCTGAGCGTCGGCCACCAGAAAATTGACCAGCTTCGACTTCAAAATCTCTTCGGCCATCTACACATCTCCATAATTTGAAAAGCAGTCCAAGGTCTGAGGCCGTCGAACTCTAACATTGGCGACCGATGATGTTCTTCAACAAACTCACATTATGCTGTTGCATCAACGAGGACGATCACCGCTACTATCGTCGCTAGTGCGAAGCCACAGGATCAATCCGCCTGCAACACGGGTCAGAGCCTCACGGAGCTGAATCAATCCGTTCGCCTCGATTTTAAACATCTGCATAATCAGCCCTTCTACAGCCCCCAAAACCCTCAAGGCTTGCAGACTTAGCCGCTGCAGCCTTGTCGCCTGTCAACGACGCGGTATTGGCCGCGTTCTGTTGCCAAAGACGAGGCTATCCAATCTTCGATTGTGTTGATAGTAAACATCAGCACGAACACGTTGTTAGCCTACCAACTGGATGGTAGTTTGTTAGCGAGCTTCAAAAATCACTGTAATCACCACCATCCGTATCCCTGTGAGAATCCCATGCAAGACTGGAAGCAAACTCGTAAAGACATCAACACTCGCCTGGTCGATCTCAACGGCCTTTCTCCGGAAACCATGAAAGGCATGGCGTCACTTGGCGCTGCAGGCGCCAAGACCAATCATCTAAACGCGAAGACCCGCGAGTTGATTTCCCTGGCTGTGGCCGTGACCACTCGCTGCGACGGTTGCATCGCCTTCCACGCGGCCGAAGCAAAGAAAGTCGGTGTTACCAGCGAGGAAATTGGTGAAGCGCTTGGCGTAGCCATCAACATGAACGCCGGCGCCGCGCTGGTATACAGCACACACGTGCTGGACGCATTCGATAAGTCATAAATCAAACGCTGGCTTTCAACCTGTCAACGACGTCGAGTTTAATCATGAATAAGCTATTCACCCCTTACGATCTGTCCGGTATCGCATTGGCCAACCGTGTTGTCATGGCTCCGATGACTCGCACCCGAACCCTGGAAAACATCCCTAATGAATTCACCGCGCAGTATTACGCTCAGCGCGCAACCGCCGGCCTGATCATCACCGAAGGCCTGCCGATTTCCGAAGAAGCCCGCGGCTATCTGTACACTCCGGGCATTTACGCCAATGAACACTTGCCGGGCTGGCGTCAGGTCACCGATGCCGTGCATGCCAAGGGTGGGAAGATTTTCGCGCAGTTGTGGCACGTCGGCCGTATGTCCCATGTATCGGTACATCCGCAGAACGCGGTCCCGGTTTCTTCGGGTACGCAGCCAGCGGTCGACACCACGGTTTACGCATGGATCGAACCGGGCAAGTCCGGCCATGTGCAACCCAGCGTGCCACGTGCGTTGGAGACGAACGAAGTAAAACGCGTCACCGCCGACTTTGTGAAGTCTGCGCGCCTGGCGATGGAAGCAGGTTTTGACGGCATCGAAATCATGGCGGCCAACGGCTTCCTGTTCGACCAGTTCCTCAGCAGCGCCCTGAACACCCGCACTGACCAGTACGGTGGCTCAATCGCCAATCGCCAGCGTTTCCTGCTCGAAACCATTGACGCGATTGCTGATGAAATCGGCAGTTCGAACGTTGCCGTGCGCTTTTCGCCATTTGGCCGCCTTTATGACTTTGGTGTGTACGAAGGCGAAGAAGAGACCTGGATGAGCATGGCGGCAGCGCTCAACGAACGTGAGCTGGCGTACGTTCACCTGAACTATCAACCGACCATCCTCGCCGCCCAGACGCCGCCTGGTTTCGGTGCCGCGTTTCGTGAAGCCTACAAAGGTACGTTGATGGCGGCCGGCGGGTTTACCCAAGCGCTCGCTGAATCGGAACTGGCTAAGGGCGAGCTCGATTTGATCGCCTTCGGCACCGCCTATATCGCCAATCCCGATCTGGTGGAACGCATGCAGTACGGCTGGCCATTGGCTGAGGGTGATCGCACGACCTATTACGGGGTGAGCGACACGATTGCCAAAGGTTATACCGATTATCCGGCATACGCCGCGGGCGAATCCTGACATCCCATTTCGAACGTTAAGGAGCAGACCATGCCACTCGTTACCATCAAAGGCATTGAAGGCGTTTTTACCGACCAGCAGAAAGCCGAAGTTATCCAGAAAGTGACTGACACCATAGTGTCGGTGGAAGGTGAAAACATGCGCGCCCTTACCTGGGTCATCTTCGAAGAGGTCAAGAATGGGGATTGGGGTATCGCCGGAAAACCCATGACTGCGCAGGAGATATTGAAGCTGCAAGCAGATCAATAAGGTTTTCCTACTTCAAAAACGACTCCCTGATCGTTGGGCATCATCATGCTCAACGATCAGGGAGTTTTACGTTCTGAATGAACGCGTAGTTTGGGTTTTTCGGTTCTGGCTCAACCGCTGCAAGCGACGGCGACTTACTGCCAGATGTGCTGGAGGTCCACGGCGCGTTCAATGCTGAACAGACCATGCTCCATTCGCAAATTGGGTATTACGGCACGCGCCTGGCCTCTTGGAAGGAAGGCTGATCAGGGAGGCTGATTAAACGGCCTCTTCCAACTGTGCAAGAACCGCTTTTTTCAGCGCTGCGACTGAACGAGATCCGGGCATGACCCGGAGCAACCGCCCCTCGTGAAACACTGCCAAGGATGGCACTGCACGGATGCCATACATCTGCGAGATCGTCGGAGACACCGCCACATCGATCTTTCCAAAAGCCGCCAAGGCGTGGAGCTTTTCTTCCAAGGCATGAAAGACTGGCTTCATCTCCTGACAAGGCTTGCACCACGACGCGGAAAACAGCACGACGCTGCTGCCCTTGGCAACAAAACGGGCGAACTGTGGGGCACTCAACTCAACGATACGGCTCATTTTTGCCTCGTTTTCTACGCCACTGGAAAGCGGCACCACTCAGTGCCGCACACCTTCTGCCGATCAAATCTTGCAGCCATCTATACCGCAGACCTGGCCGATGAACGTGTCATCCTCGGTCTTTGACTTCGTTTGCAGCTTGTTCAGCGCTTCAAGAAACGCGGCCTCAGGCTGAGCGCCGGAGAATGAGAAGGCATTGTCGAATACAAACAAAGGAACACCCGAACCCAGTTGCGCAGCAATATGTTCGTCCTCCTCCATCTCTGCGCGCAATTCAGCGGATGACCATGCCAGTTGGATTGACTCATCCGATACACCTACTGCCTTGGCAATGGTCTTCAGGCTGCTGCGATCAAACAGTGACTTCCCATGGGTCGTACTCTGCTCATACAGCGTCTCCACCAGACGCTTCTTCGCTGCCGGATCTTCAACCGCCTTGACCAATACGTGAGCATCAGCGGTGTCGCCAAACAGCATGGTGTCAAAACGGTAATTCAGCTCATCGGCTTTGCCATATTTACTGACGGTGCTCATCATCGCGTCGGCGGAGTCCGGGTTTCCAAGCTTGCGCCTAAGAGCCGCAACCATAGGCTCTGGCGCGTGATTCGCCGCCAGACGATAGGCCCTGACATTTACCTGCACACTGTCTTTTTCAGGAAAACGCTCCAGCGCTTTTTCGAAGCGACGTTTGGCAATCCAGCACCAGGGGCAGACAAAATCAGACCAGATATCCACTACATATTTTTTTGAAGGGGTTTGCATAATTCATCCTGCACCAAAATTAATAGAGACCGCGTTGCCGGCGTTTCAAGCAAATAGTTGGAGTGACGACAGAAAGCCCCCCAATGGGGGACTTTCATAAGGTCGCGCTTGCTGATGTGGTCAGGCACGTACCGCCATGACACCGGCGTCCACATCCCAGATAGCGCCGGTCACCCAGGACGCCTTGTCGGAAAGCAGGAACAGGATGGTATTAGCCACATCTTCGGGAACACCGACTCGCCCGAGTGGGTGGAAAGCGTTAAGCGACTTCATTGCCTCCGGGATCGCTTCTTTGTCCATGAAACCCTCGTAGATTGAGGTATGGACGATTCCTGGCGAGACTGCATTGACCCGGATTCCGGAGTGGGCCAATTCAATGGCCAGGTTGCGGGTCAACGCATGCAGACCTGCTTTGGCCATGGAATAGGCCGATGCCGGTGAACCGGCCAATGCGGCCTGTGCACCGATGGAGCCGACGTTGACAATCGCCCCTTTGCGCTTCGCGGCAAGCATGTTCTTGACCACGGCTTGCGTAATGAAAAAAGTCGCACGGTTGAGCGACAGGTACATGTCGTACTCGGCTTCGTCGTGCTCAGTGAACGGCTTGGGAATAAAAATCCCGGCAGAGTTCACCATCAGGCTTATATCGCTGTGGTGGGTATTGATTTCCTGCCGAACGGAATTCATGCCCTCTTCAGTCATCAGGTTGGCGACGATCACGGACACAGAACCCAGCGGGCTCAATTCCTGGCGTGCAGCCTCGGCCTTATCCTGCTTGCTTCCGGTAAGCACCACGCTACCGCCCGCGTTGAGAACCATGCGGGCCGTTTCCAGGCCCATTCCGCTGGTGCCACCGACGACTAACAGTTTCTGACCTTTAAAGAAATCGCTCATTTCATCAGTCCTTCTGATCAAGATTTAAAACTTGGCACCAGGACGACTCATCGCCTGCTGGTGCGTGGATAGCCTGAACAACGCCCGGATCGGCGAAGTCAGCCCTCACGAACTTCGAGGGTGGGAACCATACGGATGGCTTTTGAGAAGTTTGCGTAGTTGACCGACGTCTTGAGCACAACTTTGTGCAGCTCTTCAACGCGCTCACGGGAAGCGTCGGTGTGCAGGCGAATAACCACACTTACCTCGTCATAGCCCGGGTTGACGCTCTCTTCAATCCCCAGAAAACCGCGCAAGTCGAGGGTGCCATCCGTCTCGATTTCCAAGCTATGAATCTTGATACCCATCATCGCGGCGTTGGCGGCATAACCGACCGACATGCAGGCATTGAGCGCTGCCATCAACAGTTCCTGGGGGTTAGGCGCGGTGTCCTGGCCCAGCAATTCATTTGGCTCATCGGCCACGATTTCGAAATCGCGTGAGTAGGTTTCACCCGCCAAGCTGTATCGGCTGACTTTCGCGACTGAGCGAGTCTGGTGCTCCCATTGGGTCTTGACGTTGAAACTTGCCTTGCGCTTGGTCACATCCTCAGTAACGCCTTGGGCAAACTGCTGGAGTGCGGCTACGTCGATACCATTCAGGTTGTTGCTCATCTATTCAATCCTCTTTGGATGGACCGGGCGCTTGGCCCGAAAGAGGCACAACCCTGCCAACTAGTAGGTTGTCATTCAAGAGATCTTTAAACCCATCAGCACTCGCCGAACAAATACACCCACGATCCGGCCTTTTTTGGATACGCGATGTCATTATTAAAATGTAGGGTTTGCCATCTTATTGGTTATAGCCTTTCCACCTCAGGCCATAGGCATTGGCAGATATCCGCAGCCCAACCGAGAGACGAGATGGGTTCTCCTCAGATCCAGTAGGCGGGAATAAAATTCAGGAGGTGAGAGATAAGCGACTGGAGCCACTTACTTGGCAGGAACAGCAGACCGAGCTGGCGATGGCAGAATCGGTCGTCTCATGAAGCAAAAAAAGCGGATCGGGCATTAGTGGCGCGGTTCGGCCACCCGAAGTCCATCTAAAATGAAATCGAATCCAGAAGAACGATCGTACTTGTCGTTCAGCGCCCAGGATACAAAGCTGCCACCTTCCAGCGTATTCAGGATGACTCTGGCGATCTTCACGCCGTCCAGCTCAGCTTTGATCTCCCCTGCCTCTTGGCCTAGAGCAATATTGGCCTGAAGCCAGTCGAGATGGATTTCGAAAAAGTCCCGCGTCATTTCCTTTAGGCTTTGCGGTAATGCCAGTAACTCCGCGGCCAAGGCACCACAGAGCGGTAACATGCCGTTCTCACTGCTTTGCGCAAACATCAGGGCGAAGGCATTTAGACGTTCAATAATGCCGGTATGTTCATCATTGATAACCTCCAGCTGCTTCTTGTACCGGAACAGGTAGCTCTCAACAATGGCAATTGCCAGGCCTTCCTTGGTCGGAAAATGGTGGTGAATACTCGCCTTCTTGATGCCGATGTCAGCCGCGAGATCGGCGTAACTGAAAGCTGCATAGCCCTTTGTACGCAACAATAGTTCAGCGGTGGTCAGAAGGTCGGAACGTGTACTCATGATGCCGGATCCAAATTTATCAATGCAGCATCATAAATTAGTACCTCTGCATAAGACAGCGCTCAGGTTGCTCACATCCGAACGTCCCAATGCAAGGTATTCAGCAACGCTAATCGAGTGGCGTGCGAGGCACATTCAGGATCATCACTGGCCACAGTCTGCAGTCGAGCACGTTGAGCTCTCGATCTCATCTACCGGCCATCCTCTCGGCGTCCGCCGCCAAGCGGAGCCGACGATACGCATCAACTAACTGCTCAAGATTGAACGCACGGTTTCTACCGCTCGGATTGGGCAAAACCCAAACACGCGTATTCCCGAAAGCCCTCCGCTGCGGCCCCCACTCCACTTCCTTTTGGCCCGTCAATGCGGCGTACGCTGCCTTCCCGAGAAACGCGACAAAGCGCGGCGCATACCGTGTGATCTTCTGCTCAAAATCCGCCGCCGCTGCAGTGAGTTCCTGCGCTGACAACTGATCCGCCCGCGCCGTCGGTCGCGGGACTACGGCCGTCAACCCATACCGATATTGCAGGATCGACCGATCGTATTCCGGACGTATTTCCTCAGGAGTGAATCCGGCCAGATGCAAGGTTCGCCAGAAGCGATTGCCCCGCCCCGCAAAGTGGTGCCCCTGGGCCGCAGCTGCCAGCCCCGGATTGATCCCGCAGAAAATCACTGAAAGGTCTTGGACCAGAATGTCTTCGAGTACTTCGCCAGTCATAAAGCCGCTCAACCGCACATCACCTTGATCGCATTGCGCACCAGCCCGGTCAATTCAGCCCGGGATTTGCCTGCCCTCGCCCGTATCGAAATGCTGTGCAACAAGGACGATGCAAGCACCGCCAGCGCCACCGGATCGACGTTGGATTTCAGTTCGCCGGTATCGATAGCCTTGCGCAGGCGCGCTTCGAGATCGGCATCGAGCCGGCTCAGCCGATCTGATAACACGTCACGAATCTCTGGGTCCTCGACCGCTTCGGTGGTCGCCGTGCCAATCGCGAAGCAACCACGGGGTTGACCGTCCCCCGAGAAGTAAATCGCCAATTGCCCATCGTAGAAACGCGTCAACGCCTGCTCCAGCGTCAGACTGGCGTCCGTCAGCGCCTCCTGCATCGCAGCCGAGGCTGTCTCCCAATACTGCTCGAGCGCCTTGATGTAGAGCGCATGTTTATCCCCGAATGCCGCATACAGGCTGGGGCGATTCATCCCGGCGGCGCTGGCGATGCTATCCAGAGAAGCACCGGAATAGCCGGTATTCCAGAACACGCCAAGCGCCTGCGCTAACGCGGTTTGCGGGTCGTAGGCACGCGGACGGCCGCGTCCCTTTCCTTCCGTAATTTTTTTTTGTGCCATGTCGTACAAAATCCTTGAAAGGGTTTGGGTCGAGAGATATTCTTACACCATCGCACAAAATTAAGGAACCAGAAATTCCTTGATTGGCAGGTTTGTTGTAGCGGAGCTCGAACTGGGTGTGGCGACGACGAAATAGCGGTGGCGGAGCGATCCTCCCCACGGCGCACGGCAGTGGTTTCTCACAGTAATTAACGACGTCGGGGCCGCAAGCGATTGTGCCAGGTCGGCCCGATTTCCCGGTTAAGGGCGTATTCGATCATGACTCAGCAGTTCGATCTCTCAGCGACACAAGCCTTGGAACATCCGGGGCCAAACCAGAACAGCGCGCCGAAAAAACCGCTCAAGGAAAAGTTGCGGCCATGGCTGATGGCGGGTGTGCCCGCCCTCTTCGCCGCCGTCGGCTACGCCCACTACGTGGCGAACGAGCCCATCGTTTCCACCGACAACGCCTACACCCGGGTGGCCAAGGCCTCGATCAATGCGCGGATTTCCGGGCAAGTGGTTGAGATCGCGGTCGAGGACAACCAGCCCGTGCGCAAGGGCCAGGTGCTGTTCCGCATCGACCCCAAGCCCCTGCAAATCGCCGTCGACCGTGCCGAAGCGCAACTGGGCAACGCGCGTCTGCGCATCGATGGATTAAAGGCCAGCTACCGCCAGCAGCAGGCAGAGTTGCAGTCGGCCAAAGAATCGGCGGACTTCGATCGAAAGGAATTCGCCCGTAAAAAAGCATTGGTCGCCACCGAGTTCGTATCACAAGCGATCTATGAGCGCGCGGAAACCGACCTCAAAGTGGCGCGCCAACGTATCGCCTCGGTCGAGCAACAGATCGCAAGCACTGTCGTTGCCCTCAACGGCAATCCGGACATCGCTATCGACAGCCATCCGACTGTGCGCGAAGCCAAAGCCCAGTTCGACGAGGCGCAGCTCTACCTCTCTTACGCCACAGTCACCGCGCCGGACGATGGCATTGTCGCCAAGGTCGACGATCTTCAGGTCGGCAACTACGTCAACGGCGGTGCGCCCGCGTTCGCCCTGATCTCCGACCGGGAGCTCTGGATCGAGGCCAACTTCCGCGAAACCCAAGTGACGCACATGCGCCCCGGCCAGGCAGCGACCATCGCCATCGACACCTATCCCGACCGCGTCTTCAAGGCCCATGTGATCAGCATGAGCCCCGGTGCGGGCTCCGACTTCGCGCTGCTGCCGCCAGAAAACGCCACCGGCAACTGGGTCAAGGTGGTGCAGCGAGTGCCGGTGCGGCTCGAGCTGGATGAGGTCGATCCGAGCCTGCCGCTGTTCTCCGGCACCAGCGCCACGGTCAAGGTCGACACCGGCCATCGCACGCCGTGGTGGCATCCGCTCAATTCGCTGTTGAGCGCAGGAGCCTTCTGATGAACGCCTATCCTGCGGATTCCTCTGCGACAGCGGATGCACGTTCGCTGCGGTTCGTAGTCCTCCTCGCGACCTACCTGCAGTCGGCCAACTTGCCGTTGCCGAACGCTGCACTGCGGTTGATCCAGGGCAGCCTGTCGATGACCGACGACCAGGCCGGATGGATTTTCACTGCCTACCTGGCCGCCACTGCGATCACTACGCCCGTCGCGCAGTGGCTCGCCGGACGCTTCGGCCTGAAGCTGGTTTATCAGACCGCACTCGCGTTGTTTGCCCTCGGCTTGTGGCTGGGCACTTTGGCGACCACACCACTGGAATTCATCGGTGCGCGCGTCCTTCAAGGCGCGGCCAGCGGTGTATTGGCGCCCTTGTCGATGGCGATAGCCCTGGAGACCTTGCCGCCTGCACGGCGTGCAAAATTCGGCGCGCAGTGGACGGCCCTGGTGCTGTTCGGCATCGTCAGTGCCCCGAGTATCGGAGGCTGGATCAGCGAGTACTTCGACTGGCGGCCGATGTTTTACCTCAGCCTGCCGCTGACGGCGTACATCTTCCTGGTGGTGACGTTGCTGCTTGCCGAGAAAAAATCCGACAAGCACCTGCCGTTCGATTTCTTCGGAGTCGGCACCTTCACCCTGGGCATGATTGCCCTGCAAATGCTCCTCGACCGAGGCGAACGCATGGACTGGTTCGACTCACCGGAGATCTGGATGGAGGCGCTGGCCTGCGCACTCGGGCTTTACCTGTTCGTTGTGCATCGGCTGACCGCAAAGACGCATTTCCTCAGCAAGGGGTTGTTCACCGACCGCAATTACGTGCTGTCGACGATCATCTTTTTTGCCCTCGGTTTCGTGCTGCTGTCGACCATGGCCCTGACCTCGCCGATGCTGGACGAAATCCTCGGCTACCCGCCAGACACTACCGGTTTTCTGACCGTCCCGCGCGGCGTGGGCCTGGTCGGCGCGTTCCTGTTGACGGGGCGATTGCTCGAGCGCTTCGACCCGCGGTTCTTCGTCGCGGCAGGTATCGCACTGGTGGTTTACGCCAATTGGCTGATGCTCGGCTATTCGTCGCTGATGGACTGGACCCCGGTAGCGGCAAACGGCGCTATTCAGGGCGCCGGCCTCGGCATGCTGATGCCGGCCCTGAGCAAAGTCGCGTTCAGCACCCTTGACCCGAAGCTGCGCCCGGAAGCCACCGGTTTCTTCAACCTGATGCGGGTCTACGGCAGCACCCTTGGTGTGGCCGTGGTGCAGATCTTTTTCTTCAACAACACACAATCGATGCATTCGGCGCTGCTCAGCCAGTTGACGCCCTATCGCCTGTCGACGACGACGTCGTTGCCGGCGCTTGAAGGGCTCAATCATCTGGTCACCCACCAGGCGGCGTTCATTGCGGTCATGGGTCAGTTCAAGATTTTGCTAGTGGCGATGCTCGTCGTGAGCCCGCTGGTGGTGTTCCTTCGCAAGCCCGTTCCGGCCAACTAGTTTTGTGGAGTCTGTCCAATGAAAACGTCCAAACGCATTTCCCATCGACATCCATTGCCAACAACAATCACTTTGCTGGCGGCGTTTGTATTGTTGTCCGCCTGCGCCGTTGGCCCGGATTTCGAACGGCCCGCGGCAAGCTTGTCGCAACACTATGACGCACAAGCCGAACAGCAACTCGGCAAGCCCGCAGCCCCCAATGCACAGCGCATCGACAGGGGCCGCAAGCTCAACGGTAACTGGTGGTCAGCCTTGCGCTCGCCCAAGCTCGACCAAGTGATACACCGGGCCATCGACGGCAACCTCGGATTGGTAGCGGCCGACGCCACCCTTCGTCAGGCGGCCGCCTTCGTTATCGCCTCGGAAGGTGCGTTGTATCCGCAAGTCGATTTCGGCGCAGCGGCTGGCCGTCAGCGGACGCACAATGGGCCCGAGGCGTCCGTTTCGAACTTCTATGCGATCGGTCCTCGGGTGACGTTCGATCTCGATGCGTTCGGCGGCAACAAGCGGCGGGTGGAACACCAGCAAGCGTTGAGCGATCTGCAAAAGCATCGCTACGAAGCGGCGTACCTGACGTTGACCGGCGATGTCGCCAGCCAGGCGTTGCTGCTGGCCTCGGCCAATGCCCAGATGCAAGCCGTGGACAAACTGCTGGCCAACGACGCGAAAAACCTCGACCTGGTGCGCGCCGCCCACCTCAACGGCACCACCACCCGGATCGACGTTTCCCTGGCCGAAACCCGCCTCGCCCAGGATCGCACGCTGTTGCCGCCCCTCGCCCAGCAGAGCGACGCCGCACGCCATGCGCTGGCGATACTGACGGGCAGTGGCCCGGCGGACTGGATCGCCCCCGATTTCACCCTGGACGAGTTCGCTTTGCCATCGAACATTCCCGTCAGTTTGCCGTCGGAGCTGGCCCACGCCCGGCCGGATGTACTGCAAGCCGAAGCGGAACTGCACATTGCCAGCGCCGCAGTGGGGGTCGCAACGGCCAATCTCTACCCTCATGTCGAACTGTCGGCCTCGCTCGCACAAGCGGCTTCAGGCAACGGCGGTGCCGCGCTCTGGGGGTTCGCCGCCGGGCTGACCGCGCCGATTTTCAACGGCGGAACACTCAAGGCGGAACGTCAGGCGGCTGTCGACGGCTATAACGCCTCCCTCGCCCGCTACCAACAGACGCTCATTCAGTCGTTCGGCCAGGTGGCGGACACGCTGCAAGCGATCAACCACGGCGCCGAACAGCACCTGGCGCAGGCCGATGCACTGCGCGCCGCCGAGACCAGTTTTCGCCTGAACCAGCAAGCCTACGCACAGGGCGAAAATAGCATTCTGCAAGTGCTGGAAGCAGAACGCGCCTACCAGCAAGCACTGATCGGCCAGGTCCAGGTGAGGACCGCGCTCTACCTCGACACAGTGCGGCTGTTCGTGGCGCTCGGCGGCAACTCAGTTGGCGTCCTGGAGCAAAAAGTCGCTTCACGCGAAGTCCCCAAACGCACTTATCAATAACGGCTTTGGCCACCCACTCGGCGGAAAAATCATGACTTACGAAGCGTTTCACGATGACCTGCGCGCGACACGACTCGCGCTGAACAACGGTTCGGGCGAGATGCCGGCCGTAGGCTTTGGCACGCTGTTTCGCGACCTGAGCACAACAACCGAAGCGGTTAAATGCGCACTGGAAGTCGGCTTCCGTCATTTCGATTGCGCCGAACGCTATCGCAATGAGGAGAAGATCGGCGTTGCCTTTGAGCAGGTGTTCGCCGCTGGAAACATCCGTCGGGAAGACGTGTTCATCACCACCAAACTGTGGAACACCAACCACCGTCCCGAGCGGGTCAAACCGGCCTTCGAGGCGAGCTGCCGCCGGTTGCAGGTCGACTACATCGATTGCTACCTGATCCATACGCCGTTCGCCTTTCAGCCAGGTGATGACCAAGATCCACGGGACACACTCGGGCACGTCATCTACGACGGCGGCGTGAGCCTGATTGAAACCTGGCGAGCGCTTGAGAACCTGGTAGATGAAGGCCATTGCAAGTCCATCGGCCTCTCGGACATTACCTTGCCAGCCCTGCAAGAAATTGTCGCGGCGGCGCGGATCAAGCCCGCAGTGGTGCAGATCGAGTCCCATCCCTACTTGCCGGAGTGGGAACTGCTGGAGTTCTGCAAACAGCAGGGCATCATCATCCTCGCCTTCGCCCCGCTCGGCCACGGCATGGAGCCGAGCGTACTGGGAGATCCGGTGATCACTGGCATCGCCAAACGTGTACGCAAGACCCCGGCACAAGTCGCGTTAGCCTGGGCGGTACAGCGCGGCTCCGCGTTTCTGACCACTTCGGCGACACCAAGCCATATTCAGGAAAACTTCGATATCGCCACCTTGCCTCACCGGGCCATGCATGAGATCAAGGAAGACATCACAACCCGAATTCGCTTCAATTCGGTGGTGGAAACCGGCGTCCCCGGTTTCATTCCACACAAGCAGTGACATACGTAAAAGGGGCAGCTCCTGGCGGAGTCGCCCCTTTTCCTGACCTGCAAACCACTGCTCAGGTCCTATAATTTTCGACTCATCCCCTGAGGCGGTAACGATGGATGTTTTCCAGACCATGCGGTGTTTCATTGCGGTCGCCCAGAGCGGCAGCTTCACAGCCGCCGCCGAATTACTCGACACCACCACGACCAACGTTTCCAAGGCCGTCTCCAGCCTCGAAGCCCGACTGCACACGCGCCTGATTAACCGGACCACCCGCCGCCTCGCCCTGACCGAAGCCGGCGTGCGCTACCTCCAACGCTGCGAAAAGATTCTGGATGAGGTACGTGAAGCCGACGAGGAAGCCGGCACGGCACAAACCCTGCCGGTCGGCAGACTGAAAATCCACTCCATGTCGGCCATCGGCAACCATTACGTGATCAACGCCATCGCCCGTTACCGGGAGATTCATCCCACAGTCATGTTCGACCTGACCCTGACCAATCGCCTGCCCGACTTGCTCGAAGAAGGCTACGACATGTCGATCGTGCTGGCCCGGGATCTGCCCGACTCTGGCTTCGTCGCACAGCGACTCGGGGTCACCTACAGCATTCTCTGCGCCTCGCCAGAGTACGTGGCGAAACGCGGGATGCCGGCAACACCCGGCGCACTGTGCGACCACGACTGCCTGAGAATCGTCAACACGGTAATGCCGGTGGAAAGCTGGACTTTCGAGGGGCCCGAAGGCATGGAAACGGTCGCTGTGCCGCTGTCACCCTTGCACATCAACACTGCCGACGGGATGACGATCGCGATAGAAAATGCAATGGGGATTGGCATTCAGCCGATTGCTTCAGCGGTTAAAGGCCTGAAAGCAGGAACATTGATGCGGGTACTGCCGGATTACCACCTGGAAGAGTTCAACCTGTTCGCAATCTACCCGTCGCGAAAATTCGTCGATGCGAAAATCAAGACCTGGCTGGAATTTCTTAAAACCGCCATTCCCCAGCTACTGACGTCAGATGAGGCTATCGCAGGTTCAAAAAAAACGCAGAACCTTTGAGTTGAAAGGTGCCGCCGATATGGAGTGTCGACCCTCCATCGTCCGCGCGGCACTCAACCGTTGGAACAACCGCTGCCCATCACTTGATACTGCAAGATATGCCGCTCGCCGTGAGAGTCTTCATACGTCATTTGCTTCGGCACCGGGCCGCACTGATCACCCGTGTCGGTGATGGAAATCACCCGTTTGATGTCAAGCGTGGTCGAGTAGCTGTAGATTTCGACTGGAGTCTTGCGGGCTTCGACTGCTGCAGAGTCGTCGTCCGCATAAGCATGTGCGCCGATACCACCAAGCACCAGAAGAAGCACTAATTTTGAAAGTTTCATGATGTTCACCGTCTCGTTGAAAGTTCACGTTGTGTTGCCGTGTTTTCACCTCGTGAGCCAGTGTTGTCGCACTGTTTTCTCATGGGCTGGAGACGATGCTAAGGGTTACCCCTCGCTGCAAAAATCGGTTGGTTGGACAAACACTTTGTCCGAGATTCGTATGAATGACCCTGTACCAGCGAGTTCCGCACCTCTATTAGAGCGCGCGGAGGAATCTGGAGGCCAGTAGCGCCTTCGAAGCTATTGCGCACCTGCCTCGGTCAGCCCCGTTTAAAGATTCAGCCCCACCTGCCGACAATCCGACATTCCCGAACGGATTCAGAGAGGTAACCGTGCGCTTTTTCACATCATTCATGTTTGTTTGCGGCGTCGTCAGTCTGGCAGGTTGCGTAACCAACGCGCGCAAGCCCGATAATGATTTAAAGGCTACCCTGGCCCAGCCCCTCGTGCAGGAAAGCATCATGCGCGAAGGCGACTTGCTGAGTTTCCAGTTGCTGCTGCCACAGTCTAATAACACCTTGCGTACCAGCGTGCAGATTGAGGCGGGATGTTCGTCACCGCAACTGCATTTGCTGTACTTGGACGGCGCAAGGCGCGTGTATTCGATGGGCTCTAGTCAGTACAGCCCGGCCCGCGCATTGTCCGCAGACTTGCAGACCACGCTGGCTGCCAACCCGACATTTGTCCAAGCATGCGCACAGACACCGAAAACCGACTGGCGTCTGGTGAAAACCAACGATAGCAATTGGGTGTTGCTCGATCGCAACAGCGTGAGCACGGACAATGGCGAAACCCGCTTCTGGGCGGCCTTCGATAATCCTGCGGTACTCAATGACCTGCCCTACAACGCACCGTATGCGCAGAAGCGCGAACGCTTTGCAGTGTCCTGCGCCACCGGCACCTTCAAGCTGTTGGCAGGTTATGACCTGGATGCGCGCAATCGGGTCAGCGACGGGCGAGTCGACGTCTCACCTACTCCCCAACCCATCGCTGGCAGCAATGCCGATTACCAGGCGCTGTTCGCGCTGGTGTGTGGCAACGGGCAACAGACTGCCCGGCTGGAATCGTTCAAGCCGCGCCTGAAAGCCTCAGCGAAGATCGCGCTGCAATCCGTGCAGCCCGAAGTGCTGACGGCGATTGGACAGCTCAACCTTGGGCAGCCAGTCCACTCATTGAAGTTCGTGCGCACAGGAGGCACAGCCACTTATAAAGGCAAAACCAGCCCGGCTGGCGAAGATCGATTCATCAGCAGCGATGTTCCGAGTGGCCAATTGAACATCACGGCACGCGGGGATGGTTATGAAAGCCAAGAGGTCAGCTGGCGTGGCTTGATCCCTCTGGTGTCCAAAGCAAGCTTCGGTGGAAGCGGTGGCATGGCCCAGAGCAGTGCGCTCAGCCGGTTGAACTTCAGCGGTGACTGGAAAACCCTGCCGATCGGCAAAACGGTCAGTTATACCTACAACAGTGCCACACTCAACAGCATTGTCGGAGCGTATGGTGACACCCCTAAAACCAATCGTTGCAAGGTCGAGCGGGAGCTGAAGGCAAGCGAACTCAACCTCGATCTTTCGGGCAACGCCAAGGCATTGGCCTGCACGGAAGAGTCTGATAAGTATCAACGGGTGGACCACGTCTACTACCTGGCTGACTACGGATACTTTTTTAAGGCTGGCACCGATAAAAACAGTTTCTTCTACAGTGACTATCGCATCGACACGGTGGAATAACAGGTGTTCGCGATTCCAGGTAATATCGCGAATATTGTTGCTACTGCTGGCCCGAATTAGTCGTCGCACAACTCAGAAGTTATGCGACAGTTTTTTCAAAGCCGCTATACCAGTATCAAAGCGCAAGGCCAATCGTAAAAAGTGAACTCACTCATCTTAAACACTGCGCCCCCCCTAAATTCATAAGTTCGTTAGTCATCAGCCATATGACCATGCGAGGGGTGTATTGCCGCTTACCTCACGTAAATTCCCGAGACGCCTCCCCATTAATATGTATGGTTTGAGTGAGGCAGTAGCCACGATTTCTGACTGCGCGAAAAAGATGCCTTCCTCCAGCGCGTTTCTTGAACTTTATTTGCAGTCTGCTCAGACTCATCTCCAGGCCGCGATAGAGACCAGGCTCTCTCCCAATACTACTAATTAGCTCTGCCCTACTGATTACGCGCTCCTCCTTGAGGAGCATGTTCTTTACAATGATGCTCTCAATATTTGTCAAGTGTATTTGATTGGCTCCATCGAACAGGATTCGATTATTTATATCGAGCTTCCAGCATTGAGGGTATTGAAGTGATATCTCTGTAACGTTTGTCATGGTTTTTGATTATAAAATTCATGGATGCAGAGCGACTGCACAGCAGGCTGTTGACTTATTTATAAGTTAGATATTAAGCGCTTACAGTGTAATTAGTTTGTTAAAACTCTTAATAACCCAGATTCAAAAGTTGATGAATAATTTTCAAAAATACCAAGTATACCAATAGATATCCAGCTCATAACTTGTAATAGTCTACCGCTGTTTTGGTAACAATGTGCCGCCCAGCCGACAGCGCATCCGTAGGGGAGGATTCCACCTCGTGGCATTGATGCAGACGGTTATATCCTCACCGTGTCCAACGTCGAGGTGCAGCCACAGTTGCAGGATTTGCTGGCGGACGTTTGCATGACGCTCGCTCGGTCGGAACCTCTGCTGGACGGGATTTATCTTTAAGGCAGCGTCGCTAGAGGCGACGCCGTGCTGCGCGTGTAAGGGTGATTCCCTTCATGGTGAAAAAGGAGCTGCCATACTATTCAGCATGACCAGTGCAACCTTCCGCTTCTACGAGGAGCTCAACGATTTCCTGCCGGCTGAACGGCGGCGGCAGTCCTTCACCTGCGAGTGCGCGCGCGGGGCGACGGTCAAGCATATGATCGAGGCGCTCGGGATACCGCACACCGAGGTCGAGCTGGTGCTGCTCAACGGCGAGTCGGTGGGCTTCGAGCGGGTGATCTTCGACGGTGACCGGCTGGCGGTGTATCCCAAGTTCGAAGCGCTGGACATCAGCCCGCTGCTCAAGGTTCGTGCGCAACCTTTACGGGTGCTGCGCTTCGTCGCTGATGCGCACCTTGGCGGGCTGGCCAACCTGCTGCGCATGAGTGGCTTCGACACCCTCTACGACAATGGCTTCGAGGATGGCGAGATCGCCGAGATCGCTGCGCAGCAAGGGCGCATCGTGCTAACCCGCGACCGCGAACTGCTCAAGCGGCGGATCATCAGCCACGGCTGTTACGTGCATGCCCTGAAACCGTCGCTGCAGTTGCGCGAATTGTACGAGCGCCTCGACCTGGCGCGTAGCGCGCGGCCATTCAGCCTGTGCCTTCATTGCAACCTGCCGCTGCACGAGATCAGCCCGGAACTGGCCCTGGCGCAGGTACCGCCACGCGTTGGCGCCCTCTATTCGCACTTCCTGCGCTGCGACAACTGCCAACGGGTTTACTGGGAGGGTTCGCACTGGCGCAGCATGTGTGCATTGCTGGCACCTCTGCTGGACCGATAGCCGAGCGCATCGGGCCGGCTGCATTGCCAGGGATAACAGGCTGTTGTATCAGGTAGATAACGGCCAAAAGCGGCCAATCAAATGTACCCAGGGAATCTGGTTCGATTCAGAGCCGCGAAGCGGCTACGGCTTGAATGAATTGTCAGGCCGCATCCTCGCGGCACGTGCCATCGGAATGAATAGCCCAATCAAATTTGTAAATTGCGGTGGTGCTCAAGCTACACAGATCAGTTCTCAGAAATGATTGAGTCGTCACCGGATTCAGCAGCCAGCTTCAATCGGTCAGCTTTACTAATGTATTTGGACTTGCTTGGCGGTGCCAATTTGGCACTAGCCTTTTTGGCGTGAGCCTTTAATAACTGCTTTATTTTTTTACGACGATTCATATTTTTCTACTCGGTTTGTAAGCTCTTGAATGATATCAGCTTAAAATATTGGGCCAGAATGGAACACCCCAAAGGTTGCATCCAGCCTTTGGGGTGCAATTCATCAAGCCATCAAGAGCGCCCTACGGAACCTGTGACCGGTAGATTCCCCAGCAATTTGAGCCCGGTACTCTTCACGAAAGCGTCATAGTCCATCGGTCTCTCGATACGGGTTTCAGCGTTGGGTAGTACGTAGGCCCAGGCACGCTTGGACGATGCGTCGTATACCAGTTTGAACAGGCGCGTCGGCACCCAGACCTTGTTTTCGCCGATGGTGGTGTGGCCTGAGTCAAAGAGCGGGCCGGTGAAGACAAAAACATTGCCATCGGCTCGCTTGGCAAACTTTCTGACATCGGACTCGACCTTACTCCAGATCTTCCGGTTATTGGTTGGGTCTTGCGGCACCATGTTCGACAGCGCAAAGGATTGGGCCATTGCATTGGGGTTCGGTGCATCGGCTGCCGGGGATTGATGACCGCGGTCCACGGCCGGATGTTGACTACGGTAGTCGCTCAACTCTGCCCGTCCACTCTTGGGGATGCGTGGGTCCGGGTAAAACTGGTTGGTGCGCTCCTCGCCTTTGGCATCCTGCAGCTGGGCGGCATTAAGGCGTTCGACTACTACCAGCGGCGTCTTGCTGGTTTGCGAGTACAGCACTGCAAAGTTGTCGGAACACAGGGCCAGGGGTTTCATTGTTGCAGGCACAGAGGCCATGTTTATTGGTTTCGCAGCCGGGAACAGATCTGCGCAGCCGTCAAACGATGCCTGTTTCTGTTTGTTTGAATAGAGGCCCAGAGCCGCGTTCTGGCTGACCGAGCCCGAGCGGGATACTTGTTCCTGATGCTGGGCGGGCGGTTTGAGGAGATCCAGCAGACTGCGGGCTTCTGCCCCGGTCGAGAGCAAAACAAGGGCCGACAGCCCAACTGCAATTTTGCGTAGGTGCATGCTTTAAATCTTCGAATAGGATTGAGGGGGTAAAACGTACGACGAGTCCCGATTCACGGAACCCGGTGGAGGCGGTTGCTGATTAAATTGCGGCAAGCATGCTTTCACTGTCCTTGATCAAAATACCGATGCGGATTCGGTCGGTTCCGAGCAGTACGACTGCTGAGGGTCGTTGCGGGATTTATTGACCATCACAAGTCACTTTAGTGCTGAACAGCGTTTACATTCGACTTACCAATGCTCGTCGAAGAAGCGATCGGTAGAGTACGGCCAGAAGCGGACACTATTGGCTCTGTTAAAGTACCTCTCCGAACACAACTCACGGACGGCTTCATGGAACGATTCCATCCTCGTGGCATTGATGCAGACGGTTATATCCTCACCGTGTCCAATGTCGAGGTGCAGCCACAGTTTCAGGATTTGCTGGCGAATGTTTGCATGATGCTCACTCGGTCGGAACCTCTACTGGACGGGATTTATCTTTATGGCAGCGTCGCTAGAGGCGACGCCGTGCTGGGGGTTTCCGACCTAGATCTAACCCTTGTCCTGCACAGCCCTCCTGCGTCGCAGGATCTGGAAATGCTGGAGTCGAAAAGGCACACGCTGGAAAGTCGGCATACCGAAATCATCAAGATCGATTTTGATATCGGTAGTCGTTCTGAAGTATTGGCGGCGGACAATCGATTGAGCTGGGGGTATTGGCTCAAGCATCACTGTCGTTGCTTATGGGGGAATGATCTGACCAAGCGCTTCGACCGGTTCAAGCCGTCGTGTGATATCGCCATTGCCGTAAATGGTGACTTCGAATCCGTACTGACCCGGTATGCCGATCTTATCGATCAGGCGGCGACACCGACGCAATCGCTACGCTTGCAACGCGAAGCCTCGCGCAAACTCATCCGGTCAACTCAAGTACTTCGCTCTGAACAGGACTTGATGTGGCCGCAAACACTGGAAGAACATGTCGAGCTGTTTGTTCAGCATTACCCGTGTATGAGAATGCAGATCTCTTTTTTCTTGTCCCAGGCAAGGAACCCGTACGCTAAGCCAAAAGAGTTTACGACTCAGCTGCATAGTTTTTTGACCTGGATGGCTTCAGAAACCGGTTGAATCCACAGTCGATAGCAGCCATTCCCCAAACCCCACCCTCCCATCTAAAGTAGCGCGATCAAAAACCGGGGAAAGATGAACATGGATGGGTTTTACCAAGGTAGCTGCCTATGCGGCGCGGTGAAGTATCAGGTATCAACGAAGCTGAAAGCCGTCACCCATTGCCATTGCAGCCAATGCCGAAAGGGGCATGGTGCAGCCTTCGCGACGTATGCCAGCGCTCCCAGGTCAGCGGTTTCGATCATGACTAGCGCAGAGACGCTCAAGGGTTATCAGTCGTCCGAAGGCGTAACACGACAGTTCTGCTCCAACTGTGGCTCCTCGCTGTTCTGGTCTGATTCGAAAGGACCGTTCCCGGATTGGATTTCGGTCGCGATAGGTACGCTGGATACGCCATTACTGGCTAAAAAGCAGAAACATGCCTGTGTATCCTCGAAAGCGTCCTGGTACGAAATACAAGATCCGCGATAAACCCGGCCGAGGACAGCAAGCCCGGGGTGTAGACATCGCGCTCAACGGCAAAAACCCCATGGGCAAACCCGATCATAGCGCTCTATGATTGAACCCCATGACGACCTCTCTTCCGATCCGCCAACCCTGCCCGCCCGGAGCCTGCATCTGCGAGCGTGAGCCTTTGCTGGAAACCCCCGGCGCGGATTTGCGCATCCTGAGCCTGACCCGGTCGGAGGAAAAGCGTCTGGTCGAGCGCCTGGAAAACCTTCAGAGCCTCGGCGACCTGGAGCGTCTGCAACGGCGGATGTATGAGCAGTTGGGTCTGCGCGTGGAGATCGTTCCGGGCTTCAATGAAGTGCGCACCATGCGCGGCATCAACATCACCCTCGGCGAATTGCCGGGTCTGTGCCGCAAAACCCGTCAGTCGATTCCGGCGGCGATTCGTCGAGGGCTGGAGAAGCGCCCGGAGATTGCCTACGAGCTGCTCAATGCCAACGACTTGTTGCGCGATGCCTGATGGTTTGCACTGTTATCCCGATATGTTCATTTCAACTGCCTGAAAAAGGATCAGCGGTCACACGCAAAACGCGGGCCGCTGCTATGCCTTTTCATGGGAGAAAGGGTTTCAGGCCAGCCAGGATGGAGCTGGAAACACAAACGTGACCGTGGCCCCGGCGCCAGCCAGGTGCGCGAAGATAAAGGTGCCAATCCGTAGCAGGAGATGGCAAATGTTATTCATCGTCCGTTGGTCCATCAGTCCGCAACATCGTAACAGCGCAATCGAACGTTTTCTCAAGACCGGTGGCGCGCCACCCGCAGGCGTCAACATGCTGGGGCGCTGGCATGCCGTCGGTGGCTCGAGTGGTTTTGGCATTGCAGAAGCCGATGATCCGGTGTTGATTCAGAAGTGGGTGCTGGAATGGAGTGACCTCATGAGCATGGAAGTCCACGCCGCATTGACCGATGAACAAGCGGCGCCGCTGCTGGCTGCCGCGCTCGGCAAGCGATAGTCGTCAAGGCGGCGAGCGCCCTCGCCGCCTTCCTTCTGATTCACTATTTTTTCATCCCGACCCGCCGACGCATTTCGGCAGTAATCGTCTGTCGGGTTTTCTTCAGGTCGGCCCAGGGTTCGTCACCGATTTCGGCCAGGCGCTCATGAGCGTTGTGCACGTTCCATTGATTGCCGCCCTTGAGCTCCGCCACCTCTTCCCGAAATATCGGCACGGACACCGGCAGACCCTCGCGGGTGCGCACGGCGTAGGCGCAAATAGTGGTGGCGCCCAGACCGTTGCGCAGGTAGTCGATGAAGATACGCCCTACACGGTTTTTCGGTCCGGACACCGCAGAAAAGCGATCCGGCAGTAATTTGGCCATGTGGCTGACGATTGCGTGGCTGAAGTCCTTGACCTCGTCCCAACCTTGTTTGCGGGTCAGCGGTACCACCAGGTGAATCCCCTTGCCGCCGCTGGTTTTGAGAAACGCCTTGAGCCCCAGCTCATCCAGCACTGTGAGCGTTAGCTGGGTCGCTTCGATCATGCTTTTCCAGGGCAGCGCCGGATCCGGGTCGAGATCGAGGACAAAGCGATCAGGTTTATCCAGATCGACTGACGTGGCATTCCAGGTGTGCAGTTCCACCGTGCTCATCTGCACCGCCCCGATCAGCGCTTTGGCGTTGTTGATGATCATCACCGGTTGGCCCGTCAGTTCTTTGTCCAGGGTAACAATCCCCGGAATGGCCAGGCGTTCGGCGTTCTTCTGAAAGAACAGTTCGCCGGCGATGCCGTCCGGCGCGCGCACCAGCGCCACCGGCCGGTCCTTGAGTTGCGGCAAAACCCATTCGGCGACGCTGGCGTAGTACTCCGCCAGTTGCATCTTGGTGGTGCCGCTGCTGGCGTCGATCACCCGGTCCGGGTGCGTGATGCGCACCTTGCCGCTGGCCAGGCCGATCTGCGACGGCGCGACAGTCGACTGGGCAGCTTTTGGATCGGCGGTATCAGATATCTCAGCGGCGGATTTCTTCTTCGCTGTGGATTTTGCTGCGGCGGTTTTCGAGGCTGATGTTTTCGAGGCTGAAGTGTTCACGGTTTTCGGCAGCTCCTCGGTAATTTCTTTGGCAGGCTTGTCATCACGCAAACCATGGAACACGGCGTGGCGCACCGAGCCGTCCTTGGTCATTTCGGCGAAAGCCACTTCTGCCAACAGTGCGGGTTTGAGCCAATGCACCCCCTTGGCTTCAAAACCGCTAGGCGGATTGACCACCGACGGCTTTTTCGTCTGCAGCGGTTTCAACTGTTCGTAAATACGCTTGAGAGTCGCCTCGTTGAACCCGGTGCCAACCTTGCCGGCATAACGCAACTCACCGCTGTCGCGGTCATGCAATCCCAGTAGCAACGCACCGAAGGCACTGCGTGCGCCTTTGGGGTCAGTGAAGCCGACGACGACGAATTCCTGCCGATGCTTGCACTTGAGTTTGATCCAGTCACTGGTGCGCCGAGACACGTAAGGCGAGCCCAGGCGTTTGCCGATCAACCCTTCCATCTGCATTTCGCAGGCGCTGTTGAGCAAGGCCTCCGGGGATTCGCCGAAGGCGTCGGAGAATCGCAACAGCGGGTTTTCATAGGGTTTGAGCACGGTCGCCAGCGCGGCCCTGCGCTCCTCGACGGGCACTTCGCGCAGGTCCACGCCGTTGAGGTAGGGCAAGTCGAACAGGTAGTAAACGATGCTGCCACTTCGGCCGGAATCGAACGCGTTTTGCAGCGCCTGAAAATCCGGAACGCCTTGCTCGTTGGCGACCACCATTTCGCCGTCGAGCCAGGCCGACTCCAGCCCCAGCGCTGCCAGTGCCTCGGCTTGCCCGGGCAATTTGTGGGTCCAGTCGTGACCATTGCGGGTGAAGAGTTTGATCTCGTCGTGGTCGATACGCGCCATGACCCGGTAGCCGTCGAACTTGATCTCATAGCTCCATTCGCCGCTCGGCGCGGATTCGACCAGCGTCGCCAATTCGGGTTTGAGCAGCTCGGGCAGCTTGGCTTTGCGCGCGCCCGTCAGTTGTGCCGACTTTTCCTTACGCGCCTTGGCCGGGGCTTTTTTGATCGGTTTTGGCTTTTCAGCACCGTGCTTTTTTTCCATGATGGTGCGGTCGCTGAGCACGCTGTCAGGCTCGGCGGCGACCACGTCATATTCGCTGTCGGGTCTGGCGGCGCTGTCCTGATGTTTGATCAGAAACCACTGCTCCTGCTTGCCCGGCATGTGTGTGCGCACGAGGTTCCACAGGCCGCCAAGCTTTTCTCCTTTCAGCTCGAATTTCAGCCGGCCCTTGGTGTACGCCTTGGCCGGATCGTCTTGGGGAATCCACACTCCGCGGTCCCAGACGATCACATCGCCGGCGCCGTAATGCCCTTCGGGAATGGTGCCCTCGAACGTGGCGTAATCCAGCGGATGGTCTTCGACGTGGATGGCCAGGCGTTTGACCTTGGGGTCCAGCGACGGCCCTTTCGGCACGGCCCAACTTTTCAGCGCGCCATCGAGTTCCAGGCGAAAGTCATAGTGCAGGTGTGAGGCGTCATGCTTCTGAATGCAGAATTGCAACGCATGATCCTTCGCCGTTTTTTTGCCCGAGCGTTTGGCGGCGGCCGGTTCCGAGGTCGCCGAGAAATCGCGCATGCGGTTGTAATCGTCCAGGTTCTTGTTCATGGCTGATGCTCGTTGCCGAACGCTGAGTGGGCAGGTTCTACATCAGCAGAGCGACAGGCCCGGAAGAAAATTCCATCGCCGTTGAAATTGCCCGGACAGACGGACCGGTGTTACGGCAACAACGTTGACCGGCGCGGGCGTTTTCCCGGCTTCTATCCATGCTTACAAGAACATCAGCCCTAACGCGAAAATGATCGCCGTGGTTTCCGCTCCACGCGGCGGTCAGTTCTTTGCGGCGTTGGGTCAGCTCAAAGTGCCCGAAGACCTGCCTCGGATACTGGAGATATCTGAAGGCTTCGGCGTTACGTTTCTGCTGACGAAATCACCAGAACACACGTAGGAGCTGCCGCAGGCTGCGATCTTTTGATCTTTGGCATATTCAAAACCGCTGAAAATCAAAAGATCGCAGACTTCGCCAGCTCCTACAGGTGAATGCTCAGGCAGCACCGCCCTTGGCCTGCTGCTCCAGATGCACCTGCAACTCTGGATCGATCTTCAACGCGGCAGCCAATTCATCCAGATAGTTGCGTTCAGCGTCCTGCTGATCGTCCACCAACATCACGCTGGCAAGGTACATCTCGGCGGCCATGCCCGGATCCTGGGCGGACTGCGCCACATCGGCGGCATCCAGCGGCCGGGCGACTTCGTCATCGAGCCATTGCTGCAGTTGCGGATCGTCGGTGTGGCGGCCGATTTCGGTGCTGATCATATGTTTCTCGGCGTCATCGATGCGGCCATCAGCCTTGGCGGCGGCGATCAAGGCGCGAAGGATAGCGTGGCTGTGGTCTTCGATTTCCGGGCCAGACAACAGGTCAACGGTGCGCGGTGCCTGTTGCGGTGCCGAGGCCTGGCTGCGTTGCCAGGCCTGATACGCCTGGAACGCCATCATCCCCAAAGAAGCCAACGCCGCGTAATTGGTGCCGCCCGAGCGCGTTTGCGTCGAACCACCCATGGGTGAACCGCCGCCCAGCAAACCACCGAGTAAACCACCCAAGCCTCCGCCGCCCGCCCCGCGCCCTAACAAACCACCAAGCAACCCGCCAAGATCGCCCAAACCTCCTTGAGCTGACGCCCCACCGCCACCTTGTTGCGACTGCGAGCCCTGGCCGGCCCGCAGTAATTGCTCAAGCAAATCACTGGTGTTCATGACGACGTCCTCATCAATGGGCAGAAAATCAGTCAGGCAACGATAGTCCTCACCCGACATTCCGCCAACTCCGTCTGGCTGACGTCATGGGTGCAGCCCTTGCCCTTCACACTCCTGACAGAAACTGACACCGCCTCCTTTTATGCTGCGCCCACCTTGAATGGAGCAGCCCTATGATCACTCCCCGTTATATTTTGCTTTTCGTGGAAAACCCCGCCGTCAGCGCGCGGTTCTATGAGTTTCTGCTGGAGCGCAAGCCCGTGGAAGAGTCGCCGACCTTCGCGCTATTTGTTCTGGAGGGCGGCTACAAACTGGGGCTCTGGTCACGGCATACCGCCGAACCGGCAGCGCAGGCGACGGGCGGCGGGACCGAGCTGGCGTTCCCGGTAGAGTCCGCCGAGCAGGTCGATGCGCTGTTTGCCGATTGGAGCGCGCTCGGTCTGACCATGGCGCAAGCACCGACAGAGCTGGACTTCGGTCGCACCTTCGTCGCGCTTGACCCGGATAACCATCGGCTGCGCGTGTTCCACCCCTCGCTGAGCTGACGCCCGTCTCGTGTCGTGCTCAATACGTGCCCCGGATATTTCCGGGGTATTTTTTTGCGTGGAGGCTAAGATTCAAAGGTGGTGAACCTTATTCCCGAAAATCCGGTCGATACCTGCAACCCGACCCGGTTTGCCGACGCCCTCAACAAGAGGGTGATAATTGGCTTGCTTCACTTTCTGGAGAACGCCCCCGTGATATCCACTGTACACATTGCCAGGCTCAAAGCATGGGGCGCCCATGGTTTTACCGCCACTGGCGTGGTCACAGCCTTCCTCGCGACCCTCGCCTTGTTGGAGAACCAGCCCACCAATTGCCTGCTGTGGCTGGGCGTGGCGCTGATCGTCGACGGTCTGGACGGCGCGCTGGCACGCAAGGTGAATGTGCAGTCGGTGCTACCGAGCTTCGACGGTTCGATCCTCGACCTGGTGATCGACTACCTGACGTATGTGTTTATCCCGGCACTGTTCATCTACCGCTACATCCCGTTGCCGGACTACACCCTGCTGCTGACCGTGTCGCTGATTCTGGTGTCATCGCTGTTTTGTTTCTGCAACGTCAATATGAAGAGCAAAGACAACTACTTTCAGGGCTTCCCCGCCGCGTGGAACGTGGTTGCGCTGTGCCTGTACATCATCGACCCGTCGCCGTGGATCACCTTGATCGCCGTCATCGGCCTGGCGCTGCTGACCGTGACCCGAATGAAGTTTCTTCACCCGTTCCGCGTACGGCGATTCATGCCGATCAACATTGCCGTGACGGCCGTCTGGCTGCTGTGCAGCTTGTCGCTGGTGGTCAACCACCCGGTTATCAATCCGCTGGTGATGGGCTTGTGGCTGCTGATGTCGGCGTACTTCCTGGGGATCTGCTTCTGGCGCACGGCGCTGGAGTGGTTCGACAGCTCGCGGCTCAAATAGGCACTGCGATCATGCCCATCCACATCGTCCAACTCGGCTCACCCCGCACCGCGAATGAAGGGCTGCGCCTGGGCACGGTACGCCGTCCGCCTCGGGGCGTACCAAAGGCCGAATTTGCCAGCCGGGATTTTTACGATGTGTGGCAACCGCTGCTGTCCCCCAGCCCCGAGTTGGTCGCCGAAGCCAAAGCGGCTGAAGATGCCAAAGCCTGGAGCTCCTTCAAGCGCAAATTCAAGGCCGAGATGAACCATCCCGCGCCCAGCCAGATGCTCGACCTGCTGGCCGCCCTCTCCCATCAAACATCGCTGGCCGTAGGATGTTATTGCGAGGAAGAGGCACACTGCCACCGTTCCGTATTACGGGAATTGCTGGAGGCACGGGGCGCGAAGGTTGTTTAAATAAAATGAACAGCACAAATCCCCTGTGGGAGCGGGCTTGCTCGCGAAGGCGGTCTTCCCGTTGATAGAAATGTTGCCTGATACTCCGCCTTCGCGAGCAAGCCCGCTCCCNNGGGAGCGGGCTTGCTCGCGAAGGCGGAGTATCAGGCAACATTTCTATCAACGGGAAGACCGCCTTCGCGAGCAAGCCCGCTCCCACAGGGGATTTGTGCTGTTCATTTTATTTAAACAACCTTCGCGCCCCGTGCCTCCAGCAATTCCCGTAATACGGAACGGTGGCAGTGTGCCTCTTCCTCGCAATAACATCCTACGGCCAGCGATGTTTGATGGGAGAGGGCGGCCAGCAGGTCGAGCATCTGGCTGGGCGCGGGATGGTTCATCTCGGCCTTGAATTTGCGCTTGAAGGAGCTCCAGGCTTTGGCATCTTCAGCCGCTTTGGCTTCGGCGACCAACTCGGGGCTGGGGGACAGCAGCGGTTGCCACACATCGTAAAAATCCCGGCTGGCAAATTCGGCCTTTGGTACGCCCCGAGGCGGACGGCGTACCGTGCCCAGGCGCAGCCCTTCATTCGCGGTGCGGGGTGAGCCGAGTTGGACGATGTGGATGGGCATGATCGCAGTGCCTATTTGAGCCGCGAGCTGTCGAACCACTCCAGCGCCGTGCGCCAGAAGCAGATCCCCAGGAAGTACGCCGACATCAGCAGCCACAAGCCCATCACCAGCGGATTGATAACCGGGTGGTTGACCACCAGCGACAAGCTGCACAGCAGCCAGACGGCCGTCACGGCAATGTTGATCGGCATGAATCGCCGTACGCGGAACGGGTGAAGAAACTTCATTCGGGTCACGGTCAGCAGCGCCAGGCCGATGACGGCGATCAAGGTGATCCACGGCGACGGGTCGATGATGTACAGGCACAGCGCAACCACGTTCCACGCGGCGGGGAAGCCCTGAAAGTAGTTGTCTTTGCTCTTCATATTGACGTTGCAGAAACAAAACAGCGATGACACCAGAATCAGCGACACGGTCAGCAGCAGGGTGTAGTCCGGCAACGGGATGTAGCGGTAGATGAACAGTGCCGGGATAAACACATACGTCAGGTAGTCGATCACCAGGTCGAGGATCGAACCGTCGAAGCTCGGTAGCACCGACTGCACATTCACCTTGCGTGCCAGCGCGCCGTCCAGACCGTCGACGATCAGCGCCACGCCCAGCCACAGCAGGCAATTGGTGGGCTGGTTCTCCAACAAGGCGAGGGTCGCGAGGAAGGCTGTGACCACGCCAGTGGCGGTAAAACCATGGGCGCCCCATGCTTTGAGCCTGGCAATGTGTACAGTGGATATCACGGGGGCGTTCTCCAGAAAGTGAAGCAAGCCAATTATCACCCTCTTGTTGAGGGCGTCGGCAAACCGGGTCGGGTTGCAGGTATCGACCGGATTTTCGGGAATAAGGTTCACCACCTTTGAATCTTAGCCTCCACGCAAAAAAATACCCCGGAAATATCCGGGGCACGTATTGAGCACGACACGAGACGGGCGTCAGCTCAGCGAGGGGTGGAACACGCGCAGCCGATGGTTATCCGGGTCAAGCGCGACGAAGGTGCGACCGAAGTCCAGCTCTGTCGGTGCTTGCGCCATGGTCAGACCGAGCGCGCTCCAATCGGCAAACAGCGCATCGACCTGCTCGGCGGACTCTACCGGGAACGCCAGCTCGGTCCCGCCGCCCGTCGCCTGCGCTGCCGGTTCGGCGGTATGCCGTGACCAGAGCCCCAGTTTGTAGCCGCCCTCCAGAACAAATAGCGCGAAGGTCGGCGACTCTTCCACGGGCTTGCGCTCCAGCAGAAACTCATAGAACCGCGCGCTGACGGCGGGGTTTTCCACGAAAAGCAAAATATAACGGGGAGTGATCATAGGGCTGCTCCATTCAAGGTGGGCGCAGCATAAAAGGAGGCGGTGTCAGTTTCTGTCAGGAGTGTGAAGGGCAAGGGCTGCACCCATGACGTCAGCCAGACGGAGTTGGCGGAATGTCGGGTGAGGACTATCGTTGCCTGACTGATTTTCTGCCCATTGATGAGGACGTCGTCATGAACACCAGTGATTTGCTTGAGCAATTACTGCGGGCCGGCCAGGGCTCGCAGTCGCAACAAGGTGGCGGTGGGGCGTCAGCTCAAGGAGGTTTGGGCGATCTTGGCGGGTTGCTTGGTGGTTTGTTAGGGCGCGGGGCGGGCGGCGGAGGCTTGGGTGGTTTACTCGGTGGTTTGCTGGGCGGCGGTTCACCCATGGGTGGTTCGACGCAAACGCGCTCGGGCGGCACCAATTACGCGGCGTTGGCTTCTTTGGGGATGATGGCGTTCCAGGCGTATCAGGCCTGGCAACGCAGCCAGGCCTCGGCACCGCAACAGGCACCGCGCACCGTTGACCTGTTGTCTGGCCCGGAAATCGAAGACCACAGCCACGCTATCCTTCGCGCCTTGATCGCCGCCGCCAAGGCTGATGGCCGCATCGATGACGCCGAGAAACATATGATCAGCACCGAAATCGGCCGCCACACCGACGATCCGCAACTGCAGCAATGGCTCGATGACGAAGTCGCCCGGCCGCTGGATGCCGCCGATGTGGCGCAGTCCGCCCAGGATCCGGGCATGGCCGCCGAGATGTACCTTGCCAGCGTGATGTTGGTGGACGATCAGCAGGACGCTGAACGCAACTATCTGGATGAATTGGCTGCCGCGTTGAAGATCGATCCAGAGTTGCAGGTGCATCTGGAGCAGCAGGCCAAGGGCGGTGCTGCCTGAGCATTCACCTGTAGGAGCTGGCGAAGTCTGCGATCTTTTGATTTTCAGCGGTTTTGAATATGCCAAAGATCAAAAGATCGCAGCCTGCGGCAGCTCCTACGTGTGTTCTGGTGATTTCGTCAGCAGAAACGTAACGCCGAAGCCTTCAGATATCTCCAGTATCCGAGGCAGGTCTTCGGGCACTTTGAGCTGACCCAACGCCGCAAAGAACTGACCGCCGCGTGGAGCGGAAACCACGGCGATCATTTTCGCGTTAGGGCTGATGTTCTTGTAAGCATGGATAGAAGCCGGGAAAACGCCCGCGCCGGTCAACGTTGTTGCCGTAACACCGGTCCGTCTGTCCGGGCAATTTCAACGGCGATGGAATTTTCTTCCGGGCCTGTCGCTCTGCTGATGTAGAACCTGCCCACTCAGCGTTCGGCAACGAGCATCAGCCATGAACAAGAACCTGGACGATTACAACCGCATGCGCGATTTCTCGGCGACCTCGGAACCGGCCGCCGCCAAACGCTCGGGCAAAAAAACGGCGAAGGATCATGCGTTGCAATTCTGCATTCAGAAGCATGACGCCTCACACCTGCACTATGACTTTCGCCTGGAACTCGATGGCGCGCTGAAAAGTTGGGCCGTGCCGAAAGGGCCGTCGCTGGACCCCAAGGTCAAACGCCTGGCCATCCACGTCGAAGACCATCCGCTGGATTACGCCACGTTCGAGGGCACCATTCCCGAAGGGCATTACGGCGCCGGCGATGTGATCGTCTGGGACCGCGGAGTGTGGATTCCCCAAGACGATCCGGCCAAGGCGTACACCAAGGGCCGGCTGAAATTCGAGCTGAAAGGAGAAAAGCTTGGCGGCCTGTGGAACCTCGTGCGCACACACATGCCGGGCAAGCAGGAGCAGTGGTTTCTGATCAAACATCAGGACAGCGCCGCCAGACCCGACAGCGAATATGACGTGGTCGCCGCCGAGCCTGACAGCGTGCTCAGCGACCGCACCATCATGGAAAAAAAGCACGGTGCTGAAAAGCCAAAACCGATCAAAAAAGCCCCGGCCAAGGCGCGTAAGGAAAAGTCGGCACAACTGACGGGCGCGCGCAAAGCCAAGCTGCCCGAGCTGCTCAAACCCGAATTGGCGACGCTGGTCGAATCCGCGCCGAGCGGCGAATGGAGCTATGAGATCAAGTTCGACGGCTACCGGGTCATGGCGCGTATCGACCACGACGAGATCAAACTCTTCACCCGCAATGGTCACGACTGGACCCACAAATTGCCCGGGCAAGCCGAGGCACTGGCAGCGCTGGGGCTGGAGTCGGCCTGGCTCGACGGCGAAATGGTGGTCGCCAACGAGCAAGGCGTTCCGGATTTTCAGGCGCTGCAAAACGCGTTCGATTCCGGCCGAAGTGGCAGCATCGTTTACTACCTGTTCGACTTGCCCTACCTCAACGGCGTGGACCTGCGCGAAGTGCCCGTCGAGGAGCGCAGGGCCGCGCTGGCGACCGTGCTCAAACCCTATGAAAACCCGCTGTTGCGATTCTCCGACGCCTTCGGCGAATCCCCGGAGGCCTTGCTCAACAGCGCCTGCGAAATGCAGATGGAAGGGTTGATCGGCAAACGCCTGGGCTCGCCTTACGTGTCTCGGCGCACCAGTGACTGGATCAAACTCAAGTGCAAGCATCGGCAGGAATTCGTCGTCGTCGGCTTCACTGACCCCAAAGGCGCACGCAGTGCCTTCGGTGCGTTGCTACTGGGATTGCATGACCGCGACAGCGGTGAGTTGCGTTATGCCGGCAAGGTTGGCACCGGGTTCAACGAGGCGACTCTCAAGCGTATTTACGAACAGTTGAAACCGCTGCAGACGAAAAAGCCGTCGGTGGTCAATCCGCCTAGCGGTTTTGAAGCCAAGGGGGTGCATTGGCTCAAACCCGCACTGTTGGCAGAAGTGGCTTTCGCCGAAATGACCAAGGACGGCTCGGTGCGCCACGCCGTGTTCCATGGTTTGCGTGATGACAAGCCTGCCAAAGAAATTACCGAGGAGCTGCCGAAAACCGTGAACACTTCAGCCTCGAAAACATCAGCCTCGAAAACCGCCGCAGCAAAATCCACAGCGAAGAAGAAATCCGCCGCTGAGATATCTGATACCGCCGATCCAAAAGCTGCCCAGTCGACTGTCGCGCCGTCGCAGATCGGCCTGGCCAGCGGCAAGGTGCGCATCACGCACCCGGACCGGGTGATCGACGCCAGCAGCGGCACCACCAAGATGCAACTGGCGGAGTACTACGCCAGCGTCGCCGAATGGGTTTTGCCGCAACTCAAGGACCGGCCGGTGGCGCTGGTGCGCGCGCCGGACGGCATCGCCGGCGAACTGTTCTTTCAGAAGAACGCCGAACGCCTGGCCATTCCGGGGATTGTTACCCTGGACAAAGAACTGACGGGCCAACCGGTGATGATCATCAACAACGCCAAAGCGCTGATCGGGGCGGTGCAGATGAGCACGGTGGAACTGCACACCTGGAATGCCACGTCAGTCGATCTGGATAAACCTGATCGCTTTGTCCTCGATCTCGACCCGGATCCGGCGCTGCCCTGGAAAAGCATGATCGAAGCGACCCAGCTAACGCTCACAGTGCTGGATGAGCTGGGGCTCAAGGCGTTTCTCAAAACCAGCGGCGGCAAGGGGATTCACCTGGTGGTACCGCTGACCCGCAAACAAGGTTGGGACGAGGTCAAGGACTTCAGCCACGCAATCGTCAGCCACATGGCCAAATTACTGCCGGATCGCTTTTCTGCGGTGTCCGGACCGAAAAACCGTGTAGGGCGTATCTTCATCGACTACCTGCGCAACGGTCTGGGCGCCACCACTATTTGCGCCTACGCCGTGCGCACCCGCGAGGGTCTGCCGGTGTCCGTGCCGATATTTCGGGAAGAGGTGGCGGAGCTCAAGGGCGGCAATCAATGGAACGTGCACAACGCTCATGAGCGCCTGGCCGAAATCGGTGACGAACCCTGGGCCGACCTGAAGAAAACCCGACAGACGATTACTGCCGAAATGCGTCGGCGGGTCGGGATGAAAAAATAGTGAATCAGAAGGAAGGCGGCGAGGGCGCTCGCCGCCTTGACGACTATCGCTTGCCGAGCGCGGCAGCCAGCAGCGGCGCCGCTTGTTCATCGGTCAATGCGGCGTGGACTTCCATGCTCATGAGGTCACTCCATTCCAGCACCCACTTCTGAATCAACACCGGATCATCGGCTTCTGCAATGCCAAAACCACTCGAGCCACCGACGGCATGCCAGCGCCCCAGCATGTTGACGCCTGCGGGTGGCGCGCCACCGGTCTTGAGAAAACGTTCGATTGCGCTGTTACGATGTTGCGGACTGATGGACCAACGGACGATGAATAACATTTGCCATCTCCTGCTACGGATTGGCACCTTTATCTTCGCGCACCTGGCTGGCGCCGGGGCCACGGTCACGTTTGTGTTTCCAGCTCCATCCTGGCTGGCCTGAAACCCTTTCTCCCATGAAAAGGCATAGCAGCGGCCCGCGTTTTGCGTGTGACCGCTGATCCTTTTTCAGGCAGTTGAAATGAACATATCGGGATAACAGTGCAAACCATCAGGCATCGCGCAACAAGTCGTTGGCATTGAGCAGCTCGTAGGCAATCTCCGGGCGCTTCTCCAGCCCTCGACGAATCGCCGCCGGAATCGACTGACGGGTTTTGCGGCACAGACCCGGCAATTCGCCGAGGGTGATGTTGATGCCGCGCATGGTGCGCACTTCATTGAAGCCCGGAACGATCTCCACGCGCAGACCCAACTGCTCATACATCCGCCGTTGCAGACGCTCCAGGTCGCCGAGGCTCTGAAGGTTTTCCAGGCGCTCGACCAGACGCTTTTCCTCCGACCGGGTCAGGCTCAGGATGCGCAAATCCGCGCCGGGGGTTTCCAGCAAAGGCTCACGCTCGCAGATGCAGGCTCCGGGCGGGCAGGGTTGGCGGATCGGAAGAGAGGTCGTCATGGGGTTCAATCATAGAGCGCTATGATCGGGTTTGCCCATGGGGTTTTTGCCGTTGAGCGCGATGTCTACACCCCGGGCTTGCTGTCCTCGGCCGGGTTTATCGCGGATCTTGTATTTCGTACCAGGACGCTTTCGAGGATACACAGGCATGTTTCTGCTTTTTAGCCAGTAATGGCGTATCCAGCGTACCTATCGCGACCGAAATCCAATCCGGGAACGGTCCTTTCGAATCAGACCAGAACAGCGAGGAGCCACAGTTGGAGCAGAACTGTCGTGTTACGCCTTCGGACGACTGATAACCCTTGAGCGTCTCTGCGCTAGTCATGATCGAAACCGCTGACCTGGGAGCGCTGGCATACGTCGCGAAGGCTGCACCATGCCCCTTTCGGCATTGGCTGCAATGGCAATGGGTGACGGCTTTCAGCTTCGTTGATACCTGATACTTCACCGCGCCGCATAGGCAGCTACCTTGGTAAAACCCATCCATGTTCATCTTTCCCCGGTTTTTGATCGCGCTACTTTAGATGGGAGGGTGGGGTTTGGGGAATGGCTGCTATCGACTGTGGATTCAACCGGTTTCTGAAGCCATCCAGGTCAAAAAACTATGCAGCTGAGTCGTAAACTCTTTTGGCTTAGCGTACGGGTTCCTTGCCTGGGACAAGAAAAAAGAGATCTGCATTCTCATACACGGGTAATGCTGAACAAACAGCTCGACATGTTCTTCCAGTGTTTGCGGCCACATCAAGTCCTGTTCAGAGCGAAGTACTTGAGTTGACCGGATGAGTTTGCGCGAGGCTTCGCGTTGCAAGCGTAGCGATTGCGTCGGTGTCGCCGCCTGATCGATAAGATCGGCATACCGGGTCAGTACGGATTCGAAGTCACCATTTACGGCAATGGCGATATCACACGACGGCTTGAACCGGTCGAAGCGCTTGGTCAGATCATTCCCCCATAAGCAACGACAGTGATGCTTGAGCCAATACCCCCAGCTCAATCGATTGTCCGCCGCCAATACTTCAGAACGACTACCGATATCAAAATCGATCTTGATGATTTCGGTATGCCGACTTTCCAGCGTGTGCCTTTTCGACTCCAGCATTTCCAGATCCTGCGACGCAGGAGGGCTGTGCAGGACAAGGGTTAGATCTAGGTCGGAAACCCCCAGCACGGCGTCGCCTCTAGCGACGCTGCCATAAAGATAAATCCCGTCCAGTAGAGGTTCCGACCGAGTGAGCATCATGCAAACATTCGCCAGCAAATCCTGAAACTGTGGCTGCACCTCGACATTGGACACGGTGAGGATATAACCGTCTGCATCAATGCCACGAGGATGGAATCGTTCCATGAAGCCGTCCGTGAGTTGTGTTCGGAGAGGTACTTTAACAGAGCCAATAGTGTCCGCTTCTGGCCGTACTCTACCGATCGCTTCTTCGACGAGCATTGGTAAGTCGAATGTAAACGCTGTTCAGCACTAAAGTGACTTGTGATGGTCAATAAATCCCGCAACGACCCTCAGCAGTCGTACTGCTCGGAACCGACCGAATCCGCATCGGTATTTTGATCAAGGACAGTGAAAGCATGCTTGCCGCAATTTAATCAGCAACCGCCTCCACCGGGTTCCGTGAATCGGGACTCGTCGTACGTTTTACCCCCTCAATCCTATTCGAAGATTTAAAGCATGCACCTACGCAAAATTGCAGTTGGGCTGTCGGCCCTTGTTTTGCTCTCGACCGGGGCAGAAGCCCGCAGTCTGCTGGATCTCCTCAAACCGCCCGCCCAGCATCAGGAACAAGTATCCCGCTCGGGCTCGGTCAGCCAGAACGCGGCTCTGGGCCTCTATTCAAACAAACAGAAACAGGCATCGTTTGACGGCTGCGCAGATCTGTTCCCGGCTGCGAAACCAATAAACATGGCCTCTGTGCCTGCAACAATGAAACCCCTGGCCCTGTGTTCCGACAACTTTGCAGTGCTGTACTCGCAAACCAGCAAGACGCCGCTGGTAGTAGTCGAACGCCTTAATGCCGCCCAGCTGCAGGATGCCAAAGGCGAGGAGCGCACCAACCAGTTTTACCCGGACCCACGCATCCCCAAGAGTGGACGGGCAGAGTTGAGCGACTACCGTAGTCAACATCCGGCCGTGGACCGCGGTCATCAATCCCCGGCAGCCGATGCACCGAACCCCAATGCAATGGCCCAATCCTTTGCGCTGTCGAACATGGTGCCGCAAGACCCAACCAATAACCGGAAGATCTGGAGTAAGGTCGAGTCCGATGTCAGAAAGTTTGCCAAGCGAGCCGATGGCAATGTTTTTGTCTTCACCGGCCCGCTCTTTGACTCAGGCCACACCACCATCGGCGAAAACAAGGTCTGGGTGCCGACGCGCCTGTTCAAACTGGTATACGACGCATCGTCCAAGCGTGCCTGGGCCTACGTACTACCCAACGCTGAAACCCGTATCGAGAGACCGATGGACTATGACGCTTTCGTGAAGAGTACCGGGCTCAAATTGCTGGGGAATCTACCGGTCACAGGTTCCGTAGGGCGCTCTTGATGGCTTGATGAATTGCACCCCAAAGGCTGGATGCAACCTTTGGGGTGTTCCATTCTGGCCCAATATTTTAAGCTGATATCATTCAAGAGCTTACAAACCGAGTAGAAAAATATGAATCGTCGTAAAAAAATAAAGCAGTTATTAAAGGCTCACGCCAAAAAGGCTAGTGCCAAATTGGCACCGCCAAGCAAGTCCAAATACATTAGTAAAGCTGACCGATTGAAGCTGGCTGCTGAATCCGGTGACGACTCAATCATTTCTGAGAACTGATCTGTGTAGCTTGAGCACCACCGCAATTTACAAATTTGATTGGGCTATTCATTCCGATGGCACGTGCCGCGAGGATGCGGCCTGACAATTCATTCAAGCCGTAGCCGCTTCGCGGCTCTGAATCGAACCAGATTCCCTGGGTACATTTGATTGGCCGCTTTTGGCCGTTATCTACCTGATACAACAGCCTGTTATCCCTGGCAATGCAGCCGGCCCGATGCGCTCGGCTATCGGTCCAGCAGAGGTGCCAGCAATGCACACATGCTGCGCCAGTGCGAACCCTCCCAGTAAACCCGTTGGCAGTTGTCGCAGCGCAGGAAGTGCGAATAGAGGGCGCCAACGCGTGGCGGTACCTGCGCCAGGGCCAGTTCCGGGCTGATCTCGTGCAGCGGCAGGTTGCAATGAAGGCACAGGCTGAATGGCCGCGCGCTACGCGCCAGGTCGAGGCGCTCGTACAATTCGCGCAACTGCAGCGACGGTTTCAGGGCATGCACGTAACAGCCGTGGCTGATGATCCGCCGCTTGAGCAGTTCGCGGTCGCGGGTTAGCACGATGCGCCCTTGCTGCGCAGCGATCTCGGCGATCTCGCCATCCTCGAAGCCATTGTCGTAGAGGGTGTCGAAGCCACTCATGCGCAGCAGGTTGGCCAGCCCGCCAAGGTGCGCATCAGCGACGAAGCGCAGCACCCGTAAAGGTTGCGCACGAACCTTGAGCAGCGGGCTGATGTCCAGCGCTTCGAACTTGGGATACACCGCCAGCCGGTCACCGTCGAAGATCACCCGCTCGAAGCCCACCGACTCGCCGTTGAGCAGCACCAGCTCGACCTCGGTGTGCGGTATCCCGAGCGCCTCGATCATATGCTTGACCGTCGCCCCGCGCGCGCACTCGCAGGTGAAGGACTGCCGCCGCCGTTCAGCCGGCAGGAAATCGTTGAGCTCCTCGTAGAAGCGGAAGGTTGCACTGGTCATGCTGAATAGTATGGCAGCTCCTTTTTCACCATGAAGGGAATCACCCTTACACGCGCAGCACGGCGTCGCCTCTAGCGACGCTGCCTTAAAGATAAATCCCGTCCAGCAGAGGTTCCGACCGAGCGAGCGTCATGCAAACGTCCGCCAGCAAATCCTGCAACTGTGGCTGCACCTCGACGTTGGACACGGTGAGGATATAACCGTCTGCATCAATGCCACGAGGTGGAATCCTCCCCTACGGATGCGCTGTCGGCTGGGCGGCACATTGTTACCAAAACAGCGGTAGACTATTACAAGTTATGAGCTGGATATCTATTGGTATACTTGGTATTTTTGAAAATTATTCATCAACTTTTGAATCTGGGTTATTAAGAGTTTTAACAAACTAATTACACTGTAAGCGCTTAATATCTAACTTATAAATAAGTCAACAGCCTGCTGTGCAGTCGCTCTGCATCCATGAATTTTATAATCAAAAACCATGACAAACGTTACAGAGATATCACTTCAATACCCTCAATGCTGGAAGCTCGATATAAATAATCGAATCCTGTTCGATGGAGCCAATCAAATACACTTGACAAATATTGAGAGCATCATTGTAAAGAACATGCTCCTCAAGGAGGAGCGCGTAATCAGTAGGGCAGAGCTAATTAGTAGTATTGGGAGAGAGCCTGGTCTCTATCGCGGCCTGGAGATGAGTCTGAGCAGACTGCAAATAAAGTTCAAGAAACGCGCTGGAGGAAGGCATCTTTTTCGCGCAGTCAGAAATCGTGGCTACTGCCTCACTCAAACCATACATATTAATGGGGAGGCGTCTCGGGAATTTACGTGAGGTAAGCGGCAATACACCCCTCGCATGGTCATATGGCTGATGACTAACGAACTTATGAATTTAGGGGGGGCGCAGTGTTTAAGATGAGTGAGTTCACTTTTTACGATTGGCCTTGCGCTTTGATACTGGTATAGCGGCTTTGAAAAAACTGTCGCATAACTTCTGAGTTGTGCGACGACTAATTCGGGCCAGCAGTAGCAACAATATTCGCGATATTACCTGGAATCGCGAACACCTGTTATTCCACCGTGTCGATGCGATAGTCACTGTAGAAGAAACTGTTTTTATCGGTGCCAGCCTTAAAAAAGTATCCGTAGTCAGCCAGGTAGTAGACGTGGTCCACCCGTTGATACTTATCAGACTCTTCCGTGCAGGCCAATGCCTTGGCGTTGCCCGAAAGATCGAGGTTGAGTTCGCTTGCCTTCAGCTCCCGCTCGACCTTGCAACGATTGGTTTTAGGGGTGTCACCATACGCTCCGACAATGCTGTTGAGTGTGGCACTGTTGTAGGTATAACTGACCGTTTTGCCGATCGGCAGGGTTTTCCAGTCACCGCTGAAGTTCAACCGGCTGAGCGCACTGCTCTGGGCCATGCCACCGCTTCCACCGAAGCTTGCTTTGGACACCAGAGGGATCAAGCCACGCCAGCTGACCTCTTGGCTTTCATAACCATCCCCGCGTGCCGTGATGTTCAATTGGCCACTCGGAACATCGCTGCTGATGAATCGATCTTCGCCAGCCGGGCTGGTTTTGCCTTTATAAGTGGCTGTGCCTCCTGTGCGCACGAACTTCAATGAGTGGACTGGCTGCCCAAGGTTGAGCTGTCCAATCGCCGTCAGCACTTCGGGCTGCACGGATTGCAGCGCGATCTTCGCTGAGGCTTTCAGGCGCGGCTTGAACGATTCCAGCCGGGCAGTCTGTTGCCCGTTGCCACACACCAGCGCGAACAGCGCCTGGTAATCGGCATTGCTGCCAGCGATGGGTTGGGGAGTAGGTGAGACGTCGACTCGCCCGTCGCTGACCCGATTGCGCGCATCCAGGTCATAACCTGCCAACAGCTTGAAGGTGCCGGTGGCGCAGGACACTGCAAAGCGTTCGCGCTTCTGCGCATACGGTGCGTTGTAGGGCAGGTCATTGAGTACCGCAGGATTATCGAAGGCCGCCCAGAAGCGGGTTTCGCCATTGTCCGTGCTCACGCTGTTGCGATCGAGCAACACCCAATTGCTATCGTTGGTTTTCACCAGACGCCAGTCGGTTTTCGGTGTCTGTGCGCATGCTTGGACAAATGTCGGGTTGGCAGCCAGCGTGGTCTGCAAGTCTGCGGACAATGCGCGGGCCGGGCTGTACTGACTAGAGCCCATCGAATACACGCGCCTTGCGCCGTCCAAGTACAGCAAATGCAGTTGCGGTGACGAACATCCCGCCTCAATCTGCACGCTGGTACGCAAGGTGTTATTAGACTGTGGCAGCAGCAACTGGAAACTCAGCAAGTCGCCTTCGCGCATGATGCTTTCCTGCACGAGGGGCTGGGCCAGGGTAGCCTTTAAATCATTATCGGGCTTGCGCGCGTTGGTTACGCAACCTGCCAGACTGACGACGCCGCAAACAAACATGAATGATGTGAAAAAGCGCACGGTTACCTCTCTGAATCCGTTCGGGAATGTCGGATTGTCGGCAGGTGGGGCTGAATCTTTAAACGGGGCTGACCGAGGCAGGTGCGCAATAGCTTCGAAGGCGCTACTGGCCTCCAGATTCCTCCGCGCGCTCTAATAGAGGTGCGGAACTCGCTGGTACAGGGTCATTCATACGAATCTCGGACAAAGTGTTTGTCCAACCAACCGATTTTTGCAGCGAGGGGTAACCCTTAGCATCGTCTCCAGCCCATGAGAAAACAGTGCGACAACACTGGCTCACGAGGTGAAAACACGGCAACACAACGTGAACTTTCAACGAGACGGTGAACATCATGAAACTTTCAAAATTAGTGCTTCTTCTGGTGCTTGGTGGTATCGGCGCACATGCTTATGCGGACGACGACTCTGCAGCAGTCGAAGCCCGCAAGACTCCAGTCGAAATCTACAGCTACTCGACCACGCTTGACATCAAACGGGTGATTTCCATCACCGACACGGGTGATCAGTGCGGCCCGGTGCCGAAGCAAATGACGTATGAAGACTCTCACGGCGAGCGGCATATCTTGCAGTATCAAGTGATGGGCAGCGGTTGTTCCAACGGTTGAGTGCCGCGCGGACGATGGAGGGTCGACACTCCATATCGGCGGCACCTTTCAACTCAAAGGTTCTGCGTTTTTTTTGAACCTGCGATAGCCTCATCTGACGTCAGTAGCTGGGGAATGGCGGTTTTAAGAAATTCCAGCCAGGTCTTGATTTTCGCATCGACGAATTTTCGCGACGGGTAGATTGCGAACAGGTTGAACTCTTCCAGGTGGTAATCCGGCAGTACCCGCATCAATGTTCCTGCTTTCAGGCCTTTAACCGCTGAAGCAATCGGCTGAATGCCAATCCCCATTGCATTTTCTATCGCGATCGTCATCCCGTCGGCAGTGTTGATGTGCAAGGGTGACAGCGGCACAGCGACCGTTTCCATGCCTTCGGGCCCCTCGAAAGTCCAGCTTTCCACCGGCATTACCGTGTTGACGATTCTCAGGCAGTCGTGGTCGCACAGTGCGCCGGGTGTTGCCGGCATCCCGCGTTTCGCCACGTACTCTGGCGAGGCGCAGAGAATGCTGTAGGTGACCCCGAGTCGCTGTGCGACGAAGCCAGAGTCGGGCAGATCCCGGGCCAGCACGATCGACATGTCGTAGCCTTCTTCGAGCAAGTCGGGCAGGCGATTGGTCAGGGTCAGGTCGAACATGACTGTGGGATGAATCTCCCGGTAACGGGCGATGGCGTTGATCACGTAATGGTTGCCGATGGCCGACATGGAGTGGATTTTCAGTCTGCCGACCGGCAGGGTTTGTGCCGTGCCGGCTTCCTCGTCGGCTTCACGTACCTCATCCAGAATCTTTTCGCAGCGTTGGAGGTAGCGCACGCCGGCTTCGGTCAGGGCGAGGCGGCGGGTGGTCCGGTTAATCAGGCGCGTGTGCAGTCGGGCTTCGAGGCTGGAGACGGCCTTGGAAACGTTGGTCGTGGTGGTGTCGAGTAATTCGGCGGCGGCTGTGAAGCTGCCGCTCTGGGCGACCGCAATGAAACACCGCATGGTCTGGAAAACATCCATCGTTACCGCCTCAGGGGATGAGTCGAAAATTATAGGACCTGAGCAGTGGTTTGCAGGTCAGGAAAAGGGGCGACTCCGCCAGGAGCTGCCCCTTTTACGTATGTCACTGCTTGTGTGGAATGAAACCGGGGACGCCGGTTTCCACCACCGAATTGAAGCGAATTCGGGTTGTGATGTCTTCCTTGATCTCATGCATGGCCCGGTGAGGCAAGGTGGCGATATCGAAGTTTTCCTGAATATGGCTTGGTGTCGCCGAAGTGGTCAGAAACGCGGAGCCGCGCTGTACCGCCCAGGCTAACGCGACTTGTGCCGGGGTCTTGCGTACACGTTTGGCGATGCCAGTGATCACCGGATCTCCCAGTACGCTCGGCTCCATGCCGTGGCCGAGCGGGGCGAAGGCGAGGATGATGATGCCCTGCTGTTTGCAGAACTCCAGCAGTTCCCACTCCGGCAAGTAGGGATGGGACTCGATCTGCACCACTGCGGGCTTGATCCGCGCCGCCGCGACAATTTCTTGCAGGGCTGGCAAGGTAATGTCCGAGAGGCCGATGGACTTGCAATGGCCTTCATCTACCAGGTTCTCAAGCGCTCGCCAGGTTTCAATCAGGCTCACGCCGCCGTCGTAGATGACGTGCCCGAGTGTGTCCCGTGGATCTTGGTCATCACCTGGCTGAAAGGCGAACGGCGTATGGATCAGGTAGCAATCGATGTAGTCGACCTGCAACCGGCGGCAGCTCGCCTCGAAGGCCGGTTTGACCCGCTCGGGACGGTGGTTGGTGTTCCACAGTTTGGTGGTGATGAACACGTCTTCCCGACGGATGTTTCCAGCGGCGAACACCTGCTCAAAGGCAACGCCGATCTTCTCCTCATTGCGATAGCGTTCGGCGCAATCGAAATGACGGAAGCCGACTTCCAGTGCGCATTTAACCGCTTCGGTTGTTGTGCTCAGGTCGCGAAACAGCGTGCCAAAGCCTACGGCCGGCATCTCGCCCGAACCGTTGTTCAGCGCGAGTCGTGTCGCGCGCAGGTCATCGTGAAACGCTTCGTAAGTCATGATTTTTCCGCCGAGTGGGTGGCCAAAGCCGTTATTGATAAGTGCGTTTGGGGACTTCGCGTGAAGCGACTTTTTGCTCCAGGACGCCAACTGAGTTGCCGCCGAGCGCCACGAACAGCCGCACTGTGTCGAGGTAGAGCGCGGTCCTCACCTGGACCTGGCCGATCAGTGCTTGCTGGTAGGCGCGTTCTGCTTCCAGCACTTGCAGAATGCTATTTTCGCCCTGTGCGTAGGCTTGCTGGTTCAGGCGAAAACTGGTCTCGGCGGCGCGCAGTGCATCGGCCTGCGCCAGGTGCTGTTCGGCGCCGTGGTTGATCGCTTGCAGCGTGTCCGCCACCTGGCCGAACGACTGAATGAGCGTCTGTTGGTAGCGGGCGAGGGAGGCGTTATAGCCGTCGACAGCCGCCTGACGTTCCGCCTTGAGTGTTCCGCCGTTGAAAATCGGCGCGGTCAGCCCGGCGGCGAACCCCCAGAGCGCGGCACCGCCGTTGCCTGAAGCCGCTTGTGCGAGCGAGGCCGACAGTTCGACATGAGGGTAGAGATTGGCCGTTGCGACCCCCACTGCGGCGCTGGCAATGTGCAGTTCCGCTTCGGCTTGCAGTACATCCGGCCGGGCGTGGGCCAGCTCCGACGGCAAACTGACGGGAATGTTCGATGGCAAAGCGAACTCGTCCAGGGTGAAATCGGGGGCGATCCAGTCCGCCGGGCCACTGCCCGTCAGTATCGCCAGCGCATGGCGTGCGGCGTCGCTCTGCTGGGCGAGGGGCGGCAACAGCGTGCGATCCTGGGCGAGGCGGGTTTCGGCCAGGGAAACGTCGATCCGGGTGGTGGTGCCGTTGAGGTGGGCGGCGCGCACCAGGTCGAGGTTTTTCGCGTCGTTGGCCAGCAGTTTGTCCACGGCTTGCATCTGGGCATTGGCCGAGGCCAGCAGCAACGCCTGGCTGGCGACATCGCCGGTCAACGTCAGGTACGCCGCTTCGTAGCGATGCTTTTGCAGATCGCTCAACGCTTGCTGGTGTTCCACCCGCCGCTTGTTGCCGCCGAACGCATCGAGATCGAACGTCACCCGAGGACCGATCGCATAGAAGTTCGAAACGGACGCCTCGGGCCCATTGTGCGTCCGCTGACGGCCAGCCGCTGCGCCGAAATCGACTTGCGGATACAACGCACCTTCCGAGGCGATAACGAAGGCGGCCGCCTGACGAAGGGTGGCGTCGGCCGCTACCAATCCGAGGTTGCCGTCGATGGCCCGGTGTATCACTTGGTCGAGCTTGGGCGAGCGCAAGGCTGACCACCAGTTACCGTTGAGCTTGCGGCCCCTGTCGATGCGCTGTGCATTGGGGGCTGCGGGCTTGCCGAGTTGCTGTTCGGCTTGTGCGTCATAGTGTTGCGACAAGCTTGCCGCGGGCCGTTCGAAATCCGGGCCAACGGCGCAGGCGGACAACAATACAAACGCCGCCAGCAAAGTGATTGTTGTTGGCAATGGATGTCGATGGGAAATGCGTTTGGACGTTTTCATTGGACAGACTCCACAAAACTAGTTGGCCGGAACGGGCTTGCGAAGGAACACCACCAGCGGGCTCACGACGAGCATCGCCACTAGCAAAATCTTGAACTGACCCATGACCGCAATGAACGCCGCCTGGTGGGTGACCAGATGATTGAGCCCTTCAAGCGCCGGCAACGACGTCGTCGTCGACAGGCGATAGGGCGTCAACTGGCTGAGCAGCGCCGAATGCATCGATTGTGTGTTGTTGAAGAAAAAGATCTGCACCACGGCCACACCAAGGGTGCTGCCGTAGACCCGCATCAGGTTGAAGAAACCGGTGGCTTCCGGGCGCAGCTTCGGGTCAAGGGTGCTGAACGCGACTTTGCTCAGGGCCGGCATCAGCATGCCGAGGCCGGCGCCCTGAATAGCGCCGTTTGCCGCTACCGGGGTCCAGTCCATCAGCGACGAATAGCCGAGCATCAGCCAATTGGCGTAAACCACCAGTGCGATACCTGCCGCGACGAAGAACCGCGGGTCGAAGCGCTCGAGCAATCGCCCCGTCAACAGGAACGCGCCGACCAGGCCCACGCCGCGCGGGACGGTCAGAAAACCGGTAGTGTCTGGCGGGTAGCCGAGGATTTCGTCCAGCATCGGCGAGGTCAGGGCCATGGTCGACAGCAGCACGAAACCGAGGGCAAAAAAGATGATCGTCGACAGCACGTAATTGCGGTCGGTGAACAACCCCTTGCTGAGGAAATGCGTCTTTGCGGTCAGCCGATGCACAACGAACAGGTAAAGCCCGAGTGCGCAGGCCAGCGCCTCCATCCAGATCTCCGGTGAGTCGAACCAGTCCATGCGTTCGCCTCGGTCGAGGAGCATTTGCAGGGCAATCATGCCCAGGGTGAAGGTGCCGACTCCGAAGAAATCGAACGGCAGGTGCTTGTCGGATTTTTTCTCGGCAAGCAGCAACGTCACCACCAGGAAGATGTACGCCGTCAGCGGCAGGCTGAGGTAAAACATCGGCCGCCAGTCGAAGTACTCGCTGATCCAGCCTCCGATACTCGGGGCACTGACGATGCCGAACAGCACCAGGGCCGTCCACTGCGCGCCGAATTTTGCACGCCGTGCAGGCGGCAAGGTCTCCAGGGCTATCGCCATCGACAAGGGCGCCAATACACCGCTGGCCGCGCCTTGAAGGACGCGCGCACCGATGAATTCCAGTGGTGTGGTCGCCAAAGTGCCCAGCCACAAGCCGAGGGCAAACAACGCGAGTGCGGTCTGATAAACCAGCTTCAGGCCGAAGCGTCCGGCGAGCCACTGCGCGACGGGCGTAGTGATCGCAGTGGCGGCCAGGTAGGCAGTGAAAATCCATCCGGCCTGGTCGTCGGTCATCGACAGGCTGCCCTGGATCAACCGCAGTGCAGCGTTCGGCAACGGCAAGTTGGCCGACTGCAGGTAGGTCGCGAGGAGGACTACGAACCGCAGCGAACGTGCATCCGCTGTCGCAGAGGAATCCGCAGGATAGGCGTTCATCAGAAGGCTCCTGCGCTCAACAGCGAATTGAGCGGATGCCACCACGGCGTGCGATGGCCGGTGTCGACCTTGACCGTGGCGCTGGTGCCGGAGAACAGCGGCAGGCTCGGATCGACCTCATCCAGCTCGAGCCGCACCGGCACTCGCTGCACCACCTTGACCCAGTTGCCGGTGGCGTTTTCTGGCGGCAGCAGCGCGAAGTCGGAGCCCGCACCGGGGCTCATGCTGATCACATGGGCCTTGAAGACGCGGTCGGGATAGGTGTCGATGGCGATGGTCGCTGCCTGGCCGGGGCGCATGTGCGTCACTTGGGTTTCGCGGAAGTTGGCCTCGATCCAGAGCTCCCGGTCGGAGATCAGGGCGAACGCGGGCGCACCGCCGTTGACGTAGTTGCCGACCTGAAGATCGTCGACCTTGGCGACAATGCCATCGTCCGGCGCGGTGACTGTGGCGTAAGAGAGGTAGAGCTGCGCCTCGTCGAACTGGGCTTTGGCTTCGCGCACAGTCGGATGGCTGTCGATAGCGATGTCCGGATTGCCGTTGAGGGCAACGACAGTGCTTGCGATCTGTTGCTCGACCGAGGCGATACGTTGGCGCGCCACTTTGAGGTCGGTTTCCGCGCGCTCATAGATCGCTTGTGATACGAACTCGGTGGCGACCAATGCTTTTTTACGGGCGAATTCCTTTCGATCGAAGTCCGCCGATTCTTTGGCCGACTGCAACTCTGCCTGCTGCTGGCGGTAGCTGGCCTTTAATCCATCGATGCGCAGACGCGCGTTGCCCAGTTGCGCTTCGGCACGGTCGACGGCGATTTGCAGGGGCTTGGGGTCGATGCGGAACAGCACCTGGCCCTTGCGCACGGGCTGGTTGTCCTCGACCGCGATCTCAACCACTTGCCCGGAAATCCGCGCATTGATCGAGGCCTTGGCCACCCGGGTGTAGGCGTTGTCGGTGGAAACGATGGGCTCGTTCGCCACGTAGTGGGCGTAGCCGACGGCGGCGAAGAGGGCGGGCACACCCGCCATCAGCCATGGCCGCAACTTTTCCTTGAGCGGTTTTTTCGGCGCGCTGTTCTGGTTTGGCCCCGGATGTTCCAAGGCTTGTGTCGCTGAGAGATCGAACTGCTGAGTCATGATCGAATACGCCCTTAACCGGGAAATCGGGCCGACCTGGCACAATCGCTTGCGGCCCCGACGTCGTTAATTACTGTGAGAAACCACTGCCGTGCGCCGTGGGGAGGATCGCTCCGCCACCGCTATTTCGTCGTCGCCACACCCAGTTCGAGCTCCGCTACAACAAACCTGCCAATCAAGGAATTTCTGGTTCCTTAATTTTGTGCGATGGTGTAAGAATATCTCTCGACCCAAACCCTTTCAAGGATTTTGTACGACATGGCACAAAAAAAAATTACGGAAGGAAAGGGACGCGGCCGTCCGCGTGCCTACGACCCGCAAACCGCGTTAGCGCAGGCGCTTGGCGTGTTCTGGAATACCGGCTATTCCGGTGCTTCTCTGGATAGCATCGCCAGCGCCGCCGGGATGAATCGCCCCAGCCTGTATGCGGCATTCGGGGATAAACATGCGCTCTACATCAAGGCGCTCGAGCAGTATTGGGAGACAGCCTCGGCTGCGATGCAGGAGGCGCTGACGGACGCCAGTCTGACGCTGGAGCAGGCGTTGACGCGTTTCTACGATGGGCAATTGGCGATTTACTTCTCGGGGGACGGTCAACCCCGTGGTTGCTTCGCGATTGGCACGGCGACCACCGAAGCGGTCGAGGACCCAGAGATTCGTGACGTGTTATCAGATCGGCTGAGCCGGCTCGATGCCGATCTCGAAGCGCGCCTGCGCAAGGCTATCGATACCGGCGAACTGAAATCCAACGTCGATCCGGTGGCGCTGGCGGTGCTTGCATCGTCCTTGTTGCACAGCATTTCGATACGGGCGAGGGCAGGCAAATCCCGGGCTGAATTGACCGGGCTGGTGCGCAATGCGATCAAGGTGATGTGCGGTTGAGCGGCTTTATGACTGGCGAAGTACTCGAAGACATTCTGGTCCAAGACCTTTCAGTGATTTTCTGCGGGATCAATCCGGGGCTGGCAGCTGCGGCCCAGGGGCACCACTTTGCGGGGCGGGGCAATCGCTTCTGGCGAACCTTGCATCTGGCCGGATTCACTCCTGAGGAAATACGTCCGGAATACGATCGGTCGATCCTGCAATATCGGTATGGGTTGACGGCCGTAGTCCCGCGACCGACGGCGCGGGCGGATCAGTTGTCAGCGCAGGAACTCACTGCAGCGGCGGCGGATTTTGAGCAGAAGATCACACGGTATGCGCCGCGCTTTGTCGCGTTTCTCGGGAAGGCAGCGTACGCCGCATTGACGGGCCAAAAGGAAGTGGAGTGGGGGCCGCAGCGGAGGGCTTTCGGGAATACGCGTGTTTGGGTTTTGCCCAATCCGAGCGGTAGAAACCGTGCGTTCAATCTTGAGCAGTTAGTTGATGCGTATCGTCGGCTCCGCTTGGCGGCGGACGCCGAGAGGATGGCCGGTAGATGAGATCGAGAGCTCAACGTGCTCGACTGCAGACTGTGGCCAGTGATGATCCTGAATGTGCCTCGCACGCCACTCGATTAGCGTTGCTGAATACCTTGCATTGGGACGTTCGGATGTGAGCAACCTGAGCGCTGTCTTATGCAGAGGTACTAATTTATGATGCTGCATTGATAAATTTGGATCCGGCATCATGAGTACACGTTCCGACCTTCTGACCACCGCTGAACTATTGTTGCGTACAAAGGGCTATGCAGCTTTCAGTTACGCCGATCTCGCGGCTGACATCGGCATCAAGAAGGCGAGTATTCACCACCATTTTCCGACCAAGGAAGGCCTGGCAATTGCCATTGTTGAGAGCTACCTGTTCCGGTACAAGAAGCAGCTGGAGGTTATCAATGATGAACATACCGGCATTATTGAACGTCTAAATGCCTTCGCCCTGATGTTTGCGCAAAGCAGTGAGAACGGCATGTTACCGCTCTGTGGTGCCTTGGCCGCGGAGTTACTGGCATTACCGCAAAGCCTAAAGGAAATGACGCGGGACTTTTTCGAAATCCATCTCGACTGGCTTCAGGCCAATATTGCTCTAGGCCAAGAGGCAGGGGAGATCAAAGCTGAGCTGGACGGCGTGAAGATCGCCAGAGTCATCCTGAATACGCTGGAAGGTGGCAGCTTTGTATCCTGGGCGCTGAACGACAAGTACGATCGTTCTTCTGGATTCGATTTCATTTTAGATGGACTTCGGGTGGCCGAACCGCGCCACTAATGCCCGATCCGCTTTTTTTGCTTCATGAGACGACCGATTCTGCCATCGCCAGCTCGGTCTGCTGTTCCTGCCAAGTAAGTGGCTCCAGTCGCTTATCTCTCACCTCCTGAATTTTATTCCCGCCTACTGGATCTGAGGAGAACCCATCTCGTCTCTCGGTTGGGCTGCGGATATCTGCCAATGCCTATGGCCTGAGGTGGAAAGGCTATAACCAATAAGATGGCAAACCCTACATTTTAATAATGACATCGCGTATCCAAAAAAGGCCGGATCGTGGGTGTATTTGTTCGGCGAGTGCTGATGGGTTTAAAGATCTCTTGAATGACAACCTACTAGTTGGCAGGGTTGTGCCTCTTTCGGGCCAAGCGCCCGGTCCATCCAAAGAGGATTGAATAGATGAGCAACAACCTGAATGGTATCGACGTAGCCGCACTCCAGCAGTTTGCCCAAGGCGTTACTGAGGATGTGACCAAGCGCAAGGCAAGTTTCAACGTCAAGACCCAATGGGAGCACCAGACTCGCTCAGTCGCGAAAGTCAGCCGATACAGCTTGGCGGGTGAAACCTACTCACGCGATTTCGAAATCGTGGCCGATGAGCCAAATGAATTGCTGGGCCAGGACACCGCGCCTAACCCCCAGGAACTGTTGATGGCAGCGCTCAATGCCTGCATGTCGGTCGGTTATGCCGCCAACGCCGCGATGATGGGTATCAAGATTCATAGCTTGGAAATCGAGACGGATGGCACCCTCGACTTGCGCGGTTTTCTGGGGATTGAAGAGAGCGTCAACCCGGGCTATGACGAGGTAAGTGTGGTTATTCGCCTGCACACCGACGCTTCCCGTGAGCGCGTTGAAGAGCTGCACAAAGTTGTGCTCAAGACGTCGGTCAACTACGCAAACTTCTCAAAAGCCATCCGTATGGTTCCCACCCTCGAAGTTCGTGAGGGCTGACTTCGCCGATCCGGGCGTTGTTCAGGCTATCCACGCACCAGCAGGCGATGAGTCGTCCTGGTGCCAAGTTTTAAATCTTGATCAGAAGGACTGATGAAATGAGCGATTTCTTTAAAGGTCAGAAACTGTTAGTCGTCGGTGGCACCAGCGGAATGGGCCTGGAAACGGCCCGCATGGTTCTCAACGCGGGCGGTAGCGTGGTGCTTACCGGAAGCAAGCAGGATAAGGCCGAGGCTGCACGCCAGGAATTGAGCCCGCTGGGTTCTGTGTCCGTGATCGTCGCCAACCTGATGACTGAAGAGGGCATGAATTCCGTTCGGCAGGAAATCAATACCCACCACAGCGATATAAGCCTGATGGTGAACTCTGCCGGGATTTTTATTCCCAAGCCGTTCACTGAGCACGACGAAGCCGAGTACGACATGTACCTGTCGCTCAACCGTGCGACTTTTTTCATTACGCAAGCCGTGGTCAAGAACATGCTTGCCGCGAAGCGCAAAGGGGCGATTGTCAACGTCGGCTCCATCGGTGCACAGGCCGCATTGGCCGGTTCACCGGCATCGGCCTATTCCATGGCCAAAGCAGGTCTGCATGCGTTGACCCGCAACCTGGCCATTGAATTGGCCCACTCCGGAATCCGGGTCAATGCAGTCTCGCCAGGAATCGTCCATACCTCAATCTACGAGGGTTTCATGGACAAAGAAGCGATCCCGGAGGCAATGAAGTCGCTTAACGCTTTCCACCCACTCGGGCGAGTCGGTGTTCCCGAAGATGTGGCTAATACCATCCTGTTCCTGCTTTCCGACAAGGCGTCCTGGGTGACCGGCGCTATCTGGGATGTGGACGCCGGTGTCATGGCGGTACGTGCCTGACCACATCAGCAAGCGCGACCTTATGAAAGTCCCCCATTGGGGGGCTTTCTGTCGTCACTCCAACTATTTGCTTGAAACGCCGGCAACGCGGTCTCTATTAATTTTGGTGCAGGATGAATTATGCAAACCCCTTCAAAAAAATATGTAGTGGATATCTGGTCTGATTTTGTCTGCCCCTGGTGCTGGATTGCCAAACGTCGCTTCGAAAAAGCGCTGGAGCGTTTTCCTGAAAAAGACAGTGTGCAGGTAAATGTCAGGGCCTATCGTCTGGCGGCGAATCACGCGCCAGAGCCTATGGTTGCGGCTCTTAGGCGCAAGCTTGGAAACCCGGACTCCGCCGACGCGATGATGAGCACCGTCAGTAAATATGGCAAAGCCGATGAGCTGAATTACCGTTTTGACACCATGCTGTTTGGCGACACCGCTGATGCTCACGTATTGGTCAAGGCGGTTGAAGATCCGGCAGCGAAGAAGCGTCTGGTGGAGACGCTGTATGAGCAGAGTACGACCCATGGGAAGTCACTGTTTGATCGCAGCAGCCTGAAGACCATTGCCAAGGCAGTAGGTGTATCGGATGAGTCAATCCAACTGGCATGGTCATCCGCTGAATTGCGCGCAGAGATGGAGGAGGACGAACATATTGCTGCGCAACTGGGTTCGGGTGTTCCTTTGTTTGTATTCGACAATGCCTTCTCATTCTCCGGCGCTCAGCCTGAGGCCGCGTTTCTTGAAGCGCTGAACAAGCTGCAAACGAAGTCAAAGACCGAGGATGACACGTTCATCGGCCAGGTCTGCGGTATAGATGGCTGCAAGATTTGATCGGCAGAAGGTGTGCGGCACTGAGTGGTGCCGCTTTCCAGTGGCGTAGAAAACGAGGCAAAAATGAGCCGTATCGTTGAGTTGAGTGCCCCACAGTTCGCCCGTTTTGTTGCCAAGGGCAGCAGCGTCGTGCTGTTTTCCGCGTCGTGGTGCAAGCCTTGTCAGGAGATGAAGCCAGTCTTTCATGCCTTGGAAGAAAAGCTCCACGCCTTGGCGGCTTTTGGAAAGATCGATGTGGCGGTGTCTCCGACGATCTCGCAGATGTATGGCATCCGTGCAGTGCCATCCTTGGCAGTGTTTCACGAGGGGCGGTTGCTCCGGGTCATGCCCGGATCTCGTTCAGTCGCAGCGCTGAAAAAAGCGGTTCTTGCACAGTTGGAAGAGGCCGTTTAATCAGCCTCCCTGATCAGCCTTCCTTCCAAGAGGCCAGGCGCGTGCCGTAATACCCAATTTGCGAATGGAGCATGGTCTGTTCAGCATTGAACGCGCCGTGGACCTCCAGCACATCTGGCAGTAAGTCGCCGTCGCTTGCAGCGGTTGAGCCAGAACCGAAAAACCCAAACTACGCGTTCATTCAGAACGTAAAACTCCCTGATCGTTGAGCATGATGATGCCCAACGATCAGGGAGTCGTTTTTGAAGTAGGAAAACCTTATTGATCTGCTTGCAGCTTCAATATCTCCTGCGCAGTCATGGGTTTTCCGGCGATACCCCAATCCCCATTCTTGACCTCTTCGAAGATGACCCAGGTAAGGGCGCGCATGTTTTCACCTTCCACCGACACTATGGTGTCAGTCACTTTCTGGATAACTTCGGCTTTCTGCTGGTCGGTAAAAACGCCTTCAATGCCTTTGATGGTAACGAGTGGCATGGTCTGCTCCTTAACGTTCGAAATGGGATGTCAGGATTCGCCCGCGGCGTATGCCGGATAATCGGTATAACCTTTGGCAATCGTGTCGCTCACCCCGTAATAGGTCGTGCGATCACCCTCAGCCAATGGCCAGCCGTACTGCATGCGTTCCACCAGATCGGGATTGGCGATATAGGCGGTGCCGAAGGCGATCAAATCGAGCTCGCCCTTAGCCAGTTCCGATTCAGCGAGCGCTTGGGTAAACCCGCCGGCCGCCATCAACGTACCTTTGTAGGCTTCACGAAACGCGGCACCGAAACCAGGCGGCGTCTGGGCGGCGAGGATGGTCGGTTGATAGTTCAGGTGAACGTACGCCAGCTCACGTTCGTTGAGCGCTGCCGCCATGCTCATCCAGGTCTCTTCTTCGCCTTCGTACACACCAAAGTCATAAAGGCGGCCAAATGGCGAAAAGCGCACGGCAACGTTCGAACTGCCGATTTCATCAGCAATCGCGTCAATGGTTTCGAGCAGGAAACGCTGGCGATTGGCGATTGAGCCACCGTACTGGTCAGTGCGGGTGTTCAGGGCGCTGCTGAGGAACTGGTCGAACAGGAAGCCGTTGGCCGCCATGATTTCGATGCCGTCAAAACCTGCTTCCATCGCCAGGCGCGCAGACTTCACAAAGTCGGCGGTGACGCGTTTTACTTCGTTCGTCTCCAACGCACGTGGCACGCTGGGTTGCACATGGCCGGACTTGCCCGGTTCGATCCATGCGTAAACCGTGGTGTCGACCGCTGGCTGCGTACCCGAAGAAACCGGGACCGCGTTCTGCGGATGTACCGATACATGGGACATACGGCCGACGTGCCACAACTGCGCGAAAATCTTCCCACCCTTGGCATGCACGGCATCGGTGACCTGACGCCAGCCCGGCAAGTGTTCATTGGCGTAAATGCCCGGAGTGTACAGATAGCCGCGGGCTTCTTCGGAAATCGGCAGGCCTTCGGTGATGATCAGGCCGGCGGTTGCGCGCTGAGCGTAATACTGCGCGGTGAATTCATTAGGGATGTTTTCCAGGGTTCGGGTGCGAGTCATCGGAGCCATGACAACACGGTTGGCCAATGCGATACCGGACAGATCGTAAGGGGTGAATAGCTTATTCATGATTAAACTCGACGTCGTTGACAGGTTGAAAGCCAGCGTTTGATTTATGACTTATCGAATGCGTCCAGCACGTGTGTGCTGTATACCAGCGCGGCGCCGGCGTTCATGTTGATGGCTACGCCAAGCGCTTCACCAATTTCCTCGCTGGTAACACCGACTTTCTTTGCTTCGGCCGCGTGGAAGGCGATGCAACCGTCGCAGCGAGTGGTCACGGCCACAGCCAGGGAAATCAACTCGCGGGTCTTCGCGTTTAGATGATTGGTCTTGGCGCCTGCAGCGCCAAGTGACGCCATGCCTTTCATGGTTTCCGGAGAAAGGCCGTTGAGATCGACCAGGCGAGTGTTGATGTCTTTACGAGTTTGCTTCCAGTCTTGCATGGGATTCTCACAGGGATACGGATGGTGGTGATTACAGTGATTTTTGAAGCTCGCTAACAAACTACCATCCAGTTGGTAGGCTAACAACGTGTTCGTGCTGATGTTTACTATCAACACAATCGAAGATTGGATAGCCTCGTCTTTGGCAACAGAACGCGGCCAATACCGCGTCGTTGACAGGCGACAAGGCTGCAGCGGCTAAGTCTGCAAGCCTTGAGGGTTTTGGGGGCTGTAGAAGGGCTGATTATGCAGATGTTTAAAATCGAGGCGAACGGATTGATTCAGCTCCGTGAGGCTCTGACCCGTGTTGCAGGCGGATTGATCCTGTGGCTTCGCACTAGCGACGATAGTAGCGGTGATCGTCCTCGTTGATGCAACAGCATAATGTGAGTTTGTTGAAGAACATCATCGGTCGCCAATGTTAGAGTTCGACGGCCTCAGACCTTGGACTGCTTTTCAAATTATGGAGATGTGTAGATGGCCGAAGAGATTTTGAAGTCGAAGCTGGTCAATTTTCTGGTGGCCGACGCTCAGGTGAACTACGACGGCGTCAGCGACCTGTACGACGTAGCCGGGAGTGGCGTTGTGGAAGCGTTGGCCGACGTACTTGAGGGCTTCAAGGAAGCATACGGAGGTCTGTGGGTTGGCGGGAAAATGCTGGTTACCCAAACCGCGGTGCGCTTGAGCGCCAATGCCATGAACCGCCTCGTTCAGGAGGGGACCCTGGATATTGAAGTCCCACTGGCATTGGTTCGAAAGGTCAGCATTGAAGGTGGGTTTGTGACGAAGATCGTCCGTCTGGATACCGACGCTGGCAGCGTTAAATTTCGGTGTTTTGGTGCGAAGGACGTCGCCTCGCTGATAGAGAAGATGACCCTCTCGCCGGTCCGGTAGCGGGCGGTCGATTATCCCTCGGGGGGAAATCCGTCCCCCTTTACCACGGCATCAAACCGAAGGTTTCGTCGAGAGCGGAGCCCATGTGTGTTCCGAATGGAATTGCGCGCAAAGGTGCAGTACCTTGTATTTGTAGCACCCTCGTGTCGCAGTCCTGTCCAGGTTGAGAGGTGACCTTCATGAACAACATCATCTACATCGTCGGGGCCGTTGTGATCGTCGTGTTTATCCTGTCGTTCCTCGGGTTTGCATAGCTTCGAAGACCCACTGAACGATTGCCCGGCACCGAAAGCAGTCAGGCTTTGACCCAGCGTTGACGGCTCCAGCTACTCAATGTATCGACGGCGAGTACCAGTAACAGCATGGCCAGAATAACCGTGCTGGCTTGAGCTTCCTGGAACAGGCTGAGGCTGACATAGAGCATTTGCCCCAAACCACCGGCGCCGACGAAGCCGAGCACACTGGCCATGCGGATATTGTTTTCCCAGCGGTACAGGATGTAGGCCAATAGCTGTGGCAACAGGTTGGGCAGTGTGCCGTAACAGAAAGCCCATACGGCATTGCCGCCCTGCAGGCGGATGGCTTCGGCGGGTTCTGGTGGGGTGTTTTCCAGCGCTTCGGCGAACAGCCGGCCGAGCACGCCGGTGGTGTGCAGGGCTAATGCCAGGGTACCGGCATTGGGGCCGAGACCGGCGGCAAGGACCATCAACGCGGCCCACACCAGTTCCGGAACCGCGCGCAAGGCGTTGAGCACCAGACGCGATGCGCTCTGCAGTGGCCAGCCGAAGCGCCCGGCCGCAGGCAATGCCAACAGCAGACCGAATACCGCCGCGAGCAGGGTGCCAAGCGCGGACATGGCAATGGTTTCCAGGGCGCCGTGGCCGATGGCTTGCAGATGGCCCGAACTCAGGTCCGGGCTGAGAAAACGCTGCGCATAAGCGCCCATCTGCTTCAGGTTGCCAGTGCTGCCCAGCTCCCCGAGGTCGATGCCCAGGTAGTTGAACGAGGCGACGACCGCTGCGCCGATGCAGAGCAGCAGTGCCAGATTGATCAGACGATTCATGCCAGCCTCCAGCGCAGCAGGCGGCTGAGTTGATCGGCGAGCAGCACCAGTACGAGGAACGTCAGTAACAAACTGGCCACTTCACCTCCAGCGAACATGCGCAACGACAGATCCATTTGCTGGCCCAGACCGCCGGCACCGACAAAGCCCATCACCACCGAGGCGCGGATTGCGCATTCCCAGCGGTACACCGTGTACGACAGCAGCTCCGCAGCGACATTGGGCAGGATCCCGTAGCAGAAGGCTGCGAGCCGACCGCTGCCCGATTGCAGTAGCGCGTGAGCCGGACGCTGGTCGACCGACTCGAAAATTTCCGCATAGACCTTGCCCAACATGCCGCTGTAGGTAATGGCAATGGCCAGCACCCCGGCAGTCGGGCCGAGGCCGACAGCGCGCACGAACAGCAGGGCCCAGACGATTTCCGGCACGCTGCGCAGGAAGATCAGTAAACCGCGTATGGGCCAACGTAGCAGTTGGCCCCAATAACTCGGGTGGCCGGCCCGGGAGGCAGCAGACAGCGACAGAGCGCGGCTGGCCAACAGGCTGGCGGGGACTGCCAACAGCAACGCCAGGGCCATGCCGGCCGTGGCGATGGCCAAGGTCTGCAGGGTGGCTTGCAACAACAGCTCAATGAACTCTTCGCCATGAGCCGGTGGCCAGAAGGCGGATACAAACCGGCCCATCTCGCTCTGACTGTCACTCGCCAGCAGCACACTGAGGTTCAACTCGCTGAAGTGGATGCCTGGCCATAGCAAGGCGAGGGCCAGCAAGGTGAGCAGCAGGCGGGGGCGGGTGGCGGGATCTCGGGTATCACGGGTCAGCATCGGGGAATCTGCACACTCAGGGGCGCCGGAGCAATCGGTGGGGACAGCAATTGTTCGTTGGCGTAGAGCTTGTCCAGTAACTCACGGTCGACTTCGCTGGCCTGAAGGTCGAACAGGATCTGTCCATCACGCAAGCCGATGATGCGCGAAAAGTGCGCCAGGGCCAGCTCCACCGCATGCAGGCTGGCGACCAGGGTGACGTTGTGCTGCCGGGCATGGCTACAGAGCACCGAAAGCGTGTGCTGGGCCAACACGGGGTCCATGGCCGATACCGGCTCATCGGCCAGCAACACCTCGGGCGCTTGGTACAACACGCGGGCAATGCCCACGCGCTGCAACTGTCCACCGGACAGTTGCTGGCATTGCGCGAACAACTTGTCACTCAGGTCCAGCTTGGCCAATGCCGCGCGTGCGCCCGGAATATCCAGTGGATGCACCAGGTTCAACAGGCTCTTGCCCAAACCCCACTGCCCCAGCTTTCCGGCCAGAACCGCGGTGACCACGCGCTGGCGCGGTGGCAGGGGAGGCGACTGATGTATCAGGCCGATGCGAGCGCGCAAACGCTGACGCTGACGGGCCGAAAGTTGCCAGGCTCGCTCGCCGAGCACCTGCAGCTCGCCGTTGCCCGGTCGCAGGGCGGTGGCCAGCAGGTTGAGCAGGCTCGACTTGCCCGCGCCGGACGGGCCGATGATGGCAACCTGTTCGCTTGCACCGATGTGCAGGTCCACGCCACGCAGCGCCTGGACGCCGTTGGCGTGGGTAAGGCTGACCTGGGTCAGACGCAATGTCATTTGAGCAGTTCGGCGGCGAGGGCGGCTTCCTCGATGCCCTTATAGTTCTCAGGCTTGGTTTCGATGAATCGGCTGGCGGCCTGCAGATCCAGAATCTCCTTGTCCGCAGGCTTCGCCGGATCGAGCGCCAGGAAGGCGGCCTTGATTTTGGCCGCCAGCGCCGGGTCGAGGGTCCCGCGCACCGTCCAGTTGTAGTCGAAGTAGGCCGGGGTGGTCGCAAACACTCTAACCTTGGTGGTGTCGACTTTGCCGGCGGCGACCAGTTTTTCCCACACGCTGGCGTTCAGTACGCCGGCGTCGACCTTGCCGGCCTGGACCCAGGCGACAGTGGCGTCATGGGCGCCGGAGTAGCCCACTCGGCTGAAGTAGGTTTCTGGTTTGATGCCATCCTTCAACATGAAATAACGCGGCATGAGACTGCCTGAAGTGGAGGACACCGAGCCGAATGCAAAGGTCTTGCCCTTGAGATCGGCGAGGGACTTGACGGCAGGGTCGGCGGTGATGAATTTGCTGGTGAATTGGGCGTCCTGTTCGCGCTGTACCAGCGGAATGGCATTGCCGGTTTTCAGACGTGCCTGCACGAACGTGAAGCCGCCCAGCCAGGCCAGGTCAATGCGGTCGGTGGCCAGCGCCTCGACCACGGCTGGATAGTCACTCACCGGCACGAACTCCACCTTCATGCCCAACTGTTGTTCCAGATAGGCGCCAAGCGGCTTGAACTTGCGAAGCAGTTCGGTAGGGGCTTCATCGGGAATCGCGCTGACTTTCAGCGTATCGGCGGCCTGCGCCAACAGGGTGCAAAATGACAGGGTCAAGCCGATGGCCAATGCCAGGGTGCGCTTGAGCATGGAAAATCTCCGGTGTATTAACGAAAGAGTGTCGAGGCGCCAAGCATGCCTGGCGCGTTGTGAGGGTAGACGAAAGGAGCGATATTGACCGGTTTTGGCCCAATTGCAATCTGTTGCGAAGGGTGACAGTCGACCCGAAGCTCCATAGCGTCAGTGCCACATCTTCGTCGCTAGAACGAGGGGGTGTATTTTACGCTGAACATGACGTTTCGCGGCTCACCAAAGTTGTTGTTGCCATTCAGTTGGTTGTATCCCGCCATGTAGTAGGACTTGTCAAACAGGTTGTTGGCGTTGAGTGCCAGACCGATCTCGGGGGAGAGTTGGTACCCGAGGCGGGCGTTCCATACGGTGTAACCTGGCACCTGGTAAGTGCGTTCGTAACCCAGGGTGTGACTTTGGGTGGTGAAGCCCAGACCGGTGCTGACTCGGTTCCAGTCGCCACTGAACTGGTAGTCGCTCCAGACCCGCAGCATGTGTTTTGGCGTCCATTGGCTGAAGACTTTACCTTCGTCGACCGGATCTTCAAGGTATTTAGTGGTGTTGTAGGTGTAGCCAGCGAACAATTGCAAACCGCTGAGCACTTCACCGCTGATTTCTGCTTCGATCCCCTGGCTGCGAACTTTCCCCGCGGCCGTCGAGCAATACCAGCCGTCGCAGGCGAAACCCGAGGCGACGTCGTTGACGGCACGGTTTTCCTGGTCGTAGCGGAACACGGCGAGGGAGGTGTTGACCCGGCCATCCATCAGCTCGCCCTTAAGGCCGATTTCGTAGTTGGTGCCGATCACCGGTTTGAGCACCGAGCCGCTCGCAGTGCGTGCGGTCTGTGGTTCGAATACGTCGGTGTAGCTGGCATAGACCGCCCATTCGTGGCTCAGGTCATAGACGATGCCGGCGTAGGGCGTGACTTCCCCGGTTTCGTGCATGGCGCTTGGAGTATTGGCGATAGAGAGGTTGGTAAAGGCCGCCTGGTTCGCAGACGTGTAACTGTAGTCATACCAGCTGACCCGAGAGCCGAGTACCAGGGTCAACGGCTCGAATGGCTTGATTCGCCAGCTGCCATACAGGCCTTTTTGACGGATGTCGTACTTGCTGGTGGTCGCACGGCCGCCAACGGTATTGAGCAAACCTTCGTAGCTGATTTCGGGGCGGTCGTGGTCGATCTCGAAAATGCTATCGCTGGTGTTATTGAAGGTTCGCGCGTAACGGTCATCCGTGGTCATCTTGGCGTAATTGCCGCCCAGCGTGATTTCTTGCTGCATGGACAAGGCTTCAAAGCGCCCGGTCAGGTTCATGTCCAGACCGATCTTGGTGGAGTCGAAGTCCGTGACCCAATCGGCGTATTGCATGCCACTGCCGTCGGCGTTGAGGCCGGCCCCGGAGGTTTGCACCCGCTGGTGGGTGGATTTGTTCTCTTCACTCATGCGCACTGCGCCGACCTTGAAGGCCCAGTCATCGTTGAAACGATGCTCCAGATCGGCATAGACGGTGGTGACGTCGATGTCCGAATGGTTCCAGCGAGCGCCCGAGTAGGTTGAACGCGAGACGTCAACAGGGTCGCCGTTAGCGTAGCGAGGCAGGCCACGCAGCATCGGGCGCGATTCGGCGTCGGAGCGGCTGACCGCCAGGCCCAGGGTGGTGTCGTCGCGCAGATCGATATCCAGAGCGCCGTACAGCGAGTGGGTCTTGCTCCATTCGTAGTCGATGAATGAACCACTCTGGTCCTCGTCGGCAACGAAGCGTCCACGCACGGTGCCGGTCTGGTTCAGCGGCCCGCCGGCGTCCAGTTGCAGGCCGTAGTGATCCCAGGAGCCGGCCTTGCCGGTGAGGGTCACGGTCGGTGCGTTCTGGCCGCGTTTGCGCACCAGGTTGATCGCCCCGCCGGGGCTGCCTGTGCCCTGAAGCAATCCGGATGCGCCGCGCAGCACCTCCATGCGATCGAAGAAGATCAGATCCTGCGTGGCCCAATTGCCCAGCGTGTAGGTGTTGCGCGGGATCGGCACGCCGTCGTACTGCCAGTCATCGATCTGAAAACCGCGAGAGGTCAGAATCATGCCCTTGCCCACGCCTTGAACGCCAACCAGTCCGGTGGTCTGGTTGGCTGCGTCTTTGAGGTCGGTCAGGCCCTGGTCATCCATTTGTTTGCGGGTCATCACCGTGACCGACTGCGGAATTTCCTTGAGCGTGTGCGTACCCTTGCCGATAGTCACCGACCGCGCGGCATAGGAACCCGAGCCTTCGGTGGTGGCATCGACGCTGTGCTCGACGATACTGGTCATGTCCAGTTGCAGCGTTGCGTTGCTGTCCGTGACCGGCTCGACGCTGAAGTTGCCTTGCTCGGTCACCCGCAACTGCAGGCCGCTACCCGTCAGTGCCACGTGCATCGCCTGTTCAGCAAGCATCTGGCCGATCACCACCGGCGCCTGTTTGCCCTGCACCAGCGAAGGCTCCAGTGAAACGATATGCCCGCTTTGGCTGGCGATGGCATTCAGCGTGCTCGCCAGTGAGCCGGCTGGCAAGTTGAAGGTCAGGCTTTGCGTCTGGGCCAGAGTGGGGCTGGTCAGGGTTGCCAGGGCAACGGCAACGGAAAGGGTGTGGGACCACGGGTTGAGCACAGCATTCTCCTGATCGTATGGAAGTGTCAGGAGATAGGTGGGACGAGAAATGAAAACCGGACACGAATGAGAGTGATTTTCAAAAAAAATTATTTGGCACGAATCAGCGTCACCCAGGGGCTGTAGCGGTCCACGCGTATTGGCAGGGTTTCGGCCAGGGCGGTGAAGGCCCGATCGGGGTCGTTGAGCGGGAAAACGCCCTGGACGCGCAAATTGCGAACTTCGGGTGCGACCCGTACAAAGCCCCGACTGTAGGGGCGTAGAGCGTCGATGACCTGATGCAGTGGATCATCCAGCACGTTCAGCCGCCCGCTGAGCCAGTCGGAGCGATGGCGCTGGTCGCCGGTAATGGGGATTATCTGCCGGTCATATAACAAGGCTGACTGACCTTCTTGCAGATCAAGCGTTGGACCGTTGAACAGCCGAGCTTCGACCGAATGCTGCAGCACCACCACTCGACTGGCGTCCTGCTCCTTAGCAACCAGGAAACGAGTGCCCAGTGCACGTATTTCACCCTGTGCGGTACGCACGCGCAGCGGACGTTGGGGATCGGCGGCTACCTGAATCACCAGCTCTCCACGGCGCAGCACCACCAGCCTTTGCTTGTCATCGAAGTACAGGTCCACCGCACTGTCGGCGTTCAGGCTCAGGCGACTGCCGTCGGCCAGATTGAAGTGCTGACGCTCTCCGGTTCCGGTGTGCAGATCAGCCAGTAGCGAGTCGCCCAGCGGACTGCGAGCAGCCAGCCACAAGCCGCCCCCGAGCAAACCCAAGCCGGCGATCACACGGAGTGCGTCGCGGCGCGAACCATGGGGCTGCAGCAACAGTTGGCGGGCTTCACCGGCTTGACCGGGCACCCGTCGATCCAGCGCGCGAACCGTGTTGAAGGAACCACCGAGACATTCCTGCAATGTTGCCCAGGCCTGAGCGTGCGCAGGATCCATAACCAGCCACGCGTTGAAACGCTCTTGCAGTACGGCATCGGGCGTACCGGCGCGCAGCCTCACCATCCAGTCAATGGCCTGCTCACTGACAGGATCCAGGCGCGGCTTGCTCATGGCGATAATTCGCTCAGGTAGCACTGCTGCAATGCCTGTTTCATGTAGCGGCTGACCGTGCGTTCCGACAGCCCCAGCTTGTGCGAAATAGCCACGTAACTCAGACCGTCCAGTTGGCTGTAGAGGAAAGTCGCCTTGACCACAACAGGCAAACCGTCGAGCGCCCGGTCGATCGCGACCAGCGCCTGGATCAACTGCAACTGTTCTTCGGGGGAGGGTGCTAGCGCTTCGGGCAGCGTAGACAGGCGTTCCAGGTAAGCTAACTCCAACTTGCGCCGGCGATGACGATCGTAAATCAGCCGTCGAGCGATCGTTGAAAGGTACGCACGAGGTTGTTCGATGCTGTCGGGGTCAACGCGGGCCACCAGCATCTGGTAAAACGTATCGCCGACGGTATCTTCGGCATCCGCGCGATTGCGTAGACGCCGCTGAATATGCTGCAGCAGCCAACGATGGTGGTCGCTGAAAAAGAAGCCCAGCTTGCTGGTCGGGAGAGAGTGCACCGGTCGTTTTTCCAGATGTTAGTGTAAATCGTTCTCAATACTACCTGTGTGATGATGGCCGCTGCAATCTCTCTAATGCCCGGTGAACGAAGCGATCCGAAGGTCTCGCCCCTCGGGTATTTTGCTAATTACCATCCGCCACCTTGCGTTCTATCTCCGCTATTTTTCGCCTGAGCTCTTCAGCCTCCAGCTCCTGGGCGTGAGTTTGATTTACTCCTTCGACGTCATTATCGCTGTCCTCAAGTTCTCCTTCGACCACATCGACGGGTTTGCCAGACGTATCGGCAGGCGGGACGTTCGAGGTCGTTTCTGATTCGTCGTCATTAACACGGTGATCATTGTTCATTTCGCTCACCTCCATTGGCCTACATATTGGATTCAGCGGTAAGGAGGGAGTTCGATGATAAAGACCCCCTTCTTCACGGCTTTCAACTGGCCTGATCGATCGCATAATGGCGCTAGGGCTTTTTGAGCTTTTGCCGTTAGCATTACGCTTTATTAGCGCACCAAATGACAGGTTGGTTAACGTAACCGAGTGGGCCGAACATTGATCGAACGACGTCAATTCAGCGGAGGCATGAAGGGGAAAAACCTCCGCTATCTGAATGAAAATCCTGGCGAGCCTGCTCGAATGACTCGAGCGGGCTTTTTGCTGCTCGAGCATTTCTCGCTGCCCGCGTTCACGCAAGCGCTGGATACGATCGTCACCGCGAATCTTCTGCGCCCCGGCTTGTTCTCTTCCCGAACGTTCGGCTTGAATGAGGGGGAGGTCATCAGCGATCTGGGCCTGGTCATTCGGCCGGATGCACGTATCGATTCTTCAGCCATTCACGACCTGGACCTGCTGGTCATTTGCGGTGGCTACAGGACAGAACTGAAGGCGACTGATGAGTTCATCAGCCTGTTGCGAACGGCGGCAGATCAGGGCGTCAGTCTGGCCGGGTTGTGGAATGGGGCATGGTTCCTGGGCAGCGCAGGCTTGCTCGATGGATACCGTTGCGCCATTCACCCCGAACATCGTCCCGCACTCGCGGAAATCTCCAAGGCGACGCATGTCACCAGTGAGCCCTATGTCATCGACCGAGACCGGCTCACCGCGTCCAGTCCGTCTGGCGCATTTCATATGGCGTTGGACTGGATCAAGGAACTGCACGATAAAGCCCTGGTCGAGGGAATCGAGGACATTCTCGCTTTCGAGGAGTCTCGCTACCGGCGCATCAAACCGGCTGAAAATATCTGTGTGAGCGCGCCGTTGCGAGAGGTGGTCAAGCTGATGGACGCCAACCTCGAAGAGCCTTTGGAGTTGGAGCAGCTGGCGGTCTACGCCGGCCGTTCCCGGCGACAACTCGAACGCTTGTTCAAGGAGCAACTCGGGACAACGCCGCAGCGATATTACATGGAGCTGCGCATCACCGAAGCGCGTCGACTGCTTCAGCACACAGAGCTGTCACAGGTAGATGTGTTGGTTGCCTGTGGCTTTGTGTCGCCCAGTCATTTCAGCAAGTGCTATAGCTCGTACTTTGGCTACAGGCCTTCCAAGGAAAAACGGCTGGTCAAATAGCCGCTTTTTGAGTCCCGGCGAGGGTCTCCCGACGGCGCAAAATCTGCCGTCAGGAATGGCCCGGTGGTAGCCGCTCGCAGGAGCGGGGCCACCGGACAAGTCCGCGGACTCAGCCCTTGGCCGCCATCGCGGTGACTTCCACGCGCATACCTTCGACCGCCAGGGACGCCACGCCAACAGCGGCGCGAACCGGCCAGGGCTTGGCGAAGAAGCGCTTGTAGACCTCGTTGAAAGCGGCGCGGTCAGCCATGTCGGTGAGGTAGATGGTCAGATGCAGAACCCGATCCATGGAACTGCCGGCAAGCTCCAGTGCCACCTTGAGTGCTTGCAGAGTGCATTCGCTCTGCTCGGCGATGCCGCCCAGCTCCAGACTGCCGTCGGCGCGGGTAGGGATCTGAGTGGAGACCAGCAGGCCGCCGAAACCGGCGACGTCGGAAGAGATGGATTCCGGGTCTGGGTCGGGGAGAAAGGTGATGTCGTGGTTTGCCATGGGGGATCTCTTGTTTGAGGGGGTAGGTCAGTTTACAGCACGAGACTATCTGCCAGCCTCACGGCCTGCTGAGTCGCGGCCTTGCGCGCACTCAGGTCAACGTCTTCCCCCAGAATGGTTTTCTCGACAATCACCGAATGCACATCGCTCACGCCGATAAATTGCAGCCAGGCTTCCACGTAGGGCTTCTGAAAGTCGAAGCGCTCCGCTGGTGTGATCGATTGCGCCGAAAAATCCAGGCCGCGGGCGTACATCACCACGGCGGTTTTATTGTGCAGCATGCCTTCCAGACCGCGTTCCGGATCGAAGCTGAACAAAATGTCTTTCTGCGACACCAAGTCGATGAAGTGTTTGAGTTTGTACGGGATGCTGAAATTCCACAGCGGTACGGACATCACCAGGACGTCTGCGCGGTGCAGGTACGCGGCCAGATCTTTCAAGGTGTTCCAGGCGTCTTGCTGCGCCGGGGTCAAGGACGTGCCATTGAGCCCGGCGTATTTGGCGTCCATTGCCAGCTCATCGAATTCCGGCAGAACCCTGTTCCAAAGGTCGAGGGTGATGATTTCGGTGTCCGGGGTATTTTCTTGATAGCGCGCAATGAAGCTGCGGGCGACTTCAAGGGAGGCCGATCGCTGTTTGCGCGGGGAGCATTCGATATGCAGAAGGGTGGTCATGGCGTGTCTCGGACGGGAAGTTGGATCATTGCAACATAGTTTTATTTGGAATATAAATCGTGAATAAATAAGCCATTAATCACGAATAGAACTATGTTCGATGTGCTGTTGTTAAAAACCTTTGTCACCGTCGTCGATGAAGATGGTTTCAGCCGCGCAGCCGACAAGCTGCACCTGACTCAATCTGCGGTCAGCGGTCATTTGCGGCGACTGGAAGAACAGATCGGTAAACCGCTGTTGAAGCGTACGACCCGTTCCCAGCAATTGACGCCCGATGGCGAGCGCCTGATCGCTTATGCGCGGACGATCCTCGCGTTGAACCGTGATGCCTGGGCGCAACTGACGCGCACACCGTTTCACGGGCGGGTGCGGATCGGGGTGTCGGAGGATTTTGTCGAAGCGCGATTGCTGCGGGCTTTTCAGGATTTCGCGGCGCAGTACCCAGGCATGGAAATCGACGTGCAGGTGGGTATTCCTGGCACATTGCTGAACCTGATGAAGCAAGGCGATCTTGAGCTGGTCATCGGTTCTCTGTGCGAAACCAGTGAAGCAGGGTTGCTACTGTGGCAAGAACCGCTGGTGTGGGCCTGGTCGGCGCAACCCGTCACCCGGTTACCGACACCGTTGCCGCTGGCGCTGTTCCCTGCGCCCTGTCCTTATCGTGAGATAGCGCTGAGGCGGCTGGCTCAGGCGGGGATCGCCCAACGTACGGCGATGTCATGCACCAGCACCGCCGGGTTGCGGGCGGCGGCATTGGCGGGTTTCGCGGTGGCGCCCATGGCGGTCAGTCAATTGGGGCAAGGACTGGCGGCTCTGGGGCTGGAGCAAGGGTTGCCGGATTTGCCGGCTGCGCAGTTTCGGTTGTTTACCTCTGCTGAAGCGGATCAGACGATTGTCGCAGCGCTCACTCAGCTGATTGTGGAGTATTGCTCCACGCGAAGGGCTTGACCGTCATCGGCGTGCGGCCCGGCGGTCGTGAGATAGACTGATCAGCGGGCATCGAACGGTGGGGGTGGCAGGTGGCGCGCTTCAGATGGAATCGCTGATCACGGCAGCGGCCCGTGCGCTCGCGGCGGGTGATCCCCTCGGCGCGCTGAACCGCATCGCCTTGCGCGACGATGCGCCAGCCCTCGCGCTTCGCGGCATCGCGATGGCGCAGTTGGGTGACCTTGTGCGAGCGAAGGCACTGGTGCGCAGCGCCGCACGTGCTTTCGGGCCGAAAGAGGCTTTGGCCCGGGCGCGATGTGTCGTCGCCGAGGCCGAAATCGCGCTCGCCTCGCGGGACCTGAACTGGCCAACCAAGGCACTCGACGCCGCGCGAGCGACACTTCAGGCACACGGCGATGGGGTCAACGCCGCCCATGCGCGGTACCTCGAGATCCGCCGCTTGTTGCTGATCGGGCACCTTGACGAGGCTGAACACCGACTCGCCGAGCTCGATCCGACGCCGTTACCACCCGCATCGAGAGCGGCCTACGAACTGGTCGTGGCGGGCATCGCGATGCGCCGCCTGCAAACAAAAGCGGCGCGCGTTGCACTCGAACGGGCCGAGCGTGCCGCACAACACGCCGCTATCCCCGCGTTGACGGCCGAGGTCGAAAACGCCGCCCGCATCCTCGACACGCCGGCGGCGCGGCTGATTGTCGGTGGCCAGGAACGGCCGCTGCTGCTCGATGAAATTGAAGCCTTATTGGCATCCCCGACGCTGGTCGTGGACGCGTGCCGGTATGTCGTGCGCGACGCAGGCTCGGCGGTTTCACTCGCCCGGCGGCCGGTGCTATTCGCACTCGCCCGGGCGTTGGGCGAAGCGTGGCCCGCCGACGTGCCGAGGGAGACGCTGATTGCGCGCGCCTTTCGGATGAAGTTCGCGGATGACTCCTATCGCGCGCGGTTGCGCGTAGAACTCGGGCGGTTGCGCGCGGCGCTGCACCAGATCGCCGACGTCGTCGCGACCCCGCGAGGGTTTGCGCTGGTGCCGCACGATGCGCGTGACGTCGTGGTGCTGGCGCGGCCTGTCGAAGAGCAGCATGCGACGCTGCTCGCCTTCCTCTCCGACGGCGAATCGTGGTCGAGTTCGGCCCTGGCGTTGGCGCTTGGCGCCAGTCAGCGCACCGTGCAACGAGCCCTCGACACGCTGGTGGCTGCCGCCAAGGTGCAGTCATTCGGTCATGGTCGCGCGCGGCGCTGGATGACCCCGCCGGTTCCGGGATTCGCGACGGTATTGTTACTCACAGGGTTGCTGCCCAATGACTAGCATCCACTTCACCAACCCAGTGAATGCAGTCAGTGAACGAGGAGCAAGACATGAAACATTCAACAGCCGAAATCATCCGCGAATACGGACCTTTTCCAGGCGTCGACAGCGTGCATGGCGTCACCCATGACGGCCAGCAGGTCTGGTTTGCCTCCGGTGACAAACTCAACGCCCTGGATCCTGCGAGCGGCAAGACGCTGCGCTCGATCGATGTCGCGGCCCATGCCGGCACAGCCTTCGACGGTCAGCACCTGTTTCAGATCGCCGAGGATCGCATCCAGAAAATCGACCCACAGACCGGCCGCGTGCTCTCCACCATCCCCGCGCCCGGCGGCGGTGGTGACTCGGGGCTTGCATGGGCCGAAGGGACGCTCTGGGTCGGCGAATATCGCGAGCGCAAGATTCATCAGGTCGATCCCCAGACCGGGGCAGTGCTGCGCACGCTCGAATCCAACCGCTTCGTCACCGGTGTGACCTGGGTCGAGGGCGACCTGTGGCACGGCACCTGGGAAGGGGAAGAGAGCGAGTTGCGGCGAGTCGACCCGGCCACGGGCGAGGTGTTGGAGAGCGTCCAGATGCCAGCTGGCATCGGCGTGTCGGGACTTGAGTTCGATGGCCACGACCGGTTTTTCTGTGGCGGCGGCAACAGCGGGAAGGTGAGGGCGGTGCGCCGGCCTGAATGAGCCTTTGTGGCGCAAGTCTCGGGTCGTACCGCAGTGCGCGAATGCAACTAATCTACAGTGGCCGAGCGAGACCTTTTGAGGGACTCAAGCCATGCAACCGAAGGAACATCCGCGATACGACCTGGCGCTGTTGATCGTGTTTCTTTTGATCGTCGCAGCGCTGGGTATTTCACCCCATAGCCGAGTGGATTGGTTCCTGGAAAATCTGCTGGCCCTGCTGCTGGTGATGGTCCTGGTGGGCGTCTCCCGACGGTTCCGTCTGTCTGCCGTTTCCATCAGTCTGGTGTTCGTATTCCTCTGTATTCATGAACTCGGGTCGCACTACACCTATGCGCTGGTGCCCTACGACCGCTGGTGCTCAGCCTTGACCGGGGTCAGCCTGAACAAAACCCTTGGGCTGGAACGCAATCATTACGATCGACTGGTCCATCTGACGTATGGACTCTTGATGGTGTATCCGATTCGGGAAGTGCTTGTGCGAATCACGCCGCTGCGGGGTTTCTGGGTGGGTTTTATCGCGCTGAACATCGTGCTGTCGACCTCGGCTGTCTATGAAATCGTGGAATGGATAGGCGGGCAGTTCTTGGGAGAAGACACGGCGAAGGCATTTGTCGCTGCACAAAATGACCCATGGGACTCTCAGGCCGACATGGCGCTGGCAGTGGGAGGCGCGTTCTTCACGCTATTGGTTGTGTGGTTCCGGCGCCGATTGTTTTATCGAAATGTTCAATTAAATGTCTCCGAAAAAAATTCATAAAATTTATAGAGTGTTCTAATTGAATGATGTCGATAAGCCGCTAATGTAAAGTTGATGTAACACTTCGGATGTGTACGCAATAGTTGTTTTGCCGACGAATAGCGTTGAACTTATTTGGTCTCGGATAGTATCGATGTTATTGCAGTGTGCCTGCAATTTGGCAGGTGTTTTTATCTGGTAACAAGACGCATTAAGGCAAGGCTAAATTGTGCTGTATATTTATACAAATAGCTTTGTTGTTCAGCTTTTTATAGTCGTAATATATTGAATATAAACGATATTATTTTGGTTATTTGCTTAGTGTTTCAGGTTATTGATAATTGCGACTCGTGATGTTTAGTGGCGATATTTTGGCAATGGCAGTGTCAAAAAATAACCCGATAATTAGTCGGGCATTTTTCTGACGGGGTGCTAGTGTTGGTAGTCTTGTGTTGGATCACACTTGGGTGCTTCTTAGGGGGAGTGCATCATGTCGACTCCAAATCCTCGTATTGCAGTTTTCGGTAATAGGGTTGCCAGTTCTAATGTCCCGGAACTTGAACACTTTTCGGATCTAAGCAGTTTATTGGCTGCGCCTGTATTCGATGTTCTATTGCTTGATATGCCAGCGGCTTATGCCGGGCGAGTGTTGCGCAAATTGCGCTCGACGCCGGCGTATCGCTACCAGCTCGTTTATTGCTGTCGAGACCAGGACGGCTGGTGTGAAGCACTGGGCGATGGCGCATGCCCCGCCGAAACCAGCGAAATAAAAATGCTCTGGGAGATCTGGCGAGAACGCTTCAACCTGTTCCGGCAGGGTTCTGCGCCCGAGCGGTTTGAAAGTCGGGTGCTGTCGTGGCTGTGGTTGCGTGCCAACGCCCATGTGTATGCCCTGCGCGACCCCGAAGTCCCCCAGCATTATCGTTATCCGCTGCTCGAAGCACTGGCGGATGCCGAGCAGGTCAACCCGTTTGTCTGGCTCAGTTTGATGGTGCAGCACGACTGGCTGGAAGAGGGCGTGCTGGTCGATCGCGTTCGTCTGTGTTCGGACTGTGGCTCGGGGCGCCTCAATTACATTGATGTGTGCGCCGAATGCCAGGCGATGGACATTTCGCGGCAGCCGTCGTTGCACTGCTTCACCTGCGGTCACGTGGGTCATCAGGAGTCGTTTCTCAAGGATGGCGTGTTGCTCTGCCCCAACTGTCTGAACCGTTTGCGGCACATCGGCAGTGACTATGATCGCCCTTTGGAAAACTACCGCTGCCGCTCATGCCAGGCGTTTTTTGTCGACGCCGATGTGCAGGCGCGCTGCCTGGATTGCGGCTTGTCCCACGCGCCCGACAAGTTGCGCATACGCGAAGTTCGAGACTTTCGTCTGACGGAGGCAGGGCGCTTCCGTTGTCGCCAGGATTTCAACGATCGATCGATCGACCATTTCGGCCGTCTCAATTTGTTGGGCGGCAAGGATTTCTTCGAGCTTTTGACCTGGCAGCTTCAGGTGGTGCGTCGTTACAAGCAGCCGGCGTTCTCATTGATCGGCCTGCGCTTCGTCAATCTGGCCGGTACGCTGGCGCGTCTTGGTGAGCACCGCGGGCATGCCTTCATCGATAGCCTGACGGATCGCCTGAAAGAATCCGTCAGGGAAACCGATCGCTGCTCGCGAAGCACCGAAGAGTTCTTCTGGGTCATGCTGCCGCACACGGATGGCAAAGGGCTGGAGTTCGTCGCCCAGCGCTTGAGCCGGGTCGCCGAATTGTTTTCCGCGCCGGAGGTCAGTGATATTTCCCTGCGTGTCGTCAGTTTCACGGCCCCCGGGGATTTGCTCGAGAAAGAAGACGGTGAGCTGTTGCTGGCCCGTCTTGCCAGTGAGTTGATTTAAGCCATGAGCCCGTTGATGGAGCAACTCTACAGCATGCTCAGTGCAATCATGGGGACGGACGGTTTGAGCCGGTTGTTCTACATGCTCTTTCCGTTGTTTCTGGTGTTTGAATTGCCGCTGACGATCATGGTGCTGCTTGGCGTATTGCGCTGGTTTACCCGTCGGCGCAGCAGCGTGCCGAAGACCAGCCTCTATCGGCCCAAGGTCTCTTGCATCATCACCTGCTACAGCGAAGGGATGGATGTCCAGACCACGCTGTTAAGCCTGTGCGAGCAGACCTACCCCGGCCACATCGAGATGATCCCGGTGGTGGACGGCGCCACGGTGAATCAACCGACGCTCAGCGCCGTTCGCCGTTTCAACGTGGACCCGCTGTTGTACCCCCGGCGCCATTTACGCCCGATCGCCAAATGGCAGAGGGGCGGACGGGTGTCGTCATTGAACGCCGGTTTGTCCCATGCCAGCGGCGAAATCGTCATGGCGCTCGACGGTGATACATCCTTCGACAACAACATGGTCAGCGCCATCGTGCGCAATTTCGAAGACCCCTCGGTGCCTGCGGTCGCTGGCAGCCTGCGGGTGCGCAATGTCTGGGGTTCCTGGGTCACAGCGATGCAGGCGCTGGAATACGTGTTGTCGATTCACATGTCGAAAATCGGTCTGGCCGAATGGAACCTGGTGAATAACGTCTCAGGTGCCTTCGGCGCTTTCCGCCGCAGTTTCCTGGTGAAAATCGGTGGCTGGAACACCCATACCGCGGAAGACCTGGACCTGACGTTGCGCATCAAAAGTTACTTCAAGCGACATGACTTGAGGATCCCCTTCGAGCCGGAAGCGATCGGGCACACCGATGCACCCGCGACGCTCAGGCAGTTTCTGATGCAGCGTTTGCGCTGGGACGGCGACCTGTTTTTTCTGTACGTCAGAAAGCACAACCACAACATCAACCCGGATTTACTGGGCTGGCCAACCTTCCTGATGATCCTGCTCAGTGGCTTCTTTTTCCAGTTGGTGCTGCCGTTCATCATCTTCATCTACACCTTGCTGGCGCTATTCATTCTGCCGGGCAAGACGCTGTTGTTTCTGTTTGCGCTGATCTACCTGCTGTACCTGTTGATCACCATGCTGCTGTTCGGCGCCATGTTGTCGATGGTGTCCGATCGACCTCGACAGGACGTGACCCTGGGGTTGTTGGTGCCGGTCTTCCCTCTGTTCATGCTACTCATTCGGTGCTGGAGCGCAGTGGCCATGCTCAACGAGATGTTTCGTCGAGGCCATGAAGAGACCTCGATGGCGCCGTGGTGGGTTCTTAAACGAGCCACGAGGTTTTGATATGCGATCGGTCCTTCTAGCCTTGACGCTGTCGCTGCCCCCTGCGGCGCTCGTCGCACAACCGCTGCCCCTTCAGGGTTTGATCGACAAGCAGCAAGCCGGCCCCATGTTTCGCGCCGCCGAGGCCGACCTGCGGCAACCGCGTTTGTTGCTGGCGTCCACATCAGCGGCAGCGCCGAAAGCAGGGGCAGAGGCGGGGACGAGTTCGGGCAAATGGTCCCAGGCCAGTTATGTCTGGGACAGCGAAGCGTTGCTCGATCCCGATCGGCGCGAGGCGGAGCTTCAGGCGCTGCGCAAGGCCGGGATGGACAAGATCTACCTCGGCCTCAAGGCTGCACAGGTTAATGACTTGGTCACGACTCGCCGACGACTGGAGCAATTGCTTCAGGACGCGGCCCGAGAAGATCTGCAAGTGAGTCTGTTGCTCGGCGATTCGAGCTGGATCGAGCCGACGGACCGCCACCAGCTCAGCGATTTACTGAAGAAGTTAAAGGGGCTTGCATTCAGCAGCCTGCATCTGGACCTCGAGGTCGAACAACTGGGCATGCCCGTGCCCGATCAGCGCCTGAAAAACTGGCTCGATACCTTGCGCATGGCGTCAAACGAGAGCCCATGGCCCGTGGAAATTTCCAGCCATCATCGCTGGTTCGTTGAACCCAAGCCTGGGCAAACCTGTGTGCCTTGCTCACTTCCCGAGGCCGGCGTGCGTCAGGTCAGCCTGATGATATACACCCGCAACCCGAAAAACAGCGCACGCATGACAGAGCAGATCGCCCAGCGTTGGCCGGCGCTGCAATTTCGTTTGGCACAAAGCACAGAACCCGAATTGCCAGCCACGGAAAGCTGGGCGGGAGCATCGACTGAACAGTTGAAACACCAGGCCAGCGCCTGGCGCGAACAATTGCAACCGCGGGGGGTTGCCGGTATCGACTGGCAGGCCTGGCGAGACTTCCCCAAACGGTGAGCCGTCATGAAAATTCGTTTCGATAGTCGCAAGGAATTGAACCCCACCCAGGAACAGGGCTTGAGCGTGCTGTACGCACCGGGCAAGCGCATGGCGTTTCGCGCGCGCTGGTATTTGATTCTGTTGCTGGTTGCCAGCCCCTTGATCTGGCTGGGTGGAAAGCTGGCGTACAGCATGCTGATGATCGACGCACCGGCGCAATTGCGCCTGCCGATTTACGAGGTACGAGCGCGCGATGCCGGCCGGGTCGATCAGCTGTTTGCGAAGGCGGGCGAGCAAGTCCAGGCCGATCAGATGCTGGTCAGTCTGGACAACCCGGAATGGCGGGCCCGGCTGGCGCAACTGGCGGCCATGCCGACCAAGGCGACGGGCACAGGCACCGGCACTGCCCAATTGGGCGGTCGCGAGCGTCAGTTGCTCCAGACCCGAATCGGCAGGGCGGAACAAAAAATCAAGGAATTGGAGTACCTGGTTGACCGAGGCGCGGCGGCTCGCGGCGAGGTGCTGGCAGCGCAGTCGGAACTCGACGGGTTTCGAGCGGACCTGTTGGCGTTCGAACGCCGCGAGCAACTGGCGCGTCAGCCCCCGCAGGGGCTTGAGCGCGAGATCATTCAGCAGAACGCCGAACAGCAGTGGTTGAAGACGCGTCTCGCCGCGTTGTCGATCAAGGCGGGGCAAAGCGGCCGGATTGCGGAAGTGCTGGTAACCCCGGGCGAAAACGTCGGCGCCGGCACGTTGTTGATGCGCCTGGAGCGGCTGGAGGACCCGTTGCTATGGATTTATCTGGAACCGCTCAACATCAGTTACGCCGCTATCGGTCAGCCGCTACGCGTGCGCATGCCGGACGGCCAATGGCTGGCGGCTCACGTGGTTCAGGCGGTGGACAGCGCCGGGCGCACGCCGACGGTGCTGCGCGGGCCGTTTGCCGCCAGTGAAATGGGCTTGCAGGTCGCAGCCCGGTTTGATGACCCGCTGCCGCCGCGCTGGCGAATCGATCAACTGCCGTTGAATGTTCGCTTCCCCACCGATTGGCAAGAGATGTTCAGTGCCGGCCGGGCGTTGATGGAAAAAGTCGAGGGGCTCGTCGCGATGGATCGACCTACAACCACTACTCCAGAGTGAATTTGCCATGTCTGCTGATCGAATTCTTGTGACGGGTGGCGCGGGCTTCATTGGTTCGCACTTGGTCGAAGCCTTGCTTGAACACGGCTATGGCGTGCGGGTACTGGATGATCTTTCAACCGGCAAACTGGCAAATCTGCCGGTGGACCGGGCGCATTTGAGCCTGATAGTCGGGGATGTAGCAGACGCGCCGACGGTGGAGCGCGCCCTGAAAGATTGCAGCGCGGTGGTGCATCTGGCCGCCGTCGCCTCGGTCCAGGCGTCGGTCGAAGACCCGGTCGCCACCCATCAAAGTAACTTCATCGGAACGCTGAATATCTGCGAAGCCATGCGCGAGGCAGGTCTGAGAAGGGTGGTGTTCGCCTCCAGCGCCGCCATCTATGGCAACAACGGCGAAGGCACCCCCATTACCGAAGACACGCCCAAAGCCCCGTTGACGCCCTATGCCGCGGACAAACTGGCCAGTGAGCATTTCTTCGATTTTTACCGCCGCCAGCATGGTCTGGAGCCAGTGATTCTGCGCTTCTTCAACATTTACGGACCGCGCCAGGACCCTTCATCGCCTTACTCCGGGGTCATCAGTATCTTCAGCGAAAGAGCCCAGAAACACCTGCCCGTCACGGTGTACGGGGACGGTGAACAGACCCGGGATTTCGTTTATGTGGAGGACCTTGTAAAGGTACTGGTACAGGCGGTGAAAGAATCGGAGCCGAGCGGCGAACCGGTCAACGTCGGTTTCAACCGCTCCACCAGCATCAACGAGCTGGCGGCCACGTTGAGTACGCTGCTGGGCCGGCCTCTGGCGTTGAATTACGCTGCCCCGCGTTCCGGTGACATCCGCCATTCCCGGGCCGATAACCAACGTTTGCTTGAACGTTTTCGATGCACCGAGCCGACTTGTTTTGCCGATGGTTTGGGTCACTTGCTCAGAAGTCTGGAGAGCGGCGACCGCTGAGTACCCGGGGCGTATTACCGGATGGAACTGTTGCAGCAGGCGCACCGTCAATCGAGGACAGGGCCGCCAGATCTGAGTGAGAGGAAACGCCGAGGTGCTGGAGGCCATTATCCTTCGACCCCATGACGGAGGGCCCCTCAATGAGGATCGCTCAGATCGCGCCGCTTACCGAACGTTGTCCGCCCCGTTTGTACGGTGGCACTGAGCGGATTGTGTCTTACCTGACCGAAGAGCTGGTGCGTCAGGGTCACGATGTCACGCTCTTCGCCAGCGGCGATTCGCAAACCTCGGCACGTCTGGAATCGGGCGCGCACCAGGCTCTGCGGTTCGATCCACGCATCAAGGACGGGGCGCCTCATCACATCCTGATGCTTGATCAAGTCTTGCGTCAGGCGGATCAATTCGACGTGATGCATTTTCATGTCGATATCTTTCATTTTCCGTTGATTCGACACTTGGCCGGGCGCAGCGTGACCACGCTTCACGGGCGTCTGGACATTGCGGACTACCAATCCTTTTACCCTCACTTTCCCGAGGTGCCGCTGGTTTCGGTGTCCAAGGCGCAACGCACCCCGGTGAAGGGTGACGTCAACTGGGTGGGCAATGTCTACCACGGCATTCCGGGTGATCTGCTGACCTTCAACCCTGAACCGAGCGGCGACTATCTGGTGTTTCTGGGGCGTATCTCTCCTGAAAAGCGCCCGGACCGGGCCATCGAGATTGCCTTGAAGGCGGGGCTGTCATTGAAGATCGCGGCCAAGGTCGACAGGGCTGATCAGGTGTATTGGGAAGAAGTCATCGCACCGATGATCGCCTCCCATCCGAATGTCGAATTTCTCGGCGAGATTGATGAATCGCAAAAGGCAGACTTGCTGGGCAATGCTCGCGCCTTGATCTTTCCCATCGACTGGCCCGAGCCGTTCGGTCTGGTCATGATCGAAGCCATGGCCTGCGGCACGCCGGTGATTGCGTTTGGTCAGGGCTCGGTGCCGGAAGTGATCGACGAGGGCGTGTCCGGTTACATCGTCGATGGCGTCGCAGGGGCAGTAGCGGCGGTGCAGCGGTTGGCAGAGCTGGATCGGCGCAAGGTGCGGGCCAGGTTCGACGAGCGGTTCACGGTCGAGCGCATGACCAATCACTATCTGGAGTTGTATCGCCATCTGACGGCGGGCAACACCTATGGCCATCCCTCCACACCCTTCGATATTCCGGCCACCGCGTCGCTGCAAGAGCTGCGCTTGCGCAACCTGAAAAACAACGACACCTTCGCGGTGTTCGATCCCAATGGCGACGTGTTGTTTGCGGACGACAGCCCGCAAGGGATTTTCCATACCGATACCCGACACCTTTCCGGGCTCTACCTGACGCTTAACGGCGCGCGGCCGCTGTTGCTCAGTTCCACGCTACGAGACGATAACGCGATGCTCACGTGCGACCTGACCAACCCGGATCTGTTCGACGCCCATGGTGAAAAAATCCTGCACCACGATTTGATCCATCTGCGTCGCTCACGATTCTTGTGGAATGGCTCCTGTTATGAACGGCTGACCCTGCGCAATTTCGACGATTCGCCCCAGCATCTGCAATTGAGAATCCAGTTCGCGGCCGACTTCAAAGATTTGTTCGAAGTTCGCGGCGCTCGGCGTCCGCAACGCGGTGAAGGGCACCGGGCGGAGATTACCGATGAAGAGGTGGTGCTTTCCTATACCGGCCTGGACCACAAACGGCGCATGACCCGCCTGCGTTTTGCCCCGGTGCCGGCCAGCCTGACCTGTGATTCGGCGTTGTTCGAGGTTCGGCTGGCCCCGGGGGAAAGCCAGTCGCTGTTCATGGACATCAATTGCGGCGTGCAAAATCCGCCGTTTACGGTGCGCCATGGGTTCTTTATTTCATTGCGCGATTCCCGGCGCGAGTTACGCACATTCTCTTCGCGGGCGGCCTCTGTGGTGACCTCCCATGATGTGTTCAACGAGGCGGTCAGCCGCAGCGTTTCCGACCTCTACATGCTCATGACCAAAACCCGCGAGGGGCTATATCCCTATGCCGGCATTCCATGGTTCAGCACCGTTTTCGGACGAGATGCGCTGATCACGGCATGGGAGATGCTGTGGTTCGATCCCGGTATTGCCAAAGGCGTGCTCGGGCATCTGGCCGCCAACCAGGCAACCATCGTTGACCCCCACGCCGATTCCGAGCCCGGTAAAATCCTGCACGAGATAAGGCTGGGGGAAATGGCCGAGTTGGGCGAGGTGCCGTTCCGACGTTATTACGGCAGCATCGATTCCACGCCGTTGTTCGTCATGCTGGCCGCCGCGTACCTGGAGCGCACCAATGACCTGGGTACACTGCGTCAGCTCTGGCCCAATATCGAAGCGGCGCTGACCTGGATCGAGGAGTACGGCGACCGCGATGGCGATGGTTTTGTCGAGTATGGCCGGCAGTCCGCCGAGGGGCTGATTAACCAGGGCTGGAAAGACAGCCACGATTCGGTTTTCCATGCCAATGGGCAACTGGCCGTGGGCCCGATTGCGATTGTCGAAGTTCAGGCCTATGTGTATGGCGCCTGGACTGGTGCGGCCAAAATCGCTCGTCGGCTGGGTGATCCGGAGCGGGCTCAGCGCCTGAAATACAAGGCTCAACGCTTGCGTGAAGAATTCGATTCCCGCTTCTTCGACGAAGAACTGGGCACTTATGTATTGGCCCTGGACGGCAACAAGAAACCCTGTCGAATCCGTACCTCCAATGCCGGTCATGCCCTGTTCGCCGGCATCGCTTACCCGGAACGCGCGGCGTCGGTCGTCGACGCCCTTATGGACCGCTCATCCTTTTCCGGTTGGGGCGTGCGCACGGTCGCGTCCTCCCAGGCTCGCTATAACCCGATGAGTTATCACAACGGCTCCGTCTGGCCCCACGACAATGCGCTGATCGCCGCTGGTTTCGCCCGCTACGGATATCGTCGGGACGCGGCGCGGATTTTCGAAGGCCTGTTCGCCGCGTCTACCTATATCGATCTGCGGCGCTTGCCCGAACTGTTTTGCGGCTTTGCCCGGCAACGCACCCAAGGGCCGACGTTCTATCCAGTCGCCTGCATGCCCCAGGCCTGGGCCGCCGCTGCGCCGTTGTCGATGATTCAGTCGTGCCTGGGGCTGAGCTTCAGGCCGAGGAAACTCAACATCCTGTTCGACGAACCGGTGCTCCCGGCATTTCTGGACACCATCGCCTTGCGGCGTTTGGCAGTGGGTGCCGAATGTGTGGACTTGATGCTCCGGCGCTCGGGGGAAAATGTCATGATCGAGGTTCTCGATCGCCAGGGCCCGGTGCGAATCTTGAGCACCAGTTAGGGTGATGAGCGCGGGGCTTGGATTCTGAATATCTCGTAGCATGTCAGAAGGTGAACGCTTGTCCCGCCCGTGACGGATGCTGAGCCATTTCAGTCTCCAGCAAATGCTCAACCAGCACATCATTCAAAAAGCGGAACTGATCGTTGAGCCCGACCACTTCGTTACTGAAGTGGTTGGCCGCTGCCGGCATCAGCAAGGCCTCGAAGTGCTCGTCGAACACCAGCGCGACTGCTTTGCGAGACACGACCTGCTGCGAATAATAGTTGCTGCCGAATACCGGAAAGCTCACGGCGAGGCTGACGGAATGAATCATGATTTCGACTCCTCGGTTTGACCGATATCCAGCACCAAGCGGGAAAACAAGGTCAGGGTGACGGCCGTCAGGGCCAGGCAGGTCAGGAGATGGATCAACATGATTTGCCCCTCCGTGCGGGGGTTTAAAATGGGGATGACGTCAATCCTGCACCTGACGGTTTTTTTGCGGAAGGCATTCACGGCGATGGTGAATATTGATGTGAATGATGGTGGTGATCTGTAGGAGCTGCCGAAGGCTGCGATCTTTTGATCTTGCTCTCCGATGGCCCCTAAAAGATCGCAGGCTGCGCCAGCTCCTACATTTGAAATGCATTCTCCTGTGGGAGCGAGCCTGCTCGCGAAGGCGTCCTCGAGGGCGTCATCCACCCATCTGACGGACGGAGCCCCACCCCGACCTATACTCAAATCAGCACGTTCTTTAGCGTCGAACACTCCGTTTGGCGAAGACTGTAGGACACCGCGATCTTGAACCTGCGTTCGCTGATCGTTGCTGTGTTGGTGATATTGGCGGGATGCGTCACGCACACGCCTGCCCCGGTAATCGTGGTGCCGGTGGTGGTATCCCAGAGCACCTGGCAGCAGGTGGACCGAGAGATTGTCGCCGCTTCGCAACAGGCCACCGAACAGGCCAGGGTCTACGCCCGCGGGTCCATGGAGCACTGGCGCACGCGGGTTTATCAGCAGACCGAAGAAGTCTTCATTCCGTGGTTCAGCAGCTACTGGACCCAGGAATGGCTGTCGATGAAAGTCAGCTGGTACGCCATCAATGCCGGGGACGAGCAGGATGCGACGAGCAAACGCCTGGCGGCCTATCTGCTGGAGCAATATCACCAGCGCGTGCTTGAGCCAGTGGCAGTGGAGATCGATCCCGACGCGATTCTCGGGCAGGCGACAGAGTTTTATGTGCAACTGATGGGGCAGCAACTCGAAATCATCTCCAAACGTCATGGCGTGCCGATGGCGCAGCTCAACGGTCGTATCCAGAAAATCCCGGCTATTTCACTGGGCCCGCCGTCTGCCCGTGACGCTTCGCTGTATCAGGTGGTGCATGCCGAACTGAGCAAATTGCCGGCCTACACGGCGCTGATCGAGAAGATCCACACGGCGGGCGGCGAGAAGGGCATTGCTTCGACGGATGCCGGCATGGCGCCGGTGGCCAAACGTGCCAGCCGACGAATACAAGCCGAAATGGCCCCCCGAGGCGCGGCCAGTGCCGTGGCGGCAGTGGCGGGGAAGGCGGCCGGGGCGTTGATTTCCGTGGGGGTGGCGGGGGTGCGCGCGATTATTCAGGCCAACGATCGGCCCGATAGCGAAGCGCTGATCCGCAGCAGCCTGGGTAATTCGTTCGACAAGGCATGGGTGAAACTGGTGGATAACCCCGCCACCGGCGTCATGGCCGGAACGCTGTACATGGCCAGGCAGATCGAAGGCAGCCTGGAGGAGACCCTCGAGCCGTCGGTCGGTCTGGATGCAGGGGCTGTCGATTTTAGCCACGCTGATTCGACTACCCACCAGATCAACCCATAACCCGAGGAGAACGATCATGGCTTACGTTGATGGCTTCGTCGCTGCAGTACCCACCGCCAACCGCGAAAAATTCAAGCAACATGCGCTATCCGCCGCCGCAATCTTCAAGGAAAACGGCGCGCTCAGCCTCGCCGAATGCTGGGGCGACGACGTGCCCGACGGCAAAGTGACCTCGTTTCCCATGGCGGTAAAACTCAAGGAAGACGAAACCGTGGTGTTTTCCTGGATCGTCTGGCCCGACAAGGCCACCCGTGACGCCGGGATGGCGAAACTCATGAGCGATCCGCGGCTGCAACCCGACGTCAATCCAATGCCGTTTGACGGTCAGCGCATGATTTTTGGCGGTTTCGAAATGATCGTGTAAGCCTGAACGTAGTCGCAGGATCACTCCGGCGTCGGGGCGGTCCTGCAACTCTTGCGATTACGAATCTCGCTGTCCGAGGGGCGCTCCTTGATGAACTCGAAGCGCGGCTCGCCTTCGTTGTAGTGAACCAGCCAGCCCCATTCCAGCTCGGACTCATCCTGGCCGGGTTTCGGTGGAACGGCCCACCATGGCTCTTTACTGATGATCTGACGCATGGCGCCCTCCCGTCGATTCGGTTGCTTCAACTATAACCCGCATGCCGTCACGTGCCAGAAATGCACTTGCTGGCGTGGTATCCCTTTGTAAAATCAAAGGGTCCCCCAGCCTTGAGGTGCCAGACATGAGCGATGAAACCCGTGAGCCGTTCAAGCGGCTGTTCTTCGCCCTGAACTGCGCCCCCGAGCAACGCCGGGCCATCGCCCAATGGCGCAACGCGCTGGAACTCAATGTCGGGCGCCCGGTGCCGGCGGAAAACTTTCATCTGACGCTGCTGTTTCTCGGCACAGTGGGGATGGCGCAGATAGCGGGTGTCTGCGAGGCCGCCGCCAATGTCCAGATGCCCGGCATGCCGTTGACGGTTGTGCTTGATCGTCTGGAAGTCTGGCGTCGCTCCGGGGTTTTGTTGCTGGCGCCCGCGCAGGCAGCACCGCAGTTGTTGCGGTTGGTGTATGCGCTGGAGCAGGCCATGTTGCCGTTTGGCTTTGAAGACACCCGTCGGGAATTTCGCCCGCATTTGACCCTGATGCGCGACTACCGGGCGCCGGTTCCCGAATCCGCTACGCCGCCAGAGTTTTTCCTGCGCGCCGACCGCTTCACCTTGTTCGAATCCCATAAAGGCCGGTACCGGGCGCTGGCCGAATGGCCGCTGGTCTCTGCATAAGCCCAAAAAAAGGCGCCCGAGGGCGCCTAAATTCACCTTGACCGAGGAAGCCAGGTGAAGCCGTTCTTCTTCAGAGGAGTGCAGCGGTGGTAAGGCGCTGCGTGAACGGAAAACGAGAAAGCTGTAATTGATGTTGGATGTGATGGCCTCATCGCGAGCAGGCTCGCTCCCACAGGGGATAGGCGTCATCAAAAAATCTGTGTTCCACTACGGACTCCTGTGGGAGCGGGCTTGCTCGCGAAAGCGGTAGATCAGTCACCAATGATGTTGAATGTGATGGCCCCTTCGCGAGCAAGCCCGCTCCCACATTTTGGTCCGTGGTAGTCAGATATTTTTGTGTCCGATCGTGAATCACTTACCGAGCTTCACCCGCGTCCAGCCCCGGGTCATCACCCGCTGAATACCGATCGGCATATCTGGAATCGCATACAACGTCGCCATCACCGCTTGCGGCGGGTAGGAGCCCGGGTCGTCACGAATCGCTTCATCCACCAGTGGCGTGGCCGCTGCGTTGGCATTGCTGTAGCCAACGCTGTTGGTGACTTCGGCAATGATGTCCGGGCGCATCAGGAAGTTCATGAACAGGTAGGCGTTGTCGACGTTGGCCGCGTCCCGTGGGATGGCGACCATGTCGTAAAAGCTGCCGGCGCCTTCTTTCGGAATGCTGTATTCGATCTTCACCTTGTCGCCGGCTTCCTTGGCGCGGGCCTTGGCTTGCAGCACGTCGCCGGAGTAACCGACGGCGACGCAGATGTTGCCGTTGGCCAGGTCGGAGATGTACTTCGACGAATGAAAGTAAGCCACCGACGGCCGAATCTTCATGAACAGCGCTTCGGCTTCAGCGATCTGCGCCTTGTCCTGAGAATTCACCGGGTAGCCCAGATAGTGCAGGGCAGCCGGGAGCATCTCCGTCGGCGAATCAAGGAAACTGATGCCACAGGCTTTGAGCTTCGCGGCGTTTTCCGGTTTGAACAGCAAGTCCCAGGAGTTCACCGGCGCATCAGTGCCCAGCACTTCCTTGACCTTGGCCGGGTTGTAACCGATGCCGATCGAACCCCACATGTACGGGAAGGCGTGGCCATTGTCAGGATCGCTGGCGGAGGCGTTTTTCAGCAGCACCGGGTTGAGGTTTTTCCAGTTCGGCAGCTTCGATTTATCCAGCGGCTGATAGACGCCAGCCTTGATCTGCTTGGCCAGGAAACTGTTGGACGGCACCACAATGTCGTAGCCGGATTTACCGGCCAGCAAGCGTGCCTCAAGGGTTTCATTACTGTCGAACACATCGTAGGTCACGCGGATGCCGGTCTCGTCTTCGAACTTCTTGACGGTGTCCGGGGCGATGTAATCCGACCAGTTGTAGACGCGCAATACCTTGTCATTGGCCTGGGCACCGGTAGCCATCGCGCCCAGTAAGGACAGTGTCAGCAGAGTCCTGCCAAACATTTTCATCGGTACAACTCCATTTTCTTTTTATAGAACCTGTGGCGAGGGAGCTTGCTCCCGCTTGAGTGCGCAGCACTCACAAAATTGGCATGGGTTGCCAGAATTTTTGGGGCCGCTTCGCAGCCCAGCGGGAGCAAGCTCCCTCGCCACAGTTAACTGAACCGCAGCACTAAGCCGTCGCTTCGACTCGCTGGTTTTTCGGCTGCTGCCACGACTCGCTGGCGGTCTGGTCCATCGCTTCCTGAATCGCCCGTTTGCGCGTGGCTTCGGCCTTGCGGCTGAAGTACCAGACCATGAACGTCACGATCGACACCGCCAGCAGAATCAGACTGGCCACGGCATTGATCTCAGGCTTCACGCCCAGACGCACCGCCGAGAACACTTCCATCGGCAAGGTCGTCGAGCCTGGGCCAGAGACGAAACTTGCCAACACCAGATCATCCAGCGACAGAGCAAACGACATCATGCCGCCGGCCGCCAGTGACGGCGCGATCATCGGAATGGTGATCAGAAAGAACACCTTGAGCGGACGCGCACCCAGGTCCATGGCCGCTTCTTCAATCGACAGGTCCAGCTCACGCAAACGCGCCGAGACAACCACCGCCACATACGCTGCACAGAACGTGGTGTGCGCGATCCAGATCGTCACCAAACCACGCTCCTGCGGCCAGCCGATCAACTGCGCCATGGCCACAAACAGCAGCAACAGCGACAGACCGGTGATCACTTCCGGCATCACCAACGGTGCCGTTACCAAACCACCAAACAGCGTACGCCCCTTGAAACGCGTCACACGGGTGAGCACGAAAGCGGCGAGGGTGCCCAACGCCACGGCGGCAATCGCGGTGTAGCAGGCGATTTCCAGGGAGCGCACCACCGAGCCCATCAGTTGCGTGTTGTCGAGCAGGCCGACGTACCACTTCACCGACCAGCCGCCCCACACCGTCACCAGTTTCGAGGCGTTGAACGAGTAGATCACCAGAATCAGCATCGGCAGGTAGATAAACGACAGACCGAAAATCAGCATCAACTTTGAAAATCCGAAGCGTTTCATCCCCGTCCCTCCATCTCTTTAGCCTGGCTGCGGTTGAACAGCAGAATCGGCACAATCAGGATCGCCAGCATCACCACCGCCAAGGCGGATGCCACCGGCCAGTCGCGGTTGTTGAAGAACTCCTGCCACAGTACGCGGCCGATCATCAGGGTTTCCGGGCCGCCCAACAGTTCTGGAATCACGAACTCACCGACCACCGGAATGAACACCAGCATTGCACCTGCAATGATGCCGTTCCTGGCCAGCGGTACGGTGATTTTCCAGAAGTTGTTGAAGTTGCTCGAACCCAGGTCTGACGCGGCTTCCAGCAGGCTTTGATCGTGCTTCACCAGGTTGGCATACAGCGGCAACACCATGAACGGCAAGTAGGCATAGACCACGCCGATGTACACCGCCGTGTTGGTGTTGAGGATCTCGATCGGCTGCGACGTGAGCCCGGTCCACATCAGGAACGCATTGAGCAAACCGTTGTTGCTGAGAATGCCCATCCACGCATAGACGCGGATCAGGATCGCGGTCCAGGTCGGCATCATGATCAACAGCAGCAGAACGTTCTGCGTTTCCTTGTTGGCCTTGGTGATCGCATAGGCCATCGGGAAACCGATCACCAGGCACATCAGCGTGCTTAGAAACGCGACCTTCAACGAGCCGAAGTAGGCCGAGATGTACAACTCATCTTCGGTCAGCAGCGAGTAGTTGCCGATGTTCAGCAGCAGCTGAAATTTCTGTTCGGCGAAGGTGTAAATCTCGGAGTAGGGAGGAATGGCCAGGGCCGCTTCCGAGAAGCTGATCTTCATCACCAGGAAGAACGGCAACAGGAAAAACAGGCACAACCACAGGAAAGGAATGCCGATGACCAGTTTGCGGCCGCTGGGCACCAGGCGCAGGAATTGCTGATTGAAGGTTCTCATGAGCGCAGTACCACGCCGCTGTCGTCTTCCCACCACACGTAGACCTGATCGTCCCAGGTCGGGCGGGCGCCACGGCGTTCGGCGTTGGCCATGAACGACTGGACGATCTTGCCGCCGGGCAGTTCCACGTAAAACACCGAGTGGCCGCCGAGGTAGGCGATGTCATGCACCTTGCCTTCTGACCAGTTGTAGCGAGTCTCGGGTTTGAGGGTGCTGACCAGCATTTTTTCTGGACGGATGGCGTAGGTGATCGACTTGTCCTGCACCGACGTACTCACGCCGTGGCCGACGTAGATCTTCTGTTGCAGATCCGGGCTGTGAATGATCGCGTGACCTTCCAGATCCTCGACCACGGTGCCGTCGAAGGCGTTCACGTTGCCGATGAACTCACAGACCATGCGGCTGACCGGGGCTTCATAAATGTCGACCGGGCTGCCGATCTGGGCGATCCAGCCCAAGTGCATGATCGCGATGCGTTCGGCCATGGTCATGGCTTCTTCCTGGTCGTGGGTCACCATCACGCAGGTCACGCCGACGCGCTCGATGATTTGCACCAACTCCAGTTGCATCTGTGAGCGCAGCTTTTTATCCAGTGCGCCCATCGGTTCGTCGAGCAACAACAGCTTCGGACGCTTGGCCAAGGAACGGGCGAGGGCGACACGCTGACGCTGGCCGCCGGACAACTGATGCGGCTTGCGTTTGGCGTATTGCGTCATGTGTACCAGCCGCAGCATCTCCTCCACCCGAGCGTCGATTTCGCTGGCGGGCAAACGGTCCTGCTTGAGGCCGAAGGCGATGTTCTGCGCCACCGTCATGTGCGGGAACAGTGCGTAGGACTGGAACATCATGTTGATCGGCCGTTCGTAGGGCGGCATGTCGGTGATGTCGACACCGTCGAGCAGAATCCGCCCTTCGGTCGGGCGCTCGAAGCCGGCGAGCATGCGCAGCAGCGTCGATTTACCCGAGCCGGAACCGCCGAGCAGGGCGAAGATTTCCCCTTGATGGATCTCCAGGGACACATCGTCCACGGCGGTGGTTTCGTCGAATTTCTTGGTGACGCGGTCGACTTTCACCAACACCTTTTTCGGTGCCTGGTGACCTTCAAGAGCCTTCCTGTAGATGCTGGAGGCGTTTGCCATATGAAACTCCCAACAGGTTTCAGTCGTCGGGCCAACGCGGCCTGACTTAAGAGTGGATTGCAAGCCCAAGCCGTACGGTGCCAGTCAATTCCGCGAAGATCCCCTGTGGGAGCGAGGCTTGTGTGGCGAGGGGGCTTGCCCCCGTTGGGGTGCGAAGCGCCCCTGAATCAGTCGCCGCGATCTTGAATTAGAAAGCGGTGACCGATTGACGATTGCTTCGCAATCGAACGGGGGGCAAGCCCCCTCGCCACACAAGCCCGCTCCCACAAGGGGATTTGCATTTGAATCACTGGCCCATACCGATCGGGCTTATTCGGCACCGCCATCCTGGCTGCCTGGTCGTACTTGTTGTTATTGCGGTTCATCTATTACGTGAGCGACCAGCGCGCAAAGGCACGCCCGCCAAACTCACGGGGGCAGTTAAATCGTTGAATGCTTTTTTGAAGTCAGCGCGTATTACGCAGCGCCGCCCGTTGCCGGCACGCATCGCCAAACGCCTGGAAAATACTCAAATAGGGGGGATTCGAAAGCACCTGCCATTCCGGGTGCCATTGCACGCCGACAGCGAAGGCCTTGCTGTGATCGACGGAGATCGCCTCGATCAAACCATCCGGCGCGACAGCTTCAGCGCGCAGGCCGGGAGCGAGCCGGTCGATGCCCTGGCTGTGAATCGAATTCACCTGGAACACCTGCGGCAGGTCCAGCGCTTCGAACACACCACCCGGCTGCACATTCACCGCATGGGCCGCTGCGTACTGCACCGCCAGGTCCGGGTGATCCGCTTCGCGGTGATCGAGGTAGCCGGGCAGTTCATGCACCTTCTGATGCAGGCTGCCGCCGAACGCCACGTTCATTTCCTGAAAACCCCGGCAGATGCCGAGCACCGGAACACCGGCGGCAATGGCTGCGCGCAATAAGGGCAGGGTGGTGGCGTCCCGTTGCGGATCGTGATCCGTGCCGGGGGCACTGGCCGGGCCTTGATAGTGGAAGGGCTCCACATTCGACGGCGATCCGGTCAGCAACAGACCGTCGAGCTGCGCGAGCAGGTCATCGATTTCGGTCAGATCGCCTAAGGAAGGAATGACCACTGGCAACCCCAAAGCCGCGACGCTGACAGCACGCAAATACTTGTCGCCGCTGACGTGGTAGGGGTGCAGGCCAATCTGTTTGACGCACGCAGTAACGCCGATCAATGGCTTGAATGCCATTTTTATCACCTCGAAGTTTCACACTTGAACGAGCTTTTCCGGAGCTTAGCCTTGTTGATTTTAATTAACAACTCTCATGTAAAAAATTCTAAACGCCACGCGTCCGATCTTCAGGGTTTACGCGGTGCGCAAGCCTTAATTGACACTCTTGTGCCCTAAAAAGGCCCGAAAATAAAGGTTGAAAGGCCAGGTGTTCGCTATTGACTTCACTTTGCCTTTCGGATTGACTGGGCTCGTGAAAGGGTGGTGAACATAATAATTAACAGCTAATAGGTGCATCATGTCGGTCCCTCTGCGTGCCGTTCAACTCAACGAAGCAAACGCATTCCTTAAGAAATATCCTGAGGTTTTGTACGTCGACCTTCTGATTGCGGATATGAACGGTGTGGTGCGCGGCAAGCGCATCGAACGCACCAGTCTTCATAAGGTTTACGAAAAAGGCATCAACCTCCCGGCGTCACTGTTTGCGCTGGACATCAACGGCTCGACGGTGGAAAGCACTGGCCTGGGTCTGGACATCGGCGACTCGGATCGCATCTGCTTTCCCATCCCCAATACCCTGAGCATCGAACCCTGGCAGAAGCGCCCGACCGCGCAGCTGTTAATGACCATGCACGAACTCGAAGGTCAGCCGTTCTTCGCTGACCCGCGCGAAGTGCTGCGTCAGGTGGTGAGCAAGTTCGATGACATGGGCCTGACCATTTGCGCAGCCTTCGAACTGGAGTTCTATCTGATCGACCAGGACAACGTGAACGGTCGTCCGCAGTCACCACGCTCGCCGGTGTCCGGCAAACGTCCGCACTCGACTCAGGTGTATCTGATCGATGATCTGGACGAATACGTCGACTGCCTGCAAGACATCCTCGAAGGCGCGAAAGAGCAGGGCATTCCTGCCGACGCCATCGTCAAGGAAAGCGCCCCGGCGCAATTCGAAGTGAACCTGCATCACGTCTGCGACCCTATAAAGGCCTGCGACTACGCGGTGTTGCTCAAGCGTCTGGTGAAGAACATCGCCTACGACCACGAGATGGACACCACCTTCATGGCCAAGCCGTATCCGGGCCAGGCGGGCAATGGTTTGCACGTGCATATTTCGATTCTCGACAAAGAAGGCAACAACATTTTTGCCAGCGAGGATCCCGAGCAGAACACCGCACTGCGTCACGCGATCGGCGGTGTGCTCGAGACCCTGCCGGCGCAGATGGCGTTCCTCTGCCCGAACGTCAACTCGTACCGACGTTTCGGCGCGCAGTTCTACGTACCGAACTCGCCAAGCTGGGGCATCGACAACCGTACCGTTGCGGTACGCGTGCCAACCGGTTCGGCGGATGCTGTGCGCATCGAGCATCGTGTAGCCGGCGCCGATGCCAACCCGTACCTGTTGATGGCTTCTGTTTTGGCCGGTATTCACCACGGCCTGACCAACGAAATCGAACCGGGCGCCCCGGTGGAAGGCAACAGCTACGAGCAGAACGAACAGAGCCTGCCGAACAACCTGCGCGACGCCTTGCGCGAGCTGGACGACAGCGAAGTCATGGCGCGCTACATCGACCCGCTGTACATCGACGTGTTCGTCGCGTGCAAGGAAAGCGAGCTGGCCGAGTTCGAAAACTCCATCTCCGATCTTGAGTACAACTGGTACTTGCATACGGTTTGATGGACTGCATGCGCAGGCTTTGCGAACAACGCCGATCAACTGTGGGAGCGAGCCTGCTCGCGATGAGGGCGGCACAGTCAACATTGATGTTGCCTGACACTCTGCCATCGCGAGCAGGCTCGCTCCCACAGTGATCGTGGTTTTCTGATCGTTAATTGGTCGGCTTTAGTCCGACGACTACTTATTCCTCTGCGTAGAGTCACAACAATGACAAACACTCGCAGCGACTGGGAGCAACGCTTCCAGTCCTTGACGCTAGAAGGCCGCGCATTCATCGACGGCCAATATCGCCCGGCACTCAGCGGCGATACCTTCGAATGCATCAGCCCGGTCGACGGCCGCTTTCTGGCGAATATCGCCAGCACCGACGAAGCCGACGCCAATGCCGCCGTGCAGGTTGCACGCCGCACCTTTGAATCCGGCATCTGGGCCAAACTGCCCCCGGCCGAGCGCAAGCGCATCCTGATTCGTTTCGCTGATCTGATTCTGCAAAACCAGGAAGAACTGGCACTGCTCGAAACCCTCGACATGGGTAAACCGATCAGCGATTCCATGAGCATCGACATCCCTGCGACCGCCAACGCGATCCGCTGGAGCGCCGAGGCCATCGACAAAATCTACGACGAAGTCGCCGCCACACCGCACGATCAACTCGGCCTCATCACCCGCGAACCAGCGGGCGTCGTCGCTGCCATCGTGCCGTGGAATTTCCCGCTGATCATGGCCAGCTGGAAGTTCGCCCCGGCCCTGGCGGCAGGCAACTCGTTCATCCTCAAGCCTTCGGAAAAGTCACCGCTGACGGCCATTCGCATCGCGCAATTGGCGCTCGACGCCGGCATCCCCAAAGGCGTGTTCAACGTCCTGCCAGGCTTCGGTCACACCGTCGGTAAAGCGCTGGCGTTGCACATGGACGTCGACGTGCTGGCCTTCACCGGCTCCACGGCGATTGCCAAGCAACTGCTGATCTACGCCGGGCAAAGCAACATGAAACGCGTCTGGCTCGAAGCAGGGGGGAAGAGCCCGAACGTGGTGTTCGCCGATGCGCCGGATTTGCGCGCAGCAGCACAAGCAGCGGCTGGTGCGATTGCCTTCAACCAAGGCGAAGTCTGCACCGCCGGTTCGCGCTTGCTGGTGGAGCGCTCGATTCGCGAGCAGTTCATTGCGCTGCTGGTGGAAGCACTGCAAGCGTGGAAACCGGGGCATGCCCTCGATCCTGACACCACCGTCGGCGCGGTCGTCGATCAGCGCCAACTGGAGAACGTGCTGCGCTACATCCAGATCGGTAAAGACCAGGGTGCGCAACTGATCGCTGGCGGCAATCGTACCCTCGAACGCACCGGCGGCCTGTACGTGGAACCGGCGATTTTCGACGGCGTGACCAACGCCATGACCATCGCCCGGGAAGAGATTTTCGGCCCGGTGCTGTCGCTGATCACCTTCGACACCGCTGAAGAAGCACTGGCGATTGCCAACGACAGCATCTTCGGCCTCGCCGCTGGCGTGTGGACCAGCAACCTCAGCAAGGCTCATACCTTCGCTCGCGGTTTGCGCGCCGGCAGCGTCTGGGTCAACCAGTACGACGGCGGCGACATGACCGCGCCGTTCGGTGGGTTCAAACAGTCGGGTAACGGTCGGGACAAATCGCTGCACGCGTTCGACAAATACACCGAACTCAAAGCGACCTGGATCAAGCTCTAACACTTTTACAGCGGCGGTCGCAGGCGAGCGTTTGCGGCCATCGGAGAAACCTATGAAACAAACCCATGTAAACAGCTACTACGCCGCGACCCGCAATCACACAGCCGACTTCCCGATGCTTGAAGAGCTGGTGGAATGCGACGTCTGCGTGATCGGCGCCGGCTACACCGGTCTGTCCTCGGCGCTGTTCCTCAGCGAAGCGGGTTACAGCGTCACCGTACTGGAAGCCGCCAAAGTCGGCTTCGGCGCCAGTGGTCGCAACGGCGGCCAACTGGTCAACTCCTATAGCCGCGACGTCGATGTCATTGAAGAACGCTACGGCGATAAAACCGCCGAAGTGCTCGGCAGCATGATCTTCGAAGGCGCCGACATCATCCGTTCGCGCATCAAGGAATACGACATCAAATGCGATTACCGCCCCGGCGGCATCTTCGCAGCGCTGAACAAAAAACAACTCAACGGCCTGGCCGAACAGAAGAGCAGCTGGGAACGCTACGGCAACAAAAACCTGAGAATGCTCGACGCGGCTGACATCAAGCGCGAAGTGGGTTGCGACAACTACGTCGGCGGCCTGCTCGACATGCAGGGCGGCCACGTTCACCCGCTGAACCTGGCCCTCGGTGAAGCCGCCGCGATTATCAGCCTGGGCGGCAAAATCTACGAACAATCCGCCGCCGTGGAAATCACCTACGGTGAACCCATCACCGTGCGCACCGCCAAAGGTGTGGTACGGGCCAAGTACCTGCTGATCGCCGGCAACGCCTACCTGCCTCAAGACCTCGACAACCGCGTCACGCGCAAAAGCATGCCCTGCGGTTCGCAAATCGTCGTCACCGAACCGCTGTCCGAACGAGTCGCTCGCAGCCTCATCACCAACAACTACTGCGTCGAAGACTGCAACTACCTGCTCGACTACTACCGCCTCACCGCCGACAACCGCCTGCTGTACGGTGGCGGCGTGGTCTACGGCGCCCGCGAGCCGGACGACATCGAACAACTGATCAAACCAAAAATCCTCAAGACCTTCCCGCAACTCAAGGACGTGAAAATCGACTACCGCTGGACCGGCAATTTCCTGCTGACCATGTCCCGCATGCCGCAATTCGGCCGCATCGAGAAAAACGCCTACTACATGCAAGGCTACAGCGGCCACGGCGTCACCTGTTCGCACCTGGCCGGCAAACTCATCTCGGAAATGATCCGCGGCGACGCCGAACGCTTCGACGCCTTCGCCTCCCTGCCGCACATGCCCATGCTCGGCGGCCGCACCTTCCAGGCCCCGCTCACCGCCATGGGCGCCGCGTATTACGCGCTACGCGACCGCTTCGGCATCTAAGTAGAACCTTACCGGCGGCCATCCCAAAAATGTGCCGCCGGCCAATGCCAGCCATAGCAGGGCACCGCTCCCACAGAAATCCAGGCCGAACACCAAATTGGTGGTCGACCGGGACCAAACTGTGGGAGCGAGCCTGCTCGCGATGAGGCCATATCAGCCGCCATCGATGTCGCCTGAAACACCGCTATCGCGAGCAGGCTCGCTCCCACAAGGGAATTGGCGACATACACAAATTTTGCGAACAGCACCGACCCCTGTGGGAGCGGGCTTGCTCGCGAAGAGGTCAGCACAGTCAACATTGATGTCACCTGACCCACCGCTATCGCGAGCAGGCTCGCTCCCACAGGTTTCGGACATGGACGGACGACTATCATTCACCTATTCGATTTATCTGCCGTTTATCGAACCTGCTGAGCAACACCAACAAACGTGATTTAATACCCGCCTTCCACGGTTCCGGGACGGGAAACGGCGAAATCCGCGGCCACCAGTCGCCCGCCACCCACCCCCATTACCCCTTAAGTATTCTTCGCATAAGGCTGTCATGGACACGGGCTCACGACTCAAATTAGTACGCGAAAGCTACAAACTGTCCCAGCGCGAGCTGGCCCGGCGTAGCGGCGTCACCAATGCCACCATTTCCCTGATCGAACAGAATCGGGTCAGCCCCTCCGTCAGCTCCCTGAAAAAACTGCTCGAAGGCATTCCCATGTCCTTGGCGGACTTCTTCACCTTCGACCAACCGCCGCGTGAGCATCAATACGTGTTCCGCGCCAATGAGCAGCCGGATCTCGGGCGTCATGGGCTGCGGTTATTGCTGATCGGCGCTTCGGTGCCGAGTCGGCAGATGCGGCTTTTGCGCGAGCAGTACGCGCCTGGGGCGAGTTCTGGCGAAGAGCCCATCGTGCATGCTGAAGGGGAGGAGTGTGGGCTCGTAACCCGTGGCACGGTTGAGCTGACGGTGGATGGGCAGATTAGTGTGCTGAATGCCGGGGATGGGTATTACTTTCCGACGACGCTGCCACATCGGTTTCGGAATATTGGGGCGGATGAGGCGGAAATCATCAGCGCCAACACCCCGGCTAACTTCTGATCTCGATAGCGAATATCAAACCTGTAGCAGCTGCCGAAGACTGCGTTCGGCTGCGAAGCAGTCGTAAATCCGGGTACTGTTCCTAATCATTCCGCTGCACGATTGACAACCCGGATCATCCAAAACACTATCTGCCCATGACCTACACACGCCACATGAACATGATGTGCTCCTCCATGACCGCCTCTGGCGGGCCATGAGGTCATGCGTTCATAGAATTTGACGTAAAAACCCAAGGCCCCGCCAGAAATGGACGGGGCTTTTTAGTTCTCCGTCTACCGATGGCTAATGGAGAATGAAATGTTCGAGATTCGACGAGCCACGCATAGCGATGCCCAAATGGCGTTCGACATTCGCCTTCAAGCGATACGGCATCAATGCATCGGTGCCTATACCACGGAGCAAATGCTGGCCTGGACGGCAGGAGCAGCCAAGGACGGGTATAGCGACCTGATGGATAAACACTTTTATCTGGGTTGTATTCAGGGTGAACCGGTGGCGACAGGAATGCTTGACCTAGAGAGGAGCGAAATCGGTGCGATCTTTGTGCTCCCGAGCTTTATGCAACGTGGTATTGGCTTGAGAGTCTTGGACTACCTTGAATCCCTGGCACGGGATTTGGGGCTGAGGGAAGTCAATCTGGACGCCACGTTGAACGCAGCTGACTTTTACCGGCGCTGCGGTTTCGTTGGTGACAAACCTGCTATTTACCATTCGCCCTCCGGGCTTCAGCTGGCTTGTGTTCCGATGGTGAAAGGGCTTTTGTAGGCTTGGCGTTGATGGGCAGATTAGTGTGTTGAATGCCGGGGATGGGTATTACTTTCCGACGACGTTGCCGCATCGGTTTCGCAATTGAATGAATTTTAGAGGCCTGACGTTTGACCTGAGAGACTTGGCCAGGCTTGCCAGAACAGCCTTTCGATGGAAGGGTTAGACCTCAGGGGCACACAGCGCTCTCAGCCTTAGGGGCAGGTAGCCAGAGGCCAACCGACGCGCGCTGCACGGAGGAGGCTGGCCTTAACCACCAAGCGGTGAAATGGGGCAATAACGAAGATGTAGGCCCGGCCTAGACGGTTGTGGCACTGGACCACGGTTGAAAAAACGAGTTGGCGACTGCCTTCTGGCTCTGCCTCTCCAGAACACAGGATCGATATCCGGAAGTCGAGATGCTTGTCGTCCTCTCCCAACACGATTTCAGTCTGGTTCGTGCTGTAGACCTTGAAGATTCCAACCCGATTAGCAAGTGATGCCAAATGTTTGGCTGTCTTGAGACCAAAACAGGCAACGATAGTGTCTCGGACTTTCATCAGCCATCCAATCCAGGATGGCTGGTGGGAAAGGATGAATCGAGCTAGCAAATCTGGATTGCTAGATGTGCCCGCAGGGAGCCGAATCGCAAAAGCGTCCGCTAGGTTCATCGACTTGTAAAGGTGGGTGATGCCGGACCTCGAGGGGACTGGCACGGACATAATGAGCTCAAATTCTCGGGGCATAGGGGATCTCTCCTGAGTTCTAACTACTAATTAGACGACATGCCATGTCGCGTTTCTTGTTGCGATGGTTTGACGTATAACGCTCCTTGTCGCCCTGTAAGTGCTTGTCTAGCTTAGAAGTGACGGTTACCGACTTTCAAGCCGGACAGGGACAACCGCGCTCACTGCTCATTCCCAAGCACACGAGGTATCTGCATAGTGGAGGAATCTCGCTGTACAAGCGGCTCTTTTTCCATATTGCGGCGTGCCTACTTAGGCTATCAGGTACGTATTCAAGTGTGGGGTGTTGAGGCGCCAACTTCTCCTTGTCGGATACTGAGCCCGATCAAGGCATCATAGAGCTCTTGCTGCCCAGTTGGCAGAACAGGGAGCAACGTCGCACGGCGCTTGTCGACATCGAACCAGGATTCAACCAACCATCCCACCAGATAGAGCGCCGAAAGGCATCCGCCAGCGGTTGCAACGTTCCCCTGGCATACAAGAGGCTGGTCCACGGGCTCAAGTCCCAGAGCTCGCAAGCTCGATCGTGCATCCGGGTGTGTAGTTGCTTGGCCGCTGAGCAGCCCAAGCCGTTCGAGAATGAAAGCTCCGGCGCATATGGAGCCGATTCGCTGGCGTCTGGAGTCAAGTTCAAACGACTTCAGGAAATCTGGGGCGGCAAGTGCAGCGGGTATCCCTTCCTTGCCGCTGACGAACAATACCGCGTCGGCGCTATTGGCCTCGGAAAGCGGACCGTGCACCGAAACAGGCAGGCCGTGCGCCGATCGCACGATAGAGCTAGAACCCAATATTCGGACGTGCCAGTCCTCAGTGTTGCGGCCTAAAATGTCCCACATCAGGAATAGGTCGATATCAGTGAATTGGTCGAAAGCAACCAGAACGATTTTCTTCAAGGCGAGCTCCATGAAAAGTGCTGGCGTGCAAAACGCAACGGCCATCTTTGCTGGTGTTCGCAGCGTATCAATCGGTTGCGCACCATACACAGTCTGTATGGCGCTAAATATGGAGCGAAATAACTGGTGAGAAAACTAACTCGTAACCATTGGATCGCGGCTGGTTTTGAGGCCCTCGACCAAATAGGGCATATTGGCGTTTCGGCCGAGAGTCTCTCGCGCCGATTAAATGTGACCCGCGGATCGTTCTATCACCATTTCCGCAATCGCGAAGACTTTGTCCGCACCTTGCTGGCCGCTTGGGAAGAAGACTACACGGAGCGCATGCTCGCTTATGCGGCGCAGGGTCGTAGCGCGGGCGAAACCTTGAAACGCTACTTGAGTATTGCCGCTGAGAAACAACCTGGGCGGGAAGTTTCCATCCGAGCCTGGTCGCTGCACGATCCGTTGGTAGGCGAGTTTCAGCAGCGTGTTGACACAAGACGACTGAACTTCGCGATACGGACGTGCCGCCGCTTGGTCCATATGCCAGGCGAAGCAGAAGTGATTGGTCAGGTGGCCCATCTATGCCTGATTGGTGGTCAACAGGCAGGGCTGCGGCGTGATGCCGCTCGCTTCAACAGTTTCCTGCATCGAGCCTTTTCACTTTTCGAAGGGGCTCTTCCACCGTGGCGGGCCTAAGTCATGAGGCTGCTTGAACGCCATTCCCTTCAAGGCAAGCAGCCTAGCTAACGCGATCTACCATATTGGGTCGGATGAGGCTGAAATCATCAGCGCCAACACCCCGGCTAACTTCTGATAGCTAAAGCAAACATTAAACCTGTAACGGCCTCGGCGGGGCGACCACTACTTTTGGTCGCCCCTCCTAGCGATTACCACGCCATGCCTCAGGTGAGGGCGTCTGCGACGCAGCTCAAAGTGACTTCAAGTAGTCGAGAAGCTGTGACCTTTGGATATCACTAAGACTGCCCACGCCATAGTCATGGCCGGCGTTGCTGTTGCCCTCAAGCTTGGTGTCGAAAAGAAACCAATTCTTGTCCGATTTCTCGGTCTTGAATCCCACCTTTTGATTATCGAATTCATGGGTCCCTGTATAAAAACTCGAGGGACGCTGACGGGGTGGCAGGAGAAGGTCGTTCAGGGTCGGAACAGAGCCGTTATGCAAGTAAGGCGCTGTGGCCCAAATGCCGGTGAGGGGTCTTGCTTTATAGGCGAGAAGAGCGACCTTTGGGCTGGCACGGTAACAGTTGTATAGCCGTAACGCTTTCTCATCAACACTACTGAACAAGGCACGGTCTTTGAATCCCGGGACTTTTACAGGTTGAGGCTCTATGCCAAGCAATCCATCGAAAACCAGCTCGGCGACATCGCGTCCTTTGCCAAGTAATGTCTCCAGGACGGTCACACCCAGCATGTTGTAGAGAAGCTCATTTGACTGAATGGGCTCTTTTGTTTTATCGGCTTTAAGATAACCCGCTAACACTCCAGCATCCGCTTTAAATTGATAGGCATTGCACGCCATCCAGGGGTCCGTGCTAATGGTCCTGTCATTTGGGCCCCGAGGATTTAAATGTTCATTCGCAGCAATTGGAACCATGACCGCTTTGATTGGCGTGGTGAGATCGTTTCTCTCAAGGGGTGCATGGCAGCCTGCACAATTGTCCGTAAATAATTTGGCACCTGATGTGAGGTCTTTTGGCAGCGCCCCGGGCCACCGCGGAGGCTTCAGGCTATAAAGAGAATGTTCTAAAACCACCAGATTTTTCACGTTCACACTGGAGACAAATCCTGGCTTGGCCGGATTTTCTTTAACCGGTCGAATATCGGCGTACACGCCGATAGCCTCTCCAGCATTACGCCCCAGACCTCCAACATCGAGGCCGTCGCCGCCTGGTATTAACGGGTTGATTTCTGATTTACTGACCATTCCGTTCCATTGGAGGACGTTGTGTTGATGTGTATTCCAAAGAAATGGATAACTCACCGGAGCATCAGAGGGGTTAGGGGTAGGCGGGTTCGCTTGGGTGACTTGACTGATCTTGTTGAGAATGTGGCCCACTGCATCAAGGCGACCTGGGCCATATTGCAGATCGGTGGCGTTCAGTGTCTCGTTTTGTGCATAAAACGCATTCAAGCTTTCCAGGGATTTTTTCAGCCGTTGGCGATTCCCGTCCGACAGGTCATCCTCCAGGACATTCTTTGCAAAGCGTTCAAATTTTTCAGGGTCGGAAGCCGTTGTGGTTAAAGCCGCTCTCAACGCTTTAAAGAAATTTTGAAAGTCGGCGTTGGTTGGCCCGCCATTGATGACAAGATTCTGTCCTTCAAAATTGATTTGAGCCGTGTGACAAGCAGAGCAGTTCATCCCCACCCACGGCTCTTGCGTCCCTTGTCCAAAAAACCAACGGAGTTTGGTGAAAGACAGCTTGCTGTCGTGGCTATCATCCAAAACGAAACCCATCGGCAACGTAAGACGCTTACCTTTATAAGACGGATTATAAGGCGTGTAACCGTAGGCTGAGATCGTGTTGTCACTCATGAATTTCTCCTCTGAAGTGGGCTCTTCCAATGCAAGCGCCCAGGAGAGAGGGAGAATTCTCGATCCTTGTGAAAGGTCATGCCAATTGGAGAGGGTGGTGTCATTCCATCCCTGATCCAGAATGTCGGCAGCCTGAGTCATTGAATTGCAGCCGAAAAACAACAATGCAGCGCAGGCAAACGGGGGGGCTTTTAATTTGTTCATCAGATTCCCTTCTATTTGTAATTTCCTATTGGGACCCATCACGTTGGTAGCCAAAAGCTACCAGTGATGAGTGTAGCCACGAAAAAACACAGTTCTTTAATTTTTGTTCTATGGCATTCGCATCGAGCCCCTCGACCACAAACCAGACCGCAATATTCCTGATTGCCACGATTGACAGCCCTAACGACTTGTAGGAATTTAGCCGCCCGCAGGTAAGGAATATCTGCTGGCGGCCAAAAAAATGGCCGTTATTCACCACACAAGGGATTGTCTATGCAGGGTTCAAACACCGTTGCTCAACAGGTGTGCGGTCAGCTGGTGCACGAGCATCAGAACATCGCGCACATGAACATTGCCCAGCAAATCCTCGAATGCCTGTTTCGACGTCGTAGCCTTGCCCCGGGGCAGGATCACGAACTTTCGTTGCAGGTGCTGCAACCCCATCTGGCGAAGGTAATGCAAGCGGTCGAGAGCGGTCGCCAGATCGAAATGGTCTTGCCAGCCTTTCCCGGCAAGTCGCCCAGCCGCAAGAAAACCCTCAGCCATCTACCCGATCTTGCTGAACATCATGCAATCGACGAGTTACATCGCCTGTGCAATGAGATCCACGAGATCTACGCACCGGGGGCGCTGATTCATATCTGCTCCGACGGCTATGTATTCTCTGACCTGGTGCATGTTCCCGATGCGGACGTTAAGGCCTACACCGACGCTATCCAGGACTACGCTGAACAGCACTATCCCGGCACGTTCGCCCATTTCGACCTCAGGGATGCCTATCCTCCGCTTGATTGTCTGGACGCCATGCGTGAGGAAATGATGATCGAGCACGGCCAGTCATTGGTCTTGTTGCAGCAGCGTTTCAAGGATGATCCGCACATGATGTTGATGTACTGCGGCATCCATCGCTTCCTTTCCGAGGATTACTCGGGGCTCAAGGTATTCGCCGGCATGAGTCTCAATGCGGTGAAGAAAATCGCCAAGCCTGCCTCGCAGCGGGTGATCCAGCGCAGTGAAGCCTGGAGTGCTCTGTTACAGGCGCGCTACCCGCATTGCCTGCGCCTGTCGATTCACCCGCAACTGGCGGTGTCGACGAAGATCGGTATTCGACTGGTGCCAACCAGTGACCTGTGGCGTACGCCCTGGCATTCGGTGGCGATCAAGCGACGGGGTGTGGTCACCCTCGAAAAACGCAGCAATGTCGATGAGCGCTACCACCGACTGGTGTTTCGCAAGGGGCGTCCTTGTCACTACGCCAGTGCTCAATGATGGCGTCTCGGTTGCGGGTCGAAGCCGTACTCTTCGATTTAGACGGGACCTTGGTCGACACCCTGCCTGACATCACTTGGTGCCTGAACCAGGTGTTGCTCGAACACGGTTGCCCGGCGCAGACAGCGCAAACGGTGCGGGGTTATATCGGCGGCGGGGTCACGGCGATGATCGAGCAGGTTGCCGAGCGGTTTGGCATTGCCGATGCGGTCGCTATGCACCAGCGCTATGTGACGCTGTATCAAAACAACCTTGTGCAATTTTCCCGGCCATTCAGCGGTGTGCTTGCCTTGCTTGAAGGTTGTCGCCAGTTACAAGTGCCGCTGGCAATCGTGACCAACAAGACCGAGGAAATGGCCCTGCAAGTAGCCGATGCGCTGCTTCCACAAAATACCTTCGGGACGATTCTGGGGCATCGCGCGGGCAGGGCGCTCAAACCTCAGCCGGATGTGGCATGGGAAGCCGCCCGGCGATTGTCGGTTGATCCGCAACGCTGTTTGTTCGTCGGTGACACCGAGATCGATTTGAAGACCGCGCGTGCTGCAGGCATGTACTCGGCGGCGGTCACTTGGGGGTATGGCCTGCCCCCAATATTGCGGGCCCAGGCCCCGAACTTCTGCTGCGAACAGCCGGCCGGGTTGCTGCGCATTCTGCAGCAAGTCTGCGGTACCGCGCCTGCATTCACCGAGCATGGCGACACGGTTAAATCCTATTGATACACACACTCTCAAGGAACTTGTTCTATGGAACATAGAGACGCATGGATCGCTGCCGTCAGCGATTTGCTCGCGGGTTATCTGCTCAAAGGCACGGATGATTGTTTCGACACACAAGGCAGAGCGCATCTCGCGTTACGTCTGGGGCATTGCTTCGATCAGAGCCTGCCGGTGCGTCTGGTACTGCCAGGCTTTCCCTGCAAGTCGCCAAACGCCACTGACCAGACATTCGGCGTGCTGCCGGATTATGGCGAAGTCATCGCTATCGAGCGCCTCGACCAGCTCGGCCAGGCCATCGCCGCGCTGCACGCACCGGGTTGTGTGGTGTCGATCCTCAGTGACGGAACAACGTTCAATGACATCGTCGGGGTGGCCGACGACGTTCGTGAGACCTACAACCGGGCTTTGCGTGAACTGTGTACCACCCATACGATTCAGTGGGTCAGCATGGAAGACCTGTTCCCTCAGGCCCAAAGTGCCGAGTCGGTTCGCGCCTGCCTGATCAAGCAGGCTCGTCTGCCCTGGAAAAACCTTGGGGATCTGATCGAGCAGAGCCGGCACGATGAATCCCTCAGCCAGGCGCATGATCACCTCTGCAGTCATCTCTACAACGACCTGCGTCTGTGTCGTGAGGACGGGCAGAGCGAGGATGAGTACCTGCAGCAAATCAATTTCAAAGCCTACCAAATGATGTTTCGCGGGCAGGCATTGAATGCGGCAGTGGATCGTTTCTTCGGTGACGACATTCGATTGTCGGTCCATCAATACAGCAATGCCGGGCCCAAATTCACCTTCGGCTTGGCCGAAGGGCTGACCCGTGTCGTCAGCCCCTGGCATGCCGTGCCGGTGTGCAACATCGATGGCAGCCAGAGCCTTCGCGCACGCGCCCAAGTCGACCTCGACCACCATGTGCTGGTCACCTGGCAAGGGCGGCCGTGGCTCTACCACCAAACAGAAAACCCGCAGGCCAAAGGCTTCGAATACGAACTGCAAAAGCTTCCGCTCTTTGGCCTGGTGGTGCGAGACCCGTTGGGGCTGGGTTTCGAACGACTGTCCACGGGCCTGTTGGAGGCACTGGTGGAAACCTTTGGTTTCGTCTGCCTCAAGGGCTGTCGCTTCGACGACCAGGACAGTTTTGCTCGCAGCTGCGAACGCTTCGGCACGCTGTACGAATGGGCCTTCGGCGCCGTGCATGTGGTCAAACCTGCGGACAAACCCCAAGGCGTGGTGCATTCGCTGGAGAAAACACCTTTGCACTGGGACCTGAACATGCTGCCCGACAGCGACGCACAGGTTCAGCGCAATCCAAAATTCTGCGCCAGCAAATTCATGCTGTATTGCAAGACAGCGCCGCAGCCGGGCGAGGGCCAGACCACCATCGTCGACAGCCGAAACGTACTGCGCAAAGTCGGGCAGCAAGTCGCCCGACAATGGCAGAACGTGAACATCACCTACTACACCAAAATGACCTACTTCGGTGGCTCCCCGCGCATGTACAGCCTGGTGGATCATCACCCCCGCAGCGGCGAACTCATCCTGCGCTACCAAGAGGGCACCGACTCGACACTGCAGACCCTGAGCCAGGCTGTGCAGGACCATGATGAGGAGGCTCAGCAGGCGTTGTTGGAACAGGTCAACGCGCTGGTTTATGACCCGGAGTGCATGATTGCCCATCAATGGAGTGAAGGGGATTTGGTGCTGATTGATAACTATCGGACACTGCATGGAAGGCTGCCGATGTCGGCGGCTTCGTCTTCGCGGGAGTTGTGGCGGGTGCAGGTTTACTGATCGCTGTTGTCTTGCAGGCCTTGGAGACATCGGCGGTGAAAAATCCGTTGGCAGCAATGAAGCGATTAGAAAACCCGCAGCAACGCGGGTTTTTTGCAGCTCAAATCTGGTTACTGGCCCATAGGTGCATCAAACCCACGCTGCTCAATCACCCGAAACACATCGCTCACATCCTGGACCATGATCCGGGCGATGTTGGTGACGGTGTTGATGTCGTGCTCGGCGTAGTCCGGCAGGCTGGTGCAGGCCATGAGGTTGAGGTATTTGAGGACGGCGCTGAGGCGTTCGCTGAGGCAGTTGTGGAGTTCGCGCAGTGGGGCGTCGGCGTCGATGAGGAGGACGGGATGGTCGGTGGCGAAGTGGGACATTGGGGCGTAATGGCGGAGCGGGGTATTCGTGCTCATAAGTAAATCTTCCTCGTATCTGTAAGAAGAGCTACTGCCGTTCGCTGCGAAACGAATGGGTGGTAGCTATGTGCGGGTTCGCAGACCGAGGATACGAGGAACCCGGCAGACCAGAAGGTCTCCCACACACAGCCACCATAAAACGGAGTACGGGCGCGTTTGTGCGACCGTTGCTGGTTATGGGGTGCAAGGTTACTACACGTATCGTCAGGGCTGCGAAACCCTATCGCTAAATGCGGTCAGCGACAGACCCACTCTAGTCAGCGACTTTGATAGCCGCAACCGGGCTGTAGGACCACGCGCGGTCACTGTGGCGAGGGGGCTTGCCCCCGTTCGGTGGCGCAGCCGCCGCAAAACCGGGCGTTGCGGTGTGTCTGAGGAAACGGGCTAGCAGGATTGGGGGCTGCTTCGCATCCCAGCGGGAGCAAGCTCCCTCGCCACAAACGGTTATTTCCTACGAGATTCTCAGACTTCAAAATCCTGGCCGCACGCTCATTGAACGATCAGGCTCGGGATTTTCGGCGGTGAGGACGCTTGCTTCCGTTCAGCGCCGCCACCGTCGTAGACTGAAAGCCGACGGGAATTCAAGGATGGAACGCGCCCATGATCGAAATCGGCAACCGCAACAACGCCCCAACGCCACAGCACAAAACCCAGGACATTTACCTCTTCCACATCGACCTTTCCCGGCCGGATACGCCTTTTTGTTTCGAGCAGTCCATCGGTGGCGCTCATTACGAAGAGGGTTGCAGTTTGGTTCAAACGCAACATTCATTTCAGCGGCCGTTACGGCGTTTAACCCGAGGAGAATCCCATGACCCAGACACTGGAACGCGCCATTGCCATCGCCGCGGCGGCGCACGAGGGGCAGTTGGACAAGGGCGGTGCGCCTTACATCCTGCATCCGCTGAAAGTCATGCTACGGGTGAACACGCTGGAAGAGCGCATCGTCGCGGTGCTGCATGACGTGGTCGAGGATTGCGGCATCAGCTTCGACGATCTGCGTAACGAAGGCTTCAGCGAAACGGTGCTGATGGCAATTGCGTCGGTGACCAAGGTACCGGACGAGTCCTACGAGGCGTTCGTCGAGCGCGCGGCGCAGAACCCGATCGGGCGGGTGGTAAAGCTGGCGGATCTGGAAGAGAACAGCGACTTGTCGCGGATTGCCCAGCCGTCCTGGGAGGATCTGGAGCGCGTTGAGAAGTATCGGCGGGCGATGGGGGTGTTGCGTTCGTAGAGTGGAATTCCGGATTTACTGCGTGCTCATGCTTACAGTGGCCCCATGTCTAGCGCCCGCACGGCGATGATACCGGGCACGATATCAGCAATCATGACCTGCGCGAGCAGTGTGAATCCATGACGCGCTGATTAAATGGCTCTGCGGGCGAACCCATAGCCTTGATCGCAATAAATTAAAATCCGATGCCTGAACGGACATCGGATTTTTTATGCGCATCAATCGGGCGAAACCTTCACCTACGCGCTGCTAACAAGCTTCCCACTCGATAACCGGCGCTCGTAGGCGCTGTCCCGGCTGGACGCCTGAGCCTCACCCCTTTCTGAAACCGTACAGCAAACCGCGTGACGGTTTCGACCCTTGAGCGGTCATCCGACCGCTCAGTCACTTTCCTGAAAAAATCTCCGGAAGCCTGTTGACAGCTCAATTCGTTCAAAACTAATCTGCATACAGCGCTGCATACATGACAGCGCACATCGTTACACGCTTGTACCTTTCTGCCCAAGAACAACTACATATCGGTGAGGTTCAAAAAAATGGCTCGGTTATTCTCTCGCTCCGTCCGCAACATGCTCGTCTGTGCAGCCGCTATCGGTGCGCTACTGAGCCAGGCTCCAGCGCACGCCGCTGATCCGTCACTTTGGCAAGGCGTGCAAAAAGCCGGCGTGCTGCGTTGCGGCGCTGCCGTCGCGGCGCCCTATGTGATGCGTGATGCCCGTTCGGGTCAGTACAGCGGTTACTTCGTGGATTTGTGCCGGGACTTCGGCGAGAAGGTGCTCAAGGTCAAGGTGGAGTTCGTTGACACCAATTGGGACAATCTGGTCGCGGGCCTGCAAGGCGGGAAATGGGATCTGGCGATGGCGTTGAATCAGACCCCGGAACGCGCCATGGCCGTCAGTTTCTCGGTCCCGGCGACTGACTACCAGATCTCGTTGCTCACCCATAAAGACAATCCCAAACTCGCCACGGCGGGCAATGCAATCGCGGACTATGACAAGCCGGGCGTGTCGTTCGCGGTGATGTCTGGCACTGCCGCCGACAAGGCGATCAGCGCGGTGGTGAAGAATGGCACGGTCATGCGTTTGCCCGGGATGGACGAGACGCGACTGGCAGTGATGTCCCGTCGGGCCGACGTCCTGGTCGACGCCAGTGACACCAACCATTTGTTCGCCGTCGCCAACCCGGACTGGACCAAGGAAATACTGCCGGCCCCGGCATTGGCGAAGCAGGGCGTAGCGTTCGGGCTGAGCCGTGACGCGTCACCATCAGACCTGCAAGTGCTGAACATTTACCTCACCCAGCGTCGCGAGACAGGCGAGATTGCCGCCCTGGTCGACAAGGCTTCCGTCCTCGCGAACGCCGACGAAAAAACATCCAAGTAATTTCGATGATTCCCGAGAGCGGCCCGTAACCGCCGCTCTCCTGGAGACCCCCTATGACAGCTCCTTTACTGGTGGCCGCCCAGCCACAGGCTTCGTTCGTCCCTGATTCGGCCGGCGGTGACTTCATCCAGCTTCGCGATGTTTACAAATCCTATGGCGAAGGGTTGGTGGTCATGGACCATTTGAACCTGGATATGCGCGCTGACGATCGGTTGGTCATCATCGGTCCCAGCGGTAGCGGAAAGAGTTCGTTGCTGCGGGTCATGATGGGGCTTGAAAGCATTCAGGGCGGGACGATCAGCTTCCAGGGCAAGCCTTACATCGATGGCAATGCGAGAAATCACGGCAAGCCACTGGATGTGCGCTTGCAAACCCAGGTCGGGATGGTGTTTCAACATTACACGCTGTTCCCGCATCTTTCGGTCTTGAGCAACCTGATTCTGGCGCCCATGAAGGTTCACGGACTCTCCAAGGTCCAGGCGACCGAGAAGGCTCGGCTGTTTCTGGCTCGCCTGGGTCTGGAAAGCAAGCTCAATGCGTATCCGAGCCAGCTCTCCGGCGGGCAGAAGCAGCGTGTCGCGATTGCCCGAGCCTTGATGCTCGAACCGAAGCTGATGCTGTTCGACGAGGTGACCTCGGCGCTCGACCCGGAAATGGTGACCGAAGTGCAGAACGTGATGATGCAACTGGCAGAAGAAAAAATGGCCATGATCATCGTCACCCACGACATGCACTTCGCCAGGAACATCGCCTCGCGGGTGGTGTTCTGCGCCAATGGAAAGGTCGTCGAGCAGGGGCCTCCCGCGCAGATCTTCACTCAGCCGAAGGAGCCGCGCACCCGCGAATTCCTCGAAAAAGTCCTGCACCTGGACTGAGGATAACGGCCATGAATTATCAATTTGATTTCCATTTTTTGACCGGCAACTTTGGTGCCCTGTGGGAAGGCCTCAAGGTCACCCTGCAACTGGCGTTGGTGTCGAACGTGGTGGGGCTGATACTCGGTTTTGGCCTGTGCCTGCTGACCTTGAACCGCTGGTTTTTCATCCGCTGGCCCGCTCAGCTGTTCATCGAGTTCTTCCGCTGCACGCCGGCCTTGTTGCAGATCGTCTGGTTTTTCTACTGCTTGCCGATGCTGTTCAATGTGTTCATCGATCCGATCACCATGGGCGTACTGGCCCTGGGGCTGAACCTTACCGCGTTCAACGCAGAAGCCTATCGGGCAGGGGTGCAAGCGGTTCCGCGCGAACATCTGGATGCCTGCGTTGCGCTGGGTCTGCGTCCGTGGCAGCGAACGCTTTACGTGATTCTCCCGCAAGCCGTGCGCACCGCGCTGCCGGTGCTGATGACCAACGGCATTTCAATTCTCCAGCAAAGTGCGCTGGTTGCCATTGTGGCAGTCGCTGACCTGATGTACGTCGGCAAAAGCATTGCCACTGAAGCCTATCGCCCACTCGAAACTTACTCGCTGATTGCCCTGATCTACTTCGCCCTCTCGTTGCCCATCGCGCAGTTGGTGCAGTGGCTAGAGCGACGCCAGGACACTGCGCTCGCGCGCTGAGGAGACAATGATGCAACTGGATTTCATGGTGGTCCTTTCCTATTGGCAGGTGTTGGCCAAAGGCCTGGCGCTGACGCTGGCGTTCACCGTCAGCTGCGCCGTACTGGGTAGCGTTTGCGGGTTTCTCTTGAGCCTTTTGCGGCTCTCGAAAAGCCCCTTGATCCGAATCCCTACCGGGCTTTACGTCGAGCTTTTTCGCGGCACGCCGTTGCTGATTCAACTGTTCTGGATCTTTTTCTGCCTGCCTGTCGTATTCGGTATCTCGGTTCCCCCTTACGTATCGGTGGTGTTGGCGTTGACGCTGTACATGACCGCCATCACCAGCGAGACCTTTCGCGGCGCGCTCAAGTCCATTCCGAGCGAACAACACGATGCCTGCACTGCCCTTGGCGTGGCGTCGTGGAACAAGGTGTTTTACGTGATTTTCCCGCAAGCACTCTTGCGCGCAGTCCCGCCACTGCTTTCCAACGTGGTCAGCCTGTTCAAGGAAAGCGCGCTCATCTCGTCGGTGGGGATCGCGGACCTCATGTTCGTCGGCCAGAACATTTCCAACAGCACCGCACGCCCGGTCGAGTTCCTGTCGGCGGTGGCGGTGATTTATTTCCTGGTGGCGTTCCCCCTGACCCGACTGGTCGGCGTGATCGAAACCCGGATGCTCAGACGCTACGCGTACTAACTCAACACACTGGAGACACTCCCATGCAGCAACTCAAAGGCATCCTGCCAGCCCTGGTGACCCCGTTCGATCAATCCGGTGCCATCGATTACGACGTCCTTGCATCGATCATCGAATATCAACTCGAGCAGGGTGTGAGCGGTTTCGTGCCACTGGGCTCTACGGGCGAATACTACGCGCTGACCAATGATGAGCGTCGTCAGGTCATGGCCACTGTCCGTGAGGTGGTCGGTGATCGCGGCATGCTGATCGCGGGTGCCAACGGCTCATGCACCCGTGAAGTGATCGAGCAGGTCAAACAGGCTCGCGACATCGGTTACAGCAACCTGCTCATCGCGCCGCCGTACTACGCCATTCCGACCCAGGAAGAGCTGATCGGTCACTACGAAGCGATTCTCGATGCCGTCCCGGATGTGAATGTGGTTCTTTATAACTACCCGATCCGGACTAACGTTGAAGTGGGCTATAGCGTGCTCGATGCGCTCAAGGATCATGAGCGGGTGATTGGCATCAAGGAAAGCGCAGGCAGCCTGCTGCGCGCCATTGAGATCGGTGAAAACTATAAAGGCAAAATTCAGCTGTCCTGCGGTTCCGATGACCAGGCGCTGGACTTTTTCCTGTGGGGCGCTACCAGCTGGATCTGCGCACCGGCGAACTTCCTGTCGCCGCAAATCGTTTCGTTCTACGACAAGTACACCTCGGGTGACATGGCCGGTGCGCAGCAAATCGTCCGCTCGCTGTTCCCGTTGATGGCCAATCTGGAAAGCGGCAAGTTCATTCAGAAGGTCAAATACGGATGCGAACTGGCTGGCTTTGAAGTGGGTATCGCGCGCATGCCACTGTTGCCGCTGACGCCTGAGGAAAAAACCGAATTCCGCAAAGAGTTCGAGAAGCTGCAAGGCTGATACTTTTCCCGCATCGGCCTCCACGCGGGCCGATGCGGGTAATGGCGTGTCCGTGTCAGGATGGGTTCCACCTGTACGGGCTCGGCTTCATGAAAGAGAGACGGTGTTTATGACCCCTATGCAATCACCCATCCAGCAGCAAGCCGATCGCCAAACCGCCGTTGTCATTGGCGCAGGCATCGTTGGCGTCTGCTGCGCCTTGTATCTGCAGCGCGAGGGTTATCGAGTCACGTTGATCGATCCCGAGGCGCCGGGCGACAGCACGGCCAAGTGGAGTTGCGGGCAAATGGCGGTGAGTGAAGTCATCCCGTTGTCCAAACCGGGAATACTGAAAAAGATTCCGGGCTGGTTGCTGGATCAGAAAGGACCATTGGCGTTGCGACCCAGTGCCTTGCCGGGAATCCTGCCGTGGTTTATGCGGTTTTTGGCCTGCGCGCGGCATTCCAGGATTGTCGAGATTTCCAATGAGATGGCGACGCTGACGCATCATGTCTATGAAGACTATGCGCCCCTGCTGGATGCCTGTGCAGACAAGACGTTGATGGGCGAACGCCCGATCATCGAAGTCTTTGACACGGCTGCAGGGCTTGAACAGGAAGGACCGCATATGGAGCTGCGCAGGTCCCTCGGCTTCAAGTCGCAGGTTTTGGATCGCGCAGCAATCGCCGACCTTGAACCTGCATTGGCCGGTAAATTCAGCCACGGGCTGCTGTTTCCCGATTGGCGCGCGGTCAGCGATACCAAAGGATTTATTGCCGCGTTGACGCAAAGTTTCGTCGATCAGGGCGGCGTCAGGGTACGTGCTCAGGTGAAGCACATCGATGAGGTCGCAGACCGTGCCAGCGGCGTGACCGTGACCACCGGTGAGCGTTATGCCGCTGATCATGTGGTGATCGCGGCCGGCACCGGCTCACGACAATTCTTCGAACAGACAGGCGCCAGCGTGCCTCTGGCGGGCATTGCCGGCTATCAAGTGCTGCTCCCGCATTCCGGTGTCGAGGTTCGTCACTCGGTGATTTACGCCGACGGCGGTTTTTGTTTCGCACCGATGACCCGAGGCCTGCAAATAGGCGGAACGATCGAGTTCGCGGGCCCTAATGCCGCGCCTAATTACAAGCGTGCGGAAATCATCCTGGAGAAGGCGCGCAAGATCCTTCCTCAGTTGAAGATCGACGACCTTGAATACGGCGTGGGTTATCGGCCGTTTCTGCCGGACACCAAACCGGTGATCGATCGTAGTGATCGGCTCAAAAACGTATTTCTCGCGTTCGGCCACGGTCAACTGGGGCTGACCCTCGGTGCTACAACCGGGCGACTCATTACAGACCTGGTCGCCGGGCGCAAACCTGCCCAGGACCTGACCCCATTCAGTGCCAAACGCTTTGCTTTCAATTGAGGCCATTCATGAAATCCTACGACCTGCTTTACATCGACGGCCAATGGGTGAGCCCCGCCAAGGGCGGCAGCTTCGAGACCATCGACCCGAGCAATGAGTGTGTGATCACCCGCGTGGCCGCCGCGACCGCGCAAGACATCGACCTGGCGGTGAAAGCCGCGCGCCGCGCGTTTGATGACGGTCCCTGGCCGCAGATGACCGGGGCTGAACGTGCCATCGTGCTGCGCCGAATCGCCGCCGGGATTCGCGAGCGTCTGCAGCCCCTGGCCGAACTTGAGGTACGAGACAACGGCAAGCCTTTGCCGGAAGCCCTGTGGGACATCGGCGATACGGCGGGCTGTTTCGACTTCTATGCCGATCTGGCCGAAGACCTCGATGGACATCGGGAGCAACCGATCGCCCTCGCGGATGAACGCTTCAGCTCGATCGCCCGTAAAGAGCCCATGGGTGTCGCGGGCGCGATCATTCCCTGGAACTTTCCGATGCTGATGGCGGCATGGAAAGTCGCCCCCGCGCTCGCGGCGGGCTGCTGCATGGTGTTGAAACCGTCTGAGCTCACGCCGCTGACGGCATTGGAGCTGGCCGACATCGCCCATCAGGCCGGCTTGCCCGCCGGTGTGTTGAACGTCGTGACCGGTCTGGGCAGCGAGGCCGGCGCGCCGTTGAGTGAGCATCCGGGCATCGACAAACTGGCCTTCACCGGCAGCGTGCCGACCGGAACGAAGATCATGCAGTCGGCGGCTCGCGACATCAAAAACATCAGCCTGGAACTGGGCGGCAAGTCGCCGTTCATCATTTTCAATGACAGCGATATCGACGCTGCCGTCGAATGGATCATGTTCGGGATTTTCTGGAATCAGGGCGAAGTGTGTTCAGCGACCTCCCGTGTGCTGGTCCAGCGTGATCTGTACGAGCCTTTGCTCAAGCGTCTGGTCGAACAGACCCGAAGCCTGAGCATCGGCAATGGCCTGAAAGAAGGCGTTTTGCTTGGTCCGCTGGTGAGCCGTGGCCAATACGACAAAGTGCTGGAAGCCATCGCCAAAGGGCAGGAGGAGGGCGCAACCTTGTTGTACGGCGGCAAGCGCCCGGCTGACTGTGAAAAAGGCTACTTCCTGACGCCGGCGATTTTTGCCGATGTGCCCGAAGAGAGCTGGGTCTGGAAAGAGGAAATCTTCGGCCCGGTGGTGTGCGTACGTCCTTTCGACGATGAGGCCGAGGCATTGCGTAGCGCCAACGATTCACGCTTCGGTCTCGCGGCGGCGGTGATGTCTGCGGATCTGCAGCGGGCGGAGCGAGTCGCGCGCCGACTGCGGGCCGGTATCGTCTGGGTCAATTGTTCGCAGCCAACCTTCACCGAAGCGCCTTGGGGCGGCTACAAGCAAAGCGGGATCGGCCGTGAGCTGGGTGAGTGGGGCTTGAACAATTACCTGGAAACCAAGCAGATCACCCGTTATGACAGCCAGCAGCCTTGGGGCTGGTACATCAAGTAGAGGAGGCCGAGATGCGCTGGAAGAAAACCCTGCAAATGGCCGACGTGCATTGCGAAGGCGAGATCGGCAAAGTCATTACCGGTGGCGTGCTCGACATCCCCGGCAAAACCATGCTCGACAAGATGAACTATATCAACGAGGTGGACGATAGCCTGCGTCGGCTCGTGGTGCTGGAACCCCGTGGCTGCCTGCAAATGTCCGTCAACCTGCTGTTGCCGCCCACCCGGCCAGAGGCTCAGGCTGGCTTTATTGTGTTGCAAGCGGACAAGGCTCACCCGATGTCCGGCAGCAACTGCATCTGTGTGGTCACCGCGTTGCTGGAGCTGGGCATTTTGCCGATGCAGGAGCCGTCCACCACCGTGGTGCTCGACACGCCGGCCGGCCTGGTCACGGCGCGTGCCCAGTGTGCGGATGGGCGCTGTCTCAGCGTCTCGCTGGATATGGTGCCCTCGTTCGTCGAGCATTTGGACGTGGTCATCGAAACCGCCGAATATGGACCGATCAAGGCTGACATCGCTTTTGGCGGTGTCTATTACGCGTTGGTGGATGTCGATCAGATCGGCCTGAGTATCGCCCCGGAAAACGCCCGTACGCTGGCAAGCGAGGGGGTACGTTTGCGGCGCGTGATCAACGAGCAGGTAGTGGTCCGCCACCCGTTGATCAAAGAGCTGAATGAAGTCGCGTATGTGATGTTCCGCAATCGCCTCGACGATAAAACCTGGCAAACCTGCACCACATTGCCGCCCGGCCGAGTGGACCGTTCGCCGTGCGGTACGGGCAGCTCTGCGAACCTGGCGACCCTGAGCGCGCGCGGTCTGGTGCGCCCGGGCGACCAGCTCACCTCGCGTTCCACCATCGGTGGTGAATTCAAGGTCGAGTTGCTGGGCTTGACCGAGGTGGGGGATCGGCCCGCGGTATTGCCGAGAATCACCGGGCGTGCCTGGGTATATGGTTTGCATCAGATCGGCGTGGACCCGGACGACCCGCTCCGTGAAGGGTTCATGCTGAGCGATACCTGGGGCGAAGGTTTCTAACCGAGCCTTGGCTGATGCTAAAGTTGCGGGCCGGACAAACGTCCGGCCCGCACCGCTGAGAGCTGCCTGATGAGCAAAGACACCGCTGAACCCAACGCAAGCGTCAAACGCCATGGTGGGCGTTACATTTACGAAGAGCTGCGTAAACAGATCCTGACGCTCAAGCTCAAGCCGGGCACGCCATTGGATGAAGTGTCATTGGCGGCGCAATTCGGGCTGTCACGCTCGCCTGTGCGCGACGCTCTGGCGCGACTGATCAGCGAAGGGCTGGTCACGATTCTGCCCAATCGCACCACGTTGGTGACACCGTTCGAGATCGAAGAATTCCCTAATTACATCTCCGCCCTGGACCTGATTCAGCGTGCCGTCACAAGGCTGGCGGCGTTACAGCGCACCGAAGACGACTTGTTGCGTATTCGCGCCGCCGATGCCGCCTATCTGGAAGCCGTCAGCACCGGGGATTTTCAGGCGATGTCGGAAATGAACAAAGCCTTCCACATGACCATTGCCGAAGCCGGCAAGAATCCCTACTTCATCAACTATTACGAGAAGCTCCTGGGGGAAGGCCAGCGACTGCTGCATCTGCATTTCGACTACATCATCAGTGCTGCCAGCACGAGCACGCGGTTGGGGCGTGACCATGATGAAATGATCGACGCCATCGCGGCGCGCAATCCAGATGAGGCCGAACAGGCCGCGCATGAACACACCATGCTGTTTCAGCGTCGCTTCCTGGCTTACATGCAGCAGAACCTTACTGGCAGCATGTCCGTGAATTAGATCGTCACGGTCGCGTTAGTATTTTTCCATTTGCCGGTGATTCCCCTAGAAAAGAATCGGTCTAAAAAGCCCGACCCAGGCTTCGATCAATTTGCTATTCTGAAGCTGTAGGTGAAGACGCAGACTGATGCGCAAAGGGATAGCGAGGAAGCGTGGGGCGCGCTCCCAAGGGTACACGGTTAGAAAGATCTCCGCGCTGAGATCCAGCCCTTATGCCGTGTGAGGCAGAACAGCCTAAAGTTAAAAATCCTGTTCTGTGAGAGGCCCGATAAACCTTGTAAGCCAGAGACCAGCGCTGGCCACCTACATCGATTTCCAAAGCCCGCCTTGTGCGGGCTTTTTCGTGTTTGCGGGTAGCCAGTTTGTTCTACACGGCGGCGCGCGCTTTTGCGAATGGCGCACGCACGCCTGGTCCATCGCGTTCCGCCTGTCTGACGTGAGCCGCAAAGCCAGTCTGATCCGAAGCAATCTCCGCACGCAATGTAAGCTGCGGGATGTCATACGCCCCGGCATTCTGCGGCCGGAAAGGAATCGGTGCGGCTTTCCAGAGATCATCGAGCCGTTGGCCGAGCGCGTCGCAGGTCGTTGAAAATTTCTCCTCATCCATTCGGCTCGTGCGATAGATCACGAACGGTGGCAGCACGTCGAAGCCGGGGTAAAACAGTACGCCATGCTGAATGGGGAATAACAGGTCATCGATGGGCCCATTGATGCCCCGAGGGCTGTAATGAGACTCCCATCCACCTGCAGTGACGATCAGCATCGCCCGTTTGCCCGCGAGCGTACCTTCTCCATAGCGGTTGCCCCAGCGCGCATCGGAATGCTCCCCTACGCCATAGGCAAAACCATAGGCATAAACGCGTTCCACCCAGCCTTTGAGGATCGCCGGCATCGAGAACCACCACAGCGGAAACTGCAGAATGACGGCATCGGCCCAGAGCAGTTTTTCCTGTTCGAGGGCGATGTCCTGGCTTTGCCGGCCTTCTTCGAAGGCAAGTTTGGAGTCCAGCGAAGGATTGAACCGCGATTCGGCTGGCCGGCCGGGACTGTCATCGGCGTCCAGCGAGGCTTTCCAGTCCATCGCGTATAGATCGGAGACCTGCACCTGATGGCCAGCGGCCTCCAGGCGTTTGACGGCAAAGTCTTTGAGCGAGCCGTTCAATGATTTGGGTTCGGGGTGGGCATAAACAAGCAGAACTTTCATGGCTGAGTCTCCAGTGTCAGGAGCCAGCAGAATCAGACTTTAGCCGGTATATTGGAAATGAATAACCAATATGCCAGGTATTACCATGAATAATCTGCGACGCCTGGACATCAACTTGCTGCTGACCCTTGATGTCTTGCTCTCGGAACACAACGTGACCCGTGCGGCGCAACGCCTGAATTTGTCTCAACCTTCGGTGAGTGTTCATCTTGCCAAATTGAGGGACATTTTCGGTGATCCGCTGTTATTACCAGGACCGCGGGGCATGCGGCCCACGGCCAGGGCCGATGAGTTGCGCGAGCCGTTGCGCCTGGCACTTGAAGCCCTGGAGCGCGCCGTGTCGCCCGCCAGTCCTTTCAACCCGGCCGAGGCACGCCAGACGTGGAATGTCATGGCGTCCGACTACGGTGAGACGACTATCGTTTTGCCTGCGTTAGCCGGGCTGCGTTCGGCAGCGCCGGGCACGCGTTTGGCGGTGTTTGACCTGGTTCCGTCACAGATCGCCAAGCAAGCGGAGCAGGGGGTAATCGATCTGGCTTTTCACACCAGCGAGGACGCTCCCCTCGGCTTGCGACGTCGCGCGTTGTTTACCGAGCAGTATGTTTTGGTGGGCCGTGCCGGCCATCCGCAGTTGAAAAAACGGCCGACACTTGCGCAATTCTGCGAGCTCGACCACGTGATCGTGTCGCGGGATGGCGGAAGTTTTCAGGGTGTCACCGACCAGGCGCTTTCGGCGGTGGGCATGACACGCCGGGTGGTGCTTTCAGTCCCGCATTTCCTGTTTGTGCGGTCGGTAGTGGAGAGCACTGACATGGTGGCGATGCTGCCATCGCGGCTGGTTCGCGATGCGGATGCGTTGGGAGTGGTCGAGCCACCGCTTGATGTCCCGGGTTACGAGATGTCGATGCTCTGGCCCGAGCGTGTTCATCGCGACCCTGCGCATCAATGGTTGCGGGAGTTCATTGTGGGCGCGTTGTGATTTATTTCAGTTAACGCATCCCATGTGGGAGCGAGCCTGCTCGCGATTGCGGTGTGTCAGGCAACATCAATGCTGGGTTGCCGCCGCCTTCGCGAGCAGGCTCGCTCCCACAAGTTCTGCGCCTGACATGAGCCTGCATTCTTCTGCTGCCAGTTGTGTTCATCCCGCCGTTTGGCTAATCTCGCACAAACACGCAAAAACAGGCATAACCATGCAGGCTGAGCATTCCAGCGCCGAACTCCCGCAGTTGCGCCGTCAAAAAATCCTGCTGATCCTGGAGCGCGACGGTAAGGTCATGGCCTCCGAACTGAGCCAGCATTTCGCAGTGTCCGAAGACACCATTCGCCGGGATCTGTCGGAGCTGGCCAGCGCCGGGCTGGTGCAGCGAGTGCATGGCGGGGCGCTGCCGCGGCCCAAGGACACGGGCAAGGATTACTTCACCCGGGTCGGCGAAACCGATGAGGTGAAAACCCGGCTGGCCCAACTCGCCGCACGCCGGGTCAAAGATGGCCAGATCGTGATTTTCGATTCCGGCAGCACCACACTGCAGATCGCACGCTCGCTGCCCGTTGATATCTCCATCACAGCCATCACCGCCTCGCCAATGATCGCGATCACCCTCGCCGAATACAAAGGCATCACGGTGATCGTCGCCGGCGGTCAGCTCAATCCCGCGACGATGTCTTCCGGCGGCCATGAAGCGCTGCGGCTGATCGAGAGCATCAAGGCCGACCTGGTGTTTACCGGGGTTTGCGCCATTCATCCGGAAGTCGGCCTCAGCTCACTGCATTTCGATGAGGTGCCGGTGAAGCAGGCGATGCTCGCCAGCGCTTCCCATGTGATTGCCGTCACCACCGCGGACAAACTGGGGGCGGTGGAACCCTTCGTTGTTGCGCCTTGCAACCGCGTGCATACCCTGATCACCGAACGTCACGTGGCCTCGGGCAATATCGAGGATTATCAGAAACTGGGGATCGAGGTGGTGCAGGTGGACGCTTGAGCGTCATCGCGGTCAGCGCTGCATGGGTTACGCTGATAGCTACGACGGGAGGAATGCAGTCATGACTGAGCGCCATATGATCCACTCGGAAACGCTATCGAACGGATGCACGATCAAGGTTAAGGCCGAGATATTGAGAGACGGTTCGCTGGGGATGTTCATCGGTGTTTACTGGCCGGACGGCTCGGCCATCGTTGAGGACAACCATCCGTCGCCGCATCTGCTGGACATGGAGGCCGCACTGGACTGGGCCATCGAAAAAGCCAAAACCATCGGTAACAGTCAAAGAACGCTGTAAGACCCGGCGATAACTGAATCATTGATCGGCTGGAAGGTCGTAGCTATGGGTTTGAACGCACTGCGATTGAATTCGCGGGCAGCGTCACCTCATCCCCGTAGCTCTGACCTTTTAGGACGTTTAAATGAAGCGCACCGCGATAATGACCCTGGCCATTGCAAGTACCCTCCTGCTGGGAGGCTGCTTTCCTCACTGGGAAGATGACGACAGGTATGATCGGGATCACCGCCGTGAATACCGTCGCGACCATGACCGAGGGTATGACCAACGTGATGATCGAGGGTATGACCGGGATTACGACCGTCGTGATGATCGCCGTCGTTACCGCGATCGGGACCATGACGACCGCGACGACGATTGAGACTTGCCGTCAGCCTTCAGAGCGGAGGGCACCGCCGCTCTGATCTGCCATTGCTCATGCGAGGCCCAACCATGGGAATTCTGACTGGACGTATCGCCAGGCCCCTCAGCCTATGGCTGATTGCGGCAGGGATTGGCCTGACCGCCATGGTGCTCGATGCACAGGCGCAAACCCCACCTCAAGCCACTCAGGAAATAAACAGCTTGCTGGACTTTGTCGAGCACAGTGAGTGCCGGTTTGTGCGTAATGGAAGCGAATACCCGGGCGTTCAAGCCCGGGCGCATCTGCAGAAGAAGCTGACGTACCTCGAAGACAGAAACAAGATAAACAGCGCCGAAGACTTCATCGAGCTGGCGGCCAGCCAAAGCAGTATGAGTGGCCGCGCCTATGAAGTGCGCTGTCCGGCAGGCGTACAACCCGCCAACCTCTGGCTGAAGACTGAGCTACAGAGGCAACGGCAAGGTCAATGATTGCGTCTTGATGGGCTAGCGCAGCAGATGCACCGCCAGCCCGATCAACGCGCAGGCCATCAACACCTCGATTACCCCCCGTTTGAAACGGAACAAGGCAATGGCCGCTGCAATGGCGATCAGCGCCGAAGGCCAGTCGAGTTGACCGCCGAAGCCGTTGGGCCAGAGCACGTGATAGCCGAAGAAACACGCCAGATTAAGAATCACGCCGACCACCGCCGCCGTAATCGCGGTCAGCGGTGCGGTGAGCCTGAGTTCGTTGTGCGTCGATTCCACCAACGGGCCGCCGGCGAGAATGAACAGGAACGAAGGCAGGAAGGTGAACCAGGTCACCAGCGTGGCGGCGAGGGCGCCTGCCAGGAACATGTGTTCGGGGCCGAACACTTGCTGAACATAGGCGCCGACAAAGCCGACGAAAGCAACCACCATGATCAGCGGCCCGGGGGTGGTTTCGCCGAGCGCCAGGCCATCGATCATCTGCGTGGGTGTCAGCCAGCCATAGTGACCGACAGCGCCCTGATACACATAGGGCAGCACGGCATACGCGCCGCCGAACGTCAGCAACGCCGCTTTGGTAAAGAACCAGGCCATCTGGGTGAGGGTGCCTTCCCAGCCAAACAGCGCGGTGAGAATGCCCATCGGCAATACCCACAAAACAGCACCTACCAGCAACAGGCGCAGCAATTTGAAACTGCTGAAACGGGCATGTTCGGGAGGCGGGGTATCGTCGTCGATAAAAGCCGGGCCGAAGGTTTTTTTCGTCGCGCTGTGGCCCCCGGCGCGGAATTTTTCAGGTGCCAGTCGTCCGCCGACATAACCGATGATCGCGGCGCCCAGCACAATCAACGGGAAGGGCACATTGAACACGAAGATCGCCGTGAATGACGCCGCGGCGATCCCCCATAGCCAGTTGTTCTTCAGGGCCCGCGAGCCGATTCGGTGGGCCGCCTGCACCACAATGGCGGTCACGGCCGGTTTGATCCCATAAAAAAGCCCGGCCACCACCGGCACTTCGCCAAAGGCGATGTACACCCAGGACAATGCGATCAGGATGAACAGCGACGGCAGCACAAACAGCGCGCCGGCAATCAGGCCGCCCCACGTCCGGTGCATCAGCCAGCCGATGTAGGTCGCCAGCTGCTGAGCCTCAGGCCCGGGCAGCAACATGCAGTAGTTGAGGGCATGCAGAAAGCGCCGTTCCGAGATCCAGCGTCGGCGTTCCACCAACTCCTGGTGCATGATCGAGATCTGTCCGGCCGGCCCGCCGAAACTGATGAAGCCGAGCTTCAGCCAGAACAGAAACGCTTCCCGCAGGCTGATGGCCTCAGGCTTCGACAGGTCCTGTTCGACGGTCGAAGAGGGGGCTTTATTCAAATGACGATTCCTTTTTCAACTGTCGATTCAAGCCTTCACGGCGTACCAAACATCGCCGTCCAGTAAATCCCCGCGTCACTCTTCGGGTCCACCGCATAGGCCGCACCCAGCTCGCGAAATTGCGGGTTCATCAGGTTGGCGCAATGGCCCGGGCTGGCCAGCCAGCCATCGACCACTTTGCGCACGGTGTCTTGCCCGGCGGCGATGTTCTCGCCGACCTGTTGACCGGCGTAACCCGCCAATTCAGCGCGATCACCCGGCGTGCGGCCGTCGCGGTCCTTGTGATCGAAATAGTTATTGTTGGCCATGGCCCGGCTGTGGGTCTCGGCCGCGGAACCCAGCGTGGCGTTCCAGGCCAGCGGCGTCGTGGCGGTAAAGGCTTGGGTGCCGCACTGGCGCGTCTGAGCGCGAGCGCTGTTCATCGCTTCAAGCAGTTTCTGTCCCTCCGCCTGCCAGTCGCCCAGACGCCCGGTCAACAGCGGACGCGCGAGCACGATGCGCCACTCACGGCCATCGCGGCTGACGCCGACGTCGACGAATTGCGGGTCCAGCACCACCTGGCAGAAGCTCTCCTGAATCGCCTTCATGGCGGACGGCGCATCACGCGGGCCAGACAGGCTGATCGCCTGCACATTGACCATCGGATAAGCCGCGCGGGCCAGTGCCTGCTGCAAGTCGCCGATGCTGTTGGCGGACAGGACCAGGCGCGGATCGCTCGCCAGCGGCGGCAACTCCGAAGACGCCTGGCCGCCGCAGCGCTGCACCTGGCTACGGTAAACGTTGATCGACTCGACCAGCTGCGTTTCATCGGCCGCCGAGGCGGCGACGCTGAACACCAGCCCGAATGACAACACGGCAAGATGCAAAACGGATGACAGGCTGCGCATGAAAATCTCCCTTGAACGGACTGCGTCCATGATGCGCGATTTCACCCCTTTGGATGCAATGCCTTTTCGCCTCGACATGCAGATTTTTGTCAGGCTGCTGGAATGCCTTGCGACGACTACAATCACAGCAGGTCAACGCTACAACATCGCCGTTTCATTGCTCAAGCCAGGTTCATCGGAAGGATCGACATGCGATTAAAATGGGTAGTCACCTGCTTCGCAATCATCCTTCTGTGTGGCCAGGTGTTGGCGACTGAGCAGGAGCAAAAACAGGAAGTGGCCGAAGACAAGGCGCAGGTCCTGGAACAGAAAGCCGCCGAGAAGGACAGTGAACTTCCGGTGCCCAAGTCCGCCGTCATCACCCCCTCCGAAGCGCAGGCGGTCGATCCGGCAGGCGCAGCCCCTCTGGACGATGCCATCACCTGCCTTGCACGCAGCATCTATTGGGAATCCAAAGGTGTGGCCGGTGCGGACATGGAAGCCGTTGCCAGCGTGGTCATGAACCGGCTGGGCCATGAGGGTTTTCCCGATACGGTGTGTGCGGTGGTCAAGCAAGGTTCTGAAACGCATGCCTGCCAGTTTTCGTGGTGGTGCGACGGACGTGCGGATCAGGTAAAGGAAGACGACGAATATGTCCTCGCCAAGGAAATCGCGCGCAAGGCACTCAACAAGCAACTCACGGACCGCACCCATGGTGCTTTGTATTTCCACGACAGAACGGTGAAACCCGCCTGGGCGAAGAAATACACCAGGACGGCCGAGACCCGGAGGTTCCTGTTCTATAAACCTCATGGCGGGACGGCGAAGTAGGTGGGAGTCGCTGGCGGAGCGTGCTGTCCGTAGAATTTTACGGATTCTTTACGGTGGGTATTCTTCCTCGCAACGATACTTGCCGCGTTTTTTTGGTCATCGATATGCCTGTAATTTTTCGTCCTTATCAAGCCGTTGGGTCTCATGGCGGCCGAGTCGAAACGTCTACCCAGTGACCCCGCAAACCCTCTTTTCCTCAATTTCGAGAAGCGACCCATGAGCGAAACAGCGATCCCTGCCCATGAAGAAACCCATTCCAAAACCTCGGGAGTGGGTTTGCTCGTCGCCGCGGTGGGCGTGGTTTATGGGGATATTGGCACCAGCCCTCTTTACACCCTCAAAGAAGTGTTCGCCGGTCACTACGGAGTCCAGGCCAATCACGACGGTGTACTGGGTATTCTGTCGTTGATCTTCTGGTCATTGATCTGGGTCGTCTCGATCAAGTACGTGCTGTTTATCCTTCGCGCCAGCAACCAGGGCGAGGGGGGCATCATGGCCTTGACGGCACTGGCACGCAGGGCTGCGGCGCCATATCCCAAGATGAGCAGGGTCCTGGTGCTGCTTGGCCTGTTTGGCGCGGCACTTTTTTACGGCGACAGCATGATCACCCCGGCCATCTCGGTGCTCTCTGCGGTTGAAGGGCTACAGCTTGCGTTCGATGGCATTGAGCATTGGGTGGTTCCGTTGTCCGTGGTCGTCCTGGTAGCACTGTTCCTGATACAGAAACATGGCACGGCTCGTATCGGCATCCTGTTCGGCCCGGTCATGGTGCTGTGGTTTGTGGTGTTGGGTACACTCGGCATTTACGGAATCTTGCAACGGCCGGAAGTTCTGCAAGCGCTGAATCCCGCGTGGGCGGTGCAATTTTTCGTGGTTCATCCGGGCATTGGCGTCGCCATCCTGGGTGCCGTCGTTTTGGCATTGACCGGTGCTGAAGCACTGTATGCCGATATGGGCCATTTTGGTCGCAAACCCATTGCTCGTGCCTGGTTCATCCTGGTGCTCCCCGGCCTGGTACTCAACTACTTTGGCCAAGGCGCGCTGATCCTCGGGAACCCTGAAGCGGTACGTAATCCGTTCTATCTATTGGCACCTGACTGGGCGTTGCTGCCGATGGTCGCGCTCTCGACACTGGCCACCATCATCGCCTCCCAAGCGGTGATTTCCGGCGCATTCTCACTGACTCGCCAGGCTATTCAGCTGGGTTACGTGCCTCGTATGTTTATCCAGCACACCTCCAGTCAGGAGCAGGGGCAGATTTACATCGGCATGGTGAACTGGGCGCTGATGGTCGGCGTCGTGTTGCTGGTCATCGGTTTTGAATCGTCCAGTGCACTGGCGGCGGCATATGGCGTGGCGGTGACGGGGACCATGCTGATTACAACCATTCTGTCCTCGGCCGTCGTATTGCTGCTATGGAAAACACCCCGTTGGCTGGCTATTCCGATGCTGTTGGGGTTTCTCATGGTGGACAGCCTGTACTTCGCCGCCAACGCTTCGAAGATCTTCCAGGGCGGTGCGTTCCCGGTGATTGCCGGTATTGCCCTGTTCATATTGATGACCACCTGGAAACGCGGCCGAAAGATCATTGTCGAGCGACTGGACGAAACCTCGCTGCCGCTGCCGTTGTTCATCAGCAGCATCGGCTCGCAACCACCCCATAGGGTGCAGGGTACCGCGGTATTTCTGACGGCCAGGGCTGATGCGGTCCCTCATGCCCTCTTGCACAACCTGTTGCATAACCAGGTGCTGCACGAGCAGGTGGTGTTGCTTACCGTGGTGTCTGAAGACAGCCCGCGTGTGGCTGCGGATCGGCGATTCGAGGTCGAAGCTTTTGGTGAAGGATTCTTTCGAGTGAGTCTGCACTTTGGTTTTATCGAGGAGCCTGACGTACCTCTGGCGTTGAGCCTTTGCCATTTGAAAGAGTTGGATTTCAGTCCAATGCGTACCACTTACTTCCTCAGCCGAGAGACGGTCATTCCGACCAAGCGTATCGGCATGGCCCGTTGGCGCGAAAACCTGTTCGCGTTCTTGCTGAAGAACGCCAACAGCAACCTCAAATACTTCAAGTTGCCGCTCAATCGTGTGATCGAGCTGGGCACGCAGGTTGAGATGTAGACGGCAACAGTCAGTTAAACGCACCTAAGCCCTGTGGGAGCGAGCCTGCTCGCGATTGCCGTCAGTCATTCCAGTTGATGTCGACTGATCCACCGCTATCGCGAGCAGGCTCGCTCCCACAGGTTTTGTGCTTAATGGCCTGAAAGCTTTTAGCCTTGAAGCGCTTCCATCAGCACTTGCACCAACTGTCCACCTTGCGGCGTAGCCCAGCTTCCGGCGTTTCCTCAGGCGCTTTAAGCCGGGCTCATGGCCGGGTAATCGATATACCCCTGAGCGCCCGGTGCGTAGAACGTGTCTTTGTCCGGCACATTAAGTTCGGCGCCTGTGCGAAAACGCTCGGGCAGGTCGGGGTTGGCGAGGAATGCGTTGCCAAACACCACCGCGTCGGCCTGGCCCTTAGCGAGCAGGGATTGGGCGGCGTTTTGGTCGAGCCCGCCACCGATCAGGTAGCTGCCATCAAACAGTGGGCGCAACAAGGCGTGGTAGTCGACGCTGGCGCCGAACAGGGCAACGTGCAGATAGGCGAGATTCAGCCCGCGCAATTGCTCGACCAGCCAGGTGTAGGTTTCTTGCGGGTTGGCATCGACGATGTCGTTGAAGTTCATTTCAGGGGAGAGCTTGATGCCGACGCGATCACTGCCAATTTCCGTCGCTATGGCGTTCAACACTTCCAGTACAAAGCGAACACGGTTTTCAACCGATCCACCGTACTCATCCGTGCGCTGATTGCTGCTCGTCGAGAGAAACTGTTCCGGCAGATACCCCGAAGCGGCATGCAGCTCGACACCGTCGAAGCCGGCCTCGATGGCCAGGCGTGCGGCCTGACGGTAGCCCTCGATGACCGCGGCAATCTCGACCACGCTCAGCGCATGGGGTGTGACGAAGTCCTGAAGGCCTGAGGCTGTCCAGGTCTGGCCGGCGGGTTTGATCGCGGAGGGGGCCTGTGGCAGGGCGCCGTCAGGCAACAGCGAAGGGTGCGAGATGCGACCGCAGTGCATCAGCTGCATGAAGATTCGTCCGCCACGAGCATGCACGGCCTCAGTGACGTGCTTCCACGCGGCGACCTGCTCAACGGTTTCGATGCCTGGGGTACGGACATAGCCCTTGCCCATTGCAACGGGGAACACCCCTTCACTGATGATCAGCCCGGCGCTGGCACGTTGTGCGTAGTAAGTCGCAACCAGTTCGCTTGGCACACCAGCGTCGTCGGAACGCGAACGGGTCATCGGGGCCATGACCATGCGGTTGGACAGTGTAAGGCGACCGATCTGGACTTGAGAAAAAAGCGAATGCATTGCGGTACTCCTCGGTAAACGATGTGGCTATCATTGATCAATCCGAATCCGGGATAAACCGGGTAAAACTGAATTGACTGATCCACTGATGGAGCAATGACATTGGAGTTTCTCAACGACATGGCATTGTTCGTCGAAGTCGTGAAGGCGCGCAGTTTCCGCCGGGCGGCGGAGGCGATGGGGATGCCGAACTCGACGCTGTCGCGCCGGATAAGTGGCCTCGAGAAGGAAATCGGGCTAAGGCTTTTGCATCGCACCACGCGCAAAATCGAGCTGACCGAGGCGGGGCAGTTGTACTTCGATCGCTGCAAACGCATCGTCGATGAAGCCAGGCTCGCGCACGAGCAGCTCGGCGAAATGCTTGCCCGGCCCAGCGGTGTACTGCGGGCCTCGCTGCCGGTGGATTTCGCCAATATCTACCTGGCACCGCTGATCGCGGAGTTTGCCCGGTTGTATCCCGGCATCAATTTCGAGATTGATTTGACCCCGCGTCAGGTCGATCTGGTGAGTGAGCCGGTTGATGTGGTCATTCGCATGGGCGAACCCGCGAGTTCGAACCTGATCGCCCGTAAGCTCGCCAGTTTGCGCCGCGGCCTGTATGCCTCACCCCGTTATCTCGAACTGTACGGTGATCCGATTCATCCCTCGGACCTGACCGGGCACGAATGCTTGCGTATGCGCGGCACGCGCGCCAACCGCTGGATACTCACCGACAGTGAAGGGGAGGTGGAGGTTGAGGTGGGCGGTCGATTCGAACTCAACAGCGTGGGAATGATTCGACGTCTGGCGACGCTGGATCTGGGTATCGCGTTATTGGGGGAGGGTATCGTTGCGCAAGACCTCGCCGATGGCACACTGCGCAGAGTCTTGCCGCAGTGGCAGGCTTCACCTGTCTCGGTTTACGCCCTCACCGAGACACGGCTGTTGCCAGCGAAAACCCAGCGATTTATCGAGTTTCTGCGTGAGCGGCTTCAGGACGCATAGCGCTCCAGGGCCGTTCATGGAGTGGGCTCTTTCTCTAATCTCATGCAAAATCACGGGTACGACGTACTCACCGCGTATTGATCGCAGATCCTGCAGCAAGCGCCCTGAAATAAAGATGTTAAGCACGTATTGTGGATGATCGAGCGCGCTAATGCAGTGCAACGAGAACCAGTACAAAAACCCATTTTGAGATAAGTGATGTCTTTGAGCCCAAGATCCAGTCACCCATCAGCAGCCGGCGGTAATAGCATGATTGAGGTCACCGAGGTTTCCATTGCCCAACTGCGTGCTGCGCTCGAATCGGGCCAGACGACGGCGGTTGAGCTGGTCCAGGCCTATCTCGCCCGGATCGATGCCTACGACGGTGCCGACACGCCCACCGCCCTCAACGCGGTGGTGGTTCGCAATCCCGATGCACTCAAGGAAGCGCAGGCGTCCGATGCCCGTCGGGCCAAGGGCGAAACGCTGGGTCCGCTCGATGGTATTCCCTATACCGCCAAGGACAGTTATCTGGTGAAGGGGCTCACTGCAGCCTCTGGAAGTCCCGCCTTCGCGAACCTGATTGCTTATCGCGATGCGTTCACCATCGAACGGCTTCGTGCCGCCGGCGCGATTTGCCTGGGCAAAACCAATATGCCGCCCATGGCCAACGGCGGCATGCAGCGCGGGGTCTACGGTCGTGCGGAGAGCCCGTACAACGCTGGCTATCTCACCGCACCCTTCGCGTCGGGCTCATCGAACGGCGCCGGTACTGCAACCGCCGCCAGCTTCGCTGCATTCGGCCTCGCCGAAGAAACCTGGTCGAGCGGCCGGGGGCCTGCATCGAACAATGGCTTGTGCGCCTATACGCCTTCGCGCGGAGTGATCTCGGTGCGCGGGAACTGGCCGTTGACGCCGACCATGGACGTTGTCGTGCCGTTTGCCAGAACCATGGCCGACCTGCTCGAAGTGCTCGACGTGGTGGTGGCGGACGATCCCGACACACGAGGCGACCTGTGGCGGATGCAACCTTGGGTGCCCATCCCGAGTGTCGCTTCGGTGCGTCCCGCTTCCTATCAGTCGCTTGCCGCGAATACCGATGCCCTCGCCGGAAAGCGCTTCGGCGTTCCTCGTATGTACATCAACGCCGATCCCGATGCAGGCACCAGCGATGCGCCTGGCATCGGCGGTCCGACGGGCCAGCGAATCAACACCCGTCCCTCGGTTATCGGGCTCTGGGAAGAGGCTCGCAAAGCACTCGAAGCCTTTGGTGCCGAAGTGATCGAAGTCGATTTCCCGCTGGTCTCCAATTGCGAGGGTGATCGTCCAGGTGCGCCGACGGTGTTTAACCGGGGCCTGGTTTCCAAAGAGTTCCTTCACCATGAGTTGTGGGACCTGACGGCCTGGGCATTTGACGATTTTCTGCAGGCCAATGGTGATCCAAAACTGAATCGCCTGGCCGATGTGAACGGCCCGCTGATTTTCCCGCACGATCCGGGGACGCTGCCCAACCGTGAGGGCGACCTTGCCGCTGGTATGGACGAATATGTGCGGATGGCCGAGCGCGGCATCACCCCTTGGGATCAGATCACCACAGTACCTGACGGACTACGCGGCCTTGAGCAGACGCGCCGAATCGATCTTGAGGACTGGATGGATCGGTTGGGGCTCGACGCAGTGATCTTCCCGACGGTGGCCGACGTTGGGCCGGCGAATGCCGATGTCGATTCGAAGTCTGCGGACATCGCATGGAGTAACGGTGTCTGGGTCGCCAACGGCAACCTCGCCATCCGCCACTTGGGTGTTCCCACGGTCACGGTGCCGATGGGTGTCATGCCGGACATTGGCATGCCCGTCGGGCTGACCTTCGCCGGTCGTGCCTATGACGATTCGACGCTGCTTCGCTTGGCTTCGGCGTTTGAGTCGACGGGGACGAAACGATTGATTCCGCCTCGAACCCCACCATTGTCGGGTGGTCAATAATAGGAAGGGCGGGATTGGGGCGTTACACGTTCCAAATCCCGCCCGGTAACGGTAAGCCAGAGCAGTCTGGCTCGTGTCGCAGTCCAATCCAGGTGGAGAGGCGGACTTCATGAACAACATCATCTACATCGTCGGGGTCGTTGTAATCGTCGTGGTTATCCTGTCGTTCCTCGGGTTTGCATAGCTTCGATGGCCGTCTTTATTCATCGATTGTGATCGATTTTCATGACGTCGACGTCCGCCTCATCATCAGTGCTTCGATGATGGCACGGACGTCCACTCGTCACATGACGATGCCGATATCGCGCTCAAAAACGTTTTTACACAGCTTCGGTCAAAAGCTGCTTGCTCCGCTATTGCAGCGGAACATACACATCAGTTTGCCATTGATCCTGCGGTGTCTCGGGATAGACGCTCAGGTAATGAAAGAACAGTGGCTGGTCACGAAGTTCCTCTCCACTGGCGGGAAGCCAATCGCGGTAAATCGGATAGATCGTTTCGCCGATGTGATCCGGTGACCCCGCGTGTCGCACCACGACGCAGCGACCGCCAGGAATGACGATCTCATGAACGCCGAACCCATTCGGCGCCACGGCCTCGTGAATCTCGCCGCAAATGGCGAAGCGAAATGCTTGTGGAGGTGTCGTATCGGGGTTGCCATAGGGAATGCCAAAGGTGCGACTCGAGGCCACCGGCGACTGTCCGCTCTGCATACGCCACTCGATGAACTTGCACACGCTCTCATTGACGAGCCCGGCTGGTCCGCAGTGCTCAAGCGTTGCTACCCTGACTTCAGGGAATTCCACGATTCGTACTTGCATGATAATAGTCCTGGAAAAGTGAGGGATTGCGAATACCGCATTCCAGACCTGCCAGTTCGGTTCCTTCCTGAACGCACTCGGCGTCATACCGAACGCCCGCCTGAATGCCCTGCAAAATGCCTCGGGACTTTCAAAGCCGGCACCAAGTGCGGCGTCCAGTACCGAGTGATCAGCGAGGGCGGCCAGGCGATGTGCCGCGCGTCGTAGCCGCATCAGCTGCACATAACGTGAGACAGGCACTCCTACGAACGCGGTGAATTGTCGATGGAAGTGAAACACCGAAAAGTTCGCCACATGGCTCAACGTCTTCACCGACAGGTCACCTTCGAGATGGGCATCAATGTAGGCGAGTACGGCGTTGAAGCGTTTTGTGTAAGCGAAGTTGGTCGGCATGTCGGACACTGGGAAAAGGCTCCTGGAAGTACGGTCGGCAATAGAGTCGACTATAGCGGCGTGAACGTGCCTAGCCGCGTTTGCTCAAGGCACGTTTTGGGTTGGCCAATGCGATATCTTCCAAAGCGATGTAAAGGTCGAGGGCATTCCAGATGTCACTTCTGGCCGATTGCTGCCTGTGACGAAAAGCTGCTTCGACCATGGACCGAAATAGCGGTATCACTTGTTCGCTAGATAGGCGCTTGAGCAGCGCGCGAAGTCCGGTCACGCGAGACCATCAATTCAAATTCGTCATTCAAAACAATTAGTGTTGGTAGTAAAGTTCTCGAGCCTCCTCTTTCAGACGCATCGATTTTTCGTGGTTGGTTTCGCTACCCTTATTTTTGATCACCGTCACGCCAGGGATTTTCGGTTTCAGACTGTCGAGATACTCCTCCTGAGCCCTTAAACGTCGCTTGATACGACCATCCCTTGTATCTTCATCGGCGGAATCTTGGACTACGGTCGGCGAGTTATGAGGCGAATCCGAATCCACGCTTTGGGTTTTCCGTTGCCCAGAAGATGGTTGGATGGGCCCCCCCATGTTGTTGATTTTCAGCTCTTGTAATTCTGCGCTCCCGTTTGCGGTTCCGCATCCGGAGTTCGAGAAAACCACACGACCATCCGGGGTCGTGCATTTGTACACATCCGCAGCTTGGACGATGGTGGTACAAAGAGCCGCGAGTGCCAAGTGCGAAGTCCATTTCATGATGCACCCCCCCAGAAGGCTGGACGACACTGCAAACTGCTGTGGCGCTTCCCATTTCTGAGCTTAATCGTAAAAAGTACAGTGACATTGATGATAGCCGCAATGGTCAAGATTGCTGCCGGGCGCGCGCTCCATTATCGGAACGGGAGAGACGGGCTTTCGAAGACTGACCGCCCCTCGCCTGGTAACTGCCCGTCAGGGAGGGGTGCAATATGGCCCATGGTTGCCTGTTGCAAAGGTCTGCAATCGATCCCGCTTTAGTAATGCAGTTAAATCACCTTTTAGATCCCCGCCGCATCGTTGATAGCCGCCTCATATGCATGCTTCTCAAATGTGAAGGGGCCAACGCCTTCTATGATTAAAGGCTCTTCATAACCGTTCTCGTAAGCAAAGGAATCCCACGTAAAGCAGTCATCGTTTTGGCGAACATGCACCGAGTAGGAACCACACCCATGTCGCCGCACTCGGGGCAAATGTAGAGGAGGATACGACCACTTTCTGTTTCAGCGTGTTCGCATAAAAGCAGGCGAGAGTTAGACAGGTTGTTTGGCTCCGGAAAGCCTTTGACGAAACAGCCCATATAGTCTGAATGATCACCAGCAGCTGTGATGAGAGCATTGAGCAATGAACGTTCGTCAATTAGAAAATCGATGGAGCATCGTTCGGCCACGGTGCAGCCATTTGAGTAGCTCCCCGGACGAAACAACTGTTGAAATGTGAGGGAGCGGGTGTCCATTCTCGCGACCATTTTATGCACCGAATGTGCGTGAGATTACCGTAGAGAGGTTGCCGATGCAGGACACACCAACCATGTACGGTACCCACACGCTACGGAGAACCAAGGTATCGCTAATCTATCGCAGGACGAAGAACCTGAGAGCAATGCGACTCCTGCTTGGCCGTACGAAGCTTGGATGTACCGTCAGATACCTGGGGATCGAGGTCGATGACGCCCTGGAAATTGCGGAACAGACGGACGTCTGACCACCCACTGCAACGGTCGAGGCTAGACCGTCGCAGTCTCTTGCCCGGCTCGAGGTCGGCCAATGCCATATGACTAGAAGGAAGGATTTGTTCAAGTATTGCTTGGCGAGGCACCAATCGCTGCAGATCTTCCATCGTGACGTTCCAGCTTTCCAGGCGTCTATAACTTTGTAGCCAAGGTTGGCTCTCATCCTGGAAGAGGGAGAACTTTTATGATCATTAAACCGCGCGTTCGCGGCTTTGTCTGTGTGACTACCCATCCCACTGGCTGCGAAGCCAACGTAAAGAATCAGATCGATTACGTTACTACGAAAGGATTGATCACCGGAGGGCCAAAGAGCGTACTCGTGATCGGTGCATCGACCGGATACGGACTTGCTGCGCGGATAACGGCAGCTTTTGGTTGTGGCGCCAGCACTCTCGGTGTGTTTTTCGAACGTGAAGGCGATGAGGGCAAGCTCGGCACCGCCGGCTGGTACAACACAGCGGCCTTTCACACGTTTGCCGAGTCCGACGGCCTCTACGCCAAGAGCATCAACGGCGATGCTTTTTCCGATGAGATCAAACAGAAGACTATCGACGTTATCAAGCGCGACTTCGGGAAGGTCGACCTGGTTGTTTACAGTCTTGCCGCACCGCGCCGGACACACCCCAAGACGGGTGAAGTATTCAGTTCTACCCTCAAGCCGCTCGACAAGGCCGTGACCTTGCGGGGTCTGGATACTGATAAGGAAGTGGTCAAGGACACCACGCTACAACCCGCGACCCAAAGCGAAATCGATGGCACGGTGGCCGTGATGGGCGGCGAAGACTGGCAGATGTGGATCGATGCCCTGCACGAAGCGGGTGTTTTGGCTGATGGGGCGAAAACGACCGCGTTCACTTACCTGGGCGAAAAACTGACTCATGACATCTATTGGAATGGCTCCATTGGTGCGGCCAAGAAGGACCTGGATCAGAAAGTCCTTGGTATCCGTGAACGGTTGGCTGTGCTGGGGGGCGATGCGCGGGTCTCGGTATTGAAAGCGGTGGTTACCCAGGCAAGTTCAGCTATTCCGATCATGCCGCTGTATCTGTCATTGTTGTTTAAAGTCATGAAAGCGCAGGGCACACACGAGGGGTGTATCGAGCAGGTCTACGCGCTCTACAAAGACAGCTTGTACGGCCATTCTCCAGTTATGGATCAAGAGGGTCGCCTGCGCGCGGACTACAAGGAGCTGGCTCCCGAAATCCAGAATCGCGTCAAGCAACTCTGGGATCAGGTCAGCAATGACAACCTTTATGAACTTACTGACTTTGTCGGTTACAAGACGGAGTTCCTGCGTCTCTTCGGTTTCGGGATCGAAGGGGTGGACTACGAGGCTGAGGTCGATCCGGACGTCAAGATCTCCAACCTGGTTCAGGCTTAGGTCGCAAGTGTGAAAAGCTGCCTCGACGCCTCTGAGGCAGCTGCTGTCGTGGAGTGCTGTAAATGGATGTCTGCTTCTGGCCGATTACTGCCTGCAGTGAAGGGCAGCAGTCGACCCAAAGCTGACGGTCAGCATTGGCTGAAATTGGTCTGCTATGAAGCAGTTATCTGGCCAAGATCAAAACGTTGTCAGCACAACAGCTTCTGGTAATAGAGTCGGGTATGTCCCGGTGGATAGTCTGCCAGGCGTCCGAATTCGGAGTAGCCCAGTTTTTGATAAAAGCCTGGTGCCTGAAAGCTGAAGGTCTCCAGCCAAATACCAGTGCAGTTCTTTTTCTGAGCGATATCTTCGGCCATGCGCATTAGCCGCTCTCCGATACCTCGGCCACGCATCGACTCGGGAACGCTGACAAGATCAATGAGCAGCCATTGATATGAGACCTTGCCGTATAGCCCGCCTATAACTTCATTACTGTCAGGGTCTCGTAGCAACAGGGCAAATGTTTCATGGGCGTCATCCCCACCGTTGGCCAGATTATGGGCCAGTAAAGAAGTCAAAATTCCTAACCGCTCTGCTTCGGTCGCGTTTTCCGAAAGCTGGATCTCTACAGACATGACGCTCTCCCTGAGCTATGAGTAAATGGGTCAACAAGGTAGCCCATTTCTGTCACCCCATGGTGAAGCAGTAAATCGTCCGTTTTTTTGATGGGCTGGACGGCTGCTCTTGGCCGATAGCGGTCTGTCAGGAAGAGCTGCAACCGACCCAAAGCTAACTGTCGCCACAAGGCTGAATCAGCTTAAGCAGACGAGAAAAATGTTTGGGCTATATATTCCTTACGGGAATGCAATACATAAAATTAATGAATTTTTATTATTGCTGGGTATAACGTAGCTTGATTCAAGGACATGGAGAACCGCCTTGAAATCATACCCTCTCAACGCTGCTGGAAAATTTGATATCTCACGAGCCAATGAGTACGGACGACAGAGCCGTATTGCACTAGCCGGATATGACGCTTGCCAAGACTTGGCGGCGTGCATGCTGGCGGCAAGCCTTGGTAATACAAGCATGGCAAAAATACTGGTAGTGGGCGCTGGGGGCACGGCGCAGGAGATTATTGCTATGGCCAAGCTTGAGCCGGGTTGGCGCTTCACTGCCGTTGATCCATCCGAGCCGATGCTGGAGGCAGCAAAGCAGCAGTTAGAGGCGAACAACTTGCTTGAAAGAACGACCATGCATCTTGGGCATGTTGAAGACCTGGCAGCAGACGAATCATACGACGCAGCCACCTTGATCGGTGTACTCCATCATCTCGATGGAGATGATACCAAGCGACAAATTTTACGATCCATTCGGACTCATCTAAAGCCGGATGCACCGCTGATTGTCGCGGGGAATCAATATGCTTATGCCAGCCAGCCGTTACTGCTTGCTGCCTGGGGGCAACGGTGGCGGCAGCATGGAGCCAGCCCGGATGAAGTGAAGGTCAAGCTTGGGAAGATCCTTCAAGGTGCGGACCCTCCACACTCCGAGGCGGCGGTTCAAAAGCTGTTGCATGACGCCGGATTTGGGGATGCCACCCGTTTCTTCAGCAGTCTTTTCTGGGGGGCGTGGTTGACGTGCAAAGCGGCCTGAACATGGAGGCTTTTTGGCCGATATCTGCCGGTTACAGTTTTTCAGTACCCGGCTTCAGCACCGGCCACATCCGACACGTCCAAGCGCGCCAACCCCAGGCACCGCTGGTTAACCCTTCAGAGCCGCTTCAATCGCAGCGATGTCGATCTTTATCATCCCCATCATGGCGTCGAACGCGCGCTTGGCCGCCGCTCGATCAGGATCGGTTATCGCCGCTGTCAGAACGCGTGGGGTGATTTGCCATGACAGTCCCCACTTGTCCTTGCACCAGCCGCATGCACTTTCCTGGCCGCCGTTTTTGACAATCGCGTTCCACAAGCGGTCTGTTTCGGCTTGGTCGTCGGTCGCCACCTGGAACGAGAAAGCCTCGTTGTGCTTGAACGCCGAGCCCCCGTTCAGCCCAAGGCAAGGAATGCCCATCACCGTGAACTCGACCGTCAAGACATCGCCCTGTTTGCCCGCCGGATAATCGCCCGGTGCGTGAAAGACAGCTCCCACAGCGCTGTCCGGGAACGTCTCGGCATAGAACGTCGCAGCATCCAGCGCGGTGCCGTCGTACCAGAGACAAATCGTGTTTTTGCTGATCATCTCGGTTCTCCAAAATAGGGACTGATGCATACATTTTAGTAGCGTAGGCAACCGGGCTATTTTGGCAACTTCCGGAGAGTGGCAGGCCCGCGCAAATCAGTCCGCTGAACGGAGCCAAGGGCAGGCACAACACCGTCTAATCTGAATAGTACACGAGCACAAACGTGGCTCATGCCTCTTGCTACAGGGGAAACGGGATGACCGGAACAACAGCGTGCCAATGCTCGTCATGGGTTCTACTCTCCCTGTTAGTCATCAACCTGGCGCTGACGGCGGGATGTTCAAGCAACGTTTCCACGGCTCGCTATTCGGCCTCAAACATAGGCTCAAGCTGTTATGCAAAAGCGCTACCCACCGCTGGTGAAGGTGGCCTGGCTTGGGGCTCAACCTTGAGCATGGCGCGCGAAAAATCCCTGACTAATTGCATACGCTATGCCGGCCGATCCGGTGGCACGCCGGGTACCTGCCACGTGGTTTTGTCGGAGTGCAAAAATTAGAAAATGGCTCGTTAGATGGAACGAGCGAGTAGTGTCAGGCCCGATATCTGACACGCTCGGGCTCAAGCGGAAACGACGCCGACGAAGGATAGATCGACCCAGCCTGAGCCGATCTATCAACGTTGGTCAGAAGTGCCAGTTCTCAGCGCGAACGACACGACAGAATGGGCCCGCCAGGGTTGCATTGTGATGAGCGACGATATTTTCGGCCGTCAACGCAGGGGTGTCGGCGCAGGTATGACCATCGGCGATCAGCACTGCATCGAACCCAAGATCTCGTGCGGCGCGGCAGGTGCTGTCGACACAATACTGGGTCTTCATTCCGGCAATAACCACACCTTGAGATTCACACGCTTTTAACCGATCGGCCAGATCAGTCATGGCGAAAGCGTTGGGTCGGCTTTTTTCGAAGATCACTTCGTCGCCTTGTAGCAGCAGTTCCTGCACCAGTTGTGTCAACGGGCTCGCAGGCTCGATAGGCGAGCCAGGCGGACCCACATGGCGAGCCAGGAAAACTGGTGCGCCTGCCTTCCGGGCTTTGCTCAGCAGGCTATTCAAGGTATTTAACAGCGCTTCGCCAGCCCAGGGTTTATCCGGGCCATGAAACAATCCAACCTGCATATCGAGAATCAACAGTGCATGCATAGTGCTTTTTCTTGCGTTTGGACCAGTGACACAAGGGCAAAAGAAAAGGCCCTCTCCATCACTGGCGGGCCTTTGAAGTTCGTGCGTTATTGGCTCACGACACCTCTCACGACCCGCCCTGGGCGGTCGTGGTTGTGGTGGTCGAGGCAATGCGTGGTTGATTCATGAAGCTGACAGTATCTGCACGGTGCCTGGTTGGCAAGGGCGCGCATCCGTGCGCCAAACATCGTGATGCCACGGGTCGCTTTGAGGAGTAGGCCGCAACCGTTTGACGCTATTTATAATGCTGCTCAAACACCGCTACCTGCTCCGGCGTGATCAGCTGAAAGGGCACCCAGACATCCGTCTCGACCGGCTCCCCTTTGATCATTTTGATGGCCGCTTGCAGCGCGCTGGTCGCTTGGGCTTTGGGGTCTTGAAACACGGAGGCTACGAGCATTCCTCGCTTGATGGCCGCCAGGCCGTCAGGCAGGCCGTCGATGCCGACAATTGCAATCTCGCCCTTGGCTTTACCGGCTTGCTGCAGTGCCATGGCGGCGCCGATGGCCATCTCGTCGTTGTTGGCAACGATGGCATCGAAGCCGGTGCCGGCCAGCAGCCAGTTGCTGGTCAGGTCCATCCCTTTGTTGCGCTGCCACTCGGCACTTTGTTGTTCGACGATCTTGATCCCGGGATAGTCCTTGAGCACCTGTTTGACGCCTTCGGTGCGGTCGTGCGTGGAGTTCTGCGCCAGGTCGCCCATGATGATCGCGATGTTGCCTTTGCCCGCCATCTTGTCAGCCAGGTAGCGCATTTGCAGCTGCCCGGCCTCAACGTCGTTGGACGCGACCGTGACCACGCCTTTGGGCAGGACGCGTTCGTCCGGATGGCGGTTAACGTAGACCAGCGGTATTTTCGCTTCGACGGCGGCGCGAGTCATGTTGGCGGTGGCGGCGGTGTCCACGGGCAGGACGATGACGGCATCCACCTTCTGGCCGAGAAAGCCCTGAATCTGATTGAGCTGGCGAACCACATCGCCCTGGGCATCCTCGAACTGGATCTCGACGTTTTCCTTCCTGGCGGCATCTTCCAGGCCGCTGCGCACATAGGTCATGAAGTTGTCGTCAACCCTGGCAATGCTGACGCCGATGCGATAGCTGGCGGCGGCCCATTGGCTGAAGAGGAATAACAGCGTGGCAAAAAGAAGTGTGCAGCGACGCATGATGGTTTTTCCTTTTTTGTTATGAGTTGAAATTCATCAAGATCAAACGTGAGGGTTTCTGGCGCTCTCTGAATCAAACCCGCCGAGAGCGCCAGCGTCCTCAATCCAGCGTGAAGGCTTGCCGAAAGCGTTCAAGTGCCGCTTCGCTGTCGCCGCTGGCCCAGCCCTCAAGCCCGACGACACCGGTGTATCCCATGCGGAACAAGGCTTTGGCAATGGCCGGATAATGGATTTCGCCGGTGCCGGGTTCCATGCGGCCGGGGACATCGGCGACCTGGATTTCGCCGATGGCGCTGCCGGCGCGCTGGATCAGTTCGATCAGGTTTCCTTCGCCGATCTGGGCATGGTAAAGGTCCAGGTTCATCTTCAAATGAGGGCTGCCCACGGCCTCGATCAGCGCCAGGGTATCGTCGGCGCGAGCGAAGGGCGTGCCGGGGTGGTCCACCTCGGTATTGAGGTTTTCCAGCAAGAATACCCGGCCTGCGTCTTCGCCCAGGCGAGCGATTTTCTCCAGGGTCTTGCAGGCGCTCAGCCACATGCGTCCGGTGGTGTGGGCCACGGGTTTGACCGGCAAGCCTTGGTCGCCCAAACCGGTGCCATGCAGGTTGAGGCTCGGGCAATTCAGTTGTGCGGCGACGGCCAGGGATTCTCGTGCGCTGTCGAGCAGGTGCTGGATGTCTTCGGGGTCGGTCAGGTTGCCCGAGATGTAGCCGGTCATCGAGGTGAAGTCAGCGCCCGTGGCGACAAGGGCCGCAATGTCTTTCTTCGTCCAGTCCCAGAGTTCGGCGCTGAAACCCAGCGCGTGAATGCGTTTGACGCGCTCTGTGAATGGCAGATCGAGGAAGACCATCTCGGCACTGATCGCCAGTTTGAACGGTGTGAAACTCATGACTGGGCTCCTTGCACGCGCACAGGTTTGCCCTGCTGGAAGGACTCGATACACGCGCGGGCAATGGCCAGTGCCGCCCGGGCATCTTCGCCGCTGGCGAGTGGTTTCTCGCCGGTGCGCAGGCAATCGACAAAGTGGTTGAGCTCAGCCACATAGGCATCACGCAGCAGGTCGGTGTCCATGCGCTGAGTGTCGGCCTGGATGCCATTGGCCAGATAGCGCACCAGGTCAGAGTCATTGAGGCTGCCCATGATCAGCATGCCAGCGCTGCCGAACACTTCCCCTCGAACATCGTAGCCATACACAGCCTGGAAATTGGCCTCGGCCGTCGCGATGGCGCCGTTGTCGAAACGGATCGTGACCACGGCGGTGTCGAGGAAGCCCTTGGCCTTGTAGTCCGGTGCAATCAGGGCATCGGCCATGACAAAAACTTCGACCGCTTCGGCACCGAGATTGAGGTAGCGCAGGGTATCGAAGTCATGGATCAGGGTTTCGAGGAAAATCACCCACTGCGGCGAGGCAGCCGGGTTGTTCAGCGCCGGGTCGCGGGTCAGCGAGCGCAGCAGTTGCGGCGTACCGATACGGCCGGCGACCACGTCCAGGTGGGCGGCCCTGAAGCTCTTGGCAAAGCGGCGGTTAAAGCCGACCTGTAGCGGCACACGCGCATCGGCGGCTGCGGCGATGGCGCGGTCCGCCTCGTCGAGGGTGATGGCCATGGGTTTTTCACAAAACACGCCTTTGCCGGCGCGGGCCGCACTGATCACCAACTCGGCATGGCTGCGGGCGGGGGCGGCGATCAAGACAGCATCAATTTCCGGGTCATCGAGCAGTTGCTGTGGATCGGTATAGACCCGTTGCACACCCAACTCTGCGGCCAGGCGGGCGGCTTGACCGGGTGTTGGGTCGGCGATGGCGGCCAGGCAGGCGCCGGGAATGTGTCTGGCGGCAGTCAAGCCGTGAAAGCTGCCCATGCGGCCAGCACCGATGAGACCCAGGCGGATGATCTTGGACGTACTCATGAAATGACTCCCTTTTATTGTTGTTCAATGACTCGCAGCAGGAATGTCCTTGCTGGCGTCAATCAAGGGAGCAAGGGCTGTGCCAATATTTAACTCATTGATATTCAAGGGTTTAATTAATATTTTTTGAAAGATGTGTTCATTCCCATGACATGTCTACACTGACATGTCTAAAACGTGAACATGGAAGTGGATCTGACGATGGTGAACCCACAGCTGACAGCCTTCAGCGCGCAAGACCTCGATTACATCACCGCACTCGGTCCTGCGTCGTTGAACGAAGGACCGATCGCCGAGCTGGACCAGGCTTGGCTGGCTTGCCTGAAAGGGCGCATCGATCGACCTGCCGGGGTCAGGCAGGTCATTTGGGATTCCTGGCTGCGCAGCGTCAGTGCCGGTCTCGATTCTGAGGATGGCGAATACCGGTTTGTCGCCCCGACCGTTCTGGCTGCAACGCTGGCGGCCAATCGTGCCTTGATCGCCGCGGCGGCGGAGGTCATGAAGGGATTGCTGGCTTACAATCCCAGGGGCCATATCAATCTGACCGATGCCGCAGGCACGACCCTGTATTTCTGCGGCCTGGACCTTACGCCTGTGGGCAGTCGACTGCTGGAGTCGGTGCAGGGCACCAACTGCACCGGGCTGGCGATTGCCGAAGATCGCTTGGTGTATGTGCTGGCCGAGGAAAACTTCGGGATCGGTCTGCGTCGCCGGCGCATGCATTGTGCCGCCGCGCCGATCCGGGATGCGCAGGGCAGGACGCTGGCCATGCTGACCCTGACCGCCGAGCCGGGGTGGTTTCATTTCCATACGCTGGGCACCGTCCAGGCGGCGGCCGAAGCGGTCTCGCGGCAGATGGCGCTGCAAGCTCTGCTGGAAGAACAGCAAACCGTCCTCGAAGTGCTCAACGAGGGGCTCGTGGTGCTGGATGAGCGGGGCTGCATCAAGGCGCTCAACCGCTATGCCCGCCAATTGTTTCGTGTCGGCCGGGACCTGTTGGGCAGCCCGTTCCAGCGTCTGGGCCAGAGCGAACTGACCGATGAGATTCTGCTGCGCGGCGGGGAAGGGCAGCAGTATGAAGGGATAAGAGATCTGGATTGCACGTTTGAGCTGCATGATCGCAGCCTCTTGGCGTGTCTGGTGTCGGTGTGCCCACTGGAGCAGGGTGGGCGCATTGTTTCGTTGCGCGAGAACCGGCGCATCCGGGAAATTACCCGGCGAATAATCGGCACTCAAGCCAGCTACACCTTCGAGACCATTCAAGGCAGTTCGCGAGCCATACAGGACGCGTTGCACCTGGGGCGGATTGCCAGTCGCAGTGACTCGACCACGCTGATCCTCGGTGAGAGCGGTACCGGCAAGGAGCTGTTTGCCCAGGCGATCCATAACGCCAGTGAGCGTTGCAGCGGTCCGTTTGTGGCGGTCAATTGCGGGGCCATTCCGCGAGATCTGGTGCAGAGTGAACTGTTTGGTCATGTCGAGGGTGCCTTTACCGGATCGGCCCGTGGAGGCTCTGCCGGGAAGTTCGAATTGGCCGATGGCGGAACGATTTTCCTCGACGAAATCGGTGACATGTCTTTCGATGCCCAGGTCAGCCTGCTGCGCGTTTTGCAAGAAGGTGAGGTGACTCGCGTGGGCGCGAAAAAATCCCGGCAAGTGGATGTACGCATCATCGCCGCCACCCACCGCAACCTGAGCCAGGCGGTTGCCGATGGCGCGTTCCGTGAGGATCTTTACTACCGGCTCAATGTGCTGAACCTGACGGTTCCGCCGTTGCGGATGCGCCGGGAAGATGTTCCATTGCTGGCGCGACATTTTCTCAATCGTTGCACCCGGTCGTTGCGCAAATCGGTGCAGGGCATCTCGCCAGAGGCGTTGGATATTCTTTCGGCGTACAGCTGGCCGGGTAATGTTCGCGAGTTGGAAAACACCATCGAGCGCGCGACCAATCTGGCGGTGACCGAACTGATTCAGCCAGCTGATCTACCGCTTGAAATCAAGCAAAGGCTGCGTCAGTCGACGCCGGGAAGTGTGCCCGAGCCCCGGGCTGCCCTGGACCTTGGCACCCATGAAATGAATGCGATCATCGCGGCCCTCAGGGATACCCGCGGCAACATCCGCCTGGCCGCGAGGCAGCTGAATGTTTCTCGCGGCGGGTTGTACAACAAGATGAATCGGTTCGGGTTGAGCGCCGATGCTTTCCGTTCGGAACCCAACCTCTGACAGGCTGAAAATGACCTTGTGGCGAGGGAGCTTGCTCCCGCTGGGTTGCGCAGCGACCCCAATAGGTCTTGTCTCAGTCTTTCAGAAGAAACTCAGTGATTGGTTTTGGGGCTGCTACGCAGCCCAGCGGGAGCAAGCTCCCTCGCCACAGGTTTAGTGTGTCTGCGAAACTCGGTACCACTCACAGGTTCACTGTCGGGCGTTCTCTGAGGTGATGATCTGCAATGGAATATGGATTCGATGCCGGCTCGGATCGAAGTCTGGCGTGGTCTGCAGCTCGACCAGCAAGTCGACCAGCGCGGTTGCCAGTAATCGCGGCTGGGAGTCGATCACCAGGCTGATCAATCCCTGATCCAGGGCTTGTCGCGACAGCTCGGTCGACTCCTGCAGGATGCAGCACAGCGACGGCTGCTTCGGCAGTTGCGACAGGGCATTGATGACCCCGTCGCCGCCACCGCCGACCACGCACAAACCGCGCAAGTCGTCATGCCGCGCCAGCAGGTCCAGCGTCGCCTCTTCGGTGATGTCGCAATTGTCCAGATTGATCACCGCTTCCAGCAGCCGCAACCCCGGGGCGCGTTCCGCCAGGTAGCTGCGCAACCCCTCGACCCGCGCCTGATGGCCAAGAAAACGGTGACCGCCGAGCAACACCCCGACACTGCCTTTGCGGGCGCCACAGGTGTGAGCCATCAGCCAACCCATGGTACGTCCGACCTCGTGATTATCCTGGCCGACGTAAGGCTCATCCGCCGCCTCATGAATGTCGGACAGCATTGCGATCACCGGCACGCCGGCTTCTCTGATCTGCGCAATGGCGGCATTGATCAGCGGATGCGCGAAGCTGACCACCGCCAGACCATCGCACTGCACCGCCAGTTGTTCGATCTGGGCAATGATCGCGCTGGGCGTGCGATCGAAAACGTACTCGAATTGAATGCTCAGGTTGGCGCCAGCCTGACGCTGCGCCGCCTCGGTGATGGCGGTGGCCACGTTGCCATAGAAGGCCTGGGCGGTGCCGAGCAGCAGGATGCCGAAACGATAGGTGGGACGCCGTTCGCGGATCCGCTGGCCGATCAGCCTGGCGGCGAAATAACCGACCGCTTCGGCGGCCTGGAATACCTGCTCGGCGGTGTCCGGGTTGACCGGAGCCCTGGCGTTGAGCACCCGGTCCACGGTGGCGACACTCAAGCCAGCGTGTTCGGCAACGGTGGCGATGGTTGGGCGTTTAGTGTTGTTCATGGCGGGCCCCGCAAGCGCTTTGATAGAAAACTATCAAGCTTCAATGGGCCTGGATGATAGCTTGATAGGGAATGTATTCAAGGGCTTGAGGGTGATTTCTGCGCTCTCTATATTTTCCCCAGCGATGTGATCCCGCGTCGAAAAGTGCCTAAAACAATCAAGCTTGCGGAGAACAATAAAATGCCTGAACAAAACGCAGCCTTTGAAAACCCCGGTAAGCCCGAGCCTCGGGATTATCGATTGACCGGCCCCGAAGCCGCCCGAGCGGCGCAAAAAGGCCTGGTATCGGCAAGCTGGTACCAATCCCCCATTTCTCGTAAACGCATGAAGGAATTGATGCAGCGCCGCGATGGCCCGGCCTTGCTTGATACCGCGATCTGGCTGTCGGCGATGGTCGTGACCGGCTTCGGCGGTTACTGGCTCTGGGGCTCCTGGGCCTGCGTTCCGTTCTTCTTCGTCTACGGGATGCTCTACGGCACGGCGTCCAATGCCCGTTGGCACGAAGCGGGTCACGGTACGGCGTTCAAGACCCGCTGGATGAATGATGCGGTCTATCAGCTGTCGAGCTTCATGTTCATGTTCGAACCCCAAGTCTGGCGCTGGAGCCATGCACGGCACCACACCGACACCGTCATCGTCGGCCGCGATCCGGAGATCGTCGAACCGCGTCCGCCAAGCCTGATCAATATGGTGCTGAGCCTGTTCAGAATGCCTTATGCGTTGAAGACGATGTGGTCAGTCTGCAAGCATGCGGTAGGGCGGATGGGTGAAGAAGAACAGACGTTCATCCCCGAGTCCGAGTGGCCCAAGGTGGTGAGGGACGCACGTGTCTGGCTAGCGATTTATGCGCTCACCGTGGGCGCTGCGCTGTACATGCAGAGCTGGTTGCCGCTGATGTTTATTGGTCTGCCGACCCTCTATGGCGGTTGGCTGTCCTACCTGTTCGGCCTGTCGCAGCATGTCGGCCTGGCTGAGGATGTACTCGATCACCGCAGCAACTGCCGCACGATTTATATGGGCCCGGTGCTGCGCTTCATGTACCTCAACATGAACTATCACCTTGAGCACCATATGTATCCGATGGTGCCTTTTCACGCGCTGGCGCAGCTTCACGAGGAGATTCGCAACGACTGCCCGCCGCCTTACACCAGTCTGTTCGAGGCCTTCAAGGAAATCATCCCGACCATCTGGAAGCAGCGCAAAGACCCGACTCATTTCGTCTCTCGTCCTTTGCCACAAAGCACCAAAGCCGCCGCAACCGTCCGGGCACAACCTGAAGCAATGCCGGGCTGACATCCAATAGGCACAACCCCTGTGGGAGCGGGCTTGCTCGCGAAGACGGCGTCACAGTCAACATCGATGTCGCCTGATACACCGCTTTCGCGAGCAAGCCCGCTCCCACAGGACACCTTCCTGTGTGTACCACTACAAGAGAAAACGCCATGACCGATCAATGGATCGATGTATGTGCCGTGGGCGATATCGACGAAGAAGATGTCATTCGTTTCGACCATGGCCAGCACACCTATGCCGTCTACCGCTCCGCCGACAGCGAGTTTTTCGCCACCGCGGGCCTGTGTACCCATGAGTCCATCCACTTGGCCGATGGCCTGGTGATGGAGCATGTCGTCGAGTGCCCCAAGCACAACGGGCGTTTCGATTACCGCTCCGGCAAAGCCCTCGGCGCACCGGTGTGCGTCAACCTCAAGACCTATGAAGTCCGGGTCGAGGCGGGGCGTGTGCTGCTCGCCATCACGGTTTAACTGCACGGAGTCTGTGCCATGAATCCTGCCAATGCTCCATTGATCATCGTCGGCGCCGGGCATGCGGGTGGCCGTGCGGCCCTGACCTTGCGCGGTGAAGGTTATAGCGGCCGCCTGATTCTGATAGGCGACGAGTCCCACCCGCCCTATGAACGTCCGCCGCTGTCCAAGGGGCTGTTGCAGGGCACGGTCGATCTGGCGGGTTACAGCCTGTGCGACACCGCTCAGCTCGCCGATCTGGACATCGAACACTTGTCCGGCAACCCGGTGAAATGCCTGGATCCGCAGCAGCATCGTCTGCAGTTGGCCGACGGCAACTGGCTGCATTACGCGCGGCTGTTATTGGCGACAGGAGGGCGGTCGCGCAGACTCGCCTCGGTGCCCGAGCATCTGGGCAATGTGCTTTATCTGCGTACCCATGACGAGGCCCTGGCACTGCGCGCTTCGTTGCAACCCGACGCGCGGGTGGTGATCATCGGCGGTGGTTTCATCGGACTCGAAGTCGCCGCCACCGCCCGAGCCTTGGGTTGCACGGTGACCTTGCTCGAGGCCGGACCGCGTTTGGCGGGGCGAGTGTTGCCGGAGCAACTGTCTAGTGTCCTGCTGGAACTGCATCGCAGTCGGGGCGTGGATGTCCGGCTGAATGTGGCCATTGAGGCGGTGCAGGGCGCTACTCACGCTGAGTCCGTGCAACTGGTCGACGGCGAGTTGCTGCCCTGCGACCTGGTGGTGGTGGGCATCGGCATGCAACCCAACACTGAACTGGCTGCGGCCGCAGGACTCGAGGTCGGCCAGGGCATCCGCGTCGATGCCCGACTGCGCACCAGTGCGCCGGACATCTTTGCGGCGGGCGATGTCTGTGAGTTTCGTCTGAACCCGCAAGGCGTTTTCCAGCGTCAGGAAACCTGGCGCAACGCCGAAACCCAAGGTCGTCACGCCGCCCTGAATCTGTTGGGCGGCGAGTTGCCCTTCGAGGTCATTCCCGGTTTTTGGTCCGATCAATACGACTGGGGATTGCAGACCGTGGGCGTGATCGCAAACACACAACCCGCCGCGAGCCGGACAACCCCCGGTGGCGGTTTCCTGTCGTTCTACCTCGATGCCGAGCAACGTCTTCAAGGCGCTTGCGGCTGGGGGCAGGGGAATAGCATCGCCAAAGACATCAAGCTTTGCGAGCGGCTGATCGCTCACCATAACCCTCTCTCGGTAGACGCTCTGGCCGACGCCGATGTACCGCTCAAACAACTGCTGAGGAACTGACATGCGTGAATTTCTGGTCTTTCAGTCCCAGTGGGCCATGCAAGATCACCGCGGCCAATGCGACCTTCCCCTGGAAGCGCAAGTGGAGAAAATCGCCGCCGCCGGTTTCGATGGCATCACCGACCATTTCTGGGTCGCGCCACATGCCGCACGCCTGCATGCCGCCGCCAAGGCGCAGGGCCTGCAAATCGAAGGGCAGGTGTTCCCCCGCACCGTGGATGATCTGGCGGCAGCGATCGATGTCGCATCCCGCTACGGCTGCCACCACCTCACGCTGCAAGCAGACGTGAGACCGCGCACGTTGAAGCAAGCTATTGAACTGATCGAAGGCTGGCAGCGTCTGGCCGAGCAGGTGGACTTTCCCGTTCTGCTGGAAACCCACCGTTATCGCCTCACCAGTGACCTGTTGTTCACCCTCGACATTCTCGCTGAAATGCCCGACCTCAAACTGTTGGCCGACTTGTCCCACTATGTCGTAGGCCGCGAATTGCCAGAGCCGGCCACCGCCGAGGACGACGAACAGATACACACCATCCTGCGCCACAGTTGGGGTTTTCATGGTCGTGTCGCCAACGGCGAACAGGTCCAGGTGCCCCTGAGCTTCGCCCAGCATCGACCCTGGCTGGAGCGTTTCCTGGGTTGGTGGCGCTATGGGATCGAGGATTGGCTGGCCCGACCGAACACGCCCGACAGCCTGTCCTTCACCTGTGAACTCGGCCCGCCGCCTTATGCCATTACGGGTGCCGACGGACGCGACATCACCGATCGCTGGGCCGAGGCGCTGATGCTTAAGGAGGTGATACGTGAGGTTTGGAATGACTGTCGGGCACCGTCAAACGATGGGGGCTGATTTAACGCGGGAATGGTTTTGGGGCTGGCAGCTTTCGGACGCGTTGTAGCGATTTTTTTGATCGCTTATTGTTCCAGCCAGTCAGAGTGGAGCTGCGGAAAACGCTCTTGCAACCATTCAATAAAAACTTGCACCTGCGGTGCCAGGTGCGTCCGGCTTGGGTACAGCACCGACACAGGACGAGGGGCTGGCCGATAGGGTTTTAGAATCTCCACCAAAGCGCGACTGTCCAAATGCTCGGCCACGGTGATGCCTGGCGCCTGGATTATTCCGAAGCCCGACACGCCACACTGAACGTACGCATTCGACTCGGTGACTGTGATACCTGCGTTACTGACAAACGCTCGATCCTGACCCTTTACCGAGAAGTGCCAAGGCAGTGTCCTGTTGCTCTGACCGGACAAGAAGTTGACGCCTCGATGGGACACTAGATCATCGAGTGTCTCGGGTTCGCCGTGCTCATACAGATACTCGGGAGCTGCGCATGTCACCATGGTTGCCATCGCGATGGGGCGAGCGATCAAGGTCGAGTCCGGTAAATCACCTATACGTAACGCACAGTCGATGCCTTCACCTATCAGGTCAACGGCTCGATCGGTCACGCCCAGTACCATGTTGATGCCGGGGAAGGTTCTAGTGAATTCTTTCAGACTTCTTATGAACTCCATTTGCGCGAAAGCGGTCGGGATATCGACTCGAAGTCGGCCCATGAGCGTTGCTCCGGTGCGGTCAAACATCGAGGTCGCGGCAGAAATATCCGCGAGAATTTCCTGCACCCGCTCATAGAACCGTTCGCCCTCGGCGGTGAGCGCCACCTTTCTCGTGGTGCGTTGGAATAGGCGCACGCCCAATGACGTCTCCAGCTCCTGGATGTAACGGGTGACCTGAGGCCGCCCGATGTCCAGCGACTCGGCGGCTTTAGTGAAGCTGCCGAGTTCAGCAAGCCTGGCGAACAGTCGCATTGATTGCAGCAATTCCATGATGTCTTACCTTGCCTAATACAATTGTTGCCTCAGGATAGAATAATCATGTCCTTTTTTACGTATTTATTGCGCGCCCCCAAAAGCGAAAGATGTGCTCAAGGCGAAGCCGTTGCGGTTTGCAGCCATTGACTCGTTTTGGAGATTCGCAATGAAAGCTTGGTTATTGAAAGATTTCGGACTCGACAACCTGCAACTGGGAGAGACAGCGACCCCGCAACCCAAGACCGGCGAGTTGCTCGTAAAGGTCGGCGCTGTCTCACTCAACTTTCGCGACAAGGCGATTGTTGATGGCATCTATGAGCCGCATAGGGTGCCCAAACCCCTGATCCCGGTTAGCGATGCAGCCGGCACAGTGGTCGCGGTCGGTGACGGCGTCACGCGCTTCAAAGTCGGTGATCGGGTCAACTCGCATCTGTACTCCCGTTGGCTGGATGGCGAGCCTGGGCCGAATGAGCCGGATTACTGTTTCGGTTCGCCGTTGCCTGGCGGTTTGGCCGAATACATGATCATCCACGAAGACAGCGCCGTTGGTGCGCCAGACAACATGAGCGATGAAGAGGCAGCGACGCTGCCGATTGCCGCGCTCACGGCGTGGTACTCGCTGGTAGACTTTGGACAAATTCAGCCCGGGCAAACCGTGTTGGTTCAAGGCACTGGCGGTGTGTCCATATTTGCCGTGCAGATCGCTACTGCGCTTGGCGCGAAGGTGATCGCAACGTCGAGTAGCGACGAGAATCTGCAAGCCGTGCAGGAGCTGGGAGCCGTAGCGGGCGTCAACTACAGAACTACTCCGAACTGGGCAGACGAGGTACTGAGGCTGACCGAAGGCAAAGGCGTGGACCTGCTGCTCGATGTGGCCGGTGGCAGCGGCATCAATCAATCGGTCGCCGCGACCAAGGCATCCGGGCGTATTGCGCAGATCGGCTTTTTGACCGGGCAGACCGTTGAACTCAATCTGATGCCACTCATTTTTCGCCAGACGACCATTCGCGGTATTGCTGTGGCGCCGCGCTCATCGTTCGACCGGATGAATGCATTCCTCAACGAACACAAGATTCGTCCTGTGATCGATCAGGTGTATCCGTTCGAGAAAGCACGAGAAGCTTACGAGCATCTTGCGAAGGGGGCGTTTGGGAAGGTTGTAATCAAAATCGCTTGATACCGCTAAAGGCGCCAATATGGCGCCTTTTTTCAACGCCGAGTGCGGCTCTGGCTCGAACGTCCGCTATTGGCTGTAGATTCAACCGGTCGATGCAACAGATTGGCTAAATCGTTCTGCGGGCGTTTCGTAGTTTAGTGTTTTCCAGCACCGGCCATTTCAGACGTCGCGACGTTAGTGCTCAACCGCGAATGAACGCCAGCAAATCGGCGTTGATCTGATCCGCGTTGGTAGTCGGCATACCGTGAGGAAAGCCCGGGTACGTCTTGAGGGTGGAATGCTTCAATAGTTTGGCCGAAAGCGGCGCAGAGTCGGCAAACGGCACAATCTGATCATCCTCTCCATGCATGGCCAGTGTGGGCACCTGAATCGCCTTCAGGTCTTCGGTGAAGTCGGTCTCGGAAAACGCTTTGATGCAGTCGTAATGAGCTTTTGCACCGCCCATCATCCCTTGACGCCACCAGTTGTCGATTGCGCCTTGTGAAACCTTGGCCCCGGGTCGATTGAAACCGTAGAACGGCCCCGACGGCACGTCCAGGTAAAACTGTGCGCGGCTGGCGACCAGTGCCGAACGGAACCCGTCGAACACTTCCAGAGGTAAACCGCCGGGGTTCTTCTCTGACTTAACCATGATGGGGGGAACCGCGCTGATCAGTACGGCCTTGGCAACGCGTCCCGGTTTGGCTCGAGCGGCGTAGCGCGCTACTTCACCACCACCGGTCGAATGGCCGACATGGATCGCACCTTTAAGGTCGAGCGCATCGGTCAGCTCGATGACATCGGCGGTATAGGTGTCCATTTCGTTGCCCACCCAGGTTTGGGTCGAGCGCCCGTGACCGCGGCGGTCGTGCGCGATCACCCGATAGCCTTTGAGCAAGAAAAACATCATCTGGTTGTCCCAGTCGTCCGCGCTCAATGGCCAGCCGTGGTGAAACACGATGGGCGTCGCGTCTTTCGGACCCCAATCCTTGAAGAAAATCTCGGTGCCGTCTTTGGTCGTAATAGAGTTCATAGCGTGCATCTCCTTGTGATCTGGTTTGTTTTGGGTTGCAGAGTGCTTAATAGCGGCCTGCGTCAACTCGGAAAAGCTGGAAAGCGGTACCAACAAACTGGCGGCCACTACTGCTGAACTTGTCAATATGGCCCGACGCTGGAGATCTATCTCCCGATTGGAGTCTTTCATTGAAGGTCGCTCGATCATGTGATGTTGCTCAGGGAGATTCGTGCCTCCGTGAACGGAGGCGCAAACCCGACAAGCGATCAGTAGTCCCAGAAACCCGCGACCCAGCGAAAGGCGTCACCGTCCACTGCCACCCGGCCAACGGAGGGGAACGGCAGGTGAGTCGCCACAAACAGCTCACCGCTAGCTGCCGCCTCTTGCAACAGGCGGACACGAACGCGAACCGACTCCTCAGGGTCATGTTCAAAGCCGTTATGCCAGTCGGGGTGTTCGAAGGCGACCGGGAACAGGGCGTCGCCTGCGAAGGTCAACCGCTCACCGCCGGATGTCACGTAGACCACGCTGTGCCCTGGGGTGTGGCCGCCGGTGAGCTTGACGACCACGCCTGGTGCCACCTCATACTCATCCTCGAACGTGCGCACCTTGCTGCGGTATTCGTTAATGAACTGATTGGCCGTTGCCCGCAGGACGTCCGGCACCGGCGACGGCATGGAGGTGAGGGAGAAATCGGGCGACTCCCAAAACGCGACCTCGGTGGCTGAAACGTGGATACGCAGATCTGGACGTAGTTGGCTCTTCACCTCATCGACAAGCAGCCCGCCGATATGGTCCATGTGCATGTGGGTTATCACCACGTCGGTCACGGACGCAAGATCGATACCGGCGGCCTTCAGTCGTTTGGGGAACTGCCCGGCCCGCGGAAATCCGGGGAACTGCCCTCCGAGTCCAGCGTCGACGAGGATGAGCTTGTCGCCGCTACGCACCACAAGTACGTTCAGCGCCCAATCGAACGCGTCCGGCCCCAGGAACATGTCCTTGAACCAGGTCGCGCGGGCGGCTGGGTCGGCATTGGTGGACATCGTCTCGGTCGGCAGAGGCAGCACCCCATCACTGACCACCAGCACGTCAATCTCGCCGATCCGCAGCGCATAGCGCGAAGGAACCAACTCCTCGGACCCCGACCCACCGGGGTGTGAGGTGTTGTGCAAGCTCAGGTTTGACTCCTGCTGAGCGTTCCTTTTTTGATGTGTTCCATCCTTTTGGGTGGGGTGGTTCAAATGCATAGTCATGGTCCTTCTCCTATTGCTTGGGTCAAGAATCTCAGAGGGGCTTCAAGCCACCGGAATCATCGGGTCGGCTGCCGCCAGGGCGGCGGCCCGATCAGCTGCCGGTGGGTAGATCCACTGGGTGTTGATCTGCGTCTTGAGCTCCTTGGCCGTTTCCTTGACCAGCTTGAGCTGGCGATCCCAGCCTTCAGTAAACACCGCGCCCCAGGCGCCCAGATCGAGGCAGGTCACGTACTTGGGCTGACGGTAGGGGGTGGGCGCGACACCTAGCAGGTCCGCAGCGACGTTATTCCCGGCGTGACGGCCTAGAGAAATCGCATGCTGGCAAGACATTGCGGCGAAGTTGCCGAGGTCGTCGGTGGCGGCATAGGCGACATCTCCAGCGGCGTAGACATGTTCCTGGCCGAACACCTTCAGGTTCTCATCGACGTGCAAGCGACCCTGGACATCGCGCACGCTGGAAATCTGTTCGGTCAGCGGGCTGGCGCGAAAGCCGACGGTCCAGATCACTGTTTGGCTCTCGATGCGGCGACCATCAGCGAGGGTAACGCCGTTGGCGTCCACCGCCGTCACACTGGCGTTGACCACCCATTCAATGCCCAGGTATTCGGAGGCCTCGATGATTGATGGACGAATTCCCTCACCCATGGTCGCGCCGATCTGAGGCGCACGGTCGATGATGATCACGCGGATGTCCTGATCGTTACCGAGCAAGGACCGCAGGCGTTCCGGCATCTCGGTGCCGGTCTCGATACCGGTGAAACCGCCACCGGCGACCACCACCGTGTTGCGGGCAACGCTGGAGGGACGGTTCTTGAGGGATTTGAGGTGGTTCTCCAGGCGCACCGCGGCTTCGATCTGATCAACGTCGAAGGCATGGGCGTCAAGGCCTGGCACCGTCGGGCGGGCTAACTGGCTGCCAGCCGCAAGTACCAGGCGATCGTAGGTCAATGTGCTCCACCGGCCAGCCTCATCGCGATAGCCAACGGTCCTTCCAAGGTCATCAATGTGCTCGGCGGTGCCTTTGATGAAACGCACACCTACCGAGTCGAACAACCCATCCAGGGGAGCGAACATTTTGTGCACGTCGCTTTCGTAGAAGCGGGGACGGATGCGCAATTGCGCCTGGGGCGCCAGCAACGTGATGTCCACGTCGCTACGACTGTGCTTATCCAGTAGACGGGCGGCGCTCAATGCACTCCACACACCACCGAACCCCGCACCAATAACCAGAATATGCTGTTTCATTAGTTGTTCCTCAAAAAGGTTTTCAATGTTCTTGAAGTTATTCTTCAAGTTTGGTGGAGCGATACAAGGGCGCCGAAAGTCAAGGTGTCTATGTTGAATGCAGCAGGTCGCCCGCTGTGGATTTATGTTATTGCTGGATTATTGTCGGCGCACTTCTACATCGGTTCAGAAAAGCTATACGTCAGTGGTATGGGGATATACGAAGGTTTGTATTGGATGCAAAAGAGAACTTTCAGAACGCTCTCAATTCTGCTGGAGGAGGGCTGTTTCGATGCAGTTCAGAAGCTTATTGGTTTCACAAGGTTTAGGCAGATAGGCAATCAGCGCAGGCGTATCGGTGCTAAGGGGAGGGAGGGCTTCAGGGTAAGCAGTGATGAATATAGTGGGAATGTGAAAGCCCATCGCGACGAGCTGCTTATGAAGCTCAAAACCGCTCATTCCCGGCATCTGGATATCGGATATAAGGCAACGTGTTTGAGCGGGGCCATCCGTGTTGAGAAACTCCAGAGCGCTGCAATAAGTTTGAACTTTGTAACCGCAGGATCGCAGCAAGCTTTCAAGCGCTGTCCGGACCGAATCATCATCGTCGACGATGGCGATAATCATTGAATTGCGTATTTGCGTATCTTGTTTCATTTGGGACCCTCGTGACAGCTTTGGCCGTTACTACAACATACGCCAACTTATAAGGGGTAGAAGTATACCAATGTATAGTCAGCTAAGACCAAGGTGTAGATGGTCTACCTGGAAGTTCGATGAAGTCACCCAGGTTGGTCTTGTGCTACTGGGTCGCAGTTCCGGGCATACCCACGTACAAGGCTGCCCAACCAAGGGATACATCGGTTGAACCTAGGTACAAGTGACGTCTTGCTGTTGGCCTGCATAAGCTTGAACTCCCCTTACCCATGCGGCCTTGCGCCTAGGCGGTGAACGTGATGAACAGAAATGATCTGCGGCGTGCCGACATTAATCTGTTGATTGTCTTCGAAACAGTGATGTGCGAACGCAACGTTACCCGGGCCGCAGAGAAACTTTTCCTGTGTCAGGCCACTATCAGCAGCGCCCTCGGGCGACTGCGTTCGATGTTCAATGATCCGCTGTTCATCCGCACTGGCAGGGTGATGGAGCCGACGGCGCGGGCAGAAGAAATTCATGCGCGGCTGACGCCAGCATTGGATGGCATTGCTGTCGCCTTGAGTTGTGCCCAGACGTTCGACCCACTCACCAGTGACGAGACCTTTCATATCGGACTCTCTGACGATGTCGAGTACGCGCTGCTTCCTCGTTTGATCAAGCACCTGCGGGACGAGGCGCCAAACATCACACTGGTAGTGCGCAGAGTGGACCATCGGCAATTACCCCAATTGCTGACCTCGGGAGAGATTTCCGTGGGTATCAGCTTTGCGCAAGAACTGCCTGCAAGTGCCCATTGCAAAAGCTTGCGAGCGATGCAACCCATGCTATTGCGCGCCGATTCGGCCCCCGGTTCCCTCGAGCTGGATGACTTTTGCAGGCGGCCTCATGTGGTTGTCTCTTCGATGGGAAATGTCATCGACGATGCCGACCATGCCCTGAGTCTGATCGGTCGGCAGCGCAGGGTAGTACTGGCTGTTCCGCAGTTCAGTGCCTTGCCCGCTTTGCTCGCCGGCAGCGACATGATTGCGATCGTACCGGACTACGTCGCCCGGGCCATGGCGCGAATGGAAGGGATGCGTGCCGACTTTGCGCCATTGGCGTTACCGGCGCCGGACTTGTCCATGGCTTGGCGCGGCGCGGCCCACAACGACCCTCGGGAACGCTGGTTGCGTTCGTGCTTCTGTCGCTATCTCGGTCAACATCAAGAGCAGCCCGCGCCTCTGGCCGTAGCGTGACCTTTGTGCTGACGGTGGGCTGGGTCAAATCTGAGTTCTAATGGTACTGGAAGCTGTTGTAGGCTATTGCGGCGGCATTGGCATGTGCGGCGCGACTCTGGATACAGCGTGACGGCAATGTGCGGCAGTCAAGAACCTACTTATTGTTCCCGCTCCGACGGATAACAACATGCAGATACTATGGAACGATGGTGAGCGTACCTTCTGTCGAGAGTTACGCTCGGGGGTGGAAGGCGACCGCAATGTTCTAGTTGCACGACCCGCTGCTGAACAACCGCTTCCGGCTTGTCTTGGCCGTTTCGCCCACGAGTTTGGCCTGAAGGACGAACTGGATGGCTCCTGGGCTGTGCGTCCGCTTGAGATGGTGCGAGAAAGTGGGCAGATGTATCTGCTGCTGGAAGATACGGGCGGCACGCCGCTTGTGCAGTTGCTGGTTGCCCCCATGGAAACGCTAACTTTTCTGCGTCTTGCTATTAGCATCGCGCAGGCATTGGGAAAGCTCCACCAGCGCGGACTCGTCCATAAAGATATCAAGCCCTCCCATATTTTGGTGAACTGCTCCGACGGTCAGGCCCGGCTTACAGGGTTCGGCCTCGCCTCGTGGCTACCGCGTGAGCGACAGGCGCCTGAGACCATCGCCGGCACGCTCGCTTACATGGCACCTGAGCAGACCGGCAGGATGAATCGCTCGATCGATTTGCGCAGCGACCTCTATTCCTTCGGCGTCACGCTTTACCAGATGCTCACGGGCTCGCTGCCGTTTACGGCATCTGAGCCGATAGAGTGGGTGCACTGCCATATCGCCAAAAAACCGCAGCCACCGAGCGTGCGGGTCGAAACCGTCCCCGATGTACTTTCCCGGATTGTCATGAAGCTGCTCGCCAAGACCGCTGAGGAGCGCTACCAGACGGCTGCGAGTGTTGAACACGATCTGCGGCAATGCCTGGCAGACTGGGAGTCCTTGAGCCACATCAATGCCTTCGCGTTGGGCGAGCAAGGGACATCCGATCGGCTGATGATTCCCGAGAAACTCTACGGGCGCGAGCATGAGGTGAGTACCTTGATCGCCGCGTTCGATCGGATCATCGCAAGCAGCGCGCCGGAACTGATGTTGGTCACCGGCTATTCCGGTATTGGCAAATCCTCTGTGGTCAATGAGCTGCACAAAGCGCTGGTCCCGCCGCGAGGACTCTTCGCTACCGGCAAGTTCGATCAATACCGGCGCGATATTCCCTATTCGACGCTGGTGCAGGCATTTCAAAGCCTGGTGCGCACGCTGCTGGGCAAGAACGACACTGAACTGGCGCAATGGCGTGACGCATTACAGAACGCACTGGATGCCAACGCGGGGCTGATGACCGACCTCATTCCCGAACTGAAGCTCATCATTGGTGAGCCGCCACCGGTGCAGACACTTGAACCTCAACAGGCGCAACGCCGTTTCCTCCTGGTGTTCCGGCGCTTTATCGGTGTATTTGCCCGGGCGGAGCATCCGCTTGCCCTGTTTCTGGACGATCTGCAGTGGATCGACGCGGCAACGCTCGACCTGCTGGAGGATCTGTTGACCAGCTCGGATGTGCGGCATCTGATGCTGGTAGGTGCCTACCGCACCAATGAAGTGAATGTCACGCATCCATTAGCGGGCAAACTTCAGGCCATTCGGAACGCCGGGGGCAGGGTAGATGAAATCACTCTGGCGCCGCTCGCGAAGGGACACATTGAGCAGTTGATTGCGGATGCGCTTCACGACGAGCTTGCGCACATCGAGCCCCTGGCGCAGTTGGTGCTGGACAAAACCGCCGGCAACCCGTTCTTCGTGATCCAGTTTCTGCAAACGCTCGCTGACGAACAGCTGCTGACCTTCGATCATCAAGCAAGGCAGTGGTGCTGGAGCCCGGAGCGCATCCATGCCAAGGGGTACACCGACAACATCGTGGACCTGATGGTCGGCAAGCTGACCCGCTTACCGGCTGAAACGCAACTGGCATTACAGCAGCTTGCCTGTCTGGGGAACGTTGCCGGGACCACGACGCTTTCGACCGTTCTGGGCATCCCCCAGGCACAGATCCGCACGGTATTGTGGGAAGCCGTGCGCCAGGAGTTGGTTCAGCGGCTGGAAGGCGCTTATGGCTTTGTCCATGACCGTATTCATGAAGCGGCCTATTCACTGATCCCTAAGGATTCACGCGCCGAGGCTCATCTGCGAATCGGCCGGCTGCTCGCAGCGCAGACGCCCCTGCAAGGGCGGGAGGAGGCGATCTTTGACATCGTCGGCCAGCTCAACAGCGGCGCAGTGCTGCTCACCGATCAGGCCGAGCGGGAGCAATTGGCAGAGCTCAACCTGATGGCCGGCCAGCGTGCCAAGGCGTCAACGGCCTATGCCTCGGCGCTCAACTATCTCACCACGGGTGCGCAGCTGTTGGACGACAGCTGTTGGGCGCGTCTGCATGGGTTGATGTTCGCGCTGGAGTTGAACCGGGCCGAATGCGAGATGCTGACTGGACAGTTATCGGTCGCGGACAAACGCCTGGCGGCGCTTTCGGATCGCGCCATGACGACGATCGAACGAGCCAATGTCGTGTGTCTGCAAATGGATGACTACCTGCTCCTGGATCGGAGCGATGGCGCGGTCGCTGCTTGTCTCGCCTATCTGCGGCATGTGGGTATCGAGTGGTCAGCCCATCCGAGCGACGATGAAGTGCGCCAGGAGTACGACCATATCTGGTCGTTACTGGGCGATCGGGCAATCGAGGAGCTCATTGATTTGCCATTGATGGAGGACGCAGCTTCCCTCATGACCGTCAGCGCGCTGGGCAAGCTCTTCCCGCCTGCCTTGCAGACGGATGCGAACCTGACGGACCTGTTGATCTGCAAGGCGATCAGCCTGAGCCTCGAAGGGGGCAACTGCGATGCCTCATGTGTGCATTACGCCAATGCATTCAGAGTCGCCGGACGGCGTTTCGGCGATTACGAGGCAGGATTCCGATTCGGCCAGCTCGGCTGCGAACTCGTTGAACAGCGAGGCCTGAAGCGATTCGAAGCCAGTACCTATCTTTGTTTCTCGAATTTTTCCGTGCGCTGGATGAAGCCCGTAGAGCAATGCCGCGACCTGCTGCACCGCTCATTTGCTGCGGCGAACCGGATTGGTGACTTGCCATATGGTGCTTACGCGGGCAATAGCCTCACCTCCGACGCTCTCTTCGCCGGCGAGCCATTGTCCGAGGTACAGGACGAAGCCGAACGTGGCCTGGCTTACGCCAGGAAGGTGCGGTTCGGGCTGGTCACCGATTTCATTGGCACACAACTGGCGCTGATCCGGATGCTCCGGGGCTCGACGCCAGTATTCGGTTGTTTTGATGATGGACAGTTTGACGAGCCAGGCACCGAAGCCCACCTGTCCAGCAATCCGGACCTGGCATTGGCCGAGTGCTGGTACTGGGTCCGCAAATTACAGGCATGCTACATGGCCGACGACCCCAGGGCGGCCATGCAAGCCGCCGCAAAGGCACAGCAGTTGCTATGGACGTCATATTTGTTCTTCGAGGAGGCTGAGTTTTACTTCTATGACGCACTGGCTCGTGCCCGATGGTGCGACAGTGTCCCGGTGGACGAACGTGCGCAGCACTTGATCGCAATGGCGACGGATCACCGGCAACTCCAGATCTGGGCTGAACAGTGTCCAGAGAATTTCGCGAGCCGGGCCGCGCTGGTCGACGCCGAGATCGCCCGCGTCGAAGGGCGCATGATCGAGGCTGAGTTGCTTTACGAACAAGCCGTCCACTCGGCGCAGAAGAGCGGTTTCGTCCATATCGAAGCGCTTGCCAACGAACTGGCGTCTCGCTTCTATGCGGCCCGCGGTCTTGGGAAAGTAGCCCGCGTTTACTTGCAAGACGCTCGCTACGGCTACCTGCGCTGGGGCGCTGATGGCAAGGTGCGGCAGCTTGAGGCGCGGTATCCGTTGCTGAGGGCCGAAGAGCAAACGCTCGGCCCGACAACTACGATGGCCGCACCGGTCGAACACCTCGATCTGGCCACCGTGATAAAGGTCTCGCAGGCCGTGTCGGGAGAAATCGTCCTGGAAAAACTCATCGACATGATCATGCGCACAGCCATCGAACAGGCCGGTGCCGAACGAGGCGTGTTGATTCTGTCGGACACTGGTGAACACCGCATAGCAGCGCAAGTGACCACTGGCAGCCATTCGATGCAGTTGCGCGATGAGCCGATGACTTCGGCGCTGCTGCCGGAGTCACTTCTCTACCATGTCCTGCGCACGGGTGAGAGTGTTTTTCTTGATGATGCCCTGACCGAGGCCCCGTTTGCCGAAGACCCCTATATACGTCGGCACCACGTCCGATCGGTTCTCTGCCTGCCGTTGATGAACCAGGCCAAACTGACCGGTGCGCTCTACCTCGAAAACAATCTGACCGCCCGTGTGTTCAGCCCATCCCGGATTGCCGTGTTGAAACTGGTGGCCTCACAGGCTGCTATTTCGCTGGAAAATGCCCGTTTGTACCGCGAGGTCGCGGAGCGCGAAGGGAAGATTCGGCGTCTCGTAGACGCCAACATCATCGGGATCCTCGTCTGGAACGCCGACGGTGATATCGTCGAGGCCAATGATGCATTTCTTCGCATGGTCGGATACGACGGGCTGTCTGCGCTGGAGAGATCTGACAACACCGGAATTTCATGAACTCAGCGAGCACTTTTTGGCGCAAGCCGTGCGGACCGGCTATGCCCAACCCCACGAGAAGGAATATTTCAGAAAGGATGGTAGTCGCCTGCCGGTGATTGTCGGTTTGGCGATGTTCGAAGCCAGCAGCAAGGAGGGGGTCGCTTTCGTGCTGGATCTGACCGAGCGCAAACAGGCGGAAGAAAAAATCCGCGAAAGCGAACGACGCTATCGCGAGGTGCAAACGGAGTTGGCCCACGCGAACCGCGTCGCGACCATGGGGCAGCTTGTCGCCTCGATTGCTCACGAAGTCAATCAGCCGATTGCAGCGGCCATCCTCAATGCCAACGCCGCGCTGCGCTGGCTAAACATCCAGCCGCCGGAGATCGAAGAGGTCCGCAAAGTACTTGGCAGTCTCATCATGGATGCCAATCGAGCAGCCGATGTATTGGGTCGAATTCGTCGACATATCCGCAAGGCACCCCCGCAAAAGGGGGCGGTGGACATCAGCGCGGCAATTCGCGAGATGATCGAGTTCACCCGTGGCCAGATCATGAAGAGTGGGGCCTTGATTCGGACTCAACTCAAAGACGGTTTGCCATTTATCGAAGGCGACCGCGTTGAACTGCAACAGGTGCTGCTCAACTTGATCATGAATGCGCTCGAGGCCATGAATGGTGTGAGCGAGGGTGAACGCCAATTGCACATCAGCGCTCTGTTAAATGACGCCGGCTGTGTGCTCGTCAGTGTGAGCGATTCGGGGCCAGGGTTTGCCTCGGAAAACACCGAGCAAATTTTTGCTTCTTTCTACACCACCAAGCCCACCGGATTGGGGATGGGGTTGTCCATTTGTCGCTCGATCATCGAGGCACATGGCGGCCACTTGTGGGCAAGCGTCAACCGGCCCCGCGGTGCTACCGTTCAATTCACCCTGCCTGTCGAGCATCATTGAATCTACTGCACTCTGGTCGCCTGCAACCAGGTGCTCGGTTTAATACTTAGGTTTAGGGGAGGTATATTAATGGTCACTTAAATTAATCCTGTGTACAAATGAAGCTTCGCAGCCCTGGCGATATATTACATGACAAGGGTCTGCGGAGAATTTGTCGTGAATACTCTAGCTATCAAGTTGATAAGTGGATTTTCATCGCTTCGATCAGCAATCGTTTTTTGTCTGACGATAATGGCAATAGACCTCGCTGGTTATTTGAAGGCGCTGATGCTCGAGCGCTGCAATGGTAGTAAGTCGCCAAGAAGATCCTTCATGTTTCCATTGGAGTTAGTGCATGTCGAAAAGGATGCAGTTAATTTGCCAATAGGTTCGCACCTGATTAGCCCGCGCAAATTTTATGTGCATCATGGCATATACCTTGGGTGTGGAGACGTCGCTCATTACTCTGGATTTAGCAGTTCACTCAAACCAGGTCCCATCGAAGTGACTGACCTTGAAAGCTTCGCACGTGGCAAGCCAGTCTGGTTGATACGGGAATCGTGTGAATATTCAAGCGATGAAATTGTCAGCCGTGCGCGCTCTAGAATGGGTGAAAGTCAATACAGGATTCTGTCCAATAACTGCGAGCATTTTTGCAACTGGTGCATTAGTGGGAGAAGTTGTAGTGTCCAGGTCAGGGCGTTTCTACATTGCCCACGTTATCTGCTTTCTTTTATTTCAGCGCTGGAGCTGTATTTTATTGCATGACTTTTCCCGGTCTTTCCGGGTAGTTGTAATCGTGCTTGTGCGCGCTAACGCAAAATAAAGTGTTGTGCTAGACTTTTTCCTTCAACCAACCAAAGAGGGCTGTGCATGAACGGAAATCCACCATCCAATGAGCAAGGCAGTAAAGGTTCTATGGTGTTCGTGGTGGATGACGATGCTTCCATGCGCGACGCATTAAGCAATCTTTTACGCTCTGCCGGTATACAAGTCGAGACGTTCGCATCCACTGCGGAGTTTCTTCAACAGCCAAAGACAGAGGGTGCAAGCTGTTTGATCCTTGATGTACGACTTCAAGGTAACAGTGGTCTTGAGTTTCAAAGCCAGTTAGCTAAATCCAATGCCAATATTCCGATTATTTTCATCACTGGGCATGGGGACATCGAAATGTCCGTCAAGGCGATGAAAGCCGGCGCGGTGGATTTTTTGGCAAAACCGTTCCGTGAACAGGACCTTCTGGATGCGGTGTCTGCCGCACTGCAGGCAGATGTCAAACGCCGGCAATTTGAGCAGCAGTTTTCAGATCTGCATGCCCACTATCAGACGCTGACAGTTCGTGAGAAAGAGGTAATGGCCCTTGCAGTCAAAGGTCTGATGAATAAACAGATTGCAGGGCAGATGAATCTGAGCGAGATCACCGTGAAAATTCACCGCGGGCATGCAATGAAAAAAATGCACGCAAAGTCGTTTGCTGATTTGGTTCGAATGGCAGAGTCATTAGGGGTGTCGAGATCGATCCCATAAGCCCTTCGATAAAGGTAATGCGGGTCATGTAGGCATGACTCCTCAGTCATGCCTACCTTTGTGGCGAGCGAGCTTGCTCGCGCTGGGCTGCGTAGCGGCCCCAAAAATCTGACAACCATTGCCGATTTTTTGTGAGTGCTACGCACTCAAGCGGGAGCAAGCTCCCTCGCCACAAGTTTCTCACTGACTCAAGACTCTCTTAAGTGAACAGCATTGCTCGATAAAGGGTGCTTTCCGTGCCAGGTATTCACCTATGCCCCCGGTGTTGCTTGCTTCCAGTTCAAGTTTCAAGTCTTGATACTGCTGGCGAATCACAGGGGCGTCCCTGAGCAGGTCACGAAAACGGAGCATTCTTTCGATTTGACCGTGGCCGGTGATACAAACGTGGGCCTTATGTGTTCGCACACCCTCAATATCGCGACGATAAAAATGGTGTCCCGCCGACAGATCGCTTCCCCGTGCGTAGCCTAATTCGCGCATGACATTGTCTCGGGAGGATTCGTTTCGATGCTCCGCAACCTCGACCAGGAGGTCGATCTCTGGCTTGGCTGCGAGCCCGGGAACGGCGGTACTTCCGACATGATGGATGGCAACAAGCTCAGTGCCAAACGCCTTCGCGATCTGCTCTTCGGCACTAACGAAGAACGCGGGCCATCTACTGTCGTAGGGGGAAATCTTGCTGGTTAGCGCCATGGTGTTTCTTCCTTGTATCCGCAGGCTTGGCAATATTGCGGCGATAGCCATTGCGTGTCCAACGTCCACAACCCAAACAGCTATTCGCAATCAACAGGGCGCTTACCCTGGAATGCCAATGGCAGTCAGCCTGTTCTAGATTGATGACGACTCAGACATCTCCACCAGCAGTTGCCCAAATGCATGGGCCGCAGGCGTCTTTCCTGTGACACTCCATATCAGTCGGAAATCAGCATCCAGCAGCGGTGGCAGGCCATGTTGACCGTCAATCACTACCATGCCGGGCTCTAGATCTCCCTGCGGTAGCGCGGTGACGGCAAGCCCCGCCAATACCGCCGCGCGCAGTCCTTGTTGACTTGGAGAGGTAAAGGCGACCCGCCAATCCACTGTGGAACTCGCCAGTGCCTCTACAGCCACTTGCCGGTGCATGCAGGGCGCTGGTGCAAACGCCAGCGGTAAAGGGGCGTCGTCGGCAGGGTCGAAACTCTGCGCCGCGGCCCAGACAAACCGGGTTTCGCGCAGCACGGTACCGCCGGCCTGACTGCCCGGCAATGCCATGACCACGGCCAGATCGAGCCCATCGGCATCGACCTGCGCGCGCAGATCGAGGTAAGTGCCGACGGTTACATCCAGACGTACTGCGGGAAATTGTCTGGCAAACCGAGTCAGTAACGGCGGCAGACCGTCGCCAATAAAGTTTTCTGGCACACCGAAGCGCACGGTCCCGGATACCGATGATGTTTCGAAACGCCGGGAGAGGGCGTCTTGCGCTCTGAGGACATGTTCGGCATGACGCAGAAAATCTTCGCCATCTTCTGTCAGCGTCAAACGTCGGGTGGTGCGCACCAGCAGGGTGGTGCCGGCCTGTTCTTCCAGACGCCGGATCTGATGACTGATCGCTGACTGGCTCAAGTGCAGGCGTTCTGCGGCACGAGTGAAACTTCCGGTCTCCTTGATCGCGACAAAAGCACGCAACAGAGCTGGGTCGAAGTCCATTTAGTCAACTCATGATGAATATTAATAAAACTTACGAAATTAAATCATTTCTGTCATTTTTTAATTACTTCCAGAATGCGGCCGGTCACTTGGAGTTATGTCTGGTGACGCTGGTGAGGCTATCGCGCCAACTTCCCTGAGGGGGGGCAGGGCCGTCTTGCCAGTGCCTATCAACTTGATCTGAAAGATCACGATGCAGTTCTCTTCTTCGCAAAAGGATGTTTTCACAATAGCCGCCGTTTGCTTGGCCTCGCTGATGTTCGGCCTGGAAATCTCGAGCGTGCCGGCAATCTTGCCCACACTTGAATCGGTTCTGCGCAGCGATTTCAAAGATATGCAGTGGATCATGAATGCCTACACCATCGCCTGCACCACGGTGCTGATGGCCACCGGCACACTGGCGGATCGGTATGGGCGCAAGCGAGTGTTTGTCATTAGCCTGCTGCTTTTCGGCATGACCTCTCTGAGCTGTGGATGGGCGCAAAGCACCAGCGTGTTGATCGCAAGCCGATTTCTGCAAGGCATGTCCGGTGGTGCCATGCTGATTTGTCAGGTGGCAGTACTGTCTCACCGATTCCAGTCGGGAGCTGCGCGCGGCAAAGCGTTCAGTGCCTGGGGGATCGTGTTCGGCATCGGTCTGGGGTTCGGTCCGATTATCGGCGCAGCTATCGTGGCGTTGTCGAGTTGGGAATGGGTGTTCCTGGTGCATGCGCCCATTGCCGTGCTTGCGCTGGTGCTGGTGCTCGTCGGTGTCGATGAGTCACGTGATCCGCAGCGCCGCAGGCTGGATGTGTTGGGCATTATTTCGTTATCGCTGGCGGTGTTGGGTCTTTCCTGGTTCATCACTCAGGGAGCGGGGCTGGGCTTCTCCAGTGGTTCGGCCATCGCCAGCCTGGTTGTAGCAATGGTCAGCTTCATTGTCTTTGTCATCGCACAGCGACGCTATGTCGATCCCATGTTCGACTTCTCTGTATTTCGCATCCGCCGTTTCTCGGGTGCCTTGCTAGGGTCGGCAGGCATGAACTTCAGCTTCTGGCCATTCATGATCTACCTGCCTCTGTACTTTCAAAATAGCCTGGGCTACGCCAGTGTCGGCACTGGTTTGGCACTGCTGGCGTATACGCTGCCGACGCTGGTTATCCCTCCGTTGGGCGAGCGGCTGGCGCTGCGCTATCGACCTGACGTGGTGATTCCCGCAGGCTTGTTCACCATAGGTCTGGGGTTCCTGCTGATGAAATGGGGCAGCAGTGTCACGCATGCCAGCTGGTTGACGATGCTTCCTGGCTGCCTGATCGCCGGGATCGGACTGGGGCTGACCAATACGCCTGTTACCAATACCACTACCGGATCGGTGCCCAGTGAACGTGCCGGCATGGCATCGGGCATCGATATCAGTGCTCGTATGATCAGCCTTGCAATCAATATCGCGCTGATGGGGTTCATCCTGGTGGAAGGCATCCTGTCTTCCCTGCGCGAGCAGTTATCTGGCTCCTCCGATGATGTGCAACTGAGGTTGCTGGCGGAGAACATTTCAGCCGGCAACTCCGCTGTGTTGGCGCAGACTGGCCAAGGCACTACGATTCCGGTCGATGTGGCCAACGCAGCGCTGGCCCATGGATTTGGCTGGGTGATGCTGTATGGCGGTATTGCGGCATGGGTGCTAGTGGCGGCGAGCTGCCTGGTCTTTCGTTCGAGCAAAGCCGTGCATTCTCAGTCAATCGCAACTGGGCCGTGCCGAGATGGCCAAGACCATGAATCCAGCGGAAAGCCTGGTTAAGACTCGACCTGTTGCAACGCCACGCTTCAACAACGACTAGACTTTTTGCACTGACCGTCGTCTCCCAAGGAGAGTTCTGTGAGCGCCGCTGCCCTGTCCGAACTCGATGCCGCTTTGCCCGGTTTGGCCCGCAAGATCCGCGTACTGGATGCCCTGGCCTGGCCGGATGGGGTCGAGGAAGTATTCCTGGCGCGTTGGCGCGCCGGGCATGCAGAACTGCCCAGGGTCGAACTGCGCCCGCGCGCGCACAGCGCGGACATCGCCGCCCTGGAAGCCTTTACCGACCGCTGCGATGAGGGGCATCCGGCCGGGCGCTACCTCGCCATGACGGCGCGCAGTTATGCCACGGCCGGGCGCATGCTGGGTGCCATTGGCACACCTGCTTTCACTCAGTATTCGTCAGCGTTGTACCGGCGCCCGGACTTCTATTACCCGAGCCAGAAACTGAGCATGCTGGACGCGGCCCAATTCTTTCTCAAGACCACCGATGCCCTGCTGGGCGGTGCCCGGATTCCACCGAGCCCGGCGGAGATTCCGGCTGAGGCCTTCGCTGCCTGGATGCAGCCGGAACTGGATGGCTTCTTCGGCCCGGGCCGGATCACGGTCGTGCTTGATCCCACTCTGGCCGCCAAGGCCATCGCCGGGTCGAGCCGCATCCGTCTGCGTGCCAGCGCCCTGTTTTCGGAGCTGGACAAGAGCCAGTTATTGCAGCATGAGGCTTTCGTGCATGTCGCCACGGCACAAAACGGCGCGCTCCAACCCAACCTGAAAAGCCTGGGTCTGGGGGCGCCACGCACCACCCAGACTCAGGAGGGCATTGCCACCCTGGCCGAGCTGTTCACCGGCAGCATGGACATCAACCGCCTGCGCCGCCTCGCCCTGCGCGTGCTTGCAGTCCAGCAGGCGCTGGATGGCGCCGATTTCATCCAGGTATTCGAAGGTTTTCTCGCGGCCGGCCAGTCGCAAGAGGAGTCCTTCCGCTCGACACAGCGGGTTTTTCGCGGCGCCGACCTGCGCGGTGGTTCGGCGTTCACCAAGGATGCCGCCTACCTGACCGGTTTGCTCGGCGTCCATACCCTGCTGCGTATCGCGATCCGCGACAACCGGCCAGAACTGGTGGGTCATCTGTTTGCCGGGCGCCTCAGCCTGGGGGATACCGTTCGTTTGGCTCCGCTCTTCGAGTCCGGCTGGCTCCAGGGGCCGGTTCATGTCCCGGCCTGGGCCGCCGATCTGCGTCGGCTCGCCGCCAATCTTGCCTTCTCGGCCTTTATCGCCCAGATCAAGCTGGATGTGCTCGATCTGGAGGTGCTCATGGCCTTCGCGGACGAGCATGAAGCCGATGCCAGCGCTTTGGCTTGAAGCTAAGGCGTTGATAACCCCTCATAGGAGTGACAACCATCATGAAGAAGATCGACACAAAGGAAGACGAGGAGGGAGGCTCTGCCTCTGAGCTGATTGAGGCGAAAATCCAGGCGCTGAGTGACTGGCGGGGTGAGACGCTCGCTCGGGTTCGGGCGCTTATCAAGCAGGCAGACCCCGACGTGGTCGAGGAGTTGAAGTGGAGAGGGGTTCCGGTGTGGTCGCATGCCGGCATCATCTGCACCGGTGAGACGTACAAGAATGCCGTGAAGATGACCTTCGCCAAGGGTGCCTCGCTGGAGGATCCTTCAGGTCTGTTCAACGCCAGCCTCGACGGCAACACCCGACGTGCCATCGATATTCATGAGGGCGAGAGAATTGATGAGCAAGCGTTGAAGGCGCTGATCCGCGCAGCGGTGGCGCTTAACACGTCAGTGTGAACGGCTGACCGCACTATTAACAGGTTTGGCGCTCATGTTGGTTGGCTCAATCCTGGCAGTCGCCAATGGATAGTTCAGGCGATCGTGTTCGCAGTTGCGGTGGGCTAAGGCTTTCGAAACAGTAGCAACAGCAGCGCCGCCGCCGCCAGCACCGCCCCGACGATGAAGGTGCTGGCCGAGCCTGAGGTCTCCCACAGCGCGCCGGCGAGCACACTGGCGATCAACAGGCACACGCCGCTGCTCAGATTGAACAGACCGAATGCCGTGCCCCTGAGATGTTCGGGCGCGGTGTCGGCGATCAGCGTTGCGAGAATTCCTTGGCTGAAGCCCATGTGCAGGCCCCACAGGGCCACGCCCGCCAGCATGGTCATGATCGAATCCGCTTGTGCCAATAACAGGTCTGCCAGGATCAACAGGACTATGCCGATACACAGTATTTTGGTGCGGCTGATCCGGTCGGACAACCAGCCGGCAGGGTAGGCGGACACGGCATAGAGCAGCGACATGACCACCATCACCATCGGCACCCAGGTTGCCGTCAGGCCTGTTTGTTGCGCCTTCAATACCAGAAAGGCTTCGCTGAAACGGGCCAACGTGAAGAGGCCGCCGACGACCACCACCCACCAGTAACCACGGGAAAAATCCCGCAGAACCTTCCAGTGGATAGGTGAGCGAAAGGTGTGTTCGCCAGCGGCAGCGGTCGGTTCTTTTACCCCGCCGACAATCAGCGCCACCGATATCACCGCCGGGATCACCGCGAACCACAACACCAGATGGATCTGCCCGAGCCAAAGCATCAGCACGATGGCCAGAATCGGACCCAGAATGGCGCCCACGGTGTCCATCGACTGGCGCAAGCCGAAGCAGGCGCCACGGATTTCGGCGGGCGCGATATCGGCAACCAGCGCATCTCGCGGCGCGCCACGAATACCTTTGCCGATGCGATCCAGAAAACGCGCGGTGAACACCACATCCACCGAGTGCGCGAGGGGAAAGAGCGGCTTCGTCAAGGCGGCCAGACCGTAGCCCATCAACAGCAGGCCTTTGCGCCGGCCGATGAAGTCGCTGATGGCGCCGGAGAAGATCTTGGTCAGCATCGCAGTCGCCTCGGCGATGCCCTCGATCACCCCAACGGTCAACGCGCTGGCGCCCAGGGTTGTGACCAGAAACACCGGCAGCAGGCTGTGTACCAGTTCTGAAGACAGGTCCATGAACAGGCTGACAAAACCCAGGGCCCAGACCGTGGAGGGAATGCGCAGTGAGGCCGATCTGGGTTTTGAGAGGTTGTCCATGCTGGTTTCCGGGATTGAATGCTCACCGATTGTTTATGTCGCCAACCCCAGCGATCAGGCCTTAAAGGTTCTGACTCAAAAAGAGCAACGTATTGCCATGTGCCTCGACCGCCGCCCGCTGGTTGTAGCTGTCACGGTGTGAGCAGTTGAAGCCATGTTCGGCTCCCGGATAAACCTCGATATCGACGTCGTCATTGAACTCGAAACGCTCGGCGATTTGCTTCACGGCGTCGATGGGGATGTGGCTGTCCTGTTCACCGAAGTGCATCAGCATCGGCACCTTGATTTCACCGGCCCGATCCAGTTGGTTCTGAATGCCGCCGCCGTAGTAGGCGATCGCCACGTCGACGAAACCGTTGGCCGCGGTGTTGTACGACAGCATGCCGCCGAAGCAGAAACCGATCGACGCGATTCTGCCGTCCAGCCCCGGCTGCGCTTTCAGGGCGTCGATGGCCAGTTTGATGTCGGCCTGGGCCTTGGTGGTGTCGGTGGCGTTCATCAGCTCGACGGCGCGTTTCCAGCCGGCTTCGTCGTAACCCAGTTCGATACGGTGGCCGTTGCGCCAGAACAGATCCGGCGCGATGACCAGGTAGCCGTCGGCGGCGTATTGCTCGGCGACCGAGCGGATGTGCTCGTTGACGCCGAAGATTTCCTGAATCAGCACAATCCCCGGACCTTTAAGGGTGTGGGGAATGGCCAGGTAAGCGCCGAATGTGCCTTCGGCGCTGGTGATCTCGATCCATTGGGTGGTCACGCTCATGATGGCTCCTTTACATAAGTTGGGTGGGTTATCGAGACGCTGGCGTATCAGCGGAGACTGCGCCGCCAGAAGTATCGAGCCAACAGCGCGTCCACGCTGAGTTTGCCGGCCCCCGAGAGCAACAACGGCATGAGGGCTGCGAGGTAGATCAGCGGCAGTTTGAAGTTGCCATGGCCTTTATTGCTGATGGCATAACCCTGGGCAAGTTCACTCAATGTAGACCAATCGGCCGGCCAGTGAACGGCAGCGGTCGCAACGATCGTGACCACGGTCAGAATAACCGCCGAAACCCGCGTTCCCAGACCCACCAGCAAGGCGAGGGCGCAGATCAGTTCGGCCCACATCGACAGTTCCCAGTTCAGCGTGGCCGGCACGTGGTTGAAGGGAAACGGGAAGCTGCTCTGGATGTCGGCGAACCAGTTCTGGCCGTTCCATTTTTCCAGGCCTGACTCGAAAAACTCCCAGGCCAGAAACACCCGCAAGGTCAGGGGCGCGATCCAGCTGCCGGCGCGGTCGAGGTTCAGGTGCAGGCCTTTGATGGCCGACGAGAGAGAGGTGTTCATGGGCTTGAGCTCCAGGGATTTATTGTGGGAGCGAGCCTGCTCGCGATAGCTGGCTGACAGTCAACATTGATATCGACTGTTGTGGCCTCTTCGCGAGCAGGCTCGCTCCCACAGGGGATTGTGGTGTTCCAGGGATTTCACTCGGCCAATAGCGCACTCCTGGCCGACCGTTTGTACTTCAACGCAATCTTGCCCAGCAGCCGAATGACGATCGCCGAAAACATCAAACCGAACGGCAGGACGTACCAGGCACTCATGGGGATGCGTTTGAAGTTGGAATAGGTGAACACCGCTGCGAGTACCCACATGCCGCTGAGGTGCAGGGCTTTCCAGGGTTTGGGGCCGATCAGCCGCGCCGTGGTTTTGAACGAGGTCAGCGCCATCAACAGGATGAACAGATAACCAACCGAGCCCGGAATGTTGCCGACCGTGGTGCGGCTGGGCCAGAACTCGGGATTCAGTTGGCCGTAGCTGTAGATCAGGACGGCGTGGACCAGATGGGAAAATGCAAAGGCCAGGCCGATGAAGCGTCGCTCGCGCACCAACGATCGGGTGAAAGGCGAGGGCACCAGCACGGCCAAAGCGGACGCAGTAAACGCAGCGAGAAACAGTGCAAACGAAGTGCGTGCCGTGGCGCGAATGGCGCTGCGGGTGGCTTCCACCAGGTCCGGGTTCAGCAACAGAATCAGGCCGGTCATCAACAGCACCAGCAAGGACAGCAGGCCAAACAGCGACCAGCCGTGGTAACGGGGAACTTGGGTCAGCATGACAACACTCCTGAGCAAGGGCCGACCTGGTTTTGCCGGTGGTCAGCGGACAGCAGGAGTTTTTCAACCCGGTGTGTGGGGGGTATGTCCGAAAGGTCGCCCGGTGCAAGTTCATGTATCCGGGGCCGCGACAGATACATTCCCATACAAAACTGTGATTCAGCACCGACCAGCAGCGTCTAGCGACAGTGTCCCCGCAATCCTATGGGGCGAGACTTCGGAACCCGGCATGCAAGCGCTGTTGAACGAGATCCTTGACGCAGTCCGACCGTTGATCGGTCAGGGCAAAGTGGCTGACTACATTCCCGCCCTCGGCACCGTGCCGTCCAATCAGTTGGGCATTGCCGTGTATGGCAATGACGGCGAGTTGTTTTGTGCCGGAGACGCCGACACGCCGTTCTCGGTGCAGAGTATCTCCAAGGTATTCAGCCTGGTGCAGGCCATCGACCATTCCGGCGAAGCGATTTGGGAGCGCCTTGGCCACGAGCCTTCCGGTCAGCCGTTCAACTCGCTGGTGCAGCTTGAATTCGAGCGCGGGCGCCCGCGCAATCCTTTCATCAACGCCGGTGCGCTGGTGATCTGCGACATCAACCAGTCACGTTTTGCCGCGCCGGCGTTGTCGATGCGCGATTTTGTCCGGCGTTTGTCTGGTAACCCGAATGTCATGGTGGACGGCAAAGTCGCCGAGTCGGAATATCAGCACCGCGCGCGCAACGCGGCCATGGCTTATCTGATGCAGTCGTTCGGCAACTTTCATAACGACGTCGAAGCCGTGCTGCGCAGCTACTTCAGCCATTGCGCGCTGCGCATGAGTTGCGTGGATCTGGCCCGCACGTTCTGCTTTCTGGCCAACGACGGTTTCTGCAAACACAGCGGCGCCCAGATCCTCAGCGCCCGCCAGACCCAGCAAGTCAACTCGATCATGGCCACCAGCGGGTTGTACGACGAAGCGGGCAACTTTGCCTATCGCGTCGGCCTGCCAGGCAAGAGCGGTGTGGGTGGCGGGATTGTCGCAGTAGTGCCGGGGCAATTCACGGTGTGCGTCTGGTCTCCGGAATTGAACGCTGCCGGCAACTCCCTCGCTGGCATGGCCGCGCTGGAATTGTTGAGTCAGCGGATTGGCTGGTCGGTGTTCTGATGACCAGTCTTGACTAGCGCCCGATGACCGCTACCGTGAAGCAGGCATTCTTTGACTCACCCGAACGGGTGAAGGAGCGGGTGACTTCATGGTGAAATTCGGTTCCGCGCTTCTAGTCTTCAATGACCCGGGCGCTCATTTGCGCAAAGGGTTGTCTGCCGTGGTCCAGATAGGCAATACCCTGTGGGTCGCCAATGATGAATCCTTGAGCCTGGAGCGCCTCACCCTGCGTGAGCCTGCCGGTGCGGGCGAATTTCTGTTTGACCAGCACAAACAGTTCTCGTTGGCGTCCCTGTTAGCCCTGCCGGTCATCCCGACGATTGGCAAAGAATTCGTTGAAGCAGACCTGGAAGGCATGAGCTACGACCGCGACACGGGGTATCTCTGGGTTGTGGGGTCTCACAGCCTGAAACGGAAACAACCCGACAACAGCAAGTCCCTGAAGAAAAACGCCGAGCGTCTGGCAACCGTCAGCAGCGATGGCAATCGTTTTCTCCTGGCCCGGATTCCGGTGGTCGAAGAAAACGGGACGTTCACTTTGGTGAAGAGTACCGCCGGCGATGATCGAGTTGCCGCCCAATTGGCCGGCAATCAACTGGGTAACGAATTGCTCGATGAGCTCAAGGACGACGAGCATGTGGGGGCATTTCTGCACATTCCCGGCAAGGACAACGGGTTCGATACCGAAGGCCTCGAGATCAACGGCAAGCGTGTTTTTATCGGGTTGCGAGGGCCGGTGTTGCGGGGCTGGACCATTGTTCTGGAGGTCGAACCCGAAGACCATCCAGATGCTGCTCACACACTGACGCTGAAAAAAATCGGGCCCAAGGGGCGCAAATATCGAAAGCATTTTCTCCAGCTGGATGGACTCGGCGTCAGGGACTTATGCATCGATGGTGACGACATGTTGATCCTGGCCGGGCCGACGATGAACCTCGACGGGCCTGTCAGCTTATTTCGATGGCACGACGGCGCCAGGCCAACAGACGAAAGTTTTGTCTTCAGCGAACAATTGACGCCGGTCCTGGAGGTTCCTTACGGACAAGGAGAGGATAAAGGCTGCGATCATGCCGAAGGACTGACCTTTGTCAGCACCGCGGGCGTAGAAGAGCCCTTGCTGCTGGTGGTCTATGACGCGAATGCCGGGTGGCGCAAACAGGGGAGCAATCGCCTGGAGCAAGATGTATTTCGACTTGCGAAAAAGTAACCGCCACCACGCCCCAGGGAATGACGCTCCACGGATTTTCCTATACATTTTCTGGCCGCTCTCCTGCATGGTGAAACCGTTTCATGTCTCTTGCGCTCGAACGTCTAGTCGCTGGCACGCCAATCCCTTTTGCCGGTAATCGTGTCACTGTCGTCAGCCCCGAACTGGCGGCGCGCTTTCAGCCCGGCGACCATCTGCTGGTGGAGCAGGTCAGCGGCGAATTGTTGCTGATCCCGGTAGCGGACCAGCAAGCGGCGGCGGTCGCCATCGAGCGCGCAGAAGCGGCTTTTGCTGCGATGTCCGGTGTCTCGGATCACGCCATCAGCGAGTTCTTCGATCACTTTGCTCAACGTCTGGAAACCCCGGAATGCTGGGCCTTGATTGCGGCTGCCAACCTGGCCGACATCGAGCGGGCCAAGGCGCGCGGGCGCTCCACCACGCGGTTGCTCGCCGATGAACGCATGCGCGGCGACATGATCGCCGGCCTGCGCGCCTGGCGCGATGCACCGGCCACCCGTGGCAAGGTCGTGAGTTGTGTCGAGCATGACGGCTGGAAAGTCGAGCAAGTGGTGTCGCCGCTGGGCATCGTCGCGTTCGTGTTCGAAGGCCGGCCAAATGTCTTTGCCGACGCCGCCGGGGTATTGCGCACCGGTAACACCGCGGTGCTGCGCATTGGCAGCGATGCGCTGGGCACCGCCCAGGCCATCGTCACCCATGCATTGAATCCTGCATTGGCTGATGCCGGATTGCCGACCGGAGCAGTTTCGCTGGTGGAAAGCGTCAATCACGCCGCCGGTTGGGCGATGTTCGCCGATAGGCGCTTGTCGCTAGCTGTGGCCCGCGGGTCGGGGCGTGCGGTCAGTCAGTTGGGCAGCATCGCGCAACAGGCCGGCACCGCGGTCAGCCTGCACGGCACCGGTGGCGCGTGGCTGATCGCCGACAAGGACGCCGATGCCCAGCGCTTTGCCGCTGTGGTGCGCAACTCGCTGGACCGCAAAGTCTGCAACACCCTGAACGTTTGCCTGATCCACCGCGACCGCGCCGCCGAGCTGGTGCCGCTGTTTCTCGACGCCCTGCAACAGGCCGGCACCGCTCGGGGCCAGGGCTGCAAGTTGCATATCGTCGAGGGTAGCGAGCAGCATTTGCCAACTGATTGGCAAACCGCGAGCGTCGAGGTGTACCGCGCCGAAGGCTATCAGACCGAAGCGTTGGCCGAACCGCTGCCCGAGGATCAATTGGGCCGCGAGTGGGAATGGGAAGAAACCCCGGAAGTCAGCCTGAAGATCGTCGACGACCTGGACCAGGCCATCGCTTTGTTCAACCGCTACAGCCCGCAATTCACCGTGTCGCTGATCAGTGAAGATGCCCCGGCGCAGGAGCGTTTCTACAACGCGGTCAACGCGCCTTTTGTCGGCAACGGGATTACCCGCTGGGTCGACGGGCAGTACGCGCTGAACAAGCCGGAACTGGGGCTTTCGAACTGGGAGAGTGGGCGCCTGTTTGCGCGCAGCGCGATTCTCTCGGGGGATGGCGTGTTCACCATCCGTAGCCGCATGACGCAGACGGATCTGTCGGTCAAACGCTGAAACGGCACTCCAGAACAGCCGGCATCGGTAGTTAAGGGCTTGAACACCGCAGTCCTGTGGGAGCGAGCCTGCTCGCGATAGCGGCGGGTCAGGCAACATTGATGCTGAAGGTGCCCCCGTCATCGCGAGCAGGCTCGCTCCCACAAGTTTGCGCGGCTTAACTTACCGGCATCAGGGACAGCCCCCCGACTGCAGGCAACGGCCGCACTATAATTAATGTGTGTCCGTGTCTGCGGTGGGGCGGGCGGCGCATCTGATTACGTGAGGGAGGGTTGCGCCATGAAACTTCATTCCTTTCAACATTACTCTCATGATCTGGAATCGGTCGTTCACGACGCGTGGATTACCACCAGGGTGAAGTCGGCCCTGGCATTGGCCGACTCAACCCTTGGCCTGCATGTCCATGTCAAAACCCATGCGGGCAGGGTGGCATTGAGCGGCCGCGTCAACACTCACAGGCAGTGTGAGCATGCTGTTGCTCTGGCCCGTTCGGTTCACGGTGTTGTCGACATCGACGCCAGCGAATTGCTCACTCACGTGTTCACGCCGGGCAGTTTTCCAGAAGCGCCCAACGCCGAAGAGTCCTCCGAGCGTCGGTCACAATCGTCTACAAAGATGGACGATAAATGACAGTGGCGATCTTGTGAGTGTCACATTCCCGGTCGGCGGGTGTAGTCGCGCGCGTGCCCATTTTGTCATGCTGCACCAAGCCTGGCGCAGCTCGGGCGGGTGAAGACTTCAGGCGGCTTCGACCGCTTGACCATACACCGCACAGGTGTCCGGGTGCTCGGCCAGCGACACGAAGTTGCGACGGCTGGCATCCAGAGCATCGACCGAACCGGTCTCGATGTCATACACCCAACCATGCAGATTCAGCAGGCCTTTTTCCTGGGCCAGACGCACGCTCGGGTGAGTCTGGATATTTGCCAGTTGGGCGATAACGTTTTCCCGGACCATCGAATTCACCTTGGCTGCGTCGCTGGCGTGAGGGCGGGAGTCATTGATCACTTTGGCCGACTCGGCGTGTTGCAACCAGCCACTGACTGCGGGCAGGTGATCCATGCATTTGCACTGGGCAATGGCGGTCATGGCGCCGCAGTCCGAATGCCCGCAGATTACGATGTCGGTCACGCCCAATACCGCGACCGCATATTCGACCGTGGCCGACACGCCGCCGGGATGCGGACTGTAAGAGGGCACGATATTGCCGGCATTGCGCACCACGAACAGTTCGCCGGGCTCTTGCTGGGTCAGCAGTTCCGGCACCACACGGCTGTCGGAACAGGTGATGAACAAAGTGCCGGGATGCTGGGTGGTGGCCAGGTGTTTGAACAGGTCGGTACGTTGTACAAAGGCTTCGTTCTGAAACTTCAATAAACCTTCGATGAGCGCTTTCATGGCGGACTTCCTTGCAATGAATGAGGGGGGGTTAATGCCAGTCAGTTAGGCACAATCCATGTGGGAGCGAGCCTGCTCGCGATGGCGGTACATTCAGCATCAATGTTGGCTGACCCGCCGCTATCGCGAGCAGGCTCGCTCCCACAGGAGGGCGGTGTTCAAATTCTTAACTGACTGACATCAGTCGGTGCGGGCTATTTCAGAACGGACGCAGCGGCAGGAACTTGCCGTCCAGAGTAATCACTGCGCGGGAACCACCTTCCGGGTCTTCAACTTTCTTCATGTCCAGCTTGAAGTTGATCGCGCTGATGATGCCGTCGCCGAATTGCTCGTGAACCAGGGCTTTGAGCGTGGTGCCGTAGATCTGGATCATTTCGTAGAAGCGGTAGATGGTCGGGTCGGTCGGGACGCCCGAGAGGCTGCCGCGCAGCGGAATGATTTGGAGGCGGGCCACGGCGTCGGCGTCCAGTTCGAGTTTCTCGCCAATCACTTTGGCGGCAGCTTCCGGCAGCGGATGTTGGCCGAGCAGGGCGGCGGTGACGTAGGCCAGACCCAGGCCGGTGCCGTCGGTCAGATCCTGCCAGGACAGATTCTTGCGCGCCTTGGCATCGAGAATCGAAGTGGTCAGGGCCAGACTCGGGTCCTGGTAAGCGTGGGACTGTTGCATGATGTGACTCCTATCGGTTGTGGCTGGAAAGTGGAGCCATCTTCGGTCGATTGATCCATAGCGTCCAAGACCGATATACAATGCTTCGCATAAGCCCTGCCTATAGATGGTGTACCCCCATGCTGCTTCGACATTTGCGCTACTTGCTGGCAGTCGCCGACCACGGCGGCTTCACCCGCGCCGCCGAGGCGTTGCATGTCTCCCAACCGACGCTGTCCCAGCAGATCCGACAACTGGAGGAAACGTTGGGCGTGAGCTTGTTCGACCGCACCTCGCGCACGGTCAAGCCGACCGATGCGGGACTGGCCTATATCGAAAGTGCCCGTCGGGTACTGGTGGAGCTTGAAGCGGGGAAACGCGCGCTGCATGACGTGAAGGACTTGTCTCGCGGCACTTTGCGATTGGCCATGACGCCAACGTTCATGGCGTATCTGGTGGGGCCGTTGGTGCGCGATTACGTGGCGAAGTTTCCGAACATCCGTCTGCAGATTTTCGAGTTATCGATGGATGACATCGAGGCCGGGTTGCTCGATGACTCGCTGGACATCGCCATCGCCTTTACCCCGGTGAGAAGCCCCGACATCGAGTGCGTGCCGGCGTTTGTCGAGACCTTGGGCGTGATGGTCGGGCGCAGTCATCCGTTGTACGAGCGCCAGAACCCGCTATCGGCAAAGGAGGTGGCGCAGCTGGAGTTCGCGTTGCTGACGCCGGACTTCATTACCCGATCCTCCATCGACGGGTATTTTCGGCAACAGAACATCACGCCCAAAGTGGCGATCGAGGTGAACTCGGTGAGTACGCTGTTGGAGGTCATTCGCCACGCGCCGATGGCCACCATCCTCCCTGAACCCATCGCCACTGCGGAGCGGGCATTGCGCCGGATTGAATTACAGGGCGAAGCACCCCGGCGCGACGCGGCGTTGCTGCGCAGGAAGAACAATTATCACAGCGCCGCGTCGGTGGCGTTCGCGAACCTGGTGATGACCGCCAGCGCCAGCGTGTAGATCAATCATCCACGGACTGGCAGATGCCATTGCCGCCTTTCTTGCTGGTATAGGTCACGGCAACCGAATCGTCATCCGCGATGCTGATCGAGATCGTTACGTCCGCCCCCTTGGCCTCGAAAAGGCGATCGTTGATCATTTTGGTCTGGGCTTCTTTGCTGTTGATCAAGACCGGGCCATCCTGGTCGGCGTGGACCATGATTTTCCCGGGGCAGTCCACATCAAAGGCAGGAACGCCGGGAACGCTGTTCGCATGAGCGGCACCCGCCAACGCCAGTAGCATGAATGTCAGGGTTCTTTTCATCGCAGACCTCCAGTGAATAAACCGATGTCCAGCGCTCTGTTAACCATAGCTCTGTTCTTTTGACTCAGTGCGAAGTAAGAGGTGTATACGCGACAAACAAAAAAAGGCCCCGCTCGATGATACGAGCGGGGCCTTTTGTTTATGGGGGGAGACCCCTTTGAAAGAGATCAGTACAACCGATCAATCACCCGAACTTCGTTCTGGTTCTGCATCGATGCCCACGCTTGTTTCAGCGTTTGCAGCACATTACCGATGAAGTCCTTGTCGGCCGCGGCTTTCTTGCCGACATAGCCTTGGCCGCGACGGTACATCTTCAGTCGGGCGAGCAGGTTCTGGTTGTTCTGGTCGAACTCTTCTTCGTGGGCATGAGGCGACAGGCAGTCGATATGAACCTGGCCCGATTTGCTGATCCACAGAATATGGCTGTCCTGGCTGTCTTTTTGCGCAGCGAACAAGCGAGCCAGTTCATCGATAGTAGGTTGATTGTTCAGATTCATTGTAAGCCCCTTGACCATTTGGTGATCTTTCAAAGTTGATTCGCTAATACAAGTAGCCCATCGGTTAGTTGATCCCTGGCACCGAAACCAGGACGTCAGCGGTCGACCGTCAATACGACGGGGTCTCGCGTCTGCTGCATGTAGTCGTGTTGAATAACTGCTACGCAATAGCGTCACAACGAAGAGAAGCAGCGAAAACCTGGAGGCCACTGCCGACATTTTCAGGGTCGGCCACAAGCTTCATGAGGATTGATCGCCAGCGCTTCTCGTCCTTTGTACTGGACGTTCAGGCCAGGTCAGCTTCTTCAATCTGCCTTGTGGGCAGCGTGTATCCGGGAAAAACAGCTCGGCGGTCAGACGAGCTTGCTCAAACGTGTTGCCTGTACTCCCGATCGGGGAGACGTCTGCATCATGCAAGGGCAAACCGGAGGCGTCAACGGTTTTGTAGTGATTATTTTTGTTCACTACATATTGTCGGACAAAGTGGTTTTGGAATTAGAAAGTCGGGTGTGGCTAGCGATTGGAGGGCTGTGATGTCACAGAATCGCCAAGATCGTACCTTCGGCAGCTCCTACCCCGGCCCCGTAGGAGTTGCCGAAGGCTGCGATCTTTTAAAGCGGTAAACGGTGCATGGATAACCGTCGATCGACAGGTGATGCAAGGTGAACTCGCCACCCGTGAGATCGGGCATCACCCTGGCCCAGAACAGCCGTGCAGGCTGGTTGGCATCGATGTGGAAAATCTGCCATTGACCGGGGAATCGGTTCAAGAGGGCAGAGACGACAAACTTCGCGACGCCTTGGCCACGAAAGCGTCGACTGACAAAAAAGTAGCCGATGTTGTGCTCGGCGCCGACGGTATGGGTTTCATTATCCACGGTCACAAAACCGGCAAGCTCGCCGTCAACCTTGATCAGAAACGGCCTGGTTGCCGGGTTGCGCCAGTAATCAAGCTTGGGCTGGATGTTGAAGAAGCCATGATCCCCGAGTTTCAGGGGCAGCCATTCGCTGAAATCGTAGATGTAGAACTGCATCAGGTTTTCGATGGTTTCCAGTTCGTCGCGCTGAGCGGCGTGCAGTTCTATTGAGGGCTGGCTTCTGATTGTCGTCATGGTCGTACCTTTTCAGAAAGCTGGGCTGTTGCCTGATGCCTGTCAGTTAGGGGGCGGAACCTGTGGGAGCGAGCCTGCTCGCGATAGCGGTGTGTCAGTCGACATCAATATTGACTGTGCCGTCGCCTTCGCGAGCAGGCTCGCTCCCACATGGATTGGGCTTGACTGACTGGCATGGGGGCTATTGCCGGACATGAAGAACACTAGACCATTCAGGTTCGCTCGAACTGTCCTCAAGCCTTGCTTGCCGGTTTCACCGCGCGTTTGGTGCCGGTCGAGGGCTTGCGTTTGGCCGGTTTGCGTTTGTTTTTCCACGGTGTGGCGCCACGCCCGGCCGGGCTTGCCGGCCCGCTGATGGTCAGGTTCAGGCCGGCGCAACGTGCCACCTGCTTGCTCATCCACGCAGCCTGTTTGGTGACGAATTCTTCCAGGCTCATTTCACCGCTCTGCACCATGTCCAGGGCCTGTTCCCAGATCGCCGTGGTTCCGGGGTCGGCAATCGCGCGCGGCACGGCATCGATCAGGCTGAACGCTGCCGGCGTCGCGGCCAGGGCCTTGCCATTCTTGATCAGGTAGCCGCGGTCCAGCAGGCCCTGGATGATCGAGGCGCGGGTGGCTTCGGTGCCGATACCAGTGGTGTCCTTGAGCTTCTGCTTGAGCAGCGGATCTTCCACCAGTTTGGCGACGTTCTTCATCGCCTTGATCAGATCACCTTCGGTGAATGGCTTGGGCGGCTGGGTCCAGAGGTCCTTGAGCTTCACGTCGGCCACTGCGCAGTCACGCCCTTCTGCCAATGCCGGCAGTGTTTGTGGTGCCGGTGCTTCGCGGCCCTTGGCTGGCGCGAGGGCTTCGGGCAAGGCGCGTTTCCAGCCGGGCTCGACAATCTGCTTGCCCACGGCACGCAAGGCTTCACCGGCACAGTCGAAGTCGGCCTGGGTCCGGTCGTACTCATGGTTGGGCAGGAACTGCGCCAGATAACGCGCACGAATCAGGGTGTAGACCGCCCGTTGCTTGCCTACCAGTCGGTCGAGGTTTTTCGCCGCCGCAGTGGGAATGATGCCGTGGTGAGCGCTGACCTTGGCATCGTTCCAGGCCCGTGAGCGGCGCTGGGGCTCCAGGTAATCGTGCAAGGCGTTCAGGGCCGGATCGGCTTGCCGAAGCGCCGCCAGAATACCCGGGGCTTCGCTGTGCTGACTCAGGGGCAGGTAGCCGCAGTCGCTACGCGGGTAGGTAATGACTTTGTGGGTTTCGTACAGCGCCTGGGCAATATCGAGGGTTTCCTGAGCACCGAGCCCGAGCTTCTTTGAACAGACTTCCTGCAACGTGCCCAGATCGAACGGTAAAGGCGCGACTTCGCGCATCCGCTCGGTGCGCAGTTTGATCACCCGAGCGCTCGCCGCACCGCTAATGGCCGTAGCCGCTTTTTGCGCCAGCGCCTGATTCAGGCAACGGTCCTGATCGTCGCAAGCGTCGGAGGACGCACGCCATTGGGCGGTGAACGCGGTGCCATCGTGCAGCAGTTGCACATCGATCGCCCAGTAGGCGACCGGGACGAAATCGGCAATGCTGCGGTCGCGATCCACCACCAGGCGCAAGGTCGGTGTCTGCACCCGACCGACCGGCAATACGCCCTGATAGCCGGACTGACGCCCCAGCAGGGTGAACAGCCGACTCATGTTCATCCCGATCAGCCAGTCGGCCCGGGAGCGCCCCAATGCCGAATGATAAAGGCTGAACGTCTCGGCCCCCGGCTTGAGCGCCGCCAGTGCCTTGCGGATCGATGCATCGTCCAGCGCCGACAGCCACAGCCGCCGGATCGGCCCGCGATAACGGCAATGCTCCACCAGTTCCCGGGCGATCATCTCGCCCTCACGGTCGGCGTCGGTGGCAATCACCAGTTCACTGGCCTCGCCGAGCAAGCGTTTGACCGCCTTGTACTGGCTGGCCGTGCGCGGTTTGACGGTCATCTTCCATTTTTCGGGAATGATCGGCAGATCCGCCAGCACCCAACGCTTGTAACGCGCGTCATAGGCATCCGGCGGTGCGGTTTCCAGCAGATGGCCGATGCACCAGGTCACCGTGACACCCGTTCCCAGCCAGCAGCCGTCGCCCCGGCGCTTGGCGCCGAGCACGGCCGCGATGTCTTTGGCCTGGGAGGGTTTTTCACAGAGGTACAGCTGCATAACCACCATCATCAATCAGTGTTCGGGAGATGCACAGAATGGCGGCTGATGAGCGATGGAGCAATCTTTATCTGTATGGATGTACAGCTTAAGCTGTTGCCGTTGATGACTGTGGTCAATCCACCACGATCAACCTGGTGCCAATGGCGGTGCCAACCTCGAGACTCGCGCCGACGACACGGTCTATGGTTTCAACTCCAACGCCAAGCGGGATTTCGACAGTACTACCTCTGCGAGCAAGCTTGCACCCGTTCGGCTGCGAAACCGTCGCGTCGACGGAACATGGGTTATACCTGATGGTTCCTGGTAAAGGTGTGTGAGGGCTATGCTGCCCATCGCGAACAAGCCTGCGCTCCATTTGGATCTTCGCCGTTGTAACAGAGGAGCTATCCCATGAAAGTCCCAGGTCCCGGTAATCCCATCGCCATCGCCCCTCAACCCGGCTGCGTGGTGGTGAAGTTCCATGGCATTCAAGTGGCGTCATCCACTCGGGCGCTGGTCATGCATGAGGCCAATTATCCTCCGGTGTACTACATCCCTCGTGAGGACATCGCCGAACACTATTTCGCCCGCACCGACCACACCAGCTATTGCCCGTACAAGGGCGATGCCAGCTATTTCAGCCTGCAAATACCCGGGCATGAAGGTGCCAATGCGGTGTGGAGTTATGAGGACCCGAAGGTGTCAGTTGAGCAGATTCGCGGGTATGTGGCGTTTTATCCTGAAGAAGTGACGTTTGAGGTGCTTGATACCTGAGGTGCAGAAAGCATTGTGGTGGGGGGCTTGGCCTAATGTCGGCCAGTTAACAGAAATTCAGAGTCTCGCGTACCATTGTGGCGAGGGAGCTTGCTCCCGCTGGGGCGCGTAGCGGCCCCGAAGCCTGTCAGCGCACGGGATTCAGATAGAGCATGGTGTCCGTCTTGCGACTGCTTCGCAGCCGAGCGGGAGCAAGCTCCCTCGCCACAGGAAGCCCGCTCCCACAGGTAAGCCTGGGCTAGAGGTACGTGCCGTCAGTTCTTGTCCAGATCCACATTCTTCGTCTCACGCAAACAGATCATTCCCACCACCAGGCTCACCCCGGTAATCACCACCGGGTACCACAGCCCATAGAAAATATCCCCGGTGTACACCACCAGGGCAAACGACACCGTCGGCAGGAAACCACCAAACCAGCCGTTGCCGATGTGGTAGGGCAGGGACATGGAGGTGTAGCGAATGCGGGTCGGGAACAGTTCGACCATCAACGCTGCCAGCGGGCCGTAGCACATGGCGGAGATGATAATCAGCGCCACGATCAGCGCCACGATCATCGGTTTGTTGATCAGCTGGGTGTCGGCTTTTGACGGATACCCAGCCAGGGTCACGGCGCCACGCAGGGCCGCTTCATCGTAGCCTTCAAGTTTCACTTCACCGACGCTGACCTGCACGGCGCTGCCGGCCGGAGCCGCTTCGCTGTTGTAGGGCAGGCCTTGTTTGACCAGGAAGGTTTTGACCTTGTCGCACGGGCTATCAAATTTAGCCTTGCCCACCGGGTCGAACTGGAAGGTGCAGGTGGCCGGGTCGGCCAGCACGGTGATCGGTGCCTGGCGGCTGGCCTGGTCGATGGCCGGGTTGGCGTAATGGGCCAGAGTCTTGAAGATCGGGAAGTACAGCGCGGTGGCCAGCAACAGGCCGATCATCAGCACCGGTTTGCGCCCGACCTTGTCCGACAGCCAGCCAAAAAAGATGAAGAACGGTGCGCCAATGATCACGCTGACGATCAGCAGACTGTTGGCCAGGGCCGGGTCCATTTTCAGGAATTGGGTGAGGAAGAACAGCACATAGAACTGCGCTGCGTAGAAGGTCACCGCTTGCCCGGCGTTGATGCTGAACAGCGCAATCAGCACCACTTTGAGGTTGTCCCATTTGCCGAAGGAATCGCGCAGCGGCGACTTGCAGAGCTTGCCTTCTTCTTTCATTTTCACGAACGCAGGCGACTCATGCAGGCTCAAGCGAATCCAGGTCGAGATGCCCAGCAGCACGATTGAAAACAGAAACGGAATGCGCCAGCCCCAGACTTCGAACTGGTCACCGGTGAAGTAGCGGCAGCCGAGCACCACCAGCAGCGACAGCAGCAAGCCGAGGGTGGCGGTGGACTGAATCCAGCTGGTGTGGAAACCGCGTTTGCCGATCGGCGCGTGTTCCGCGACATAAGTGGCCGCGCCGCCGTATTCACCGCCCAGCGCCAGACCCTGGAGCATGCGCAGCACCACGAGGATGATCGGCGCGGCAATGCCGATACTCGCATAAGTCGGCAGCAAACCGACGCAGAACGTCGCCAGGCCCATGAGGACGATGGTCGCGAGGAACGTGTATTTACGCCCGATCATGTCCCCCAAACGTCCGAACACCAGCGCACCGAACGGCCGCACGATGAAGCCGGCGGCGAAGGCCATGAGCGCGAAGATGAACGCCGTGGTGTCGTTGACCCCGGCGAAGAACTGTTTGCTGATGACCGCCGCGAGGGCGCCATAGAGGAAAAAGTCGTACCACTCGAACACCGTCCCGAGGGACGAGGCGAAGATGACTTTCTGGGTTTCCTGACTGGTGCCGGCGCTGCGGACGGCTTCCAGGGGCTGAACATGTTCTGACATATCGGTATCCCTCACAGTGATTGTTTTTGTTGTTCCACTGGTGTTGCGTGTTCCTTGTAGGGGTAATGCTCAATGCTCGCGAATCAGCTGCAATCCCTGTTGGAGTGCAATCCCTTGTGGGAGCGAGCCTGCTCGCGATGGCGGTGTATCAGTCACCATAGATGTTGGATGTCAGACCGTCATCGCGAGCAGGCTCGCTCCCACAGTGGGGGTGTTGGCGGTAGTTTCGAGGATCAATTGCGCAGCTTTCTCGGCAATCATCAACGTCGGCGAGCAGGTGTTGCCTGAGGTGATGCGCGGCATGATCGAAGCATCGGCGATGCGCAGGCCGGGGATGCCGTGAACACGCAACTCGGCGTCGACCACCGCGTGCGCATCGTTGCCCATCCGGCAGGTGCCCACCGGGTGGAAAATCGTCGTGCCGATCCGGGCGGCCGCTTCGTGCAATTGCTCTTCACTCTGCAAGCTGTCGCCGGGCAGGTACTCGACCGGTTTGAACGCTTGCAAGGCGGGCGCGGAGACGATGCGGCGGGTCAGGCGGATGGCGTCGGCTGCCACTCGCAAGTCTTCGGGATGACTCAGGTAGTTGGGCTGAATCAGCGGCGCTTCCCGCGGGTCGGCGGAACGAATGTCTATCCGGCCACGGCTTTGCGGGCGCAGATCGCAGACCGACGCAGTGAAGGCGGGGAAGGCGTGCAGCGGCTCGCCGAAGCGCTCCAGCGACAACGGTTGCACGTGGTATTCGAGGTTCGCCGAGGTCTGCTCCGGCCCCGAACGGGCGAAGGCACCGAGTTGGCTCGGTGCCATGGACAGCGGGCCGCTGCGGTCATACAGATAACGCAGGCCCATGCCCATCTTGCCCCACAGCGTGCCGGCAATCTGGTTCAGGGTGCGGGCGTTTTCCAGTTTGTAGATCAGCCGCAGTTGCAGATGGTCCTGCAGGTTGCCGCCCACGCCGGGCAGTTCATGGACAACGCCGATGCCCAGTTTTTGCAGGAGCGGGCGAGGGCCGATTCCGGAACGCTGAAGGATGCCCGGTGAACCGACGGAACCGGCACACAGCACAATTTCCTTGCGTGCCTTGAAGGTTTTGGCCTGGCCTTGCCAACGTGCGCTGACTGCTGAGGCACGGCCGTTTTCCAGCTGCACGCGGTCCACTTCGACGTCGGTCAGCACCGTCAGATTGGCGCGCTGGCGGATCGGTTTGAGAAACGCCTTGGCCGCGTTCCAGCGGATCCCGGCTTTCTGGTTGACCTGGAAATAGCCGCAGCCTTCGTTGTCGCCCTGATTGAAGTCATCAATGCTGGCAATGCCGCTTTGCTCGGCAGCGGTGCGGAAGGCGTCGAGGATCGGCCACGACAGCCGCTGCCGTTCGATCCGCCATTCGCCGGCAGCGCCATGAAACTCCGAGTCGCCGGCAAAGTGGTTTTCGCTTTGTTTGAACAGGGGCAGAACGTCTTGCCAGCCCCAGCCGGCATTGCCCTCGGCCGCCCAGCCGTCGTAATCACCGGCCTGGCCGCGCATGTAGATCATGCCGTTGATCGAAGAACAGCCGCCGAGCACCTTGCCGCGTGGGTAGCTCAGGGCGCGGCCTTGCAGGCCCGGTTGCGTTTCGGTCTTGAAGCACCAGTCGGTGCGCGGGTTGCCGATGCAGAACAGGTAACCGACGGGAATGTGAATCCACGGGTAGTTATCGCGGCCGCCGGCTTCGAGCAGCAGCACGCGATGCTGCGGGTTGGCTGACAATCGATTGGCCAGCAAACAACCGGCCGGCCCGGCGCCGACCACGATGTAGTCGTATTCATCAAGGGAAGTCTGCATCCCTGACCTCGTATTGTTGTTCTTGTTGTCGGTCATCCTAGTTGTTAGCTTTCGTTAAAAGAATGTTAGTTTTTGCGCAGCTGCTGTGCGTTTTTAGACAGCGTCGTTAACGGCATAACGTCAGGGATGGTTCATGTTCGACTGGAATGACCTGCGGTTTTTTCTCGAATTGCAGCGCAGCGGCCGCTTGCTCACCGCCGCTCGCCGTTTGAACACCACCCACGCCACCGTGGCCCGGCACATCGAAGCCATTGAAAAAAGCCTCGGCACCGCGCTGTTCGTCCAGCATACCCAAGGCTACGAATTGACCCCGGCCGGCGAAGCGCTGCTCAAACACGCCGAGGCCATGGAAAACGTCGCGCTGCTGGCTCAGGAAGAAATCACCCAATCATCCGCGCCGCTGGGCAAGATCCGCGTCGGGGTGACGGAAGGGCTGGGCATCATGTTCCTCGCCAGCCGCATGAACGGGCTGTTCGAACGCTATCCGGGGTTGGAGGTGGAGCTGGTGGCGGTGCCGCGCTTCGTCAGCATTCTCAACCGTGAAGCCGAGATCAGCATTCACCTGGAACGCCCGGCCGCCGACATGCTGGTCACTCGAAAACTCACCGATTACCGACTGGCGCTCTACGCCAGCCAGGCCTATCTGGACCGCGCGCCACCACTGCGCAGCCGCGAAGACCTCGGTCGGCATGCATGGATCGGCTACGTCGACGACTTGCTGTTCAGCCAGGAACTGATGTTCCTCAACAGCTTCTGCCGCAACCCCCAGGTGGTCTTCCACAGCACCAGCGTCATCGCCCAACAACAGGCCGCGCGCTCGGGGTTGGGGATCGCCGTGTTGCCGTGCTACATGGCCAGCGCCGATCCGGACTTGGTGCCGTTGCTGCCGGATGAAAGCATCCAGCGCAGTTATTGGATCAGCACGCGGCGCGAGCTGCACAAGTCCGTGCGGCTGCGGGTGTTGTGGGATTACGTGGTGGAGTTGTGTGAGCGTGAGCAGGATCTGCTGCGAGGCTCCTACGGGTAATGCTGTTCACTTAAGAGAATCTTGAGTCAGTGAGAAACCTGTGGCGAAGGAGCTTGCTCCCGCTTGAGTGCGTAGCACTCACAAAAACCGGCGATTGTTCAGATTTTGGGGCCGCTACGCAGCCCAGCGCAAGCAGCTCGCTCGCCACAAAGGCAGGCATGACCGAAGAGTCGCGCTTAAGTGAACATCATTACGCTCCTATGGGGCACGTTTTAAACAAGAAAAACCGCGATCGTTTAAATGAAGCTTGCCGTTACCATCCAGAGGCTACAACGCCTTGCGCCACTCCCTACACGTAAGACAGAATCCGCCGGCTTGTGCGCCTTGGGCCCGCTCGGTAACTTGATTCCCGTCACTGCTCATCAGTGATCGGGTCTGCAAGCCCGCCGGAATACCAGTCGCATAGCCCTGCCAAAGGACGCTCGTTTATGTCCGCGAAATGGCGGCTTTGTGCGGGAGATCTTCGGATCTGCCGGGTTCCTGGTTTCCCGGTCTTGCAGACCCGCACATGGCTGCCACCCATCATCTGCAAGTGATGTCGGTAGTTCCTAATGAACAATCAGGAGTTTCACCATGATCAAACCTACGCCCAATCCGCCGGACACCGATCCGATATCCCCGTACGAACCCGATTCAAAAAAACTCAATGAGGCCGCCAAACGCGCCCTCGACTTCCACTTTCCATCGAATGCCGATATCAAAGCCACCGCGCGTAACCCCAGCAAGCTGTTTGCCGTGGCCCCAGAGGCCACAGCCGAAACCCTGGCGATTTTTTTGGTCGAGACGCTGGCCTCGGTCGATGTGATGGTCCATCAGTTGGTGGATCATCTGGAGGGTGAGTCACGCTACGCCCTGCTGGGCATTTCAAACAGCATCATGGTGGCGGAGATCACCGCGAACCGGGTTCTGGATCACATTGATACGCCCGAGTAGGCATGGGCTGCTGTGGTGAGTGAGTGACTGACGCAGGGTTGTGCAGTGGCTCCTTTTTTGGGACCGCTTCGCGGCCTAGCGGGAGCAAGCTCCCTCGCCACAGATTGTTCAGCGGCCACGAACAGGATGTGCCGCATGCACCATTCGCCTGTAGGAGCGGGGCTGTGGTCATTCAGCCATTGGGCGGCAGCTCGCGGGTGGTCCGTCGCACAGAGTTGTGCTTCTGGCCATCGGGAATCGACAGGGTCGCCCGCAGCCCGCCTTCGGGTGGATTGACCAGCGTAATCCGCCCACCCAGCCGCGTCGCAATGGTGCTGACGATGGTCAACCCCAACCCCGCGCCCCCGGTATTTCCGCGGCTGTAAAAACGTTCGAACAACCGCGTACGTTCCGCTTCGTCGATGCCCGGCCCCTGGTCCTGGACGCTCAAGTTGTAGAACCCTTCCTCCTGGCTCAATTGCACGGTGATGACGCCATGCTCTGGCGAAAAATTCGCGGCGTTGGTGACCAGATTGTTCAGGGCGATGTCGATGGCGGCGGCGTCGGCGAGGACTTTGAACGGCTGGTCATCGACGTCGAAGGCCAGTTCCAGGTTCCGGCTCAGTAACCAGGGTGTGAGTTGGGCCAGGCTGGCGCGCACGGTTTCGCTCAGGTCGATGCTGTGCAGCACCGGCGCCACGGCTTTGGGCTCGAGACGGGCCATGGTCAGCAACTGATTGACCAGGCGGCTGGTGCGGTCGACCCCAGCAATCAGAAACGCCAGGGATTCACGACGTTCCTGTTCCGTGCCGGCTTCCTGCAGGTTTTGCGCATGCACCCGCAGCACGGCCAGCGGCGTGCGTAATTCGTGGGCGGCGTCGGCGATGAAGCGCCGCTCGCGGCCAAGCACCTCTTGAATTTGCGCGAGCATGCGGTTGAGCGCTGCCTGCATCGGTTCCAGTTCGCTGGGCAATGGAGTCAGTTGCAACGGCTCCAGAGAACCACTGTGCCGTGCCCGCAACGTTTCCGCCATATTGGCCAGGGGTTTGAGCCCCCAGCCAATGGCCAGCCAGACCATGGCCGCCAGTATCAGGCTGCCCAGCACATTGGGCCACAGGGTATGACGCACGATCCGGTCTACCAGGTCCGCACGCACGTCGTCCCGTTCACCGACCCAGATGCGCAGGTCATTCTGTTTGTCTTCGAGCATGAACACCCGCCAATGGCGGTTGTGCAGATCCACCACATCGCTGAAACCGGATTTCGTCGGCGGCGCCGTGAAGGAGGGCGCACTGGCGGTATGCACCAGTACTTCGCCCTTGCGATTCCACACCTGAAAGGCAATTTTGCTTTCATAGGGATGACCATCAACTCTCGGCACCGCTTCACTCAAAGCCATGTTGAATGCCTGGTACAGTTCGGCGTGTTCATTGCTGGCCAACGGCATGCGCATCACACCCTGCAGCAACCGGGCGTTCTGGGCCAGTTGGGCGTCGTAGACTTCGGCAATCTCGTGATTGCTGTCGTGCAGGTTGAGCACGCTGATGATCGCCAGGCCAGTCAGTAACAGGCCGATGATCAGCGTCAGGGTGCGACGCCGGATGGAAGTCATCGACGCTCCTCCACCAGGTACCCGACACCGCGAATGGTGCGGATTAGGTCGGTGGAGAACTTCTTGCGCAGGTGATGGATATGCACTTCCAGGGTGTTGCTTTCGGCTTCTTCGTTCCAGCCGTAAAGCAGTTGCATCAGGTGATCGCGGGTCATGACCCGGCCCGGCGGCGAAAGCAATTCGTGGAGCAGTTGATATTCCTTGGGCGTCAGCGCCACCGGCTCGCCTTGATAGCTGACTTGCTGGGTGCCGGGGTTCAGGCTGATGCCGGCGTGTTCGATCAGCACTTGGGCGCGACCGGCGCTGCGTCGCAACAAGGCCCGCAGGCGAGCCTTGAGTTCGGCCAGGTCGAAGGGCTTGATCAGGTAATCATCGGCCCCCGCATCCAGGCCGGCGATGCGGTCTTCGGTGGCGTCCCGGGCGGTGAGGATCAGTACCGGCAGGTTAGAGCCGCTTTCGCGCAGGCGGCGCAACACTTCCAGGCCATCCAGGCGCGGCAGGCCGAGGTCGAGCACGGCCAGGTCAAACGTCTCGCTGAGCAGCGAATGCAAGGCACTGCTGCCGTCTTGCAGCCAGTCGACGGTGTAACCCTCACGGCCCAGGGCCTGATGAATGCCCTCGCCGAGAGCCACGTCATCCTCGATCAGTAATAAACGCACGCGGACTCCTGTCAGCTGAGTTTCTTGTTCACGTCCACCAGTAATGCCTCGATCTCTTTGCGGCGCCCGGCATCGGCGCTTTCCCGGCCAGGACGCGGTGCCGCTTGCAGGGCTTTTTGCAGTGCGTCCTTGGCTTCACCATAGCGCTTTTGACGGTAAAGGTGATCGCCCCAGAAGTACAGACTGTCGATGCCGGCCGGGTTCAACTGCAAGGCCTGCTTCAACAGTTGTTCGGCCTTGTCGGCATCGCCGAAACCGATGGGCCAGCCGGGCACGCGATCATACAACGCCGCAAGGCTGGTGTAGGCCGAGCCTTGCAGGGCCTTGGGATCAATGGCCAGGGCTTTTTCCAGATCGACTTTGGCGGCCTTGGCTTTGCTCAGGGCGCCGAGGCCACCCTGGGCTCCGGCCCAACTGCTGGTGACAATGCCGGACCAGATCCACGCTTCAGCCAGGGATTGACGTTCCTGGGTGAACGCCGAGGCCTGGGTCGCGAGTTTTTCGAAGGCCGCGGTGCGCTGTTCGGCGGGCAATTCGTATTGAATGTGCGCCCAGCTTTGCTGAATGCCATTGAGGCGCTGCTGATCGGCGGCGTCCAGCGCCCAGACACTTTGGCTCAACACCCCGAACAGCAGGCACGTGACGATTTTTTTCATGGTTTGAGGCTCTCGTTATCGGGCTTCTGACTGAGGCGACGGATCAGCGGCAATTGTTTGCGCAAGCCACGGTCCACCAAGTGCGGCAACAGACTGTTCAGGCGGACGAAAAAGCGTTCCGGCCAGCCCAGGTACAAGTCGCGCCGGTCACCGGCAATCGCATGGATGACCGCCGAGGCAACGGTCTGCGGGTCGTCGACGTTGGCTTTGAGCGCGTCGTTCAACGCCTGGGCCGCCGGGCTGTTCATGCTGGTGTGGGTCGCCCGGGGGGCGACGTAGAGCACGCTGATGCGAGTGTCGGCCAGTTCCCGGCGCAGGGCTTCGGAGAAACCGCGCAAAGCAAATTTGGTGGCGCAATAGCTGGCGTAACCGGGGTAACCGATGGAGCCGTAGGTTGAGCCGACGTTCACCACCATGGCGCTCTCGGCTTGTTTGAGCAGCGGCAGCAACAGCTTGGTCAGGCAGATCGGCGCACTGATGTTCACCGCCAGCATCGCATTGATCTCGCTGTCATCGAGCTGTTCGAGCATGGCGAAGTGATTGACCCCGGCGGCATTGACCAGCAGGTTGATGCCACCGATGGCTTCGGCCGCAGCCAGCACTTTGTGTCGGTCGCCGGGGACGGTCAGGTCAGCGCCGACCCAACACAGGTGCAGCGGGTAGTGTTCGAGCAAGGGCTCCAGCGACTCCCGGTGCCGGGACACGGCCAACACCCGCGCGCCACTGGCACACAGGGCACTGGCAATGGCCAGGCCGATACCGCCGCTGGCTCCGGTCAAAACCACACGGGCTTCATGCAGCTGCATGCAGGTTCTCCCCATCGCGGGGCAGGCCGCGGAACATGTCGGTATAGAGTTTGTAAACGACCTTCGAGGCATGAATCACCGCGGCTTGATCCGCCGGGTCTTCGAGTGTGTTCATCAGCCGGCGGTAAGTTTGCATGTGTTCGATATCCAGCGAGCCGTGGGAGCTCAGGTAGCTGAAGGCGGTTTCCGGCAGCGCCAGGCGTTCGCGGATGCTGCCGGCCGCGTGGGTGGCCAGGGCAATGCTGGTGCCTTCCAGCACGTTGACCATGCCGAACAGGCCCACCGGGTTGTCCCGTGCAATCAGGTCGTAAAGGAAGCTGACCATCAACTCGATTGGCAGCGATGGACGACCGTCACACACCGCCTCTCTGTCGCCACCACAGGCCTCGATGTCGTCGAGTACCCATTGTTCGTGGCCGTATTCGTCCTCGATGTACTCGCACACTGCTTTGCGCAGCCATTCCAGCCGCTGCGGCAGCCGTGCGCCGCACGCCATCATCAACGGCACGGTATGGCGCACGTGGTAGTAGGCCTGGGCGAGGAAGGCGCGGTAGCTCTCCAGGCTGACTTTGCCCTCGAGGGCATCGCGGATGATCGGCAGGTTGAACAACTCGTGGCGTTCCTGCTGGGTGGCTTCTTGCAGGGTGTCGAAAAAACTCATGATGCGGATTCCTCGGAAAAAACGGAGTCAGTGAGCTGCGCCCGGTAACGCTCGACGATGGCGTCGCGGCGTGGTCGGCCATTGGCGGTCAGCAAGCCGTTGGCGGCGGTGAACGGTTGATCGAGACGGGTCCAGTGATGAACCTGGGCGTAATCGGGCAGGGCCTCGTTGGCCTGGGCCACCGCAGCGGCCAGTTCTTCATCGGTGCAGTCCGGCCGATGGGGCCAGAGTAGAGCGTGGTTGGTTGGCATCGCTTCGCCGTAGACGAACGCCTGAGCGATGTGGCGACGCTGAGTGAGTTCGGCCTCGACCCATTCCGGATTGACGTTGCGACCGAAACTGGTGACGAACTGATGCTTCTTGCGCCCGTTGAGGTAGAGAAAACCTTCCGGATCGAACTCGCCGAGATCGCCGGTCGGCCACCATTCATCGCTGAAGGGCGCTTGCCCCAGATAGCCGAGCAGGGTCGAGCCCTTGACCAGCACTTCACCATCATCGGCCAGGCGAATCTCAACATGGGGCAGGGGCCGGCCGACGCTGCCGGGGCGGCGCGCGCCCGGGCGATTGAGGCAGACCACCGACGAGCATTCCGACAACCCGTAACCCTCGTAAACCGGAATGCCGATGCGCTGAGCGCGATGCAATAATTCTTCGGAAACCCGCGCACCGCCCACGGCGGCAAAGCGCAACGACTGAGGGTTGAACGCTTTTTGCTCGGCGGCGCTGACCAGCATCAGCAGCAACTGCGGCACCAGGATCAAGCTCTCGGGTGCGCGGATGGCCAGGCAACCCAAAAGCCGCGGCACATCGACACCGCTGGCGCCTTGAATGCCCAGGGTTTTCTGGCTGGGTACGCTCAAGGTCGCGCCGGCATACAGCGCGGCATAACAGCCGAGGTTTTCCAGCAGAATCGCCAGGGGCAGCAGCGCCAGGTGATGCCGTGGATCGGTGGGCTTGCTTGCCTGATCCAGTTCACGGGCCACCCGCAAAAGGCTCTCGGCGCTCAGGCACACGCCTTTGGGCGTGCCGGTGGTGCCTGAGGTGAAGGTCAGTTTGGCGGTGCGTTCGGGTATCCGGTTCGGATCGCTGAAGGTGCGACGCCAGAATTCGCCGGTCTTCTCGTAGCCGGCCGCCTGCAGTTCGGCCTCCAGTTCCGGTTCGGCAATCACCCGTTCGGCCTGGCTCTGTTCCAGGCAATGACTGCGTTGTGCCGGGCTGAAGAAGGGCGGCAACGTCAGGCAGGTCAGGCCTTCGAACAGTACGGCCAGGTCCCATAGTATCGCCTCGGCGCCGTTGTCCAGGGCCAGCGCGACCACTTTGACGTGCTCATCGCGCAGACGCTGTTGGCGGTACATGACCTCGGCGTACAGCGTGGCGTAGTCCAGTTTCAACTGATCGCCCCACAAGGCGATGGCGTTGGTCTTGCGTTCGGCGTGATTGCGCAGGGTCTGTTTGAACCGCTCCATTTCAGGCGACATGGCTGGACTCCTCAAGGGACGTCGGCAACCCCAGGCGATTGAACAGACCGATGTTGCGTAAATGGATGAAACCGGCGCGGATGTTGCCGACATGCACCCATGGCTGACTCTCGTAATAACTGCCCCAGAGGTGACGGTCGTCGCCCAGTCGCGCAGGGTCGGCGGCGCAGAGCGTCACCGGCTTCAAGCCCAGGCGATGAAAACTGTTCACCAGCCCGATGTTGCCGGTGAACGCCACCCATTCCAGCCCGCCCATGGCCAACAGGTAGGTGATGGCGATGATGCTCAGGCGCGCACTGCCGGTATCGCTGGCAGCGAGGTTCCCGACCTCGACAATACCGGCCCGGTCCACGGGTTGACCGGCAGCGTCGCTGATCAGCGGATCGATCGCCTCGTCCAGGTAACGCTCCAGAAACAGCGGTTCGGCACTGGCCAGTCGTACGCCGGCCACCGCACACAGCGTGCCTGACGCATCGCTCATGCCGAACAGCTGTGGCATGAATTGGCGGATGTCGGCGCCGTGGGTCTTTCGAAAACGCTGCTGGATAAAAGCTTCGAAGACCGGACGCTGGGGATCGTCCGGCAAGGCTCTGGCCAGACTCATCTGCGGGGTTTCGGCTTGGCCGAAGTGCAGGGGCAGAGGGATGTTCCAGTCGAAATCGGGCATGGGCAAGAACGCCTCCCTGAGTAAGTTTGGGAGGAGTATCAAAGGCAATTCTTAACGGAGTCTGAAGGTGGCCTTCAGATTGCCTTAAGACTGGGCGGGCAGGGTGGCGCCGGTCGGTTCGACGAAACCGGATCCAGGCTGTACGAAATGAGTCGGCAGCCGCCACCGATCTTCACGAGGCCCTGTATGACCCGAGATTCAGCAGTACACCGGTATGGAAAACTCTCGATCACCTTGCACTGGCTGATGCTGGCGCTGTTCGTCGGCGTTTACGGTTGCATCGAGATCAAAGGATTGTTGCCCCGTGGGCATGCCTTGAAGGGCCTGTTTCTGGGGCTGCACGGCATATTCGGGTTGAGCATTTTTGTGCTGGTCTGGGTTCGCTTGCTCGGGCGCCTCACGCCCCGACCACCGATTACCCCGGCCCCACCCACCTGGCAGACGGGCGTCTCGCACCTCATGCACCTGGCGCTTTATGGGCTGATGATCGCTACGCCGCTATTGGCCTGGTTGATGCTGGCCGCCGGGGGCAAGCCGATGCCGTATTTCGGCTTTTTCCTGCCGGCGCCGATTGCGGTTGATCCCGATCTGGCCAAGCAACTCAAGCATTGGCACGAATTGCTCGGTAGCACTGGCTATTGGTTGATTGGTATGCATGCAGCGGCGGGGTTGTTCCATCACTACTGGGTCCGCGACAACACGCTCACGCGCATGCTGCCGGGCGGCTCTGGTGTGGGCATCAATGAGCGTCAGCGATAATTCGGAATTGGGTGCTGGCCAAGCGTTCGCCATTTACCAGAATGTGCACCGCGTGCTGGCCGGCATAGTGCCTGCGGGTGGTCAGTTCCTTGATGTGCTGACTGCGGCTAATGGCTTCGCTGGCATTGTCGGACAGCGTGAGGGCTTTAAGTTTGAACACCTTTGCCGAGGTGCTGCCGTTGGCTTTGACATAATCGATAGCGTAATCGATCACCAATCGCTGACTGTCCGGGACCGTGGACTTCACTCTGAAAGACAAAGTGATTTTCTCCCCCAGTCGAATCACCGCCGGCTCAACCTTCACGTCAATGATTTCAACTTCGGGCTTGCCACCCGCGCCAATGATTGCCAGCGCCCGCTTGTTACCTTGTTTGATCAAACTGCGCAGAGCGTGTATGGCGATCCACGCCGTATGCTTGTTGTCCAGCGACCAACCCTCGATCAGCGCCAGCACCCACTCGGGATGATCCTTGGTGATGTCGTTGAGGTGGTTGGCCACGGATTTGCGCACGTAGAGGCTGTCGTCGGCCTTGAGGTTGTCGAGGATCGCAACCGCCAGTGTCGGGTCGGCCTGGACCTGTTCCAGGCGGAACGACCATGGCAGGCGCGGTCGGCTGCCTTCGCTCGCCAGGCGCCGGACGTGTTCGTTTTCATCCAGCGACCAGTCGTGCATCAGCGCCAACGAGCGTTCGATATCACTGCGCAAAAAATGCCGGATGGCAAACTCCGAGGAGCCGAAGGAAGTGAAATATTTGAGCGAATTCATCGACAGATCGAACGTGTGAGCGCCGTAGGTCGCGACGTAGTGCGGCAAAAACATACTGACGAAGGCGCTGTTGAGGCGCGGGGCGAGGGCGCGCAGGACGTCCAGGGATTCTTCAAAATCGAGTGGCAACACCGCGTGCAGACATTCACTGACGCGGGCCATGCGTTGCATGACTGACAATTTCGCCAGACCGGTTTTGGCCAGTTTCAGGAAAGCTTTGGCATCGAAGCCGGGGTAGACCGCAGTCATCTCCGTGGCGATGTGCGCGAGGCGTTCGGCGTTGAAGATTTCCTTCAGGGCGGGGGAGGTCTGGTCAGCCATTGTGGGTTCCTTGGTCGTTGTTATTTATCCCATGCACCGCGTCATCGTTCATCGCGAGCAGGCTCGCTCCCACAGTGATCGAGTCAGCCACAAGATTTTCGGCTGACATAGATCCCCTGTGGGAGCGAGCCTGCTCGCGATGGGGACATCAGATTCACCTCAAGCCTTACCCGCTTCCTCCTCCAACTGATCCGACTCAAACAGTTTTGCCAGTTCCGCCCGTGCTTCCTGCGCGGTCTGCATCACCTTGGCCGCATCGTCGTACACCGCATGCTGGGCTTCCAGCACCTGTTCATCGTGATGGGTAAAGCGCTTGATCCGCGCATCCGCCTGGGCCTGGGTCAACCCTAGTCCAACCAGGGTCCGCCGGGTCATTTCCAGGCTGGAGTAATAGGTTTCCCGTACCGCCTGAGCCCCGACATCCACCAACCGGTGTACATGCTGACGGTTACGGGCGCGGGCGATGATTTTGATGTGCGGATAAAGCTTGTGTACCACCTCGGCCGTCTTGATGTTGGTGTCCGGATCATCGGTGGCGATCACGAAAAACTCCGCTTGCTCGACCTTGGCCGCGCTGAGGATTTCCGGGCGCATCGGATCACCGTAGAACACCGGCACGCCGCCGAAGCTGCGGGACAGTTCAATGGTTTCCACCGACGTGTCGAGGGCGACGAACTTGATGTTCTGCGCCCGCAGAATCCGCGCCACGATCTGCCCCATACGGCCCATGCCGGCGATGACTACGCGAGGTGTGTCGGTGTCGATTTCGCGGAATTTCTCCGGCACCTCCACCGGTTGAACCTTGGGTTTGACCAGTCGTGCGCAGGCCAGCAACAACAGCGGTGTCAGCGCCATCGACAGGGTGATGGTCAGCACCAGCAAGTCGTACAGGCGCGGCTCGAACAAGCCCTGATCCCGGCCGATCTTGAACACCACAAAGGCAAACTCACCACCGGCCGCCAGCACGATGCCCAAGCGAATCGCATTGACCTTGCCCAGGCCCCCGGCCAATCGACCGACCACAAACAGCAACGGCAGCTTGATCGCGATCAGCAGCACCGTCAGCCCCAGCACCACAATCGGCGCACTGAGCAACAAACTCAGATTGGCGCCCATGCCGACGCTGATGAAAAACAGCCCCAGCAGCAGGCCCTTGAACGGCTCGATCTGCGCTTCCAGTTCGTGGCGATATTCGGAATCCGCCAGCAGCAAACCGGCGAGGAACGCGCCAAGTGCCATGGACACACCGACCAGGTCCATCAGCCACGCCGTACCAATCACCACCAGCAACGCAGTGGCGGTGGACACCTCCGGCAAGCCGGTCTTGGCCACCACGCGAAAAACCGGTCGCAGCAAATACCGCCCGCCAATCACCACCACCGCGATACTGCCCAGCACCCGCAAACCATGGTTCAGATCATCGGCGGCGCTGCTGGTGTGATCACCGCCGGCCAGCAGTGGCACCATCGCGATCAGCGGGATCGCGGCGATGTCCTGGAACAGCAAAATCGCGAACGCCAACCGCCCATGGGGGCTGGTCAGTTCCTTGCGCTCGGCCAGGCTTTGCAAACCAAATGCAGTAGACGACAACGCCAGGCCAAGGCCCAACACGATGGCGCTGTTCAGGGATTGGCCGAACACGAACAACGCCAGCACACCAATCACCGACCCGGTCAGCAGCACCTGCGCCAGGCCCACGCCAAACACCGATTTGCGCATCACCCACAAGCGTCGCGGCGACAGCTCAAGGCCGATGATGAACAGCAACAACACCACCCCGAGTTCGGAGATATGGCTGACGCTTTGCGGATTACCGATCAAGCCAAGCACCGACGGCCCGATGATCACCCCGGCAAACAGATAACCCAGGACCGCCCCCAGTTGCAGGCGCTTGGCCAAAGGGACGGTGAGCACCGCCGCGAATAAAAAGACGACAGCGGCTTGCAACAGATTGCCTTCGTGGGGCATGGCGAAACTCCATTAACTCGGTGCGACGGGGGCGCATAGGATAAAGGCTGACACTGGATGCGTCAGCCATGAACGAAAACGTTATGCGCCGACACACATCGCGAGCAGGCGACAAAGATGTCGTTACATTTGGCATCAATTAGTTACATTAATAGGATAAGCTGATCAATCCGTTTCGTTCCCGAGTGCGCACCATGACCATCAACTTCGACCTTAACGATCTGCAAGCCTTCCGCGCCGTGGTGGAGCAGGGCAGCTTTCGAAAGGCCGCGGACACGGTGCGTATTTCCCAACCGGCCCTTAGCCGGCGGATCGAAAAGCTCGAAGACGCTCTGGGCGTGAAATTGTTCGAGCGCACCACTCGACGGGTCAGTCTGACTCAGGCCGGACGCGGTTTCTTGCCCAGCGTTGAGCGCTTGCTGGATGACCTGGACGTTGCGCTTTTAGGCATCAGTGAAGTCGCTTCGAGCCGGCTCGGCCACGTGACCGTCGCGTGTGTACCGTCTGCGGCGTACTACTTCATGCCGCGTGTGATCGCCCACTACCACCGGCAATTTCCGCGGATCAAGGTCAAGGTGCTCGATTCCAGTGCCCACGAGGTATTGAGCGCCGTCGTCAACGGTGAAGCGGATTTCGGTCTGAGTTTCATGGGGGTTCTGGAGGTCGAAGTCGAGTTCGAGCAGTTGGTGCAGGAAGGTTACGTGGTGGCGTGCAGACGAGATCATCCCCTGGCGGGACGCAGCAGCGTGACGTGGGATGAGTTTTATCAGCAGGATTACATCTCGCTGGACAAGACTTCGGGCAATCGATTTCTGCTGGATCAAGCGCTGGCTGGCGTGGTGCCCAAGCGGCCGAGCATCTGCGAAACCCGTCATGTGACGACCATGATCGGTCTGGTAGAAGCCGGGTTGGGCGTGGCAGCGGTGCCGTTGATGGCGATGCCGGCTGCGGACCATCCGATTCTGACGCGGGTACCGCTGACCGATCCGCAGGTGATGCGCAGTGTTGGTTTGATCAAGCGCCGGGGTCGTACGTTAACCCCGGCGGCATTGGCGTTGGAGCGCCTGGTGGTGGAAATGAAAGTCCAGCAACCCTCGGTCAGTGGCTGACCGAGTCCAGCCCCGTTGCTTTTACATCCGGCTGAGCTGCGGTGGAGGCCAGGTATTCAAGCAGCGCCTTGGCCTCGGTCGGGTGTTGCGCATTGACCGGAATGCCGGCGGCGAAACGGGTGACCGATTGCACCGATTCTGGAATTTTCGCCACAAAGCTCACTCCCGGCACCGGCAGCAATTCGCTGACCTGCTGGAAGCCCAGTTGATAGTCACCGGTGGCAACAACCGAGCCCACCGGGATTTTCGAGATCATTTTTGACTTGGGTTTGAGCTGGTTTTCGATGCCCAGGCGCTTGAACAGTTGCTGTTCGATGTACACACCGCTGGCACTGTCGGAATAGGCGACTGATTTGGCATCGAGCAAGGCTTTTTTCAATCCATCCTCCGAGCTGATATCCGGCTTCGGCGCACCTTCACGCACTGCCAGACCAATTCGCGAATCCGCCAGTTCGACCCGTGAAGCGGGATCGATTTTGCCTTGCTTGATCAGGTCGTCGAGGGCATAACCGACCATGATGACCACGTCGGCTTGTTCACCACGGGCCAGACGATTGGGAATGGCTTCCGGGGCTTTTCCCATGGATGGGCCGAGGGCGGTGTCCAGGGTGTTGCCGGTAGACTCGACAAATTTCGGGCCGAGGATCTTGTAGGCTGCGGTGAAACCACCGGAAGTCATCACACGGATTTCTTCGGCCTGGGCGACTGCACTCAAACCGAGGCTGATCACCAGGGCCAGGGCGGTGAAGTTGAAAAATTTTTTCATCGAATGGCTCTCGCAGTTAGAGGTCGGGGTTTACGACACGGCCGGTTGCAGGCGGCCAGAGGCACGGCGATAGAGAAACAGCGTTGCGCACAAGGCACAGAGTGCGGCGAAACTCATCCAGTACCCGGGTGCAGCCTTGTCGCCGGTGTACTGGATCAGGAAGGTCGATATCGCCGGTGTGAAACCGCCAAACACCGCCGTCGCCAGGCTATAAGCCAAAGAGAAACCTGCAACCCGAACCTCGACCGGCATGATTTCCGTGAGCGCGGCGATCATCGCGCCGTTGTACAAGCCATAAATGAACGACAGCCACAGCAGCACCAACAGCATGTTGATGAAACTCGGTGCTTGCACCAGATAGGTCAGCGCAGGGTAGGCGGTGGCCAACGTCAGCAACGCCATGGCGATCAGTACCGGGCGACGACCGATGCGATCCGACAGTGCGCCGCCAATCGGCAGCCAGAAAAAGTTCGAAACCCCCACCAGCAAGGTCACCAACAGCGCATCGGAGGTACTCAGGTGCAGCACGGTTTTGCCGAAGGTCGGCGCGTACACGGTGATCAGATAGAACGCGGTAGTGGTCAGGGCGACCATCATCATTCCGGCGAACACGATGACCCAGTTCTGCGCCAGGGTGCGGAACACCTCGGCCATGCCAGGCCGATGTTTACGAGCGGCAAACTCTTCGGTTTCTTCCAGGTTACGGCGCAGGAAGAAGATGAATGGCACGATCATGCAGCCGACGAAAAACGGAATCCGCCAGCCCCAATCGGCAATCATCGTCGGCGCCATCCATTGGTTCAGACCATAGCCCAAAGCCGCCGCGATGATGATCGCCACCTGCTGGCTCGCTGATTGCCAACTGGTGAAGAAGCCTTTGTTGCCGGGAGTGGCGATCTCCGCGAGGTACACCGATACACCGCCCATTTCCGCACCGGCCGAGAAGCCTTGCAGCAATCGGCCGATCAGCACGATGGCCGGAGCGAACAGCCCGATGGTGTCGTAACCGGGCACCAGCACAATCAGAATCGTACCGCTGGCCATGATCGACAGGGTGACGATCAACCCCTTGCGTCGCCCCACATCATCGATGTAAGCGCCCAGCACCACGGCGCCCAACGGGCGCATCAGGAAGCCTGCGCCAAACACCGCGAAGGTCATCATCAGGGACGCGAACTCGCTGCTGGCGGGGAAAAACACGGCAGCGATCTGCGTGGCATAAAAGCCGAAAAGGAAGAAATCGAATTGTTCGAGGAAGTTGCCCGAGGTCACCCGGAAAATCGAACTGGCCCGGGAGCGACCGGAATGGATTGATGCTGTCATTGACGTGTACTCCACCGCTTTTATGACGTGCACTGCCTGGACGCGGTGCACGGTTCTTATTAGGGCGGATAGTGGAGCAGGGCCATCGATATGTTAATTGCATAGTTGGCATGCATTGATGCGTTGAGCGGATCAATGCATGCGTAAGCATCGAGGTGGTGGGTATCTTAGATCACGGCCACTGCCGGAGACAGGCCGAAACGGTTGCCAACAGCCTGTATTTCTGGGAAAACGGCGCCCATGAAGCTTGTTCGGGCAAGCGCACACTAGAGTGAATGTAATGAATGATGAATTGCAGGTAATCGACCTTGAAGTGGGCGACGGCAAAGCGGCTGTCAAAGGCGCGCTGATCACCACCCAATATCGGGGTTGGCTGGAAGATGGCACTGAATTCGATTCTTCCTACAGTCGGGGTAAACCGTTTCAGTGCGTGATTGGCACGGGGCGGGTGATCAAGGGCTGGGATCAAGGGCTGGGATCAAGGGATCATGGGCATGCAGGTTGGCGGTAAACGCAAGCTGCTGGTGCCGGCGCATCTGGCTTATGGCGAGCGAACGATGGGCGCGATTACACCGAATTCGAATCTGATTTTCGAGATTGAATTGCTGGAAGTGCTGACGCGTGATGATTGATGGCTGTGTGAGTTGAAACGACAAACCCCGCCATTTCTTCTTACAGAGATGGCGGGTTTTTGGCTTTTTTGTGGCGAGAGGGGCTTGTCTTGATGACTGTCCGTTTAGTGTTGGCGGCCCCAAAAGATCGCAGCCTGCGGCAGCTCCTACGGATTTGTGTACGGCTTCGATTCCATGGGTGTACCCGGTCGGCGTAGGAGCTGCCGAAGGCTGCGATCTTGGCGATCCCAAGTGTCCTTTTGCTAAACGGTAAGTCAGGTGTATGCCTCAATATCATCAAGGGTGTCCGCCACAGTCCCTTCCAGTGAGGGGAATCTTTCCTTCACCTTTTCAAGAGCCGGGCGTACAGCACCCAAGTCCAGACCACCCTGTCTGCGGGCTATGTGACCGAGCGCGGTGATGGCAGCTGCTGCAACCGATTCGGATTCACCCTCGAGATACTTCAGGCAGGTGTTCTGAGCCCAAACCCTGTCTTGCTCATTCAGCCCGATAGAAATCAATGCGGCGGCAACGTTGGTTTCTAAGTCGCTCGCTAGAAGTCTCGTCGCTTCCTCGTGGCTCATTGTTGGATCTTGGTAGAGGAGGCTCACTTTGTAACTCCATTCTGTGGCTGGTTCACGGTCAGTTCACCCGCGATGTAGCCTATTGCGCAAGTCAAAAGTAATGCGTTGTTTGTCAGGCCGCCTTCGCGAGCAAGCCCGCTCCCACAGGGGATTTGTGTCGATCACAAATGTTGTGAACATCGACGATCAAGTGTGGGAGCGGGCTTGCTCGCGAAGAACGATGACGCGGTCTGTCAGGTATTCGGCAGGTCGGTGAACAAAGGAATCCGCCCATTCAGGGAAGGGCGATAGTGCCAGGCCAAACGGTCCAAAGCAGGTTTCATCGCCAGGATCTCAGTCAGCGTGGCGCTGGCAATGCTCATGGCTAACACCTGCCCCGGACATTGATGACGCCCCGCGCCGAAAGTGAAACTGCGACGGTTCGGGCGATCGGGCAAAAACGCATCGGGATCCTCATTAAGCTGCGGATCGCGATTGGCTGAGGCCAGCAGCACCAGAATAACGTCGCCGGGGTTCAGGTTTATGCCGTCGATTTCACACGGCTCGGCGACGAAACGGCGGGTGTTTTGCACCGATGGGTCGAAGCGCTGGACTTCAGCGATCAAGTCATCAACTTGAGCCGAATCCAGCTGTGGGTTTCGGATTAACGCTAATAGCGCATTACCGATCAGCCCGGCAGTGGCTTCATGGGTCTGGGAGAAAAGGCCGATCAAATTGGCGATCAAGATTTCAGAATCGGTCGATGTTGCCGCGAAGCGCTGCCGGATACCGGCGAGCAGGGCACTTCGGTTGCTCGGGTCGTCCAGAAGCCCGATGAAATAACCCTTCAGTTGTTCCGCCGCGACATGGGCGGTGTCCAGCTGCGCTTGGTCGCTGAGGGGCGACAGGCAGGCGACGAAGTCGGCGGTCAGCTCGCTGATGGCCCGGCCCTGAGCTGGAGAAAACCCCAGCAACGCCGCCACTACGCAGACCGGCCCGCGAAACATCGCCGCGTACAACCCGTCGGCGCCCGGGGTAATCAACCGAGCGCCGACCAACGCATTGACCTCGTTCACGTCAATCAACGCCAGCCCCGGCTCAATCGCCGCCCTCGGGCAACGCTGCCGTGCGCCCTCGTTCATCCGCATCAACTGACCGAACACCTTGCCGGCCATGCCTTGAGCAATGCCCTTGGGCACCGGTTCATGGGGAGGCCGCACATGACAATCCGGATGCGCCAGCACGGCCGCGACGGATCGCGCGCTGCTGGCCACCCACAGTTTCAGTCCTTGATGAAAAGCCAGTCCGCCCTCGGTGCGCAATTGCGCGTAGTAAGGGTAGGGATCGGCGTGAGTCGCAGCGATGATCGGGTCCATGGGTCGCAGCCTTATCGGTGGTTGAAAAGTGTTGCTACTATCTCCAGTCCGAAAGGGCCTTGATTCGTCCAGGAGCGAAATATGAACGTAGAACAACACGACATTGGCGTCTCTCAAGTGGCGGCAGCGATTGCCGAACCGGCCCGGACGAAAATCCTCTGTTCGCTGATGGACGGCCACGCCCGCACCAGCACCGAACTGGCGGCGGTTGCCGAAGTCAGCGCCTCGACCGCAAGTGCTCATCTGGCCAAGCTCAAGGAGCTGGCGCTGGTGCGTTTGCACATTCAGGGCCGTCACCGCTATTACAGCCTCGCGGACAAGCGCGTGGCCCAGGCCCTGGAAGCGCTGATGGTAATCGGCCAGAACGCGGCGCCGACGTTCAATCCGCGCACCCCCGACCGCCTGCAATTCGCCCGCACTTGCTACGACCACATGGCCGGTACGTTGGCGGTGTTGCTGCATGACCGGATGATCGAAGCGGGGTGGTTGCTGGAAACCGATGAGCAGGCTTATCGACTGAGCGACAGCGGTGAAGCGTTGTTCGAAGGGTTGGGGATCGACGTCAAAGACCTCGGCACCTTGCGCCGCCGCTTCGCCTGCCCGTGTCTGGACTGGAGCATGCGTCGGCCGCATTTGGGCGGCGCCTTGGGCGCGGCATTGCTGCAAACGGCGATCAAACGCAAATGGGTGACGCAGGATCTGGACAGCCGGGCGCTGGCGTTGACGGCGGTGGGGCGCAAGGAACTCAGTAGCCGGTTCGCCGTTGAGCTGCCGGTTCAGGCGACAACAGCACAACCCGCGGCCACTGAGAGCAGGCGCCGCGCGATTGCCAGTCCTGTGGCTTAGCGACTCGACGAGGCCATGAGCACGCCAAAGCCGGCGAAGGTCACGCCCGAGACTTTCGCCGCCAGCCAGGAACCCTTCGGGCTCGACAACCAGCCTTTGGCGGCATTGGCGAGCAAGGCATAGCTGCCATGCACCAGAATCACCAATACGCCGTAGGAAGCGACCAGTTTGATGAACTGGGTGTAGAAGTGCGCCGAGGTATCGATGAATTGCGGAAACACCGCCAGAAAGAAAAACACCGCCTTGGGGTTCAAAAGCTGCATCGAAGCCGCTTCAAGGAAGCGATAGCCAGGGCTTGAGGGGCGCGTTTCAAGCAGCGTACTGAAACGATCCGAGCGCCAGCTTTTGTAACCCAGGTACAACAAATAGGCGGCCCCTGCGTATTTCAACGCGGTAAAGGCGTTTGCGGAGGTGCTGAGTATCAGACCCACACTGGTGGCACTGATGGCGGCGACAACGAACGCCCCCGACGCGATCCCCAGAATGCCCGGCACTGCGCCCGTCCAGCCGTGACGCACTGCGTTGGACAGGGTCAGGACCACGCCAGGCCCCGGGCTCAAAATGGTCAGGGTGGCGAAAAGTATAAAGAGTCCATAGCTGTTCATGTCGTGCTCCGTCAGGTGGCGCTGGCTGCGTGCTGGCAGAGTGGCGTGACGACGAGGGCGTGACAAACGCTTTAATTAAAGCGCATAGGTGACTAAATTAGACGCATGAAAAATCAACTACCGCCGCTTAATGCTGTTCGCGCCTTCGCCATCGCTGCTCGTCATCAGAGCTTCAGGCTGGCGGCCGAAGAGTTGCATGTGAGCCACAGTGCCGTCAGCCGGCACATCAAATTGCTCGAGGAATACCTGGGCGTGCTGCTGTTCGAGCGGCGCATCCGGCAATCGGTGCTGACGCCGGCCGGCCAGCGCTTTTATGAGCAAGTCAGCGCCGGGCTGGCGCAGATAGCCAACGCCGCCGCTGCGCTCAAGCAACATGCCTCGCTGCCTACCGTGAAGATCAATGTCCGTCCGTCCTTTGCCGTGCTTTGGCTGACGCCCAGGCTGGGGGATTTCATTGCGCAGCACCCGGACATCAAGCCGCAGGTGATCACGCAAACCCAGGCGCCCGATCAGGCACGCGACGGGTTCGATATCGTCATTCGCCGTGGTCGTGACGATTGGGCGCCGGAGATTGAGGCGCGAGCGCTGTTCGAAGACGAACTCTTACTGGTCGCGGCGCCATCGCTGATCGAGCGCCTGCCACTTGAAGACCTCACTTCGCTGAGCCGGCACACGTTACTGACCGCCAAGGCACGTCGTGAAGACTGGCACCATTGGGCGATGCACTTTGGTCAAAGTCTGTCAGCTACTCAGGTCACCCGGCAGTTTGATCACATGCACATGGTGCTTCAGGCTGCCGTGGAGGGACAGGGCATAGCCTTGTGCCCGACCTCTTTGCTGGGCACCCATCTTTTGAGCGGAGACCTGACCTGCCCGTTGCCCGAGTTGCGTATGCCGTTGCCGCGTTATTACTACGGTGTTGCGCCGGACGTGACGGCGCAGACACGGGTGTTTGTGGAGTGGTTGTTTGCCCGGATTGCTCAGGATGAGCAGCGTTGGAAAACACCTCGTGCTGTGACCGCTACGCTCTGAAAACCCAGACAATCTCCACCACGCGGACTGCCAAGATCAGGTAAATCAGAAACAAGATAATCTGAAATGCCGTGTGATACGGCAACTTGGACAGCCGGCGCAGACCGTCACTGACACTCAGCAACATCAGCATCGCTGACACCAAAATCAGCCCCCAACCCGCCAGATTCGAAGCGAGCAACCCCATGAACAGGTGATGCTCGCGATCCAGTACGTTGGTGCCTGCAGCGAACAGAAGGGCGCACACCAGCAGGTTTTTGATGTTGTCGAACACTTGCGTGGTGAAATCGGTGTCCAGCAAGGCCAGATACTTTCGCCAGAGTTTTCCCATGGTTTTAGTGGCACCTGTTGATGGCTGTTGCACGTGGCAAGTCTAGTGACGTTTCCACGAAACGCAGACGAAAAAAAGCCCGGCCTTCAATGTGATGGCCGGGCTTTTGTGTTCAAACGGGCAGTCGCGTCAAATCAAACTTTGACGATCCAGCCCGCTGGCGCTTCGACGTCGCCGGTCTGTACACCGGTCAGCTCTTTGTAGAGCTTCTGGGTGACCGGGCCGACTTCGGTTTCGCTATGGAACACGTGCAGCTTGTCGTTGTAGCTGATACCGCCGATCGGGGTGATCACGGCGGCAGTACCGCAAGCACCGGCTTCCTTGAAGTCGGACAGCTTGTCGATGAACACGTCACCTTCGATCACTTCCAGGCCCAGACGGGTTTTGGCCAGCTCGATCAACGACAGACGAGTGATGCCCGGCAACACCGAAGGGGAATTCGGGGTGACGAACTTGTTGTCGTGGGTGATCCCGAAGAAGTTGGCCGAGCCGACTTCTTCGATTTTGGTGTGCGTCAGCGGGTCCAGGTAGATGCAGTCGGCGAAATGCGCCTTCTTGGCCTGGGAGCCCGGCATCAGGCTGGCGGCGTAGTTGCCACCGACCTTGGCCGCGCCGGTGCCTTGTGGGGCAGCACGGTCGTAGCTGGAGATGAGGAAGTTGTGCGGGGTCAAACCGCCCTTGAAGTAGGCGCCGACCGGGATGCAGAAGATCGAGAAGATGAACTCGGGCGCGGTACGCACGCCGATGTTGTCACCCACGCCGATCACGAACGGGCGCAGGTACAGCGCGCCGCCGGTGCCGTAAGGCGGGATGAAACGCTCGTTGGCGCGCACCACTTCCTTGCACGCTTCGACGAACTGCTCGGTAGACACCTGCGGCATCAGCAGGCGCGCGCAGCTGCGTTGCATGCGTGCGGCGTTCTGGTCCGGGCGGAACAGGTTGATCGAACCGTCCTTGCAGCGGTAGGCCTTCAGGCCTTCGAAGCACTGCTGGCCATAGTGAAGGGCAGTGGAGCCTTCGCTGATGTGCAGCACGTTGTCTTCGGTCAGGGTGCCTTTGTCCCACTCGCCATTACGCCAGTGCGACAGATATCGCTTGTCTGTCTTGATGTAGTCAAAACCCAGCTTGTCCCAATTGATGCTTTCGTTACCCATGACACCCTCTATCACTTAACAACCGCCGAAACGGTTCAAGGCTTCTGACATTTTTCTGGATGGGGACAACAATACTTCATTCCGGGCCCATTTCGCAGCCCGGACTATCGGCTCGCTCATTAAATTTGCTGCCGATTATTCATTGTTCGAAACCCTGTGGCGAGGGAGCTTGCTCCCGCTCGGCTGCGAAGCAGTCGTAAATCCAGACAACGCGGTGTGCCTGAAAGTCAGCAAGGGGCCGCTTCGCAGCCCAGCGGGAGCAAGCTCCCTCGCCACAGTTGATCGCGTTTACAGGTGCAACGCATGCCCCAAAGCACGCAACGCCGCTTCCTGCACCGCCTCACCGAGCGTCGGATGCGCGTGGATGGTGCCGGCGATGTCTTCCAGTCGGGCGCCCATTTCCAGGCTTTGACCGAACGCCGTCGACAACTCCGACACGCCCACACCCACCGCCTGCCAACCAACAATCACATGATTGTCACGGCGCGCCACGACCCGCACAAAGCCGCTTTTCGACTCCAGCGTCATCGCCCGGCCATTGGCGGCGAACGGGAAACTCGAAACGATGCAGTCCAGTCCCGCAGCCTTGGCCTCGTCCGGTGTCTTGCCGACCACCACCAGTTCCGGGTCGGTGAAGCACACGGCGGCGATGGCGGTCGGGTTGAATTCGCGGTGTTTACCGCTGATCAGCTCGGCAACCATTTCACCCTGAGCCATGGCCCGGTGGGCGAGCATCGGTTCGCCGCTCAAGTCGCCGATGGCGTAGACATTGCGCATGCTGGTCTGGCAACGGTTGTCGATCTTGATCGCCGAACCGCTCATCTCCAGATTCAAGGCTTCGAGATTCCAGCCCTGAGTGTTGGGTTTGCGACCGACGGCCACCAGCACCTGATCGGTTGCAAGATTCAGGATGTCGCCGTTAGGGTCACGAACTTGTAGAGTATTTCTTTGTGAATCAAAGCCTTCGACGCTGTGTTTCAAGTAAAGCTTCACGTCGAGTTGCTTAAGCGCTTCGTGTACGGGATGGGTCAGTTCGGCATCGTAGGCCGGCAGGATACGATCCTGCGCCTCGACCACACTGACCTCGGCGCCGAGTTTGCGATAGGCAATCCCCAGCTCCAGACCGATGTAACCGCCACCGACCACGACCAGCCGTTTCGGCACGCTTTTCGGCGCCAGGGCTTCGGTGGAGGAGATGATCGGCCCGCCAATCGGCAGCATTGGCAGGTTCACGCTTTTCGAACCGGTGGCCAGCACCAGGTGCTCGCACTGAATGCGCGTGTCGCCGACATCGACGGTTTTGCCATCGATCACTTTGGCCCAGCCTTGAATGACCTGGACCTTGTGCTTCTTCAACAGCGCCGAGACGCCGGTGGTCAGACGATCAACGATACCGTCCTTCCACTCGACGCTCTTGCCGATGTCCAGGGTCGGTGTCGACACGCTGATGCCCAGCGCCGAGTATTGGCTGTGGTGTTGCGTCTGATGGAACTGTTCGGCGACGTGAATCAATGCCTTCGATGGAATGCAGCCGATGTTCAGGCAGGTGCCGCCCAACGATTCGCCTTCCACCAGAATGGTCGAAATGCCCAGCTGACCGGCACGGATCGCCGTCACATAGCCGCCAGGGCCGCCGCCGATGATCAGCAGCGTGGTGTTCAAAGTTTGCATGCCTGCTCCACTAATAATTAGTCCACAAACAGGGTGGCGGGTTGTTCGAGCAAGCCACGAACGGCCTGGATGAATTGCGCCGCGTCCATGCCATCGACCACGCGGTGATCGAAGGAGCTGGAGAGGTTCATCATCTTGCGAATCACGATCTGGCCTTTGACGACCATCGGCCGTTCGACGATTTTGTTCACGCCGACGATTGCCACTTCCGGCAGGTTCAGCACCGGGGTGCTGACGATGCCGCCCAGGGCGCCGAGGCTAGTCAGGGTGATGGTCGAACCGGACAGCTCATCGCGGCTGGCCTTGCCAGTGCGCGCGGCGGTGGCCAAACGGGAGATTTCCGCGGCGCTGTCCCACAGGCTGCGAGTTTCGGCATGACGCACAACCGGCACCATCAAACCGATGTCGGCTTGGGTGGCGACGCCCACATGCACCGCGCCGAGGCGGGTGATGACTTGCGCTTCGTCGTCGTAGCGGGCGTTGATCTGCGGAAAGTCGCGCAGAGCCACAACCAGCGCGCGGACCAGGAACGGTAGCAAGGTCAGCTTGCCGCGGGTCGCGCCGTGTTTTTCGTTCAGGTGTGCGCGCAGTTCTTCCACGGCAGTGACGTCGATTTCTTCGACGTAGCTGAAGTGGGCAGCACGCTGGGTGGCGTCTTGCATGCGCTGGGCGATCTTGCGGCGCATGCCGATCACCGGGATTTGCTCTTCGTCGTTGCGCTGGGCGTACGCGGCGGTGGCGGTCGATGCATTCGACTGACCCTGAGCCAGCCAGGCTTCGAGGTCTTCGTGCAGCACCCGACCGGCAGGGCCGCTGCCACGCACCAGACGCAATTGAATGCCGAGGTCCAGGGCATGTTTGCGCACGGCCGGGGAGGCCAGCGGGCGTTCATCGGCCTCGCGAGCAACCATCGGGCCTTGGCACGCGGCGGCCGGGCGAGGCGCCGCAACCGGTTTGCTTTCAACAACGGCTTCAACTTTCGGCGCTGCAACGGGTGCTTCTTTAACCGCTACTGGCTGGGCCGACTCTTTAACGTTGCCCGTGCCTTCAACTTCAATGCTGATCAAGATGCTGCCAACCGCCATGACTTCGCCAGGCTGTCCGCCCAGCGAAATCACCTTGCCATGCACCGGGGATGGAATGTCGACCATCGCCTTGTCGGTCATGACATCGGCCAGCACCTGATCCTCGACGACCATGTCGCCAACCTTGACGTGCCACTGAGACAGTTCAACTTCTGCAATGCCTTCGCCAATGTCCGGCATTTTAATAACGTGCGTGCCCATTCAGACCTCCATAACCCGATGCAAAGCCGCGCCCACTCGGGACGGACCAGGGAAATACGCCCACTCTTGCGCATGCGGGTAGGGGGTGTCCCAACCGGTGACGCGTTCGATCGGCGCTTCCAGGTAGTGGAAGCAATGCTCTTGCACCAAGGCGACCAGTTCGGCGCCGAAACCGCAGGTGCGGGTCGCTTCGTGAACAATCACGCAACGGCCGGTTTTCTTCACCGACTTGACGATGGTGTCCAGGTCCAGCGGCCACAGGCTGCGCAGGTCGATGACTTCGGCGTCGATACCGGTTTCTTCAGCCGCCACTTGCGACACATAAACCGTGGTGCCGTAGGTCAGGATGGTCACGTCTTTGCCCGGACGAGCGATGGCGGCGACGTCCAGCGGCACGGTGTAGTAACCGTCCGGTACTTGCGCGGCGGGGTGTTTCGACCATGGCGTTACCGGACGGTCGTGGTGACCATCGAACGGGCCGTTGTACAGACGTTTTGGTTCGAGGAAGATCACCGGGTCATCGTTTTCGATGGAGGCGATCAGCAAGCCTTTGGCGTCGTAAGGGTTGGACGGCATGACCGTGCGCAAACCGCAAACCTGGGTGAACATCGCCTCGATGCTCTGGCTGTGGGTCTGGCCACCATAGATGCCGCCGCCGCATGGCATGCGCAGGGTCATCGGCGCGGTGAACTCACCGGCCGAGCGATAACGCAGGCGTGCCGCTTCGGAAATGATCTGGTCCGACGCCGGGTAGACGTAATCGGCGAACTGGATCTCGGCCACCGGCCGCAAACCGTAAGCGCCCATGCCCACGGCGACGCCGACGATGCCGCTTTCGGAGATCGGCGCATCGAATACCCGGGAGGTGCCGTATTTGTTCTGCAGGCCTTCGGTGCAACGGAACACGCCGCCGAAATAACCGACGTCCTGGCCGAACACCACGACGTTATCGTCACGCTCAAGCATCACATCCATGGCCGAGCGCAGGGCCTGGATCATGGTCATGGTGGTCGTGGTCATGGCGGTTTCCAACTCGATTTTATTGTTGTGATCGTTCATGTCAGATCCCCAACTCTTGACGCTGGCGCTTCAAGTGCTCCGGCATCTCTTTGTAGACGTCTTCGAACATGGTCGCGGCGCTTGGAATCTGGCCGCCGGCGAGGGTGCCGTACTGCTCGGCTTCTTTCTGTGCGGCGATCACTTCGGCTTCCAGTTCGGCGCTGACGGCGACGTGTTCCTCTTCGGACCACTGACCGACTTTGATCAGGTGCTGCTTGAGGCGGGCAATCGGGTCGCCCAACGGGAAGTGGCTCCAGTCGTCGGCAGGACGGTATTTGGACGGATCGTCGGACGTCGAGTGCGGGCCGGCGCGGTAGGTGACCCATTCGATCATGGTCGGGCCGAGGTTGCGGCGCGCGCGTTCGGCGGCCCAGGCAGAGGCGGCGTACACCGCGACAAAATCGTTGCCATCGACCCGCAGGGAGGCGATGCCGCAACCGACGCCGCGACCGGCGAAGGTGGTGGCTTCACCGCCGGCAATCGCCTGGAACGTCGAGATCGCCCACTGGTTGTTGACCACGTTGAGGATCACCGGCGCACGGTAGACGTGGGCGAAGGTGAGGGCGGTATGGAAGTCCGATTCTGCGGTAGCGCCGTCGCCGATCCAGGCCGAGGCGATTTTGGTGTCACCCTTGATCGCCGAGGCCATGCCCCAGCCCACGCCCTGAACGAATTGAGTGGCGAGGTTGCCGGAAATGGTGAAGAAGCCGGCGTCTTTGACCGAGTACATGATCGGCAGCTGACGGCCTTTGAGCGGATCGCGCTCGTTGGACAGCAGTTGGCAGATCAGGTCGACCAGTGGCACTTCGCGGGCCATCAGGATGCTTTGTTGACGGTAGGTGGGGAAGCACATGTCGTCGATGTTCAAGGCCAGGGCCTGGGCGCTGCCGATGGCTTCTTCGCCAAGGCTTTGCATGTAGAACGACATTTTTTTCTGACGCTGGGCGACCACCATGCGGTTGTCGAAAATCCGCGTCTTGAGCATGGCGCGCATGCCTTTACGCAGGATCTCGACTGGCACGCCTTCAGCCCATGGGCCGAGGGCATTGCCCTGGTCGTCGAGCACGCGAATCAGGCCTTTGGCCAGATCAGCCGTGTCCGCCGGTTCAACGTCGATTGGGGGTTTGCGCACCAGGCCTGCGTCAGTCAGATGCAGGTAGGAGAAGTCGGTTTTGCAGCCGGGGCGGCCCGAAGGTTCGGGAACGTGCAGGCGCAGCGGTTCGTACGCTTGGTTCATGGCTTCTACGCTCGATCTTGTGAATTTCTTGTAGTGAGCTGGCAGTCATTCTTCGGTAAAAGAATTCTTGTCCTACAACAATCATAGGCCGGCCCAAGAAGAATATTTCTCTCTGTTTCGTTGCGCTTGCGGTCATTTGAGGATAAAAATTCTGCATAAACATAAAAAGCAGGTGGTTTTGTCTCATGCGCAAACTGGACCGTACCGATATCGGCATTCTCAACAGCCTTCAGGAGAACGCGCGCATCACCAACGCCGACCTCGCGCGCTCGGTGAACCTGTCGCCGACGCCGTGCTTCAACCGGGTCAAGGCGATGGAAGAATTAGGACTGATTCGTGAGCAAGTGACCCTGCTGGATGCCGACCTGCTGGGGCTGCATGTGAATGTGTTCATTCACGTCAGCCTGGAGAAACAGGTGGAGGAGGCGTTGCAGCATTTCGAAGAGGCGATCTCGGATCGCCCGGAAGTGATGGAGTGCTATTTGATGGCCGGCGACCCGGACTACCTGATCCGCGTGCTGGTGCCGACCATTCAGTCGCTGGAACGCTTCATGATGGATTTTCTGACCAAAGTGCCGGGGGTGGCGAACATCCGTTCGAGCTTTGCGCTCAAGCAGGTGAGGTATAAGACGGCGCTGCCGTTGCCGGCGAACGGGTTGACGTTGGCCAATTGAAAATCAAAAGATCGCAGCCTTCGGCAGCTCCTACGGCGGGGGTTGGGTACACCCATTACATTGAGGTTGCATACGATCAATGTAGGAGCTGGCGAAGCCTGCGATCTTTTGATCTGATTTACAGCTTATTAATCGGGATCTTCAGGTAAGTCACGCCATTCTCTTCCGCCGGCGGCAAATTCCCCGCCCGCACATTCACTTGAATCGCTGGCAGCAACAACGTCGGCATGCATAACCCGGCATCGCGCCGGGTACGCATGGCGACGAAGGCGGCCTCATCAATGCCATCGTGAATATGAATGTTGCTTTTGCGCTGCTCACCCACCGTGCTCTGGCATTGCGGAGCGCGGCCCGTGGGCGGGTAATCGTGGCAGACGTAAAGCCGCACGCTGGCGGGAAAAGCCAACAGTTTCTGGATCGAGGCAAACATCTGGTTGGCGTTGCCACCGGGGAAGTCGCAGCGCGCCGTGCCGACATCCGGCATGAACAACGTATCGCCCACCAGAATCACATCGCCGTCGATCAAATAGGCCATGTCCGCCGGGGTATGCCCGGGCACATGCAGGGCCGTGGCCTTGAGGTTGCCGATCCGGAATGACTCGTCCGGCGCGAACAGGTGATCGAACTGTGAACCATCGACGCTAAATCCCGGCTCCAGATTGAACAGCGTCTTGAACACCCCCTGAACCTTGCTGATCGACTCACCAATCGCAATCTTGCCGCCCAGTTCCCGACGCAGATAAGGCGCGGCGGACAGGTGATCGGCATGGGCGTGGGTTTCCAGCAGCCATTGCACCTGCAACTGGTGTTCGCGTACGAAGGCGATGATCTTGTCGGCCTGGACGGTCGCGGTGCGCCCGGCGGCGGGGTCGTAATCCAGCACCGGATCGACAATCGCGCAGTGCCCGCCATCGTGTTCGTAGATCACGTAGCTGTAGGTCTTTGATGCGGGGTCGAGGAAGGCTTCAATCAACGCAGACATGGGGACGAACCTGTGGAAAGGGGCGAGAGCACAGTAACCGGTTGCAACACTTTATGTTTAAACATAATGTCCGCAGCTTAAGTGACGTCGAAGGCATCCTGCAAATGCAATCCAGTCTGACCGAATGTGAAGTCGCCCAGCTCCGGGCCTCGGCCTCCAAGGCTTGCGCGCTGCTCAAAGCCCTGGCCAACGAGGACCGCTTGCTGATTCTCTGCCAATTGACCCAGGGCGAGCGCAACGTCGGCGAGCTGGAGAAAATGACCGGCGTGCGCCAGCCCACACTGTCCCAACAGCTGGGCATCCTGCGCGACGAAGGATTGGTAGTCACCCGTCGTGAAGGCAAGTACATATTCTATGGTTTAGCCAGTCACGAAGTGATTCAGGTGATGAAGACACTGTCCGGCCTGTACTGCGGAGCGGTGCTGAAAAGCTGGGGCTGAACCTGATGCCGGTCAGTTAAGCGCAATCCATGTGGGAGCGGGCTTGCTCGCGAAGGCGGTGGCACAGTCAATAATGATGTCGCCTGACACACCGCTTTCGCGAGCAAGCCCGCTCCCACAGGTTCCGCGACTTAATGAACCTGGCGCCATGCATGCAATAACAAGGAATGAATGATGAACGATCAACACTGGGGCCCATCCATCAGTGCCGACATCGTGGTAATAGGCGGCGGGACCGCCGGCATTGGCCTGGTGGCCAGCCTGCTGAAACGCGATCCGGGCTTGAACATCACTGTTATCGAACCCGATAGCCGGCACTACTACCAACCGGCGTGGACGCTGGTGGGCGGCGGTGCTTACGCGGTGAAAAACACCGCGCGCCCGATGTCCTCAGTGATGCCGCGTCAGGCCACTTGGTTGCAGGCGTCCGTGACTGATATCGCCCCGGACAGCAAACAGCTGACCCTCAACGATGGCCGCACCGTCAGTTACCAGAACCTCGTTGTCTGCCCGGGGTTGTGCCTGGCCTGGGAGAAAATCGAAGGCTTGCAGGACACCCTCGGCCAGAACGGCGTGACTTCCAATTACAGCTATCGGCACGCGGCCTACACTTGGGAACTGGTCCAGGGATTGCGCGGCGGCAAAGCGATCTTCACCCAGCCAGCGATGCCGATCAAATGCGCTGGTGCGCCGCAGAAAGCCTTGTACTTGTCCTGCGATCACTGGCGTAAAACAGGGGTTCTGAACAAATTCGACGTCGAGTTCAATCTGGCCGGCGCAGCGTTGTTCGGCGTGGCGACATTCGTGCCGCCGCTCATGAAGTACATGGAAAAGTACAACGCCCGGCTGGCCTTCAATTCCAATCTGGTCAAGGTTGACGGACCGTCGAAAACCGCGTGGTTCGAGGTCAGGGACGCTGCAGGTGTTGTGACCGTAGAAGAAAAAACCTTCGACCTGCTGCACGTCGTGCCGCCTCAGGTCTCGCCGGATTTCATCCGCCAGAGCCCGTTGGCCGACGCCGCTGGCTGGTGCGAAGTGAACCCGCACAGCCTGCAACACGTACGCTATACAGACGTCTTTGCCTTGGGCGATGTCTGTTCCACCAGCAACGCGAAAACTGCTGCCGCCGCGCGCAAGCAGATCGTGGTGGTGGCGCAAAACCTGCTGGCCCTGCGCAAGCAACAGCCGTTGCCACTCAAGTACGACGGCTACGGTTCCTGCCCGCTGACGGTGGAGAAGGGCAAGGTGATCCTCGCCGAGTTCGGTTACGCCGGTAAATTGCTGCCGACCTTTCCCCTCGACCCGATCGTGCCGCGTCGTTCAGCCTGGTTTCTCAAGGCGACCCTGCTGCCATGGTTCTACTGGAATGGCCTGCTCAAGGGCCGTGAATGGCTGACCCATCTGTCCAAGGTTGACTGAGAGAACTCTATGTTGCTGGCCAGTTTTTTCGGTGTGGTCATGGGCCTGGTGCTCGGTTTGACCGGTGCCGGTGGCGGTATTCTTGCGGTGCCGGCCCTGGTGCTGGGGCTGGGATTGACCATGACCCAAGCGGCGCCCGTCGCCTTGTTCGCGGTGGGCAGTGCGGCGGCGATCGGTGCGATCGACGGTTTGCGCCATGGCCTGGTGCGCTATCGCGCGGCGTTGTTGATTGCACTGCTGGGCGCGGTGTTTTCGCCGGTGGGCATCTACTTCGCCCATCAGTTGCCGGAAAAGATCCTGATGATTCTGTTCAGTCTGCTGATGGTCATGGTGGCCTGGCGGATGCTGCGCCGGGAAAAGCCCGACGATGGCCCGAGCGATCACGGGCATGCCAACTGGGGCCAGAAGAACTGCATGCTCGATCAGCAGACCGGGCGTTTTTCCTGGACCGCCAAATGCACCGCAACCCTGGCGGTACTCGGCGCGGTGACCGGTGTGGTCTCGGGGCTGCTCGGTGTTGGCGGCGGCTTTCTGATTGTGCCGGCGTTCAAGCAACTGACCGACGTGCAGATGCGCGGCATCGTCGCTACTTCGTTGATGGTGATCAGTCTGATCTCGGTGATTGGGGTGATCGGCGCGTTTCATGCCGGGGTGCGGATCGATGGTTTGGGCGTGTCGTTCATTGTCGCCAGCATCGTCGGGATGATCCTCGGTCGAAAACTCTGCGCACGGGTACCGGCCCGAGGGCTGCAGATCGGCTTCGCCAGCGTCTGCGTGGTGACCGCCGTTTACATGCTGTTTAGAGCGCTCGCCTAGCGGACACCGGTTCCTGTGGACGCCAGTCGGGTCCACAGGCGTACACCCTAAGTTCCGGGCCTGGCCGGCGGGCGGTCTTACACCGAATTTGCCGCGCGCCACCGGCCAATCCAAAGCAGCTGACAACCGCCCCCAAGGCAGCGTATGACGCCGCCGGTCCACTTTCGATAATCGCCTCCGACATCAAGTCCCCCGTTGCGGAGCGCGTCATGCACAACAATAAGAACTTCAAGCATCGTTTCTTGCCGGCCTTCATCGCCAGCCTGTCCTCCCTGGGCCTGAGCTCAATGGCCGAGGCCGAGATCATGCTGTACGACAAGGACCAGACCACGTTCTCCACGGATGGCTACATCAACGCCTTCTACGTGAACAGCGACGTGGACCGGGCCGGCGAGCAGTACGACCGGCGCCAGGCGCGGGTGAAGATGGGATTCCTGCCCAACTACCTGGGCTTCAACATGGGCAAACAAGTCGATGACCTCAAGCTCGGCGCCCGCGCCTCGTTCTGGGTGACCATCAACGACAGCGAAACCAACGGCACCGACACCGCCATCGACGTGCGGCAGTTCTACGGCACGGTGGCCAATCCAGAGTGGGGCGAGGTGCTGATCGGCAAGGACTTCGGCCTGTTTGCCCGCTCCAACATCCTGCTCGATGAATTGCTCGCCGGTTATGGTCAGGTCAGCGATACGTTGGGCCTGGTGGACGGCGGCGGGGTGTCGTTCGGCAACATCGGCAGCGGTTATCCGTACCCGTTCCCGACGTCGCAGATTACCTATCGCACCCCGGTGATGGATGGCTTGCGGGTGGCGGTCGGGATCATGGACCCGGTCGACACCAACGACAGCAGCGCGACGGGCAAGGCGTATCAGGAGAACCCGCGCACCGAGAGCGAGATCACCTATCAGTTCGACGTCGGCGGGGCGAAGATTTACAGCTGGCTCAACGGCAGCTACCAGACTTCGGACAACACCGACTCCAGCGTCGAGTCCGTCACCTCCAAAGGCGTCGGCTACGGCGTGCAGGCGAAGATGGGCGGGCTGTCGCTGACCGGCTCCGGTTTCCAGGCCAAGGGCATCAACCCGTTCTTCACCAACAACGCCGGCGAACCGACCTTGCGCAACGTCGACAGCGACGGTTACTTGTTGCAGGGCTCCTACAAACTCGGCAAAAACCGCCTGGCACTGTCTTACGGCAAGACCGAGGACGACGGCAACGGCGTGGTCGGCAGCGGCGCCGATTACGAGACCCGCGGCATTGCGCTGTTCCATGACGTCAACGACAACCTGAAGCTGGTGGCCGAGTACAACCAGTTCGAAATCAACGGCCATGACACCAGCGCTCAGAATGAAGACACCGATACGTTTGCAGTGGGGGCGGTGTTGACTTGGTAACTCCGTAATCGGCACAACGCAGATCCAATGTGGGAGCGAGCCTGCTCGCGATGAGGGCCTAATATTCAGCGAATATGTTGAATGTAAGTCCGCCATCGCGAGCAGGCTCGCTCCCACAGGGGATCTGCAGTGTCTTATAGATTCTGAAAGCCCTCTCATCCCATCGAACCACCCACCCACTACCCAAGTAGCATTCGCCGCCGCCCGCAGGCTTCGTACACTCGTGCCTCATACAGGCGCACCGGCGAGGGGCGAGGATGGAGCAGGTTCAGAACGACGGTGTGGTCAGTGCCATGTCCCAGGCCACCGACGCCCAGCAAGCGGCTCAGGATCTGGCGCGACAACTCTTGCACCCGCATTTGGGCTTCGTGCTGTTCTTCTGCTCCGCCGAGTACGACTTGCAGGCGCTGGGGCAGGCGTTGCAACAGAGCTTCGGCGGCATTCGTCTGGTGGGCTGCACCAGTGCCGGAGAAATCACCCCCCAAGGCTATGGCCGCAGCTGCGTGACGGCGGTGGGCTTCGATCATCGGCACTTTTCCATCTCCACCGAACTGATCGACGAAATGGAACATTTCAGCCTGATCGATGCCCAGCAAATGGTCGAGCGACTGGTCAGTGGCTGTCGCAGCAACACCCTGGCGCCAATCAAGGGCAACAGCTTTGCCCTGACCCTGCTCGATGGCTTGTCCAGCCGTGAAGAAATGGTTCTCGCTGCCCTGAGTGCGGCGTTGGGCGACATTCCGCATTTTGGCGGTTCGGCCGGCGACGACAACTACCTGACCCACACCCACGTGTATTTCGGCGGCGAGTTTCACAGCGGCGCGGCGGTGGTGGTGTTGGTCAATACCTGGCTGGACTTCGAAGTCTTCACCACCCACCACATCCTGCCCAGGGCCGAGAAACTGGTGGTCACCGCTGCCGACAGCGCCTCACGCCGGGTGTTCGAACTCAACGCCGAACCGGCCGCCGAAGAGTACGCCCGGCACATCGGCGTGGCGGTGGCCGACCTCGATTACCGGATCTTTGCCGCGCACCCGTTGGCGGTGCGAATCAACGATCAGTATTACGTGCGGGCGATCCAGCAGGTTCATCCGGACCTGAGCCTGAGTTTCTACTGTGCGGTGGAAAACGGCATCGTCCTCACCGTCATGACCCCCGGCCCCATGCTGCCGAATCTGCAAAACCTGTTCGACGGTTTGCAGGAGCGTCTCGGCGACCTGTTGCTGACCATCGGCTGCGACTGTTTTCTCAGGCGTCTGGAACTGGAAGACGGCGGCCGTCTCGAGCAGATCGGCGCATTTTTGCGGGATCAGCGGGTGATGGGTTTCAACACCTACGGAGAACAGTTCAATGGCATGCACATCAACCAGACCTTCACCGGGGTTGCCATTGCCCGAGGCCGCTCCCCTGGACAGCGCTGACCTTCAGGCGCAGATCGCCAGCCTGCGGCGCGAAAACCACAAACTGCAGCGCATTAATGGCGCGCTGATCGAGCGCATCGAATCCGGCATCACCCGGGGCAACGACCCGTATGCGGCGTTCCAGCATTCGGTGGTGCTGGCCGAGCAGGTGCGTGAGCGCACCGACGCCCTGAACCAGGCCATGGCCGAACTCAAGGCCGGCAATCATTTGCTCAGCGAGGCACGACTGCGGGCCGAAACTGCCCATCAACACTTGATCGACGCCATCGAAAGCATTTCCGACGCCTTTGTATTGTTCGATGCCGAGCAGCGGATCGTGCTGTTCAACAGCCGTTTCAAGGCGTTTTGGGGCAACAGCCGGGTGCGGATCAACGCCGGCATGCGCTTGCGCGAGGTCAAACGGCTGATGACCGCGACCGGACTGTTCAGCGAAGAACCCCGCGGGCACGCCGACGAAAACCTGCTCTATCGCCTGCACAACGGGCGCTGGCTGCAAGTCAGCGAACGGCCGACTCAGGAAGGCGGGCGGGTGATCCTGTTCACTGACATTACCGACGTCAAACTCAGCGAAACCCTGCGCCGCGAACAGGCCGTGGCGCAGAAGTCGCATTTGTTGCAGCGGGCGGTCGACAACCTGTCCCAAGGGGTGGCGATGGTCAACGCCGAGGGCATTCTGGAACTGTGGAACCGGCGCTTCCTGGAACTCAGCGGTCTGGCCCCGGTGGCGGCCCATCGGCCGTTCGCCGAAGTGATTGCCGACAGCGAACTGAACCTGCTGACCCCGGCCAGTCGCGACCCGAACGGGCGGCACGTGCAGGAGTGCGAGCAGCGCCTCTACGATGGCCGGGTGCTGGAAATCCGCACCCATCCGTTGCCCACCGGCGGTTTCGTCAACACCTTCACCGACATCACCGAACGCTACCAGCACGCCGAAGCACTCAGCGAAAGCGAGCGCTGGATTCGCCTGATCACGGACCACGTGCCGGCGCTGATCGCCTACCTGAACGCCGATCTGGTCTATGAATTCACTAACAAAGTCTACGAAGAATGGTACTGCTGGCCCCGGGGCGTGATGCTCGGGCAGAGCCTGCGCGAAGTTCACAGTGAACAGCATTATCAGCGCCTGGAAGCCTACGTGGCCCGGGCCCTGACCGGCGAGAGCGTGACGTTCGAGTTTGCCGAAACCAACATCAATAATCAGGAGCGCTACATGCTGCGCTCCTACGTGCCCAATCGCCTGGCCACCGGGGAAGTGGTGGGGATTTTCGTGTTGATCCGCGACATCACCGAGCGCCGCCGCACCGCCGAAGCGCTGCATCAGGCCTATCAGAACCTTGAATTGCGGGTGCGTGAACGTACCACCGAACTGACCACCCTCAATGACCAATTGCTGCGCGAAATCGACGAGCGTCGCCGCGTGGAGTCACGCTTGCGCGAGGCCAAGCTCGAGGCCGAGCAGGCCAACCTGTCGAAGACCAAATTTCTCGCGGCGGTCAGTCACGACCTGCTGCAACCGCTGAATGCTGCGCGGTTGTTTACCAGTGCCTTGCTGGAGCGCCGGGAGCCGGTGGCCAACGAGATTCTGGTGCGCAACGTCAGCAATTCCCTGGAGGACGTGGAAAACCTGCTGGGCACCCTGGTGGATATTTCCAAACTCGATGCCGGAGTGATCAAGGCTGACATTGCGCCATTTGCCCTGAGCGAATTGCTGGAAAACCTCGCCGCCGAATACACCCAAGTGGCCCGCAGCGAAGGCCTCGAGCTGCATTTCATTCCGTGTTCGGCGCTGGTGCGCAGCGACATTCAGTTGCTCGCGCGGATCCTGCGCAACCTGCTGAGCAATGCCATTCGCTACACCTACAGCGGGCGAGTGGTGCTCGGCTGCCGGCGTCATCATCAGCGGCTGACCATCGAAGTCTGGGACAGCGGCATGGGCATTGCTGAAAACCGTCTGGAGGAGATTTTTCAGGAGTTCAAACGCGGTGACGTACAGCGTCCGGATCAGGATCGCGGCTTGGGGCTGGGTCTGGCGATTGTGGAGAAAATCGCGCGCATTCTTGGCCACCGGATTCATGTGCGTTCGTGGCCGGACAAGGGCTCGATGTTTTCCGTCGAAGTGCCGTTGAGTGCCACGGCGCCGAAGGCGTTGCCGAACCTGCTGATGAGTGAACCGATGCTCGAGCGCCTGCGCGGCGCACGGGTGTGGGTGCTGGACAACGACGCGGCCATTTGCGCGGGGATGCGCACCTTGCTCGAAGGTTGGGGTTGCCGGGTAATCACGGCGTTGTCGGAGGAGGACCTGGCGCGGCAAGTGGATAATTACCACGACGAAGCTGACCTGCTGATTGCCGACTATCACCTGGATGACGAGAAGAATGGTGTCGACGCCGTGGCCCGCATCAACGCCCGTCGCGCTTCAGCGATCCCGGCGATGATGATCACCGCCAACTACAGCAACGAACTCAAACAGCAGATCCGCGAACTGGGCCACACCCTGATGCACAAACCGGTGCGGCCGATGAAACTCAAGACGGCGATGAGTCATTTGCTGGGTCGGCCTTGAGTTTTCTGGTGTTTGTGAGGGCCTCATCGCGAGCAGGCTCGCTCCCACATTTGACCGAGTCATCTCAGATCTAATGTGGGAGCGAGCCTGCTCGCGATAGGGGCGACGCGGTCTTTCTGAAGAAGCATCAACGCCGCAAATACGACCCGAAATCAATATCCCCGGCACTCAAAATTGCCTGCACCCGATTGTGTACATTGAGTTTGCGCAATATCGCCGAGACGTGAGCCTTGACCGTGGTTTCGGCGATTTCCAGGGTGTAGGCGATCTGTTTGTTCGATTCGCCTTTGGTCATACGCTCAAGCACCAGCAACTGCTTGCGGGTCAGTGCCTGGAGCAGCTCCGGCGGGAAGCTCGGGGTGTCATTCATCCGGCGATGAGTGCCGCTTTTCTGCGTGCGGATGATGTCCGGCGGCAGGTAGACGTTGCCATTGAGAATCTGCTGGATGGCCTCGGTCATCTGCACCCGAGGCGAGGACTTGGTGATGAACCCCACCGCGCCATAGGTGATGGCTTGCAGCACGATTTGCTTGTCCTGCTCGGCCGAGACGATCACCACCGGAATGGTCGGCGCCTCGTTGCGCAGGTTGATCAGGCCATTTAGGCCGTGCATGCCAGGCATGTTCAGGTCGAGCAGGATCAGGTCCAGGTCATCGTGTTCCTGAGTCAGGGCCAGGGCACTGTCGAGGTCGGCGGTTTCCATGACCTCGCTGCCGGGGAAACCATCGCTGATGACGTTATGAATGGCTTCGCGAAACAGCGGGTGATCGTCGGCAATCAGAATTTTGTACATGGCCTTTCACCTCATTATTTTTTTTTGATCAGGGTGTGGCAACAACACGCAAGCGCTCAAGTCAGGGAAAGGGTCGGGCCGGGCCGGCGTCACGGGCAGATTCGCCGCCTGCCACGCATCCAGTCCGTCGCGGTACCAATACAGTGTCTTATAGCCCATGGAAGCGGCGCGTTTTACCGCGTTCCAGCTCAACCAGCAATCGGAACGGCAGTAAAAGACCAACGGTCGCGTCAGGTCACCCGCCGTCAATTGCTGCAGGTGGTGCGCGAAATATTGCTGCCACGGGGGCGTCAGGTCGCCGTCACCGGTATTGGCCAGCCAATGGCTGCCGGGCAGGTTTTCGTGGGCCTCGTCTTCGATGAAACGGTCTTGCAACCATTGCCGGCGGTAGACATCGATCAGCAGCGGTTGGGGCGTGTGCTTGAGCAGGTTTTGCAGGGCGGGGGTGTCGATGATGTTCGCACCCTGGAGCTGAGTCGGGGTCGGGCTGCGGTACAGACCGATGCGATAACCTTCGGCGGAGAACAGCGCAGTTTCAGCCTGCGCCACGCCCAGCAACAGGCTCAGCGACAGCGCGGCGAGAGAAGGGCACAGCAGAACACGTCGTGCACGCGGCATGGAGGTTCAGTCCTTATAGTTATGAACCCATTACATGCCAGTAGCGGTGCGTTGTGAATGCGACGATAGACAGGTAAACCAGTACTAAAGTAGTAATTTTGCCCGGATTGCCGGGTGCTTTCCTTGTGAACACAAATATGTGAACACCTCAGATCAACTGTGGGAGCGAGCCTGCTCGCGATGAGGCCATCACATCCAGCATTGATGTCGACTGACACACCGCAATCGCGAGCAGGCTCGCTCCCACACTGAATGGTGTGTGAACACAAAATATGTGAACACCTCAGATCAACTGTGGGAGCGAGCCTGCTCGCGATGAGGCCATCACATTCAGTATTGATGTCGACTGATACACCGCCATCGCGAGCAAGCCCGCTCCCACACGGGGAATCGTGTTGTCAGTTGGTTTTGCGCAAGGCCGCGTGCTGCGGGTTGAAGGTGAGCACGGCCAGCAGGGCAAACACCAGCGTCAGCCCTACGCACACCGCCAGCGCGACCGGGTTGAAGCGTTCATACAGCGCAAACCGCACCAGTTCCACCGCATGGGTGAACGGGTTCAAGGCACACAACCAATACAACCACTCGCTGGATTCGCGCATTTTCCACAGCGGATACAGCGCCGACGACAGGAAAAACAGCGGGAAGATTACGAAGTTCATCACCCCGGCAAAGTTCTCCAGTTGGCGGATGGCGTTGGACAGCAACAGCCCCAGCGCGCTAAGCATCAACGCGACCAGAAGCAACGCCGGCAACGCCAGCAACAAACCCGTGGCCGGCGGTCGCACGCCGTACAGCCAGGCAATCGCCAGAAAGGCATACACCTGCAACAGCGAAATCAGCGATGTCGCCAGCAATTTGCTGCACAGCAGGAAGGTCCGGGGCAGGGGGCTGGTCAGCAGCACGCGCATGCTGCCCATCTCCCGGTCGTAGACCATCGACAGCGAACCTTGCATGCCGTTGAACAGCAGGATCATGCAGGCCAGGCCCGGGATGATGTAAACCTCATAGGGAATGTAGGTGTCATAGGGCTCGATGATGGCGATGCCGAGTGCCGCGCGAAAACCGGCGGCGAACACCAGCAGCCACAACAACGGCCGCACCAACGCACTGAGAAACCGCGTGCGCTGCAACACAAAGCGTAGCCATTCACGCAGTACGATACCGCTGAAGCATTGCCAGTAAACATTCATCTGACGACTGCTCCTGAAGGGGCCGAGGTGGTCAGTCGCGCGAAGGCCGAACCGAGGTCACCGCCATGTTCCAGGCTCAACGCATCAGCCTGTCCGCTGGCCACCAAACGGCCTTGATGCAGGATCAGCAAGTTGTCGCTGGGCTGCACTTCATCCAGCAAATGAGTGGTCCAGAGCACACTGATGTTGTGCTCGCGGCACAGACTGCGGATGTGTTGGTTGAGCGCCAGACGACTGGCCGGATCGAGGCCGACACTGGCCTCATCAAGCAGCAGCAAGCTTGGCTCATGCAGCAACGCGCGGGCGATTTCCACCCGCCGGCGATGGCCGCCATTGAGTTCGCGTACCCGTTCGCCACGGCGTTCGGTCAAGGCCTGACGTGCCAGTTCGGCGTCGACCCGAAGTCCGGTCTGGCGTCGGGACAGGCCATGCAGCGCGGCGTGATAACGCAGGTTCTGCTCGACGCTGAGGTCTAGATCCAAGGTGCTTTGCTGAAATACCACACCCAACTGCTTGAGCGCCGGACGTGCCGAGGTGCGCAAGGAACAGCCGCCGACCCGAATATCACCGCGCTGTACATCATAAAGACGGGTGAGCAGGGCGATCAGTGTCGACTTGCCCGCGCCGTTCGGTCCCAGCAGCGCGGCAAAACGCCCGGATGCCAGGTTGAAACTCACCTGACGCAAGGCCTCGCGCTGGCCGTAAGCGAAACTCAGGTCGCTGACTTCAAGGGCGTTCATGGCGTCACCACCACGCCCCACGGATAGCGCCCGACCTTCACCGATTTGGTCACCTTGAGGCTGTCGACATCGATCACCGATACGTCGCCACTGACGCCATTGGTGGCCAGTAATTGCCGTTGATCCGGGGTGAACGACATCTGCCAGACCCGTCGGCCCACCAGCAGGTAATCAAGGATCTCGAAGGTCTTGGCGTCGATCACCGCCACATGGTTGGCCGGGCCGAGGGCGACGAAACCGTATTTGCCGTCGGCGCTGAGTTTGATCCCCACCGGCTGAACCTTGTCCGGGTGTACGCCTTTGATCTGGAAGGTCAGGGTCTTGAGGATCTTGCGGCTGGCGACGTCGAGAATCGTCACCGTGCCGCCGATTTCCGCCGAGGCCCAGAGCTGCGAGCCATCGGGATTGAATTCGACAAAACGCGGCCGCTGATCGACCAGGGTGTTGTCGGCCAGGTTCTGGGTGCTGGTGTCGATCCAGTGCAGCATGTTGGTGGTTTCACTGGTGTTCACCGCCCACTTGCCGTCGGGGCTGACGGCCATGCCTTCGGGCTCGACGCCGACGTTGATCTGCCCGAGCACTTTGGAAGTTTCGGTGTCGATCACTGTCACCAGTGCATCGTCCTCGTTGGAGACATACAGCCAGCGATTATTAGGGTGCAGGGCGAATTGCTCGGGGTCTTTGCCCGAAGGCAGTTCCTTGATGATCTTGCGCGTGGCGACGTCCATCACCTGGACCCGGTCCGAATCGCTGGCGCAGATGTACAGCAGCTTATTGTCGTGGGACAGCAACAGGCCGCGCGGGCGCTGGCCGACGGGCAGGGTGTCGGTGACTTTCAGGGTCTGCATGTCGATCAGGCTCAGGCTGTTGTCCTTTTCGTTGGAGACCCAGGCGGTGCTGGCAGCGGCGTGCCCGGCGGCGAGCAGCAGGGCGCAGGAAAGCAGGGTGCGGCGCATGGCAGATTCCTTATTGTTGTTGTCGTGAAAAAAGGATCAGAGAAAGCGGCAGCTGACCTCGGCTTTGTCGTAACCCAGGCTGTCCATTTCGTTGACGGGGTGCAGGAAACCGTCTTGCGGCGAGGTGCTGACCAGTGCCCGGGGTTGCACGATGGGGATCGGCTGGCGCAACTGACCGTTCCATGGCCGATAACTGAGCTTGCGACCCTTGAAGCCGTCCAGAGGCAATTGATCGCTGATTGCAAGCGTACGGATCGCCATGGCATCGGCCTGACGCAGTTTGCCCACCGCACTGGCGATGCTGCGTACGGCCATCCACGCGGCGAAATCCCGGTCGTTCATCCAGCGTCCGGTCAGGGCTTCGAAGCGCTTCTGCAACTGCGCGGCGCCGTAGGTTTCTACGGTCTTGTGCCAGCCCACCGGGGTCAGGCCCTGAGTGCCGGCGACCGGCCGTGGATACCAGGTCTGGTAGGGCACGTACTCGCCGAAGTCGCCGCGTTCATCGGCCACCAGCACCACGTCGTACTCGGCGGTCTGGGTGAACAGTGGCATGTCGGCCTGGGCGCTGCGGCGCTGGTCGTTATCGAAGCTCCAGGCTTTCTCCGCTATCAGTTGCAGGCCGAAGCGTTTGGCCGCCCGACGCAGGGCGGCGGCATAGGCTTGATCGTCCGCGGTCGGGCCGACAATCAGCAGCGCCCGTTGCCATTTACGCAGCACCAGAAATTGCGCCAACGCATCGGCCAGCATCGCGCGGCTTGGCAGGCTGTGCAGCACGTTTGGCAGACAATCGGTGCTGCGCAGACTGTCATCGGGGCTGCCGGCATTGAACAGCAAGCTGTCGGGTAGCACGGCGCTGAGTCTGCGCAGGGTTTCCACCGGTGCATTCACCACAAACAGGCGCAGGCCTTGTTCGTGTTGGGCTTTGGCTGCTTCGATCAGCGCATCCGGAGTGTCGACGCTGGCGCTGACCAGGCTGTAGCTGTGATTGAGAAAGCGCCCGGTACTGTTGCTGTCGGTGATCGCCAGTTCGGCGCCCCGCAGGCCGGCATCGGTCGGTTCGGGAATGACGTTCGACAGCAACGGGCCGGGGTCGGGGCGATAGCCCAGGTAGCCGATTTGCACCTGCAACGGCGCATCCGCCGCCTGAACCTGGGTCGCCACCCCGGCGGCGCAGGCTATCGCCAGCAAGTAGATCAAGGCATAAGGGGCGAGCTGGCGCATAAAGGCACTCCATCACAGGTAGCGTCAGCATAGGAACCCAGGACGGGCGGGGAAATATGCAGAAAGTACCGATGAGCCAGTACCAAGGTCGTAACTCACCCAGGGCGGCGCGGTTTTAGCATGGGCTACAACGGCCATCACTCAAGGGGGGAGATTGACCATGCGAATTCTCAAAGCACTGCTCCTGCCGTTTTTGCTGATCCTGACCCTGATCGGCATCGACAAGCTTCACGGCGCCCGACCCGTATTGGTTGGTCCTGCGCCACAAGCCCTACTACCAAGGGAGTAGGCCGCGGCCACCAAAGCAGCATGGGGTTGGCGCAAAGCCGTTCCTAAGATGGGTGCCATAGCCTCTTCAAAGAGGTTTTGCGTGCAATCTTGAGGGCAGAACAATGACAACAAAACGCAACGCCTTGCTCATTGCCGGACTGCTGGCCGGTTTTATCAGCGCAGGTTCCGTCTGGGCTCACGGCAACGTGGTACCCCAGGCCGTCGAAACCAAGGGACTGACCCCGATCAAGGATGCCGGTGTGCAGGTCGATGCCGATGGTTGGGCGGCGGCGAACCCTTACCGTTCCTCCCCGGAACACGATAAAGCCTTGGAAATCGGCTCTTCGGCCTACAACCAGAACTGCGCGGCCTGTCATGGCCTGGAAGCCAAGTCCGGCGGCATCGCCCCTGACTTGCGCATGCTCGACGTCGGCGAGGCCGGTGATGAGTGGTTCGTCGAACGCGTGCGCCATGGCGCCGTGCGTGACGGCCGGGTGTACATGCCGAAGATGGCCGACTACCTGAGTCAGGAAGCCTTGTGGGCGGTGCGCACCTACCTGGACAGCGTGCATGTCGAGGAGTGACCCATGCGTTTGCTCGCGGTGTTGATCAGCGCTGTGTGGCTGTGTTGCCAGACAGCGCAGGCGCAGGTCCGTACCTATGACGAAATGATCGCCGCCGCCGAGCTGAAAGTCGCGGTGTACAAGGACTTCGCGCCCTACAGCTTTGAAGACGCTGGCGAGGCTCGCGGGGTCGATGTCGAGCTTGCCCAGGCACTGGCCAAGGCCATGGGGGTGCGCCTGAAACTGATCTGGGCACCCGCCGGGGAAAAGCTCGACGACGACCTGCGCGATTACATCTGGCGGGCCAGTCAGTTGCACAATCAGCAACTGGCCGACCTGATGATGCGCGTGCCCTACGATCGCGATTACTCACAGAAACGCAATGAACTGGGTGAACTGGAAAACGGCCATGTGGTGATGTTCGGGCCGTACCAGACCGAACAATGGCAAGTGGCTTATGACCGTCGTCGTCTGGACTCGGTGGCGAGTGTCGCGGTGTTCCAGCAACACCCGATCGGCGTCGAGGTCGACAGCGTGCCGTCGTTTTACCTGACCTCGGTGTTCAACGGCATGCTCGCCGCCAAGACCCACCATTATCCAGGCGTATCTCAGGCGTTTGCCGCGATGAAGGCTGGTGAAGTCGACGCGGTAATGGCCATGCGCGGCGAGATCGACTGGCAAGTCCATCAGGCTGCCGACCCGCAAGTGGCGCTGGCGGAAAACGCCTACCCGAACATGGGCAAACAGCTCTGGGAGATCGGCATGGCGGTGCATGAAAGCAATCGGCAACTGGCCTACGCCGTGGAAGAGGCGCTGGAAGGGTTGATTCGCGAGGGCTCGGTGAAAGCCATTTATGCCCGTTACGGCCTGCGGTATGACGTGCCCGAGATGTATCAATAGTGAACTGGCGCGCGAGTTGTCTGTTGGCCTGCTGGTTACCCTTGGCCGCGAACGCGGTGGACGTCGAACCGGGTAAAGACCCGGTGCCGTCGGTGATGTGGGCGTTCTATCACAAGCAGATGCTCGGCGACGCACCGTTCGTGTTCGACGAGCGGGTCAAGTTGCTCGCGCCGCCATTTGCCGAAGACGCCCGACAAGTTCCGCTGGAAATTGACGCCCGGGCGTTCAAGGGTGAAGTGGTGCGAATCCTCGCCTGGGCCGAACTCAATCCGCTGCCGAAAATCGTCGACTTCGAACCCTTGCCCGGTGTGCTGCCGTGGCTGTCGATCCGCATCCGCGTTGAACAGGCCACGCCATTACGTGCGGCGGTACTGACCCGCGACGGACTGTGGCATGTCGGCTCGACCCTGATCGATGCGGCAGGCGGCGGCTGCACGGCACCGAGCGTGGTGCGCACCCAGCCGGGTTGGGAAGAACACATCGGCGAAGTGCTGGGTGGTCGCTATCCCCGTGGTGAATTCAGTCGCGTGCGTTTGCAGGTGGCGCATCCGATGGACAACGGCATGGTCAGCGGCATCCCGGAATTTTTCATCAACCAGGCCGAACTGCGCGATCAAAACGATCAGCTGCTGGCACGTCTGGCGTTGTTCCCGGCGGTCAGTGAAAACCCCAACCTGGCCTTCGACATCGAAGGAGCAGGGCAGACGCGCCTGGTGTTGCGCGACAACAGCGGCAATCAATTCGATGCGGCCATTCCCTGACCCAAGGAGCGAGTGATGCGCTGGATGCTGCTGTTGTTCATCAGTCTGAGCCTGCCGACCCTGGCCGATCCCGACTACGCACTCAAGCCCCGACAGATCGCCGAAGACACCTGGTTGCTGGAAGGCAGCACCGACAACTTCGCCAAGAGCAACGGCGGCAACATCGTCAACACCGCGTTCATCGTCACCGAGGAGGGCGTGGTGGTAATCGATACCGGACCGTCGAAACGCTATGGCGAAGCCCTGCGCAAAGCGATTGCGATGACCACCGATAAACCGGTGACCCAGGTGCTGCTGACCCATCACCATCCCGACCATGTGTTGGGTAATCAGGCTTTCACCGACGTGCCGATCGGCGCTTTGGCCGGTACCACCGAGTTGTTGCATCAACAGGGTGATGTCATGGCCGAGAACATGTATCGGCTGGTGGGCGACTGGATGCGCGGCACTGAGGTGGTATTGCCGACGCAGGCGCTGATGCCAGGTGTGAAAAGTTTTGGGAATCACGATTTGCGCCTACTGAGTCTGGGTGGGCACACCGGCGCGGATCTGGCTATTCTCGACCAGAAAACCGGCGTGCTGTTTGCCGGGGACCTGGTGTTTTATCAACGCGCCCTGACCACGCCGAACAGCCCGGGGCTGTCGGTGTGGCTGGCGGACATCGCGACCCTGCAGGGTTTGCCGTGGACATTGATTGTCCCTGGCCATGGGCCGGTGGCCACGGACACAAAACCGTTCGAGCAGATGCGCGATTACCTGACCTGGCTGGACCAGCTGATGCGCGATGGCGCCGCTCATGGCAGCGACATGGCCGAGATGATCCGCAGCCCCATTCCCGAACGTTTCGCCGGGATCAGCCTGAGCCGCTATGAACTGATTCGCAGCGTCAGCCATTTGTACCCGCGTTACGAACGGGGGCAGATGAGGCGGGTAGATTCCGGCATGCGCAAATGACGCTTTTTGTGGGAGCGAGCCTGCTCGCGATGGCGGTGTGTCAGGCGTCATCAATGTTGAATGTTCTGGCCTCATCGCGAGCAGGCTCGCTCCCACAGGGGCCGATGTCGATCACAAAATCCGCGACCGACCCGGTACTAAGGAACTAGCAATCTCCGCATTGCGGGCAATTGTTGCAAGGGCGGCGGCGCCCAAGAATCTGCACCAGACCGGGAAAATTTCCCGGGTATAACAAAAACCGCAGAGGTAGCCGTCATGACCCAACCCGCACGTCGCCAACCCTTCGCCTTGAGCGTGCTGCTCAGTGCCATGCTGTTGTCCGGCCAGGCATTGGCCGCAGTCTCCGATCAAGACATCCTCCAGGACCCGAAGAACCCGGAGCAGGTCGTCACCAACGGCCTGGGCGTCCAGGGTCAGCGCTACAGCCCGCTGGACACCCTCAATGTCGACAACGTGAAGGACCTGCGCCCGGTCTGGGCCTTTTCGTTCGGCGGGGAAAAACAGCGCGGTCAGCAGGCGCAGCCGATGATCAAGGACGGCGTGATGTACATGACCGGCTCCTACTCGCGGGTATTCGCGGTGGATGCGCGCACCGGTCGCAAGCTCTGGCAATACGACGCGCGCCTGCCCGATGACATCCGCCCGTGCTGCGACGTGATCAACCGTGGTGTTGCGCTGTATGGCGATCTGGTGATTTTCGGCACCCTCGACGCCAAGCTCGTGGCCCTGAACAAGGACACCGGCAAGGTTGTCTGGAGCAAGAAAGTTGCCGACCACAAGGAAGGCTATTCCATCAGCGCCGCGCCGTTGGTGATCAACGGCAAACTGATCACCGGTGTGGCCGGTGGCGAGTTCGGGGTGGTGGGCAAAATCGAAGCCTATGATCCGAAAAACGGCGACCTGCTGTGGACTCGTCCCACCGTCGAAGGCCACATGGGCTATGTCTACAAGGACGGCAAAGCGGTAGAGAACGGCATCTCCGGCGGCGAAGCGGGCAAGACCTGGCCGGGCGATCTGTGGAAAACCGGCGGCGCGGCCCCTTGGCTGGGTGGCTACTACGACCCGGAAACCAATCTGCTGCTGTTCGGCACCGGCAACCCGGCACCGTGGAACTCGCACCTGCGTCCGGGCGACAACCTTTACTCGTCCTCGCGTCTGGCGCTGAACCCGGACGACGGCACCATCAAATGGCACTTCCAGAGCACCCCCCACGACGGTTGGGACTATGACGGCGTGAACGAGTTGGTGTCGTTCAACTACAACGAAGGCGGCAAAGAAATCAAAGCCGCGGCCACGGCGGACCGTAACGGTTTCTTCTACGTGCTCGATCGCACCAACGGCAAATTCATCCGTGGCTTCCCGTTCGTGGACAAGATCACCTGGGCCAGCGGCCTGGATAAGAACGGCCGGCCGATCTACAACGAAGCCAGCCGTCCGGGTGCGCCGGGCTCCGAGGCCAAAGGCAGTTCGGTGTTCGTCGCGCCAGCGTTCCTCGGCGCGAAAAACTGGATGCCGATGGCCTACAACCGCGACACCGGCCTGTTCTATGTGCCGTCCAACGAATGGGGCATGGACATCTGGAACGAAGGCATCGCCTACAAGAAAGGCGCGGCGTTCCTTGGCGCCGGTTTCACCATCAAGCCGCTCAATGAAGACTACATCGGTGTGCTGCGCGCCATCGACCCGAAAACCGGCAAGGAAGTCTGGCGCCACAAGAACTTCGCGCCGCTGTGGGGCGGAGTGCTGACCACCAAGGGCAATCTGGTGTTCACCGGTACGCCGGAAGGTTTCCTGCAGGCATTCAATGCCAAGACTGGCGAGAAAGTCTGGGAATTCCAGACCGGTTCCGGCGTGCTCGGCTCGCCCATCACCTGGGAAATGGACGGCGAACAATATGTCTCGGTGCTCTCCGGCTGGGGCGGCGCGGTACCGCTGTGGGGCGGAGAAGTGGCCAAGCGCATCAAGGACTTCAACCAGGGCGGCATGCTCTGGACGTTCAAGCTGCCTAAAGATCTGGTGGCGAAGCATTAACTCAAAATCCACCGCATAACCCTGTGGGAGCGAGCCTGCTCGCGATAGCGGTCTGACAGTTAACATCATTGTTGAATGTACTGGCCCCATCGCGAGCAGGCTCGCTCCCACATTAGTTTGTGTGAAACCTACTACCAAATAACGAGAATCCCCCTGCCAACGGCGCATTCGTCTGGCAGGCGGGGCTCTCTACTATCGGTTCATCGCCTGTTGGCTCGACAGGCATCGACCCAGACAGAGGCCCACCATGATCTACGCACAACCTGGAACACCCGGCGCCGTCGTTTCCTTCAAACCGCGCTACGGCAATTTCATCGGCGGCGAATTCGTTGCCCCAATCAACGGCGAGTACTTCACCAACACCTCACCGGTCACCGGTGAAGTGATCGCCGAATTCCCACGCTCCAGCGCCGCCGACATCGAAAAAGCCCTTGACGCCGCCCATGCCGCCGCCGATGCCTGGGGTAAAACCTCGGCGCAGGATCGCTCGCTGGTGCTGCTGAAAATCGCCGACCGCATCGAGCAGAACCTGGAAATTCTCGCCGTCACCGAAACCTGGGACAACGGCAAGGCCGTGCGCGAAACCCTCAACGCCGACGTGCCGCTGGCCGCCGACCACTTCCGTTATTTCGCCGGTTGCATCCGCGCTCAGGAAGGCGGCGCCGCCGAGATCAACGAACTGACCACCGCCTATCATTTCCACGAACCGTTGGGCGTAGTCGGGCAGATCATTCCGTGGAACTTCCCGCTGCTGATGGCCGCGTGGAAACTCGCCCCGGCCCTGGCTGCCGGCAACTGCATCGTGCTCAAACCTGCCGAACAAACGCCACTGTCGATCATGGTGTTCGCTGAGCTGATCGCCGACTTGCTGCCAGCCGGCGTGCTGAATATCGTCCAGGGTTTCGGTCGCGAAGCCGGTGAGGCGCTGGCCACCAGCAAGCGCATCGCCAAAATTGCCTTCACCGGTTCCACCCCGGTCGGCGCGCACATCATGCATTGCGCGGCCGAGAACATTATTCCAAGCACCGTTGAACTGGGCGGCAAATCGCCGAACATTTTCTTCGAAGACATCATGAACGCCGAGCCGCAGTTCATCGAGAAAGCCGCCGAAGGCCTGGTACTGGCGTTTTTCAACCAGGGCGAAGTCTGCACCTGTCCGTCCCGGGCGCTGGTGCAGGAATCGATCTACGAGCCGTTCATGGCCGAGGTGATGAAGAAGATCGTCAAGATCAAGCGCGGCAATCCGCTGGACACCGAAACGATGGTCGGCGCCCAGGCGTCCGAGCAGCAGTACGACAAGATTCTCTCGTACCTGAAAATCGCTCAGGAGGAGGGCGCCGAACTGCTCACCGGCGGCGCGGCCGAGCGTCTTGAGGGCGACTTGTCGAGCGGCTATTACATCCAGCCGACCCTGCTCAAGGGCCACAACAAAATGCGTGTATTCCAGGAAGAAATCTTCGGCCCGGTGGTGGGTATCACCACCTTCAAGGACGAAGCCGAAGCCCTGGCGATTGCCAACGACAGCGAGTTCGGCCTCGGCGCCGGCCTGTGGACCCGCGACATCAACCGCGCCTACCGCATGGGCCGGGCGATCAAGGCCGGGCGCGTCTGGACCAACTGCTACCACCTGTACCCGGCCCACGCCGCGTTCGGTGGCTACAAAAAGTCCGGTGTTGGCCGTGAGAACCACAAGATGATGCTCGACCATTACCAGCAGACTAAAAACCTGCTGGTGAGCTACGACATCAATCCGCTGGGGTTCTTCTAACCCGCAAGAACACCATTGAAACCTGTGGGAGCGGGCTTGCCCGCGATAGTGAACTGTCAGTCAACGAATGTGTTGAATGTGATGGCGCCATCGCGGGCAAGCCCGCTGCCACAGTGGATTTGTGTCTGTCAGTCATTGCCGGGTAACGCAGTTCAAAGGTGGGAGCGAGCCTGCTCGCGATGACGCCAGCACATTCAGCATCAAGGTTGACTGACATCCCGCCATCGCGAGCAGGCTCGCTCCCACATTGGTTTTGTGTGTTTCCAGGACCTGCGCAACACCCCCTACCAACGCACCCCACAACCTCCTTCGAAAGTAGCATTCGGTCATCCCATCCCCCGTGCATTAATGGTCTTACCGGAATTGCCCGGCACAAGAAGAGGATTGACCCATGTGGAATAAACCCGCGTTTACCGATCTGCGCATTGGCTTCGAAGTGACGATGTATTTCGCCAACCGTTGATTTGATCGCCCGGTCAGCCGTCGCGTTGGCCGGGCCTGCCTTCTGGAGCCATCCCATGCACATCCGCGTTCTCGGTTCCGCCGCTGGCGGCGGTTTTCCGCAATGGAACTGCAACTGCCGTCAATGCGCCGCCATGCGCAACGGCAACCTGCGCGCGCAACGCCGCACGCAGTCGTCCATTGCCCTGAGCGACGACGGTGTGGAGTGGGTGCTCTGCAATGCTTCACCGGACATTCGCGCGCAACTCGAAAGCTTCCCGGCGATGCAACCGGCCCGACGCTTGCGTGACACGGCGATTGCCGGTGTCGTCCTGCTGGACAGTCAGATCGACCATTGCACCGGGCTGTTGAGCCTGCGCGAAGGTTGCCCGCATTCGGTCTGGTGCACCGAGCGGGTTCACGAAGACCTGAGCAGCGGCTTTCCCTTGTTCGCCATGCTCAAACACTGGAACGGTGGCTTGCAGTGGCAACCCATCGGGCTGGACCGCGAGCCGTTCAGTATCGCTGCCTGCCCACACCTGCAATTTCGCGCGATTCCGTTGGTCAGCAATGCACCGCCGTATTCTCCCAACCGTGGCAACCCGCAACCGGGCGACACCATCGGCCTGTTCATCGAAGACCTGCGCAGCGGTGCATCGGTTTTCTATGCGCCGGGGCTGGGGCAGGTCGACGCCGAGGTGTTGAGCTGGATGCAGCGCGCCGACTGCCTGCTGCTGGACGGCACGCTGTGGCGCGACGATGAAATGCGCGCGTGCGAAGTCGGCCAGAGCCTGGGCAGCGAAATGGGCCACCTGCCGCAAAGCGGCCCCGGCGGCATGCTCGACGTGCTGGAGGGCTTCAATCGCCAGCGCAAGGTGCTGATCCACATCAACAACACCAACCCGATCCTCGATGAAGACTCGGCCGAGCGTGCCTTGCTGGAGCGGCGTGGGATTGAAGTGGCTTATGACGGCATGGACATTGTGTTGTAGCTGATGGCCCCATCGCGAGCAGGCTCGCTCCCACAGGAGTCCGGGTCGTATCCAATTTTCTGTGCAAAGCAGGTCCATTGTGGGAGCGAGCCTGCTCGCGATGGGCCAGACCAGACAATACAGAACACACGGTTATTCCCCGGAGAACCGCCATGACTAGCAAAGCAATGACCCCCGCCCAATTCGAAGCCGCCCTGCGCGCCAAGGGTGCCTATTACCATATCCACCACCCGTTCCACCAAGCCATGTACGCCGGGCGCGCCACCCGCGAGCAGATTCAGGGCTGGGTCGCCAATCGCTTCTATTACCAGGTGAACATCCCGCTCAAGGATGCCGCCATCCTCGCCAATTGCCCGGACCGCGACGTGCGCCGGGAATGGCTGCAACGGATTCTCGACCACGACGGCGTCCCCGGCAGTGAAGGCGGCATCGAAGCGTGGCTACGATTGGGCGAAGCAGTGGGGCTGGATCGCGAACAAATCCTCTCGCAAGAACGGGTGCTGCCGGGCGTACGTTTCGCCGTGGACGCCTACGTCAATTTCGCCCGCCGCGCTCGCTGGCAAGAAGCGGCCAGCAGTTCCCTGACCGAACTGTTCGCGCCACAAATCCACCAGTCCCGGCTCGACGCCTGGCCCACCCATTACCCATGGATCGACCCGGCCGGTTACGACTATTTCCGTACGCGTCTGAGCCAGGCCCGGCGCGATGTCGAGCATGGTTTGCGCATCACCCTGGCGCACTACGTCACGGTCGAAGGCCAGCAACGCATGCTGGAGATTCTGCAGTTCAAGCTCGATGTGCTGTGGAGCATGCTCGACGCGATGAGCATGGCCTACGAGCTGGATCGCCCACCGTATCACACCGTCACCACCGAGCAGGTCTGGCATCGGGGGATCACCCTGTGAGCCAGATCGAACAGCAACCCGGCCCACCGCTGTGGTTGCTGGCGGAGCTGACCTATCGTTGCCCGCTGCAATGCCCGTATTGCTCCAACCCGCTGGACTTCGCCCAACAGGGTGAGGAGTTGAGCACAGAAGAGTGGATTCGGGTGTTCCGCGAGGCGCGGGAGATGGGCGCTGCACAACTGGGTTTTTCCGGGGGCGAGCCGTTGGTGCGCCAGGACCTGGCCGAGCTGATCAAGGCCGCGCGGGACATGGGTTACTACACCAACCTGATCACCTCGGGTATCGGCCTGACCGAACAGAAGGTCCGCGACTTTAAAGTCGCCGGGCTGGACCATATCCAGATCAGCTTTCAGGCCGCCGACGAAGAGGTGAACAATCTGCTCGCCGGCTCGCGCAAGGCCTTCGCCCAGAAACTGGCCATGGCTCGGGCGGTGAAGGCCCAGGGCTACCCGATGGTGCTGAACTTCGTCACCCATCGGCACAACATCGACCAGATCGCGCAGATCATCGAACTGTGCCTGGAGCTGGAGGCGGATTTCGTCGAGTTGGCGACGTGTCAGTTCTACGGTTGGGCTGAACTGAATCGCATCGGCCTGTTGCCGACCCGCGAACAGTTGCAGCGCGCCGAGCGCATCACCAATGAATACCGCCAGCGGCTTGAGGCCGAGGGCCACCCGTGCAAGCTGATTTTCGTCACCCCGGATTACTACGAAGAACGCCCCAAGACCTGCATGAATGGCTGGGCCAACCTGTTTCTCGACATCACCCCGGACGGCACGGCGTTGCCCTGTCATAGCGCCCGCCAGCTGACGGTGCAGTTTCCCAACGTGCGTGAGCACAGCATCGAACACATCTGGAACGACTCCTTCGGTTTCAACCGTTTTCGCGGCGATGACTGGATGAAAGAGCCATGCCGTTCCTGCGATGAAAAGCACAAGGACCTCGGCGGCTGCCGCTGCCAGGCGTTCATGCTCACCGGTGATGCCGCCAACGCCGACCCGGTGTGCAGCAAGTCGCCGCAGCACGACGTTATTCTCAAGGCTCGGGACGACGCCGACGTGCCGGGGCAGGGCATGGAGCACCTGACCTTGCGCAATGAAAAGGCTTCGCGACTGATTTATCGCGGATGAGTTGTGAACACAGAACCCTGTGGGAGCGAGCCTGCTCGCGATGGCGGAGTGTCAGACAACATCATATTGACTGGAAGACAGCCATCGCGAGCAGGCTCGCTCCCACAGGGGATCTTCGGTGAATCTGAAATCGGAGTGCACCCCCGGGCTGGCTCGCTATCCATTGGTCTGATTGCATTCGCAGCCGGATGCTTTAGTGTGGACTTTACCTTCCAAAACAATAAAAACAGGCTTTCCAATGAGCCAGAATCTCAGCCAGCTGCGTAAATTCGTTTCGCCTGAAATCATCTTCGGTGCCGGCTGTCGGCATAACGTCGGCAACTACGCCAAGACCTTCGGCGCCCGCAAGGTGCTGGTGGTCAGCGATCCCGGTGTGATTGCCGCCGGTTGGGTCGCCGATGTCGAGGCCAGCCTGCAAGCCCAGGGTATTGATTTCTTTTTGTATAGCGACGTTTCGCCCAACCCGCGGATCGAAGAGGTCATGCTCGGCGCCGAGTTGTACCGGGAGAATCACTGCGATGTGATCGTGGCGATCGGCGGCGGTAGCCCGATGGATTGCGGCAAGGGCATCGGCATCGTCGTCGCCCACGGGCGCAACATCCTCGAATTCGAGGGCGTGGACATGTTGCGCATGCCCAGCCCGCCGCTGATCCTGATCCCGACCACCGCCGGCACTTCGGCCGACGTGTCGCAGTTCGTGATCATCTCCAATCAGCAAGAACGCATGAAATTCTCCATCGTCAGCAAAGCCGCGGTGCCGGACGTGTCGCTGATCGACCCGGAAACCACCCTGAGCATGGACCCGTTCCTGTCGGCCTGTACCGGCATCGACGCGTTGGTCCATGCCATCGAAGCCTTCGTCTCCACCGGTCACGGGCCGCTCACCGACCCTCATGCGCTGGAGGCGATGCGGCTGATCAACGGCAATCTGGTGCAAATGATCGCCAACCCCAGCGACATCGCCCTGCGGGAAAAAATCATGCTCGGCAGCATGCAGGCCGGGCTGGCTTTCTCCAACGCGATCCTTGGCGCGGTGCACGCCATGTCTCACAGCCTCGGCGGCTTCCTCGATCTGCCCCATGGCCTGTGCAATGCGGTGCTGGTGGAACACGTGGTGGCGTTCAACTACAGCTCGGCGCCCGAGCGCTTCAAGGTGATTGCCGAGACGTTCGGCATCGATTGCCGTGGCCTCAATCACCGGCAGATTTGCGGGCGGCTGGTCGAACACCTGATCGCCCTTAAACACGCCATCGGCTTCCACGAAACCCTCGGTCTGCACGGGGTGAGTACGGCGGACATTCCGTTCCTGTCGCAACACGCCATGCACGACCCGTGCATCCTTACCAACCCGCGCGAATCCAGTCAGCGCGACGTCGAGGTCGTCTATGGCGAAGCCCTCTGACGAGCAACAACGGGCGCTGGCCGGGTTACTCGGCTTGGGCAACCACTCGGCGCGCAAGAGTCATTACCCGGAACTGGCTGCGCGCCTGGATGAACTGGAAACCGAACGCAACCGCTACAAATGGCTATTCGAAAACGCGGTACACGGGATCTTCCAGGCCAGCCTGCTGGAGGGCATGCGCGCCGCCAACCCGGCGCTGGCGCGAATGCTTGGCTATCAAAACCCGCAGGAGGTGCTGTTTTCCCTGACGGACCTGGCGGGCACGTTGTTCGTCGGCGGGGCGCAAGAGCTGGAAAGCATCGGCGAAATCCTCCAGCGCGAGCGCAGCCTGCTGGGCTATGAAACTCAGCTGCGGCGCAAGGACGGCAGCGTCCTCGACGTATTGATGAACTTGCTGCTCAAACCGGATCAGGAAGGTTTGGTGGAGGGCTTTGTCGCCGACATCACCGAGCGAAAACTGGCTCAGCAGCGCCTGCAACAACTCAATGACGAACTGGAGCAGCGGGTCACCGCGCGCACCAACGAGTTACTGGACGCCAACCGCAACCTGCAACAGCAGATCACCCAGCGCAAACAGATCGCAGAAGCCTTGCGCGATGCCCGTGATGCCGCCGAAGCCGCCAATCGCAGCAAGGACAAATACCTCGCCGCCGCCAGTCACGACTTGCTGCAACCGCTCAACGCTGCGCGTTTGCTGATCTCGACCTTGCGCGAACGCAAACTGCCCGACGTCGAGCAGGTGCTGGTGGAACGCACGCATCAGGCGCTGGAGGGGGCTGAAGACTTGCTCACCGATCTGCTGGATATTTCCCGGCTCGATCAGGCCGCGGTGAAGCCGGACATTGCCCTGTACCGCCTCGACGAATTGTTCGCGCCACTGGTCTCGGAGTTTCAGTCGGTGGCCGCGGCAGCCGGGTTGAACCTGCGGGTGCGCATGGGCGATTACGCCATTCATACCGACTTGCGCCTGATGACCCGAATCCTGCGCAACTTCCTCAGCAATGCCTGCCGCTACACCGACGAAGGCTGCATTCTGCTGGGGGCAAGACGCCGGGGCGATGCGCTGCGTCTCGAAGTCTGGGACACCGGGCGCGGGATTCCTGCGGATCGTCTTGACTCGATCTTCCTCGAATTCAACCAACTGGACGTCGGGCGCGCCGCCGATCGCAAGGGCGTGGGCCTGGGACTGGCGATTGTCGAACGCATCGCCAAGATCCTCGACTACAGGATTCAGGTTCATTCGCAGCCGGGGCGTGGTTCGATGTTCAGCATCGAAGTACCGATTTCCCATGAGGTTCCACTGCCGATCAGTCAGGTCGCGCCGCAACCGAGTACCGGCAACCCGTTGCCGGGCCGGCGCCTGTTGGTGCTGGACAACGAAGTCAGCATTCTTGAAAGCATGAGCGCGCTGCTCGGGCAGTGGGGCTGCGAGGTGGTCACCGCCACCGACGAGGCCACGGCACTAGTGGCTTTGCAGGGACAGGCCCCGGAACTGATTCTGGCGGACTATCACCTGGATCACGGGGTAGTGGGTTGTGAGGTGGTTCGGCATTTGCGCGAGCATTTCAGCCAGGCGATTCCGGCGGTGATCATCACCGCCGACCGCACCGACCAATGTCGGCGCTCATTGCAGCGCCTCGACGCGCCGCTGCTGAACAAACCAGTGAAGCCCGGCAAATTGCGCGCAGTGCTGACTCAGTTGTTGGCGTAGCGATAGCGCAGGCTGAAACCGAGCTCGGCAGATTGGCCTTGCTCCAGCAAACGCAACCCTGGCCGACCCGGCAAGTGATGGGCATTGACCGGGTGGCTCACCGGTTCGATGCAGAAAAATTCCAGGCCTACGGGGCAGTAGAGCAGGTAGTAGTCGCTGCCGGTGGCCTGGCATTCCAGTTCATAACCCAGCTCGGGTTGCTGGATCAGGCAGCGGCCGTCCCATTCGCAAAAGCCGTTGTCCACCAGCGTTTCGGCTAATGCCCGGGGCTGGCTGAAGTCCCAATCCTTGGGTATCGAAGTGAGTTGTGTTGGCAGTTTTGTGCTGTCGCACAACCAGACCTGCCGCGCCTGTGCCTGCAACCGAGTGCCTGCGGTGCGGGGGAAGTAGGGATGTAAACCGAGCCCATGCCAGGCGGCGTGTTCGGCCAGGTGGGTGACCTGTAAATCGATGCTCAGCTTGCCCTCGCTCAGATGGAAACGTTGCCTTGCGCAATAAGCGAAGGGTGTGGTGCTGTCGAGTTGCAGGGAGACGATCTGCCACGGCTGTTGCCAGGCACTGCCATGGATCGGCAGGGGATCGGTGAGGCTGTTGGGCGTCAGCGCCAGCCAGCGATCCGGGCAATCGAAACCGCCTTCGGCGATACGGTTCGACCACGGCGCCAGGGGATAGCAGGCGAGTTTGCCGGGCAGGCCGGTGTTCAAGGCGTGTTGGTCACTGTGACGCAACAGCGGTTGGCCGGTGCTGCGTACCGTCCAGTTGACGATGCCCGCCCCGAGTGCCGGGGCGAGGGTGAGGCGGGTGAGTTCGTCTTCGAGTTCCAGGAGTGTTGGCGTCATGGCGATCTTCATTGGCTGCATGAGGTTTTTTGTGGCGAGGGAGCTTGCTCCCGTTCGGCTGCGAAGCAGTCGTAAATCCAGATAACTCGGTCCCTCGGGAAGATTGCTGGGGCCCGCTGCGCGAGCCAACGGGAGCAAGCTCCCTCGCCACAGGGAGATTTGCCAGCCGTTGTTACAACACCAAATGCGGCAACCACAGCGAAATGGCGGGAATGTAAGTCACGGCCATCAGCACCAGGAACAGCACGCCATAGAACGGCAGCAGCGCTTTCACGGTGCTTTCGATGCTGACCTTGCCCACCGCCGAGCCGACAAACAGCACCGCGCCCACCGGCGGTGTGATCAAGCCGATCCCCAGGTTCACCAGCATGATCATGCCGAACTGCACCGGGTCCACGCCAATGCCCAGAATCACCGGCATCAGAATCGGCGTGAGGATCAGGATCAGCGGCGCCATGTCCATCACCGTGCCGAGCAACAACAGCATCACGTTGATGCACATCAGGATCACGTAACGGTTGTCCGACAGGGTCAGGAACATCGTGGTGATCTTCGCCGGGATCTGCATCAGCGTCATGATGTAGCCGAAGCTGGCGGCGAAGCCGATCAGGATCATCACGATCGAGATGGTGCGCACCGTGCGGTGCATCAACTTGGGCAGCTCACTCCACTTGTAGTCGCGGTAGATGAACATGGTGACGAAGAACGACCACAGCACCGCGATCGCCGCCGATTCGGTGGCGGTGAAGATGCCCGAGAGAATGCCGCCGAGAATGATGACCATCGCCATCATGCCCCACATCGCTTCACCGCAGATTTTCAGCGCCTCCTTGAGCGGAATGACTTCGCCCTTGGGGTAATTGCGCTTTCTGGCGAAAATCAGGCACAGCACCATCAGGCACGCGCTCATCAACAGGCCCGGCACCACGCCGGCCATGAACAGCGAGGCGATCGAAACGGTCCCGCCAGCGGCCAGCGAGTAGAGCACTGAGTTATGGCTGGGCGGCGTCAACAGGGCTTGCACCGAACCGCTGACCGTCACCGCTGTGGAGAAATCCCGCGGGTAGCCGCGACGCTCCATTTCCGGAATCAGCACCGAACCGACCGACGCCGTGTCCGCCACCGAAGAGCCGGAAATCGCGCCGAAGAAAGTCGAAGCCATGATGTTCACCAGCGACAAGCCGCCGCGCACGAACCCCACCAACACCCCGGCAAACGCCACCAGTCGCCGGGACATGCCGCCCTCGGCCATGATCGCGCCAGCGAGCACGAAGAACGGAATCGCCAGCAACGAGAATTTGTTAACACCGCCGGCGACCTGAATCATCAGCGCCTGGAACGGGATGTCGATCCACCACGCACCGATCAGGGCAGAAAGCCCCAGGGCGTAAGCGACCGGCATGCCGATCAGGATCAAAGCGATAAAACTGCCGAGCAGAATCAGAGCGTCCATTTATGCGGCACCTTCGCTTTCTTCAACCAGGTCGAAACGCACGACCCGACGGTTGCTCTGGTCACCGAGCAAGAGTTTTTCCAGCACGAAAATCAGCGTCAGCACACCGCCAACAGGAATAGGCATATACGTGATGCCCACGCGCAGGGTGGGCAGGGAGCTCATGAACTGATTCCAGGTGGACATACAGAGCTTGGTGCCCCAGATGGCCATGAACAGGCAAATGGTCGCCATCAGCAGCTGCGAAACGATGCTCATGGTCTTGCGCAGTTCGGGGGGCATGCGCTCGGTGAGCATGGCCACGGCCATGTGCGCTCCGGCGCGATAACTGGCGGCGGCACCGATGAAGGTGAAGACCATCATCAGCAAAATCGCGGTGGGCTCTGGCCAGCTTGAACCGGTGCCGAGGACGTAACGGGCGAAGACGCCCCAGGGAATGATCAGGGCAATGGTCAGGACCGACAGGCCGGCGACCCAGATGCAGGTCATGTAAATCCTGTCGTTGATGCGCAGCAGCAGATTCTTCATCGGGTTTCACCGTAACCGGGCGCCGCTGACGATCCACTCGTCAACGGTACCGGGCCTTTCATGAATGCAGGGAGGGTTACTGAACGGCTTCGATGCGCTTGATCAGGTCGGCGTAAGGCGCGCCGTATTTTTCCCGGACCGAAGCCGTGGCTTCATAGAAAGGTTTTTTGTCGACGGTGATGAACTCGACGCCGGCAGCCTTGAGTTTTTCTTCACTGCTGGCCGACTTCGCATCCCACAGCGTGCGCTCCTGGGCCTGTGCGGCTTTGGCGGCTTTTTTCACCAGCACTTGCTGCTCGGGGCTGAGTTTTTCCCAAGTGATTTTCGACATCACGATTGGCTCGGGCAGGATCAGGTGCCCGGTCAGGCTGTAGAACTTGGCGTTCTGGTAGTGGTTGTGTTCGAGCAGGGTCGGCGGGTTGTTTTCCGCGCCGTCGATAACCCCGGTCTGCAATGCACTGAATATCTCGCCGGTGTCCATGGCAATGCCGTTGCCGCCCATGGCGTTGATGGTATCGATGAACATCGGGTTGCCTTGCACGCGGATCTTCATGCCTTTGAGGTCGGCGAGGCTGCGTACCGGTTTTTTGGTGTAGATATTGCGCGTGCCGCCGTCCATCCAGGCCAGGGCGACCAGGTTGAATTCGGAGTTGGTGATCTTGTCGAGGATCTCATCGCCGACCTCACCGTCGATGACATTGCGCATGTGCGCCTGGTCGCGGAACACGAACGGCATGTTGAACACGTTCACGTCCGGCACCACTGGCCCGACGATGCCGAGGCTGACCCGGGCCATTTGAATAGCGCCGACCTGGGCCTGTTCGATGACTTCTTTTTCCGAACCGAGCACACCGCCGGCGAACATCTTGAACGTCAGTTTGCCGTTGCTGTCGGCCACCAGGGTTTTACCCAGCTGTTCCTCGGCGACCACGGTCGGGTAACCGGCGGGGTGAATGTCGGCGAATTTGATTTCCAGCGCCTGGGCGGCGCTGCTGAGGGTGAAGGTGAGCGCTGCGGTGATGGGAAGTGCGGCGGCGAGCAAGGTGCGTTTGAAGTCCATGGGGTGCGTCTCCAGTCTTGTTGTTTTTTTTATTCAAGGCACAGCGATGCAGCAGGCGGGGTTAAAGCCATTCGTTGAACACCGGTTCCGGCAAGCCTTTGACACCGGGGTTAAGAGCGAACACGCCGCCGGCCAGCGACTGTTCGTCATGGTCGTCAGCGGGGCGGATCGAGGTCACAAACAGAGTGTCGAGCTGGCTGCCACCGAAGGCGCACATGGTCGGTTTCTTCACCGGCACGGGGAGCGAACGATCCAGTCGGCCATCAGGGGTGAAACGGTGAATCAGCCCGGCGTCGTTGGCGCAGATCCAATAACAACCTTCGGCATCCACTGCCGCGCCATCGGGGCGGCCAAGGAAGTGATGCATGTCGACAAACAGCCGACGGTTGGACGGCGTGCCGCTATCGATGTCGTAATCGAAAGCCCAGATCTGCTGCACATTCGGGTGCGAATCCGAGAGGTACATGGTCTTGCCGTCCGGGCTGAAGCCCAGGCCGTTGGGCACGATGAAACCGCTGAGCCGGGCGTCGAGCGGCCCGCGTTGTCCGGCACTGTAGCGATAGAGCGTGCCGTCGGCGGCGTTGGCGCCCATGTTCAGCACCATGCTGCCGGCCCAAAAACGGCCCTGACGATCACAGCGGCCATCGTTCAGGCGCATGTTGGGGCGGGCGTGATCGACGTGGGCCAGCAGTTCGCTGTCGAGGCTGCCATCGTTGTGCGGGTGCAGGTGAAAAAATCCGCTTTCCATGCCGGCGACCCAGCCACCCGCGCTGTGACGAGCGATGCAGGCAAGCATTTGCGGGGCTTTCCAGGCGTGAACGTGCCCGCTGTCGGCATTCCAGCGCTGTAATCCACCGGCCGGAATATCGACCCAGTACAGGGCGTTTTCCTCGGGGACCCACACCGGGCTTTCACCGACCGCATTGCGGGCATCGACAATCAATTCGGCTTGCATGGCAACGCATTCCCTTGGCTTTGTTATGTGGGGATTGGCGAGGGCTCAGTCGCCGAACGGCCCGGCCGCGACAAAGGCGCCACCCTGATAAACCCGGGCCGGATCATCTTCGGCGGGCATTGGTTGGGCTTCGACTTTTTCGCGGAAGACTTCGGACGTGTCCTGGGGCGCATAACCCAGGTGCGCCGCGAATCGGTTGTCCCACCAGATGCTCTTGTTGTCGGACATGCCGTACACCACGGTGTGGCCGACATTCGGGGTGTACAGCGCGCGTTCGAGCAGTTGGGTCAGGTCGTCGAAGCTCAGCCAGGTGCTCATCATTCGGCGGTTCTGTGGTTCCGGGAACGAGGAGCCGATGCGGATGCTGACGGTTTCGATGCCATAGCGATCGAAGTAGAAACTGGCCATGTCTTCGCCGTAGGACTTGGACAAACCGTAATAGCTGTCCGGGCGGCGAGGGGAGTGGGCGTCGAGGGCTTCGTCCTGCTTGTAAAAGCCGATGACGTGGTTGGAACTGGCGAAGATCACCCGCTTCACGCCATGGCGACGGGCCGCTTCGTAGATATGAAACACGCCGCAGATGTTGGCGCCGAGGATCTCTTCGAACGGACGCTCCACCGACACGCCGCCGAAGTGCAGGATCGCATCCACGCCTTCGACCAGTTGATGTACTGCTTGCTTGTCGGCGAGGTCGCAGGGCACGACTTCTTCGCGATCATCAATGGCTGGCGCCATGTCGGCGATGTCCGACAGACGGAGTACGTTGGCGTAAGGTCGCAGGCGTTCGCGCAGGACTTTACCGAGGCCACCGGCGGCGCCGGTCAGGAGCAGGCGATTGAATGGGGATGTGGTCGTCATGTAAATCCCTGAACAGAAAATTGTAGTTATTGGGTTTGTTGTAGGTTGTCGTATGACTTGGACGAAGTATTGTTAGGCTTTCCGGTGCTTGTCAACGCCACTTTGGTTGAAATTGACGGAGGGTCATGTTCATCCAATGAGTTCACTGACCTGTGGCGAGGGAGCTTGCTCCCGCTGGGCTGCGAAGCAGCCCCCATCCAGAAGTTCAGGAACATTCAGTGATCGGATTGGGAGCGCTTCGCACTCCAGCGGGAGCAAGCTCCCTCGCCACAAGGGGGTATCCTGCCTGCAGAAGATCTGCGCCTTACAACAACGAAATCGGGTAACTGATAAAGATCCTGTTCTCATCAAATTCGTTGGTGCTGAAATCGCGGCGGATGGTCGCGTTGCGCCATTTGACGTTGAGGTTCTTTAGCGCGCCGCTTTGCACGGTGTAGGCCAGTTCCGATTCGCGGCCCCATTCCTTGCCGTTGGTGATCGCGCCGGTGTGTACGTTATCGCCGCTGATGTAGCGGTTCATCAGCGTCAGGCCGGGGATGCCGAGGGCGACGAAGTTGTAGTCGTGACGCACCTGCCAGGAGCGTTCCTTGGCGTTGTCATAACTGGCGTTGTAACTGTCGTTGGCCAGCGTGCCGCCGCTGGTGCCGTTGACACGCATCCAGGCGTTGTCGCCGCTGAGTTTTTGCAGGCCGACATAGAAGGTGTTGCCGCCGTATTTGGCCGAGAGCAGGGCGAACGCGGTTTTGTTGTCGAGATCGCCGGCCAGCGCACTGCCGTCTTCCTTGCCGATGAAGTAACCGAGGTTGGCCCCCAGGGTCCAATCGCCCATGGGCTGGCTGTGGCTCAGGTTGAAATACTGCTGCTGATAAATGTCGCTGAGTTCCGCGTACCAGACGCCGACCTGAGTGCGTTTTTCATTGAACGCATACTCGCCGCCGCCGAAGTTGAAGCGGTCGGAGGTGAACGCGCCTCTGCCGTTCATCGACATGTCTTCCATGCTCGCGTCATTGCGCGGGCTGTTGCCGCGGAACTGGCCGCCGTAGAGCGTCAGGCCGCTGAGCTCGGTGGAGGTGACCTGGCCGCCGCGGAAGGTTTGCGGCAGCGAGCGACCATCATCGGAGCGCAGGATCGGCAGCACCGGCATCCATTCCCCGACCTTCAATTCGGTTTTCGACACCTTGGCTTTCAGCGCCACGCCCAGACGACCGAAATTGTCCGCGGGGCGACCGTCATCATGGATCGGCAGCAACTGCGTGCCGCCCGTACCCTTACCGCCGTCGAGTTTCTGCGAGTACATACCGAGCACATCCATGCCGAAACCGACGGGGCCCTGGGTGAAGCCGGATTTAGCGTCGAGGATGAAGTTTTGCGTCCACTCTTCAGCCTTGCCTTGGGCGTTGTTCGGATTGGTGAAGTTGCGATTGATGTAGGCGTTACGCAGGTTCAGCGTGGCCTTGGCGTCATCGACGAAACCTTCGGCCTGGCTGGTCATGGGCAGGGCGAGGGCCAGGCTGCTGCAACCGATCAAACTGAGGGTATGGCGACGGGCGAAGGTGGGGTGAGGGGTGCTGGTGAAGGAATTGCGGGCGAGTCTGCTCACAGTAACGCTCCCTGGTTTTTTGTTATTTTTATTTTTTGTTATACGTCGTCGTACAACATTGGCGGCGATTATTTGCGAGGCTTTGCACGAATGTCAATCACAAGTTGTACGATCACATCGTCCCCTTGTGGGAGCGAGCCTGCTCGCGATAGCGGTCTGACATTCAACATTGATATCAGCTGACAATCCGCCATCGCGAGCAGGCTCGCTCCCACAAGGGTTTTGTGTTTCGGCTGAGATTTTCCGGCAAACTGACAACCTTCCCGAAACAAGGCCATTGAATGGATCACTACACCCCGCGCAACTGGCAGCCTCACGAGCGCCCCAGCCTGCCCGGTTCGCCTTCGACGCCATTGCACTCCAACCCCAGACGGCTGGCCTATGCGTTGGTGGGTTTGCTGGTGGCATTGACCGGCGGCCTCGGCAACTCGCTGGTGATCGCCAACCTGCCTTACCTGCAAGGCGCGTTGGGGGCGACCACCGCCGAGATGGCCTGGTTGCCGGCGGCCTATGTGATGACCAACGTATCGATGAACCTGCTGCTGGTGAAGTTTCGCCAGCAGTTCGGCTTGCGGGCGTTCACCGAAGTATTCCTGATGCTCTATGCCCTGGTGACCTTCGGCCATTTGTTCGTCAACGACCTGAGTTCGGCGATTGCCGTGCGCGCGGCCCACGGCATGGTCGGCGCGGCGCTGAGTTCGCTGGGCCTGTATTACATGATCCAGGCCTTCCCGGCGAAATGGCGGATGAAGGCGCTGGTGTTGGGCCTCGGCACCTCACAACTGGCGTTGCCGATGGCGCGGTTGTTCTCCGAAGACCTGCTGCAAATCGCCGAATGGCGCGGCTTGTATCTGTTCGAACTGGGCATGGCGCTGTTGTCCCTGGGCTGCGTATTCCTGCTGAAATTGCCGCCGGGTGATCGCTTCAAGACCTTCGAAAAACTCGACTTCCTGACCTTCGCCATCCTTGCCAGCGGCGTGGCCTTGCTTTGCGCGGTGCTGTCCTTGGGGCGGATCGACTGGTGGCTCGAAGCGCAGTGGATCGGCGTGGCCTCGGCGGCCTCGATCGTGTTGATCCTCACGGGCCTGGCCATCGAGCACAACCGCAGCAACCCGATGCTGATGACCCGCTGGCTCGGCAGCGGGGCGATGATTCGCCTGGCCTTGGCGGTGATTCTGATCCGAATGGTGACGTCGGAACAATCCACCGGCGCGGTGGGGTTCATGCAGACGCTGAACATGAGCAGTCAGCAACTGCACAGTCTGTATGTGGTGATGTTGATCGGCAGCATTGCCGGTCTGGCCACCAGTGCCCTGACCATCGATCCCAAACACCTGATCATGCCGCTGAACATCTCTCTCGCGCTGATGGCGGTCGGCTCGGTGATGGACAGCTATTCGAACAACCTGACCCGTCCGGAAAACTTGTATTTCAGCCAGTTCCTGCTGGCCTTCGGCGGGACGTTTTTTCTCGGGCCGACCATGGTCTACGGCATGCGCAACGTGCTGTCCAGCCCCCGTAACCTGGTAAGTTTCTCGGTGCTGTTCGGTATTTGCCAGAACCTCGGTGGCCTGATTGGCGCGGCATTGCTGGGGACGTTCCAGATCGTGCGCGAGAAGTTCCACTCCAGCCACATCGTCGAGCAGCTGACCCTGCTTGATCCGCGTGTGGCTGCGCGGGTACAGAGCGGTGGCAACGCGGTCGGCTCGGTGATCGCCGACCCGAGCCTGCGCAACCTGCAGGGCATTCGCAGCCTGGCCGCCGCGGCCACCCGCGAGGCCAATGTTCTAGCCTATAACGATGTGTTCATGCTGATTGCCGTGATCGCGGTGCTGACCATGATCTGGATCTCCATTCGCGCCCTGTGGCTGATGAGCACCACCCAAACTGTCGCCCCGGCGCCTGCCACTCCAACCGTACAACCCAGCGGTGCCACTTCTCCATGACCGAACCGACCACCAACGCCATTGCCGCCACCCCCGAGGGCGTAACGCCGCCATCCTCGCCGGGCACCGAACCGCGTTCGCTGCGGGTGCGGATCATCTCGTCCTTGGGCTTTGCGGCGATTGCCATCGTCGGCGTGCTGATCGTGTTGTACGCCTGGCAACTGCCGCCGTTCAGTAGCGCGGTCGAGACCACGGAAAACGCACTGGTGCGGGGCCAAGTGACGATCATTGGCCCGCAGCTCAGCGGTTACGTGTACGAAGTGCCGGTGCAGGATTTTCAGTTTGTGAAGGCCGGGGATTTGCTGGTGCGCCTCGACGACCGCATCTACAAGCAGCGCCTCGATCAATCCCTGGCGCAATTGGCGGTGGAGAAAGCCGCGCTGGCCAACGTGGTGCAGCAACGCAACAGCGCCGAAGCGACCATCAAGTTGCGTCAGGCCGCCGTCGCCGACGCCCAGGCGCAGTTGCGCAAAAGTGAAGCGGATTTGCGTCGTAACAAGGAGCTGGTCAGCGATGGTTCGGTGTCGAAACGCGAACTGGACGTGACCCTGGCCGCCAATGCCCAGACCATTGCCGCCGTGGCGCAGGCCCAGGCTAATCTGGAAATCTCCCGGCAGGATCTGCAAACGGTGATCGTCAATCGCGGCTCGCTGGAAGCGGCGGTGGCCAATGCTGAAGCGGCGGTGCAACTGGCACGGATCGACCTGTCGAACACCCGCGTGGTGGCGCCGCGCGATGGGCAACTCGGGCAGATCGGTGTGCGCCTTGGCGCCTACGTGAACTCCGGGGCGCAGCTGATGGCGCTGGTGCCGAACCAGTTGTGGGTGATCGCCAACATGAAGGAAACCCAGATGGACAACGTGCGGGTCGGCCAACCGGTGAGCTTCACGGTCGATGCGCTGAGCCATCGTCAATTCCACGGACGGGTACAGCGGATTTCGCCGGCCACAGGGTCCGAGTTCAGTTTGCTCCAGGCCGATAATGCCACCGGCAACTTCGTCAAGATCGCCCAGCGGGTGCCGGTGCGGATCACCGTCGATGCCGATCAGGAACAGAGCGAGCGGTTGCTGCCGGGGATGTCGGTGGTGGTGAGTATTGATACCGCTGCCGCGATCACCCCTGATTGACACGGTCCTTGTAGGAGCGACCTGTGGCGAGGGGGCTTGCCCCCGTTGGGCTGCGAAGCAGCCCCAAAATGTCTGTTGTAGCAAAAATCTTGTGAGCGCTACGCACTCAAACGGGGGCAAGCCCCCTCGCCACAGGGCTCCCACATTGGAGGTGTGTTCAGGCAGTAGTCATCGGCGGCATGGTGCCCAGTAGCGAAACCGCTGCCACCGCGCCAATCCCCAGCAACCACTCCAGCACGACGCTGGCACGCAACAGGTCCGGGCGCTGCTGGCAATCCTTGACCCGCCGCCGATTGAACAGCGCCAACCCCAGCATCCCGATCACCAGCACAACCTTGATCAGCAGGATCAGCGCAAACCCGGACAGCAACGGCGTCGGCCAGAACACGCCGGTCAATACCCGCACGTTGATCAGCCCGGTCATCACCAGCCCCGCCACCAAGGCGTAACCGATCCCGCTGAAGCGTTGCAATATCGCGCTCAAGGGATGATCGGCCGGTTGGCGCAGGATCATCACCAACAGCATCAACCCACCCAGCCAGGCGCCGACGCACGCCAGGTGAATGATCTGGTTAAGAATCAGCAACTGGCCTTGCAGGCCATCGAGCATGGCGCCATGACCGACCGGGGCCAGCGTCGCCAGCAGCAAGCTCGAAAGGCTGATGCGCCAAAGCGAACTGGAACGCCAGGGCGTCAGCAGCAGGGCCATGAGCAACAGATTGAGCAGCAGATGCCAACGCCAGACCTGACCGAAAAAGGTATTGCTCAGCACCAGGCCTAGCGTCGCCGGATCAAGTGCCGCGTCCGCGGAGCCGGCCATGCTGGCGGTGATCAGCAGCAACCAGCCGACGCCACTGATTAACGCTACAGCGGTAAGCCAGCGGGTCACACGCGCCAGAGATGGATCCAGCCACGCGGTTTCACGGCCCAACAGCAGAGGCCTGAACACCCAGGCCCCGAACAGCATCAGCACCACGGTGAAATGCAGAAAGCGGCACAGCACCAGCGCATCGGTCATGAATTACTGACCGACCTTGAAGCGATAGGCGCCTTCACTTTTATGGGTGTCGACCGACACGGCGTGCCATTCGACTTTGTAATCGCCAGCGGCCAACGGCACGGCAGGGGTGACGATCAGGGTTTTCTTGTCGCTGCCTTCGGTGGCGAGGTTTTTTACCGGGATGTCGGCACCGTCTTTGCTGATCGTCACTTTGGTGAACGTCGCTTCAACCCCTTCGGAAAACTTCAGGCGCAGCTCCGAGGGCGCGCTGACGGTGCTGTCGGCCGCCGGGGTCTGGCTTTTCAGGTGCGCGTGGGCAAACACCGATGAGGCGGCGAGCAACGAGCCGAGAAGGGCGGTGGTGGTCAGGGCGTTCTTGAGCAGCATCGTGAAGACCTCGGAGGCAGGTTCAAAGAGGCGGCCAGTTTACCTGCCACAAGACCACCGTACGAAGTTTCGTTTTCCCCTGTCGCCCCGATCCAGAGCGGATGCTAGTCTTGATCAACGCTGTTGTCAGGGAGCCCTCATGGGCAATCACAAGATCGAGATTCGTCGCAGTAACGTCGAAAAGATTCTGCTGGGGGCCGAAAAAGTCTTCGCCGAAAAAGGTTTCGGCAGCACCGCCATGGCTGACATCGCCGCCGAAGTGCAATTGCCGCGTTCCAACCTGCATTACTACTTCAGCACCAAGAGCGAGCTGTACAGCGCGGTGTTGCTGGGTTTGCTGGAGGTCTGGAAGCAGGACGCCCTGTGCTTCGAGATGTTCGACGACCCGCGAGTGGTGCTCAGCAGCTATATCCGCGCCAAGATGAACCATTCCCGCAGTCGCCCTTACGGCTCGAAAGTCTGGGCCAACGAAATCATCCACGGTGCGCCGACACTGGGTGAGAAACTGGACGCCAGCCTGTACGACTGGGCCAAGATGAAAGAAGCGAAAATTCGCCAGTGGGTGGAGGACAAACGCATCCTGCCGGTGGAGCCTTCCAGCCTGCTGTACATGATCTGGGCCTCGACCCAGCATTACGCCGACTTTGATCACCAGGTGAATATTCTTAATGATCACCAGCCGTTGTCGGACATGCAGTTCGAGCGGGCGGTTCAGACGGTGACCAGCGTGATATTGCGCGGGATCGGGTTGGAGCCTTGAGGTTTGCGGCGCAGCAGCTGGCCTCTTCGCGAGCAAGCCCGCTCCCACATTAAATCTCTAGCGAACACAGGATTTGTGCGCGAAGTTGATCCACTGTGGGAGCGGGCTTGCTCGCGAAGGCGTCAGTTCAGGCGCCGCTGAGTTCAGACCGCGACATGGTACGGATTCCTCGGATCATGGTTCCAATCCAGAAACGGCTTGCCGGTATCCATCGGCACCATTTCGATGCAATCCTGCACCGGGCAGGTGATCTGACACAGGTTGCACCCCACGCACTCATCATCAATCACTTCATATTTATGCGTCCCGTCCGCCTGCTTAAGGCTCGCAATCGCCTGGTGCGAGGTGTCTTCGCAAGCGATGTGACAACGACCGCAACCGATGCACGCCGCCTGATCAATCTTCGCAATCACCTGATAGTTGATGTCCAGGTACTTCCAGTCCGTGGTATTGCCCACCGCCCGCCCGGAAAATTCCGAGACGCTGGCGTAGCCCTGACTGTCCATCCAGCGTGATAAACCGTCCTTCATCTCCTCGACAATCCGGAAACCATGCAGCATTGCTGCCGTGCATACCTGCACCGCGCCGCTGCCCAGGGCAATGAATTCCGCCGCATCGCGCCAACTGCCAATCCCGCCAATGCCACAGATCGGCAAGCCCTGGGTCTGCGGATCGCGGGCGATTTCGGCGACCATGTTCAACGCAATCGGCTTCACCGCCGAACCGCAATAACCGCCATGGGTGCTTTGGCTGCCGACGGCGGGATTGGCGACCATGCGTTCCAGGTTGACGCTGGTGATCGAGTTGATGGTGTTGATCAACGACACCGCATCAGCCCCGCCCCGGTAAGCGGCACGGGCGGCGACGCGGATGTCGGTGATGTTCGGCGTGAGCTTGACGATCACCGGCAGCGAGCAATAGGTCTTGCACCAGCGGGTGACCTGTTCGACGTATTCCGGCACCTGGCCGACCGCCGCGCCCATGCCCCGTTCCGGCATGCCGTGGGGGCAGCCGAAATTCAACTCGATGCCATCGGCCCCGGTGGCTTCCACCAGCGGCAGGATGTTTTTCCACGACTCTTCGACGCAGGGCACCATCAGCGACACGATCAGCGCGCGGTCCGGCCAGTCCTTTTTGACCTGGGTAATTTCACGCAGGTTGATTTCCAGCGAACGGTCGGTGATCAGTTCAATGTTGTTAAAACCAAGCACCTCCCGATTAGCCCCGAAGTGCGCCGAGTAACGCGACGACACGTTGACCGCCGCCGGGTCTTCACCCAGGGTTTTCCAGACCACGCCGCCCCAGCCTGCCTCGAACGCGCGAACCACGTTGTAGGCTTTGTCGGTCGGCGGCGCGGAAGCCAGCCAGAACGGATTGGGGGCTTTGATGCCGGCGAAAAAAATCGAGAGATCGGCCATTTACGCAGCCTCCACGTTGAGCATGAGTTGAGCGTTGATGGCCTCGGCGGCCAGCTTGCCGTGCTGCACGGCTTGCACGGTGAGGTCCTGATCGAGGCTGGTGCAATCGCCACCGGCATACACCCCGGGAATGCTGGTACGCAGCTGTTCGTCGACGAGGATGCGGTCGCCCTGACGCTTGAGTTCACGGGCCAGCGGATCGGCGAGGGTGCTGTTGTCGAAGGCTTGGCCTATGGCTTTGAAGATCGCGTCGGCGGCCAGTTCAAAGGTTTCGCCAGTGGTTTGCAGGCGACCATCCACCAACCGGGTGCGGGCGAAGCGCATGCCGCGCACCTTGCCCTTATCGTCGAGCAGCACTTCTTGCGGTTGAGCCCAGGTCAGCAGACGCACCTGATTGGCCTTGGCGATGTCCTGTTCGTGACCGGTGGCGCCCATGTCCTCGACGCCGCGGCGGTACACAAGATTGACGTCGCGAGCGCCGAGGCGAGCCATTTGCACGGCCATGTCGATGGCGGTGTTGCCGGCACCAAGGACGATGCAGCGCTCGGCCAGCGGCAGTTGCGTCAGGTCATCGGCCTGGCGCAGTTCGCGGATGTAGTCGGTGGCGGCAAGCAGGCCGGGGGCATCCTCGTGGGCCAGACCCAGCTGTTTGCTGGCGGCCAGACCGAGGCCGAGGAACACCGCATCGAATTGCTGATGCAGTTCGCTGAGGGTCAGGTTGTCGCCGAGCTTCTGCCCGTGACGAATTTCGATCCCGCCAATCCCCATCAGGAATTCAAGCTCCTTCTGCGCGTAATCGTCCACCAGTTTGTACTTGGCGATCCCGTATTCGTTGAGTCCACCAGCCTTTTCCCGCGCCTCGAAAATCACCACGTCATGGCCGTGCATGGCACTGCGGTGCGCGCAGGACAAACCGGCCGGACCGGCACCCACCACAGCGATGCGCTTGCCAGTTGCGGCGGCGCGTTGGAACGGGTGTTCGCTGAAGTGTGCGTTGTCCACGGCGTAGCGTTGCAACAGGCCGATCAGCACCGGCGCGCATTCTTGGGCGTTGTTGCGCACGCAGGCTTGCTGGCAAAGAATCTCCGTCGGGCAGACCCGGGCGCAACTGCCGCCGAGGATGTTCGCCGAGAGGATTTTCTGCGCGGCGCCCTGAACGTTTTCCTGATGGATATTGCGGATGAACGACGGAATGTCGATGTCACTCGGACAGGCATTCACGCACGGCGCGTCGTAGCAATACAGGCAGCGCGAGGCTTCCAGATGCGCCTGACGGTCGTTGAGCGGCGGCGCCAGATCGGTGAAGTGGCCGGCGAGGGCGGCCGCGTCCTCATGGGGATGCGGGAGGTGGTTCAGGGTCTTGATCACGGTGTTGGCCTCACGGTTATTTGAGGTATTGCCTCTGGTGGGCATTGGTTTTTGTGTTGTCAGGACTGCCGCCTTCGCGAGCAAGCCCGCTCCCACATTTGGAATGCGTTCCCTTGTGGGAGCGGGCTTGCTCGCGAAGGCCGAAGGCCTCGATTTCAGCGTTTCACAGCAACCGGCCTGCACAATTCAGCCCGCTTGCTCAGCAAATCGAACACCGCCGGATACGCCGGCCGTTCGACATACCGACCGGCACCACGCTCGGCCCGCAAATCACCATCGGCCCACACCACTCGGCCCTGGCTGACGGTGTGGCTCGGCACGCCGCGCACGGTCTTGCCTTCGAAGATGTTGAAGTCGACTTGCTGGTGATGGGTCTTGGCTGAAATCGTCCGCGTGCCTTCCGGATCCCACAGCACCAGATCGGCATCAGCGCCCACACGAATCGCACCCTTGCGCGGATAGAGGTTGAAGATCTTCGCGGTGTTGGTGGAGGTGAGGGCAACGAAATGTTGCATCGACAAGCGCCCGGTGTTCACCCCTTCATCCCAGAGCACTGCCATGCGGTCTTCGATGCCGGCGGTGCCGTTGGGAATCTTGCTGAAGTCGTCACGGCCGGCGGCTTTTTGCTCGGCGCAGAAGCAGCAGTGGTCGGTGGCGGTGGTGTGCAGGTTGCCTGATTGCAAGCCATGCCAAAGGGCTTCCTGATGGCCGTGAGGACGGAAGGGCGGGCTCATTACGTAACCGGCGGCGGTCTGCCAGTCCGGGTGTTGGTAAACGCTGTCGTCCAGCAGCAAATGCCCGGCCAGCACTTCGCCGTAGACCTGTTGACCCTTGCTGCGGGCATAGGTGATTTCGTCGAGGGCTTCCTTGGTCGAGACGTGGACCAGGTACAGCGGCGTGCCGAGGGTTTCGGCAATACGGATCGCCCGGCTCGCGGCTTCACCTTCCACCTGCGAAGGTCGCGACAGCGGGTGCGCTTCCGGCCCGGTCATGCCCTGGGCCATCAACTTGCGTTGCAGGTGATAGACCAGCTCGCCGTTTTCCGCATGCACGGTGGGCACTGCGCCCAATTCCAGACACCGCTCGAAACTCGCCACCAGCGTATCGTCGGCAGCCATGATCGCGTTCTTGTAGGCCATGAAATGCTTGAAGCTGTTGACCCCGTGATGGCTCACCAGCTCAGCCATTTCTTCGCGGACCTGCTCGCTCCACCAGGTAATGGCGACGTGGAAACCGTAGTCCGACGCCGACTTCTCGGCCCAGCCGCGCCATTGATGAAATGCCTCCATCAACGATTGCTGCGGGTTGGGAATCACGAAGTCGATGATCGAGGTGGTGCCGCCGGCAAGCCCCGCCGCGGTGCCGCTGAAGAAGTCTTCGCTGGCCACCGTACCCATGAAGGGCAACTGCATATGAGTGTGCGGGTCGATGCCGCCGGGCATCAGGTATTGGCCGCTGCCGTCGAGCACTTCGGCATCGGCGGGAACATCAAGGTTTTCACCGATGGCTTTGATCACGCCCTCGGCGCAATAGACGTCGGCGCGATAACTTTCATCATGGGTAATAACGGTGGCGCCACGGATCAACAGAGACATTCCGAGTTCCTCGCAGGCATTGACCGACTGATGCCGGTTCTAAATGTTTTATATGAAGCAGACGCCAATCGGTGTATTCCTGTCAGCGCTGTCAAGAATAGACGCTAGCTGCAGTTTACGGATTGAGCAAGAATATTTTTTATAAGCTTATGACTGTTTTAACTGATTGATAAATAACGATTAAAACTGAAAATCACCAAAATGGTGAGGCCTCTCACCATTTTGACGCACTTGACAGGTTCCAAAAATAGACGAGATTTTCTATGTGAAATCAGCCGCTTGTAGATGGTCTATGGTTGAGGCGCAGTCTTTCAAAAAAGATCGACGCACCAGATTGAGTCCTGACTGTTCGGACAACTTGCCTGACATTCGGCCTGAGTGGCATCGCAACTCACCGCGGATTCAATAGTTGGATAAATAAAGCTGATCAATATCAGTTGGTTAGCGAAATTTTATGGCACTGCCCGATGCGTAAGCGGGGTACCCGGCACGTTTATTGATGCCGCCGCTGACACCTTGGCCGGTCCGTAAAAGTTGTCAGTTTCTCCGGCCATCGTCCGGCTCGCGCGTCTCGCGCCAGCCCCTGATGAGCAAAAATAATCAAAAGAACAGTGGAGCGGCCATGCAACAGATCAGATCGCAAGTGACCGAGCGCGACGGCTTGTTTGAGCTAGAAGCCGGCAGCGATGTCCTTGACAGTCCCCGTTACAACCACGACATGGCACCAACCAAGGTGCATGAACGAACCTGGAACAAATGGCACATCACCGCGTTATGGGTCGGCATGGCGATCTGCGTGCCGACCTATACCCTCGGCGGCGTGCTCACCGCTTATTTCGGGCTGACCGTCGGCGAAGCGCTGCTGGCGATTCTGTTCGCCAACATTATCGTGCTGATTCCACTGACCCTGAACGCCTTCCCCGGCACCAAGTACGGCATCCCATTCCCGGTGTTGCTGCGTTCGTCCTTCGGCATCCTCGGTTCCAACATTCCATGCCTGATCCGTGCCCTGGTAGCGTGTGGCTGGTTCGGCATCCAGACCATGTTTGGCGGGTTGGCGATTCACCTGTTTCTCGGGTCGGTGTTCGATGACTGGAAAGCCCTCGGCGGCACCGGTGAAGTGATCGGCTTCATGGTGTTCTGGGCCTTGAACCTGTGGGTGGTGATTCGCGGCGCGGACTCGATCAAATGGCTGGAAACACTGTCCGCACCGTTACTGGTACTGGTCGGCGTGGGGCTGCTGATGTGGGCGATGCCGAACGTATCGATGAGCGAATTGATGGCGATCCCGGCCAAGCGTCCGGAAGGGGCCAGCGTGGTCAGTTACTTTGCCGCCGGGCTGACCGCCATGGTTGGCTTCTGGGCCACCTTGTCGCTGAATATTCCGGACTTCAGTCGCTACGCGAGAAGCCAGAAGGATCAGATTATCGGGCAGATTATCGGCTTGCCCCTGACCATGTTCCTGTTCGCCTCCCTCGGCGTGGTGATGACGGCCGCTTCGGTAAAACTGGTGGGCGTCACTGTTTCCGATCCGGTCACCCTGATCGGCCATATCCAGAGCCCGGTCTGGGTCGCCCTGGCCATGGCGCTGATCATCATCGCCACGTTGTCCACAAACACCGCGGCCAACATCGTTTCGCCGACCAACGACTTCCAGAACGTTGCGCCCAAGATCATCAACCGCACCAAAGCGGTGATCCTCACGGGGCTGGTCGGCTTGGCGCTGATGGCTCATGAATTGTTGAAAAAGCTGGGGCTGATCGTTTCGGATTTGAGCCTGGAGACGGTGTATTCCAACTGGTTGCTGGGCTATTCGAGTCTGTTGGGGCCGATCGCCGGGATCATGGTGGTGGACTATTTCCTGATCAAGAAACAGCAGCTGGATCTGGCGGGTCTCTACCGCGATGACGTTTACCCGGCGTGGCACTGGTTCGGTTTTATCGCGTTCGGCGTGCCGGTGGCATTGACGCTGCTGTCGCTGGGCAGCGATGCGTTCAGCTGGTTCTACAGCTACGGCTGGTTCACCGGCTCGGCCCTTGGTGGGCTGATTTATTACGGGTTGAGTGTGATGCGGCCGAGTCCTACTGCTGTGAAAACTGCGGTGTGAGGGATGGCCTCATCGCGAGCAGGCTCGCTCCCACAGGGGAATGCATCTCAACTGTGGGAGCTGCCGAAGGCTGCGATCTTTTCGGGGCCGCCGGAGAGCAAGATCAAAAGATCGCAGCCTTCGGCAGCTCCTACAAGGGAATGCATTTCAACTGTGGGAGCGAGCCTGCTCGCGATGGCGGCCTCACAATAACCACAAATTTTCATGAAGAAACCTATAACAACTGCCTGAGGAGATCACCATGAACGCTGCCATAGACGTTCTGCAGTCCACCCATCAGCACATCAACCGCGACCGTCTGTGGCAGTCGCTCATGGACCTGGCCAAACTCGGTGCCACGGTCAAGGGCGGCGTCTGCCGACTGGCCCTGACCGACCTCGACCGCCAGGCCCGGGACATCTTCGTGAACTGGTGCGAGGAAGCCGGCTGCACCGTCAGTATCGACGCTGTCGGCAACATCTTCGCCCGCCGTCCGGGGCGCAACCCGAACCTGCCGCCGGTGATGACCGGCAGCCACATCGACACTCAACCCACCGGTGGCAAGTTCGACGGCTGCTTCGGCGTGCTGGCCGGGGTCGAAGTCTTGCGCACCCTCAATGACCTGGGCGTGGAAACCGAAGCGCCGCTGGAAGTGGTGGTCTGGACCAACGAAGAAGGCTCGCGCTTCGCCCCGTGCATGATGGGCTCCGGTGTGTTCGCGGAAAAATTCACCCTCGAAGAAACCCTGGCCAAGGTCGATGCCGAGGGCGTGACCGTCGGCGAAGCCCTGAATGCCATTGGCTATGCCGGCCCGCGCAAAGTCAGTGGCCACGCCGTCGGCGCCTATTTCGAAGCCCACATCGAGCAAGGCCCGATTCTTGAGGACGAGCGCAAAACCATCGGCGTGGTCATGGGCGCCCTCGGGCAGAAATGGTTCGACCTGAAATTGCGCGGCGTCGAAGCCCACGCCGGCCCGACACCAATGCACCTGCGCAAGGATGCTCTGGTCGGCGCCTCAGTGATCGTCGGCGCGGTCAATCGCGCCGCCCTCGGCCATCAACCCCACGCCTGCGGCACTGTCGGCTGCCTGCAAGCCTACCCCGGCTCACGCAATGTGATTCCCGGCGAAGTGCGCATGACCCTGGACTTCCGTCATCTGGAACCGGCGCGACTCGATTCAATGATCGCCGAAGTTCGCGAAGTCATCGAAACCACCTGCGAAGAACACGGCCTGACCTTCGAATTGACTCCCACCGCCGACTTCCCGCCGCTTTACTTCGACAAGGGTTGCGTCGAAGCAGTACGCGGCGCCGCTCAAGGGTTGGGTTTGTCGCACATGGACATCGTCAGCGGGGCAGGGCACGACGCGATCTTCCTCGCCGAACTCGGCCCGGCGGGGATGATCTTCGTGCCCTGCGAAGGCGGCATCAGCCACAACGAAATCGAAAACGCCACGCCGGATGACCTCGCTGCCGGGTGTGCGGTGTTGTTGCGGGCGATGCTGGCGGCTTCGGATGCGATTGCCAGCGGAGAACTTGCGGCCTGAAGATCAAAAGATCGCAGGCTTCGCCAGCTCCTGCATTGAGCCGTACACCCATGGATGTACGCGACCCCTGTAGGAGCTGCCGAAGGCTGCGATCTTTCGCTTTTATGCGTTAAAAAAAGTCCCCACGTCACAAACCCGAATCCTCAATCGTCATCCTGTTGAACCCCTCAATTAGCGGAGCAACACGATGTCGTCCAACACCCAACCGGTCAATCTGCTGCAGTCCATTCCTCAGGTTTTCGAAAGCCTGACCCAAGTCCATGTCACCCTCGACAGCCATGACCTGGACCCGACCCTCAAACACCTGCTGCACCTGCGTGCCTCGCAGATCAACCAATGCGGTTTCTGCGTGAAGATGCACACCCGTGAGGCGCGTGAGGCCAATGAAACCAACGAGCGCCTGGACCGCCTGATCGTCTGGCGCCATGTCAGCGATTTCAGCGCTGCCGAACGCGCGGCGCTGGCTTGGACCGAAGCCCTGACTGTGCTCGATGAAAAGACCGACTACGCCAGCCTGCGCGGGGACTTGCGCGAGCATTTCAACGATGCTCAGATCGGTGCCTTGACGGCCGAGATCGGCATGATCAACCTGTGGAACCGTTTGCAGGTGTCGAGGCACTGATTGATGAACTCCGCTGAAAACGCCGCCGCTGTGTTCGAGCAGCGCCGGCCCTTTTTGCTCGGTCTGGCGTATCGCATTCTCGGCTCGCGCACCGAAGCCGAGGATGTGGTGCAAGAGTTGTTCATCAAGTGGCTGGAGGCCGACCGGGCCTCCATCACCACGCCAGCCGCCTGGCTCACCACCGCTTGCACCCGGCACTGCATCGACCTGTTGCGCTCGGCGCACAAGTCACGGGTCGATTACATCGGCACCTGGCTGCCGGAGCCGATTCACACCACCCATCAGCATTCACCCGAACACCTGCATGAACTGGCCTCGTCATTGTCCACCGCGTTCCTGCTCTTGCTGGAACGGCTGACCCCCAAGGAGCGCGCCGCGTACCTGCTCTACGAAATTTTCGATATGGATTACGCCCAAGTGGCGGAGGTTATCGGGGGCCAGGAAGCGGCTTGCCGCAAGTTGGTGTCCCGGGCCAAGGCCGGTCTGGGTAGCGGGCAAATCCGCTATCAACCCGAACCCGCGCGTCAGAACCAGTTGCTGAACGCCTTCCACAGCGCCATCGCCAGCGGCTCAACCGCGTCCCTGACCGCGCTGCTGGCCGAAGACGTCGAACTCTGCGCCGACGGCGGCGGCAAGGCCTCGGCCATCCGCGAAACCCTGTTCGGCATCAACCGCGTGCTGGATTTCATTGGTCAGTCGCTGCACACCTACTGGCAGACGTACGAATGGCTGCCCACGCAAATCAACGGCGCTCAAGGCGTGATCATCAAAGCCGACAGCGAACTCGTCGCATCGCTGAGTTTTGGTTTTGACGAAGCGGGGCGGGTGAACCGGATTTTCATCATGCGTAATCCGGATAAGTTGGTGGGGTTGCGAGATTTGTTGGATGTGCAGTAACTCAGTGCGAGATTGTTGCCACCACACTCAGCGGTCCCGTTTATTTTGTTCAGAGCTCCTGACAATTCGGGCCGCAATTATCGAAAAATCCTGTTGCCATTGAGCGTTTCTACACGCGCCCTATGAGACTACAAGAAACGGCCTGCGGGCCGTTTTTTGTTGGCTGGCGAAAACCTTCGGCCGGATGCTACTTCTGTGGCGAGGGGGCTTGCCCCCGCTCGACTGCGAAGCAGTCGCCTGAGGGAGAGTGCGTACTGAATTGATGACTTCACTTTTAACTGGCCAAGGGGCCTACGCTTGCGAGCTTTCAGTGTTGATTCTTACGATAAATGCACAGCCTTAAGAGTAGGAGCTTTCGCAACTACACATATAGTAAAAAAAGCAGTTTCAAAATCCATGCATGTCGGTGAGTATGCCCACTATTTGTGCCTGTCTTTCAAAGTCGCGTCGTCGAGTTCACCACGGAGAAATGGTTTATGACCATCAAGATCGAGGGAGTGATCGCCAATAAAATTGGCTTTGCTTCCCACCAGAATGCTGTGCCAGTCCTAAGGGAGCTGATGGTACACAATGACGGTGATGCAGATTATAACGATCTTGAGCTGGAGCTTGTGGCGGATCCTCCCTTCCTCGAAGGCAAGACGTGGCGGCTCGACCGGTTAAGCAAAGATTCGACGCTGCATATTTCAGAGCGCAATTTGACGCTGAATGCTGGCTATCTTGCAGACCTTGCGGAAAGCCTGACTGCAACGTTGGTTCTGCGCCTCCGCTGCAAAGCAGAAATTCTCTACAGCCAGTCGTTCCCGATTGAGCTTCTAGCAAAAAACGAATGGGGCGGCGTGAACTCCATGCCGGAGTTGCTTCCTGCGTTTTCCATGCCCAATGATCCGGCCGTTGATCGGATACTTAAGTCTGCTTCGGATGTTTTACGTCGCGCTGGTAAACCAGATGGCATCAACGGATACGAAAGCAAATCCAGAACCCTAACGTGGGAACTGGCTTCCGCGATATGGTCGGCAGTCTGTGGTCTGAGATTAAGTTATGCATTACCACCCGCAAGCTTTGAAACCCAAGGGCAAAAGGTCCGAACACCAGGGCTTATTCTGGAGGGTGGTGTCGCAACCTGCTTGGACACCGCATTGCTTTTTTCGGCAGCACTAGAACAGGCGGGGCTCAATGCTCTCTTGATACTGACCAAAGGCCACGCTTTTGTTGGTGTTTGGCTTCAACCACAAGAATTTTCCCAGCTCATTACCGACGAAGCTTCTGCTGTACGAAAGCGTATTGACCTGAAAGAAGCCCTCGTATTTGAAACCACCCTTGCTACGCGGTTTCCTGTGCCGAGTTTCAGTCAGGCAGTAAGTACAGCAGAGCGGCAAATTAATGATGAAGATTTCATCATGGCCATTGATATACACCGGGCGCGTATGCAACGCATCCGACCTTTGGCAACGTCGATCTCTGGGCCAAAATCGGAAACTGTTCAAGATTCGGAAGCAACTCTAGAGGCGTTGGAAATTGCGCCTTCGCTACCTGGTTTCGACATTGAAATTCTTACCGAAACCGATTCTCCGGCTGGGAAGCTAACCTTGTGGCAGCGCAAGCTTCTGGACCTGACTACTAGAAACCGCCTCTTGCACCTGCCTGATAGCGCAAAGGGCGTTCGCTTGATTTGCCCCGAGCCTGCTGAGTTGGAGGATCAACTGGCCAGTGGTAAACGCATCAGAATTGTTTCGGTACCCGATCTAGAAGCAGGCGGTAGAGACGCCGCTCTTTATGAACAGCAAAATCGTGAAAGTTTGCGCGATGAATATGCACGGAGCGCTCTGTCTCGAGGTGAAGTACTGGCCACGCTGGAGAAAAGCAAACTTGAAGTAGCGCTGATAGAGCTTTATCGCAAAGCCCGGAGCGATCTTGATGAGGGCGGCGCTAACACGCTGTTTCTTGCTCTCGGCTTTCTAAAGTGGAAAAAGTCGGCAGACGATTCGAAGACCTATTCAGCTCCCCTGATTTTGTTACCGGTAAAGCTTGATCGAAAAAGTGCCTTGTCGGGTGTGACGATGACCCTGCTTGAGGATGAACCTCGCTTTAACCTGACATTGCTCGAGTTGCTTCGGCACGATTTCGAGTTGGTGATTCCAGGATTGGAAGGAGAGCTTCCGACCGATGAAAGCGGTATCGATGTAGCAGGTATCTGGAATACTGTCAGGCGTGCGATAAGGGATGTGCCGGGGTTTGAAGTCACTACGGAACTTGTGCTTGGGACTTTTTCCTTTGCAAAATACTTGATGTGGCAGGATCTGGCGGCCCGCTCAGAACAGCTTTTGAAAAGCCCCATGGTCAAGCACTTGCTCGAGAGGAGTGTTGGCGGTGAAGGTTATTCCACCTCAGGTGACTTTCCTCACCCCAATGAATTGGATAGGAAGGTCAATCCGGCTGATCTTTTTACACCGTTACCGGCAGACTCCTCCCAATTAGCAGCCGTCGTTGCATCGGCCAGTGGTTGTGACTTTGTACTCGACGGACCTCCCGGCACCGGTAAATCTCAAACCATTGCCAATATGATTGCGCACAACCTCGCCTTAGGGCGCAGAGTATTGTTTGTCGCTGAAAAGATGGCTGCTCTGGATGTGGTTTATCGTCGACTTGAAGAAAAAGGATTGGGCGAGTTCTGCCTTGAGCTCCACTCCAGCAAGACCTCGAAAGTGGAAGTGCTCAAACAACTCGAACGTGCATGGGACGTGCGTGATGCTCTGACAGCAGACGAATGGACAGTTGAAACAGCGAAGCTGCATAAGCTGCGAAATCGACTAAATGAAGTTGTTGAGTTGTTGCATCGCCGTTCGCCCAATGGATTGTCTGTGCATCAGGCTATCGGCCGGGTTGTGCGGGATGGAAATTCCTCGTTACCGCGTCTTGGATGGCCAGAAGGAACAACCCACGACGCGCATACCTATGCTCTGCTGCGCGATATCGCTAGACGTCTTGACCTAAATAGTCAGGCCGCCCGAGAGCTTTCTGTCGGCTTTTCACTTTTGGCCCCTACGGATTGGTCGAACGGGTGGCAGGAGGCGATTGTTGCTGCTGCCAGTGATTTGCCTAGTGCAATAGAACGACTTAAAGCCGCAAGCACCAGTTTGTTGAAGGCAACGGACCTTCCACTTGCGGTCGCACATAGCGACGATATCGAGCAACTTGCGCAGTTCGTCGCTGTTCTGGTTGATGCACATGGTGTTGATCTTTCATTCGTTTTTACGCTGAATGTGAGCGCGAAGATAAGCGCCGCCAAAAAAGCCATTCAGCTACTAGCTGAATATCGAGAAATCGAACAATCGCTATCTCTGCGATACGCACCAGAAGCTTGCCGCACCCTCAACCTTGAACAGCTCAAAAACGACTGGGAGGTAGCCAACGGTAAGTTCTGGATACTCGCTACTTTCGGCAAGAAGAAGGTGGCCAAAAACTTGGCAAGCGTTGGTGGTGCTGCTGGTCTTCCAGACGTTGAGTCGGATCTGCTCAAGTTCAACGAAATGCGCAGCTTGCTTATCTCTCTGGAGGGTGTATCTGCAGATTTGAGCTCTGTGCCTGGCTGGAGCGGCCTGTCCAGCAATGTGTCTGCCATGGCCGCTGCATGTGAGTTGGGCGAGCGCTTGCGGACGATGATTAGCTCAAGGGCAGAGTCCCCTGAGGACCTGATTGTATTGCGCGGGGCCACTGAAAAGCTTGTCGTTAAAGCCAATGAATTACTGGGTGGAGGAGGGTTCATTGCCTCGGCGCTTCATCAGTTGAAGGATGCACTGGCTTACTTTAATCAAGCAACTAAACGATTCAACGAACTGGGCAACCGTCCATTTGAAGGCAAGCTGACGATTGAGTCCTTGCTAGAAGCCTCTAATGCCATCGTCCGGCAGGAGTCGAAGCTGAAAGCCTGGTGTGATTGGTGCCGGGTTAGAGAGGAGGCAATTGCCTCAGGGCTTCAACCTTTAAGCGATGCACTGGCGGCTAATGCGATACCTGAAGGTGGCACTGTTGATACCTTCGAAACGGCCTACGCTCGTTGGTTTGCAACGGTGACGATTGATGCAGAACCGTTGTTGCGAAACTTTGTACCCGCGGAACACGCAAGCGACATTGACGCATTTATTCGCCTTGATGAGGATTTGTCCAAGCTCACAGTGCGATACATCCGAGCAAAACTGTGTGGTTTGATCCCGTCAAAAAACGAGATCGGCAAGCAAGGCGGCTTTGGTATTTTGAAACATGAACTGCTAAAATCTCGGCGCCATAAACCAGTACGACAACTGGCAGTCGAGATGGGTGATGCAATGTCCAAGCTTGCCCCTTGTATGCTGATGAGTCCGCTTTCGATTGCGCAATATCTACCGACAGATCTGGCCCTTTTTGACTTGGTCATCTTCGATGAGGCTTCGCAAATTGCCCCATGGGACGCCATCGGCTCCATTGCGAGAGGCAAGCAGGTGGTAATCGCAGGTGATCCTCGGCAGATGCCACCTACTAATTTTTTCAATCGCGCTGCGTCCGCCTCAGAAGATGATACGGCGGAGGATATGGAAAGCATTCTGGATGAGTGTCTCGGCGCGGGCATCCCGAGCCATAGTCTCAGCTGGCACTACCGTAGTCGCCATGAAAGCTTGATTGCGTTTTCCAACCATCGTTATTACGACAGTAACTTGATTACGTTCCCGGCTGCCGAAACACGGGCGAGTGCTGTGGAGTGGCGTCGTGTTGACGGTGTTTATGCGAAGGGTAAAGGCCGGCACAATCAGGCAGAGGCCGAGGCCATCGTTACCGAAACCGTGAAGCGCTTGATGGACCCAGCCTTTATCGCTGCGGGTCATACGATCGGGATCATCACGCTTAACAGCGATCAGCAAAGGCTTATTACCGATCTGTTGGACAGAGCACGGCAACAATTTCCGCAGATTGAGCCATTTTTCCAGGATGATATTGCCGAACCTGTAGTCGTAAAAAATCTGGAGACAGTACAAGGTGACGAACGTGATTTGATCATGCTGGGTATTGGGTATGGTCCGACGGAATCTGGTGCTCAGGTTATGTCGATGAACTTCGGCCCCCTGAATAAGGAAGGTGGATGGCGTCGTTTGAATGTCGCGATAACACGTGCGCGTAGGGAAATGCTGGTCTTCTCGTCTTTTGATTCTTCGATGGTTGACCTGAACCGTACCAATGCACGAGCCGTGCGTGATCTGAAACACTTTATTGAGTTTGCGCAGCGTGGGCCGAGGGCGCTGGCTGAAGCGGTACAGGGTTCAGTGGGTGGCTACGATTCGCCGTTTGAAGAAGCGGTCGCTCAAGGTTTGCGACGTAAGGGCTGGCAAGTGGTGCCGCAGATTGGTGTCTCTCGTTTTCGAATTGATTTGGGGATCGTCCATCCAGATAGACCAGGTGACTATCTTGTCGGTGTCGAATGCGATGGCGCGACCTACCACAGCGCTGCGACAGCCAGAGACCGCGACAAAGTCCGCAGTGCAATTCTCAAAGGGTTGGGCTGGAAGTTGGTTCGACTGTGGTCCACCGAATGGTGGATTGATAAGTCTGGTGCCCTTGATCGCTTGCATGTGTCACTGGAAGCGCTGCTGCAGGAGTCTCGTGCGGTCCCCGCCGCAAGCCTGTCGCCCAACAAAGATCTGCATATTCCTCAATTGTCACTGGTGCAGAACGCTCCAGTAGCAACAGTCGTTGATCAAGTAGAAGAAGTTGTCGACGCACCAGCGATGGAAATGCCAGTCGAGGAGCCGGTAGACCTCAAAATTGCGAGATCCTTTATGGCGTCGGCCAGCCCTGCGATCAAAGGTGAGTACCGTGTCACTGATTTCACCGGTGTGGGCGACAGGATTAGTGCAGAGGCCTTTTACTCGCCAGAATACGACGCAGTTCTCGCAGATTTGATTGCACATGTATTAGTACACGAAGCTCCAATCCTCGACTCATTGCTGGTGCAACGGGTTGCTCGAGCTCATGGGTTTCAGCGCTCCGGACGCCTTATTCGAGAACGAGTCCTGGACCTGACAGAGCAGAATCATCACCTGAGAACCGATCCCGTTGACGGTCAATTTGTCTGGCACTCTGAAAATGATGTTGCTGGCTGGAACCGCTATCGGATACCGGTGACTATCGAAGATGCCCGGTCTGTAGAAGAGATAGCTGCCGAGGAGTTGCTGACGGTGGCGTCCTTGATCTCAGCAGGTGACAGGCCACTTGAAATCGCTAAAGCATTGGGGGTGAGGCGCCTGACCAGCGCTGCACGGGAGCGAATAGAGCTGGCGATGAAGTCGATGTCAGACTTCTAAGTCATCACGGAAGAAACACTCAGCATCGAGGGGCGCGCGAACGTCGCACCGCCGCCGTATGGCGAGGGAGCTTGCTCCCGTTCGGCTTCGTAGCGGTCGTAAACCAACTAACGCGCAGTACCTGAAACAACGCGGTGACAGGATTTGGGACCGCTTCGCGCTCCAGCGGGAGCAAGCTCCCTCGCCACAAAGGTTGTGTTGGCAATTGGAGGAGGTGGCAGTGCTATCTGCACTATCGCAAACGCTGGCGGTCGTAATCTTCACAGGGTCGCGCGTAACTGCGCCGCCGCAATCGTGGAGTTCCAATGAGCCAGGACGTCCTGACCACCGAAACCAATCGCCGCCAGTTGCAGCAGATCATCGCCGGACTGTCCGATGGGGTGATTCTGCTGGAGCTCGACCAGACCATTCTCTGGGCCAATGACGCCGCGCTGGCCATGCACGGTGTCAATCGGATTGGTGAGCTGGGCGCCAATGCCAGGGAGTACGCGAAGCGGTTTGCCTTGCGCTATCGCAACAATCATCCGGTAGCGACGGAGAATTATCCGATCAGCCGCGTGGCCCGCGGCGAGATGTTCAGTGATGTTCTTGTTGAATTGACGCCAGTCGAAAACAAAGAGCGCACCTGGGTTCATAGCGTGCGCAGCATGGTGCTGGCCGACCGCGCCGGCGAGCCGGAGTCGTTGGTGCTGATCATGAACGACGTCACCGAATGGGCCAGCGCCGAGCAGCGTTTCGAAAAGACCTTCAATGCCAACCCGGCCCCGGCGGTGATCTGTCGCCTCAGCGATTTGCGCTTCATCAAAGTCAATCAGGGCTTCCTGGAAATGACCGGTTATGCCCGCGATCAGGTGATCGGCGCTTCGACCTATGAGCTGGATGTACTGGAGCGCGCTGAAAACAAGGAACTGGCCAAGCAGCGTTTGCGTGACGGGGCAACCATTCCGCAGATGCAGGCCGAACTGCAATTGCCCGACGGTGGCAGCAAACAGGTGATCGTTGCCGGGCAACCGCTGGAGCTCAACGACGAAGCTTGCATGCTGTTTTCCTTCGTCGACATGGAGCTGCGGCACAAGGCCGAAATTGCCCTGCGCCAGAGCGAGGAACGGTTCGCCAAAGCCTTTCGCCTCACCCCGGTGCCGATCCTGGTGTGCAGCGCCGACGATCAAGTGGTGATGGACGTCAACGAAGCCTTTCTCGATACCCTCGCGTGCCCCAGTGAAGAGGTGCTCGGCAAGACCGTGGCGCAACTCGGATTCATCGACGATGCGGGCACTCGCACGCGACTGTTTGCGGCCCTGGAGAAAACCGGGCGCGTGGATCGCGTCGATGTCAGGGTACGCTGCAAGGATGCCGGGCTGATCGATTGCGCCGTCTCGGCGGACACCGTGAACATTCAGGACGGCACTTGTTATCTGCTGGTGTTGATGGACATCACGGAGCGTAAACGCACCGAGCTGGAGTTGGTGTCGGCGATTGAAGAGGTGATGAAAGATGCCTCCTGGTTCAGCCGCACGCTGATCGAGAAACTGGCTAATGTGAAGAACGTCAATTTGCCGCAATTGCCCAGTGTGTCGTTCACCGACCTGACCGCCCGGGAGCGTGATGTGCTCGGCTTGATCTGTGAAGGCCTCGCCGACAAGGAAATCGCCGCGCGCCTGAAACTGGCGCCCAATACGGTGCGTAATCATGTCTCGACGGTGTATTCCAAGCTCGACGTGCATAGCCGCAGTGAGGCGATTGTATGGGCCCGCGAACGGGGTCTGTTCTCCAGCGAGAGGCGGCCCAAGGGGCAACGTTAAGATGCAAATGCACTAGTTGGGATGGTGCAATTTGATGTTCTGCCAAGGGGCTGGTTTTTCTAGGCTGTAAGGGTGCGATACGTGACTTCGGGTCGGTATCGGGTCCTCTTCGATGCAGCTAAAGGAACAGCCACATGGGTGCGAACAGATCAAGCGTGGGGTCGATTTTGCGTCGTCGCCAAGGTGAATCGGGATGATTCATCTGGCGCAATTGCGTATGCAACTGGAGCGGAATTTTTCACCGTTGGCCTGTGAGTGTGCGCTCACGGGGGATAATTCGTTGACGGTGAAGCTTTATCACCCGGCGACGGGGCAGGTGGATCTGGTGGTCAGTGGGTTGAGCATGGCGATGCTCAGGACGCCAGAGGCAATGGCGGCGTTGATTGAAGAGTTGCGGTACGAGCTTGAGAGCATTGGCCTGCATCGGTCCAGTGCTTTGTAGGCGCTGGCTTTTCTCTCGCAGATATCCCCCGATCCACTGTGGGAGCGGGCTTGCTCGCGAAGACGACCTTATAACCTATAAATCCCCCTCTGATGTACGCCGTTCAAACTGTGGGAGCGAGCCTGCTCGCGATTTTCTGGCATTGGCGGGTGGCTGGGCTATAAGGAATGCGAGGTATTTCTTTTCTGTGACGGGGCCGCGGGTGTGCGGTGTGGTTTTTGTGTCGCGGAAAATGTCGATTACTTACCGCGGGTCAGCCTATGAACAGTTTTGGGATACGTATTTTTTCGCCATTGTCGCTCGTACTCTGCGCGGCGATTCTGGGTGGTTGCGCCAGTCCGCCGCCTCCACCACCCGCTGCGCCGCCACCGCCACCGGTTCGAACCTGTCAGACCTCCGAAAACACCGATGTGCAGGGTGATATGAGGGTTGAAGGGCAGGTGACCCGGACCACGACCCTGACCCGTTGCGTCACTCAGTAAGCCGGGTCAGGTGTACCGGCGCGATGTGCGACCGGCGGGTGTGGCCTGAGTGGCGGGTCAGACTTCCTCGATCCTGACCCACCGCGACGCTTGTGCCGCCAAACGAATTGCCGTCGCCAGGCGTTCGACTTCCCATGCCTGTTCGAAATCTGTCCCGTCCTGACCGAGACCGGCCAGCGCCATCACCAACTCATGCACTTCAAGGGTCTTGAGTTCGTTGTAACCCAACTGATGCCCCGGTGCCGGGCTGAAGGCGGCATAACCCGGTAAATCCGGCCCGGCCAGCAGCCGTTGGAAACCGCCTTGCCCTGCGCGATACAGCCGCAGTTCATTCAAGCGTTCCTGATCGAACGCCAAGGTGCCTAGGGTGCCGCTGATTTCAAAACTCAGGTGATTCTTGTAACCGTGTTTGAGCCAGCTGCTGCTGAACGTCCCGCGCGCGCCGTTGGCGAACCGCAGCAACGCGTGGACCTGATCGTCGACCGCGACCTCGCGCCGTTCCTGACCGCCCAACGTAACGGGGCGTTGCGCATGTACGGTCTGGGTGTCCGCGCACACCGCCTCGATATCGCCCAGCAGATGACGAGCCATGGCCAGCAAGTGACTGCCCAGGTCCGCCAAGGCACCGCCGGCGTAATCGGCGTCGCAGCGCCAGGACCAGGGTGAAACAGGGTCGGCCATGAAGTCTTCGCTGAATTCGCCCTGGAAACTGATGATCTGCCCCAGCGATCCGTTTTGAATCAGATCGCGAGCCAGGCCGATGATCGGGTTGTGTTGATAGTTGTAACCGACCCGCGTCACCACACCCGCTGCTTTGGCGGCCAGACGCATGGCACTGGCCTGTTCGAGATTCACGGCCAAGGGCTTCTCGCAGTACACCGGTTTGCCGCCTGCTAGGGCGGCCATGGCCATGGGGTAGTGCAGATGATTAGGAGTAGTGATGGCGATCAGGTTGACCTTGGGGTCATTGATCAGCTGTTGCCAGTCGCTGTGAGCCGCATCGAAGCCCCAGGCGTCGGCGCAGTGGCGCGCACGTTGCGGGTCGGCGTCGGCGAGGGCGGCGAGTTTGAGCTTCAGCGGCAATTCAAAAACGGCGCTGACGTTGCGAAAGGCCAAGGCGTGGGCACGGCCCATGAAACCTGTGCCGATAAGTCCGATACCGAGTTCGCGCATAGCCAAGGTCCTTTGGTTTTTATTTTCAGGAGGGTTATTTATGGAATAAATATTCCCAATATGCAAATGGTGGAATAAATATTCTTATGTTTGGATTCGATACTTCCTGTGAAAACGCCGATCCCACTGTAGGAGCTGCCGAAGGCTGCGATCTTTTTGACCTTTAACGATTCAACTGACGCCATAGATCAAAAGATCGCAGCCTTCGGCAGCTCCTACACGGGGACGGTGTACATACGCAGGACACAAAAAAGGCAGCCTTTTGGCTGCCTTCAGTTTATTCGCAGAACCAAATCAGGACAGAAAACCACCATCCACATTCAACGAAACCCCAGTCGTGTAGCTCGACGCATCACTCGCCAGATACAACACCGCACCGGCCATTTCACTCGGATCCGCCACACGCTTGAGCGGAATCTGCTGCAGCGCCGTTTGCAATATGGCGTCGTTCTTCACCAGCGCCGAAGCAAACTTGGTGTCGGTCAGACCCGGTAGCAGGGCGTTGCAGCGAATGCCGAATTGCGCGCATTCCTTGGCGAAGACTTTGGTCATGTTGATCACCGCGGCCTTGGTCACCGAGTAGATGCCCTGGAAGATCCCCGGCGAAATACCATTGATCGAGGCGACGTTGATGATGCTGCCGCCGCCGTGTTCGCGCATCAGCTTGCCGGCTTCCACCGACATGAAGAAATAGCCGCGAATGTTCACGTCGACGGTTTTCTGGAATGCGCTGAGGTCGGTGTCCAGGACGTTGCAGAACTGCGGGTTGGTCGCGGCGTTGTTGACCAGAATGTCCAGGCGCCCGAACTGTTCGCGGATGCCGGCGAAGACTTGGGTGATCTGCTCCATCTCACCAATGTGGCAGGCGATGGCGGTGGCCTTGCCGCCGGCGGCGATGATGGCGTCGGCGACGTGCTGGCAACCATCGAGTTTGCGGCTCGAGACGATCACGTGGGCGCCTTGCTGCGCCAGCAGTCTGGCAATGGCTTCACCGATGCCGCGGCTGGCGCCGGAGACGAAAGCGATCTTGCCGTCGAGGTCGAACAACTGAGTCTTGGACATGATTTTTCCTTGTTTTTGGGCCCGATCAGCGGCCGTGATCAGAGGCTGGATTTCGAGATGACTTGCAGGCTCATCTGCTCCAGCAGTTTGTTCATGTGAATGAACTGCGCGAAGCGTTTGTCCTGGGTCTGACCATGGAAGAAGCGGTAGTAGATCTGCTGCACGATGCCGGCCAGACGGAACAGGCCGTAGGTGTAGTAGAAGTCGAAGTTGTCGATCTGGATGCCGGCGCGCTCGGCGTAGTAATCGACAAACTCACGGCGGGTCAGCATGCCGGGAGCGTGGCTTGGCTGGCGGCGCATTAATTGCACCGGCGCCGGGTCGTCGGCTTCGATCCAGTAGGCGAGGGTATTGCCCAGATCCATCAGCGGGTCGCCAAGGGTGGTCAGCTCCCAATCGAGCACGCCGATGATCTGCATCGGGTTCTCGGGGTCGAGGATCACGTTGTCGAAGCGGTAATCGTTATGGACGATGCTCGAGGTCGGGTGATCGGCCGGCATCTTGTCGTTGAGCCAGGCCTTGACCGCTTCCCACTTCGGCGCATCCGGGGTCAGGGCTTTTTCGTAGCGCTCGCTCCAGCCTTTGATTTGCCGCGCGACATAACCTTCGGGTTTGCCAAGGTCGCCCAGGCCATAGGCCTTGTAGTCGACCTGGTGCAGTTCCACGAATTTGTCGATGAAGCTTTTGCACAGGGCTTCGGTCTTGGCTGAATCAAGACCCAGTTCCGGCGGCAGTTCGGAGCGCAGGATGATGCCCTTGACCCGCTCCATCACATAAAACTCGGCGCCGATCACCGATTCGTCAGTGCAATGCACGTAGGCTTTGGGGCAATAGGGAAAGCCGTCCCGCAGCTGATTGAGTATGCGGAATTCGCGGCCCATGTCGTGGGCGGACTTGGCCTTGTGACCGAACGGTGGCCGACGCAGGACGAATTCCTGTTCGGGGTATTCCAGCAGGTAAGTCAGGTTCGACGCACCGCCCGGAAACTGGCTGATTTTCGGCAAGCCACTCAGGCCCGGAATGTGCGCCTTGAGGTAAGGATCGATCAGGCTGGCATCGAGTTCTTCGCCGGAGCGTATACGGGTGGACTGGTCAGTAAGCGCCATGCTTATCCCTTCTGCTTATTTTGGAGGCCAGACATCATTGGCTAATCTAATGGTGCGCCGGGGGGGCCACAAGCGCGGCACGGTCTTATAGGTTAGCGTGTTGCCGGATAATCAGCGTTCCTGATGTGCGAGCGCAGGCTCGGCGGACGAATGTCGGCCAGCATCGATAATGAATGTGCCGACGTCATCGCGAGCAGGCTCGCTCCCACAGGGATCTCGGTTGAGCGCGGTATTTATGTACGACGGAGATCCAAAAGGTGGGAGCGAGCCTGCTCGCGATGAGGCGATCTCAGTCAATACAAGGCTTTAAGCTCCGGCAGCATCGGTCGAGCGCCAAACCAACCCCGGCGCCTGTCGATACGCTCATGGTGGCGGCATCGACCCCGGCCGCCAGGCCGCCAGTCATCCCGGCACCCCAGTACTCAGCGAACCCGCGAATAGTGAAGAAGCGTACCGATAACTGCTATTGGGCGTCCTTTAGTGATTGTGCCGGGTGGCTGCCGTCGGCGGCGGTAAAGCAATGGGGGTCAGTACCGGTTGACCGGAAAAAAACGCCGTCAGGTTTTTGCCGACCAGTTCCACGGTGCCTTGGGTGGCCTCCGGGGACAATCCGGCGACATGCGGGGTCAGAATCACGTTGGCCAGTCCCTTGAGGGCGTCCGGCACCTGGGGTTCGTTATCGAAGACATCCAGCGCGGCGCCAGCGATCCGTCGTTGTTCCAGCGCGCTGATCAGGTCTGCCGTGATGATCACACTGGCCCGGGCAATGTTGACGATAAATCCGTTGGGCCCTAAAGCATCCAGTACCTGCCTGTTGATCAAGTGTTGGGTGCCGAGCCCGCCGGGTGCGGCAACTATCAGAAAATCCGAATGGCGCGCCAGTTCAGTCGGCGTCGAGCAGAAACTGTAGGGCACATCGCTGCGATGCTGGCGATTGTGGTAACTCACGCTCATGTCGAAGCCGTTGGCGGCACGTTTGGCGATAGCGATGCCGACGGCCCCAAGGCCGAGGATGCCCAGGTGTTTGCCAGCCAGGGAAGGGCGCATGATTTTCGGCCACTCGCCCCGACGCACGGCAGCATCGGCCCGAGGAATATCCCGCACCAGTGCCAGCAGCAACGCCATGGCGTGGTCGGCGACGGAAGAGGCATTGACGCCGGCCCCGTTGGTGACGGTGATGCCGCGGTCGGCGGCGGCTTGCAGGTCGACATGTTCGTAGCCGGCGCCGATCACGCAGATGATCTTGAGGTTGGGCAGGGCGGCAATTTCATTGGCGTACAGGCCCAATGGACCGCGCGTCAGCACTGCATCGATCTGACTGCCCTGTCGGGCAATGGCGGCGGCACGCTCGGCCGGGGTCGGGGCCAGAATCAGATGAAACCCCTGATGTTCGAGAATCGGCAGGTATTCATTAATGGTTTCAACCAGTACCAGAACAGTTGCGGTCATGCTGGGCTCCTGCGGGCAGCGGAATGTCGGGGGCTCGAACGTCGCTTCAGATTGCTGACCTCAGAGCGATTTGGCAATGGCCAGGGTTTTGGCTCCCGGTGGCGGAGCTGGCGAAGCCTGCGATCCTTCTAATGACAACACTAGATCAGTGCGAGGCAGATGGAGAGGATTTGTCCGCTCGCTCCTACGGGAGAATCTGATCCGCATAACCATTCCTCACCTAAGCCTTTGCTTCTGTTGATTAATCCCGGACAATCGCGCCCCTGTTTCGGCCAGGGCGCTGCCTGTCGGGTTTTTCCGACTCGTCCTGACCGGGTGGCAAGTGACCGGAAAGCGGAGATCCGACCCGATGAATGATCAGGCCAATAGCGTCGACGAACGCTATGTAGCGGCAACACCAGCGAGCCTAGAAAGCTGGAATCGCCATGACACCACCTGGATGCTGGGCCTGTTTGGCACGGCAATCGGGGCCGGTACCCTGTTTTTGCCGATCAACGCGGGGCTGGGCGGTTTCTGGCCGCTGCTGATCCTGGCAGTGCTGGCGTTCCCCATGACGTTTTACGCACACCGTGGCCTGACCCGCTTTGTGTTGTCCGGCCGTGAAGGCGCCGACATCACCGAAGTGGTGGAAGAACACTTCGGCATCAAGGCCGGTGCGTTGATCACATTGCTGTATTTCTTCGCGATCTTCCCGATCCTGCTGATCTACAGCGTAGCCCTGACCAACACCGTGGGCAGTTTCCTCGAACATCAACTGCACATCATGCCGCCACCTCGCGCCGTGCTGTCGTTCGTGCTGATTCTTGGCCTGTTGGCAGTGGTGCGTTGCGGTGAGCAGGCGATCGTCAAGGCGATGAGCCTGATGGTGTATCCGTTCATCGTCGCGCTAATGTTCCTGGCGGTATTCCTGGTTCCGCACTGGAATGGCGGCATCCTCAGCACTGCGACCACGCTGCCTGAGTCGTCGGCGCTGCTGCACACCCTGTGGCTGGCGATTCCAGTGATGGTGTTCTCGTTCAATCACTCGCCGATCATCTCGGCGTTCGCAGTGGACCAGAAGCGTCGCTACGGCGCGCATGCCGAAGAGCGCAGCTCGCAGATCCTGTCACGCGCCCACATCTTGATGGTGGTGATGGTGCTGTTCTTCGTCTTCAGCTGCGTGCTGACCCTGTCGCCGGCGCAACTGGCGGAAGCCAAGGCGCAAAACCTGTCGATCCTGTCGTACCTGGCCAACCACTTCAGCAACCCGACCATCGCCTTCGCGGCGCCGTTGATTGCCTTCGTGGCCATTTCCAAGTCGTTCCTGGGCCACTATATCGGCGCCAGCGAAGGCTTGAAGGGCCTGATCGTCAAGAGCGGCAAACGCCCGGCACCGAAGACGCTGGACCGCATGACCGCGGCATTCATGCTGGTGGTCTGCTGGATCGTTGCCACGCTGAACCCGAGCATTCTCGGCATGATCGAAACCCTCGGTGGCCCGATCATCGCCGCGATCCTGTTCCTGATGCCGATGTACGCGATCCGCAAGGTTCCGGCCATGGCGCGCTTTCGTGGTCAAGCCTCTAACGTCTTCGTGACGGCGGTGGGCCTGGTAGCAATTTCGGCGTTGATCTACTCGCTGACCGTCTGAATTTGAGTGACCACTGACGTTTCTGCGGGCCTGTGAGTCCGCTATCGCGAGCAGGCTCGCTCCCACAGGTTCTGCACCGTTTCTGTGGGAGCGAGCCTGCTCGCGATGGGGGCGCCTCGTTCTTCAGGTGAGCCAGGCAGTGAGTCCCACATTTCTTCAGGCATAAAAAAACGCCGCTCATCTCACGATGGGCGGCGTTTTTTATGGCGTTGTAACGTTAGGCTTGAACGACCGGGATGTTGGCGTTCGCAGCAGCTTCACGGAACTCGGCGATCTGGTCGAAGGACAGGTAGCGGTAAACATCGGCCGCCATGCTGTCGATCTTGCCAGCGTATTCCATGTACTCCTCGACGGTCGGCAGGCGACCCAGGATGGACGCAACGGACGCCAGCTCGGCCGAAGCCAGGTAGACGTTCGCGCCGTCACCCAGACGGTTCGGGAAGTTACGGGTCGACGTCGACACCACAGTCGAGTTCGGCTCTACACGTGCCTGGTTGCCCATGCACAGCGAGCAGCCTGGCATTTCCATGCGTGCGCCGGCCTTGCCGTAGATGCCGTAGTAGCCTTCTTCGGTCAGCTGGTGAGCGTCCATTTTGGTCGGCGGCGACAGCCACAGACGGGTTGGCAGCTGACCCTTGACCTGTTCCAGCAACTTGCCGGCAGCGCGGAAGTGACCGATGTTGGTCATGCACGAACCGATGAACACTTCGTCGATCTTCTCGCCAGCAACGCTGGACAGCAGACGGGCGTCGTCCGGATCGTTTGGCGCGCAGAGCACAGGCTCTTTGATGTCGGCCAGGTCGATTTCGATGACTTCAGCGTATTCGGCGTCAGCGTCGGCAACCATCAACTCAGGGTTGGCGATCCAGGCTTCCATCGCTTGAGCACGACGTTCCAGGGTACGCACATCACCGTAGCCTTCACCGATCATCCAGCGCAGCAGGGTGATGTTCGATTGCAGGTATTCGGTGATCGACTCTTTCGACAGCTTGATGGTGCAACCGGCAGCCGAACGTTCGGCCGAGGCGTCGGACAGCTCGAAAGCCTGTTCGATGCTCAGGTTGTCCAGGCCTTCGATTTCCAGGATTCGGCCGGAGAAGGCGTTCTTCTTGCCTTTCTTCTCGACGGTCAGCAGGCCAGCCTGAATTGCGAAGTAAGGAATGGCGTGAACCAGGTCACGCAGGGTGACGCCCGGTTGCATCTCGCCTTTGAAACGCACCAGGATCGATTCCGGCATGTCCAGCGGCATCACGCCAGTGGCAGCGGCGAATGCGACCAGACCGGAACCGGCCGGGAACGAAATGCCCATCGGGAAACGGGTGTGCGAGTCACCACCGGTGCCGACGGTGTCCGGCAGCAGCATGCGGTTCAGCCAGCTGTGGATGATGCCGTCGCCCGGACGCAGGGAAACGCCGCCGCGGGTCATGATGAAGTCAGGCAGGGTGTGGTGGGTGGTCACGTCGATCGGCTTTGGATAAGCCGCGGTGTGGCAGAACGACTGCATCACCAGATCAGCGGAGAAGCCCAGGCACGCCAGGTCTTTCAGTTCGTCACGGGTCATTGGACCGGTGGTGTCCTGAGAACCCACGGTGGTCATCTTCGGTTCGCAGTAGGTGCCTGGACGCACACCGGCTACGCCGCACGCCTTGCCGACCATTTTCTGCGCCAGGGTGAAACCCTTGGTGCTTTCGATCGGGGCATCCGGTTTCTTGAACAGGTCGAACGCTGGCAGACCCAGTTCGGCGCGAGCCTTATCGGTCAGGCCACGGCCGATGATCAGCGGAATACGACCGCCGGCACGGACTTCGTCCAACAGCACAGGGGTCTTCATTTCGAAGGTGGTGATGACTTCGTCGGTACCGTGCTTGCAGACTTTGCCAGCGTGCGGGTACAGATCGATCACGTCGCCCATGTTGATGTTGGTTACGTCGAATTCGATTGGCAGTGCGCCGGCATCTTCCATGGTGTTGTAGAAGATCGGAGCGATCTTGCTGCCGAAGCAGAAGCCGCCAGCACGCTTGTTCGGCACGAAAGGCACGTCGTCGCCGAAGAACCACAGCACCGAGTTGGTGGCCGATTTACGCGACGAACCGGTACCGACCACGTCACCGACGTAGGCGATCGGGAAGCCGCTGTTGCGCATTTCTTCGATCTGCTTCATCGGACCGATGGAGCCTTGTACGTCCGGCACGATGCCGTCGCGAGCCATTTTCAGCATGGCCAGGGCGTGCAGCGGGATGTCCGGGCGGGACCAGGCATCAGGAGCAGGGGACAGGTCGTCGGTGTTGGTTTCGCCAGTCACCTTGAACACGCGCAGGCTGATCTTGTCGGCCAGCACAGGGCGGTTCTTGAACCACTCGCCGTCGGCCCAGGATTGCAGAACGCCTTTGGCGTGAACGTTGCCGTTCTTGGCACGTTCAGCCACGTCGTGGAAGGCGTCGAACATCAGCAGGGTGTGCTTGAGCTCTTCGGCGGCTACTGGTGCCAGTTCGGCGTCGTCCAGCAGATTGACCAGCGTCACGATGTTGTAGCCACCCTGCATGGTGCCGAGCAGTTCAACAGCGCGTTTCTTGTCGATCAGAGGGGATTTGGCTTCGCCTTTGGCGAGGGCAGAGAGGAAACCGGCCTTTACATAGGCCGCTTCGTCCACGCCTGGCGGAACGCGATTGGTGATCAGGTCAACGAGGAAGGCTTCTTCGCCAGCCGGGGGATTCTTCAGCAGCTCGACCAGGCCTGCAGTTTGTTCGGCGTTAAGCGGCTGGGGAACGATACCCAGTGCTGCACGCTCTTCGATATGTTTGCGGTAGGCTTCAAGCACAGTTATTACCCTCATCAGTGGTCCCAAATGGGTGTCCGGGACGCTCATCCCGAAATTGCCGTACTCATGCGCTGCGTGGCGTTGTGGGCCGCTTAGCCAGAATTACCGGCAATTCCTTACAGAAGCTGCTTTCAAAGTTTTACGCCTGCAGAACGGGGAGCTGATGAGGGTTGGCGTCAGGTTTTTCACCGCTGAAAAACCCTTCGCCAACACCGCTCTGAAGGAACGACTGTGCTCGTGACGCTTTGAAAACAGCTTCTAACGGACATTGGCGCCTTAAAAGGCTGGCTGATTCTACGGCAAAAAAAAATTAAAGGTAAGTCAGGGTCTATTGGACTTTGGTGGTGAGCTGCGTTGCTGGGCCAACGTGTGCGGGGCAAGGCGCGGGCATCCGTCGCGGCCGTCACCAAAGTCCAACAGACCCTGAGGCCCCAAACTTTGAGGGGTGATGAATGTTAGACAAAGGGCTAACATGCCGACCTGTTCTGCTTTCCCGTGTTTTGCCTACCTATGCCCAATCAGACCATCAAGACCCCCTGCGTCGGCCTCTGCTCCACTGTTTACGGTGATCTGGTGTGCCGTGGCTGCAAGCGTTTCCACCATGAAGTGATTCACTGGAACGGTTACAACGAGGAAGAAAAACGCGCGGTGTGGCTGCGTCTTGAGCAATTGTTGTCGCAGGTGATGGCCAGCAAGATAGAGATTTTCGATCCCGCGTTGCTGCGTCTGCAGCTGGAGCAGCGCAAGATTCGTTTTGTGCCGCATCAGTCGGAATATTGCTGGGCTTATCAGCTGATCGCCCGGGGCGCGCGGGTCATCAATAATCTGGAAGCCTACGGGATGGTGCTGCTGCCGGAGTTCCGCGACTGGAACCTCCCGGAATTGCGCGATGCCATTGATCGGGAATTTTTCCTGCTGTCTGAGGCGCATTACCAGCGCTACATTGCGCCGGGGTTTCTCAAGGATGCGTTCGGCGGTTAAGAGCATCGCGAGCAGGCTCGCTCCCACAGGGGATTTGTGAGCGCCACAGATCCAATGTGGGAGCGAGCCTGCTCGCGATGGCGTCCTGCCGGGCACCGCAGATTTCAATGCTGGGTCACGATCTCTTCCAGATGATCCATGACCGTATCCGGCTTGAGCACCAGCACATCGCTTTCCAGCGCATCCAGCACCACTTCCGCCGTATTACCGATCAACGCCCCGGACAACCCGGTCCGAGCCACGGTGCCGATCACCGTCACCGATGCCCCCAATTTATGGGCCATATACGGAATCAACACATCCGCCGGACCTTCCTCGATGTGCAGATGGTCATCATCAATGTCGAACTCGGCCTGGAACGCCTTGCACTGCTCGCGGTAACTGGCCTCGATGGTTTCTTTTAGCTGAAACGTCGGGTCGGCCGCCGACAGCATCGGCGATGGATGGGCGCTGATCACGTGCAAATGGGCTTTGGCCAGGCTGGAGATATCGTAGCCATGATCAATGATGCTGGCGTGCAAGGTGCGGTGTTCGCCGTCGATGTTGCCGACATCGATAGCCGCCAGGATCACGCCGCCGGTCCAGGGCTTGGCGGTTTTCACCAGCAGCACCGGAGTAGGGCAGTAGCGCAGCAGTTTCCAGTCCGCCGGGGTCAGCAGGGCTTTTTTCAGCGGGCTGTCAGCGAAATGCTGCTTGATCACCAGCCCGCAGCCTTCGGCTTGCTGCACATCGACGATGGTTTCGTGCAGGCTTTCGTTCCAGGCCTGTTCGGTGGTGACGCTGTAACCGTCCTCCAGCAGGGCCGCCTTGAGCACACCCAGCATGCCAGCGTGGTCATGCTTTTTGTCGCAGACCAACAGGTGCAAATGGGCCTGGGTCACGCCGGCGATCAGTTTGGCCCGTTTGAGCGCCAGGCTCTCCGAGTGCTCGGGTTCGATGACCACCAGAATGCTGCGAATGGCTTGCATGATCGGAATCTCCCTGGAAGGTAAAAACACTGCGTTGGACAACTATAGTTGCTGGTCGGCATTCGGCGACTTGATGCATATCAACGGTTGGCGGCTGGTGGTCTGTCGGCAGGCCGGTATAATCGGCGCCCTTCGTTCTGTACCTTTTATCCGTGAGCCCCATGATCCTTCCCGAAATTCACGAATTCCTTGGCTGCCGCACGCCCGCTGGCTGGGTCCAGGCCGCGCTGGCCGATCAGGAAACCCTGCTGATCGACCACAAAAACTGCGAATTCAAGGCGGCCAGCACGGCGTTGAGCCTGATTGCCAAATACCACTCCCACGTCGATCTGATCAACCTGATGTCGCGTCTGGCCCGGGAAGAGCTGGTGCATCACGAGCAGGTCATGCGCCTGATGAAAAAGCGCAAGATCGAGCTGCGTCAGCTGTCCGCCGGGCGTTACGCCTCGGGGCTGCGCAAAGTGGTGCGCAGCCACGAGCCGGTGAAGCTGGTGGATACGCTGGTGGTCGGCGCCTTCATCGAAGCCCGCAGTTGCGAGCGTTTCGAGGCGTTGGTGCCGCATCTGGATGAAGAACTGGGCAAGTTCTACTTCGGTCTGCTGAAAAGCGAGGCGCGGCATTTCCAGGGTTACCTGAAACTGGCCTATCAGTACGGTGACGCCAAGGACATCGCCCAGGTGATCGAGAAGGTTCGTGACGCCGAGCAGGCGTTGATCGAGTCGCCGGATGTGGAGTTTCGCTTTCACAGTGGTGTGCCGGTAGCGGCGTGATAAAGGCTGCGATCTTTGACCCTGTTTGTAAAAAACTCTTAAAAGAATGAAACATCGCCAAAAACCGGCCCCCGTGGCCGGTTTTTGCTGCTTGCGATAACCGTCCCGAACGCGATTGGCGCCATAATGCCGGCCACTTCATTCAAGGGTTGGCAAACGGTCGTTATGGATAACCTGGGTTTTGGCAAAGTACTGCTGGTGGAAGACGACGAAAAGCTTGCCGGGCTGATCGCGCATTTCCTGTCCCAACACGGCTTCGAGGTCCGACAGGTGCATCGCGGTGATCTCGCGTTGGCCGCTTTCCTCGACTTCACACCGAAAATCGTGGTGCTCGACCTGATGCTGCCGGGCCAGAGTGGCCTGCACGTGTGCCGCGAAATCCGCAGCGTATCCGACACGCCGATCGTCATTCTTACCGCCAAGGAAGACGACCTCGATCACATCCTCGGCCTGGAATCCGGTGCCGACGACTACGTGATCAAACCGATCAAACCACCGGTGCTGCTGGCACGTTTGCGCGCCTTGCAACGCCGTCAGATGCCAGACAGCAGCGTGTGCAGTTCGTTGGAATTTGGTCATCTGAGCATCGACCGCAGCTGCCGCGAAGTGCGATTGGCGGGTGAGGGCATTGAACTCACCACCATGGAATTCGAACTGCTATGGTTGCTGGCCAGCGCCGCCGGCAAGACTCTGTCCCGCGACGACATTCTCAACATGCGCGGTATCGCCTTCGACGGCCTAAACCGCAGCGTCGACGTCTACATCAGTAAATTGCGCGGCAAGCTCAAGGACAACCCGCGCGAGCCGGTGTGCATCAAGACAGTCTGGGGCAAGGGTTACCTGTTCAATCCGTTTGCGTGGGAGCTGTAAATGCTGCGGTTGTTTTTGGGGCTGTTTCTGGTGATGACGGTTGGCCTGGTACTGGGCCTGCAAACCGTCGAGCGCACGTTCGATGCGCTTCTCGACGGTCAGATGCAGAGCTACAACCGAGAGGCGGGGCGGGGCCAGGCCTGGTCGCTGGCCGAGCAGTTGCGCGGCCTGGACAGTTCGGCCCGGGAGCGCCAACTGGAAGCCGTGCGCCCCCATTACGGCTTGGGCCTGACTCTGGTCGAGTCCGATCAACTGTCCCTGACCGATGAGGAAAAAGCCGAGTTGGCCCAGGGCCTGCTGGTGATTCGCGACAAGTACACGCAATTCATCTCGCGCATTGACGACGGCTCGCAGCTGCTCAGCATCAAACTGCCGGCCGAGCCGAGCCTGATGTCGTTTTACATTGCCGCGGCCTATCTGATGATCGCGGTGATGATCGGTTTCGTGTTGTTATTCTGGGTGCGCCCGCACTGGCGCGACCTGGAAAAACTGCGCCTGGCCGCCGAGCGATTCGGCGATAACGACCTGTCGTCCCGCATCCAGTTGTCCAAGCGTTCGAACATTCGCGATCTGGCCGAACACTTCAACCTGATGGCAGCACGCATCGAAGGCCTGATCGCCAATCAGCGCGAGCTGACCAACGCGGTGTCCCATGAACTGCGCACGCCGATTGCGCGGTTGTCGTTTGAACTTGATCAGCTCAAGCAACAATCCGATCCGACCCAGAATCTCGAACTGATTGCCGACATGTACGCCGACCTCGGCGAGCTGGAAGAGATGGTTTCCGAGCTTCTGACGTACGCCAGCCTTGAGCGCGGCGCCACGGTGATCACGCGGGAAAATATTCAGGCCAGCAACTGGCTCGACAGCGTAGTTGGCAGCGTGGCGCTGGAGGCTGAGGCTGCCAGGGTGCAGCTGTTGATTGTCGAATGTCAGGTCGACGAAGTTCGTATCGAACCGCGTTTCATGGCCCGCGCGGTGATCAACTTGCTGCGCAATGCCATTCGCTATGCCGAGGAGCGGGTGGAAGTGTCGTTGGTGCGCACCGGTGATCATTACGAAGTGCGGGTCAACGACGACGGGCCGGGCGTGCCGCTGGACGGGCGGGAGAAAATCTTCGAGCCGTTCTCGCGCCTGGACGCCAGCCGCGACCGCCGCACCGGTGGGTTTGGCTTGGGGCTGGCGCTGGTGCGACGGGTGTCGCAATCCCATGGCGGGCAAGTGGAAGTGACGGATTCGCCGTGGGGCGGGGCGTCGTTTCGCATGACCTGGGCGCACCTGGATTAGCTGTGTTGTTCTTGCGTACGCCTTCGCGGGCAAGCCTCGCTCCTACCGCATTCGCGAACGCCGCAAATCCTGTAGGAGCGAGGCTTGCCCGCGAAGAGGCCATCTGCAACACCGCATCATCAAAAGCTGTACACCACCTGCCCAACCAACGACGTCTGCATCCGGCGCTCCACAATCGGGCTGTCCGCCGCATCATTGGCCAGGTACTGAACGGCGAGCACCGTTGAAACACTCCACTGATCATTGATCGGCAGCGACCAGGTCAAATCCGCCCCGCGACTCACCAGCCCACCGTGTGTGTCATAGGCCCGAAACTGACTGCGCGATGCCTGCGCTGCGCTGACGCCATACCAGGTGCGCACGTAGTTGCTGTCGCCGAACTGACTGTTGAGGCTGCCCACGAGCTTGCCATGATCACCGTCATAAAGCGGTGCGCTGATGCTCAGCTTCAGTCGGTTCCAGGCCGAGCCGGTGTCGTGATCGTCATCATCCTTTTCCAGTGCATGTTCGAAAGTGGCGCCGAGGATGATCGGCCCCATCTGGTAGGTTCCGTCCAGCCCCAGTACTGGCCGCGACTTGATCGAGCCCATGCCATTGAGCTCATCCGAGCCTTTGAAACCGGTCTTGCGATCCTTGCGCACATCACTGGCGCCGATGTACACGCTCAAACCGAAGTCGTCTTCGTCAAACGCCCAGCCCAGCCCCTTATCGGTGTCGAGAAACAACCCATAAGGGCTGGTGATTTTTGCCCCCAACAGCGGTGCCACTGCGCGTTCGTCACTGCCGCTGTAACGCGGCACGCTGGCGGCACCGGCTCGCAAGCTGTAGCGCCAGTCTTCGGCGTGCAATGAGTCGGAAGAGATGAGCAGGCAGCATGAAGTCAACGGCAGACACAACGAACGGAACATGGGAGCACCCGAAGGGAGGTTGGATGCGCCCATGCTAAGCGGGTGCCGGCCGGCAATCTTTGAGAGCTTTGTCGGGAAACTGTCAAAGACTGTGAACGGGCTTAGCGGCTCAAACCCAGGCGCTCATGCCATTGGGCGATGGACTCTTCGGGGTAGACGTCGAACTGCTGGTCGCCCGGATGCGCCTCGACTTCCACCCACGGCGCCTTGGAGCCGAGCATCAGGTGCGTATGTTCCGGTGGTACCGGCAACGGAGTGTCGATGGCCGAGGCAAACGGATGAATCAACTCCGGCCATTCAGGGCTGAACAGCCATAATCCCGAGCCGCAAAGAGAGCAGAAATGCCGCTCGGCGGTGCTGCGGCGGGCGCGTTTGTCACCTTCGTCCTTGAGCCGCGCATGGTAAATCGAGATGTGCTTGCGACCATGCACCTTGAGGCTGTCGGCATCGCCGCCCAGGTTGATCGCATAGCCGCCACCGCCCTGGGTCTTGCGACAGATCGAGCAATAGCAGCGCTGATAAGGGTAGGGGTGGGCGCTGGTCAGGCTGAACGACACTGCGCCGCAATGGCAGGAACCTTCGAGCTGCATGGGAACCTCCGACGGGTCTTGGGATGGCTCAAGACAGCCTAGACCGTCAGGGTTTCCGGGCAGTTGAATTTGTGCTGGATGTGCGGGCGCTATCGCGAGCAGGCTCGCTCCCACAGGGAATTTCTGTGAACACATTATGTGTGAACACTGAAGATCAAATGTGGGAGCGAGCCTGCTCGCGATGAAGATAACGCGGTCTATCGGCTAGGCACCCGCCACAAGTACCACGCCGCCACCGTCCGATAGGGGCTCCACGCCAGCCCGATTTCAATCATCTGCTTACGAGTCGGCTGTACCTCTAGCCCCTTCAGCCGCCGATAACCCTCACGCACGCCAAAGTCATCGGCCGGTAAGATGTCCGGCCGCTCCAGGCTGTAGATCAGCAGCATTTCCACCGTCCAGCGACCCACCCCGCGCAAGGTAATCAAGCGCTTGATCAACGCTTCATCGTCCATCGCCAAGGCCGTGGCGTAATCCGGCACCACGCCGTCCAGAGCCGCTTGAGCGATGCCCTGAATGGTCGTGATCTTGCTGGCGGAAAACCCGCAACCGCGCATCTGTTCGAAGTCTGTCGCCAGAATCTGCTCAGGTCTGGGGAAGGTGCTTGCCGGAAACAACGCCAGCAGCCGGCCGACAATCGCATCGCCGGCCTTGGCATGCAGTTGCTGATAGGCAATCGCCCGCACCAGCGACTCATAAGGATCGCGAGCCGCATGGGGCTGATGCAGGCAGGGGCCGATGGCGCTGATGTGGCGTTGCCAGTCGGCATCGAGGGCAGAGAGAAATTCGCTGGCCAGTTGATAGGTGTCGGGCATGGAGCGTCCTGAAGCGCGGGTGACTGCGGGAAGATTAGTCGTCCCCCCGCAGCGCCGCACTCTATTGCTTGCGGTCAAACTTTGCCGGTGGGGGCCAGCAGGGCGTTCACTTGGCCATAAGTGAAGGCCTTGAGGTCACTGCTATCGAGTTTTCCGGTCTCCAGAAAGCTTTTGGCTACCGACGCCATGGCGCCGTAGAGGAATTCGGCGATGCTCGAACCTGCGCTCAAACGGCGCACGCCGAGGGCTTGCAGTTCTTCCGGCGAAGGCAGGCCCGCGAAACCGAGCACGTTCACCGGCAGCGTCGTGCCACGGCATAGCGCTTCGATCTCATACGCCGCCGTGACGCCCGCCGCGAACAGCCCGTCGGCACCGGCGGCTTGATACAACGCGGCACGCTTGAGTGTCTCTGCGACGCGATCTTCGGCAGATACCAAGCCCCTGAGGTACACGTCGGTCCGGGCGTTGATGAACAACTTCACGTCCCGGCGATTGGCGACCTGGCGAGCGATTTCGATCTTGCGCGCCAGCAGCTCGGGCGGCGAAGCACCGTCCTCGATATTGATCCCCACGGCACCGGCAGCGATGACGGCGTCGATCACTTCTGCGACCCGACCCAGGTCATCGGAATAACCGGCCTCAATGTCCACGGTCAACGGCACCGTGATGACTCGGGCGATGGATTCAACGGTGGACACGAGACGTTCAAGCGGCAAGGTGTTGCCATCCGGGTAACCGTGAACCCAAGCCACCGCCGCGCTGCTGGTGGCGACGGCCTTGCTGCCCAGCTGTTCCACCAGTCGCGCCCCGGTGGCGTCGGCGACGTTGGTCAGAATCAGCAGGCCGCTCTGGTGCAGTTGGTGGAATTGTTTGTCGAGTATGTCCATCGAATGTCCTTCCTTATGACTGTCTGAAAAGAAACGGCGGAGTGATCAGAACGCGAGTTGTTGGGTGATTTGCACTGCGGCGTTTTCCAGCCTGAGCAGAAACGCCTTGCGCGGTTGTCCTCCACCATAGCCGGTCAACGAGCCGTCTGCACCGATCACCCGGTGACAGGGCAGGATAATCGCCAGACGGTTTTGTCCGTTAGCCAGGCCCACGGCGCGACTGGCGCCGGGTTTGCCCAGTTGCGCGGCGATCGCGCCATAAGTAGTGGTCTGGCCGTAGGGGATTTTCGTCAGTTCGGCCCACACCTGCCGGGCGAAATCGCTGCCGGGCAAGTGCAGTGGCACGTTGAATTCGGTCCGTTTGCCTGCGAAGTATTGCGCCAGTTCTTCTTCGATCTTCTGCAAATGCCCGTTATGCCCGGGGGCCACGGCGTAGCCATAACGGTTCTGCAGTTCTTCGATTTCCTTGGTCAGTGCCGGTCGATCGAGAAACTCCAGCAGTACCAACCCACGCTGTTCGGCCATGGCGATCATCGGCCCCAGCGGTGTGATCAGTCGAGTGAACAGCAGTGGCTCGCTGTGGGCGGCGCGGCCGGGCGTGATGTGGAACGACTTTTGAAACGCATCGCGAAAACCGCTCAGGGATTCGTAGCCGGAGTCGAACGCGGCGTTGTCGATGGATTCGCCCTGTTTGATGCCACCGAGAGCAATGCCCAGGCGCCGGCTGCGCAGCCAGGCGTGAAAGGTCATGCCGAAATGCTGCTTGAACCAGCGACGCAGTTTCAGCGGCTCGATGCCCTCGGCGAGCAACTGGGCATCGGTCCAGCGCAGGTCGGGGTCGGCGTCCACGGATTTGAGCAGCCGCTGCACCCAGTCCGGCGCGATGGCCGCGGCGTCCAGCGGCTTGCAACGCAGGCAGGCCCGATAGCCCGCCAACATCGCCTCATCGGCATGGGCGAAGAACTCGACGTTTTCCGGCTTCGGTTTACGCGCCGTACAGCCGGGGCGGCAGAAAATGCCAGTGGTTTTGACCGCGGTAAAGAACACCCCCTCGTAGGCGGTGTCGCGTTCGAGCATGGCGCGAACCATCTCGGCGTGGGGCGGAAGCACAGCGTTTTGTAGGTTCATGGGCTGAGCATATGCCGCGTCGCCCGGCGCCTCCACCGGAAAATCGACAGTGAATTTTTGTAGCCCTGAGCTACAGTCATCGGGTCACCGATAATCCTGTAAACGATATTTTCAGGAATCCTTCTAATGCAACCGTTCATGATCAAACACATCGATCACATCGTCCTGCGCGTCAAGGATCTCGAACGAAGCATCACTTTTTACGGCGAGGTATTCGGCGCCGAACTGGTCAAGCGCCGTGACGATTTGGGCCTGGTGCATTTACGTGCGGGCACCTCGATGATCGACCTCGTCGACATCCAGGGTGAACTCGGCCGCAAGGGCGGTGCTGCCGCAGGCAACGAACGGCGCAACGTCGATCACTTCTGCCTGCGCATTGAACCGTTCGACGAGGAAGCGCTGGTCAGTCACTTGCAGTCCTTCGGCCTGACACCCGAGAAAGCCGCAGTGCGTTTCGGCGCCGAAGGCCATGGGCTGTCGATCTATTGCTTCGACCCGGATGGCAATCAGGTTGAACTGAAAGGGCCGTCTCAAGGGTAAAGATCAGGCCCGTTTCGCCATCAACAACACCGAAGCCGCTGCCGACAACAATCCCGCGCAGCAACGGTTGAATATCCGCTTGCCCCGTGGTTCGGCGAACCAGCGGCGCATGTGCAGGCCCATGTAGGCGTAGGCGCTGATGGCGATCCATTCCAGCATCAGGAACAACGCGCCGAGCACGACGAATTGCGCGGCAATCGGTCGAGTCGGGTCGACGAACTGCGGCAGGAACGCGGTGAATAGCAAAATAGCCTTGGGATTACCCGCCGCCACCAGAAATTCCTGCCGCGCCAGAGCGACAATGCCAATTGGCGCACCGTTCACAACCTGCTCGGCCTCGGGGTGGGCGCGCCACAGTTGCCACGCCAGGTACAGCAGATAAGCGGCGCCAATGATTTTGATCGCGTAGAACAGCCATTCCGAGGTTTGCAGCACCACCGACAACCCGGCGGCGGCCAGGGCAATCATTCCGGCAAACGCCAGCAAGCGTCCGACGCCGGCCACGCAGGCGCGACGATAGCCATAACGGGTAGCGTTGCTGACCGACAGCAGATTGTTCGGGCCGGGGGCCATGTTCAGGGCGAAGCAGGCCGGGAGAAACAGGGTGAGGGTGGCGAGGTCCACGACGACGGCTCCAGTAACGTGAGCCGTATTTTTATCATGAGTGACGAGTGGGCCGGCCCATACAGCGGTGAGCGCAAATCGCCGTACACTTGTGCCGGGTTGGTCAAGGCAAATGCCAGTTGGTTAGCGCAATCCCTGTGGGAGCGGGCTTGCTCGCGAAAGCGGTGTGTCAGGCAACATTAATGTTGGCAGATACTCCCCCTTCGCGAGCAAGCCCGCTCCCACAGGTTCTGCGCCTTAACTGACTGGCATTGCCTGGTTAAGGCCGTTTTTTCAACGGACGAAGCGACTAATTCTGCGGATCGATATTGTCCAGCGCCCGGTTCACCGCCAGCTCGCCCAGCATGATGTTCTGCTGAATCCCCAGCATGGTGTTGCGATGCGGGTTTTCCAGAAGGTTTGCAAAATCACTGAGCATGACACTGGCTGATGCGAGTGATTCGCAGGCATGGGCCAGCAAGCTTTCGGTATCCATGTCGGGGGCGACGATGAACATTCTGCTGGGTTTACGGGCAGCAGCGGGTTCTTTGGGGGGCTTGAGGTAATGATCGAGCGCGCGTTCCGCCGCGTCGTGGAGCTTTTTTGAGTCGATGGATTCGTAGGGGGAAACGTCGTCGTCGGTTTCCGGTGGATTCGGTGTGATCTTGAACATTGGCTCTAACCTCTATATGAGTGAGGCTGCAACCAGTTCGCGACTAAACGAATAGGAGGCAGCTGTGCGCAGGTTAGTCGACCGATGAGCCAAGAAATCGGCGCGCCGAAGCGCCCTGCGCACAGCCACCATCAAGTGCAGGGATGGGATACCTGACTGATAGAAGCATGTGCATCTTGACATCAGCGGGCGACTAAACCCGACCACTGATAGGCAGTGGCAGGGAAACGATAGAGGCCAGGGCCAAGGCGCACAAGCCGGCGGATTCTGGCGTAGTCGTAGGCAATGACGCAAGACGCTGTAGCTTTCAGGAAGTAACGCGCAGCCACATTAAACAAGCTCCCCTAAACACCCGAAATCCCCCGTAGGAGCTGCCGAAGGCTGCGATCCTTTGATTTTGATCTTCACCCAGACCACCGAAAATCAAGATCAAAGGATCGCAGCCTTCGGCAGCTCCTACGGGGGATATACTTCGTCATTCAGGTTGGGATAAAAGACGCGCTATTTGATCTGCACAATCACCGGACCTTCCGTCACGATCGGCGGGTTTGCGTGGATATTCGAGGCATTTTTCTGAATCCAGTCGCGCGCGACTTTCAAGCTCGCATCGCTGCCGGCCTTGTCCGTGCAAACAGTCACCGCCGTACCGCCATCACCCGTATTCAGCAGTGTGTAACTTACCAGGCCAGGCACTGTCCGCAGGGTAGCTTCGACGTCGGCCTTGCGCTGTTCTAAAAGATCGAACAGCTGCTTTGCGCCAGCACCCAAGTAGGTTCTTATAACCGCATACATGGTCGTCTCCTTTGGGAGTTACCGTCTTGATGCCAATCAAGATCCGTTGATGGCTGCCACTACTAAAATTTCAGTTCGTCCCGATTTAATCAGCTTAGCCAAACGCCCGGCGGCGAGCGAAATGCAACGACCGCCGGCCACTTTAGAGGGAACGAGCCGTTGTTGTGACGGTGCCGGATTCAAAGGTGATCCGCATCAATCACAGCCTTGGCGAACGCCTGCGGATCTTCCTGCGGCAGGTTGTGGCCAATGCCGCCGTTGATCAGCCGGAACTCGTATTTACTAGTGAAGCGCTTGGCGTAATCCTCGGGGGCAGGGTGCGGCGCGCCGTTGGCATCGCCTTCAAGGGTGATGGTCGGCACGCTAATGGAAGGCGCCATAGCCAGTTTCTGCTCTAGCGCTTCATATTGGCTCTCGCCTTGAACCAGCCCCAGGCGCCAGCGGTAGTTGAATACGGTGATGTCGACATGGTCGGGGTTCTCCAGAGCCTTGGCGCTGCGGTCGAAAGTGGCGTCATCGAACGCCCATTTCGGCGAAGCCAGTTGCCAGATCAACTTGGCGAAGTCGTGGGTATTTTTCTCGTACCCGGAGCGACCGCGATCGGTGGCGAAGTAAAACTGATACCACCACTGCAATTCGGCCTTGGGTGGCAGCGGGTTCTTGCCGGCCGCCTGGTTACCGATCAGATAGCCGCTGACCGAGACCAACGCCTTGACCCGCTCTGGCCACAGCGCCGAGACGATGTCGGCCGAACGCGCGCCCCAGTCATAGCCACCGAGCACGGCCTGTTTGATCTTCAGCGCATCCATAAAGTCGATGACGTCACTTGCCAGCGCGGCCGGTTGACCATTGCGAACAGTTTTCTCGGACAGAAAATGCGTATCGCCGTAGCCACGCGCATACGGCATCAGCACTCGATAGCCCTTTGCTGCAAGCAATGGCGCGACCTCGTCATAGCTGTGAATGTCGTACGGCCAGCCGTGCAGAAGAATCACTACCGGCCCATCGGCCGGGCCTGTTTCGGCGTACGCCACGTTCAACAGTCCGGCGCTGACATGCTTCAGCGGGCCGAAAGGAGAGGGTGCCGCATGAGTGGCGCCGGCACTGATCGCGTCTGCCTGCACGGCTGCGGCTGTTTGTGCGTGGGCCGCACCGAGAACGCTGAACAGGGTGAGCGCGAGGATCGATGAGCCGACCAGACGGCGGCGAGTTGTGCCGGTTTTTTTCTGCAGTGCCATCTTCATGGTGATGTCTCCGTTGCAAGCCGTTGGCCAGGGGTTCTGGGTGATCCCCTTCAAACCTGGCTTGCATTTGAACGCGGCGACGTATCTGGCCTGTGTCGAATCGCAGGCCAGGTGAAAACCCATGTATCAAGAGGCTAGCCAGACACACTGTGATACACAGCGGAGCATTCGTATGAAACGGGTCATCCGGGTAGGCTGCTTCCCTTGTGACGACGGCGCAAGGCTCCTGCTTCGACGTTCATACCGCCGTTTGCGTGAATCAGGAGTTTCTGCCTTCTGCCCAACGAGCTTTCCCGGCTTTTAGGGTGTTTACTTCTAGTCAGGCCCTGTATGCACAGAGAGGAGAGCACCATGAGCAACGAACAGGTGGCACCTGAGACAAAAGGTGTTGCGGTGAAGTTACTTGCAACGATTGACCTTGGCCCTGAGATCGAGGGCATGGCAGGGCGCCAACTCAGAATGCGTATGGTGACCATTGAGCCTGGAGGCGTCTTCGGGCCGATTCATAATCATAAGGACAGACCCGGCACCGTCTACATATTGCAAGGAACGATCACTGACCATCGAAATGGAGTCGCCACGGACTATGGGCCGGGAGTGGGCTGGCCCGAGGACAGGAACACCACTCACTGGCTTGAGAACAGAGGAACGGTTCCGGCGGTGGAGATCTCGGTCGATATTGTCAGGCAAGAGTAAGCTCAGGCCCGACATCTGACACAGTCTGGCCCAGTGCCATCTAGTGAATCTAAATAGCTGCGGTGGGCAAGCGTAACGAGGCTCTATCGAGGGTTTTCCAGAGATTGCGCATCGTCGGATTTTGGGCAATTCCCTCTGCAGGAGCAGCCTGCGGCAGCTCCTGCAGAGGGGCTCCCTATCAAGCGGGACGCGGTGCTTCAACAGGCGGGGTGCCGTCGTGAAACATTGTCTTCAGTTGAGCACGCAGTTCCGGTGAGTCGGTGTGCTTGTGAACGCTGACCGCATGCTGTGCGGCGGCCTCGAGCAGTTCGTTTTCAGAGTCTGCGGACAGCGCGACCGAGCATTTGGAATCGCTTGGAAACTCGCGGCAGTCGATGTATTTACGCGCCATGATCTTCTCCTCCCTACGATGAAGGCAGGCCGTGGCCTGCGTGAACGATCACTCGACGCGATCCCCCGTACATCAAACACGATTGCATGTCGCTTCGAGTGTGCCGACCCTTGAAGTATAGGCCCGCCACAAGGCACATCGTGGCGGGTTTGCAATGACTTAGGGAAAGCAGGGGACAGTCCACGATTGCTCAGCTTTTACCTGAAATCGTGGCCTGTCCCTTTTATGCGCTGACGAACTCAGGCCAGGCCGCTGAGCGCACTTTCTACAGGCTTGGGCAACGGGTTGAAGCGTTTGGCAAGAGCAATTTTCTTCAATACCCCGAGCAATGCTCTGGTTACCGTGGACCTGTATTCCTTGATTTGAAGCAGGTGTGCGATGAGTCTGATTCTTTCCATGGCCGCGTTTGCGCTGGTCGCCTCTATAACGCCGGGGCCGGTGAATATTGTGGCGTTGAGCTCGGGGGCGCAGTTCGGTTTCCGCGCGAGCCAGCGGCATGTGGCCGGGGCGACCTTGGGGTTTGTTCTGCTGTTGGTGCTGATGGGGTTGGGTTTGCATGAGGTGTTACAGCGTTGGCCGGCGCTGACACGGGTGGTGCAATGGGCGGGGGTGGCGTTTCTGTTGTTCATGGCTTTCAAATTGGCCACTGATAACGGTCAGCTCGATGCCAGGGAGTCCGGTCGGGCGCCGTCGATGCTGTATGGCGCGGTGATGCAATGGCTCAACCCGAAAGCCTGGCTGGCCTGTGTGGCGGGGATGGGCGCGTTTGTCGCCGATGGCGAAGCGCGGTTGGTGTGGCAGTTTGCGGCGGTGTATCTGGTGATCTGTTACTTGTCGGTGGGTTGCTGGGTGTATGTCGGGACGTTTTTGCGCGGCTACCTGAGCAATCCTGCGGGGATACGGCTGTTCAATCGGGTCATGGCGTTGCTGCTGGCGGTGAGTGCGGCGTATTTGCTGTTGCCGTAGATCTGGAGGGTGTTTCCCTTAATGTGGGAGCTCCACCCATCAAGACTTGTGGCGAGGGAGGTTGAGTTAGCCGCGGTACTGCCCCGGTGTCGCCGCCAGATGCTGTTTGAACGCGCGTTGAAAATGCGCCTGATCGGCAAACCCGGCTTCCAGCGCCACATCGGCGATCAGCTTGCCGCTGCGCAGTCGATCCCGGGCGAACTGGATGCGCCGGTTGACCAGGAACGCATGGGGCGTCATGCCGTAATGCTGCTTGAACGCGCGGATCAGGTACGACGGCGATAGTTGCGCCACCTCGCAAATGTCTTCGAGTTTGAGCATCTGTGTGCAGTTGTCGCGGATAAAGTCGGCGGCCCGTTCCAGCTTGAAATTGGGTTCGCGCAGCGGTTGATCGACGGGGTTGAGCCGCTGTTGCACCTCGGTGAAAAACTCCAGCGCCGCGCTGTGCTTGCACAGCACCTCTTGCTGCGGGTCGACCAACACCTCGTACAAATTCTTCAGGCCGGTAAACAGCTCGACATCACGATTGTGGGTGATGGAAAACCGGCGAAACGCCAAGTCCTGGCTGAAGCCGAGCTGATGCTGCAAATCGGTCAGCCAAGGCGTCTCGACGTACAGCATCAGGTACGACCACGGCTGGTCGTCGATCGGATTGCAGGCATGCACATCGCCCGGATTCATCAGCACCACGGTGCCGGCACTGACCTGATATTCCGATTGCTCGTGGATATAGGTACTGCGCCCGGCGGTGATCGCCCCGATAGAAAAATGCGCGTGGGAATGCCGGCTGTAGCAGACCTCGCGACCGTCGGCGATGGAGCGGGCTTCGATGAAGGGCAGGGCGTCGTCACGCCAGAAGCGCGGGGCTTTGTCTGCATCTTTGGCGACGGTGTGCTTCATCTCGATTTCCTCGGCAGGCCAGCGCTCGAGTGTATTAGCTCTCGTTGTCAAAGGCTCGTTGCAGCGTGGCAATGTCGAGTTTTTTCATTTGCAGCATCGCTGCCATGGCACGCTGGGATTTGCCTGTATCGGGGTCTTTCATCATGTCCATCAACGCCACGGGCACAATTTGCCACGACACGCCGAATTTATCCTTGAGCCAGCCGCATTGCTGGGCTTCAACGGGACCGCCCGCAGAAAGGCGTCCCCAGAAGTGGTCGACTTCTTCCTGAGTGTGGCAATTGACCTGGAATGAGATCGCCTCATTGAACTTGAAAACCGGGCCGCCGTTAAGGTTGGTGAAGCTCTGCCCATCGAGTTCGAAACTGACGGTCATCACCGAACCTTCCGGCCGGCCATGGATTTCCTGACCGGCCTTGCCGTAATGGGTGATGCCGGCGATTTTGGAATGATCGAAGATCGCGCAGTAAAACTTCGCGGCATCCTCGGCCTGATCGTCGAACCACAGGCAGGGCGTGAGTTTTTGAACGCGGTGCATGGCGGTGCTCCTCTGCGGGTTAATCACTCTGGATTATCAGCGTAGTCAGCCTGCGGTGGTCCGGTTGTGCCATAGATCGACAAATCGTGAGAATTCCCCCAACCCGTTTGGAGCGAATGGAGGGCGACCGGTGGTCGATGAACATGGCTAGTGGGTCAAATTGCGCTTAGCTGTATGGATAACCCAAGGCGCGCGTAACGCCCCCTGAGTCTGAGGAAATTCGCAATGCTGACCCTTAATATCAATGGCAAAGACCAGGAACTGGATGTCCCCGCAGACATGCCGTTGCTCTGGGTACTGCGCGATGTCGCGCACCTGACGGGCACCAAATTCGGTTGCGGCATGGCCCAGTGTGGCGCTTGCACCGTACACGTCGACGGCGCGCCGCTGCGCTCCTGCATCACGCCCGCCACGGCGGTGGCCAACGGGCAGAAAATTCTCACCATCGAAGGCTTGTCCGCCGACGGCTCGCACCCGGTCCAGCAAGCCTGGGCCGAGCTCGATGTCGTCCAGTGCGGTTATTGTCAATCGGGGCAGATCATGTCGGCGGCCGCGTTGCTGGCGAAGATCCCCAAGCCCACCGACAGTGACATCGACCAGGCGCTGTCCGGCAACATTTGCCGCTGCGGCACCTACCCAAGAATCCGCGCCGCGGTCAAACGTGCCGCCGAGATCGGTTGATACCACGTCTAAGGAAGCTGACCCATGAACAGAATCAACCCTGTCTCGCGTCGCGGTTTTCTCAAGGGCAGCGCAGTGCTGGGCGGCGGTCTGGTGGTGGCATTTGTCATCCCGGGTGCCAATCGCTTTGCCCTCGGGGCCGAGAATCAAGGAAACGTCTTCGCACCCAATGCCTTTTTACGCGTTGGCAACGACAACAGCATCACCGTGCTGCTCGGCCATTCGGAAATGGGCCAGGGCATCTGGACCGGCCTGACCATGTTGATCGCCGAAGAGCTGGACGCCGACTGGTCGAAAATCCATGTCGAACATGCGCCGGCCTCGGCCGCCGATTATGGCCTGCCGGCGTTTGGCGGAATGCAGATTACCGGCGGTTCGACGTCGACCTGGATGGAGTTCAATCGCTATCGCCAGGCCGGAGCGGCGGCGCGCTTGATGCTGATCGAGGCGGCCGCCAAGCGATTCGACGTGGCACCTTCGCAGATCCGCACCGAGTCGGGCGTGGTCATTGCCGGCGACAAACGCGCCACTTACGGCGAACTGGCGGATGACGCCGCCAAGTTGCCGGTGCCGGATCCGGCCTCGATCAAGTTCAAGGAAGCCAAAGACTGGAAGGTCATCGGCAAACCCACCAAGCGCCTCGACACCCCGGAGAAAATCACCGGGCGAGCCAAGTTTGGCATAGACGTGCAATTCGACGGGCTCATGACGGCGCTGGTCGCTCGTCCACCGGTGTTCGGTGGCAGCGTCAAATCCTTCGAAGGCGCCGAGGCGCTGGCGGTGCCGGGCGTACACAAAGTGGTGCAGGTGCCCACGGGTGTCGCGGTGATTGCCGATCATTATTGGGCGGCGAAGCTGGGGCGTGATGCGCTTAAGGTCGAATGGGACCTGGGGCCGAACGCCGGGCTCGACAGCCAACAACTGCTGGAGAGCTTTCGTAAACTCGCCGCCACCCCTGGCACTTCCGCCAGTCAGGCCGGGGATGCAACGGCGACGCTGGGCAAAGCGGTGAAAACGATTGAGGCTGAATACAGCGTGCCGTACCTGGCTCATGCGCCGATGGAACCGCTCAATTGCACGGTGAAAATCTCCAAGGACAAATGCGAAATATGGACCGGCACGCAGTTTCAAACGCTGGATCAGATGATCGCGGGGAAGATCACTGGGCTCAAACCCGAACAGGTAGAGATCCACACCCAATTCCTCGGCGGCGGTTTCGGGCGACGGGCCAATCCGACCTCGGATTTTGTCAGCGAAGCCGTGTACGTCGCCAAGGCAGCGGGCGGGCCGGTGAAAACCGTCTGGGCCCGAGAGGATGACATTCGCGGCGGTTACTACCGCTCGGCGTTCTTGCATCAGGCGCGCATCGGGCTGGGTGCCGACGGCATGCCAATGGCTTGGAAGCATGTGCTGGTCGGCCAGTCAATTCTGACGGGCACGTCGTTCGCGGCGACCATGGTCAAGGATGGCGTCGACAAAACCTCCGTCGAAGGCGTGGCCGACAGCCCTTACCTTGAGGGGCTGGCCAACCATCAGGTGGATCTGCATTCACCGCAAACCGGCATCAGCGTGCTGTGGTTGCGTTCGGTGGGGCACACCCACACTGCATTCGTCATGGAGTCGTTGATCGATGAACTGGCAGACGCCGCCGGCAAGGATCCGGTGGAATATCGACGAGCCTTGCTCAAGGCGCATCCACGGCATTTGGGCGTGCTGAATCTGGCGGTGGAAAAAGCCGACTGGAAAGCACCCTTGCCGGACGGTCACGCATTGGGCGTGGCGGTGCATGAGTCCTTCGGCAGTTACGTCGCCCAGGTGGCCGAGGTATCCCAGGACAACCTGGCGATTCGCGTGCATCGGGTGGTGTGTGCGGTGGATTGCGGCATTGCGGTCAACCCGCAGGGCATCGCGGCGCAGATGGAATCGGGCATCACCTTCGGTCTCGGATTTACCTTGCACAGCAAACTGACGTTCAAGAACGGTCAGGTTGAGCAGTCCAATTATCACGACTATCAGGTCCTGCGCCTGAACGAGATGCCGGTGGTCGAGGTGCATATCGTCCCCAGCAGCGACAAGCCCGGCGGCATCGGCGAGGTCGGTGTGCCTCCGGTGGCGCCGGCAGTGGCGAACGCGGTGTTTGCCCTGACCGGGCAGCGTCTGCGGGAACTGCCGTTGCAACTGTCGGGGGTGTGAGATGAGACGACATATATTTTGGGGTGCGGTGATGTTGATTGGCCTGGGTAGCTATACCTCGGACCTGTTCGCTGACGATAAAGAGGCGGTGAAGGCGTTCGACACGGTGCAGAAAGTGTTCCAGAGCCCGCGTTGTCAGAATTGTCATATCCCCGGCGATTCGCCGTTGCAGTTCGACGCCGGTATTGCTCACGCAATGAATGTGGTTCGCGGCCTTGATGGCAAGGGAGCGGCCGGTTTGCCGTGTGCCAGTTGTCATGCCGAAAGCAATCCGCCGGCCAGTTATGGCCCTCACGCGCCGCCCGGAGCGCCGCATTGGAGCCTGCCGCCGGCCGCGCACAAGATGGCCTGGATCGGCCTGCCGGCCGACAAGTTGTGCGCGATGATCAAGGACCGTTCCAGTAATGGCGACCGTGATTTTGCGGCGCTGATCAAGCACGTCAGCGACGATAAGCTGGTGCTTTGGGGTTGGAATCCGGGTGAGGGGCGGGCGCCGGTACCGGTGCCCCACGACATCTTTGTCACCCAGTTCAAGCTCTGGGCGGATGCTGGAGGGCCGTGTCCGGTGGCAGGAAGCTGACCAGCGGCGCGTTTATAGGGAGTCATATCGGGTGTGAACGACTCTAACGTTCATACCCATCAAGGAGTGAGTGATGTTAACCCCAGGCAAACCGGTTAAACGCGGCGCTGGCGCAGACACTTTGCGTGCGCCGAACGTCCTCGACAGTGCAGTGCAGGATCGCGATGTACTGCGCGATCTGGCCCGCAAGGCCGAGCAAGCGCTGATGGGCGTGCAGATGGCGAGCATGGATGAACTGACGCTGCTCTCCAATCGTCATGGGTTTGAGGCCTTGGCTCAATTGGGGCTGGAGGCCTGTCAGCAGTTGGGCAAACCCGCGACCCTGCTGTTTTTCGACCTTGATGACTTCAAGCGCATCAATCAGCTGTACGGTCGCGCCGAGGGCGACAATGCCCTGAAAACCTTCGCCGATGTGCTACGCATCGCCTTTCGTGAAAGCGATGTGATCGGCCGGCTCGGCAGCGATGAGTTTGCTGCCTTGTTGACCGGCGCCGACGCCGTGGAAATCGCCGCGATCAGAGCGCGCCTCGAAGAAATACTCGATGAACGCAATGCCACGGCGCATCGTGGCTATGACATTCGCTTCAGTGTCGGGCAGATCGAGTTTGATTCTCGGCTGCACCAGACGGCGGAAGACTTGCTGGCCTTGGCCGATAAAGCGCTGTACGCCCGGGAATTTGATGCTCGTCATTGTTGAATGGTGGAGCTGGCGTCAACGGTCGGGCGGATCATTTGGCGAACAACTGATCGATATTCCTGAACGCCTTGAACTCCAGAGCGTTGCCGCAAGGGGCGGGAGCCATTTGTGCTGATCGTGCCGGCAGGTCTTGAGGGTGACGACCCGCTGCAGCTGCTCGCCAACCATCCGCACGTACGCTACGACCGCAATTCGTTCGGTGGGCGCCTGGTGGCTCGCTTTTTACGCGAGCAGCAGATCGATGTGCCGGTGGCTCTGGAGCTGGATGAGCTGGAAGCTATCGTCAAAATGGTCGAATGCGGGCTGGGTGTTTCGCTATTCCAGCAGTTGTTTGCGCGGTGTTTGACGAAAATCGACGACTGACCACCATCCCCTGTGGGAGCGAGCCTGCTCGCGATGACAATGTCAGACGCACTGCATGTATCGACTGACGAACCGCTATCGCGAGCAGGCTCGCTCCCACAGGGGAATTGCATCGATTTTGAAATGGCAGGCATAAAAAAACCCGCCAATCGGCGGGTTTCTTCATGGCTAACCGAAGATCACTCTTCGATGTTGCCCATGGCGGTGGTGTTGAAGCCGCCGTCTACGTACATGATTTCGCCGCTGATGCCGGACGCCAGGTCCGAGCACAGGAAGGCGCCGGCGTTGCCGACTTCGTCGATGGTGACGTTACGACGCAGCGGGGTTTGCGCTTCGTTGGCGGCCAGCATTTTGCGGAAGTTCTTGATGCCGGAAGCGGCGAGGGTGCGGATCGGGCCAGCCGATACGCAGTTCACGCGGGTGCCATCCGGGCCCAGGGAGCCGGCCAGGTAACGCACGCCCGCTTCCAGAGAAGCCTTGGCCATGCCCATTACGTTGTAGTTCGGCATGGTGCGCTCGGCGCCCAGGTACGACAGGGTCAGCAGGCTGCCATTGCGGCCTTTCATCATTTCGCGGCCAGCCTTGGCCAGGGCCACGAAGCTGTAGGCGCTGATGTCGTGAGCGATGCGGAAACCTTCACGGGTGGTGGCTTCGGTGAAGTCGCCGTCCAGTTGGTCGCCCGGGGCGAAGCCGACGGAATGCACGATGCAATCCAGGCCGTCCCACTTCTTGCTCAGTGCTTCGAAGACCTTGGCGATTTCTTCATCGCTGGCCACGTCGCACGGGAAGCACAGCTCAGGGCTCGAGCCCCAGCCTTGTGCGAATTCTTCGACACGACCCTTGAGTTTGTCGTTCTGATAAGTGAAGGCAAGCTCAGCGCCCTCGCGATGCATGGCGGCAGCGATGCCGGATGCGATGGACAGCTTGCTGGCGACACCGACGATCAGTACGCGCTTACCGGCGAGAAAACCCATGTGTTGCTCCTCTTTTCAGGTTTATTGCGCAGTGGCTGGTGCCAGAAAAGCGGCTTCCAGCAACTGCTGTGTATACGGATGTTTGGGGGCGGCAAAGATACTTTGCGCGTCTCCCTGTTCGACCACTTGGCCATGCTTGACCACCATCAGCTGGTGGCTCAGCGCTTTGACGACAGCCAGGTCATGGCTGATAAACAAATACGTCAGGTTGTACTTGGTTTGCAGTGAACGTAGCAGCTCCACCACTTGGCGTTGCACGGTGCGGTCGAGGGCCGAAGTCGGCTCGTCCAGCAGAATCAACGCCGGTTTTAGCACTAATGCCCGGGCAATGGCGATTCTTTGCCGTTGCCCACCGGAAAATTCGTGGGGGTAGCGGTGCCGGGTTTCCGGGTCCAGACCTACCTCCTTGAGTGCCGCAATAATCGCTTGTTCCTGTCCTGCCTCGGTGCCCATCTTGTGGATCCGCAGGCCTTCGCCGACGATCTGGCTCACGCACATCCGTGGGCTCAGGCTGCCGAACGGGTCCTGGAACACCACCTGCATCTCCCGCCGCAGAGGTCGAATCTGTTGCTGCGTCAGGCAGTCTAGCTGCTTGCCTTCAAAACGGATGGCGCCTTTGCTACCGATCAGCCGCAATATTGCCAGGCCGAGCGTCGACTTGCCGGAACCGCTTTCTCCCACAATCCCCAGAGTCTGGCCCTGGGGCAGGCTGAAATTGATACCGTCCACCGCTTTGATATGGTCCACGGTCTTTTTCAGAAAGCCTTTCTTGATCGGGAACCAGACTTTCAGGTCCTCGACCTGCAGCAACGGCGGGCCAATCACATTGGTCGCAGGCGTCCCGCTGGGCTCCGCTGCCAGCAGTTCCCGCGTGTACGGATGCTGCGGCGCGCGGAACAATTCTTCGCACGATGCCTGTTCGACGATGCAACCGCGCTGCATGACACATACGCGATGCGCAATTCTTCGTACAAGGTTCAAATCATGACTGATCAGTAACAACGCCATGCCCAGACGGGCCTGCAATTCCTTGAGCAGTTCGAGAATTTTCAGTTGAACGGTCACGTCCAGCGCCGTGGTCGGTTCGTCGGCGATCAGCAATTCCGGCTCATTGGCCAGGGCCATCGCGATCATTACCCGCTGGCGCTGGCCGCCGGACAATTCGTGGGGCAGGGCCTTGAGACGCTTCTCGGGCTCGGGGATGCCCACCATTTCCAACAGTTCCAGCGTGCGCTTGGTCGCGACTTTGCCGGTCAGGCCTTTGTGGATGCCCAACACCTCGTTGATCTGCTTCTCGATCGAGTGCAGCGGATTGAGCGAGGTCATCGGCTCTTGAAAGATCATCGCAATCCGGTTGCCGCGGATGTGGCGGATGGTTTTCTCTTTCAGGTCCAGCAGATTCCGGTCGGAATAAGTGATGGTGCCGGACGGATGCCGGGCCAGCGGGTAGGGCAGCAGCCGCAGGATCGAGTGGGCGGTCACCGATTTGCCGGAGCCGCTTTCACCCACCAGCGCCAGGGTTTCGCCGCGCTTGATGTCGAAGCTCACGCCCTCGACCACCCGCTGAACACGCTCGCCGACGATAAATTCGACGGCCAGATCGCGCACTTCGATCAGATTGTCCTGATTCATTTCACTTCCTCGGGTCGAAGGCATCGCGAGCGGACTCGCCGATGAACACCAGCAGACTCAACATCAGCGCCAGCACCGCAAACGCGCTCATACCGAGCCACGGCGCCTGCAGGTTGGATTTGCCCTGGGCCACCAGTTCACCCAGGGACGGCGCGCCCGGCGGCAAGCCGAAGCCGAGGAAATCCAGGGCGGTCAGGGTGCCGATGGCGCCGGTCAGGATGAACGGCATGAACGTCATGGTCGAGACCATCGCGTTGGGCAGAATGTGGCGGAACATGATCGCACCATTCTGCATGCCCAGCGCCCGCGCCGCGCGCACGTATTCCAGGTTCCGCCCGCGCAGGAACTCGGCGCGCACCACATCCACCAGGCTCATCCACGAAAACAACAGCATGATCCCCAGCAGCCACCAGAAATTAGGCTGCACGAAACTGGCCAGGATGATCAACAGGTACAGCACCGGCAACCCGGACCAGATCTCCAGAAAACGCTGCCCGGCCAAGTCGACCCAGCCACCATAAAAACCCTGCAAGGCCCCGGCGATCACGCCGATGGTCGAGCTGAGAATGGTCAGCGTCAACGCGAACAATACCGAAATCCGGAAGCCGTAAATCACCCGGGCCAGCACGTCACGGCCCTGATCGTCGGTGCCTAATAGGTTGTCGGCGGACGGCGGCGCGGGGGCCGGGACTTTCAGGTCGTAGTTGATGCTTTGGTAGCTGTAGGGAATCGGCGCCCACAAGACCCAGGCCTCCTTGGCCTTGAGCAGTTCGCGGATGTACGGGCTCTTGTAGTTGGCTTCCAGCGGGAATTCGCCGCCGAACGCGGTTTCCGGGTAGCGCTTGAGTGCCGGGAAGTACCAGGCGTTGTCGTAATGCACCACCAGCGGTTTATCGTTGGCGATCAGTTCGGCACCGAGGCTTGCGCCGAACAGAATCAGGAACAGCCACAACGACCACCAGCCACGCTTGTTGGCCTTGAACAGTTCGAAACGTCGGCGATTGAGAGGGGACAGGTTCATCTCAATGCTCCCGGCTTTCGAAGTCGATGCGCGGATCGACAAAGGTGTAAGTGAGGTCGCCGATCAGCTTCACCACCAACCCCAGCAGGGTGAAGATGAACAGCGTGCCGAAGACTATCGGGTAGTCGCGGTTGATCGCTGCTTCAAAACTCATCAGGCCGAGGCCGTCGAGGGAGAAAATCACTTCCACCAGCAACGAGCCGGTGAAGAAGATCCCGATGAATGCCGAAGGGAAACCGGCGATCACCAACAGCATGGCGTTGCGAAACACATGGCCGTACAGCACGCGATGGCGGGTCAGGCCCTTGGCCTTGGCGGTCACCACGTACTGCTTGTTGATTTCATCGAGGAAGCTGTTCTTGGTCAGCAGCGTCATGGTCGCGAAGTTGCCGATTACCAGTGCGGTCACCGGCAGTGCCAGGTGCCAGAAATAATCGAGGATCTTGCCGCCGGTGCTGAGCTCATCGAAATTGTTCGAGGTCAGGCCCCGTAGCGGGAACCAGTCGAAATAGCTGCCGCCAGCGAACACCACAATCAGCAGGATGGCGAACAGGAATGCCGGAATCGCGTAACCGACGATGATCGCCGAACTGGTCCAGACGTCGAAGTGGCTGCCGTGTCGCGTCGCCTTGGCGATCCCCAACGGAATCGACACCAGGTACATGATCAGCGTGCTCCACAGCCCGAGGGAGATCGACACCGGCATCTTTTCCTTGATCAGGTCGATGACCTTGGCGTCGCGGAAGAAGCTGTCGCCGAAATCCAGGGTGGCGTAGTTCTTGATCATGATCCACAAACGTTCCGGCGCCGATTTGTCGAAGCCGTACATGTGCTCGATTTCCTTGACCAGCGCCGGGTCCAGGCCCTGGGCGCCGCGATAGGCGGAACCGGCCACCGACACCTCGGCACCGCCGCCGGCGATACGGCTGGTGGCGCCTTCGAAGCCTTCGAGCTTGGCGATCATCTGTTCCACCGGCCCGCCGGGGGCGGCCTGGATGATCACGAAGTTGATCAGCAAAATGCCGAGCAGGGTCGGGATGATCAGCAGCAGTCGCCGAAAAATATACGCCAGCATCTGATTACTCCGTGCCCGCAGGGTCGGCTAGCAGTTTGGTTTCGACTTCTATCGGCAATGTCGCGTTGGGCTTGACCCACCAGGTATTGATGCCGATGTCATATTTGGGCGAAACCTTGGGGTGGCCGATGTGGTTCCAGTACGCCACGCGCCAGGTCTTGATGTGCCAGTTGGGGATCACGTAATAGCCCCATTGCAGCACCCGGTCCAGCGCCCGGGCATGGGCCACCAGGCTTTGGCGCGAATCGGCGTTGATCAGTTGCTCGACCAGGTGGTCCACCACCGGGTCTTTCAAGCCCATGGAGTTACGACTGCCGGGTTTGTCGGCAGCGGCGCTCATCCAGTACTCACGTTGTTCGTTACCCGGCGAGTTGGATTGAGGGAAGCTGCCGACGATCATGTCGAAGTCCCGAGAACGCACGCGGTTGATGTATTGCGAGACGTCGACCCGGCGAATCACCAGGTCGATGCCCAAGTCGCTGAGGTTGCGCTTGAACGGCAGCAGCACCCGTTCGAACTCGGTCTGGGCCAGCAGGAACTCGATGCTCACCGGTTTGCCGGTGGCGTCGACCATCTTGTCGTCGACAATCCGCCAGCCGGCCTCTTGCAGCAGTTGATAGGCCTTGCGCTGCTGGCTACGGATCATGCCGCTGGCGTCGGTCACCGGGTTCTGGAACGCCTCGCTGAACACTTGCTCGGGAAGCTTGCCGCGGAACGGGTCGAGGATCGCCAGTTGATCGGCGTCCGGCAGGCCAGTAGCGGCCATTTCCGAGTTTTCAAAGTAACTGCGGGTGCGCGCGTAGGCGCCGTTGAACAGCTGCTTGTTGGTCCATTCGAAGTCCAGCAACAGGGTCAGTGCCTGACGCACGCGCACGTCCTGGAACACCGGACGGCGCAGGTTGAATATAAAACCCTGCATACCGGTGGGGTTGCCGTTCGGGATCTGTTCCTTGATCAACCGACCTTCGGTCACCGCCGGAATGTTGTAGGCATTGGCCCAGTTTTTCGCGGCCATTTCCAGCCAGTAGTCGAACTGACCGGCCTTGAGTGCTTCCAGCGCGACGGTGTTGTCGCGATAGTAGTCGGTGGTCAGCACGTCGAAGTTGTAGAAGCCGCGATTGACCGGCAGGTCCTTGCCCCAGTAATCCTTGACCCGCTCATAGCGCACCGAGCGTCCGGCCTTCACTTCGCTGACTTTGTACGGACCGCTGCCCAGCGGCAGTTCAAGATTGCCCTTGTTGAAGTCGCGGGTCACCCACCAATGTTTGGGTAGCACCGGCAACTGGCAGAGGATCATTGGCAGTTCGCGGTTATTGTTGTGCTTGAACTTGAACAGCACTTTGAGCGGGTCTTCGGCGATCGCTTCCTCCACGTCGCTGTAATAGCCGCGGTAGAGCGGGGCACCGTCCTTGATCAGGGTCTGGAAGCTGAACACGACGTCTTCGGCACGCACGGGGTGGCCATCGTGGAAACGTGCTTCGGGGCGCAGGTAGAAGCGCACCCAGCTGTTGTCCGGGGCTTTTTCGATTTTGCCGGCGATCAAGCCATATTGAGTGAACGGCTCATCGAGACCCTGTTTGGCCAGGGTGTCATAGATCATGCTGATGTCGTCGGCCGGCACGCCTTTGTTGATGAACGGGTTGAGGCTGTCGAAGCCACCGAACCCGGCCTGGCGAAAGATTCCGCCCTTGGGCGCGTCAGGGTTTACGTAATCGAAATATTTGAAATCGGCCGGGTATTTCGGCGGCTCGTTGTACAGGGTCAGGGCATGTTGCGGGGCGGCGCAGGCCAGCCCGGCGAACAACAGACCGCTGGCCTGCAAGAGCAGGGCGCGTAGGGGTTTCATCGATCTTTCTCCGAAGATTTCAGCCACCACGCGCTCAGGCCCAGGGTGTAGGGCGGCGTGGTGACGAAGGCGAACCGGTTGCGGTAGGCCAGGCGGTGATAATTGAGGTACCAGTTGGGAATGATGTAGTGCTGCCACAGCAGCACCCGGTCGAGTGCCTTGCCGGCGGCGACTTGTGCATCACGGGTCTGGGCGGCGAGCAGTTGTTCGAGCAAATGGTCGACCACCGGGTTGGCGATACCTGCGTAATTCTTGCTGCCCTTGACCCCGACCTGGCTGGAGTGAAAGTACTGCCATTGTTCCAGTCCCGGGCTGAGGGTCTGGTTGAGGGTCATCAGGATCATGTCGAAATCGAACTGATCGAGGCGTTGTTTGTACTGGGCGCGATCGACCGTGCGCAGCCGTGCGTCGATGCCGATGCTGGCGAGGTTCTCGACGTAAGGCTGAAGGATCCGTTCCAGGTTCGGATTGACCAGCAGGATCTCGAAACGCAACGGTTGGCCGATGGTGTTCTGTAGCCGCTGACCGTTGAGCTTCCAGCCGGCCTGGGCGAGTAGCTCCAGGGCTTTGCGCATGGTTTCCCGTGGAATGCCGCGACCTTCGGTCTGCGGCAGGCTGAACGGCTCGGTGAGCAGCTTGGCGGGCAACTGATCGCGATAGGGCTTGAGCAGCAGCCACTCATGACCGACCGGTAGCCCGGTGGCGGAGAACTCGCTGTTGGGGTAATAACTCATGGCGCGCTTGTAGGCGCCGCTGAACAGCGTGCGGTTGGTCCACTCGAAGTCGAACATCAGCCCCAGCGCTTCGCGGACCTTGGTCTCGGCGAAGGTTGGTCGCCGGGTGTTCATGAACAGGCCCTGGCTCTGGGTCGGGATCTGGTGCGCGATTTGCGCCTTGATCACATCGCCACGGCGCACGGCGGGGAAGTTGTAACCGTTGGCCCAGTTCTTCGCCTGGTGCTCGATGTAGATGTCGAACTCACCGGCCTTGAACGCTTCGAAAGCCACGTCGCTGTCACGGTAGAACTCGACTTCCATGCGATCGACGTTGTACTTGCCGCGATTGACCGGCAGGTCTTTGCCCCAGTAATCCTTGACCCGTTCGAAGACGATCTGCCGCCCGGGCGTTACCGAGGTGATGCGATACGGTCCACTGCCCAATGGCGGCTCGAAGGTGGTGGCCTTGAAATCACGACCTTCCCAGTAATGCTGGGGCAATACCGGCAACTCGCCCAGGCGCAGGATCAGCAGCGGATTGCCGGCGCGTTTGAAGACGAAGCGGATGCGCTGTGGGTTGAGGATATCCACCCGCGACACTTCCTGAAGGTTGGTGCGGTATTGCGGGTGACCATCCTTGAGCAGCAATCGGTAAGAGAACGCCACGTCGTAAGCGGTGATCGGCGTGCCATCGTGGAAGCGCGCTTCGGGGCGCAGGTTGAACACCACCCAGCTGCGGTCCTCGCTGTATTCCACCGATTGGGCGATCAGGCCATAACTGGAGGTCGGCTCATCGCCGGACGGCGCGTATTGGCCGGTGCCGACCATCAATGGTTCATTGAGTTCGTTGATGCCGTACTGCAGGAAATTGGCGGTGGAAACCGGGCTCGAGCCTTTGAATGTGTAAGGGTTGAGCGTATCGAAGGTGCCAAACGCCATCACCCGCAACGTACCGCCCTTGGGCGCTTGCGGGTTGACCCAGTCGAAGTGGGTAAATCTGGCCGGGTACTTGAGCGTGCCGAACTGCGCATAACCATGGCTTTCGCTGATCGTCGCGCTTGCGGGGGAGCTCAAGGCCAGGCTGATCAGGAGCAGGAGGAGGGGACGCTTCAAGTCAGAGATCCGATCCAGGCGGCTTGGGCTTTGTGGGCCGTACAGTAACAGCTTGTATCGACAGGAAAAAGATGGGGGGGTAATGCGTGGTTAATTGTGCCGGTGAAGGTTCGGCGGATCGCAGAACCTGTGGCGAGGGAGCTTGCTCCCGCTCGGCTGCGAAGCAGTCGTAAACCGAAATACGCGGTGTGTCAGAAATCACCGGGTTTCAGGTTTTGGGGCTGCTTCGCAACCCGACGGGAGCAAGCTCCCTCGCCACAAAATCCCCTCGACAGGGCGTGTTGTTTAATTCGGCGAAGCAACCGTCAGCATCTGCCCCGGCTTCAGCGCCTGGCCAACCCGAGGGTTCCAGCGCTTGAGGTGCTGCATTTCAACGTTGAAGCGTTTGGCGACCATATACAGCGAATCGCCTTGCTTGACCTTGTACTGGGTCTGTTGCGTCTTGTTGGTTACTTTGCCGTTCGCCTTGCTGTTCGCCGCCACCACCGTGTTGACGCGCCCGGGTTTGCGCTTGGTGGTGTCCTGCATGACCAGGGTCTGGCCGACCTTGAGGTCCTTGCCCGTCAGTTTGTTCCAGCGTTGCAGGTCCTTGATGTCGACCTTGTTGGCCTTGGCGATGGTGCCCAGGTTGTCGCCACGTTTGACCCGATAGGCGCGCTTGAGGCTGGCGATTTCGCTGTCGTCTGCCCCTTCGAACACCGGCTTGAGCGATCGCTGACTGATCAGCTCGTCAGGGCGCATGGTCGACAGGCTGGCGGTCAGCAGTTGCGCCTTGGACGTTGGCACCAGCAGATGCTGGGGGCCGTCGATGGTGGTGCGCTGCTTGAAGGCCGGGTTGAGCTGGAACAGTTCGTCTTCGTCGATATTGGCCACCGCGGCAACCTTGGACAGGTCCATGCGCTGGTTGATTTCGACGACCTGGAAGTACGGTTCGTTGGCGATCGGGTTGAGGTTCACGCCATAGGCTTCGGGCGCCAATACCACTTGCGACAAGGCCAGCAGCTTAGGCACATAGGCCTGGGTTTCCGCTGGCAGCGGCAGGTTCCAGTAGTCGGTCGGCAGGCCGAGTCGTTCGTTGCGCTCGATGGCCCGGCTGACCGTACCTTCGCCGGCGTTGTAGGCCGCCAGGGCCAGCAACCAGTCGCCGTTGAACATGTCGTGCAGGCGGGTCAGGTAATCCATGGCCGCGGTGGTCGAGGCGGTGATATCGCGACGGCCATCATAAAAGCGGGTCTGACGCAGGTTGAAGTAACGCCCGGTGGAAGGAATGAATTGCCAAAGACCCACCGCGTCGGCCCGGGAATAGGCCATCGGGTTGTAGGCGCTTTCAATCACCGGCAACAGCGCCAGTTCCAGCGGCATGTTGCGTTCTTCAAGGCGTTCGACGATGTAGTGAATGTAGAGGCTGCCGCGTTCGCCGGCATTTTCGAGGAAGGACGGGTTACTGGCGAACCACAAGCGCTGTTGCTCGATGCGCGGGTTGACGCCCAGGTTGTCCTGCAACTGGAAGCCCTGGCGCATGCGCTCCCAGACGTCCTGTGGAATTTGCGGTGTTGGTTTTTCGCTGAGCCAGATGGGTTTCTGCTTGGCTCGAGCGGCAATATTCGGAGTGTGTGTCGCTTCGGTCTGCGGCACATGGCTGGAACAGCCCGCCAAAGTGGCGGACACAGCCACCGCAATGGCTTGAGCCAAGCGGGTCAATGCGTCTGAATTGATGGCTTTACGAATAGGTGACGACATTGGCTGGAAGTAAGTTCCGGGCAAAAATGTCGGGCGATTCTAGAAAGCGCACCCCCTGCGGTCAACCATTCAGAATTTTTGTATCATCAAGCAGCCTCCCTAGAACGTATCTTTCCAAGCGCGAAGAGCAGCAAAAACCGCACTCGGCGCCCGGTTATCGGGTCCGTTCCGTTCGTCCACTTTTTCTTTAACGGATGTTTCGCCGGTACGCAAAAACGGATTGGTGAGCTTTTCCAGTGCCAGCGTCGAAGGCAGCGTCATGATGCCGGCTTCGCGTTGCCGGGCGACTGTGGCCAGTCGTTCGAGGGTATCGGGGTTGCCCGGTTCGACTGCTGCGGCGAACTTCAGATTGCTCAGGGTGTACTCGTGGGTGCAGTAGACCAGCGTGTCTTCGGGCAGCGCAGCGAGGCGGCTCAGCGAGTGATGCATTTGCTCCGGCGTGCCTTCGAACAGGCGTCCGCAACCGGCGGCGAACAGGGTGTCGCCGCAAAACAAATGGCCCTGGTGATAAAAGGCGATGTGCCCCAGGGTATGGCCCGGCACCTGGATGACGTCGAAGTCCCAGCCCAGCACGCTGATGCGGTCATTGTCCTTGAGGGCCACGTCCCGCGCCGGGATGCTTTCGCTGGCCGGGCCGTAGACTGTCGCGTCTGTCGCTTTTTTCAGCCGCTCGACGCCGCCGACGTGGTCATGATGGTGATGAGTGATCAAAATATCGCTTAACACCCAACCCGGGTGCGCCGCGAGCCAGGCTTGTACTGGCGCGGCATCGCCCGGATCGACCACCGCGCAGCGCTGGGTGCTGTGGTCTTGTAACAACCAGATGTAGTTGTCGGTGAAGGCGGGCAGGGCACTGATCTGTATCATCGTCGGATTCGCCAAGCGGAAAACATTGGCGCATCTTAGAACTTCCTGGCGCGTTGGAGAATGCAATGACCGATAAAGCGTTCGCTCAGGCCGATCCTGAGTGGCTGACGTTGATCAGCGCGGCCCGTGAATGGTTGTCCGGGCCCATCGGGCAATTTCTGCTGGACGAAGAACGACGCATGCTCGAAGACGAGTTGGGGCGCTTCTTCGGCGGCTACCTGGTGCATTACGGCCCCTCGGCGCAAACGCCGCCGTCGGCGCCGCAGGTCCAGCGCAATGTGCGACTGGGTGCGCCGTTGCCGGGGGTCGAGATCGTTTGCGAAGAGCAGGCCTGGCCTTTGAGCGAGCACGCCGCCGATGTGGTGGTGTTGCAGCACGGGCTGGATTTCTGCCTGTCGCCTCACGGTTTGCTGCGCGAAGCGGCGAGCAGTGTTCGGCCTGGCGGGCATCTGCTGATCGTCGGAATCAACCCCTGGAGCAGTTGGGGCCTGCGTCATGTGTTCGCCCATGACGCCTTGCGCAAGGCCCGTTGCATTTCGCCATCGCGGGTTGGTGACTGGCTGAACCTGCTGGGCTTCGCGCTGGAGAAACGCCGCTTCGGGTGCTATCGTCCGCCGCTTGCGTCGCCTGCCTGGCAAGCCCGTCTGGCCGGTTGGGAACGCAAGGCCGGTGACTGGCAATTGTCGGGTGGTGGCTTCTATTTATTGGTCGCGCGCAAGATCGTGGTGGGCCTGCGGCCGGTGCGTCAGGAACGGCGCGAACCGATGGGCAAGCTGATTCCGTTGCCGATGGCCAAGGTCAACCGTCGTCACCTCGAACCGTAATACACTTTTTATTTTCCCGGTCGGGTTCGCCCCGGCCTCGGGCATCGTCGGTCACCGATCGGCGAGCCACCGCATTTTCTGGATAGATTGGCATGAGCGATAGCGTAGAACTCTTCACCGATGGCGCCTGTAAGGGCAACCCTGGTCCGGGCGGCTGGGGTGCATTGCTGGTGTGCAAGGGCGTTGAAAAAGAACTCTGGGGCGGCGAAGCCAACACCACCAACAACCGCATGGAGTTGATGGGCGCGATTCGCGGCCTGGAAGAGCTCAAGCGCTCCTGCGACGTGCTGCTGGTGACCGACTCCCAGTACGTGATGAAAGGCATCAACGAGTGGATGGCCAACTGGAAGAAACGCGGCTGGAAAACCGCGGCCAAGGAACCGGTGAAAAACGCCGACTTGTGGAAACTGCTCGACGAGCAGGTCAACCGCCACAACGTCACCTGGAAATGGGTGCGAGGGCACATTGGCCATCACGGCAACGAACGAGCCGACCAACTGGCCAATCGTGGCGTTGATGAAGTGCGTGGGTACAAGCAGGCTTGATTCCGGTTCTATCGATGCACCGCGTCGTGGCCAATCGCGAGCAGGCTCGCTCCCACATTTGATCTTCGTTGAGCACAAATTCTGTGAACCCCCGAATTCAATGTGGGAGCGAGCCTGCTCGCGATGGGTGCCACACGGTGTACCTGAAAGACCCCAGCGAGCGTGTTAACATCGCCGCTTTTGCACGATTGACCCGTTGAGAGCTGAGCACTGATGGCCACCAGATCCGTTGTACTCGATACCGAAACCACCGGCATGCCGGTGACCGACGGCCACCGGATTATCGAAATCGGTTGTGTCGAGTTGATCGGTCGGCGCCTGACCGGCCGGCACTTCCACGTTTACCTGCAACCGGATCGCGAGAGTGACGAAGGCGCCATCGGCGTCCACGGCATCACTAACGAATTTCTGGTGGGCAAGCCGCGTTTCACCGAAGTGGCCGATGAATTCTTCGAGTTCATCAAGGGCGCGCAGCTGATCATCCATAACGCGGCGTTCGACGTTGGCTTCATCAACAACGAATTCGCCCTGATGGGCCACCACGACCGCGCGGACATCACGCAACACTGCTCGATCCTCGACACCCTGATGATGGCCCGGGAACGTCACCCGGGGCAGCGCAACAGCCTCGACGCTTTGTGCAAACGCTATGGCGTCGACAACTCCGGCCGTGAACTGCACGGCGCCTTGCTCGACTCCGAGATTCTCGCCGACGTTTACCTGACCATGACCGGCGGCCAGACCAGCCTGTCGCTGGCCGGTAATGCGTCTGATGGCAATGGTTCCGGTGAAGGCGCGGACAACTCCGCCACAGAAATCCGTCGTCTGCCGGCCGATCGTCAGCCGATCCGGATCATCCGTGCCAGTGAAGAAGATCTGGCCCAGCACATTGCGCGCCTTGAAGCCATCGCCAAATCCGCCGGCGCTCCGTCGCTGTGGCAGCAATTGGCGGAGGCCAAGGCTCAGGCCTGAGCCCCTTCGAGCGGAAGGGCTTTTGTGGCGAGGGAGCTTGCTCCCGCTCGGCTGCGCAGCAGTCGCAAATCCTGCCAGCACGGTGTATCTGAGCGAATGCAGGGGGCCGCTTCGCAGCCCAACGGGAGCAAGCTCCCTCGCCACAGATAAGCTTTCTGAACAATGGGTTTGCTGGCCACATGCTGGTGCGCCCGCCGACCCACTTCAGGGCATCCCGCTCGCCACATGCGCTCCAACCCTCTACCCTGAGGTTATTGGCAGGCCACGGTCTGCCGCCTCAGGACACCGAGCACCATGTATAAAGATTTGAAATTCCCGGTCCTGATCGTCCACCGCGACATCAAAGCCGACACCGTTGCCGGTGATCGTGTGCGTGGCATCGCCCGGGAGCTGGAGCAGGAAGGCTTCAGCATCGTTTCGGCAGTCGATTACAACGAAGGGCGTCTGGTCGCCTCGACTCATCACGGCCTCTCTTGCATGTTGATTGCCGCCGAAGACGCCAGCACCCATGCTCATCTTCTGCATAACATGGCCGAGCTGATCCGCCTGGCACGGGTTCGGGCGCCGGACCTGCCGATCTTTGCCCTGGGCGAGCAGGTCACCCTGGAAAACGCCCCGGCCAATGCCATGGCCGAGCTCAATCAGCTGCGCGGCATTCTTTATCTGTTCGAAGACACCGTGCCCTTCCTTGCCCGGCAAGTCGCCCGCGCGGCGCGTAAATATCTGGACGGTCTGTTGCCGCCGTTCTTCAAGGCGCTGGTGCAGCACACCGCCGACTCCAATTATTCCTGGCACACCCCTGGCCATGGCGGCGGCGTGGCGTATCACAAGAGCCCGGTGGGGCAGGCGTTTCATCAGTTCTTCGGGGAAAACACACTGCGCTCGGATTTGTCGGTGTCGGTACCGGAACTCGGTTCGCTGCTCGATCACACGGGCCCACTGGCCGAGGCAGAAGCGAGAGCTGCGCGTAATTTCGGCGCCGATCACACCTTTTTCGTGATCAATGGCACCTCGACCGCCAACAAGATCGTCTGGCATTCCATGGTGGCCCGCGATGACCTGGTGCTGGTAGATCGCAACTGTCACAAGTCGGTGCTGCACTCGATCATCATGACCGGTGCGATTCCGCTGTACCTGTGCCCGGAGCGCAATGAGCTGGGGATTATCGGGCCGATTCCGTTGAGCGAATTCAGCCGCGAATCGATCCAGGCCAAGATTGACGCCAGCCCACTGACCAAGGGCCGCGAGCCCAAGGTCAAGTTGGCGGTGGTGACCAACTCGACTTACGACGGCCTCTGTTACAACGCCGAGCTGATCAAGCAGAGCCTGGGCAATAGCGTCGAGGTGCTGCATTTCGATGAGGCCTGGTACGCCTACGCGGCGTTCCACGAGTTTTTCGCCGGTCGTTACGGCATGGGCACCTCTCGCAGCGAAGACAGCCCGCTGGTGTTCACTACGCACTCCACGCACAAATTGCTGGCGGCGTTCAGTCAGGCGTCGATGATTCACGTTCAGGACGGCGGGGCGCGGCAACTGGATCGCGACCGTTTCAACGAAGCGTTCATGATGCACATCTCGACCTCGCCGCAGTACAGCATCATCGCCTCGCTGGACGTGGCCTCGGCGATGATGGAAGGGCCGGCCGGACGTTCGCTGTTACAGGAAATGTTCGACGAGGCCCTGAGTTTTCGCCGGGCCCTGGCTAATCTGCGCCAGCACATCGCCGCCGATGACTGGTGGTTTTCCATCTGGCAACCACCCTCGGCCGAAGGTATCGAACAGGTGGTCACCGAAGACTGGTTGCTGCAACCCGACGCCGATTGGCACGGCTTTGGCGGCGTGACCGACGACTACGTGCTGCTCGATCCGATCAAGGTCACGCTGGTGATGCCGGGTTTGACGGCGGGCGGTGCCCTGAGTGCGCGGGGGATTCCGGCGGCGGTGGTCAGCAAATTTCTCTGGGAACGTGGGCTGGTCGTGGAAAAGACCGGGCTGTATTCGTTCCTGGTGCTGTTCTCCATGGGCATCACCAAGGGCAAATGGAGCACGTTGCTGACCGAGTTGCTGGAGTTCAAGCGCAGTTACGACGCCAATGTCAACCTGGCCACCTGCCTGCCGTGCGTGGCGCAACACAATATTGCCCGTTATCAAGGCATGGGTTTGCGCGATCTGTGTGATCAATTGCACGCCTGTTATCGCAGCAACGCCACGGCCAAACACCTCAAACGCATGTACACAGTGCTGCCGGAAGTCGCCATGAAGCCGGCTGACGCCTATGATCAATTGGTACGCGGGGAGGTTGAGGCTGTTTCGATCGATGCTCTGGATGGGCGGATCGCGGCGGTAATGCTGGTGCCATACCCGCCGGGGATCCCGTTGATCATGCCCGGCGAGCGTTTCACCGAGTCGACCCGTTCGATCATCGATTACCTGAAGTTTGCCCGTACGTTCGACAGCAGTTTCCCCGGATTTGTCGCCGATGTGCATGGCTTGCAACACGAAGACGAGGGCAATGGACGGCACTACACCGTCGATTGCATCAAGGAATGAGGACCTTTCCGAGTATGCAACCAGTCATGAATCCCAAACACCCAGGCCTCTCGGTGCGTGTCGCCGATGAGGGGTTTGCGGCTTATATCTGGGGCAGTGATTTCAGTTTTGAAGTCGCCGCCTATGGTGCCGCGCAAATCGGTAAGCCGGTGGCGCAGTGGCCGGTGACGCCAATCACCCCGTATCGCAAGTGTTATGGCATCGATCCCGAGGAATTCAGCAGTTTTCACGATGCCACTGACAGCGCGATTTTCATGGCCTATCTGGATGACGAGCCGGTGGGTCATTTGGTGGTCAGCACCAACTGGAACGGCTTCGCCCATATCGACGAATTGGCGGTGCATGCTCCGGCGCGCCGTCATGGCGTGGCCAAGTCGCTGCTGGACGTGGCGCAGTTCTGGAGTCGCAAGAAAAAACTGCCTGGCATCATGCTGGAAACCCAGAACAACAACCTGGGCGCCTGTCGGCTTTATGAGCGCTGTGGCTATGTGGTCGGCGGGATCGATCATCTGCGCTACCGCGGGATCGATCCGAACACCGCTGAGGTGGCGCTGTTCTGGTATCGCCTGTTCGATAATCCGCTGGAAAACCCGCTCAGCTCGCCAACATCGCCACGGCTTGTTCCGTGACGATGTCCAGCAGCGCCTGAACCGCCGAAGAGGGCTCGGCGGTCTTGAGGCTCAAGGCATACACGCTGATCGGCACGGCAGGCGCCAATGGGCAGGCATCGAGCCCGGCCGATTTGGCGCCGAGGGCGGTAAACGGGTCGACGATCGCCAGGCCTTCGCCGGCCTCGACCATGCTGCGCATCATTTGATGAGTCTGTACCCGGGTCTGGATGACCGGGGCAGGGCGCAGCGCATGCAGTTTGTTGTCCAGCGCCGGGCTTAACGGATCGTGACCTTCCAGACCAACCATCGACTGGCCGGCCAGGTCCTGCAGCGAGATGTACTTCTGTTTCGGTTGCAGCCAGCCATGGGGCGCCAGCAGCTGGAGCTTGCCTTGAGCGATGACCTGGCAATGGATATCGGCGTGGTCCGGGTCATGCAGGCTCAGGCCCAGATCGCTTTCACGCAGCAGCAGGCTTCTGACAATTTCGCGGGTCGGCTGGCTCAGGAGGGTGCATGGTGCGTCTGGGAGGCGTCGGCGCAGAGCCGCGATGCTGTGTGGCAACAATTGCTGCGCCAAAGGCGGGGTGCAGATAATTCGCAGGGGTGGGGCCAAATATTGCTTGAGGCTGCTGGCCAGTCGCTGAACCGGCTCGAGGGCTTCGTAGACGTGGGCGATCTCGGCCTGCAACTCCCGCGCCTCGCGCGTGGCTTGCAGGCGACCACGCACGCTGGCAAACAGCATGAAACCCAATTGATCCTCGGCATCACGCAGGGTGCGTTCAACCTCGGCCACCGGCAACTGCAGCCATTCGGCGGCGGTGCCCAGGTGACCGGTCTGCAGGAGCGCCTGGATTACTTCGATATGACGTAAACGCATGCGTGAAGTCCATGTTCAGCAGGTGAGGGAGTCAGTCACTGAATCCTAACTCAAGTGCGTGCATATGACTTCTGCTCATAACAGCGGGTTATGAGGCCACGTTCGTTTCAGGTTCGCGAGTGAGGGTGACGCCTGATTGCACCAGCACAAATTCGTTGTCGTCGAGTTTGTTGAGCCGGTCGCCAATGGCCAGCTTATAGGTGGTGACAGGCACCGAGCCGGCGAGGCCGTCGTGCGACGGAGTGGATTCCTGGAACTCATGCACGGAATAAACGCGGCCTTCCGCGTCTCTTGCATGGAACTGACCGACGAGTACTGCTGCCATCTGCTTAGAACCTCTGGAGATAAATCACTCAATTTGCGGTTCTGTAGACCGTGGTTGGGCGAGGTAAGTTTTCCTACAGGAAAAAAATAGTCAGGGGCGGCGTTTTTCCGTCGCCCACTGGTTGAATCGTCATTTGATCATCTATAACTAGAAGCTCTTCCCATCGGACAGTCGAGAATCTTCCATGAGCAACGTCTACGAGATCGCCGTTCTGGTCGGCAGCCTGAGAAAAGCATCGATCAACCGCAAGGTCGCGCTGGCGCTGGCCGAGCTGGCGCCTGCCAATCTGAAGCTGAATATCGTCGAAATCGGCGATTTGCCGCTCTATAACGAAGACATCGATGGCGAATCACCGCCGGCAGCCTACAGCACTTTCCGACAACAAGTGAGTTCATCCGACGCGGTGCTGTTCGTGACCCCGGAATATAACCGTTCGGTGCCGGCGCCGTTGAAGAATGCGATCGACGTGGGGTCGCGCCCTTATGGCAAGAGCGCCTGGAACGGCAAGCCGGGTGCGGTGATCAGCGCTTCACCGGGCGCCGTCGGCGGATTTGGGGCCAACCACAATGTGCGCCAGTCCATGGTGTTTCTCAATGTGCCGTGCATGCAGCAGCCGGAAGCCTACCTGGGCGGCGCCGGTTCAGCGTTCGACGAGGCAGGCAAGTTGTCGGAGTCGGTCAGGCCGTTCTTGCAGAAATTCATCGATGCGTATGCGCTGTGGGTTGAGCAGCATAAAAAGCAATGACCTTTCCCTTGCAGCAGCTGCCGAGCCTGCAGGTCGAGACTGTGTTGGCGGTGATGTTGGCGGCGTTGGCGTTGCGGTTGTCTATCTGAACCGTATCGGCCCTATCGCGAGCAGGCTCGCTCCCACAAGGATCTTCACCATAAGGAGATCCAATATGGGAGCGAGCCTGCTCGCGATAGGGCCCGTCCATTCACCACATAAACTCAACCATTACCCGGCACATTCGGCCAAAGATCGGACACCAGAAACAGCCGCTCGGCTTCCTCCCAATCGCCTTCGCCGTTCTCTGTAAGCCGCACCATCAATTGCGCCGGTGCCAGCGGGTCCAGATCGCTCAGCCACGCATTCAGCTGTTCAGCGTTCCAGGTCTGCTCTTCGGGATAGTGTGCCGGCGCCAGCCAGGCATGGCGGGGCAGGGGTTGCCAGCGACCGGATGGGCGCTGCACGACAAAGTCCGCCCAGTCTTTCTGATGCAGCCAGCTACCGCGCAAATGCTGAGGGTGCGCGCCGCTGGGTGATTCGGCCTGCCCCGGCCACGGATAGAGCAGATAACCGCCCAGCCACAGATGCGCACTGAACTGCTGGATATCCAGCGACGCCAGCACTGCACGGCTCTCCACCCGCGCGGAAATCGGTAATTGATGCTGGCTCAGGTGCTTCAGTTTACGGTCCAGCCGATCATGACAACCCGGTCCGAGCCACTGCGCGGAGTCATGGCCGTCACCGTTCTGTGGTCCAAGGTAGAGCTTGATCGCCAGTTCCAGGTGATGCACGCCGTCGCGATCACGCAGCAGCATGTCCAGCTCACCCAAGGTGTGGCCTTCACGGCGGATCGGCATGTTGGCGGCAATCAGTTCGATGCCCGGCGCGTGCCGCACGGCGTATTGCCATAGCCGCTCGTAGTACAGACCCAGGCGCCGGGTCCTGGCCTGGGCCAGCCAGTGCAGCAAATCGTAGCTGTCGCGATCCAGTTGCCTGAGCCAGTGTTCCAGGCGCTCCGGTGCCTGCACCCAGTCGCTGCCCGCCAGCGGATGACGCTGCGGCCACGGGGTGACGCTGAGCATCGGCGGTGCGAGGATGACCCAAGCCAGGTCGCGCACTTCAGGGTGGCGCAACTGGTGAGGTAACTGGAGCAAATCTGGAAATAGGATCATCTTGCGAGCATAGCCTCTTCACTCGTGGCTGAAAGGGTTTTGTCTACGCCGCGCTTTCGCCCATAATCGTGTTTTTCGCCGCCGCAGACCCTCGCAGGAGCCCCATGGAGCAATTTCGTAATATCGGCATCATCGGTCGCCTGGGCAGTTCTCAGGTGCTGGATACCGTCCGCCGACTGAAACGGTTTCTGCTCGATCGTCATCTACATGTGATCCTCGAAGACACCATCGCCGAAGTCCTGCCGGGTCATGGCCTGCAAACTTCGTCGCGCAAGATGCTCGGTGAAGTGTGTGACATGGTGATTGTGGTCGGTGGTGACGGCAGCCTGCTGGGCGCCGCCCGGGCGCTGGCCCGACACAATATTCCAGTGCTCGGCATCAACCGGGGCAGCCTGGGGTTCCTGACCGATATTCGTCCCGATGAGCTGGAAGTCAAAGTCGCCGAAGTGCTCGACGGCCACTATCTGGTGGAAAACCGCTTTCTGCTGCAAGCCGAAGTCCGTCGCCACGCCGAGGCCATTGGCCAGGGCGATGCGCTGAACGATGTGGTGCTGCACCCCGGCAAATCGACGCGGATGATCGAGTTCGAGTTGTACATCGATGGCCAGTTCGTCTGCAGCCAGAAGGCTGACGGCCTGATCGTCGCCACGCCGACCGGTTCGACCGCTTACGCGCTGTCGGCGGGCGGCCCGATCATGCATCCCAAGCTCGACGCTATTGTGATTGTGCCGATGTACCCCCATACCTTGTCAGGTAGACCGATCGTGGTCGATGGCAATAGTGAGCTGAAAATCGTCGTGTCCAAAGATATGCAGATTTACCCGCAAGTCTCCTGTGACGGGCAGAATCACTTCACCTGCGCGCCCGGTGACACCATTACCATCAGCAAGAAAGCGCAGAAGCTGCGGCTGATTCATCCGCTCGATCACAACTATTATGAAGTCTGCCGGACCAAGCTCGGCTGGGGCAGCAAGTTGGGTGGTGGAGGCGACTGATGCTCGATCCCGCGCGTAGCTACGACCTGATCGGTGACGTGCACGGTTGCGCTCTGACCCTTGAGCACTTGCTTGACCGGCTCGGTTACCACAAACAGGCGGGTGTCTGGCGGCATCCGTCGCGCATGGCGGTGTTCCTCGGCGACATCATCGACCGCGGCCCGCGGATTCGCGAGGCGCTGCATATCGTCCACGACATGGTCGAGGCCGGCCAGGCGCTGTGCATCATGGGCAACCATGAATTCAACGCCCTCGGCTGGAGCACGCCGGCGTTGCCGGGCAGTGGCCAGCAGTTCGTGCGTGAACATACGCCACGCCACGCGCGCCTGCTCAAGGAAACCCTGACCCAGTTCGAAGATCATCCCGAAGATTGGCATGACTTCCTGCAATGGTTCTATGAACTGCCATTGTTCGTCGATGCCGGACGCTTTCGCGTCGTGCATGCCTGCTGGGATGCCGGCCTGATCGAGCCGTTGCGCGGGTTGTTTCCCGACGGCTGCATCGATGAGCACTTCCTCCAGGCCTCCGCGGTGCCAGGCAGTTTTGCCTGCACCGTGTTCGATCGCCTGTTGCGCGGCACCGACATGCGCTTGCCCCACGGGTTGACCATGACCAGCGGCGACGGCCTGACGCGCTCGTTTTTCCGCACCAAGTTCTGGGAAGACGACCCGCAAACCTACGGAGACATCGTGTTCCAGCCTGACGCCTTGCCTGAACCGGTGGCCCGCACGCCACTATCGTCCAGCGAAAAAGACAACTTGCTGCGCTACGGCGTCGATGAGCCGTTGTTGTTCGTCGGCCACTACTGGCGCAGCGGCAAACCGGCGCCGATCCGCCCGAACCTGGCGTGCCTGGATTACAGCGCGGTGCTCTACGGCAAACTGGTCGCTTATCGTCTGGATCAGGAAACCCGTCTCGACCCGCATAAGTTCGTCTGGGTCGATGTCGAGCGGCCGGAGGTGCTGCAATGACGGCGGTGGCGGTATTGCGTCTGCCTCTGGCGGTGGATTTGAGCGGATTCGTCAAACTGCTGCAGCGCATGCAAGTGCCCCATCGGGTCAGCGAAGAGGCGGGCGAGCAGGTGCTGTGGGTCCCGGCCAACATCAGCGAAGACGTACGCTCATTGTACGAACGCTTTCCCGCAGGCGACCCTGATCAGCAACTGGATATCCCGATCGCGCAGACGCGGTCGCGTCCGGGCTTCGTCGAGCAATTGCGCTACAGCAAGGCTACGGCGCTGGTGCTGTTGCTGAGCCTGATCGTCGGCGTGGTGACGCTGCTGGGCGAAAACCTCGAGACGATACGCTGGCTGACCTTCCTCGATTTCCGTGTGGTCGGCGAGTACATCCATTTCACACCATTGGCTGACAGCCTGGCGGCGGGGCAGTGGTGGCGTCTGGTGACGCCGATGCTGATCCACTTCGGCATCCTGCACCTGGCCATGAACGGCATGTGGTACTGGGAGCTGGGGCGGCGTATCGAGTCGCGTCAGGGCAGCATCAACCTGATCGGCCTGACGTTGCTGTTCAGCCTGGTGTCCAACTATACCCAATACCTTTTCAGCGGCCCGAGCCTGTTTGGCGGGTTGTCCGGGGTGCTGTACGGCCTGCTCGGGCATTGCTGGATCTTCCAGGTTCTGTCGCCGAACCCGGCGTATCGCCTGCCCCGAGGGGTGTTGGTGATGATGCTGGTGTGGTTGCTGGTGTGCCTGTCCGGGCTGGTTTCGATGATCGGCTTCGGCCAGATTGCCAACGCGGCCCACGTCAGCGGGTTACTCATCGGATGCTTCACCGGTTTGTTGGGCGGTTTGTACAACCGCCGTAAACTGACTTCCAAATAAGCTATGTGATTAAAGAGCGCGGAGCCCTTGATGTCCTCTTTTAACGAAATGATCAAAAACATCACCCCGGATATCTACCAGAGCCTGAAACTGGCGGTGGAAATCGGCAAATGGTCCGACGGTGGCAAACTCACCGCCGAGCAGCGCGAACTGTCCCTGCAAGCGATGATCGCCTGGGAAATCCAGAACCTGCCCGAGGAAGAGCGCACCGGCTACATGGGCCCGCAGGAATGCGAGTCGAAGTCGATTGAAGTGCCAAACATTCTGTTCAAATCGGATGCCATCCATTGATCGAGATTGGCCGCGGTGCAATCAGCAAAATGTCGGCGCGCCTTGACGGGCCGAACGTTCAGTACGCTTTTCGTCTGGGCGACGCCGAGGTACCGGTCAATCCGTTGATCGGCACCACGGTGCGCCTGGAATACCTGGGGGCGATCCACTGCACCCATTGCGGACGCAAGACCAAAACCAGTTTCAGCCAGGGTTACTGCTACCCGTGCATGACCAAACTGGCGCAGTGCGACATCTGCATCATGAGCCCGGAACGTTGCCACTACGACGCTGGCACCTGCCGCGATCCGGAGTGGGGCGAAAAATTCTGCATGACCGATCATGTGGTGTATCTGGCCAATTCGTCGGGGATCAAGGTCGGCATAACCCGTGCTACGCAGCTGCCCACTCGTTGGCTCGATCAGGGCGCCAGCCAGGCCTTGCCGATCATGCGCGTCGCGACCCGCCAGCAATCGGGTTTCGTCGAAGACCTGTTCCGCAGTCAGGTAGCCGACAAGACCAACTGGCGTGCTTTACTCAAGGGCGACGCCGTATCTGTGGACCTGGCGCAGGTGCGCGATCAGCTGTTTGAAAGTTGTGCGGAAGGTTTGCAAGGTTTGCAGGAACGATTTGGCCTACAAGCAATCCAGACCATTACCGATGTCGAACCGCTTGAAATCCGCTATCCGGTCGAGCAATACCCGGCCAAGATTGTCAGCTTCAACCTGGACAAGAACCCGATTGCCGAAGGCACGCTGCTGGGGATCAAGGGCCAGTACCTGATTTTCGACACCGGCGTGATCAATATTCGTAAATACACGGCCTACCAGCTCGCCGTGCATCAGTAAGGATTCCAGTATGCGCACCGAACAACCGAAGATGATCTACCTGAAGGACTATCAGGCGCCTGAGTACCTGATCGACGAGACGCACCTGACCTTCGAGTTGTTCGAGGACCACAGCCTGGTCCATGCGCAACTGGTGATGCGCCGCAATCCTGAACGTGGCCCGGGCCTGCCGCCGCTGGTGCTGGACGGTCAGCAACTCGAGCTGCTGTCGGTGACTTTGGCCGACCGTGAGCTGAGCGCTTCCGACTACCAACTGACCGAGAATCACCTGACCCTGCAACCGACCGATATAAGCTTCACGGTCGACACCAGCGTCAAGATCCACCCGGAAACCAACACCGCCCTGGAAGGCCTGTACAAATCCGGCACCATGTTCTGCACCCAGTGTGAAGCCGAAGGTTTCCGCAAGATCACCTATTACCTCGACCGCCCGGACGTGATGAGCACGTTCACCACCACGGTGGTCGCCGAGCAGCACAGCTATCCGGTGCTGCTGTCCAATGGCAACCCGATTGCCTCAGGTCCGGGCGAAGACGGCCGGCACTGGGCGACCTGGGAAGACCCGTTCAAGAAACCGGCGTACCTGTTTGCGCTGGTGGCCGGTGACCTGTGGTGCGTCGAAGACACCTTCACCACCATGACCGAGCGCTCCGTGGCGCTGCGCATCTACGTCGAGCCGGAAAACATCGACAAGTGCCAGCACGCCATGAACAGCCTGAAGAAGTCCATGCGCTGGGACGAAGAGGTTTACGGTCGCGAGTACGACCTGGACATCTTCATGATCGTCGCGGTCAACGACTTCAACATGGGCGCCATGGAGAACAAGGGCCTCAACATCTTCAACTCCAGCGCCGTACTGGCCCGCGCCGAAACCGCTACCGACGCCGCGCACCAGCGTGTGGAGGCGATCGTCGCCCACGAATACTTTCACAACTGGTCGGGCAACCGCGTGACCTGCCGCGACTGGTTCCAGTTGTCGCTCAAGGAAGGCTTCACCGTATTCCGCGATTCCGGCTTCTCCGCCGACATGAACTCGGCCACGGTCAAACGCATCCAGGACGTGGCTTACCTGCGTACCCACCAGTTCGCCGAAGACGCCGGCCCGATGGCCCACGCCGTGCGCCCGGACAGCTTCATCGAGATTTCCAATTTCTACACCCTGACCGTGTACGAAAAGGGTTCGGAAGTGGTCGGCATGATCCACACCTTGCTGGGTGCCGAAGGCTTCCGCAAAGGCAGCGACCTGTACTTCGAACGCCATGACGGCCAGGCCGTGACCTGCGACGACTTCATCAAGGCCATGGAAGACGCCAACGGCGTTGACCTGACTCAATTCAAACGCTGGTACAGCCAGGCCGGCACACCACGTTTGGCGGTGAGCGAGTCCTACGACGCCGCAGCGAAAACCTACAGCCTGACTTTCCGCCAGAGCTGCCCGGAAACCCCGGACAAGGTGGAAAAATTACCGTTCGTGATTCCAGTGGAACTGGGCCTGCTGGACAGCAAGGGCGGCGAAATTGCCCTGCGTCTTGTCGGTGAAGCCAGTGCTCAAGGCACTTCGCGGGTTATTTCGGTGACTGAAGCCGAGCAGACTTTCACTTTCGTCGACATTGCTGAAAAACCGCTGCCTTCGTTGCTGCGTGGCTTCTCGGCGCCAGTGAAACTGAGCTTCCCGTACGACCGCGATCAGCTGATGTTCCTGATGCAGCACGACAGCGACGGTTTCAACCGCTGGGATGCCGGTCAGCAATTGTCGGTGCAGGTGCTGCAAGAGTTGATCGAACATCAACAGAAGGGCGAAGCGCTGGTGCTGGATCAGCGTTTGGTTTCAGCACTGCGTACCGTGCTGTCCGACGACACACTGGATCAGGCGATGGTCGCCGAGATGCTTTCGCTGCCGGGCGAGGCGTATCTGACCGAGATCAGTGAAGTGGCTGACGTAGACGCCATTCACACGGCTCGCGAGTTTGCCCGTAAGCAATTGGCTGAAGGCTTGTTCGAGGCATTGTGGCTGCGTTATCAGGCCAATCGCGATCTCTCGAAGAAAACGCCGTATGTGGCCGAGGCCGAGCATTTCGCCCGCCGCGCGCTGCAAAACATTGCGCTGTCGTACCTGATGCTCAGCGGCAAGCCGGAAGTGTTGGCGGCGACCCTTGAGCAGTTCGACACCAGCGACAACATGACCGAGCGTCTGACGGCGTTGGCGGTGGTGGTGAATTCGCCGTTCGAGGAGCAGAAAGCCACGGCGTTGGCGAGCTTTGCCGAGCACTTCAAGGACAATCCGCTGGTCATGGATCAGTGGTTCAGCGTTCAGGCAGGCAGCACGTTGCCGGGTGGTCTGGAACGGGTCAAAGCCTTGATGCAACACCCCGCGTTCACGATCAAGAACCCGAACAAGGTGCGGGCACTGATCGGCGCGTTTGCCGGGCAGAATCTGATCAACTTCCATGCGGCCGATGGTTCCGGGTATCGGTTCCTGGCGGATCTGGTGATCGAGTTGAACGGGTTTAACCCGCAGATCGCCTCTCGCCAACTGGCGCCGCTGACTCGCTGGCGCAAATACGACGACGCCCGTCAGGCGTTGATGAAAGGTGAGCTGGAGCGGATTCGCGCTTCGGGGCAACTGTCCAGCGATGTGTTTGAAGTGGTCAGCAAAAGCCTGGCCTGAGTTTGGCCTTGCTCCCTCGGGGTCACTCGGACCCTGTGGGAGTGGGCTTGCTCGCGAAGGCGGCCTGATAGCCGACCTCTTGCAGATGTACACCGATCAAATTGTGGGAGCTGGCTTGCCTGCGAAGGCGGCCTGATAGCCGACCGGGATTTTTGATGGTGTACATATCCATTTCTGCGGTTATGGCGGCCTATGGTTTCGCTCTTACAGCGAGTCACTTTCGAAAAGCGCGAAAGTAACCAAAGCGCTTTTGCCCCGCCATTCGGTGCCTCGCCCAGGCTCGGCATGCCCTCACTCCGGCATTGCTCCGGGGGCCCGCCGCCATCGGCCATCCATGGCCGGGGGCGGCTACCGCGGCATCCTTGCCGCGGTGCCCCCTGCGCAATACCTGCGTTCGGCCTCTGGGAAAGGGGCAGGCAGATCAAGATCAAAAGCCACAGCAACAGCAACAGCAACAGCAACGGCAACAGCAACATCAACAGCTTCGCGAGCAAGCTCGCTCCCACAGTTGGACGGGGTACATCCGGGGAAGATTGGTCGGCTGACAGGCCGCCATCGCCGCGATGCGGCGACCCGACAAGCCCGCTCCCACAAAAAATCAAAGCGCATCAAAAATCAGAGCACATCCGCTCTGCTTTTCACCACTCAACAGGCCGAGCGTTAGCTCGCCTGCAGCTTTTGATGTTGACGCACCGCCCCCTCGAGAGGCCGAGTGGAGGTTCTGCGCAGTGGGCAACCCGGCATGGATGCCGGGTTAGCCGCGCACGGCCATGGATGGCCGATGGCGGCGGGCCCACGGAGCAGGACCGGAGCGAGGGCATGCCGAGCCTTAGCGAGGCACCGAACGAAAGGGGCAGAAGCGCTTTGGTTGCTTTCGCGCTTTTCGAAAGTGACTCGCTGTAAAAGCGAAACCGCCAGCGGCCGTGACCGCAGAAATGGATATGTACACGATCAAAGACCCCAATTGGCTATCAGGCCGCCTTCGCGGGCAAGCCTCGCTCCTACAAGGGCAATAACCGTCAGCCGGCACTACCGCAGAAACGGATATGTACCCCAAACCCCAATCACCCCACCTGATACCCAATCATTCACCCCCACCCCATACCCCTCAGGTTAACAAAACATAACGTGGCGTCGATTGTCAGACCTTTCCAAACCCCGATAGGATAAGCCAGCTTCCGAAGGGGCTCTGGATTGCGGGTTTCAGGACTATGCTCCTGAACAGGTCAATCCCGATGCGCATCCCTTACGGCGCCCTGAAGGGTTGAACGACCTAACAATAATAATGTGGGGGAAGGTCTATGAGTGAGCCTGTCATGGGTGTGAGTATTGGCCGCCCGCCGGCGTTACGCAGGTTCGCGTTGCTGGCTACAGCGCTCTCGCTGTTGGGCTGTACCGTGCTGTCGGCGCCTGCGCTGGCCGCTGCCGCGTCGGCCACCAATGTGGTTTATTCCGTTGAATCCGCCAAGGCCAGCAAAGGCCTGATGCTCGATGTCGTACACGCCGGCAAGCGCCTGGTGGCGGTCGGCGATCGCGGGCACATTCTGTATTCCGATGACCAGGGCGCGACCTGGACCCAGGCCAAGGTGCCGACCCGGCAACTGCTGACGGCAGTGTTTTTTGTCGATGACAAACACGGCTGGGCCGTTGGCCATGACGCACAGATCCTCGCCAGCGAAGACGGCGGCACCACCTGGACCAAACAATTCGAAGACCTGAAACGCGAATCGCCGCTGCTCGACGTCTGGTTCAAGGACGTTAACAGCGGCTTTGCCGTGGGCGCTTACGGTGCCTTGCTGGAAACCACCGACGGCGGAAAAAACTGGGAAGACGTCAGCGATCGCCTGGACAACGAAGACCAGTACCACCTCAACGCTATTGCCGCGGTCAAGGATTCCGGCATTTTCATCGTCGGCGAGCAGGGCAGCATGTTCCGCTCCGCCGATGAGGGGCAAACCTGGGAAAAGCTTGAGGGCCCCTACGAAGGCTCGCTGTTCGGTGTGATCGGCACTGCGCAACCGGCTACGCTGCTGGCCTATGGGTTGCGGGGCAATCTCTACCGTTCCACGGATTTTGGCAGCACCTGGGAGCAGGTCGAACTCAAGGCTGCACGTGGCGCACTGGAGTTCGGTCTGTCCGGCGCGACATTGCTCGATGACGGCTCCATCGTGATCGTCGGCAACGGCGGCAGCATTATTCGCAGCACCGACGACGGCGAAACCTTCAGCGTGTTCAACCGCCCGGATCGCATTTCTGTTTCGGCGGTGACTGCGGCAGGCAACGGCAATCTGATTCTGGCAGGACAGGGTGGCGTTCGCGTCACTTCGCCTACCGGCGCAGAGAATGGAAAAAACGGGTCGTCCAAATGAGCCGGGCAAATAATAAGAAGGCGGGTCTATGACATCCTTAAGCACTCCTCATCAGGACAAGGCGACGTTTCTTGAACGCCTGATTTTCAATAACCGCCCGGCAGTCATCGTCATCTGCCTGCTGGTCAGTGTTTTCCTGTTCTGGCAGGCAACGCTGATCCGGCCGTCCACCAGTTTCGAAAAAATGATCCCGCTTGAGCATCCGTTCATTGAAAAAATGATGGAGCACCGCAACGATCTGGCGAACCTGGGCAACACGGTGCGGATTTCCGTGGAAGCCACCGATGGCGACATCTTCTCCAAGGAATACATGGAGACCCTGCGTCAGATCAACGACGAGGTGTTCTACATTTCCGGCGTCGACCGTTCCGGCCTCAAGTCGCTGTGGAGCCCGAGCGTGCGCTGGACCGAGGTGACGGAGGAGGGCTTCGCCGGCGGTGAAGTAATTCCACAGAGCTATAACGGCTCTCAGCAGAGCCTCGACCTGCTGCGCAATAACGTGCTCAAGTCCGGGCAAGTCGGGCGGCTGGTGGCCAACGACTTCAAGTCGAGCATTGTCGACATCCCGCTGCTGGAGTCCTACCCGGACCCGCAGGACCAGGGCAAGTTGCTGGCGCTGGACTACCGCAAGTTCTCTCACGAACTCGAAGACAAGATCCGCAACAAGTTCGAAGCCCAGAACCCCAACGTGAAGATCCACATTGTCGGGTTCGCCAAGAAAGTCGGCGACCTGATCGATGGGCTGGTCATGGTGGTGATGTTCTTCGGCGTCGCCTTCGTCATTACCCTGATCCTGCTGTACTGGTTCACTAACTGCATGCGCAGCACCGTGGCGGTGTTGAGCACCACACTGGTGGCGGTGGTCTGGCAGCTGGGCCTGATGCACTTCTTCGGCTTCGGGCTTGATCCGTATTCGATGCTGGTGCCGTTTCTGATCTTCGCCATCGGGATTTCCCACGGCGTGCAGAAAATCAACGGTATCGCCTTGCAGTCCAGCGAGGCGGAGAACGCGCTGACCGCGGCACGCCGCACATTCCGTCAGCTGTTTCTGCCGGGGATGATCGCGATCCTCGCGGATGCGGTGGGCTTTATCACGCTGTTGATCATCGACATTGGCGTGATTCGTGAACTGGCCATTGGCGCCTCCATCGGCGTGGCGGTGATCGTGTTCACCAACCTGATCCTGCTGCCGGTGGCGATTTCCTACGTCGGTATCAGCAAACGCGCCGTCGAACGCAGCAAGAAAGATGCGCATCGCGAGCATCCGTTCTGGCGCCTGCTGTCGAACTTTGCCAGCCCCAAAGTCGCCCCGATTTCCATTGCCCTGGCGCTGATCGCTTTCGGTGGTGGCCTCTGGTACAGCCAGAACCTGAAAATCGGCGACCTCGACCAAGGCGCGCCGGAACTGCGTCCGGACTCGCGTTACAACAAGGACAACAGCTTCATCATCAATAACTACTCCACCAGTTCCGACGTGCTGGTGGTGATGGTCAAGACCAAGTCCGAAGGTTGCTCGCGCTACGAAGCCATGGCGCCGATCGACGAGCTGATGTGGAAGATGCAAAACACCGAGGGCGTGCAGTCGGCGATCTCACTGGTGACCGTGTCCAAGCAGATGATCAAGGGCATGAACGAGGGCAACCTGAAATGGGAAACCCTGTCGCGCAACCCGGACGTACTGAACAACTCCATCGCCCGTGCCGATGGCCTGTACAACAACAATTGCTCCCTGGCGCCGGTGCTGGTGTTCCTCAACGACCACAAGGCCGAAACGCTGGACCGCGCGGTGCATGCGGTGCAGGACTTCGCCAAAGACAACAACAAGGAAGGCCTGGAATTCATCCTCGCCGCCGGTAATGCCGGGATCGAAGCGGCCACCAACGAGGTGATCAAACGCTCCGAACTGACCATTCTGGTCCTGGTGTACATCTGCGTCGCGACCATGTGCATGATCACCTTCCGTTCCTGGGCGGCGACCTTGTGCATCGTGCTGCCGCTGGTGCTGACCTCGGTACTCGGCAACGCGTTGATGGCGTTCATGGGCATCGGCGTGAAAGTGGCGACCTTGCCGGTGGTGGCGCTCGGGGTGGGGATTGGCGTGGACTACGGGATCTACATCTACAGCCGTCTGGAAAGCTTCCTGCGTGCCGGCCTGCCGCTGCAAGAGGCGTACTACCAGACGCTGAAGTCCACCGGTAAAGCCGTGCTGTTCACCGGTCTGTGCCTGGCGATTGGCGTATGCACCTGGATCTTCTCGGCGATCAAGTTCCAGGCCGACATGGGTCTGATGCTGACCTTCATGCTGCTCTGGAACATGTTCGGCGCATTGTGGCTGCTGCCAGCGCTGGCACGGTTCCTGATCAAACCGGAGAAATTGGCAGGGCAGAAGGGCAACTCGCTGTTTGCTCACTGACCGGTCGCTGAAACAACAAAGCCGCAACCAAGGTTGCGGCTTTTTTATACCTCAAGTTCGACACAGATCCCCTGTGGGAGCGGGCTTGCTCGCGAATGCGTGTACATTCAGCATTGATGTCGACTGATACTCCGTCTTCGCGAGCAAGCCCGCTCCCACATTGGATTTGTGGTGGTTATGAGGGATCGGTTCCCAGCACCACATTCAGCGCACTACGCGCATCATCCAGCTGCACCAGCGTCGCATGCCGTGCGCCCAACGCATCGCGATTCTCGATAGCGGTGAGGATCGCCTTGTGCCGTGGCATCGCCAATTCATGCAGATTCGGTCGTTGGTTTGAATGCTTCAAGGCTTCGGCAATTGCCACCGACAGCATGTTGCACAGGTTCGCCAGCAAGTCGTTATGAGTCGCGTCGGCGATGCGGCTGTGGAAATCGAGGTCCGGTTGCAACAACGCTTCCGGGGTCGGTGCAGCTTCCATGCGTTGGTAGGCTTCACCGATGGAGGCGATGTCTTCATCCGTGGCGAACTGCGCGGCCAACGCGGCGGCGGCCGGTTCGATGATGCTGCGCACGCTGGTCAGCAGATCAAAGAATTCATTTTGCGGGCTGCTTTGCATCAACCAGTGCAGCACGTCCGGGTCGAGCATGTGCCATTCCTTGCGCTGCTTGACCACCGTGCCGACCCGTGGACGGGAATACACCAGGCCCTTGGCGACCAATACGCGAGTGGCTTCGCGCAGCACCGGCCGGCTGACCGCGTATTCCTCGCACAGCAGGGCTTCGGCGGGCAGTTTGTCGTCCGGTTTGAAACGTCCCGAGACGATCTGCATGCCCAGTTCCTGGACGATGCGCGAGTGCATGCTTTTGCGGTCGGAGGGTTTGCGGTAATCCATGGGGAACGGCGCGATCCTGTGCGATGGGGTGCCGCGCATGATAGCAGGCGCGGCGAGTGAAGGTCGCTAGCGCAAGATTCTGATGCAGACGCAGAACCATTGTGGGAGCGAGCCTGCTCGCGATAGCGGTTGAGCATTCAACATTTAAGTTGGCTGTCAGTCCGTCATCGCGAGCAGGCTCGCTCCCACAGGGGATAGATGGTGTCAGTGAGAATGACGCGGCACTTCGGCCCCTCGGCATCCGACGAGGAAGTCGAAGTCGCAACCCTGATCCGCCTGCAGCACATGATCGATGTACAGCTGACGATAACCGCCCACGATCAATTGCTGTGGCGGCTGCAGATCCGCCATGCGCGCCGCCAGCTCTGCATCCGGAATGTCCAGGTGCAAACGCCCGTTGGCGCAATCAAGCTCGATCCAGTCGCCTTCCTTCACTGTCGCCAAAGGCCCGCCAGCCGCCGCTTCCGGTGCCACATGCAAGACCACCGTGCCGTAAGCGGTGCCGCTCATGCGTGCGTCGGAAATCCGCACCATGTCGGTCACGCCCTGGGCCAGCAGCTTGGCTGGCAACCCCATGTTGCCGACTTCGGCCATGCCCGGATAACCCTTCGGCCCGCAGTTTTTCATCACCAGAATCGAATTGGCATCTACATCCAGTTCCGGATCGTTGATCCGCGCCTTGTACATGTCGAAGTTCTCGAACACCACCGCGCGCCCGCGATGCTGCATCAATTCGGCACTCGCGGCGGAAGGTTTGAGCACCGCACCCAGTGGCGCCAGGTTGCCGCGCAACACACAAATGCCGCCGTCGGCGCGGATCGGGTTGTCGAGGGTGCGGATCACTTCGTCCTGGCCGTAGATTGGCGCGTCCTTGGTGTTCTCGCCGATGGTTTTGCCGTTGACGGTGAGGGCATTCGGGTTCGGAATCAGGTTGGCTTCGCCGAGGCGACGCAACACCGCGGGCAAGCCGCCGGCGTAGTAGAACTCTTCCATCAGGAAGCGCCCGGAGGGTTGCAGGTCGACAATGGTCGGCATGCCGCGACCGATGCGGGTCCAGTCATCCAGGTCCAGCTCGACACCGATGCGCCCGGCGATGGCTTTCAGGTGGATCACCGCGTTGGTCGAACCACCGATGGCGGCGTTCACCCGGATGGCATTTTCGAAGGCTTCCTTGGTGAGGATTTTCGACAGTTTCAAATCTTCGCGGACCATCTCCACCGCACGCATGCCGGACATGTGCGCCAACACATAACGGCGTGCATCGACCGCTGGAATCGCCGCGTTGTGGGGCAGGGAAGTGCCGAGGGCTTCGGCCATGCAAGCCATGGTCGAGGCCGTGCCCATGGTGTTGCAGGTACCGGCCGAGCGTGACATGCCGCCCTCGGCCGCGAGGAAATCATCAATGGTGATGGTGCCCGCCTTGACCTGTTCGCTGAGCTGCCAGACCACCGTGCCCGAGCCGATGTCCTGGCCCTTGTGCTTGCCATTGAGCATCGGTCCGCCGGTGACGACGATCGCCGGCACGTCGCAACTGGCCGCGCCCATCAGCAGCGCCGGAGTGGTTTTGTCGCAGCCGGTGAGCAGCACCACGCCATCGATCGGGTTACCGCGAATCGCTTCCTCGACGTCCATGCTCGCCAGGTTGCGGGTGAGCATCGCGGTGGGGCGCAGGTTCGATTCGCCATTGGAGAACACCGGGAATTCCACTGGAAAACCGCCGGCTTCGATCACCCCGCGTTTGACGTGCTCGGCGATCTGCCGGAAATGCGCGTTGCACGGGGTCAGTTCCGACCAGGTGTTGCAGATGCCGATGATCGGCTTGCCGTGGAACTGATGGTCGGCGATGCCCTGATTCTTCATCCAGCTGCGGTACATGAAGCCGTTCTTGTCGGCGGTGCCAAACCATTGGGCGGAGCGCAGGGTGGGTTTCTTATCAGACATGATCGTTCTCTTATTGTATGACTATATTGTTCGAGCTACGGCGTAACATAAGCGCAATTTCGGCTGTTTGGAAGTGTTGTTGGTTAAATAGTATTACTATATAGTCGTTTTCAACGGAGGGGTGGCCCTGGCGGTTTTCTGCGAGAGGCGTCCCCCGAGGTTCTATAACAACAACAATCGGAGACCGAACTCATGAGCCAGGAACTGCGGCTTATTCGTCGCATCACGCTGAAACTGATTCCCTTCCTGATCCTGCTGTACCTGATCGCCTATGTGGATCGCTCCGCGGTCGGTTTCGCCAAGCTGCACATGGGCGCCGACATCGGCCTGGGTGACGCGGCTTATGGCTTGGGTGCCGGGCTGTTCTTCATTGGCTACTTCCTGCTGGAAATCCCCAGCAACCTGATGCTCGACCGCTTCGGCGCCCGGCGCTGGTTCGCGCGGATCATGATCACCTGGGGCGCTATCACCATCGGCATGGCGTTCGTCCAGGGACCGAACAGCTTCTATGTGATGCGCTTTCTGCTCGGCGCGGCCGAAGCCGGGTTCTTCCCGGGCGTTCTGTACTACATCACCCAATGGTTCCCGATCCGCCATCGCGGCAAAATCCTCGGGTTGTTCATCCTTTCCCAACCCATCGCGATGATGATTACCGGTCCGGTGTCCGGCGGCTTGCTGGGCATGGACGGCATTCTTGGGCTGCACGGTTGGCAGTGGCTGTTCATCGTCATCGGTACACCCGCGATCCTGCTGACCTGGCCAGTGCTGCGTTACCTGCCGGACGGCCCGCAACAGGTGAAATGGATGGACCAGTCTGAGAAAGACTGGCTGACCGGCGAACTGAAAAAGGACCTGGAAGAGTATGGCCAGACCCGCCACGGCAATCCGCTGCATGCGCTGAAGGACAAACGCGTGTTGCTGCTGGCGCTGTTCTATCTGCCGGTGACGTTGAGCATCTACGGTCTCGGTTTGTGGTTGCCGACGTTGATCAAGCAGTTCGCTGGCACTGACCTGATGACCGGGTTTGTGTCGTCGGTGCCGTACATCTTCGGGATCATCGGTTTGTTGATTATTCCGCGCAGTTCAGATCGCTTGAATGATCGCTACGGTCATTTGGCGGTGCTGTATGTGCTGGGCGCCATCGGTCTGTTTCTCAGCGCCTGGCTGACGGTGCCGGTGCTGCAATTGGCGGCGCTGTGCCTGGTGGCGTTCGCGTTGTTTTCCTGCACCGCGGTGTTCTGGACCTTGCCGGGTCGCTTCTTCGCTGGCGCCAGTGCGGCGGCGGGCATTGCCTTGATCAACTCGGTGGGCAACCTCGGCGGCTACATCGGCCCGTTCGTGATCGGCGCGCTGAAGGAATACACGGGCAATCTGGCGTCGGGGTTGTACTTCCTGTCCTGTGTAATGGTGTTCGGCCTGGTGCTGACGGGTGTGGTTTATCGGCTGCTGGAGCGTAAGCACGTGCTACCGGCCGATGAGTTTGCGGCCAGTGCGCGTGGGGCTACCCGTATCTGAATCTGAGGTTTAACACCAATCAACTGTGGGAGCGAGCCTGCTCGCGATGACAGCCTGATATTCAACATTGATGTCGGACCGAATGGCCTCATCGCGAGCAGGCTCGCTCCCACATTGGTTTTGTGGCGTTTTCGAGTTTGTTTACAGGAGAAAGACATGCGTTTAGTTCAGTTCGAATTGAGTAACGGCGAACGCCGCGTCGGCGTGGTCGAGGACGGTCTGGTGCGCGAAGTGCAGGATGCGCGCTCGGTGCGGGATCTGGCGCTGGCAGCGATCGAGGCGGGCGTCAATCTTGAGCAACAGGTTCAAACCCTGGGGTTGGGCATCAGCCACGACTATTCAGCGCTGCTGACCAATCTGCAAATCCTGCCGCCGCTGGATCACCCGGACCCCGCGCACATGCTGGTCAGCGGCACCGGCCTGACCCATCTGGGCAGCGCGTCGGCCCGGGACAAAATGCATCAGCAGGTCGGCGACGAAACCGCCATGACCGACACCATGCGCATCTTCAAGTGGGGCGTGGAGGGCGGTAAACCCGCGACCGGCCGGGCTGGCGTGCAACCGGAGTGGTTCTACAAGGGCGACGGCAGCATCGTTGTGCGACCGGGCCAACCGTTCCCGCTGCCGCCGTTTGCCGAAGATGCCGGGGAGGAACCTGAACTCAGCGGTCTCTATGTAATCGGCCACGACGGCAAACCGTATCGCCTCGGTTTCGCGGTGGGCAACGAGTTCTCTGATCATGTGATGGAGCGCAAGAATTACCTCTACCTGGCCCATTCGAAATTGCGCAGTTGCAGTTATGGCCCGGAGCTTCGGGTCGGCCAGTTGCCCCAGCATCTGGCCGGCACCAGCCGGATCCTGCGCGATGGTGAAGTGCTGTGGCAGAACGAATTCCTCAGTGGCGAAGCGAACATGTGCCACAGCCTGGAAAACCTCGAGTACCACCATTTCAAATACAGCCAGTTCCTGCGCCCCGGTGACGTGCATATTCACTTCTTCGGCACCGCGACCCTGTCTTTCGCTGACGGCATCCGCACCCAACCGGGTGATGTGTTCGAGATCAGTCAGGCCGAGTTCGGCGCGCCCCTGATCAACGGCATTGAGCCCGTTGAAGCGGCGTTTGAACCCGGCACCGTCGGCACACTTTAAGGAGACACCCATGACCCGGATTCTTGGCCACAACTACATTGGCGGTCAGCGTAGCGCTACCGGCACCGTCAAACTCCAAAGCGTCGACGCCAGCACTGGCGAGGCTTTGCCTCACGATTTCTATCAGGCCACCCTTGAAGAAGTCGACGCCGCCGCGAAGGCCGCCGCCGCTGCTTACCCGGCCTATCGCAGCCTGAGCGCCGAACGACGTGCGCAATTTCTCGATGCGATTGCCGATGAGCTGGATGCGCTGGGCGATGACTTTGTCGCCGTGGTCTGCCGCGAAACCGCATTGCCGGCCGGCCGTATTCAAGGCGAGCGTGGTCGCACCAGCGGCCAGATGCGTCTGTTCGCCAAGGTACTGCGGCGCGGTGATTTCTATGGGGCGCGGATTGATCGCGCGCTGCCTGAACGTACGCCATTGCCGCGTCCGGATCTGCGTCAGTACCGCATCGGCCTCGGGCCGGTCGCGGTGTTTGGCGCGAGTAACTTTCCGTTGGCGTTTTCCACGGCGGGCGGCGACACCGCATCCGCCTTGGCCGCCGGTTGCCCGGTGGTGTTCAAGGCCCACAGTGGCCACATGGCAACCGCCGAGTGGGTGGCCGACGCCGTGATCCGTGCCGCCGAGAAAACTGCCATGCCGGCCGGTGTGTTCAACATGATCTATGGCGGCGGGGTGGGGGAAGCGTTGGTCAGGCACCCGGCGATTCAGGCGGTCGGTTTTACCGGCTCACTGAAGGGTGGCCGTGCGCTGTGCGACATGGCCGCGGCACGCGCGCAGCCGATTCCGGTGTTTGCCGAGATGTCGAGCATCAACCCGGTGATCGTGCTGCCTCAAGCGCTGGAAGCTCGGGCTGAAAGCGTCGCCCGTGATCTCACGGCTTCGGTGGTGCAGGGGTGTGGTCAGTTCTGTACCAATCCGGGGTTGGTGATCGGCATTCGTTCGCCGCAGTTCAGTGCGTTCGTGCAGCAGGTGGCGGGGCTGATTGGCGATCAACCGGCGCAAACCATGCTCAATGCCGGTACGTTGGGCAGCTATGGCAAAGGCCTTCAGAAGCTCCTCGCGCATCCGAAAATCGAGCATTTGGCCGGCAACCCGCAACAAGGCAATCAGGCGCAACCGCAACTGTTCAAGGCCGATGTGAGCCTGTTGCTCGATGGCGATGAAGTGCTGCAAGAGGAAGTGTTCGGCCCGACCACGGTGTTCGTCGAAGTGGCGGATCAGGCACAACTCAGTGCCGCGTTGAACGGCCTGCATGGGCAGCTGACGGCAACGATCATCGGTGAACCGGCGGACTTTGAACAGTTCAGTGAACTGACTCCATTGCTGGAACAGAAGGTCGGACGGATCCTGCTCAACGGCTATCCGACCGGCGTGGAAGTCTGCGACTCGATGGTTCATGGCGGGCCGTATCCGGCGACTTCCGATGCGCGCGGCACCTCGGTGGGCACCCTGGCCATCGACCGTTTCCTGCGCCCGGTGTGCTTCCAGAACTACCCCGACAGCCTGCTGCCGGAAGCACTGAAAAATGGTAATCCGCTGCGCATCCAGCGCCTGGTTGATGGCAGGCCATCGCGCGATGCTCTCTAACGACTGGTCACAATCCCTGTGGGAGCGGGCTTGCTCGCGAAAGCGATCTGACAGTCACTGTGATGTTGGATGTGCCGCCATCATCGCGAGCAGGCTCGCTCCCACATGTGTTCGGTGTCGTGCGCGAATGATGTGATCGGCACTGACCCATTGTGGGAGCGAGCCTGCTCGCGATAGCGGTCTGACAGTCACTTCGAGGTTGGATGTGCCACCGTCTTCGCGAGCAGGCTCGCTCCCACGTGTGTCCGGTGTCGTGCGCGAATGATGTGATCGGCACTGACCCATTGTGGGAGCGAGCCTGCTCGCGATAGCGGTCTGACAGTCACTTCGAGGTTGGATGTGCCACCGTCTTCGCGAGCAAGCCCGCTCCCACATGTGTTCGGTGTCGTGTGCGAGTGTTGTGACCGACACGAGCCCGCTTCCACATTGAGCTATCATTGCTTTTTTCCATTCAAAGATTGACTGCCATGACTGCCGTAGACGACACCTTGATCAACGCCCTCGAACATTGCGACATGTTGGAAATCGACGGGCTGCACGCGTTCGACTTCTCTCTCGATGAAGACGATAACCTGCACATCGAATGCATGGACGGTCGGGCGCTCAAGCGCTGGGAGTTCAGCGTGGCGCAGATCGCGGCGGCGACTTTCGATCCTGACTTGAAGAGCTGGATCATTACCGGCGATTCCGGCGAGCACCGGTTGGTGCCCATGGAAGCATTCGGCGGTGGTGACGATGAGGACGAAGCGAATGAGGATGCGTAACCTCTGGCCACTGTTGATGGCCGGCAGTGTCGGCGCGATGGGCGTGCAGGCGGCACCGGCCGATCATTACGAGTTGCTGGTGGGCTCGTACACCGCCGGCCAGAGCCAGGGTATTTATCGCCTGAGCTTCGACAGCCGCACCGGGCAGATCGACGCCAAACCCCTGCAAGTGGTGAAGAGCGCCAACCCGTCCTGGCTCGCCGTGTCCAAGGATCAACAGCGCCTGTTCGCGGTCAACGAAAACGGCCCGGGTCAGGCCGATCCGGTAGGGCGTGTCAGCAGCTATGCGATCGACCCCAAGACCCACGAGTTGAGCCTGATCAGTCAGGTGCAAACCCTGGGCAACGAGCCGACGCACTCGAGCGTCAGCGGCGACGCCAGTCACGTGTTTGTCAGCAACTACTCGGTGGCTGAAGACCCGGGCGGCACCTTGGCGGTGTTACCGGTGGGCACCGATGGCAAGCTAAAACCCGTCGTGCAGATGAGCAGTCATCCGTCCAGCCGGGTCAATCCTGAGCGGCAGAAGTCAGCGCACGTGCATTCGGTGGTTTCATCACCGGATGGCCGATACGTGTTTTCCAACGACTTGGGAGCGGACAAGATTTTCGTCTATCGCTTCGATCCAAAAGCTAATCCGGAACTGCCATTGACCGCCGCCAAACCGGCGTCCGTCCAGTTGCCACCCGGCAGCGGGCCGCGACACTTGCTGTTCAGCGCCGATGGCAAGCACGCCTGGCTGACCATGGAAATGAGCGCGCAGGTCGCGGTGTTCGATTACCGCGACGGCAGGCTTGAGCAAACGCAGTTGGTCGATCTGGCGGCGGGTCTGCCGACATCGGGCAAGGCTGCGGCTGCGCTTCACGCCTCGGCCGACGGCAAGTTCCTTTACGTCAGCAACCGTGGCACCACCAATCAATTGCTGGTGTTCGCCATCGACCCGGCGACCGGGCACCTCAAGGAGCTTCAGCGCCGCTCCGTGGACGGTGATCACCCGCGCGAGTTCAGCCTCGATCCGAGTGGCAAGTTCGTGCTGATTGCCAACCAGAAGAGCAACCAGATTGTCGTCGTCGAACGCGACGCCAAGACCGGTCTGTTGGGTAAAACCGTGCAGAAACTGCCGATGGATGCCCCCAGCGATCTCAAGTTCCTGGTGCGTCAATAGACCGCAGGCCCCGGTTGATGGGGCCTGCAACCTTCTATTAATGAGACTGATATCGGCTAATGCTACAAAGCATTTCAAGGCGCCGACCCTCGGGAGTTAAGTTTGCTTCACGGCCCCACCGGGCAAGCAAGCCAACTGAATCGAGGAATACCGCCATGAACTTCAATCTCTTCTCCGTCATCGCCGCTTCCGCTATCTCTGCCACCGTTGCACTGCCAGCCAGCGCCAACGTTGAAATCAGCGATAAAAAATCCCACACCCAGAGCTACACCCAGAAATACCTGCAACAGAGCGCCAACTTCTACGCCGCGCTGGATCATAAAACCCAACACTGAAATGTAAGCCTTGCACCTTTTATGCAGGAGCGAAGTCACTTGCCGATCGAGCTATAAGCGCCGAAAAGCCCCGAAGTGATGTCGCTCCTGCATAACGCGTTTCCGACAGCATCATATTGCTATCAATGTATTGCTTGATATCACATGGCCATGAGTTTAAATTTGACGCTGAGTTTTTGACTCCTTCCCCAATAAGGATCGACAGCATGGCGATGCGTCTGGCAGTGGTTCTCCTGTTTCTCTATTCAACCCCGATTCTGTCTGCAGCCCAGCCCGTTTCAAACGAACCTGAGGCGGCCCGCGAGCGCTTGATGAGTTTTATCGAGGACTGAAACACGCCGGGTTCATGATCAATAAAACTGATAGCTACTATGCATAAAGCTCGCTAGTTATCTTCTGTTTTTTGATCGATTCTGTGGGCACTGAAACATGCCAACGGAGAACACCATGGCCAGCGCAATCATCACTTCTGCCAAATACGGCGCCTACCTGGCCATCGGTCTTTACGTGGTCATGGTGTTGCTCGTCAGCCTTTCGGCTCAATCGCAACAAAGCCTTCAAGCACCGATTCAGGTCGCTTATCCCGCCATTCAATTCGAACACCGCGCGCAAAACGTAATGGTCGATCACGCCGACGTGGCGGGAGTGGTGGGGGCATGAAAGGACGCAAGCTCTGGGTCATCGCCTTCCTGGCGTTCATGACCAATGGCGCTTCTTTACTTGGGATCGGGCAGGGCTCGGCGGGGTCGGTGGCACGGGCCATCGAATGCAACCACAACATCGCCCACAACATTCAGACTGCCAAGGCTTTGGAGCTGCTGGTGGGTAATCCGCCGATCAAGCCCAATGGCGGATTCTTCGGGCCGTTCCAGGTGGACTGCTCGGCGTTGGGGATGTGCGCGGTATTGGCATGAATCCCCAATCTAATGTGGCGAGGGAGCTTGCTCCCGCTGGGCTGCGCAGCAGCCCCAAAACCTGCCACCTCATTGTTTCAGACAGCTTTCATCGGCTGATATACGACTGCTACGCAGCCGAGCGGGAGCAAGCTCCCTCGCCACAAGTGCGCGGTGTTATTTCTGCATCACACCGGTGAACAGGTCTGACTCGATGAAGCGCTGCAACCACGCCTGCAACCGCACATAAGGCGTCTGCCCGAACCACTCGCGATCCACGTGGGCGAATTGCCGTACGAACGGCATCACGGCGATATCCGCCAGGCTCGGATGCCCGGCCAGCAAGTAGTCGCGCCCTTCCAGCAAATCATCCAGTTTTTGCAAAAACACCTCGCCCTCTGATCGGTAAAACTCCATCGGTTGCTCAGGATAACGCTCGGCATACTTGTAGCGATTCAGGTACACCTTGAACACCTGATCGTTCTCTTCGATCAGTGCGGCGCTGCGTTGCTGTCCTTGCGGATCATCCTTGAGCAACCAGTCCTGCGGATCGTTCTGCGCCAGCGCCCAGCGCATGATTTCCAGGCTCTCATCGATCACCTGCCCATCCACACTCAGCACCGGCACCGTGCCTTTGCTCGACAGTGCGAGCATTTCGGCCGGTTTGGCCTTGAGGCTGACCTCGACGATATTCACCGCAACCCCCGAATTGTGCAGGGCCATGCGTGCGCGCATGGCGTAGGGGCAGCGGCGGAATGAATACAACGTATTCATTTCACCTCCAGCGTACTCAGGCCGTTGCCTTGGCGGTGGACCTGAATCTGTACCGGAATCCGTTCATGCATTTCCTGCACGTGGGAAATCACCGCGACCTTGCGGCCCTGCGCTTGCAAACCGTCAAGGGCGTCCATGGCCAGTTGCAGGGATTCCGGATCGAGGCTGCCGAAGCCTTCGTCGATGAACAGCGATTCGATTTTCAGCGTGCTCGAAGCCATTGACGCCAAACCGAGCGCCAGCGCCAGCGACACCAGGAACGTCTCGCCACCGGACAGCGAATGCACCGAGCGCAGTTCATCGCCCATCTCGGTGTCCATCACCAATAACCCGAGCATGCTGCCGCCGCGTTTCAAACGATAGCGCCGCACCAGTTGTCGCAATTGGACGTTGGCGTGGTGCACCAACAGGTCGAGGTTGTAGGCCTGGGCGATCTTGCGGAAGGTGTCGCCGGTGGCCGAACCGATCAGCGCATTCAAGCGTGCCCAGCGCTGATACTCGGTGTAGGCGTCGGCGATCTGTTGCGCCAGCGCCTGATTGGCGTTCTGTCGACGCTGATCCTCGGCCTGTTCTGCGCGCAATTCGGCGCAGCGGTGCTCGCTGGTGGCGAACAGGTTTTGCAGCTCGGCCAGCGTCGTGGCCAGTTGTTCTGCATCGAGATTGCCGTTGTGCTGCGCCTGATGATCGAGCAAGCGCTGATCGCGCTCCTGCAACAGCACCTTGGCTTGCTCGATGGCTTTTTCGCTCTGCTGCAAGCGTTGACGCAGTTCACTGACATGTTGGTCGTCGACGCCCAACAAATCTTCCAGTCCGCCGTCGTCCAGTTCTGGATGCTGCGCACGCCAGTCGGCGATCTTGGCGCTCAGCTCGCGATCTTCGGTTTCCAGGGCCTGCGAACGCTCCTGCTGCGCCTTGAGTTCAGCGGCCAGTTGCACCAATCGCGTGCGCACGGTTTGCAATTCCTGATTGGCCGTCGCTTCGGCAGTGCGCGCCTGCTCGACGGCCTGATCCAGTTGCTGCTGCCACTGTTCGGCGCTGGCATGTTCGCCCAGCAGTTGAGTCAGTTTCTGCTGGCAAGCCTGTTGCTGCCCGGTCAACGCCGTGAACTGCTGTTGCGCGGCGTCCAACTGCTGGGTGCGGGTCTGCTGTTGGTACTGTTCTTTCTCCAGCGTCTGCTGGCGTTGTTGCTGTTCGCCGAGTTCATCGCGCTGCTGGTCGAGTTGTTCCAGACGCTGGGCAATCTGCCGGTCGAGCTGCATGAAGGTCGCGGCGGGTTCGTTGCGCAAGGCCTCGAGCGTCTCGGCTGGCAGCAGGGTGCTGAACGCCGTCAGTTCTTCATCCAGGCGTTGGCGATCACTGCTCAACTCTCGTTGCTGGTTGAGCAGGTGTTGTGTTGCTTGCTGACTTGCCGCTTCGGCGCTGCGCAGTTGCTGTGCAAGGCGCGCGGCATCCTGTTGCAGGGTGAGCAGGGCGGTTTGCCGTTGTTCGTCCTGCGTGATGCTCTGGTTCAACTGGCTGCTTTGTTGCGTTAGCCAGGCATCGCGTTTGCTGGCGTCCTGGCCCAACAGTTGTGCGGACAGTGGGTGCGCTTCCAGGCTTGGCGTCAGGCCTTGTTGCTGAGCCGCGAGCTGTTCTTGCTGTTGCAGCAATTCCTTTTGCTGAGCAATCAAACCGCCGACTTCGGCGCGCAGATCGGTGAGTTTTTCCTTGAGCAGGTCGACGGCTTTCTGAGCGTTGGTCTGTTCGCTTTCATCATGCCGGCCGAGGCTTTGCAACAAGGCTTCAGGCTGATGATAGGGATGGTCCGGGCTGCCACAAACCGGGCACGGCTGATCGTCCTGCAACCGCGCGCGCAGTTCTTCGACACTGGCACTGCGCGCCAGGCGCTGACGCTCCAGCAGTTCGCGGGTGACGGTCAGGGTCTGTTCGGCGACGCTCAGTTCGGCTTTGGTCTTCACGCCGTCCTGGGTCAGACGATCGCGATCTTGCTGAGCGGCGAGTTGTCGCTGCTGAAGCTCGGCGCCGCGCTTGTCCAGTTCCTGTTGGCTGGCCCACAGTCGCGTCAGTTCTTCAAAGGCCCGCAGTTGCTTGCGGTTGTCCTGTAGCAGACTGCCGAGGATCTGAATCTGCTCGGCCACCGCTTCAGGTTCGGCGCCGGCCTCTTTGTACAGCACCTCAAGGCTCTGGCGCTGGGTGGCCAGCTCCTGGGCGGCGCGGGCGGCGTTTTGCTCCAGAGCCGCCAGTTCGGCCTGGCCCTTGTTCAGGCGATTACCGATCAGCATCAGTTGTTGCAGGCGATCGCGGTAGGCATTCCAGGCATCGCTCAACGGCGCCAGAGGGGTGCTTTGCTCAAGCTCGCCGGCAATTCGCTGCAACCGTTCGGCGACCTGTTTCTGTTGGTCGAGCAAACCCTGAATCGTCCCCTGACCCTGAGTGCAGGCCTGTTCCGCCTGCTGCTTGAGGTCGGCACTGCGGCTGGCGTCCTTGACCAGACGGGCGAGGGCGCTTTGCTCTTCGAAGGCCTGGCGCAGCAGTGGCGCGCTGGAGGTGTGTTGGCTTTGCGCTTGGGTCAGCACCGTTTGGGCGGTGCCCAGGCTCTGTTCGAGTTGAGTCTGTCGCTCGATCAGCTCGCTTTGCTGTTGCGTGTGCAGCTGAATCTGCGCTGCCAGCGGCGTGAGCTGGGCGGTGAGTTCGGTCTTGCGTGCGAACTGATGCCGTTGCGGCGCCAGTTGCTCCAGTCGGGTCAGCTTCAAGCGCTCGCCGGCGAGGCTGTTCCAGTGTTGCTGGGCGGAGTGCAGTTGCTCGGTGGCGCTCTGTTGCGCGTCCTGCACCTGGCGCAGTTCCTTGAGCCAGGTGTGTTGCAACTCCAACTGTTTGAGCTGCGCTTGTTGGGTCTTGAGTTGCTGCTGAGCGTTGTTGAAACGCTCATCGAGTTCAGCCCGAGCTTCGGGGGAGAGCGGCGTGACCCCGGTGGCCTGATCCTGCAACAGCTTGTGGGCTTCACGAGCTTCTTTGGTCTTGTCGAAAGCGCGTCGACCGAGGCGGGTGTAGAGCGCGGTGTCGGTGAGCTTTTCCAGCAGTTCGCTGCGGTCGTTGTCGTCAGCCTTGAGGAAGGCGCTGAACTCGCTCTGAGCCAGCATGACGGCGCGGGTGAACTGTTCGAAGTTCAGGCCCAGCGCGGCTTCGAGCTGAGCTTTGTATTCGCCTTTCTGGCTGGCCAGCAGTTGATCCTGATCGATGTCGCGCAGGCTCTGGCGACTGGCTTGCAGTTTGCCGCCGGCCTTTTCTCGAGCGCGGTTGGCCTCCCAGCGAGCGCGATAGCGGCGACCGTCGATGCCGACGAAATCCACTTCCGCATAGCCTTCACCGGTGCCACGACGCAGCAGGGTACGCGGGTCGCCGGTGCCGATTTCGCCATCGGCATCCGGGACCTTGGCGTCGCGGCCGGTGTTGTTCAGGCGCGGCACGGCGCCAAACAGCGCCAGGCACAGGGCGTCGAGCAGCGTGCTTTTGCCGGCCCCGGTCGGTCCGGTAATCGCGAACAGACCGGCACTGGCCAAGGGCTCAGCGGTGAAATCGATTTCAAAAGGCCCGGCCAGGGAGGCGAGGTTTTTCAGGCGGATCGCGAGAATTTTCATGGCTGTTCGCTCTCCATCTGCACGTCTTGCAACAGCTCGGCGAAGTCCTTGAGCGTTTGCTCGTCGACGTCGCTGCCGTAGTTGTCCTGCCAGGCGCGGCTGAACAGTTCCTGGGGCGAAAGCTGATCCAGTTCGATCAAGGTTGTGCCGTCATCGACGCCGTCGCGGCTGCCATTGCCGGCGTATTCGGCAGCAATGCGCACCAGCCGCACGGCTTTGCCTTGCAGCGCCGTTTCCACTTGATGGCGCAGGTCCGGTTGCGGTTCGTCGAGACGGACCCGCACTTCCAGCCACGGCTGGCGCTGGATATCGGCGAGCAGGTCGATGTTGGGCAGATCGGCCAGTTGCAGCAGGATCTCGGCCAACGGCGCGGAGCCGAGGCGTTGCAGGTGGACGGAACGCGGAATCAGGCGCGGTTCGACGCTGACCAATGTTTCGCCATCAAGCTGAATATCGAGAATCTGATGCTGGTAATTGATCTCGGAGAACGACAACGGAATCGGCGATCCGCAGTAGCGAATGCGCTCTTCACCGTTGACCTTCTGCGGCTTGTGCAAATGCCCGAGGGCGACATAGCTGATGCTCGGCCCGAACAGACTGGCAGGCAGGGCTTCGGCGTTGCCGATGATCAGGCTACGTTCGGAATCTTCCGAAACCGAACCGCCGGCCATGTGCGCATGGCTGATGGCGATCAGCGCCTGGCCTGGTTTGCGCTTGATGTTGGCCGCTTCGATCAGCCATTCATGAACCTGGCCGATGCCGCGCAAATAGTTATCGCCCAAATGCGCGCCGGTCACTTCGGCCGGGCGCAGGAACGGCAGCGCCAGGCACCAGGCGGCAATTTCGCCGCTGGCATCAGGCAACGGCAGCAACAGACGTTCGGCATCCAGTTGACCGTCATCGAGCCACAGCACGCGACCGAGGGCGTGAGTGCGCAAGCGCCGCATCAACGGCGCGGGCAGTTCGATTCGCGAGCCGGAGTCATGGTTGCCGGCGATCATCACGATGGTCAGCAAGGGCTGCTGTTCGTGGGCGCTGACGATGAAATCGTAGAGGCGTTCCTGGGCTTTGACCGGCGGGTTGACTGTGTCAAAGATATCGCCGGCAATCAGCAGCACATCGGGCTGGTCCAGCTTCAGCTGACGCAGCAGCCAGTCAAGAAAACAGGCGTGCTCGAAATCGCGCTCCTGGCCGTGCAGGTTCTGCCCAAGGTGCCAGTCGGAGGTATGAAACAGACGCAAGGCGTACTCCGTAGGAAATAAGGTAATGATCGCGAGGAAAATGACAGCGACTAAAGGGAGGAGAGTTTACTGGCAAAAGGTCGGGAATGCAGAAGGGCAGAAAAGATCGCAGCCTTCGGCAGCTCCTACATTGGAATGGTGTACACCCGTAGGAGCTGCCGAAGGCTGCGATCTTTTGATTCTATTTCGGATAAAGCGGCGGCAACCCGGTATCGCCAACCAGGTCTTGAACCCCTTCGGCCGTCGGGATCGCACGAATTGCGCGCCAGAGTTCTTCGCCTTGCCAGTACTGTCCGGTTTCGCTGTAAAGCGCGCCGTTCAGGCCATCGAGCGCATCGGACAGCGGCACAAAACGCGCCGCCATGTCGGCCAGGGTTTCCGGTTGTTGCCGGGCCCAGGCGTCGAGGGCCTGGCGGGTGGCATGGGAGTCGTTGGCCTGGCAGGCGCGTTTGAGGTCGTCGAGCAGCGTGCGTGGGCTCGGGCCGGTTTGCGCCGCCCGCAGGATTGCCGGTTGCGAACGGGCGCGCCACCAGAGGCCGAAGCCCAGCAGGGTGGTGCAGGCCAGAATCACAGTGCTGAGTTTCCACCACCAGAGGGCTTCGTTGTTGGCGCCGGACATCACCTGCGGGCTGCCCGCCGGGCTATCGACGATCAGGCTCGGATTGCTCGCCACTTGCAGCGTGCGGGCCGGCAGGCTGCTGTGTTCCAGGTGATCCTCGAAGGTGTTCCACCAGACCACTTCAACGCTCGGCAAGTCAATGTTGCCGGTACGGGTCGGCACCAGGGCTTCACGGTCCTCGCGACTGCCGATCAAGCCGCGCTCGCTGCTCTGGTTGCCCAGCACCGGTTGATCCGGGTAGCGCCGCAGGCCGTTGATCTCGGTGGCGGGTAAGGGGGGCAGCTGGGAACTGGCGAGGCCTTCGGCGTTCAAGGTCAGGCTACGGGTCAGCGAGTCGCCGACCTGCGCTTGATCCGGTTCGGGGCTCCAGGTTTCGCTCAGGCTCAAGCTACGGGCCGGCAGCCAGGGAACATCGGCCGGATACGTGCCGGGTTTGGCCTTGACCGTCAGCGGGATCTCGGCGGATTTGACGCGCATCTGCTTGCCCGGTTTTGGCCCTTGGGGTGTTGCGTCCTGGGACGGCCGGGTATCGACCGGCGTGGCACTGAACATCTGCGCCGGAATGGTCAATTCACCGCTGTGTTGCGGGTAAATCGCGTAGCGCATTTCGATCACGCCATGGCGCAATCCGTTGATGACTTTTTCGTAGGTGCGCGACTCGCCCAGCTGTTCGATGCGCGCATCGGGAATCTGCAACGGGGTCAGGCTGCTGTCGTCGTACAGCGACACCGAATGGTAGATGCGCAAAGTCAGGATCGCCTGGGCCTGCACATAGACGCTGTTCTGGTCGAGACTGGCCTCGATGAACACCGGCGCCAGTGTGTTGCTGCTGTCCTGGGTTTCGCTTTCGATCACTTGTACGGTAATCGGCTGGCTCTGGACGTCGCCCAGTTGCAGCGACGGAATCACCACGCTGCCGTTTTGCCGGGGCAGCAGGGTGATGATCCAGCGGGTGGTCGCTTGGGTGTCGCCGTTGAGGGTGTTCAGTTGGTTGACCTGACGGGTGCCGCGCACTTCGAACAGCGGCTCCAGCGGGGTCAGGTCGGGTTTGCCGAACTGGGTTACGTCGCTGGTTTCCAGGGTCAGTTCGACCGTCTCGCCGGAATTCAGGCGGCTGCGATCGACGCTGGCGACCAGCTCCGCAGCCTGGGCCTGAACGGTGCAGAGCAACAGGGCGGGCAACAATGCAAGCAAGAAGGCGGTGAAGCGGGTCATCGAGTTTTTTCCTGATCCTGATGTTGTTGCTGTTCGTACCAGAATTTGCGTCTGAGCAGTTCGCCGGGGTCATCCGGGATCTTGCGCAGCCATTGCTCCAGCGCCTGGCGCTGTTCGCCTTCGATCATGTCGCTGGCCGGGTGCCGCGGTGGCGTGGTGCTTTGCTCATCGCCCAACTCGCTGCCCGGGACTTCATTGGCGCCCGGTTGCGGTGGTGTCGTGGGCGGCTGCTCGGCGTCCGGCGTGGTTTGCTCGGCGTCGGTTTTCGGCTCGCCATTGCTGGGTTGGGTGGCGCTGCCCGGCGGCGGTTCCTGGGTGATGGTTTCGGTTTTGCCATCGGCGGTTTTGTCCGGCTCGACGGGCGGCGCTGAGGCCTTCTGTTTGAGCAGACTTTCCACCAGTGCCTTGTTGGTCAGGGCCGGACGCAGATCCGGTTGACGTTCCAGCGCTTGTTCGTAAGCGTCTAGCGCCGCTTCCAGCTCACCGCTTTTGGCCAGGGCGTTGCCACGATTGTAGTGGGCGTGGGCGTCATTGCTTTCGGCAAACCGCTGAGCGGCGCCACTGTAGTCGCCAGCTTCATAAAGCGCCACGCCTTGCCATTGAGAATCTTCAAAATGCTGCGCAGCCTCGGCCGGGCGCTTTTGTTTGAGCAAGTGCAGGCCCTGTTGATCGGGACGCAGCCACAGGTCTTCGAAATCGAAGGCGTAACTCGGTTGCGGCAGCAGGAACAGCAGCGGCAGGCAGAACAGCCAGCCGCGGCGCCCGGCACAAGCGGCCAGCAATAACAGTGGCAGCAGCAGCCAGTAACCCTGATCGGCCCAGGTGTCGAGACGCAGCGTCTGGCCGTCGTTGCGCAGATCCCGTGGGCCGTCGAGCAGGCCGAGGCCGCGCAGGTCGGCATCGTCCAGGCGTGCCTGGCGGTAACGTCCACCCAGACCGTTGGTAAAGGCCTTCAGGCTGGGGCCGTCCAGACGCGGCACCAGAATTGCGCCCAGGTCATCCTTGAGGAAACTGCCGTCGTCCTGCGCGACCGGCGCACCTTCGGCAGTGCCGATACCGAGCATCAGAAATTGCGTGGACTTGTCGTCCAATGCCTGACGAGTCCCTTGGCGTTCCTGTTCCGTCAGCGACGAGCCGATCAGCAGGATCCGACCCTGGCCGAGGGCGCCCTGATCCAGCAGCGCGAGGGCCTTGGCCACCGCCAGATCGGCACGATGACCGGCCTGGGGCATCAGCGACGGCTTGAGCGCACCCAGCAGGTTGCGGCTGGTCGACAGGTCATCCGACAGCGGCACCAAGGTGTGGGCGCTGCCGGCGTAGACGATGATTGCGGTCTGCGCGTCGCTACGGTTTTGCAGCAGGTCGAACAGTTTGCGCCGGGCTTGTTCCAGCCTGTTCGGCGCACTATCGGTGGCGAGCATTTCCGGAGTCAGCTCAAGCAACACCACCAGCGGGTCGGCGGGTTTCTGGCTGGTTTGTTCGACGCGCTGCCAGCTCGGCCCTAGCAGGGCCAAAACGGTAAGCGCCCAAGCCAGGCCCAGGGCGACCCAGGGCAGTTTGCTCTCGCGACCGCTGCCACCACTGAGCAACGCGGCGTGGAAGGCCGGTGGCAGAATCATTTGCCAGCGGCCTGCGCGCTTCTGCCGATGCCAGAGTTGCCAGAGTAACCAGCCCAGCAGCGGCAACAACAGCAGCCACCAGGGACGGAACCAGTGCGGCCAGAGCGCAATCATCGGCGCCTCCGCAGTCGCAGGCGTTTGAGCCGCTGACGCCAGTCGGGCAGTTGCGATTGCAGAAACCGCTCTTTGGTAAACAGCCGTTGCAACGGGTTGTCCGGCCAGCGCTCGCGGATCACCAGCAGCATGCTCAACAGCAGGGCCATCGCCAGAGGCCAGTGATACAACGCTTGGGCCGGGCGGGCTTGGGTGGGTTGTTGAGTCACGGGTTCCAGTTGGTCGAGGGTGCGCTTGATCGCCTGCAATTCCTCGCCGTCGCGGGCGCGGAAGTACTGGCCGCCAGTGGCTTGGGCGATGGCTTTCAAGGCCGGTTCGTCGAGGTCCAGGCTCGGGTTGATGCCCAGGAATCCCAAAGTGCCGCTTTGTTCCGGATCGGTGCCGATACCGATCGGATAGATTTTCACACCTTCTTTGGCCGCCAGGCGTGCGGCGGTCAGCGGGTCGATTTCGCCGCCATTGTTGGCGCCGTCGGTGACCAGAATCAGCACACGACTTTGTGCCGGGCGTTGACGCAGGCGTTTGAGGGCCAGGCCTATGGCATCGCCGATGGCGGTGTTCTTGCCGGCGATGCCGATCCGCGCTTCGTCGAGCCACACGCGAACGGTGTGCCGATCGAAGGTCAGTGGCGCTTGCAGATAGGCCTGGCTGCCGAACAGGATCAACCCGACCCGATCGCCGTCGCGACTTTCAAGAAAGTCACCGAGCAAATGCTGCACCAGCGACAGTCGGCTGACGTCTTCGTCCTGCCACCGCATGTCGGGGAAATCCATGGAGCCGGACACGTCGACCGCCACCAGCAGATCGCGGCCACTGGCGGCAACCGGCAGGGGGTCGCCGAGCCATTGCGGGCGCGCGGCGGCGATCAGCAATAACAGCCACAGCAAAATGAACGGTGCCTGCTGACGCCACGCCGGCAGATTCGCCCGGGCACGGCGGCGAGCGAGGCCTTCGAGGTCGCTGAGAAAGCTGACTTTGAGTGCCGGTTCGCCGCTGTCGGCGACCGGCAGTAACACCCGCATCAGCCACGGCAGTGGCAGCAGGGCGAAGATCCACGGCCAGGCGAACTCAAACATGTTTGCGAATCCAGGTGTCGACTGCTTGAGTCAGGCCGGCGATGGCCTTGTCGTCGAGTTTGCATTCGGGTTTGTAGGCGCCTTCCACCAGCACCATCCAGCGCGTAAGGCCTGCAGCCGGGCATCGGTTATCGAGGAATGCCAGCCATTTGCGCCCATTAAGGGTGTGGCTCTGGCTGTAGGGGTAATGGTTGCGGCACAGGCGTTTGAGCAGCCCGTTGAGTTGCTGCAGCCAGGCACCGGCCGGGGCGCCGTCATAGGGCTTGGGCATCCGGGCGAGTTCAGCCAGCGCCGCGAGACGCACAGGATCCAGCGGTTGTTCGGCGCGGACGATAGGGCGCTTGTTCGGGATGAAACGGCGCAACTGCCACAAGCCGAGACCGATCAATGGCAGCAATAACAGCAGCAGCCACCAGCCCGGCGCCGGCGGCCAGAAGCCGATCGGTGGCGGGGAAATCAGCGGTTGCAGTTGATCGAGGCTGCTCATCGACCTTTCCCCGGACGCTGCGGGTTCAGGTATTCGCGCAGTTGCTCGACCATTTCGCTTTGGGTGCTCAAAGGCATCAGCAATACCCGCAACTTTTGCGCCAACAGCTCCCAGCGGGCGATACGCGCTTCCGCTTGTGCGCGATAGGCCTGGCGCAAGTCGTAATTCAACGTGTCGAGTTCCAGCTGCGCCCCTCGTTCCGTGAAGCGTAAAAGCCCGGCGGCGGGCAGGGCGTGATCCAGCGGATCGGACACGGGCAGTAGCAACAGGTCGCAATGGCGTGACAACAGGCTCAACTGCTGCTCGGCACCGTCGGACAAGGCGCGTTCATCGCAGATCACAATCACCAGGCTGCCGGGGCGCAGTACTTCCCGGGCGCGGCGCAGGGCAATGCCGAAGGCGTCGCGGTCCGGCTCGCGTTCGGTGTGCAGCGACTGATTGACCCGCACCAGGCGGTTGAGCAATTGCAGCAGGCTCTGTTTGCTACGTCGCGGTTTGATTTCGTAGTGCTCGTCGTCGCCGAACACCAGGCCGCCGACCCGGTCGTTATGGCCTAGCGCGGCCCAGCCAATCAGGCTCGCCGCCTGGGCAGCAAGCACCGATTTGAACATCAGCCCGGAGCCGAAAAACAACCGGCGGCTCTGTTCGACCATGATGAAAATCGGCCGCTCGCGTTCTTCGTGGAACAGCTTGGTGTGAGGCTCCTGGGTCCGGGCGGTGACGCGCCAGTCGATGCTTCGCACGTCATCACCGGCCTGATAGACCCGCACCTGATCGAAGTCCACCCCGCGCCCGCGCAGTTTGGAGTGGTGCAGGCCGATCAGCGGGCTGCGCTGGCTCGGCGTGGAAAACAGCTGCACTTCGCGCACGCGATGGCGCATCTCGATCAGCTCGGCGAGGCTGACACGGATGCCCGGCTCGGGCGGCAGGAGGGCGTTCATCGGGGTCAAGCGACGGCTACGACGTCGAGAATCCGCTGGACCACCCGGTCCTGGTCGATGCCAGCGGCTTCGGCTTCAAAGGAAAGAATGATGCGATGGCGCAACACATCGAACAGCACCGCCTGAATGTCTTCCGGGCTGACGAAGTCGCGACCGGCCAGCCATGCGTGGGCCCGGGCGCAACGGTCCAGGGCAATGGAGCCCCGCGGGCTGGCGCCGTAGGCGATCCATTCGGCCATTTCCGGGTCGAATTTGGCCGGCGTGCGGGTGGCCATGACCAGTTGCACCAGGTATTCCTCCACGGCGTCGGCCATGTACAACCCGAGGATTTCCTTGCGCGCGGCGAAGATCGCCTGCTGGCTGACCCGGCGCTCGGGCTTGGTTTCGCCGTGCAGCGCTTCGCCGCGAGCCTGTTGCAGAATCCGGCGCTCGACCGCGGCGTCAGGGAAGCCGATTTTTACGTGCATCAGGAAACGGTCGAGCTGGGCTTCGGGCAGCGGGTAGGTGCCTTCCTGCTCGATGGGGTTTTGCGTGGCCATGACCAGAAACAGCGGCGACAGGTCGTAGGTGCTGCGCCCGACACTGACCTGGCGTTCGCCCATGGCTTCAAGCAGGGCCGACTGAACCTTGGCCGGGGCACGGTTGATTTCGTCCGCCAGCACCAGATTGTGGAAAATCGGACCTTGCTGGAACACGAAGCTGCCGGTTTCCGGGCGATAGATTTCCGTGCCGGTGATGTCGGCCGGTAGCAGGTCGGGGGTGAACTGGATGCGATGGAACTGTGCTTCGATGCCTTCGGCGAGCTCTTTGATGGCCTTGGTCTTGGCCAGCCCCGGGGCGCCCTCGACCAGCATGTGGCCGTCGGCGAGCAAGGCGATGAGCAAGCGCTCGATGAGTTTTTCCTGGCCGAGAATCTGCGTTGAAAGAAAGGTTCGCAGCGCGAGCAGCGCTTCACGATGTTCCATCGATGACTGTTCCTGGAAAGGGTGACCGAAGACGTTCGAATAACGCCAGGGCTGGGGGCGTTACTTTAATCCATCGCAGGGTGCGGCGACTAACGGCATTTTGTGCAAAGTGCGGGAATTGATGGGGGAAATTGTTGGAATTTTGTAGGCGAGGGGCAGGGTGGTGATCTGGCTGGCCTCTTCGCGAGCAAGCCCGCTCCCACAGGTGACCGGGTTCTCACATGAAAATGCGATCAAATGTGGGAGCGAGCCTGCTCGCGATGAGGCAGGTTCAGGCACCCGAGATTCCGAGGCTTAGAGCTGACTTATATAAGTACCAGTCCCCTTGAGGATGTTCTGCAAGGTTTCTTCCACTTCAGCCAGATCCTGCGCATCGGTGCTGTGCAGGATTTCCAGCGAATCATCGCCATCGAGCACATCGGCGTCCGTGGCGGCGATCTCGATCAGCAGGCGGTCAGGGCTGAGGGTGACTTTCACACCGTTGAGGGCCGAAGGCTTGTCGTGGAAGATGATCTCCAGCTCATCCTCGTCCGGAAAGCGGCTCATCAGGAACATTTCGCCCTCGGCGCTGTTGCAGCAGAGCATGGCCAAGTTGTCTTCTTCTTCGTCGCACGGGTTGACGATCAAGAGGTCAGTTGTCATTTGCATGGGAAAATCCTGGCTCGGCGAGCGTGGTGAACGTAACAAAAGGCAATTCTGCCAGCCCCGGGGAATTTCTGCTTGGCTGAGTGTCAGAATATGTGTCGTGAACATTCGGGGTGTTACTGGTCATTTTTGGCACGCGGGTGCCGTAAAACCGGGCATAAAGTGCCCATTTTCCTGCACGACTGCTAGTGTTGTTCGAGGCACATGCCGCGAGTTACGTGCCGATGACCGAATATGTCGCAGCGCTGCAAGCACGGCCCTTGCCGCACTCGTTAAGCTGCGCAACGGATGAGCACCCGTAAAGGCATTGCCTGTTGCCTTGGCAGTCGTTTTTGCAGATGCCCATTCAATGGAAGGTGAATGTGACCTGAGTGTCTCGTCCAGCTTCACCCACCTGTCATCCTGTTTCCTCTGCCCGAGAATCAGGAACAGGGTGACGGATTGCCCCCGAAAGGGGTTTGCACGCGACGCTTCCATCAATAACAAGCCCAAGCGGAGTACCACAGATGGCGTTCTTCACCGCAGCCAGCAAAGCCGACTTCCAGCACCAACTGCAAGCGGCACTGGCGCAGCACATCAGTGAACAGGCACTGCCACAAGTGGCGCTGTTCGCCGAACAATTCTTCGGCATTATTTCCCTGGACGAGCTGACCCAGCGTCGGCTGTCCGATCTCGCCGGCTGCACCCTTTCTGCGTGGCGCCTGCTTGAGCGCTTCGATCACGCGCATCCGCAAGTGCGCGTCTACAACCCCGATTACGAACGCCACGGCTGGCAGTCGACCCACACCGCGGTCGAAGTGCTGCACCACGACCTGCCGTTTCTGGTGGACTCGGTGCGCACCGAGCTGAACCGTCGCGGCTACAGCATTCATACCCTGCAAACCACTGTGCTGAGCGTGCGTCGCGGCAGCAAGGGCGAGCTGCTGGAAATCCTGCCCAAAGGCACCCAGGGCGAAGGCATTCTGCAAGAATCGCTGATGTACCTGGAAATCGACCGTTGCGCCAACACGGCCGAACTGAACGTCCTGACCAAAGAGCTGGAGCAGGTTCTCGGCGAAGTCCGCGTCGCGGTCGCCGATTTCGAACCGATGAAAGCCAAGGTCAAGGAGCTGATCGAAGGCATCGACAACAGCCAGTTCATCATCAACGCCGACGAAAAGTCCGAAATCAAGAGCTTCCTGGAATGGCTGGTGGGCAACCACTTCACCTTCCTGGGCTACGAAGAATTCGTGGTGGGCGAAGATCAGAACGGCGGTCACATCGAATATGACCAGAACTCGTTCCTCGGCCTGACCAAACTGCTGCGCGCCGGCCTGACCGTCGACGATCTGCGCATCGAAGACTACGCCGTCAACTACCTGCGCGAACCGACGCCGCTGTCGTTCGCCAAGGCTGCACACCCAAGCCGTGTCCATCGTCCGGCGTACCCCGATTACGTGTCGATCCGCCAGATCGATGCCAATGGCAAAGTCGTTAAAGAATGCCGCTTCATGGGCCTGTATACCTCCTCGGTGTATGGCGAAAGCGTGCGGGTCATTCCTTACATCCGTCGCAAGGTCGAGATCATCGAACAGCGTTCGGGCTTCCAGGCCAAGGCTCACTTGGGCAAGGAACTGGCCCAGGTGCTTGAAGTGCTGCCGCGCGATGACTTGTTCCAGACCCCGGTGGACGAGCTGTTCACCACCGTGATGTCGATCGTGCAGATTCAGGAGCGCAACAAGATCCGCGTGTTCCTGCGCAAAGACCCGTACGGCCGTTTCTGCTACTGCCTGGCCTACGTGCCGCGCGACATCTACTCCACCGAAGTGCGCCAGAAGATCCAGCAAGTGCTGATGGATCGCCTGAAAGCCTCGGACTGCGAGTTCTGGACCTTCTTCTCCGAGTCCGTGCTGGCCCGTGTGCAACTGATTCTGCGGGTCGATCCGAAGAACCGTCTGGACATCGACCCGGTTCTGCTGGAAAAAGAAGTGGTGCAGGCCTGCCGCAGCTGGCAGGACGACTACGCGAGCCTGGTGGTCGAGAGCTTTGGCGAAGCCCAGGGCACCAACGTGCTGGCCGACTTCCCGAAAGGCTTCCCGGCCGGTTACCGCGAGCGTTTCGCAGCCCACTCGGCTGTGGTCGACATGCAGCACCTGCTGAGCCTGAGCGAAAAAAATCCGCTGGTCATGAGCTTCTATCAGCCTCTGGCCCAGGTTTCCGGTCAGCGCATGCTGCACTGCAAGCTGTATCACGCCGATACGCCGCTGGCGTTGTCCGACGTGTTGCCGATCCTGGAAAACCTCGGCCTGCGCGTGCTGGGTGAGTTCCCGTATCGCCTGCGTCACAACAATGGCCGCGAATTCTGGATTCATGACTTCGCGTTCACCGCCGCCGAAGGTCTGGAACTCGACATCCAGCAACTCAACGACACCTTGCAGGACGCTTTCGTCCACATCGTGCGTGGCGATGCCGAGAACGATGCATTCAACCGCCTGGTGCTGACCGCCGGCCTGCCATGGCGCGATGTGGCGCTGCTGCGTGCCTACGCCCGTTACATGAAGCAGATCCGCCTGGGCTTCGACCTGGGTTACATCGCCAGCACCCTGAACAACCACACCGACATCGCTCGCGAGTTGACCCGGTTGTTCAAGACCCGTTTCTACCTGGCGCGCAAGCTGGCCAGTGATGATCTGGAAGACAAGCAGCAACGCCTGGAACACGCGATTCTGGCAGCACTGGACGATGTTCAGGTGCTGAACGAAGACCGCATCCTGCGTCGTTACCTGGACCTGATCAAAGCGACCCTGCGGACCAACTTCTACCAGACCGACGCCAACGGTCAGAACAAGTCCTACTTCAGCTTCAAGTTCAACCCGCACCAGATTCCAGAGCTGCCGAAGCCGGTTCCGAAGTTCGAAATCTTCGTTTATTCGCCTCGCGTTGAAGGCGTACACCTGCGCTTCGGCAACGTTGCTCGCGGTGGTCTGCGCTGGTCCGACCGTGAAGAAGACTTCCGCACCGAAGTCCTGGGCCTGGTAAAAGCCCAGCAAGTGAAGAACTCGGTCATCGTACCGGTGGGTGCGAAGGGCGGCTTCCTGCCGCGTCGCCTGCCACTGGGCGGCAGCCGAGACGAGATCGCGGCCGAGGGCATCGCCTGCTACCGCATCTTCATCTCGGGCCTGTTGGACATCACCGACAACCTGAAAGACGGCGCGCTGGTACCGCCGGCCAACGTCGTGCGTCATGACGACGATGACCCGTACCTGGTGGTGGCGGCGGACAAGGGCACTGCGACCTTCTCCGACATCGCCAACGGCATCGCCATCGACTACGGCTTCTGGCTCGGCGACGCCTTTGCGTCCGGCGGCTCGGCCGGTTACGACCACAAGAAAATGGGCATTACCGCCAAGGGCGCGTGGGTCGGCGTACAACGCCACTTCCGCGAGCGCGGCATCAATGTTCAGGAAGACAGCATCACGGTGGTGGGCGTCGGTGACATGGCCGGTGACGTGTTCGGTAACGGCTTGCTGATGTCCGAAAAGCTGCAACTGGTCGCTGCATTCAACCACCTGCACATCTTCATCGACCCGAACCCGGAGCCAGCCAACAGCTTCGCCGAACGTCAGCGTCTGTTCGACTTGCCGCGTTCGGCCTGGTCGGACTACGACACCAGCATCATGTCCGAAGGCGGCGGGATTTTCTCGCGCAGCGCAAAAAGCATCGCGATTTCCCCGCAGATGAAAGAGCGTTTCGACATTCAGGCTGACAAACTGACTCCAACCGAACTGCTGAATGCCTTGCTCAAGGCACCGGTGGATCTGTTGTGGAACGGCGGTATCGGTACGTACGTGAAAGCCAGCACCGAAAGCCACGCCGATGTCGGCGACAAGGCCAACGATGCACTGCGCGTGAACGGCAACGAACTGCGCTGCAAAGTCGTGGGCGAGGGCGGTAACCTCGGTATGACTCAGTTGGGTCGTGTCGAATTCGGCCTCAATGGCGGCGGTTCCAACACCGACTTCATCGACAACGCCGGTGGTGTGGACTGCTCCGACCACGAAGTGAACATCAAGATCCTGCTGAACGAAGTGGTACACGCCGGTGACATGACCGACAAGCAACGTAACCAGTTGCTGGCGAGCATGACCGACGAAGTCGGCAACCTGGTGCTCGGCAACAACTACAAGCAGACTCAGGCCCTGTCCCTGGCGGCACGCCGTGCCTTGCCGCGGATTGCCGAATACAAGCGTCTGATGAACGATCTGGAAGGCCGCGGCAAGCTGGATCGCGCCATCGAGTTCCTGCCGGCTGAAGAGGCGATCAACGAGCGCGTCGCGGCGGGCCATGGCCTGACCCGTGCCGAGCTGTCGGTGCTGATCTCCTACAGCAAGATCGACCTCAAGGAAGCGCTGCTCAACTCCTTGGTGCCGGACGACGACTACCTGACCCGCGACATGGAAACCGCTTTCCCGCCGACGCTGGTGAGCAAGTTCTCCGCCGCCATGCGCCGTCACCGTCTGAAGCGCGAAATCGTCAGCACCCAGATCGCCAACGATCTGGTGAACCACATGGGCATCACCTTCGTTCAACGACTCAAAGAGTCGACCGGCATGAGCCCGGCGAATGTGGCCGGTGCTTACGTGATCGTGCGTGACATCTTCCATCTCCCGCACTGGTTCCGTCAGATCGAAGCCTTGGACTACCAGGTCTCCGCTGATGTGCAACTGGAGCTGATGGATGAGCTGATGCGTCTGGGCCGTCGCGCTACGCGCTGGTTCCTGCGCAGCCGTCGCAACGAGCAGAACGCTGCCCGTGACGTCGCACACTTCGGTCCGCATCTGGCCGCGTTGGGCCTCAAGCTCGACGAACTGCTGGAAGGCCCGACCCGCGAAGGCTGGCAGACCCGCTACCAGGCTTACGTCGCTGCTGGCGTGCCTGAGTTGCTGGCGCGCATGGTTGCAGGTACCACCCACCTGTACACCTTGTTGCCGATCATCGAAGCTTCGGACGTGACCGGCCAGAACGCAGCGGACGTGGCCAAGGCCTACTTCGCCGTGGGCAGTGCGCTGGACATCACCTGGTACCTGCAACAGATCAGCGCTCTGCCGGTTGAAAACAACTGGCAGGCCCTGGCCCGTGAGGCGTTCCGCGACGATGTCGACTGGCAACAACGTGCGATCACCATCTCCGTCCTGCAACAGGGCGACGGCACCCAGGACGTGGAAACACGCTTGGCGCTGTGGATGGAAGAGCACGAAGGCATGATCGAACGCTGGCGCGCCATGCTGGTGGAAATCCGTGCCGCCAGCGGCACCGACTACGCCATGTACGCGGTGGCCAACCGCGAACTGCTGGACCTGGCGTTGAGCGGTCAAGCGGTGGTGCCTACCACTGCCAATATGACTGCCAGCGCCGAGCTGGAGCCGGCTGCCTGATAGGCGTTGAATGAAAAAGCCCTGTCTCGAAAGAGATGGGGCTTTTTTTTGTCTGGAGGTTTTGTGAGGTCTGGTCGGGCCTCTTCGCGAGCAGGCTCGCTCCCACAGGTGACCGGATTCTTCCAGAAGAAAGCGATCTACTGTGGGAGCGAGCCTGCTCGCGATAGGGCCATCAGCATCGCCTCAGCTATTAGTTTTCCAAAGGAATCAACACTTTCTCATCCGGAGCCAACACCATGAACACCAACAACTTGGCGGGTTGGGTAGCGCTGGCGTTCTTCGAAACCAGATGTTCCGACCCGGCCGGTTCGTACCAGAATTCGCCGGCCTTGTAGGTGATCGCTTTTTCACCTTTGACTTGCGAAATGATCTCCCCCGAAAGCACATAGGCCATGGCCGTGCCCTGGTGTTTATGGGCGATGGACGATTGGCCCGGCTCGTAATCGACTTCGATCATCAAGGCTTTTTTGCCGGGTGCGTTTTTCAGCATCTGGTCCTGCAGGACGGTGACTTTTTCTGAAGGGGCTGCGGTGTCGTGGGCGAATGTCGGGGCTGAAACACTCAGCGTCAGGGCGGCGAGAGGGGCAGCAAAAAAACGAAGCGCATTCATGGTTGATTACCTGAGGTGGTGAGTCGTCAGGGAGCACAGTAAGCCGCGCTATCGGGCAATCAAACGGCCAATTTTCGGGAAGGCGAGGGGACCAATCAAGCAAGTCAAAATCAAAAGATCGCAGCGTTCCGCAGCTCCTACAGAATTTGCGTCCGCCCGATGTTTCAAGGGTGCACGCGATTCCAATGTAGGAGCTGCGGAACGCTGCGATCTTTTGATCTTGCTTTTAAACGATTGGAAAGCTGTTGAAGTCGACGGCATTCGCCAGTCGGCTGTCGATCAGGCCGATGAAGCCTTGCACTTCGGGGCAGTTGAAATGCGATTGCATGGCCGCTTCCGATTGCCAGCGGGCGCTGACCGTCCAGCGGGTGTCGTCCTCGGGGCAGCGGTCGACCATATAGGAGTCACAGCCCGGTAGTTCGCGCAGGGTGTCGACAATCTTTTGCAGTTGCTTACCCAGTTCGTCCGAGCGGCCGGCGGCAGCCTGCACCTTTACGGTGGTGATCACTTCGTTGGACATTGCTCACACTCCTGAATCAGGCCGGACGAATCCTGCTCATTGAGGGATAACGCCCAATCAGGATAGGCCTGCACCCCCAGACCGCCAATAGCCAATCGCCAGATAAAGCCGCAGACCAATCCCTCAGCCGAGCTGCTGCAAAATGTCCCTTAACCGGTCCAGGGCGATGTCGATGTCCAGGGTTTCGATCGCGCCGAACCCCAGGAAAAGCCCGGCCCGCGGCGCTTGCTGGTAAAAAAAGCCGTCCAGGGCATAGAGCCCCACTTCGACTTTTTTTGCCAATTCGATCACCAATGGAATATCGACCGGCACCTTACACAGCACCGCCATGTGGAATCCGGCCGTGGTCGGCACCGCTTCAAACCACGGCGAAAGATCGCCCGCCATGCGTGCCAGGATCCGTTCACGGCGCCCGGCGTAAATCGTATGGCAGCGCCGGATGTGCTTGAGCAGGCAGCCTTCGGCGATGAACTTGGCCAGTGCCCATTGGGGCAGGGTGGAGGTGTGCAAGTCGGTGAGCTGCTTGGCGCGGATCACCGCTTCGAGAATCGCCGGCGGCAAAATCGCGTAACCCAGCCGCAGTTCCGGCAACAAGGTCTTCGAGAAAGTGCCGACGTAGGCGACGATACCGCGCTCATCCAGGCTTTGCAGCGAGTCGGTGGGCCGGCCTTCATAGCGGAATTCGCTGTCGTAATCGTCTTCGATAATGATCGCCCCCAGCTCGTATGCCCTTGCGAGCAGGGCTTCGCGCCGGGCCTGGCTCATGGGCATGCCCAAGGGGAACTGGTGGGACGGGGTGACGTAAATCAGCCGGGCGCCATCAGGAATGTGCTCGACCTGAATGCCTTGCGCATCCACCGGCACGCCGACCACCGTTGCGCCATGGCTCCCAAACAATAGACGTGCTGGCGGGTAACCGGGATCTTCCATGGCGACGAGGCTGCCCGGTTGGGTCAGCACCCGGGAAATCAGGTCCAGCGCCTGTTGCGCGCCGTTGCACACCACCACGTCTTCGTCCTGACAATTGACCCCGCGCGAAAACGCGATGTGCCGTGCGATCGCATTGCGCAGCGCCGGCAGGCCTTCGGGCAGGCTGTAGAAACCTTTGGAACCGGCAATCTGGCGCAAGGCATGGGAGGTGCAGCGGCGCCAATCGTCCTGCGGAAACTGGCCCTTGCTGGTGGCGCCACCGATGAACTCGTAACGCAACGAGCCTTCCAGCGTCGGGTGGCGCAAGAATGTCGGCAGGCTGCGCCAGCGTTCGATGACATCAAAGCTCGCCAGCTCCGAATGGCTCTGCTTGTGGACGATTTTTGCCGGACGGGCATTGACGTAAGTGCCCTTGCCGATCACCCCGGTGAGGAAGTTCTCATAGGTCAGTTGTGCATACGTGTCGGAAATGGTCTTGCGCGAAATCCCCAGTTGTTCGGCCAGCAAGCGGCTGGGCGGCAGCTGCGTCCCGGCTGTCAGGCGACCGGACTCAATGGCATCGCGCAGTTGCCGGTACAACTGGCCTGCCAGGTCCTTGCGGCCGTTGATGACAACATGAAGTTCCATACCGGCGGGGCTCCTGGGCGGTTTAGGCGACTGTGCGTCGCGCCAGATTACCCGCATGAACGGCTGCGCAGAAGTTGCGTGGGCGAAAAACCTGCGATTGGCCTGCTGCCGGGCGGTCCATTGTTTTTTCGCTGAATTGGGTCTGTAACGCGGGTGCATCGGCGGCTAGTGTGGAGGCACTGATCCGATCCACGAGGTCGCCCCATGAACGCCCGTCTTGATTACTACAGCGCATCCCCCAAAGCGATGAAAGCCATGATCGCCATGGAGGCCTTGACCCGCGATCTGAGCATTGAACCGGCCTTGCTGAACCTGATCAAAATCCGCGCCTCGCAGCTCAATGGCTGCGCCTTTTGCACCGACATGCACTCGGTGGACGCGCGCCGCTTCGGTGAGAGCGATCGTCGGCTGTATGCGATCGTGGTCTGGCGCGACAGCAACTTCTTCAACCCTCGGGAGCGGGCGGCCCTGGCCTGGACCGAAGCGGTAACCCTGCTTTCGGAAAGCCACGTACCGGACGATGTTTACGCAGTGGCCCGGGAGCAGTTCAGCGAAGGTGAACTGGTCGACCTGACGATGGCCGTCAGCACCATCAATAGCTGGAATCGCCTGGCGGTGAGCTTTCGGCAAATGCCCAGCGGTTGATTCAAGCGCAAACCCTGTAGGAGCTGCCGAAGGCTGCGATCTTTTGATCTTGCCCTTGCCTATACCCTCGATCAATCAACAAAGCCAAAATCAAAAGATCGCAGCCTTCGGCAGTTCCTACGCACCGCCTTCGCGGGCAAGTCGGATCGCCGCACCGCTCGCTCCTGCAGGTATCAGGCAGTTGATTCAATTTTTACCCGGCTGTCACATCAGGTTCATGAACGATCAGCAGGATGAAACGTACAAGGACAGATCGACAGGGAGTCATCAATGTCATTCATGGAATCCACCGGGCGTCAGGGTGTGGCCGAGTACCGCAGGCCCGTAAAACAGCGCGAATCCTTGCACACGCTGGCGGCCAGAATCGATCCGGTGCTGGTGCAGTCTTTCCGGGTCAGTGCCCGTTGCGGCTGTTTCATGCAAGCGGCCCGCAGCCTCAACATCAAGTCGACCCAGTTGCGTAAACAATTGGCGCAACTTGAGGCGCAATTGCAGTGTTCGCTGTTCAGCCATTCGGGCAATGGCTTTGCCCTCAGTCGTGACGGCTTGCAGTTTCAGGCGCAGTTGATTGCCTTGGCCCATGAACGCAAGTTGCCAGTGATCGAACAGCCCTTGATTCGCCTGGCCGTGGCCGAATCAATCCTGCACCACATCCTCGGCCGCGATCTGGTCTCGCTGCTGCGGCGCAACGCCAGTGTGCGTCTGGACATCATCTCCCTGGACAGCGAACTGTCCCTGCGAGCGATCAGTGCCGATGTGGTGGTGTGGCTGGCGGGCACCGATTCGCCGTTGCCAGGCCCCAGTTTCGCCATCAGCGAACCCCAGCGTCTGGCACGGCTGGACTATCTGCCGCACATCGCCAAACGCTATTCACGGGTCGCGGCGCGGCCGGACAGCCTGGGTGACCTGGCCGATTTCATGCTGGTGCAATGGCAACACGACCGTCAGGTCACCGCTTTTGGCCCATGGAACAGTCTGGTGGAGCAGCGCCTGGCAGGGGTGGTGCAGTTGCATTCCTATGAGCTGATGCTGGAGATGATCCGTTGCAGCGCCTGCATCGGTTTGTTGCCGCACTACATGAGCCAATTCGACCGGGGGCTGATGGCATTGCCCGGGCTCTTCAAGCAACCGATGCAGCGCCAGGTGTGGATGGCGGTCAATGCCGACTCCCGGAATGAGGCCGAGGTGCAGGGAATCGTCGAACTGATCCACAACACCTTCAACGAGCGGCGGGAGTGGTTTGAAGGGTAGCCACAGTTCAAATGTGGGAGCGGGCTTGCTCGCGAAGAGGCCATCACATTCGACATCAATATCGACTGTGCAGGTCGCCTTTCACGAGCAAGCCCGTTCCCACGCCTGCGTGGAACATGGGAACGATCAATTTCTTTGACTATCCCCTTGGATATCGGCCGCTGTGGCGGTGAAGGCAGGCGGCGCCGCATGACTGTGCACGGTCTGAGCACCGACACCACAACTTGCGAAAAGCGCCATCAAGCTGAATCCTGCGACGCGAAGCAAACCTTTCATAGAAATTTCCTCATTTCCGAAGGTGACATTCAGTCCGGCCAATAACGTCGTTTCACAAGTCGAAAGCCAGGTGGCAGCGCACGACTCCGGTGCTGGATAGTCGATTGATATGCTTTTTACTCTAGCAGGTGGTTGGCGCCTCAACCGTCCAGCCTTGCCGCTCTTTTATCGGGCTGACCTCTTAACTTTTTTTCAGCGGAAGAAAGTAGGCGGCCCATCCGATTGCCATCAATGCCAGGTTGGCGCCATCGCGAAACAGCAAGCTGCCCACGGCACGCCGTACTTCCTTCGAGCTGACGCGGCCGCGGGCGATGTCGAGGCGGGCAAAACTGTGCATGTGGCGAATGACATCGAACGCCATGAGCCCCGATGCTGCCAGGAAATAGAGAATCCGCTGCCAATAGGGTATGCCCAGCGACCGCGCCAGGTCCGTGGTGACGTGCTGGTGCGCCACTTCTTCAGCGCAATGCCATCGCCACAGGCGGGTCTGTGGTGACTCCTTGACCGAGAGCAAGCCGTTTCTGCGCAAGGCGGCAGCGGACATGACAGCCGTCACGTGCTCGAACGCAGCAGCCAATGCCAGTTGCGCATTGAGTGACAATTTCGACTGAAGAGCCTCGAGATCTTTTTCGATCATGTGCTCGAACTTCTTGACTTCAAACCCCTGGGTTTCCAGTTGCTGGTTGTACAGCCTGTGCGCTCGCTGGTGGGCCCGTTCCTCTGCCACGAAACTGCGCGAATGTTCGGCAAGCGCCGACGTTTGTTGCAACCGCAACGCAGATGACTCCACCACCGAAATCACGAATTGCTCACCGGCAGGAAGCAGTACCGAACAGGCATCGAACAGATAGGTCTTGATCGATGTGTCGTTCCAGAAGGGCTTGAAGATGTCGGCCTCGGCAATCTTTGCGCGCCGCGGTTCGATAGGTGCGTCTGTCATGGCTTACTTCCAGAGTCGGGGACCGAGTCGCATCCAGGTTGCAAAGAAGGTGGGCAGGTCCGTCACGCCACCTGGCTTGCGTTTGGCCAGAGCCCTCGATTGAGCGTACGCATGGAACCAGCGGGTCGCCGGCGCGTGGTGGTGAATGCGATGCAGCGAGCGATTCAGGATGAGCCAGGACAGAGGCCTTGGCAGGTATAAATCCGTCGTGATGTCAGCGGGTGCGCGGCGCGAGCCTTGAGCCGAGATCGGCACGCCATAGTGCTCGGCCTGCGTCAGCCAGAAATCCATCCAGGCAAAAAGGCAATACGGGAGCAGATAGGCGCACACAATTTGTCGAGGCACCTCATGGATGCCTAACCCCAGCACTGCAACGAAAACGACGATCAAGGCATTGTTCCAGCGCCAGCGCCAGACCGCGCGAGGGGGTGTGTAGCGTCGGGAAATAATATTGGTGGTGACGGTAACCCATAGTTGCTCCGCTGCACCCAGCAGGCTGATCAGGCGTGTCCGCCATGTCTGTTCGTACATCAGCCCTTCGGGATCATCGGCCTGGCAGGTTTTGCGGTGGTGTTCGAGGTGAAAGTAGCGGTAGCCGACGAAGTTGGCGGCGAAAATGGCAGCCGCGAACACACCCACTGCATCATTGAGACGCGTGCCAACGAGAAACTGACGATGCACAGCCTGATGCTTGATCTCCTGAACACCAATCATCAGGATCGCCTGGAGCACGATCAGCGGAGCAACGGCCAGCCATCCATACCCCGCGTGCGCAGCCAACCAGGCAATCGCGGCCGTATTCAAGACGCACAGGGCCATGAACAGATAGCTGGGCAGGTTGGAGCGCGAGCCGGCATCGACGTGCTGCGCTTTTGTCAGAGAGGCGTTCACAAGCACACGGAGCACAGTTTTTTCATGCGCTGCAGCCAGGGCAGTGGAACTCTCTTCCATATGAAGGAAAGGCCGGAGAGCGGCACTTTACCTACGATCAGCACGCCGACATCCAGCGAAGGCTCATGCGGGAAATAGTTGTCGTTGATGGCGACGATCTTGCGAAAGCCTTTTTTGAAGTAAAACCGCAGTTGCGGATCCAGCGGCAGGCCCTTGCGTTCACCTCGCACATACTGCGCTACTGGAAGATCAGGATTCTGCGAGGCCCAATGACGAAGACCCGGGACCGGCGAGCCAAGATAGATGTCTGACCATCCCGCCTTCAGCGCATGGGGCCAAAAGAACTCGAAAATCGCTTGCACCGCTTTCGGATCAATACTGCTCAGGCTGATGCCAAACAACACACCGGTTTTTGCGGACTCCTCGCCGTCCTGTTTTCTTGCACAGTCTGCCCATGTCGGGCACTTGCGTATGCTGTCGTGCCGGGTAGGTTTCATGAACAACGACGCCAGCGCAGTCCCCGTGCGAGTGCAAAAAGCGCCGATACTCAATGCCGGGAAAGAGGCGATCCGTGACGCCAGCATGGAGGCTTCGGCGCGCTGATCGTCTTCCCACTTCCTTTGCTCAAGTTCAAGCACCGAGGGAATGTCAGCTGGCGTTAGAAATCGAACGTTGATCTCAACGTCGTTAGTGGGGCAGTAGGCCCCCACTTCATTGCTGCCAGCGTAACGATCAGGGATCTTTGCAATCCCGTTTTTCAAGGCGGCTTCTATCTCGGCAACAGGCAACATTACGTATTCGGCTCACAGATTGAAGGGGCGAGAAATCAATCCGCGTTACTGTATTGCGCTTGTGTGAACGTCTGATGATGGGGCCGCAATGACTGACCCCGCTCATTTGTGGCGAGGGGGCTTGCCCCCGTTGGGCTGCGCAGCAGCCCCAAAATCATTCAACCCGGTTGTATCTGATAAATCGCATTTTCCGGGTTTACGACTGCTACGCAGCCGAACGGGGGCAAGCCCCCTCGCCACAGGTGGATACACCTTCAATTGTTATCGCCACGCAGAGGGCGTGCGGTTTAGAGTGGTCAGCCACACACCGATCAAGGACGAACACCGTCATGCCCGACCACGACCCCGCCATTCACCTCGAACGCTTCAACGAATCCCACATCGAGGGCATCACCGCGCTCTACAACGACCCGGCCGTGGCACGGCAGGTGCTGCAGATGCCGTTTCAGTCCACCGAGGTCTGGCGCCAACGGCTGATGGCGGACAACGAGCGGGCAGTGAAACTGGTGGCGCTGCACCAGGGAGCGGTCATCGGCAACATTGGCCTTGAGCAGTTTTCGCGAATCCGCCGCAGCCACGCCGGCAGCTTCGGCATGGGGGTCGCCGTGGCGTGGCAGGGCAAGGGCGTCGGCTCGAAACTGCTGGCAGCAGCGCTGGACGTCGCCGACAACTGGATGAACCTGCAACGGGTCGAACTCTCGGTGTACGCCGACAATGAAGCGGCCATCGGTCTGTACCAGAAATTCGGTTTCGAGACCGAAGGCCTGTTTCGCGATTACGCCGTGCGTGACGGCCGGCTGGTCGATACCCTGAGCATGGCGCGCCTGCGTCGCATGCCCGAGGCCCAATGCCGGTAATTTGAGCGACGAAAATCCTGTGCGAGTCAGTCGCCCAGCGCGAACGCCACCGCCGCCTGCGCATGCAGTTCGGTGGTGTCGAGCAAGGGCAGGGCGCTGTGCTCGGGTTTGATCAGCAGGCCGATTTCGGTACAGCCGAGAATGATCGCCTGGGCGCCGCGTTCGGTCAGCGATTCGATCACCCGTTGATAGACCTGGCGTGAGGCCTCGCTGATCACCCCGACGCACAACTCGTCATAGATGATCCGATGCACGGCTTGGCGCTCTTCGGCTTCCGGCACCAGCACCGTCAGGCCTTTGGCCGTCAGACGCTCCTTGAGAAAGTCCTGTTCCATGGTGAACGCGGTGCCCAGCAAACCCACTCGCAGCGCGCCAGCGTCCAGTGCCGCTTGGCCGGCCGGGTCGGCAATGTGCAGGAACGGAATATCGATCGCTGCCTGAATCTGCCCGGCCACCTTGTGCATGGTATTGGTACACAGCACCACGCACTCGGCGCCACCCGCTTCCAGACGCTGGGCTGCATCCACCAGGATCGCCGCAGCGTCGTCCCAGCGCCCGGCATGCTGGGCCTGTTCGACAGGGCCGAAGTCGACGCTGTACATCAGCAATTTCGCCGAGCGCAACGGCCCGAGGCGATCACGTACCTGCTGGTTGATGAGACGGTAATACTCGGCGCTGGACTCCCAGCTCATGCCGCCGATAAGGCCGATGGTGCGCATTGGATTTCCTCAGGCTATGGCCTGTGTTGATAGGGCAGGCCTGAAGGGAGTTTCCGTTTGTCCAACGGCGGATACCAGCGAAAATCAACTGTACCGTTCATCTTTCGGTGAAGTGTCATGGTGCTTTTTCATCTACCGAGACTCTGTAGCCGTTCGCACCTTTTCTGTACGCGAGCGGTCGGCATCTGCCATGCTCAAAGTCCGCAGCACCGCTTCAACCAAAGGAACACCGCAATGGACGATGTACAGCAACTGGGCGAGATGCTTCGCCACTATGCAGATAGCGAAGCGCACAAGAAGCAACTGTTTGAGTCGCAATCGGCCGTGTGGGCGACGCGCATTGGTGAGTTGTTCGATCAGATCCAGCAGTGGCTGGCGCCGGTCCTGACGCCGAATCTGTTGGAAGTGAGCCGCGAGGCGTATGTCGCGTCCGGGCCGAGCGTGCCGCTTGAGACGTCGACGTTCAAGACCGAGAAACTGTCCATTGTGATCGCCGGTAAACCGGTGGAGTTTGTGCCGGACGTGATGGGCGCGGGTGGGCAGATTTCCCTGGCAGTGATGGGCTTGACCGCGGCGCGTTATGGCAGCATTTCGCTGGTGTGCCTGCCGCCCTCCAGCAGTTGGCAGTGGCGCAAGACCAATGGCTTGAAAGACCCGGACACCTTTGCCTTCGATGCGAACTTCCTGGCGCAGCAGCTGCAGAGCCTGATTCCCCGCGAGCGCGGCTGAAGCGTGTTATTTGTGACGAACACATAACCACTGTGGGAGCGGGCTTGCTCGCGAAGAGGGAGTGTCAGTCGGCATCAATGTTGCCTGACACACCGCCTTCGCGAGCAAGCCCGCTCCCACAGTGATCGTGGTGTATCAGATTTCGAGGTTGCCCCAACCCGGCTTCACTTCTGCCGGCGCGACGGCGTTCACTTTCTTTCCGGTGGCCAATTCCACCCGCCGTGCCACCTCGGGGCCATCGGCAAACGGAATCAGGCTGGCATCGTCCAGGCTCTCGGCCGTCTGATGTTTCAGGCAATACTCGACCGCCAGCCAAAGCCCCAAAACACCCAATAGATTCAACACCATCTCGATCATGTCAGGCTCCTTGCCTCAGGCAATCTGCGCTTCAAGTTCAGCCATTTTCACGTCCGCCACCCGCACCGTGCGCCAGGTGTTGTAGGCCATCAGCAACATGCCGCTGAGGAAGAACACCCCACCGACAAAGCGCACGACAAACCCCGGATGGCTGGCCTGCAAGGCTTCGACGAAGGAGTAGGTCAGCGTGCCGTCGTCGTTGATCGCGCGCCACATCAACCCCTGGGTGATGCCGTTGACCCACATCGACGCGATGTACAGAACGGTACCGATGGTCGCCAGCCAGAAGTGCGCATTGATCAGGCCGATGCTGTGCATCTGCGGGCGACCGAAGACTTTCGGGACCATGTGGTAGATGGCGCCGAAGGTAATCATCGCCACCCAACCGAGGGCCCCGGCGTGAACGTGGCCGATGGTCCAGTCGGTGTAGTGGGAGAGGGCGTTCACCGTTTTGATCGCCATCATCGGCCCTTCAAACGTCGACATGCCGTAGAAGGCCAATGACAGCACCAGAAAGCGCAGGATCGGGTCGGTGCGCAACTTATGCCAGGCGCCCGACAGCGTCATCATGCCGTTGATCATCCCGCCCCAGCTCGGCGCCAGCAGAATCAGCGACATCGCCATGCCCAGCGACTGTGCCCAGTCCGGCAGCGCGGTGTAGTGCAAGTGGTGCGGGCCGGCCCAGATATACAGGGTGATCAGCGCCCAGAAATGCACGATCGACAAACGATAGGAATACACCGGCCGCCCGACCTGTTTCGGCACGAAGTAATACATCATCCCGAGGAACCCGGTAGTCAGGAAGAACCCCACGGCGTTGTGCCCGTACCACCATTGCACCATGGCGTCGGTGGCCCCGGAATACACCGGATACGACTTGAACCAGTCCACCGGGATCGACAGGTGATTGACCACGTGCAGCGTGGCGATCACCACGATGAACGCACCAAAAAACCAGTTGCCGACGTAGATGTGCCTGGTCTTGCGTTGCACCACGGTGGTGAAGAACACGATGGCGTAAGCGACCCAGACCACCGTCATGCACACCGCGCCGGAGAATTCGATCTCGGCGTATTCCTTGGTGGTGGTGTAGCCCAGCGGCAAGGTAATCAGCATCACCACGATCACCGACTGCCAGCCCCAGAAGGTGAACGCAGCGAGCTTGTCGGAGTACAGCCGAACCTGGCAGGTGCGTTGCACCGCGTAGTAACTGGCGGCGAATTGCGCGCTGCCGGCAAAGCCGAAAATCACCAGGCTGGTGTGCAGCGGGCGCAAGCGGCCGAAGGTGGTCCACGGCAGGTCGAGGTTCATCTCGGGCCACACCAGTTGCGAGGCGATCCATACCCCCATCGCCATCCCGACGACACCCCAGACGATGGTTGCCACGACGAATTGGCGAACGACCTTGTAGTTATAGGCCTGTCCGATTGTTGCTGTGCTCATGGTCAGTTCTTCCACGGTTGCAAAGTCTTGCCAGGCCATCCGGTCTGGCATGCCATGAACTGTAGAAACCCTGTTGCAAACAAAACAGACTCAGAAAAACCGAGTTTGTACGGATCAGATGCGACGCGAGCCTGCGGACATAGGCCGTGCTCTGATACGGTTTTTTGGTGTTTAGCTGAATCTGTAACGCGCTGCGCCGTAGGTGCATAGTCGCCACCTCAAGAACGAGCCGCAGAGCCTGATGCCGACCAATTAAGGCGCAGACCTTGTGGGAGCGAGCCTGCTCGCGATAGCGGACTGACAAGCAGCACATGTGTTGAATGTGCAACCGTCATCGCGAGCAGGCTCGCTCCCACATGGATTGCGGCATTCAAATCCCTGACTGACCGGCATTAGCCGCAGAGCCCGATAATCCTGATGAGGTGGCAGCCACATGTATCAATACGACGACTATGACCGGGCCCTGGTGTTCGAGCGTGTTGCGCAGTTTCGCGATCAGGTCGAACGTTTCATGGCAGGCGATTTGAGCGAAGAAGAATTCCTGCCCCTGCGTCTGCAGAACGGCCTGTACATGCAAAAGCACGCCTACATGCTGCGCGTGGCGATTCCTTACGGCACGCTGAGCGCGAAGCAAATGCGCATTCTGGCGAGCATCGCGCGGGATTACGATCGTGGCTACGGCCATTTCACCACCCGGCAAAACATGCAGTTCAACTGGATCGAACTGGCTCAGGTGCCGGACATCCTCGAACGCCTGGCCCAAGTGGAAATGCACGCGATCCAGACCTCCGGCAACTGCGTGCGCAATATCACCACCGAAGCCTTCGCCGGTGTCGCGGCGGACGAACTGATGGACCCGCGCCCGCTGGCTGAGATCCTGCGGCAATGGTCGACCATCAACCCGGAATTCCTGTTCCTGCCGCGCAAGTTCAAGATCGCCATCTGCTCGGCGAAGCAGGACCGCGCGGCGATCATGATGCATGACATCGGCCTCTATCTTTATCGCGATGACCGCGGGCAAATGCTCTTGCGGGTGATTGTTGGCGGCGGGTTGGGGCGCACGCCGATCCTCGGTTTGCAGATTCGCGAAGGCTTGCCGTGGCAGCACCTGCTGTCCTATGTCGAGGCAGTGTTACGGGTCTATAACCGTTACGGACGGCGCGATAACAAGTACAAGGCGCGGATCAAGATTCTGGTCAAGGCTTTGGGTATCGAGGCGTTCGCCAGGGAAGTGGAGGAGGAGTGGGTGTACCTCAAGGACGGTCCGGCGCAGTTGACCGACGTCGAATATGAGCGTGTCGCCAGTGCCTTCGTGCCGCCCGATTACCGTCCACTGGCCGGCACTGATCTGGACTTCGGTACACGCCTGGCCGAGAAACCGGCATTCGCCCGTTGGGTGGCGCGCAATGTTCAACCGCACAAGGTGGCGGGTTACGCCAGCGTGGTGCTGTCGACCAAGCCGGGCATCACCGCGCCGCCGGGGGATGTCACCGCCGAGCAAATGGAAGCGGTGGCCCAGTGGTCCGAGCAGTTTGGTTTCGGCGAAATCCGCATCGCCCATGAACAGAACATCGTCCTGCCGGATGTGCCCAAGGCTGACCTTTATCTACTGTGGTGCCTGGCCTGCGAGCAAGGCCTGGGCTGCGCCAACATCGGCTTGCTAACCGACATCATCGCCTGCCCCGGCGGTGACTTTTGCGCGTTGGCCAACGCCAAATCAATCTCCATAGCACAAGCGATTCAGGCGCGTTTCGAGGATCTGGATTACCTGCATGACCTGGGCGACATCAGCCTGAACATCTCCGGTTGCATGAACGCCTGCGGCCACCACCACATCGGCAACATCGGCATTCTTGGCGTCGATAAGAACGGCAGCGAGTGGTACCAGATCACCCTCGGCGGTGCCCAGGGCAAGAACAGCGCGTTGGGCAAAGTCATCGGCCCGTCCTTCAGCGCTGCCGAAGTGCCCGATGTCATTGAACGGATCATTGCCACGTTCGTTCGCTACCGGGAAAGCGAGGAGCTGTTCGTCGATACCTTTGCGCGCATCGGTCTGGAGCCGTTCAAGGAGCGGGTATACCCGAAAATGCTGGAGGTGTCGGCATGAACAATCTGCTGCGTTTGCAAGACCGCGGCGCCGAGTGGGTGCGCGATGATCCGTGGCAGCTGATTCGTGAAACAACGGAGGAATTGCCGGCCGGGCCGCTGATACTGCCGTTACCCCAGTGGCTGACCCTGAATGCCGACAGGACATCAGCGCTCGAAGGCGTCTGGCTGGGTCCCAGCGACGAAGTGACAAACCTGGCCCCATGGTTTCCCGACCTGCCGTTGATTGCCCTGGACTTCCCGAGTTTTCGCGACGGACGTGCCTACAGCCAGGCCTATCTGCTGCGTACGCGTTTCGGTTGGCAAGGCGAATTGCGCGCGATTGGCGATGTACTGCGCGATCAACTCAGCCACATGCGCCAATGCGGTTTCGACAGCTTTGCCGTGCGCGAAGACAAATCCGCCGAAGATGCGCTGAAGGGATTGGCCGGGATGAGTGTGCTTTATGGGCGCTCGGTGATTGAGCCGCGGCCGTTGTTCAGACGGCGCTGAAGCCTGTGGCGAGGGGGCCTGTCCCAATGCTAGTAAATTAAGAGTTTTGAGCGACGAAAATCCTGTGGGCGCGTGGCTTGCCCGCGAAGAGCCCTTCGAATATCAACGATATGCTGCGGCAATAGATGAATATTGTGTTTTTTGAAAACAAAGTGCCGGGCATTGGCTATACCTGTAATTCCTCTATGCAATATTGTTGCCCGGCCTTCTGACAGGAGTTACAGCATGAAGCTTGCGTTAATGATGAGCACACTGTGCATCGCCTCTATCGGGATGGTGGGGTGCTCCAGTAAAGTCGTTGAGCCAGACCAGTATTCCGGTTTTCTCAAGGACTACAGTCAGCTGAAGGAAGCCAAGTCGCCATCGGGCGCCGTGGTGATGCGCTGGATGGACCCCAAGCTCGATGTCAAAAAATTCACCAGTGTCTACATCGAGCCGACTCAGCTCTATCCCAAACCGCAACCGACGGTGAAAATCCCGCAGACCACACTGAACGGCATCACCAGTTACTACGATCAAGCACTTAAACGCGAAATAGGCAAATCCCTGCCACTGGCCAACGGCCCCGGCCCCGGCGTGATGGTGGTGCGTGCGGCGATCACCTCTGTCACCAGCAAGACCGAAGGCCTTCAGCCTTATGAAGTGATCCCGATCGCCCTGGTGGCAGCGGCAGTCAGTACAGCCAGCGGCATTCGCGACCAGGAAACCAATCTGGCCACCGAAGCGGTGTTTCTCGATGGCGGCAACAACAAAGTCGTGGCCCAGGTGGTGCGCAAGGGCATCGGCAAACCGCTGGAAAACTCAGATCAGGTGATGAAGGCCGGTGACGTGAAAAACGTGATCGATGGCTGGGCGTCGGATATGCATCAGTCGTATCTGAAGCTCAAGTCCAAGTAATGCGGCGGGGCTGAGGGCCTATATCGCGAGCAGGCTCGCTCCCACATTGATTCTGTTTCGATCACAGATTTTGTGAACACCAGAGATCAAATGTGGGAGCGGGCTTGCTCGCGAAAGCGGTCTCCCGGTACTACTAATTTCCCCTTGAGACCCCGATATCCCCGCCTACGGTGCATCAGGTGTGATTCAGTTCTTCTTCGCCTGCGTACGCACTCGCTCTTCCTGCTCGCGCAATTGCGGTGTGAACTCGGCACCGAAGTCTTCGGCCTCGTACACCTGGCGAATCTCGATCTCGGCCTCTGTCCCCGGCATCGGGTTGGGGCAGCGCTTGACCCACTCGATCGCTTCCTCTTTCGACTTCACCTGCCACAACCAATAGCCGGCGATCAGCTCTTTGGTGGCGGCGAACGGGCCGTCGATCACCGTGCGCTGGTCACCCGAAAAACGTACGCGGGCGCCTTTGCTGCTGGGCTGCAGGCCGTCGCAATCGATGAGGATGCCGGCCTTGACCAGTTCCTCGTTGAAATTGCCCATTGCAGTCATCAGTTCTTCGCTGGGCATCACACCGGCCTCGGAATCCGGGCTGGCTTTCACAATGATCATGAATCGCATGGTCTTGTCTCCGCTGGATTTGAGTGACTCACTGTCTAGTCGAATGGCCATGGGCTAAATCGACAATGCGGCCAAAGGAAAATCGCTACAAACCTTTTGCCCCTATCTCTGTAGGAGCGAGGCTTGCCCGCTCCCACAGGGTGGTGCAGTGTTAGTAAGTTTTGTTGAAACACCTGTATCCATTTTTGTGCGACGACATATCACAATTTGTATCTGGGCATAGGTCGTCAGGCGATTTCGTGGTTAACTTCGGCCTCGTCAAAATTCTCTACATCAACGTTCAGAAGGACTCCGTTCATGGCTCAAGTCACTCTTAAAGGCAACCCGGTTCAAGTCAACGGCCAATTGCCACAAGCCGGTTCCCAGGCGCCAGCCTTTTCCCTGGTTGCCGGCAATCTGTCCGACGTGACCCTGGCGAGCTTCGCCGGCAAGCGCAAAGTGTTGAACATCTTCCCAAGCATCGACACCCCGACCTGCGCCACCTCCGTGCGCAAGTTCAATGCCCAGGCCAATGATGTCGCCAACACCGTGGTGCTGTGCATCTCCGCTGACCTGCCGTTCGCCCAGGCTCGTTTCTGCGGCGCTGAAGGCCTGGAAAACGTGCAGAACCTGTCGACCCTGCGCGGTGCCGAGTTCATCGAGAACTACGGCGTGGCGATTGCCGATGGCCCACTCAAAGGCCTGACCGCCCGTGCCGTCGTGGTTCTGGACGAAAACGACAAGGTTCTGCACAGCGAACTGGTTAGCGAAATCGGTCAAGAACCAAACTACGAAGCGGCACTCGCTGTTTTGAAATAAGCGCGGTTTTACAATTGTTAACGGCCTGGCCCTGTCCAGGCCGTTTTCATTTGTGCTTCAGTGTCTTAGCCAAACCTCCTGTTACGTAAGCCAAAGGTAAATTGCCGGTAAAGGCGCTTTGCTTAATACCCGCCAGTGCTTATCGTTCAGCCTCCCGTAGAAAGAAGCTCACGCGCCCAATGGTTGATCATTCCATGCAATCCTCCGCTTCCCGCAATCCTCGTCGCTGGCTGTTCGGCCTGCTTGTCCTGTTGGTCATCGCTGGCCTGTGCTGGAAGTTCTGGCCCGCAGGCAGCAGCCCGAAGGAGGGCGCAGGGCAGAAAGCCGTTGCCGGGCATACAGGCCGGTCGGGGGGAATGCGTCCGGGGTTTGGTGGGGCGAGCGGGCCGGTTCCGGTGCGCGTGGCGCCGGCGGTCAAAGGCGATTTCCCGTTGTATTACAAGGCGCTGGGCACCGTGACCGCGCTGAACACCATCAATGTGCGCAGCCGCGTCGGTGGCGAACTGGTCAAGGTTTATTTCGAAGAAGGGCAAATGGTCAAGGCGGGCGACCTGCTGGCCGAGATCGACCCGCGTCCTTACCAGAACGCCTTGCTCCAGGCCGAAGGCACCTTGCTGCAGAATCAGGCACAACTGAAAAACGCCCAAGTCGATGTCGAGCGCTATCGCGGCCTGTACCGCGAAGACAGTATCGCCAAGCAAACCCTGGACACCGCCGAAGCATTGGTCGGCCAGTACCTGGGCACGGTCAAGACCAATCAGGCGGCGGTCAACGACGCCAAGCTCAACCTGGAATTCACCAAGATTCGCGCCCCGATCGCCGGGCGCGTAGGCCTGCGTCAGCTGGATGTCGGCAACCTTGTGGCGGCCAACGACACCACGGCGCTGGTGATCATCACCCAGACCCAACCGATCAGCGTGGCGTTCACCTTGCCGGAAAACAGCCTGGACACCGTGCTGGCCCGCTATCGCACCGGCGCCAAACTGCCCGCCGAAGCCTGGGACCGTGGTGACACCAAATTGCAGGCCACTGGCGTGTTGCAGAGCCTGGATAACCAGATCGACGTCACCACCGGCACCCTGAAATTCAAGGCCCGTTACGAGAACCGCGATCAAGCGCTGTTCCCCAATCAATTCGTCAACGTCCACTTGCTGGCCGACACCCTCAAGGGTGTGGTGCTTGCGCCCTCGGCGGCGATCCAGTTCGGCACCAACGGTACGTTCGTCTATGCCATGGACGGCGACAAGAAGGTCACCATCCGCCAGTTGAAAGTCGGCGCCAGTGACGGTGACAACACGGTGATCACCGAAGGCCTGGCCGCTGGTGATCGGGTGGTGCTGGAAGGCACCGACCGCCTGAAAGAAGGCAGCGAAGTGGAGGTCGTCAACGACAGCAAGGATGTGCCGACCACCCCGACCGAACACCTGCAAGGCAAGTCGGCCGCCACTGCACCTGACGCGACGGCCACCGACAAGGCGAAAAAGGGCGGCGCATGAACATCTCGCGGCTGTTCATCCTTCGCCCGGTCGCCACGACCCTGAGCATGCTGGCGATTATTCTGGCCGGCGTGATCGCTTATCGGCTGCTGCCAGTGTCGGCATTGCCCCAGGTCGACTACCCGACCATTCGCGTCATGACGCTCTATCCCGGCGCCAGCCCGGATGTCATGACCAGCGCCGTGACTGCACCACTGGAGCGTCAGTTCGGGCAGATGCCCGGCCTGACCCAGATGGCCTCGACCAGTTCCGGCGGCGCTTCGGTGCTGACCCTGCGGTTCAGCCTCGACATCAACATGGACGTTGCCGAGCAGCAAGTGCAGGCCGCGATCAACGCTGCGACCAATTTGCTGCCCAAGGACTTGCCGGCACCGCCGGTGTACAACAAGGTCAACCCGGCGGACACCCCGGTGCTGACCCTCGCCATCACCTCCAAAACCATGCTGTTGCCCAAGCTCAATGATTTGGTCGACACCCGCATGGCGCAAAAAATCGCCCAGATCAGCGGCGTCGGCATGGTCAGCATTGCCGGCGGCCAGCGTCAGGCAGTGCGGATCAAGGTCAACCCAGAGGCCTTGGCGGCCAATGGCCTGAACCTGTCGGACGTGCGCACTCTGATCGGCGCCTCCAACGTCAATCAGCCCAAGGGCAACTTCGACGGGCCGACTCGGGTGTCGATGCTCGACGCCAACGATCAGCTGACCTCACCGAAGGATTACGCCAACCTGATTCTGGCCTACAGCAACGGCGCGCCGTTGCGGCTCAAAGACGTGGCGGAGATCGTCGACGGCGCCGAGAACGAACGTCTGGCGGCGTGGGCCAATGAAAACCAGGCGGTATTGCTGAACATCCAGCGCCAGCCCGGCGCCAACGTCATCGAAGTAGTCGATCGGATCAAGGCCTTGCTGCCAAGCATCACCGACAACCTGCCGGCCGGTCTCGACGTTACAGTGCTCACCGACCGCACCCAGACCATCCGCGCCTCGGTCACCGACGTGCAACACGAACTGCTGATCGCCATCGCGCTGGTGGTGATGGTCACGTTCCTGTTCTTGCGGCGGGCCAGCGCCACGATCATTCCGTCGGTGGCCGTGCCACTGTCGTTGATCGGCACCTTCGGCGTGATGTACCTCGCAGGCTTTTCGGTCAACAACCTGACCCTGATGGCGCTGACCATCGCCACCGGTTTCGTGGTGGACGATGCGATCGTCATGCTGGAGAACATTTCCCGATTTATCGAAGAGGGCGACAGCCCGCTGCAAGCGGCGCTCAAGGGCGCCAAGCAGATTGGTTTCACCCTGATTTCCCTGACGCTGTCGCTGATCGCGGTGTTGATTCCGCTGTTGTTCATGGCGGACGTGGTGGGGCGCTTGTTCCGCGAGTTTGCGATCACCCTGGCGGTGGCGATCCTGATTTCCCTTGTCGTCTCCCTGACCCTGACGCCAATGATGTGCGCGCGGCTGCTCAAGCGTGAGCCCAAGGAAGCAGAGCAGGGCCGTTTCTATCGCTCCAGTGGCGCCGCAATTGATTGGATGATCGCGGCTTACGGGTGCAAGTTAAAGTGGGTTCTCAAGCACCAGCCGCTGACCCTGATGGTGGCCATCGGCACGCTGGCATTGACCGTGTTCCTGTACATGGTGGTGCCCAAGGGCTTCTTCCCGGTGCAGGACACCGGGGTGATCCAGGGTATTTCCGAGGCGCCACAGTCGATTTCCTTCGCGGCGATGAGCGAGCGGCAGCAGGAACTGGCCAAGGTGATCCTCGCCGATCCGGCCGTGGAGAGCCTGTCGTCCTACATCGGAGTCGACGGTGACAACTCGACGCTGAACAGCGGTCGGCTGCTGATCAACCTCAAATCCCACAGCAATCGCGACCTGAGCGCCACCGAAGTGATTGCGCGTCTGCAACCGGAATTGGACAAGCTGATCGGCATTCGCCTGTTCATGCAGCCAGTGCAGGACCTGACCATCGAAGATCGGGTCAGCCGCACGCAGTACCAGTTCAGCATGTCGTCGCCGGATTCCGAGTTGCTCAGCCTGTGGAGCGGGCGTCTGGTGGAAGCCCTGGCGCAACGACCGGAATTGACCGACGTCGCCAGTGATTTGCAGGACAAGGGCTTGCAGGTGTATCTGGTGATCGACCGTGATGCGGCGTCGCGGGTCGGTGTATCGGTGTCGAACATCACCGACGCGCTGTACGACGCCTTCGGTCAGCGGCAGATTTCCACCATTTACACCCAGGCCAGCCAATACCGCGTGGTGCTGCAGTCGCAGTCCGGCGAGAAGATCGGCCCGGATGCGCTGAACCAGATTCACGTCAAGACCACCGATGGCGGCCAGGTGCGCCTGTCCAGCCTGGCGCATGTCGAGGAACGTCAGGCGCAACTGGCGATCACCCACATTGGCCAGTTCCCGGCGGTGATGATGTCCTTCAACCTGGCGCCCGGCGTGGCGTTGGGGCATGCGGTGCAGATCATCGATCAGGTGCAGAAAGACATCGGCATGCCGATTGGCGTGCAGACCCAGTTCCAGGGCGCGGCCGAAGCGTTCCAGGCGTCGCTGTCGAGCACCTTGCTGCTGATTCTGGCGGCGGTGGTGACCATGTACATCGTGCTCGGCGTGCTCTACGAGAGTTACATTCACCCGATCACCATTCTCTCGACCTTGCCCTCGGCGGCGGTCGGCGCCTTGCTGGCGTTGCTGTTGAGCGGCAATGACCTGGGGATGATCGCGATCATCGGCATCATCCTGCTGATCGGTATCGTGAAAAAGAACGCGATCATGATGATCGACTTCGCCCTCGAGGCTGAACGCAATCAGGGCATGGACCCGCAAACCGCGATCTATCAGGCAGCGCTGCTGCGTTTCCGGCCAATTCTGATGACCACCCTGGCGGCGTTGTTCGGCGCGGTGCCGTTGATGCTGGCCACCGGTTCCGGGGCGGAGCTGCGCCAGCCTTTGGGTCTGGTGATGGTCGGTGGCTTGCTGGTGAGTCAGGTGCTGACGTTGTTTACCACGCCTGTTATCTACTTGTACTTCGATCGGTTGGGACGCCGTTTCGGCAAGTCCGACGTCCAAGAGGCGGCGGTATGATGGCTCGCAAAGACAAATCTGCCCCTGCAAGGCGCACCCCTTGTGGGAGCGAGCCTGCTCGCGATAGCGGTGGGGCAGTAAGCATCGATATTGAATGTGCAGGCCTCATCGCGAGCAGGCTCGCTCCCACAGGGGTGGATGTCGGGAGCTGGCGTCGATGAACCTGTCCGGTCCTTTCATCAAGCGCCCGGTCGCAACGATGTTGTTGAGCCTGGCGATCATATTGCTGGGCGGCGTGAGCTTCGGCCTGTTGCCGGTATCGCCGCTGCCGCAGATGGACTTCCCGGTGATCGTGGTTCAGGCCAGTTTGCCCGGTGCGAGCCCTGAGGTCATGGCCTCGACCGTGGCCACACCGCTTGAGCGTTCCTTCGGCGCCATCGCCGGGGTCAACACCATGAGCAGCCGTTCCAGCCAAGGCTCGACGCGGGTGATTCTGCAGTTCGACCTGGACCGCGACATCAACGGCGCGGCGCGGGAAGTGCAGGCGGCGATCAATGCCTCGCGCAATTTGCTGCCGAGCGGCATGCGCAGCATGCCCACCTACAAGAAGGTCAACCCCTCCCAGGCGCCGATCATGGTGTTGTCGCTGACCTCGGATGTGCTGGAAAAAGGCCAGCTCTATGATTTGGCCTCGACCATTTTGTCCCAGAGCCTGTCGCAGGTGCAGGGCGTGGGTGAAGTGCAGATCGGTGGCAGTTCGTTGCCGGCGGTGCGCATCGAACTCGAACCCCAGGCGCTCAACCAGTACGGCGTGGCCCTGGATGACGTGCGCAACACCATCGCCAACGCCAACGTGCGCCGGCCCAAGGGCTCGGTCGAAGACAGCCAGCGGCTGTGGCAGGTTCAGGCCAACGATCAACTGGAAAAGGCCAAGGACTACGAGTCGCTGATCATTCACTACGCGGACGGCGCGGCCCTGCGCCTGAAGGATGTGGCCAAGGTCAGTGACGGCGTCGAGGACCGCTACAACAGCGGCTTCTTCAACGACGACGCGGCGGTGTTGCTGGTGATCAACCGCCAGGCCGGCGCCAACATCATCGAGACGGTCAACGAGATCAAGGCGCAGTTGCCGGCGTTGCAGGCCGTGTTGCCGGCCAGCGTCAAGCTGAACCTGGCGATGGACCGTTCGCCGGTGATCAAGGCCACCCTGCATGAAGCGGAAATGACCCTGCTGATTGCCGTGGCGCTGGTGATTCTGGTGGTGTTCCTGTTCCTCGGTAATTTCCGCGCCTCGCTGATTCCGACCCTGGCGGTGCCGGTGTCGCTGGTGGGCACGTTTGCGGTGATGTACCTCTACGGGTTCTCTCTGAACAACCTGTCGCTGATGGCACTGATCCTGGCTACCGGGCTGGTGGTGGACGATGCCATCGTGGTGCTGGAGAACATTTCCCGGCACATCGACAAGGGCGTGCCACCGATGAAGGCCGCGTATCTTGGGGCCCAGGAAGTCGGCTTCACGCTGCTGTCGATGAACGTCTCGCTGGTGGCGGTGTTCCTGTCGATCCTGTTCATGGGCGGGATCATCGAAAGCCTGTTCCGCGAGTTTTCTATCACCCTGGCGGCCGCGATCGTAGTGTCGTTGCTGGTGTCGCTGACGCTGACGCCGATGCTCTGTGCGCGCTGGCTCAAGCCGCATACACCGGGGCAGGAAAACCGTTTGCAACGCTGGAGCCAGCGAACCAACGAGTGGATGGTCGGCAAATACGCCACCAGCCTCGACTGGGTGTTGCGTCACCGTCGGCTGACCTTGCTCAGTCTGTTCGTGACGATTGGCGTGAATATCGCGTTGTATGTTGTTGTTCCTAAAACATTTTTACCCCAGCAGGACACCGGTCAATTGATCGGTTTCGTGCGCGGCGACGATGGCCTGTCATTCAGCGTGATGCAGCCGAAGATGGAAATCTTCCGCCGCGCCGTGCTCAAGGACGAGGCGGTGCAAAGCGTCGCCGGGTTCATCGGTGGCAACAACGGCACCAACAACGCCTTCATGCTGGTGCGACTGAAGCCGATCAAGGAACGCAACGTGTCCGCGCAGAAAGTCATCGAACGCCTGCGCAAGGAAATGCCCAAGGTGCCCGGTGCGCAATTGATGCTGATGGCCGATCAGGACCTGCAATTTGGCGGCGGCCGCGAGCAGACCACTTCGCAATATTCCTACATCCTGCAAAGCGGCGATCTTGGCGCATTGCGTGAGTGGTATCCGAAAGTCGTCACCGCCCTCAAGGCGCTGCCGGAACTGACGGCGATTGATGCGCGTGAAGGCCGTGGCGCCCAGCAAGTGACCCTGATTGTCGATCGTGATCAGGCCAAGCGTCTGGGCGTGGACATGGACATGGTCACGGCGGTGCTGAACAACGCCTACAGCCAGCGGCAGATTTCGACGATCTACGACAGCCTCAACCAGTATCAGGTGGTGATGGAGGTCAACCCGAAATACGCGCAGGACCCGGTCACGCTCAAGCAAGTGCAGGTGATCACCGCCGACGGTGCGCGGATTCCGCTGTCGACCATTGCCCATTACGAAAACAGCCTGGAAGACGACCGGGTCAGCCACGAAGGCCAGTTCGCGTCGGAGAGCATCGCTTTCGACATGGCCGAAGGCGTGACGGTGGAGCAGGGCTCGGCGGCCATCGAGCGGGCGATTGCCAAGGTCGGTCTGCCGGAAGACGTGATCGCGAAAATGGCCGGTACCGCCGATGCGTTTGCCGCCACCCAGAAGAGCCAGCCGTGGATGATTCTCGGCGCGCTGGTGGCGGTGTATCTGGTGCTGGGCGTGCTGTATGAAAGCTACATCCATCCGCTGACCATTCTCTCGACCTTGCCGTCCGCCGGTGTCGGAGCGTTGTTGTCGATCTACGTGCTGGGCGGCGAGTTCAGCCTGATCTCCTTGCTCGGGCTGTTCCTGCTGATCGGCGTGGTGAAGAAAAACGCGATTCTGATGATCGACCTGGCGCTGCAACTGGAACGGCACCAGGGCCTGGCGCCGCTGGAGTCGATCCGCAGCGCCTGTCTGCAACGGCTGCGGCCGATTTTGATGACCACCCTGGCGGCGATCCTTGGCGCCTTGCCGTTGTTGCTGAGCCGGGCCGAAGGGGCGGAAATGCGTCAGCCGCTGGGCCTGACCATCATCGGCGGGCTGGTCTTCAGCCAAGTGCTGACCCTTTACACCACCCCGGTGGTTTACCTCTATCTCGACAAACTGCGCCATCGCTTCAACCACTGGCGTGGGGTGCGTACCGATGCTGCTCTGGAAACTCCGCTATGACTGACCGTTCGCTTATCAACCTGACTGCACCGCTGATCACGGCCCGAGGCTCGCGCTTGCTGAGCCTGTCGCTGTGCGTGGCGATGCTCAGCGCCTGCGCTATCGGCCCGGATTACCAGCGCCCGCAAGCCGCCGCGCCGGCACAGTACAAGGAAGCGGCTGGCTGGCGTCAGGCCAATCCCAGCGATTCTCTGGCGCGCGGTGCCTGGTGGGAGCTGTATGGCGATCAGCAGCTCAATGGCTTGATCGAAAAACTCAACAGCGCCAACCAGACTGTCGCCCAGTCCGAAGCCCAGTACCGCCAGGCCCAGGCCTTGGTGCGCAGCGCCCGGGGTGCGTTTTTCCCGACGGTGGACCTGACAGTCGGGAAAACCCGTTCCAGCCAGGGCACCGGTAGCAGCAGTTCGAGCCTGAGCAGTTCCTCCAGCGGTATTCGCGACACTTACACGGCGCAGGCCGGGGTCAGTTGGGAAGCGGACGTCTGGGGCAAATTGCGCCGAGGCCTGGAAGCCGACACCGCCAACGCCGAGGCGAGTTTTGCCGACCTGGCGGCGATGCGCCTGAGCCAGCAATCGGAGCTGGTGCAGAACTACCTGCAACTGCGGGTGATCGACGAACAGAAACGCCTGCTGGAAGCGACGGTCGAGGCCTATCAGCGCTCGCTGACCATGACCGAAAACCAGTACCGCGCCGGTGTCTCCGGCAAGGACGCAGTGGCCCAGGCCACCACGCAGCTCAAAAGCACCCAGGCAGAGATGGTCGACCTGATCTGGCAGCGCGCGCAGTTCGAGAACGCCATCGCCGTACTGATTGGTCTGCCGCCGGCCGAGTTCAGCCTGGCTGAAACCCAAGACATCCCGGCATTGCCGCAGGTGCCGCTGAGCCTGCCGTCGCAGTTGCTGGAACGCCGCCCGGATATCGCCTCCGCCGAACGCTCGGTGATGGCCGCCAACGCCAATATCGGCGTGGCCAAAGCCGCTTACTACCCAGACCTGACCCTGAGCCTGAACGGCGGTTATAGCAGCAGCACCACTAATAACTGGATCAGCGTGCCGAACCGCTTCTGGTCGGTCGGGCCGCAACTGGCCATGACCCTGTTCGACGGTGGGCAGCGTTCGGCGGAAGTCGATCGCAGCGAAGCGGCCTATGACGAGACCGTCGCCAAGTACCGCCAGACCGTGCTCGATGGCTTCCGTGAAGTGGAAAACTATCTGGTGCAGCTCAAGGTGCTGGAAGACGAAGCCAAGGTGCGCCAGGAAGCCCTGGATGCGGCGCGTGAGTCTCTGCGGTTGACCCAGAATCAGTACAAGGCAGGGGTGATTGCTTATCTGGATGTGGTGGTGGTTCAGGCCACGGCGTTGAGCAACGAGCGCAACGTGCTGAGCTTGCTGCAGAGCCGCTTGATCGCCAGCGTGCAATTGATTGCCGCACTGGGCGGCGGATGGGACGGGCAGCTTCAGGTGAGCGACAAGCAATAACGCAACATCGTGGCGAGGGGCTTGCCTGTGGCGAGGGAGCTTGCTCCCGCTGGACGGCGAAGCCGTCCCATAGGTGTTGACGCATACGTTCAGACAAAACGCGTCAACCGGCTTGCGACTGCTGCGCAGCCGAGCGGGAGCAAGCTCCCTCGCCACAGATGATTATTGCCTTCACTGCCCTGTGCCGCGACCACCCAAACGTTTCATCGTCTTGATGGCCCTTTGATTACTTTGTGAGTGCGTTCGTCCGCGGAATCAGTACAATCGCCGACTTTGCTCCCCGTTAATGAACGCAGCACGGCGGGGGCGGTCACGAGAAGTCCCATGCTCATCGGTAGTTATTCCTTTACCCTGGTTTTCATATCGCTCTGTGTGGCGATACTTGCCTCTTATACCGCGCTCGACCTCACCGGTCGCATCACCACGGCCAAGGGCCGGGCGGCGCATCTGTGGACGGCGGGTGGCGCTTTTGCGATGGGGATCGGCGTGTGGTCGATGCATTTCATCGGCATGCTCGCGTTCACATTGCCGATCGATCTGGGCTACGACGTTACCCTTACGGCGCTGTCCCTATTGATTGCAGTCCTGTCCTGCGGCTTTGCCCTGTGGCTGGTCAGCCAGACACAACTACCGGCCTGGCAACTGGCGTTCGGCGCCTTGGTCATGGGCGCAGGCATCAGTGCGATGCATTACACCGGCATGGCCGCCATGCGCATGCAGCCGGGCATTGATTACGACCCTGCACTGTTTAGCGCGTCGCTGCTGATTGCCGTTGGCGCATCGGGCGCGGCGTTATGGATCGCGTTTCGCCTGCGCCAGCACGCACCGTATGTTCGTCTGATTCGCGGCGGTGCAGCGGTGATCATGGGCATCGCCATCGTCGGCATGCACTACACCGGCATGGCCGCGGCGCGCTTTGCCGACGGCAGTTTCTGTGGCGCGGCGGTCGATGGCCTGAACGGCAAGGGCCTGGATAATCTTGTTCTGATCACCACCCTGGCAGTGTTGAGCATTGCCTTGCTCACCTCGATCCTCGATGCCCGTCTGGAGGCTCGCACTGCGCAGCTCGCCCAATCACTGACCGAGGCCAATCGCGAACTCACCCAACTGGCGTTGCACGACACCCTGACCGGGCTGCCGAACCGAGTGTTGCTGGCCGATCGCATCGATCAGGCGATGTCGAGGGTGCAGGAGCAGGGCGGCTGTTTTGCGTTGATGTTCATTGATCTGGACGGCTTCAAACCGGTCAACGATGCCTTCGGACACCACATGGGCGACCAGTTGCTGCGTGAGGTCAGCCTGCGCCTGCGCGAGGATTTGCGCAGCCAGGACACCTTGGCGCGGATCGGCGGCGATGAGTTTGTGCTGCTGGTGCAACTCACCGAGCCGAATGACGCGCTGAACCTGGCGGCGCGACAGGTGGGGCTGATCGGGCGCTCGTTCCGGGTCGCGGAACATGACTTGCAGATTTCCGCCAGCGTCGGCATCGCGCTCTATCCGGGCAACGGTCACACCGCCGAGGAATTGCTGATGAACGCCGACGCCGCGATGTACCACGCCAAGGGCGCCGGGAAAAACGGCCACCGCTTCTTCGACACCTCGATGAACAGCAACGCGCGCAAACAGCTGCAATTGCTGCAAGACCTGCGCAATGCCGTCGATCAGCAGCAGTTCAGTCTCTATTACCAACCCAAGTTCGACGCCGGCAATGGCCGAGCAGTGGGCGCCGAGGCGTTGCTGCGCTGGATGCACCCCAGCGAGGGCATGCTGCAGCCGGACAGCTTCATCGATCTTGCGGAAAAGACCGGGCTGATCATCCCGATAGGCGAGTGGGTGCTCGACGAAGCCTGTCGTCAGATGCGCGAGTGGTACGTGCTTGGTTACACCGACTGGCGCATTGCGGTGAACCTCTCGGCCTTGCAGTTCTGCCACGCCGGGTTGGTTCAGAGCGTCGCCAAGGCCCTGGCCACTCACCATTTGCCGGCCAACAGCCTGACCCTGGAAATCACCGAAACCACCGCCATGAGCGACGCCGATGCGAGCATGACGGTGCTGCAGGAACTCTCGGAAATGGGCGTTGACCTGTCCATCGATGACTTTGGCACCGGCTATTCGAGCTTGATGTACCTCAAGCGCCTGCCGGCCAATGAATTGAAGATCGACCGGGGTTTCGTCCGCGATCTGGAACACGACAGCGACGATGCGGCCATCGTCTCGGCCATCGTCGCCCTCGGCCAGGCCTTGGGTTTGCGGATCGTGGCCGAAGGGGTGGAAACCGATGTCCAGCAAGACTTCCTGACCCAATTGGGCTGCGACTCGTTGCAGGGATATCTGCTGGGGCATCCGTTGCCTGCTGATCGCTTCATGGCCGACATTCACCGTGGGGAGCAATTGGCTACTGGCTGATGGACCCCTGTGGCGAGGGAGCTTGCTCCCGCTCGGCTGCGTAGCAGTCGTAAACCAGACACCTCGATTTACCTGATGTACCGCTGCGGCCTGGATTGGGAGCGCTGCGCACTCCAGCGGGAGCAAGCTCCCTCGCCACAGGTTTGTGTCATTGGAATTGACGCAGGTTCATGCAAAACCGCGCAATGGCGGTTATTCTTGGCCCCGACTGCTTACGCTTGAAACGGGGGAAATGCCAGCATGGACAAAGTCATCGTCATCACCGGAGGCAGCCGCGGAATCGGCGCCGCCACGGCCCTGTTGGCCGCAGAACAAGGCTATCGGATCTGTATCAACTATCAGTCCGACGAACAGGCAGCGCACAGTGTGCTGGAACAAGTCCGCGCACTCGGCGCCCAGGCCATTGCCGTGCGCGCCGATGTCAGCATCGAAGATGAGGTGATCGGCCTGTTCCACCGCGTAGACACCGAACTCGGTCGGGTCACGGCGCTGGTGAATAACGCCGGCACTGTCGGGCAAAAGTCGCGGATCGACGAAATGTCCGAATTCCGTATTCTGAAAATCCTCAAGACCAACGTTCTGGCGCCGATCCTCTGCGCCAAACACGCGATCCTGCGCATGTCGCCCAAACATGGCGGGCAGGGTGGCAGCATCGTCAACGTGTCGTCGGTCGCTGCCCGCTTGGGCGCCCCCAGCGAATATGTCGACTACGCCGCGTCCAAAGGCGCGCTGGACACCTTCACCATCGGCCTGTCCAAGGAAGTGGCGGGCGAGGGGATTCGCGTCAACGCCGTGCGGCCGGGCTACATCTACACCGATTTCCATGCATTGAGCGGTGATCCGGATCGGGTCAGCAAGCTGGAGTCGGCGATCCCGATGGCTCGGGGTGGGCGGCCAGATGAAGTGGCGGAGGCGATTGTTTGGTTGTTGTCGGATAAGGCTTCGTATGCGACGGGGACTTTCGTCGACCTGGGAGGCGGGCGTTAATCCTTAAGGTTGGCGCCGTCTGTTCTGGCCTCATCGCGAGCAGGCTCGCTCCCACAGTGGATCTGTGTGAACACATCATTTGTGAACATTACCGAGCCCTGTGGGAGCGAGCCTGCTCGCGATAGCCATCTTTCAAACGACATCAAACCTTCAGAACGACCGTACGATCCTGCCCAACGTCTCCATCGCCTTCTCCGAATCCTCGGTCCAAGGGCTGCCATAATTCAGCCGAATACAATTCCTGAACCGCTGGGTCGGTGAAAAGATCGGCCCCGGCGCAATGCTGATCCCTTGCGCCAATGCCATCTGAAACAACTTCAACGAATCCATCTGCGGCGGCAGTTCCAGCCACAGGAAGTAGCCGCCGGCCGGTTGGCTGACGCGGGTCTGGGCCGGGAAGTAGCGGGCGATGGCGGCGAGCATGGCGCTTTGCTGTTCTTCCAGGGCGTAGCGCAGTTTGCGCAGGTGCCGGTCATAGCCGCCGTGTTGCAGGTAATCGGCGATGGCGGCCTGGGCGGGCATCGAAGCGCAGAGCGAGGTCATGAGCTTCAGGCGTTCGACTTTCTGCGCATACCGCCCAGCGGCGACCCAGCCGATGCGATAACCGGGGGCCAGGCTCTTGGCGAACGAGCCGCAATGCATCACCAGACCCTCAGTATCGAAAGCCTTGGCCGGTTTTGGCGCCTGTTGGCCGTAATAAAGCTCGGCGTAGACGTCGTCCTCGATCAGCGGCACCTGATGGCGGCGCAACAACTCCACCAGCTCCTGTTTCTTCGCTTCGGGCATGGTCGCGCCCATCGGGTTCTGGAAACTGGTCATGCACCAACAGGCCTTGATCGGATGCCGTTCCAGGGTTTGGGCGAGCACGCCGAGGTCGATGCCGTCTCGCGGGTGGACGGGAATTTCCACCGCTTTGAGCTTCAGGCGTTCCAGCACTTGCAGGCTGGCGTAGAACGCCGGGGCTTCGATGGCCACCAGATCGCCGGGTTCGGTGACTGCTTGCAGGCACAGGTTCAGCGCTTCGAGGGCGCCGCTGGTGATCAGCAATTCTTCCATGGGCAACATCAGCCCGCCGACCATGTAGCGCAGGGCGATTTGGCGACGCAGTTGCGGGTTACCCGGCGACATGTCGGTGACGACCATGCGCGGGTCCATTTCCCGGGCGGCATTGATCAGCGAACGGGACAACCGTTGCAGCGGGAACAACGTGGGGCTGGGGAAAGCCGAGCCGAAGGGCACGGTGTTCGGGTCCTTGATCGAGTCCAGCACCGAGAACACCAGTTCACTGACGTCGACTTTGGTGGACTCGTTGACCTGGCTGCTGATCACCGGCTCCGAGAACGGGCTCGGTGCATGTACATTGACGAAGTAACCGGAACGCGGTCGGGCGCGGATCAGGCCGCGGCGTTCGAGCAGGTAATAGGCCTGGAACACCGTGGACGGGCTGACGCCGTAGGTCTGGCTGGCGTAGCGCACCGATGGCACTCGCTGGCCGGGACCGAGGACGCCGGAGCGGATCAGTTCAGCGATGTCGTCGGCGAATTTTTCGTAGCGTTTCATTTGAGTCCCGGTTTGAAGTTACTCAGTGGGTGCGCTGTTGTGGCGAGGGAGCTTGCTCCCGCTGGGTGCGAAGCGCCCCCAAAAATTTACGACTGCTACGCAGCCGAGCGGGAGCAAGCTCCCTCGCCACAGAGGACCGCATCTGACAAAGGACTGCATCTTAAAGGCTCAACGGTTCATCGGCGAAACAAACCGGCTCTTGGCCACGCTATAGATGTCCGGTTCATCACTGTCGACAACCTTGAAACTGATGGTCTGCGAGCTGCTGCTCGGGCGATCCGTGGTCATGGCCACCGACACCGGTACGTCGACGATCTCACCGGGGGCCAGGCTCAGTTCGGTCTTGCCTTGCAGCTGAAAGCCGTCACCATCGACCAGCGTCAATCGGTAGTCCTGACGTTGCTGGGTCTTGTTGATGACCTTCAGGCTGTAGATGTTTTCGATCTGGCCTTCACTGTTCTCGCGGAACAGGCCACGGTCCTTGCTCACGTCCAGCGACACCATCGGCCGCTCCACCAGCGCCAGGGCGAGGGCGCCGATCATCACCAGCAGCACCGCGCTGTAGCCGATCAAGCGCGGGCGCAACAGGTGGGTCTTGCCACCCTGCAACTCATGCTCCGAGGTGTAGCTGATCAGCCCACGGGCGTAGCCCATTTTGTCCATGATCGAATCACAGGCGTCGATGCACGCGGCGCAACCGATGCATTCCATCTGCAAGCCGTCGCGAATGTCGATGCCGGTCGGGCAGACCTGCACGCACAGTTGGCAATCGATGCAATCACCCAGCCCGACCTCGGCGGGTTTCACGTCACGTTTGCGCGGGCCACGGTTTTCGCCGCGGGCCACGTCGTAGGAAATGGTCAGGGTGTCCTTGTCGAACATCACGCTCTGGAACCGCGCATACGGGCACATGTGCATGCACACCGCTTCGCGCAGCCAACCGGCATGGATGTAAGTAGCCCCGGTAAAGAACAGCACCCAGAACAGGCTGACACCGCCGATTTGCAAGGTCAGCAGCTCCTCGGCCAGCGGACGGATCGGTGTGAAGTAGCCAACAAAGGTCAGGCCCGTGAGCAGGCTGATTGCCAGCCACAGGGTATGTTTGGCCGTGCGGCGGACCAGTTTGTTCAGGCCCCAGGGCGCAGCTTGCAGTTTGATCCGTTGGTTGCGTTCGCCTTCGGTGAGCTTCTCGCACCACATGAAGATCCAGGTCCAGGAACTCTGCGGGCAGGTGTAACCGCACCAGACCCGGCCTGCGAACACGGTGATCGCAAACAGGCCGAATGCGGCGATGATCAGCAGCGCCGAAAGCAGAATGAAATCCTGTGGCCAGAAGGTCGCGCCGAAGATGTGAAATTTGCTTTCGGAAAGGTCCCAGAGCACCGCCTGGCGGCCACCCCAGTTCAGCCACACCGTGCCGAAGAACAGCAGAAACAGAACCCCCGCGCCACTCATGCGCAGGGTGCGGAACAAGCCCGTGAAGCTGCGGGTATGGATCAGGTTGTCGCTGGATTTGGCCTTTATCTTTGGACGCAAAGGCTCGAACGTTTCAACGGTTCGGACGGGGATTCTATCGCTCATGGTCTTTCGCTCATCAGCCTCCATCAGGCCTGAGCACTATGACCAGCGATCTGTTTGCATAACAGACTCAGCTAAAGCAATAAAAAGAGGATCAGATGAGTTTCTGGCTCCTGCCTGCGACAACTTGATGCACCCGCAACGGCAGGCCGCAAACGCCTGTGCCAGGTGTTTGCGGCGTATGTTGATGCGGCTCAGTCAAATCACCGAATCACTGTCCGTGGCCTTCAAATGCCGGCGTTCATCCACTGCGCCTGCTACGGTCAATGCATCGGCTTCTGCTTCGGTGATATAGATGCGCTGGTCGTCGAGGTCGACCGCCGACATGGATTTTTCCCCGTCGGTGATGATGGTCACGTCGGAGCAAAGACGGATTTCTTCTCTGTTTTGGGTGATGAAGAAGCAGGTCTGGTTTTCGATGCGCACGGTCATGGAGGCGTCCTTTTTTCGGCGGATTCTGAAGTGTTAGGACGCGTGCGCCGATCATCGTTCTGTGCAACCGATTAATGGTGGGTGCGGTCCATCCTCTATCGGGTCATTACATCATCACAAGGACTGCGCCATGGATGCCTGGTGGCACGAGGTTTGGGTGACGCTGCAAGCGGAGTTCGCCGACATCGGCGACGCCTCGCAACTGACGCGCATTACAGTGCGATTGCTAATGGCCGCTTTGCTGGGCGGCATTCTCGGTTTCGAACGTGAGCAGAAAGGTAAGGCCGCCGGGATTCGCACCCATATGCTGGTAGCGCTGGGCGCGGCGCTGTTTGTGCTGGTGCCGCAGATGTCAGGATCCCAGGCCGACGCCATGAGCCGGGTGGTGCAGGGCGTGATCGCCGGCATCGGCTTTCTCGGGGCCGGGACTATCCTGAAAAATACTGATGGCGACGAGGGCCATGTCAAAGGCCTGACCACCGCTGCCGGTTTGTGGATGACGGCGGCCATTGGCGTTTCAGCCGGGATGGGCCGCGAGGCGACGGCGCTGCTCAGTACGTTGCTGGCGTTGGTGATTCTCGGTGTGATGCCTGTCGTGGTGCGCCAGATTGAAAAGGATCGAAACCCGTAAAACCTTCATGCGTCGGGAGCACTGTTCACGGACTCACGATTTCCGGCGGCTGGGAGCTCGGCGGCTCCTCCCGGGGCGGCGGGCTGGTGCCTGGCGGTTCCTGCTCGGGGATGGGGCCGGGTTCGGTCGGCGGAGTTGGCGGTGTTGGCGGAATCGTCGGCTCATCGATGTTCGGATCGGGTGTCTCGGCCGGGATTGGAATGCTCATCGATCGTCTCCAGTGGCAGATGGCGTGAGTCGTGCTTAAGTTGGTTGACCCGTACACAGGGAATTTGATTCCCCGAAAGACTTGGCAAATCCCTCTGAACTTTTACCGGCGCCTGCTGTTCGGAACTTAAGTGAGTTCATGTCGGGGCAGACCGCTTCGTGTGAACGACGACCAGGCACAAGAGCGTCCTTGGGGCGTTAAGGAGAGATGCTCGATGACCGCTGAAAAACCCACAGAGGCGAGCTACAACCCGCATATACCGCTGTCCCAGGCATTGTTGCTGCCGCGGATCGTGATCGAAAACACCATGCCGATCCTCGATGGCGGGCAATTCGCCGTTAAAGCCGTGATTGATCAGGACGTGGTGGTGACCAGTAAAGTGTTTGCCGACGGTCACGACAAACTGGCCGTGCGCATCCGTTGGCGTGCCGACGGCGACGAAACCTGGCAGAGCGAGGTGATGGCCGAGTTGGGCAATAACGGCTGGCAGGGCCAGTTCCGTGTCGAGAAGCAGGGCCGCTATGTGTTCTGCCTCGAAGCCTGGATCGATCAGTTCGCCAGTTTTTGTTATGAGCTGGAAAAAAAGCACGTCGCTGGCGTTTCGGTCAGCCTGGAGCTGCAGGAAGGGCGCACTCACGTCCAGCAGGCCGCCGAACGCTCCGAAGGTCAGCTCAGTGAACAACTGGCGGCGTTGCACCATGAATTGTCCGGTCTGCTCGAAACCGAGCAGGTTGCTTTGTTTCTGCACCAGCGTAGCGCGGACTTGATGGCCCAGGCCGACCATCGTCCCTCGCTGAACCTGAGCCCTGAATACCCGGTGGACGTAGAGCGAGCGCTGGCGCAGTTCGCCAGTTGGTATGAACTGTTTCCGCGCTCGATCACCGATGACCCGGCCCGCCACGGCACCTTCAACGACGTGCATTCGCGGCTGCCGATGATCCAGGACATGGGTTTCGACGTGCTGTACTTCACGCCGATCCACCCGATCGGCCGCAGCTACCGCAAAGGCCCGAACAACTCGTTGATCGCCGGCCCCGACGATCCGGGCAGCCCTTACGCCATTGGCAGCGAAGAGGGCGGGCACGAGGCGATTCACTCGGAATTGGGCACTCGCGAAGATTTTCGCCGGCTCGTTGCGGCCGCTGCCGAGCATGGGCTGGAAATTGCCCTCGACTTTGCGATTCAGTGTTCCCAGGATCACCCGTGGCTCAAACAGCACCCGGGCTGGTTCAACTGGCGGCCGGACGGCACGATCAAATACGCCGAGAACCCGCCGAAGAAATACCAGGACATCGTCAACGTCGACTTCTATGCCGTGGATGCTATTCCCAGTCTTTGGATCGAGTTGCGTGACATCGTCGTGGGTTGGGTCAAGGAGGGCGTGAAGCTGTTTCGCGTCGACAATCCTCATACCAAACCGTTGCCGTTCTGGCAGTGGATGATCGCCGATGTGCGGGCGCTGTACCCCGAGGTGATCTTCCTGGCCGAAGCCTTTACCACCCCGGCGATGATGGCGCGTTTGGGCAAGGTCGGTTACTCCCAGAGCTACACCTATTTCACCTGGCGCAACACCAAGACCGAGCTGGCGACTTACTTCACCGAACTCAACGAGTCGCCGTGGCGTGAATGCTACCGGCCGAATTTTTTCGTCAACACGCCGGACATCAACCCGGCGTTCCTGCATGAATCCGGGCGCGCGGGTTTTCTGATTCGTGCCGCGCTGGCGACCATGGGCTCCGGGCTGTGGGGCATGTATTCGGGTTTTGAACTGTGTGAAGCGGCACCGGTGCCGGGCCGGGAGGAATACCTCAATTCCGAGAAGTACGAAATCCGCCCACGGGACTTCAACGCGCCGGGCAACATCATTGCCGAAATCGCCCAGCTCAACCGCATCCGCCGGCAGAACCCGGCGTTGCACACGCACCTGGGCCTGAAGGTCTACAACGCCTGGAACGACAACATTCTGTACTTCGGCAAACGCAGCGTCGACGGCAGCAATTTCATTCTGGTGGCGGTCAGCCTCGATCCGCATCACGCCCAAGAGGCGAACTTCGAATTGCCGCTGTGGGAAATGGGCCTGCCCGACGATGCCAGCACTCAGGGCGAAGACTTGATGAACGGCCACCGCTGGACCTGGCACGGCAAGTACCAGTTCATGCGGATCGAACCGTGGCATCAGCCGTTCGGGATTTGGCGGATATCTGCCTCTTGAATACACCGCGCTCCTGTGGCGAGGGAGCTTGCTCCCGCTCGGCGGCGAAGCAGTCGCAAACCCGGTGAATGCGGTGCAACTGATGAACTGCAATGGGGTTGCTGCGCAACCCAGCGGGAGCAAGCTCCCTCGCCACAAAGAGCCGCCCTCGGCAGCAGAGTGTTTCGCCTTAGTGGCCTTATTGAATTCAACAGGAGTTACAAATGGCGAAGAAACCCAGGTCAGCCACCTTTATCAAAGACCCGCTCTGGTACAAGGATGCGGTGATCTACCAGGTTCACGTTAAGTCTTTTTTCGACTCCAACAACGACGGGATCGGCGACTTTCCCGGCCTTATCGCCAAACTCGATTACATTGCCGATCTGGGCGTCAACACCATCTGGCTGTTGCCATTCTACCCCTCGCCACGACGCGACGATGGCTATGACATCGCCGAATACCGTGGTGTGCATCCTGACTACGGCACCATGGCCGATGCCAAGCGCTTCATTGCCGAGGCTCATAAACGCGGCCTGCGGGTGATTACCGAATTGGTCATCAACCACACCTCGGACCAGCACGCCTGGTTCCAGCGCGCGCGCAAGGCCAAGCCCGGTTCGGCGGCCCGCGACTTCTACGTCTGGTCCGATGACGACCAGAAATACGATGGCACTCGCATCATCTTTCTCGACACCGAAAAGTCCAACTGGACCTGGGACCCGGTGGCCGGTCAGTACTTCTGGCACCGTTTCTATTCCCACCAGCCAGACCTGAACTTCGACAACCCGCAGGTCATGAAAGCGGTGCTGTCGGTGATGCGTTACTGGCTCGACATGGGCATCGACGGTCTGCGGCTGGACGCGATCCCGTACCTGATTGAGCGCGACGGCACCAACAATGAAAACCTGCCCGAGACCCACGACGTCCTCAAGCAGATCCGTGCCGAGATCGACGCCAATTACCCCGACCGCATGTTGCTGGCTGAAGCCAATCAGTGGCCGGAAGACACTCAGCTGTACTTTGGCAACACCGACGCCAGTGGCCAGAACGGCGACGAATGTCATATGGCCTTTCATTTCCCGCTGATGCCGCGCATGTACATGGCGCTGGCTCAGGAAGATCGCTTCCCGATCACCGATATCCTGCGCCAGACCCCGGAAATCCCCGCCAACTGCCAGTGGGCGATTTTCCTGCGCAACCACGATGAGTTGACCCTGGAAATGGTCACCGACCGGGAGCGCGATTACCTGTGGAATTACTACGCCGCCGACCGTCGGGCGCGGATCAATCTGGGGATTCGCCGGCGTCTGGCGCCGTTGATGGAACGTGATCGTCGCCGCGTGGAACTGCTTAACAGCCTGCTGCTGTCGATGCCCGGCACGCCGACCCTGTATTACGGCGATGAAATCGGCATGGGCGACAACATCTACCTCGGCGACCGCGACGGTGTGCGCACGCCGATGCAGTGGTCGATCGATCGTAACGGCGGGTTCTCCCGCGCCGATCCGGCCAGCCTGGTGCTGCCGCCGATCATGGACCCGCTCTACGGCTATCTGTCGGTCAACGTCGAAACCCAGGCCGGTGACCCTCATTCATTGTTGAACTGGAACCGGCGCCTGCTCGCGGTGCGCAAGCAGTCCAAGGCCTTCGGTCGCGGGACGTTGAAGATGCTCTCGCCGAGCAATCGACGGATTCTGGCTTACACCCGCGAATTCACCGGCCCGGACGGCAAGCACGAGATTATTTTGTGCGTGGCCAACGTGTCCCGCAGCGCGCAAGCGGCGGAACTGGATCTGTCGGCTTACGTCGGCATGGTTCCGGTGGAGATGCTCGGCGGCAATGCGTTCCCGCCCATCGGCCAGTTGAATTTCCTGCTGACGCTGGCGCCTTACGGTTTCTATTGGTTCGGGCTGGCGGCGGAAAACCAAATGCCGAGCTGGCACGTGGAACCGGCACAAAGCCTGCCGGACTTCACCACCCTGGTGCTGAAGAAACGCATGGAAGAGCTGCTCGAAGCGCCATCCCGACGTACTCTGGAGCAGGGCATCCTGCCGAGCTGGTTGCAGAACCGCCGCTGGTACGCCGGCAAGGACGGCATCATCGACAACGTCAACCTCGCTTACGGCGTGCGTTTTGGCGACCCGCAGCATCCAGTGCTGCTGGGTGAAATCGACGTCACCAGCGGCGGTCAGACCAGCCGCTATCAATTGCCGTTCGGCTTTATTTCCGAGGAACAGGTTGGCGCGGCGTTGCCGCAGCAATTGGCGCTGGCCAGGGTCCGGCGCGGGCGTCAGGTCGGCTTGATCACCGACGCCTTCAGCCTCGACAGCTTTGTTCATACCGTGTTGCAGAGCATGCAGGCCGGCATGGTGTTGCCGTCGGACGGCGGCGAGATCCGCTTCGAGCCTACCGACGAACTGGCCAGACTTGGCCTGACGGCCGAGTCGGAGGTGCGGTACCTGTCCGCCGAGCAATCCAACAGTTCGGTGGTGATCGGCAGCAGCCTGGTGCTGAAACTGATCCGCAAGGTCGCGTCAGGCGTGCATCCGGAACTGGAAATGAGTGCGTACCTGACCCATGCCGGTTTCCAAAACATATCGCCACTGCTGGGGGCGGTGATTCGTCGCGATGCGGCGGGCGAAGACACGTTGTTGATGATCGCCCAAGGCTACTTGAGCAATCAGGGCGATGCGTGGGAGTGGACCCAGAACAACCTCGAACGGGCACTTCGCGACGAACTCGCTGATGCCATGTCCGAGCAGGAGCAGCACTACAACGCCCTCGGCGAGCTGAAGGATTTTGCCGGCATGCTCGGCCAGCGTCTGGGGGAAATGCATCAGATGTTGGCCGCCCCGAGCGCCAATCCGGACTTTGCCCCACAGATCACCACCCAGAAAGATGCTTTGGCCTCGGCCAAGGATGTGGCGGCGCAACTGGAACATGCCCTGAAGTTACTCAAGCAGCATCAAACTGAACTGAACGCCGAGGATCAGGCATTGGTCAGTCGTTTGCTGGACAACAAAAAATCCATCCTCAGCCATGTCCAGGAACTGGGTAAAAAGGCTGCTGGCGGTTTGCGTATCCGCGTCCATGGTGACTTGCACCTGGGGCAGGTGCTGGTGATCAAGGGCGATGCCTACCTGATCGATTTCGAGGGCGAGCCGGCGCGGCCGCTGCATGAGCGCCGAGGCAAGCACAGCCCTTATAAAGATGTCAGCGGCGTGTTGCGCTCCTTCGATTACGCCGCGGCGATGACGATCAACGTGCATAACGTCGATAACACCGTCGCCGCCCAAGAGGCGCGTCAACGGGTTGCCGAGCGTTATCTGAAAGAGGCAAGGCAAGCATTTGTCGACGCTTATCGGCTGGCGGCAGCTAGTCTTGCTCATGCATGGCAAGATCCTGAAGGCGAAGACGCCGCGCTGGCGTTGTTCGGTCTGGAGAAGGCGGCTTATGAAGTGGCCTATGAGGCTGAAAATCGCCCCACCTGGCTGCCCGTGCCGTTGCACGGTCTGTACGGGTTATTGAGTGGGCTCAAACCCTTTTCCGATCTTGGTGGAGAGTAGTCATGAGTATCTCGAACAAGGAACAGGGGCATGTGGGACAGGCGCTGCTACCCAGGACGCGGGATATCGATGCGTTGGTACGTGCCGAGCACCAAGACCCCTTTGCAATTCTCGGCCCGCACGGCGATGGCGCCGGCGGGCAATTCATTCGAGCTTATCTACCGGACGCCTTGAGCGTGCAGGTGGTGGACAAGGAATCCGGGGAAGAACTCGGCAGCCTTGAGACCACCCAAACCCCGGGGCTGTTCGTCGGGCACTTCGAGCGGGCCCGACCCTATCAGTTGCGAACCCGTTGGGCCGGTGGCGAGCAACTCGCCGAGGACCCTTACAGCTTTGGCCCATTACTCGGCGAGATGGACTTGTACCTGTTCGCCGAGGGCAATCACCGCGACCTGAGCAGTTGCCTCGGCGCACAGCTGAAGACGGTCGATGGCGTCGACGGCGTGCGCTTTGCCGTGTGGGCGCCGAATGCCAGAAGGGTCTCGGTGGTCGGCGATTTCAACGTCTGGGATGGGCGCCGCCATCCGATGCGCCTGCGCCACCCTGCCGGCGTCTGGGAATTGTTCATCCCGCGCCTGCAAGCGGGGGAGGCCTATAAATACGAAATCCTCGGCGCCCACGGCATTCTGCCGCTCAAGGCCGACCCGATGGCCCTTGCCACCGCTTTGCCACCGGACACTGCATCGAAAGTCGCCTCGCCGCTGAAAATCGACTGGCAGGACCATGCCTGGATGCAGTCGCGGGGCGAGCGTCAGCGAACGAGCGCACCGTTGTCGATCTACGAGTTGCACGCCGGCTCCTGGCAATGCGAGCTGGATGACCTGGGCGAGGTCGCCCGTCAGTACACCTGGCCCGAGTTGGCCGAGCGGCTGATTCCTTATGTGAAGGAACTGGGCTTCACCCACATCGAGCTGATGCCGATCATGGAGCATCCGTTCGGTGGGTCCTGGGGTTATCAACTGCTGTCGCAATTCGCCCCGAGTGCCCGTTACGGCACGCCGGATGATTTCGCCGCGTTCGTCAATGCCTGTCACCAGGCCGAGATCGGCGTGATCCTCGATTGGGTGCCGGCGCATTTCCCCACCGATACCCACGGCCTGGCGCAGTTCGACGGCACCGCGCTGTATGAGTACGGCAACCCGCAGGAAGGTTTTCACCAGGACTGGGACACGCTGATCTACAACCTGGGCCGCACCGAGGTGCATGGCTACATGCTGGCGTCGGCGCTGCACTGGCTCAAGCATTTCCACGTTGATGGCCTGCGCGTGGACGCAGTGGCGTCGATGCTGTATCGCGATTACTCGCGCAAGGCCGGCGAATGGGTGCCCAACCGTCACGGCGGTCGGGAGAATCTGGAGGCCATTGATTTCGTCCGCCATCTCAACGATGTGGTGGCCCTGGAAACGCCGGGCGCACTGGTGATTGCCGAAGAATCCACGGCGTGGCCGGGTGTCAGCCAGAGCACGCAACAGGGTGGGCTGGGTTTTGCCTATAAGTGGAACATGGGCTGGATGCACGATTCACTGCATTACATTCAGCAAGATCCGGTATACCGCGCCCATCACCACAACGAGCTGAGTTTCGGCCTGGTGTATGCCTGGTCCGAGCGCTTCATCCTGCCGATTTCTCACGATGAAGTGGTGCATGGCAAGCATTCGCTGATCGACAAGATGCCCGGCGATCGCTGGCAGAAGTTTGCCAACCTGCGGGCTTATCTGAGTTTCATGTGGACGCATCCCGGCAAGAAACTGCTGTTCATGGGCTGCGAGTTCGGCCAGTGGCGAGAGTGGAATCACGATCAGCAACTGGACTGGTATTTGCTGCAATACCCGGAACACCAAGGCGTGCGCAAGCTGGTCGGTGACCTGAATCGGTTGTATCGCGAAGAACCGGCGCTGCACGATCAGGACGATGCCCCGCAAGGCTTCCAGTGGTTGATTGGCGACGATGCGGTCAACAGCGTCTACGCGTGGCTGCGCTGGAGCAAGGACGGGCGGCCGGTGTTGGTGGTGGCCAACTTCACCCCCGTGCCGCGACAGGCCTACCGCGTCGGCGTGCCGTTTGCCGGGCGCTGGGTCGAGTTGATCAACAGCGATGCCGACACTTATGCCGGGTCCAATTACGGTAACGGCGGCGGAGTGTTCACCGACGAAGAACCGAGCCATGGCCAGGCCCTCTCTGTGGAGTTGAACCTGCCGCCGTTGGCGGTGTTGATTTTGCGTCCGGAGGGTTGATCTAAAATCGCGTCGCTTCATTCGCGAGCAAGCCCGCTCCCACATTGGATTGTCGTCGTACACAAAACCAATGTGGGAGCGGGCTTGCTCGCGAAGGGGCCAGACCGAACAAAGCGCTTCTTGAGTCATGCACTCACCAACGCATCCGCACCCCAAGGCTGCCAATCAACCCGTTCAAATCATTGTCATCCACATCGCTGCTGTAATCGGCACTGACATACAGGCTGACCAAAGGCGTCACTCTGGCCACCAGCCCCAGACCCACGTCCACTGTCGATGAATTGCGGCTGCTGCTGATTTTGTCGACCTGATCCAGGCTTACGGTATTGCCGGTGTACACCGTGTGCCATACGTTGGTCCGCACATAGGGTTCGACCGGCAGGCCGTTAATATCGTAACTGCCTTTCAAGCGTGCCCCGACCCGACCGCTCCAGGACGTCATGTCGCTGGATGAGGCATTTCCAGAGCCGGCATAGGGCGTATCCAGGGTAACGCGTTGATTGATCAACTGCGCCTGGGGTTCGACCACCCAGTTATTACCCAGACCAATCGGGAAACCACCTTCCACCGAGAACGTCACCGCGCTGCCTTCGGTGGCTTGTCGCGCGCCCTGGTCATTGCGACTGTAGCCGTTGACCCGGCCACCGCTGGCCGTCAAGTCTACGTGCCAGCCTTGCGGACCGGTCAGGCTCCAGTAGGCGCCGAGACTTTGGCCTTGAAGGCTGAGCGTGTCATGGCCGGGGTCGGCGAGCGCGCGACTGGTCAGCAGGCCGTTGTCATTGCCCTGGAATTGGGCGGTGCCGCCGATCAGTCCGACCCGTTGAGTATGGCCGCTGTTGCTTTGTACGGTCAGCAGAGCCGGGCCTTTGAATTCGCTGGCGCCGGGGATAGAAGAACCCTGGGCCAGAGAGTCGGTTTGGGCCTGCCGTGAGGTCTTTCCGTAGACGTGGTCCCAGGCTGAAGGCGAGGCATCTTCAACCGTCAGGCGTGAGCTTTGTAAGTCTGGATTGAAGCGTAAGCGGCCGGGATACGTGGCGGAGGCGGTTGGCAAGGTAAGGGTCGGCAATGCCTGGTTGTACCAGAGGGGTGTTTCGTCCTCGGCAGGCGAGGCCTGCACCTCCATGGATGAGCACAGCAGGAATGAACTGGTGACAGTGCAAAAAGTGATTTTGATCTCTTGTGGGGTGAACGAAGTTTTCATGGGGGTCTACCTTGCAATCGCATGCGTCTCTCGCTTTGGCGTCTCTCCTACCCCGAATGAGGGGCGACCGAATGGATTGAGGCAAGGTCAGACCGCCCGTTTTTACAGGAGTCTGGAGGCTTGCCCCTGATGGATTTCCGGGGGTAGTAAGCAGTAGCTAAGAAGACTGCTGACGCTGCGTCAAGAAAGTGGCCGATAAGCGGTATGGCTATTTTAGACGTTGTAAGTGACTGATTTTTGGCGTGTATATAAGTTGTTGTTTGTGCAAAAAATCATCCCGAAAGATGCGGTCCAGACGCGCTGGGTAGGGGGCTATCGGTTGTTTGACGAACGATCAAGCGCAGGATAAACAAATGGCGTCGGTGCGCCATTGCTGTCATTTTTTCTGTCAGAGTTGGCAGTCTGTGGCGACTGTTGTTTGACGGTATTGCAGGTGCACCTCCACCGCCAGCGGCAAATGGTCCGACAGATGCGTCCAGGGTTTATGGCCGAGTATTCGAGGCTCATGACTGCTGGCATTACGCAGGTAGATCCGGTCCAGGCGCAGCAGGGGAAAACGCGCCGGGTAAGTTTTCGCCGGTCGGCCATGATGGCGTTCGAAGGCTTCATGCAGGTAGTCGCGCCGGGCGAGGGCGGCGTTGCCTTGCAACTGCCAGTCGTTGAAGTCGCCGGCAATAATCACCGGGGCATCATCGGGCAACGATTCGAGCAACAGGCAGAGCAACTGCAGCTGGAGTTGTCGATGGCTTTCCAACAGGCTCAGATGCACGCAAATGGCATGCACTTCGGCATGCCCCGGCACATCCAGAACACAGTGCAACAACCCGCGCCGCTCGGGACCGGTGATCGAGACGTCGAGGTTGCGAAATTCACGGATCGGGTATTTCGACAGCAGGGCATTGCCGTGATGGCCGTCGGGATAGACCGCGTTACGGCCGTAAGCGAAATCGCTCCACATGCTGTCGGCCAGGAACTCGTATTGCGAAGTCTGTGGCCACTCGTTGTAACGGGAAGAATGCCGGTCGTGCTCACCGACCACTTCCTGCAGAAACACCAGGTCCGCCGATGTGCTGCGCACCGCTTCACGCAGTTCCGGGAGGATGAAACGCCGGTTGAGGGCGGTGAAGCCTTTGTGGGTGTTGACCGTCAGTACTCTCAGTCGATGAATCGCCGGAGGTGTGTTCGGTGGCGTTGATTCGACGGCCTGTCGTTCGGCATCGCTGGACACGTTCACTCCTCTGAATCAAGGCTGCTGTTTCCATGCGACTGATGCACGGGCCAGCAGTTCAGTTTGAGCGACACCGCCCCATGTGGGAGCGGGTTACTGTGGTGAGGGGGCTTGCCTGTGGCGAGGGAGCTTGCTCCCGTTCGGCTGCGAAGCAGTCGCAAAGCTTTTGGGGCCGCTTCGCGCCCCAGCGGGAGCAAGCTCCCTCGCCACAAAAGCTCCTTTACCAACGACAGTCCTCGAAAAACTTAGACAAACACAATTTCATACGGCAATCGCATGCGCTCCAGAATCACCGGGGGCAGCAACGGGGCGATGCCGATCGCCGGCTCGCCGTCGAGTTGGCTGGCGTAAGCGTAAGTGGCGTGGCTTTTGCGCGCAACGGTCCAGGTGTCGAGGCGTACCTTGCGCGCGCGATGCCAGGGGATCAGCCCATGATCGCGCATCGGCCAGTGCCAGGCCCAGACCGGTATTTCGTTGAGCGTCGCGTCGACCAGGGCCGCAGCCTTGACGCTGGCCCGGCCGACGGCACCGTGGTCGCCATGGTCGTCTTCGCGCCAGGTGCTGAACACCACATCACCGGGGCGTAGATAACGGGCGATGAATTGGGTCAATTCGGACTCCCGCTCGGCAAGAGCGTTGTCAGTGAAGCCGCCGCGAATCCACTTCAGGCTGTGCATCGGCAACCCGAGTCGGCGCAAGGCTTCGACGCTTTCCTGGGGCCGGAACACGCTCAGGCGTTTTTCCGACCACTGCCGCGATCCCGGATGGCTGGCGCTACCGTCGGTGATCGAGATCAATTGCAGGGGATGACCAAGGGAGCACAGCAACTGCAGCAGACCACCGCAGGTCACCACTTCATCGCCGGGATGCGGCGCGATGACTACCGCGCGAGCGCCGGCCGGGACCAGTGTTTCGGTGTTGATGACAGGGATGTTGTCCAGTTGCGGGGCGCTGTTCCAGATCTGCGCGGGCAAACTGTTTTCGCTGATGGAAACTGATTTCATAGGCGCTACTTCCTTGTTCTGTCGTGCCCTCAGTCATGCGTATTACTTGCAGGACGCAAGCCTGGCAGACCCGTGAAGGCGGGGGTAAATAGCAATTGCAGCGCTCCGGACCCTGGATTGCCGCGGGCAGAGTATTGCTCATGGAATGCTATTCGTCGCCTCAGCCTTTGGTCTGATAGGTTTTTTTGATCCGGGCTGTGTCGAATGTTGCAAATAGTCAGCAAAAAAAACTGTGGGAGCGAGCCTGCTCGCGATAGCGGTCTGTCAGTCACATTAATGCTGGATGTGCCATCGCAATCGCGAGCAGGCTCGCTCCCACATGGACTGCTTCCTTTTTTACTCGTCTTCCTCACGCTGCAATTCGAACAGCAGCAGCGAACGGCCGGTGACTGAATATTCGTGACCGAACTCGAAGCGTTCCTGGCCACGAATCGAGGGTTGATTGGTATCGATAATGCAGGTCCAGAAACCGCCGTCAGGCACTTCCGGCAGCAGGAAATTGACGATGTCATGGTGGGCGTTGACCACCAGTAGCAACGTTGCGTCGGCACCCTTGCGGCGAATGCCGGTTTCCTGGGCGCGGCCATCAAGCAGCATGCCCAGGCAACGACCGTGGCCTTCTTCCCATTGTTCGATGGACATTTCGCTGCCATCCGGGGCCAGCCAGGTCACGTCCTTGACGCCGATGTCTTCGTTGTAATTGCCCACCAGAAAGCGCCCGCGACGCAGAATCGGATAGGCCAGACGCAGTTTGATCAGGCGTTTGACGAACTTGAGCAGGGCCTTGCCGTCTTCGCTCAGGTCCCAATTGACCCAACCGATCTCGCTGTCCTGGCAATAGGCATTGTTATTGCCTTCCTGGGTGCGAGCGAACTCATCGCCGGCCACCAGCATCGGCGTGCCCTGGGACAGCAGCAAGGTGGCGAAGAAGTTGCGCATCTGGCGCTGGCGCAGTTCATTGATCTCGGGATCGTCGGTCGGGCCTTCGACGCCATGGTTCCAGGACAGGTTGTTGTTGCTGCCGTCCTGATTGTTCTCGTCGTTGGCTTCGTTGTGTTTGTCGTTGTACGACACCAGGTCGTTCAGGGTGAAACCGTCGTGGGCGGTGACGAAGTTCACCGAGGCATACGGCCGCCGGCCACGCTGATTGAACATCTCGCCGGAGGCGGTCATGCGACTGGCGAAGTCCGCCAGTTGGCCGTCGTCGCCTTTCCAGAACGCGCGCACGGTGTCGCGGAATTTGTCATTCCACTCAACCCAACCCGGAGGAAAGTTGCCGACTTGATAGCCACCGGGGCCGCAATCCCAGGCTTCTGCAATCATCTTCACCTGGCGCAGCACCGGGTCTTGACGGCAGGCCACGAGAAAGCTGTGACGCTCGTCGAAACCGTCGTGGTAGCGGCCAAGAATGGTCGCCAAGTCAAAACGGAAACCGTCCACGTGCATTTCCGTGGCCCAGTAACGCAGGGAGTCGGTGACCATTTGCAGCACACACGGGTGACTCAGGTCCAGGGTGTTACCGGTCCCGGAATCGTTGATGTAGTAGCGCTTGTCGTCGGGCATCAAGCGGTAGTATGAGGCGTTGTCGATGCCGCGCATCGACAGGGTCGGGCCTTGTTCGTTGCCCTCGGCGGTGTGGTTGTAGACCACGTCGAGGATCACTTCCAGATTGGCCTCGTGCAGGTGCGCGACCATCTCCTTGAACTCGGCGATCTTGCCGCTGGCCAGGTAGCGCGGGTCCGGGGCAAAGAACGCAATGCTGTTGTAACCCCAGTAATTGGTCATGCCTTTGTGCAGCAGATGCTGGTCATTGACGAAGGCATGAATCGGCAGCAATTCCACAGTCGATACGCCGAGCTTGCGGATGTGTTCCAGCACGTCATCGACCATCAACCCGGCGAAGGTGCCACGCAGGTTCTCGGGGACGGAGGGGTGACGCATGCTGAAACCGCGTACGTGTGTTTCGTAAATGATCGTTTTGTCCCACGGCACGCTGACCCGATGGTCATGACCCCAGGTGTGGGCCGGGTCGATCACTTTGCATTTGGGCACGAAGGGCGCGCTGTCCCGTTCATCGAAACTGAGGTCGGCGTCAGGGTGGCCGATGGTGTAGCCGAACAACGCTTCGGACCATTTCAATCGACCGACCAATTGCTTGGCATAGGGATCGATCAGCAGCTTGTTGGGATTGAAACGATGGCCGTTGGCCGGGTCATACGGACCGTACACGCGATAGCCGTAGATCAACCCCGGGTGGGCGTCGGGCAAGTAGCCGTGGTAGATCTCGTCGGTGTATTCCGGTAACTCGATACGCTCGATTTCCACCTCGCCGGCGTCGTCAAAGATGCACAGTTCGACCTTGGTCGCGTTAGCCGAAAACAGCGCGAAATTGACCCCCAGGCCATCCCAGGTCGCGCCTAGCGGGAAGGGCAGGCCTTCACGGATTCGCGAGGCCTCGGCACGAGGTTCGGGCGCGGTTTTCTTTGGACTACTCATAGATGCTCCTGCATTGGGGGGCGGTACTGGGCTAATGCCGGTCAGCTGTGGCGAGGGAGCTTGCTCCCGTTGGGCCGCGAAGCGGCCCCCCTATCCCCAGAAAGAGGGGGACCGCTTCGCAGTCCAACGGGAGCAAGCTCCCTCGCCACAAATCAAGCGGGGCAAGGCGATAAAGCGTCAGGTCGTTGGCGGTTTACGCGCGGCGCGAGGCTTTTTCTCCGTGGATTTTTCTCCCGGCGGGATCACTGTCGAAGCGGCGGCGGGTTTGGCCTTGGGCTTGGTTTTGGCTTTGAGTGCGGGTTCGATGTCCTTGGCATTGACCAGCTTGCCGTCGGGCTTGCCGACCGCAGATTTGGTGCCGACACGTTTGCTGCCGGTCGCTTTCGATGACTTGCCGGGAGCCAGTGCTTCGGCTTCGGCGAGTTTGCAGGCCATCTCCCAATGGCGTGCTTCCTGGCCCACGGGTTTCCCTTCGGACTCCCAGATCTGATAGGCAAATTCGCGGATGCGTTTATCGTCGGTACTCATCGCAATGCTCCTGAACTGAACTCAAGCTTGGGTAGTTTGGATAAAGAGATTGACCGGGAAATCCCCCAGCGCGGCGCTGACCATCAGCTCCCTGTGTTTTGTGACTGTGACGCTTGCAAAAAGTCCCTTCAGATTTTCTTCAGGCGCGGCGAACGTCAATTTGACTCGGGTATCGCCCCACAGCGGCGCCTCAACCTGTGGTTCGGCACTGTTTTCCAGCAGCTCGGCACAGCGTATCGGTACGATCACGATAGCCCGTTTTCCCTGCCATTCACGAGCAAACGCCAATACCCGGTGAGCCTGGTTGCCGAGGACTTCAAGGGCTTGATAAGTCCCTGTCTGAAACAGCTGGGCATGCTCGGCGCGTCGGCTCAACGCATGGGCGATCAGGGTTTGCTTGATGCGCCCGTCACGCCAGTTCACCAACAGATCCGGCAGGTCCAGTCGTACGTGCATGGCCTGCTGACGGCTGACGTAATCCACCGGCCGGCGGTTGTCCGGATCGACCAGCGTGAAGTCCCAGAACTCGTTGCCCTGATAGAGATCCGGTACCCCCGGCACAGTCATTCGCAGCAAGGTTTGCGCCAAGCCATTCAACGCACCCGGGGCGGCGATGCTCTGCGCCGCCGCACCGATGGTCGCGCGCAGTGGCTGGCCTTCGGGGCTGAGCAGCAAGCGTTCGAGAAACCCATGGGTCGCCTGTTCATATCCCTCGTTTGGTGCGCTCCAGCTGCTTTGCAACTTGGCTTCGCGCAGGGCTTTCTGTTGCCACTGCCAGAGGCGTTTGGCGTAGTCCTCGAGCGCCACCTGATCATCGCTGCGCAGTTCCAGCGGCCAGCTGCCGAGGATCGCTTGATAAAGAATCAGCTCGTCGCCCGCCGAGGGCGCGCCGGGTTCAGTGCGCAATTGGTCGGCCAGGGTTCGCCAGTGTTCGACCTGTGCGCCATACCAGGCGCTGCGCTCGCTTAACACCGCCAGCCGCGCACGGGTGTCTTCGCCGCGTTTGTGGTCGTGGGTCGCGGTGGCCAGCAGGTTGTCGGGGAATTCGGCGAGGCGATTGGCGCAGGCCGCATGGAAGTCAGCCACCGGCGCACTGAACTGCTCGGTGTTGTAGCCGACATCGTTGCGCGACAGCAGCACCGCCGAGCGATAAAGCGCGGTGTCTTCCACCGCCTTGGCCGCCGCCGGTGAGGTCAGTTGCTGGAAGCGCACGCACGCATGCTTGAGCAGTTTGCGTGGGCGGCCCAGCGGGTGTTTGCGCCAGGGTTGGCCACCCAGCCAGCCGGACAGGCAATCGAGCACGGGCCAGTCGGCTTCGCCAAGGGTTTGCCTTGCACCGTCCATGGCTTGCTGGAAAAACACCTCGTCCTGGGCGCAGTTTCGGCCCAGCGGGCTGATGTAAGTGCGATACACCGGGAAGTGTACGATCAGTTCCTGCAAGGCCCGACGGATTGCGCCGAGGGTCAGGTCCCGTGTCATCAGGTCGTCCCGGGCCACTTGCAACAGGGCGTGGGCGACACTTTCGAAATCCCCGGCGAGGGAGCCGTTGAGAATCTGCTGACGCGCCAGTTGTGCTTCCTGGCGGAAATCGGCGGGCCGTTCGCTGTGCCGGCTCCAGAGTTCACCCAAGGCCTGGGCGCCTTCGGGGTCGTGTTGCAGCAACGACAACTGGTTCATGAATTCGTAACCGGTGCTGCCATCGACAGACCAGTCGCGGTGCAGGGTTTCGCCTTCGCCGAGGATCTTCTCGACGTAGATCGGCAGGTGCCGCTCCGGTACCAGTCTATCGACTCGGCGCCGCAATTTGCGGCAGTAGCCACGCGGGTCGGCGAGGCCATCGATGTGATCGATGCGCAGCCCGTCGACAAGACCCTCGGCTACCAGCTCGAAGATTTTTGCATGGGTCGCCTCGAACACCGCCGGGCGTTCGACGCGCAGGCCACCCAGTTCATTGATATCGAAAAAACGCCGCCAGTTGATGTCGTCCGCCGCGGTACGCCAGCTGGCCAGGCGATAACTCTGGCGCTCCAGCAGATTATGCAGGCGCTGGAAACCCTCGGGGGTGAGCGAGTCGTACGTGCCGAGGGTGTGTTCGATGGCGTGAAGAATGGCCGGATCGCTGGCGAGTTCATGCAGTTCCGTTTTCAGCGGAATCGCCAGGCTGTATGCGTCAGTCTGGTAGCTCAAGGTACTGAAGCGGTCTGCCAGGGATTTGAGCTGCTCGGCCTGCTCGGCATTCAATTGATCATCGGCCTTGAGCAGCTCGCCGTAGTCTGACGGGGAAATCGGGAAGTGGTGCTCATAGTGCTCGACATAAAAAGCGCCGCGCCGGGCATCGAAACGCAAGGGCAGGGTGCCGTCCTGCAAGGCGATGCCGTAATCACTGCCCAAAAAAGGCAGCAGCAACTGGCCTTCCATCAACGGGTCGGGCGAGTGCCATTGAATGTCGAAGAACTCGCCGTAAGGGCTCAGTCGCCCCCATTCCAGCAAGTCGAGCCACCAGGGGTTATCGCCACCGCCGACGGCCATGTGGTTGGAGACAATGTCGAGGATCAGCCCCATGTTCTGTTCGCGCAATGCACCGACCAAACGCCGCAATGCCGCTTCGCCGCCCAGTTCTGGGTTGACCGTGGTCGGGTCCACCACGTCGTAGCCATGCATGGACCCCGCGCGGGCGGCGAGCAGCGGCGAGGCATAGACATGGCTGATGCCCAGACTGGCGAAGTACGGCACCAGCGGCACCGCCTGATCCAGAGTGAAACCTTTATGAAATTGCAGCCGCAGAGTCGCCCGCAGCGGTTGGATGAACGGTTGATTCATTGGTCACGCTCGGCCGCCTGAAGTCGTGCACAGGCGAGCAGTTCCAGGCGCCGTGCGGCGTCCGGATCATCGAGCAGGGCTTCGCTGTCGCCGGGCAGCCTGCGGGACCAGTTGGGATGGGTATCGGTGGTGCCGGGCAGGTTGGCCTGCTGTTCGATACCCAAGGCATCTTCCATTGGCAGCAATACCAGCGGCGCGCGGGTATGGCCGAGGAAGCGGATCGCGGCGTCGAGCACCTGATCGGTTTCGTGGGACTCTTCGCGGAAATTCTGCGGGTCCTCGCTCAGCACCCGGCGCAAACCTTCGCGCTCGCGTTCACGGTGTTGGCGCCATTCGATTTCCCCCGGGGCGTCGACCAGATTCAAGCGCGCGCTCCAGTCAATATCGCGGCCATGCCACCAGCCATTGAGCGTCGGCAGGTCGTGGGTGCTGGTGGTTGCCAGCGCGTTGTCCGGCCAGTCAAGAATCGGCTTGAAGTGAGTATTGTCCTGTTCGAACAGCAGCACGCGCATGCCGAGAATCGAGCGTGCGATGAGTTTCTCGCGCAGACCCTCGGGCACGGTGCCGAGGTCCTCGCCGAGGACGACGGCCTGATGCCGATGGGATTCGAGGGTCAGCAAGCGCAGCAGGTCGTCCACCGGGTAATAGAGGTAGGCACCGTCGCTGGGCGGCGCATCGTTGGGGATCACCCACAGTCGTTGCAGCCCCATGACGTGATCGATACGCAGGCCGCCGGCATGGGCGAAGTTGGCCCGCAGCATTTCGATGAATGCGCGAAAGCCGTTGCGCACCAGACCTTCGGGAGAGAACGCGGAAATGCCCCAACCCTGGCCGGAACGATTGAGGATGTCTGGTGGCGCACCCACGGTCAGTGAGGCGAGCAATTCGTCCTGACGACTCCAGGCCTGGCTGCCGCCGCCGTCAGCGCCAACGGCCAGGTCGGCGATCAGACCGATGCCCATGCCTGCACTGCGGGCGGCGGCCTGGGCGCGTTCCAGGCTGCGCGCAATCAGCCATTGGCAGAATGCGTAGTAGCCGATGCGGGTCGAATTTTCTTCGGCAAAATGCGCCAGGGCGGTGCTGCGCGGGTCACGCCATTGTTCGGGCCACTCGCGCCAGTCGAGGCTTTCACCGCGCCGCGCACGGGCTTCCTGGATCGCTTCGAAGCGGCAATGATTTTCCAGTGCTTCGCCGCCGGCATGACGGAAACTGCTGAAGTCTGGGTGCAAGGGGTGTTCGCCGTGGGTGAACCCTTCGTACAAGGCTTCGAGCAAGCGGTGCTTGGCTTCGGCGGCGGTGGGCCAGTCGATCAGCGGCAACGCTTCAAGGTGCTTGAGCTCAGCGGCAAGGCCGGTGGCGTCGATCGCGGTGCGCAGGGCGCGCTCACCGAGGATCGCGCCGGGCGCCGCGTACAGGCTATTGAGGAACAAACGGCTGGACGGCGAGTATGGGCTGTAACGTTGGGTGTCGCCGCTGAACATCGCATGCAGCGGGCTGATCGCCAACGCTTCGGCGCCCCGTTCGCCGGCCACCCGGGCCAGATCTTCGAGGGCCTGGGTATCGCCGAAACCGCCATCGCCGGGGCGACGCAGCGAGTACAGCTGCACGCTCAGGCCCCAGGCGCGGGGGTTTTTACTGTCAACCGCATCGCCGACGCTGTAGCAGCGTTGAGGTGCCACCGCCAGGGTGAAGGATTGATCGTCGATGCTGACGTGCTGATAACCCACCGGCACCAGCCCGGGCAACACAGCGTTGTCATCGAGCTTCAAGTTAATCCGTGAGCCGTCTTCGAGATGGATCTCACACGGGGTTTGCGGTTCAAAGTAGTGGGCCAGATCAAGGCCGACGCCCACGTCGCAGGTCAACAGCGGTGGCAGGTGCCGGGTTTGTTGCACCTCCTGCAGTTGCAGCAGGCTGGCGTCGATTTCCTGAGCGCTGCCGGCGGGATGGCCAAGCCCGGCCAGCACCGAGCGCAACACCGCCGGGGTGACTTTCTGTGGACGGCCATTGGCGTCGATCCAGTCGACGGCCAAGCCTGCTCGGCTGGCCAGTATTTCCAGTTGCGCATTGCTCATGGGCGCTCTCCATCCGGGGGTAGCAAAGGGGCTGCGGCCGTGAGGCTGACTAGCGCGCAATACGGGGCAAGCATGCCCTGATTCAACAGACCGGCCGATTGTGGCGGGTGTTCGAACAGCAATGTCGCGTCGGCCTGTGGGGTGTGGACCGCAGGTGCATCGCTGAGGTTCAGGTCAATGCGCAACTGACTGCCATCGCCCAGCCGCCAGCGCGCCGTCACCGCACCCTCGGCCAGTACCTGCGCACCCAGCGCCTGGGCGCCGGGCAGGTGCGGGATGATGTGTCGGTGGCGGATCTGCAGCAGTTGGCGATACAGAGCGTAAATCGGCGATTGGCGGCTGGTGGTCAGTGTCGGCCGTGAAGCTTCGAAGGTCTGCGTCGCGTTCGGATCGGGAATCTGCTCGCGTTTGTGCGGGTCGGCAAAGGCGCTGAACGCTGCGAACTCGTTGCGTCGTCCTTCGCGCACCAGTTCCGCCAATTCACCGTGGTGGCTGGTGAAGAACAGGAACGGTTGCTCGACGGCAAACTCATCGCCCATGAACATCAGCGGAATCATCGGCGACAACAGCAGCAACGCAGTGGCGGCATAAAGGGCATCAGGATGGGCCAACTGATGCAGGCGTTCGCCAAAGGCGCGATTGCCGATCTGGTCGTGGTTCTGCAGAAATAGCACGAAGGCTGTGGGCGGCAAGTGACCGCTCGGTTCACCGCGCGCCGTACCGTGACGGGTGATGTGGCCTTGAAACACGAAGCCCTGGCTCAGGCAGCGGGCGAGCTGTTCGGTGGGGTGCTCGGCATAGTCGGCGTAATAGGCGTCGGTTTCACCCGTGAGCAGAACGTGCAGGGCGTTATGGCCGTCGTCGTTCCACTGCGCGTCAAAACCTTGCTCCAGCAGGCTGGCCTGGTTGTGCTCGTTTTCCGCCATGAGCCACACGTGCCGCGCCGGATCGGTTTGCCGCCGCACCCGTTGCGCCAGCTCTTGAAGAAAGTCCGGGTCTTCGATGGCATGCACCGCGTCCAGGCGCAGGCCGTCGAAGCGGTACTCCAGCAACCACATCAGCGCGTTGTCGATAAAGAAGTCGCGCACCTCGCGCCGCCGGAAGTCGATCGCCGCGCCCCACGGGGTGTGTTTGTCTTCGCGGAAAAAGCCTTTGGCGTAGCGATGCAGGTAATTGCCATCCGGGCCGAAGTGGTTGTAGACCACGTCGAGAATCACCGCCAGGCCGTGGCCGTGGGCCGTGTCGATCAGGTGTTTGAGTTGTTCGGGCGAGCCATAGGAAGCTTGCGGCGCGTAAAGCAAAACCCCGTCATAGCCCCAGTTACGCTCGCCGGGGAACTGCGCCAGCGGCATCAGTTCGATGGCGGTAATACCCAGCTCGACCAGGTGCTCCAGATGCTGCTCAACCTGGCTGAAGCCGCCGAGTGCACCGACGTGCAGTTCGTAGATCACCGCCTCATTCCACGGTCGACCCTGCCAGGCGCTGTGGTGCCACCGATAGGCGAGGGGATCGACCACCACGCTGTGGCTGTCGATATCGCCCGCCTGGGCGCGGGAGGCCGGGTCCGGCACCTCCAGCTCGCCATCGATGTTGTAGCGGTAGCGGGTACCCGCGGGGCAGCGGGTGTTGATCACAAACCAGCCATCGGCCTGAGGCAGCAGTGGCAGTGATTGCCCATCTTCCAGTTCGAGACTGACGAAAAACGCATCTGGCGCCCACAAGGCAAAACGCGTGTGTTCTGCGTCCAGCATGATTGCGCCGTGGGGCCAGGTCTCAAGGGTCCGTAACGGCATCGTTGAAAGCCTCTTACTGTTTGCCCGATTTTCCCAGGGCTTTAGCCACCAGCTGTTCGTAGAGTTCGGCGTAGGGTTCGACGGCCTTGCACCAGTTGAAAGGCGCCGCCATGGCTCGGCAACGCATCGCGTTGAGCAGATCCGGGAAGGCGAACACCTTGAACGCGCGGCTCAGGGCTTCGCGATAACTCTCCACCGTGGATTCGTCGAAGAGGAAACCGGTCACACCGTTTTCAATGGTGTCGGCCAAACCACCGGTATTGCGGGCCACCGGCAATGAACCGAAGCGCTGGGCGTACATCTGGCTCAGGCCGCAGGGTTCGTAACGCGAAGGCATCAGCAGGAAATCACTGCCGGCAAACATCCGGCGGGCGTCGGTTTCATTGAAGCCGATGTGTACGCCGACTTGCCCGGGGAAGCGCAACGCCAGTTCACGCATGGCTTGTTCTTCTTCCGGTTCGCCACGGCCGATGATCGCGATTTGCCCGCCATTGTCGACAATGTATTCGGCCACTGCTTCGGTCAGGTCCAGGCCTTTCTGATAGACCAGCCGCGAAACCACGGCGAACAGTGGACCTTCGGAGTCTTCGAGGTCGAACAGTCTGCGAACGTGCATGGCATTGACTGCTTTACCGTCCCAGTCGCCGATGCCGAAGGGGTGGAACAGGTGCGGATCGGTCGCTGCATCCCAGCTCTCATCGATGCCATTGGGAATCCCGCTGAGCAGACCTTGCTGGGTCTTGGCGGCGAGAAAACCGTCGAGGCCGCAGCCGAAGGCTGGCGTGGTGATTTCCTGGGCATAGGTGGCGCTGACGGTGGTGATGTGGCTCGAGTAGGCCATGCCAGCTTTGAGGAACGACATCTTGCCGTAAAACTCCATGCCTTCCTGTTGCAAGGCATGCATGGGGATCCCGAGTTCCGGGCACGAGCCAAGGCTGATGACGCCCTGGTATGCCAGGTTGTGGATGGTGAACAGGGTCGGGGTGCGTTGACCGCGCCAGTGCATATAGGCGGGGGCCAGGCCAGCCGGCCAGTCGTGAGCATGCACCAGGTCCGGGCACCAGTGAATTTGGGCGAGATTGGCGGCGATATCGGCCGCTGCTAGGCCCAGTCGAGCGAAACGAATATGGTTGTCCGGCCAGTCGCGGCCGTTGTTGGCGCCGTAGGGTGAACCTTCGCGCTCGTACAATTCAGGGCAGATCAACACGTAAATGACCAGGCCGTCGGGCATGTCCATGCGCCCGATCTTGCAAGGCGGCAATGCTGCGTGCCCGCCCAGTTCACCAATGATATGAATCGGGTTTTCGCTGTTCATTACTTGCGGATAACCGGGGATCAGCACACGGACATCGTGCAGATGCGCCATCGCCCGGGGCAGTGCGGCGGAAACGTCGCCAAGACCTCCGGTCTTTACCAGGTCGGCAATCTCCGAGGTGACGAACAGGACTTTCTTCTTGTTGGGATTCTGGCTGGCTGCCGGTGTCAGCGTCTTGGGGATCGGCATATTGACTGATTTGGCATTGAGGACACCGACGGTGCTCGTTTCCCCGACCTGCTGATGAGCACGTTCTCCCTGGATATCTAAAGCCGCACTGATCATATGAATCTCCCGTGTTGTTGATCTAATTCTAGGCCTGGCACAAACGGTGTTCGTGGCCAAATCCTGTGGCCGGGCGCAAACGCGCTACGCATCGGTGAGCAAGTGCTGCCCATGCGCTGAAGCAGAATGGGTGAAGTGGCTGTTGCAAGGAATGCACCAGTCGCTGTGGCCCTACCTTTAACCTGACACGAGGCCAGCACCAAAAGTTTCGATTATTTTCACCGAATGACTAGCCGGTTTTACTCCGCGAAAATCAGTCTAGGCCAGAACTTAGAGCGGGGTCGGCCAACGGGTGAAATTGTTCGACAATCGGTCAAAAGAGAGTACAGGCATGGGGTTTTGTAGGGAGATGCACCGACGAAGGGCAGGTTTATTTTTTTGCATGGGTCAAATCGGGACTGGGAAGTCACGATAATCGGGCGTGATGGGATGTGGGTTGCACCATTGCGGTGCGCAGGGCGGAATGTAGTGGGTTTGAGGGCCTCATCGCGAGCAGGCTCGCTCCTACATTGGATCTCGGGTGTGCACAGGATGCGTGAGCAAAGCCAAATGTGGGAGCGAGCCTGCTCGCGAAGAACGATAACGCGGTCTCAGCTCAGAATCCGAACCGGCTCCCCAGCCGCCCAGGCCTGTATGTCCTCGATCATTTGCGAAAAGAACAGTTGGTAATTCTGCCGGCTGACATACCCGACATGAGGCGTGGCCAGCACGTTTTCCAGCGTTCTGAAGGGATGATGGCGGGGCAACGGCTCGTGCTCGAACACGTCCAGCGCAGCGCCCGCCAGGCGTTTTTTCTGAAGTGCCTTGATCAATGCGGACTCATCGACAATCGGCCCGCGAGCGGTGTTGACCAGCCATGCCGTGGGTTTCATCCAGTCCAGTGCCTGAGCGTCCACCAGCCCTCGGCTGCGCTCGCTGAGCACCAGATGGACCGACAACACATCGGCCTGCTCGAACAGTTCCTGCTTGCTGACATAGGTGACGTCGACCTCGGCAGCCCGTTCGGCGGTCAGGTTTTCGCTCCAGGCAATCACCCGCATGCCGAACACCTGCCCGAACCGGGCTACCCGTTGACCAATGCTGCCCAGCCCGAGAATCGCCAAGGTCTTGCCCTGCAGGTCGCCGCCCAACCCTTGTTGCCACTGACCTGCGCGCAAGGCGTTGGCTTCGGCCACCAGGTTGCGGGTCGCGGCCATGATCAGCGCCCAGGTCAGTTCGGGGGCGGCATGTTTGTAGCTGTCCGTGCCGCAGACCTGAATGCCCAGCACGGCGGCGGCTTTCAGGTCCAGGGCGGCATTGCGCATGCCGCCGGTGACCAGCAGTTTGAGTGCGGACAAGCGGCGCAGCAGGTCTTCGTCGAACCGGGTGCGCTCGCGCATTACGCAGATCACCTCGAATGCGCCGAGCCGCTCGGCCAGGGTTTCGTTGTCGGCAGGGTAGTCATGGATAAAACTCACCTGGCCGATGCTGTCCAGCACCGACCAGTCCACCACGTCGCGAGCCACGTCCTGCCAGTCATCGATCACCGCAATCTGCATCAGCCTTTACCTCATCAAGGAACGGTATTGGTTTGGTTCAGCCAGCCGAGCAACGCCTGATGGAATTTCGCCGGTTCCTCCATCTGCGGCGCGTGGCCCATGCCGGGAAATTCGATCAGCGTCGACCGGGGAATCAGTTTCGCCACTTGCTTGCCGAGTACGTCGTAATGACCGATTTTCGCCTTGACCTCGGGTGGTGCGATGTTCTTGTTGATGGCCGTGGTGTCGGAAGTGCCGATCAGCAGCAGGGTCGGCACCTTCAGGTCCTTGAACTCGTAGTACACCGGTTGGGTGAAGATCATGTCGTAGATCAGCGCCGAGTTCCACGCCACCGCTGTTTTGCCCGGCCCTTTGGCCAAGCCTGCGTACATGTTCACCCAACGGTCAAATTCCGGCTTCCAGCGGCCATCGTAATAGGTGCTGCGTTGGTAGTCATGGATACCTTGCGCCGTGACTTTCAGCTCGCGCTCATACCATTGGTCAACCGTGAGATAGGGCACGCCAAGGGCTTTCCAGTCTTCCAGGCCGATGGGATTGACCAGCGCCAGTTGTTCGACTTGATCGGGGTATTGCAGTGCATAGCGGGTGGCGAGCATGCCGCCGGTAGAGTGGCCGAGCAGGGTGGCTTTCTGGATGCCCAGAGCCTTGAGCAGTTGCTGGGTGTTGGCCGCCAGTTGCTGGAAGCTGTATTGATAGTGGTCCGGTTTGCTGGAGGTGCAGAAGCCGATCTGGTCGGGGGCGATGACCCGGTAACCGGCCTCGCTCAGCGCCTTGATCGAGCTGTCCCAAGTGGCACCGCAGAAATTTTTTCCATGCATCAGCACTACGCTGCGCCCGTTGGCCTTGCCAAGGGCGGCGACGTCCATGTAACCCATTTGCAGGGATTTTCCCTGGGATTCAAAAGCGAAGTGTTTGACCGTGTAGGGGTACTCGAAGCCCTGAAGTTCCGGGCCGTATTCCGGCGTTTCGACCTTGGGTTGGGCCTGGTTCTGGGTATGAACGAGAGCGGGCAGTGCCGCCGTCAGCAGCAGGCCCGGTAACCAGCGGGAGAAAGTGGGCGACATGGGTGAACTCCACAGGAAATCCGCCGATGCTGGATCGGCATGATTAGGGTGACATTAAACATAGGTCACGACCGTAATGCCGAGCGCAATCCATGTGGGAGCGGCGGTGCGGCGATCCCACAGGTTGCGCACTTTAACTGACGGGCATTGGGCCATGGCCCTGCATGATCGTTCAACCCATCCACCCCAGCGTAGCAAGGGCCAATACACCGTAGCGGGCGCCCTTGGCGAGCGTCACGATCATCAGGAAACGCCCCAACGGTTCGCGCATGACGCCGGCCACCAGCGTCAGAGGGTCGCCGATAATGGGCACCCAACTGAGCAACAATGACCAATGACCATAGCGCTGATAGTGCTTTTGGGCTTGCTCGAGATGGCGAGGGCTGACCGGAAACCAGCGCCGTTCGTGAAACCGCTCGATGCCGCGCCCCAGCCACCAGTTCAGCAGCGACCCCAGCACGTTGCCCAGCGTTGCGATGGTCAGCAGCGACCAAAGCCAATACCGGTCGCTGAGCAACAGCCCCACCAGCACGGCTTCAGATTGCAAGGGCAGCAACGTCGCGGCACCGAATGCCGCGAGAAACAGCCCGATGTAGGCGCCGAACATCAATGGGCGGGGTAGTCCGCCACCACTACGTCAGTGCCGTCCTTTTTCAGACCGATCACTTGGTAGGCATCGCTCATGCCGTCCATTTCCATGCCGGGCGATCCCATGGGCATGCCAGGGGCAGCAACCCCCAACAGATCGTCGCGCTTGCTCAAGGCCAGTACTTGATCGGCCGGCACATGGCCTTCGACGAATTTGCCGTTGATAAGGCCGGTGTGACACGACGCGAGGCGAGGTGGCACACCGTGCTGTTGCTTGAATTGGCTCATATCGGCTTCAACATGGTCTTCGACCTTGAAACCGTTGGCTTCCAGATGACTGACCCATTTTTTGCAGCAGCCGCAATTGGCGTCGCGGTGAACCTCGATAGGGATCAGGTCGGCGGCCTGGGCCAGGGAAGAGATGAAGAGCGCGCTCAGGGCGACCAGACGCAGGTGGGTTCGCATGGAGATCTCGTCTCGGGTTGTGGCCAAAAAGATGCATTTTGACCCGTTTACCCAACAAAGAGACAGGGGATTGTTTCGAAGTAATACAGCCTTGGGTTAACCCCTGTGGCGAGGGGGCATGCCAGCCTGACCGGGCTTCTGCGCGACGCTGCCTGTGGGCCGGGCACCTGCTATCGGTCAAGCAACTTCATGACTTCTTCCGGATAACGCAGGCCTGCCGTGGCATTGGCCGGGAATATCGCTTCCAGGGCCTGCAACTCTTCGCGGCTCAATTTCACGTCCAGCGCCGCCACATTTTCTTCCAGGTATTTACGCTGTTTGGTGCCTGGAATCGGGATCAGGTAATCCCCTTGGGCCAAGACCCACGCCAACGCCAGTTGGCCCGCCGTCACACCCTTGTCGGCGGCCAGGGCCTGCACCTGTTGCACCAGCAAAAGGTTTTTTGCGAAGTTGTCCCCTTGAAAACGTGGGCTGAAGCGACGGTAATCATCGGCTGCGAAATCATCCGGGCTTCTCAGAGCACCGGTCAAAAAACCCCGGCCCAACGGGCTGTAAGGGACAAAGGCAACGCCCAGACGCTGGCACGCGGCCAGGCAACCGTTCTCCTCCTGATCGCGGCTCCACAGCGAATACTCACTTTGCAGTGCGCTGATCGGATGAACCTTGTTCGCTCGCTCCAGCGTGGCGACCGATGCTTCACTCAATCCCAGGTAACGCACCTTGCCGGCCTTCACCAGTTCCGCCATGGCGCCTACGGTTTCCTCGATGGCCACCTGCGGATCAATGCGGTGCTGGTAATACAAATCCAGGGTTTCCACACCAAGGCGCTTGAGGGTGCCGTCGATAGCGTCGCGAATATATTCCGGTCGCCCGTTGACGCCTCGTGTACCGGGGTTGGATGGGTCGCGGACAATGCCGAACTTACTGGCCAGAAACACTTGCTCACGCTTGCCGACAATGGCCTTGCCGATCAGTTCTTCGTTGGTATGTGGACCGTACATGTCTGCCGTGTCGAGCAGGTTGACCCCCAGTTCCAGCGCGCGGTGCAAAGTGGCCGTGGCTTCGCGGGTGTCCACGCCGGTGGTGTAGAAATCGGTCATGCCCATGCAGCCCAGACCTATCGCGCTCACCTGCGGGCCGTTTTTGCCCAGTTGACGTGTTTGCATGAAATTAGCTCCCTGTGAATTGAAAACCTATTGTTAACCTCGACAGAAACAAGATAAACCGGCTAAAACTGCTATCACTATTTGTAATTTCTAAATAATAAGCCGGTAAGCCAAAGCAATGGACCGTTTAAACGCCATGCGCGTATTCACCCGAATCGTCGAACTGGGCGGCTTTGCCAAAGCGGCGGACAGCCTGCAATTGCCCCGGGCTTCGGTGACCATTCTGATCAAGCAACTCGAGGCTCATCTGGGGGTGCAACTGCTGCAACGCACCACCCGGCAGATCAGCTTGACGCTTGATGGCGCGGCTTATTACCCGCGTTGCGTGCGGTTGCTGGCGGATCTGGAGGAAACCGAAGCGGTATTTTCCGCTGCTCGCCACAACCCCAAAGGTTTGCTGCGAGTGGATATGCCCGCGGGAGTGGGGCGTTTGATCGTGATCCCGGCATTGCCGCAGTTCACCACCCGATATCCATTGATCGAACTGGAGATCGGTTTGAATGACCGGCCTGTGGATCTGATTCGCGAAGGCGTCGATTGCGTGTTGCGCGGTGGCTCGACTCTGGACGAATCACTGGTGGCGCGCCCGCTGTGCATGCTGGACCAGGTCACCTGTGCCAGCCCGGAATACTTGCAGCGTCGTGGGACTCCGCTGTGCCTGGAGGATCTGAAAGGTCATCAGATGGTGGAATACTTTTCCAATAGCACAGGCAAACGCTACGGACTGGAATTTGCAGTCGATGACCACCTGCGGTTGATCGATCTGCCCAAGCACGTTTCGGTCAATAGCGCCGATGGCTATCTGGCGGCGTGTGAGGCGGGATATGGCTTGGTCCAGACCCCGTATTATCACGTTGCCCGCCAACTGAAGGAGGGGCGTTTGATCGAGGTACTGAGGGATGTGCCGCCACCGGGTATGCCGCTGACGGCGCTCTATCCTCCTCATCGCCAGTTGTCCCGACGGGTGCGGGTGTTCGTCGACTGGGATGGTGGAGCTCTGTGCGCAGTCGGTGAATGGCTTCTATAGAAATGACTCAAGTACCTGAGCGAGTTCCATATTATCGATGTTGATAATAACCGGGTGCGCCATGGTCGTAATGGTGATCGCCATGCCAGCCGCCGTGGGGGAAAACGATGCAGCCACTCAGGGTCAGGAGAGCAAGCAAGGGAATCAGCAATGTGATTCGACGAAACATTTCGAAATCCGGGTAATCGCCGCTATGAAGTCAAAACGCGTCATGGGCTGTAACATAAGACCTCGTTTGCAGCCCCTCATTCCCGCAGAACGGTAGTGGCTTGGCATGCAATCGGATACAAGCCGGATACATTTTTTGGTTCAGGAACCCGCAATGACCCAGTCGCAACGTTTGAAATACTCGATTCTGATTTCCCTGGTGGTACTGGGGATCATGTTCGGCCTTTCCTGGCTGCAAAATGCGGGAATCATCACCGAACAGCTGTTCCAGTACATCGCCATTGGCGTGGCAGTGCTCGTGGTGGTGATCAATGGCGTGATGCGTCGCAAGGTCAAGCCTTGAGCGACGACGCCCCCTGGCCAGATTGCTCGCTGTAGAGGACAGCGGCGGCCTGTGGATGCAGGCTGTAGCTTTTGTCCGGATTGAGGGTGATCACGCCTTCACCGCACAAGCGTTTCAACACTTCACGGACACTGAGAAAGGACAGGGGAATGTCCAGGTCCAGCAAGTGACTGTGGACGCCACGCACCCCCAGGCTGCGGTCGCTTTCGGCGGCGGTCAGCAAGGCGTCGATGACTTTGAGGCGAATCAGGCTGGTACGCAGGCCAAAACTCTTGAGCAGAAACCTGATCCGTTCGTTGCCGTGGCGTTCGGCTGGTTGATTGAAAACGCCGGAGCCCAGGGTGCTGGCCTTTGGCGCATGGCTACCGTCCGTTGGCAGTTGCGGGTTGTACATGCAAAAACTCCTTTTCAGAGCCTGATCAGGAAAAAGTGATGGGCGCTCTCAATCAATAAGACGAATGAGCCAGGCAAATAATGAAGACCCGTATGTAGAAAATTTGTCGCCGTTATGTCAGCGGCCCGTGAGCCGGGCGCGGGGGATGTCCTAAATTTTTGCTGTTTGCTTCGTTTTAAGGGGAGGCGCATTGCGTGTCATACGTCTTTTCGATCAGGAGCGAGCGTGATTATTTCCAGGCAGTTAACCAGGTTGAGCCTTGCGGGTGTGTTTCTGGGGCTCAGTCTTGCAGCAAACGCGCGCAGCCAGCCAGAGCAGGCGACGGCCGAGATTCGTCGAACCAGTTTCGGCGTGCCGCATATTCGTGCCGACAACGAGCGTGGGCTCGGCTATGGCATTGGCTATGCCTACGCTCAAGATAATCTGTGCTTGCTGGCCAATGAGATCGTCACCGTCAATGGCGAGCGCTCACGGTATTTCGGCCCGGACCAGTCTAGCGTCGAAGAGCGCGGGAACCTGGCCAGCGATGTGTTTTTCAACTGGCTGAATACCCCGCAGGCTGTTGCCGCTTTCTGGCAGACGCAAACGCCTGAAGTCCAAGAGCTCATCGAAGGTTACGTGGCGGGTTACAACCGTTCGCTGACAGAGCGTCGAGCGCAGGGTTTGCCGCAGCAATGCCAGGGAGAATGGGTGCGCGCGATTACCGCCCAGGACCTGGTCAAGTTGACCCGACGTCTGTTGGTCGAAGGCGGCGTGGGGCAGTTTGCCGAAGCATTGGCCGGTGCTACCCCGCCGAAAACCGTTGCCCATCTGGCGGGCGAACCGGCGTCGTTCCAGCTGGCGGCTTCGCGCATGCAACGCTTTGCTCTGGATCGCGGCAGTAACGCCGTGGCGGTCGGCAGCGAACGTTCGTTCAACGGTCGCGGGATGTTGCTGGCCAATCCACACTTTCCGTGGGTGGGCGGGATGCGTTTCTATCAGATGCACCTGACCATTCCCGGCAAACTGGACGTCATGGGCGCCGCGTTGCCCGGCCTGCCCATGATCAATATTGGTTTCAACCAGCACCTGGCGTGGACCCACACGGTGGATTCGTCCAAGCACTTCACGCTGTATCGCCTGCAACTCGATCCCAAGGACCCGACCCGTTACCTGCTGGATGGCAAGTCCTTGCCAATGAAACAGCAGACGCTGGCAGTGAACGTGAAGCAAGCCGATGGCCAGACCCGGCAAATCTCCCATGTGGTCTACAGCTCGGAGTTCGGCCCGATTGTGCAATGGCCCGGTAAGCTGGACTGGAACAACCAGTTCGCCTATAGCCTGCGCGACGCTAACCTGGAGAACGACCGGGTCTTGCAGCAGTGGTATGCGATGAACCGTGCCACCAGCCTCAAGGATTTGCAGGCATCGCTGCACAAGATTCAGGGGATCCCGTGGGTCAACACCCTGGCGGTGGACGATCAAGGGCAGACGCTTTACATGAACCTGTCGGTGGTGCCGAACGTCAATGCCGACAAGCTGGCCAAGTGCAGCGATCCGCGGGCCGGATTACAGATGATTCTGCTCGACGGTTCCAACAGCGCCTGTGCCTGGGACATCGACCCGCACGCTGCGCAAAAAGGTATCTACGCGGCAGACAAGTTGCCGCAACTGCTGCGCAAAGACTTTGTGCAGCATTCCAATGATTCGGCCTGGATGGCCAACCCGGCACAACCGCTCACCGGTTTTTCGCCGTTGATCAGTCAGGACAATCAGCCGTTGGGGCTGCGTTCGCGTTTCGCACTGGAGCGTCTGGGCACATTGAGCAAGGCCGGCCCTGTCGCTGCGGCCGATCTGCAACACATGGTGATGGACGATCAGGTGTATCAGGCGGCCCAAGTGATGCCGGATCTGCTGCAGTTCTGCGCCGCGAATCTCGGCGCCGATGCACCGACGCTTACACCGCTGTGTGCCAGCCTCAAGGCCTGGGATCGCCGGGTGAATCTGGACAGTGGACTGGGCTTTGTGCATTTTCAGAATGTCATGGAGCCGTTACAGCAGATCCCTGATATCTGGCGTGTAGCGTTCGATCCGAAGGATCCGCAAAACACTCCACATGGCCTGGCAATTGAACGGCCAGATGTTGCCAAAGCGATTCGGGCGGCGATGATGGCTTCGGTCGAACAGGTGAAAGCCCTTGGCCTGAAGGCCGATAGCCGCTGGGGTGATATCCAGGTGGTCAGCAGTGGCGGGCAGCAAACGCCGATCCACGGCGGGCCGGGCACGCTGGGTGTGTATAACGCGATCCAAAGCGTGCCGAGAAGCGACGGAAAACGCGAAGTCGTCAGTGGTACCAGCTATTTGCAGGTGGTGACTTTCGATGATAAGGGACCGCAGGCTCGGGGCTTACTGGCTTTCTCGTTGTCCAGTGACCCGGCGTCGAAGTACTCCCGGGATCAGACACTGGCCTTTTCGAAGAAACAGCTGAGTGTGTTGCCGTTTACCGAGCAGCAGATCACGTCCGATCCGCAGTATCAGGCTCAGACGATTCGAGAGCAGGATGAAAAAGCAGGGAAGATCGCCGCGCAGTAGTCGCGATAGCGTTTGAATCAAAAGTGAAGGCCGCACCCCGCAAGGGTGGCGGCCTTCAGCTTTTTGGGGCTTGTTGCGGGATCGAATTGAGGACCGGATTGCCGTCCTTATTGCGGGTCAGGTAGACCGGCAGCACCTTGGGTAGCGAAGCCACCAGGTTGTTGAGTTCCTTGATGTTGTAGATGCCGCCGAGGCGAATCGAGCCAGTACTGTGGTCTGCGATCATGACTGGCTTGTTCAAATAACGATTGATCAAGGGCAGGGCATCGGTCAGCGTCAGATCATCGAGCACCAGTTTTCCGCTGCGCCACGCCAGCGAATGGTCATCGGCAGAGGTCTGGCTGATTTGCGGTGTGAAGTCGCCGTGTCGGTAACGTGCCTGCATGGCAGGTTCGAGACGTGAGCCCTCGCCGGGCAGAGCACCATTGCTGGTTACCAGGACGGAACCTTCGATCAGGTTCACGCGTACCTGATCCTCATACATCCAGACGTTGAATCGGGTTCCGGTGACGCGAATTCTGCCGTCGGCCGCCCTGACAATGAAAGGGTGCTGCACGTCGTGACTGACGTTGAAGAAGGCTTCGCCTTTTTTCAACGTGACACGACGTTCATCCTTGTAGTTGCTGAACGTCAGTTCACTGCCCAGGTTCAGCTCCACCTGACTGCCGTCGCCCAGCGTGACCTGACGAACATTGTCTGTCGCCTCGAAATGCTGGTAGGCATTGGGCAGCCAACCCAGGTTCCATCCGGTGTATGCCGCCAGTGGCAATGCCAGGGCACAGACGGTGGCTGCAATGCCGAAGGTGCGCCAGGACTTTGCCGGTTTGATGCCAACTGCCGGCGCGGGAGATTCGGGACGAGGCAAATCCCCAGCCACATCCCAGATCTGCAGCATGGCTTCGTACTCGAAGGCATGCAGAGGATGGGCGTCACGCCATTGCTCGAACGCCAGGCGTTCTTCGGCCGTGCAGTCGGTGGCGTGCAGACGCATGCACCAGTGCGCAGCGGCATCGGTGATGGCGTCGTATTGGGCTTGCGAGAGAGAGTGATCGGTCATTGACTCATCCTGATTTCCTGCATTCTAACCTTGAGGGGAAGTCTGCGAGAACAACCGTCATGGCAATTGCCCATCAAAGTACGACTTATTTTTCATCCGCACGCCCGCAAACAGGGTATCGCCTGGCAGTATCCATAAATTGAGTGAAAAAAGGGTCAAGCCCCTGCAAGGCTGGTGCCCTGTACCGGGCGAGCAAAGCATGTGCAGATAGGGTGACTGCACATGCTTTTATGATGAAAAATTCAGATCAACTCGGGGATGGGGCTAGCACCGGATCCAGTTGTCGACCCATTTCACCTATCAAGTAAGCGATCGAGTCTGCGTTGCGCAAAATGACGTCGGTTCGCAGATGCACATTGTCCGGATTCAGGAAAATGTTGCGAGCTTCATCCAGTGTTTTACAGCCCGTCGTTTTGAGGATGTCCTGAGCCACATGCCCCAAACCCTCAACCGAATCCAGATCGATCCATTCCTGCAACGTTTCGTTCCAATGCGCAAACAGCTCCTCTCTCGGGGTGGCGAGGGACAGTGCTTTTCGCTGGAAATCCTGTTGCGTTTGTTTGATTGCCACACCGTAAGCGGTGACGGTGGCAATGAGATCGCTGAACGGGCGCCTTGCTTCAACCAGTGCAATATCCACGGTCTTTGAAAAAAGATGAGAGAACTCATGGATCAGCGTAGTGGCCCGGGCATGGTCGCCGACGCTGAAAGGCTCAGTCAAACAGGACTCGTACCAATCGAGTTGCGGGTCAAAGAACCTCTCCGTGAAATGCACACGATTCTGTGCGTCATCATTTATAACAAAAGCAATCGTATTGCCGATTGCGTATTTGTTTGACCCGACCACAAAACGTTCGGTATTCATGAAATCCACGTTTGGGTCCACCAGCGCTGTGCAAATGGGCACGATGACTTTCTTGATTTTGTCCAGGAGGCTGTCGTCGATAAGGTCAGCATCAAAAACGGCTCTGAGGAAGGTATCCAGCCGCGTCCCCGGCTTCAGCTGTCTGAGCTGCGCCAGGTTATGCAGACTGTTAAAAGCGTAGTAGCGAGCCAGGTCTATGGCTTGCACGATCATGCGCGCTTTTTCCGGGTGTTTTGCCCGAATGTCTTTCATTCCCCGTGCTTCGATATTCAGAAGCTGCCTGGCATATTTATCGGCGGCATGTCGATTGTGCATTTTCGACAGGGCTTTTCCATAGTGGACGGTATGGATGTCCGAATCGAGCACCAGTTGCTTGTCTGAGGTAGTCAGGAGCGCCGGGCCTTCTTCCGTGTCTTTGATCATCCGCCAGATCGCCCCGGGTTTGGTCACGCGGTACACCTTGCCCGCGATGGGGGCATAGGTTTGTCTGCTGGTCATTTCCAGGTAAGTGCCATCAGCGCTGTTCTTCTTTAAATCCTTCAGTTCGACGGCGGTGGTTTCGAAAGGCTGCAGTGACGTGCGCATCGGTGCAGTGGATTGCACTTGCGACCATTGCGGCGCGACCACAGGAGTGGCCGCCGGTTCGGCGAGAGTATTGGTCGTTGCCTGCGCTGTGCCGATCGACTCTTCCAGCGACAACCTGCCCAGTGACACCATTTGCACTGCACCGGCAATAAAGTTGAACATTGCCTGTTTCCAGTGGTGGTCCTGCAGCGCTTCGGCCGAGTTCTTGAAGTCTTTGTAGGCTTGCCACAAAAACAGCCCATAAGCCAGTTTGCCGGGTAAAAGGCCCGAGAACCTCTGGATGCCGGAGCTGAACAGGTTTTTGGCTGCCTCCCAGTCTGACTGGCCGCCGACCTCGGACTGAGCGCCGAGCATTTGCCACAGCAGGCTTGTGTTGTCGCTGAACAACCGGGTCAGCAAGTTGCCGCCGATGGGGTTAGAGGCGAGGGTGATTTCGCTCGCTTGTCCGACGGTGGACTTCAACAGATTGCGAAACCCGGATTGCGCACTTGCTGGAAGGCGACGTATCAGCAGCTCCTGTAACGGTCCCGGCGTATTGAACGCCGAGACAACGCTGGTCTCATTGTCGAACTCGGTGAATGGCGAGCCTGCATGGTAGGGCGCATACAGGACTTGCGGACCTTTCTGTCCGGAGCCGGGGCCTATCAGGTACAGGCCCAGTGTCCTGACGGCAGCAGCGCCGACTGTCTTGATCAGCTCCAGAGGGCGAACAATGGCGTGGGCGCCGTTGACAGCCGCGCGGGCGATAGCGTCCGGCATGTCCATCACCTGTCGAATCAAGTCGAAGGCGCTGTCGGAAAGACGTTGCTGCAGTTTTTGTGCATGGGCGTGTTGCATCAATTGCCAGGGCAGTTGCCGAATGAAGCGCAGCCTTCGAATGTCGGCATCGGCGCTTTTGTTCGACAAGCTGTCTATGACCAGTTTTGCGTAGGTTTGCTGAATGTTCAGTGACAGCAGGAGTTGCCTGACAGCGGACTGGTCCAGGCCTTGCGGAAGGGATTGAGTGGTTTTCGAAGCGATCGTGAAACCTGTGCCCTGGGCAATGTTGACATGGTTCAAGGCAAACTCGGTCAGGGATCGAGCGGGGCCGGCCAAGGTCAGGTTGGGGATGATTTCGATGTCGTCGGGGTCTGGCAGTGTCCCCGAGAAGCGGCTACCGAGCAGTGACTCCAACGTCTCATGCACATAGGACTTCAGCGTCTTTAGGCCGTGCAGGTAGTCTTTGTCATCGTCGACGCTGTTGCGGTATTGCTCCAGCAGTTCGATGTGCAGCTGCTGCTCCTCGACGGGTGCCATTGCGAGCCAGGCAGGCAAGGACTGCTGTAGGGTGATCGCCTGCGCGATCGAAGTGGCTCTGCGCAAGTTGGTGTCGACCACCGTTTTTGTCAGGGCTTGAAGGGCTTTGATCTGTTTTGCAGTGTCCAGCTTGAGGGCGCGCAGGTATTCGCAATGTCCCAGGAAGTGGTCAATGGATGATTGTGATAACCGCTGCAGGACATGATCTTCAATCAGTCGCAACGCACCGAGCGTATAACGCTGGTGGAAGGTGCGCTGGACAGGGGAGAGGTTTTCCAATAGCGCCAGACGTTTTTGCGGATCATGCAGGCGCCGGTCCAGTTCCTGCCTCGCGCGGCTGACGGTATCAAAGACTTCCAGGCCCTGCGCAGGTGTCCATAAAACTGTTCGGCCCGAATGCTGAGGGTCGAGCCCGCCACGCTCGGTCAACAACATGCAATTGGCCAAGGGCAGGATATTCGTTTGGCCGGTGCACTCAAGGGTCAATGAATAGGCGTCAGGCCGGAACCCCTTGAGTGAGAGCCGGCGTTTACGATCCGGCTTATCCGGATTGAGCACCGTATCGACAATGGCCCGGTCCGTGTCGCCCAATGTGGCGTCGAGCCCCCGAAGACTGGCTTCCCCACGTATGCCTACGGAAAGAGCATGAGCCAGCCGGGGTTTCATGTTCTCCAGATAGACTCGCTGCAGTGCCAACGCGGTGGTGGGTTGAGCTGCAAAGTCCGCGCCGATCAGCGCTTCGATATCGCTGAAGGTTTTCACGAACGCCGCCGCCGTGTCTGCCAGCACCATGGAGGGCTGTTGCTTGCCCGACAATACCGGTCGCGTACTCCAGCGCCCTTGGGCATCCAGCATCAGCAGGTGCTCGCTGAGCATCGAGCGGATGTCCAGCGCCTTGTCGAACAAGGCGTTGATGTCCACGATGCCGTCGCTGTGACGGAAAACCTGCAGGGCATACTCCACATTCTGCTGTTGTTTGGTGATGATCGCCTCGAACAGCTTTTTGAAGATCGAACCGGAAATCACTTTCCCGGAGACATTCGGCTGATCGAAACCGATGAAGCGCTGACGTTCCGCCAGGCTCAGGAGGCCGTAGAGCTCATCCTCATGACCGGCCGCGCTGAATTTGCTCAGTAAGGTGTCTTTGAGGTCCTGATAGTCTTTCAGCACCTGCAGCCCCTGAGCGGGGGTGTAGAGAAACGCATTGCTGCCACTGATCATCAGCGAGCCTGCCAGCTCCACATAGTTGGCCTCGTATTCCCAGAGACGCACGGTTTCGACGGTCAGTGTCTCGTACGTTCTGCTGGTCGGTTCGATCAGCGAATGCAAGTCCTGGCTTTGTTCAGGCGTGATGATTTCGGCTTCGCGCTTGAGCAGGAACTCCGCTCGCGCCTGTTCAGCAATGGCCTTGCTGAACAAATCGCGACGTGATGCGCCATCGGCACTCGCTGCGTCCCAGTAACTATTCATTTGCTCGGAAAGCAGGCTGATCAGTTTTCGGGAGGCAGTGGCTACGGCGGTTTCCCAGTATTGCTGGTCAGTGCTGGCCGGAAGCTTTTTCGGGTGGGAAAACTCATGTGATTGCCCCAACGGCCAGCGTTGATTGCGGTAGTGAAACAGCACCGCATCACTCAAGGACATCGCGTTGAGCCAGCGCCGCGCCGGAGTGCTTTCCTTATCGTGTTCATCGGCAGTTGCCGTGGAATAGAAACTGACCTGGGTCTGGCGTTGATCCAGGCCGGGGAAGGCTGACTTCAGCAGTTCATTGAGCACCGTATCGAGCAGCGAAGTCAGGGTCGGCAGCGCTTTCAACTCGTCGAGCATGGCCTGATCGTTCATGTGCTGATGTGCGGTGATGGTGCTGCTTTGGTCTTCGAACACCTCGCCTTCGATGGTTTGAAAGGTCACCTCGATAGTGGCGGCATCTGCCAGCGTTCTGCGTTGAGACAACGACATGAACGCCAGCAGGTCGTCGTCCTCGGTCGCGCTGTTCAGCTGGCGGTTCAGCTGTTCGGTCAAGGTTGAGCGGCTGTCGAACTTCTTTATGCCGGCGTAGGGGGTATAGAGAATCACGCCGTTGTCATCCGGTGTGGCGCTCAGCACGAAGCTGCCGGCCAGGGGCACGGGTTCCAGGTCGTTGGTCTTGAGCAGAATTTTTTCGGCGAGCATGGGCGGTTTCTGTTCACCGCGCAGCGTGTGGTTGGCTAGTTGCAGGTGACTGAACCATTCGAAGTCCTTTTGCGTCAGCCCGTGGGTTTGGCCAAGTTTCCTCCAGAGTCCGGGAGACTTCAGGGCCTGGGGGAAAAACATCGGAGTAACAGGTGTAGACATCGTCGAGTCTCGTTCAGGGCGCGATTGAAATTCGCCAGTGGATTGAGCCTCGAGACTAAAAGTCATTGAAGTGTGGAAGGTGGTAGATAGTTACCGCACAGCCTGCCGGTTGATCGTGCAAACTCGAGAAGAAAGTGGAGGCCGCGCGGGTACGGCCTGCAGGTGATCAACCGAAAAGTTGACAGCTCGCTCGTCGTGCGTTGTTAATCGGCTTGTCTTCGTACGCTGTTGCCCCCTCCAATAATTACTCTGGAGCTTCAGATGTCTGCGCCACACGATCATGTGTCTACTGCGGTTTCGCAAAACCTGTCCTTCGAAGCGCTGACGGCGTTGCTCGAGCAGATCTTCTTGCGCCACGGCACCTCAGCCGATGTCGCCAGAACCCTGGCCCTTAACTGCGCCGGTGCCGAGCGCGATGGTGCTCACAGCCACGGCGTATTCCGCATTCCCGGTTATGTGTCGACGTTGCAAAGCGGCTGGGTCAACGGCAAGGCTGTACCGGTGGTCGAGGACGTGGCCTCGGGTTTCGTCCGGGTCGACGCCGCTAATGGTTTTGCCCAACCGGCCCTCGCGGCGGCGCGGTCATTGTTGGTGGAGAAAGCCCGTGGTGCCGGCATTGCGGTGCTGGCCATCCGTAATTCCCACCATTTCGCTGCCTTGTGGCCGGACGTCGAGCCGTTTGCCGATGAAGGGCTGGTGGCACTGAGCGTGGTCAACAGCATGACTTGCGTGGTTCCGCACGGTGCCGACCGTCCGCTATTCGGGACCAACCCGATTGCCTTCGCTGCCCCTCGGGCCAACGGTGGTCCGATTGTCTTCGACCTGGCGACCAGCGCCATCGCCCATGGCGATGTACAGATCGCCGCCCGTAAAGGCGAGCGTTTGCCCGCGGGCATGGGGGTGGACAGCCTCGGCCAGCCAACCCAGGATCCGAAAGCGATCCTTGAAGGTGGTGCCTTGCTGCCGTTTGGCGGACACAAGGGTTCGGCGCTGTCGATGATGGTGGAGTTGTTGGCGGCGGCGTTGACTGGCGGCAATTTTTCTTTCGAGTTCGACTGGTCGAACCATCCCGGGGCGAAAACACCCTGGACGGGTCAACTGCTGATCGTGATCGACCCGAGCAAGTCGGCGGGGCAGAGTTTTGCCGAGCGCAGTGAGGAACTGGTTCGGCAAATGCACGGTGTAGGGCTCAAGCGGTTACCGGGTGATCGGCGTCATCAGCAGCGCGCCAAAGCCAAGGTCGAAGGCATTGCACTCGATGCTCAGACGCTGGCAAATCTGCGGGAACTGGCCGGGCTTTGAGCTCAAACGCAAGCCCTAATGTGGGAGCGGGCTTTTGTGGCGAGGGGGCTTGCCCCCGTTCGGCTGCGAAGCAGTCGTGAAACCTGCACACCCGCTTAGCTGATTCACCGCGGAAACAGTTTTGGGGCCGCTTCGCGACCCAACGGGGGCAAGCCCCCTCGCCACAATGGCTTAACGCCGACCCAACAACAGCCCCACCACCAAACCGAATCCGGCGGAGATGGCCACGGTTTGCCAGGGATGACCACCGATGTAGATTTCGCTGGCCTCGACTGCGGGCCTGGTCCGGTCACGTATACTGGAAACTGAACCCCGGGCCTGCTGGAGCTTCTGGGCGATTTGCCCACGAAGGGTGTCCGCTTCTTCACCGACCAGTGAAGCACTGCTCTTGAGCAGTTTTTCCGACTCTTCGATCAGGGCCTGAAGTTCGCTGAAGACCTGATCCTTGATTTGATCCTCGGCGACTTGATCGATGATTTTGCGGGCCATTGGAGTACTCCTTGCAGGTAAATGGGCAGTGAACAATGGAGTCTGGCGCGATGGCAAAAGTTGCAGCCATTTTGCGTGGCGACTCCACCCTGATGAAAAATCCAGGGCAGGACATTTCCTCCTACAGTGTAAGATGTCGCCTATTTTACGCAGCAGGTATCTTCCATGAGCTTCAATCTGGCCGACAAACCCCTTGCCGAGCGCGCGGCGCTTGAAGATGAAAAATCCCGTCTGTTCGAGCTCTGGCAAAACAACCTGGGTAAATCCAAGGGCGAAGCCGCACGGTTGTTCGGTGAGCGTGCCAAGCGCAAAGGCAAATGGGCCGAGTGGGTCCGCTCCGAACTTGACGGCATGTCGCCCCCGGAATTTGCGAACATGGTGCGCAGTGAAGTCAATCGCCTGATGGCCGCTAAATAAGCTTCCAGCGCTGACGGTTTCGAAATTGTCGAACATCAAAAGATCGCAGGCTTCGCCAGCTCCTACGGGGAATGAGTACGACCGATCAATGGCGGATGTACGCGCTCATGTAGGAGCTGCCGAAGGCTGCGATCTTTTGATCTTGCTCTTTTGCCGGTTTCGAAACTGCTAAAGATCAAAGGATCGCAGGCTTCGCCAGCTCCTACGGGTAGGAAAAGGTCGCGATAATCGCCTCGCGCACTTTCAGCACCACCGGATCGAGCTGCGTGCTGGTGCGCCAGCCCAGTTCGATCGGATAGCGTGGCAGCGCCAGAGGGCAGGGCAGCAGCGCCAGTCCGCTGAGCGTAGCGATACTTCGTGCCGCATGAGCTGGAATAGTCGCCACCGCCTGACTGCCCTTGAGCAGATGCGGCAACGCGGCAAAGTGCGTGGTCGATGCACATACCCGCCGGCTCAGCCCCAACGCCGCCAGGCCTTCATCGGTGATCCCGATAAAACCGCCCGATGACACCAGAATATGCTCACGGGCGACGAACGCTTCAAGGCTGAGAGTTTCCTGTCCCTCGGTCAGACTGAGGGGATCCACCAGGCACAGATAATCGCCTTCACCCAGCACCTGACGACTGAGCAAACGCTCGGCGAACCCGCCTGCTGTAATCGCCAGATCGATGCTGCGTTCCATCAAGGCTCGGGCGACGATCTGGCTATGGGTCTGGCGAAAGATCAGCCGCAGTTTCGGCGCGCGATCCGCGATCTCGTCAATCAATCGTCGCCCGTAGGCGATTTCGAAATCATCCGATAAACCCACCGTCACCGAACGTCCGTCGTAATGATTCGCCGCCGGATCGACCATCGCCAGGCTCTGGCGGCATTTATTCAGCGCATCGCTGACCACCGGTTTTAACTGGTTGGCCTTGAGCGTCGGCGCAAGACCTCGACCCGTGCGCACGAACAACTGATCGCCGTACACCTCGCGCAATCGGCGCAACGCCGCGCTGACCGCCGATTGCGTCACGCCCAGACGCAGCGCGGCACGGCTGGCGCTGGATTCCTCATGCAGGGCTTCGAAGACTTTGAGCAAGTTGAGATCGACGGTCGCGATATTCATTTGGTTCATATCATTCAGCAGTGAGTCGGGCTTTATTCATGATCCTGTGGCGCCGGAGAATGAGCAACACCTCATTACTGACGGAGTCATCACGATGCCCAAGTCCATCGTTGCTGCCCTGCAAATCGGCGCCTTGCCCGGCGGCAAGGCCGACACCCTTGATCAAATCCTCTCTTGGGAAACCGCCATTATCGAATCCGGCGCCGCACTGGTGGTCATGCCGGAGGCGTTGCTCGGCGGCTACCCCAAGGGCGAGGGTTTTGGCACGCAACTCGGTTATCGACTGCCGGAGGGGCGTGAAGCGTTTGCGCGGTATTTCGACAACGCCATCGACGTGCCCGGTGCCGAGACTGATGCCTTGGCCGGATTGTCCTCACGTACTGGTGCCAACCTGGTGATCGGCGTGATCGAGCGCGCCGGCAGCACATTGTATTGCACCGCGCTGTATTTCGATCCGCAGGCCGGGCTGGTCGCCAAGCACCGCAAACTGATGCCCACCGGCACCGAGCGACTGATCTGGGGCAAGGGCGATGGCTCGACCTTGCCGGTGATCGACAGCCAGGTCGGGCGAGTCGGCGCAGTGGTGTGCTGGGAAAACATGATGCCGCTGCTGCGTACCGCGATGTATGCCAAAGGCGTGGAGGTCTGGTGCGCGCCGACCGTGGACGAGCGGGAAATGTGGCAAGTCAGCATGCGCCACATCGCCCATGAAGGACGCTGCTTTGTGGTCAGCGCCTGTCAGGTGCAGGCCTCACCTCAAGCCTTGGGCGTGGAAATCGCCAACTGGCCGGCGCAGCGTCCGTTGATTGCCGGCGGCAGCGTGATTGTCGGGCCGATGGGCGACATTCTCGCCGGGCCGCTGCGTGACGAGGCGGGTTTGCTCACCGCTGAAATCGACACCGACGACCTGATCCGCGCCCGTTACGACTACGACGTGGTCGGGCACTACGCGCGCCCGGACGTGTTTGAGTTGACGGTGGATGAGCGGGCCAAACCGGGCGTGCGGTTCAACGCATAATGTGGGAGCGGGCTTGCTCGCGAAGAGGGCGTGTCAGTCGACATTAATATTGACTGACACACCGCCTTCGCGAGCAAGTCGAATCGTCGCACCGCCGCTCCCACATTGGATCTTCAGCGCAGTTGAAGCCACTCTTCGCGGGTGATCTCCCAGAGTTCCTTCGGGAATCGTCCACTGACAAAGTCGCCTTCATCGGTGTGTATCAAGCGCATGCCGGTACGTTCCGAGAGTTTGCGCGAGCCAATATTCGGCGCCGCTTTCGGCACGCGCAGCAACGGCCGGCCGAGTGTTTCGAACCAGTACTCGGTCACCGCCGCACTGGCTTCACCCATCAACCCCTGGCCTTGCCATTGCGGGGCCAGCCAGAAGCCGCGGTTGTTGTCCTGTTCATTCATCAGGCTGACATTGCCGATCAGTTGGTCGGGGGCCGACTTCAAGCGGATCGACCAGTGCCATTCTTCGCCACGGGTCATCGCCGGCAGGGCAATATCACGCAGATAAGTCAACGCGCCGTCAGCGGGATAAGGCCACGGCACCAGGACATTCAAATAACGCACCACGTCCCAGTGGGGGAATTGTTGCTGGATGGCGTCGGCATCGGCCAGTTCCAGCGGGCGCAAAATCAGTCGTTCGGTGTAGAGCGTTGGTGCGGCGTGCATCGTGGATGACCTCCTTGTAGAGACGGGTGTTGCGCGTCATGCGCAGCGTCGATTGTCGTCTAGTCTCTAGGCGTTCACACCCCTGTCAACGGATGGACCGTCCATGAGTTTGTTACTCGGCCCGATTCTGCAGTTTCGTGGCATCAACAGTAATGTCTATAACGTGTCGGCTCTAGTGGTTTTACCCTTGGGCGCGACATCACCCAGCGTAAAAGTACCCGGCGGTGTCACTGCCGGCAAACCGTTGGCCACCGCCGATATCCCGTTGCTCAATCCTCAGTACCGCGTCTGGCGCGTCGATTTCAAAGCGCTGCAAGACCAGGCTGTCGCCACGACTTACACGATCAAGATAGAGGGCGCGGAGGCCAACTTCGTCGTTCCTGCCGAGGGTCAGTCGCCGCGCATGGCCTATGTGTCGTGCAACGGTTTCTCGGACCCCAGGGACATGGAGAAAGTGGACCGGAACAACGAGCGCTGGGAGCACATGTGGGGGGTTCATCAAAGCAAGCCCTATCATCTGTTGTTGATGGGGGGCGATCAGGTTTACAGCGACGACATGCGCAGCAGTGTGTCGTCGATGAAAACATGGTTTGCCAAACCCTTTGCCGACCGTCAAAAGGCGGTCTACAGCAAGGTGATCGAAGCCGATCTGGACAAGTTCTTCGCCAGACTCTACCTGGAGCGCTGGAAACAGCCTGAGGTCGCGAAGCTGCTCAGCGCCGTTCCGACGGTGATGATGTGGGATGACCATGACATCATCGATGGCTGGGGTTCCTACGATGAGATTCTGCATTCAAGCCCGGTGTTCCAGGGGCTGTTTGCCACGGCCAAGCGCTATTTCAGGATTTTCCAGCAGCAACTGATCCAGACTCATCCTCACCTCAAACCGTCCGCTGATACCCATCCCTGTGCGATTCCCGACACCGCTGACGGCTTTCACCTGGGGTTTACCGGCCTGGGTGAATTGGCATTGCTGGTGCCTGACTTGCGCAGTGAGCGTGCGCCGGATTTGACGACGCCCCCGGCTCGGCAAACCCGGATCATTTCCCCCGTCAGTTGGGATGCGATTTATGCCTGGCTGGGCAAGGTCAAGGCGCATAAGCACTTGCTGCTGATGTCGAGTATTCCCGTCGGCTACCTGGATTTGCAGGCGGCCGAAAAGGCACTGGACCTGATCTCGGGGCAACAGGAACTGGAGGACGATTTGCGCGACCATTGGCGAAGCCTGCCCCACCGAGACGAACGCAAGCGGTTGATCATGCGGCTGCTGGATTTCGCCCATGCCGAGTCATGCAAGGTCACGCTGGTGTCCGGTGATGTTCATGTGGCGGGGGCCTGCGTGATTGAATCGACGTTATCCCGGCATCGCAACGATGGTTCAGGATTGATCTACCAATTGATTTCGACCGGGGTCGTGCATCCTGCACCGCCGGTGCTGGCGGTGCAGTTTCTGGAGTCCATTGGCAAGCACCAGGAACAGATCGACTACGGCATCACCGCAACCCTGTTGCCCATCGGTGCCCGAGGACGTTACCTGATAGCCGCTCGAAACTGGCTGGCGATAGAGCCGGATGAAGACAGCACCGGCAAAAGTCGGCTGTGGGCCAACTGGCACGTAGAAGGCCTCAAACATTGCGTGACCCAGGTGATCGATCCGGTTAAGCCGCGGGCCGAGCCGTGAGCGTCACCACGTGTCGGTAGTCGGCCCCGGCAGGCTGAGTTTGCCGTGATCAACGAAACGCATCGTGCCGAACACACCGCTGGCCAGTTTGCCCCGAAGCACGTAAGGCAGATTGTTCAGTGTCTGCGTCTGACTCAGCCCGAGGGTCTGACGCAGCACCGAGAAGGCCGAAACGCTCACCGGCACCACGATGACTGCTTCGGAAAAACGCGGAATCGAGCCCGACTGGTCGCTGACGCCGGAGGCGAGTGATTGACCGTTCACCTCCAGATCCAGGGCTACACCGTTGTAGTCGATTGCCGTTTCATTGGGGTTTTGCACACGCAGTTTTACCGCAAAACGCACTTCCAGTTCCTGGCTTGGCAGCGGCTCGATACCGACCACGTTGATGTTCAGCGGGTCGTGATGAGGGAACAGGGCGCAGGCGCTCAGGGAGAGCAGCAAGAGGGACAGAGACAGGGCGAACAATCTGCGCATGGACAGGCTCCCGTAAAGAAAAAGGCCGAGCCGCTCGTGGCTCGGCTCTTGAGCATGACGCACGGTTCAACTGTGCGACAGCTGCAGGTGAAGCGGGTTCACCTTTGGGCGCAACATCCGGATTCTGCATCACCTGAAGCACCGAGGCTTGCGGGTCGAACTCATCTTCTTCCAGCTCGATGAATTCTTCGGGCAGGAAGATATTCAGCACGATAGCGCACAACGCACCGACGGTGATCGGTGATTCGAAGATGTTGTGGTCGCTTTCGCGAGCAAGCCCGCTCCCGCATTTGATCTGTGTCAGGCCATAGAGCGATGGTCTTATCGCTCCTGCCAGTTTCTGACAGCAGCCTCTGCTAAGCTCCGACGACTTTTCAGGAAAGAGCCTGCCGACCGTGTCGCGAACCAGCCGTTTACTGACTTTGTTACAAGTGCTTCGGGGCAAAAGTCGTCCGGTGACTGCCGCGACATTGGCCAGCGAACTGGAGATTTCCGAACGCACGCTGTACCGCGACATCGCGGAACTCACCGCCCTCGGCGCACCGATCTTTGGCGAGGCGGGGATCGGTTATGTGTTGCGCAGCGGTCTGTTTCTGCCGCCCTTGATGCTCAATGCCGATGAAACCGAAGCCATCGTGCTCGGCTTGCGCTACGTGGATCAGCGTGGTGATGAGGTCTTGGGCAAAGCCGCGGCCGATGCCCTGGCAAAAATCGCCGCGGTACTCGACCCCGCGGCCCAGGAGGCCTTGCGCAACCCGACCGTGCTGCCGGGTCCTCCGGGTTATGGCTATCCGCAAAATGCCGTGCCCTTGAATGTATTTCGCCAAGCCATCCGCGATCAGGCCAAGCTGCACATCGATTACGCGGACGCCAACCAGGTGCCGAGTCAGCGGCTGATATGGCCACTGGCCCTGGGCTTTCTCAACGAGGTGCGGATCATCGTTGCCTGGTGTGAATTGCGCAGTGCCTATCGCACCTTTCGCACCGACCGGATCTCGGCCGCCAGCGAACAGGGCGAACACTATCCGGGGCGGCGCAGCGACCTCTTGCGCACCTGGCGCAAGCAGATGCAACTGGACGAAGCAGGGCGTTTCACTCCTGACAAGAACTGACACAGGCTTGTTTTAGCATGGCTCCAGAATCAACTCACAAGGAGCCGTAAACATGTCCAATCCAGCCTCTTCACTGGCCCCCGCCATCGCCGCCTACATTGCCGCTGCCAATGCTCGTGACACGTCGAGGGTTGCCAGTTTTTTCGCTGAGGATGCCAACGTGTTCGATGAAGGGCAGCATCAGGTCGGCACACAAGCCATCGCCCAATGGATGCAAGACACCGCACAACGTTATCAGCCAAGGGTCGAGGTGCTCGACGTTCAGCTGCGCACCGGCAAAGTGCTGGTGCATAACCTGATCTCCGGCACCTTTCCCGGCAGCCCGCTGGAACTGCGCTATATGTTCCGCCTCAATGAGCAGGGCAAGATCGCCCGGCTGGATATCTCGTTGTAACCCGGTGCTGTATCGCGCTGCTAAACCTGTGGGAGCGAGCCTGCTCGCGATGACGGCGGTACATTCAGCATCAATATTGACTGACCCGCCGCTATCGCGAGCAGGCTCGCTCCCACAGGGGTTGAGCTTCGCTAGCTGCTATATACTGCCGCGCATGAATGTCGACTCTCCCTTAAGCGCCTGGCAACACGCCATCGAACAGAAGGGCTTCGTCCAGGACGAAGCCCAGGAACATGCCGTGTGGGCGCTGCAAAAATGCCACGAAGCCTTGCATGAAGGCCGCACACCCATCACTGGCGTGTACCTCTGGGGACCGGTCGGGCGGGGCAAGACCTGGTTGATGGATCAGTTCTATCAAAACCTGCGCGTCCCGGCCCGACGTCAGCACTTTCATCACTTCATGGGCTGGGTGCATCAGCGCTCCTTTCAATTGACCGGCACCGCCGACCCGTTGAAAGCGCTGGCACGCGAGCTGAGCCAGGAAGTGCGCGTGCTGTGTTTCGATGAACTGTTCGTCAACGACATCGGTGACGCCATCATTCTCGGGCGTTTGTTTCAGGTGATGTTCGAGCAGGGTGTGGTGGTGGTCTGCACCTCCAATCAGCCGCCGGATCAGCTGTACGCGGATGGCTTCAACCGTGACCGGTTCGTGCCGGCCATTACCGCAATCAAGCAACACATGCAGGTGATTGCGGTGGATGGCGGGGAAGATCATCGTCTGCACCCCGGCGCCGGTCTGCAGCGTTATTGGGTGAACGTACCAGGTCAGCCCGGCGCTCTGAGCGAAGTGTTCAAAGCCTTGACCGTGGGCCAGGCGCTGTCCAGCGATCCGGTCAGGATCGGCTACCGTTCGGTCAATGTGATGCAGGCCAGTCAAACCGTGCTGTGGTGCCGTTACGCCGATATCTGCGAGCAGCCATTTGCCGCCATGGACTTCATGGCCCTGTGCGACACCTTCAGCGCTATTCTGTTGAGCGACGTGCCCAACCTCAGCGCACAAAAACGCGAAGGTCGCATCGCTCGCGGCACTGAAGACGGTGTCGAGCGGGTGGTGGCAGGGGATCGCGAGTTGCCGCAGTTGTCGGTGCATGACGACGGCGTGCGCCGGTTCATCGCCCTGGTGGACGAATGCTACGACCGCAAGGTGCCGCTGTACCTCGAAGCGCAGGTGCCGATGGAGGCGTTGTACACCGAGGGCTATCTGGAGTTTCCGTTTCGCCGCACCCTTAGTCGTCTGCAGGAAATGCAGCTAAAACGTTTCGCCGAGGCTTGATCTCCAGAAGGAGCGAACATGAATCAGCCCTTGTCTCACCATTTGCTGACCATGGCCTATCAGAACGCCTGGGCCAATCATCGACTCGCCAAGGCCTGGCTTCAGTTAAGCCGGGCTGAACTGGCTGCGCCGCGAGTCAGTTTCTTCCCCAGCCTCAACGCGACTCTGAATCACATCCTCACGTGCGACTGGTTCTATGTGGATGCACTGGAGCGGGAGTTGCGCGGTGACGAACCGCATCCCGATTGCTACGTGTTCTTCAACGTAGACGAGCCGTTCACCCACGGTGCCGATCTCAAGCGCGAGCAAGCAATGGTGGACCGTCGACTGATCGCCTACTGCGAGCAACTGCGCGACGCAGACCTCGGACGGCTCGTGACCATCGCGCGCGACACGCCGCAACATGACAGCCGTTTGCGCATGCTGTCCCATTTGTTCGAGCATCAGATTCATCATCGCGGGCAGGTTCACGCAATGCTCAGTGGCACCTCGGTCAAGCCGCCGCAACTGGACGAGTTTTTCTGTGCCGGTGAGGCAGAGTTGAGGGCCGAGGACTTTGCCGAGTTGGGATGGACCGAGGCATTGATCTGGGGCGTTTGAGAGGGAACGATCACAACAGGATCTAGTTGTCGGCACCCCGGGACTCGCGATAAGGTCGCTGGACCTTTCAGCGCGCAAGAGGCGAACTGGGGCAACTTGTGTGATTGAGGGTGGAAATGGAATCCGCAGTAATTCTTGTGCTTCAGGCCAGCTACACCAACCCGGTGCATGCCGAGGCGATTTGTCTTGTATTGAACCACTACGCCGAAGACCCGATGGGTGGCGGTCACCCGTTATCCGCCGATAGATTGCAACAACTGCCTGGGGAACTGGCCAAACGTCCGCATGCCTTCAGCGTACTGGCGTTTGTCGGCGGCGAGCCGGCAGGGCTGGTCAACTGCTTTGAAGGTTTTTCGACCTTTGCCTGCCGGCCGCTGGTCAACGTACACGACGTGGCGGTAGTGTCGAAGTTTCGCGGGATGGGGCTGAGTCAGAAGATGCTGCACAAAGTCGAGGACATCGCACGCCAGCGCGGCTGCTGCAAGATCACCCTGGAAGTACTGGAAGGTAATGCGGTGGCTCAGGGGGCCTATGGCAAATTCGGTTTTTCGCCAGGCATGTTCGACCCGGCGCACGGGCGGATGCTGTTCTGGATCAAAACGCTTTAATTTGCAATCCACAATCTTGTGGGAGCGGGCTTGTGTGGCGAGGGAGCTTGCTCCCGTTGGGTCGCGCAGCGACCCCGGCATTTCAAAGTTAAACCGCATGTAAAGGGTTTACGACTGCTTCGCAGCCGAGCGGGAGCAAGCTCCCTCGCCACGCAAGCCCGCTCCAACAGGATCCGCGCCAAAAACTACTGCTGAACAACTGCCGGCGTGACAGGCGTGCTCTTGGGTTTCATCAGGCTGAAGTCGATCAACGGCCGCTGCTGACGCTCATAAGGATCGCCGATCATCAACGGCCGTGACTTGAAGCTGTCGCTGACCAGGCTTTTGCTGCGGTCCAGTTCATCGAAACTCAGGCCTGCCAGATCCGCCCAGGTGTGAATCAGCTGAGAACTGCTGTATGGCCGTCCGAGATCACCGGCAAAATTCCAGTCATGGGTTTCTCGCCATTTCGGCGATGCCCAAGCCATGAATGGAATGGTGTACATCGGTGCCGTCGGCTTGCTCTCATTGCGGCCCAGGGTATTGTGGCCAGCGGAGTCGAAAACATCTTCGCCGTGGTCGGAGAGGTACAGCAGGAAGCCGTTCGGATCAGTCTTGGCGTAGTCCTTGATCAGGCTCGACACCACGAAGTCGTTGTACAGCACGGCGTTGTCATAGCTGTTGTACGTCGGCACCTGATCGTCACGCACGCCGTCCGGAACACCTTTGCGGTCGGTGAACTTGTTGAACGTCGACGGGTAACGGTATTGGTAGCTCATGTGCGTGCCGAGCAGATGCACAACGATCAGCTTGCGTGGGGCCGCATCGGCCAGCGCCTTGTTGAACGGCTCGATCACATCGCCATCGTACTGGGCGGCATTCTGGTTACGGTTATTGTTCAGGTACACCTGCTCATCGGCCTGCTGGGAGAACGTTGTGAGCATGGTGTTGCGCTTGGTCATGGTCTGCTGGTTGGTGATCCAGAAGGTCTTGTAACCGGCCTGTTTCATCATGCTGACCACCGACGGTGTGGACAGGTAGAGGTCGGGGTTTTCTTCGTCGGCGAAGGTCAGTACCTGCTGCAACGCTTCGATGGTATAGGGGCGCGGGGTAATGACGTTATCGAAAACCGCCAGTTGATCCTTGAGCTTGTCCAGCTCGGGGGTGGTTTCCCGTGGGTAACCGTACAGGCTCATGCGCTGACGGTTGGTGGACTCGCCGATCACCAGCACCAGAGTCGCCGGCTGATTGGCCATCGCATCGGTGAGGTTCTTGAGCGGTGCAATCTTGCTGGCGCTGTCGAGCATGGCTTGCATGCCGGCCAGGGTATTGAGGTAACGGTGATAGGCCACGGCCATCTGCCACGGCACCGCGGGCTCGATGCGAGTTTCGAATTTCTCGAAGCCGCCCGCCAGGCTGCCGGTGTGCGCGGTCTGCTTGATCAGCGGGTAACCGACCACGGCCAGCAGAATCGCCATCGCTGCGATCAGCGCCTGGCCACGAGGCAGGTACACCGGACGCAGGCGGGTCCAGAGCAAATACGCGAACGCGGTGTGGGCGAGGAAAGCCAGCACCATCCACCAGGCAAAATACTGGGTCATGTACTCGCCGGCTTCAGACACGTTCGATTCGAACATGATGAAGATGACGCTCTGGGAAAATTCCTGCTGATAGATGAAGAAATAACCGAGGCTGGCCATCGAACAGGCCCACAGCACCACGCCGATCAGCGCGGCCATCACGCGTGTTTGCCTAGGGAACAACAGCATCGGCGCGAGCCAGATGGCACTCATCACAAAGGCCTGGCGGAACCCGGTAAAACCGGAGGTGCCCGTCAGTTGAATCAGCAGTTGGGTAATGCCCGAAAAATACCAGAAGAACAGAAATAACCAGAGAAATCCTGCCCAATCAAAACCTTTCGCAGACGTTTTGCTGCGTTTAAACAAAGCCATTAGCACTCCAGCCTGATAATTACTTCGGCCGTCGCACTCTCCCTGTCGCAGACGAACGGATGCCGCACGGATACCGAACGGCCACAATGAGCCGAAGTATCGACAAGAAGGTGTGAAAACTTTGTGAGTTGCCGGAGCAGGCAGGGTTGCAGCGAGTCGGAAACAGCGGCGGCTGTTTCCGATTCAAACGAGGGGGTCAGGCGTGGGGAGCACGTTGGGTGACAGGCCAGGGCTGAACCTCATTGCCTTGGGTCAGCAGGCGCAATTGCGCGACTTCCCGCTTCAATTGGTCACGCTCATCTTTCAACTGGCGCAGTTCATCGCGACGGATCGTGACGTAAAGGGTTTGTGCTGGCAGTGCTGTGTGTACGGTGCCCATTGCTCACCTCGCAAATGGCTGTCTCAACTGTAAGTTCGCTCCCTGGATCAGGTGCTCTCTTACTATCGGCGCCAATTTTGATTTCTTTTGCCCTCGAAGGGAACTTTTTTATTTTTCATGGTCGTTGTGTCTTCGGCACGATTCCCGACGTTATCAGTCTGGATCGGGCACAATGCCCGGAAACTTCATCCCGCCGCTCTGGACTAACCCTCATTAGTCGCGTTGGGCTATAACCTTTGACACACTTTATTTGTAGTAGGGAGCATCAGTACATGCAACTCGGGATTATTGGACTGGGCCGCATGGGCGGCAATATTGCGCGGCGCCTGATGCTCAACGGACATACCACCGTTGTTTACGACCGCAATACCGCCTTTGTCGACACCCTGGCTGAAGCAGGCGCCACCGGTGTTGCCGACTTGCCAGCCCTGGTCGCTGGCCTGGCCAAACCACGCGCGGTGTGGGTCATGCTGCCCGCCGGCGCACCGACCGAAGACACCATCGACACCCTGAGCACCTTGCTCGACGCTGGCGATACCATCATCGACGGCGGCAACACCTTCTATAAGGACGACATCCGCCGGGCCAAAACCTTGTCGGAAAAAGGCCTGCACTACATCGACGTCGGCACCTCCGGCGGCGTCTGGGGCCTGGAGCGTGGTTATTGCATGATGATCGGCGGCGATGCCGAGACTGTTAAGCGTCTTGACCCGCTGTTCGAATCCCTGGCCCCGGGCCTGGGCGACATCCCGCGCACCAAGGACCGCAAGTCCGATGACGATCGCGCCGAGCGCGGTTATATCCACGCAGGCCCGGCCGGTTCTGGCCACTTCGTGAAAATGATCCACAACGGCATCGAATACGGAATGATGCAGGCCTTCGCCGAAGGCTTCGACATCCTCAAGACCAAAGCCAGCACCAACCTGCCGGAAGACCAGCGTTTCGACCTGAACGTCGCCGACATCGCCGAAGTCTGGCGTCGTGGCAGCGTGGTGTCGTCCTGGCTGCTCGACCTGACCGCCGATGCCCTGGCCAGCGACCCGAAACTTGACGGTTACTCGGGCTCGGTGGCTGACAGCGGTGAAGGTCGCTGGACCATCGAAGCCGCGATGGAGCAATCGGTGCCTGTACCGGTGCTGTCGAACTCGCTGTTCTCGCGCTACCGTTCGCGCGGGCAAGGCACCTTTGGCGACAAGATTCTCTCTGCCCAGCGCTTCGGCTTCGGCGGCCACGTGGAGACTTCGAAAAAATGACCCATGTGATCCGCAGGAAATCCAAGGCAGAACCCGCACCGCCTACCACGCTGTTTCTGTTCGGTGCCCATGGTGATCTGGTCAAGCGCCTGCTGATGCCGGCGCTGTACAACCTGAGTCGCGACGGTTTGCTGGGAAATGGACTGCGGATCATCGGCGTTGATCACAACGCCATCAGTGACGAAGCCTTCGCCAAAAAACTCGAAGATTTCATTCGGGCGGAAGTGGCGACCAAGGTCGGCAAGGGCGATCAAGCCCTTGATCCGGCCTTGTGGGCCAAACTGGCCAAGCACATCAGTTACGTCCAGGGCGACTTCCTCGACGAACGCACCTATGAAGCGCTGGCGGCGAAAATCGCCGCCAGCGGAACTGGCAATGCGATTTTCTATCTGGCTACCGCGCCGCGCTTTTTCAGCGAAGTGGTGCGGCGTCTCGGTGCTGCCGGATTGCTCCAGGAAACCCCCGAAGCATTCAGAAGGGTGGTGATCGAAAAACCTTTTGGCTCCGATCTGCACACCGCCGAAGCCTTGAACGCGTGCTTGCTAAAAGTGATGACGGAAAAGCAGATCTACCGGATCGATCACTATCTGGGCAAGGAAACCGTGCAGAACATTCTGGTCAGCCGGTTCTCCAACAGCCTGTTCGAAGCCTTCTGGAACAACCATTACATCGACCACGTGCAAATCACCGCCGCCGAAACCGTCGGCGTGGAAACCCGTGGCAGTTTTTATGAGGTCACCGGCGCCCTGCGGGACATGGTGCCCAATCACCTGTTCCAATTATTGGCGATGGTGGCCATGGAACCACCGGCCGCTTTTGGCGCCGATGCGGTACGCGGCGAAAAAGCCAAAGTCGTCGGCGCCATCCGCCCCTGGTCGACCGAGGAAGCGCGAGCCAACTCGGTGCGCGGCCAATACACCGCCGGCCAGATCGATGACGAGCCGCTGCCCGGTTATCGCCAGGAAGCCAACGTGGCGCCCGACAGCACGACCGAAACCTATGTCGCGCTCAAAGTCATGATCGACAACTGGCGCTGGGTCGGCGTGCCGTTCTACCTGCGCACCGGCAAGCGCATGAGCGCGCGCGACACCGAGATTGTCATTTGCTTCAAGCCTGCGCCGTACGCGCAGTTTCGCGACACCGAGGTCGACGAGTTGCAGCCGACCTATCTGCGGATCCAGATTCAACCCAACGAAGGCATGTGGTTCGACCTGCTGGCCAAGCGGCCGGGGCCGGCGTTGAACATGGCCAATATCGAACTGGGCTTTGCCTACAAGGATTTCTTCGAGATGCAGCCGTCCACTGGCTATGAAACCTTGATCTACGACTGCCTGACTGGCGATCAGACGCTGTTTCAGCGTGCCGACAACATCGAGAATGGCTGGCGCGCCGTGCAGCCATTCCTCGACGCCTGGGAGCAGGACGCAACGGTGGAGAACTATGCGGCCGGCGAAGACGGACCACAGACCGCTGACGAGTTGCTGACCCGCGACGGCCGTGTTTGGCACAGCGTCGGTGAGTGACGTAACGCAACAACCCATCCGTTTTCTGCTCAGTGACATGGACGGCACTTTACTGCTCCCTGATCACAGCCTCAGTCAGCGCACGATCGAAGCAGTCCGCGCCTTGCGCGAGGCCGGTGTGCTGTTCAGCCTGGCGACCGGGCGACCGCCCAAAGCCATGTTGCAGCAGATCGAAGCCCTGGGTATCGATCTGCCGACGGCGGCCTTCAATGGCGGCACAATCGTCAACCCGGACGGCAGTTTGCTGGTGGCGCATTATTTGCCGGTCACGGCAGCGTTGACGGCGTTGACGCTGTTTGCCGATCAGCCGGACATTGAAGTCTGGGTGTTCAGTGGTGGCGACTGGCTGCTGAAAGATGCGTATGGCCCGATGGTCCCGCGAGAGCAGCACGGCCTGGGTTATCCGCCGGTGGTGGTCGAGAGTTTTGAGCCTCACCTGGCACGCATCGACAAAATCGTCGCGGCCAGCAACAACGCCGAACTGTTGATCGAACTGGAAGCGCAGTTGCTGCCCAAGGTCGAAGGGCAGGCGCAGGTTTCGCGCTCGCAACCGATCTATCTGGACGTGACGGCGATGCTGGCGAACAAGGGCGAGGCATTGGCGACACTGGCCGAGTTTCTCGGGGTGCCGCTGGAACAGACCGCCGCCATGGGTGACGGCGGCAATGACCCGGCGATGTTTCATAGCGCCGGGTTGTCGATCGCCATGGGGCAGGCGGAGGAGGCGGTGAAGCGTCAGGCCGACGTGGTGACCGGGGCCAATACCGAAGACGGTGCGGCCCAGGCGATTGAGAAGTACATCCTTCCTCGATAACGACACAAAACCAATGTGGGAGCGGCGGTGCGACGATTCGACTTGCTCGCGAAGAGGCCGTCACATTCAACATTGTTGTTGAATGACACATCGCCTTCGCGAGCAAGCCCGCTCCCACATTTTGTTCAGCGTTACAGCCAGTAACTCACCGCATACCAGCCCAACACGCCCATCACCACGGTGTAAGGCAGCGCCATCCACACCATTCGCCCATACGACAAGCGAATCAGCGGTGCAATCGCCGAGGTCAGCAGGAACAGGAACGCCGCCTGACCATTGGGTGTCGCCACGCTTGGCAGGTTGGTGCCGGTATTGATCGCAATGGCCAGGGTTTCAAAGTGCTCGCGGCTCATGTGGCCGGAGATGAAAGCCTGTTTCACTTCGGTGATGTAAATGGTCGCCACGAACACATTGTCGCTAATGGCCGACAACAAGCCATTGGCAATAAACAACATGCCCGGCTGTTGATCTGCCGGCAGCGCCAGCACCCACTGGATCAGCGGCGTGAACAGTTGCTGATCATGAATCACCGCCACCACTGCGAAAAACACCACCAACAGCGCCGTGAACGGCATCGCATCCCTGAACGCGTTGCCAATACGGTGTTCGTCAGTAATGCCGGTGAACGCAGTGATCAGCACGATCACCATCAAACCGATCAGGCCGACTTCGGCGACGTGAAACGCGAGGCCGGCAATCAGAATCAGCGCCGCCACCCCTTGAACCAGCAACGCAGCGCGCTGACGTGCAGTGCGTTCGGCGTTGTCTTCGGCGGCGTAGTTGGCCAGCACCGTACGCACGTTGTCTGGCAGCAGCGTGCCATAGCCGAACCAGCGCAGTTTCTCCAGCAGCACGCAAGTCACCAGGCCGGCTGCCAGCACCGGCAGCGACACCGGGGCGATCTTCAAAAAGAAATCGGCGAAGTGCCACCCCATCTCATGGCCGATCAGCAGGTTCTGCGGCTCGCCAACCAGCGTGCACACGCCACCCAACGCCGTGCCCACAGCACCGTGCATCAGCAGGCTGCGCAGGAAAGCGCGGAACTGTTCGAGGTCGGCATGGTGGAGTGTGGGCAGGTGCCGGTCATCGCTGATTTCGCTGTCTTGACGCGGGTCGTTGCCCGAGGCGACGCGGTGATACACCGTATAGAACCCCACTGATGCACTGATAATCACTGCCGTCACGGTCAGCGCATCGAGAAACGCCGACAGAAACGCTGACAGGAAACAGAACATCAATGCCAGCAGGGCCTTGGAGCGAACCCCCAACAACAGGCGCGAAAACAGGAACAGCAGCAGGTCTTTCATGAAGTAGATGCCTGCCACCATAAACATCAGCAGCAGGATCACCGGAAAGTTGTGCACCAGCTCATCATAGAGAGCCTGGGGTGTGGTCATTTTCAGCAGCAGCGCTTCGACCAGTAGCAAGCCACCGGGCATGAGCGGGTAACACTTGAGCGCCATGGCCAGGGTGAAGATGAACTCCAGCACCAATAACCAGCCGGCCGCCACCGGTCCGACCGTCCACAACACCAGGGCGTTGAGAATCAGGAAGCCGACAATGCTCGCCTTGTACCAACGAGGTGAGTGCCCGAGAAAGTTGTGCGCGAAGGCCTGGGCCATTGAACCGGACATCGGCTACTCCTTGTATTAAGAAGCGCGCAACTTGCCGTAAGAAGAACAGAAGATCAAGTGCAGGAAAATGACGTTGGCCTAACACTGATAACGCGCGACGATCGCGCGGCAGTTTCCGTCCAGTGAGTAGCCGCCTATGACAATGCAGCCGTCGGCCTGAATCGCCAATGAAGTAGCGGTATGCGAACCGCGACCCAGGCGTGTGCGACACCAGCCAATGCCCTTGGCAAAACTGCGATCCAGCTGCCCACTGGGTAAATATCGGGCAAAAATGAAATCGGCTTCGATCCCGCCGACCATCGATCCAACTGTCAGCACACGTCCATCCGGTTGAGTCTCGGCGGCGGTCCAGCGGCAACTGCTGCGGCCGACGCCTAAAAGCTTTGGCTTGCCACCGTTGCAATGAATATCGGGTCGGCCATTACTGTGAACTTTCAGAGACAGGCAGAGCATCGGGTCGCGACTGCTGCCAAAACAATGCAAGTCACCATTTTCATGCTGGACGATCTGGTTGATCTGAGCGCTGTGCTCCCGTGCCTTGAAGGTCATGAAACCATCCACGGCGAAGCTGTCATCCAGTCGGCCGTCCGGGTGATAGCGCGCCAGCAGACCTTCCTCGGGAAAATTGATTGAGCCACTCACCAGGATCCGACCATCGCGTTGCACCATCAGGCTGCTGAGCCAGGTGTTCATCAACAAGTGCCGAACCATGACGAAGCCGCGACCGTTGAAGCTGTCGTCCAGCGAGCCGTCGGCGTTGAGTCGTATCAGCATGCCGACGTGATCGGTCGGTTCGAAGTAATGATTGGCCAGCAGCAGGATTCGACCGTCGTCCTGCACGCAGACATCACAGGCTTCGGCGCTCGGCACGCCGGGCGGTAACCAGGCGTCGCGAGCACCCAGGGAAAGATTACCCGCAAGGCGCACCACGCAACGTCCATTGTCGCCAAAACCCTGGACCGGGCAGCCTTGCTGATCAAACATCGCCAGGGCGGGAAGCGTACGGTGAGCATTCTCGTAGTGCAGGCCGGCCACCAGAATGTGCCCGTTGGGCAATGCCCGTACCTTGCCAGCCATGGCCTCGAAGCCGAGTGCGAACTGGCCGCTGATGCTGCCTTTTTTGCCGAATTCCAGATCCGCCGAACCATCTGCAAGCAGGCGGGCCAGGCCAAAGCGTTGGCCGCCCGGCGTACCGACCTTTGCCGCCACCAACAACCGGCCGACGTGGTCAATCGCAACCCCATTGGTCATGCTGGAGAGACTGCCGGCGAAATACACTTGAGTCTTGCCGGTGCCAGCGAAATTCGTATCGAGCCGTTCGGCACCATTCACGGTTGCAGGTAAGGCAAAAGCAGTCTGGGGTGACATGCATGCATCTCCTTGCCAGCCGTCCTTAATCCGGTTCCCGGATGGCGACTGCCTGAGCAAAACATTCAACCCCTGAATGACTCGGCGCACAACTGTTTTCATGAGCTGGAGGAAGCGCGTTTTGTGCCAGAACAATGTCTTTTCGAACCATTGCCAAGCCTGCCAAGTAATATGGCGGGTTAGAAGTTAAAACAGGTGAGTGGTGTCGCGCATTGACTGTAGAAAATCGTCAACTAAGAGGAAGTGGGGGCGCGGATTGCCGGGCGGCAATCCGCGAAAACGCTTAGTGCGGCATGGACCACGATTGCAGTGTGTAACCTTCCTGGCTCAACTCGGCACGGGCTTCTTCCAGCACGTGTTCGAGTTGCGCTGGATCGGAATAGGCACTGCTTGGAATTTGTTTACGGCCGATACGAGTACTAGTGCGATCGATGATAGTCAGGCTGAGCTCGCCATTACCGTCTTGTGGTGCCCAGGCCACGCATTGAAAGGGTTGGAATGCGCGGTCGGCAATCAAAAGTGCTTCGTTGATACGGAGCGGGGCGTTCATGGGGTTTTCTCTCTGTATGCCCAATCAAGTGATATGCCGTCGGTTGGGCTTACCGTTCGGCTGGTTACTTGTACTGATGCCCGCAAGTGGGGGTTGGGTCACACACAATCAAAAGAAATTTCAACTTTCTTTGATTGATTCGATATTCAGGCTGTTTCTGAAAGCTGAATGAAAGGTTCAACTCGTTAGGTAACTAACCAATTGATTTCTTATAACTAATAAGCAAACAGCCCTATAAGCAATCGATACAAGCCTGCGTCAAAATCTTGCTAGTGTTACAACGAAGCCCGCCAAATGACTGTTTTTAATAATATTTCCTAAAATTTGGCGTCAAGGAACAGTCATGATCGAAGCGCCTGCCTTGCGACGTCTTTTAGTAGTGGATCCTTGCGACGACTGCCACCGTCTGTTGCCGGGTTTACGCGCCGTGGGTTGGGATGTTGATAGCTGTACCCTGGAAAACGCCACCGAACGAACCTGCGATGTCGGCCTGTTCCGATTGCAGCCCTTTCATCTGGAGCGCCCGGAAGCCGTCAAGGAATTGATCAGCCGTAGCGGTACCGAGTGGATTGCGGTGCTGAATCAAGAAGTCCTGCGACTGCAAAATGTCGGGGACTTCGTCTGCGAATGGTTTTTTGACTTCCATACCCTGCCGTTCGATGTTTCACGGGTTCAGGTCACCTTGGGCCGCGCCTTCGGCATGGCGCGCCTGCGCGGCCAAGGCACGGTTCATATCGATCAGCCTGAACACGAACTGCTCGGCGACAGCAAACCGATTCGCGAACTGCGCAAACTGCTGAGCAAACTGGCACCCACCGAATCCCCGGTGCTGATCCGCGGCGAAAGCGGGACCGGCAAAGAATTGGTCGCTCGCACCCTGCATCGACAATCCCAGCGTCACAGCAAACCGTTCGTGGCGATCAACTGCGGCGCGATTCCCGAACACTTGATCCAGTCCGAACTGTTTGGCCACGAGAAGGGGGCCTTTACCGGCGCTCATCAGCGTAAGGTCGGACGGATCGAGGCGGCCAACGGCGGAACGCTGTTTCTCGATGAAATCGGTGATCTCCCCCTCGAACTGCAAGCCAATCTGCTGCGCTTCCTGCAGGAAAAACACATTGAGCGTGTAGGGGGGCACCAGCCTATTCCGGTGGATGTGCGGGTATTGGCGGCAACGCACGTCGACCTTGAAGCGGCCATTGAGAAGAAACTCTTTCGCGAAGATCTGTATTACCGTTTGAATGTCTTGCAAGTCATCACCGTGCCGCTGCGTGAACGCCATGGCGATCTCTCGATGCTGGCCAACCACTTTTCCCATTTCTACAGCCAGGAAACCGGCCGTCGTCCTCGCAGCTTCAGCGAGGACGCGCTGATCGCCATGGGCAAGCACGACTGGCCGGGCAATGTCCGTGAGTTAGCCAACCGGGTACGGCGCGGGCTGGTTCTGGCCGAAGGACGGCAGATCGAGGCGCGAGACCTGGGGTTGATCAGTCAACACATCACCGCTACGCCGATGGGCACCCTTGAAGACTACAAGACCCGCGCCGAGCGTCAGGCGCTGTGCGATGTGTTGAACCGGCACAGCGATAACCTGAGCGTCGCCGCCAGAGTCCTGGGCGTGTCGCGGCCGACTTTTTACCGATTGCTGCATAAGCACCAAATCCGCTAGGGCGCGGTGAAACGAAGAGGCCCGCTGCGACATTCATCGCAGCGGGCCTTTTCCATAGGGGGAAAACGGTTAGAAGTAGTACGGGAATTTCAGGCTGAAGGAAAAGTCTGGCGAGTCGTCGGTCAGGCCGATGGCCAGGTTGGGAACGATCGTCAGGTTATCGGTTGCTGCCAGGGTCATGCCGATGTTGAAGTTGGCCGAGTTGTAATCGCTGTTGGAAATCGATTGCCAATCGCCACCGTCCGGCTTGATCTTGCTCTTGCGGGCGAACTGATCGGTGAACGAGAACGACATACTCATCTTCTCGTTCAAGGCGAATGCAATGCCGGCGCCGACCTGCCAGGAATCGCCCAGTTTCACGTCCCCGGGCACCTTGGAGTTGACCTGAGGGCTGATGTCGCTGAAAGAGTCTTCCATGTTGTAGGTGTAGGCCAGGCTGCCGAACAGCACGGCCGGGTCGAAGCTCTTGACCAGCGAGAGCCCCGGGGTGATCGACCAGACACCATTGCCGGTAGGCAAGTCCTCGGGTACCGAGAGGTTATCGTTGTTCGGGTCATTGACCAGCTTGATGCCGTAAGGGTCCTTACCGGTCGGCGCCTTGAGGCGCAGTGTAAAGACCGCGTCGGGCAGATTGGCCGACTCATCCAGAAACTTGTAGGCAACGCCAAAGTTCACATCGCCGATGGTCGGGTCGCGGGTAACGGTTGCGTCCGACGTCACCGGTCCTGCGCCACCGGCGCCACCGGAGGAATACGTTGATTCGCGATAAACCACGGGGACATTGATGTCGAACTGCCAACGTTGTGCCACGTTGTAGCGGGCGGTCAGGTCCAGGGTCCAGTTATCCGCCTTGATACGGTCGAGGTTGATGTTACCGAGGAAAATTGCGTCCAGTGCCAGGAAGCCATTGAGTACCAATGCACGGGTATCGTAGTGCGTATAGGTCAGGCCGGTTTCGACGCTGAACTTGCCGCCACCGAAGAAGCCGCTGGCTTCGTCATACAGGTTGGAAACGCTTTGCGCAGGCTCCGAATCCTCCTGGAGCGATTGGCCGTATGAACTGCCCGTGGTTCCCGGCGCACCGGCGGCCACCGTCTGACCACTCCTGGGCGTTTCTGCGGGGGATTTGGTCAGGCGTTTGGGAGCAGGAGTCGCAGGTGCTTCTTCGACTTGGCGAACGCGTTGCTCGAGTACCATCAGCGCGTTCTGTTGTACTTCGTAACGCTGTTTCAACTCCATGAGTTCTTGTTTTAGTGCTTCAACCTGGGGGTCCGTTGCTGCGTATAGCAGTGTGGTCGGGGCCAGGCTACTCAAACAAACGATAGCTCTGAACGTCAACGATCGGTGCATGGGTTAGCCGTCCCTTCTGACTACATCGGGTGACACTGAGCGTAGATCAGAATCCTTGAGTGCGAAGACCTTTGAGCTGGTCCAGGTTGCCGCTCAGCGACCCGGTTGTCGCATTGTCACGCAGCACGACATTGAAGGATGTGAGGTTGTTGACCTGGTTACCACCGCCGAGCAAAGTCGTGTTCTGCATCAGCCCGCCCTGGGCCAGGCGTTGTACGGTACTGCCCTGGTTGTTGTTGCCCACGATGTTGAGTTGCACACCCGTGCCGGTCGAGGAAACGCTCAACGAGCCCGCGCCATTGGCGCCGACCAACGTCGAGCCTGCGGCCAACGCCTGGCCCTGCTGTTGCGTTGCTGGCGCTTGGCTAGCTTTTGTGACGTTGATTTCAACGTTGTTGTAGGCAGTGTTATGGTCGCCGGCAGCACGCACGACTTGAGTGACGCCTTCGGTGCTGTTGAGGCCGCTGCCGCCAGTGACGGTACCGGTGCCTTGCGAACGCGCTGAGCCATCACCTTTTTCGTTGATCATCGACACATAGAACTGTGGCTTGATGGTTGATTGTTGAATTTGCATCGAGGACGTTGCCCCGATCACTTCACCGTTGGCATTTTGCCAAGTGCTGGTCATGACAATGCCGAAACTGATGACCCGCCCCGGCATGACATAGCGGCCGCGCAGGGTCGCCAATTCCTGATCCTTCAGTTCAATGGGTTTGAATGTCTGTGCCTGGGTCGGCAGGCTGGCGGCCAGGCAAACCACGACCAGCCACATTGGAGTCTTCATTGGATGCTCCCGGAGCGTCGTGCTCCTTGTCATTAGAAGAAGTCGCTTTGGATGAATCCGAAATCCATCAACTCTGCGTCTCGCACCGGGGCGAAGGTGTTGATGCGGTTTTTGGCGGTCAGTGGCAGGGGTGGGTCGAGCAACGCATTGGTTTTGTCGTAGCCCTGACCGATGACGGCAAAGATGATGCCGTTCCAGCCTTTTACAAAGTCGTCGACTTTGTAGCGTTTATGACCGAGTACCGGATCTCCGATATAGACCCAGCCCTTATGGACTCTTTGCATGACCACAAAATGTTTGTAACCACGGATATCCATGAGTACCACCACCGGAATTCTGATTTCGCTCAGCATTTGCGGCGCTACCCGGTAGCCACGGGCCCGCATGCCGATACTTTCCACGTAACGCTTCATGTCGAGCATGGAGAAGCCCTGGACGCGGACAAGATCTTGATCGGAGTGTGACAGCATGCCTTCGATGATCTGTTCTTCATTCACGTCCAGCCAATAGGCTTGGCGCAATATGGTCGCCAGCGCAGCGGCGCCGCAACTGAAGTCGGTTTTCTGTTGCACCAGGTCGGCAAATTTACGCTCGCGCATGCTCTGGATCGGCTTATACACCACCGCGCCGCCCGGCAGGACGGAAAGCGGCATTTGTGCAGCCTCGCTCACGCAGGCCACGCAAAGCAAAAATGCCAAGGCGATAATGCGCATGGTAGGACGCCTTCTGGTTGTGTTGAAACAGGCCCCCGTAAGGGGGCCTCCAGAGACAGCAATTAGAATGAGTTGTTGGAAATGGCCAGCGAGTTGCTTTGTTGGTTACCCACACCGGCAGCCACGTTGACGCCCAGGTTGCCACTGCCACCATTCACCGAACCGTTCAGGGCCGCAGTGTTGGTCACAGGGTTTGCCCAGCCAGTTGGAGTCAGCACTTGATAGGAATAGGTGTTGCTCAAATCATATGAGCTGCTTTCACTGTAGCTTTTCGCTTTGTCGTACGCAGATTCGGACGATTTACTGCCCGATTTTTCGTACGAGGAGGCGGACGATTTATCGTACGATTTATCGTACGATCTGTCGTACGAGGAATCGCGCGATCTGTCGTACGAAGAGTCGCGCGATCTGTCGTACGATCTGTCTCTCGATGCGTCAAGCGTTGCGTCAATCGATGCGTTAAGCGATGCGTCGGCAGTCCTGCTGCGGGTGCGATCGCCATTGCCATTATTGAAGGTAACGGAACTGGCAGCCGCTGCATTAGCGTCCAAAGTAGCGTTCAAGGAAGCACTCAAAGAAGCACTCGAAGAACCGCTCGCAGTACTGCTGTTAGAGCCGCTCGCATTACTGCTATTAGAACCACTTATATCAACGCTTTTGGAACCGCTGGCATCAAAGCTCCTGGAACCGCTCGCGTCCCAGCTAGAAGAAGCGCTTTTACTGCCGCTAGCCTCGGATGACTTATCGCGAGAGAAACTACCGCTGGCCGAGTTGCTGACTGTCATCGTATCCAGGCGATACGTCCGATCGGCGTTGTTATTCACTACCAGGCCAGGACCTTGTTGATCGGCAGAGGCGGTGGCTGTTGCGTTACCAAGTGGGGCATTGGTGTTGGCAATTGCCATGGTGTTTTTCTGTTGGTTAAGGTCGCCACCAGCAATGTTGATACCCATATTACCGCTGCCGCCATTACCCGATCCGCCCATCACGGCAGAGGCTGTGCTGCCGAAGTTGTTGACCCTGTTATTGTTGCTGTATTGCGTGACGTCGGCGGTGGCTGTGGCAGTGCCGAACACGAAGCTGTTGTCTTGACTGGAGTTTGAGGCAGCATTGGCGATAGCGGACGCGTTGTCTTGTTGGTTGCCGCTACCTGCTGCCACGTTGACGCCGACGTTGCCGCTGGCGCCTGTGGCAGAGCTGGTCATTTCAGCTTCGTTGACAGTCCCTTCGTTACGGATGCGGTTGCCGGTACTGCTCTGGTTATCCCACGCATTGGCAGTCGCATAGACAGGGATCTTTGTTGGAGGAGGGGTGTGATGGCCGTTGTTGTGGCCATGGTGGTGGTCATTGTCACGCCAATCGTTCGCTTGTACAGCAACAGCCATGACCGCAGCAATTGCGAAAACCAGAGGCTTTAGTGCCATCGAAGGTTTCATGGTGATTCTCCGTACTTATTTTAGGTTAAGTGTTGTTTCTACCTGTTTGGGTCAATCCGAGACCCGTACGCTCAGGGTATTGGCCGTTCGGTTTCCCACCCCGGCGCTCTGATTCAACTGGATCACCCCACGGCTACCGGTGAAGGCCTGATCGCTGGTAGCGACCTGGCGATTGCCTGGTGCAGAGTCAGTTGGATCGGAGTTGTTGATCAGCGCCACGTTCTGCTGCATGAGGACGCTGTCGTCGATACTTTGCGGCTGTGTGCTGATGCTTATCCGCAGGGCATTGGCTTGCTGGTTGCTGGCGCCCGCGCTCTGGTTGACGCCCAGTACGCCGTTGCCGTGGCTGAAGGAGTCGCCTTGAATGCTGGATCGAGCATCGATCCTGGGGTCGACCTGCGTACGCAACCGTTGGCGAATCTGTGTGGTAGCACTGGCGTTGTTGCCAACGGCGATGGCTCGGGCGTTGGCCTGTTGCTGCTGATCGCCCGCAGCCTGGTTGACCGAGAGGTTGCCTTGGTGCTGCATGCCCGAACCGTCGATTTCGGCGTTATTGATGACGGGAGGTTGGGCAAAGGTCGATGCACTGCAAAACATGGCAATCATCAGCAGCGTACGATTCATCTCAACGGTCTCCCGTTACAACTCTCAGAGCACCCAGGCCTTGCTGGATGTTGGAATTGACCATATTGGAAATACCGTTACCCGAATTGCCCGAACGTCCAGCGGGGAGGTTGGAAAGCTGGGTCTGATTGGTGAGATTGCCGCCCAGGTTATTGGTGTTTTGAGTGACCAGGCGGGAGATACCTGCACCACTGGCGACGTTGGCAAAGTCGCCGTCGCTCAACTCATTCGTTTGCCTGAGGATTTGTTTGGACGGGTTGGCATTGGCGGTCGTGGGGCTAGGGTCGGGAGCCACCGGCGGACGCGTTGCCATGCGCGGTTGGACATCACGTTTGATAATAATGATGCCGTTGTCGGCCTGTACGGGCAGGCTGAAACTTGAGCCCAGTGCGCATCCGATCAGTAGGAGGCTATAGATGCTGTTATCAAATGTCCCCACGGCGGCAATTCCTTCTTTGTTGTGGGCTGGTCCTAAATCAGCGTTGTGAAGGAGTGAGCGAAAGCTGTGCCGGTTTTTGATTATTGTTTTGATTCAGAGGGTTATCGATCAAGGCGAGTGGATCGATGGAGGGTGCTGTTTCAGGTCTGAGACAACCGCCGGGGCGGCAATGTGATAAAGGATCGCAAACACTCTGGATCCAAGCTTTGTGCGGGGATGTATCGGCGCTTTAACACATCGCATGACAAGACGATGACCAGCGTTGAAACGGGCTGTTTGAGAGGGGACGCGTGTTTCAGAAACGGACGTATTTGCAAAAATTTTGCAACAAATGCTGGAGGAGAGTGCCAGTAAGTTAAGCCCAATCCCTTGTGGGAGCGAGCCTGCTCGCGATAGCGGTCTGACCGTCAACATAGATGTTGAATGTGAAGGCCCAATCGCGAGCAGGCTCGCTCCCACAGGTCCCGCCTTGGCATGGGGTATTGGCCCAAATAGGGCAGATCAGTGTTCGAGCAGTAACGCGACGGCTTGCAATGCCCGAAGCCGGCGTTCGGTCCAATCACCCTCAAGCACTTGAACAGGCTGTCGATGCTGCTCCAGCCACGCCTGAGTGGCGCTGAAAAAAGCCCGGCGTTCATCCAGTTCGGGCTGACAACGCTGACCGTCATCGGTCCAGTCGACCTGTTCGGGCGACAGCAGCAAGTGCAAGTCGTAGTGCCGAGCCAGCAGCGCCTGTTCGAGCCAGGTAGGGCAATCGCCAAACAGGGTCTGGCTCCAGAGCATGTTGCTCAGCAGGTGAGTGTCGAGAATCAGCAACGGCGGCCCAAGGGCGCGAGCATCATCCTCCCATTGCAGCTGACCGCGAGCAATTTCAGGAATATCGTCCGGGCAGGTGTCTCGCGCCTCCTGCTCGATGAACCAGCGCACGTATTCGCCTACCAGAGCACCGCCGAATTGCTGTTGCAGTTCGGCGGCCAGCCAGCTCTTGCCGCTGGATTCAGGCCCCGTGAGTACCAGCACTTTCATGTGCGCAACGCCGGGTCGGCGCGCCATGTCCGCCAGCCATGCACCGCCAGCAACGCGAATACCCCATAGAGGCCGGCGGTCAGGTACAGCGCTTTATAGATGAAGAGACCAACAAAGATGATGTCCAGCGCGAGCCACAGGGGCCAGCATTGCAGACGTTTTTGCGCCATCCATAATTGCGCCACGAGGCTGAAACCGGTCAACGCCGCATCAAGCCAAGGCTGGGCGGCATCGGTCCAGTGAGCCATTGCGGCGCCCAGCAACAAACTGCCGGCTGCGCCCACGGCCAGACCGAGCGCGATGGATTTTCCATCGAGCAGGCTGACCTGCCGCCTACCATGAGTCGCGGTCCCCTGAGTCCACTGCCACCAGCCGTAGAGCTGCAACGCGGCGTAGATCACTTGCAGCAACATGTCCGAATACAGCTTCACCTCGAAAAAAATCCAGCTATACAGCAGCACCATGACCAGGCCGATCGGCCAGCACCAAGGGTTCTGTTTGACCGTCAACCAGACGGCAATCACGCCGAGGGCGGCAGCAAACAGTTCAAGCCCGGACATGGGAGTTCCTTGGTGTCGTAAAAATGAGGGGGGCGAATTGTACCCGGAAAAATCGCGTCATCGTTCATCGCGAGCAGGCTCGCTCCCACAGGAGATCTTTAGAGGACACAGGCTTTGTGTTCGACAACGATCCAACGTGGGAGCGAGCCTGCTCGCGATGGGGGCGACTGGTGTTCCGGGCTGGCCGGGCCAGTTGCCCCTACTGAATTGATCAGACCCGAAATTGCTTCAGCAACCCGTTCAACTGTTCGCTCAGTTCCTTGAGGTGAACGCTGGCCACGCTTGACTGTTCGGCCGCCAGTGCCGTGCTGTGGGACAACCCGGCTGCCTGGGTGACGTTCTGATTGATGTCTTCCACCACATGGGCCTGTTGCAAGGTCGCACTGGCAATCGAAGCGTTCAACCCGTTGAGGTTGCGCAAGGCCTGGCCGATGGCATTCAGGCTGGCGCCCGCCAGGCCGGCCTGTTCGATAGTCAGCTGCGACGCACGGCTGCTGTCGCCAATCACCTTGACCGCCGCTTCGGAATGGCTTTGAAGGCGTTCGATCATCGACTGGATTTCCGCCGTGGACTTCTGGGTGCGCTGGGCCAGCAGCCGCACTTCATCGGCGACCACCGCAAACCCGCGACCTTGCTCGCCGGCCCGGGCAGCTTCAATGGCGGCGTTGAGGGCGAGCAGGTTGGTTTGCTCGGCGATGGAGCGGATCACTTCCAGAACGCTGCCGATTTGTGTGCTTTCGGCGGCCAGCGTACGAATCACTTCGACGGCTTGATCGATGGTCGACGACAGCTTGTCGATCTGCTGCAGGCTGCCGTCGATATTGACCTGCCCCTGTTGCGCCTGAGACTCGGCATTGCGCATTTCGCTGGCCGCGTGCTCGGCGTTTTTGGCCACATCCTGCACGCCGTAGGTCACTTCGTTGATCGCGGTTGCCACCAGTTCCATTTGTTGGGATTGCTGTTGGCTGCGTTGCTGGGCTTGCGCGGCATCGTTGCCCAGTTCGCTGGAAGACTGACCCAACGCGCTGGCGGAGGTTTGCAGCTGACTGATCACCAGGCGCAGTTTGGCGGTAAAGGCGTTGAAGTGCCGGGCCAGTTGCGTGACTTCGTCCTGGCCGTGGGTATCGAGGCTACGGGTCAGATCGCTTTCACCACTGGCGATGTTGGCCATGGCGTTCACGGTTTCCTGGAGCGGACGCACGATGCTGCGGGCAATCATGATCACCAGCAACGCCATGATCAGGGCGATCACCAGGCCCACGAAAGACGCCTTCCAGACCTGCGCATAAAACTCGGCCTGCATGTCATCGATGTATACGCCCGAACCAATCACCCAACCCCAGGGCTCGAACAGTTTGACGTAGGAGGTTTTTTCCACCGGCGCGCTGGCGCCCGGTTTCGGCCAGCGGTAATCGACCATGCCGGCACCCTTGGCCTTGGCGATGGCGACCATCTCGTTGAACAGCGCGAAACCGTCAGGGTCGCGGATCGTCGAGAGATTCTGACCTTCAAGTTTGGGATTGGTCGGGTGCATGACCATGACGGGCGTCAGATCATTGATCCAGAAATAATCGTTCTGGTCGTAGCGCAAACCGCGCACGGCAGTCAGTGCCTGTTTTTGCGCGGCGTCGCGAGTGAGGGTGCCGGCGGTTTCCAGGCTGTGGTAGTAGGTCAGGATGCCACTGGCCGTCTGCACCACATGCTGGGTTTTCTGAGCCTTGGCATGATAGAGGTCGTCGTGAATCTGCTTGAGCATCAACACGCCCAACGTCAATAGCATCACCACGGCTACGATCAAGATGAGCCACAAGCGTCGGCTGATCGACACACTGCGCAAGCTGTTCATAACGCTGTTACTCCGGTTTCTTGTTCTTGTAATAAACGATCGCCAGCATCCAACCACACTTTGCCGATCGGGCCTATGCGACTCAGGTCCTATTACGCGGCAGCGAAAACAGGGCGTGTCTGATAGGATTTCGGCCCCGCGCGAAAAAACCTGAGTTCCAGTTTGGTTTTCACGGAATTTTTACGGTTTTGTGGGGATCTTTGTGCGCGCGGGATGTCAGCTACGCTGATCGCAGTGAACGCTCAAAAAATATTAACGGGGCGTGCCTGGGGCATTGCTTCTTGGGGGATTGATGGATCTTTGGACGGCCTTTCAGGCATTGATTTTAGGCGTTGTAGAAGGGTTGACGGAGTTCTTGCCCATTTCCAGTACCGGGCACCAGATCATTGTGGCGGACTTGCTCAACTTTGGGGGCGAGCGGGCCATGGCCTTCAATATCATCATTCAGCTCGGGGCAATCCTGGCGGTGGTCTGGGAGTTTCGCCGCAAGATCTTCGACGTGGTCATCGGTTTGCCGACGCAGCCCAGCGCTCGACGCTTTACCGCGAACCTGTTGATTGCCTTCCTGCCGGCCGTGGTATTGGGGGTGATTTTCGCCGACTTGATTCACGAGTACCTGTTCAACCCGATTACCGTGGCCACCGCATTGGTCGTGGGCGGGATCGTCATGTTGTGGGCTGAACGCCGTCAACATGAAGTGCATGCTGAAAGTGTCGATGACATCACCTGGAAAGACGCCCTGAAAGTCGGCTTCGCCCAATGCCTGGCGATGATTCCGGGGACCTCGCGTTCCGGCTCGACGATCATTGGCGGTCTGCTGTTCGGGTTGTCGCGCAAGACGGCCACCGAGTTCTCATTCTTCCTCGCCATGCCAACCATGGTCGGCGCGGCGGTGTACTCGGGCTACAAATACCGCAACCTGTTTGTGCCGGCTGATTTTCCGGTGTTCGCCATTGGCTTCGTCACTGCGTTTATCTTTGCGATGATCGCCGTTCGGGGCTTGCTCAAATTTATCGCCAGCCACAGTTACGCGGCGTTCGCCTGGTATCGCATTGCGTTCGGTCTGGTGATCCTGGCCACCTGGCAGTTCGGCTGGGTCGACTGGACAGCAGTCAAGCCATGAACGATTCCAGTGCGCGCAACAACAACCCCGGACGCAAGTCCGGGGGCGCCATTCAGAACCTGCGGCTGAAACTGCTGGTGTTCGTTGCGCTGTGCGCAGTGCCGTTGTTTGGCTCGGTGTCGCTGTGGCTGCACGGGGTGTCGGTGATTCCCCTGGCGGCCTACGGCATCGTCAGCGTGCTGGCGTTTTTCCTGTACTGGAGCGACAAGCACAAGGCCCGCGCCGACAGTTGGCGCACGCCGGAGAATGTCTTGCACGCTGTGGAGCTGGCCGGCGGTTGGCCGGGTGCCTTGCTGGCCCAGCAAACGTTTCGGCACAAGACCCGCAAAGTCTCGTTTCAGTTGGTGTTCTGGCTCATCGTGCTGATGCATCAGGTGTTCTGGATCGATCAGCTGTTTCTGGGCGCTAATCTGTTTGCGCTGCTTTAAAGCACTTTAAAGCAGCAAGCCGACCTGCGTGCGCTTGGGCAACTTGCTCACCACCAGTTGGTGGGAACGTTGCAGCAAGCCTTGCAGTTCTTCGGTGCCCAGCGGGTAGGGCGTTTCCATGATGACCCACTGGGCCCGAGCCAGATACGGCGCCGGGTGAATGCCCGGCCGGTCGCAATGGCCCAGGAACAGGTCCTTGTCGACCTTGAAAGCCAGCGACTGTCCCCGCAGGTTCTGCAAGGCGAACATCTTGTTCCCGGCAATCGAAAACACCCGCACGCCACCCCACTTGTAATCCTCCCGCGCGCCGGGCAACGCCAGGCAGTATTGCGCGACATCCTCTTCGCTCATTAATCCCGCTTTCATAACAGTCTGTCCCCACAAGCATTGAATGATTCGATCAAATGGTCGATCCAGGCGCGCACGGCCGGCATCACCCCGCGTCGATGAGGGTAGACGGCTTGCAGCCAGCCGCCCGGCAATGACCAGTCGGGCAACAGTTGCACCAGCTCGCCGTTTTTCAGCTCCTGCTCGCAATGCATCATGGGCAGCATGGTAAAACCCTGGCCACTGAGGGTGCAGGCTTTGCGTACGATGAAATCGTCGATCCCCAATCGCGCTTCCAGGCTCAGATCATAGCTTTTACCTGTTTGATCAAGCATGCGGATATGCACCATGCGGTCGGCTTCCAGAGCGCCGAGAACGGGCAGGTTTTTCAGGTCTTCGGGATGATTGATTTCACGGCCGAGCAAAAATGCAGGGCTGGCAACCATCAGCATCTGAGCCTGACGCAGGCGGCGGGTGACCAGCAATGGATCTTCATCACCCAGATCCCGCACTCTCAAGGCGACGTCGACGCCCTCGTTGATCAAGTCAACCCGACGGTTGAGCAACATCATCTCCAGCTGAACCTGAGGGAATTTCTCCAGGAAGTGACTGATCACCCCAGGCAGAATTTCGTGGGCCAATCCGACGGGGCAGGACACTCGCAAGCGCCCTCGGGGTTCGCTGGACATGCTGGCCACCGCTTCGTCGGCCATCTCGGCTTCCAGCAGCATCGCCTGACAATGGCGCAAGTAACGCTCGCCCACGGCGGTCAGGTTGAGTTGGCGGGTGGTGCGTTGCAGCAGACGCGCTCCCAGGCGTTCTTCCAGCTCGGCGATGCGTCGCGACAACCGCGATTTGGGAATCCCCAACAAACGCCCGGCCGCTGCGAAACCACCGGCTTCGACCACCTTGGCGAAGTAGTAGAGGTCGTTGAGATCTTGCATGGTTTAAACTCGACTGTTCTATCAGTGGGACAAACTATCGCATTGTTACCGACTAATCATCTATTGGTTTCGTCGGTAGGATTGTCTCCATTAGATCGCCGGTGGCGATCCTCACCTTGGAGATCCCACATGAAATTACTGCATATCGATTCGAGCATTCTGGGTGACAACTCGGCTTCCCGTCAGCTGAGCGGCGAAGTCGTCAAAACCTGGCAAGCCGCCGAGCCTGGCGTTGTGGTGACTTACCGCGACCTGGCAGCCGACGCCATCAGCCATTTCTCCGCCACCACCCTGGTCGCCGCCGGCACCGCCGCTGAACTGCGCAACGCCGCGCAACAGCACGAAGCCGATCTGAGCGCGCAGGCCCTGGCCGAATTCCTCGCCGCCGATGCCGTTGTGATTGCCGCGCCGATGTACAACTTCACCATCCCGACCCAACTCAAGGCCTGGATCGACCGCATCGCCGTAGCCGGTCAGACTTTCCGCTACACCGAAGCCGGCCCTGAAGGCCTGTGTGGCGGCAAGAAAGTCGTGATCGTCTCGACTGCCGGCGGTCTGCATGCCGGTCAAGCAACCGGTGTTGCGCACGAAGATTATTTGAAAGTGCTGTTCGGTTTCCTCGGCATCACCGACATCGAGTTCGTCCGCGCCCATGGCCTGGCCTACGGTGATGAAGTGCGCACCAAAGCCATGAGCGACGCTCAGGCGCACATCAGCGAGCAATTGTTTGCTGCCGCATAAGGCTTGCGTAAAGTCGTAAACAGCTCGGGCAATACCCCTGAAACTCTGTATTCTGGTCATCGTGATGGCCAGGTACGGAGTTTTTTTGTTTCTGGCGGTTATCAGTCTCTGGCCCAGGTTATGCAGTCGAGGGTTAACATCTGCGGTCAGGTAATAAGGTGGGGCATCCCATGATGCGTCTTTGTGCAACGCTACTGATTTGTCTGCTGGGCAGCCTGAATTCAGTGCATGCCATGCCTGCGCCGCATCCTCACTGGAGCGTCGGTTTCCATGAGATGACGTTCCTTGATCCGCTGGACTTGCAGCCGATGCGCGCCATCGCCTTTTACCCGTCCAGTGAAAAGGAACATTCCAGCACGCTCGAGGGCTACTCGATCGAAGCCGGTGAAGACACCAAAGTCGCCATCGGACGTTTCCCGATGCTGATGCTGTCCCATGGCAACACCGGAACCCCGCTGGCCCTGCACGACCTCGCCACCTCATTGGCGCGCAAGGGTTTTGTGGTGGTGGCGGTGATCCATCCCGGCGACAACTCCAAAGACCACAGCCGCCTCGGCACCTTGAGCAACCTTTATGGTCGACCGATCCAGATTTCCGAAGCCATTACCGCGACCTTGGGCGACCGGATGCTTGCGCCGTTCGTCAATGCCGAGCAGGTTGGAGTGATTGGCTATTCGGCGGGCGGCGAGACCGCGTTGATCCTGTCCGGTGCCACCCCGGATCTGGATCGCCTGCGCCGTTATTGCCAGGAGCGCCCGGATGATCACGATGCCTGCAACACGCAAGGCGAACTGATCGTCGATCGTGATGACTTGCAGCCAGTGGCAGACCCGCGCGTGCATGCCTTGCTGCTGATGGCGCCGCTGAGCCTGAAGTTCGGCCGCCATACTCTGGCCGACGTGCATGTGCCGGTGCTGCTGTACAGCGGTGATGGCGACAAACTGGTGGCGTTCGACAAAAACGCCGCAGCGCTTGCGCGCAAACTGCCGACCGCACCGGACTTCAAATTGCTGGCCGGGGCAGGGCACTTCGTGTTCCTGGCGCCGTGCAACGAAGAACAGATCGCCGCCATGCCGGCACTATGCACCGATGCCGACGGCGTCGACCGCAAGGATATTCACCGCAACATGATTTCCGAAGCCGGACGGTTCTTCTCCCATGCCCTGGGCAAACCTACCCGCGCCGGCATGCAGACCGCAGATCAATAATGTCCCCGGAACCCTTGTGGGAGCGGGCTTGCTCGCGAATGCGGTGGGTCAGACACATTAATGTCGACTGACACGCCCTCTTCGCGAGCAAGCCCGCTCCCACAGGGGATATGCGGCAGGCTTAGGCCATTGCGCGGTGTTTCAGTAATAAGGTCAAACCGAGCCCGGTTATCGACAACAACGCCGCACTAAAGAAAATCCACGAATACCCCAGGTTCAACGCCACCGCGCCCATCAGCGGCCCGGCAATCGCCAGCGCCAGATCGAAAAACACCGCATAAGCACTCAAACCCGCTCCGCGACTGGAATTGGGTACTTGTTTGATCGCTTCGACCCCCAGCGCCGGATACACCAGCGACAAGCCGAACCCGGTCAGCCCTGCGCCAATCAAGGCATAACCCGTCGAGGGCGCCAGCCACAGCAGGACCAGCCCCACAGTTTCAATGGTCATGCAGGCAATGGCGGAGGTGAAGCCACCGAAACGGCTGATACTGGATATGAACAACAACCGCGCCAGAATGAAACAGACCCCGAATACCGTCAGGCAATACGCCGCGCCGGTCCAGCCAAGGCTGACGTAATACAGGGTAATAAAGGTAGTGAGCGTGCCGTAACCGATGGACGCCAGGCTCAGGCTCGCGCCGAAGGGAGCAATGCGGCCGAACACCGCCCAGAACGGCAGGCGCTCGCTGCGAATCACCGGCACCGAAGGTTTGTTGCGGATCAACAGCAGCGCCATCAAGGCCAGTAACGACAGCGCAATCCCGAGGCTGGCGAACCCCAGTTCAGCGACCATCACCACGCCCAGCGGCGCGCCGATGGCGATGGCGCCGTACGAGGCTATCCCGTTCCAGGAAATCGAACGCGCCGTGTGCTCGGCACCGACCTGGCCCATGCACCAACTGATTGTGCCGACTCCGATCAACCCTTGAGCGATGCCCAGCAACAACCGGCCAGCGATCAGGATGATCAGGCTCAACAACGGCACACTTTGCAGCAGGGTCGACAGCAATGTCAGCGCGCCGCTCAACGCAATCCCCGACAACCCGTAAACAATCGCCCGTTTGGTACCGATGCTGTCCGACATACGCCCGGCCATGGGCCGACTGAGCAGGGTGGCCAGGTACTGAGAACCAATGGTCAGCCCCGCGACGATGGCGCTGAACCCCAACTGTTCATGGACATATCCCGGCAACACCGCAATCGGCAAGCCGATGCAGAGGAAGGCGATAAAGGTATAGAAAACGATAGAGACGATCTGCAGAGTGATCGCCATGGAGCTTTGCGGGGGCAACTGCTGCACAGACATGAGAGCTCGTTCGCGGGCGGCGGTAGGAGAACTGCATCATGGCGTGGGTGTGAAATAAAAGGAAGCAGGCTAACAATGTGGATTGCAAATCAGGCTGGAACTTCATTTTGCGGTGTCAGTGATGGCCTCTTCGCGAGCAAGCCCGCTCCCACACTGGATCGGCCGCGTGCAGAAGATTGATAGCTACTGGAGATCCACTGTGGGAGCGGGCTTGCTCGCGAAGGTTTCGGCACCACAAACTTCCTTGGCCCAGAAATACAAAAAGCCCCGTCACCAGGACAGGGCTTTTCACTTGAAGCTTGCAGCCGTCTTACATCAAAACACCCTGACTACGCAGGTAGTCGTCATAGGTGCCGCTGAAGTCGATCACGCCGTCGGCGCTCAGCTCAATGATGCGGGTGGCCAGGGACGATACGAACTCACGGTCGTGGCTGACGAAGATCAGCGTGCCCGGGTAGTTCTCCAGCGCCAGGTTCAGCGCCTCGATGGATTCCATGTCCAAGTGGTTGGTCGGTTCGTCCATGATCAGCACGTTCGGCTTTTGCAGAATCAGCTTGCCGAACAGCATGCGACCTTGCTCACCACCGGAGATGACCTTGACCGACTTGAGGATCTCGTCGTTGGAGAACAGCATGCGACCGAGGGTGCCGCGAACGATTTGCTCGCCGCCCTGGGTCCACTGGCCCATCCAGTCGAACAGGTTGCAGTCGTCTTCGAAGTCGTGAGCGTGGTCCTGGGCGTAGTAGCCCAATTCCGCGGCGTCGGTCCACTTCACGGTACCGGCATCCGGGGTCAGTTCGTTGACCAGAGTGCGCAGCAGGGTGGTTTTACCGATACCGTTCGGGCCGATGATCGCCACGCGCTCGCCGGCTTCAACCTGAAAGCTGAAGTCCTTGAACAGCGGCTTGCCATCGAAGCCTTTGGCCATGCGCTCGACGATGACCGCCTGACGGTGCAGCTTCTTGGTTTGTTCGAAACGGATGAACGGGCTCACACGGCTCGAAGGCTTGACTTCGGCCAGCTGGATCTTGTCGATCGCCTTGGCGCGGGAGGTCGCTTGCTTGGCTTTCGAGGCGTTGGCCGAGAAGCGGCTGACGAACGATTGCAGTTCCGAGATCTGTGCTTTCTTCTTGGCGTTGTCCGACAGCAATTGCTCGCGGGACTGGGTCGCCACGGTCATGTATTCGTCGTAGTTGCCCGGGAACAGGCGCAGCTCGCCGTAGTCCAGGTCAGCCATGTGGGTGCACACGCTGTTCAGGAAGTGACGGTCATGGGAGATGATGATCATCAGGCTGGAGCGCTGGGTCAGAATGTTTTCCAGCCAGCGGATGGTGTTGATGTCCAGGTGGTTGGTCGGTTCGTCGAGCAACAGCACTTCAGGATCGGAGAACAGTGCCTGCGCCAGCAACACGCGCAGTTTCCAGCCCGGAGACACTTCGCTCATCGGGCCGAAGTGCTGCTCGATGCCGATACCCAGGCCCAGCAACAGTTCGCCGGCACGGGATTCAGCGGTGTAGCCGTCCATTTCGGCGAATTCGGTTTCCAGCTCGGCCACGGCCATGCCGTCTTCTTCGGTCATTTCCGGCAGCGAGTAGATGCGGTCGCGCTCGGCCTTGACCTTCCACAGCTCTTCGTGACCCATGATCACGGTGTCGATCACGGTAAATTCTTCGTAGGCGAACTGGTCCTGGCGCAATTTACCCAGACGCACGTTCGGCTCGAGCATGACCTGGCCGCCGGACGGCTCGAGGTCGCCACCGAGGATTTTCATGAAGGTCGACTTGCCGCAACCGTTAGCGCCGATCAGGCCGTAGCGGTTACCGGCGCCGAATTTGACCGAAACGTTTTCGAATAGCGGCTTGGCGCCGAACTGCATCGTGATGTTAGCTGTGGAGATCAATTACTTTACCTATCAATGGGTTGCGAGCTGCGCATTTGGCGCTTGGGCCATTCCTGGGGCGTTCTGGAGTTTCTCTCCATCTCTCCCCAATCATCGCTAGAGTTCAACCAGCGCGCATAAGTCGAGAGCAGCATCTGGACGCTGTGTCCAAGCTGTTGGGCAATAAAGGCGGGATTCATGCCAGACATTGAGCATATTGTCGCATAAGTGTGACGGCAGTTGTACGGTGGGCGATAACGTGTCGCCCGCTTCTTCAAGGTGCGGCCCCGGTTTGTGCAGAATCGGGGGCTGTCTGATGGGGTGGCTCATCCAGGGGGCGGGCAAATGTAGGGGCGCTCCTTTTGATCGCACCTCAATGTTATTTTTGTTCAGTGTTGTGTTCGGGACACTTGGCGTGGCTCTGGGTAAAGTCAGCACTGCTTGCCCGGCCTTGTGTGTTTCAGATGGATTGCTGAATGGCCAGCACTTGGTCAGGGTGGGCACCAATTCAGACTCGTCTCTCCATGCCATGCGTGACAGCAGAAGGTGGGGAGGGGGCTATTCTTCTTCGTCAGGGGCCGGATTTGCGGGCGTGCTGGCGTTTCGTTGTCATCACCGCTGACCATCACCTGATCAATAGCGGCTCGCAGATACTCCCCTGGTACTCTCCCAAGACGCGCCCCTCACCCGCACCCTGTGAGTCGCAGTGGTGCCGGTGATTATTTGCCGCTCAATGCATGCGGGCGTAGTTGGAAGGAAAGGGGGTTGCCGTCAAAACTATTGACCGGCTCATGAATTAGTATTCCTTCCTCCCAACCCAAGGAACATGGAAGTGAGACACAAATACGCAACAGGTTTGTTTTTTTTACTGACAATTGTGACGGCTCAATGTGCTTACTCCGGCACTACAGACGAGTCCGTTGAGAACGCCTCATTGCTCTGCAAAATCCTGGATGGCAACGACGCCTTGACTCAGGCCTCCGAGTTCTCAAGCGAAGATCGTTCGGTCAACATCTCGGTAGACAGCTCTCCAGAAGAAGCCAGAAAGCTTTGCCCCGTCATCAGTGCCATCGTCGAGCATCACGACATGGTTTTTGCGCAAGGCTGGACCGTGCAGATCACCTCTCCAGGCAGTGACCATGAAGTTGTCGCTATCTGCCCGCTGTAAACGACTCGCTGGCAGCGGTTGAAAACCTGGCTTTGCCGCACGTTGAACGGCGTGCGACAAGTCGGTGCCTGACCAGGTCGAGACTCAGAGCAAGTAGCCAGTGGCTTGTCCGAGGTGGTTGTCCTGCCCTCCGGTGATGAGGTGCAGCGGGATGTGCGGTTGCTCATCAAGGGATGGGATTTCGAAACTTCCCATTATTTGAACGTGTCGCTCATTCAGTCCGGTCGACTCTTCTTCTTCTTTTGCCTTAGCCATTCTCGCGTGGTTCGCTGCGATTTCATTGAGAGTTGACACGTTAAATCTCCCGGTGACTGACCAAGCGTATCGCTGCAGTCCTTAAACGTTAATTTAATTGCCGCCGCGTCAGAATTACGTCGTTCTGGGGCTGCTACATTCTGCTTCTGCAAAGCCCAAGCCAGTTACCGTCATATATTGGGCGCTGTATTTACATACGCGACGAATGGTGGTATGGCATGAGGCTACTATCGGGAGAGCGGTTCGCGAACCGTGCTACTCATAACGTAGACACATTTTCACAGTTGAAGGTTAACTATTAGTTACAGAGTTTGGCTAAAATGCCATCTTTCGACCCTGTGCCGACCATCGGCATGGCTCAAGAACGCGCCATCGGGACGCAGTTTGTTCATTTCTGACGTGTGACGATTTCCGTGAAATTTATCATTGCCGCTATTTATGTCATCTCCATCGCGTATGTTCACTTGCGCGGAAAGGTGCGCCACAAATTAGGCCGCCAGTTAAGTGACCACTCGACGTTTCTGGCACCGATCAATTGCTTCCTTTATCTGTTCTCGAAAAAGCCCAGTAAGCCTTATCTCAACCCGGCAGACTTTCCCGACTTGAGCCCTTTGCAGGCTCATTGGGAAGAGATTCGCGCCGAAGGCCAGAATCTGCTCAAGGCCGGGGAGATCAAGCGTTCGAATCAATATGACGACGTTGGTTTCAACTCGTTTTTCAAAAGTGGCTGGAAACGTTTCTATCTCAAATGGTATGGCGATAGTCATCCGTCGGCCGCAAAACTCTGTCCGCGCACGACTGAACTGGTGCAAAGCATCGGCTCGATCAAGGCCGCGATGTTTGCTGAACTGCCGCCGGGTTCGAAACTGGTCCGTCACCGCGATCCCTATGCCGGTTCGTACCGTTATCACTTGGGACTGGAAACGCCGAACGATGCCGGCTGCTATATCAACGTCGACGGTGAGAACTACCATTGGCGCGACGGCGAAGCGGTAATGTTCGATGAGACCTTCATTCATTACGCCGAAAACACCACTGCGCAAAACCGCATCATCCTGTTCTGTGACATTGAACGGCCGATGAAATATCGCTGGGCGGCAGCGTTCAACCGCTGGTTCAGCCGTACGGTGATGGCGGCGGCGGGCGCGCCGAACGATGCCGGCGACAAGGTCGGTGGTATCAACCGCTTGTTCGCCAAAATCTACAAGATTCGCCTGCGCGGCAAAGCGCTCAAGAAGCGTAACCGCGCTCGCTACTACCTGGAGAAGTGGGCGATTTTTGGTGGGTTGCTGACGATTTTTGTTTTGATCTGAATTTGGTATTGAGGCGTATGACGCCTTCGCGAGCAGGCTCGCTCCCACCTTTGTTTTATGTCGTTCACAAGGCCAATGTGGGAGCGAGCCTGCTCGCGATGGGGCCGAGATTCACACCGCCTGACTCATGGATGTACCAGTGAAGGGTCAGCCGCTCGACCGTTTCGTGGGCTTTTTCTGCGCAGCAGGTTTGGCTTTGGTGGCCGGTTTACTGGCCGTTTTACCGCCGCCCTTGCCACCAAGACTGCGTTTGAGCAATTCGGTCAGATCGATAACATCGGCGGTTTTACGCACCTCTTCACCCGTCGCCGTTTCGACATCTTCGATCTTGCCTTCATTCGCCTTCTTCTCGACCAGCGCCATGATCTTGTCTTCGAAGCTGTCGCGGTACTCCTCAGGCGTCCAGTCGGCACTCATGTCCTCCACCAGCCGTTTGGCCATCTCCAGCTCACCTTTGGCCAGATCCGGCTTGGTCACCTCACTGCCCAGCTCCAGTTGATCCAGGCTGCGCACTTCGGCCGGCCAGCGCAGCATCACCAGCACCATGGCTGACTCCAGCGGCATGAGGGCCGCCAAGTGCTGGCGCGAATGCAATACCACGCGGGCCAGAGCGACCTTGTCGGTTTTGCTGAGGGTTTCGCGCAACAGCGCATAGACCTTGCCGCCGCGTTTGTCCGGCGCCAGGTAGTAGGGCGTGTCGATGTTTTGCAGGGGGATCTGCTCGCTGGCGACAAAGGCAAAAATGTCGATGGTCTGGGTCGACAGTGGATGAGCCGAGCGAATCTCTTCCTCACTGAGCACCACGTAACGTCCCTTTTCGTACTCGATCCCTTTGACGATGTGCTCTTGGGTGATTTCCTTGCCGGTGACCTTGTTGATGCGCTTGTAGCCGACCGGGTCCATGCTGCGGCTGTCGAGCCAGTTGAAATCGATCCCGCGCGAAGACGTCGCCGAAACCAGCGCCACGGGAATATGCACCAGACCGAAACTGATTGCGCCTTTCCAGATTGCCCGTGCCATCGTCGTGATCTCGTCGATTGATGTTCTGGTGACCTGTGCCCAAGGGCAAAAGTTTCAGTCGGCGGCGGCCCGGTCCTGCGGGCGGATCGGCGGTGCGGTTAACTCGTGTTACATCTTGTGAAGGAGGTTTTAGTTAACAAATCCGAACCCTGGGCGTAGCGTGGCTTCATTCATCCATGAAGCGTGGCGCGCTCATTTAGGGAGGTCCCCATGAACCGATGTGTGCTCGGCGTCATCGCGCTGGCATTGAGTGGCGTGCTGAGTCCTTTGGCTCTGGCAGATGCCGCATCGCCGTCCTCGCCCTTGCTGCTGGCGCAGAACCTGCCGGGCAGCACCCACAACAATCCCTACAACAGCCCGATTCGCCGGGCCAATCCCAACAGCATGCAAGGCACGCAACCCAGCATTCCGGTAATCCGCGGGCCAGGCACGGTGCCTGTGCCACGACCGCCAACGCTGGATAACGGCGGTATCGGCAACCGCTATCCGCAAGATCGACCGGCTCCCACCAGCCAACCGAAATTCATTCCCAATCCACCGCCCCGGGACTCGGACCGCAACTACCGTTGAACGGCAGGACAGAGCTCTTGCCAGCCATTTTGACGACAAAAGGAATCGTGCATGTTGCGTAAAACCCTCTTGGCCACTTTCTGTGCCAGCGCGTTATTTACAGCCACTGCGCCCGTTTTCGCGGCGCCGACACAGGATATAAAAAGCGAGCAGGGCACCCTTGAGCTCACGCCGATCGTTAAAGGCCTGGAACATCCCTGGGCGCTGGCGTTTCTGCCCGATCGCCAAGGGATGCTGGTGACCGAGCGGCCCGGTAACCTGCGGTTGGTCAGCGCTGACGGCAAACTCTCGGGCCCGCTCAGCGGCGTGCCTCAGGTCTGGGCCAAGGGGCAGGGCGGGTTGCTCGATGTGGTGCTGTCGCCCGACTTCAAGCAAGACCGCATGGTCTATCTGTCTTACGCCGAAGGGGGCGGTGAGGGCGGCAAGGCCGGCACGGCGGTCGGTCGCGGACGGTTGTCGGAAGACCTGACGGCCATCAAGGATTTCAGGGTGATCTTCCGTCAGGAGCCCAAGCTCTCGGTCGGCAACCACTTCGGCTCGCGACTGGTGTTCGATCGCGACGGTTATCTGTTCATCACTCTGGGCGAGAACAACGACCGGCCCACGGCGCAGGACCTCGACAAACTGCAAGGCAAGATCGTGCGGATCTATCCAGACGGCAAGGTGCCGAAGGACAACCCTTTTGTCGGGCAAAAAGGCGTTCGCCCGGAAATCTGGTCCTACGGCCATCGCAACCCGCAAGGCGCGGCGCTCAATCCCTGGAGTGGCACGCTCTGGGAAAACGAGCACGGTCCCCAGGGCGGTGACGAGATCAACATCATCGAACGAGGCAAGAACTACGGCTGGCCGCTGGCAACCCGCGGCATCAACTATTCCGGCCTGCCAATCCCGGAAGCCAAGGGCGAAACCGCCGAAGGCACCTTGGGCCCGCACCATGTATGGGAAAAATCCCCCGGCCTGAGCGGCATGGCCTTCTACGATGGCGATCGCTTCAAGGCCTGGCAGCACAACGTGTTTATCGGGGCGCTGGTGAGTCAGGAGTTGATCCGCCTGCAGTTCGAAGGCGACAAAGTTGTTCACGAAGAGCGGTTGTTGGGTGAATTCAACAAACGGATTCGCGATGTGCGGCAGGGGCCGGATGGATATTTGTATGTACTGACCGATGAAGATGAAGGGGGGCTGTACAAGCTTGGCCTGAAGTAAAACGCATAACCTGTGGCGAGGGAGCTTGCTCCCGCTGGGGTGCGAAGCGCCCCCATGCAATCGACTGCTTCGCACTCGAATGGGAGCAAGCTCCCTCGCCACAGGTTTACTGACGCCGATAGAGAATCACCGCAGCCCGCAGCTTGCCTCGCCCGAAACTGCACATTTTGTCGAATTCCCCATGGCTGACCGGCAAGTGCTGGCAATCTATCGACTGACGATGCTGGCTGTGATCCACATCCGGATCGTGCAGGTAGACGAACTCTTCATCGCAATCGGTGACGATCACCCAGTGCGGCGCCTTGGAACGGGTCAGGCGATAGCTGCTGATCAATACCAGCGGTTGTCCGCCATCGTGCAGTAACCGTGGCAGATCCAGTGGTCCGCCGATCATTCGCTCCACGTCGGTGGCTTGCAACTGCGCCGTGAACTCCTCGTGTACCAGGCGCATTACGTCTTTTTTATGCGCATCGCGCACGCCGTCGAGGAACAGCGGCCCGGCCATGCTCAGTTGCAGCCGCACCCGAAAGCCACGCCGCCATGCTGCCAGCGCCATACCTTGAGGGCTGCAGCCTCCGTGGCCAGACGTCATGAACACCGTGGTCGCCTCGCGCCAGATTTGCAGTTCTTCGCCGCGCTCCAGCGCTCGATCGTCTTGCAGTGCGCCCATGGCCATCAGCAGGCAGGCCGGGCCACAGGTGAACTCGGTGGTCTGCGGGTAGTAAGGCACCTTGATGTTGCGTGAGTCGCGGTGCTGGAGGATACGTTTTTCCAATCGCAGCGCGTCGGCATGGTCCTGGTAATAGTCGTGAATCCGCGCGAAACGCCGGTAGCCGTTGCGCTCATACAGAGCAATCGCCGTCGGATTGTCGATGCGCACTTCCAGCCGCAGGTAGGCGCAGTCATGCTCAATGGCGCAAGCCTCGACACGTTCGAGCAATTGCTTGCCCAGTCCACTGCCGCGAGCATCAAGGGCGATCGCAATCGAGTATAGGCGCGCCAATGAAGTGCCCCGGTGAAACAGTACCACCGCATAGCCCACTAATTGCTCGCCACGTTGGGCCACCAACAGTTGTCCGTGAGCCCGAATGATCATCCATTGAAAACTGCGACTGTTGAGCCGGTCCGTGATGAAACATTGCTGTTCGAGTGCCAGCAGTGCCGGTATGTCTTCAACTACCGCCAAGCGAAAAACAGGATTCATATGACCGCCGTAAAAGTTGCGTAACGAAACGGGACTTTCGTAAAAGTTCGTGCTTAATAGGAAAGGTCTTGTTCTTCAATGGATCAATCACTATGTCAGCGGTACAAGGTCATTGGCGCGAAGTATCTGAGCAAACGTTACCGGCAGCAATAACTTCTGCAAACTATTTAAATGGCTCGATCAGAACTTCCAGCCAGTTGACGATCATCGTCGAACGCAAGGAAGACTGGGCCTCTTACTTTCCCAGTGAAGACATCGTCACCGCCCAGGAATACCTCGAACAGACCCGCGACAACGAGCAGGGCAAGCGGGTTCAGGTGATCAACCTGTGCCGCAGCTACAAGTACCTCGGGCACGGTTATTACTGCTCGCTGCTGGCCGAAGCGCGGGGGCACAAGGTTATTCCGTCGGTGCGGACCATCAGCGAACTGACCCGCAAATCCCTGTATGGCCTGGCCCTGGATGATCTGGATAAAACCCTGGAAAAAGCCCTCAGTAATCACCTTTACAGCGATACCGAAGGGTTTACCCTGACACTGTACTTCGGCAAAACCTCTATTGAGCCATTACAGGATCTGGCTCGACAGTTGTTCGAGGTTTTTCCTTGTCCGATATTGCTGGTTGAGTTTCGTCAAACTAATGGTTGGCACATCGAAGGTGTAAAGTTTGGCGCCTTGCATAAGTTGCGTGAAGATCAGGAAGATCAGTTCGCTAATGCACTTGACAGTTTCAGTCGCAAGATCTGGCGCATGCCGCGCTCCAGGCGATTGGCCCGTTATGACCTGGCCATTCTGCACGATCCGCAAGAAGCATTACCGCCGTCCAATCCCAAGGCTTTGGACAACTTCGTCAGGGTCGGCAAGACACTGGGCATCGACGTCGAGCTGATTGAACGCAAGGACTACGCCCGAATCGCCGAGTACGACGCGCTCCTGATCCGCGAGACAACGAGCGTCGACAACCACACCTACCGCTTCGCCAAAAAAGCCGAGAGCGAAGGTTTGGTGGTGATGGATGACCCGGCGTCGATCCTTCGCTGCACCAACAAGGTTTATCTGACTGATTTGCTCAAGAGCCATCAGCTGGGCATGCCCGCCACTGAAATCCTCTACAAGGAACGACCGGAAGATTTCGAGCGGGTAGGCGAGCGTCTGGGGTTTCCACTGGTGCTGAAGATCCCCGACGGTTGTTTCTCAAAGGGCGTCATCAAGGTCCAAAGCCAGCAAGCCTTGCTTGAAGCCACCGCTGAACTGTTCGAACACTCGGTGTTGCTGCTGGCCCAGGAATTCTTCTACACCGAATACGACTGGCGCATTGGCGTGCTCAACCGCAAACCGATCTTTGCCTGCCAGTACTTCATGTCCAAGGGCCATTGGCAGATCTACAACCATAAGGCCAAAGGCCAGGACATCAACGGCGAATGCCGCACCCTGGCGGTTCACGAAGCACCGCGAGCGGTGGTTGAACTGGCGGTGAAAACCGCGAATCTCATCGGCGATGGTCTCTACGGCGTCGACCTCAAACAGTCCGGCGACAAAGTGGTGGTGATCGAAGTCAACGACAACCCGAACATGGACGCCGGCATCGAAGACGCCTACTTGCAGGACGATTTGTATTCCTTGGTGCTGGAAGAGTTTGTCCGTCGGCTGGAGCTCAAACGCCGCGGTCAGGCCTGGTGAGCGGCCGATGATCAAGAGTTTTGAGCTGAGCCACGGCGCCCTGCAAGCGGTCGAACGGCTAGACGCCGACGTGATGCTATTCAGTAACCCCGATGCGGCCGAACGGGATCTGTTGCACAGCCATTTCAAGCTCGATGAACACGCTCTGGCCTCGGCCCTGGACCCCGACGAGGTGTCGCGCATCGAGTTCCACCCCGACAACCTGTTCCTGATCTGGAAGCGTCCGAAAAACTACTCAGGTGGTGGTAGCCTGTCCTTCGAAGTGTCGTCCTGTGGCTTGCTGTTTTCCCCGGGGCGTCTGCTAGTGATCGCCACCGACGACTCGCCGCTCAGCGGCCTCGGCACGCGGCAGTCACTGAAGACGCCACTGGATGTGTTGCTCGACCTGTTGTTCAACAACATTCACCACTATCTGGGGCACCTCAAGGTGATCAAGATGGTTGCCCGGGAGTTGCAGCAGAAATTCAATGCCTCGATGCAGAACCAGCATCTGATCCAAATGTTCAACCTCAGCGAAAGCCTGATCTATTACATCAACGCCATTCACAGCAATGGCGCGGTCCTGACCCGGCTGCGTAATCATGCGGCAAAGGAACACTTCAGCGTTGAAGCCATTGGTTTAATCGACGATCTGATCATCGAAAATAACCAGTGCTACAAACAGGCGGAAATCTACTCCACGGTGTTCTCCGGGCTGATCGATGCGCGGGGCAATCTGATGAACAACAGCATGAATAACCTGCTGCGCAAACTGACGTTGATCAACGTGGTGTTTCTGCCGTTGAACCTGATTGCGAGCATTGGCGGCATGTCCGAGTTCAGCATGATGACCGCCGGCACGCCGTGGTGGGTTTCCTATCCGTTGTTTCTGACGGCGATGATGCTGGGGGCGGGGGGGATGGTGATTGGCCTCAAGCGCCTGGCGAGGTGACTTTGGCGGCTGTCAGATTGCCTTCGCGAGCAGGCTCGCTCCCACATTTTGATCTGGGTGCCCAACTTTCGAGTCCGGAACAGCCCCCTGTGGGAGCGAGCCTGCTCGCGATAGCCATCTCAAAATCAGACAAAATCTGGATCATGCTTGTTGAGTGGCATCGATGGAGTTCTTGCGGCATTGAAGACCCCGCACCACCAGATACAACAACGGCCCGACAGACACAAAAATCGCCGTCACCAACAAATAAGGAACCACCGACAACCCCGACTGCCCACGCTTGCGCGCATCCTGGTACATCCAGATACCGGCAAGTGTCGCCAACAGGTACAAAACAATCACCACCTGCGCAGTATCGGGCCGCGACATCAGGCTGATGCCGAAGTCGAGCAACGACTGCTCGGCCTGCAGCCCGAAACGGTGTAGCCGGCGAAGGCGATCAGGGCAATGAGGGGCAGGGCGACAGACTTCATGGTTTCCTTCCTTGGGACAATGAGCAGAATCGCCAGCCTACAGCGGCTCTTGAAAATTGGCCATTGACTTGCCATCAGCCTCCGGCTAATTTCCAGCCATGACTTCCACCGTATTGCGCTGCCAGCCAAGCATTATTACCGCCATTCCTTATTTGGCGGGCTAGCTCACGACTGCAGCACCCAACCCGCCCTAGAGGCGGGTTTTTACTTTCTGTCTTCTGGGTTTTGAGCTTACCGGATGCACGCAACCGGTGTAGGAGCTGCCGAAGGCTGCGATCTTTTGATCTTGAAAAGCAAAGATCGCAGCCTTCGGCAGCTCCTACACCGACCGCGTAAACCCGGATACCAAGGAGACGATCATGAGCAGCACCCCCGCCCAGCAGAGCTTGCTTGAGCACTACGTGAAAAAAATCCTCGCCGCGCCGGTTTACGAACTCGCCGTGCGCACGCCGCTGCAAGCGGCACCGGCATTATCCGAGGCGTTGGGCAATCAGATACTGCTCAAGCGTGAAGACTTGCAACCGACGTTTTCCTTCAAGATCCGCGGCGCTTACAACAAACTGGTGAACCTCAGCGACGAACAGAAAGCTCGCGGCGTGATCACTGCCTCGGCTGGCAATCATGCCCAAGGCGTAGCGTTGGCGGCCCGCGAGTTGGGGGTCGCCGCAACCATTGTCATGCCCTGCACGACACCGGAATTGAAGGTGCATGGGGTTCGCAGCCGAGGAGCGGATGCAGTGCTGCATGGCGAGAGTTTTCCGTTTGCCCTGGAGTACGCGCTGGACCTGGCACGGCAAACCGGTCGCACCTTTGTCTCGCCTTTCGACGATCCGGACGTGATCGCCGGACAGGGCACCGTCGCCATGGAAATCCTTCGCCAGCACCAAGGGCCGCTGGACGCGATCTTCGTTCCGGTGGGCGGGGGTGGCTTGATCGCCGGTATCGCCGCGTACGTCAAATACCTGCGCCCTGAAGTCCGGATCATCGGCGTCGAGTCGGAGCATTCCGCCTGTTTGCAGGCTGCATTGAAGGCCGGCGAACGGGTCGTGCTGCCAACTGTCGGCACCTTCGCCGATGGTGTGGCCGTCGCTGAAATCGGGGCTTATGGTTTTGAGGTCTGCCGGTTTTGCGTCGATGAGGTGATGACCGTCAGCAACGACGAACTCTGCGCCGCCATCAAGAATATCTACGACGATACCCGCTCGATCACCGAACCTTCCGGCGCATTGGCCGTGGCCGGGATCAAGCAGTACGTGGCACGAACCAGCGCCCGTGGTCAGACCCTGGTGGCCATCGATTCCGGAGCGAACATCAATTTCGACAGTTTGCGGTACGTGGCCGAGCGCGCAGCGTTGAGCGGCGTGTCGGCGTGAGGGGGGCTCAGATGTTAGGAACTCAGGCCAGCAGCGGACGCAAAAAGGTCCGCTCGTAGCTCACAATGAACTTCTTCTCGACCAACAAGGCCACCAGTTCCGTGCTTTCTGGGTCGGTCATCGCAATATGTCGGTAGCTTTCGTAGTCCGCCAGTGACGGAAAACTGAACAGGCAGTAGGCGATATTGCTCGCGCCCTCGGAAGGCAGGAAATACCCGTGGTGAGTACCGCCCAAACGTTCGACGATGCCGAGCCAGGCTTTGGCGTAGGCTTCGAATTCGGTCAGTTGATAGGGGTCGATCACATATTTGACGTGACAGGTAATCAAGGTGGGAGCTCCTATGGGCGTGATGGACCGGTTATTCCTGAACGGCTTTCTCGACATGGCTCGACGCTGACCAGATCCGGTAGCGCACTTCGACGTCTTTGGGCACGTAGAGCACGATCGGCAGCTTGCTGTTGTAACGCAGCCTGAAACCGTCACCGACCACCGGTACGAAGTCCTTTTTGCTCTTGCCATCGGGGCAGGCCATCAGCGTGCTCATCGGGCCGGTGACTTTTTCCAGCCGGTAAAACGGGTAACCCCAACCCTCAAGGTTCTTTTCCTCAAGCCTGCCGCCCAGGCGCTGACGGTTGCAGTCTACGGTCAGGGTCTTGCCGGCAAGAATCTCGACTTGATAGCCGTCTTCCTGTTGTTGCGGGGCGAGGTGAATGACCTGGCGGGTAAAACCGCTCTCGGGCTTGGGATACGGCGCGACGTCTTCGAGTGTTGCGGCGTGGGCTGCGGACGACAGAACGGCAACTATCAGCCCGACGGTCGTGTTAAAGGGCAAAGCACCCATGATGCCTCCTTGCGTGTGTGTGGGGTCAGCGGATACTGAATGGATGGACCGCATTCTTACTACCGTCCTCAGCCAATGCAAACCCGACATCGTGGGGTATGCAAAATGCAGGTTTTGAAACAGTCCTTTCTTGCATTTTGCACGAGTCGCTTTATAGCCACCCCCGCCAATCCTTGATTCGCCGACGAGGTGCAGAGCGAAATTCTGGGCATGTTTTATGCTGAAGCTGTCTTGAGCTGACCGCGATCCCTGTTGAGTCAGCGCTGAAACAAGAAAACGGTCGGACGTTGGAACGATGAAACCCGCACGGACGAAAAGAACGGGCGATCTGAGCTCCGACCGACATTGATTTTTGATTGGCAATCTCACAATACCGAGAGGGTGGCCATGTTTCTTTCTGCCTTGGAACTACGCAATATCGTTGAAAGCAGTTTTCTTCCGAAACGCTGCCAATGCACGCTGTCGCCGGACCTGTCGATGACCGTCAAGGTGTATTCGGACAGCGAGACTGACCATCTCGACCTGTTCGTCACCGGCATAGACGCCCATCACCTCAACGGGTGTCGGGAAATCAATAATCTGATAGCCGAGTTACGCACCGACCTTGCGCACAATGCGCACAGCCAGCTGTTGCACCCGACGTCAAAAGCCCATTAACCGGCAGTTTCACCCAGTTCGAGCGACACGCGCCGGGTCTGGATAAACCCCAGACCCAGTGCCAGCTCTACCACTATCGCCAGCAAAATACCCGGCCCGGCATGACCATTGAGCCATTCGCCGAAGCCCAGTGCTGCCAAACCGAAACACCCCACCATAAAGCCGCTGCACATCGCGCTTCGCGCCACCGAGGGCGGGGCCTGCCGAACAAGATAAAACATCACCCCCAACGCGCCGAACAGCACCGCACTGCGCCTGGCAACAAACCCCGCCGCGGACGAATACTCGATACTCCAGATTGCCAGCAACCCTTGCGGCATCAAACCCCAAGCCAGCGCCAGCAGAAAACAAAGGGCGGCGGTGAATGTCGACAGCGTGCGAAACGAGAACTGCATGACGAATCCTTTCGGCAGTGAGGGGGACGCCAAAGCATAGCGTCAGAATCCTCACAGGCCTACCGCCAGGCACCGAATCAGAATCTTCTGTCAGTTCTGATAACTGCACGCGTCAGAAAGTTTTCGGTACGTAATTTCCGCAGGCTTGCCCGACTTGTCGATGTACTTCATGTCGGCCGTCACCACTTGGCATTCCAGCGTCTGCGGCTCAGTCAGGGAAACGACTTTGCCCACATGAAGCGGCATGCCGTAGTGATAGGGCACGGCCTGTGACGACGACGTCTCGTTGGCCTGAGCAAGACCTGCGAGCGCGGTGCAGGCGAGGGCGGTGGTCATCAGTAGTATTCGCATGTTCACGATGGGTCTCCAGTGCAGAGGGAAAGTCAGTTCGATGCAAGAACGTCGAACCTGCCGCACTGGGCGTCAGAGGTAGCTGAGGGCGTGCGGTCCAGTAAAGTCTTGGACCGTGGGGTTAAGCGATGGTTAACCGGGTTGCATGCCGCCTGTCGTGGGGCGCCAGTTGATTGCCGCGATTTTGCGCAATGAATACAGGCATTTTTCGAGGCGATTGGCCGCTACGCCAGATAAAAAAGAAAGCCCCACAGGTGGGGCCTTCCTTATTACCTGGCCAGGAAATTCAAAGCGATTGCAAGGAAATGGTCGCGCTCTGAGAGTCTTGCTGGCTGTCAGCATCCATCCACACCCACTGCGTACCGTCGCCTTGCAGATTATTGGAGATGCTCTGAATCTGCGAGTAAGAGATCTTGACGGCCCCAACCGCACTGGCAGTAGGCCCAATTGTGGTGACCTGGCCGGTGAGGAGGCCATTTGACGTCTCATTGACGACGAATACGGTCGCTTGCGCCTCACGGAACTGGCAGGAGATGAACTGTGTAATGGTGCTGGCGATCGTCAGGTTCATCCACTTCGATGGGGGTACCGCATAGTAACGGACGTACTTGTTGAACGGATGCTGCTCACCATCGGCCGGTAGAGGATAATTGCTCAGCCCCGAGGTATTGGTCGGCATGCCGACACTTCCCAACCAGATTTCGACCTGGGAGTTACCGGCATTGCTGGGCAGTGAAACCGAAACGGTTTGAGTATCGGTGCCCGAGACAAAACCCAATGATGCCAAGCCTGCATTGGCTGTGGTACCAGGCACCGTGATCGGTACGGGCGGTTGGCTGTTGCTCCAGTTCACGTAGACAGTCGAATTGTTGTCATTTTGAGCGGAGTTGTAGGTAAAGATGCCATAAAGCTGGCCGGGGCTAAGCGCGGTGCAGGTGGCTGTATCTCCTGCGGTGAGAGTAATACGTTGTCCGCCGTTCCAGTTAATTTGGGCAGCTGAGATAGCGACACTTTCCATGTTGGAGTTCCTTTTCCTGTTGTGGGGGTATAAGGATGAGCGCACAGCAATAATCCTTACCTGCGCTGTGCGTGGAAAAGATATTAGTTGAAGGTATGTGGCGGTCAAGTAACTGGCTGGTTGTTTTCAATTAAATAAATATCAACCTCAGCGGTAGCTGGATTCTGCCGATATAAACATGCAGTGATTGTCTGTTTTATTTATTTGATTCAGTAGGATGAGGGTATTGTATGCGAATAGATACAGTGCTGTCCGACAGATGCGGAGGTAAAAAACTTACAAGATTAATATGTCGTTGGTGTCGTCAATCTTGTGTGGCTATTTTGTTTTGAACTAGTTGTGAGTGTAAATTGCTATAACTATTGTTGTCCGGCTAAATAGGATAAAGCTGTCAATAGCCGCTTGTCTTTTGATGGGGTTAATACAACTTTAAATCGAAATAAAAATATATCAAAAAAATATAAAAGCCTGTCTATTGTTCAGGTCCAACGGCAGGCCCTGAAATCAGGACCTGCGATTGGAGGAGGTATGGGGGCGTCGATATCAGCTCAACTGCCGCCGATACGGCAAATCCGGCCCGGTCTTGCTGCAGGTCAGCGCCGCAGCGCTCACTGCAAACCTGAGCATCGCGTCAATTTGCTCGCGACTCAGCTGTTGCAAACCTCCAACCGAATCCAGCTGCTGCTCGGTCAACCAGGTAATCAGCGCCGCCTGAAACGTATCGCCAGCCCCCACGGTGTCGGCAATCTTCACCGAACAGGCCGGCACCGACCACGAACCGTGGGCACGGCTGAACACCGTTGCGCCTTCGCCGCCACGGGTGAGGAACACCAACTGACAGCGATGCTCCAGCCAGCTTTCGATCACACGCTGAGGATCTTGCTCGGGATACAACAGGCTCAAGTCTTCGTCGCTGACCTTGATCAGATCCGCCAGCTCCACCAGCGTGGCAATCCGCGATCGCCACAACTCGATGTTCGGCTCGGGATTCAGGCGCACGTTCGGGTCGAGGCTGATCAGGCGTTTGCCGCTTTCCCGTTGCACCAATGCCAGCAAAGTATCGGCAATCGGTTGCACCACCAGCGAGAACGAGCCGACGTGCAAACCGCGCACTTCAGGCCCCAGCTCTGGCAGATGCGTCAGGCTCAACTGCCGATCAGCGCAGCCTTCGCCACGAAAGCTGTAATGGGGCGAGCCATTGGCACCGACGGCGACCATTGCCAGGGTGGTCGGCGCGGCAAAGTCCACGAGGTACTCCGGGCGCACACCTTCATCCTGCAGCACTTGCTGCAAACGTCGGCCGAGGTAATCGGTCGACAGCCCGCCAAACAGCGCCGCGTCCACGCCCAAACGGCGTAAACCTACGGCCACGTTGAACGGCGAGCCGCCGGCAATTGCCTTGAAATTCACTTTGGATGCCAAGCCACTGGCATCGTCTTCGCTGAAGAAATCGAACAGCGCTTCGCCACATACCAAATACATAATTGCTCGCTCTTTAAAGGGTTGCGACATGCTGTTGATAGCGTTCATAGGCCTGCTGGCAGGCCACCACATTTTCTGCAATCGGTAAGGTTTCACTGGTCAGATCGAGCTTTACGCAACGCTCACACAAGTCCGTCAGGCTGTCTTCGTGACCGTTTGCCCAGGACTTGCACCACGCCGCCTGAATCGCCGCGCCGAGGGCCGCGGCCTCGCTTTGTTCGGTACATATCACAGGCGTATTCATGATGTCAGCGACGATCTGCCGCCACACCGGGCTCTTCGAACCGCCGCCGATCAGGCAGATGCTGCGGCTTTGTAAGCCATTCTGGCGCAGCAGGTCTAGCCCGTAACGCAAACCGAAGGTAGTGCCTTCCACCACGGCGCGGCACAGGTTGGCCCGGGTCAGGTTGGTCATGGTCAGCCCCAGCAGGCTGCCGTTGGCATGGGGCAGGGCGGGAACGCGTTCGCCATTGAGGAACGGCAGCATGCACACGCCGTCGGCACCGATCGGCGCTTGCTCGACCAAGGCGTTGAACGCCTCGATATCCAATTCGAACAACTCGCGAATCGCGCCGGTCGCGTTGGTCAGGTTCATCGTGCAGATCAATGGCAGCCAGCCGCCGCTGGAGGAGCAGAATGTCGCGACCGAGGTATCCGGGCTGACGTTCGCTTGCTCGGCATAGGCGTAGACCGTTCCCGAGGAGCCGAGGCTCATGGTGATCGCGCCGGGTTTTATATTGCCGGTGCCGATCGCGCCCATCATGTTGTCGCCGCCGCCGCTGGAGATCAGCGCCTTGGGGTTGATGCCCAAATGCTCGGCGATACTTGGCAGGATCGTGCCGACCGGTTGGTGGGCATCGATCAGCTGCGGGAGTGCGGCTTGCAGGCGCCCGGAGGGGTCGATGTCGCGCAGCAGTTGCAAGTCCCATTGGCGGGTGCGCACGTTGAAATAACCGGTGCCCGAGGCATCGCCATACTCGCTGCAACTGCGGCCGGTGAGCCAGTAGTTGAGGTAGTCATGGGGCAGCAAGATGCGGGCGATTCGGGCGAACACTTCCGGATGCTGTTCTTTGGTCCAGAGCAGTTTGGACACGGTGTAACCCGGCGCGATGACTACGCCGAGGTGCTCCAGTGAGCCTTTTTCGCCGCCCAGATGGGCGAGCAAGCGGTCGTTCTCCGGCGTGGACTCGGTGTCGCACCAGAGCTTGGCCGGACGCAGCGCCTGGCCGTGATCGTCGAGCAGCACCAGACCATGTTGCTGGCCGGAAACACCGATGCCGAGGATGGCCTGACCGTCTACATTCGCTGCGAGCAACGCGCGGTGGGTGGCCAGGGTAAAGGCTTCCAGCCATTGGGCGGTGTCTTGCTCGCGACGACCGTTGGCGCCGTTGATCAGGCTGTGGGCGGCGGCGCCCTGACCGAGGACCTGGCCGCTGTGCGCGTCGAGGACAACGGCTTTGGTGCCTTGGGTGCCGCAGTCGATGCCGAGGAAAAGTTGTTGGTTTGCCATGGAAGATCCTTGGATCGTCAGGTCGATATCAGTGAGCCCAATCGCGAGCAGGCTCGCTCCCACAGGAGATCTTCAGAGGACACAGGTTTTGTGTTCGACAACGATCCAATGTGGGAGCGAGCCTGCTCGCGAAGACGGCAGCAGGTTCACCACCATTCTTACGCCAGAACCCGCTCCAACGTCCGCGTCACCCCAACCTCCCGCAAGCTGTTACAGCACCACTCGAACGCTGCCACGAACTCCGGGGAACGCGGAATCGCCGTCCCGAAAATCTCCTCAACTTCCAACAATCGTTGAGTGATCAACACATCATCGGCCACCAGCGCCTGACAGAACGCCGCCCGCGGATCCGCAATTGCATAGGTCTGGCCATTCTCATCCACGCCTTTGAGGTACAGCGCCCACGCCGCCACCACCAGCGCCGCACGCTTGGTCTCCTGCCCATCGGCAATCAAGCGGTTGATCGTCGGCACGGTGAACTTCGGAAACTTCGACGAGCCGTCCGAACACACTCGCTCCAGCTGATCGGCAATCGCCTGGTTGGAGAAGCGCGCCACCAGGGTGTTTTTGTACTCGGTCAGGTCGATCCCCGGCACTGGCGCCAGTTGCGGCGTCACGTCCAGGTCCATGTAGGCGCGCATGTAGCGCACGAACAGCGGGTCGTTCATGGTTTCGTGAACGAAGCGGTAACCCTTCAAAAAGCCCAGATAAGTCAGGGCCAGATGGCTGCCGTTGAGCAGTTTGATCTTCATCTCTTCGTAAGGCGTGACATCGTCGGTGAACTGCACGCCGACCTTTTCCCAGGCCGGGCGACCGTTGACGAATTTGTCTTCCAGTACCCACTGCACAAACGGTTCGCAGACCACCGGCCAGGCATCATCGACGGCATGTTTGTCGGCCAGTTGCAGACGATGTTCGGTGCTGGTCATCGGTGTGATGCGGTCGACCATGGCGTTGGGGAAGCTGACGTGGCGTTCGATCCAGGCGCGCAGATCGGCATCGCGCAGGGCGGCGAATGCCAGCAGGGCTTTACGGGTCACGGCGCCGTTGTGCGGCAGGTTATCGCAAGACATCAGCGTGAACGCAGGCGTGCCGGCTGCACGACGTTTGGCCAGTGCGGCGCAGAGGAAACCGAACACGGTTTTCGGTGCGTTCGGGTGGGACAGGTCGTGCTGGATCTGCGGCAGGTGCGCCATGAACTCGCCGTTGCTGTCATCGATGCAATAGCCGCCTTCGGTGATGGTCAGCGAGACGATGCGGATGCCTGGATCGGCGAGTTTGTCGATCACCGCCTCGGCGCTGTCTTCGGCCAGCAGCATGTCGCGGATGGCGCCGATAACCCTCACTTCTGCGTCGTCGCTGTCGCCGAGTTCGAACAGGGTAAACAGATAGTCCTGCTCTTTGAGATCGTTCCGGGCGCGGCGGTCTTCGGCGCGCAGGCCGATCCCGCAAATGGCCCAGTCCAGCGCTTCGCCGGTATTCATCAAGGCGTCGGTGTAGTACGCCTGATGCGCGCGGTGGAAACCGCCGACACCAATGTGCGCGATGCCTTGGCGGGTATCGCTCAGGGTGTAGGCGGGCAGGGCCACCTCGGGGGCGAGGCGGTTGAGGTTCTGTCTATTCAGTTTCATCGCATGCTCTCGGATCAGGCTGCGGCGCGCAGTGGGCGGGTCAGCGCCACGCCGTCGGCATCGAATAAATGGCAGTGTTCGGCATCCAGGTGCAGGCTCAGGGTTTCGCCATAACGGCTGGCCAGATCGCCGCGAACGCGCATGGTCAGCGCTTCGCCGGAAGACGTCAGGACATGGCAGAAGGTGTCGCTGCCCAGACGCTCGCTGACGTCGGCAGTGACTTGCAGGGTGCAGTCACCGGGTTGCGCCAGCTGCAGATGTTCCGGACGAATCCCTAAGGTCACCGCACCGCCGACACTCAGGTTGGTACCGGTCAGCGGCAGGGTGATGCGGGTGCCGGCGTCCAGCAGCACTTCGCAGCTTTGGCCGTTGACGCGGGTGACTTTGCCCTTGAGGAAGCCCATTTTCGGCGTGCCGAGAAAGCCTGCGACAAACAGGTTGGCCGGCTGGTGATACAGGTCCAGTGGCGAACCGACTTGCTCGATCTTGCCGCCATTGAGGACGACGACTTTGTCAGCCATGGTCATCGCTTCGACCTGATCGTGGGTCACGTAGATCATCGTGGCTTGCAGTTCTTTGTGCAGGCGCAACAGTTCCAGGCGCATCTGCACTCGCAGCGCGGCGTCGAGGTTGGACAGCGGCTCGTCGAACAGGAAGATTTTCGGGTTGCGCACGATCGCCCGGCCGATCGCCACGCGTTGACGCTGACCACCGGACAGTTGCTTGGGTTTGCGTTCCAGCATCGGCCCGAGTTCAAGGATGCGCGCCGCTTCGCCGACTTTTTTCTCGACTTCGGCTTTCGCCACACCGGCCAGGTCCAGAGCGAACGACATGTTTTTGCGCACGCTCATGTGCGGGTACAGGGCGTAAGTCTGGAACACCATCGCCAGGTCGCGCTTGGCCGGGCTGACTTCGGTGATGTCGCGGCCATCCAGTTCGATGGTGCCACCGCTGACCTCTTCAAGACCGGCGATCAGCCGCAACAGGGTGGATTTGCCGCAGCCCGACGGGCCGACGAATACCACGAACTCCTTGTCATTCACTTCGAGGTCGATGCCTTTGATGATGGAAAAACCTTCGAAGCCTTTTTGCAGATTTTTTATCTTCAGGTTGGCCATGATGATGGGCCTCCACATGTTGTTATTCAGTTGAGCCGGGTGGGCTTTTTTGTGGGAGCGAGCCTGCTCGCGATGGCAGGCGATGTTTTTTTCCTGGCTGCACGCGTTATCGTTCACGTCCATCGCGAGCAGGCTCGCTCCCACAGAGATCGCATTCGGTTGGTGATCTTCATTTCACGGCACCGAACGACAGGCCGCGGACCAATTGTTTCTGGCTGATCCAGCCGAAGATCAGGATCGGTGCACAGGCCAGGGTCGACACTGCCGACAACTTGGCCCAGAACAGACCTTCAGGACTCGAGTACGAGGCGATCAACGCGGTCAGTGGCGCGGCTTGCGACGAGGTCAGATTCAGCGACCAGAACGCTTCGTTCCAGCACAGGATCAGCGACAGCAAAACCGTGGAAGCCAGGCCACCCTTGGCGATCGGCAGCAGCACCCGAACCATTTCCTGCCACAGCGTCGCGCCGTCCAGGCGTGCGGCTTCGAGGATGTCTTTGGGGATGTCTTTGAAGTAGGTGTAAATCATCCAGACCACGATCGGCAGGTTGATCAGCGTGTAGATCACGATCAGCGCGATTCGCGTGTCCAGCAGGCCGAAACTCTTGGCCAGCAGGTAGATCGGCATCAGCACGCCCACCGGCGGCAGCATCTTGGTCGAGAGCATCCACAGCAGCGTGCCTTTGGTGCGCTGGGTTTCGTAGAACGCCATCGAGTAGGCCGCCGGCACCGCGATCAGCAGGCACAGGGCGGTGGCGCTGAAGGAAATCACCACCGAGTTCCAGGCAAAGCTGAAGTAGTCACTGCGCTCGTTGATGTGCAGGTAGTTCTCCAGCGTCGGCGTGAAGATGAACTGCGGCGGCGTGGCGAACGCATCGATTTCGGTTTTGAAACTGGTCAGCACCATCCAGAAGATCGGGAAGAAAATCAGGATCGCGATGGCCCAGGCCAGGGTGCCGAGCAGCAGGCTTTGCAGACGGCGAGATTGTTGAAGAGTCATGGCGCAGGCCTCAGGCTTTGTCTGTCAGGTTTTTGCCGATCATTCGCACCAGCACGATGGCCGCGACGTTGGCAATCAACACCGCGATCAAACCGCCGGCGGACGCCATGCCGACGTCGAACTGCACCAGCGCCTGGTTGTAGATCAGGTAGGCGAGGTTGGTCGAGGCGTAGCCGGGGCCACCGTTGGTGGTGGTGAAAATTTCGGCGAACACCGAGAGCAGGAAGATGGTTTCAATCATCACCACCACTGCGATTGGCCGGGCCAGGTGCGGCAGGGTCAGGTGCCAGAAGATCGCGATGGGACCGGCACCGTCCAGGCGCGCGGCTTCTTTCTGTTCCTGATCGAGGGATTGCATGGCGGTCATCAGGATCAGGATCGCGAAGGGCAGCCACTGCCACGAGACAATGATGATGATCGACAGCAGCGGGTAGTGCGCCAGCCAGTCCACCGGCTGCGCGCCGAACAGCTTCCAGATGTAGGCGAGAATCCCCGAGACCGGGTGAAAGATCAGGTTTTTCCAGATCAGCGCACCGACGGTGGGCATGATGAAGAACGGCGAGATCAACATCACCCGCACGATGCCGCGACCGAGAAACTCACTGGCCTCCAGCAACGCACTGATCAACACGCCGAACACCACGCTGATCAGCAGCACGCTGCCCACCAGTAACAGGGTGTTGGTGGCGCCGGGCAGGAAGCCCGAGTCGCTCAGAAAGTAGCTGAAGTTCTCCAGCCCCACGAACTGGTTTTCACCGGGGTAGAGCAGGTTGTAGCGAATCATTGAAAAGTAAACGGTCATGCCCAGCGGCACGATCATCCACAGCAGCAACAAGGCTACCGAGGGGCTGACCAGAAACCAGCCGGGATTGCTCAACCGGTTTTTACGCACCGGTTGGGGGATGTCCATGTGAGCTTTGACAGTTGAAATATTCATGGCGATAGAACCGATTCATGCAGACCTATGAAGATCTAATGTGGGAGCGAGCCTGCTCGCGATGGCGGTATATCAGTCACCCGCAATGTCGAATGGGAGGCCGTCATCGCGAGCAGGCTCGCTCCCACAGAAGGCGGGAGCAGGTTGCGGGGTTACTTGGGATAACCGGCGCGCTTCATCTCACGTTCGGTGGTTGACTGGGCGGCGGTCAGGGCCTGGTCGACCGTGGTCTGGCCGATCAGCGCTGCCGAGAACAGTTTGCCGACCTGGGTGCCCACGGCCTGGAACTCGGGAATGGTCACCAACTGGATGCCGATGTAGGGCACGGGCTTGAGGGACGGTTTACTCGGGTCCGCGGCCTTCAGCGATTCCAGCGTCACCTTGGCGAACGGCGCGGCATTCATGTAGGCCTCGGTGTAGGTCGAGGCGCGAGTGCCTGGCGGCACGTTGGCGATGCCGTCTTTTTCCGCGACCAGCGCACCGTATTCCTTGGAAGTGGCCCAGGCGCTGAACGTTTTCGCCGCGTCCTTGGCTTTGGAACTGGTCGGGATGGCCAGCGCCCAGGAATACAACCAGGCCGAACCTTTGTCGGTGGTTTCATGCGGTGCGTAGGTGAAGCCGACGTGATCGCTGACCTTGCTTTGGGTCTTGTCGGTGACGAACGAGCCGGCGACGCTGGCATCGACCCAGATCGCACACTTGCCGCTGTTGAACAGCGCCAGGTTTTCGTTGAAGCCGTTGCTCGACGCGCCCGGCGGGCCGGACTTCTTCATGGTATCGACATAGAAGTTCAGCGCATTCTTCCACTCGGGGCCGGTGAATTCCGGCTGCCATTTCTCATCGAACCAGCGTGCGCCGTAAGCATTGGCGACGGTGGTGATCAGCGCCATGTTCTCGCCCCAGCCAGCCTTGCCGCGCAGGCAGATACCGTACTGTTCTTTGTCTTTATTGGTGAGTTTGCCGGCAAATTCGCTGATCTGAGTCCAGGTCGGGCGCTCTGGCATGGTCAGCCCGGCTTCTTTGAACAGGTCGGTGCGGTAATAGGTGATAGAGCTTTCAGCGTAGAACGGCAGGGCATAGAGCGAGCCCTTGACCGAAAGGCCTTCACGCACCGAAGGGAAAACGTCGTCGAGGGCGTAGGTGGCCGGCAAGTCCTTCATCGGTTCCAGCCAACCCTTGGCACCCCAGAGTGCGGCTTCGTACATGCCGATGGTCAACACGTCGAACTGTCCACCCTGGGTGGCGATGTCGGTGGTCAGGCGTTGGCGCAGGACGTTTTCTTCGAGCACCACCCAATTGAGCTTGATGTCCGGATGCTCGGCCTCGAAGGTTTTCGAGAGTTTTTGCATGCGGATCATGTCGCTGTTGTTGACGGTAGCAATGGTCAGGGTCTGGGCGCCAAGGCTGACGCTACTGAGGGTCATGCAGGTGAGAGCAAGCAGAGCTTTTACAGAAGGTTGCATCATGCACTCCTTTTCTGCACCCGGCGGGTTACAGAAGGACAGTTATTGTTTTTGTGTCTTCCGACGGCAGGAAGAATGTGCACTGATTACAGCCCTCAATCGATGGGCTGACAAATCATCCATCGCACTGTGACCGATACTTTTTTGCACTGGGGTTCAATGCGGGAAGCGCAGAGGACGGTGTTTTAGCGGTTAACCCCGATTGAATCCGTACAGGTTTATACGGCCGAAAATCAAAAGATCGCAGCCTTCGGCAGCTCCTACAGGGATCGCGGGATTCTGTAGGAACTGCCGAAGGCTGCGATCTTTTGATCCTGCGTTTAACCGTGGTTTTGCTCAGTCAAACGCTGCACCGCCAGCCGCCGGTAGTGCGACGGCGTCATGCCCTTGAGCTGTTGAAAGCGCCGGTTGAAGTTGGAAATATTATTGAAGCCTGACTCGAAACACACATCAGTCACTGTTTTGTCGCCATCGGCCAGCAGCTCGCAGGATTTGCTGATGCGCAGGCGATTGACGAATTCGATAAAGCAGCGCCCAGTGGCCTGTTTGAACACTCGGCTGAAGTAGGTCGGCTTCAGCCCCAGATGCTCGGCAACTTCTTCCAGCGGCAAATCCCGGGCGTAATGGGCAAAGATGTAGTCCACCGCCCGGTTGGTGCGGTCGATATTGTGTTCATCGGCCAATTGCGGCGTTGTCGCACCGGACAGCAACTGATAGTCATCAGACGCGGCCAGCAACTCCAGCAGAATGAAAAAGTGCCCCAGCCGGGTCATGCCCTTGGTATCAGCGATGCGCTGCATCAAGGTCATGGCCTGGCGGATCGTATGTTTGCAGCGAAACTCGATGCCGTACTGCGCGCGCTCCAGCAAGGGGGCGAGCGTCTTGAGTTCGGCGAACACCTGATGGCCGCTTTCAAACAGTTCGTCAGTGAAATTGACCAGCATGTCGCGCTTGGGCACCACTTCGTCTTCGGCGACCTGGCTGATCCAGTTGTGGGGCAGGTTGGGTCCGGTCAGGAACAGCGTTTGCGGGTAGAAGTTACCGATGTAGTCACCGATGAACACTTTGCCGGAGCTGGCGACGATCAGGTGCAGTTCGTATTCCTTATGGAAATGCCAGCGCACCAAAGGGCAGGGGAAGCCGTGTTGACGATAGATGATGGATAACCCGTTATGGTCGTCCATCAATTCGTAGGCAGGATCGGTAACTCTGGCGATACGCGTCATGTCCAGTGTGGTCTTTTTGTTTTTCAGACGCCAATCATGCACCCCCGCCCAAAATAGTTCCAGTTCGCCGGCCTTACGTCTTGCGCAGTCCCCTGAAAAAGTTGATTTCCCTGCAATAGCTGACCAGTTGTGTCGCTCCAATAAAGTCGGCACTGATAATGCTGCACTTCGGCGCCCATCCAGAGTCCGGACCAAACCACTTGTTCAATTCCTGGGTGATTCGTTTTACTCCAGCGAGTTCTCCATAACTGGTGGCGGATAATGACCAGAATGTGTTTTTGTGGGGCGGGTTATTCAGTGTTCTTTCAATATGCTGTCTTAGCTCTTCGGGGGAAGTAATGTCGCTGCCGCTCCATTCACTTCTAATTTTCGGCCAATACAGGGGTGAGGTGAAGTCCGGGTGCCATTCGCCGGCAAGTACGATTCTTTGCAGGGAACTCATTTTCTTTAGTGCGCCCAGTGTCAAGTATTGGTTTTTTAGCGGGATCAATCGCTCGCCCAGTTCACTCATGATGGCCTCATGAAAGCCTTTATAATCGAAATGTTGTTCATCAAGGCCTTTGAGTTCGTGCATATCCAACACGACGAATTCATCCGGGTTTTCATTAAGGAAAAAGTCCAGGCTCTTGAACAGTTCGCTCAACGATCGGCCTCTGAGCAGCTTGTAGCCGTGAAACGTATGGAACTTCTTGACGCCCAGCCAGTGCTCGTCTGAATGGAATCGCAGGTCGAGTACCCGGACGCCCTCGTTGAGCTGCTGGATAAATGGCCCATCCTGGCAGACAAACCAGTGACTGGCCGGTTGAACGTGGATTGGGTAAGGAAAGTCATAATCCACGCCAGAGTTATGGGCGCCGGGCCAGACCAATTCCAAGAGGGTTAACTTATCAATGGAAGATGTCGCCGACATCCAGTTTTTATAGGGGTATTTATTTGTCATTATGCAGTCCGTTGCTATACAGGAATAAAAGAACGCCCGATTATCAGAGTTGTTGTCGTGCGATTTATTCTTGATTGTAGGTCAGGGGCTGTGCAAGCAATTAGTGTTTTCAAAATATTGTTATTGCGAGCTGTTTTTTGCCTCTATCCATTGCGACATGTATTGAGTGCTTTTATGCAGGTGGTGGCGCAACATGCTGCCGGTAAAATTTTCGTTACGCAAACTTTGCAAGTTATTCCGGCAGTGCTCTAAACGTTCTATTAATGCAGGACCATGGATATCTTGACGATAACGCTTGTTCAATAACTCAGCACCTGCCTGTTGGGCCTGAGTCCAGTGCAACTTATCCTGGTTCAGCTTTATGGCTGCATCCGCCAGGGCTTGAGCCGAGCGAGCCACATGACCGGACCATGGCATCTCACCGCACATGCCTTCGGCGCCTATGGGGGTAGTGACATTCGGGGTGCCACAGAGCATTGCATCGACAATCTTGCCTTTGATACCCGCACCGAAGCGTAACGGTGCCAGGCACACCCTGGCTGCAGACATGACTTGCAAGGCGTCTTCTGCCCAGTTCATCACATGAAACCCTTGGGCCGCATTGTGCAGGGCGGTGGCTTTGGGCGGCGTATAGGCGCCATAGATATGCAGTTGCGCCTCTGGCAGCTGCGCACGGATCAGCGGCCAGATCGTGGTTTTCATCCAGAGCACGGCATCCCAGTTCGGCGCGTGCCGGAAGTTACCGATACTGAGAAAATGCGCACGGTCTTCAAAGGCTGGCGGCGGCGCACTTGGCGCATCGACCATCAGCGGACACCAGTGCAGCAAGTTGCGCGGCAGCCGGAATTGTTCGACCAGCAGCTCGATTTCCACTTCGGAAATCATCAGGTTCAGATCACAGCGATACAGCGCTGCGATCTCCCGTTTGGCCAGATCGGTGTCAGCCATCAGCTCGAACTCTTCGCGCAGTGCCGGGGCGAACAGCCCGGTGAAATCATCAACATCGTCACTGGCCTTCAGGCGGTCCTTGAGGCGCTGATGTCGGGCATGCCGCAGGCTTTGCAGGTCGGACGTTTCAAGAACGCGCAACGCATCAGGGCAGTGTTTTTCGACCCGCCAGCCGAACTGCTCTTCCATCATGAATTGGTCGAACAGCACGATATCTGGTGCCAGTTCACTGACAAAGGTGTCGAAACTGCTGTTATTCAACTCGATCGGCACTTCGCGAATGCCCAGAGAGGTCAGGTCCGCACGGTGCTCACCGGTGCCGGCCGGGCTGCTGAAGGTAATGTCCCAGCCTTGCTGCAGGAACGTATCGAGAATTTGCATCACATGCCCACTGGCCGCAGAAGAGCGGGGCTCGGGCCAGACGTAACCAATCACCAGGACTTTGGTTGCGCGGGGCTGACTCATTGACGGGTATTCCTTGAAGCGGGTAGAGAACGGAGAGGATCGGGCGCGAGAAAAGTCAGGCCTGGACGAGTATGCCCTTGACCTTATCCCGCAACTGATCAATGGAAAACGGCTTGCCGATCACATGCATATCGTCAGGCACCTCGATGCTTTCGGCATAACCGCTGGCGAACAGAATGGGCAACTCGGGACGCAGCATCCGCGCCTGCTTCGCCAGTTCCCGACCATCCATGACCGGCAGCCCCACATCCGTCATCAGCAAGTCGATGTCCTGATCTTCATCGTTGATGAAGTCCAGCGCCATTTCACAGCCATCCGCTGCAAGCACCCGGAATTCCAATTCCTCCAGTACATCGACGATCAGCGTGCGCACGATGGCATCGTCTTCGACGACAAGGATGGTGGAGGTGATGGGCATAGTGGGCTCTCAAAGATTGAATGTGCGGCTTCGTCGATCGAAATCGCCGGGCTCTAGCGTGAATAAGTGACGAATCATGACAAAGTGCCGGCGCGTTACAAAAACAATAGCCGCACAAGCACTGCAGAGAATAACCGCTCCTTTGTCCCAGAGCAGCTAAATGCAGGTTTTTGCCGCGAAACATGTCAGAAAAATGGATGAGCTCGGCCGTTTTGGGGCAGACTCGATGCTTTTCAACAGTACGACAAGGCTTCCCCATGACCTCTGCGTCCTCGGTTGATGAGCAACGATTCCGTAAACTCCTGAGCCGCAACGTCAGCCTGCCATTGGGTGTGGGCGTCATCAGTGCGGTGTTCTTCGTTTCGCTGATTACCTATCTGCTGTCGGTGATCCAGTGGGTCCAGCACACCGACCGGGTGATCAATAATGCCAATGAGGCGATAAAGCTGACCGTCGATCTGGAAACCGGCATGCGCGGGTTCCTGCTCAGCGGCGATGAACATTTCCTTGATCCCTACGAGACGGCCAAGCCGAGAATCGCCGTCGCTCTCGATACCTTGCTCGAATTGACCACCGATAATCCGGTCCAGACCGATCGTCTGCGCCGGCTCCAGGCCTTGCAGACGGAATGGGGCAATTACGCGCAATCGATGATTGATTTGCAGCGCGCCAGCGGTGACTACCGTGGCGCCGTCAAGGCCGGGCGCGGCAAGCGGCTGACCGATGAGATCCGCAAGCAATTCGAAGAGGTGATCGATTTGGAACAGCAGTTGCGCGCCACTCGCAACGAGGAAGTGCGCCAAACCACGATTTGGAGCATCGCCCTTTATCTGCTGTTCGTGGCCGGTATCAGCGGGTTGCTGGCCTACATTGGCCGTCGGGACTTGCTCAAACTGTCGCAAAGTTACAGCGCCAACCTCGCCGGGCAACAGGCCAGTGCCCGGCGTCTGGAACAGCAAGCCTGGTTGCGCAACGGTCAGACCGAACTGGCCGAGCAAGTCCTGGGGCAGTTATCCCTCAATCTGTTGGGGCGCAACATTCTGCAGTTCTGCGCCCAATATTTAGGGACAGCTGTCGCGGCGATCTATGTCCGTGAGGATCATGGTGGCCTGAAACGCATCGCGTCATACGGTTTTTCCCGGGAACAGGAAGCGCTTGAGCAGCAGATCTACAGTGGCGAAGGGATTGTCGGCCAAGTGGCGCAACAGGCGCGCTTGATTCGTCTTGATGACGTACCGGGCGACTACTTCAAAGTCAGCTCCGGCCTGGGCGAAGGTTTACCGCATAGCATATTGGTGGTGCCGACCAGCGACGACGATCGGGTCAACGGTGTGATCGAACTGGGGTTCCTGCGCACGCTGACCGATCGCGATGTTGAACTGCTCGAATTGATTGCCGGCAACATCGGTACCTCGATCGAGGCTGCCCGCTATCGCCAACGCTTGCAGGAAGTGCTGGCCGAAGCCCAGCAACTCAACGAAGAGCTGCAAGTTCAGCAAGAAGAACTCAAGACCGCCAACGAGGAGCTGGAAGAGCAGTCGCGGATTCTCAAGGAATCCCAGGGCCACCTGGAAACCCAGCAGGCAGCGCTGGAGCAAACCAACGAACAACTCGCCGAGCAGGGGCAGATCCTGGCCGCGCAACGTGATGCCATGGACCAGAAGAACACCGAACTGAATCTGGCTCAAGTTGAGCTCGAAGCGCGCGCCGAAGAGTTGCAGCGCTCAAGCAAATACAAGTCCGAATTCCTCGCCAACATGTCCCACGAGCTGCGCACGCCACTGAACAGTTCGTTGATCCTGGCCAAACTGCTGGCGGAAAACCCGCAGGAAAACCTCAGCGCCGAGCAGGTCAAGTTCGCCGATTCGATCTACTCCGCCGGCAACGACTTACTTAACCTGATCAACGACATTCTCGACATTTCCAAGGTCGAGGCCGGCAAGCTTGAGGTACGTCCAGAGAACACCAATGTTGCGCGTCTGGTGGAAGGCCTGCGTGGTATGTTCCAGCCGATGGCTGCGGAAAAGAACCTGGATTTCCAGGTCCAATTGCAGGCCGATGCACCGCTGATGCTGTTCACCGACCGCCAGCGGCTGGAGCAAGTGATCAAGAACCTGCTGTCCAACGCGGTGAAGTTCACCGAAAAGGGCACGGTCAACCTGAGCGTCGCCGCTCAGCCAGACAATGGCATCGCCTTTATTGTCCGTGATTCCGGCATCGGTATTGCCCCGGATCAGCAGGAAAGCATTTTCGAAGCCTTCCGTCAGGCCGATGGCACCACCAATCGTCGTTACGGCGGCACCGGCCTGGGCTTGTCGATTTCTCGTGATCTGGCCACGTTATTGGGCGGCTCCATCAGCGTGACCAGCATGCCCGGGCAGGGCAGTGTGTTCACCCTGGTGTTGCCGCAGCACTACGTCGAGCCGGGCGACGCGCCTGTCGAGACCATGAAAGCCACGCCGGTAGCTTTGTCGAATAGCGCCGTGGTTACTACGACTATGCCGCTGATTGCCGACGTCGACATTCCGCGTTTCGACGATGATCGCAACAAGGCGCCATTCGCTACTCGCTGCATTCTGGTCGTGGAGGATGAGCCGAACTTTGCGCACATCCTCTACGACCTGGCCCATGAACTGGGTTATCAGTGCCTGGTAGCCCACGGCGCCGACGAAGGCTACGACCTGGCCAGGCAGTTCATCCCCGATGCGATCCTGCTGGACATGCGCCTGCCGGATCATTCCGGGCTGACGGTATTGCAGCGTTTGAAAGAACATGCCGAAACCCGGCACATCCCGGTGCATGTGATTTCGGTCGAAGACCGCATGGAGGCCGCCATGCACATGGGCGCCATCGGTTATGCGGTCAAGCCCACCACGCGTGAGGAACTCAAGGCTGTATTTGCCCGCCTCGAAGCCAAACTGACGCAGAAGGTCAAACGGATATTGCTGGTCGAAGACGACGATGTGCAACGCGACAGCATCGCCCGGCTGATCGGCGACGAAGACATCGAAATCACCGCCGTCGGGCTGGCGCAGGATGCTCTCGAGCTGCTGCGCAACACGATTTTCGACTGCATGATCATCGACCTTAAGCTGCCCGACATGCTCGGCAATGACTTGCTCAAACGCATGTCCACCGAGGATATCTGCTCGTTCCCGCCGGTAATCGTCTATACCGGACGTAACCTGACCCGGGACGAAGAGGCCGAGCTGCGCAAGTATTCGCGCTCGATCATCATCAAGGGCGCGCGCTCGCCCGAGCGGTTACTGGACGAAGTGACACTCTTTCTGCACAAGGTCGAATCCCGCTTGTCCCAGGAGCGCCAGACGATGCTCAAGACCGCCCGCAGTCGCGACAAGGTTTTCGAAGGACGTAAAGTGCTGCTGGTGGACGATGATGTACGCAACATCTTCGCCCTCACCAGTGCGCTGGAGCAGAAGGGCGCAATCGTGGTCATTGGCCGTAACGGCCGTGAAGCGATTGAAAAATTGAATGAAGTCGAGGACATCGATCTGGTGCTGATGGACGTGATGATGCCGGAGATGGATGGTTTCGAAGCCACCCTCCAAATCCGCAAGGATCCGCGCTGGCGCAAGCTGCCGATCATTGCGGTGACGGCCAAGGCCATGAAGGACGATCAGGAGCGCTGCTTGCAGGCCGGCGCCAATGACTACCTGGCCAAACCCATTGACCTGGATCGCCTGTTCTCGTTGATCCGTGTGTGGTTACCGAAGATGGAACGTATCTAGTGGAGCGCAGTACGGAAATCGAATTGCGCTTGCTGATTGAGGCGATTTACCTCAAGTACAGCTACGACTTTCGCGATTACTCCAGCGCGTCGATCAAACGCCGGGTCAATCACGCCTTGAGTCAGTTCGAGTGCAAGTCCATCTCGGCGCTGCAAGAGAAGGTTTTGCACGATCCGACCGCGTTCATGCAACTGCTGCAATTGTTGACGATCCCGGTCAGCGAAATGTTCCGCGACCCTTCACACTTCCTGGCGCTGCGTCGGGAAGTGGTGCCGCTGCTCAGGACCTATCCATCGATCAAGGTCTGGATCGCTGGTTGCAGCACCGGTGAAGAGGTCTATTCGATGGCGATTCTGCTGCGCGAAGAAGGCCTGCTGGATCGCACCATCCTCTATGCCACGGACATCAACCCACGCTCGCTGGATAAAGCCCGGCAGGGGATTTTCTCCCTGGAGAATGTCCGGGCCTACACTCACAACTACCAGCAGGCCGGTGGGCAGCGCTCGTTCGCCGATTACTACACGGCGGCCTATGGTTATGCCATTTTCGACAAGAGCCTGTGCGACAACGTGACTTTCGCTGATCACAGCCTGGCCACCGACAGTGTGTTCTCGGAGACTCAATTGATTTCGTGCCGCAATGTATTGATTTATTTCAACAAAAAGCTACAGGGTCGCGCGTTCGGCTTGTTTCACGAATCGCTGTGTCATCGGGGTTTTCTGGCATTGGGCAGTAAGGAAACCCTGGATTTCTCGGCCTATGGCAATCAATTTGAAGCATTGGTCAAACCCGAACGGATCTATCGAAAATCATGAATAGGGCAGTGCTGGATACTCATCTGCTGGATCTTTGCGGCATCGGCTGTCTGCTTATCGAGCTGGAAGGAATCGCATGTTAGGTAATATCCAGGCCAAATTACTGATCGTCGACGACCTGCCGGAGAACCTTCTGGCGCTCGAAGCCTTGATCAGGCGTGAAGACCGTATCGTCTACAAAGCCCTGTCCGCCGACGAAGCCTTGTCGTTGTTACTGCAACACGAGTTCGCCATGGCCATTCTCGATGTGCAGATGCCCGGCATGAACGGCTTCGAGCTGGCCGAGTTGATGCGTGGCACGGAAAAAACCAAAAACATCCCGATTGTGTTCGTCAGTGCCGCCGGCCGCGAGCTTAATTACGCGTTCAAGGGCTACGAAAGCGGGGCGGTAGACTTTTTGCACAAGCCGCTGGACGTTCACGCGGTCAAGAGCAAGGTCAATGTCTTCGTCGACTTGTATCGCCAGAGCAAAGCGATGAAGCATCAGGTCGAAGCGCTGGAGCAAAGTCGCCGGGAGCAGGAGGCGCTGCTCAAACAGTTGCAGAATACCCAGAATGAGCTGGAGCAAGCGGTGCGCATGCGTGATGACTTCATGTCTATCGTGGCTCACGAAGTCCGTACGCCGCTCAATGGCCTGATTCTCGAAACCCAGTTGCGCAAAATGCACCTGGCCCGGAGTAACGCCGCGGCCTTCACGCTGGACAAGATGCACGCGATGGTCGACCGCGACGAGCGGCAAATCAAAAGCCTGATCCGTCTGATCGAGGACATGCTCGATGTGTCGAGGATCCGTACCGGCAAGCTGTCGATCCGTCCCAGTCGGTTTGACCTGGTGCAGTTGGTGAGCAACCTTCTGCAGAATTTTGCACCGCAGGTCGAGGCCGCGGAGTCGTCGGTTACCTTGACGGCCAACCAGCCCGTGATGGGCCACTGGGACGAGTTCCGTATCGAACAAGTGATTTCCAACTTGTTGACCAATGCGCTGCGTTATGGCGCCAAGAGCCAGATCGACGTACGCGTGTACAATCAGGACGGGCAAGCGTGGGTTGAGGTTCAGGATTGCGGTATCGGGATCAGTGAAGAGAATCAGCAGCGCATTTTTCAGCAGTTCGAACGGGTTTCCGCCAAGGCCGTTGTAGCCGGGCTGGGCCTGGGGCTGTTTATTTCGGAGCAGATTGTCGCCGCCCACGGTGGCTCCATCACCGTCGAGAGCCGGATTGGCGAAGGCGCCTTGTTTCGCGTTTGTCTGCCGCTGCAGGAAAACAGCCCGATAAACGCAACCTCTGAGTGACCATACGGTCGTATCAGCAGCTATTGACCGAACAAAGGCTTTCCATGAGTGAAGATGCACAAGATGTGGTACTGATCGTCGAGGATGACCCTTCGATCCTGATGGTGCTGTCTGCTTATTTGTCGGGTGAGGGTTACCGGGTGCTGCAAGCCGAAAACGGCGAGCAGGCCTTTGAAATTCTGGCGAGCAAACCGCATCTGGACATGATGATCACCGACTTCCGCTTACCGGGGGGGATCTCTGGTGTGCAGATCGCCGAACCTGCCGTGAAGCTGCGACCGGAGCTCAAGGTCATCTTCATCAGCGGCTATCCGCAGGAAATTCGCGAGACCGACAGCCCGATCACCCGCAAAGCGCCGATCCTGGCCAAGCCGTTCGATCTGGATGTGTTGCAACAGATCATGCAGGACATGCTGTCCTGAAGGCAGCTATATCGCTGACCAACCGGCCCCTGTAGGAGCTGCCGAAGGCTGCGATCTTTTGATCTTTTTGCGCTCGCGCGACGGCCCCGGATCAAAAGATCGCAGCCTGCGGCAGTTCCTACACAAGAATCCTTCAGATTCTGATCATTTCCCGCACCTTCGCCGTCAACAAATCGAAGGTGAACGGCTTGGTGATCATCTGCATGCCAGGGTCAAGAAAACCACCGCGCACGGCGGCGTGTTCAGCATACCCGGTGATGAACAATACCTTGAGATCGGGTCGATACTGCCGGCCGATTTCCGCCAGTTGCCGGCCGTTCATGCCCGGCAATCCCACGTCGCTGATCAACAGGTCGATTCGCTGACCGGAGTCAAGAATCGGCACGGCGCTATCGGCATCGCCCGCTTCAACGAAGGCGTAGCCCAATTCACTCAATACGGCGCTGACCAGGACTCGCACGGCGGGATCGTCTTCGACGATCAGCACGGTTTCGCCGTCCCGGGCGTAAGGCGCGTGTTGGGCATCGACTTGGGTGTCCTGGAGCAGTTCCCCCCTCAAACGCGGCAAAAACAGACTGACCGTAGTGCCTTTTCCGACTTCACTGTGAATGCTGACGTGGCCGCCAGACTGTTTGCTGAAACCGTAAATCATCGACAAGCCCAGGCCCGTGCCCTGGCCGATGGGTTTGGTCGTGAAGAAAGGATCAAAGGCCCGGTTGATGGTGCTTTGCGGCATGCCGCAACCGGTATCGGTGACGCTCAGGACGATATAATCGCCCGGTTGCAGATTGCTGTGTGCCTCGGTAAACCCCGTATCCAGATGCTGATTGGAGGTTTTGACCAGCAGCTTTCCGCCGTCGGGCATGGCGTCCCGGGCGTTGAGTACCAGGTTGAGCAGGGCGCTTTCGAGTTGATTGGGATCTGCCTCGGCCACCCATAGTTGCTCGTCCAGCTGCATTTCCAGGTGAATGCTTTCATTGATGCTGCGCTGCAACAGTTCACCCATGGATACCACCAGGGTGTTCATCTGCACCGGTTTTGAATCCAGCGACTGGCGTCGGGAAAATGCCAGCAAGCGATGCGTCAGGCCCGCCGCGCGGTTGGCTGAGGTCACCCCAAGATCGATCAGGCTGTCCAGGTCCTCGGTGCGTCCCCGGGCCAGGCGTCGACGCAGCAGCTCCAGGCTGCCGATGATGCCGGTGAGCATGTTGTTGAAGTCGTGGGCAATACCGCCGGTGAGTTGGCCGACCGCTTCCATTTTCTGCGACTGCCTGAGCACCTCTTCGTTGTGGCGCAATTGCGCGGTGCGTTCCTCGACCTGTTGCTCGAGGGTTTCCAGGGTGTTTTGCAGACGCAGTTCGCTTTGGCTCAGATCAATCAACCGGTCCCTGGCTTCATACTGCCGTCGTCGCCCGCGCAACGCTGTGGTGACGAGGCTGATCAGCGTGACCGGATGAAACGGCCGCTCGAGAAAGGTCACGTTGCCCAGTTGCAAACCGAGTCGCGATGCAGGGTTCTGCTCCGGGCCACCGTGGTGGGTCAGCAGTACGATCGGCAGATCCGACCACGCCGGCTGCTGCTCGATCAGACCCAGCAGCGGTTCAAGGTTTGCGCCCAACAAGGCCTCGGAAGCAATCACCAGCAGGCCGGCACCCAGCGACAGTTCATTGCACAACGCGCCTATATCCCGGGTGATGACCCCATCGAACCCTGCCTCGTTGAGCATCATCAGCGCAATCTGACTGTCGCGTCCCAACGGCGCAAGAATGATCGCACGCTCGGACATTGCCTCCATGACCGTCACTGGACATCTTCCTCAAGCAGCGGCTTGCTCGCGCCCAGGTAAGTGGGCACGCCACGCAATACACCCTGGAATGCATCCAGTGGTTCACCGATGGTCATGCCCTGACTGCTGATGCGGTACTCGCGGATGGTCGATTCGTGGCTGCCGGTGCGTTTCTTGATGATCGAGATCGCCCGGCGAACCTTGCCCTTGGCTTCGAAGTAGCGCAACAGAATGACGGTGTCGGCCAGATAGGTAATGTCGACGGGGGCCTGCATGTCACCGACCAGCCCATGTTGGGCGACGGTCATGAACGTCGCGGCGCCTTGGCGATTGAGGTACAGCAGCAACTCGTGCATGTGCAGCACCAAGGCATTTTCTTCGGGCATTGCCGCCTGATAGCCGTTGATACTGTCAATCACCACGGTTTTGATATTGCTCTCATCGACACAACGACGAACCCGGTAGGAGAATTCGCCGGGAGACAATTCGGCAGCGTCCACTTGATCGATCAGCAGGTTGCCGGTTTCCTCCAGGGCCTTCAGGTCGTTGCCGATGTTTTTCATCCGCTCGAACAGCAGCCCCAGTTCTTCATCGAAGATGAACAACGCGGCCTTTTCGCCACGGGCCACCGCCGCAGCGGCGAAGACCATCGAAATCAGCGATTTGCCGGTACCGGCCGGGCCGAGGATCAGGGTGCTTGAACCTGTCTCGATACCGCCTCCGAGCAGGGCATCCATTTCCGGGATGCCGCTGGTCAACTGCTGGCGGATATAACGCCCGCGGTGTTCGGCCGCCACCAGGCGCGGGAATACATGTACGCCATCACCCATGATGATGAAATCATGAAAACCGCCCCGGTACTTCTGACCGCGATACTTCACCACGCGGATGCGCCGGCGTTCGGCGCCGTAATTGGGCGTCAATTCTTCGAGACGAATCACCCCGTGGGCCACACTATGCACGGTTTTGTCGAGGGCTTCGGTGGTCAGGTCATCCAGCAGCAGCACGGTGGCCTCGTAGCGCACGAAGTAATGCTTGATGGCCAGAATCTGCCGACGGTAGCGCAAAGAGCTTTGGGCCAACAGGCGGATTTCGGACAGGCTGTCGACCACTACGCGGGTTGGTTTGACCCGTTCGACCGCTTCGAAAATCTGTTTGGTGGCTTCGCCCAGCTCCAGGTCCGAGGAATACAACAGACTCTGCTGATGCTCGGCATTGAGCAGGCTTTCCGGCGGCGTCAGCTCGAAGATGTGGATGTTCTCATCCAGCTCCCAGCCGTGGGATAACGCCCCCTGACGCAGCTCGCGCTCGGTTTCCGACAGGGTGATGTACAACGAGCGCTCGCCGGCACGGGCGCCAGCCAACAGAAAATGCAAAGCGATGGTGGTTTTGCCGGTTCCGGGTTCACCCTCCAGCAAAAACATGTGGCCGCGGGTTAATCCACCGGCCAGGATGTCATCCAGTCCTTCTATGCCGGTGACGGCTTTTGCATTGATCAACTCGTTAGATGTAGACAAGAGATGCCCTCTCATGACTAGGGGAAGCGAGGCAGCAGACTTGAAGTGCCTGAGTGGACTGCCTGATCACTTGACCTTTCGCCGAGACAGCGGTTCAACCTTTTGTGTTTGTGTGTGGTTCTTGTACAAAAAAGCAAAGATCGCAGCCTTCGGCAGCGCCCACAGGCGCGTAGGAGCTGCCGAAGGCTGCGATCTTTTGATCTTGATTTTCGATCTTTTGATCTTGATTAAAGCCCTTGCTGCAACGCCGGATCGTCGGGGTTTAGCTGTTCCAGCTGTGCCAGCAATATCTGCACGTTCTGCAACTGTCCGCTTTCCTTCCAATAGTTGATCAGCAGCACGCGCGCCTTGCGATCGGCAGGATGGCGCTGAACGATTTCCTGCAACTGGTTCTGCGCCGCTTCCAGCTCTTGCTCACCATGCAACGTGGTAGCCAGATCGTAGCGGTAATCCTTATTGTCCGGCTCAAGCTCCACGGCTTTGGACAGCCCGAGCAGGGCGAACTCACTTTGCCCGTGATGCAGCAACCAGAGCCCCAGCGCATGTTGCAGGTAGGCCGAGTCAGGCTGGGCCTTTAACTGTTTTGCCAACAATTGCCTGGCGGCGTCGCTTTGGCCCTGTTTATCCAACACTTCGATCTGCATCACCAGTGCCGGCAGGTTGCCGGGCGCCAGTTGCAACGTGCGCTCCAAGGCCTGTTGCGCGTCTTTCAGCTCGGCATTGTGCAAGTGCAGGCGCGCGAGTTGGTATTGGGTTTCGGCACTTTCCGGCTGACGTTTGAGGAGCTGTTCCCAGGCATCGATGGCTTGCTCCAAAGCGCCGAAATACAACCCCAGCTCATCCGGCGTCAGACCCAATAAGGCGTTGACTGCTGCAAACCGCACGCTCGGGTCGCTGTCATCGAGCAAGGGCCCCAGCAACAGGCTGCGCTGCCCACTGGGCACCAGCCCATTGATGCTTTTGATCGCTGCGATGCGCACATCCGCCGATGGATGTTGCAGGTCCGCATCCGCCAGTTTCAGGGCTTGCGGGCTTGGGTAGTTGGGCAGTTCGGCGTGTAGCCAGACACGGCGCTTGGTCGACAGGTCAGGGCGACCCAATTGCTGATAAAGCACCCGCGCCGCCCCTGGTTGACCGGCACGTGCCTGGGCCAGCGCTTCGCTGTAGCCATGCTTGATCGCCGCCGGCACCACGGGCGTCGTGCTACGCAGGAAAAACCAGGCGAGGGCGAGGGCAAACAATACGCAGAGGCTGATGAGCAAGTAGCGGCGGGACTGAGGCATGCAGGAATCCGGGAGCTGGCAGGCTTTTGCAAAGCCACCAGCTTCGGTCAGGCCGGGCTGTGAGTCAAACCCAAGCTTAGGTCAGCACGTAGTCGACGGGCTCAAGGGCGGGTGGCAACGCGGTTTGCCCCAGCGCTGCCAGCACTTCGCGCTCCAGCATGCGCACAATCGCATTGCACGGCAGATCGTTCTCATCGAAGCCGAAAGGGTCTTCCAGGTCGTCGCCGATTTCGTCGAGGCCAAAAAAGGTGTAGCTGACAATGGCGGTGATCACCGGCGTCAGCCAGCCAAGGGGTTCGGCCATGGCAAATGGCAACAGAATGCAGAACAGATAAATGGTGCGGTGCAGCAACAGGGTGTAAGGGAAGGGCAGCGGCGTGCTTTTGATTCGTTCGCAACTGGCCTGCACCTGGCTGAGGCTGACCAGTCGAGTTTCCAGTTGGGTGTAACGCCATTCGCTGATCTGGCCGCGTTCGGCCAGCGCTGAACACCGAGCACCGATTCGCTGCAAGAGTGCGTCAGTGATGTTCGGGTGCTTTGCGTCTACGGCTTCTTGCGTCCACGGCTTGATCGCGTTCATCTCGTTTTCAAAACGCAGGCGGGCGATCAAGCCGTAGGTGAAACCGCAGAGTTCACGCAGCAGCAGTTCACGTTCGGCCGCCGCCATCAACCCTTGGGTTTCGCGAATCAACGAACGTACTTCGATGACCAGTTGCCCCAGTTGCTTGCGACCCTCCCACCAACGGTCGTAGCAAGCGTTGTTGCGAAAACTCATGAAGATCGACAATGCCAACCCCAGCAGGGTGAAGGGTGTGGCATTGACCTTGGAGAAATAGGCCGGGTGCCAAGTCTCCACCAACACAATGACCGACGCGAGCAGGGTCACCAATAGACTGCGCAAGGCAATACGCTTGGCAATCGAGCCTTTAAGGGAAAACAGCATGCCGATCAGATTCGGCTTGGGACGCACAATCATGGGGAGCAACTTTATATATAGAGAGTGGCGCTTTCGCAGCAGTGTCAGCCTAAGGGGCGGCGGGGAGGCTGTCCAATTGCTATGGCTGACGAGGTAATCGACAGGCTCTATCAAATTAAACATCTCTATCGGCGAACTTGCCTACAGGTTTTGTCGACACTGAAACCTGTCGAGGCACTGAAGCAATGACTACGCTTGCTGGAGATGACTTAATGAGCACTCCCATGCAACCGCTGCTTCAATATTTCAAGGCGATACTCAACCCCGGACGAGAGGTGCTGCTGTTCGCCCTGAGGACCATTGTGGCCGGGCTGCTGACATTATATCTGGCCTTCCTGTTCGACCTTGAACAGCCCAAGTGGTCGATCATGGCGGTGGTCATCGTCAGCCAGCCATTGGGTGGCATGGCCCTGGCCCGAAGTTTCGGCCAGGTCATCGGCACCACGTTAGGCGCGGTGGTGGCGGTGTTGATCATGGCGATCTTCCCCCAGGCGCCCCTGCCTTTCATCCTCACCCTGGCCTTGTGGTTGGCATTCTGTACCGCCGGCGGCACCTTGTTGCGCTACACCAGTTCCCAGGCCTTTGTTCTGAGCGGGTACACGGCGGTAGTCGTGGCGCTGCTGGCGGTACCCGATCAGGAAGGCACGTTCCTGCTGGCCGTCACTCGTGTCACCGAGACACTTTTGGCGGTGGCTTGCGTGTGCGTGGTCAGCCTTCTCACGGCGCGGCCGGAAGCTGTGGCGCGGGATTACTTCGCCAAGATCGATCAGGTCATCAAGCTGCTCGCGACCCACGCTGCTGCCGTCATCCGAACCGAAGAAAGCGAGGCCGATTTCCATCGGCGGCAGATGCAACTGCTCGGCGCAATCAGTGCTCTGGAGGGGGTACGTCGGCATTTATATTACGATGCGCCACGGTTGCGCAGCGCCAATGGTCTGGTGCAACTGCTGGGTAATCAGCTGGTGCTGCTGACTTCGCGGTTGACGGCCCTGCGTCACCAGCGGCAACTGCTCACCGAACGCTGGGAAGGCGCGTTGCCGGAAGAGATACAGCGTTTGCGCGCCGAAGAACTGGCGTTTCTCGATGAATTGGCGCTGCAAGGGCGCTCATTGTCGAGCGAGGCACGGCACCATTTCGCGGCGCTGCAACAGCGTTTCGATGACCAGGCCTACAAGGCCGAACAACTCACCGAGACGATGCCTGCCACCCTGCGTTCATTGGCCTGGGCACTGCGTTGGGAGCAGGCACGGATGCTAGAGCAACTGGCGCAGATTCTGGAACTGAGCGACGCGATCCAGGAAGGGCGTGAAGCCAGTTGCGTGTTCCGTGGCCAGGAAAATCCGCTGCATTTGGACTTCACTTTGGCGGCAATGAATGCAATCCGGGCATTTTTCGCGTTGCTGGTGGCCGGGTTGATCTGGATCGAGACCGCTTGGGACGGGGCCCGTGGCGGGATGATCGTGGTGGGGATTCTCTGTTCGCTGATGGCGACTTTTCCGCGGCCGTTGCTGGCCGCGCAAAGCTTTGCCAGAGGGCTGGGTCTGGCCTTGGTGGTGTCGGCGCTCTATCTGTTCCTGCTGATACCGATGATCAGTAACTTCGAGTTACTCGCCATGTTGTTAGCCCCATTGCTGTATGCCGTCGCGGTAGGGCTGGCCAGTCCGCCAACCACTGGCACAGGCATCGGTCTTGGGCTAACGACAATACTGTTGCTGGGCCCACAAAACACAGGAAGCGGCCAAAACAGTGCCATTCAGTGGTTCGAGTTTGCCGGTGCGTACATCAGCGCCTGCGCGCTGGCGCTCAGTGTCTACGCCTTGATCTTCCCGTTCAGGCCCGTTTTGCGGATACGCCGGCTGTTCAATGAAAGCTGCGAGCAGGTCTACGCTTTGCTGAAGACGCCGGCCACCGATGAACAGCAATTTGCGTTTGAAAGCCGTATGGTCGATCGCCTGACCATGATGTTGGGACTATTGCCAGCTACCAACGACAAGCATTCCCGGGAGCTGTTCGAAGTCAGCCTTGGGTGCATGGCACTGGGTGTGGCTTTGAACCAGCTCAGGCAACAGGGGCAAAGCAACACGTTGCTGAGCACAGAACAGCAAAACCATTTACTGGCTGCCGTGCGTGAAACAGGCCGATTGATCTCCGGGCGGCCCGGGATTGACCTTGAGCAGTTGCTCGGAAACTTGCGTGTCTTGGGCGATGAAATGGACGATTTGCATTTAGACGTTCATGAACACCTGTGGTCGGTATTCAGAATGCGCGTGGCGTTGTTGATCGTGGTGTCGTTTCTGGAGCGACATCGCCAATACTTTCAACCCGCCCAAACTGAAGGAGAGCCAGCCCTTGCCCATTGATTTTGAATTGGGTGGCGTCTACTTGCCGCCGATTGCCCAGGCGTTACTGCTGGCCCTACCGATTTTCCTGCTGCTGGACTGGATCTTGCGCCGCTTTGGCGTGCTGCGTTTTGTCTGGCATGAGGCCTTGTTCGAAGGCGCGTTATACGCCTGCGTTTGCGCGACGCTGATTCTGGTGATGGGAGCTTGATGCCTTGAAGAAGATCCTTGCCCGACTCGTGACTGTGGCGGTGGTATTGCTGGCCTTCGTGCTCGGCTGGTTCGCCTGGGAGCATTACACCCGCGCGCCCTGGACTCGGGATGCACGGGTTCGCGCCGATGTGGTGACTTTGTCCGCCGATGTCTCGGGGCGCATCGTCAGCCTGAGTGTTCAAGACAACCAGCATGTTACGAAAGGCCAGTTGCTGCTGGAGATCGACCCGGCTCGTTATACGCTGGCAGTGGAGCATGCCAAGCGTGCGGTGGAAGTCGCGAAAGCCACGCTGGGCCAGTCTGAAGCGACGATTGTCTCCAGCGAAGCGCTGCTCAGGCAGCGCCAAAGCGAAGAGCGTCGCCGTCGAACCCTTAAGCAGGGTTTCGCGATTTCCGGTGAAGAATGGGAAAAATCCAGCACCGAAGTGGCGGTGGCGCAGGCGGAGCTGTTGCGCAATCAGGCCAATCTGGGCCTGGCCCAAGCCAACGTGCAACTGGCGATTGCCGCATTGACCCAGGCCGAACTGGACTTGCAACGCACGCGGGTCGCAGCGCCTGTCAGCGGTTACGTGACCAACTTGCTGACTCGTCAGGGCGATTACGCCACTGCCGGAGGAGCGTTGTTGGCGCTAGTGGACAGCGACTCGTTTTATGTCAGCGGCTACTTTGAAGAAACTAAGCTGCCGCGAATCGAGGAGGGCGACCGGGTCAGGGTCGAGTTGATGAGCGGCGAGACCTTCGGCGGCACCGTGCAAAGCATCGCTTTTGCTATCGCCGACCGCGAGAACTCCCCCGGCAGTCGCCTGCTGGCCAGCATCAACCCCAGTTACACCTGGGTCAAGCTGGCGCAGCGGGTGCCGGTGCGGATTCAGATCGACGCCGACTATGTCGCCAAAAACCGCCTGCGTGCCGGGACCACGGCTACGGTAACCGTTGAGGAAAACCGAGATCATGAGACTGCCCACTAATCCCCTGTGGGAGCGAGCCTGCTCGCGATAGCGGTCTGTCTGCCAACATCACGTCGCCTGTCAGTCGGTCATCGCGAGCAGGCTCGCTCCCACAGGGGAATGTGCTGGATCCAACAAGCGTGCAGACAAAAAAAAGCCCCGCGACCGAATGAGGCGCGGGGCAAAAGAATTGGTTGGTTGCGGCCAACCAAAGGAGTTCTTTAAAACGTTACTTGCTGGCGACCGTCTCTGGTTGCCAGCCGCCGCCGAGGGCTTTGTAGATGGCGACAATGCCGCGATACAAATCGACTTCGGCCTGGGCCTGGGTGTCTTCCGCTGCCAGGCGCTCACGCTGGGCATCGAGCAGCACGAGGAAGTCCACGGTGCCTTCGCGGTAGCGAATGTCGGCGAGATCGGCAGCGGCGCGGCTTGATTCGCTTTGACGAATCAGCGAGATCAGGCGCTGCTGACGTTTACCGTAATCGCTGAAGGCGTTTTCCGACTCTTCCAGCGCCAGCAGTACTTGCTGCTCGTAGGTCGCCAAGGCGCCTTCGGCTTCAGCATCGGCACCGCGCAAACGGGCGCGTACGCTGCCCAGGTCGAATGCCGCCCAGGTAATGCTTGGGCCCAGCGCCCAGGCGTTGGCCGCCGAGGAGCCGATCTGCGAGCCGCGCCCGGCGGTGAAACCGAGGAAGCCGCTGAGACTGACCCGTGGGAACAAATCAGCCTTGGCCACGCCGATGCGAGCGGTGGCGGCCGCCAGTTTGCGCTCGGCGCTGAGGATGTCCGGACGCCGTTGCAGCAGTTCGCCCGGATCACCGATCGGCAGGGCCTTGGCGATTGCCGGCAAGTCTTTTGGACTCAGGTCGACGGTCAGCTTGTCCGGACGCTCACCCAGCAGGGTGGCGATGCGGTTGCGCTGACGCACCTGTTCGGCCTGCAGTTGCGGCACGCTGGCTTCGACAGAGGCCAGGCGCGCATCGGCGCGAACCACGTCCAGCTGATCGCCGACACCGGCATCACGCAGGTTTTCGGTGATCTTGCGCGATTCCTGCTGGTTGTTCAGATTGGCCAGGGCGATCTTTTCCCGCAACTGCGCGCCGCGCAGTTGGCCATAGGCGTCCACCAGTTCGGCAATCATGGTGACTTGCAGTTGGTAAAGATCGGCTTCGGCCGCCTGCTGTTCGGCGTCGCTGGATTCCAGATTGCGCTGGATGCGACCGAACAAGTCCAGTTCCCAGGCCATGTCCAGGCCCAGGTCATAGCGTTCACTGTTGACCCGTTTAGTGGTCTGGCCGGGAATCTGCCCTTTGGCCAAATCACTGCTCGCGCGACTGGTGATGGTCGGCATGGCGTCATTGCTGGCGTCATCGCGAATTGCCCGGGCCGCTTTCCAGCGGGCGAAGGCCACGCGCAAATCACGGTTGCCTTGCAAGGATTGCGTCACCAGTTGGTTGAGTGTCGGATCCTCGAACTGCTGCCACCAGATGCCTTCGAAACGTGCGCGGTCAAAATTCTTCTGACCGGCGCTGCCATCGGTGGCGGCCGTGATATTGGCCGCCTCCGTAGCTGGGGTTTTGTAGTCCGGGCCGACGGCGCAGGCACTCAGGGCCAGTACCAGAAGGCTCGGCAGGAAGGCTTTCAGGCTCATTGTTGCGCCTCCAGTTGCTTTTCCAATTTCAGCGCCTTGGCCGCTTTGCGCGCTTCACCGCGCTCCACAAAGTTGCGAATCAGTACGTAGAACACCGGCGTCAGCAACAGACCGAAGAAGGTCACCCCGAGCATCCCGGAGAACACCGCTACACCCATGGCATGACGCATTTCGGCACCGGCACCGCTGGAGAAAACCAGAGGCACAACACCCATGATGAACGCGAAGGAGGTCATCAGGATCGGCCGCAGACGCAGGCGGCAAGCTTCCAGTACCGCTGCCAGCGGGCCGAGGCCTTCTTCCTGTTTGTCCTTGGCAAACTCGACGATCAGAATCGCGTTCTTACATGCAAGTCCCACCAGTACGATCAAGCCGATCTGGGTGAAGATGTTGTTATCGCCGCCCGAGGCAATCACACCGGTAATGGCCGACAGCAGGGTCATCGGTACGATCAGGATCACCGCCAGTGGCAGGCTCCAGCTTTCGTACTGCGCCGCGAGTACCAGGAACGCCAGCAGTACGCAGAGCGGGAACACGAACAGCGCCGTGTTGCCGGACAGAATCTGCTGGTAGGTCAGGTCGGTCCACTCGTAGGTCATGCCGTTGGGCAATTCGTCCTTGAGCAGTTTCTCGATGGCTTTCTCGGCCTGGCCGGAGCTGTAGCCGGGGGCTGCCGCACCGTTGATTTCCGCGGTGATGAAGCCGTTGTAGTGCATCACGCGGTCTGGCCCCGAGGTGTCGCTGACCTTGATGAAGGTCGCCAGCGGAATCATCTCGCCCCGGTTGTTACGCACTTTCAGTTGACCGATCTGGTCCGATTCGAGGCGGAACTGCTGCTCAGCCTGAACGTTGACCTGGTAGGTGCGACCGAAGCGGTTGAAGTCGTTGGCATACAGCGAACCCAGATAGATCTGCAGGGTGTCGAAGATGTCGCTGACGGCCACGCCGTGGGTCTTGGCTTTTTCCCGGTCGATGGCGGCATCGACCTGCGGCACGTTCACGGTGTAGCTGGTGAACAGAGCGGCCAGTTCCGGGACGCTGTGGCTTTTGGTGATGATGTTCATGGTTTCTTTGTACAGCTCGTCATAGCCCAGGTTGCCCCGGTCTTCGATCTGCAGGCGGAAACCGCCAATGGTCCCCAGGCCTTGTACCGGCGGCGGCGGGAAGATCGCCATGTAGGCTTCCTGAATCCCGGCGTACTGGCCGTTCAATGCACCGGCAATCGCACCGGCGGACATGCTCGGGTCCTTGCGCTCGTCGAAAGGCTTCAGGGTCACGAACACGATGCCGGAGTTAGGGCTGTTGGTGAACCCGTTGATCGACAGACCCGGGAAGGCCACCGCGCTTTCCACGCCAGGCTGTTTCAGGGCCAGGTCGGACATGCGCTTGATCACGTCTTCGGTACGGTCCAGGCTCGAGGCGTCCGGCAGTTGCGCGAAGGCCACCAGGTATTGCTTGTCCTGGCCGGGTACGAAACCGGTCGGGGTACTGGAGAAACCGAAGAACGTCAACACCATCAGGCCAGCGTACAGCAGCAGGGCGATACCGCTGCTGCGGATAACCCGGCCTACAGTGCCGACATAACCGTGGCTGGCCTTGTCAAAGAAGCGGTTGAACGGATGGAACAACCAGCCACCGAAGATCTTGTCCAGAACCTTGGAGAAACGGTCTTTCGGTGCGTCATGGCTCTTGAGCAACACGGCGGCCAGCGCCGGCGACAAGGTCAGCGAGTTGAAGGCCGAGATCACGGTCGAAATCGCAATCGTCAGGGCGAACTGTTTATAGAACTGCCCGGTCAAGCCGGAGATGAACGCCGCCGGGATAAACACCGCACACAACACCAGCGCCGTCGCGATGATCGGGCCGGTCACTTCACGCATCGCACGCTTGGTGGCTTCTACAGGGGTTAATCCGAGCCCGATGTTTCGCTCGACGTTCTCCACCACCACGATCGCATCGTCGACCACGATACCAATGGCCAGTACCAGTCCGAACAGCGACAGGGCGTTCAACGAGAAGCCGAACAGGTGCATCACCGCGAACGTACCGATCAGCGAAACCGGCACTGCTACCAACGGGATGATCGAGGCGCGCCAGGTTTGCAGGAACAGGATCACCACGAGTACAACGAGGATCAGCGCTTCGAAGAGGGTGTGAACCACCGCCTCGATGGAACCGCGCACGAAGATCGTCGGGTCATAGACGATGCTGAAATCCATGCCTTCCGGGAAGTTCTTCTTCAGCTCGGCCATTTTCTCCCGAACGTCGTTGGAGATCTGGATCGCGTTGGAGCCAGGGCGCTGGAAGATCGGGATCGCCACCGCCGGCTGGTTGTCGAGCAAGGAGCGCAGGGCGTACTGGCTGGAGCCGAGTTCGACGCGAGCGATGTCTTTAAGGCGAGTGATTTCACCATTCTCACCGGAGCGAATGATGATGTTCTCGAACTCTTCCTCGGAAACCAGACGGCCTTGCGTGTTCACCGACAGCTGGAACGCGGTGGCATTCGGCGCCGGCGGAGCGCCCAGGGCACCGGCCGCCACTTGACGGTTCTGTTCACGGATCGCAGTGACCACATCGGTGGCGGTCAGGTTGCGCGAAGCGGTCTTGTTCGGATCGAGCCACACCCGCAGCGAGTAATCGCCCATCCCGAACAGCTGCACATCACCGACACCGCCCAGACGCGCCAACTCATCCTTGATGTTGAGCAAGGCGTAGTTGGACAGGTAAAGCATGTCGTAGCGTTTGTCCGGCGAGGTCAAGTGCACAACCATGGTCAGGTCGGGCGACGCCTTGTCCACGGTGATACCGATGCGCGTCACTTCCTCGGGAAGTTTGGGCTCGGTCCGGGTCACGCGGTTCTGAACCTGAACCTGCGCGTTATCCAGGTCAGTGCCCAGGGCGAAGGTGATGGTCAGGGTGATCTTGCCGTCAGCGGTGGACTGCGAGGACATGTACAGCATGTTCTCGACGCCGGTGATGGCTTGCTCCAACGGAGCGGCCACGGTTTCACCGATGACTTTAGGGTTGGCGCCCGGGAAGTTGGCACGGACCACAACGGTCGGTGGCACGACTTCCGGGTATTCGCTGATCGGCAACTGGAACAGCGAGATGGCGCCAGCGATCAGGATCAGCAGCGACAGTACCGCTGCAAAGATCGGCCGTGAAATGAAGAACTGGGAAAAATTCATCGGAGTAATTGTCCCTTAACCGCGTGGAGTGGCAGCAGCCACTTTCACAACCGTACCCGGCGCGACCTTGGCAGGCGCGACTTGGGGCAGGTTGCTGGCTTCCAGCGCTTGTCGTTGTTGTGCGAGGGCCGCGAGGGTTTCCTGGCTGGCCATCGGGATCACTTCAGGGGTGACCGGTGAACCAGGGCGAACCCGTTGCAAGCCCTTGACGATGATGGTGTCGTCCTTGTTCAGGCCGCTGCGCACGATGCGCAGACCTTCGATCTTCGGACCCAGCTCGACAGGGCGGTAAGCCGTTTTATTGTCGGCATCCATCACCAGCACGAACTTTTTACCCAAGTCGGTACCGACCGCTTCGTCGTTGATCAACACCGCGGAGTAAGTACCGCTGCCCACCAGTTTCAGGCGGGCATAAAGACCTGGGGTGTAGGTGCCGTCGCTGTTGTCGAACACCGCACGACCGCGGATGGTGCCGGTCTTCGGGTTGACCTGGTTATCGACGAAGTTCATCTGGCCCTGGTGCGGGTTGCCGTCTTCATTGGACAGGCCGAGGTAAACCGGCGTGGTGGCGCCGCGTTGGCCCTGGCGGGCGAGCTGGGTGTATTTAAGGAAGACACGCTCGTCGGCGTCGAAGTAGGCGTAGACCTTGTCGGTAGACACCACGCTGGTCAGCGCGGTCGTATCGGCGGTCACCAGGTTGCCGGCGGTGATTTCCGCACGGCTGACACGGCCGCTGATAGGCGCAGTGACGCGGGTGAAACTCAGGTTCAGTTTGGCCAGGTCCAGTTGGGCCTGGAGGGCGCCGACGGCCGCGCGAGCTTCTTGAGCCGCGCTGGTGCGCGAGTCGGCGAGTTCAGCGGAAATCGCGTTGCTGGTGCGCAGACGTTCGCCGCGCTGGGATTCGTTTTCGCTGCGGGTGGCGGTGGCGCGAGCCTGGGCAACCAGGGCTTCGAGGCGGCGGACCTCAGCCTGGAAGGGGCGCGGGTCGATCTGGAACAACAGATCGCCTTTCTTGACCAGCGCGCCTTCGGTGAAGGCCACGTCATCGATCTGGCCGGAAACCCGTGGACGAATCTCTACTGTTTCCGGCGCTTCAAGGCGCCCGGTGAATTCGTCCCACTCGTTGACCGGTTGTTCCAGCACCTTGGCCACGCTGACTTTGGCCGCGGGCATGGTGGCGGCAGCGTCCGGAGTCTTGCCGCAAGCGCTCATCACCAGCACGGCCAACAGGGCCAAGGGGAAGCGCAAATGTTTGAGTGACTGTTCCATGGATGCATCCGCCAATGTATTGAGATGGACGGATGATGCTTGGCGGGGGTGTATGGCACGAATCGAATGAAGCGAAGGTAACTATCATTCGGAATGATATAAGCTCAAAGCGAGCCCTCTAGCATGCACCTTCCGTTAGTGGGCTATCAAATGAAATGATGACAATTCAGTGTTGCAGGGAGTGTAAAGGATTGGCTTGGAACTGTGTTGCGGCCATCAGCCTCAACCCAAAACTGAGGATCAAGCCAGGTGATCCGGATCTCCGAAGAACATTTTGACTAGGCTCTATGGCGGTGGTTTAAGGCTGAAAAAGCTTAGCGATGCCCCCACTAGCACCCAGCACACGAGCGACCGAAACGGGGGGCTGACTGAGCCCGAAAACTCTTGAATAGCCACTAAGATCACGGCGAGAAAGTCAGATCCGACAGGCACCCATAAAAAAGCGGGTGACTGTCAGATCAAGTAGGGCTTACTGCATCAAATTCCTAGCGCGTCGAAGGGTAAAATGCTGATGTTTTTTTACCGGGCTGCAAGTATTCAGTTAATCCCTGGAACCACATCACTTCAACAAAGTCACCGCGGATAACCAAGTCCTCTTTACGCAATCCTGTCAGAAATGCATCTTTACTATCTTTGGCAGACAGAATGGCGAAACCCTTTGCTGCATCTCTAAACGACAGGGTGAATTTTGGCTTTTCAGTCAAACCGGCAGAGGATTTTATCTTGCCGTTTTTAAGGGTGAAGTAGCGACCCACTCCGTCATGCGTTTGGATTTGAAAGACCAGCTCCTTGCCTTTAACGTATTTTGCACAGTCAGGACTTTTTTTGATTGTTCTCTGTAATAGCTTGGTCAACGCCCATAACAAAAATTTAAACTTCAGCATGGTGAGCTTGCTCCGCAAGGGGGGACTCGTTGAGGAATTGAATGGCGTGTTTGAGAAAACGCTCAGGGCATTGGAATTGAGCACCATGACCGGCATCCGGGTACAGGAACAGTTGGGCGTTCGGGATGTTCTGAGCCATGTACCAGGAATTGACCGTTGGAACCATAACGTCATTCATACCGTTCAGAATGAACGTCGGCTGTTTGATCTCGCGCAGATGATTGAAAGGATCGTTCGGGTCCAGCTTTGGCAAATAGTACATATTCGCTTCGATCTGGGCCTGTATCACTTCAGGAGAGCTGGGTGGGTCCTGGTCGACACGCTGATGACGGCGCTCCCAGAAATCACGTCCGGCCTGCTGCGCCGCCGCGGATCGACCGAAGAACAGAAACAGAAAGTCTTCGAGGGTCGGAACGGGGCGCGGTGCAGCTTCCAGCACTCCAGGGTCTGAATCCGGATTACCGCCACGAGGTCCGGTGCCGAGCAGCATGAGCTTGCGGACGAGGTCGGGATGGCGTCGTGTCAGGTCCTGGGCCTGAAAACCACCCAGTGAGAAGCCTAGAACATCTACCTTGGACAGGCCTAACTTGCGGATTACCGCAGCCGCGTCATCGGCCATATGTTCGATCCGGTTACGCGGTTTGCCGGAAGAAGAGGCAATCCCTCGACCGTTGTAGAGGATGACCTCGCGCCCTGCAGCCAGGCCATCCGTCATAAGTGGGTCCCAATGATCCATACCGCCGCGAAAATGTTGAAGGAAGAACAGGGGGGGCTGGCCTGTCGTATTGTTGCCCCAGCGGCGATAGGCAAATTGATCACCATCAACTTCCACGAAGCGGGTAGGGGTGGTGAAATGGGTGTCGGTCATGTTGAAGTCTTCCAGGTGGTTATTGTGGCGATCGATGCGAGTGAGCCTCGGGCTCAGGCCCGTGCGCGCATGCGCCGCGTACGGAACGTGCCCCAGCCGCTTTTCATCACTGATTTCGAAAGTGCCCACAGCCCACTTTCGTTGGGGCGCGGATCACCGCCATTGGCGATTCGTTTGAGCTGCAGCGTGTACCAGAAAATTTCCATGACGCCCATCTGATCGATTTGCTTGATGCCTGTGGTGATCGGCCGTACACGTTGCGAACTGTCCTGACCTTGCAGCAGGGCCGCCGGTGCCTCGGGATCAATGGCCAATAACCGCGCGAGGCCAATGACATCGAGCGCTCCGGAACGCAGCGCAGCGTTCATGGCGGCGGCACTGCGAAAACCGCCAGTGACCATCAAAGGCACCTTGATCGAGGCGCGCACCTTTTCAGCAAACTCAAGAAAGTAAGCCTCCCGCGCTACGGTGGATGCTTTTTTCGTCTCCTGGAGCCCGCCGCTCATGGCTGGAGCCTCATAGGTGCCCCCCGAAATCTCAATCAGGTCGATGCCTGCTTCGGCAAGTGCATGAATCGTCGCCATTGATTCCTCTTCGGTGAAGCCTCCGCGCTGGAAATCTGCTGAGTTGAGCTTGATGCCGACGGGAAATTCGGCGCCGACCTGGCGGCGAATCTCGGCGTAAACAGCCAACACGAAACGTCGACGTTTTTCCGGGCTGCCTCCCCATTCATCCGTACGCCGATTGTGGTGTGGCGAGAGGAACTGGTTGATCAGATAACCGTGCGCGCCATGGATTTGCACGCCGCTGAAGCCGGCCTCCTTGCAGATGGCGGCGCTGCGTCCAAAGCGCCGGACGATATCTTCGATCTCGGCCGTGGTGGCTTCGCGCGGAGTCTCGAAAAGTGCGGCCATGTCCTCGCGGAACGGGACCGCTGATGGCGCGAGGTTGCTGTCATTCAGGCCCTTGGTCGACTGCTTGCCAGGGTGATTGAGCTGCACCCAGATCGCGGCTCCCTGCCTGGTTGCAGCACCGGCCCACTGGCGTAGCATAGGCATGTCAGTGACATCCTCGATCACCACGTTGCCTGGTTCGCCGAGCGCACGCCGGTCTATCATCACATTTCCGGTGATGAGCAAACCAATGCCCGAGGCGGACCAGCGCCGGTACAACTCGACCAGTTTCAACGTCGGGTGATTGTTGTAGGTGCCCAACGTTTCGCTCATGGATGCCTTGGCGAGGCGGTTGCGAAAAACGCTGCCGTTCGGGAGTTGCAAAGGCTGGTTCAGCAGATTTTCTTCAGGCGAGGCGGCGGTCATGGTGAGTTCTCAATAAGGGCTGTTTCATGATTGAAGGGTGTGCAGCGGGATGGAGTCCGATACCTGCCAGGATTGCGTGTTTTTCAATGGGATGTACGACATGGCATGCTCGGTCAGCGCGGTAATCGTCAGGCTTGGATTAACCCCGAGATTGGCGCTGAGCATCGAGCCGTCGCAAACCAGCAAGTTCTGATAGCCGAAGACCCGGTTCTGTACGTCCATCACGCCGCGCTCCGGCGAGTCCGCCATCGCACAGCCGCCCATGCAGTGGGCCGTGGTCGGGATGTTGAATAAGATCTCGGACAGAAAGGTGGTCGGTATGCCACCGAGCGCTTTCGCGCCCTTTTCGGCAAACGCGTTCGCCTCTGGAATGAAGGTTGGGATGGGGCCACCTTCGCTGGCGAGCTGTTTTGCGAACGGCCAAAACCAGCGACGCCTGAATCGCATGTCGAGAGACGCGTCCACGGTCTGCATGACCAGCAATAACAGGGTCTGACGGGCGAAACCGACGGGGTTATGCACGAGCAATGCTTGCAGCGGATGTTTGAGCAGCGTCCACAGCCAGGTCAATATTCGCGTCCACCCCGGGCGCCCGCCGCACAGCAAGGTCATCATGAGGCCAATGGCGTCCGAGCCTTCCGGGTAGCGCACGACTCCGATATGTGTGCGCTCATCGAGATAGATGCTGCCACCCCCCGCCAGTCCCGGCGACATGCTCTTGTCCGCTGCCGGGAAGCGTACGCCGATAAGGGATTCGGCATTGGTGCGCACACGTTTTCCGAGGTCGTCGCTGATGCGCGGCAACGACCCGTTTTGTTTGAGCCGGAACAACAATTCCATCGTGCCCAACGACGACGCGGCGAAGACCACGCCGCGGCAGCGAAAGCTGCGGCGCTGCTTGTCGAACCAGGTGGTCGAGCACTCAGTGAGGACTTCATAGCCGTCACTGCCGTCCTCCTTGCCGTTGAGCGGCCGCACGTCCACCACCCTGGTTTCGGCAAAAACCTGGGCGCCACGTTTTTCTGCGAGATAAAGGTAATTCTTGTCGAGTGTGTTCTTGGCGTTGTGCTTGCAACCCATCATGCAGCCACCGCAACCGGTGCAAGTCCCGCGCTCCGGGCCTTCACCCTCGAAGTAGGGATCCGGGTAGCTCTTGCCGCCTGCTTCACCGTCGGGAGCAAAGAAGGCCCCTACGCGGGGGGCGTGAAACGTATGGCCCACGCCTTGCAAATCCGCCATTTTCTTGAGGCGTAAATCAGCCTCGCCCATGATCTTGCTCTCTGTCACGCCCAGCATCTTCTCCGCCGTGGCGTAGTACTGCGGCATGATTCGTTTCCAGTCCGCCAGGCCGGCCCAGGAACCCTCATTCCATACGCTATCGCGCGGTGTCAGCAAGGCATTGGCATAGGTGATGGATCCGCCACCGACTGCGTTGCCGCTGACGATCATCACGTGACGGAACAGGCGCATGTTGTAGAAGCCGAACATCTTCAACCCGGGTCGCCACATCCAGCGCCGCGCGTCCCAGTTGGATTTTGGAAAGTCCTCGGCCGTCCAGCGTCGGCCCATCTCCATTACGCCAACGCGGTAGCCCTTTTCTGTCAACCGGAAGGCGGACACGCTGCCACCGAATCCGGAGCCGATCACGATGTAGTCGAAATCGAAAGATGGATTCATTGCGTGCTGCTCAGGCAAGCACTGCGTAGAGGCGTGGAAAAACTGGTCATGCCGGTCTCCTTATTTTTGTAATGGTGCTGCGGACACTAGTTGCAGGAGTGACTCTGTCAGGATGACTATACCATTCGTATATTTTTATCGCTATACGAACAGTATAGTATTGTTGGGCTGTAGACGTAGGCGCAGGAAGGGTCAAATCAGAAACGATAGGTTATCTGTGTACCTATAATGTGCGCGCTGTTGTCGTATTTTGCGTTGTAGCTGGGCTGTACGCCGGTTGTATTTGCTTGGCTGACAGAGGTGGTTGATTCCCATAGATAGCCATAAGCGAAATCGATGGTCAGGTCAGTGTTGGGGGAGAAACCTGCACCCAACGTCACCGCTTTTCGGTCGCCCACGGGGAGTCGGACGTTTCGATCGGCGTTGCGGGCAGGTGATGGATCGTAGGCGAAGCCACTTCGCAGTAGCCATTGGGGAGAAAGTCGGTAAGAGGCCCCAACAGCCATCGACCAGGTGTCATGTAATTTAAAGTCATCCCCGAAGCTGTTAAAACCCAGTTGCTGGCCCAGCGGCGGTACACCACTATTAACGGCTTCGATCCTCTGAACGCGGCTCCATCGGGTCCAGGTCGCGCCCAGGTAGCCAGTCCAGCGCTCGTCAAAGTGATGGGTAAACGATGTGTCCAGCGACTCTGGCAAAGTGATGTCTATTTTATTGCTGTATTTGCCATCGAGACCGAAAGCACTTGGCGAGTTGCTCACCTGCGTATGGCCGTTGACGTGAAAATCAAGTTTTGAATGATAGGTGATGCCCCACGTGGTGGAGTCGTTCAGGTCGATCATCAGGCCGAAATTATAGCCAATGGCGTTATCGTTACCCTTGATAGTGATCTGCGTGTCGTTGCCCCCATTGAGCAGCCCTGTGGCCAAATAGGTTTGCATATTGTTTTCGATACGGTTCAATGTTAGCCCGCCTCCGACAGAGACATGATCATTGATGCGATAAGCAACGGCGGCGTTCAGGGTTTTAACTTGAACCTTGCTATAGGAACCATGGTAGCGTCCCTGGAACGAACTTTCGTAATCGTTCACAAGGCCATAGAGAGCGTACAAGCCCAAGCCGAAAGTGAAGCGTTCGTCAATCGGTATGGATAAATAGCCAAAAGGGATTGTCGTCAGGGGTACGGAATCTCCTTTATTGGTGCCTGGCGCATCGCTATGAGAGTTTTTAATATCACTATTAACCTTGATCAAGGCGAACCCTCCGCTCACTTCCCTGCGCTTTATTTTGCTCAGGCCGGCCGGATTTCCATAGACAGTACTCGCATCCAGAGCAGCGGACGAGCGCCCGGCATAAGCAGTTCCGGCGCTGCTAACGCTTTGCTCGTTTATAGATAAACCATTGGCTAAAGATAAAGTTGCCTGCCCACAGATAGCCAATGACATAGTGGTTATGAACAACGCTCTGCTTGACTTGAGTATCAGGGTGGACCCTGTCTCAAGATGACGCTTAAAACGCAGCACTGATCTCCGGGAAGGGCGAAGTGCAGAAAGATGTTGATGGTTCATCTGGCGGTACCTGTTGTTGTTGTTGTTGTTGTTGTTGTTGTTGTTGTTGTTGTTGTTGTTGTTGTTGTTGTTGTTGTTGTTGTTGTTGTTGTTGTCGGGATGAATAGAAATCGTGGGCGGCGGTATACATCAACAGTGCCGGCTGGGCTGGAGTAGGAGAGTGTTAATTGGGTCTTGCAGACACGTAGTTGTTTTTTAGTTGCAAAGCCCTCTCTGGAATATCACATGCTCAGGCGATTGCCATATTTATATATTTTGGGGTTGCAAGTTGCGTTGATGGCAAGAAGAGCCTTGCGTGGCAGGCAAGTACCCTTGGGCCAGACGCGGGTACAAGGTTGCGAGCAGCTCGCTGATAAAGAGGCAATGACGGATGCCGGGCGGGCAAGTCCCCCTCGATCCGCATGGCGCGAGGGAAGGGGGAAAGGCCGGCAGTCCTAGGGCTTGTATTCGAGTACTTTGAACACTCGTGTGAATGCTGGTCGATCCCCTTGCAACAGCTTTGCATGACCTTCGCGAAGTGCGCGAGTTGGAGTGATCTGGCGCAGGACTAACGCAATGAAGGTTTCCATGTCGCATTGTATTTTGACGTCGATGGGTTCTTCGCTTGGCCCGGATCGTGCCAACAGGTTCCCGTCGTTGACTTGAATATGGAAGACTTCCGCCCCCACCTGGAACTCGTACAACTCCTGCAAACCGGTGCTCGCAGCCGAATCGTTCGAGCCTGTCAGGCACAGAGCTATGAGTTCCGCGCGAGCACTGGACGGATCGATGCGTTCGTCGATCGGTAGGCTCAGCCCCCAGAATCCCAGCGCGATCACCGGCTTGCGTAGTTGCTCGCCCAAGTCCGTCAGCTCGTAAGCTGGCGTGGCGGAAGGTGTGTGCAGGGTGACCTGTTGAATGACGCCGTTCTGCACCAGCATGGCCAGGCGTTCGGACAGTCGGTTTGTACCCATGGCAGGCAGGATCGCGAGCAGATCCTTGAAACGCTTCGGACCTAACAGGAGTTCGCGAATCAAGAGCAGCGTCCAGCGATCTCCGAGTACGTCGAGCGACCGGGCTAAGGGGCAGAGTTGACCGTAAGTTTTGTTTGTCATGCCGCATTGTACAAAATTCCGCTCAGTTGAAATACAGTGGAAAGCCGCTGCTGCCTCAAGTCGAAGGAATTGGGAGTTGTCCCAAGCCCTTGGACGGTGGCGCGCACCTCATCAAGAGTGACAATCGCGATCAGCGTGTGGTTGTGCACTGTCACGCAGCTCGAAAAACGCTTCAGCGGTTTTAGGGTAGAAATTTCTTCTTCTGACAGCGCGGTTACACGCATCGACGCCAAATGGATGGGGAGCGTCGTATCTGCACTTTCTACTGCTGATCTCATGGTCGCTTTCATGTATCGCTCACTGAACAGGTTGAGTAATTCTTATTGATTTCACTATACCGTTCGTTTAGTTGTGATGCTATATAAAAAGTATAGTTGTGTCGTAAGCCTGTCTATCGCGCAATGCGTTGGACGACCCAGCGGGTCAGAGCCGCAGGCGCGAGACGTGTAGCGAACGAGAAGAATCCGGCTTGCATGCCGACTGTCCAGTGGGTCTTGTGGATTCGTCGTTTCGACGTCGCGCAAGCCCACACGGTCGATGCGACGTCGTGCGACGTGAGCCGAATACCCAGCGATCTGGCGCTGGGGATACGACCGTAGTCATCAGCCATTGCGGTCTTTACGAAGCTCGGCCAGATATCGCTCACGCGAATGCCGAACTTTCCCCATTCGAGGTCGAGTCCTTCGGTGAATCCGCGCACGGTGAACTTGCTCGCCGAGTAGGTTGCAAGTTCGGGCTGGCCGTAGATTGCGGTGGCGGAGGCCATTGATGACATGAGAGCAGGGCGTGCCTCGCAGGTACCGGAAAGCGCTGTGACAGCCGGTGATCATTCCCGAAACGTTCACGTCAAGCATTGCTTGATGTCTGGTCAACGGTACGGCTTCAAATTGACCGGCAGCGAGAATCCCAGCGTTATTGAGCAACACATCAAGCCGCTGGCCGCTATGTGCCCAGAAATCCATAAGCGCTTGCTTCCATGCTTCGGGATCGTTCACGTCGAGCGCACCGGAGACGGCGTTGCCCTCTCCCAGGATCGCGGCGACCGCAGCGACACCCTCTGAATCGATATCGTATAGCCCCACGAACCAACCGCGCCGCGCAAACAACTCAGCGCAGGCGCGACCGATTCCCGAAGCCGCGCCTGTGACGAAGATGGCTGGTCTCCATTCAGGAAGAAGGGATTCAGTCGGATTTCTGCCTGTTTGATTGCTCTGTACCACAGTGATGTGCGGTTTCATTTCAGAGGTTCCCTTCAGGAGCTGAGCATTCAGGTTTTGTGTACAGGTCAGTGCATATTGCGAGAGTAATATAACGGTGTTATGTTTTGCAATAACAGTGTTATCCATCTCTCCGGCTGATCTGATGACTGGTCAGAAGGTGGAAATACTGATGGGAGCGCTTGCTCCTTACGTTTGTCACCGGAGGATCCAAGAGATGACGAAGATGCATACGCCGCCTGAATGCCTTGATATGGAGTCCCGTGGCTCTGTGTTGGTTGCGCGGCTGGATGGAGGTCCACACGGGTTGATGGGGTTGGACATGGCCAATGAGCTTGCGGGGCTATTGGACAAGCTGGAGTCCGATACCGCGGTAAAAGCGGTGGTGCTCACCGGAACTCATCCTGAGCGTTTCATCGGTCATGCAGACGTTCGTTGGCTGCAGGAAGGTGGAAAGAGTATCCCGTCGGTCGGGCGCAGTATGGCCTCGGCGATCGCTCGAACCGCCAAGACCGTTCGCGGTATTGCGCCATTGGCGGCAGCTGCGTCCCTGACACCGCTGGATGGCGGGATGCAACTCGACAAGCTGCACGACACTTTTTTACGGATGAGTCGCAGTGGCGTCATTTTCGTCGCCGCGCTGAATGGATCTGCGCTGGGACTTGGCAGCGAGCTCGCGTTAGCGTGTGACGTCCGCCTGATGGCGGATGGCGATTTTTTCATCGGGCAGCCCGAGGTTCTACTTGGAATCCTTCCTGGTGGCGGAGGCACTCAGCGATTACCACGACTGGTCGGCGCCCATCGCGCGCTGATGCTGATGCTTGACGGTCGTCCGGTGTCACCACAGAAGGCGCTCGAAATAGGATACATCGACGAAGTGGTTGCTCCAGATGCGCTGCTTGATCGAGCCATCGAGCTGGCCGGGTATCTGGGTTCCCGACCCAAAGGGGCGATTGAGGCAGTCAAGCGAGCCGTGTACTTCGGCGGGTCAGCCACCCTCGACGAGGGGCTGCATATGGAGCGTACCGAATTCATCAAGGTCTCGCCGACCGAGACTGCGCAATCGCTCATGGTTGAATACCTTGAGCGCACCGATCGGGACGGCAACGTGCCGTTCTACAACCCGGCCATTTTCGAGCAAACCCTTGAGCAAGGCTCTTTACCCCTGCAAAACGGGGGAGGGAGGAAATGAATCAAATGTCACCGCTTACCTACCCATTCACTCGCCAGGATATTCGCTTTGACTCGGGCGAGACCTACTGTTCGGCCTGGCTCTACCTGCCGGTTGGCGTAGAGAAACCGCCGATTGTAGTGCTCGGACACGGACTGGGTGCGGTTCGCGAGATGCGCCTGGACGCCTTTTCCGAACGATTCGCCGCTGCGGGAATCGCTACATTGGCCTTCACCTACCGTTATTTCGGAGACAGCGGTGGTCGGCCCAGACAGTTGATGTCTGTGAAGCGGCAACTGGCTGACTGGGATGCAGCGCTGGGCTTCGTCAAAGGCTGCGCGGATGTCGATGGGCGCCGGGTTGCAGTATGGGGAAGCTCGTTTGGGGGAGGGCATGCGATCACCGTGGCCAGTCGGCATCCCGAGTTACTGGCTGCCATCAGTCAGTGCCCCTTTACCGACGGTCTGGCCTCCGCCGCCGCACTGGGTGTGAAGGGATCGCTGCAGGTATCCCCGGTGCTCTTGCGTGATTTTGCGGCCAAGCTACTGGGTCGCCCGCCCGTGATGGTGCCAATCGCTGCCGCTCCCGGTCAGCCAGCCTTGATGAATGCGCATGACGCCCTGCCGGGTTATCTGGCCTTGGTGCCGAAGGGGATGGTGTTCGTCAATCACGTCGCCGCACGGGTGCTCCCGGAAATCATGGCTTATCGACCCGGACGCTCTGCCTCCAAGGTGAAGCTCCCCATCCTGTTTTGCGTCAGCACCACTGACACCGTCACACCACCGGAACAGACGATCGCCTTGGTGCGCAAGGCGCCACATGGAGAAACCAAACTCTACGCGGCGGGGCATTTCGAGTTCTACATGGGCGACGCGTTCGAAGAACTGGTGAAGGATCAGACTCAATTTCTGACGAAATATCTACTCGGCTCTTCAGCCAATTGATTCAAGCGTTTCCGTCACTTTCAGAGAGAACAACAATAATGTGCTTTTCCAAACTTTCAGATTTGCGCGCGGTGACAGAGCCTGAGGGTCTGTGCATCGCTGACGACAGCAGCAACCTGACTAACCGGCAGTTCCATTCCAGAGTCCTCGCGGCAGCGGGAGTATTCGTGGACAGGGGGGTGGGCGTTGGAGACGTCGTTGCGATCATGTTGCCCAACCAGGTGGAGTTTGTGGTGGCGATGTTCGCCGCCTGGCGTCTGGGGGCGGCGGTCACGCCGATCAATCCTGGGCTGACCAGCAAGGAAGCCACTCATCAACTGGTTGATTCGGGGGCGAAGCTGCTCATCAACGTCAGCGGCGAAGTCATAGTCCCGAATCTGCAGTCCCTGCCTGTCGCCACTCTGGAAACGGGGGCGTCCTACACCGGCGTACCCTTTGAAGAGCCTGGCGCACTGGCACTGTTGATCTACACCAGTGGCACTACCGGCCTGCCGAAGGGCGTGATGCTCGATCACGCCAATATTGAGGCCATGTCGGAAATGGGGCGAAACTCACTCAAGGTCACGGCAGCAGACCACTGTTTATTGATACTTCCACTCTTTCACGTAAACGGCATTGTGGTGAGCACGCTCGTCCCGCTATCAAGCGGTGGTCGGGTTTCGATTCGCAAGCGTTTCAACGTCGACACGTTTTTTGAGGATGTCGAGTGGCTTCGACCCACGTACTTCTCTGCAGTGCCAACCATCTACGCAATACTTAACGCGTTACCTCGCGAGGTAAAACCTTATACCTCCAGTCTTCGGTATGGCATCTGCGGCGCGGCGCCTGCATCGGCGGAACTACTGAAAAAATTTGAAGCTCGCTTCGGTTTTCCGCTGCTTGAGGGATATGGCCTGTCCGAAGGCACGTGCGCTTCGACCATCAACCCCTTCGACGGCCTACGCAAGGTCGGTACGGTCGGGTTGCCCTTCATCGGGCAACGCATTGCAATCGCCGACCCGAGCGGTGTGCATTTGCCGCAGGGCGCCACTGGCGAGGTGCTGGTTCAAGGTCCTAACGTCATGCGTGGTTACCTTGGGAAGCCCGAGGAAACAGCGAAGACCATCGTCGATGGCTGGCTGCACACCGGCGACATTGGCCGGATCGACGAAGACGGTTATCTGGCCATCGTCGGGCGCCTTAAAGAGATGATCATTCGTGGTGGAGAGAACATCTATCCCAAGGAGATCGAAGATGTGTTGTTCGAATTTCCAGGCGTTCTCGAAGCAGCAGCGATCGGTGTTCCCCACGAGACCTTCGGCGAAATTGTGATGGCCTACGTCGCGTTTCGTGCGGGATTCGCCGGTACCCAGGAGGACTTGAGCGAGCACTGCACTGACCGGCTGACGCGTTACAAAAGACCTTCCACAATCAACATCATCGACAGACTGCCAAAGAATGCCGTGGGCAAAGTCGACAAGCTGAGGCTGCGGAAGATGTGGACCGAATATGTCGATTGACAGGTACCTGATGGACTTTAGGCGCAAAGCAATCAGCACGTAGAAGGGGACACATCATGAAAAACGCAGACTTCGACTGGCTGGTGATCGGATCGGGATTTGGCGGCAGCGTCTCGGCGCTGCGCCTTGTGGAGAAAGGCTATCGCGTCGGGGTACTCGAGCGCGGCCGTCGCTATCGCGACGAAGACCTTCCCAAGTCGGCCTGGCAGTTCAACAAGTATCTGTGGGCACCCGCATTGGGTTTGAAGGGCATCATGCGCATGTCGCTGTTTCGCCATGTCTTTTTTCCCAGCCAGTCGGGTGTCGGTGGCGGCAGTACCGTGTATGGCGGTGTGTTGTACCGTGCCAAGCCAGAGTTCTTTGAAAACGTGCAGTGGCGGGAGCTCGGCCACTGGGACAGGCTATTGCAGCCTCACTACGATACGGCCGAACGCATGCTTGGGGTAAAGACGGTGCCATTCGACTCGACGAACCAGCACCTGGCCCGGGAGATGGCGCAACACTTCGGAACCGAAGACACATTCACTCGAGCACCCACCGGAGTGTTCTTTGGCGAACCGGGCAAAACCGTCAAAGACCCCTATTTCGGCGGGGAAGGGCCTGACCGTACCGGGTGTATACGTTGCGGCGCCTGCATGGTGGGATGCCGCGTCGGTGCCGTGAACTCGCTGGTGAAAAACTACCTGTGGTTCGCAGAGAAACGCGGCGTGCAGATATTGGCAGAGCGCGAGGTCGTTGATGTGAGCCCACTCGGGGCAGCCGATGGTAGTGACGGCTACCGTGTGACCGCCCAGCGCCCCGGCGCCTGGTTCACCCGTGATCGCCATACTTACACCGCCCGTGGAGTGATCTTCGCCGGCGGGGCTCTCGGTACCAACGAATTATTGGCCAACTGCAAGCACGGCGGCTCGTTGCCCCGGGTCAGCGATCGCCTTGGTGAACTGGTGCGCACCAACAGCGAATCGGTTCTGAACGTGCGCCTGCCCGAGGACCGCAAGACCTGGAACGATGTTACCGCCAGCAGCAGTGTGCATGTCGATCAGGATACCCACATCGAGTTTCTCACCTACGGTCGCAACGCCGACTTCCTCAGTTTGCTTTGCACGCTGCTGGTCGGTAAGGGTAACCGCGTGACGCGGCCGCTGAAGTGGCTGGGGAATATCGTGTTGCACCCAGCGCGATGGCTCAAGTCGCTATGGCCATGGGGCTGGAGCCGACGCATGGTAATGCTGTTAGTGATGCAGACATTGGACAATGCGATCGCACTTCGCCCCCGCAAGCGTTGGCTGGGTCGCGGCTACCGCCTCGTCACCGAGCAGAATCGCGACAAGCCAAATCCGACTTACATCGAGATGGGTAACCAGGCGGTTCAATGGTTGGCCAGGCACACCGGCGGTATTGCCCAGAGCAACGTACTGGAAGCGCTGGGCAACATTCCGACAACAGCCCATGTGCTGGGCGGTGCCGTGATCGGCGCCAATGCCAAAAGCGGCGTGATTGATCAGAACCTACACGTTTTTGGTTACCAAAACATGTTGGTGTGTGACGGCGCTGCGATGCCTGCAAATCCTGGGGTTAATCCTGCGCTGACCATCACGGCACTCGCCGAGTACGCAATGGCGCAGATTCCACAGGCCCGCAATAACGAAGGTGTTCATGAGCGAGGTGAGGCGGTAGCTACGAAACCGTCCAGTGGCGTGCTCAGCCATCCTGATAATCAGCGCGTGGCCTCGATACAGATCCCTATCCTGCTGCACATATGAGCATTGAGCCGCAAAACATACGAGCATCTGTCATGACCGGTTCCTTCTCTGCATGAGCGAACCGGTTGACCCAACCTCTGAACATGCCGAGTGGCTGCGTACTTGAACTGAAATACTGTTCGCTCCGCGTTACCGCATGGTTGCGCGGTTTTTTCAAGGTTTTAACGGAGTTGCCTGCCCGGCAATTACGCCAGCAGTGGAAGATTCCACTTTTTCGCGCTTCGCTCCCAAGCCGACAACAATGTTGTTACACGTCGCTACCAGGATCTGCGAAGCAGGATTTTCCATGCCTGAGAAGTGGCCAGCGAGTTCGAGCATGATGAATCCGTGCGCGGCACTCCACAGCTGTGGCGCGATGAGAGCAGGATCGATTTTGCGAACGCATTTGGCATCAACCAAGCGAGCGCACGCGTTGATCAGAATCGCGTATGTCGCCTTGAAGGCTTCCGATTGCCCATCTGCAATCGCTTTCATGGTACCTCGTGAGGGGCTATATCTGCCGTCAATCGAAAGACCAAACATTAAGTCGTACAGATGGGGATTGCTTCGTGCAAGGTCTCGGCAAGCCAGGAGCATCGCACATAAGTCGGTTATCGGATCATCCGTGATTGGCACACGCTTGAAGACTGCAGCCAACCGCTTGAATCCCTCGTCAGCGACTGCTTGTAGAAGTTCCGGCACTCCGCCGAAGTGTGTATAAACCCCCATCGTCGACAGGCCGGCTTCGCTCGCTACCGAACGGGCCTTGACTTCGGACGGGCCGTTAGTCGCAAGCACACGGATGGTTGCCTCGACGAGGCGGGTGGGGGCATTAGGGAGTGAGTTATCAGTGGTCATGTTGCAATACTGCCATAACGGCGTTATGTTTATCAAATAACAGCGTTATATGGCTGGCGCGACTGGAAGCTTGCTCAGAAAGCGATCTGAACACAGCAAGCGCAATCCGATAGCGTGAGCCACAGGGCCAATTTCATACACTGAAAATGGCATCAAGCCGACAAGAAAATTCGCTCAATCATGAGGATTCAGACAATGCGTACGCTCAAAGCAGGTGTCTTCGGACTCACCCTGGCAGCAGCAGTCATATCATCGGCACTGTGGGCAGACGACAATTCGCCGATTGGCCTGTGGCAAAACATCGACGATGTCAGTGGCAAGCCGAGGGCGTTGATTCGAATCACCGAATCCAATGGCACTCTTAAGGGCATTATCGAAAAAGCGTTTCCCACCCCCAAAGAAGATCAGAGTCCGAAGTGCGAGAAATGTGAAGGCGTGAACAAAAATGTGCCGATTGTAGGCCTGACCATTCTGACCGGTTTGCGAAAGGATGGCGAAGAATACACCGATGGCCAAATCCTCGATCCGGATAACGGTAAGGTCTATAGCAGTAAAGTCCACCTGACCGACAACGGCAAAAAGCTCAGCGTGCGCGGCTACATTGGCACGCCGCTGCTGGGGCGTTCACAGACCTGGGTACGCCAGGAATAAGGAAGCACGATGAAAGCATTCATTATCGATCGCTATGGAAAAAAGGTTGCGTTACGGGCGACCGAAATGCCAGAACCTGAATTGGGCAAGGATGATGTTTTAGTCCAGATCCATGCTGCCGGTGTAAACCCTCTGGATTTAAAAATCAGGGACGGTGAGTTCAAAATGATTTTGCCTTATCGCATGCCACTTATTCTGGGGAATGATTTGGCCGGGGTTGTCGTACGGGTCGGCTCAGGAGTGCTGCAATTCAAGGCGGGTGATGAGGTCTATGCACGGCCCGATGACAATCGAATTGGTGCATTCGCCGAATTCATTGCGATCAATCAAGGCTCGCTGGCGATCAAGCCGAAAGATCTCACCATGGAAGAAGCGGCTTCTATCCCTCTGGTTGGCTTGACGGCCTGGCAGGCGCTGGTCGAAAAAGCGGACCTGAAGAAAGGTCAAAAGGTGTTAATTCATGCGGGCTCCGGTGGTGTGGGAACACTGGCCATTCAGCTGGCCAAACACCTGGGGGCGACCGTAGCGACGACCACGAGCACGGCGAATGTCGAGTGGGTGAAGCGCCTCGGTGCGGATATCGTGATCGATTACCGCAAAGACGATTTTGAAAAGGTCCTGCACGACTACGATGTGGTCTTGAACAGCCTGGGCACAGAGACTCTCGAGAAGTCGTTACGCATCCTAAAGCCGGGTGGAAAGCTCATTTCGATCTCTGGACCACCGGATGTGGACTTTGCGAAAAGCGCTGGGTTGTCCGGGTTCCTGAAACTAGTCACGCGTCTGTTGAGTTACGGGATCAGGAAAAAAGCCAAACGCCGTGGCGTCAGCTATTCATTCCTTTACATGAGAGCCAACGGCGACCAATTGCGTGAGCTTACCGCGCTCATCGATTCGCGGGTCATACGTCCGGTTGTGGACCGGGTTTTTCCGTTCGAGTTGACCCCGGATGCCTTGGCCTATGTTGAAACCGGTCGGGCAAAAGGCAAGGTCATCGTCAAGGTAAAATAACGAGACGACCCCATGTTCGAAAACTTCGAAACGCAGCAAATTACCGTAGGCGATGTGGAAATTGCCTGTGTTGCAGCGGGTAAAGGCGAACCCATCCTGATGCTCCACGGCTTTCCGCAGACCATGGCGCTCTGGGCACGTATCGCGCCTGGGCTGGTCGCGCGTGGCTATCGGGTTGTCTGTGCTGATTTGCGTGGGTATGGCGCATCGGATAAGCCGCCGCTTCAAGCGGATCTGTCAAATTACGGATTTCGCGCCATGGCCGCGGATCAGGTCGGACTGATGCGTGTGCTCGGGCATGAACGGTTCCATCTTGTTGGACACGACCGTGGCGCGCGCACTGCATACCGGATGACGCTGGATTATCCAGAGAAGGTGGCGAGCGTCACGCTGATGGACATCGTTCCTACGGCTGTGATGCTGACAGATCTGCGCAAGGACGTAGCCCACAGTTACTGGCACTGGTTTTTCCTTTCTCAGCCCGAACCCTTCCCGGAGCGGATGATTGAGGCAGATCCCGATTTCTTTTTCGAGAGCTGCCTTTTCGGCTGGGGCGCCGCAGGGCTGGAAGATTTTGATGCTGACCAACTGGCGGCGTATCGGAAAGCCTGGCGTGATCCGGCGACGATCGCTGGGTTTTGCAACGACTATCGCGCCACGCTCACTGTGGATCTGGAGGACGATTTGTCAGACTCCGGACGACGTATCACCGCGCCCGCGCTGATCCTCTATGGCGCCTCAGGTGCGATGGCCAAGCACTATGATTTACCCGCCACTTGGGTAGATCGCTGCACGGTGATGGAGGCTTCTGCGATAGTGGGCGGACATTTTTTCTCTGATTCCCGGCCGGACGAGGTCATTGAGCGAGTCGCCGCATTTTTGGCAAGCCATCCCTTGCAATCTTGCTGAAAACCTCCCGTGCATCGATGTCGATGTCTGCCACGCCCTGTTGATAGCGGATAACGCTCAGCGACGCCGGCTGCGAATGGCTCCACCCCATGGGCACGCAGCCACTTCTCGGGAGGACCGCTGAGACAACGACTACGTGGCCTGCGACGGTGACAGTGTCGCGAGAATTTTTTCGCGGCAGACCTCCAGAATCTCATCCGCCAGCGGGGAATCATCCGGACAAGCCCGCGACAGCACGACTGCGCCGACCACATGGGCAAGCATGTCGATCATCTGTGCTCGCACTGTGTGCGGATCCACGTCGTCCAGCGAGTCCTCAGGCTCAAGGACTGCCAGCATGCTTTCGATCCCGTCAGCAAACGTTGCCTTGACCTCCTCCGATTGACGCGCAGCGTCCCCGCAGAGGGCCGCCATCGTGCAGCCAACGCTGCGGCCATCACGGTGATCTCGTGACATGTAAAGATTGACGAACTCGGTGGCGTCGAGGCCTGCGCTATTGACCAGGCTCTGCGAAAGCCCGCTCGCCGCTGCTTCAGCCATCAAATCGGCTTTGGAGCGAAAGTGCTTGTAGAACCCGCCATGGGTGAACCCGGCAGCGGCCATCAGTTCCGCCACCCCCACACCGTCATAACCGCGTTCACGAAACAGGGCGGAGGCCGTCTCGACGATGTGCGCCCGATTCGCCTGTGCCTGCGCTTTGGTGACCCTCATACCCACATGCCTCTTTGAATCTGCTGACTGTCAGGCGACCAATATACATTGATGTCAATCATCATCAAAGTTATTGACGATTAAGATTATGATCATCATCATAACGGCTCGCTAACTTTTGGAAGGGCTCAGGCCATGAGCGACGCCCGCCTGAAAGCGCCGATCGTATGGTGATGCGCACTCGCAACAACGATCATCAGTCAACGTGGGAGAAACAAAATATGACCGAAGAAACTTTATTTGAGCCCTACACCCTCGGCTCCCTGACGCTCTCCAATCGGGTGGTCCTGGCGCCGCTGACGCGCAACCGCGCCGGCGCGGGCTTCGTTCCAAGCGAGTTCGCTGCAACGTATTACAGCCAGCGGGCGTCGGCCGGTCTGCAGATTTCCGAGGCCACACAGATTTCGCAGCAGGGGCAGGGCTACCAGGATACGCCCGGCATCTACTCGCAAGCGCAGATCGACGGTTGGCGTGAGGTCACCGATGCCGTCCATGCGAAGAGCGGGAAAATTTTCCTGCAGTTGTGGCACGTCGGGCGAGTTTCGCATGTTGATCTGCAGGAGAACGGCGCCGCTCCGGTGGCGCCCTCGGCCATTCGAGCCGCAACCAAGACGTTCGTCAACAACAGCTTTGTCGACGTTTCCGAGCCTCGGGCGCTGGAGCTCGACGAACTGCCCGGGATCGTCAACGATTTCCGCCAGGCCGCGGCAAACGCCATCGCCGCAGGCTTCGATGGCGTCGAGATCCACGGCGCCAATGGCTATCTGCTGGACCAGTTCGTCAAGGACGGTGCCAACGTACGCACCGATGCCTACGGCGGGTCTATCGAAAATCGCGCGCGGCTGCTGCTGGAGGTGACGGCAGCAGTGGTGGGCGAGATCGGCGCCGAGCGCACCGGTATTCGTATCTCGCCGGTTTCGCCCACCAATGGTGTCTCGAGCAGCGATCCACAGGGGCAGTTCGACTACATCGTCGACCAGCTCGATGCCTTGGGCATCGTCTATCTCCATGTCGTCGAGGGCGCGACCGGCGGGCCGCGCGAGGTCGCACCGTTCGACTTTGAATCCCTGCGTCGGCGATTCAGGAACACCTACATCGCCAACAATGGCTATGACCTGGATCTCGCTACTTCCCGACTCACCGAAGGCAAGGCAGACCTCTTCGCGTTCGGGCGCCCGTTCATTGCTAACCCGGATCTGGTGGAACGTCTGAAGACCGCAGCGCCGTTGGCGGCGTTCGATCCGACCACGCTTTTCGGCGGTGGTGCTGCGGGATACATCGACTATCCGGCCCTCGCTGACGCCAGCGCCCTGTAACACTGGCGCGGTGTCGATTTGTACGTTGCATGCCCTACATGTGTTCACCTGATCAAGAGAGCAAATACATGACTACCCATCCCGCAGTCCTCATTACCGGCGCTTCCTCCGGCATCGGCGCTACCTACGCCGAGCGCTTCGCACGTCGCGGCCACGATCTCGTGCTGGTTGCCCGCGACAAAGTGAGGCTGGAGGCACTTGCGGCTCGCCTGCGCGAGGAAAACAGCGTCGCTGTCGATATCCTCCAGGCCGATCTCACCAGGCCCAGCGACTTGGCCGTCGTCGAGACGCGCCTGCGCGATGATTCGCGAATCGGCATCCTCATTAACAACGCCGGGGCAGCCCAGTCTGGCAGCTTCATCGAGCAGACGACCGACGATGTCGCTCGACTCGTCGCGCTCAACACAACCTCGTTGGTGCGACTCGCCAGCGCAATCGCCCCTCGGCTTGCGCAGGCCGGTGAAGGCGCGATCGTCAATATCGGCTCAGTGGTTGGCTTGGCGCCGGAATTCGGCATGTCGGTCTATGGCGCCACCAAGGCCTTTGTGTTGTTCCTCTCCCAGGGACTGAGTCTGGAACTCACGCCCAAGGGTGTCTATGTCCAGGCCGTACTTCCTGCCGGAACCCGCACCGAGATTTGGGGGCGTGCGGGCATCGACATCAACGCGCTGCCGGAACTGATGGAGGTGGGTGAGCTGGTGGATGCCGCGCTGGCGGGCTTCGATCGGCGTGAGCTTGTGACCATCCCGCCACTGCACGACGCAAGTCACTGGACGGCCCTGGATGCCGCGCGACAAGCGCTCATTTCAGACATTAGACAAGCGCATGTGGCAGAGCGGTATCGCACGCCCTCGTAAGTATTCCGGCGACGCAGAGGTAGGGGCGTCATCACTTTCAATCAACATGAAGCAGACCGGGATCTCCCCATCTCAGGACTCCCGGTCCACACCAGACGCACGGAGTAAACAATGACCCATTCCGACAATTACCTTGGATCGGGTACGTCCTATGTAACTGCCGTAAACCGCTCGATCAATGTCGCAGGGACTGTGTTTGCCTACCGTGATCTGGGGCCTCGCAGCGGAGTGCCGCTGATTCTTCTTAACCATTGGGGCGCGGTATTGGACAACTTCGACCCGCGGATCATCGATGGTCTTGCCAGCAAGCATCGCGTCATCGCCACTGACTACCGGGGCATCGGCGCATCGGGAGGAACAGCGCCCCTGACCATTGATGAAATGGCGCGGGATGCGATAGCCCTGATTCACGGGCTGGGCTTGGAGAAGGTCGATCTAATCGGTTTTTCCCTTGGCGGATTCGTGGCACAGGACATCGTGCTGAAAGCACCCGACTTGGTGTGCAAGCTCATTTTGGCCGGTACCGGGCCGGCGGGCGGCAAAGACATTGACAAGGTAGGGTCGGTGTCGTGGCCATTGATGATCAAGGGCTTACTGACGCTACGGGATCCGAAGTTCTATCTGTTCTTCACAGCCTCGGCCAATGGTCGCCAAGCCGCGAAGGCCTTCTTGAAGCGACTGAAGGAGCGCAAAACGGATCGGGACAAGGGACCCACGCCAAGTGCCTTCTCGCGACAGTTGAAGGCGATCAAAGCGTGGGGGCGGCAGGCACCCCAGGATCTCGGCAGTATCCAGATCCCGGTACTGATCGCCAATGGTGATAACGACATCATGGTGCCGACAGTGAACTCTACTGATATGGCGCGCCGCATCCCGAACTCGCAACTGATCATTTACGAAGATGCCGGACATGGTGCGATTTTCCAGAATCACGCCAATTTCGTGGCGAAGGCGCTAGCTTTTCTCGATCCCGGACATCCTGAAAAAAAGTTACCTGACCCGCACTAGTTTTTCGGATACGCGAGGCGTAGGTGCCTTGAGTTGATTTCGACCAGCATGGTCATTGAGGAGACGATGATGACGTTCAAAGCACTGCTCGCAACAAAGACTGGTGACAGGATTTCGGCCAGCGTAGTTGACGCGCATGAGCAAGATCTTATGCCAGGAGACGTTACCGTAAAAATCGACTATTCGACCGTGAACTACAAGGACGCTCTAGCCCTTAGTGGGTACGCCGACGTCATCAAGCAGTTTCCATTGATTGCCGGCATCGATTTTGCCGGCACCGTCGAAACCTCTGCCTATCCCGGCATCGCCGTGGGGGACCGCGTAGTCGCCAATGGTTGGGGGCTGAGCCAGACCCATCATGGCGGATTTTCTCAGAAGGCACGCGTAAAAGGCGAGTGGCTGGTCAAGCTTCCGGACGTCTTCTCGACCAAGGACGCAATGGCTATCGGCACGGCAGGGTATACGGCGATGCTGTCGGTACTGGCGCTGGAGCATGGCGGTCTCACACCGGCTCGCGGTGACGTCCTCGTCACTGGCGCCAATGGCGGAGTCGGCTCGATCGCGATTGCGATTCTCTCCGATCTCGGCTATCGCGTGGTCGCGTCGACCGGGCGTGTTGAGGAGCAAGATTATCTGACCCGTTTAGGTGCGGCGCAGATCATCGATCGCCGAACGCTGTCTGCCCAAGGAGCACCGATAGCGACTGAAAAATGGGCTGGCGTTGTGGACTCGGTCGGCAGTCATACGCTAGCGAACGTATTGGCGCAGACCCAGTATCGCGGTGTGGTGACGGCCTGTGGTCTGGCTCAGGGTATGGATCTTCCAGGGTCGGTGCTGCCCTTCATCCTGCGCAATATAACCCTCGCTGGCATCGACTCCGTCAATGCCCCGTACGAGTCCCGACTCCAGGCCTGGACGCGCCTGGCGAGCGATCTCAATCTGAGCAAACTCGCGCGCACGACGCAGGTGGTTGGTCTCGCAGAGGTGCCCGCGGTGATCGGCCGAATGTTCGAAGGCAAAGTCCAGGGACGCGTAGTGGTCGACGTCAACGCGTGACCATGAGCTCCATCAAGGAATGCGAAATGACGCAACCAAGTACGATCAGCATTGCGCGACTTTCACCGAAAGTCTGCAAGATCAAGTTCTCGAATCCACCGACTAATTTGATCGTGCCCGAGACCGTCAATCGCCTGCATGAAGTCGTAAAGGAACTGAGTGAGGACGAGAATGTTCAAGTGGTCATTTTCAGCAGCACCGTCTTTGGCTACTTCTTCAACCATTTTGATCTTGATGAAGCCGGAAAATTTCCGATGCTGGCAGGTGTGGAAGGGATGCCGACGTGGATCGATCTCGTCGTGAGGCTTTCCAAAGCTCCGTTCATCAGCATTGCTTCAATCCGTGGGCGGACGAGAGGCGGCGGGAACGAATTGGCGTTGGCGTGCGATCTACGTTACGCCAGCCGGGAGCATGCAGTGTTCGGCCAACCCGAGGTCGGTATCGGAATTCTGCCGAGCGGCGGGTGCAGTGAGCGCCTTCCACGTCTCATCGGACGTGATCGCGGGCTCGAAGCGATATTAAGCAGCGATGACTATGACGCTGATCTGGCAGAACGCTATGGATGGGTGACGCGACCTATCCCTGACGAGGAATTGGACCGATTTGTGGAGGGCATGGTGTCCCGACTTGCGTTATTCGACAAATCAGCACTGGCGGCTGCCAAAGCCCAAGTCAACAGAGTAACACTGCCGCCGGATGCGGATCTCTTGATGGCTCATGGTGAGTACGTTGAGTCGTTGACGTGGGCGGTGGACCAGGCGCGACTACCTCTGCTTCGGATGCATATTGCTGAAAAAGGGATCGAGAAGGTGGAGTCGCGCCTGGGGTATTACATAGGTCTCACAAATCAACCACCTTTTATCTGGCGAAGCTTGTTATTGCGACCTTAGCGACTTTATTAAAGATTCGGGTCGAAGGTGGCGAACGAGAGCATTGACCGGAGGGGCACGGTTAGTCTTTTTCAAAGACTCTCAGGGTCGCCGAAGCTGCGACGCCCAACCGCTGTCGGATCAGAGTCTGGGAGCTACGTCGGCAACCCGGTGCGGCTCAGCACAGTGGTCGCGATGGCCTTCACTTTGCGACAGTGCTTGGTCAGTCTTCCATGGGTAACTGAAACCTGGCTCGATAAGCGCCTGGCGTGAACCCAACGCGCTCACGGAACAGGCGTGAAAACGAGCTGATATCACTGTAGCCGACATAGTGAGCGATTCGCTCGGTACTCAGGTCGCCAGCCTCCAGTAAAGCTCGCGCCGTATCAACGCGTAGGTTCTGCAGATAGGTGAGCGGTGACTGTTCAAGCACCTTATTGAAGCGGCGTATCAATGTACGTTCGCTCACGGCCAACTTCTGCGCCAGGTCTGTCATGCGCACCTGGTCCGCCAAGTGATCCTGAAGCCACTTTTGCGCGCGTTGAATCAAGGGATCATTGTGGGTCTTGTCGGCGATAAGCGGCTGGAAAGGTGTCTGCGTCGTTTGGGTCAAATCGATCAGCATGCTGCGGGCGCATTGTCTGGCGATGGCCTCTCCCGCGAATTTGTTAAGCACGTGAACCGCTTGCAACAAAAATGTGGCATGTGCGCCACCGCATACCAGACGTTCAGATTCAGTCACCACTGGACGCATTTGCAGATCAACCTTCGGGAATCTGCTGCGGAAATGCCCCTCCAGCCACCAAGTGGTCGTCGCCACTTTGTTGTCGAGCAAACCCGTCTCAGCAAGCAGGAAGGTACCCGTGCAATTGGCACAGAGCCATGCACCATTTCGCCATTGGCTAACCAGCCAGTCACGCACAGCTCCCTGTTTTTCCAGGAAACCCTGGAAATGCTGCCAGCCGCGATAATGCAGGCTGGGAATAAAGACCAAATCGTAATGCTGGTTCTTCGGCAGCGCCCGCATGCCGAGTTCGAGGCCATTGCTCGCGCGCACAGGCAGCCCGTTCTGCGATATGAAATGCCATTCAAACAGACCTGACGGTGGCATCCCCTGTTTTGACATGTGCGCGTTGGCAACCTGAAGCATGTCAGCAAAACCTCCCACAACGGAGGCATAGGAGTCGTCAAAACCCAGAATCGCAACGGTGGTCATGGCGGAACCTTTTTTGGCATGGATGGCGATATTCGCATATTTACCGTCGTTTTTGCCTATTACGTCATTCCATCAGTTTCCATACCGTTCACACCACGTTGCTTCCCCAGGCTACAGAAGAGATAACCATGACCCATCTTGCCAATACTTCGGTCAATGCGACTGTTGCGCGTCACCAGGATCGCCTGTATCACGACCTGGATACCCCGCAGGAAATCCTCGCTATCCGCCAGGAGATTCGTCGCTTCGCCGACGAACATGTCGCCCCGGTGGCCTACGCCATTGGCCACACAGAGGAGTCCGTTGCAGCGTTCCCGCGTGACTTGTTCGCCAAAATGGCCAAGGCCGGTTTATTTGGCATTCCCTTTACCGCCGATGCGGGTGGGCGAGGGCTCAAATACCCCACCACGGCCACTGCCGTGATGATCGAGGAGTTGGCTTACCATTCGAACTCGGTGGCCGCCATCGTGGACGTGCATTGCATTCTCGCGGGTAATGCGCTGAACCACGGGGCGGACTCGATCAAGCAACGCTATCTCAGGCCTTTGCTCAGCGGCGACAAGATCGGGAGCTTCGCAACTACCGAGCCGGATGCCAGTACCGACTTGAGCGTTGAAGCCATGGGCACCCACGCTACGCGCACCGAAGATGGCTACATCGTCAACGGCCGCAAGCGTTTCATTTCCAACGCCCCAGTTGCCGACTTTGTTGTACTGCTCTGTGTCGATGGCGCGCGCATGACCGAGTTGGTGGTCGAGTTGAATTGGCCAGGTGTTCGTGTTGGCGAACCCGACAAGAAAATGGGCAACCATGGTCAACTGACGGCGGATATCTATTTCGATAGCGTCAAAGTGCCCATGACGAACGTCGTTGGCCAGCCCGGTGATGGTCTCAAGATAGCGTTGCAAACACTGACGTTCGGGCGCATCGGGATTGCCGCCAGCGGGACCGGCATGGCTCAGGCATTGTTTGATCACAGTATCGCGCGGCTCAAGACGCGCCGGGCTTTTGGCAAAGCCATTGCGCAGTTCCAACACTGGCAGTTCAAGATGGCCGAGCGCGCCACTGAAATCGAGAACGCCCGCAACCTGTATCTCAAGGCGGCGTTGCGCATGGACGAAGGGCTCGCTTTTCCGGAGCCCGAGGCCGCGATGGCCAAATGGTACGGCACCAACCTTGCCGGTGAATTCGCCCGCGACGCGGTACAGATCTTTGGTGGCTACGGCTTTATGCGCGAGCTCGCGGCGGATGGTTCGCACTACCGTGTCGAAGAGATCTATCGCGACTGCAAGATCGCCGAAATCTATGAGGGAACCAATGAGATTCAGAAGCTAGTCATTGCACGTGCCATCTTCGGTAAAGACATCACCGGCTGATTGGATGGCCAACCCAATGGAGAGCTGTCCAATGCACATCCTCATTATCCACGCGCACAACGAGCCGCAATCGTTCAATGCGGCCATGAAAGATCTGGCGGTCGAAGAACTGCGGGGGCAAGGGCACTCTGTCGAAGTGTCTGACCTGTATGCCATGAGCTGGAATCCGATCGCCAGCGCGGCTGACTTTGGCAGCCGCGTAAATTCAGAGTACCTGACGTATGCCTTGGAACAGCGTCACAATTGCTCGCTACGCACACTGGCGCCGGATATCCAGGCGGAGCTGGACAAGTTACTGAAGGCCGATCTGGTGATCTTCAACTTCCCAATCTATTGGTTCTCGATGCCGGCGATCATGAAAGGCTGGATAGACCGAGTATTGGTTTCTGGCGTCTGCTATGGCGGAAAGCGCTTTTACGACCTGGGAGGCCTGGCTGGCAAGAAGGCCATGCTCGCCATTACTGTCGGCGGTCAACCACACATGTTGGTGAGCGGCGGCGTGCACGGTGAACTCAACGATATGCTCCGTCCTATCCTGCGTGGAACGTTGGCCTATACCGGGATGACTGTGCTTCCGACCTTTGTTGCCTATCACGTGCCGTACATTTCCCAGGAAGCACGTGTCACTCAGTTAGCAATGTATCGACAGCACCTGCGTTCGCTGGACACACTGCAAGGGCTTTCATTCGTCTCACTTGATGAGTTCGATGAGAAATTGCACCCGATTTCCGCTCCGAATCCCTAGCAGACACCACGTTTGCCTACATAGTTTTCTCACCATCGGTACTCCATGTAGCCAACAAGCGAGCGGCTCATCGCCGCTCGGCTCGTCCCTTAAGCGAGCTGATCAGCGAGCGCTTGAGCAGCAATCTCATAGGATTTACGCCGCGCTGCTGGGTCGAATATTCGGGCGTCGACCATGAGTTCATCAGCACCTGTGAATTCGATGAATTCCATCATCGTCGAGCGCACGTCCTCCTGCGTACCGATTGCTGTGAAGGCGAGTTCACGGTCAAGACTTGCTCGAAGACTCGGCGCAATGCCCTGCATATAGTCTTCAACAGGCGCCGGCAAGAGGGTGATGTCCCCCGTGTGGACGCCTGCGACCCACTTCCGATGGGAGCTGGCGATGAATTCCGCTTCAGCGCGCGTTTCGGCAGCAAAGACGTTGATCCCGGCCATCACGTAGGGCTTGTCCAGGTAGTGGGATGGCTGGAATTGCGAGCGATAAACTTGCAGAGCTTCCTTGATCAACCTCGGAGCAAAGTGGGAGGCGAAGGCATAGGGCAATCCCAGGTGTGCGGCTAGGCTTGCCCCATAGGTACTGGAACCAAGAATCCAGACAGGAATGTCTTGCCCGGCGCCAGGGACCGCGCGCACAGGCTGGCGACCGTTGTCTTCGAAGTAGTCGAGAATCTCGACGACGTCACGTGGGAATTGGTCAGCGCTGGTTTCAGTGGATCGCCGCAAGGCTCGCATGGTTACGCCATCTGCGCCTGGCGCCCTGCCGAGCCCGAGGTCGATGCGACCAGGATAAAGTGTTTCCAAGGTACCGAACTGTTCAGCCACTGTGAGCGGCGAATGATTCGGCAGCATGATTCCCCCAGAACCGATGCGGATTGAGTTGGTGTTGGCGGCGAGATGGCTCATTAGCAGTGTGGTTGCCGAGGAACCGATGCCTGGCATGTTGTGGTGTTCGGCGAGCCAGTACCGCCGGTATCCGCATGCCTCGGCATGCTGAGCAAGCTTTACTGAGTTCTCATAGGTTTGAGCCAGGGTGCTGCCGACGTTGATGGGGATGAGGTCAAGGATAGACAGTGCAGTCATGGGTTCACGCTCCTAAAAAACATGTTACCCAGTGTTTCAGTTGAACGAATGTTTATAAACGCCATGCAACTCGTTTCAGAGTTGAGTAAAGCGCTACATTGGCTTTAGGATGATGAGTAAACCCTGGCTACTTTACCCAAATGGAAAGTAGCTCTGGGTTTACTCGTGTCGGTGTTGCTCCACAATGCTTTCTATAATTCAGAAAGAAGGTGTGACGACTTAGTCGCCACACCTTTGGCAGGCCTCATGCCTTGTGCAGCGCAGCCATTTTGCTCAGGGCAGCCAGCTGATTAGCAACGAAGTCACGGGTCGCGGCGTCGCTGATCGCGTCTTTTTCCTGGTCGACCTTGCTGGGGATCTGGCCCACCATCACCTCAGGTTTGTTGAGCACGAGTGCATCAAAAAACACTAGGATCTGCCGCAGGTGATACTGCGCGCGGGCCCCGCCGATCAGGCCAGGTGACCCTGTTTGAATCGCAACGGGCTTCCCGGCAAATGGAGTGTCGGGGAGACGCGAGATCCAGTCCAAGGCATTCTTCAGTACGCCAGGCACTGAATAGTTGTATTCGGGAGAAACGATGATGACAGCATCGGCCTGTTTGATGGCCTTGCCCATCTTCACTACTGACTCCGGAAAACCTTCGGCTTGAACATCCGCATCGTAATGCGGGATGTCCCCCACAGATTCCAGAAACTCAATCGAAACGCCTTCAGGCGCCAGGGACGGTAGCGAGCGTGCCAGTGTGGCATTAAACGAGGCTTTCCTCAGGCTACCGAGGAGTACGACAAATCGCAGTGGTTGCATCTTGAAGTCCTTATAAGTGGGGATGAAGAAAGAGTCAGCCGGCTTGTTCTCCGACTGGGTGTGGCATGATTGAGCGGTGGCCGATCAAGAAAGTCAGGGCACCCAACACCGCACACGCGAGCATCACACCCGCCATGGCATGAGATGTTTGGCCGTCATAGAACGCGCCGGCCAGCAGGCTTGCACAGGCCCCGCCAAGCATTTGAGTGGCACGTAGCAGAGCTGCACCCGCCCCGGCAGTTGTAGATAGATCCTCAAGCGCCGAGTGAGTGGCGTTTGGCATGACAATGCCGGTACACAAGTTGCTCATGACAACCAGCGCAGTAAGGATGTAAATCGGGTAAATGGCCAGTTGGGACTCGACCACCAATCCCAGGCTGATCAGCAAGCTGGCGAGCAAGGCCCCGCCAAGCACCCGGTGCTCTGCAAAGCCTGCGTGTATCAACCTCCCATTGACCCAAGAGCCTGCGATTGTGCCCATGGCTGTCAGGGCAAATAGCACAGCAAAGCCAGCGCTGGTCATGCCCAGGTTGTTCATGAACACCAAGGGCGAGGCTGCGATATAGGCGAACATACCTGCGAAGTTGAAAGCCATGATTAAGGTCGAAACCAAGAACCTCCTGCTCTTCAGAACGCTCAGGTAGGAAGTGAGGAGTGAAGCGGCGGCATTGGAGCTTTTGCGCGTAGCGGTTTCATCAAAACTCGTTTGGGCACGGAGCCAGAGAATCACACCACATACCGCCAGCGCGGCATAGATCCACCGCCAGTTACCCACCACCAGAATCGCTGAGCCGAGTAGTGGTGCTATCAGCGGCGCAAGGTTGTTGACCAGTGCCAGATGGCTTTGCAGCTTGCGCGCTTGAACACCCTCAAATTGGTCTCGGACAATGGCGATGGGTAGTGTTGCGGCAGCTCCGGCTGCGCATCCTTGTAGGAAGCGCGCACTGAGCAATAGGTTGATGTCCTGGGCAAAGGTGCAGGCAATGCCTGCGATGGTGAACACCCCTAAGCCGGCAAGAAGGATAGGGCGTCGACCGATCCGGTCGGACAGTGGCCCAAACAACAATGGCCCCAGCACGAATCCGAAGATAAACACGCTCAGGGTTTGAGAGGCGAACGCTAGAGAGACACCAAGCGCGTGACTGATGTCGGCAATGGCCGGCAATCCCATATCGATTGAGAGTGGTGGGAGCGCTGTGACGGCACCCAACAATAAAATGTAAAGCCACAGAGGGCGTGACACGGACATCAATCAGTACTCGTAGGCTTGAAGCCTAGTGGCTAGGGAAATGTGGAAGGACAAATTCGGCGAGCTCTTCCATGACCTCATCTGCCGGTCTTGAGCCATATTTGAGGTTTAACGCCATATGCGAAACGCCGATACGCTCATCCTCTTGCAGGAACTGAATCAGCGCATTTCGGCCCATCCGATAGCCTGAGTGAATCTTCTGGGGCATCTCATTCGGGTTCGCTGCCAGGTCGAAATTCATACCCTGAAGCAGAGGCTTGAATTTGCCAGGGCAATACTCAGCAACAAGCGTTTGCCAGTCCTTGGCTGCAGTGCGAAGCGTTTGGTGATCAAGGATGTAGTAGAGCCATCCGTCAGCGTGTTCCGCGATCCATGGCAGTGATTGTCGGCTCGTGCCTGTCACCAGCTTCGGTATGCGGCTATGCACTGGTTTGGGCAGAAGATCCGTTTGCCCATTCATGCTGATCAGGCCCTTGGCACCCACCTTCGGGAACGTTTCTTCTGTCAGTTGGCGCAACGCGTGGAAGGTGTCTTGAAACCTTTGTCCTCGCGTCTCGAAATCAATATCAAAAGCAGGGTACTCGATAGGGCGATCACCGGATGCTACGCCCAGCAGTAGTCGTCCTCCGGATAACTGATCGACAGATGCAGCGGCTTTCGCCAAGTGAATCGGATGGCGCAACGGCAGCACCGTGCTGGATGTCCCCAGCGCTATGCATTCGGTCTTGGCGGCTAGGTATCCCAAGTAAACGAAAGGGTCGAACACCTGGCCGACGTCGCCAAAATTGGGGTCGAACAGCGGAACATCGCGAGCCCAGAGTGCTGCAAAGCCAAGTTGCTCAGCCCGGCAGGCGAGTTCTGCGTGATTGGCCAGCGTCGGTACTGCGCCCTTGTAGGACTCGATGGCCATGATGAAGCCGAGGGTGAGGCGCCCTTGCTGAAAGGCGCGCTCGAATCCAGTGTGGTGATTCAGGTCGACGCCAAAACTCATTGGGCAGCCACTGCAACGCCGTAGGAGTCTTCGAAGAAGCGGTAGCGCGTGATCAGCTCGTTGATGACTTCAAATTCGATCGCGAACTCGCTGGTGATGGTTTTGCCAGTACGAATTACTTGGCACTGCAGTGAACCCAGCGCGACACCACGTTCATAATCGGCCATTTGCGACTTGATGTTGAATTCTTTGGGTTGCAGGTAGGTTCCAAAGTCGCGATAGAACGCAGCCACTGCAGCGCGGCCTTTGCGCTCGCCAACCCAAGGTGCGATGTCAGAGGCTCCAGGAATGCTCCAGTCCACATCTTGGCTAAAGCACTCCGCAATGGCTTCCGGACTTTGTCCGGACGAGATTTTTGCAAAAAGGGTGCGGATGACTTCGATTGTTTTTTCAGTGCTCACAGTGTCCCGGCTCCGATTTAGAAAAGGGGGAATGCTTTCAGCTCCGCGTGGGGAGCTGAAAGCAGGTGTGACGAGTGAGTTACTTGCCGAATTGGCTGATGGTCATTTCGTAGGCGCGATTGGCCATCTGCTCCAGAGGGAGCTTGCGGTGGGTGTCGGACAACACTTCTAGGCCCCACGGGCCGTCATAGCCAGCAGCCTGAACAGCCTTGATGAATGCTGGGACGTCGAAGGTGCCGTCGCCCGGCAGGACGCGTTTGTGGATGGTGTCCATCCACAGTGGCTCAATGGCGTACTTGTGTGCATCGTTGAGCTCGATCGACTTGATGAAGCGAGCCGGAATCTTGGAGATATCGTTGAAGTCGATTCCACCACGCTGCAGGTGCCAGATGTCGAGCAGCAGGCCGCCGTTTGGCTGGTTGGCACCTTCCACGATGGCCAAAGCGGTTTCAATCGTGCGCACGTTGCTGAAAGGCATGATTTCCAGAACGACGTTGGCACCGACTTCTGCAGCCTGTTGGCTGAGCAGGGTGAACTCTTTGACCATCAGGTCGATGTCCGCAGTGTCCTCACCGATGCCAGGGCCGATCTTGATGGAGCGAGCGCCCAAGGCTTTGGCTGCTTCGAGCAGTTCCTGACGAACCTTGTCCGACTGACGACGACGTTCGCCGGTGTGATACCAGTCCACCAGGAATTCCAGCTCGACATGCTTGATACCGTTCTTTTCGAGAATGGCTTTCATGGCGGGATATCCAATCTTGTCGACGGTATCCATCATGCCGTTGTGAACCAGGCCGATGCCTTTAAAGCCCGCGTTGCCGGCAGCTTCCATCCGATCCTCGAACGAGTACGGGCTGACCTCGGTCGGGCCCATCGGAAAGATGTCACCTGCAATAGTCCAATACGCAGCAAGCAGCTCAATGTTTTGAGTATTCATTTCTCTGTCCTCATTAGGGTTGGAATCAACTTGAGAACAGACTAGGGTAGAGCGTTGTTGCGATAAACCTCATTAGACTCCTTTCAGAGTGGAGTAAAGGTGGACAATGGCGCAGGTTGAACAGGCGTTAAGTGGTGTGCTGATCTTCGTGACAGCGGCACGGGCTGGAAGCTTTACAGTGGCTGCTGATCGGCTTGGCATTACCAAGTCAGCGGTGGGGAAAAGCATTGCGAAGCTCGAAGAAAGGCTCGGATGCAAACTCTTTCATCGAACAACACGGAGCTCGGGCTTGACCGTAGATGGCGAGGCCTACTTCGCAAGCTGCTCGGCTGCAGTAGATGAAATCCTCGCTGCCGAGGCATCATTGACCAGCCACCAACAAACGCCCAGTGGACGCCTGAGGGTTGATCTGCCTGCCGCTTATGGCCGGAGCGTTGTGCTGCCGGTGTTGCTGGAAATCTTGGATGCAAATCCTGACCTCAAGTTGACGGTAACCTTCACCGACGCCGTCATTGACCTGATCGAAGAGGGGATCGATCTCAGTATCCGCTTTGGGACATTGAAGGATTCCAGCGGCCTTGTAGCTCGTCGACTTACCGTGCAGAAGCAGCTTATATGTGCCTCACCCAAGTATCTCGCTAAGCACGGCTGCCCTGAATCTCTGGAGGAGCTGCAGAACCACAGTTGCATCGTGAATTACCGACGTGGGCAGCGGGTAAGTTGGAGCGTCCTGGATGGGGACGGAGAACTCACACGCATCACTCCCCCCGGAACTCATGAAGTTGGAGATGGCGATGCCATCGTTTCCATGACGGTGGCTGGGCAGGGTATTTGCCAGATGCCGAGCTCTTTAGTTCGAGATCATCTTGAGGCGGGGCGGCTCGTTCAGGTTCTTGAAAAATACAATCCAGGTGACGTGGAGATCCATGCGGTATGGCCCCAAACACGTCACCTGCTACCGAAGGTTCGGCGTGTCGTGGATGAACTCGTACTGCGGGCAGAGCGTGGGGCGCTGGATTGAATAGCGTTTTGCGATCTCGAATGCGCGCCAGCAGGAAAGCCCCAGTGGCGTTTATCGGTCATGGGGAGTATTCCGCTGCCCAGGCTGGGTCTGGGCAGCAAAAATAACTTCAGACCAAGGTTACTTCCTGCCCGAGAAGTTCTGACGATTTGAAAAGCGCCTCGAGGATCAGGTTGATATTGTGTGCCTGAGTTGCGGGAACTTGAGATGGCAAGCCTTCAGTAAGCGATTTAACGAAGGCGGCAGCTTCTCGATCAAAATAAACCGGGTTGCCAATTTCAGCGATCTCAGGTGAATACACGGTTTTTCGCACAGCCCATACTTCGGGGAAACTCGTTTCGTTCCAATGCGTCCAGCCTTGCGAGTGACCAATCTTTCCATCGTGATACAGCTTGTAAGAGGCGGGCATTGGGGTGGAGTGCATCACACCGTGCGTACCGTAGGCTGTCACGTCCCAGCTTTCCGTCCAGGGCATGGGATCCCATGACATGAAGTCGATGGTGACGACTTTGTCATCGTAATTCAGTATCGCGACGGCGGCGTCTTCGCGCGCAGAGTTACTCATTTGACCTGCAAACTTGGTGATCCTGGCGTTCACGAATTTAGGCATACCAAAGTGCAGCAAGATCCGGTCAATTGTGTGGCAGCCAATTACGTAGAAGGCGCCACCCAGGTCGCCTGGCTGTTTCATGTGGTTGGTGTCGGCCTCGTCGTGCGAGCAACCTGCATGAGCCCGCACCTGAAGTACCTTGCCGATCTCTCCGCTTTGGAGCACTTGCTGCATTTTTTCCACTGCCGGCGAGAACCTCCAGCAGTAACCAACCTGGAATAGGTTGCCTGTGCGCTCAACCGCTTCCACGATGCGCAAGGTATCGGTCGAGTGGCGACCTGCAGGTTTCTCACACAGCACCGCCTTACCTGCTTCCAATGCCTCGATGGCCCAGTCAGCCATCAAATAACTTTTGGGATGCACCAGGACGATGTGTACGTTGGGGTCGCTTAGAATGTCGTCTTTGCTGCGCGCCTGAAGGCCCAGCGCGTCGGCAAAAGGTTCAAGCAGCGGACTGTCGTCGTAAGCCCCGAAAAACTCTACGCCCGGGAGACGCTGGAAGGCCTTTACACGCCCTGACGTGTGAGGGTGGGTGATTCCCAGGCACGCCACACCCAGCTTGGTTTGATTCTCGATCTTGGTAGCCATCATCTATCCTTTTGTTTTTGTGGTCAGTACGGATGCCACGTATGGCAGAGGCTTCCAGGAGTCTTGCTCCCCGGGCGCGCGTGCCAAAGTTGGTGGGCGGTCATATCACCGAGCGGATGCTGCCACCGTCGACACCCCAAACACTGGAGGTCACAAAGGACGCAAGATCAGACGCCATGAAGACAATGACGTTAGCCACCTCTTCCGGAGTGCCAAGGCGATCAAGAGGGAGTTGGCGTAGCGACATCTCATGCTCCACTGCGGCTTGAGGTTCCATCCCGTGGACTTTGGCCATGGTCTCAGCGAAGCCGCCCGACTTGGTCCAGAAAGGCGTCCAGATAGGGCCCGGCGCAACGGCGTTGACACGGATGTGCGGGCCTTCACTGCGGGCCAAGCCTTTGGTTACGGCGAGAACAGCTGCTTTAGAGGCGGAGTAGTCAAGCGGGCAGGGTTCTGGCTGTCGGGCAAGGTCGGAGGCGTTGTTGATAATGACGCCGCTTTGTTGAGCGCGCATCACCGGCAGGATTTTGCGACAAGCACGTACGTAGCTCATAAAATTGAGCTGCATGGTTGCTTCCCAGTCTTCGTCAGTCAGGTCGTCGAACATCCGCACGGCGCCAGAGCCAACGTTGTTGACGAGCACATCAACCTTGCCGCCGTAGATGGCCAGAACGCTATCGATGCCATCGTTCATACCGCTCAAACTGCTGAGGTCAGCTTTACTGACAGCCACGGTGGCGCCCAGAGCCTCAGCCTCGTGCTTCAGTTCTGCGAGGGCTCCTTCATCCCAGTCCAACAACGCGAGCTGGCTGCCTTCGCCTGCAAACGCCAGCGCTGTGGCGCGACCGATACCTTTCGCTGCGCCGGTGATGAGCACGATCTTGCCGGCAAGGTTAGTTTTCATATCTGATACCTTCTTTTTTTGAGCTGTTGAAGCACGTGGTGCTCGTTTCTTATTGATTCGAAGTTCAGTTAGAACAGGTGTTTATTACATGAAGTAGTCAACCTGGTGCCTGGCGGTGCGAACGTTTCCGAGTTCTTCGCGAACTCGTAAATGAGCAGGGTGCGTGGCATAACCCTGCAGCGCTTCCATGGAATCGAATTCCGAATACAGCACCACGTCGCAGGCATAATCGATCTTGCTGAAGTCGACGCCGATCTCTAGCTTGAGAAGGCCAGGAATTACGCTGCGAAGACCTTCGAAAGCACTTTTGAGCTTTTCTATATTGGCTGAGCGCTCATGCTCAGTTTCGCCAAGCAGGTTCCACATGACGATGTGTTTGACGGGTCGCATAGTCCTCTCCGAGGTAAGTGTGCGAGTACTGGCTATGGCCTGCACACTGCAAGCCTGGTAGACAAGAAATGTATGTGCGCTAAGCGTTGTGCAGGATGAAGTCAAAATCCAGGGTGTAATAAAGCGAGTCGATCGAGTTACCGTACGGATCGATTCCACTCTCATGGCGAACCCAGTCTGCAATCAAGGACGAACGGACACCGAATACCGCATCCGAATCCAGATAGTCGCCACCCTCTCGGAACACGTGGGTGACTAGACGCTGATATCCAGGGGCAGTGATCATGAAATGCAGGTGGGCAGGGCGCCATGGATGCCGATTTAACGCCTCCAGCATCTTGCCAACCGGGCCGTCATAGGGAATGGGGTAGCACTCAGGGACAATCGTGCGGAAGTGGTAATGCCCATTGGCGTCGGCCTGGATAATCGCCCGTCCGTGGTAGTCCCCCATATCTGGCTTCTGAACGTCGTAAAAGCCGGCGTCGTCGGCTTGCCAGACTTCGATGGTCGCATGTGGGATGGGGGTGCCATCTTTGGCCGTGACGGCGCCCTTCACAAACCATGGCGAGCCTGGAAGCCCACCACTTATGTCTTCGCCCAAGTCGTAACGAGGGGCGTTGGCGACATGGAAGGGGCCGAAAACCGTGGCTTCAGTGCAGCCTTCCGGCTTCTTGTGATTCTGGGCGATAACCAACGTCGACAGGCCCAGCGTATCGGACAGGAGGATGAATTCCTGTCGTTTGTCGGTCGTGATATGACCGATTGCGGTCAGAAACTCGATTCCCTTTTCCCATTCCTCCTCGGTCAAATTAGTCTCCCGCGCAAATGCGTGGAGGTGCTGAACGAGTGAAGTCACGATCTCATGTAGGCGCTGATTTTCGGTCCCTGCATTTCGAGTGAGGACAGCTTGTGTGATCGTCTGCTCATCTAGGTTTCGCATGGAGATGCATCCTTTTTTTATTTGAGTCAGGAGAGACCTGAGGTGACCTACTCCCTGGGGAACATCAGCTGTTGGCTGGCAGATGCCTGTTCCCGAAACTATAGCGATACGCTAAAGTCACAGACGGTGGAATAAAATACTAAAAATGAAAATCTTTCTTTCACCACAGAAATAATCTTCCCCTTTTTCGTGTGGATGCCTAAGGATGGATCGATTTACTGAGCTCGAGCTTTTCGTATACACGGCTGAACTGGGAACGCTGAGTCGCGCGGCTGAGAAGCTGGAAATTTCCAATGCCGCTGCAAGTCGTCACCTCGCCGCGCTCGAAACACGGCTCGGAGTTCGACTGGTGGAGCGGAGTACGCGCCGTTTATCACTTACCAACTCAGGGCATGATTTTTATGCCAAATGCAAAAGCCTACTCGCTGAGCTAGCGGATGCAGAGGCCACGGTCAGTGCCGCTCTGATTGAGCCAACGGGCACTCTGACGATCAGCGCCACCATCTCTTTTTGCATGTTGCATATCGCACCCATCGTGCCCGAGTTTCAGCGCCGCTACCCCGGAATCAAGGTCAAGATCATCGGCGCCAACCGGTACTACGACATCATCGACAGCGAGATTGATTTAGCGGTTCGAACGCGTGAATACGAAGCCGATTCGAACATTACTGTCCGTCGGCTGGCCGAGACGAGGCGTGTACTCGCAGCTTCGCCCAAATACCTCCAGCGCAAGGGGATCCCCAGGACCGTGCAGGATTTGGCCGAGCATGATGTGCTGATCTATAGCCTTGCGAACCATCCCAACACGATGGAGTTCACTCGGGATGGGGTGCATGAAAGCATCAAGGTGCAACCGGCCCTGGAGACGAACGACGGTCAGATCGTCAGGGCAGCAGCACTGGCGGGGGCAGGGATACTGGTACAGCCCAAGTACATCATCTATGACGACCTGGTAGCCGGTAGACTGATACCCGTGATGGATGATTGGGATCTGCCTCGATTGACCATCAATCTGGCGTTTCAGGACCGACGTCACATGCCCGCAAAGACTCGCCTTTTCATCGACTTCCTGCTCGATCACTTCAAGCGCAGCGACTACGAGCGTTACTGGACTCGATGAAAAAAGCCCACTCGACTTCCTTCACGGTCACCGAGTGGGTGAGGCAATAGTTATCTAAGCAGGACGTTTTCCTTCATATGCATCTTGCAGCAATTGGCGAATCCCCTCGCGCTCGATCGGTCGCGGGTTCCAATAAGGATTGCTGAGGGCAATGTCTGTCGCGCGATCAAGATCCGCCTCGGTCAGCCCCAGCTCGCTCAGCTTCATGGGTGCACCGAGTTTTTGCGCGAGATCGAATAAGGCGCCACCGGCTGAATCATGTTTCCCGCCCAGGGCTCGAACGATGCGCGCGGCTGCGTCCGGAGCAGCGCTGGCGTTGTAGGCGATAGCGTGGGGCAGCACGATAGTGTGTGTCTGGGCGTGAGGGAGGTTGAAGCTGCCACCCAGCGTGTGACACAGCTTGTGATGCAGGGCCATGCCTACATGGCCGAGCACGGTGCTGCACAACCAGGCGCCATAGAGACAATCGCTGCGGGCATCCAGATCGTCAGGCGTCTGGTTGATGCGCTCCAGTCCCTCGGCCATCGCACGAATGCCTTCTTCTGCAATCAGCGACATCACAGGGTTTCCATCTTGGGAATAAAGGCCTTCTGCAGCGTGAGCGATAGCGTTCATGCCGCTCATGATCGACATGCCCAGGGGGAGGGTGGCCGAAAGCTCTGGGTCATAGATCACGGTTTTCGGCAACACTCGTGGGTCTTTGCCAGTTTTCTTGATGCCGTTTTCGGTCAGGCCATACACGGGCGTCATTTCCGACCCGGCGTACGTTGTGGGGATCGCCAGGATTGGTAGGCCTGATTCCAGCGCGATTGCCTTTCCCAGACCGGTAGTGGAACCGCCGCCAATGGCAATGGCGCAATCAGCCCCCAGTTCTTTCGCAACTTCTCGCGCTTCACGAGCGGTCTCGATTGGGACATGCATAACTGCTTTATCGAAGATCCCGGCAGCACGTTTGCCCAGGATGTCGGCGATTCGCTCAGCCTGATCACGTTGCTCTGGTGTGCACAGCACAAGGGCGCGTCGGGATTCGAGGCGGTCAATCTCTGCCTCCAGCTGTTGAAGGGATCCTTTGCCAAAGATCACGCGAGCTGGCAGGCCGGTGTAAGTAAAGTTTTTCATTTTGTCAGGTGTTCCTATCGTTGAGAGTTGGCGCGGCAATCTCTCGGGCAGTAGAGATCCGCTCTGGCGGTGCGCGTTTATGTTGGAATGGGCGTCGGCTGATAAGCGAGAAGCTTCCACTCGCCGTCGCGCTGCTCCCAGACGGCCAGGGCTTTATTACGCAGCGTCTTCTGGACGCCGCCTGCCGTGATCTCACCGTTCATCTCGCCGAAGACGAGCGCAATGTCCCCAACGACCTTGATGGACTCGATCGGATGTTCGACATGGTGATAGACATAAAATCCACCCAGGCACTTGTCGAGGTAGCTCTCAAGCGTATCGACGACTCCAGTGGAGTGGGCATAGCTCAGATCAGGATGCGCGTAAGTTTTGAAGGCATTGAAATCGCCAGCGACGATCGCTTCGTAGCGTTTGCTTTCAAGCTCGCGAATCAATTCTTCCACTGCGTTATGGTTCTTCATGCTAGGCCTCTTGGGGTCTCTCGTGGGCATGTGAGCGAGTGTCGAGGCATGCCCTTTTCTTTTAGCCACCTGAAGCTGTTATTCCCAGCTTCCGAACGGGTCCAGCCTATAATTACGAATGGGCTTATAAAACCTCACTTTTGGAAATCTTTATTTCATAGGTGGAATAATATCCTTCGAGCCATCCCATTCTGATTCCTGATGGAATAGAAGCGCCCGAGGTCGGCCCAACTCTGCCCCCCCAAAGATGAGCAACGGTCCATCAGGCCCTTCTATGGCTTGGATTCTTCCACTGAGTGAAAAAGAGATTTCACTTTCTGGTATTTTTCTTCCTAAAACGCATGCCTAAGATCGTTCCCATAACGACAGCTCCTCAAGCTGCACTAAAACAAGAACGGAGACATAGCTATGTACTTGCTCCTTGCCTTCCTCCAAATCTTCATCGCCACCGCGAACGCGTTGCTGATGCTTGTCTGCAATATGCATCACGCCGCGTGGACGGCTCACGCTAAGTCGGTCGAAGCAGCGCAACCTCTATTCAATATCAGTCTTTTCCCTTGGCATAAGTCGGGATATCCCTCGGGTTTTTCCCGGGATGCGTCGAGCCCGCTTAGCGGAAGATCGCATCCGCGAGCGCCTCTCCAGTATCCGATTGGCATTGAAGTGCCATAACTGGAAACGCGTTTCCCTTTTACAGCTTGTCCTGGATCTAGCAGGGCTCGCACGCCTCAACCTTTGCAACTGCATCTCAGGAGTTACACATGAGCAATCAAAACGTCGAATTGTTGGCCGCCTACTTCACCCTGTCGGGTGACGTCTACCCGTTCGGCCCAACCGAAATCAGCCCATTCGCGTTCCGGGATCGTGTAGAGGCAGCGGCTCAGGCTGGTTACAAGGGTGTGGGCCTGATTCACGTTGACCTGATGTCGACAGTTGATCGCATCGGTTTCCGCGAGATGCGCCACATCCTCGAAGCGAATGGAATTAAGCACATTGAGTTTGAGTTCCTGACCGACTGGTACCTGGATGGTGAGGCTCGCCGCGCCTCCAATAAGATGCGTGCAGAGCTTTTCAACGCAGCCCAGGAGCTGGGTGCTCGTGCGGTCAAGACCGCCCCAGGCCTACACCAGGAAGAAGCGAATATCCCTTTGATGGTTGAGCACTTTGGAAACCTGAGCGCTGAAGCCGCGACCTACGGTACCGACATCGTCCTGGAAATAATGCCGTTTAGTAACGTGCGTACGATCGATACTGCGCTGGCTCTGGTTCAGGGCGCGAACCACGACAACGGCAAGCTGCTGCTGGACATTTGGCACTTGGCGCGTGGTGGCGTCGACTTCAGTGAGATTGCTCGTATCCCAGGAAAATTCATTGGCTCTGTCGAGTTGGACGACGCTGATAAATACGCCGTTGAGCCGCTGTGGCAAGACACTATCCATCGCCGTCGTCTGCCGGGCGAAGGTGTGCTCGATGTGCCTGGCTTTATTAAGGCTATTCAGGCTACCGGGTACGCCGGTCCATGGGGTGTGGAAGTGCTGTCGGAAGTCGTGCGCAAGCTGCCTCTGCAAGAGATGGCTCAGCGAACCTTCGAAACCACCATGTCTCAATTCAAGTAACGCTAAGAGATCCGCATGTTTTTGCGCGGGGAAAGATCTCCGCGCCCCGCCTAAAAATAATAGGCAGCTAGGCTGTCAAGGGAAGAACTATCATGTTGCGTATTGCCGTATTGGGTGCTGGGCGTATCGGAAAAATCCACGCCGCTAACGTCGCTACAAATCCTCGTACCAAACTGGTTGTGGTAGCTGACCCGTGGAAGGAGGGGGTCAATGCGCTGGCTATGCAACTGGGTTGCGAGGCAGCCTACGACTATGCTTCGGCCATTGAGCGTACTGACGTCGATGCTGTTTTTATCGGCACTCCCACTGAGTTTCATATCGAACTGATGCTACAGGCGGTGAGGCTGGGCAAGCCAGTTATCTGCGAAAAGCCAATTGATATGGATTACGAGCGCGCGAAGGCTGCTGTCGATGAGCTTGAACGCCTGAATGGCCGTGTGATGCTGGCATTCAACCGCCGATTCGACCCCGACTACCTGCGCCTGCGTCGGGCGATCGACGATGGTGAAATCGGGGTGGTTCGACAAGTCATTATCACCAGTCGTGATCCAGCGCTGGCCGCAAGGGCCTACCTGGAAACGTCTGGGGGCATATTCCGTGACATGACTATTCACGACTTCGACATGGCTCGGAGTCTGCTTGGCGAGGAGCCAGTCGAGGTTTTTGCGGTGGGTAGTCGACTGGTGGATCCGACGCTCGAATCGATTCCGGACTACGACAGTGTCATGGTGCTCATGCGTACTGCTTCTGGTCGCCAATGCCACATCAACTGTTGCCGTGAGGCTGTATATGGCTTTGATCAGCGCCTGGAGGTTTCCGGTTCCAAGGGCATGCTGTTGAACGAGAACCATCGTACGAACAGTGTCCGTCGTTATGGCGCGGAGGCAACTGACGTGGCGGATCCTCTTCTCAACTTCTTCCTGGAGCGTCACGCCGACTCGTACAAGATCGAGCTCAACAGCTTCCTGGATGCGGTTGAGAATAACAGCCCGATGCTAGCAACACCACGTGATGGCCTGCGGGCGCTTCGCTTGGCGAACTGCGCGAGTGAGTCGGCTGAGACGGGCAAGATTGTAAGGGTAGGCGACCGTTAATTTATCCAAGTCGTGAGCCCCAGCTCTTGCTAGGGGCTCCGCCTTACGGAGCACCAGAACCGAAAAGGATGTTTGAAGTTGACGTAGCAAAACATAGTTGCAGGGGCTGGCATTCGGCCCTGGCCCAGGACTTGAACATGGCCTGGCGTGCACTGATGACGGTTAACACAAAAATAAAGGTACCGGTCATGAACACAAATACAAGAGCCCTGAGCGGGCTTACTCATAATCACGAAAAGCTCTCCTCGACCCGGCTGGCATTTATTTTCGTGACAAGTCTGTTTTTCATGTGGGGCCTATCCCATGGACTTCTCGATGTGCTGAACAAGCACTTCCAGGACACCCTTCATATCTCTCGCGGGCAGTCAGGACTGGTTCAAACGGCCTACTTCGGGGCGTATTTCATCATTGCCTTGCCAGTCGGTCTGTTCATGGAGCGCTTTGGTTACAAGGCTGGGATTCTGGCAGGGCTCGCATTATTCGCCATCGGAGCGCTGCTGTTCATTCCGGCTTCGATGGTCGGAACATTTATGCCATTTTTGGTTGCGTTGTTTGTCCTGGCCTGCGGCTTGGGATGTCTGGAAACCGCCGCAAACCTATATGCAGCTGCCTTGGGCGATCCTGCAAAATCGGAACAACGTCTGACGTTTGCTCAGTCTTTCAACGGTCTGGGGGCGTTCATCGGGCCGGTCATTGGTGGCGCGATTTTCTTCGCCCCGCCCATCGAATTCAACGGCAGCCGCGTCGATCTGGTTTCGGTGACGTATGCGGCGTTGGCCATCATTGTGATGTTGATGTTCGTCGCCTTTGCTCGAATTCAACTTCCTGAAATTCGCAACGAAAAATCCTCTGACGTGCTGTTGCCAAGTGCGGGGGAAGTAAGCCTCTGGAAGAAGAGCAACTTCACCGGCGCGCTCGTCGCTCAGTTCTGTAACGTCGGTGCTTACGTCGGTATTGGTGCGTTCTTCATCAACTACGCGATAGATCACTGGCAAGGGATTTCTGCTCAGAAAGCCTCCTACCTCCTTTCGCTCGGGATGCTTGCCTACATGGTCGGTCGATTCGCCGGTACATGGGTAATGCGCTACGTTCCTGCACGTTCATTGTTGATTCTCAACAGCCTGGTGAGCATGGTGCTGTGCATCATTGCCATCGCCGGATTTGAGCGGATCTCAATCTTCGCGGTTGCCGCCATCTATCTGTTCATGTCGGTGATGTACCCAACGATTTTCGCGATGGGCATTCGTGGACTCGGCACGCAAACCAAGAAAGCCGGTTCATGCCTGGTGATGACACTCGTCGGGGGGGCGTTCGTTCCATTGCTGATGGGAGCACTCGCCGATCACTTCGGCATTGCTGCGGCGTTTTATATACCGCTGGCATGTTTCGCTGCCATCGCATGGTATGGGCTGAGCCAGCCGTCCGTGACGGCGACTATTAAAGCTCACTAACTCAAATTTCGAGCGACGTGTGGTAGGCCCTGCATGGCAAGGCCTGCTGCAACGGATTCGGCTTGCCCGAAATTCTTGATAACTGGTGATCGGCAAGTTTCAGATCAGGAAAATCAATATGAAGCGACTACATAACAAAGTGGCATTGGTGACTGGCGGTGGGATGGGGATTGGACGTGCGATCGCCGAGCTTTTCGCCGAAGAAGGAGCCACCGTCATTGTTGGCGATGTGCACCAACCTGAGCCTTACAAGAACGATAGCGTCGTTGCCAGACATCTGGATGTTTCAAAACTGGAGGACTGGGAACTTCTCGTTAACGAGGTAATGCGTGAATACGGCAAGGTTGATGTACTCGTGAATAATGCGGGCTTGGTAGGTTCCTACCTTCCCATCGATGAGATCACCCTCGATGACTGGAACCGGGTCATTGATATTAATCAGAACGGCGTGTTCTACGGGATGAGAACCGTCATTCCTGTCATGAAGCGTCAGCACGCGGGCTCCATCGTTAACGTGTCTTCGATCTGGGGCATCGTCGGTGCCAGTGGTGTGTCGGCGTACCAGGCTAGCAAAGCAGCTGTACGCATGATGAGCAAGAACGCTGCTCTGTCCTACGTGGCCAATGGTATTCGCGTCAACTCGCTGCATCCGGGGCTGGTCGAAACACCAATGATTGATCGACAAGCCGCTGATATCACGGCAGCCGTAGTCGCAGCGACACCTATGAAACGTGCTGCGGATCCTAAAGAAATTGCCTACGCGGCTTTGTTTCTTGCCAGTGATGAAGCGAGTTTCATCACTGGGGCAGAACTCGTAGTCGACGGAGGTTACACGTCCCCCTAAGTGCTCTGTTCGCGCACCGAGCTTGCATCGCAGCGCTGGCAACCCCGTGTTGTAGTTTTGATACCCCTCTGAGGAGAACAAAAATAATGAAAGCGCAGAAAGGTGGTTTGTTGTGCAGTGTTGTTTTGGCAGCAGGTTTGACGTTCCAGCTATCACCAGCATTCGCAGCCGGTGAGAAGATTCTCATCAATTTCCAAACGTTATCCATTCCCTACTTTATCTACATGCATGAACAGGCCTCGCAGGAAGCCAAGGTTCTCAATGTAGAACTGCTTGTGCAGGATGCTCAGTCCTCTTCCACTAAGCAGTCCTCTGATGTCGAAAACGCCTTGACGCAAGGTGTTGATGCAATGGTCGTCGCACCCAATGATGTGACCGCCTTGGCACCTGCCTTGAACGAAGTGCTATCTGAAAAAGTACCCTTGGTGACAGTCGACCGCCGTGTCGAAGGAACCGATACCCCAGTGCCCTACGTCACTGCGGACAGTGTCGCAGGTGGCCGACTTATGGCCGAGTTGGTCACATCCAACGTGAAAAACGGTGCTCGTGTAGCGTTCATCGGCGGTACCCCAGGCTCGTCGACAGCCATTGACCGCGCTAAAGGCGTCCACGACGGACTCAAAGCTGGCGGGGGAAAATTCCAACTCGTGGCTGAGCAGTCAGGGGAGTGGGAGCGTGCCAAGGCCATGTCGGTGGCAGAAAACATCCTGACTTCGCTGAGTGCAAACCCTCCCGATGCAATTATCTGTGCGAGCGGCGACATGGCTCTGGGCGCTGCGGAAGCCGTGAGGGCCATGGGGCTGAAAGGCAAGGTCAAAGTTATCGGATTTGACGCCTACCCAGAGGTGCTGCGAGCCATTCGAGACGGAGATATCGCCGGTATCGTGGAGCAAAGCCCGAGCAAACAAATCAGAACGGCCCTTCAGATGGCGGTGAAGAAAGTACGTGGCGAAGGTGAACTCGAAACGGTCATCGTTCAGCCATTCATGGTCACCCAGGAAAACCTGAGTCAGGCAGAGCAATACAGCGCCATTCAATAGCCGGGCTGTTCTACGCCCAGTCAATCCGAATGCTTTATGTACCTATGCAATTTGAGGAATTCGAGAATGAAAACGAACAATAAACGTCGAGTGCTAACTACCGCAGTGGCCGCTGTCCTGCTGATGTCGAACGTATCCACGTTTGCCGCTGGCGAAAAGATTGCGGTCAGCTTCCAGACTCTTTCAATTCCCTTCTTCATCTTCATGCACGAGCAGGTTGTTCAAGAGGCTAAAACATTGGATGTCAAGCTGCTTGTCCAGGATGCCCAGGCTTCATCCTCCAAACAGAGTTCAGATATCGAAAATTCGCTGACACAAGGCGTGGCCGCAGTTGTATTGACGCCTAACGATGTCACGGCGCTCGCGCCTGCGATCAACGATGTATTGGACGAGAAGGTGCCGGTAATTGCAGTTGACCGCCGCGTGGAGGGAACTTCTTCACCGGTGCCATTCGTCACAGCAGACAACGTGGCAGGTGGTCGGCTTATGGGCGACTGGGTAGTAAAGAACCTGCCGACAGGCGCCAATGTGGTGCTCATCACCGGTCAGATCGGTTCCACGACTGCGATGGATCGGGCCAAGGGCGTGCATCAATCACTGAGCGCAGCCGGCAGCAAGTTCAAGCTCGTCGCTGAACAATCCGGGGAGGCTGATCGGGCCAAGGCGATGTCGGTGGTAGAGAACATTCTCACCGCTTCGGCGGGTAACCCACCTGATGTGATCATCTGCTCCACCGGCGATATGACGCTTGGAGCAGTCGAAGCCGTGCGAGGTATCGGGCTGAGCGACAAGATAAGGATTATTGGCTATGACGCCTATCCCGAAGTGCTCAAAAGCATCAAGGCCGGTGAGATTACAGGCATCGTCGAGCAGAGTCCAAGCAAGCAGATTCGCACTGCTCTGCGTCTGGCTGTGGACAACATCAGAAACGGCACCAAGATTGAGTCAGTGACGATTACGCCATTCATGGTTACTCGGGAAAACCTTGATCAGGCCGAGCAGTTCAGCGCTATCAAGTAATCCATGGGTTCACCTTTTGAAGGTGATGGGGGAGGGAGCAATGCTTCCTCCCGTGTCTAGCGAATCCAGAGCTGGGAGGCATCGAGATGAACGATAGGCTGCTGCAAGTTCGCAATATCAAGAAAACCTTTCCGGGTGTCGTCGCGCTCAACGGCGTACAGCTCGAAGTCGGGAAAGGTGAAGCCCATGCTTTGCTGGGTGAAAACGGGGCTGGCAAGTCCACCATTCTAAAGATCCTGGCCGGGGCTCAGCCTGCGGATGCTGGTCAAGGCTCACTTGAATTCAATGGTCACGTGCTTGGGGAGCATGACACCCCCATACGTCGCCAGGAGGTAGGCATCATTACGATCTACCAGGAATTCAATCTTATCGCCGACATGTCAGTCGCCGAAAATATGTACCTCGGTCGTGAACCACTACGACATGGTTTCGTTGACTGGAAGCAGATGTTCAGTGACGCGCAGCATGTTCTGGACGATCTTGGTCTGCACATTACGCCAAGGACGATGGTTCGCAAGCTGAGCGTGGCAGAGCAGCAAATGGTCGAGATCGCCAAGGCGCTCACCATGAATGCAAAGCTCATCATCATGGATGAACCTACTGCTGCGCTCAGTGGCCGTGAAGTCGACAAGCTGCACGAAATCATTGCAGATTTGAAGGCTAAAGGGATCAGCATCATCTATGTGTCGCACAAGCTCAACGAAGTGAAGGCTTGTTGTGATCGCTATACCATTTTTCGCGACGGAGCCTACATCACCTCTGGCGACGTTTGCGACGTTAGTGTTGATGACATTGTTCGACTGATGGTTGGCCGGGACGTGGAGTTTGTCCGCAAACCGCTCACGGGAGCACCAGGTGAGGTGATGCTGAAGGTGCAAAGTGTTTCCAGGACAGCCGCTGGTGGAGGACGGAGTCTTCATGCGACGCCATTGCTTGACATGTCCGTCGATGTACGGGCGGGGGAAATTGTTGGTTTCGCTGGGCTGGTGGGGGCAGGCCGCACTGAGTTGGCTCGCGTGATTTTCGGTGCCGACGGATGCGATGAAGGGATGATCTACGTCAATGGGCGCCAAGTCTCTCCGTTCAAATCTCCCAGAGAAGGTATCGCCGCTGGCGTTGCGCTTGTTCCGGAGGACAGGAAGCAACAGGCCTGCTTTTTGAGCCACTCAATCCGTTGGAATATGAGTTTGCCGAGTCTGGGCGGATTGCAGCGTTGGGGCATGTTTATCGATGACCGGGCTGAAACCCAGCTCATCCAGGACTACCAGAAGCGACTGCGCATCAAGATGCCTAACGACAGCGTGGCCATTGGAACCTTGTCTGGTGGCAACCAGCAGAAAGTGATCTTGGCCCGATGCATGGCCCTCAAGCCGAAGGTGCTCATCGTCGATGAGCCAACGCGCGGCATCGATGTAGGGGCCAAGGCGGAAGTTCATCAACTTCTGTTCGACATGGCCCGCGCCGGCATAGCCGTAATCGTCATTTCCTCCGAATTGCCTGAAGTCATGGCGGTCAGCGACAGGATTGTCACGTTCCGTGAAGGACAAATAACCGGAATTGTCTCCGCTGATGAGGCTACTGAAGAGCTTCTCATGGCGCGTATGGCTCAAGGAGTGAGTTCATCGTTTTCGCAGCAAGGCGTGGCCTGAACGGGTCGCACCCGCATCGTCTATCGAGTAAATAAAAATGATCAAGCCAGCATCGAGTGAATCAGTCGTGGAACGCCGGAAAAAGATTGAGATAGTCGGGTTCTTTGAGAAGTATGGCGTGTTGTTGTTTCTTGTCGCACTTATCGTCATTTTCACCCTATACAACCCAATGTTCTTGTCGGCGCGAAACATCAAAAACATTCTTACCGAAGTGTCGATCTACGGGATCATTGGTGTGGGAATGACCTATGTGATTCTCACCGGGGGAATCGATCTTGCAGTGGGGTCGCTGCTCGCATTCGCAGCCATCAGCGGTGCATTTTTGATGCAGGCACTGGGCGGCGACTTCTTCATGGGGTGGCTCGTTGCAATGCTCGCAGCGTGTGCTGTCGGCACTATGGCGGGCTACCTCCATGGCAAGGTGGTGACTCGGTTCGGCGTACCCGCATTCATTGTGACGCTTGGCGGTTTGACCGTATGGCGCGGTGCGACACTCATTGTGAATGATGGCGCGCCTGTGAGCGGTTTCAATGAAGCCTTCCGCTGGTGGGGAAGAGGGGACGTACTGGGCGTACCGGTACCTGTCCTGGTCTTTCTGGTTGTCGCTCTAGTGGGATACATCGCTCTGCGCTACACCCGATATGGCCGGCAGGTTTATGCTGTTGGCGGTAACCCCGAAGCAGCGCGACTCTCAGGCTTAAGTGTTCAATCCGTTGTTCTGAGTGTTTATGTAATCACCGGCTTCCTCGCAGGGCTGGCTGGATTCCTGCTCTCTGCCCGACTTGGATCGGCTGAGGCAGTTGCCGGCACGGGTTACGAACTGCGCATTATCGCTTCAGTGGTGATCGGTGGTACCAGTCTGTTTGGTGGTTTAGGCGGAGTCGGCGGCACGATTGTCGGAGCGTTGCTCATCGGCGTGCTCATCAATGGCCTCGTGATCATGAACGTGTCCGCGTACTACCAGCAAGTGGTCATTGGAATCATCATTGTTCTGGCGGTTGGTTTCGATACATATGCCAAATCCAGAGGCAAATCATGATTTGGCTGAAGCACCGGAGAAGGTGATCTTGTAATCGTCACACTGGAGCCGTATCTGTGGGTGTCTTTCCCGATCGACATCGCAAGGTTGGCTCCAGGCTGTAAACGCACTACCCAAACTTAAGAAAAGACCACGTCGCTGGAAGAGGAATCTTCCGGGCAGGGTTCGGCTGTGCCCAATAAAAATAAGAAGTGGAGACGCAATATGACGTTCAAGACTGTTTTCTGGAGTGTAGGTGTGGCTGTAGCGATGCCCCTATCTGCAAATGCGCTGGATTTCAGCGGCTATCTTCGTACTGGTACAGGTAACGCCCTGCAGGGCGGCCGTCAATCTTGCTTTCAGCTTCCGGGAGCGCAATCTAAGTATCGGTTGGGTAATGAGTGCGAACAGTACTTTGAACTTGATCTGCGGCAAGATCTTCTCAAGCTCGATGATGGCTCCGCCATTAGCGTCGAAGGTATGGCTCAGTTGTACAACCAGTACGGCCATACTCCAAAGTTTACGGGGGACTATGGCTTTGCACGAATGAATCAGATGTACGCTGAGTGGAGCAAAATGCCCGCTCTTAACGGAGGATCCTTTTGGGCGGGCCGCCGTTACTACAATCGAAACAGCATCGAAATGAGTGACTACTTCTATTGGAACCAGAGTTCGAATGGTTTCGGCTTTGATCAAGTAGGTATCGGTGATCTCAAGTACAGCTACGTTTTTTCGCGCAAAGACAACCTGTTCCAAGAGGACTACATCAACCGCCACGATTTCACCGTCAGTGGCTTCGATACCAACCCCGGCGGTGGTGTGCAACTGGGCGTGAGCTTTCTCGACAAGCCAGATAGCAAGGATGATGACTCCCACAGTGGTTGGTCGGCCATCGCGCAACACAAGCAGAAAGGCTTTCTTGGAGGGCTCAATACTTTCGCGGTGCAGTACGGACGAGGCCCGGGAACGGCTTTGAGTTACACCGGCGACCCAACCTTGGACAACAGCAACCAGAGTTGGCGCGTTGTGGAGTACTTCGACTGGCAAATGACTCCGCGATTCAGTGGGCAGTTCCAGGTGGTTTACCAAAAGGACAAACGTACAGATGGGGATGACCAAAACTGGCTTTCTGTGGGGGTACGTCCGGTCTATGCGTTCACTGATCAATTCAAATTGAGCACTGAGATTGGCCGAGACCAAGTGGAGGCTCCCGGTGGGACGCGCAAACTGACGAAATTCACCATTGCGCCAACTTGGTCTCCTGCAGGGCCTGGCTACTGGAATCGTCCAGAGCTTCGTCTGTATTACACCTATGCGTCCTGGAACGAAGCGGCCCAACGCGCAGCGAATCAAATGGCCGCCGGGTCAGCGCTTTCGGATACAGGTGCATTTGGTAACGCCTTGCATGGCTCGAACGTTGGTGTGCAGCTTGAGTATTGGTGGAAATAGGCGCGTCAGCCAACAGGGTTACGTCAACTGACCTCCGGGAAGCCCTACCGCCAGCTATCTCTAGGTAGGGCTTCGACTATCGAGTTGTAAGGGAGACCTGCACATGCTTTCGTTGTCTTCATTAATCGTTGCTGCTCCGAGCAAAGCCAGCGCGGATCCAACGAGTACGCACGATGAGGATTGATATGTTCAAGGTTAAAAAAACACGTCCAAAATTGCACGTTGTTGCTAGGGCATCCCGGGAGCTGGCACTCGCCTTCGCATTGGGAGGAGTGCCAGTTTTGTTAAATTCAGAGTCGTCAGCACAGTTCAAGGCAATGCTAGACCTTTTACTCGCCGCCCCTTTTTTGATGGGCTACTACGCGTGGCTGTGTTTAGCATTCGCGGTGGCTGCAATCGTTAAATACAAGTGGAGGTTCATGTCCGCTCGGTATCAGCGTTGGCTCGACGCTGTGCATCTTTTTTTAGGTGACATTGGTGGAAGTTTTTTGACAGCAGGCAGAACGGGTCTAGGAGCGATACTGGGATTCTTAACGGTTTGGCACTGGGTCGAACCGGACTCGTTGAGCGCTGAGAATGTAACTCGTACGCTTGTCATGGTTTTCAGTCTCACTTTACTTAGCGTGATGCTGGCGTTGGGCGAAGAGACTTTGAAAGATCCAAAGCAAGCAGCCGCCAGTAAATAGCTCAGGAAAGTGGGAGCACTCTGCCGAGGGCAAACATCTATGGGGGCTAGTACAGCCACTGAGCGGCATTCAGCGTTCGCTGCACGTTAAGGCCAAACTGAATTTGCTCGCAGACTGCTCTGGCTTGCATCGCAAGGGGGCATCCGCTGCTGAAATCAGCACCGCATAAGTAGCGGTTTCCACGTTCTCAAAAACGTAGCCAGCCATCTCACCTTTGATTACTTCATCACTCATGCTCGAACCGCCTATGGCTTGTCCCAACGCCATTAGCTTTCCGGTCACATCCTTGAGGTTCGAAGAACTGCCACCAAGGCGGGAAAGACATTCATCATTCAGTTTTGATGATTGTGACAAGCTGCTAAGGATGCTGGCAGCGTAGGCAAACTGGGGTTCTAGGTGTGGTAATTTCTCCGGCATCAGCACAGCACATAGCCAAAGGAATTCGTGTGGATAGGGAATGGGTAAGAGATTTCATTGAGAACATTTCGTCGGCCACTATCGGTGATATGGACATCCCGAAGCTAGTCAACGGGAAAATTCTGCACACGCCCAATCGGCTTTTCAAAATCAGAAAATGCGGCGAGTACGCATTCAAAAATTTGGCTGAGAAAACCCTCTATCTGGGCGTCGCCAATGAGTTCAACGACCCATACGACACGGCGTTCTGGATTGATTACCGGAAGCTCGCTGCTTGGAAAAAACTCGATGAACTGAGCTTCAGCGATGATCAGGTCGTCACTGCTCTGGCCTCCGATGACCCCATTGCAGCGGTAGTAGCACTGGCATCGGCTCAGGAGCCACCCCGCCTGAACGTGGATCAATGGCTCCATGAAGTAGAGGTTTTGGCGCCGAATCACCAGGCCGGGCAGCTCCCGACCCTCATTGATCAGCTCAAAACCAGCTACAAAATCTGCAGCCTAAGTGCGCGTGTGGATTCGGTGCTGATGTGGAGTCACTATGGCCACAACCACACCGGCTTTGCCATGGAGTACGACTTCACAAGGCTCCATCGGAATGAGCTTCCCACCCTCACGCTATGGCCGGTTGCCTATACAGACAAGCTGTTCGACGTCACCCCGATCCTCAGAGCCCACAACTTGGGCAAAGACTACAACGCTCTTTTTGGCATTGCTGCATCGTTGTGCAAGGCTGTCGACTGGCAGTACGAGCGTGAGTGGCGCTGGGTAGTTCCAGATGGCGATAGAGAGGTGAAAGGCTCCAACTTTCCCGCGCCCCTCAAGGCCGTTCATCTAGGGGCCAAAATCCCAGATGCTGATGCGCTCGAGATCTTGAAGATCTGCAGAGGCATCGATATACCAGTCTACAAAGTCACGCTTGCGCCAAACGAGTACCGGATGGTCTCGTTGCCTACCAGCTTGGACGATTGGTGTTCCAGGGGGGGACGGCAGCAGGGCAACATGCCTCGGTGGGAATTAATCCATGAGTAACCAGAAACTTCGCTTGGACGAGAAGTGGGAGCCACTGGTGGTACGAAACACCTGACTTGGCATTCTTTGGTGCTACCTGACGGAAGAGGGGATGCTACACGCCGAACGCTAATCTTGTAGACCTTGTTCCGGATGGAATGCTTTTCGTGGGCGAAGCTGTGAAACTCTGTGAGTGCCCTTATCGTCGACATGCCTCATCCGGTTGTTGGGAAATGGCTCAATGAGAATGTAGGTGAAACGCGTATCCGCCATTCATTACCTGAAAATGACGATTGCGGGCTAAGATCTAGCCTCCGATCTGATGACTGAGAACGCTCCGTCGATCATCAACTGAGGTAGCTGTATAGCGCTCTACGGCGGCTGGGGACAGCCGCGAGTGATATTTCGCGAAGGGAGTGTTGGACCTTGAACTGGGGGCATCTGTTTCAACGTCCCCAAAGCATGCCCTCCGATATGCCCCCAGGTATCTCATCCTCTGGAAGTGTGTAGATCTCCATGGTCTATGAAAAGCCAGAAATGATCAGCTAAACAGCCTGCCCGACGAAACCTAAAGACTCTCAGGATCGCCGAAGAACATCTGAATCCGCGACCTTAACCACCGCTCACCCGGGTCATTATCCTGCGACCCGCGCCAAGCCATGTGCAATTCAAAACTGCGCACCGGCAACGGCGGATCTTCGGCGCGTACACCGCCAGCCGCGGTCAACGCTTCAGCCGTGTAATCGGGCACGGTCGCGACAATATCGGTGCCACTGATCAGCGTACTGAGCCCGTTAAACTGCGGTACAGCCAGCACCACATGCCGTTTGCGGCCGAGTTTCTCGAGCTCTTCATCTATAAAGCCGCTCAGGTCGCCCGCGAACGAAACCAACGCGTGGGGGCGGGCGCAGAAATCATCCAGGCTCAATGGCCCCGGCACCGTGTCGGCTCGCAACAGTTTCGGCATGCTGCGGCGCAGCACTTTGCGCTTGGCGTTGGCCGGCAGGTCGGCGGTGTAGCTGACGCCGATGGAGATCTCGCCCGAAGCCAGCAGGCTGGGCATCAGGATGTAGTTGGCCCGACGCACCACCAGCACGATCCCCGGCGATTCAGCGCGCAGCCGTTTGAGCAGCATTGGCAGCAGCGCAAATTCAACATCGTCCGACAAGCCGATGCGGAACACCGTGGTGCTGGTCGCCGGGTCAAATTCCGCCGCACGACTGACAGCGGTGGAAATCGAATCCAGGGCCGGCGAGAGCAGGGCGAAGATTTCCACCGCCCGGGCGGAAGGCTCCATGCTGCGGCCGGTGCGCACGAAGAGCGGGTCATCGAACAGCCCGCGCAGGCGCGAGAGCGCCGCGCTGATGGCCGGTTGGCCGAGGAACAGTTTTTCCGCAGCGCGAGTCACGCTGCGTTCGTGCATCAGTGTTTCGAAAACGATCAACAGGTTCAGGTCGACACGACGCAGGTCATTACGATTCATCTGGAGTCCTGGCAGATTCAGCAAACTTGACGTGAGCGACCATATGAGAACAATGGCCGGCATGAATCTTACGGGCAAAGGCTGGTACTCTGCACAGGGTAATTCAGTTTTTTCTGAAAGGCTGCTTCGGTTTTTACGGCATTGGATGATGTCGCCGTCGCTGCGGAATCAATGACAGGCATGTCGACTATTAATAGCCACTGATGGTCTTGGGTAGAAAGCCCAGATAAAGTTCAGGGCATTAGAGGTTTCTTTGACGAGGTTTGCGATGTCCCGCACGATCCGTTTTCACAAGTTTGGTCCGGCCGAGGTGCTCAAATGCGAAGAGCATGCGGCAGCCCTGCCTGCGCCGGGCGAAGTGCAGGTGCGCGTCGAAGCGATTGGCATCAGCTGGTACGACATTCTCTGGCGCCAGAACCTGGCTTCATCCCATGCTCGTCTGCCTTCTGGCCTCGGTCATGAAATGGCCGGCGTGGTCACGATGGTCGGCGAAGGCGTCGATGACCTGGCTGTTGGTGACAAGGTCGCCAGCTTCCCGGCCGAGAGTCCCAACGATTACCCGGTCTACGGCGAACAGATCGTTCTGCCGCGCTCGGCACTGACTCTCTACCCGGACGTGCTCAGCCCGATCGAAGCCAGCGTGCACTACACGCCACTATTGATCGCTTATTTTGCCTACGCCGATCTGGCGCGAGTAAAACCCGGGCAATTTGCCCTGGTGACCGATGCCAGTCACTGTGCCGGACCGTCGTTCGTGCAACTGGGCAAAGCCCTCGGTGTGCGAGTGATCGCTGCGACTAAAACCGCGGATGAGCGTGAGTACCTGCTGTCCCTCGGCGCCGAGAAGGTCATCGTTACCGAGGAAGAAGATCTGCTCATGCGGATCAACAAAATTACCGACAATCGCGGTGTGGACGTAGTGTTCGATGGCCTTGGCGGGCCGCAGATGTCGCTGCTCGGCGATGTGCTGGCGCCTCGCGGCAGCCTGGTGCTCTATGGCCTGCAAGGGGGTAACCAGACGCCATTCCCCGCCTGCGCGGCGTTCCAGAAGAACATTCAGTTCTTCGTGCATTGCATCGGTAACTTCACCGGCAAGCCAGAACTGGGCATCATCCAGGACCAGGCCGCACTGCAACGTGCCCTGCGTGACATCAACCAGTTGACCGCGGACCGTGTGCTGCTGCCGCTCAAGACCCGGGTGTTCCCATTTTCCGAGTTTGTCGAAGCCCACCGCTATATGGACGAATGCCCATGCCGCGAACGGGTCGCCCTTCAGGTCGAGTCTGCCTGAGCCCTTCCTCTGCAAGAGTCCGTGTGAACACGGACTCTTCTGCTGGCAGTCGCTCCAAAATGAGACGTTCCATCGATCTGTCGGTGGTCTGGTTCAGCAACTGAACTGGTTTTTGCTCTCAATCTGTATCTTCTAATCATTATATAAGCCCTGATAATTGAATGATTATTTTCATCTCAAGGAAAGAGTCATGGCTGAGTATCTGGCTGAAACTCCTCAATGCGCGCCGGCAATATATGCTCAACAAATAATGCGGCGCCGCTCAGTTGTCTTACATTCATTGGCAACTTCTTTCTTTATTTCCTGTGCTAAGTGTCTGTGGGACGCTGTCGGAAATTTCCTAGGAAATCGCGCGGGAGCGCAAGAGGCCCATTCTGCCTGGCGTTGCGGCGATTTGTATCTCCTTGGGGTGCCCGTCAGATTCAATCATTTCAAATAATTACACAGTGCTTAAGTGCTAGCATTTGAACAACAACCCCGGCATTCCATTTCATGACAGATAACCTGTTGCGCACTCCATTTCGTTGTTTGCGTGGCACTGAACTTATGAGTTACAGGTAAATAATGATGACCGCTACCCATGATCAGGCAATGAACTATGTTTACCAGCAAATGTTGCAGCGTTTGCTGGGTTTTTTCTCTCGCGCCGAGCGCACGGCATTGCAATTGCTGATTCAGCGCCTGGTGGTGTCCGCAGGAGGTTTTGAGCGTATTGGCGATTACAAAGTGCTGGCAATCCAGTCCGGGTCTCGCGACAGCTGCTACACCCTGGCGCTACTGCGCGCCGCGCAGCTGAGTATCGCCGGCAGGGCTCCGGCGACGTTTCAATTGCGAGTGGCGACTTTGCGCTTGAACGGTACTGCTTCGACTGCCCTGGAAAATATTCATCGCAGCTGCTCTGCGTTGTTTCTCTACGACGATCCCCGGGTCGAAGTGTTGATGGTCGATAATCGTGAAGTCCTGCCGTTCAACCATCTGGCGCCGATTTCCGAAGCCGGTCGCGAGTCGAATCGGCTCAATCTGCTGATGGTCGGGCACCGCCGTGCCTGGGACGGGCCGCTTGATCTGTGGGATGACGGGTACCTGGCGACCGGTGAGTTTTACGGACAGATCGCCCGCTGGGACAAGGGGGTGGATGCATTGATCAGTAGCGATACGCCCCGTCGGCAGAAACAGTTTCTCGAGGGATTGAATCGTGCGGCGGCCAAAGCCGGGCTCAAGACACCGGACCCTCATGAAACGGGCTACGAGTGTCTGTTCGCGCGACTCGATGAACTGGGCAGCGATTGCTACCGCGAGTTTTATCCTGAATCGGCCCAGGCTGCGTGGCGTCCCTCCGATCGTTTTGAAACCTGTCGCCGCACGACCTTCATTGATATTCACGACATGCTGGTCAGTAATCTGGAAGATCGCTGGCCACTGCTCACCGATTTCCTCGGGTTCCAACCTGACGAGTTGTCGGCTCAGCTCAGTGATAACGACTACGTAAGTCTGTCGATATCCGCGCATCCTCGTGGCTTGCAAGCGTGCTTTGTACACGGTCGCACCTACGAGAGGGGCGTCGGCGAATACCTGCAGCGGGCGCTGGTGATGATGCGTCGTAAACAGGTTCCAGAGCGCTTTTGCGAACAGGCAATGGAGACCTTCGGCAACCCGATGACAATGACCGACCAGCGCGCATTGGCGGCGGCCGAAGCACAAAAGAACCTCGGTTTGAGCGAGGCTCAATTGGTGTGTCTGCTGTTCGCCCCTTTTGCCGATAACGGTGCGGCGCTTGAGCATTTTCTTCGTCAATGCCATCCCGGCATGCTCGTGGCGTTACCGGACTTGCACCGGGCGATGCAGGGCGGTCCGGCACCCGAGCAGGTTCTGCAGTGGATGGTCGATGTCAGCGGGTTGCCCGTGAGCCTGATCGGTACGCTTTACCGCATGGGGCCGCTGGTTCGGGATGAGGGCGGGGCGCTCGTCATGGAAAGCGGCGACGTGGGAGTGCAAGCTGAAACCACGGAACCCGATAGTGGAGCGACCGTGGCTGGCGAATGGTCGACGGGCCGGTGAAAGTGCCAGGTTTGACGGATTCAGCAAGGATGCGTCACGACGTTCGCAGCCTGTTCGGCCATTACCCATGAAAGGACCACGAGATACCGATTTTGCGTATCAGGCGGTGTACCGTTACCTGACTAACCTGATCAATGAGCCGGGCAGTGACGTGCAAGTGCGCCTGCCTTCATTGCGACAGCTGGCGCACCGCCTGAGCGTGTCGATCTCGACCATTCAGTACGCCTACTCGCTGTTGGAGAAGGAAGGGCGCGTCTACTCGGTGGCCAAGTCCGGCTACTACGCACTCCCCGTGTCCTCAATCGGCATACCCGGTAGCGGCAAGGACCTGCTCGAAACGGTTTATGTCAACGCCAGACGTCCCGGCATGCTGGTGCTGAGCGCCGATGAGCCGGCGTCATTACAACCCCTGGATAGCCCGTTGCTGCTGTTGGAGAGAGAACTGCTGCGCCAGTATCCGCGCCAGCCACAACCGTCCTCGCAACCCTGCGGCGAGCTGGAGCTGCGTACAGCTCTCGCGGCGCGCTACACCACTTCGCCGACACGTTGCTGGCATGCCGATGATGTCTATATCGGCGCCGACCTGCGAGGAGTCCTGGAAATATTGATCGCCATCCTTGACCTCAAAGACGCTGTGGTGGTGGTCGAATCGCCTTGCGACTGGGTCATTCTGCGCCTGCTCCAGGACGCGGACGTGCAGGTGATCGAGCTGCCGCTGCAAGCCAATGGCGGCCTGGATCTTGAGCAGTTGAAGGAGCTGCTTGAGACCAAGCGGGTGCGGCTGGTGATGCTTTCATCGGGGCTGAACATGCCCCGGGGCAGTGTGGCGCCTGACGGCCACAGGCAAACCACCGCACAACTTCTGGAACGACATGGCAGTTGGGTGCTGGAAAATGACTGTTACGGCGAGCTCGAATTCGAGCCTGGCGGCCTGCGGTTTCGCGATCTGCTGGACCCGGATCGGCTGATCGTGTTTTCCACATTCGAGAAGATCATCGGGTCGGAGGCGCCCTTCGGCTATCTGTTGTCACGACAACTGCGTGCCGAATTGCAACGGCACTTTTTGCTACGCGCTTTCCGTTTGTCGCTGATTCGTCAGAAGGCCATTGCGCGGCTGTACAGCAACGGACGCATTGATCAACACCTGCTGGTGTTGCGTCGATTACTCAAGGAACGCATGGTGCAGATGACTCAGTTGCTTGAAGAACGTCTGCCTGATGCGCTGCACTTCGTTGAACCCCAAGGCGGGGCGACGATCTGGATCCGCTCGTTGCGCCAGGTTGATGTGCGTCGAGTGTTCGAGCGTTTACTCAAGCAGCATGTAGTCATTGCGCCGGGAGAATTGTTCAGCTTGCAGGGCCTGCACCGGCAGCACTTGCGCCTGAGCCACACCTTCGGTGGGCACCACGACCTCGCCGACGCACTGGGACTTTTGGGGGATGCCTTGCGTCTGGAATCGCTCGACTGAGTCGAAGTGCAAATCCTCCCCTGAACCTGACAATCGATAACATCGCGCCAGGGGCAAACTGTCAGTAAACTGCGTTCTATTCCCGAACCACTCTCTCTCAGAGGTTTTGCATGACACTCAGTCCTTTTGCGGGCAAACCGGCACCGGCAGAACTGTTGGTCGACATCCCGCGACTGGTAACGGCCTATTACACCGGCCAGCCCGATGCAGCCATTTCTACCCAACGCGTCGCCTTCGGCACGTCCGGACACCGAGGTAGCTCGTTCGACCTGAGTTTCAACGAATGGCACGTTCTGGCCATCAGCCAGGCGATCTGCCTGTACCGCGAAGCCCAGGGCATCGACGGTCCGCTGTTCGTCGGGATCGACACCCACGCGCTGTCCACGCCGGCCGGTGCCAGTGCCCTGGAAGTCCTGGCGGCAAACGGTGTGACGGTGATGATCGCCGAAGGCGACGAATACACGCCGACCCCGGCCATTTCCCACGCGATTCTTTGCTACAACCGTGGGCGCACCTCGGGCCTGGCGGACGGTATCGTCATCACCCCGTCCCACAACCCGCCACAAAGCGGCGGCTACAAGTACAACCCTACCAACGGCGGCCCGGCCGATACCCACATCACCAAGTGGATCGAAGCCAAGGCCAACGAGTTGCTGGCGGCCAAACTCGCCGGTGTCAAACGCATCAGCTACGAGCAGGCGCTGAAGGCTAGCACCACCCATCGTCACGATTACCTCAACACCTATGTCGCCGACCTGATCAATGTGATCGACTTCGACGTCATCCGCGATGCGAAGCTGCGTCTGGGTGTCGATCCGCTGGGCGGAGCAGGGGTGCGCTACTGGTCGGCGATTGCCGAGCACTACCGCCTGGACCTGGAGGTGGTGAATAAAGAGGTTGATGCGACATTCCGTTTCATGACCGTCGACTGGGACGGGCAGATCCGCATGGACCCATCGTCCAGCCACGCCATGCAAGGCCTGATCGGCCTGAAAGAGCGTTTCGACGTGGCCTTTGCCTGTGACCCGGATCACGACCGCCATGGCATCGTGACCCCGTCCGGCGGTTTGCTGGCACCCAACAACTACCTCGCGGTGTCGATCGATTACCTGTTCCAGAACCGTCCGCTATGGCGCGCCGATGCGGCCGTGGGTAAAACCGTGGTCAGCAGTGGCTTGATCGATCGTGTTGCCAAGCGTCTGGGCCGTCGTCTGTACGAAGTGCCGGTCGGCTTCAAATGGTTTGCCGACGGCCTGTTCGACGGCTCCCTCGGTTTTGGCGGTGAAGAAAGTGCTGGCGCGTCGTTCCTGCGCAAGGACGGCAGTGTCTGGTGTACCGACAAAGACGGCTTGATTCCGGCATTGCTGGCCGCGGAAATGACCGCTCGCACGGGCCGTGACCCTAGCCAGGCCTATCGCGCATTGACCGATGAGCTGGGCGAACCTTTCTCGGTACGGGTCGATGCCAAGGCAAACCCTGAGCAGAAAGCGCTGCTGAGCAAATTGTCGCCGGATCAGGTCACCTCGACTCAACTGGCGGGTGAAGCGATCCAGAGCATCCTCAGTCATGCGCCGGGCAACGACCAGGCCATTGGCGGTCTGAAAGTCATGACCGAGAACGGTTGGTTCGCGGCGCGTCCGTCGGGCACTGAGGATATCTACAAGATCTATGCGGAAAGCTTTGTCAGCGACGACCACCTCAAACAGTTGGTAGCGGAAGCTCAGACACTTGTGGATGGCGCGATTTCTGCGAAGTGATTGAGGGCCCTGTGGCGAGGGAGCTTGCTCCCGCTGGGGCGCGAAGCGGCCCCAAATCGGTTGGCGAGGTGTAACAGGTACACCTCGCTGGTTGGATACAACTGCTTCGCAGCCGGACGGGAGCAAGCTCCCTCGCCACAAATGGAAAATGAAAAAAGGGGCGACCATTAACGGTCGCCCCTTTTTTGTCCCGCCTTTACCCCATCAAGCCACATCCACCAACACAATCTCACTGTCCTCAATCGCGGTCACGCGCAACACCTGCTCATCGGCAATCGCAACACCGTCTCGAGCTTGTGCACGTAAGCCATTGACTTCAATGACCCCAGTGGCTGGGACCAGATAGGCGCGACGGCCGCTATCCAGGTGATACTCCGCGGACTCACCGGCCTTCAGATTCGCCGCCACCAGACGCGCATCAGCGCGAATGTGCAGGCTTTGATCGTCGCCGGCCTTGCCGCTGGCCAGGGTCACGAAACCTTCGCGCTCGCCTTTAGGGAACGGTTTGGCACCCCACGACGGCGCCGAACCGACTTCGTTGGGGATGATCCAGATCTGAAAAATCCGGGTCTCGGTCGCTTCCAGGTTGTACTCACTGTGAGCGATCCCGGTGCCGGCGCTCATGACCTGCACGTCGCCCGCTTCGGTGCGGCCCTTGTTGCCAAGGTTGTCTTGGTGGGTAATCGCGCCTTCACGAACGTAGGTGATGATTTCCATGTCGCGGTGCGGGTGTTGCGGGAACCCGGTACCGGCGGCAATCACATCGTCGTTCCACACCCGCAGGTTGCCCCAGTTCATGCGTTTGGGGTCGTGGTATTCGGCGAACGAAAAGTGGTGATGGGCATCCAACCAGCCATGATGCGCGCCACCCAGCGAGTTGAAAGGTCTGAGTTCAAGCATGATCGTCTCCTGAAAAGGTTCGTCATGGGGCAGAACGCCTGAGCCACAAACGAGAACCGGTGGTTGATGGCAAGCATCATCTATCAGGCAATCATCGATAAAAAGCGTAAAAAATGCCTCAATACAATCGAATTAGCTGATATCAAATAACCTCGAAACATTCTCACCCAGCCTTCACTTCATCGTATAAGCCAATGACCTATAAGCATTTCACTAGAACTCAACGGCAAATGCAGACACCATAGCCCTCAACAGCCTCACACCCTGGAGTCCGTCAGCGTGCCGCAACACACCCCCGATCTTCCCCCCGAACTTCGTCCCTTGGCCGAGATGCCTTTGTTCAAGCGCCTGGCCGCCCGGTTCTTTGGCCACGGTCTTACCCGTCTGCGCGCGCAACACCGTGCGTCCTGGCTGCATGGCCAAGCCGACGGTTTTCGCAGCGGTCACAGCGCCGGCGTGGAGTACGGCTATAAGGAAGGCAAACTCGAGGGGCTGGAGGAAGGTCGGCAGGTTCTGTTGATTCGTGACTCGCGCTCAACCGAACATCGACCGCCCAATGTCGATGACAATCTGTTCGACGATTGGCGCCTGCCATTGAGTGCTGAGCTGAAGAAGCGCATGAAGGCCGACGTGGCGCGACTGCTGCCCGCGCATGCCCAACCGAGCGCCGCCCAATGGAAGATGATTTTCAGCGACACACCGTCGACCTCGGTGATCGCCGGGGCGGGCGCGGGCAAGTCGACCACCCTGGTGCTGCGAATTCTGCTGCTCAGCCACTACCTGGGGTTTGAGTTGAGCTCGATGACCGTGGTGACCTTCACTCGCGAATCGCGCAAGGACTTCATCAATAAGCTGATCGAGCTGTTTGCAGTGTGGGGCCGGGGAATCAACCTTAAAGAAGCGCGGGATCTGGTGCGCACTTTCCATTCGCGCATCCTGCCGATGGTCCGCAGCCTGCCGGGTTTCGAGCGGCTGCAAGCCTTCGAAAACCTCAGTCACCGCGCGCAAGGCGGCGACGAGGAGGTCGACAGCAACCCCTTCGACCTGCGCATCAACGACGCCCAGCGCCAGCAACTCAATGCCTGCTATCACAGCCTGCACACTCGCGATGAGCGTTTTCGCGAACTGATCAAGCCGTTGTCGCGTCACGCCTTGCAGCTCAAGGAGCTGGAGCGTGATCACCCGGACGTGCAGAAGCGCATGGCGGTGACCGAATTGGCCGCCAAGCGCGATGAAGAACTGTGCGACACAATCGAAGACCTATGGTTTCGCGCCGGTGCCTGGCCGATCAAGGGCATCGAACCGAATCGTCAGACCTTCGATATCAACGGTTCGACCTTTCATTGCCACGGCTACATTCCGACGCTCGACGCCTGGGTAGTGCTGGGTTTCGATCCCCGGGAAAATCCCCAGGTCAGCCGTCCGAATGCCAAACTCTCAGTGCGCGCAGAATGGGCGGTAAAGCGCACGTTGTTTCAAGCTTTCTGTCGTAAGCCTTTGATATGGTTAGACAGTTATGAGTCTTCACGGCGTGTTTTGGCATCGCTTGCCGGGGACGCCAGCGCCGGGCCGGGCTTCGATTACAAGGTCAAGGGCGAGCTCGGTTCCGCGCCGTTGCTGGACTGTTTTGTCGCGGCGGCCGGGTTTATTGAAAACCTCGGCCTGGATGTGCCGAATGCCGTGGGCCAGATGAGCTTCGCCAAGGATGACCCGGACCGGTTTTTCTTTGAGGCCTTGAGCCTGTTCTGGCGAGCGCTGGAAGATCATCTGCTGGATCAATCGCCACCGGTAATGACTTACAACCGGATGTTCGCCTTGTTCAGTGAGCATTCGCCGGAGAATCTCAAGCTGCTGAGCGATGAGCTGCTCAGGCCAATGTCGCACTTGATGATTGACGAGTTTCAGGACGTGTCGCCGCAGATCGTTTCCTGGATTCGCGCCAGCCTGGCCGAGATCCGCAGTCGCGGACCGACCATGCATGTGGGGCGCGGGGCGCAACGTTCGTCATTGCTTTGTGTCGGCGATGACTGGCAATCCATCTATGGCTGGCGCGGCAGCTCGCCGACGTACTTCATGGAGTTCAACAAGGAGTTCCCGTCGCCGAGCACGACCAAAGTGATGCTCAGTGACAATTACCGCAGCCATCAGCACATCATCGACGCGGCGGAGCATATTGTCCGCGCGGCGCCGGCGATCGCTGGCAAGAAGGCCAAGGCCAGTGGCGAGCCCAAGGCGCTGCTGCCGGTGAATGTGCTCGATCGGGATGACCAGGGTATGGCCCAGCGCTTGATCGAGCACTACAGAAAGGGCGATTCAATCTTGATGCTTTATCGAAAAAGCAGTGATAAGTCATTGATAGAAGAGCATATTCAATCTGTAGTTAATCTGGATTCAAGCTTGCCGTATGAGGCTCGACGGCTCAAACAACTGACTTACCACAGCGCCAAGGGCCTGCAGGCTGATGCGGTATTTCTGCTGGGCGATTGCCAGCACTTGACCAGTTCTCCTTACAAGAACCAGGTCTATCGCATGGCCGGGCTTGGCAAGGCTGGCGACAGCGAAGCTTACGACAGCGCACAGAAAGACGAGATTCTGCGACTGGCTTATGTGGGCATCACCCGGGCAGTCAGCCATTGCTACTGGTATGTCGATGGCCAGGATACCCAAGCGGCGAACATGCCCAAGGCCTCCGACCGGATCGGCAAAGGCAAGGCGTTCTTCGTGGATCATCGCCAAGGAAAAGTCTCTGCCTGACGCCTGAAGCCGTTCACTGAGAGTCTTGAGTCAGAAAAACCTGTGGCGAGCGAGCTTGCTCGCGTTGGGTCGCGTAGCGGCCCCAAAAAATCTGACAAACATTGCTGATTGTTTGTGAGCGCTGCGCACTCAAGCGTGAGCAAGCTCGCTCGCCACAGAGACAGTACCGAATGGCTGCGAAAAGTTGCGGGAGGCGCGATCCCGGCCTATGGTCCAAGGCGAGGCTTTGCTTGCGACTGGCGCGCAATGATTCGCCGCAGGTCGCTGTCCATCCAGTGCGGATACATGCAGCGAGGTGACGACATGCCGAACGACTCCCGTCCCGCCGTGCTCGAACTGATCGGCAATACGCCGCTGGTGCGCGTCAGCCGCTTCGATACCGGCCCATGTACGCTGTTTCTCAAGCTCGAATCGCAGAACCCCGGTGGCTCGATCAAGGACCGCATCGGCCTGGCAATGATCGACGCCGCCGAGCGCGATGGGCGCCTGCGCCCCGGTGGCACCATCGTCGAGGCCACCGCCGGCAACACCGGTCTGGGCCTGGCCCTGGTCGGTCGGGCCAAGGGTTATCGGGTGGTGTTGGTGGTGCCGGACAAGATGTCCACCGAGAAGGTCCTGCACCTCAAGGCAATGGGTGCCGAGGTGCATATCACTCGCTCCGATGTCGGCAAGGGTCATCCCGAGTATTACCAGGACGTCGCTGCGCGGCTGGCGCAGGAAATTCCCGACGCCTTCTTCGCCGATCAATTCAACAACCCGGCCAACCCGCTGGCCCACGAGTGCAGTACCGCTCCGGAGATCTGGGCGCAGACTCAGCATGATGTGGATGCCATCGTAGTCGGCGTCGGTTCGGCCGGCACGTTGACCGGGCTGACCCGTTTCTTTCAGCGCGTACAACCGAACCTGGAAATGGTGCTGGCCGATCCGGTCGGTTCGGTGATGGCCGAATACAGCCGCAGCGGCACCCTCGGTACGCCCGGTTCCTGGGCGGTGGAGGGCATTGGCGAAGACTTCATTCCGTCGATTGCCGACCTGTCCAGCGTGCGTAAGGCCTATTCGATCAGCGACGAGGAAAGCTTCGATCATGCCCGCCAACTGCTGCGCGCCGAAGGCATTCTCGGCGGCTCTTCGACCGGCACATTGCTGGCGGCGGCATTGCGTTACTGCCGCGAACAAACCGAGCCGAAGCGGGTGGTCAGTTTCGTCTGCGACACCGGCACCCGTTACCTGTCGAAGGTCTACAACGACCAGTGGATGAACGATCAGGGGCTGCTTGCGCGCAAGCGTTACGGTGATTTGCGAGACCTGATCGCGCGGCGCTTCGAGGATGGCCGGGTGGTCAGCGTGGGGCCGGACGACACGCTGCTCACCGCGTTCCAACGCATGCGCCTGGCGGATGTGTCGCAACTGCCGGTGCTGGTGGACGGGCAACGACTGGTCGGCGTGATCGACGAGTCCGATATCTTGCTTGGTGTGCATGAAGACGCTTCACACTTCCGTATGCCGGTGAGCAGTGCGATGACCGACAAGCTGGAAGTCCTGCCACCCGGCGCCAGTCTGGGCGAGCTGGAGGCGAAGCTCGACCGTGGGTTGGTGGCGATGATCGCCGACACCTCGGGTTTCCATGGGCTGATTACTCGTGTCGACATGCTCAATTACCTGCGGAGATCCCTTACATGAGTCAGCACGATGAAACCGCCAAGCCACGTGCCTTCGCCACCCGTGTGATCCATGCCGGACAGACGCCGGACCCGACCACCGGGGCGCTGATGCCGCCGATTTATGCAAACTCCACCTATCTGCAACAGAGCCCGGGTGTGCATAAGGGCTTCGATTACGGGCGCTCGCATAACCCGACGCGCTTTGCGCTGGAGCGTTGTGTGGCGGACCTCGAGGGCGGTACTCGGGCCTTCGCCTTCGCTTCCGGGCTGGCGGCGATCGCCAACGTGCTCGAATTGCTCGATGCTGGCGCCCACATCGTCTCCGGCAATGACTTGTATGGCGGTACATTCCGACTGTTCGACAAAGTGCGCCAGCGCAGTGCCGGGCATCGCTTCAGTTTTGTTGATCTGACCGAGCTGACGGCCTTCGAAGCGGCGCTTCAGGACGACACGCGGATGGTTTGGGTCGAGACGCCGAGCAATCCTTTGCTGAGCCTCACTGACCTCGCCGCCGTCGCGCGTATCTGCCGCGAGCGAGGCATCATTTGTGTGGCCGACAATACCTTCGCCAGCCCTTGGATTCAGCGTCCGCTGGAGTTGGGCTTCGATATCGTGCTGCACTCGACGACCAAGTACCTGAACGGTCACTCCGATGTGATCGGCGGCATTGCGGTGGTCGGGCAGAATGCTGAACTGGCCGAGCGCCTGGGTTTCCTGCAGAACGCGGTGGGGGCGATCGCCGGGCCATTCGACGCTTTTCTCACGTTGCGCGGGGTGAAGACATTGGCGCTGCGCATGGAGCGCCATTGCAGCAACGCGCTGGAGCTGGCGCAATGGCTGGAGCGTCAGCCGCAGGTGGCGCGCGTCTATTATCCAGGCCTGCCATCGCATCCACAGTACGAACTGGCGCGGCGACAGATGCGTGGATTCGGCGGGATGATTTCCCTCGACCTGAACTGCGACCTGGCCGGCGCCAGGCGTTTCCTCGAGAGTGTGCGGATCTTCGCCCTGGCCGAGAGCCTGGGCGGAGTGGAAAGCCTGATCGAGCACCCGGCGATCATGACCCATGCCAGCATCCCGGCAGAAACCCGTGCGCAACTCGGTATTGGCGATGCGCTGGTGCGTTTGTCAGTGGGTGTCGAGGATGTCGAAGACCTGCGCGCCGATCTGGCACAGGCCCTGATGCAGATTAGTTAAACGCAATCAATGTGGGAGCGGGCTTGTGTGGCGAGGGGGCTTGCCCCCGTTGGGCCGCGCAGCTGCCCCCCCAAAAAACACCCACCGCGATCCTCCAGCTAAAAACGCATCAACCGGTTTTGCGACTGCTTCGCAGCCGAACGGGGGCAAGCCCCCTCGCCAAAGGCAAGCCCTATAGCCACAGGCCGCTCTCACAGGGCCGACCATCAGGCATAGCTTCTGAGGGCCTCCGGTGGAATGAACGCCTCCAGCTCAGCTTCCACAGCTTCGATGATTCGTTCTACATCCGCCGCATTCATGACCGTTGCGCAAGGAATGCCGGCAATGGCGATCATGGTTTCGCCACTGGCGCGGTCGAACAGCCGGGCAACCATACTGCCCGGTGCATCCATGGTCGCCTCGAAACCCATGGGATGAAAATGCCAGCGCATCAGCTGGCAGGCATTGGGAAAAGTGACTTTGCTGAAAGACCTTTCATTCATGTGTTGCCCACCTTCATCATCGAGCGCTTCCTTTAGCTCATGTTAGGAGGGAAGAACCTTCAATGGCTCAACCGGTGACTGTCTTTAAAAGTAGCATCCAGATGTGAAAATCATGTGGATTTTTTCAGTCCGTTTAGCGATTGGTTCATTTTTTTTTGACGCAGATCACGAGATACCGATTTTGTGGCGAAAGGCCAATATTGCCGGGGCATTCCACGGGGCCACAGACCAGCGGCATCGCCTTGTCCGGCGGTTATGGCGGGGAGGGCGTCGGTGCCAGCAACCTCGGCGGGCGAACCCTGGCCGACCTGATTCTTCAGCGCGATACCGAGTTGGTCCGCCAGCCGTGGGTCATTCCTCAGGGCGGTCTCGACATGCTCAAGGCCTGGGAGCCGGAGCCCTGCCGCTGGCTGGGCTACAACGCAATCATCCGGCCTGCCAGCTCTCCAATAATAAAGAAACAGCACCAGCGACCTCGCCAACGGTGACATCTGCGTGGCTGTCTACAACTAACTGATCGTTTAATTTATTTGATGGCAATGCGCTGGCACTTATATTAATAAGTCCAGAAAAATGCGAACTCATCTACAGAAAAACAACTTACCCCTATTTAATATTTAGATAGAAGATTGTCAGACAATCCGGCTAAAACCTTCAACTAAAAACTATATTTCGACAGCGCACGTACTGTTTGCTGGAGTTCGCCGGAACAGATCAATTTGACGTCAAAAAAAATGTAGACGTTTGATTTCGAATTGTGTCAGTTTTTATACGCCTTCATTGGGCGAGTGATAGGACGATCTCGCCAGAGATTGTCGTATCGGACAAAAACTGTTCCATTGCTAAACAAGGAAGTGTGTTTATGTCGAAAGTAAAAGACAACGCTATTGATCTTGCCGAACAGGCCTTTGCGCCATTGCAAGCGCTGGCTGCACCCAGTTCCGCCTACAACCAGATCGATAGTTTCAGCCATCAGTATGATCGGGGTGGCAATCTCACGGTCAATGGCAAACCCTCCTTCTCCGTCGACGAGGCTGCTACCCAGCTGCTGCGTGACGGCGCTGCCTACCAGGACAAGGACGGCAGCGGCAAAATCGAACTCACCTACACGTTCCTGACCTCGGCTTCGTCGAGCACCATGAACAAGCACGGCATCACCGGGTTCAGTCAGTTCAGCGCGCAACAGAAAGCACAGGCTGCACTCGCCATGCAATCCTGGGCCGATGTGGCCAATGTCACTTTTACCGAGAAGTCCTCAGGTGGTGACGGTCACATGACCTTCGGTAACTACAGCGGCGGTCAGGACGGCGCGGCGGCATTCGCCTACCTGCCTGGCACGGGTGCAGGTTATGACGGTACTTCCTGGTACCTGACCAACAGCAGCTACACGCCGAACAAGACGCCGGACCTGAACAACTACGGCCGTCAGACCCTGACCCACGAAATCGGTCACACCCTGGGCCTCGCTCACCCTGGTGATTACAACGCTGGTGAAGGCGCACCCACTTACAATGACGCGACTTACGGGGAAGACACCCGCGGCTACAGCGTCATGAGCTACTGGAGCGAAAGCAATACCGACCAGAATTTCAGCAAGAGTGGTGTGGAAGCCTATGCGTCCGGCCCGCTGATGGACGATATCGCCGCCATCCAGAAACTCTACGGTGCCAACACCACCACCCGTACCGGTGATACCACCTACGGCTTCAACTCCAACGCCGGTCGCGACTTCCTGAGCGCGTCTTCGTCGTCGGACAAAGTCGTGTTCTCGGTCTGGGATGCGGGCGGCAAGGACACCCTGGACTTCTCCGGGTTCACCCAAAACCAGAAGATCAGCCTCAATGAAGCCTCATTCTCCGACGTTGGCGGCATGGTGGGTAACGTGTCCATCGCCAAGGGCGTCACCGTCGAAAACGCGATTGGCGGTTCGGGTAGCGACCTGCTGATCGGTAACGGCGTGGCCAACGAATTGAAGGGCGGTGCCGGCAACGACATCCTCTTCGGCGCGGGCGGTGCGGACAAACTCTGGGGCGGTTCGGGTTCGGACACCTTTGTGTTTGCGGCCAGCAGCGACTCCAAGCCAGGTGCCGTCGACCAGATCCTCGATTTTGTCAGTGGCCTGGACAAGATCGACCTGACCGGCATCACCAACGGCGCAGGCCTGCACTTCGTGAATTCGTTCACCGGCGCGGCAGGTGATGCGGTATTGACCACTTCAGGCGGCAACAGCCTGTTGTCGGTGGACTTCTCCGGGCACGGCGTGGCTGACTTCCTGGTCAGCACCGTTGGCCAGGCGGCGTTCTCGGACATCGTGGCCTGATTCAGGGCAAAAAGGAGGGCGGCGCTTGAGGCGTCGTTCTCTGTCCCTTGTAGGCAGGTGCCATAAGTAAGGCTACAACATGAGTAAAACGCCCTATGATCCAGAACGCTTTTACCTACAAAGCAACCGCGTGGCTGTTGGCGACGCTGATGATGTTTCTTGGAGATGTAGCCATGGCACGCAGTCTTAAATTAGCCGATCCGTCGGAACTCGCCGGGAAATGGCAGGCCACCTTGAACACCGCGCAAGATTCGCCAGAGTCCCAGGCGCTGCAGGACAAACCGTCGAATGTTTGCTCGATCGAGCTCAAAGTGAACGAGACCCTGGGTGAGGGGGCTGACTGCCTCGGCGCCTGGCTGAACGAATCGGCGATTGGCTGGTTCCCGGAACCGGACGGTATTGCGGTGACCGGAAAAGAAGGCTCAAGAATTGTGTTTTTCAGCCGACAGCATGAGGGGTTTTATAAAAGCACCTTGAAGTCAGGTCTGATCATTACGCTCGAGCGCGCAGCGCTTAAGTGAGAAATGCCGGACCGGCACCAGGCGCTGAATATAAAGCTCGTTATTGCCGTTATAAGCAGCCGTTCAATAACCGGAGCTCTTTGAAGAACACAAAGAGTTGTTATTAATGTGTAAGCAATATCGGCGAAAGAACGTCTCGACCCATGTGCGGACAGTTAATTGGAACCTCGCCAAGTAAGGCGAGGATTAATACCTCAGGAAAAACCAATGAAGATGGCGAAGAGCCCGGCCACTGCACCGTTATTCAAGGCGCTGGGCGACTATAAAAGCATCCTGATCAGCGTCGGGTGTTTTACCGCACTGATTAATGTGCTGATGTTGGTCCCGTCGATTTATATGCTCCAGGTCTATGACCGGGTACTGTCTTCGCAAAATGAAACCACACTGGCGATGTTGTCGTTGATGGTGGTCGGATTCTTTGCCTTCATCGGTCTGCTGGAGATCGTGCGCAGCTTTATCGTCATTCGTATCGGCAGCCAACTGGAGCGCCGTTTTAACCTGCGGGTGTATCAAGCCGCTTTCGAACGCAACCTGTTCAAAGGCGAGGGCAACGCCGGGCAATCCTTGGGCGACCTGACCCATATTCGCCAATTCGTCACCGGCCCGGCGCTGTTTGCCTTCTTCGATGCACCGTGGTTTCCGGTCTATCTGTTTGTGATCTTTCTGTTCAACGTCTGGCTCGGTGTATTGGCCACCGCAGGTGCGGTGCTGCTGATCGGTCTGGCCTGCCTCAACGAGGCGATGACCAAAAAGCCTTTGGGCGAAGCCGCGGGGTTTTCCCAGAAATCCAGCCAACTGGCCACCAGTCACCTGCATAACGCCGAAACCATTCAGGCCATGGGCATGCTCGGTGTCTTGCGCAAGCGCTGGTTTGGGGTTCACTCGCGTTTTCTCGGCTTGCAGAATCAGGCCAGCGACACCGGCGCGGTCATCAGTTCCCTGAGCAAAACCCTGCGCCTGTGCCTGCAATCCCTGGTGCTGGGGTTGGGCGCCTTGCTGGTGATCAAGGGTGACATGACCGCCGGGATGATGATCGCCGGTTCCATCCTGATGGGCCGGGTACTGAGCCCCATCGATCAGTTGATCGCCGTGTGGAAACAGTGGAGCGGCGCCAAACTCGCTTACCGCCGTCTCGATGCCTTGCTGCAAGCCTTTCCACCGAGTGACGAGGCCATGGCGCTGCCGGCGCCGAAAGGCCAGATCACGTTCGAACAAGTCAGCGCCGGCCCGCCAGGGCAACGGGCAGCGACCTTGCACATGGTCAATTTCAACCTGGGCGCCGGGGAAGTGTTGGGCGTGCTCGGGGCTTCCGGCTCCGGTAAATCGACCCTGGCCCGGGTGCTGGTCGGCGTCTGGCCGACGTTGGGCGGCACGGTACGCCTCGACGGCGCGGACATTCATCGCTGGAACCGCGATGACCTTGGCCCCTACATCGGTTACCTGCCCCAGGACATCGAATTGTTCAGCGGCAGCATCGCCGAAAACATCGCCCGATTCCGTGAGGCGGACCCGCAAAAAGTCGTCGAAGCCGCGCAACAGGCCGGCGTTCATGAACTGATCCTGCGCATGCCGCAGGGCTACGACACGGTGCTTGGCGAGGACGGCAGCGGTTTGTCCGGCGGCCAGAAGCAACGTGTGGCCCTGGCTCGTGCGCTGTACGGCAACCCGAGCCTGGTGGTGCTGGATGAACCGAACTCCAACCTCGACACCGTCGGCGAAGCGGCACTGGCCGGCGCCATCGCGCACATGAAGGCCCGAGGCACCAGCGTGATTCTGGTCACCCATCGCTCTTCGGCCCTGGCCCAGGCCGACAAGTTGCTGGTGCTCAACGAAGGTCGCTTGCAGGCCTTCGGCCCAAGCCAGGAAGTGCTCAAGGCGCTTGCCGGTAACCAGTCAGGAGCCCAGGAGCAACAACGTGAAAAACCTGCGCAAGCACCGGGCGGGCTCAGCATGAGCCGGCAGTATCAGCCCACGACAAGGAATTCGGGTGTATGAGCAGCGCACGCATGAACGACGACAGCGAAGCGACCATGGAACACGATTATATCGCTGCACGCCCTGAGCGCGACGCGCGTTTCTTCGCCCGCATGGGCTGGATTCTGGCGATTGTCGGCGCCGGCAGTTTCTTCACCTGGGCGAGCCTTGCGCCGCTCGATCAAGGGATTCCGGTGCAGGGGACCGTGGTGGTCTCGGGCAAGCGCAAAGCCGTGCAATCGATGAGCAGCGGTGTGGTCAGCCAGATTCTGGTGCGCGAAGGCCAAGTGGTGAAGCAGGGTCAGCCGCTGTTCCGCCTCGACCAGACCCAGGTCGCGGCAGACGTTCAATCGCTGCAAGCGCAATACCGCATGGCGTGGGCCAGCCTGGCACGGTGGCAGAGTGAACGGGACAACCTCAAACAGGTGAATTTCCCCGTCGAACTGAGCAACGATCCTGACCCGCGTCTGGCCTTGGTACTCGAAGGCCAACGGCAATTGTTCAGCAGCCGTCGCGAAGCCTTTTCCCGTGAGCAAGCCGCCCTGCGCGCCAACATCGAAGGCGCGAGCGCGCAACTGGCCGGCATGCGCCGCGCGCGCACCGACCTGACGGCCCAGGCCAGTTCACTGCAACAACAATTGAGCAATCTGCAGCCCTTGGCGGATAACGGTTACATCCCGCGCAACCGCTTGATGGATTACCAGCGTCAGTTGTCGCAAGTGCAGCAACAGCTGGCAGAAAACACCGGCGAAAGTGGCCGCGTGGAGCAGGGCATCCTTGAATCCCGCCTGAAACTGCAACAGCACAGCGAGGAATACCAGAAGGAAGTCCGCAGCCAGCTGGCCGACGCGCAGCTCAAAAGCGTGACCCTGGAAGAGCAACTGACTTCCGCCGGCTTCGACCTGCAACACAGCGAAATCATCGCCACTGCCGACGGCATCGCCGTTAACCTTGGGGTTCACACCGAAGGCGCGGTGGTACGTCAGGGCGAGACACTGCTGGAGATCGTCCCGCAAGGCACCCGCCTGGAAGTGGAAGGGCACCTGCCGATCAACCTGATTGACAAGGTCGGCACGCACTTGCCGGTGGACATTCTGTTCACCGCGTTCAACCAGAGCCGCACCCCGCGGGTCCCCGGCGAAGTCAGCCTGATCTCCGCCGACCAAATGGTCGACGAAAAAACCGGTGTGCCGTACTACGTGCTGCGCAGCAGCGTCAGCGATCAGGCCATGGAAAAACTCAACGGTCTGGTGATCAAGCCCGGCATGCCGGCAGAAATGTTCGTGCGCACCGGTGAACGTTCACTCCTCAACTATTTGTTCAAACCGCTGCTCGACCGGGCAGGCTCCGCGTTGACCGAGGAATAAGGATGTTCGGCTGTATGAATAAGCTTTCCCTGCTCGCAGCGACCCTGGCGTTGCTGACATGCAACAGCGCGATGGCCATGGGGCCGTTCGACATTTATGAGCAAGCGTTACGCAATGATCCAGTGTTCCTCGGCGCCATCAAGGAGCGCGATGCAGGCCTTGAAAACCGTGCCATCGGCCGCGCCGGGCTGCTGCCGAGACTGGGTTACAACTACAACAAGGGGCGTAACACCTCCAAGGTCACTCAAATTAATGAGGGGAGACCAGACTTCACCGAGGACCGCAACTACAGCAGTTACGGCTCGACCTTGACCCTGCAACAGCCGCTGCTGGACTACGAGGCCTACGCGGCGTACCGCAAAGGCGTGGCGCAATCGCTGTTCGCTGACGAAAATTTTCGTGGCAAGAGCCAGGAACTGCTGGTTCGCGTGCTGGAAAATTACACCAAGGCGCTGTTCGCTCAGGACCAGATCGACATCGCGCGGGCCAAGAAAAAAGCCTTCGAACAGCAGTTTCAGCAGAACGAGCAGATGTTCCGCCAAGGGGAGGGTACGCGCACCGATATCCTCGAAGCCGAGTCACGTTACGAGCTGGCGACCGCCGAGGAAATCGAGGCGCGCGATGAACAGGATGCGTCCTTGCGGGAGCTGGGCGCACTGATTGGCGTGCCAGCCATCGACATCGGCGACCTGACGCCGCTGGATCAGAACTTCCAGACGTTCACCCTGCAACCGGCCAATTACGACACCTGGCACGAGATGGCGGTGGCCAACAACCCGAACCTGGCCTCCCAGCGCCAGGCGGTGGAAGTGGCGCGTTACGAGGTCGAACGCAATCGCGCTGGCCACCTGCCAAAAGTCAGCGCTTACGCCTCGGTGCGCCAGAACGAATCGGAAAGCGGCAACACCTATAACCAGCGCTACGACACCAACACCATCGGTATCGAAGTCAATGTGCCGCTGTATGCCGGTGGCGGGGTCTCGGCCTCGACCCGCCAGGCCAGCCGCACCATGGAACAGGCCGAGTACGAGCTGGACGGCAAGACCCGGGAAACCTTGATTCAGCTGCGCCGCCAGTTCAGCGCCTGCTTGTCGGGGATCAACAAGTTACGGGCTTATCAGAAAGCGTTGACGTCGGCGGAAGCGCTGGTGGTCTCGACCAAACAAAGCATTTTGGGCGGTGAGCGGGTCAACCTCGATGCGCTGAACGCAGAACAACAACTGTTCACCACCCGCCGGGATCTGGCCCAGGCGCGTTACGACTATTTGATGGCCTGGACCAAGTTGCACTACTACGCGGGAACCTTGAACGAGCAAGACCTGGCCAAGGTGGATGAGGCCTTCGGCCAGGGCCCGAACATGGAAAATCGCACATCCCCGTAGGAGCTGCCGAAGGCTGCGATCTTTTGATCTTCCGGCGTCTTGCTGACGCTAAAAGATCGCAGCCTGCGGCAGCTCCTACAAAAAACAAAAAAAGCGAGAGTCATGAACATGGACGTACAGATCAAGCCGATGTCGGTCGGCACGCTATTGCTCTTGATTTCATCAGTACCAGGCCCAGCCCAGGCGCTTTACCTGGAAACCGGCAAACCCGGCGATCCCGCCAGTTGGCGCTCGGCAGAGTTCCAGCGCGATTGGGGGCTGGCGCGCATGCAGGCCGATCAAGCCTATGCCGCCGGCATCACCGGCAAGGGCGTGAAAATTGGCGCGCTGGATTCCGGTTTCGATTCCAGCCATCCCGAATTTGCCGCCGACCGTTATCACTCAGTGACCGCCAGTGGCAGCTATGTCGATGGCTCGGCGTTCAATGTCGACGGCACGCTCAACACCAACAACGACTCCCACGGCACCCACGTCACCGGCACCATGGGCGCTTCCCGGGATGGCAGCGGCATGCACGGCGTGGCGTACAACGCGCAAATCTACGTTGGCAACACAAACAAGAACGACAGCTTCCTGTTCGGCCCCAATCCGGACCCGCGCTATTTCAAAGCGGTCTATAACGCCCTGGCAGATGTCGGTGTACGCGCGATCAACAACAGCTGGGGCAGCCAGCCGCCGGATGTCAGCTACCGAACCCTCGACGACCTGCACGCCGCCTACGCCCAGCACTGGAACAAAGGCACCTGGCTCGATGCCGCCGCCGACGTTTCGCGCCGCGGCGTGATCAACGTGTTCAGTGCCGGCAACAGCGGTTACCCGAATGCCAGCGTGCGTTCAGCCTTGCCGTATTTCCAGCCGGACCTGGAAGGCCACTGGCTGGCGGTGTCGGGGCTGGATCAAAGCAATCAGCAGAAATACAACCAGTGCGGGATCGCCAAGTACTGGTGCATCACCACACCGGGCGCGAAGATCGACAGCACCATTCCCGGCGGCGGTTACGCGATCAAGTCCGGCACCTCCATGGCTGCGCCGCATGCCACCGGAGCACTGGCGCTGGTGATGGAACGCTATCCGTACATGAACAATCAGCAGGCGCTTGAGGTGCTGCTGACCACCGCGACCCAGCTCGACGGTTCGGTCACCGACGCACCGAGCACGCGCATCGGTTGGGGGGTGGCCAACCTTGAACGGGCGATGCGCGGGCCGGGGCAATTGCTCGGGGCGTTCGACGCCAATCTGGGGGCAGGGCAAAGCGATGTCTGGAGCAACGGCATTTCCGACAAGGCGCTGATTCAGCGTCAGGCCGAAGACGCCGCCGAACGCAGCGCCTGGCAACAGACGTTGAAGGACAAGGGCTGGGAGAACGGTGTCCCGGCTGGCGCCAGTCAGCAGGATCAGACCGATTACGCAGTGGGCACAGCTCGCGATTCCGCCGCCGCCAACCGAGTCTACGAAGGCAGCCTGATCAAGTCCGGTGCCGGGCGGTTGATGCTCACTGGCGACAACACTTATCGCGGCCCGACTACGGTCAACGGCGGGTTGCTGGCGGTGAACGGCTCGCTGACGTCGGCGGTCACCGTCAATGACAGTGGCACCCTCGGCGGTAACGGACGAATCGCTGCCTTGACCGCCAATCCCGGCGGCACCGTGGCGCCCGGTAATTCCATCGGTACGTTGCAAGTCAGCGGCGATGTGACGTTTGCGCCGGGTTCGACCTATGCCGTCGAACTGTCACCCACCAGCAGCGACCAGATTATTGCGGGCGGTACGGCCACGATCAGCGGCGCCACCGTGAGCCTGTCGCTGGAAAACAGCCCGACCTTGCTCAGCACCCAACAAGTGCAAAGCCTGCTGGGCAATCAGTACAACATCCTGCAAGCGGCGGGCGGTATTCAAGGCCAGTTCGGCGCGGTGCTGCCTAACTACCTGTTCATCGGCGGCAGCCTTGATTACGCCGCCACCGGCATTCAGCTGAGCGTTGAACGCAACGCCACAACCTTCGCCAGCGTCGGGCAAACCCCAAATCAGCGTTCTGTCGCCGCCGCAGTGGAAGGGCTTGGCGCGGGTAACGCCGTCTACGAAAGCCTGCTGCTGTCGCCCACCGCAAGTTCGGCGCAACAGGCGTTCCAGCAGTTGTCGGGAGAAATTTACCCGGCGCTGGGCTCGGTACTGATCAACGACAGCCGTTATCTGCGGGATGCGGTCGGTGAGCGTCTCAACGACGCCAACAGTTCCCGAAGCAACGGCTGGATCAAAGCGTTGGGCGCTTGGGGCAAGACCGATGACAGCCACGACACCGCCGGCTACACCACCTCGATTGGCGGTTTGCTGGCGGGTGTCGATGGTGCGGTGGATGACCAAACCCGTGTGGGCCTGGTCGCCGGTTATAGCGACAGCTCGGTCAGCATGGGCTCCGGAACTCATTCATCAGCGCAGGTCGACAGTTATCACCTGGGCGCCTATGCCGGCCACGAAATGGGCGCCTGGCGTCTGAGTGCCGGCGGCGCCTACAGCTGGCATCGGGCCGACGTCAAACGTGACCTGCAATACGGCGACGTCAGCGCCAAACAGAAAGCCAAAGTCGATGCCGGGACCACCCAGGTGTTTGGCGAAGCGGCCTATCGCTTGAACCTGCAAACACTGGCTTTGGAGCCGTTCGCCAACCTGGCTTACGTACACCTCGACACTGAGGGCTTCACCGAAAAAGGTGACGCCGCAGCGCTCAAAAGCAGCGGCGACCGGCGTGACGCGGTACTCAGCACCTTGGGCATGCGAGCTCTGAAAACCCTGAGGCTGTCCGGTCAGCAACAGCTGGACCTGAGCGGCAGCCTTGGCTGGCAGCACAACCTGAGCAACACCGATTCCGAGGAACACCTGGCGTTTGCCAGCGGTGGCACTCCGTTCGTGGTGGAAAGCTCGCCACTGGTTCGCGATGCGGCGCTGGTGGGCGCCCATGCCAGCCTGGCCTTGAGCCGAGATGTTCGGCTGAACCTCGATTACACCGGCCAACTGGCCAGCCGCGAGAAAAGCCACGGCGTCGGGCTGAGTCTCAATTGGCAGTTTTAACGGCGGCGAAGGGATTGCCCTCATGCCTAGTCAAGGTGCGCAAACCTGTGGGAGCGAGCCTGCTCGCGATGACGGCGGAACATTCAGCATCAATATTGACTGACCCGACGCTATCGCGAGCAGGCTCGCTCCCACAGGTTCCGAGCCTTGACTGACAGGAATTGGGTGGGCCTTGAGGCACAAGGATTTTGGCAACATAACTAAGGATGGTCGCTGGATGAGAGCTGAAAACAACAATTCGCCCGCTCGGTCGGGCAGCACGTTTACTACTTTAAAAACCCTCAATCGCGCCTTGCTCTGCGCATTGGCCACCCTGGGCACCGCACACGCGGCGCCCTACGTGGAAAACGGCCGGACAGGCGATCCCGATAGCTGGCGCAGCACGGAGTTCAACGCCGACTGGGGCCTGGGTGCGATCAATGCTCAGGAGGCCTACGCCGCCGGTTACACCGGCAAAGGCGTGAAACTGGGGATCTTCGACCAACCGGTTTACGCCTTGCACCCGGAATTTTCCGGGGCCAATAAGGTGATCACGCTGGTCACCAGCGGCATCCGCGAATACACCGACCCGTACATTCCGGTCAAAGCCGGGGACGCCTTTCTGTATGACGGTTCGCCCTCGGTGGGCTCCAACGGCAAACTCGGCGCCCACGGCACTCACGTCGGCGGGATCGCCGCGGGCAGTCGCGATGGCGGGCCGATGCACGGCGTCGCCTTTGGTGCGCAAATCATCAGCGCCGACAACGGTGACCCGGGCCCGGAAGACGGCATCATTCGCGGCAACGACGGCGCGGTGTACAAGGCCGGTTGGGATGCCCTGATCGCCAGCGGCGCGCGGATCATCAACAACAGCTGGGGCATCGGTATCACTGATCGCTTCGACCTGGGTGGTCGGGACCCGGCGTACCCGCACTTCACCGTGCAGGACGCACAACTGCAATTCAACGAGATCCAGACTTTGCTGGGGACCAAACCCGGCGGTGCCTACGACGGCGCCATCGCGGCGGCCCGCAGTGGCATCGTGACGATCTTCGCCGCCGGCAACGACTACAACCTCAACAACCCGGACGCCATCGCCGGCCTCGGTTACTTCGTCCCGGAGATCGCGCCGAACTGGATGACCGTCGCCGCGTTGCAGAGGAATCCGGACACCAGCAGCTCCGATCCTTATAACATCAGCACCTTCTCGTCGCGCTGCGGCTACACCGCGAGCTTCTGCGTGTCGGCGCCGGGCAGCCGGATCTACAGCTCGATCATCAGCGGCACCAATGCCGACAACCTGACCACCGGCTACGCCAATTACAACGGCACCTCCATGGCGGCGCCGCACGTTGCAGGCTCGGTGGCGGTGTTGATGGAACGCTTCCCGTACATGACCGGCGCGCAAGTCGCCAGTGTGCTGCGCACCACCGCCACCGACCTCGGCGCACCCGGCGTCGACTCGCTGTACGGCTGGGGCATGATCAACCTGCGCAAAGGCATCGATGGCCCGGCGATGTTCGTGACCGAGCAGGACATTCCCGAGGAATTTCGCATCGAAGGCGCCTACGGCTCCAGCCAGTTTGTCGCGGACTTGCCAGGTATCGGCGCGATCATCGACGCCGGCAAACCCACCGAGCGCGTGTGCAATGACGTGCACTGCGGGCTCGACGTCTGGCGCAACGACATTTCCGGTCATGGCGGCCTGACCAAGCAGGGCATCGGCACGCTGGTGCTGACCGGCGCCAACACCTACGCCGGCCCGACCCTGGTCAATCAGGGCCGGTTGGCGATCAACGGTTCACTGCTTTCAGCCGTCACCGTCAATGACAGCGGGATCCTCGGCGGTAACGGCAGCATTGCGGCGCTGACCGCGAAAAGCGGCGGTACCGTGGCGCCCGGCAACTCCATCGGCACCTTGCAAGTGGCGGGCGACGTGACCTTCGAGCCTGGTTCGACCTACGCGGTAGAACTGTCGCCCACCAGCAGCGACCAGATCATTGCCGGCGGCAAGGCGATCATCGAGGGCGCAACCGTCAGCCTGTCCCTGGAAAACAGCCCGACATTGCTGACCACCGGCGAAGCGAAAACCCTGCTCGGTAATCAGTACAACATTCTGCAAGCGGCCGGTGGGATCGAAGGGCGCTTCGGTGCGGTGGTGCCGGACTACCTGTTCCTCGGCGGCACCCTCGACTATGCGGCTAACGGCATTCAACTGGCTGTGGTGCGCAACGCGACGTCCTTCACCAGCGTGGGCCAAACCCCGAACCAACGCGCCGTGGCCGCTGCCGCCGAACAATTGGGCGCAGGCAATCCGCTCTACGAAACCCTGCTGCTGTCGCCGACCGCCGCTGTCGCGCAACAAGCGTTCCAGCAACTCTCCGGTGAGATTCATCCGGCAATCGGCACGCTGCTGATCAACGACAGCCGTTACCTGCGAGATGCAGTCGGCGAGCGTCTGCGCGAACACGATCTGTTCGACGCGGCGGCACCCACCGATGATCGCAGCAATGCCTGGCTCAAAGTGCTCGGCGCCTGGGGCAAGAGCGATGGCGGGCATGACAACGCCAGTTCCAACAGCTCCATTGGCGGGTTGCTGGCCGGTGTCGATGGCCTGATCACTGAAGATACGCGGCTGGGTTTCGTCACCGGTTATAGCGACAGTTCATTGAGCATGGGCGATGGCACACATTCGTCGGCCTCGGTCGACAGCTACCACTTGGGTGCCTACCTGGGCCATGAAATCGACGCGCTGCGCCTGAGCGTCGGTGGCGCCTACAGCTGGCATCGCATCGACGTCAAACGTGACCTGCAATTTAACGGCGTCAGCGGCAAGCAGAAATCCAAACGCGATGCGACCTCCGCGCAACTGTTCACCGAAGCGGCGTATCGCCTGGACCTGCAACCGATCGCTCTGGAGCCGTTCGTTAACTTGGCTTACGTGCATTTGAACACTGAAAGCTTCAGCGAAAAAGGTGATGCCGCAGCACTCAAGGGCGGTGAAAACAACCGCGACGTGGTGCTTTCGACCCTTGGCCTGCGGGCGAGCAAAGCCATTGCATTGTCCGACCAGCAACAGCTGGAACTGTCCGGCACGCTCGGTTGGCAGCACAACCTGAGCAACACCCGTTCCGAAGACCACCTGGCCTTCGTCAACGGCAACACCGTGTTCAGCGTGCAAAGCGTGTCCATGGACCGTGATGCCGCAGTGGTCGGTGTCCGTGCCGGCTTGGCGCTGGGCCGCGATACCCGTTTGAACCTGGATTACAACGGGCTGCTCGGCTCCCGGGAAAAAGACCACGGTGTGGGCCTGACCCTGGACTGGCAGTTCTGATTTGACGCTAAGGAAGCAAGAAGATGGGACTGTTTGATTACAAAAATGCCGGCAGTGAGGCCGGCAAGGCGCTGTACTCCGACGCGATCGCTTTGACGCTCTATGCGTACACGCCGACCGGCCAGCCACTGCCGGCGACCGCTTGGGCGCCGATTGGCGCGGCCGCGTTGGGCTATCAGGGCAACGTCGGCGCTCAAGGCACCTTCTATGGCGAGAAGGACGGCTTCACCAGCGCCGAAGCCGAAGTGCTCGGTAAATACGACGGGGCAGGGAAGCTGATCGGCATCGGTATCGCCTTCCGTGGCACCGGTGGCCTGGGCTACAGCGACACTTTCGGCGACATGAAAAACAATCTGTTGGCCGCGGTCGGCCCGGTGGATTACGCGACGAACTACGCGAAAAACGCCTTCGACACTTTGCTCAAGGACGTCGCCGCGTTTGCCATCGCCCATGGCCTGAGTGCCAAGGACGTATTGGTCAGCGGGCATAGCCTCGGCGGATTAGGGGTCAACAGCCTGGCGGAGTTGAGCGGGAACAATTGGGGCGGTTTCTTCAAGGACGCCAACTACATTGCCTTCGCCTCGCCGACCCAAAGCGCCACCGGCAACAACGTGCTGAACATCGGCTACGAGAATGATCCGGTGTTTCGAGTGCTCGACGGCACCACCTTCAGCAGTGGCTCGCTGGGCAAGCACGACGGTCATCAGGATTCGGCGACCAACAACATCGTCAACTTCAATGACCAATATGCCTCCACCGCGCAGAACCTGGTGCCGTTCAGCATCCTCAACCCGCTGAACTGGTCGGCCCACGGTTCGTTGGGCTATGCCGATGGCTTGAACCGGGTGATCGACTCGCGCTTCTACGACCTCACCGACAAGGACTCGACGCTGATCGTGTCCAACCTGTCGGAATCGTCTCGAGGCAGCACCTGGGTCGAGGACCTGGGCCGTAGCGGCGAGCCCCACACCGGCAGCACGTTCATTATCGGCACCGACAGCAATGACTTGCTCAAGGGCGGCGCGGGCAATGACTTCATCGAAGGCCGTGATGGTAACGACCGGTTCCGCGATGACGGTGGCTACAACCTGCTGCTGGGTGGCAAGGGCAGCAACACCTTCGAGCTGCAGAAGCCGTTGCAGAACTTCAGCTTTGCCAATGACGGCGACGGCACGCTGTATGTGCGCGATGCCTACGGCGGCATCAGCATGACCCGCGACATCGGCGCGCTAGTGAGCAAGGAATCGGGTTCGTGGTGGGGCAGCAAGGACATCACCTACAACGTCACCGCCAATGGCTTGCTCAATGGCACGGAACTGACCCATTACAACCACTCGCTCAACGGCGACGCCTACGGCAACACGCTGATGGCCAGTGTCGACGGTGACTGGCTGTTCGGCAACGCCGGCGACGACCTGCTGCGCAGCGACAAGAGCCACGTGACCTTCGTCGCTGGTACAGGCAATGACGTGATGCATGCCTCGGGGAGCGGCAACAACACCTTCCTGTTCAGCGGCGCCTTCGGCTTCGATGCGATCAATGGCTACCAGGGCAGCGACAAACTGGTGTTCATGGGCGTCCAGGGCGCGGGGCAGGGCTATGACTACACCCAACACGCGACCCAGGCCGGCAACGACACTGTGCTCAAGATTGGCGATTACGCCGTAACGCTGGTGGGCGTGGGTCTGGATAATCTCTCGGCTTCGGGAATTACGTTTGCGTAAAGGCTGCATGCACTAGAGGCTCCGGGGCGCCTCGTCAGTGAGGCGTCCTGGTTGTGAGCTATCTCTGACAATTCCAACAAAGAGAGAGGCAATACCAATGGGTGTGTATGACTACAAAAACTTCGGCACAGCAGACTCCAAGGCGTTGTTCAGCGACGCCATGGCGATCACGCTGTATTCCTATCACAACCTCGACAACGGTTTTGCCACTGGTTACCAGCAAAACGGCTTCGGCCTGGGCTTGCCGGCAACCCTGGTTACCGCACTGATTGGCGGCACCGATTCCCAAGGCGTTATTCCCGGCATTCCCTGGAACCCCGATTCGGAGAAGGCTGCTCTCGAAGCTGTGCAAAAAGCCGGATGGACGCCGATCACCGCCGCGCAATTGGGCTATGACGGCAAGACCGATGCTCGCGGAACCTTCTTCGGCGAGAAGGCCGGTTACACCAGCGCTCAAGTCGAGATCCTCGGCAAGTACGACGCCCAAGGCCATCTCACCGAAATCGGCATCGCTTTTCGCGGCACCAGCGGCCCGCGAGAAATCCAGATCGGCGACTCCATCGGTGACGTGATCAACGATTTGCTGGCGGCCTTGGGTCCCAAGGATTATGCGAAAAACTATGTGGGCGAAGCCTTCGGCAATCTGCTCGGCGACGTTGCAGCATTTGCCCAGGCCAATGGGCTGTCGGGCAAGGACGTGCTGGTCAGCGGCCATAGTCTCGGTGGCCTGGCGGTCAACAGCCTGGCGGACTTGAGCAGTGAAAAATGGTCCGGGTTCTACCAGGATTCCAACTACATCGCCTACGCATCGCCGACCCAAAGCAGCAGCGACAAAGTGCTGAACATCGGTTATGAAAACGACCCGGTATTCCGCGCCCTCGATGGCTCGTCGTTCAACCTGTCCTCGGTTGGCGTGCACGATGCCGCCAAGGATTCGACGACCGATAACATCGTCAGCTTCAACGACCACTACGCCTCGACGGCGTGGAACGTGCTGCCGTATTCCATCCTCAACATCCCCACCTGGATTTCACACTTGCCCACCGGTTACGGCGACGGCATGATCCGGGTGCTGGAGTCGCAGTTCTACGACCTGACCAGCAAAGATTCGACCATCATCGTCGCCAACCTCTCGGACCCGGCGCGCAGCAACACGTGGGTCCAGGACTTGAACCGCAACGCCGAAACCCATAAAGGCAGCACCTTCATCATCGGCAGCGACGGCAATGACCTGATCCAGGGCGGCAAGGGCAGCGACTACCTGGAGGGCCGCGACGGCAACGACACCTTCCGTGATGGCGGCGGCTACAACATCCTGTTGGGCGGCAAGGGCAGCAACGTGCTGGACCTGCAGCAGTCGGTGAAGAACTTCACCTTCGCCAATGACGGTGCCGGCAACCTGTACGTGCGCGACGCCAATGGCGGCATCAGCATCACTCGCGACATCGGCAGTATCGTCACCAAGGAGCCGGGTTTTCTCTGGGGGGTGTTCAAGGATGACGTGACCCACAGCGTCACCGCCAATGGCCTTGCGGTTGGCAGCAACCTGACCCAATACACTTCAAGCGTGAAGGGCACGACCGGCGCCGACACCCTCAACGCACACACAACGGGCGACTGGTTGTTTGGCCTCGATGGCAACGACCATTTGATTGGCAGCACCGGCAATGACGTGTTTGTCGGCGGGACGGGTAATGACCTGATGGAGTCGGGTGGCGGCGTCGATACGTTCCTGTTCAGCGGTGCGTTTGGCCAGGACCGGGTGGTGGGCTATCAAGCCAACGACAAACTGGTGTTCTTCGGGGTTCAGGGCGTTGCGCCGAACGACGATTATCGGGCCCATGCCACGGCGGTGGGGCAGGATACGCTGCTGACATTTGGCAGTGATTCGGTGACTTTGGTGGGTGTCGGGCTGGACAGTTTGGCCAGTGGGGGGATTGTGATCGCCTGAGGGTGATGCGGCGCCGGTAAAGGCCTCTTCGCGAGCAAGCCCGCTCCCACATTTTGATCGCAGGCGTACCCATATTGGGTGCTCACTGAAGATCGAATGTGGGAGCGGGCTTGCTCGCGAAGAACGATAACGCGGTAATCCTGTCTACCTACGTGACTCGTTGGGCACTCCTTGGCTCCAATACCTGCACCAACAGGAACCTGGCACTAAACCATCAGCCCATCCACGCGTTATCCCTATGACGCCGGTGCTGCATGCCGCCATTGAGTACAGGAGATTTTGCAACGTGAGTAACAGCAAGAGGTACACCTTCGGTTTGGCGCTGGCCTTGTTATCGGCAACCGCCGCCGCAGAACTGCCTCAAAGCTCGATTCTGACCCGTTACGGGGTCACCTCCGATCAACTGCCAAAACCGGCCGCGATCGAAACCACCAAACCCACCACGCCCGTCGAAGGAAAAAGCCGCTTTCAGGTCCAGCCGGAACAGCCCTGGGTGACGTTGCGCCTGGGCGACCGCAAACAACCGGAGAAGACCGGCAATATCAGCATCGATCGTTCGATGCAGCAGGAACGGGAGCGTTGCCAGCGGATGCAGGAACGACTGATGCTGAAAGGAGGGCAGTCCTTTTCCTGCGACAACAGTATTCCGGGAATTCACTGAGCATAACGGGTGTCTTTGAGAACAATGCTGTTCACTTAAGAGCGTCTTGAGTCAGAGAAACCTGTGGCGAGGGAGCTTGCTCCCGCTTGAGTGCGTAGCACTCACAAAAATCGGCAATGGTTGTCAGATCTTTGGGGCCGCTACGCAGCCCAACGCGAGCAAGCTCGCTCGCCACATACTGCAGGGCAGATCAATAACCCTGCGCACGATCGATCTCACCGAGCATCGGCTCCCCCCGTTGATGTCGGCGAATGTTCTCCAGCAACACCCCAAAGGCACTTTCTGGCTGGGTCATCGCCGCGATGTGCGGTGTCAGCAGAATCTGCGGGTGGTGCCAGAACGGATGATCCACCGGTGCCGGTTCCTGCTGCAGCACATCAAGGACCGCGCCGCTCAAATGCCCGCTGTCCAATGCCTCAAGCAAATCATCCTCAACCAAATGCCCGCCACGGCCCATGTTGATCAGCGCTGCGCCACGGGGCAGTTGTTCAAACAACCTGCGATCAAGAATGCCCTGGGTCTGTTCGGTCAACGGCAATACACACAACAGAATGTCGCACTGGCTGAGGAACGCTGGCAGCTGCTGGTTGCCGGCATAGCAATCGACTCCCGGAATTTGATGGGCACTGCGCGCCCAGCCTGACAAGGCAAAGCCCAGCGGTTGCAAGGTCGCCAGAATCTGCTGCGCCTGAGCGCCAAGCCCCATGACGCCGACCCGACGCCTGGCGGCCGGTTGCAGCAAGTGCGCTTGCCAGCAGCGGGCCATTTGTTGCTGGCGATAGCGCAACATGTCCCGGTGCAGGCTGAGCACGGCAAAACTGGCGTATTCGCACATGCCACGGGTGATGCCGGGGTCCAGCAGGCGCACCACTGGCAAGCTCGTCGGCAGGCGATTGAGGTCGAGTTGATCGACGCCGGCGGACAAGGCAAACAGCACTTGCAGATTGGGCAGCACAACCTCGAGATCGTCGGGTGCCTGCCACGCGGCCAGGTATTGAATGTCCTTCGGGTCGCCGATGTCCGGCCACGCGCGCCATTCGATATCCGGGGCGTGTTCGGCGAACAGCGCTTGCCACTGTTCGCCGCGCACAGGGTCAGCTTTATACAGCAGGGCCATGGGCATTTCCTGATAGGTGAAGGTGCTGCCCATCATCGCGCAACGCCAGCGCAGGATCTGTCGAAAGCAGCAGGTTTAACGCGTTGCGTAACGTTGTATCGGCCACGCACCGGCAGATTCGGCCGGCTAAAGGAATCTGCCGTTTGGCGGGGTGAAAACAGTCGATCCGAACTTCTCAGGGGGCAAGTTCGGCGTAGTTCGTTTCGCGCAAGCCTTAACCTGAACACCATCGCAACCACTTCCCGGTTGCCGGACTCACGATGGGAAATGCCATGAATAGCAAAGTCGACGAAACCCCTCATTTGCTCCGTCAGCGCGATCAATTCGTGCCACGTGGCCTGGTTACCGCGCATCCGTTGGTGATCGATCGGGCCCAAGGTTCAGAGTTGTGGGACGTGGACGGCAAGCGCTACCTGGACTTTGTCGGCGGTATCGGTGTGCTGAACATCGGTCACAACCACCCAAAGGTGGTCGCGGCGGTGCAGGCGCAGTTGCAAAAAATCTCCCACGCCTGTTTCCAGGTGGTGGCCTACAAGCCTTATCTCGACCTGGCTCAGCGCCTGTGCGAAATGATCGGCGGCCAGGAATCCTATAAAGCCGCGTTCTTCACCTCCGGCGCCGAAGCCGTGGAAAACGCGGTGAAAATCGCCCGCGCCCACACCAACCGCTCGGCGGTAATCGCCTTTCGCGGCGGGTTCCACGGCCGGACCTTGCTCGGCACCACGCTGACCGGCATGAGCCAGCCCTATAAGCAGAACTTCGGGCCGTTTGCACCGGAGGTCTTCCACACTCCGTATCCGAATGCTTATCGCGGCGTGACTAGCGACATGGCGCTCAAGGCGCTGGACGAATTGTTGGCCACCCAAGTGGCGCCCGAGCGGGTCGCGGCAATCATCATCGAACCGGTGCAGGGCGATGGCGGTTTCCTCTCGGCACCGACAGAGTTTCTCCAGGCCCTGCGTGCCCTGACTGAAAAACACGGCATCGTGCTGATCCTTGATGAAATCCAGACCGGTTTCGGTCGCACCGGCAAATGGTTCGGCTTCCAGCACGCGGGCATTCAGCCGGACCTGGTCACTGTCGCCAAAAGCCTGGCCGGTGGTTTGCCGCTGTCCGGTGTGGTCGGCAAGGCCGAGATCATGGACGCGCCGTTACCCGGCGGCCTCGGTGGCACTTACGGCGGTAACGCGCTGTCGTGCGCGGCGGCGCTGGCGGTGATCGAGGCTTATGAACAAGAGCAGTTGCTGGCCCGCGGTGATGCTTTGGGCGAACGTCTGCGTCAGGGCTTGTTGAGCTTGCAGGCTCGTTACCCGCGCATCGGCGACGTGCGCGGCAGCGGCTTCATGCTGGCGATCGAGCTGATCAAGGATGACGACGCGCGCACCCCTGATGCCGACCTGAACCAACGGCTGATCGACGAAGCCCGGGCCGGTGGCCTGCTGGTGATCAAGTGCGGCGTGTACCGCAACGTGCTGCGCTTCCTCGCGCCGCTGGTGACCACCGAAGCGCAGGTCGACGAAGCGCTGCAGATTCTCGACGCGGCGCTGGCACGAGTCTTGAACTGAGCTCACGCCTGCTCCGGGCGGTGCCACTTGGCATCGCCCGTGAGCACTTATGGAGCATGGATTGATGGAATGCATCATCGGAGGCTTTACACACCATGGGGCTGACTGATTATCGAGCGTTGTTGATCGATTGCGATGAGGTCCTGGTGGATCGCGATTCCGGGGTCTGGACGGCGTTGCAGCCGCTGCTCGACAGCCGTGGCGGCCACCCGGACAAAACACAGGTGCTGGCCGAGTTCAGCGAGGTGGTGCATGCGCTGTACCCGCGCTTCGGCGAACTGGGTTTCAGCGGTTTGCTGTGTTTCGCGCACCGTCAGTTGGCCGAGCGCTGGGGGCTGAAAGCCAGTTGGGAGGAGGGCATGAGCTTTGCCCGCTCGGTGGCGGGTTGGTCGTTGTTCGAAGACGCACCCGGCGCCATGCTGTACCTGCGCAAGTTCTATCGCCTGTTGGTGCATGGCGATCGTGATGCCGAGGATCGTGGCCTGCTGTGTGAACGCCTGGGGATCATGCCCGACGATTTTATTTCACTGGCCAGTGATCCCCTGCGGGATCACGATTGGCTGGCGGCCAATGAGCTGGACGCCAAAACCATCCTCCAGGTGACCCGGCCTTCCGCCCGGCAGCAGGGCGCGGGCGCTGTCTGTCTGATCTGTCGCGGCCGGGGCAAACACCCGACGCCGTGCGCTGCGGATTACTGCATCAACAGCATGGCGGATCTGGTGGCTCAGCATCAGCTGTCTTTACGGCGCTGATTTTGCTAGAAGATTGTCTTACAAACGGCAGTCAAGAGGTACGCAATGGAAGGTTTAGTAAAACTGGACCGGATCGACATCAGCATCTTGGTTGAGCTGCAAAAGGATGGGCGCATGACCAACGTCAGCCTGGCCGATGCCGTGGGCCTGTCGGCCAGCCCCTGCCTGCAACGGGTCAAACGGCTTGAGTCGGCCGGGTATATCTCCAGCTACAAGGCTCACCTGAACCTGGCCAAGATCACCGATTCGGTCACAGTGTTCACCGAAATCACCTTGAGCGACCACAAGCGCGAAGACTTCGCCAAGTTCGAGTCCAATATCCGTCTGGTCGATGAAGTGCTCGAATGCCACCTGATCAGTGGCGGCTACGATTATCTGGTGCGCTTCATGACCCGTAGCATTCAGCATTATCAGGAAGTGATCGAAAGCCTGCTGGACAAGAACATCGGCATCTCCAAGTACTTCAGCTACATCGTCATCAAGTCACCCGTGCTCAAGGACGGCGTGCCGCTGCGCAAATTACTGCGTCACTGAAACTGACTCGGCCATTCCCTTGCAGCCTGCCGCAATCCCTGTGGGAGCGAGCCTGCTCGCGATGACGGCGGTACATTCACATCAGTGTTGACTGACACGCCGCTATCGCGAGCAGGCTCGCTCCCACAGGGGCTGCGGTGTTCAATTCCTTTACTGATTGGCATTAGGGCTTGCCCGCGATGGCGGCGTCACATTCAACACATTCGTTGACTGACATTCCGCAATCGCGAGCAAGCCCGCTCCCACAGGTTCCTCACCTGACTGACATTGTGCATGCACCCCGATTGGACATCGGCCGCGCCAAACCCCTCTACGCGCGTCATGCTGGCGCAGGCCGCATAAATAGCTGTTTACGCCACGAAAACAGTCTTCGTTTGCGTTATGAGCGATGAATTCGGCGCAAAGCACAAAATAGCCTGCGTTGTAATGCGTTCAGAGAGAGGGGCAGATCGTTGCGGGGCTGCGACGATCCGTTGAACAACACCAATCGGAGCGCAAAAAAATGCGAATGAGCCACGCAAAAAAAGCACTGTTGGGTTACGGCGTCTTCATGCTGGCAAGCAGCAGCGAAGCGCATCAAATCTGGTACGAGCAGCCACCGGGGCAACCCCTGGCGTTGTACTACGGGGAATATGACAAGAACATGCTGGAAGTCACACCGGGCGGGATGGACCGGTTTCGGCAACTCAAGGGCTGGTCGATCAGCAACAAGTCTCAACCGTTGAGCCTGACCTTGCAGCGCCAGGCATTTGCCGTGACGCATCAATCCAAGGTGGATGACTCGCTGCTGGCCGAGGACGCGCATTACCCGATCTTCGACCTTCACGACGGCGATAAAACCCAAAAGGCTTACTGGACGCCCGCCACCCGTTGGGTCGGTGACTTGCGCGCCCGCACGCCGGAACTGACGCTGGATATCGTGCCCACCGGTGTCGCCGATGCCGGCAAGGCGCAGTTCCAGGTGTTCTATGCGCACAAGCCCTTGGCCGATCACGACGTGGTGCTGGAAACCGGTTCCGGCGAAGTGTTTACCCGGCGCACCGATGCGACCGGCAAGGTCAGTTTCGAGCTGCCTTGGCAGGGCATCTATGTGGTGGCCGTCGAATACAAGGACCACACCGCCGGCGAGCGCATCAATCCCCAGGGCCAGGCCGAACCCTTTGACGTGAAGAGCTTCAGTTCGACGTTGTCGTTCTATCGAAAGGAAGGTCAGGTACCTTTGCCGCGGGCGCCGTCGCAGCTGCCGGCATCGGAAGTTGCCAAGCTGAAGAAACAGGGCTGAGCCAGCGGTAGTCCACTGACCACGACATGAGTGACTGATATGACCTTATCCACAAGCGTGGCAGGGCAGGCGGGAAGTGTTTCCCCTGCGCTTGCCTCCAGCGCTGCAAAAACCAACACCCGGATGCTCGCCATCGATGCCCTGCGCGGCTTCGTCATGCTCTGCATGCTCGTCGACCATGTGCGGGAAACCTTTTTGCTGCACCGCCAGGTGACCGACCCGATCGACGCCTTGAGCGTGACCCCGGACCTGTTCTTCACCCGATTGCTGAGCACCATCTGCGCCCCGGTGTTCATCTTCCTCACCGGTTTGTCGGCCTGGCTCTACAGCCAGAAACACACGGCCAATGAGACTTCAGTGTTCCTGCTCAAACGCGGGCTGTTTCTGGTGCTTCTGGAACTCACGTTCGTCTGCTTTGCCTGGAACGCCGAGTTCCCGCCCAAGACGTTGTGGCTGCAAGTGATCTGGTGCATCGGCATCTGCATGATCGTGCTCGCCGGGTTGCTGCACTTCAAGCGCGGTTGGTTGATCGTGCTCGGGGTGGCGATTGTCGCCGGGCACAACCTGCTCGACGGCGTGACTATTGGGCCGGAGTCGCCGTTCTACGTGCCGTGGTCGATCCTGCATCAGCGGGTGTTCATCGACATCACCGAGTTCACCCGGGCTCGCACCACGTATCCGGTGTTGCCGTGGATCGGGGTGATTCTGCTGGGCTGGGCCATCGGGCCGTGGTTTGGCAAGGACATGGAACCAGCCGAGCGGATTTCCCGTTTGCTGAAAGTCGGCGTTGGCCTGCTGGTGGCGTTCGTATTCATCCGTTACCTGAACGTCTACGGCGAGAAGCCTTGGATGCAGACCGGTGATTCCCTGCGCACGTTCATGAGCTTCATGAGCGCGAAGAAATACCCGCCGTCGCTGATGTTTCTGATGCCGACCCTCGGCCTGGGGCTGATCCTTTTGGCGTTGTTCGAGAAGGCCCAGGATCGCTGGTCCACCGCGACTCTGGCGATCTACGGCGGTGCGCCAATGTTCTTCTATTTGCTGCACCTGTACGTGCTCAAGGCCATGTACCTGGTGTCCGTTGCGATCTGGGGCGCCAATCAGGGCACCTATTATGGTTTCGATAACCTGCCCATGGTCTGGCTGTGGAGCGTGATCCTCGGGGTGTTGCTGTTCTTCCCGACGCGCTGGTTCGCCAACCTAAAACAGCGCCGTCGCGACATCGCGATTCTCAAATACCTCTGATTTACAGACGCTGATTCCCAGAGAAGTTCTGAGGCTCTGAAAAATAAAAGCAGCGCAACCGGCTGATGGCAGTCAGTTAAGGACTGAATATCGCAGTGCTGCGGGGGGCATGGCTGACTGCAAGTTTTGCGGTGTTTTTCAGGCCTCATCGCGAGCAGGCTCGCTCCCACATTGAATCGGCGTCGTTCACGAATAATGTGTTCACAGCAGATCCCCTGTGGGAGCGAGCCTGCTCGCGATAGCGTAGGTTCAGCCAACAATAATGCTGAATGCTCTCTCCCACAGGTTGCACTGCGTCAAATCGGTCAGCGTTATTTAACGGCATACACCTTGCGCACATACCGCGCACTGCTCCAGGCGCACGGTGCGCCTTGCGGTACGAACACGGTGTCACCGGGGTTGACGGTTACGCTGGTTCCATCCGGTGCCTGCAAGGTCACGCTGCCTTCGATCAAGTGCATCAGCTCATTGAGTTTATGCGCTCGGCCATGGCGGGTGTACGGCGTCGAATCCCAGACACCGACGCGCAGATCAGTGGCGTCATCTTCGAAGGCATTGCGGGATCGGCACTGCGGTGTAGGTCCGATCAGTATTTGCGGTTCCGGTGCCGCCGAAGGTGACAGCATCGCCAACGGGTCGAGGGCTGTCAGCCCCGGCGTCGGTTCGGCAGTGGGGATGCTGACGGCGCAGAAGGCCCAGCAAGTATCGGGTTGTGCCTGAAGCTTGAGTGCCGTACCGCGACCGATCACAGCGCTGGCACCGATCCCCAGTTCCAGCGTCTGTTCCCGGGATTGCAGCACGACATGCCCGGCGTGGACCACGATCACTTCGGTGTGCGGAAAGTCATCGATATCGACGGTTTTACTGGTGTGAACAATGCCCGCCGATGCGCCGTCGGGCCCGGTGTAGGCGACCTGACGACTGTCCATGAACGGATCGATGGAGCTCAAGGGGGCTGCTTTGAAAGGCGTAGAAATACGGCTGCCGTCGGCGCGAGCCAACAGCAGAACGGTAGGTTGAGACATACGGGTGACGCTCCCTGCAAATGGGGGATAGAAGGTGTTGGATGGCGCTTGCTTCATCGCGCGCCGGGGTCAACCAATGGCTTGGGTGACGAGGGCAAATTGGCGGACGCCGTTGACCGCTTGCGGCGGTGTGCCGAGTGCCATTTGTGCCACCGTGTCGACCTGCTTGAGGCCGGCCAGCTCCAGCCATTCGCCCAAGACACTGTCCGCCGGAATGTCGATCCGCACGAAGGCATCCGGCACCTGGGCCAACAACACGGCGATCAGGTGTTTGGCCTGCTCAGGAGTCTCGGCGATGACCGGGCCGAGGCAACGACCACGACCGAAAGGGCGCAGCAAGGCGAAGGCACGCAATTGACCGTCGCGCTCAATGCCCACCGAATGCTCGACCACCTCGAACAGATCCGTAAGCACCGCTTGGCGGTCCAGCCCGCTGCCGGCGTTGGCCAGTTCCAGTTGACGTGCCTGATCAGCCGCGCGCAGTGGACGACATTCTTCACCGTCCGCCAGTGCTTCCAGCGCGGGTGCTTGCGCCTGGCCTTGATGCTGCTGAACCCGGCCGAATTCGACAAAACCCTGGCTGGCGTAAAGCGGTGCGCCGGCGAGGGTGGCATTGAGCATCGGCATGCATGACTGGCAAGCCTCCATCGCGTATTCCATCAATCGACGACCAATCCCCTTGCCCTGATAGTCGTCACTGACGATCACCAGGCCGATGGTCGCGAACTTGCCTTGCGGGCAGGTGAATGCGCTGCCGATCAGTCGCTCACCATCGAGCACCACAAAGCCTTCGCTGACCCGCTGCAACATCGCCCAGTCTTCCTGGCGATGGGGCCACTTCAACTGCACGGACAAGGCATGGGCCGAAGGAATATCGGCGGCGGTCATCGGCCGATAGACATAAGTGGAAGGTTGCGAGGCGGACATGGCGAGTCTCCGTTTTCAGTGTGCGCGATCAACCGGTTTTCCGGCGCTAGGGTGCCTGTATCCCATCTGCGTGAAGGCCTGACAAGGGGGCCTGGAAGATTCGGCAGATTCCTCACGTCGCAGGCCTGCAGACCACACTTACTACTTAATTGCCCCATAAGGTCGGCAGCAAATGCTTGGGCTTTTTTTCTACGATGGAAGCCTGAGTTCACGCCTCGCCGTCCCTTTTTGGAGTGCTCCATGGATAGCTTCGATCCTCGCCTTATCGCTGTGCGCAGTGCTCACTTTATTGCCGGTCAATACCGCGATGCCCAACCGGGACTGGAGGTGGTTCGTCCTTCGGACGGCCAGGCCTATGCCCAGTTGCCGATCGCCGATGCCGACCTGGTGGATGAGGCGGTCAATGATACCTGGCAGGCTTTTAATCGCAGCGACTGGGCCAGTCGTCCACCCCGGGAACGGGCGCGTGTCATGCGCCGCTGGGCCGATCTGATCGAAGCCGATGCCGCCGTCCTGGCACCGTTGGAAGCGATGGGGTCGACCCGCCCGCATAAAGATGTGATCGCTTGGGATATTCCTTATGTCGCCGAGGGCATTCGCTTCTTTGCCGAACTGGCGGACAAGCACGGCGGCCATGTCGCGGCCACCCAGACTGATCGATTGGGCATGCAGATCGCCGAACCGTACGGCGTGATTGCCGCCATTGCGCCGTGGAATTTCCCGTTGAGCATGGCCTCCTGGAAAGTCGCTCCGGCACTGGCCGCCGGTAATGCCGTGGTGCTCAAGCCGTCGGAGCTGACGCCGTTCTCCAGCCTGCGCTTCGCCGAGCTGGCGGTGCAGGCGGGTATTCCAGCAGGGATTTTCAATGTGGTGCAGGGTGATGGCCGCGTCACCGGCGATGCCTTGTGCCGTCATCCTCGGGTGGGCAAGGTGACCTTCACCGGCTCCACGGCGACCGGGTCGAGCATCATGTCTACCTGCGCGCTGGTGGGGCCGAAACCGGTGACGCTGGAGCTGGGCGGCAAGAGCCCGCAACTGGTGTTCGCCGACGTGCCGGACATCGCGAAAACCGCGCGCACCGTGGCACTGGCAATTACCGGTAACGCCGGGCAGGTGTGCGTGTCCGGTTCGCGGCTGTTGATTGAACGCTCGATCATGGAACCGTTCATTGCGCACTTGCAGGCGTATTTCGAAGAGCTGCGCCCGGGGCCGACCTGGTCTTCCGAGAGCACACTGTCGCCGATCATTTCCCGGCTGCAGGCCAGCCGCATTGATGGCATCGTCCAGCGCTCGCGTCAGGCCGGGGCCGAGGTGTTGACTGGCGGTGGGTTGTTCGAAGGGCTGGGCGGGGCTTATTACCGACCGACCTTGCTGGCTGGTCTGGACAACCACAACCCGGCGGTTTGCGAAGAGATCTTCGGCCCGGTGCTGACGGTGCAGGCGTTCGATGATGAAGAGCAGGCGTTGAGCCTGGCCGCACACGCCACCTACGGCCTGGCGGCGGGGGTGCACACCGCTGACATCAATCGTGCGTTGCGGCTGGTCCGGCGCCTGGAGGCGGGGACGGTGTGGGTCAACCGTTACGGACGCAGCAACGACTACATCCTGCCGACCGGCGGCTACAAACGCTCCGGCATCGGCAAGGACCTGGGGCGCGAAGCGTTCGAAGCCAACTTGCGCTTCAAGAGCGTGCTGATCGATATCGTGCAGTAGCGCCCACTGATTGTCCCCTGTGGGAGCGAGCCTGCTCGCGAAGAGGGAGGGTCAGTCGACATTAATTTTGCCTGACACTCCGCTATCGCGAGCAGGCTCGCTCCCACAGGTTCCATATAACCTCCGGATCTTCAACACTCTTTAATCAGCACCCAAACGGGCGCTTCCTGACGGATGCGCCCGTTTTCGTTCCGCCCGGCGCAGGTTCTGCCGTGAATGCGGGCGTTTTTGAGCCTCGCGCGGCCATCAAGGTCCATAAAAGCGCACAAATACGGGGTTTGCCCAAGGCTGGAGCGAGCCGCAAAGTCTGCTGAGGGGGATGGCTAAAACGGTGGTTTGTATCAAGCAGAGGTCGCTTTTAACGCCATCTGCTGGTTTCACGGTGTTGTAATGACGGTGTGCTGCAGCGTTGCATCGCCGCTCCCGAAACGCAGCGAATGCCTGTCGCGCCATGACCTCAACGAACTTCAGGACCGCACTCAATGAGCTTTCTTCGCCCCAAATTCATTACGTTCGACTGCTACGGTACGCTGACCAATTTCCACATGGGCACGATGACTCGCGAACTGTTCGCCGATCGCGTGGTACCCGAGCAGATGGATCAGTTCGTCAAGGATTTCTCCGCCTATCGTCTGGATCAAGTGATGGGTGACTGGATGCCATATGACGAAATCCTCAAGACCTCACTGGCGCGAGTCTGTAAGCGTTGGGGCATCGAGTACCGTGACGAAGGTCAGCTGTATTACGACGCCGTACCGACCTGGGGCCCACACCCGGACGTGCCGGCCGGCCTGTCGAAAATTGCTGACAAGATTCCTCTGGTGATTTTCTCCAACGCCAGCGACAGCCAGATCATGTCCAACGTCGACAAGCTCGGCGCGCCGTTTCACAAAGTCTTCACCGCCGAACAGGCCCAGGCCTACAAGCCGCGTCTGGCCGCATTCGAGTTCATGCTCGACAACCTCAACTGCGGCCCGGAAGACATCTTGCATGTGTCTTCGAGTTTCCGTTACGACCTGATGCCGGCCCACGACATGAAGATCAAGAACAAGGCCTTTGTCGCCCGCGGTCACGAGGTTCCGGGCAATGCGTTCTACGGCTACCAGCAGATCACCGACATCGGTGGGCTGGCGGCGCTGGTCGGTCTCTGAGTCGAACGGTAACGGCATTCTTCATTTGGCATAGGCGGGTTAGACATGGGCAGTGAATCCTACTGGCTCGACACCGCACCGGCGTTTACCGGTGCTCAGCTCGGTGCATTGCCCGGGCAGGTTGACGTGGCCATCGTCGGTGGTGGTTTCACCGGCCTGGCGGCGGCGCGGGCATTGGCGCTGAAGGGCGCCAGTGTGGTGGTGCTGGAAGCCGGAAGGGTGATCGGCGAAGCCTCCGGGCGCAACGGCGGCCAGTGCAATACCGGCGTTGCCCAGGACTACGCCGGGCTGAGCGCCAGCCTCGGTGCCGACAAGGCCCGCGCTTATTACCAGGCCTATGAAAGCGCGGTGCAGAGCGTGGTGTCGCTGGTGGAGCAGGAGCAGATCGCCTGCGACCTCAAGCGCAACGGCAAGCTCAAGCTGGCGGCCAAACCGATGCACTACGAAGGCCTGGCGCGCACCTGCGAATTGATTAGCCAGGAAGTCGATGCCGAGGTCGAGTTGCTGACCGCCGAACAGACCCGCGCTGAAGTGAATTCCGCTCAGTTCCACGGCGGCTTGCTGCAGCGCAACGGCGTGCAGATGCACGTTGGGCGTTTCGGCGTCGGGCTGGCCGAGGCCGCTGCACGTCACGGTGCGCTGATCCATCAAGGGACGCCGGTGACGGATTGGAAAGCCCAGGTCGGCGGCTATCGGGTCAATACCAGCAAGGGTTCGCTGCACGCCGGGCAAGTATTGCTGGCGACCGGCGCCTGCCAGCACGGCGGTTTGGGTTGGTATCGGCGGCGGATCGTACCGGTCGGCAGTTTCGTGATCGTCACCGAGGTGCTGCCACAGGTCCTGATCGATCAGCTGCTGCCCGGTCGGCGTGCCTATGTCACCAGCCGCATGATTGGTAACTACTTTCGCCTGACCCCGGACAACCGCTTGCTGTTCGGCGGGCGTGCGCGGTTTGCGATGTCCGACAGCGTGTCCGACGCCAAGAGCGGCAAGGTGCTGCAAGCGGCGATGGTGCAGATGTTCCCGCAGTTGGCCAACGTCAAGATCGATTACTGCTGGGGCGGACTGGTGGACATGACCTCCGACCGCTTGCCTCGCGCCGGTCAGCACGGCGGGGTTTATCACTCCATGGGCTACAGCGGCCATGGGGTGCAGATGTCGGTGCACATGGGCCAGGTCATGGCCGAGGTGATGGCTGGCAAGGTCGAGGCCAACCCCTGGCGCGAACTCGACTGGCCGGCGATTCCCGGGCATTTCGGCAAGCCGTGGTTCCTGCCGTTCGTGGGCGCTTATTACCGCTTCCAGGACTATTTGCATTGAGTTGATGTTGTGGCGTCACCGTCGTTTGCGTTTCCAGGACGCCCCGGATATCCGTGGGCACTCGAGCCTCATTTTTTCGACAGGTACAACTGATATGACTGACAACAAAATCGACTCGACACTGATTTCCGGCCAGGAAAGCCTGCGGGTATTCGAAGGCCTCAATCGCGGCATGTCGCGCCGCAGCGCCTTGCAGATGCTCGGCGTGGCAGGTGTCGCCGCAGCGGGTGCCGGTAGCCTGTTCGGCGCCGCCGGCAAATTGTTCGCCGAAGAAGCGGCGACCCCGGGCAAAGGCAAGCCGGGCGGGCGGATTCGCGTCGCCGGCATGTCCAGCTCCACCGCCGATACCCTGGACCCGGCCAAGGGTGCGCTGTCCACCGACTACGTGCGCCACTTCATGTTCTACAACGGCCTGACCCGTTTCGACAGCCATCTGGTGCCGCAACTGGAACTGGCCGAGCGCATCGACAACACCGACGCGACGCTGTGGATCATCACCCTGCGCAAGGACGTGACCTTCCACAACGGCAAAACCCTGAGCGCCGCCGACGTGGTGTACTCGCTGTCGCGCCACAAGGATCCGCTGACCGGTTCCAAGGTCATGCCGCTGATGGCGCAGTTCGAGGAGATCAAGGCCACCGGCACCCACGAAGTGCAGATCCGCCTGAGCGCGCCGAACGCCGAACTGCCGTCGATCCTCGCCGTGTCGCACCTGATGATCGTTCCCGAAGGCACCACCGACTTCAATCAGGGCATCGGCACCGGGCCATTCAAGGTCAAGGAATTCAAACCGGGCGTGCGCTCGATTGCCGCGCGCAACACCGGCTATTGGAAACCGGGCCTGCCGTACCTGGACGAGATCGAGTTCATCGCGATTGCCGACGAACCGTCACGGATCAATGCGTTGCTGTCGGGCGACGTGCACATCATCAACGAGGTCAACCCGCGCTCGACCACGCGGATCAAGGCCAGCACCACCCACCGCGTCGTCGATGCACCGTCGGGCAACTACACGGACCTGATCATCCGTCAGGACCAGATGCCGGGTAAAAGTGCGGAATTCACTCAGGCCATGAAGTACCTGCTGGACCGTGAGCAGGTCAAATCCGCGGTGTTCCGTGGCTTTGCCGTGGTCGGTAACGACCATCCGATTTCCCCCGGTTCGCGCTATTACAACGCCGACCTGCCGCAGCGGGTCTACGACCCGGAAAAAGCCAAATTCCTGCTGAAGAAGGCCGGCATGGAAAGTATCAGCATGCCGCTGATGTGCTCACCGGCCGCGACCGGTTCGGTGGACATCGCCGTGCTGTTGCAGCAATCGGCGAAACAGGCCGGGCTCAAACTCGACGTCAACCGCCTGCCCAGTGATGGCTACTGGTCCAACCACTGGATGAAGCACCCGCTGAGCTTCGGCAACATCAACCCGCGGCCGAACGCCGACGTGATGTTCTCGCAGTTCTTCCAGTCGAGCGCGCCATGGAACGAATCGGGCTGGAAGAACGATCAGTTCGACCAGTTGCTGATGCTCGCCCGCGGTGAAACCGACGACGCCAAGCGCAGCAAGATGTACGCCGACATGCAGGCCCTGGTGCACGACAACAGCGGCATCGGCGTGCCGGTGTTCATCAGCAACATCGATGGCGTCGACCAGCGCATCAAAGGCTACGGCAGCAACCCGTTGGGCGGTTTCATGGGCTACATGTTCGCCGAGCAGATCTGGCTGGATGCTTGATCGGCCGCACACGCGTGTAAGCGGGGATATTGCATGAGGGTAGGGCGATGAATAGCAACACACTGTGGTTGATCGGCCGGCGCCTGGGCGCGGCGGTCGTGACCTTGTTGATCGTGTCCATGGTGGTTTTCGCCATCACGGCGGTACTGCCGGGGGACGCGGCGCAACAGGCTCTCGGGCAATTCGCCACGCCGGAACAGGTGGCGGCCTTGCGCCTGAAACTGGGGTTGGATCAACCCGGTGTGGTGCGTTACCTGCATTGGTTGATGAACCTGCTCAGCGGTGACATGGGGCAGTCGGTGTCCAACGCCATGCCGGTCAGCGACTTGATGGCCGGGCGGGTGCCCAACACGTTGATGCTGGCGGCCGTCACGGCGCTGGTGTCGGTGCCGGTGGCGCTGATCCTCGGCATCGGTTCGGCCATGGGCCGCGGCGGGCGCATCGACAGCTTCCTCAGCTTTGTCACCCTGGCGCTGGTCGCGGTGCCGGAGTTTCTGGTCGCAACCCTGGCGGTGCTGATCTTTGCGGTGAACCTGGGCTGGCTGTCGGCGTTGTCCTATGCCAGCGACATCACCTCACCGCTGCAATTTCTGCGCACCTACGCCTTGCCGGTGATGACGCTGTGCTGCGTGATTGTCGCGCAAATGGCGCGCATGACCCGGGCGGCGGTGATCGATCAACTCGACAGTGCCTATGTGGAAATGGCCCGGCTCAAAGGCGTGAGCCCGATGCGAATCGTCCTGCGCCATGCCTTGCCCAACGCCATCGGGCCGATTGCCAATGCCATCGCCCTGAGCCTGTCCTACCTGCTGGGCGGGGTAGTGATCGTCGAGACCATCTTCAACTACCCCGGCATCGCCAGCCTGATGGTCGATGCGGTGACCAACCGCGACATGGCGCTGGTTCAGGCCTGCACCATGCTGTTTTGTACGGCGTACCTGGGGTTGGTGCTGATTGCCGACCTGTGCGCGATTCTTTCCAATCCGAGGCTGAGAAACCAATGAACGATCTCATTGCGAAATCGGCGCCTGCCGGCCCCGAGCTGGCGCTAGGCAAGGTCTCCCATGGGCCGTCGTGGCTCGGTCTGGTCGGCGCTGCGATGTGTGTGATCTGGTTGCTGGTGGCCATCTTCGGTCCGTGGCTGGCGCCGCACCCGGTGGGCGAAGTGATTTCCGACAACGTCTTCGACAGCCTCAGCGCGGCTTACCCGCTGGGCACCGATTACCTGGGCCGCGACATGCTCAGCCGCATCCTCGTCGGCGCGCGGTTCACCGTTGGCCTGGCGTTGATTTCGGCAGTGCTGGCCAGCACGCTGGGCACCGGATGTGCGTTGCTGTCGGTGGTCTCGCCAAAGTGGCTGGACGAGGTGATCAGTCGTTTGATGGATGCCTTTATCTCCATCCCGAGCAAGATGCTGGCGCTGATCATGGTCTCGGCTTTCGGCTCCTCGGTGCTGTTGCTGATCTGCACCGCGGTGCTGAGTTTCACCCCCGGTGCATTCCGCATCGCCCGCAGCATGGCGGTGAACATCGAAGCGCTGGAATACGTGCAAGTGGCCCGCACCCGTGGCGAACGCCGACTGTACATCGCTTGCGTGGAAATCCTGCCGAACATGCTCAACCCGGTGTTGACGGATCTGGGGCTGCGCTTCGGTTTCATTGTGCTGCTGCTCAGTGGCATGAGCTTCCTCGGCCTGGGTGTGCAACCACCGGATGCAGATCTTGGCTCGCTGGTACGGGAAAATATCGGCGGCCTCAATCAGGGTGCGCCAGCCATCGTGATTCCGGCGCTGGCCATCGGCACCCTGACCATCGGCGTGAATCTGTTCATCGACCGGCTGTCGTCACGGCGTAGTCGACGTGCGGGAGGTCATTGAAATGAGTGATTTGATTCGAGTCGAAGACCTGCGCGTGGTGGCTTGTGGTGAGCGCGGCGAGGTGGAAATCGTCAAGGGCGTGTGCTTCTCCCTGGCAAAAGGTGAAGTGCTGGCGCTGATCGGTGAGTCTGGCTCCGGCAAGACCACCATCGCCCTGGCGTTGCTCGGCTATGCCCGGCGCGGTTGCCGGTTGGCGGGCGGGGTGGTGCAGGTTGGTGAACACGACATGCTGGCGTTGAGCGAAAGCGAGCTGCAAGGTCTGCGCGGTAACCGCGTTTCGTATATCGCCCAGAGTGCCGCCGCCGCGTTCAACCCGGCGAAAAAGCTTATCGACCAAGTAGTGGAGGGCGCCTTGATTCATGGTTTGGGCAGTCGGGCCGCGCTGGAAGCCAAAGCCATCGAACTGTTCCGCGACCTGGCCCTGCCGGACCCTGATCACATCGGCCAGCGTTATCCGCATCAGGTATCCGGCGGGCAGTTGCAACGAGTAATGGCGGCCATGGCGCTGATCAGCGATCCATTGCTGGTGGTGCTCGACGAGCCAACCACTGCCCTCGACGTGACCACCCAGATCGACGTGCTGCGTGCCTTCAAACGCGTGGTCCGCGAGCGTGGGGCGACGGCGGTCTATGTGTCCCACGACTTGGCGGTCGTAGCGCAAATGGCCGATCAGATTGTGGTGCTCAACGGCGGGCAAATCTTCGAGCAGAACGCCACCGCGCCGTTGCTCAAAGCCCCGGCCCATGAATACACCCGCAGCCTGCTGCTGGCTGCCCGCCCGGACACGACAATTCGCCCGCCCTGCGGCATCGCCGAAGAAGCGCCGCTGCTGACCATTCAGGGGCTGACCGCCGGTTACGGCAACAAGAATATGCAAGGCATGCCGGCAATCCGCGTGCTGGAAGACATCGACCTGACCGTGCGCCGGGGCCAGGCCATCGGCGTGATCGGGGAGTCGGGTTCCGGCAAGTCGACCCTGGCGCGGGTGGTGGCCGGGTTGCTGATGCCCGCATTGGGCGGCCTGACGTTCGATGGCCAGCCATTGGGCGGCAGTTTGTCCGAGCGCACTGACGAACAGTTCCGGCGGATTCAGATGGTGTTCCAGAACGCCGACACAGCGCTCAACCCGATGCACAGTGTTGGCACCATTCTGAGTCGTCCGCTGAAGATGTACTTCGGCCTCAAGGGCGCCGCACTGCGCGAGCGTATCGGCGAACTGCTGGACCTGGTGCGCCTGCCGCGGGCCATGGCGGAACGACGCCCGAATGAACTCTCCGGCGGGCAAAAGCAGCGGGTCAACCTGGCCCGGGCCCTGGCGGCCAAACCGGACCTGATCCTTTGCGATGAAGTGACCTCTGCGCTGGACACCGTGGTCGGTGCGGCGATTCTTGAACTGCTGCGCGATCTTCGTCAGCAACTGGGCGTGTCGTATCTGTTCATCAGCCATGACATCTCCACGGTGCGGGCGCTGTGCGACGACATTGTGGTGATGTACAGCGGCCACAAGGTTCAGGCCGGCACTCGGCAGTCTTTCGCGCAGGCACCGTTTCACCCCTACACCGACCTGTTGATCCATTCGGTGCCGGAGCTGCGACAGGGCTGGCTGGAAAACTGCGGCACCACTTGCGGCACGCTGCCGCCGATCGGCGCCAAGGCCAATGTGCCAGAGCTGTGCACCTTCCTCAGTCGCTGCCCGGTGCGGGTCGACGGCCTGTGCAATCGCACCGCGCCGAACCGCCGGATCATCGACGGCGGCAGTGAAATCCTTTGCCATCACGACAGTGCCGAGTTGCGAAAGACTCAGCAGGATTTAACCACCATGACCTTGGGAGCCTACGCATGAGCGGGCGTTTTGTGAGGCTGGCCGAGCAGGGCCGGCCGACAGTCAAACTGACGGTGGACGGTTCGCCCATCGAGGCATTGCGGGGCGATACGCTGATGGTCGCATTGCTGATCCAGGGCAACGCGCTGCGCCAATCGGAATTCGATTCAGGCCGTCGCGCCGGTTTCTGCCTGATGGGCGCGTGCCAGGATTGCTGGGTCTGGACCCGCAGCGGCGAACGCCTGCGTGCCTGCTCCAATGAAGTCCGCGAAGGGCTGGACATCGTCACCACACAACCGGAGGCGATATGGCCACTGCACGGCTGAGCACTCATCGGGTCGTTATCGTCGGGGCCGGGCCGGCCGGCATTCGCTGTGCCGAGACGCTGTTGGCGGCCGGCCTCAAACCGATCCTGATCGACGAGAATCGCCGGGATGGCGGGCAGATCTACCGTCGCCAGCCTGAAGGGTTTACCCGGGACTACGTCACCTTGTATGGCACCGAAGCCGCCAAGGCCAAGGATTTGCACCAGAGCTTCGACCGCTTGCGCGGGCAGATCGACTACCGTCCGGACACCCTTGTGTGGAACCTGACGCCGGGGCAATTGTGCTGCGTCAGTCAGGGCAAGCACTCGACGGTGGATTACGACGAACTGATCCTCTGTACCGGCGCCACCGACCGTTTGATGCCGATTGAAGGCTGGCAGTTGGCGGGTACCTACAGCCTCGGCGGGGCGCAGATCGCACTGAAGTCCCAGGCGGTTTCCATCGGCCACCGCGTGGCGTTCATGGGTAGCGGGCCGTTGCTGTATCTGGTTGCCAGTCAATACGTCAAAGCCGGAGCCACGGTTGCGGCGGTGCTCGATACTTCGCCGCTAAGTAAACGGATCGGCGCCTTGCCCAAGTTGTTGGCGCGGCCGGGGTTGCTGTTCACCGGGATGAAACTGCTGGCGCAGCTTTATCGGGCGAAGATCCCGGTGCACTTGGGGATCAACCCCCTGCAAGTGCTGGGGAACGCCGCCAGCGGGGTCAGTGGTGTGCGGATCAGCACGGCGAAAGGCGAAACCCTGACGATCGATTGCGATGCCGTGGCCTTGGGTTATCACTTGCGCCCGGAAACCCAATTGGCCGACCTGGCAGGTTGCCGCATGCGTTTTGACGAGGCTTCCAGCCAATGGTGGCTGGCCGTCGATGAAGCGGGCCGGACCTCGGTCAGCGGTGTGTATGCCGCCGGGGACGGTTCGAAGATTCGCGGTGCCGATGCCGCCGAGCATGCCGGGCGATTGGTGGCGATGGCGTTGCTGGAAGATTTGCAGCAACCGGTGAACGTCGGGTTGCGCGACGAACAACGGCACGCCTTGGCGGTGATGGATCAGTTTCGCCTCGGCCTGGCCCAGGCGTTTCCCTGGCCTGCGGCGCAAGCCAAAGCGCTACCGGATTCAGCCATCGTCTGCCGCTGCGAGATGATCAGTGCCGGCGAGTTGCGCCGCACCGTGAGCGAGAAGGGCGCCTGTGAAGTCAATCGGGCCAAGGCCTTCAGTCGGGTCGGCATGGGCCGCTGTCAGGGCCGTTATTGCTCCCAGGCCGGGGCCGAAGTGATTGCCGCCGCTGCGGGCGTCAGTGTGCAACAGGTCGGTCGGCAGCGTGGCCAGGCGCCGGTCAAACCCCTTTCGATGCTCACCGAGGAGGTGTCGCCATGACGCTACACAAAGCCGATGTGGTGATTGTCGGCGGCGGCCTGATGGGCTCGGCGGCGGCGTTTTTCCTGCGCCAGCGCGGGCAGTCGGTGATTCTGCTGGAACGCGACCAGATCGGTCAGTACGCCAGCGGGGTGAACTTCGGCAATGTCCGGCGTCAGGGGCGATTTCTCGGTCAACTGGAGTTGGCCAATCGATCCTGGGCGTTGTGGAAACGCCTGCCGGAATTGATCGACGACGACCTCGAGTTCATCGCCAGCGGGCACATGCGCGTGTGTTATCGCGAAGACGAAATCCCTGAGCTGGAAGCCTACGCAGCGGCGCCCGAGGCGGCGCAGCTGGATTTGAAGATCTATCGCGGCGCTGAGCTGCACGAGCGCTTCCCGTTCCTCGGGCCGGATGTGAAGGGCGGTTCCTATGCGCCTCATGATGGCCACGCCAACCCGCGTCTGGCCGCGCCGGCCTTCGCCCGGGCGGCACGACGCCTCGGAGCGCGGATCGAGGAACAGACCGAAGTCGCCGACGTGCAGAAGGTCGGCGGCGAGTTCACGGTGACCACCACCGATGGCCGTCAATTCATCGCCGAGCGCTTGCTGATCACGGCCGGTGCCTGGGGCCAGAAACTCTCGGCGCAGTTCGGCGAACCGGTGCCGCTGGACACCCACGGCCCGCAAATGGCCGTGACCGAACCGGTGCCCTACGCCTTGCCAACGGTGATTGGCGTGTACACCAAAATTCCCGAGGAAGTGATCTACTTCCGGCAAATTCCGCGCGGCAACATCATCATCGGCGGCGGTTACCGGAGCAAACCGGACATGCTCAACCGCCGCGCCTATGTCGAGCCGCGCAGTATTCTCAATCAGATGGACCAGATGCGTCGCCTGCTGCCGGGTGTCGGCAACCTGAACATCATCCGTGTGTGGAGCGGCATCGAAGGCTATCTACCCGATTCCCTGCCGGTGATGGGACCGAGCGGCAACGTTGACGGCTTGTACTACGCGTTCGGCTTCTGCGGTCACGGCTTCCAGCTCGGCCCCGGCGTCGGCGACGTGATGGCTGAACTGATCAGCACCGGCAGCACTAGCACCTCGATTGAGCCGTTCTCCATCCGCCGGTTCGCCCCTTCAGCCGAGCAACGGACAACTGAGCAAAGGAGCAGGGCCTCATGAAACCCCGTGTACTGGAAATTCTCAAACGCCTGATGGCCTTCGACACCGTATCGTCGGAGTCGAACATGGGCCTGATCGAGTACGTGCGCGACCTGTTGCTGAGCAAGGGCATCGAGTCGCTGATCGTCAAGGACGAAACAGGCAAAAAGGCCAATCTGTTCGCCAGCACCGGCCCCAAGGAATTGCCGGGGATTTTGCTGTCCGGGCACACCGATGTAGTGCCGGCAGCGGGGCAGGCCTGGACCTTTCCAGCGTTTCAGGCGACGGTGCAGGACGGGCGGATTTACGGCCGTGGCAGTTGCGACATGAAGGGGTTTATTGCTTTGGCGATCGACGCCATGCTCGATGCCGCCGACCATTCCTTGAGCCGACCGCTTCAAATCGCCCTGTCCCATGACGAAGAGACTGGTTGCGTCGGTGTTCGACGTTTGCTCGACGTGCTACACCTGGCGCCGGTGCGGCCGTTTTTGTGCCTGATCGGTGAGCCGACCAATATGCAGTTCGTGCTGGGGCACAAGGGCAAGGGTTCTTATCGCACTTACTGCCGTGGGCTGGAGGCCCATTCCTCCCTGGCACCGCGTTCGGTCAACGCGATTCACGTGGCGTGCGATTTCATCGCGGCACTGCGCCAGAGCCAGCAGCAACTGCAAGCGCAGGGCGCGCAGGATGCCGACTACGACGTGCCTTATAGCACTGTGCATGTCGGGCAGATTGTCGGCGGCAAGGCGCTGAACATCGTGCCCAACCTGTGCACCCTGGATTTCGAAGTGCGCAACTTGCCGGCGGACAATCTTGATCAGTTCCTGGAACAGATGCGCGAGCGTGCCGAAGTGATCGTGCGCGAGGCGAAAAAGCTGTCCAGTGTCGCAGCGATCGAAATTGAAACGGTCAACGTCTATCCCGGCCTCGATACCCACCCAAGCGTCGAAGCGGTGCGCTTCCTGAAAAACTTTGCCGCCCCGGACACCGGCACCGCCAAAGTCTCGTTCGGCACCGAGGGCGGGTTGTTCAAACAGCGTCTGGATGTGCCCGTGGTGGTCTGCGGCCCGGGCTCGATCGAACAGGCGCACAAGCCGGACGAGTTTATCGAGATCAGCCAGATGGAGGCTGGGGAGCGGTTTCTTGAGGGCCTGCTCGGTTCCCTGAAGTTGTAAAAAATCAAATGTGGGAGCGAGCCTGCTCGCGATTGCAATTTATCAATCAACATCAATGTTGCCTGATCCACCGCTATCGCGAGCAGGCTCGCTCCCACATGGGTTTTGTGTTTGTCTGAAGGGCCATGCCCCTCGGTAGAGCCTGCCGTCCCACCGCAAATTTCAGCATCCAACACTGCCCATCAAACGCTTTCAGCATCCTCATCCGTGGCACCTCCCTAGACTGGAAAGGTCTCGGATCAGGACTCGACCATGCTCAAGAATCGTTTGAAAGACCCCAGCCTTTTGGCAGAACTCGCTTACCTCGACGGTCAGTGGATCGGCGCCGATAACGCCGCAACCCTGGACGTCATCGACCCGGCCACCGGCCAATTGCTCGCCCGAGTCCCGGCCATGCAAGGCGCGGAAACCCGGCGTGCCATCGAAGCTGCCGAACGCGCCTGGCCTGCATGGCGCGCACGCCCGGCGGCGGAACGTGCGGCGCTGCTGGAGCGCTGGTATCTGGCGATGATCGACAACCTCGATGACCTCGCCTTGATCATGACCTGCGAGCAGGGCAAACCGCTGAACGAGGCCAAGGGCGAAATCCGCTACGGCGCCGGCTTCGTCAAGTGGTTCGCCGAAGAGGCCCGCCGGGTCTACGGCGAAACCATGCCGGCCCCCAGTGGCGACCGCCGCCTGCTGACGCTCAAGCAACCGGTTGGCGTGTGCGCCGCCATCACCCCGTGGAATTTCCCCAACGCGATGATCACGCGCAAGTGCGCGCCGGCCTTGGCTGCCGGATGCCCTATCATCGTCAAACCTTCGGACCTGACCCCGCTGTCGGCCCTGGCCCTGGCGGTGCTGGCCGAGCGCGTCGGCATTCCGGCCGGGGTATTCAACGTGTTGACCGGGATGCCCGCCGGCATCGGCGAAGAGCTGACCGGCAACCCGACGGTGCGCAAAATCTCCTTCACCGGCTCCACCGCGGTCGGTCGTCTGCTGATGCGCCAGAGCGCCGAACACATCAAACGCTTGAGCCTGGAACTGGGCGGCAACGCGCCATTCATCGTGTTCGACGACGCCGATCTGGAGCAGGCAGTCGCCGGCATCATGCTCAGCAAATTCCGCAATGCCGGGCAGACCTGCGTCTGCGCCAACCGCATTCTGGTGCAGGACGGCATCTACGAGCGCTTCGCCCAGCGTTTGGTGGAGGAGGTGGGCAAGCTCAAAGTCGGCAATGGCCTTGACGCCGACGTCACCATCGGCCCGCTGATCAATCCGGCAGCGGTGAGCAAGGTCGCCCGGCACATCGACGATGCCCTGAGCCAGGGTGCGCGTTTGCTCTGCGGCGGTATTCCCGAAGGCGACAACCAGTTCGTTCAGCCAACCGTCCTCGGCGACACCCACGCCGGCATGCTCCTGGCCAACGAAGAAACCTTCGGCCCGGTGGCGCCGTTGATGCGTTTTACCGATGAAGCCGAAGCGCTCGCATTGGCCAATGCCACGCCTTATGGTCTGGGCGCCTACTATTTCACTCAGGACTTGCGCCGTTCCTGGCGTTTCGGCGAGGCGCTGGAGTTCGGCATGGTCGGTCTCAACACCGGGATCATTTCCATGGAAGTCGCGCCGTTCGGCGGCATCAAGCAGTCGGGCGTTGGCCGTGAAGGCAGCAAGTACGGCCTGGACGAATACCTTGAAGTCAAAGCCTTCCACATCGGCGGGCTGTGATAACGATTGCACAGCCATTTTGCGAGGCATGATTAATGAGTAAACCATTCAGAATCGCCGCGATTGCCGGCGATGGCATCGGCAAGGAAGTCCTGCCGGAAGGATTGCGGGTATTGGAGCAGGCCGCGAAGAAGTGGCAGCTGGATTTGAGCATCGAAGTGCTCGACTGGGCTCACTGTGATTACTACCTGGAACACGGGCAGATGATGCCCGATGACTGGTTCGAGCAGCTCAAGGGTTTCGACGCCATCTACTTCGGCGCCGTGGGCTGGCCGGACAAGGTGCCGGACCACATTTCCCTGTGGGGCTCGCTGCTGAAGTTTCGCCGCGACTTCGACCAGTACGTGAACATTCGCCCGGTGCGGCTGTTTCCCGGCGTACCGTGCCCGCTGGCCGGACGCAAACCGGGCGACATCGATTTCGTGGTGATCCGCGAGAACACCGAGGGCGAGTATTCCTCGGTCGGCGGCAAGATGTTTGAAGGCACCGAGCATGAATTCGTGCTGCAAGAGTCGGTGTTCACCCGGCGTGGCGTGGACCGGATTCTCAAGTTCGCCTTCGACCTGGCCCAGACCCGACCGCGCAAGCGCCTGACGGCGGCGACCAAGTCCAACGGGATTTCCATCAGCATGCCGTACTGGGACGAGCGCACGGCGTTGATGGCCGCGCAGTACCCGGACATCACCTGGGACAAGCAACACATCGACATCCTCTGCGCGCGTTTTGTGCTGCAACCGGACCGGTTCGATGTGGTGGTGGCGTCGAACCTGTTCGGCGACATCCTGTCCGACCTCGGTCCGGCTTGCGCCGGTACCATCGGCATTGCGCCGTCGGCCAACCTTGATCCCGAGCGGCGTTTTCCGTCGCTGTTCGAACCGGTGCATGGTTCGGCCCCGGACATCTACGGGCGCAACACCGCCAACCCGATCGCCATGATCTGGTCCGGTGCGTTGATGCTGGATTTTCTGGGGAACGGTGATGAGCGCTATCGCGCCGCGCACGACGGGATTCTGCAGGCGATCGAACGGGTGATTGCCGAGGGGCCGATCACGCCGGATCTGGGCGGGAAGGGCTCGACCCAGGAGGTCGGAAAGGCGATTGCAGAAGCGCTTTAAAGACCAAACCAAAGCGGGCAGCGCTAATGCCGGTAAGTTAAAACGCAGAACCTGTGGGAGCGTGGCTTGCCCGCGAAGAACGATGACGCGTAATACCTGAAAAACCGCGGTGCATTCTTCGCGGGCAAGCCACGCTCCCACAGGATTTGCGTCGCTTAGCTTACCGCCAAGGGAGATCAGTCTTCCTTGCGAACCGTGGCCACGTCATCCGCCCGGACTTTCACCTTCGCCCCGGAAATATCTTCGAATTCAAAGAAGCCGTCCTTGGTTTTGGTGTTCGGCATGTCCTTGGTCAAATACTGGGTGCCGTTCTGCAGGGTCACGACCGTTGGCGTCGAGCAGCCGGCCAGGGCCAAAAAGGCCGCTACTGCCAGGGGCAAACCCAGAGTCTTGATATTCATACACACCTCTCATCACTGAATAAAAACAGCGCGGCAGCCTCGCTTGAGGTCAATCGTCGCTGTGCCTCTAACGCGGTTGGTGCGATGGAATGGCAGAAAGTTCGATGGTCACCCGAAAATTGCCGAATAGCGTCGCCACTGATCCTTTTCCGTTTGCACCGGGTGGGGCATAGCTGGTATCTGTACGCATAACCAGTACTCGTTTGCCATGGCCCTTTTGCCCGTGATTGTAAATCCTCTCGATGATCCGTTCTATTACTTGAACAACTTCATGCAAGTGCTTGATTGGCTTGAGCATCGTTATGCCGATGTGTTGAGCGTCGAGGAGCAGGATTTCATCTGCGACTTCAATCGACTGCCCCGCGAGTCCCAGGCCTTGCTGGTCAGACTGGTGATGCGCAAGGGCGTGCATTTCAGGGCCGGTAAATTGAGTTACGTCGAGATCGGCGACATCGACAGCGCTGCGGCGCCGCTGCTGGCATCGGGCTGGATCGATGAGCAGTCGCCATTGCACATCGAGGACTTGTTCGAGGTGTTGCTCAAGGCCGAGATTCTGCAGTGCTTTGGCAGCGCCATCGATCAGCCCAAGGGCAAAAAGACCGATTGGCTGCCGACCCTGAGCGAGCAGTTTCCCGAAGCGCAAAGTTTTGCCCAATGGTGTCCGGCACTGAATGACCGGTTGTTCAGCCTGACCGTCATGGGCCTGTGCGACCGGCTGCGGCTGATGTTCTTTGGCAACCTCTACCAAGACTGGTCGGAGTTCGTGCTGGCCGACCTGGGCATCTTTACCTACGAAAAAGTCGAGTTCTGCACCGAGTCCCGAGGGTTGCGCAGTCGCGAGGACGTCGATGCCTGTCTGTTTCTGCACAGCTATCAGCAGCGTTTCGAGGCCGGTGAAGACGTGGCGGACATTGTCGAGCAGATCAACGGTCTGCCGCTCGACAATCCCTGGCTGCAAAGACGTCGCGGCAAACTGCTGTTCCAGATCGGTCAGCACTGCGAGCGCGTCGCGGATTTTTCCACCTCCCTGAGCCTTTACCGCGAATGCGCCTACCCCGGCGCGCGTCTACGGCTGATTCGCGTGCTGGAGCGCTGTGCTGAATACCAACTGGCGATGGACCTGGCCATCCACGCCGAGCAAGCCCCTGAAAGCGCTGCCGAGCATCAGCATCTATCGCGTGTGCTGCCCAGATTGCGGCGCAAACTGGGCGGGCCGCCGATCAAGCGGCCAGCTCCTCGGGCCATGCAGCGTCTGGACCTGCAACTGCCCAGGCACGATCCGGCGTTGTCGGTGGAGTCTTACGTTCAGGCCCACCTGGCGGACGAGTCGGCGCCGGTGCATTACGTCGAGAACAGCCTGATCAATTCACTGTTCGGGCTGCTGTGCTGGCCGGCAATCTTCGCGCCGTTGCCGGGGGCGTTTTTTCACCCGTTCCAGCGCGGGCCGGTGGACCTGCTCAACGAAGATTTTCATGCGCGGCGCGCGGATCTGTTCCAGGCCTGCCTGGCCGAACTCGATGACGGGCGTTATGTGCAAACGGTTCGCGAGCGTTACAGCGCCAAGTGGGGCGTGCAGTCACCGTTCGTCTTTTGGGGCGTGCTGAGCGAGGAACTGCTGGAGCAGGCACTCGACTGTCTGCCTGCCGAACACCTCAAGCACTGGTTCAATCGACTGTTGCTCGACATCAAGGCCAACCGCGCCGGCATGCCGGACCTGATTCAGTTTTGGCCACAAGACAAAACCTACCGCATGATCGAAGTCAAAGGCCCCGGCGATCGGTTGCAAGACAATCAATTACGCTGGCTGGAATTCTGTCACGAGCACCAGATGCCGATCGCCGTGTGCTACGTGCAATGGGCGGAGCAGGGCGCGTGAGCTACAGCATTGCGGTGCGGGCGCTGTGTGAATTCACCGCCAAGGTCGGCGACCTCGACCTGCGCTTCACCCCGTCACCGACTGCGCTGGAAGGCATCGTCGGGCATCGCACCGTGGCGTCACGGCGCAGCGAGGGTTACCAGAGCGAGGTCGCGCTTGAGGGCCAGTATCGAACCTTGACGGTGAAGGGCCGGGCGGACGGCTACGATCCGGCGCAAAACTGCCTCGAAGAAGTCAAAACCTACCGTGGCGACCTGAGCAAGCAACCGGCCAACCACCGGCAGCTGCATTGGGCGCAGGCGAAGATCTACGGTGGGTTGATGTGCCAGAAACTGCAGTTGGAGCAGATTAATCTGGCGCTGGTGTACTTCGACATCGTCAGCGAAAAGGAAACCTGCCTGGTCGAGACCTTCAGCGCCGCCGAACTACAGCTGTTTTTCGAACACCGTTGCGGGTTGTTCCTGCACTGGGCCGAGCAGGAAATGGCCCATCGCGAAGGGCGCAATCTGGCGGCGCAACAGCTGGCATTTCCTCATACCGATTTTCGTCCCGGGCAACGGCATCTGGCCGAATCGGTGTTCAAGGCTGTCAGCACCGGTCGCTGCCTGATGGCCCAGGCACCGACCGGTATCGGCAAGACGGTCGGCACGCTGTTCCCGATGCTCAAGGCCCTGGCACCGCAACAACTGGACAAGGTGTTTTTCCTTACGGCGAAAACCCCGGGGCGCAAATTGGCGCTGGACGCCGCGCAGGTCATCCTCGACAGCGCCGACGCTCCGCCCTTGCGAGTCCTCGAGATGATCGCCCGGGACAAGGCTTGCGAGCACCCGGACAAGGCCTGCCATGGCGAGTCCTGCCCGTTGGCCCAGGGTTTTTATGATCGTTTGCCCGCCGCGCGTCAGGCCGCCAGCCAACTGAGCCTGCTGAACCAGAGTGCGTTGCGCGAGGTTGCCCTGCAGCATGAGATCTGCCCCTACTACCTCAGCCAGGAAATGGCCCGCTGGGCGGACGTGGTGGTCGCTGACTACAACTACTATTTCGACTTCAGTGCGTTGCTGTTCGGGCTGGCCCAGGCCAATAACTGGAAAGTCGCGGTGCTGGTGGACGAAGCCCACAATCTGGTGGAGCGTGGCCGGCAGATGTACAGCGCCAGCCTCGACCAGGCGACGTTGAACAGCGTGCGAAAAACTGCGCCTGAGCCACTGAAGAGATCCTTGCAACGGGTCAATCGTGAATGGAATGCCCTGCATGATCAGCAACTGAGCCCCTATCAAGCCTACGACAAAGCCCCGGAAAAACTGCTTCAGGCGCTGTCCTTATGCTGCGCGAGCATCGGCGACTACCTCAACGATCACCCTCAGGGTCTGGACAGCGGGTTGCAGAATTTTTACTTCGACATGCTGCAATTCGGCCGCGTGGCTGAACTGTTCGATGAGCATTTCCTGTTCGACATCAGCAAACGCGACCTCGACCGCAAGCGCAACCTGTCGCAGCTGTGCCTGCGCAATGTGGTGCCCGCCGCTTTCATTCGCCCGCGCCTGACTGCTGCGCGTAGCGCCGTGTTGTTTTCCGCCACCCTGAGCCCTCGGCATTACTACGCCGATTTGCTGGGAACACCGGCGAATACAGTCTGGATCGATGTGGAGTCGCCGTTCAGCGCCGAACAGCTGCAAGTGCATATCGTCAGCCAGATTTCGACCCGCTATGTCCATCGTCAGGCATCCCTTGAGCCCATCGTCGAGCTGATCGCCAAACAGTTCACCCAACGCCCCGGTAACTATTTGGCGTTTTTCAGCAGTTTCGATTACTTGCAGCAAGTGGCCCAGTTGCTGGCCGAACGGCATCCGCACATCACGCTGTGGTCGCAGTCCCGGGGAATGGGGGAAGGGCCGCGTCAGGCGTTTCTCGATCAATTCACCGTCCATAGTCAGGGCGTAGGGTTTGCGGTGCTGGGTGGAGCATTCGGCGAAGGCATCGATTTACCCGGCGCGCGGTTGATTGGTGCTTTCATTGCCACCCTGGGGCTGGCGCAACTGAATCCGGTCAACGAACAGATGAAACAGCGCATGGCGGCGATTTTCGGTGCCGGTTATGACTACACCTACCTGTTTCCTGGCGTGCAGAAAGTCGTGCAAGCAGCGGGGCGGGTGATCCGCACCCAGCAGGATCAAGGGGTGGTGATGCTGATCGATGACCGGTTTGGCGAGAGCAAGGTCAAGCAATTGTTGCCGCGCTGGTGGTCAGTTGAATCGACGCATTTTCCTTCTGGCTTGTAGGAATTATTACGTTATAAAACAGCGACATATCTTGAAAGACACGCTCATTTGAACAAACAACGAATCAGCGCTTTATTCAAAAAGGCAGCAATCACTTTCAAGCGAATCTTTGATAAGGAAATCAAGGTATGTCAGCAGCCCCGAATGTAGCCCCGAACTACACTTACACCCCAGACCAAGTCACTGCAGCATTCACTGAAATCACCGCGACGCTGTTCACCGGCATCACTGCCGAGGCAATCCCCAAAATGCTGATCGTTGCCGGACTGCAAGGGTCAGGTAAAACGTATCTGCTGGAAAAAACCCTTCTGCCCTCCAACCGCTATGACAAGTATGTTCGTCTGTATCTACCCGACTACCGAGAAAAACACCCTCAATACGCCGAGATGATCAAACTCGGTGTCCTGCACGCTTATGAGCATACGGAGGCTTTCGTCAGGGAGGTCAGCGCGAAGATCTTCGAGGAGGCATTCAAGCGCAAATACAACATCATCATGGAGTGTGCCTTCGACAGTATCGATTTCGCCGCCTTTCCACCGATGGCAACGGCAGCCGGTTACCAATTCGAGACTCATATTGTTGCCTGCAATCAAGAGTTCGCTCATGCATCGAGCATCAAAAGAGCGCTCAAGAGCCTGGAAAAGCAGGAAATGGAAAGGTTCGTCACGGTGTCGATGCTGAATGCCAGCATGAGTAACGCGCTAGCGATCATCCTGGCCTTCGAAACGGCCGCCAAAGCGGTCAGCGGCTCGCAAATCACCTTGTACGAGCGAGGGTTCGGGGCGTTGAAGGAACGGACCTTGCGCGCTCAAAGTACTTATACCAAAGCCGCCGACGGGAGCTTGACCATCACCGGAACAACGGCGCCTTATATGTACAGCGCTTACGGGACGATCGTAGACAATCACATCTACACCATGAGTGATCGCGACGAAATGATAAAAGAGTGTCATCTGGCACTGCTCAAAACGCAAACCTACGCTGAGCACGTGCCGGACTTTGTCTACAACGATCTATACGCCTATATCGTCAAATACGTGTACCGATAATCCATCGCGCCACTGCGGCATACCAACGTATTGGTTTTTTTGAATTTCCAAACGTGCGGTTTGTCGCATACTCCAGAAGAACAACAACAAGGACAGGGATCCATGAGCGATGACCGGACCAAGACCAATGCCATCGAGGAGATGCGCTTTCGTCTGCTGATCGATGCCGTGGTCGACTACGCGATCTACATGATCGACCCTGACGGCATCATCACCAGTTGGAACGCTGGCGCCAAGCGTTTCAAAGGGTATGAGGAAGCGGAGATTCTCGGTCAGCATTTCTCGCGTTTTTATACCGAGGAGGACCGCAAGGCCGGTTTGCCTCAGCGCGCCCTTGATACCGCTATTCACGAAGGGCGTTTCGAGGGTGAAGGCTGGCGGGTTCGCAAGGACGGCACGCATTTCTGGTCCCACGTCATCATCGATCCCATTCTGGATCCGTCGGGAAAATTGCTGGGTTTTGCCAAGATCACCCGGGATTTGACCGACCGCAAAATGGCCGAAGAAACCCTCAAACAAAGTGAGCAGCAGTTCCGGCTACTGGTGCAGAGCGTCACCGACTACGCCATCTACATGCTCGCCCCGGATGGACGTTTGACCAACTGGAATCTGGGGGCTCAGCGAATCAAGGGATATCGCCCCGAAGAAGTGATCGGCCAGCATTTCTCGATGTTTTACACCCCTGAAGACCGCGAAGCCGGTGAACCGCAACGGGCGCTGGCGATTGCTACGCGCGAGGGGCGATTTGAAAACAAGGCCTGGCGCGTACGCAAGGATGGCACACGGTTTTTTGCGCATGTTGTCGTCGATCCGATTTGGGGCGACACCGGTACGTTGCTTGGATTTGCCAAGATCACTCGGGACATCACCGAGGTCACCCAAGCCCAGCAAGCGCTTGAAAAAACCCGCGAAGCGTTGTTTCAGGCGCAGAAAATGCAGGCCATCGGTCAACTCAGCGGGGGGATTGCCCACGACTTCAATAATCTGCTGACCGTTATCCTTGGCAATCTGGAAGTCGTTCGCAAACGTGCGGCGGACGACCCGAGAATTACCCGTTTGCTCGACAACGCCACTCAAGGCGCCTTGCGTGGTGTTTCCTTGACCCAGCGCATGCTGGCATTTGCCAGGCGTCAGGAGCTCAAGACCGAATCCGTCGAAATCCCGACTCTGATTCAGGGGATTACCGGGCTATTGCGCAGCTCTCTGGGGCCTTCGGTGAGCATAGAAACGCGCTTTGCGCCTGGACTTGAACCGGTCATGGCCGACGTCAATCAGCTCGAACTGGCGGTACTGAACCTGGCGACCAACGCCCGCGATGCCATGCCCGACGGTGGGAAACTTGTCATCAGCGCACAGACCGAAGAGATCTGCGATCAGGCGAAATTAGCCTTGGCGCCAGGCCGCTATGTCTGCCTGAGTGTCACGGATATAGGGGAGGGCATGGATGACGCTACCCTGGCGTCGGCAATGGACCCTTTCTTCACCACAAAAGGCGTCGGCAAAGGCACTGGCCTGGGGTTGTCGATGGTTCACGGGTTTACTGAACAACTGGGTGGACGCTTCATTCTGAAAAGCCAGAAGGATATCGGCACCACCGCCGAACTCTGGTTACCCGTTGCGCTAGCCGATTCGACCACCGAACCCGCTATTGAGGAGGCCGTCATGTCGCGGGTGCCTCGTTTGTGTGTATTGGTCGTGGACGACGACAGTCTGGTGTTGACCAGTACCAGCCTGTTGCTTGAGGACCTGGGCCATCGGGTGATCAGTGCAGCGTCCGGCGCACAGGCACTGGGGCTGTTCGACAGCGAGCACGATTTTGACCTGGTCATTACGGACATGGTCATGCCCAAGATGAGTGGCGCTCAATTGGCGCAGGCTATTCGGGTGATAAGACCACACCTGCCGATCATCCTCGCTACCGGTTACGCCGAGCGCCTGGAAGGCTTCGCGGCCAGACTTCCACGCCTGTCCAAGCCTTTTACCCAACTTAATCTGGTGGAAGTCATTGCCTTGGCGATGAAGTGACACCTTCCATTCGGGGCATGGTGGTGCTCCTTTGTGGCGAGCGAGCTTGCTCGCGCCGGGCTGCGCAGCGGCCCCAAAAATCTGACAACCATTGCCGATTTTTTGTGAGTGCTACGCACTCAAGCGGGAGAAAGCTCTCTCACCACAGGTTTCTCACTGACTCAAGACTCTCGTAAGTATCGCCGGGCTTTGCTATTCCCCCATCAAGCAGCGAGATTGGGCACGCCCAGCTCTTTTTTGTATCGGGCTTTCAGGCTTTCCATCTCTGCACCCAATTCGTCGAGCGTCGTTTTGCCCAGCAGTTTTTTGGCCTGAGGAAACATTTCCTTTTCCTCTTCTTCAATGTGATGTTCCAGCAACTCCTTGACCACTTTCACTCGACCGGCAAATTCGACGGTAGAGGGATCAGTGGTTTTCAGGTCGGGAAGCACCAGCGTATCGACGGTGCGATGTTCTTCCTTGGCTTCGTAATACATGATGTCCTGCTCCTTGCCGCCGGCTTTTTTATACGCCGGATACAAGACTTCCTCTTCCAGACGGGTATGGATCTTGATTTCCATTTCCAGTTTGGCCAGCAACTCGGTGCGCTTTTTAACCCCACGCTCGGTGGACTCACTCAACTGGGCCAGGATGCCTTTTACGCGTTCATGGTCGGCTTTCAACAGCTCAATGGCGTTCATGGTCAAACCTCTTGTTTAGTCACGGGTCATGCGCAAACGGTCTTCCTGCCGTTGTCGCTCACACTGCTGGAGCATTTCTCGTGCCTGTTTCAAGGATTACCAAAAAGCCATAAAAAACAGTGGGATGCGATCGAATAGAAACGACGTTTGTCGTGCAACCTGCATGAATATTCGTTGCTGCTCAATGCAGGTTGACCGAAGGAGGAAACCGTCAGACGTCCTGCTGATTGCGCCGCTCATAACGAGCCAGCATCGGTTGAGTACTGATGCCATGCGCCAGAATGCTCAGCGCCACCACCGACAACGTCAGGTCGGTGCACAGCGTTGCCGCCGCCGGACCGAGGTCATGGTTCAAGGCGTAGAACAGGTAATAAAAGCTCCCGATCCCGCGAATCCCGAACCAGCCGATCAACAACCGCTGACGGCTGTCCAGCAAGCGCCCCCACGGCATGAGCCATACGCACAAGGGCCGAATGGCACAGAACAACACCAGCGCTACCACCAACGCTCGCCAATCCCAGTGGCCCACCAGCACCACGCCCAGCAGGGTGACCAGAAACACTTCCATGGCGCGTTCCACCAAACTGCCGAATGCCAGCATGTCGCCCATCATGATGCCGGCCGCGACTTGGGTTTCTGGCAGATTCGCCACATCGCCGTGGACGGCGGCCTCAGGTTCGACGTTCTGGTGACCGACCACCGGTTGCACCAGATGCTCGGCGGGCATCTGGGCGTCACCGGTGGATTTGACTTCGGCCTGCCGCAACCCAAGGCCGGCGGCGAATACCGACAAAAAGCCATAGGCATGTATCTCCTCGGCCGCGACATAAGCGAGGGCGATCAGGGCCAGGGTCAGGTAATCGTTGGGAGAAATGGTGCTGTCGGCATTGCGGATGCGCATCGACAAGGTCAAGCGACCGATGCCGTGGCCCATCCAGTAACCGGTGAACAAACCGGCAGGCACGGCCCACAGCACACTTTTCAATGCCCACTCACCGAGCCAGGCCTCGCTATTGCCGCTCTGTTGCACAAACAACAAACCGAGGATCACGAAGGGGAAGGCGATGCCGTCGTTGAGGCCCGCCTCACCGGAGAGCCCGAAACGCACCGAATCGTAATCCCTGGCGTCGTTGACCTGCACCAGCGAGGCCAGTACCGGATCGGTGGGGGCCAGAATCGCCCCGATCAGCAGCGACGGCCCCCAGGCCACGGCGAAGCCGTAATGCAGCAACAGGCCCACGCCAATGATGGTCAGGATCATCACCGGTCCCGCCAGGCCAAACGCTATTCGCCATTGGCGATCCTTGAGCGGCAGGCGCAATTTGAGTCCGCAGACAAACAGCGAAAAGAGCACCGCGACCTCAGTCAGGTGCTCCATCCAGACCGCCGCGTCCTTGATGTCCAGCTTCAGCCAGCCCAGGCCCGCCGGACCGATTGCCACGCCCAGCGCCAGGCACACCGCCGACGTGGTCACCGGCATCCAGCGCAGATAGGACGAGGTCAGTGCCAGGGTCAGCAGCACCGCACCCAACACCGCCACCCATACAATGAAGCTCATGCCCGGTTCTCGGAGGTGTGCCGCCGACCGCCGGCGGATGGCGGAATCAGGAGAGTCACACGCCGGTCACGCGCACGTACTCAGGCCCCAGATAGTTGAACCAGAGCAGAATCATCTCCACCAGGATAGTCACCAGCACCAATAGCCCGACGCCCCATACGCTCGCCGCATTCAGCAAGCCTTCCTCTTTGCGCTCGTGCATGAAGATCGGCAAACCGACGAACAGCAGAAACGTCGAATAGAGGGAGGCGGCCCCCAGGACGGTGATCGCCAGCCAGCGGCTCGGGTAGAGCCCGGCGATACCTGCGAGGAAGAACGGGGTGACGGTGTAGGCGGCAAAACCGATGCACTGATTGACGTTGGGGCGTGAGTCGAAGGTGCGCGACATCCAGCGGATGAACAGCCCCATCAGCACCACGCCGGCAATAATGCTCAGGTACAGCAGCCCGCAGAGTTGCAGGGCGCTGGTGGTACTGAGCTTGACCGTTTCGTTCTCGGCCAGGCTCCAGCCGACGTAGGTGGTCCCGATAAACAGGCACACGGCGGGGATCAGGGCGAGCAACAGCAAATGAGCGAGGTAATGGCGCGGATGCGCTTCCTCTTCCTTACGAATATCTGTCCAGACGAAATTGGGCTGAGTGAACAGCCTGACGAAAGGTGCGGACATGACGACCTCCAGATAGCGAGCGGCCCGGCATAGGGGCCCCTAGAAGTATTGAGGTGCATCCATCGCCGGGGGTTCATTTTTTATCAGGGGCGTCATGGGCGGTCTGCCCGAGGGAATGTTTGCAAGCGTCGAAGGTCAACCGAGCAGTTCCTCTTGCTGGATGCCTGGTCATGAGCGTCAGCCAAACCGTCGTCGAATATTTGCGGCAACACAAGTTGCGTCTGACAACGGCCGAGTCCTGTACTGCCGGAAAGATTGTGACCTTGCTGGCCGAAGTGCCGGGCAGCGGGGATCTGATCGAGAGCGGCTACGTGGTTTATTCCCCCGAAGCGAAACAACGGTTGCTCAACGTCAGTCCCCTTACGATCAAAACCTTCAACCTGACCAGTTGCGAAGTGGCTCGCGAAATGGCCTTGGGGGCCTTGCTCGACAGTCCCGCCAATGTTGCCGTGGCCACCACCGGCATCCTGGGGCCGGAGGATGTCGACGGGATTCCGGCCGGCACCATCTGTTTCGCCTGGGCGTACCAGACTGAGCAAGGGAAGCGCGTATTCACTCACCAGCACCGGTTTTTCGGATCCCGCAGCAAGGTTCAGTTACTGGCCGCAGAACATGCCTTGAAGCGGGTGTCGTTTTTTCATAAACGTGCGCTAGCCGGTGAACAAGATCAGGTAAATCAATGAACGACGAATCCCGCCGCACCGAATACCACAGCCGCGATTTTCCGGTGCGCGAAGACATGGCGTATCAGGTCAAGGTCTGGCGATTCGAGCGCTGGGGCTGGTATGTGTTGGTGCTGCTGGTGGTGCTGGCCTTGCTCGGTTTGTTTTCACGCGGCCCGCTCAGCTCCCGGGACGTTCATGGCAGCGATGGCAAGGTACGGGTGGAGTACGAGATGTTCCACCGTCATGGCTCGACCAATCCGATGAAGCTCAGCGTGATCGGCCAGCCGGATGCCACGGTTGAACTGGAGCTGACTGGAGAACTGCTGGAAGGCTTCGACATCGAAACCCTGCAACCGGAACCTGTGCGTGCACTCAGTGGCGAGCAGGGCATGAAACTGTGGGTGCAAACCGACGCGCAAGGGCAGGCCAGCCTTTACCTGACGTTGCGCGGGGATGGGCTGGGACTGTTTCGCAGCCGTATCGCCTCGCCCGGTGCCGCCCCCGTCAAGGTGGATCAATTCATTTTCCCTTAGGTGACTTATGGATTCGGTATTGCGCGCGGCCGTGATGTACCTGGCGTTGATGGTGCTGTTCAAGATCGCCGGTCGGCGCTCGCTGGCCGAACTGACGACGTTTGATTTCGTGCTGCTGATGATCATCGGCGAGGCGACGCAACAGGCGCTGTTGGGCAATGATTTTTCCCTGACCAATTCGATGCTGGTGATCGTTACGCTGATTGCCATTGACGTCGGGCTTTCATTGCTCAAACAGCGCTCGCAATGGGTGCAGCGGCTGATCGATGGTGGGCCGACGATCATCGTCGAGAACGGCAAGATCCTGCACAAACGCCTGCGTCATGCGCGACTGGTCGAAGCGGATGTCATGGAGGCCGCGCGTTCGAGCCAGGGTATTGAAACCCTTGAGCAGATCAAATTCGCCATCATCGAGCGCAACGGCAAGATTTCGGTGATTGCTCAAGAGCCCTGATTCACCGCGATCCCCGTAGGAGCTGCCGAAGGCTGCGATCTTTTGATCTTGCTTTCGCTGACATCAAAATCAAAAGATCGCAGCCTTCGGCAGCTCCTACAGGGGCCGAACGCAGGCCAGGCCAGCAGCATCAAAGCATCGGCTTGCCACCCGTGACGCCATACCGTTGCCCGGTGATGTAGCTGGCTTCATCCGAGGCCAGCAGCACATAAATCGGCGCGACTTCCACCGGTTGACCGGGACGGCCGAGCGGGGTTTGCGATCCGAAGTTTTGCACTTCTTCATCGGGCATGGTCGAGACAATCAGCGGCGTCCAGATCGGCCCCGGTGCCACGCTGTTTACCCGAATGTTTTTCGGGCCGAGCATCTGCGCCAGGCCGCCGGTGAAGTTGGCAATCGCGCCCTTGGTGGTCGCGTAGGCCAGCAATGTCGGCTTGGGCATGTCGGAGTTGATCGAGCTGGTGTTGATGATCGAACTGCCGGGCTTCATGTGCTTGAGCGCGGCCTGACAGAGCCTGAACATGGCCGTGACGTTCACATCGAAGGTCATCACCCATTCTTCGTCCGGGATGTCCTCGATGTTTTCGTGGGTCATCTGAAACGCGGCGTTGTTGACCAGAATGTCGATCCGGCCAAAGCGCTCGACCGTTTTGTCGATCAGCGCCTGGCAGTGCGCTTTCTGCGCCACATCACCGGGCAGCAGCAGGCATTGACGACCGGCCTGTTCGACCCAGCGCGCGGTTTCCTGCGCGTCTTCAGTTTCATTCAAGTAGGCAACCACCACATCCGCGCCTTCCCGGGCGAATGCAATCGCCACCGCACGGCCGATGCCACTGTCGGCCCCGGTGATCAGGGCGATCTTGCCCTCCAGCCGACCCGAACCTTTGTAGCTCTGCTCGCCACAATCCGGGTAAGGGTCCATTTTCGTTTGAACCCCGGGGACTGGCTGGCTTTGTTTGGGGAAGGGTGGTTTTGGATAGTCAGTCATCGGGAAATCTCCTCTGTTCAAGGCAAAAGACTCAAGCGCCACAAGCGCTCGTTGAGGGTTGACCCCGGTCTTTTGTCTTGAGTTCGGTTGGATTTCCGCAATCCACAAAAGCACACAAATCCCTTGTGGGAGCGGGCTTGCTCGCGAAGACTGCCTTACAGTCAAGAGGGATGTCGCCTGACACTCCGCCTTCGCGAGCAAGCCCGCTCCCACATTTGATCCTTGTTGTTCTTGAGTTCGTGAAAGAGTCAGCGGTTACGCAAACTACGCTCCATCCGCGCGATTCCTTCCTCCAGCAGCGCCCGCGGGCAGCCGAAGTTCAAGCGCACGAACTGCCGGGCGTTATCGCCGAAATCCAGCCCTGCGCTCAGCCCGACCTTGGCCTGTTCGAGGAAGAATTGCTGCGGGTTATCCAGCCCCAGCGCCGTGCAGTCGAACCACGCCAGGTAAGTGCCCTGAGGAATGTTCATGGTCACACCCGGCAACCGCGTGCGAACCGCCTCCACCAGATAATCCCGATTGCTTTGCAGGTAGGCCATGAGTTCAGCCAGCCACGGACCGCCTTCGCTGTAGGCGACGCGGGTGGCTTCCAGGCCCAGCGGGTTGACGCTGTCGACCATGCCGCAACGGGCGCTGTTGACCCGATGGCGCAGCGCCGCGTCTTGAATGATCATGAACGCCGTCTTCAAACCGGCGATGTTGTAGGCCTTGCTCGCCGACATCAGGGTGATGGTGTGCTTGGCGATCTGCGGGCTGAGCGAGGCGGTCGGAATGTGTACGCGCCCGTCGAAGCACAGTTCGGAATGGATCTCGTCGGAGATGATCCAGGCGTCCTGCTCCAGGCAAATGTCGGCGACCGCTTGCAGTTCCTCGCGCGGGAAGACCTTGCCCAGCGGGTTATGCGGGTTGCTCAGCAACAGCGCGCCGCCCCCTTGCAGCGCCTGGCGCAAGGCTTCGAGTGGCGTCGCGTACGTACCATCGGCCAACGCGTCGAAGTCCAGCTCGACCTTGTTCAACTGCCAGTGGCCCGGTGCATGGCGCAGCGGCGGGTAGTTTGGCGTCTGCACGACCACGTTCTGCTGCGGCTGAACCAGCGCATGCAGGGCCATGTTGAAACCCGACTCGATACCCGGCAGGAATATCAGCTCTTGAGGTTGCACACGCCAGGCGTACTTGTTCCAGAGGTCGGCGACGATGGCGTCACGCAAGTCATCCTGAGCCACGCTGTAACCGAGCATCGGGTGTTCCAGGCGTTTTTGCAGCGCCTGAATGATCGCTGGTGGCGCGGCAAAGTCCATGTCGGCGACCCACATCGGCAACACGTCGGCCGGGTAGCGGCTCCATTTGGTACTGCCGGTGCCATGGCGGTCGAACACCTGATCAAAATCGAAAGTCATGCTCAGTCTCATAAAAGGCAGGGGGTTAATCCGGCGGCCATGATAAGCGCCAACCTTGATCGCTGGCGAATTGCGCAACAGAGCATGACCGGCAAGCCGCCGACGGTCGGTTTTCAGACGGCGCACGGCAACATTGTCTAAAGTTCTAAGTGGCGGTAGATAGGTTACCGTCACCGTGATCGTCCAGAAAAACCCGGCCAACGCACCGGGTTTCCACCTGATCAGGAGTGCACGATGGACCTCAACCGTCGTCAGTTCTTCAAGGTCGCTGGTCTCGGCCTTGCGGGCTCAAGCCTCGGCGCGCTGGGCATGGCCCCGACGCCGGCTTTCGCCGAACAAGTGCGTCATTTCAAGCTCGCCCATACCCATGAAACCCGCAACACCTGCCCGTACTGCTCGGTCGGTTGCGGCTTGATCATGTACAGCCAGGGCGACAACGCGAAGAATGTCGCCCAGAGCATCATCCACATCGAAGGCGATGCCGACCACCCCGTCAATCGCGGCACCCTCTGCCCCAAAGGCGCAGGCCTGCTCGATTTCATTCACAGCCCCAGCCGTCTCCAGTACCCGCAGGTGCGCAAGCCCGGCACCACGGAGTGGACGCGAATCTCCTGGGATGAAGCGCTGGATCGCATCGCCGACCTGATGAAGGCCGACCGCGACGCCAACTTCATCGAGAAGAACGCTCAAGGGCAAACGGTGAACCGCTGGCTGAGCACCGGTTTCCTCGCGGCGTCGGCATCGTCCAACGAAGCGGGGTACATCACCCACAAGGTAATTCGCAGTCTCGGCATGCTGGGGTTTGATAACCAGGCACGTGTCTGACATGGCCCGACGGTGGCAAGTCTTGCCCCGACGTATGGCCGTGGTGCCATGACCAACCACTGGACCGATATCGCCAACGCGAATCTGGTTCTGGTGATGGGTGGCAACGCCGCGGAAGCGCACCCTTGCGGTTTCAAATGGGTGACCGAAGCCAAAGCCCACAACAAGGCGCGGCTGATTGTGGTCGACCCGCGTTTCACCCGCACCGCCTCGGTGGCCGACTATTACGCACCGATCCGCACCGGCACCGACATCGCCTTCATGGGCGGGCTGATCAATTACCTGCTGACCGAAGACAAGATCCAGCACGAATACGTACGCGCCTATACGGACGTGTCGTTCATCGTCAAGGCCAACTACGGCTTCGAAGACGGGTTGTTCAGCGGTTACGACGCAAGCAAGCGCACCTACACCGACAAGTCCGGCTGGGGCTATGAAATCGGCGAGGACGGTTTCGCCAAAGTCGACCCGACCTTGCAAGACCCACGCTGCGTCTACCAATTAATGAAGCAGCATTACAGCCGCTACACCCTGGAGCTGGCCAGTCAGGTCTGCGGCATGCCCGTGGACGCGATGAAGAAAATCTGGGAGGAGATCGCCACCTGCTCGCAACCGGGCAAAACCATGACGATTCTCTACGCGCTAGGCTGGACCCAGCATTCGACCGGCTCGCAGATGATCCGCAGCGCGGCCATGGTGCAACTGCTGCTGGGCAACGTCGGCATGCCGGGCGGGGGCGTCAACGCCCTGCGCGGGCACTCCAACATCCAGGGCCTGACCGACCTGGGCTTGCTGTCCAACCTGCTGCCCGGTTACCTGACCCTGCCGGCCGAAGCCGAACAGGATTACAACACCTATATCGCCAAGCGCGCACTCAAGCCGTTGCGTCCCGGGCAGATGTCCTACTGGCAGAACTACGGCAAGTTTCACGTCAGCCTGATGAAAGCCTGGTACGGCGCCAATGCCACCGCCGAGAATAACTGGGGCTACGACTGGCTGCCCAAGCTGGATATTCCCGGCTACGACATCCTGAAAATGTTCGACATGATGGGCAAGGGCGAGGTCAATGGCTACATGTGCCAGGGCTTCAACCCGATCGCCGCCTTGCCGGACAAGAACCGGGTGATGAAGGCGCTGGCCAAACTCAAGTGGCTGGTGGTGATGGACCCACTGGCCACCGAAACTTCGGAGTTCTGGCGCAACGCCGGGCCTTACAACGATGTGCAAACGGCCGAGATCCAGACCGAAGTCATCCGTCTACCCACCACCTGTTTCGCCGAAGAAAACGGTTCGCTGGTCAACAGCGGTCGCTGGCTGCAATGGCACTGGAAGGGTGCTGATGGCCCGGGGCAGGCGCGCACGGACGTGAAGATCATGGCCGAGCTGTTCTTGCGCCTGCGCAAGCGTTACCAGGCCAACGGCGGTGCCTGGGCCGAGCCGATCCTCAAGCTCGACTGGCCCTACAAGGTACCGGATGACCCGACGCCGGAAGAGCTGGCCCGGGAATTCAACGGCTACGCCATCGCCGATGTCACTGACGCCTCGGGCGCGGTGGTCAAGGCCGGTCAGCAGCTGTCCGGCTTCGGCCAACTCAAGGACGATGGCAGCACGGCGTCCGGGTGCTGGATCTTCTGCGGCAGCTGGACCGAGCAGGGCAACAACATGGCCCGGCGTGACAACAGCGATCCTTTCGGCATGAAGCAGAACCTGGGCTGGGCCTGGGCCTGGCCGATGAACCGACGGATTCTCTACAACCGCGCCTCTTGCGACCCTCAAGGCAAACCATGGGACCCGAACAAGCGGCTGGTGTGGTGGAACGGCAAGGTCTGGACCGGCACCGACGTGCCTGACTACAAGGCCGATGTGCCGCCGGAAGCCGGGATGAACCCGTTCATCATGAACCCCGAAGGCGTGGCGCGTTTCTTCGCCCTCGACAAGATGAACGAAGGGCCGTTCCCCGAACACTATGAGCCGTTCGAGACGCCCATTGGCATCAACCCGATGCACCCCAACAACAAGCAGGCGACCAGCAACCCGGCCGGGCGGATCTTCGATTCAGTCTGGGACACCCTCGGGCAGGCCAAGGACTTCCCTTATGCGGCGACCAGCTACCGGCTGACCGAACACTTCCACTTCTGGACCAAGCATTGCCCGATCAATGCCGTGACCCAACCTGAGCAGTTTGTCGAAATCGGCGAGGTGCTGGCCAAGGAGAAGGGCATTGCTGCCGGTGACAGGGTGCGGGTCAGTTCCAAGCGCGGGCATATCGAAGCGGTGGCGGTGGTGACCAAGCGGATTCGTCCGCTACAGGTCAACAACCAGGTGGTGCATCAGATCGGTATCCCGTTGCACTGGGGCTTCACCGGCGCCACCCGTCACGGTTACCTGACCAACACCCTGGTGCCGTTCCTCGGCGATGGCAACACACAGACCCCGGAATCCAAGTCATTCCTGGTCAACGTGGAGAAAGTCTAAATGGCCAGCCAAGACATCATCGCCCGTTCGGCCACCACCACCATGCCACCCTCGGTGCGCACGCAAGAGGAAGTGGCCAAGCTGATCGACACCACCAAGTGCATCGGCTGCAAGGCCTGCCAGGTCGCCTGTTCGGAATGGAACGAGCTGCGCGACGATGTCGGTCACAACCTCGGCACTTACGACAACCCTCAAGACCTCAGCGCAGACACCTGGACCTTGATGCGCTTCACCGAGCATGAGACCGACGCCGGCAACCTCGAATGGTTGATCCGCAAGGACGGCTGCATGCACTGCGCCGAGCCCGGCTGCCTGGCGGCGTGCCCGAGCCCCGGCGCGATCATCAAGCACGCCAACGGCATCGTCGATTTCGATCAGGACCATTGCATCGGCTGCGGGTATTGCATCACCGGGTGCCCGTTCAACATTCCGCGCATCTCGCAAAAGGACCACAAGGCTTATAAATGCACGCTGTGCTCGGACCGGGTGGCGGTGGGGCTGGAGCCGGCCTGTGTGAAAACCTGCCCGACCGGCGCCATCGTTTTCGGCAGCAAGGAAGACATGAAAGAACACGCCGCCGAACGTATCGTCGACCTCAAGAGTCGCGGTTTCGAAAACGCCGGTTTGTATGACCCCGCAGGCGTCGGCGGCACCCACGTTATGTATGTGCTGCACCATGCCGACACGCCCAGGTTGTATGCCGGGTTGCCGGATCACCCGGCGATCAGTCCGCTGGTGGACCTGTGGAAAGGCCTGAGCAAACCCCTGGCGTTGCTGGCCATGGGCGCGGCGGTGCTGGCCGGGTTCTTCCATTACGTGCGCGTTGGGCCGCAGTTGGTCGAGGAAGACGAACATCCAGTCATCATCGACCCGGCGGTGCATGAATTCGATCCATCGGTGCACACCTTTGATCCGACGAAACCCGGCGGGGAGGACAGGCCATGAACGACAAACCGATCCTGCGCTACACCTCCAACCAGCGCACCAACCACTGGCTGGTGGCAATTGTGTTTTTCATGGCCGCGCTGTCGGGGCTGGCCTTGTTCCATCCGGGGTTGTTCTGGCTCAGCAACCTGTTTGGCGGCGGTTCGTGGACGCGCATTTTGCACCCGTATATGGGCGTGGCGATGTTTGTGCTGTTCCTCGGCCTGGTGTTCAGTTTCGGGCGGGCGAATTACTTCAGCGCCAACGATCGGTTGTGGCTCAGGCGCGTCGGGACGGTCATTCGAAACGAGGAGGAGGGCGTGCCTCCGATCGGCAAATACAACCCGGGGCAGAAGCTACTGTTTTGGGTGTTGCTGATTTGCATGCTGGTGCTGCTGTTCAGCGGGTTGGTGATCTGGCGTGCCTGGTTCAGCGCGTACTTCGGTATCACCAGCATTCGCTGGGCGATGCTGCTGCATGCACTGGCGGGGTTCATCCTGGTGCTGAGCATCATCGTTCACGTTTATGCCGGTATCTGGATTCGCGGCTCGGTCCACGCCATGGTGCGTGGCAGGGTCAGCCGCGCCTGGGCGAGAAAACACCATGAGCTCTGGTACCGGGAAGTGACCCAAGACGAGACGCCCGAGCGACCGATCAGCAAAAAAGGATGACCCCTTGGCCACGATCCTCGAGCCTGGGCAGATAGAAGCGGCGGCGAGTTCACCGCCGTTTCTGTACCTGCCACCGAACAACCTGTTCACCTTGCGCGCGCTGCGCCTGGAACGCCTGGCCGATGGGCATCCATTGGCGGATTACCTGCGTTTGGTTGCCGGACTGTGCCACGTTCAGCAGAACCTGATGGACGATCCGCCCATGGCCGCCATGCCCGATCCCGAACGTCTTCGGGTGTGCGTGGAACATGGCTTGCCACCGTTCGCCGCCGACAGTCTGGTGCGTGAAAATGTTTGGCTACCCTTTCTCGAAGCCTTGTTGCAACGCTATCAGCCACCGCCACAACCAGCGGTAGAAAACGCCGTGGCGACGTTGCGCAGTGCCAACCCAGGGCTGCTCAAAGCCTGGGCGATTGCCTTGGTCAGCGGCCAGTATTCAATGCTGCCGGCAGAGCTGGTGCCGTTCCTCGGTGCAGCGCTGCAAGCGGCCTGGAGCCATTGGCTGCTGAGTTCACCCAACCTTGAACTCAAGCGCGGCGACAGCCTCAGCCAATGCCCGGCCTGCGGTTCGCCGGCGATGGCCGGGGTGATTCGTCATCGCGGCAAATACAACGGTTTGCGTTATCTGGTGTGCTCGTTGTGTGCCTGCGAATGGCACGCGGTGCGGGTCAAGTGCGTGTATTGCGAACAGAGCAAGGGGCTTCAATACATCAGTTTCGAGGATGACCGTCATGCTGCCAATCAGGCGCCGTTGCGGGCGGAAGTCTGCCCCGGCTGTAACAGCTACCTGAAGCTGATCTACCTGGAAAACGACGCCGAAGCCGAAGCACTCTCGGCGGACCTGTCCAGCCTGATGCTGGACATGCGCCTGGAGGAGGAAGGCTACCAGCGCCTATCGCCCAATTTGATGTTGGCACCGGGAGCATAGGTATATACACATCTTTGGGGTTACAAAGATTCACTTTACACGCATTACCCTGTAGGAGCTGTCGAGCGAAGCGAGGCTGCGATCTTTTGATGTTGCCGTTGCTGTGGGAGCAGGCTTGCGCGCGAAGGGGTAGGCAGATCAAAAGCCAAAGCCACGGCAAGATCAAAAGATCGCAGCCTCGCTTCGCTCGACGGCTCCTACAGGGACAGGCCGGTAGGCCGCCTCGCTTTTACGGTGCACCTCCATCGAGAGGCCCACGGAGCAGGACCGGAGCGAGGGAGAGACGACTGAGCTTATCCCTTTGAGCAATGAGCCCAGCGGCTACACTCAGACGCGACGGTCAATCGCTTCCGGGAGCCTCTGATGTCTGCAACCTCCGCCAGCCACGCCTTGCGGCTGCCCTCCATCGACAGCTTGCTGCGCCATCCCGCCTGCCAGGCATTGGCCGAGCGTTATGGGCGTGATGCGCTGCTGGCCGGCCTGCGGCAACTGCTTGATGACTTGCGCGAACCGGTGCTCAAGGGTGAACTCAATGCCGTTGAAATCGCCCCCGACGTATTGGCGGGCAGGGCGGGTGAGCGTCTGGCGATCCAGCATCGCAGCCAGGTCCGGCGGGTATTCAACCTCACCGGCACGGTGCTGCACACCAACCTCGGCCGCGCGTTGTTGCCGGAGTCGGCTATCGAAGCCGTTCAGCTCGCCGCCCGCTATCCGCTCAATCTGGAATTCGACCTGCACAGCGGCAAGCGCGGCGATCGCGATGATTTGATCGAAGGGTTGATCCGCGAGCTGACCGGCGCCGAAGCGGTGACCGTGGTCAACAATAATGCCGCCGCCGTGTTGCTGACGCTCAACAGCCTGGGCGCTCGCAAGGAAGGCATCATTTCCCGTGGTGAACTGATCGAAATCGGCGGTGCGTTTCGCATTCCCGACATCATGGTCCGCGCCGGGGTGCGGCTGCACGAAGTGGGCACCACCAACCGCACCCATGCCCGCGATTACGAGGCCGCCATCGGTCCGCGCAGTGGCCTGGTGATGCGTGTACATGCGAGCAATTACTCCATTGAAGGTTTCACCGCCCGGGTGCCGACGGCGGAGTTGGCGGAACTGGCTCACCGTCACGGGCTGCCGCTGCTCGAAGACCTGGGCAGCGGCAGCCTGCTGGACCTGACTCGCTGGGGCTTGCCCGCCGAACCGACGGTGCGCCAGGCGCTGCTTGATGGCGCGGACATCGTTACTTTCAGTGGCGACAAACTGCTCGGCGGTCCCCAGGCCGGGCTGATAGTCGGCCGTAAAGACCTGATCGCGAAGATCAAGAAGAACCCGCTCAAGCGCGCGCTGCGGGTCGACAAACTGACCCTCGCCGCCCTCGAAGCCGTATTGGCGCTGTACCGCGATCCTGATCGACTGGCCGAGCGCCTGCCGAGTCTGCGCCTGCTGACCCGACCCCAGGCCGACATCTTCGCCCAGGCCGAGCGCTTGCAACCGTCTCTGGCACGAGTGTTGGGTGACGGCTGGAGCGTCAGCGCGGAGCCGGCGCTGGGCATGATCGGCAGCGGCAGCCAACCGGTGGCGCGACTGCCCAGTGCCGCGTTATGCCTGCGGCCGAACGTTTCCAAACGTCTGCGCGGGCGGCGATTGCTGGGGCTGGAGGCCGCGTTTCGCTGGCTGCCGATTCCCGTGCTCGGTCGCATCGACGGCGATGCACTTTGGCTGGACCTGCGCCAACTGGACGACGAAGCCGCGTGGCTGGCGCAACTCGATCAGCTGGCGCAATTCGATCAACTGCAGGAGGAGGGCGCGCACGGGTGATTGTCGGCACGGCGGGGCACATTGATCACGGCAAGACCTCCTTGCTCCAGGCATTGACCGGCCAGGCCGGTGACCGTCGTCGGGAAGAACGTGAACGCGGCATGACCATCGACCTCGGCTACATCTACGCGGCACTGGAACCGGGCGGCGCCCTGACCGGTTTTATCGACGTGCCGGGCCATGAACGCTTCACCCACAACATGCTGGCCGGGGCTCAGGGCATTGATCTGGTGTTGTTGGTGGTGGCGGCTGATGACGGTGTGATGCCTCAGACCCGCGAACATTTGGCGATTGTCGAGTTGCTGGGCATCCCTCGGGCACTTATTGCGATCACCAAATGCGACCGGGTCGATCCTGCTCGTGTGCAAGCCGTCCGTGAACAGATCGAAGCATTGCTCGCACCCGGCCCTTATGCCGATGCGCCGCAAATCGCGCTGTCGAGTGTGACCGGCGAAGGCGTCGAGGCACTGCGTAAGGCCTTGCTGGATGCGCAACATGAGGTGCTTCAACGCAGCGCCAGCGGCGGTTTCCGCCTGGCGATTGATCGGGCTTTCAGCGTGGCCGGTGCCGGTATTGTGGTGACCGGTACGGCGTTGTCCGGCCAGGTGGTCGTGGGCGATACGCTGATGTTGAGTCCGCTGGGCAAACCGGTACGGGTGCGAGGCCTGCATGCGCAGAATCAGGCGGCTGACAGCGCAACGGCCGGGCAGCGAGTCGCGCTGAACCTGAGTGCCGACCGTTTGGCCCTGGAGCAGATTCACCGGGGCCACTGGCTGTTGGCCGAATGGCTGCATGCGCCGACCCAGCGTCTGGATATCGAGATGACCTTGTTGGTCAGCGAGGCGCGAAGCTTCGAGCACTTTCAGCCAGTGCACGTGCATCTCGGCACTCAAGACGTGACCGGGCGAGTGGCGTTGCTGGAGGGCAGCAGCCTGGCGCCGGGTGAGCAGATGTTTGCGCAACTGCTGGTGAACGCGCCGGTGCTGGCGGTGAAGGGCGACCGTTTGATCCTGCGCGATCAAAGCGCGCAACGGACCCTCGGTGGTGGACGGGTGCTCGACCCGTTCGCCCCGGCCCGACACCGTCGCAGTCCCGAACGATTGGCGCAGCTACAAGCGCTGTCCACCACGAACAGCCTGGAAGAAGCACTGCCGACGCTGCTGGCCAACAGCGACACAGGGCTCGACCCGCAACGTCTGGAGCGTCAGTTCAATCGCCCGCGCGAAACTTGGGAGCTGCCCGACGACGTGCGCTTGATCGATACGCGGCAGGGGCCGTTGCTGTTCAGCGCGGTGCGCTGGGAAGCCCTGAAGGCGCCGCTGCTGGAACACCTCGCCCGCTTTCATCAACTCGAACCGGATCAAATGGGACCGGACAGGGATCGCCTGCGTCGCTTCGCCGGCACCGCGCTGGACCGGCCGACCTTTATCAGCCTGCTCGATGAATTACTGGCCAGCGGTGCGATCGTTGCCAGTGGCCCCTGGCTGCATTTGCCCGATCACCAAGTGCGTTTGAGCGAGGATGACGAAACCCTGTGGCAACAATTACAGCCGCTGTTCGAACAGGCGGGTTTCGATCCACCGTGGGTGCGTGATCTGGCTAAAGCGACAGGCTATCAAGAGGCGGTCGTACGCCTGCTGCTGCGCAAGATGGCGCGGCTGGGGCTGGTGCATCAAGTGGTTCGCGACTTGTTTTATACCGAGACGCTGGTGTGCCGATTGGCGGCTATGCTGGTGCAACTGGCCAGCGATGACCCGGTGATTCAGGTCATCGCGTTTCGCGATGCCGTAGGCCTGGGGCGCAAACGCAGCATTCAGATTCTTGAGTACTTCGACCGGATCGGCCTGACCCGACGCTTTGGCGACCGGCGCCATATCCGGCTCGACAATGCACTGGCCCAACAAACAGAAGACTGAGTTCAAGGAAGGCAATCGCGCCCGGTGGCGCGGCCGGGCTTCAAACCCGGTTGGGGACGGCATCCGTTCCCGGGCAGGTTCGACTCCGGCTGCCTTCCGCCATTTGGTAGAACACAGGGACAGGCGCAATCCCTGTGGGAGCGAGCCTGCTCGCGATAGCGGTGTATCAGCTGATAGAAATGTTGAATGTGAGTCCGCCATCGCGAGCAGGCTCGCTCCCACAAGTTTGCGCACCTTAACTTACCGGCATTGGGGCTGCCCCCTCGCCACAGGTTCTGCAGTTGTCATGCATTAGGGGCAGACAGCCCATTGAAAGCACGCCAACAAACACAACTATGACCTACGCTTATTCCAGACGCATGTTCAACGAACAGGGGCTCTTCCCTGATCGAAAACAACAAGAACAGCTATCCGGAGACGACTCATGTTTGCATTGGCCCGTCGATTCAGCAGCAACCTCGCCGTTTTAGTTACCGCCGCCGCGCTCGCATCACCGGTGTTTGCGCTGGACACCGTCAAGTTCATGGCCCCGGGCTCCGTCGGTGGTGGTTATGACCAGACCGCACGCGTCCTGGGCAAAGCCATGGTCGAGGCCAAAACGGCAAAGGCCGTCACCTTTGAGAACAAGGGCGGCGCCGGTGGCACCCTGGGGTTGGCGCAATTTGCCAACGGCACCAAGGGCGACGCCAATGCCCTGATTGTGGTCGGCGCGATCATGGTCGCGGCCATCGAGCAGAACAAACCGCAAATCACTTTGAAGGACGTGACACCGATCGCCCGGTTGTTTACCGAATACAACGTGATTGCCGTGCGGGACGACTCCCCGTACAAAACCCTGGACGACTTGCTCAAAGACTTCAAAGCCAACCCGTCCAATATCAAATGGGGCGGTGGCTCCAAGGGTTCGATCGACCACATTGGCATCGCCGAACTGGCGAGCAAAATGGACGTCCCCGTCAATAAGGTGAATTACGTTGCCTTCGCAGGTGGTGGCGAAGTCGTCGCCGCGGTGCTGGGCGGCCACATCACGGTGATCACCGGCGGCTACGCCGAGCTTGCCAAATACATCCAGTCCAAGCAGTTCCGCTTACTCGCCATCGGCGCACCCAGCCGCGTTGAAGGCATCGATGCACCGACCCTCAAAGAAAGTGGCTATGACGTGACGATCGGCAACTGGCGTGGCGTTTACGGTGCAGCGGGCCTGACACCTGACCAGCGCAAAGAACTGACCGAAGCCGTCCTGACCGCCACCAAAAGCAACGTCTGGCAAGAAAACGTAAAAACCAATGCATGGTCACCGAGCATTCTGACCGGGGATGACTTCGGCAAATTCGTCGAAGAAGAACATGGGCGCCTGCGCGCGATGCTGGTCAAGGTCGGGCTGCTTTGAGATGGCCGGGCGCTGGAGAGTCATGCCGGCCCAACTGGCAATTGGCTTAGCTGTCGTCGCCATCAGCGCGGTATTGGCGTTCGGCGCCTCGCGGTTTCCTGCCGAAATGGGCTTCGTCATCATGGCGGCGTACGTCTATCCCTACGCCGTCGCGGCGTTTCTGGGCGTCGTCGGTCTGTTGATGTGCTATCAGGCGCTCACCGGTGGTTTTCGCAACCTTCCCGACGACCATGAGACCACCCAGGCTCAGCCCGGCGGCAAACTCGGCGCAACCTGGGTCACGGCGGGGCTTGTGGGCGTTGCCTTGCTCATTACCTACATCGGCTTCGTATTGGCGGCCGCACTGCTGTTTGCCTGTTCTGCACGGGGTTTTGGCAGTCGCAGCCCGCTGCGGGACCTGGCCATCGGCATCGCCCTGACGCTGCCGATTTACTGGCTTTTCACTGCCGGGCTAGGGGTTTCCCTTCCGCCCTTGATCAACGCCTGGATCTGATCCGGGCCGAAGGAGGTCGAAAAGGTGGACATTCTCTCGAGTCTGGCAACCGGCTTCGGTGCCGCGTTGGCGCCGATCAATCTGATGTGGGGTTTTATCGGCTGTCTGCTGGGTACCGCGATCGGTGTTTTGCCGGGGATCGGCCCGGCGCTGACCGTCGCCTTGTTGCTGCCGATCACCGCCAAGGTCGATCCTACCGGCGCGCTGATCATGTTTGCCGGTATCTATTACGGCGCTCAGTTTGGCGGCTCCACCACCTCGATTCTGCTCAACACCCCGGGGGAGTCGTCCTCGATGGTCACGGCCCTGGAAGGCAACCTCATGGCCCGCAACGGGCGGGCAGGCCCGGCCTTGGCGACGGCTGCTATCGGTTCATTTGTGGCCGGCACCATCGCGACGATCTTGCTGACCCTGTTCGCTCCCCTCGTTGCGACGCTGGCACTGAAGTTCGGGCCGGCGGAGTATTTTGCGATTCTGGTGCTGGCCTTCACCACGGTGTCGGCGGTGCTCGGTGCATCGATGTTGCGCGGCTTTGCCTCATTGGGCATCGGATTGACCATCGGCTTGATCGGCCTGGACTCGACCTCAGGCATAGCCCGCTACACATTGGCGGTGCCCGAACTGGTCGATGGCATCGAAGTGGTGCTGGTGGCGGTCGGCTTGTTTGCCGTCGGTGAGGCCTTGTACAGCGTGCTCTACCAAAAGGAAGAAATGGGCAGCCGACACCGCATGACCTCGTTGTGGATGACCCGCGCCGACTGGAAACGCTCGATTCCCGCGTGGCTACGGGGCACCTTGATTGGCTTTCCATTCGGCTCGATTCCGGCCGGTGGCGCGGAAATTCCGACGTTCCTGTCTTATTCGACCGAACGCAAACTCAGCAAATACCCGAAAGAGTTCGCCGCCAGCAAAGGCGAGGGCGCCATCGAAGGTGTCGCCGGCCCCGAGGCGGCGAACAACGCCAGCGCCACCGGTTCGCTGGTTCCGCTTCTGACCCTGGGCATACCGACCTCCGCGACGGCGGCGATTCTGTTGGCCGCGTTCCAGAACTACAACCTGCAACCGGGGCCGCTGCTGTTCCAGACCTCGGGCGAGCTGGTCTGGACGCTGGTGGCCTCGCTGTACATCGGCAACGTCATCCTGCTGGTGTTGAACCTGCCGTTGGTGGGCCTGTGGGTCAAACTCTTGCAGATTCCGCGACCGTACCTGAACGCCGGCATTCTGGTGTTCGCCACCATCGGCGTGTACGGCATGCGCCACTCATCATTCGACCTGTTTCTGATGCTGGGCATCGGCTGGGCCGGGGTGTTGATGCGGCGTTTCGATTTCCCCGTCGCCCCGGTGATCGTCGGCATGCTGCTGGGGCCGATGGCGGAAAAACAACTGCGCAACGCTTTGTCCATCAGCCAGGGCGACTGGATGGTGTTTGTGACACAACCCATTGCGGCTTCGGTCCTGGTGCTGACGCTGTTGGTGTTGCTGGTGCCCTACCTGCTGCATAAACGTGGCATCAAATTGCATGAGGATGATTGAGTGCCGATCGTTCCCACGCGATCGTAAGAACGATCAACTTTGTGGCGCACAACTTTCCAAGACGTTTCCTACAACGTACCCTGTTGCCGCGTTTCGGTATCGACCCCTATAGTTCGGGCTCGCGGAAAACACCGCGAACGACCTTGGCCGGTCGATAACCTGAAATGCAACAGCGTCATTGTTCAGACCGTTTTATGTCTGGACATGTCTTATGGCAGCTGTGCGCGGGACACCTTCGGGTGTGCCGGATCTTTCAGGTGTCTGGTCGGCCAACCCGCACACAGCCGCCACCTTTATTCGCTTGGCCGCGAACGGTGGTAGCTTTACCTGGAGTTACACCATGTCCGACCAAGTCATGCCCCGTTACCTCCCCATCGACACCTACGACGCCGATAACCCGGTGCTCTTCATCAACACCCATAAAGAACTCAGCGACATGGCCGCTTGCGCCATGCACCGCTTCACCGTGGTTCGCGATCTGACCGACACCTTGTCCAGCCTTAACCTCAACGGCATTTCCGACTGCGACCTGACCCGTGTTACCCGTGCGGTGCATCTGCTGATGCGCGAAGGTTGCGCAATACTGAATGTGATTCAGGCTCGGGCGTTGCAGCGGGAGGAGGGGTTCAAGACTGCTGTTTAGCGGTGTTTCATCTGACGTCATCGCGAGCAGGCTCACTCCCACACTGAACCGTATCCACCTTGAGAACGCGGTCAAATGTGGGAGCGAGCCTGCTCGCGAATGGGCCTCAAGATCGCCAACGCTTAACTGATTGTCAGAAATCAGAAGCGGAACGCTTGTCGTCCTACCAGTAGCCATTTGCCTTTCTGTTTTTGCCAGATCTGGAAGTTCTCGATTTCCGTCGGAACGATCTCTTCACCCTTGATGGCTTGTGCCGAAAAATGATGACGGACCAACGCCACATCACCCGAGAGCGTAATGGTCTGCCCCTGCATTTCCAGTGTCTTGAAAGCGCTTTTGCCGGTTTCGATGTCGGCGATGAACGCTTTCTTGTCCTGGATTTTCCCGCTGGAATGGCCGTAGGTGAGGTTTTCAGCGGTGAGCGCATTCAGTTGGGGAATGTTCTTGGTCAACATGGCTTGAGTCAGATGGTCTACCGCCACGGCGACATCCTTCTCGCCCGATGAAGGGGCTGCCATCACATAGCCGCTGAAGAGGCACAAAAAGCCGATAAGCAATTTCGTTTTTTTCATGGGTATTTTTCCTTGTTGTTATAGGGATGACAGACGCGAGACAGGTATCTCGTCTGTCATCGTACAACTTAGCAGATTTTTGTTAGGGGATGCATCCACTGAATAAAACGCAACCCTGTGGGAGCGAGCCTGCTCGCGATAGCGTCATGTCAGTCGACATCTTCGTTGCCTGTCACTGTGCTATCGCGAGCAGGCTCGCTCCCACAGGTTCCGCTCTCGCGAGTACCTTCGGTGCCGCTTTTCATCACTTCATCATCTGCTTGGAACTCCCCGCCAGACACCCTCGTCATCTGCAATGAAGCACCACCGCGGACACCCCGCGGCCACTTCCTGACGTGTTCATTACGAAGGCGAGGGATGACATGACTATTCCAGACAGCAGAACCGGACAACCGGATGCCCCTCGGGATCCCGCAGGCTCCGAACAAAACTTTCAGCATTTAAAGGAGGAGGTTACCGAAGCGATAGGCGGTGCGCGGCATCAGGCCGATGAGCAGTTCGGCCAATACCGCGATACCGCAGCGGATCAGATTGAAGCTTTGGCCAGAGGCGCCCAGTCAGTCGTTTCCGAGATCAGGACGAACGATACGTTTGGGATGTCCGATTACCTGGCAGACATGGCCGACAGCATGAGCAGCCTGGCGGGAAAACTGCGCAGCAAAAGTGCCGAAGAGCTTCTGCACGATGGCGCTGACCTGGCGCGCGACAATCCGGGGTTGTTCATTGTCGGCAGCATCGCGGTGGGGTTTGGTTTGTCGCGGTTCCTGAAAGCGGGCACGGCGACCCTGCCGACAACAACCGACCGTGAGTTCGCTGCCCAGAGCAGCACAGCCACGTTCACCGGCGATGGCTCGCAAGGACTTTATGAAACGTCGATGCCGCCCGGAGGCGAGCTGTCGCCCGGATTGGCCTCCAGCATCACGCCGTCCTCGCCGAGCGCGCCCGACCATCGTGGCGACAGTTCCTCAATGCCGGGGTCCAGCCCCTTCTCAGGAGAACGGTGATGAACAGAGAAGATCCAGAACTGCAACGCACACCACCCGTCACACCGTCTGTCACGACGGTTGATCATGACGTTTCCGTGGTCGGTTTATTGCGGCAGCTAACTCGGGAAGTACCGGCGTTATTCACCAAGGAGCTGGCGTTGGCCAAAGTGGAATTGCAGGCCAGCCTGACGACATTGAAAGCAGGGATTGCCGGGGTCGCCGGTGGCGCCATTGTGCTGCTCGCCGGGTTCATCATCCTGCTGATGGCTGTGGTCTATGCCTTGAGCCTGGTGATGGCGCCCTGGCTGGCCGCGCTGATTGTCGGCGTCGTGGTGATGGTCATCGGCTTCGTGATGCTGCAGGCAGGCAAGAAACAATTCGAGCCTTCCCACTTCAAGCCTGATCGCACCCTGGACGCGTTGAACAAAGACCAGGAAGCCCTGCGGAGGAAAGTGTCATGAACCGTGAATTCGAAACCGAAGCGGCCAAGAGCCCGGAAACCATCGAGCGTGAAATCGATGCGCAACGGGAGAACATCGGGCATATCGTCGACGCGCTGGAAAGCAAGTTCACCCCTGGCCAGATGTTCGATCAGGCGCTGCTGATGATGCAAAGCAACGGCTCGACCTTTCTGACCAATCTGGGCACCAGTGTGCGCAACAATCCCGTGCCCGCGGTGCTGACCTCGGTCGGGCTGATGTGGTTGATGATGAGCCAGAATCGCCCGCCAACGCCCCGGGAATATCGCGTCGAGCCGGATGTCGACTGGGCCGATGACTTGGGTGAAGGGCTCTCTGAGGGGCTGGACAGCGCGCGACAGCGTCTGCACGACACCACCGATTCGCTCAAGGACAGCTATCAGGCGGTCAAGGGCAAGGCCGCGCATCTGGGCGACAGCCTGCATGCGAAGACCGATCAGCTCAGTCACACCGTCCATGACACCACTGATCGCCTGACGCGCAGGACTCATGAAATGGGCGACCAGTTCAGTCATCTGCTCAAGGAGCAACCATTGATGATGGCCGCGGTCGGTATGGCGGTGGGCGCATTGCTGGGCGCGGCGCTACCGACCACCGCGACGGAACGCCGTTATCTGGGCAGGACCAGCGCAAGCCTCACCGGCAAGGTCAAACAGCAAGCACGGGAGGGCTATGAGGCGGTGCGCGAAAAGGTGATGGAAACCACGGAGCCCCACGAGGCAATCGCTGGAGAAACGGGCGAGATGCGCAAGACCGCGTCCGAAACCCCGGCCGATCTGTCGCGTGGGCTGGGAACTTCTTGACAGGTATCAGGGCAAGACGGGAGGTCTGATGCACAGACGTCCCGTCGAGCCCGCTTTGTCGACGCCTTGAATCAGGCAGGGCGCCAAGATCCGACACCCTGACGAGGTACACATCATGATTGATGAATCCACAGGAATGACTCCCGGCGTGCGCTATGAAGTCGAGAATCGGGAAAGGGTAGAACCGTTTGCCGGTTTTTTTCTGGACGGCAAGTATTACCTCACGCCAGCACTGCAAACAGCCATCGGCTGGCTCGAGGGCAACCGCTTTATCTACGATGAACTTGATCCCGAGGGCGAGCCGGTTTTCAAGGACCGTGTGGCCGGCACTATCAAGGATTTGAAACTCACGTTGAGTGACGGAATGACCTTGGAGATTCACCCCGTTTCTGGCACCTGACTCATCGGTAGCGAAAAACTCAGGGCCGTCTCGAACATGCGTCAGCCGCCACTGATTTTCCAGTGTTTGACGTTATCGGCAAACACCATCTGATGCATTTCGTGGGCGATTCCGTAGGCCAGGGATTCATGCGCCGCAATGACTTTCTCTTCCGCTGAAAGGCAATGAAAAATATCCAGTTTGGTCTCTGCGTGGGCAGTTTCCAGGGCAAAGATTTGCACGTAACGCGCGAGGTCGTTATCCAGGCTCAAGAGGTATTCGCGCAGGCGTTGATGGTCGACCGAGCTTTGGGGGAAGTACCAATTCATTGGGTGAATCAGAAACCGCGAATGGGGCGCGGTGATACGTCGGCCGGCGGCCAGGTACATGATGATGCCCATCGACTCGATGTTGCCGGCATTAATCGCGCACAGCGGCACTGGCAGGGATTTGAGGAAGGTATAGAGGGCGAAGCCAAAATTGGTGCTGCCACCGCTGGTGGAGAGATTCAGCAGCAAGGAGGAGGCGCCCTGGTCGATGGCGTCGAGGCAGCAGTCCCTGAAGCGTTCCATCGTGCCCTGATCAATCTGGCAATGAAAGTGGACGATGTGCTCTGTCATCGACGTACCTCCATACAGGATAAATTAGAGAGCTGATGATTCAGCGCAACTGCTTGAATGATGCCAGACCTCACCGCTCTTTTCTTTCATGAATTTGTATAAGCAAAGCCCATTTTTATACTCGTTTGACTCACCCCCATTAGTCGCCGCGGCAGGAGTTTTCCGGAACTAATAACCCTAATCCGTTGGTCGCAAGAATGCCGCATCAGTTCAAACTTTTAATCCAGGAAAACCTCGGAATAAGACGAGCCTAGAAAGGTTCGCGAGAAACAATGAGGAGAACGAAAATGGCTAACACCGGTAACAAGAACCCTGGCAATTTTGCCAACGACCCTCAAAAAGCCTCCGAAGCTGGCAAAAAAGGCGGGGAGTCGGGCGGCGGGATGATGAACGATCCGCAACGCACCTCCGACGCCGGCAAAAAAGGTGGACAGGCCTCAGGGGGACGTCAATCCAGCGATACCAATCGTCCCGGCAGTGGACAGGGCGCAGGGCGCCAAGGCAACTTGGTCGAAGACAGAGAGAAAATGTCTGACGCAGACAAAAAAGGAGGAGGGCAAACTCCCGGCGGCGGGCGTAAACCCTGATGCCGTGTGAAATACATCAAGCCCCGCTTATGGCGGGGCTTGGTTTTATCCAGGTCAGCTTCCCGACGCCTCACGAATCATGACAGGCGCATGCTGTGCCATCAGCTCAGCGACCCAATCAATGAATACGCGCAACTTGAAGCTGATATGCCGGTTCGGCGCAAAGGCCACGTAGATCGGCATCGGATCAAGGCGCCAATCTTCGAACAAACGGACCAACTCGTCGCGCGCTTCGTAGGTTTTGGACATGTAGTCTGGCAGCCAAAGAACGCCGAGGCCGGCCAGCCCGGCCGCGATGTAGGCATTGCCATCGTCGACCGCCAACACATAGCGACCCTTGATATGGACACTCTCACTCTTGCTGCGCATGGCATAAGGCACAGCTTTGCCTGTGCGTGCCCACAGGAAACCGACGACACGATGATGCGAATCTTCCAGCTCTTGCGGATGCGACGGCGTACCCACGCGTTCCAGGTAGCTCGGCGCCGCATAAACGCCCAACTGGAGTTCGCCTACCCGCCGGGCCATCAGAGACTGATCGGTTAATTCGCCGCCGCGCACAACGCAATCTACATTCTCACCGATCATGTCCACGATGCGATCGCTGACGCCCATGTCGATCTGGATGTCAGGGTATCGAGCATGAAACGCAGGCAACGCCGGTACCAGAATCATGCTGGCCAACGGGCTGGGCACATCCACTCGCAGCCGGCCCCTGGGCAGGGCCGAGGCGCTGGACAGGCTGGTCTCGGCATCGTCCATGTCGGCTAGCAGCCTTACCACACGCTCGTAATAGACGGCGCCATCGGCGGTTACGTTGACCTTGCGCGTCGTGCGGTTGAGTAATTTGACGCGTAACCGGGCCTCCAACTGCTGCACCAGTTGCGTCACGCTCGTCTTGCTCATATGCAGTGTTTCGGCTGCCTTGGTGAAGCTGCCCGTTTCCACCACCCGAGCAAATGCCAGCATCGCATCGAAACGGTCCATTTCTGCCCCGGATATCTATTGGATTGTTTGGGTTTTACAAACAGTGATGGCTACAGTTGCTCGTTTATCGGGCATGCACAAGTCCTTAAAGTCTCTTCATCATTAATTGCGGGTCGTCTTTGACCCGTTGCTGGAGGCACTTTATGAGCAAGCGTGATGTTGTTTTTCCGCCCGGACGCCAAGCGCTTTATGAGCGCAATCGCTATTCGCCGGCTATCCGGTCCAATGGCTTTTTATTCGTATCGGGGCAAGTCGGTAGCACCGAAGACGGCTCACCCGAGCCCGACCTGGAGACTCAGGTTCGGCTCGCGTTCAACAATCTGAACGCGATCCTGGGATCTGCCGGTTGCACCTTCGACGACGTGATTGACATAACGGTCTTCATCGTCGATCCGCAAGAGAAGTTCGAGACGATCTGGAGGGTTGTGCCGGAGTTCTGGGGTAATGCACCGCACCCGACATTAACTGCTGTCGGGGTAACGTGGCTGTATGGTTTTCAGTTCGAGATCAAGGTGATCGCCAAGCTTCCTGAAACCACCAGCAGCTGACCTGACCAGCGATAGCGCGGTGCAACTATCGGTTCAAGTAATAGTGACAATCAAGAAACGCAAGTTCTGCTTTGTCGGGCAAAGTCGGAAAATCGCCTCCATCGAGACGCTCAACGACCCCGACTTTTTATTTTCAGGACTTCACCAATGCGCCCTTTATTTGTTCCTGTCATGGCTTTCGCCTCCTTGCTGCTGGCCGGTTGCGCTTCCGCGCCGAACGCCCCGACGCTGACTTTCCAGACGAAAAAAACGCCTGCCGAGTACGCCGACTGCGTAGTGCCGAAGTTGCAGGGCAGCGCACTGAACCCGACGGTCTCGCAAACCCAGCGCAGCTACCGGATCGTGGTGCCGAGCAAAGTCGCGGCAGACAACGTTCTCGAAGCCTACAAGGCCCCGAATGGCGGCAAGGTGTTTTTGTATGAGCGCCACTTGCTGGCGTCGAACTTCATGCCTTCGAGTTTCGAACGTGCCGCGCAGGAATGCCTGTAACCGCTTTTAAAAATGCTCCTTTGGTTGGCCGCAACCAACCAAATTTTTTGTCCCGTGACTCATTCGGTCACGGGACTTTTTTTTGCGTGAAGGTTTTGGTGGGCAATGGATCATTCTTTGAGAAGTGACCCTGCCGCATGGCTGGCCTGGTTCCTGCTCCTGAAATGTGAGAGTTGGTAGGCGATTGCCAACCAAATGAACCATGCAGGCATCACGCACAGTGCTAGGCGGGTGTCTGGCCGAAGGGCAAGCAGGCACAGCACAAATGCGAGAAATGCGAGGGAGAGCCATGCCATCGGTACGCCTCCAGGCATTTTGTACCGAGATTGCGCATGAAGATCGGGTCTTGCTTTGCGATAAGCGATGTAGGAAGCCAGGATGGTCGACCAGGTAAAGATCACCAGGATGGCCGACACCGTCGACACGATGGTAAAGGCGGTCATGACTTCAGGGATGATAAACAGCAGCAGCACCCCCAGCAGCATCAGAAAGGTCGTGAAGGCCAGGCTGATGAGCGGAACACTGTTTTTCGATAGCCGTCTGAAGATACCGGGCGCGCTGCCCAGATCAGCCAGGCCGAACAACATGCGGCTGGACGAGAAGACGCCGCTGTTGGCGGATGACGCCGCAGAGGTCAGCACCACAAAGTTCACAATGCCGGCCGCCGCTGGAAAACCCGCGATCAGGAACAGTTCGACAAAAGGACTTTTGTTAGGCGATACCTGCTGCCATGAGGTCACCGCGATGATGCAGACCAGGGACAGAACATAAAAAAGGATGATCCGGAGCGGTATGGAATTGATGGCTTTGGGCAACGTTTTTTCGGGCGACTTGGTTTCGGCGGCCGCGGTGCCGATTAATTCTGTGCCCGCGAACGAAAAGATCGCCATCTGAAAGCCTGCGAAGAAACCGAACAGGCCGTTGGGAAAGGCGGCCTGCTGGTCCAGTAGGTGCGTCAGGGAAGCCGTGACTCCCGTGGGGGAGACGAAGGAGCTGGCGATCATCAGCACACTGACGGAGATCAGCGCGACGACGGCGATTATCTTGATGATCGCGAACCAGAATTCAACCTCGCCGAACAGTTTGACGGTGAGCACATTCAAGGCAAATAGCGTCAGCATCATGCCGATGGCGGGGATCCAGGCCGGTACATCAGGGAACCAGTATTGAAAGAAACCCCCAACGACCACTGCATCTCCCACAACGGCCACGCTCCAGCTCAACCAGTATGACCATCCGAGAAAGAAGGCTGCACGAGGGCCAAGGTAGGCCCCGGCAAAGTCAGCAAAACTTTTGAAGTTCAGGTTAGATAAAAGCAGCTCTCCCATGGCACGCATGACGAAGTAAACAAAAAGACCGATGATCATGTAGATAAGTATGATCGAAGTGCCGGACAGGGCGATGATCTTGCCGGAGCCCATGAACAGCCCCGTACCAATAGCGCCGCCCATGGCCATTAGTTGAATGTGGCGATTGCTGAGCGTGCGCTGCAATGCGGGTTGTTCAGTTATTTCATGCGTGTCTGATTTCATCACAAAACCTCTTGATTTTATGTTTTTTGAGTTTTGGCAGAGAAATAGTGTGTGTGTTTTATTGTTGTAAGTTCGCCGTACATCAGGATGGTGACTCAAACGTTTGCAGTATCGGTTAATCAGTAAAGTGTTCGTGGCTCGTCACCTGACTTGATAACGAGCTATCGCGTGTCTTAGCTTGTTGCTAGCTGCTGTCGTTGCGGGGGCGATGCCGATGAAAGATCAGACTTTTCCTCAATCAATTGATACAGGTTCTTGATATTGGCAGGCGTGGGTACAAGATGGATTTTCTCACCGATCGCGTATTTTCTAGCCTGGTCATGCAAATAACGAAGTGAAGAAAAGTCTTCAAGTGCAAATCCCACCGAGTCGAACACCGTGACTTGCGTGTCATTTTCCCGGCCTGGTTCGTTATCCCGAACGATGCGGAAATATTCGATGACAGGATGGTCTGCGTCCAGTTGCTGAATGTCGCCTTCAATGCGCGTCTGCGGTTCAAACTCGACAATGATCCGGGCGTTGCGCAGGATATCGGCATGAAGTTCGGTTTTCCCGGGGCAGTCACCGCCAACCGCGTTGATATGCATGCCGGGCTCGATCATGTCGGGCGTCAAGATTGTCGCGTAGGCCTTGTCCGCCGTGACCGTGGTGATGATATCAACGCCTTTGACGGCTTCATGCACCGAGGCGGCTATGGTGACATTGATGCCGGTATAGCTTTCAAGGTTTTGTTTCAATTTCAATGAAGCAGCGCTGTCGATATCAAATATCCGCACCTCGTTGATCCCGAGCATTTCATAAAAGGCAATGGCCTGGAATTCGCTCTGGGCGCCATTTCCGATAATGGCCATGCGTGTCGAACCCTTGCGTGCCAGGGACTGGGCTACCAGGGCGGACGTTGCCGCTGTGCGAACCGCGGTGGTCAGGGTGAGTTCGCTGAGAACGGCGGGGTATCCGCTATCGACGTTCGCCAATACACCAAAGGCCATGACTGTCAGCAAGTTGTTGCCAGCATTTCCTGGGTGGCCGTTTACGTATTTGAATGAATACTGTTTGCCGTCGTCAGTCGGCATCAGTTCGATCACCCCGCAAATGGAGTGATTGGCGGTGCGTGGGGATTTATCAAAGACAGCCCAGCGGCAATAATCAGCCTTGATGTAGTTGGCCATTTGCGTGATGGCCTGACCGATACCAATCTTGCCAAAAAGCGTGGCGGCGTGATCAACGTCTATGAATAGAGTCATATGTGTTTATCTCTTAGTTGTAAGTCAAGGAAGGTTGTCTCGGTCACCGAAACTTAGAATTGTTTGCTCTCATACCCATGAAGTACATTGACCGCATTGATGCCGATTTCATCGACCATGTATCCGCCTTCCATGACGAAGAGCGTCGGTGCGCCGACAGTGGCGATGATTTCACCCATGCCAAGGAAGTCCTGGCTTTCCAGAAGAAAGTGGCTGATCGGATCGTCCTTGAACGTATCGACGCCCAGGGAAATCACTAAGAGTTCAGGCGAGAAGTTACGAAGTTTTTTGCAGGCGTGGATCAGGGCGTTTTGATAACTATGCCAGGTGGTATTTTTCGGCAACGGGTAGTTCAGGTTATAACCGTCACCGGCACCTGCTCCAGACTCGGTACTGAAACCCGAGTAATAAGGATAGGAAACCGAGGGGTCTCCATGCAGGGAAGCAAACATCACATCGTTGCGATCGTAGAAAATGTTCTGCGTCCCGTTGCCATGATGGAAGTCAACGTCCAGCACCGCGACACGTTTAGCGCCTTGAGTCAGTGCATGTTGCGCGGCAATGGCCGCGTTATTGAGGTAGCAGTAGCCTCCCATGTATTCACGAGCAGCGTGGTGTCCGGGTGGACGACACAGGGCAAAGGCGCTGTTGTGGCCTTCGTTGATCAACGACAGTCCAGTGAGTGCAATGTCTGCGCTGGTTTTGACGGCTTCCCAAGTGGTCGCGGTGATCGGCGAGCCGGCATCCATGGCAAAGAAACCGAGCTTGCCATCAATGAACGCGGGGACGTGTTCATTGGACAAGTCGCGCACCGGCCAGACCAGGGGAAGGGCGTCATGCTCCCGACCGGTTGCCGTCCATTCGGACCACGCGGTTTCCAGAAAGGAAACATAGCGCTCACTGTGTGCATTGACGTAGCACGCCCGGTCAAACGTTCGCGGGACGATGATATCGCCGAGCCCAACATGCTGGACTCGGTCGCGAACGGTATCCGCTCGGCTTGGCTGTTCGAAAGAAGGTTTGAGAACGCCGTCCTTCAATTCGGTCCCATGGTGCAAGCGATGGGAATCGCTGAAAACTGTAAGCATTTATACGCATCCGTCGTGGTGGTCCAGTGCCAATAGTTTGTTCTGGTACGGATGCACTTTCTTTGCTTTTTGTTCTCGCTCTGCTAGCGTAATCGGGATTATTTTCCCGTGGATGGCACCATGCAGAAAAAAAATACCCATCGGGCAATGCTTGACGATACCGACCTTTCCATCCTGGCTTTGTTGCAGGAGGACGCCAGCATTTCCAACGCGGAGTTGAGTGAGCGCCTCTCGCTAAGCCTTACTCCATGCTGGAGGCGGCGCAAGAGACTGGAAGAGGAGGGAGTGATCAAGGATTACCAGGCAAACCTGGACCGGCGCAAGCTGGGGCTGGACATCATGGCGTTCGTGCATATCCGCTTTGCCACGCACACTGACCACACCCCCGAGGCCTTTGAAGCCGTCATCATGCAGCTCCCGGAGGTCTTGTCTTGTCACAAGATAACCGGGGATGCCGATTACCTTTTGCAAGTGTTGGCTCAGGATCTTGATAGCTACAGCGATTTTGTCGAGAGCGTATTGAGGCGACAACTCGGTATCGCCTCTATCCAGTCAAGTCTTGCATTGCGTGAAGTCAAAACGACCAGTCGTATCGCCATTCCGGGGCGGACAAAGCAGTAAACGGGCGTTCTGAAGCGTCCAACCCGAAGCCTGGCTGCCCGGACTGGTTCCTCTCATTGCATCACATAACGCCCCGGCGCCGACTCAAGTGCCGGGTATTGCGCGTTCCCGGTGCTCAGCACTGAAGGCTGGCGTTCCCCTGCGTGTTCGGCCAGCCAGACGAACCAGTCGTTCCACCAGCTACCCGGATGCTGCTCGGCATTCTTGAACCAGGTTTCAGGGTTCTTGGTGACGCGATTGTTGGTCCAGTAATGGCGTTTTTCCTTGGCCGGTGGGTTGATCACCCCCGCGATATGCCCTGAGGCGCCGAGTACGAAACGCTTGGTTCCAGACAGTAGTTCGGTGCTGGCGTACGCGCTTTTCCATGGCACGATGTGGTCGTCATGGGTGGCGAGGATGTACGCCGGGGCATCGATGGCGCGCAGGTCCAGCTTGACCCCGCAGCAATCCAGCTCGCCGGATTTCAGATCGTTCTGCAGGTAGGTATGGCGCAGGTACCAGCAGTACATCGGCCCGGGCAGGTTGGTGCTGTCGTTGTTCCAGAACAGCAGGTCAAGGGGTATCGATTTCTGCCCCTTGAGGTATTTGTCGACGTTGTAGTTCCACCACAAATCATTGGGGCGCAGCAATGAGAATGTATTGCCCATGTCCTCGCCCTTGAACAGGCCGATGGGGCCATTGAGGCCGCCGATGGTGCGCTCGCGATAAGCCACCAGTTGCTCGTCGACGAAGATGTCGATGGGGCCGGTATCGAGGTAGTCGAGGAAGGTGGTCAGCAGGCTCACGCTGGCGATCTCTTTGTCGCCACGAGCCGCCAACACGGCCAGCGCCGAGCTCAACAACGTGCCACCAATGCAGAAACCCACGCAGTTGGGCCGTTGCTCGCCGCTGATTTCGCGGGTCAGCTGCAGGCCTTTGATAATCCCGGTTTCAATCAGGTCATCCCAGGTGGTGCCGGCATGTTCCTGGTCGAAGTTGCGCCACGACATCAGGTATACCGGGTGGCCTTGCAGCAGCAGGTGACGAACCATCGAATTGTCGGGACGCAGGTCAAGGATGTAGTACTTGTTGATTGATGGCGGAACGATAAATACCGGGCGCCGGTACTGGGTTTCACTTTGCGGATAGTACTGGATGAGCTGGAAGAGTTCGTTCTCGAAGACCACTTCGCCGGGGGTGTTTGCCAGGTCGACACCCACTTTGAACGCGCCGGCGTCGCACTGGCGCATCTTGCCTTCCTGCAGGTCGCTGGCCAGGTGCATCAGGCCTGTGAGCAGGCTGCTTCCCTGGGTGTCAACGACCCGTTGCAGCGCATCGGGGTTACTCGCCAGAAAATTGCTCGGCGCGCCGGCGGCGATGGCTTGCTCCGCCAGATAGAGCAAGCGTTGACGCGGTTTCTTGCCGTCGATCGGCAGCTGATCGAGCAGCTTCAGCAGAAAGCCGGCATTGAGCAGATAAAACGCCGCGAGGGAACCGAACAGCGGTTGGCTCCAGTTGCCGCTGGCGAAACGCCGATCTTCGAAGCTGAAGGGCTGACCGGTCAACAGACGCTGGCCGAGTTCACACCATTGTTGCTGATAGTCTGATTGGAGGCTGTCCAGGGTTTCGCGTGGCAGCTCAAACCAAGCGTTGTAGTCCTGCCCGGTAAACCAGGGATTGGTGCTGACCCAAAGCCTTAATTGTTGCACTGCAAAGGAAGCAACGAACGGAACCTGGCCCGACCAGAGTGTGTTTAAGGTATGCGCGTTGTCCATGGAACTCCTTGCCCACATGAATAAACCGGACGGAAAAAAACGCGGCGCCGGACGTCGGCGCCGCGTCTGACAACTCAGCCTGTGTTTCTAACGCTCGATGACCAGGCTGACGCCCTGGCCGCCACCGATGCACAAGGTGGCCAGACCTTTTTTGCCATCGCGACGGATCAGTTCATGTACCAGCGACACCAGAATCCGCGCGCCTGATGCGCCGATCGGATGACCAAGGGCAATGGCGCCACCGTTGACATTGACCTTGTTCATGTCCCAGCCCAGTTCCTTGCCGACGGCCAGTGACTGCGCGGCGAACGCTTCGTTGGCTTCGATCAGGTCCAGGTCGTCCAGGCTCCAGCCGGCTTTCGTCAATACCAGACGGGTAGCGGGCACCGGGCCGATGCCCATGATCGACGGGTCCACGCCCGCGCTGGCATACGCCTTGATGCGCGCAAGTACCGGCAAGCCCAGAGCCAGGGCCTTGGCGGCGCTGGCCAGCATCAGCACGGCGGCGCCGTCATTGAGGGTCGACGAGTTGCCCGCGGTCACGCTGCCGTTTTTCTGGAACGCGGGTTTGAGGTTGCCCAGTGCCTGGAGCGTGCTGTCCGGACGCGGCTGTTCATCGGTGTCGAAGACCAGCGGCTCGCCCTTGCGCTGGGGAATCAGGATCGGGGTGATTTCACCCTTGAAGTAACCCGCCTCGATGGCCGCGGAGGCTTTCTGTTGCGAGATCGCGGCGAAGGCGTCCTGATCTTCGCGACTGATGCTGTATTGATTCGCCAGATTCTCGGCAGTGATGCCCATGTGGTAGTCGTTGAAGGCATCCCACAAACCATCCTGAATCACGCTGTCTTGCAGTTGCGCATGACCCAGGCGCAAACCGGTGCGCGCCTTGGGCAGAACATAGGGCGCCAGGCTCATGTTTTCCTGACCGCCGGCAATCACCAATTCGGCGTCGCCGCAACGGATCGCCTGGACCGCGAGCTGGACCGCCTTGAGGCCTGAACCGCAGACTTTATTCAGGGTCAGGGCAGGGGTGGTATGGGGCAGGCCGGCCTTGATCGCGGTCTGGCGTGCCGGGTTTTGCCCGGAGCCTGCAGTCAGCACTTGGCCGAGGATGACCTCATCAATCTGCGCAGCGTCGATCCCGGTCTGTTCGAGCAGGCGACGAATCACCGCCGCGCCCAATTCGGTAGCTGGAATGGCGGACAGTGAACCTTGAAAACTGCCAATGGCGGTGCGAGTAGCGGCAACGATTACGACTTCGTTCATGCATGACCTCATTAGGATTCTGTCGAGCGGGAGCAGGGCATCCATGCCCTGACAGGCTTACTGCATGTTCATGCCGCCGTTGACCGAGAAGTCGGCACCGGTGCTGTAGGCCGATTCATCGGACGCCAGCCAGGCGACGATCGAAGCGATTTCTTCGGGTTGACCAAGGCGACCGACCGGTGTGGCTGCGATCATGGTCTCGAGAATGTCCGGGCGGATGGCCGCGGTCATGCTGGTCTGGATGTAGCCGGGCGATACGGTATTGACGGTCACGCCCTTGCCCGAGACTTCCCGGGCCAGTGCCATGGTGAAGCCATGGATACCGGCTTTGGCCGCGCTGTAATTGGTCTGGCCGAACTGGCCGCGCTGACCGTTGATCGACGAAATGTTGATGACCCTTCCCCAGCCCTTGGCCAACATGCCTTCAATCACCTGTTTGGTGGTGTTGAACAGGCCGCTGAGGTTGGTCCCGATCACCGCGTTCCAGTCTTCTGGAGTGAGTTTGCGAAAGGAGGCATCCCGAGTGATGCCGGCGTTATTGACCAGCACATCGATCGGGCCGAATTGCTCTCGTGCCATCTCGAAGGCCTTGCGGGTCGATTCCCAATCGGTGATGTCGCCGAAGATGCATTCGAACTGATAACCCGCCGCCAGTTGGGTGGCTATCCATTCGTTCTTGCGGGCGGAATCCGAGCTGCAGCCGACGATGACCTTGAATCCTTCCTTGTACAGGCGTTGGCTTATCGCAGTGCCAATCCCACCCATACCACCCGTGACCAACGCAATACGACCAAGCGACTTCATACAATCCCTTCCTTTCTTTGTTTTGCGTTGCAAGATGGGGGGATTGTTCGGTATTGGCCGGGTGTGCGGAAGTGTTGAGAGGTGACGCTCTGGTGTCCAACGGTGCCATGCCCCGGTTAATGACGGGTGGCGAAAAACGCTGGTTACCTATACTGGGATCAATATTGGCAACTGAAAAACCCGTTAGTCTTTGATTTATCGCAGATCAGTTATGGCTCCGGACAGGATGTTCGGTTCCACAGGTCATTGAGGACGCCATGTATAGAATGAGTTCAGGCTATGCCAGCGTGCTGGTAAATACGCTCTCGGCTCAAGGACTGGATATTGCCAGTCTGTGTCGGGAGGCTGGACTAGACATGAAGCTTGCGAACAAACCAGGAGCGTTTTGCGAGCGAAGGGCGATTTATCGATTATGGGATCTGGCCGCTCAGGCCTCGGGCGATTCGGACATCGGCTTGAAGGCCTATGGAAGTTTCCACCCTGGTAGCTTTCAGATCGTCGGCTACACCATGATGTCCAGCCTGAATCTGAAAAAAGCCCTTGAGCGCCTGGTCCGTTTCAGTCCGTTGATTGGCACCGGATTCAGCCTTTTCTTTACATCGGAGCCGCAGAGTTACCGACTTTCCGGCCTCGATCATCACCAAAAAGGTTCGGTCAAACCTCGGCAATACACCGATGCAGCGCTGGCTTCGTTGCTGGGCTTCTGCCGTAAGCTGGCGGGCGGTAATTCTCCGCAACCCTTGAGTGTGGAGTTCACCTATCCCGAACCTGAAGACACCTCCGAGCATCGACGGTTGTTTGGCTGCGACCTGCGTTTCGACGCGGCTTACGACAGCATTTTGTTTGATGGGCAGGAGCTGCTGCGTCCGTTGAGCATGGCCAACGAAGCGCTGGCGGTGCTGCATGACAGTTTTGCCGAGGCGCAACTGGATCTGCTGTTTGGTTTTTGCGTAGTCGGCAGGATTCGCGCGCTGATTACCGAGCGCTTGAGTCAGGGCCAGGGGCAATGCGATATGGAGTCGATCGCGGCGGCATTGAACGTTAGCAAACGCACGCTGCAACGCGCGCTGGAAAAGGAAGGGACGCAATTCAAGGACGTGCAGAACGCTGTGCGCCGGCAATTGGCCGACTTCTACCTGCGCCATTCTCACTTCAACATGAAGCATGTCGCGTATCTCCTTGGTTTTCATGATCACAGCAGCTTTAACAAAGCCTGTAGCCGCTGGTTTGGCATGACACCCGGTCAGTATCGGGCCGATGAATCGTTGGCAATCGAGGAAGCCGTGCTGGTTTGACACGGCCTTCCGTCAGCGTTCAACGTTATTTCATCGGAGGTTTTTTTACGGCTTTCTTGCCCTTGGCAGGTTGGCGCACCGGACTTGCCACCTTGGCGATGGGGTCTGGGGTCACTGCGGGGATTTTCTGCTTGATCGGCTCAGGGATGGCCACCGGGATGGGTGGCTTGATCGGCTCTGGTGTTATCACCAAGACTTTCACTTCGATGGCATCGGCTGCACCGGGTGGCTGGGTCAGGCTGAAACCTGGCAGCGGAACGTCGAGTAGCGTGTGCAGCTCACACCAGCATGGGTTGTTTGCGCCGCTGGTCAGCAGTTGCGGCAGCAAATTGGCGACGGCCGCCAGCACTTGTTGGCGCTCTTGGGCCTCAACCAGCATCAAGGGCAGGCTGTGCAGGCTTTCTTGCGGGTGGGTGGCGACCAGCAGTTTTTGCAGGCGCAGGGTTTCGCGCAAATCAAGTGGCTTGGCACTGTAGTCCTGGAGCAGCACCTGCAGTTGCAGGATCAATTTCTCGACGCTTTCCTTGCCCGGTTCGTCGCTGTCGCGGCCCAGCAGGAACAGGATCCGTATCAAGGCTTCCATCAGACCGCCAAGAGGCAGAGCATCCTGCAGACGCTCGATCAGAACCTGGTCGTGCTGCTCGGCGTGTTCCTGCAGATTTCGCCCGGGTGCATTGCCGGCGAAGCTATTGAGTACGCCATACACGCCGTAGAAACACATTTCGTGAGCCGCATCACGCAGGTCCCGATAGCCGTTCAAGGCGTCCTGCATCTGGTTGGAAAACAGTTCCTGCCAGACCAGTAACGGGTTGTTCTGACTGGCGGGATGACGATCCTTGCTCACTTGGGCGGCACTGCCAGTCAGCCACCACAGTGCCGGGTTCAAACTGCTCCAGGCCACTTGCTGCTGATGGAAAGGGTGCGCGCGGCGCAGCATTTCGGCGCTCGGTTCGTTGATCAGCAGGCGCAACCATGGGCGTATGAACTCGTCGTACACGCTGTTGTTGATGGCGGATGCGCGCTGCACCAGCGCGAATTCGCGATCGTCATCACGGGGCGGCGTCACTTGGCCATGAATGTCGGCGATATGCCGGGGCTCGAAACGCACGGTATACGGCGTCGCCGAGTGCTCCGGCAGGTCGTCGATCAGCATTTCGTACAACCCGGCCGGCAGCGCATTGATCGCATCGACTGCACCCAGCAACTCGCGGTGCTCACGCCGCGCCACTTCACCGGACACGAAGATGCCCAGGTGACCGATGCTTGCATGTCGCAGGTAAACGATGGTGCGTCCGGCATTTTGCAACGCGAGATCGCTGGGATAGACGTCGGTGATCCAGTCCAGTGCCTGCTGCGGGGAGGTGATGTTGTCGCCATAGGAACAGAACACCACCACCGGCACTTCGATCAATTTGAGGTCGAGCCCGCTGCTTTTGCGCCCCAGGCCGCCGGACAGCTGATTACCGATGAACAGGTCGTCGACAATCATCTCGATTTCTTCGCTATTGAGCAGGGTCGGGCTGCCCCACCAGCGTTCGAAATCCAGAAAGCGTGCGGCCTCGCTGTCGACTTCACTGAACAGGTGGTAGTACTTGCCCCAATAGGTATTGGCCGGGTCCAGGTTTTCGAAATTGCTCACCAGCCAGGTGCCGTCGAAGCGGTCATTACCGAGGTCGCTCCCCAGGCGCGCCATCCAGCCACCGCCCAGCAAACCGCCGGTGTAACGCATCGGATTGCGGCCATTGACGCCGGCCCAGTACGACAACGGCGCACCGTTGACGATGATCAGCCCCGGCAACTCCGGCCGAGTGGCCGCCAGGCCCATTAACGCCCAGCCCGCTTGGCAGTTACCAATGACGACAGGTTTGGCGCTGTCCGGATGCCGAGCGCTGACGACCTCGATGAACCGTGCCTGGGCGTCTGTGATATCGGCAAGGGTTTGCCCTGGGCGTGGTGAGTGACTGAAGGCGATGAAGTAGGTGGGATGGCCGGCTCTCAGGCTTTCGCCGATGACCGAGTCCTGTTTGAAACCGCCGATCCCCGAGCCATGACCGCCGCGGGGGTCAATGATGATCACGGGCTGTTTTTTACTGTCGATTTGTTGCCCCGGGCCGCCGAGGATTTGCAACAACGAATAGTTGACCGCACGAGGCAGGTCTTCACCCGCGACCAGCGTTTCATGATTGAACTTGAGCAGCAGCGGATACCCGGCGCGTTCGTGGGCCAGGGTGTTGTCGCCGCGCTGACGCAAGGTGTCCCAGAACAGCACGCTGCGCTGGCCAAGGTCAGTGAAGTATTCCTGCCAGTCAGCCGGTGTCGGCTGTCTGAGTTGCCCAAGGCTAAAAGGCGCGAAAGTTTTTGCCTGGCGCTTCTGCACGGCGTCGAGGACGTTGTGGGTATTGAGGCGTTGCAGATGATTAAGGTGTTCGAACAAGCCGGCGGGGTCGCTGCGCTCTTCATCTTGCAGCGCAATATTTACTTCCTGACCCATGGTGATCTCCTGCTGCTATGCGTGGGAACCTGCGCATCTGAACCCTTTAGTTAGAGAGGGCTAGGCTGGCCGTTCGATGAGCAGGAGTCTACAGCGAATAAGGAGGGCGTTAGCAACGTTTATTTTGCACCGCACAAAAATAGGCGTTGCCAAATAGTTTTGTGCACTGCAATATCAAGGCTAACGCGATGACTGGCCGGATCGCTATCGCGTCCTCAGGCCCATCAGGGCCTTCCAGTACCAGGAGATTCAAGCATGTCTTTTTTCAATTCGGAAAAACTGCAAACCGCTCAGAAAGCCAACCTCGACCTTTTGCAGCAAATCAGCGGCAAAGTGTTCGCCAGCGTTGAACAGCTCAGCCAGTTGCAGTTCAAGGCACTGCGCGACTCCACCGAAGAGCAGTTCGAAGGTGTTCGCAAGCTGCTGGCCGTCCGTGATCCACAAGGTTTCGCCGAGCTGCAGGCTTCTTTCACCCAGCCGAGCGCGCAAACCGAACGCCTGGCCGAATTCAATCGTCAGGTTCAAGCACTGATCGTCGGTACTCAATCGGACATCGCCAAATTGACCTCGAGTCAGGTCGAAGCGGGCACCCAGCAGTTGCATGAGTTCGTTGAAACGATCAGCAAGAATGCACCGGCCGGCTCCGAGCCTGTTGTGGCCGCGTTCAAGTCGGGCCTGGCGAATGCCGGTACTGTGTTCGAAAGCGCACAGAAAGCCGTAAAACAGGCTGCCGATGTGGCTCAGAGTGGTTTTGACGCAGCGACTGCCGCGGGCACTAAAGCTGCCCCGGAAGCTAGCGCCAAGCCTAACAGCGGTAACAAGTAAGTCACGTAAGACCAGCAATACCAATGGCGACGGGTTTATTCCCCATCGCCATTTTTTTTCGTTCCGCCATCGGCACCGGGCTTGCCGCCAAACATGCCGAACAGGTTCTGGGTGTTCAGGTACAGCGCCTTCGACTGGTCGACATATTGCCGCATCAAATCCTGCATCACTGGCGCCTGCTGATGCATGAACGTGCTCCAGGCCTCGGAGGATTGCGCACCCGTCTGGGACTGGATGTCGATTACGGTCTGAATGCTCTTGTCCAGGTAACTGCCGAGTACGCCCTGATAAGGGCCGTAGAACTGGATAATCCCCATCAGCATCTCGCTGGTGAAGATCGGCTCACCGCCGCTTTCGGCTTCCAGAATCACTTGCAGCAAGATGCTGCGCGTCAGATCCTCGCCGCTCTTGGCATCGACCACCTGAAAGGCAATTTTATCGACCACCAACTGGCGTATGTCCGCCAGCGTCAGATGACTGCTGGTGTGGGTGTCATACAGTCGGCGATTGGGGTACTTCTTGATCAGGCGTGGGGTGGTATCAGTCATGCGGGGCGTCTCGCGGCGAGCCTGGTTTGCAGGCATCTTAACCTACAATCATCATTGGTGTTTTTGAGGCCGCCTTCGCGAGCAAGCCCGCTCCCACACTTGACCGAGTCTCCCATGAGAATGCGGTTAAATGTGGGAGCGGGCTTGCTCGCGAAGAGGCCCGCCATCACAGCACAAATCCAGCAGAAAAAAGGAGACTGCGCCGTCAAGTGAGTCCCCCCTTGTGCAACCAGAACTGAGTTACCAGATCGGCAAGGTGTAGCTGACGATCAGGCGGTTTTCATCCAGGTCGCTGCCAAAATTGGTCGAGCGAACTGTCGCGTTACGCCATTTCACCCCGACATTCTTTAATGGCCCGCTCTGCACGACATAGCCGATGTCGGTATCACGTTCCCATTCCTTGCCTTGCGGGCGGTTGCCGCCCAGGTCGATATTGTCGCCGGTGAGGTAGCGGGTCATGAAGGTCAGCCCGGGAACGCCAATGGCTGCAAAGTTGTAGTCGTAGCGCGCCTGCCAGGACTTTTCGTCTTTGCTGGCGAAGTCGCCGATCTGCACGAAGTTCACCAGGAACGCATCGGTGCCGTTGACGTAGGCGTAGCCGGTGTCGCCGCTCATGCCTTGATAACCCAGGCCCAACGCATGCCCGCCGAGGCTGTAGGTGAACATCGCGCCGATGGCATTGTTATCGACATTACTGCCACCGTCGTCCGTGGAGCGGGCGAAGCGCAGATCCGTCTTCAGCGACTGGCCGGTTGTGACCGGCAGCACGTAGGTCAGGTTGATCAGGTGCTGGCTGTAGAAGTTGTCGAGGTGACCATAGCTGTAACCGGTGGCGAGGTTGCTGGTCCATTTGTAGTTCAGGCTGGCGAAATCGAAGCTGTCGCTATCGAGATGACGTGTGGTGATGCCCTTGGCGCCGGTGCGGGTGATGCCCATGTCCTCGTAGTCCGAGGAGTCACGCTGATTGACTTGCGTCAGTCGTCCGGCATCCACGGTCAGGCCTTCGAGTTCCAGCGACGTCAGCTGACCGCCCTCGAAGGTTTGTGGCAACAACCGTGAATCGTTGGCCAGTACCGTCGGCAGTTTCGGCAGCAGCGTGCCGAGTTTCAGTGTGCTTTTCGAGGCCCGCACTTTGGCGGTCAGGCCCAGTTCTCCGTACTCGTCCTGCGCACCTTTGCTCGTGTCGCGATGGCGTTTTAGCAGGCCGGAGCCTGCGCGATCAGGGCTGGAGTCGAGCTTGACGCCGAGCAGGCCAATGGCATCGAAACCCACGCCGATCAAACCGTCGGTGAATCCCGATTCATAGCGCAGCAGGAAACCTTGCGCCCATTCCTCTTGCTTGGATTGGGGAGCGTTGGTCTGACGATAATCTCGGTTGAAATAAAAGTTGCGCAGCTCCAGGCTGGCCTTGCTGTCTTTGACAAAGTCAGCAGCGGCGGGGGCCGAGAGGCTGATGACGCCGCCGGCCAGCAATAATCGGGTAGCGAGGATGCGGGTATTGCGGTCCATGGTGAAGCCCCTTTGTTTTTATTATGGAAAGACAGGTCCCGCGGCCCTCGCCAGGTGGGCGAGGGCTTATCAATAAAAAACGCGAACGCCAAAAAGAGAGGAGCGTGGCGCCGCGTGGGTTCAATCGTTAGAACTGTTCGGCGCTCAGGCCAAACAAGGAGGCACTGCCCGCGCGGATGGATTGCTCCAGGCTCAAAATGCGCGGCAGCAAGCGGTGGATGTAGAAGTCGGCGGTGGCGATCTTCGCACCATAAAACCCTGCATCTTCGTGCAGCTTTTGCTTGGCAACCTGTGCCATGCGCGCCCAAAGCCAGGCATAGGCGACGTAACCGAACAGGTGCAAATACTCCACCGAAGCAGCGCCGACTTCGTTGCGATTGGTGGTCGCCTGGTCCTGCAGCCAGTCGCTCAGGTCTTCCAGACGCTGCACGGCATCGAACAGTTGAGCGGAGTAGGGCGCGTCGGGCTGACGGGCGAAATGGCGGATCTCGCCGGTGAACTGGCGCAGCGCGGAGCCCTTATCGGCGAGCACTTTGCGTCCAAGCAAGTCCAGGGCCTGAATGCCGTTGGTGCCTTCGTAGATCTGCGCGATGCGCACGTCACGGACCAATTGTTCCTGGCCCCACTCGCGGATGTAGCCATGGCCGCCGAACACTTGCTGGCCGTTGATGCAGCTTTCCAGGCCGGTGTCGGTGAAGAACGCCTTGGCCACCGGTGTGAGCAGCGCCACCAGGGTTTGCGCGCTGTCCCGTTCCTTGGCGTCATCGGAAAACTTCGCCAGGTCCAGTTGCTGCCCGACATAACTGGCGAACGCACGGCCGCCCTCGGTCATGGCTTTCATGCTCAGCAGCATGCGGCGCACATCAGGGTGGACGATGATCGGGTCAGCCACTTTGTCCGGAGCAATAGCACCGGTCGGCGCGCGACTCTGAACACGTTCACGTGCATAGGCGACGGCGCTCTGATAGGACGCTTCGGCGCAGCCAATGCCCTGAATGCCGATGGACAAGCGCTCGTAGTTCATCATGGTGAACATCGCCGCCAGGCCTTTGTTGGCTTCGCCGACCAGCCAGCCGCTGGCGCCGTCGAAGTTCATCACGCAGGTGGCCGAGGCCTTGATGCCCATCTTGTGTTCGATCGAACCGCAACTCACTGCGTTGGCATCGCCGAGGGAACCGTCAGCATTGACCAGTACTTTGGGGACGACAAACAGCGAGATGCCTTTGGGCCCCGCAGGTGCGTCCGGCAGTTTGGCCAGCACCAGATGCACAATGTTTTCGGTCAGATCCTGGTCACCACCGGTGATGAAGATCTTGCTGCCGGTGATGCTGAAGCTGCCGTCGGCCCGGGGTTCGGCGCGGGTGCGGATAATCCCCAGATCGGTACCGGCGTGGGCTTCAGTCAGGCACATGGAACCGGCCCAGCGGCCTTCGTACATCGGCGGCAGGTAGAGGTTTTTCAGGGTGTCACTGGCGTGGGCATCCAGCGCCAGGCAGGCACCGGAACTCAACGCCGAATACAGCGCGAAGCTTGCGTTGGCGCCGTAAAGCATTTCTTCGAACTGCACGGCGAGCATCTTCGGCATGCCCATGCCGCCAAAATCGGCGTTGCCGGACAGGCCCACCCAGCCGCCTTCGATGTAGGTGGCATAAGCCTGTTTGAAACCGATCGGCGTGCTGACTTGGCCGTCGGTCCACCGGGCGCCTTCCTCGTCGCCACTGCGATTCAATGGCGCAATCAGGTGCGAGGTGACTTTGGCCGCCTCCTCAAGAATGGCGTCGGCGGTGGCGGCGTCGACACTGTCGGCTAAGGCCGGCAGGCGTGCCCACAAGGCCGGGGCATCGAACACTTCATGCAATACAAAGCGCATGTCGCGCAGCGGGGCGTTGAATTCGGGCATAACGTGAACCTCAAAAGGGTGTGCGATGGACACGGCGCCGCTTGAGCAGGCCGTGCCCTTTCAATCAATGAGCGCAAGCGCTGGCGGCACCGAGGCCGGTCTGGGCACGAACGAACTGGTCGGCGTAAGCGTCACGTTCCTTGTCGGCCCGTACGCTGCGGTCGAGTTTGGATACGACGACGATCACCAAGAATGCCAGTGGCATGGAGAACAGCGCCGGGTGGTCGTACGGGAAGATCGCCTGTGCATGGCCGAGCACGGTGACCCAGACCGCAGGCGAGAGGATCACCAGGACCAGCGCGCAGATCAGCCCGGCGAAACCGCCGATGATTGCGCCTTTGGTGGTCAAGCCTTTCCAGTACATGGCCATGATCAGCACCGGGAAGTTGGTCGACGCAGCGATGCCGAAGGTCAGACCCACGAGGAACGCGACGTTCATCTTCTCGAACAGAATGCCCAGCAGAATCGCGATGATGCCAAGGCCTACGGTGGCCATGCGGGTCACGCGCATTTCCTGTTTTTCGCTGGCTTTGCCCTTCTTGAACACCGTGGCGTAGAGGTCGTGGGAAATCGCCGAAGCACCGGCCAGGGCCAGCCCGGAGACCACCGCAAGGATGGTGGCGAAGGCCACGGCCGAGAGGAAGCCGAAGAACAGATTGCCACCAACCGCTTTGGCCAGGTGCATGGCGACCATGTTGCCGCCACCAATCAAGGTACCGCCGACTTCGCCATTGACGTAGTACTGCGGGTCGGTGCCGATGATCACCATCGCGGCGAAGCCCAGGGTGCATACCACCAGGAAGAAGAAACCGATGAAACCGGTGGCGTAGAACACCGATTTGCGCGCTTCCTTGGCGTTAGGCACGGTGAAGAAACGCATCAGAATGTGCGGCAGGCCGGCAATCCCGAACACCAGGCCCAGTGACATCGAAGCGGTGTTGATCGGGTCGGAGAGCATTGAGCCGGGGCCCATGATGTTCCAGCCACTGGCGTGCGCCTGGACGGCTTTGTCCGCGAGGGTTTCGTAGCTGAAGCCGAACTGCGACATGGCCATGAATGCCAGGGTCGTGCCGCCGGCAAGCAGCAGCACGGCCTTGATGATCTGCACCCAGGTGGTGGCGATCATGCCGCCGAAAATCACATACACCAGCATCAGCGCGCCGACGATCACCACGGCTACCGGGTAGTCGAGGCCAAACAGCAACTTGATCAACTGACCCGCACCGACCATCTGCACTATCAGGTAGCAACACACCACCGTCAGCGAACCGAAGGCGGCGAAGATCCGCACTTTGTTCTGGTCCAGGCGATAGGACACGATGTCGGCAAAGGTGTAGCGCCCCAGGTTGCGCAGGCGCTCGGCCATCAGGAAAGTGATGATCGGCCAACCGACGAAGAAGCCGATGGTATAGATGAAGCCGTCGTAGCCCTTGGCAAACACCAGGCTGGAAAGCCCCAGCAGCGTAGCGGCGGACATGTAGTCGCCGGCAATGGCCAGGCCATTCTGAAACCCGGTGATTCCACCGCCCGCGGTGTAGAAGTCCGAAGTGGATCTGGTTTGCCGCGCGGCCCACCAAGTGATGGCCAATGTGCCCAGTACGAAGACGAAGAACATGCCGATCGCATGCAGGTTGAGCGGCTGTTTTTCCACTGCACCCAGCGCGGGTGCAGCCAGCACAACGGAAGCCGGCAAGAGCCCGGCAGCGGCGAGGAGAATTTTACGCAGCAGAGTCATCACTTGCTCTCCTCGAGAATGGCGGCGCCCAATGCATCGAAACGCGTGTTGGCGCTGTAGACGTACCAACCGGTCAGTAGCCAGGAAAAAATGATGATCGCCGCGCCAACCGGCATGCCCAGGGTCAACATCCGACGCTCGGCGATCGGCGCGTGCAGCCACTGCGGGGCAAACGCCACTACCAGCATGAACGCGTAGTAAGTACCCAGCACGGCAGCACTCAGCGACCAGGCCAGGCGCGAACGGCTGCTCACCAATTGAAGGAATTTGGGGTTGGACCGAATGCGTTCACAGCGTTGGGTATCGGTTGAATGGATGTCGATCATGGGTGGCTCCACATTGTTTTTGTTATCAGTGTGTAGGTCAGGGACAGGGCCAAATTCAGGCTGCACGAGCCCGAAGCGGCAGGTAAAACACCTGCCGCCTGGTGGGTACAACGTCGATTCGGTTAGAGCGCTTTGGCCCTGTCGCGCAGAACGTACTTCTGGATCTTGCCGGTTGAAGTCTTCGGCAGCAGGGTGAAAATCACGGTGCGCGGGACTTTGAAACCGGCCAGGTGTTCGCGGCAGAAACTGATAATGTCGGCCTCGCGAACGTCCTGGTGATCAGCCTTCAATGTGATAAAGGCGCAGGGCGTTTCACCCCACTTCTCATCGGGACGGGCGACGACGGCCGCTTCCATGACGGCGGGATGGCGATAGAGCACACCTTCAAGTTCGATGGTGGAAATGTTCTCACCGCCGGAAATGATGATGTCCTTGAGTCGGTCCTTGATCTCGACATAACCGTTCGGATGACACACCGCCAGGTCGCCGGTGTGGAACCAGCCGCCGTCGAACGCTTCGGCTGTGGCGGTCGGGTTCTTCAGGTAGCCCTTCATCACGGTGTTACCGCGCATGAAGATCTCACCGATGGTCTGACCGTCTCGCGGGGTCGGCTCCAGCGTCTTCGAATCGCCAACCATCACACCTTCGAGCGTCGGGTAGCGCACGCCCTGACGGGATTTGATTTGCGCTCTTTCGTCGAGCGGCAACTCATCCCATTCGGCATGCCAGGCGCAGAGCGTCACCGGGCCATAGGTTTCGGTCAGGCCATAGACGTGAGTGACCTTGATGCCCATTTGTTCCACGGCACCGATCACTTTGGCCGGCGGTGCGGCGCCGGCGACCATCGCGTTGACCGGATGATCGATCGCCGCTTTCGCCGATTCCGGCATGTTGACCAAGGCATTGAGCACGATCGGCGCAGCGCACAGATGGGTGACCTGATGCTCGCGGATCAGCGTGAGGATTTTCTGTGGATCGACGCGGCGAAGAAACACATGCACACCGGCCATGGCGGTGATGATCCACGGGTAGCACCAACCGTTGCAATGGAACATCGGCAAGGTCCAGAGGTACACCGGATGGTTACCCATGGCCCAGGTCATCTGGTTGCCCAAGGAGTTCAGGTAAGCACCGCGATGGTGGTAAACCACGCCTTTGGGGTTGCCGGTGGTGCCGGAGGTGTAATTCAGCGAGATGGCTTGCCATTCATCATCGGGCCACTGCCAGGCGAAGGCCGGGTCGCCTTCGGCCAATAGCGCTTCATAGTCCAGATCGCTGACCGCCTGGCCTTCGCCGTATTCCGGATCATTAACGTCGATGACCAATGGCGGGTGATCCAGCATGCCGATCGCCGCGTGAATCACATCATGGAACTCACGGTCGGTAATCAGCACCTTGGCTTCGCCATGCTGCAGCATGAAGGCAATGGCTTCGGCATCCAGACGCACGTTGAGCGGGTTGAGCACCGCGCCAATCATCGGCACGCCGAAATGCACTTCGAGCATTTCGGGAATGTTGGGCAACATCACCGCCACGGTGTCGTTCTTGCCGATGCCGCGACCGGCCAGCGCCGAGGCCAGGCGACGGCAGCGGGTGTAGGTCTGCGCCCAGGTGCGGCGGATCGAGCCATGGATGACGGCGGGATAGTGTGGGTAAACGCTGGCGGTGCGCTCGATGAAGCTGAGCGGAGACAAGGCAATATGGTTGACAGCCGCAGGGCCTAGCCCTTGTTCATAGATCGACATGTACGGGTACTCGGTGGCTGATTGTTAGCTCTATAGGTGACCTTGCAGCGTAGCCGCTGAGGTCGCCTTTTATGTCCGGCCTGATTTATATAACATTCAGCTACCGATATGGAAGTACAACCTACGTCATATAGGATATGTACTATATTTGATTCTTGCTGGACTAAATGAATACAGTGACACCGCAAAGCCGGTATATCCTTGGCCTCCCCAACGAAGCGGACCTGTGATGACCCTGACTCCCGTTCGATTGCACAGCTGGTTGCGCCTGCAGCGCGAGGGTGTGTCTCTGGCCACCCGGGCCGATGCGTTGTGCCGTGCGCTGCAGGATTGCCCCGAGGTGCGCCGGGCGGTTTATCTGAGTTGGCAACCCACTGCGCGGATTTACAGCCACGAGGGCGCCGCCCAGCATTTTCCACCGGGGCTGGGCGACCCTTCGCTGGCTAGCGATCAGCGGTTGTTTGATCGGCTGGCCGAAGCGGGGCGGCTGGATCTGGCTCAAGTACGTCAAATCGATTGTTGGCTGGCCGGCCGACTGCGCCGGGCCGCTATCAGCCACGGCCAGGTGTTTGATCTGGCGTTGCAACCGGGGCAGGCGGGTTTGTTGCTGGTGGAAGTGTGCGAGGGCGTGAGTCTTGATTGGCTGGGTTGGGTGCAGGACTTGCTGACGACGTTGCTGAGCAGCGTCAACGGCATGCTGCGCGGCTCACCGCTGTTGGGGCACGACCCGCAACCGAGTCTGTTGCTCGATGCGCAGGGCCGGCCGCTGGAGTTCAACGCGGCGCTGCTGGCGTTGCTGGCCGAAAAGCCGCTGACCGATGTGCTGGTTTTTTTACCGGTCAATCACCGGGTGCTGGTACGCGCCTGCCTGGACCAGCAACGCGCCATCGAAGGGGTCGAAGCCCAATTCGAAGCGCAGATCCTGATCTGGACGTTTATCCCCGATCCCCAGGACAACCGTGTACTCGCCCGGTGTCGCGATGCCACGGCACAAGTGCTGGCCGAGCGTGAAGCGGCCACGGCACGTCGGCTGTACCGGCTGATCATTGAAAACACCACCGACCTGATTTCCCGACACACACCGGACGGGCGCTTTCTCGATGCCTCGCCGGCGTCCTGGACATTGCTCGGCTACTGGCCGGAGGAGTTGCGCGGGCAAATGGCCCAAGGCTTGTTTCATGGTCAGGACCTGGCCAGCCTGGTGCAGCGCGCGCGGGATGCCCTGGAGCAGGATGGTTATCACACGATGACGTATCGGATTCGCCATCGGGATGGGCATTACCTGTGGTTTGAAACCGCCAGCCGGGCGATTCGTGAAACCTATACCGGGGCGGTGGTGGAAGTGGTCAACGTGTCCCGGGACATTACCGCCCGGGTGCATGCCGAGGAGAACAAGCGACGCCTGGCGGAAGTCGTCGAGGTCAACACCGATCCTGTGTTGTTCATCGACCCCGAGGGGCAAGTCACTTACCTCAACCCAGCGGCGCGGCGCATCCTGGGGATCGACGAGCAACAACCGATGCCAGCCCTGGCAACGTTGTTCGCCAGCGGCGACCTGGCACGTCTGCAGCGTGATGGCTGGAGCAGCGCCGAGCGCGACGGTGTCTGGAGCACCGATGCGCGATTGCAACCACCGGCAGGCGGCACTTCGGTGCCGGTATCGCTGGTGCTGCTGGCGCACCGTTCGGCCGGCGGCGAGCGCTATTACTCATTGGTGGCGCGGGACATGACCGAGCGTGAACTGCGTGAAGTGCAACAGCGCCGCCATCAGGACGAACTGGCGCACACCGCGCGGTTGGTCACCCTGGGTGAATTGGCCTCGGGCATCGCTCACGAAATCAACCAGCCATTGGCTGCGGTAGTCAATTACGCCAATGCCAGCCAGCGCTATTTACAGACGCTGGATTCCAATTCCCAGGCCGCCGCCAAAGTGGCGCAAGGGCTGGAGCGCATTACCCATCATGCCACTCATGCTTCAGAAGTGATCAGACGTTTGCGGGCGTTTCTGCGCAAGGGGCAACGCCGCATGCAGGCCTTGAATTTCACCGAGGTCGCCCGCGAGGCCGTGCGTTTATGTGCCTGGGAGGCGAGCAATTGCCAAGTGACAATCGAGGATCGCCTACCGGATAATCTGCCGCCGATTTATGCCGACCGAGTGCTGCTGGAGCAGGTCCTGCTTAATCTCCTGCGAAATGCCATCGATGCCAACCGCGAACAACATCCGGGGCAACCCTCGCTGATCGTGATGGCTGCGGGGCAGGGCGGTGGTGCAACCGTGGAAATCAGTGTGCAAGACCAGGGGCCAGGCGTCAGCGAGCCCGAACTGGAGCAGATATTTACCCCGTTCTATACCAGCAAGGCCGATGGACTGGGGCTTGGCTTGTCCATGAGCCGCAGCATCATCGAAGGTTTCGGTGGCGAATTACAGGCCCGACGCCAACCTGTCGGGCTGCTGATGTGCTGCCGTTTGCCGCTGGCCGGCCCAACAAAACAACAACAGGAATAACGTAATGGCAGGTGTGACGGAGCACGTGGTGTATGTGGTCGACGATGACCAAGGCATGCTCGATTCAACCGTCTGGTTGTTGGAGTCGGTAGGGCTCAAAGCCTTGCCGTTTACCAGTGGCGTGGAGTTTCTCAATGCCTGTGATGCCAGTCTGGATGCCTGCGTGCTGCTCGATGTTCGCATGCCCGGCATGGGCGGTTTGAACGTGCAGGAAGAAATGCGCGCACGTGAGCTGAACCTGCCGATCATTTTCGTCAGCGGGCACGCGGATGTGCCGATCGTGGTTCGCGCTTTCAAGGCGGGCGCCCATGACTTCATCGAGAAGCCCTACAACGAGCAATTGCTGCTGGACAGCGTGCAACAGGCGCTCAGCAACTGTGCGGCAAACCGCTCGGGCAATCAGGGGCACGAAGCCTTGCAGGCGCGCTTGCTGACACTGACCCCACGGGAGCGCGATGTCTTGCTGCCGCTGGTCCGGGGTTACACCACCCGTGAGATCGCCGAGCAACTGGGCGTCAGTGCGAAAACCGTCGACCTGTATCGTTCGCGGGTGATGAAGCGCATGCAGGCCAATACCTTGCCGGACCTGGTGGGCATGGCCATCGCCGCTGAACTGGTCGACCCGCTGAAGCTGCGGTGATTGCTGGCATTTTCTATTGATCGTCTATGGGGGGGGGGAGGATCAGCCGCAAGACAGACCGGACGTCCCGCCAACGTTATGACAGCCTGAGCTTGCGCTAGCATGAAAGATGTTCAGGCCACCCGCCATTGAGACTGGTCATCGGTGTGTCGAGTGTGCGTGACGGACTCTGTCAATTGCAGGGGCCGGAGGAGGCGTGTTGAAACCATTCCAGCTCAGACCTAGCGCCTCAACCCTGAACATGTTGCGTCAAGCGTGCCTGCAACGCCGTGACGCGGTGCCGCCCACGTTAACGGAAAGAGCGCTGATCCCGGACATTCCAGATGCTCGCTACTGGCTGGAACAGGACCTGACGCCGTTCATTCGGGATGTGAGCCTGGCCAATCTTCGAGAGGCTGAGGCGCTCGCCAGCGCAGGGTTACCGAACGACATCCTGCCGCGGGCAAATCTGCTGGCCGTTTCGGGCGGCGGCGACGCCGGCACATTTGCCGGGGGCATCATTGCGGGATGGACCCAGCATGGGACTCGACCGGTGTTCAAAGTGGTCACCGGCATTAGCGCTGGCGCCCTGGTCGCCCCGTTTGCCTACCTGGGGCCCCAGTACGACGATGTCATTGTGCGTATCTGCAATGCGGTCGGTCCAAAAGACATTTTCCATGCGCGCAATATGCTGACCCGTCTTACCAGCGATGGTATGGCGCACAGCAAGCCACTGGCGCGGCTCATTGCACAGCACGTCACTGCCGAGACTCTTGCGGCGATCGCGGCGGAATACGCCAAAGGACGGCTCCTGATGATCGGCACAACCGACCTTGATTCAGGGCGCCCGGTCACCTGGAACATGGGGGCTATTGCTTCCAGCCAGGCACCGGGAGCGCTCGAGCTGTTTCGCAATATCATGGTCGCGTCGATGAGTATTCCCGGTGCCGTCTCACCCGTCATGATTGATGTGGACGTTAACGGCCACCCGTTTCAGGAAATGCACGTGGACGGGGGTGTCCTTACGCAGGTGTTCCTTTACCCACCCGGCACCGTGATGGCGCTGAACCAAGTGCCCGGGGCGCGTTTGCGGCGTGAACGGCATTTCTATGTGATTCGCAACGGCAAACTGGAACTGCAATGGTCCGGAACGAAGCGCCGAACCTTGAACATCGGCGGTCGAGCCATCAGCGCATTGATCCAGAATCAGGGGATCAGCGATCTGGATCGGATTTACCGAATTGCCCAGCAGGATGGGGCGGACTTCAATCTGGCGTACATCGGCTCCGACTTCCGCATTTCTCGCCTCCATAAATTCGATGGCGAGTACATGAAGCGCTTGTTCAAATACGCCTTTGACCTCAGTGCCAAAGGCTATCCGTGGCATAAATCGCCGAGTACGTGAGAGACGGTCTCAGCTGACAGGCTCGGCCGTACAACTCATTTCCCCTGAGCCTGGCTTCTGGAAAAGCACCACGTTGCCGTCTTGCCAGAAGCGGTAATTCCCCTGGTAATCCTTGCCAATGTATTGGGTTCCCGAATCACTCTGCACTTGGTTCAGGGTAATCGAGCTGTTCGCCCATTTCAGGTACACGACACCAGGCTGGGTGTTAAAGAAGGTGGCGGCCATCAACGCGTTTAACCCTGCGCAACGAAAAGCCAGGGGGCCTTCGGTGAGTCTGTCTGGATCCTTGGTTCTCACAATTGCCGAGCCTTGACGTAGCTGGTGCGCGCGCTCGGCATAGCTTCGGATCGCGCACGCCTTGGGCGCAGGCTCGGAGGCACACTGATTGCGAGCGTCGATCCAGAACTGCTGGTCGATCATGACTTTGTCTGGACGCGGCACTGAATGATCATCCGTGAGCGCCAGGCGATAAAGGCGCGTCAGTTCGATATCCATCTGCATCAGTGGTGGGTCGCGACAAATAAGCTTTTCGACGGGTGCCTTTGCCGTGGCGCAGTCGAAGCTGGTCTGGAAGACTGGCGAAGCATTGGCACAGGTGCCCGTCGCCGCGCAAACGCTGGCAGCGAGCAGACGGGTGAGCGTTTTCATGTTGGGTTGATTCATTACCTGATACCCGGATTGCTGTGGGATCTATTGATCCGTTGAACAGTCATTTGTTCGCATTGGGTGTATCGCAGTGTAAGTCAGTGCTTAAAACTTGCCGCACCCGTTCGAGTTCGAGGAAGTAGAAGTACAAACGGAATGAGAGCTTGCACCCTAAGAACATTGTTCCAGGGTTAGTCGCCAGACGCTGAGCTAGACTCAAAGATCCAAAGCACACTGATAGCAGTGGAGGCTTTATGAAGAGGTCCATTTCCCCCTGTCTGGCTACGATTGTCTCGGCATTTTGCCTTTGCGCTTCAGCCGAGACCGTAACCCCGCTCAAAGGGCAGTCCCCCGAAATCATTCAGCAGGACATCAGCTCATGCCAGGCTCAAGCCGGGAACACAGCAAGCGCCAGCACAACGCCTGAATCAGGTGGACGTGTCCGTGGTGCCGCTTCTGGCGCAGTAGCAGGTGCGGCGGTTGCCGGAGCGCGTGGTCGTCAGCATGACGAGGTTTATGACAAGGTAGACGACGATGTTAAACAGGAATATCGACAGAACAAGGCCAAGGATGCTGCTGTGGCAGGTGCAGTTGTAGGTGGATCTCGGCAACGTCAGGATCGTCGTCAGGATCGCCGGGCAGAACCGGCGGCAACTGCTTCGGCCTACAACAGTTGCATGCAGCAACGGGGCTACCAGATAACCCCTTGAACCTGAACAACAAAGGTAATTGCATGAAGATCTGTATCGTCTTTGACGGGCGCGACGGTGCAGGGAAGGGCGGAACGATCAAGGCGCTCAAGCCTGCCTGACCACATAGGGGTGCAATGCGCATTCCATTGTTTTACGCGGTGTCAGCTGTATTGTTTTTGAGCGGACCTTACTGCCTGGCGCAGCCACTGGATGCGAGCGCGACCGCAAACGCTGCCGATACAGCGCCCGTCACGGCGGCGGCCAAAGATGCCGTGTTTACCCGGGAACAGCTGGATCAAATGCTGGCTCCCATTGCGCTTTACCCGGACCCACTGCTGGCACAGGTGCTGATGGCCACCACGTATCCCGGGGAAATCGCCGAGGCGGTAACCTGGTCTAAAGCACACCCGGACGCAAAGGGTGATGATGCGGTCAAACAAGTGGCGAGTCAGCCCTGGGATCCGAGCGTGCAGGCGCTGGTCGCTTTCCCGCAGGTGCTGGTAACGCTGGGACAGGATCCCGTCTGGGTACAACGCCTGGGCGATGCCTTCCTGGCACAGCCCGAAGATGTCATGGGGGGCGTGCAACGCTTGTGTCATCAGGCGCAAGCAGCAGGCAACCTGCAGAGCAACCAATATCAGAACGTGACGGTTCAGGCTGTTGCGGCACCAGTACCAGCACCAGCACCGGCAGCTCCGGCTCCAGCCGGCAGCACCTCCACCATCATCATTCAGCCCTCCGATCCGCAGGTGGTGTACGTACCCAGTTATAACCCGACAACAACCTACGGCACCTGGCCCTATCCTGCGTCGCCTCCCGTTTACTATCCACCGCCGCCAGCCTATTACCCCGGTTCGGCATTGATGGCTGGGTTGGCGTTTGGTACCGGTGTGGCTATTGTCGGTGCGTTGTGGGGTGAATGTGACTGGGGCAATAACGACATCGACATCGACGTCGACCGCTACAACAACATCAATACCAACAACCGGATCACCAATAATCAGAACAAGTGGCAGCACAACGCCGCTCATCGCGATGGCGTTCCCTATCGAGACAGCAAGAGCCGCGAACAGTACGGCCGACAACTGGGCGGCGCCAATCAGCGTGAGGCTTATCGAGGGGAGGATGCTCAGCGAGCCCAGGCTCGTGAAAAAGCCCGCGGTTCAATGGACAAGCACGGCATCGAACGACCTGCCACCAGCAACCGCGAAGCCCGTGATCGAGCGCGCGCAGCCCAGTCCGGAACCTCGGTCAGCAATCGGATGCAAGCAGGTACAGACAGACCGAAGTCGTCTGACAGAAGCCAGGGCACTGCCAGAAACACTCGGGAGAGTCAGCAACCCAGGAAACAGACCGCTCAGGTCAATCAGCGCGGGCAGGGCGATTCGCAAGGGCGCCAGGCTGCACAAAAACGGCCGTCCGCCAGTACGAGTAGTGCGGGCAGTGCCCGCAATAATGCATTCGCCGGCGTGCGCTCACCGTCCCAGGCCACCGCACAAGCCAGTCGTGGCCAGGCCAGCCTGGCATCCGCCCAGCGCCCCAGTGCCTCGCGATCAGCCGGCCATCAGGTCAGTCGGCCGTCCAATCCACCAGCGCGTCAAAGGGGAGGCCGTCGTTGAAAAACAATGCTCGATTGAAGGCACCCACCGGCTTGCTCCTTCATGTCTTGGCGCTAGCTGCCGGCTTGGCGTGGTCGTGCATGGTTGCGGCACAGCAGGTGTTTCCAACGCCAGAAATGGCCGCCCAGGCGTTCGTCGAAGCACTGGGTACGGAACACGCCGATCAGGCCCGCCTGACAGAATTGCTGGGTAATGAATGGCGCAGTTTCATCCCGCGCGAAGGCGTGCAGCGCAGTGATGTGGATGCGTTTTTGAAGCAATACGGCGAGCAACACTCCATCGAAAAAAACAGCGATCGCAAGGCGGTCCTGTCGGTTGGCAGTGACCACTGGACACTGCCTATCCCCATGATAAAAGCCGCGAACGGTTGGCGCTTCGACATCGACGCCGGTAGCTCCGAAGTCCGTGCACGTCGAATTGGCCGCAACGAACTCGCCGCGTTGCAATCAGTGCTGACTTATCATGACGTCCAGATGGACTATGCGTCGGTGGATCGTGACGGTGACGGCGCACTCGGCTATGCGCAGAAAATCTTCAGCACTGCCGGCAAGCACGATGGGCTTTATTGGGACGACGACGATAGCGGTCAGATCAGCCCGTTGGGTCCCTTGTTCGGTAAAACCATTGCCGGCGAAGACTGGCATGGTTACTACTTCCGCATCCTTGATGGCCAAGGTCCTTCGGCACCTGGCGGCGCCTACAGCTACCTTATCGGCGACAAGATGAGCCGTGGCTTCGCATTGATCGCCTGGCCGGCGAAATACGATGACACCGGGGTGATGAGTTTCATGATCAGTCATGAAGGACAGGTGTTCGAAAAAGACTTGGGCCCCGGTGGTGACAAGTTGGCGCAGTCGATGAAGCGCTTTGATCCAGATGACAGTTGGAAGGTGGTTACGGAGGGTCAAGAGTAGATCTACCTGCGCCTCCTCAACCTTTTCTACGTGGACGATGCACTGATGATTCGTTTGCTGTTTCGCAGCACTTGATCACCCATGGGGGAGGTGCGTACAGAGGTTAGTTATCTGTGCTGTCGCGGCCCTTTCATATCGATCATCCATTAAAAAAAGAGCCCCTTAGCCCCAGATAACATGATTTTTCACGCGGTCAAGCCTTCCATATAGTCATCGCAAGCCCAATCGGAACACCTTTGTGTTTCATCGATGCGAGATAAATTTATGGATGACAAGATGAAGCCCGACCAAAGCCAGGGTGCTGGTATGGGGACACGAGTGGTTTGGGGCGGGGAGCAAGTTCAGCATCCCTACAACGCTACCCAGACTCCCATCGTCGTCAGCGCCGCCTACGGTTACCATGATATCGATGAATGGTATGACGTGGCGTTGGGTAAAGAACCTGGCTTCATTTACAGCCGCATGAGCAACCCGACTGTCTCTGTCCTGGAACACAAACTCTGCGAGCTTGAAAGCGCAGAATCGGCTGTCGCTTTCAGTACCGGGATGGCTGCAATCAGTGGTGTGTTGCATACCTTCCTGTCCTGTGGTCAACGTGTGGTTTCTACCCGCGACAGCTACGGTGGCACAAACAAGATCTTTGAAGAGTTTCTCCCTCGCATGGGCGTCGAGGTCACGCTTTGCGATACCCTCGACACCGAAGCTATTGAGCATGAGATCGCTAAAGGCTGCAATGTTCTCTATCTGGAAACCCCGACGAACCCAACGCTGAAAGTCCTGGATATTCGACGTCTCGTGGCGGCGGCGAAGCGTGTTGGGGCTTTGGTCATAGCAGACAATACGTTCGCGACGCCTTTGAATCAGAACCCCCTTGCACTCGGGGTTGATGTAGTCGTGCACAGTGCTACCAAGTTTCTATCCGGTCATGGCGATGTGCTTGGCGGTGTGGTCTGCGGCACCGAGCAGTTGATGTCTCAAGTTCGCCATTACCGCGAAATCAATGGGGCCTCGCTGGATCCTTTCTCGGCTTATCTCATCATCCGGGGTATCAAGACTCTGGCTTTGCGTATGCGTCAGCAACAGGCGAGCGCGCAAGTGCTGGCCGAGTATCTATGCACCGAGCCACTGGTGGAGTCTGTGAACTATCCGGGACTCCCTCAACATCGAAGTCATGTCATTGCTCGCTCGCAGATGCGCGGATTCGGCGCAATCATCAGCTTCGTGCTGGTGGGAGGCATGGACACGGTGACTCGTTTGTTACCACTGCTTAAGTATGCACATCGGGCGGGTAACTTAGGCGCGGTGGAAACTATCTACGGGCCGGCACGGACAACCAGCCACGTGGAAAACACCTTGGAGGAACGCGAAGCACTTGGAATTTCCGAGGGCTTGGTCAGGGTCTCCGTGGGTATTGAAGAGACGGCCGATTTGCTGGCTGATCTTAAACAAGCATTCACGTTAGTTCGCAGCAAACAAAATCATGCACATCACCACGCTGATAACACCGAGCGTTTCACTGAGGTGTGAACCTGAACTCGGATAAGACTGCCGGCTTTTAGGGTCGGACAGTTCTTCATGAATAGTAAAAACAATAACAACTAGCGACAATTTAATTGTGCTGCCTAATAGCCAGTGACAAGGAATTTTGTCCGAACATTTCATGAGAATATAGCGATGACCACTCAAGTAAAAAATGATCAGCCCGATCCAGAATCAAACTTCAAGAAAGAAATGCAAACCCGCCATATTGTGATGTTGGCGTTGGGCGGTGTTATCGGCACGGGATTATTCCTTACTTCCGGTTACACCGTTAATCAGGCAGGGCCGCTCGGCGCAGTGATTGCCTACATCATCGGTGCGGTGATGGTGTATCTGGTAATGGTCTGTCTCGGTGAGTTAGCGGTCCAGATGCCGGAAACCGGATCTTTCAGTAGCTACGCAACTCGATACCTGGGCCCAGGCACGGGCTATACCGTGGCGTGGTTGTACTGGCTCACTTGGGCGGTCGCTATTGGCTCTGAGTTTACGGCTGCGGGTATCCTGATGGTTCGGTGGTTCCCTGATACACCGGTCTGGATCTGGAGCGCGCTTTTTGCCATGGCGGTCTTTTTAAGCAACGTTGCATCTGTTCGTTTGTTTGCAGAAACCGAGTTCTGGCTCTCACTCATCAAAGTTTTGACCGTTATTACTTTTATTGTCATTGGTGGTGCGGCTATTTTCGGTCTCTTCCAAGTACAGCACTTGCAGGGTGTCGGGCTCTCAAATTTTACCCGTGAAGGGCTTTTCCCGACGGGTTTCTTACCCATTGCGATGACACTTCTAGCTGTCTCCTTCGCATTTTCCGGGACTGAGCTTATCGGAATTGCCGCCGGTGAAGCGCAGGACCCTCAGACAAGCGTTCCCAAGGCGATCCGCACGACAGTAGTCCGTTTGGCGCTGTTCTTCGTGGGTACGATTTTCGTACTGGCGACGTTGCTGCCCCGCGAGGAGGCGGGAATCATTGAAAGTCCGTTCGTGATGGTGTTTGAGCTGATTGGCATCCCATACTCAGCTGACATTATGAACTTCGTCATTCTCACCGCCTTGATTTCCGCCGCTAACTCGGGGTTGTATGCAGCTTCGCGCATGCTTTGGACGTTGAGTGATCAAGGGCACATGCCCAAGCGCTACGCCAGGCTTTCGCGCCGGGGCACACCGGTTAACGCGATTGTTTTAAGTATGGCGGGTGCTGTGGCATCTCTGCTAAGCAGTGTGCTTGCCCCTGACACGGTTTACTTGGCCCTGGTGTCGATTTCGGGTCTTGCAGTCGTGGTCGTATGGATGAGCATCGCCGCGAGCCAAATCGCCTTCCGACGCCATTTCGTGGCCAATGGCGGACGAGTTGAAGATCTGCATTTCCGGGTGCGCGGCTACCCTTGGGTTCCCATTGGTGCGCTGTTGTGTTGCTTGCTGGCCTGTGTCGGTATTGCTTTTGATCCTGAGCAGAGAGTGGCGCTTTACTTCGGTCTTCCGTTTATCGCGTGGTGCTACTTTGTTTATTGGATCACTCGCAAGAAGCGGGAAGAGCGGTTGGCATTGACAGCGGCTGTCAATCATTCCGCTGGCGCAGCGTGAATAGCTCAGGCAATGATTGAGCAGAGATAATTCCCGATGAGGTTGCGCCGATGAGTCAAAAATCACTACCGCCCCTGAATTGGCTGAGGGCATTCGAAGCATCGGCGCGGTATTTGAACTTCACCCATGCAGCCGAGGAGCTGCACCTGACTCAAGGTGCAGTCAGTCAGCAGATCCGTCAGTTGGAGTGTCATCTCGGTGTGGCGCTATTCAAGCGCCTGCCCCGAGGGCTTGGATTGACGGAAGAAGGGCAGTCGTACCTGCCGGTAGTTCAAGACGCGATCAGTCGTCTTGCAGTGGGTACAAACGAGATTTTTGGCCAGCGCAATCGAAGGCATGTGAAGGTGCGTGGCAGCCTTTCCTTCCTTCACTATTGGTTGGCCCCTCGGCTCGCAGATTTTTGTCGAGAGTATCCGCAAATCGATATCCGATATATCAGCAACATTTGGGTGAAGGAACCGGATGGAGAGGATGACCTGGAGATTCGCTGGGGATGCGGAGAGTGGTCGGGATTGCACGCTCAACGATTAACGTGGGACATCCTCCTGCCCGTTTGCTCGCCACAGCTCATGGCCAGCTCACCGATACGTGAGCCTCGCGATTTGATGAACCATTCTTTGCTACATGTATTGGGATACGAGGAAGGTTGGGGTTACTGGTTGAAGCGGGTGGGTGCAGACGATGTCGATTATTCCCGTGGTCTTCAATTCGACACACTGATTTCCACAATCCGTATGGCGGAACTGGGGCAGGGCGTTGCCTTGGCGCGGTCTTCCGTCGTGGAAGACTTGCTCAAGAGTGGGCACCTGATTGCTCCCTTCAGTCACCGAATTGAAGCCAGCGAGTCCTTTTATCTAGTGCGCGAGCAGGCCGAGGTGCTCTCGCCTGATGCCGCGACTTTTTCTACATGGCTGGTGGCTCAAGCCCACCGCCCTTTGTAATTCGGAGTCATCCATGTATTACGTAAGCACACGCGGCGGTGAAGTGCGGGCGGACTTTCGCAGTGTGGTTCTGTCGGGGCTTGCCGAAGATGGCGGTCTCTATGTCCCGGCAAGTTTGCCTGTCTTCACTGAGGCGCAGATTACCAGTTGGTCGTGGCTGCCATTCGATGAGCTGGTCTGGCGAGTAGTCTCACCCTACGTTGGCTCTTGCATGGACGAAAGCACTTTGCGTGCCTTGCTCAGCGACAGCTATCGGAACTTTAATCATCGCGCTATTACGCCGCTTGAGCAGATTGGCCATAACGAGTGGATACTCCAGCTGTTTCATGGCCCGACCCATTCTTCCAAAGATTTCGCTGCACAACTGCAATCGCGCCTGGTGGAGCATTTCCTGGAGGTCGGTGGCGAGGCGCTGATTGTCGGTGCGACCAATGGTGATACCGGGCTGGCTGCGCTTGAGGCATTCGCTAACTGCCGGGGCACTCGCATGGCGATTATGTATCCGCGCCATGGGGTACCGGCTGAACAACTCTCTGCCCTGCAAGCAGCAGACCCTGAGCGGGTTCAGCTTTTCCCGGTAGACGGTAATTTCGACGACTGCCAAACGTTGGTCTCCCGGCTCCTGCGTGACTGGCCGTTAGAGGGGGTAATACCGGTCTGTTTCAACTCCACCAACTGGGTCGGTGTCCTCGCACAGATCGTTTTTTATTTCCACGCGGCCTTGCAGCTGGGCGGAGGGACACGTCCTGTAGGCTTCAGCGTTCCAGCGGCCAGCTCTGCTGAGATCTACGCCGGCTACCTTGCCCAGAAAATGGGATTACCCATCAATCAGGTGATCATTTCTACGAACAGTAATGATGCACTTCACCAGTTCATACATCGCAATCGCTATTCGACCCGAGTGAGTAACCGTACGTTATCTCCCGCGATGGATTTCTCTCTTTTCTCCAACCTGGAACGGTTCATCTGGGAGCTGTATGGGCACGATGGGGGCTCAGTGAAGGCGCTGATGGAGCATTTTGAGGACTGCGGCGAGTTAAGCATTGGCAACCAGCAGTGGCTCCGGGCCCGAGTGCTGTTCGATTCCTATGCGGTAGACGAATCGCAGGTTCGCGACGAAGTCGTCAAGTTGTTCCGTGAAACCGGGTCTGCAATCGATCCACATACCGCTGTAGGTGTGCTGGCTGGCCGAATTCATCGACGCAGCCTGGGAGCTCCGATGGTGACCTTTGGGCAAATTGCTCCGGCCAAGTCTGCGGCCCTATTGTCCGAATTAGGTGTCTGGCGGGGAGAGGTGCCAACGACTCCCGACATTTCTGCTCAGCCACCATACTTCGCTAAAGGCGATCTGGAGGGTCTGTGCCAAGCCCTCTTGTTGGCGCAGCAGAGGCACGTATGAAGCGCATTCTGGATCCGCTGGATGAGCGCATCCTCGCCGAACTCACAGCGAATGCTCGAATCGCCCATGTTGAGTTGGGCGCCAAGGTCAACTTGTCTCGCAATGCTGTGCGACAGCGCATTGAGCGTCTTGAGCGAGACGGCGCCATTCAGGGTTATACGGTGCGTCTCGGTGATTCCCGACGGCCTTCATCGCTGATCAGTGCCGTGATCTTTGTCTACCGCTACGACCGCATGCGTGGGGAAGAGGTACTTGCCGCGCTGCACTCGCTCCCCGAGGTGGTTCAGTGTGAAGTCTTGAGTGGTGAGTTTGATCTGATGCTTCGAGTCAATGCAGCCTCACCCGAACGCGTCCACCTCGTCTGGAAGGAAATCTCGGCGATGCCTGGGGTGGAAAACACCGTCACCTCATTCGTCCTTTCTGCAGTGTTTTGAGTACCAAAAAACCAGGGGCATTTTTGTCCCTGGTCACATCTCCTTTCTTCATTTGATTTCTGTCCATTGAGCCGTTTTCTGTTCGGGCAGAATGACCAACAAATACAGCACTCTGCCATATTCAACTGCCAAAGCCCGACTCTTACGATGTTCCTGTCGAACAACATTCAAGAGGACTGCTTTCATGACTGAATACAAAATTGCCCTGGTGGGCTTTGGTGGCGTCAACCGCGGCCTGGCTCAACTGATTGCAGATCGCAACGCCGAGTGGAAAGCATCGCTGGGTTTTGGGATCAAAATCGTCGGTGTGACTGATATTTTTCTTGGTTCCATCGTTGCTAAAGAGGGGCTGGATGCAAAGCAGTTGGTCGCTCTGCCTATCGAGAAGGGGGCGTTCGCTCACCTGCCTGGAGGCACCGCTGAGGCGTTAAACGAAGCGGTCATCAAGCATTCCGGTGCTGACATGATTGCTGAAGCCACCTTCACCAACCCTGTCGATGGTGAGCCCGCTACTACCTTCTGCCGCTGGGCTCTGGAAAGCGGCATCCATGTTGTGACCACCAACAAGGGGCCCATTGCATTGCACGGCGCTGAGCTTAAGGATTTGGCCCGTCGTCATGCTGTTGCCTTCGAATACGAAGGTTCGGTCATGAGCGGTACGCCGGTGATTCGTCTGGCAAGACAGGCGCTGGCAGGTGCAGAGGTTCAAGGCTTTGAAGGCATCCTGAACGGGACTTCCAATTACGTGCTGACCCGCATGAAGGACGGCCTGACGTTTAACGACGCAGTTGCTCAGGCTCAACAGCTCGGCTATGCCGAGGCCGACCCGACTGCCGATGTGGAGGGGTTTGACGTCCGCCTCAAGGTGGTGATCCTCGCCAACGAACTGCTCAATGCTCGATTGAACGTCAGCGATGTGGCTTGCTCGGGGATTAGCAGCATCAGTCCAGAAGACATCGCTCAGGCAAGCGCCAACGGTGCCAGTTGGAAGCTGATCGGCTCTGCAAGTCGCGAAGTTGACGGCTCGGTTCGAGCGAGTGTGGAGGCTCGACTGCTGCCGAATTCGCATCCTCTCGCAGGTATTTCCGGTGCCACCAACGCGGTGTCGTTCAACACCGCACTGCTGGGTGCTGTTACGGTATCCGGCCCTGGAGCAGGACGTATCGAGACTGCCTTCGCGCTGCTGTCAGACATCATCGCCATCCATACCACCCACGGCAAGTAACAGGAGAGTCGTCATGAATGTATCCAGCATGGCCAGTATCCAGCTTGTTGATGCCAAACAGATTGATGTGTTCAGTCCATTCGATGGACGCCTGGTGGGAAGCGTGCCTTGCCTCGATGCAACCGCTGTTCCTGGCTTGCTGGAGCGTGCGCGAATTGGCGTGCGTGAGAGTGCGGCAATGCCTCGTCACCTTCGTGCCCGCGTCCTTGAGGAAGCGGCTCGGCGGGTGGAACTTGAGGCTGAAGCGTTTGCCAGACTCATTGTTGCTGAGGCCGGAAAGACGCTGCGACAAGCAGAGAAGGAAGTGAAGCGTTGTGTGAACACGCTGAAGCTATCGGCGCAAGAGGCTCGTCGTAACGCCGGGGAAGTGATCCCGTTTGAGGCGTATGAAGGCTCAGAATCGCGCCAAGGCTGGTTCACTCGCGAACCGTTGGGGCTTATCGTCGCGATCACCCCCTACAACGATCCGCTGAACCTGGTCGCCCATAAACTGGGCCCGGCCATCGCCGGTGGCAATGCTGTGATTCTAAAACCCTCAGAGCTCGCACCGTTGTCGGCTCTCAAGCTGGTTGAGTGTCTGGTGGCGGCGGGGCTGCCTCCGTCCGTGGTGACCCCGGCGACCGGAGGCGTCGATCTGGGTAAAGCACTGGTGGAGCTGCGCGAAGTGCGGATGATCTCTTTCACAGGTGGTTTTGCCACTGGAGAGTCCATTGCTCGTAGTGCAGGCTTGAAGAAGCTGGCCATGGATCTGGGGGGAAATGCACCGGTTCTCGTGCTCGAAGATTGTGATCTTGAACCAACCGTAGAGTCTTGTGTTTCAGGTGCTTTCTGGGCAGCAGGACAGAATTGCATCGGCACGCAGCGCATCCTCGTACACCGTTCAATCTACGAAGATTTCCGCGAACGTTTTGTCAGGCAAACGCGTGCGTTGGTACTTGGCGATCCTGATCAGCGAGCAACGGATGTTGGCCCAATGATTACGGAGCAGGCGGCTCGTCGCACCGAACAGTTGGTGAATGAGGCGCTGGCCGAGGGGGCTCTTCTTCTGTGCGGACACCATCGTCAAGTGGGAAGCTATGCGCCAACTGTACTGGAGCGTGTAAGCCATAACAGTCGGATCTGGCAGCAGGAGGTCTTCGCACCGGTGGTCATCCTGGAGCCTTTTGACCATCTGGATGATGCCGTTGCTCTGGCCAACGCGCCAGAATACAGCTTGCATGCGGGACTCTTCACCCGTGATCTTTCCAAGGCCTTGAAATTGGCACGGCAAATTGAAGCCGGTGGAGTGATGATCAATGATTCTTCCGATTATCGTTTTGATGCCATGCCTTTTGGTGGTTTCAAGTACGGAAGTCTGGGGCGAGAAGGTGTTCGATTTGCCTACGAGGACATGACGCAACCCAAAGTGGTCTGCATCAACGAGATAAGTTGAGCTATCAATGGGAGCGGGCTTGCTCGCGAAAGCGGTGGATCAGGCAACATCAATGTTTGATGTGCCGCAGTCTTCGCGAGCAAACCCGTCCCCATTGCTGTGGCCTAACCCAAGACTGTGAAATCGCTGATGTGCAGCTCCTGGACGCCCACCAGTTGGATTTCGAACTCGGGGGTGGCGTCGACATCGACACTGCCGTAGAGAATGCCATCGGCAAAGCGCAGTTGGCCGGTGGCGTCGGCAGGGTCGAAGGCGTTGCTGCCGATGAAGGTGAAGGCGTCGACAGCGGTGGTCAGCGGGTTGGCGTCCAGGCCGGTGAAATCCAGAAGATCGCCCTCGGTGCTCTTGAAGCCGTTGATCACATCGCGCAAAGCCCCGACGCCCATGTCCGACAGTGCACCAAACGCGTAGGTATCCGCGCCAGTGCCAGCAGTGAGGTTGTCGGTGCCTGCACCGCCGATCAACCGGTCATCGCCCGAACCACCCACCAGCGTATCGTTGCCCGCACCACCGTTCAGAACGTTCGCGGCGCTGTTGCCTGACAGACTGTCGGCGTAGGCGCTTCCCGTCACGTTTTCGAGGAATTTCAAGGTGTCGAGCCCGGAACTCACGGTGTTCTGTTGCGCTGACGTCGAGAGGTTTACGGTAACGCCAGACAGGGCGCGTTCAAAAGACACCGTGTCATTGCCATCGCGCCCGTCCAGCACATTGTTGCCGGCTCCGGCGAACAGCGTGTTGTCCAGCGCGTTGCCCGTGCCATTGGCGGCGCCAGTGCTATCGATATACAGACGCTCGACGTTGTTGCCGAGGGTGTAGGCCGCCAGGCTGCTATGCACGCTGTCGATCCCTCCAGACACCGCATTGCTGTTGATCTCGATCACTGCGTCGTCGGCGTTGTCGACATAGTAGGTGTCGTTGCCATCGCCGCCGCTCATGCTGTCGTCCCCTGCGGCACCATTGAGCACGTTATTGGCGGCATTGCCGGTGATGAAGTTGTGCCGCTCATTGCCGGTGCCGTTGATGTCCGACACGCCGGTGAGCACCAGGTTCTCGAGGTTGGCGCCCAGGGTCCAGCTGACCGAAGCCTGCACCGTATCAATCTGCGAGGTCGAGGTGTTGGTTTCCACCACGCGGTCGAACGCGTTATCGACCACATAGACGTCGTTGCCATTGCCACCGGTCATGGTGTCGGCGCCCAGGTGGCCATCCAGTGTGTCGTTGCCCGAACTGCCCACCAGAGTATCCGCCTGGTCGGTACCGGAAATCATGTTCTGAGCGTTGTCGAAAATATCCTGCACGCTGTTGTTGTCGTTGGGGTTGCCCTGGAAGCCAAGGTCATTGGCAATGTAGTCGGCCAGGCGCTGGCCGACGATCTCCGCCGACTCCTCGTGCAGGTGCCAGACGTCGTCCGGATACGCCAGCGGATCGACTTCGTAGCGCAAGGGGAGGTCGCTGTAGTCCACCGCCAGCTTGACGTCGGCGCGCTCGGCGGCGATGGCTTCCTGGGCGGCGCGGACATAGCCAACCCCCTCGACGATGGAGGCAATCTTTTCTTCCGAATAACCACGGGCACGCGCCGCGTCCTGTTCGTAGTGACCGGTTTCCATCATGTACACGTTGAAGTTGCCGAACTGGGCATGAAGGTAATCAAACACCTTCAGGGTCGCGGCCTTGTAGGCCGCTGCTGCCGCTGCTTTGTCCGTGGCGCGGCCGATCTCCTGGGCGGCTTCCTCGCCCTGGCCCCAAACGATGCCCATGGTGACGTTATCGATGGATTGCAGTTCGGTGAGCTGGTCCCGCAGCAGCGTCACGGCGCGCAACAGCGCAGCCCCGGGTTGGTTGGTGTCGGTGAGCCACCAGCACAACTTGAGTTCCTCGGCGCTGAGAGTCGACAGGCCGGTGACCGTGCTGCCGCCCACCGCGATGTCGATGCCGTTGCCATCGGCATCGGTGAATTGGCTGCGCACGTCATAGGGGGTGTAGCGGTCCAGGTCGTTAACCAGCATCGAGGTGCCGGACTGATTGTCGTCCTCCGTCATGCGCAGCAGGCGCGCATTGGATTGGCCGAGGGTGGGCAGGTAGAGGATGTCCTGCTGGGTGCTTTCGCCGAACACGAAGTCGCTGGCGGTAAGGGTATTGAGGTAGTTGCCGTTGAGGGCGATTTCAAAACGATTGCCATCGGCATCCGCTTCGGCGGACTTGATGTAGGTCTTGTCGCCAGCCGCGTTGAGGGTTATGTACAGCGTGCCATTGCTGCCATCGCCCAAGCCGAGAAAGCCCAGGCCCGAAACATCGATCTTGTCGACGCCCGCGGTGAAGTCATAAATCGTGTCGGTGGCCGTGATACCACCCGTGTCGTAGTCGCGGTAGCTGTCGAGTGCGTTGGTGTAGCGGAAGGTGTCGGCACCGTCGCCGCCGTACAGCGAGTCGCGTCCGGCGCCGCCGTCGACGGTGTCGGCGCCAGTGCCGGCCTTGATCGTGTCGTTGCCACCGAGGCCGAGGATCAGGTCTGCGCCCGCCGTGCCGTTGAGGGTTTCGGCGTTGTTGGTGCCGGTGATGGTGTTGGCGGGCGCATCGGCCACTGCCAGGGCGAAGCTGTCGCTGACCGATGCACCGGTCGGGTCCATGGCCTTGACCAGCACGTTGTAATTGCCGGACGCGGTGCTGGTCGGCGTGCCGGTGAAGGTCAGGTTGGTGGCATTGAAGCTCAGCCACGCGGGCAGGGCGCTGCCATCGGCGAGGGTCACGGTATAGCTGAGGCTGTCATTATCCGGATCGGTGAAGCTAGTGGCCGGCACCGCGTAGCTGAACGGGGTGTTTTCGGTCGCGTTCTGATCCAGCAACGCCGTTGCCACCACCGGCGCATGGTTGACCGTTGGCGATGTGGCGAAGACGAAGTTGGCGCTGGTCAGCTTGTCGAGGTAGTTGCCGTCCAGTGCCACCTCGAAGCGGTTGCCATTGGCGTCGGCGGTCAGGGATTTGATGTAAGTCTTGGTGCCGGCACTGTTGAGCACCACGTACACGGTGTTGTTCTTGCCATCCCCCAAGCCGGTGAAACCCATGGCCGAGAGGTCGATCTTGTCGGCGGTGATATCGAAATCGGTGATGAGGTCGCCAAGGTTGGCGCCGCCGGTGTTGTAGTTGCGGTAACTGTCCAGGCGATTGGAGAACACAAAGATGTCAGCACCAAAGCCACCGGTGAGGGTGTCCATACCGGCACCGCCATCGAGCTTGTCGTCGCCCGCGCCGCCACTGAGGTTGTCGTTACCCGCCAGGCCGAGGAGGGTGTCGGCCGAATCGCTGCCCAACAGCGAGTCGTTGCCGCTGGTGCCGGTGATCACCCGATTAAAGATGAAGTTATTGGCCGTCAGGGTGCTGGTCAGGTTACCCGAGAGGATCAGCTCGAAACGATTGCCACTGGCGTCGGCATCGTAGTCCTTGATGTAGGTGCGGTCGCTGCTGGCGCTGTAGCTGACCTGCAGGGTGCCGCCATGGCCATTGCCCAGGCCGGTGAAACCGAGGCCGGCGAGGTCGATCTTGTCCTGGGTGACGTCGAAGTCGGTGATGGTGTCATCGAAGCTTGCGGTGGCGTTGCGGTAACTGTCGGACTGAGCGGCGAAACGGAACGTATCGGCGCCAGTGCCGCCGGTGAGTTTGTCGATGCCTGCACCACCCACCAGAATGTCGCCACCGGCCCCGCCATTGATGGTGTCGTTGCCGGCACCGCCGTAGAAAATCTCGCTGGCGGCGCTGCCCAGCAGGGTGTCGTTGCCAGCCGTACCTTGCACGGTGATCATCGGCACCGTGTCGCTGACGTAGCTGCCGTCACCATAGACCAGCGTGGCACCCTTGCTGGTATGGCTGATGGTGTTGCCGATAATGGCGTTGCGATCAGTGCCGTCTTCGTTGCGTTCGGCGACGCCGTAGGTCGACAGGTCGCTGCCGATGATGATGTTGCCCTGGATCGTGTTATCGCTGCCGTTGAAGTACATGCCGGACACGCCCAGGGTGTCGTTGTAGGACTGGATGATGATCTCCGGTACGGCGCCACCCAGGGAATTGTTGTTGAGCGTGTTGTCGATGATCTCGACATGGTTACTGCCGTAGATGCGTATCCCGGCGCTGGTGTTGTCGTGGATATTGACGTCGCTGACGATCACCTCGCTGGACAGCTTGATCAGCACCCCTTCGGCGCCGTTGCCGTACACCTCGCCACCGATGATGGTGATGTTGCTGGGGGAGGGGATGTCCTCGCTGCCGCGCTGGATCACGATGCCATTGCCGCCGTTGTCGTAGGCGACGTTATTGGTCATGGTGAAATCGTGGGTGCTGGTGACGATGTTGAAACCGTGGCGGTCGTTGTCGTAGGCGATGTTGTTTTCGAAGGTGCTGTTGCTGAGGAAGTCAGCAACGAAGCCGTCCAGGCCGTTGCCGTGGGACACGCTGTTCTTGATGACCATGTTGACGGTCTGCTCGTGGGGGTCGAAACCGTACCCGGAGCAATTCTTGATCTCGACGCTGTCGAGGGTGACGTTGGAGTCGTAGCCTGCTTCGCCGGGAATGTAGCCGTTGAACCAACCGTCGATCTTGCCCGTGGTGCTGTCACGGTTGCCGTCGATGGTGAGGTTGCTGACGCCGAAGTCGTGGGTTTCCTCGCCATAGGCGGAGCGGATGACCCCCGTGATCTTGGTGTCGGAGCCGTCAGCCACCTTGACGGTGGTTGCGCCCATGCCGTCGCCGTACAGGTAGACGTTGCTCTTGAGCATCAGGCAACCGTCGGAGGGTTCCTCACCTCCCGAAACGATATAAGTTCCGGTCGGCATATACACCTGCCCACCGCCTGCGGCGGCCGCCGCATTGATTGCACTTTGTATCGCCGCCGTGTCGTCAGTGATGCCATCTCCTTTGGCGCCAAAATTTTGTACATTGAAAATCATGAGCTTATCTCCGTATCAGGCGAAAACCTCGGTAGATGCCAATATTCCATCGACAGCTACCGTGTTATGACCCAGCGGAGGGCAAAAGTTGTGACCGCGTATCGGGGAAGTGTCAAAAAACTGGACTAACTGATTAGCGGTTGCGAGGTGTTTTGAGGTGTTTTGAAAAAATAACGTTCTGTTGACGTTTGCTTAGGGGTGTCCGTTGGTCGTGCCAGGGGGGACGAAGGTGCAGGGCGCAGTTCGAATGAAGGCGACTGTTTTTTCTTAAAGGAGATTGGACATGACCAAGCGACAGGAACCGCATCACGGCTTTTCCGACGACCCTCAAAAAGTTAAAGAGGCAGGGCGTAAAAGCGAACAAAACGCCAATGTGGCAACCGACAAGGTGGAGAAAGCTCGAATCGGCGGGCAGCATAGTCATGGGGGAACACGCGGAGAACGATGATATACCTGCTCGACCTGCTGATGCCTATGTCAGCAGGTCGCAGGCCAGCCAGCCGCAAATGCAATGACCATTGCACACTCGAGGGCTGATTGCAGACTCCCTAGAGAGGGATTGTCATACATCGATCTGCAATTCCAGATCGCCGTTGTCCAAATTGCGCGTGTGAGCGACTGTGCCGGTCAGGTGTTCTTTTGATGAAAGAGAAATGGTCAAGGAATGCGCTTTGTATAGGTCATCTGGCACTGGGGATAGCACCTGCACCTGAAAAGCGCCCGGCGTGATGGGCGTAATGACGACATTGCATTCAACGCTTTTCACGATTGGGCCTAGTAGGGTGTCATGCATGTAATTCAAGCGTGCGGTGGTAGCAGTCATGGCGATGTCCTTGATGCGTACAGGGCCTGAGTGTTGGCCCCACCTATGCGCTAGACGGCACGTTCGACATTGAGTTCAACGCTAAAGGCTGACGGTCTATTTCATGGCAAAGGCTTGGCATGCGCGTCTTAGAGTATTCGATTGCGTTAGCCAAAAGTCTCGCCGGTGAGCGACCTCATTCCCGTGTCATGAACGCCCTTGGGAAGTTTGAGACCCGTTAGCCAGAAACCAGGTTAGAGTGTTCATCAATGTCTATTCATAAGGTCCCTCCACTCGATTCGCGTAGTCGCGCCAAGCGGTTCCAGCGAACGAACCGGGCAAAAAAAACCGTATATCAATCGTTATATGAAGAATGAATCGTCCGCTGTTTGTTTCTCTAGATGGGCCCAAGGGAGCCGGCAAAACCACACTGTTGGAGGCCGTTACGAAAGTACTGAGGGCAGACAACAAAAAGGTGATCCGACTTTGCGAGAAAAAAAGCGATCCCTATAGGGGTGAAACAATGACCCTCGTGAACAAACTCGTCAGAAGTCCCACCCGGGATTTGGAGTTGGAGGTTTGTGAGCGCTTTGCTGATAGCCGTACCTGGATTTCCCAGCACGTGCTGGCTAAACAGCCACCAGGCAGCATCATCTTGATCGATCGCTGGTACCCGTCTGATGCCGCGTTTCGCCGGATAATCCCGTTTGCAGAGATTCTACAGTTAAACATTGATCGAAACGTGCGAGTGCCAGACCTGCATGTCGGGGTTGTCACCGCCCCTGATATTTCATGGGCGAGGGCAGCGGCACGACGGCGTGGGCTGAGCAGTACTGTGATCCATAAGCTGGAAGAACATGTCGCTTGTACCAAGGCGTTCGAGCGAGCGATTGCAGATCACGGCTGGGTTTTATGCCGTAATGAAGGAACGATCGAAGACGCAACGATGCAGGTGATTTCTGAGATCTATAGAGTCCTTCGATGCCCCGTAGGCGAAGTTCGCTGCGCCGGCCTTGATGCGGTTGAGATAGCCGTAGATATAGATCGTTAGCAGGATCGAAGGGGTGATTTGTCGCCGCAGCGGTAGCCGGCTGATGCTTTGATCTGGGTGCCCGTCATCGAACCCTAGCCGAAGGTTCCCGGGGTGGGTCTTACCTGATCAGACGGTTCGAGTGTCGTTTGCTGGAGCTGGCGAAAGAACCAGCGAGCCGACCAGCATCAGTCTGTGGCAACAGGTTTTCGAACGCATGGGGTTAACGCTTCAGGTCCTGGCGAGTGGCTGTTGTGGAATGTCCGGCACCTGTGGCCATGAGACCCGAAAGGTTGAAACGGCCAACACGATATACCGCAAGTCTTGGCAGCCTTTAGTTGCGCGGCATGGTGGAGAAGGGCGCTTGGTGGCGGATGGTTATTCCTGCAGAAGCCAGGTCCAGCGACAAGATGGACGCTTGATACTGCATCCTCTGCAGGTTCTTCTTGCTCATTTGCGGGAGGGACAGTGAACAGGCTTGAGCCAAATGGGGTGCCCACCCGCCGCCCCTTATAGAGCCTTGCTGGAATCAAGCAAATTGCGGAAGCCAAAGCGCGACCACAGCGGATCGAAAGACAATCGCCTGCTCATCGCCCGAACAACAACTGCTTTTGCCGCCAGGCCGGTGCGCTGGTTGGGGAAAAGCACTTCGGTCGGCCGGAAGCGGGCGATGCCGTAGGCGGCGGCAATACGCTGGCGTTGCTGGCCCCGGACAAGCGCTTGCTGAAAACTGCTTTCGCGCTGCTGCAGCCCCAGCACATAGCCGACGCCCGCCTGGAAATCGCCTCCATGGGCCTGCCACCAGGCTGCGATCAACTGCGGGTCGGGCCAGGGCAGATTCTCATCGGGGTCCATGGCGACATTAGCGTCCTCAGGGTCGTCGTTCGGGCCGGCATCGAAATCCGGCAGGTCCTGCAATTCCAGATCGAGCAGCGCCAGGTCAGCGCCAGTGATCAGGCTGAAAGCTTCGCCAGCGACGCGGGCATGAGGCAGGTCGCTCATCTGCTGGATCAGCCAGGGCACGCTGACCGGATCGCCCAGCAGCCCAACGGCCTGGATGCCAATGCGCTGCTGCTCGGGGTTCTGTATCAATTGGCGTATCCAGGCGATGCTGTTTTCACGCTTTTGCCAAGCCAGCAATACACAGAGCGCGCGGTACTGGAACTCGCCCGGTTGCTCGGCGAACTGGCGCAGCGACTCCAGCGCTTCCTCATCGGCCATCTGTGCGGTAGCCCAGTTGGCCCAGAAGCGCGTGGCTGTGTCCGTGTGTTGACGGTGGGCGCGAATTGCCGGCATCAGGTCGCGACGGCGCAACTCGCCGGCAGTACGGGCCGCGCGTGCCAGGACGCTTGGGTCGGCGTGGGAAAGTCCGGTAAGCAGGGCAGGGGCAGGGTCGTGGCGGTGCATGCCACAGGCGGCGAGGCCGAGGCGGTGGAACAGGGGATCAGGGGAGGCGAGCATGCGGTCGATCCAGGGCGATACCCACTCCCAGTCGAGCCAACCCAAGGCCATCAGATAACCGCGCTCCGTTTCCACGGTACTGCGCAAGTGCTCGCTGAGCCGTGACAACACCTGCGCGTTACCCGCCTCGAAGGCCAGTACCGCACTGGCGAACATCTCGCCGATGGCGTGTGGGCTGAGTTGGGTCAGCAGAGTTTCCAGGCCGGTGGTGCCGGCGATTCGAAGGCCGTCGAGGTGGGCGTCGATGCGGTTGTCGAGGGTGCTGAGGTCGTCCAGATCGTAATGCGGCGCGCGCTGGGCATAGTCACGCAGGACGGCGAGGAAGCCGGCTTCTTCGGCGTGTTGGTCGATCATTGGTGAGATTGGGACCATGACGTCTCTGAGCTGGTGTCTGTTTTCAAAGGAATGTCCGTCAGGGAGCGCTTCCCTGTTTGTTACGGAACCAGGTTCCCGAAGAAATAACGTTTACCTACTTCAAATTGTATGGGTGTGGGGTTCTCCATGTACTGGTCTAAAATGGCTGCCGCATTGAGGGGTTGAAACTCGCCGTTTTTTTTCCGTAGAAACTGGAGCAGTCAACTCCAGAATACACCTCAAATTTGCGTCGCCAAATCAGGAAGTTGCTCCAATCAATCCAGTCGTCAGTGCCTTGGGGAGGCTAGAGCACAACTCCGTCGCTCATTTGAGGAAACTGTTCAAATGCGGGCTCTGATCTTCGCGTTGTCGGCTGATGCTCAATTCGATTTCCTGCATCCGCCGTTGCATCCTGGCGCTGGTGAAATTACGATCGAGAATGTCACTGCTATGCTTGGGGTATCTCGAAAGGAATCGACACCATGCCAAGCGATTATTCACTGTCGGATGTGCTGGAAAGGCTGTACGAAAACCAGCAGGCTGAGGCGGCCGTTATGGAGTTGACACTGCTGGTTGAGGAGCAAGGGACACAGGAAGTGGGCGGAAATGTACGTGGTGCACTGTGGACCATGGGTGAAAACGCTGGCCATATCAAACAAGGCCTGGCTCGTTTGAAGAAATTGGACATCGATTAACCGATTGCACACCCAAGTCCCATCGACAGTCATATCGGGATAAATTCGGGAGGCCAGTCCAGTTCGGCCGTTGCCCTCCGGCAGGCTGGTGTGCGGCGAGTAGGGTCAACCTGGTGGCCCTGGCGCTGCTCTGCACCAGCAAGCTGGCCCTCGACGAGCGCGCCCTGGCGCGGGTGCTCGACCTCTACCTGGCGCTGCTGCGCCGCGTGCAGGCGCAGCGCGAAACGCCAGGACGGCGGCAGACGGCGAGCCGGGAACTATCGGAAAAGTTCCCCGCTCTTATTAATTAGAGACCCGATCCGACGGGTGACATTCGGCCCGACAGTATCGGCGATACCCCCAATCAGCGGCTGCGCACGGATTCTTCCATGGACGAACGATTACCCGAGATACCCGGCTATAGCGTGCATAGCCGACTTGGCAAGGGTGGGATGGCCGAAGTCTACCTGGCAACCCAGGAGTCGCTGCACCGCAAGGTGGCGGTGAAGGTACTGCTCAGTGCCAATGACGAGGCGTTCAGCAAGCGCTTCATCCGCGAGGGACATATCGTCGCCTCGTTGCACCACCCCACCATCATCACCATCCACGACATCAACAGACTGGCCGATGGCCACTATTACCTGGCCATGGAGTTCGTCGCCGGCGGCGATCTGACCCGGCACAAGGGCGAGGTGTTCGAGCCGAGGCGCGCCCTGGATATCGTCCGGCAGATCGCCACCGGCCTCGCCGTGGTGCATGAGCAGGGCCTGATCCACCGCGATATCAAGCCGGCGAACATCCTCTTCCGCAGCGACGGCACGCCGGTGATCACCGATTTCGGCATCGCCAAGGCGCTGGAGATGGACAGCGAGCTCACCGGGCTCGGCATCGCGGTCGGCAGCCCGGCCTACAGCAGCCCGGAACAGGCGCAGTGCCAGCCGCTGGATATCCGCACCGACATCTACAGTCTGGGCGTCATCCTCCTGGAGATGCTCATCGGCACCAATCCGTTCCGCGGCGCCAGCTATACCCAGACCGTGATGAACCACGTGCAGATGCCGCCGCCGAGCTTGCCGGCGCACATCAGCCCGTACAAGGCGGTGCTCGAGCGGATGCTGGCGAAGGACCCCAACCAGCGCTTCGCCGACTGCCGGGCGCTGCTGCAGGCACTCGATGAGCTGGACCAGCCAGAGCAACCGGACGAACCGGACGAACCGGACGAGCCCAGCGAGGTGGAGCTGGAATCTACCCGCTTCGCGCCGGCCCTGATCGATCCTGCGCCGCCCCAGGCCGAGGCCGAGCCCGCCCGCCGGCGCAGCCCGAACAGGCGCCTGGCGCTGTGGGCACTCGGCAGCCTGCTGCTGCTCGGCGCTGCCAGCGGCACCGGCCTGTACCTGCAGCAGCGGATCGAGATCGCCGAGCTGCTGACACGTGGCGAACAGCGCCTGGCGGCGGGCCAGCTGGTCGAGCCGGCGCAGGACAATGCCGAGTATTTCTTCAACCAGGCCTTGCAGCTCGACGAAGCCAGCGCGGAGGCCCGGCAAGGACTGCAACGGGTAGCCGCGGCGCGGATCGCCGGCTACCGGCAACTGGCCGAGCAGCGCATTGCCGAAGAACACCTGCTGGAGCCCGAGGATGACAGTGCGGTGTTCTATTACCGGCAGATACTCGGCCTGGCGCCGAGGCACGCCCAGGCGCTGGCCGGGTTGAACCAGGTGGCGCTGCTCTACGCCGAGATGAGCGAAAGCGCGTATGCCAAGGGCAATCACGACCTGGCGCGGGCCTATATCAAGCATGGCCTGGAAGCCCGTCCGGACAGCCCCGAACTACTCGCACTCCGGGACCAGCATGAGCAGCGCACACGCAGTCGCCAAGCGCCGCGCCCGTCCGCTGCGCCGCGTTCCCCGCCGCCCTCGGCACCTCAATCGACCGACGAGCAGGCGGAACAGCCGAATGCGGTCAAGCGCCTGTGGAACAGGCTCTTTTGATGTGACCAGGGCACGCGGAGCCGATGCCGAGACATAAAATCTATGGTCACCCCCGTTTTTGCAATACTGATCAATGGGTGAAGTGGTCGGCTTGCTTAAATCTATCCGGCGTCTATCTGGGGCATGCCCCGCGCCACGATGAGAGTCGCGCCTGACGATCCTGAAAAATGCCTCGGCTTCTAAAGCCGATTTTTATGTCAGGTTCTTCGCCAGGCCGGTGGGCCGTTCACGTCATCTGTTGTTCAGCTATCGCAAAACCTGAAAGGTGCTTCGTGGTACTGCAACAACCGCAGGGTCAGGCGTTCAGAGCGTCTGGCCCGGCTTCATACTGCGTATGGTGAGCCGCTAGCTTGTTAGCCAGGGCACAGGCCACCACGTTCGAGTGTCGTCGCACCAACAGCGACCTCACCCAGTTAGCTAGAGCCCCTTTTTGGTGTTCTAGCCTCTGCATGTAGACCCGGGCGCACTGGACCAGCAGTCGCCTAAGGTTCTTGTCGCCGCGCTTGCTGATGCCCAACAAATTGGCTCGACCACCCGTGCTGTACTGTCTGGGCACCAGGCCGACAGAAGCGGCGAAATCGCGGCTGCATTTGTACTGTCGACCATCACCCATTTCGACCGCCAGCAGGCTGGCGGTGATCGGCCCGACGCACGGCAGACTCAGCAAACGACTGCCGAGATCATCGTCGGCCAGTTGGCTTGCCAGCTCTTTATCCAGCGCCTTGATCTGTTCGTCCCAGGTAGACGAAGTGGTCATGCAGTCGCTGCAACGCCAAGGCGCGCTGCATGTACTCAATGGCCTTCTCCAGATTCGCAACGGCATAATCGGGACACGGTGTTGAGCTTGGCTTTTCAGGATCGTTGAGCCACGACCGAACTGTTCGCACCGCGCAAGGCCGCGCAGTAACCGCTGCAATCAGTTCAGCGCTTTTTGCCTGGGTGATACCGTAGGTATGCCTGGATTATCTGGTGCAGCGACAGCTTGTCGCGAAAGTACATCCTCCGAATTTTCCCCAACATTTCCATGCTGATCACCCTGTGTTCTCCTGCTCGGAAAGTGAGCAGAAGTAGTTGAACACCTGGGTCAGTTTTCAGTCGGCAGAACAGCCTTTACTGGGTCAGTTTTCGGTCAGCGGCAACAATGGCATCGATCGAGGTCTTTTCGGCGGCACCGTCGATCGAGCCTCGAAGCTGGGTAATCTGGAAGTGCTGGTAGACCAGTCCTCCCGCCATCAGGACCAGGCACAAGCTGAGAAGCAGGGTTGAGCGGGTAGGGCGTGGTAGGTTCATGGATGTCCTCGCGCGAAGCTGGGGACACCCTCTCAAACCGCCTGGACTCGATGCAGCAGGAAATACGTTATCCGACCAATCCTGATTTTTTGGTGTGACCGATCAGGTAACCCCTCGTGCTGAGCTGTCTGCTATCCAGTTTCTCATCGGCGCTCATGTCGGTGAAGGTCGAGGCGAGAGGGTGGTTGTTGGAAGCTTCACCCCATCCCACCTGAAGTATTAGTTCACTTGGTTTATGGTCAGCTCAATGAAAAGGGGCACTTAGAAATTGGAATGGTTTCGCTGCACTCCCAAGACGGCAAGGTAGCGTTGGCGCATATACTTCAAAAGTGTGGTAACAGATAGGGTTCTCCTTCAAAGTCTAGGTCTTTCAAGTCTTCGGGGGTCGCGAGAAATGGATTCTTGGTGGCGACGGCATTAGCCAGAGTTTCACTTAAGAATTGGCGATCACGTGCCATATTTGGTGGTAGCGCTGGATCCAGGACATCGCGGCCTATCAGGGGGCCCAGTTGTTCGCCGATACGGTAGTCAAACAGATCGGCAAACGGGTCAATTGTCTGTACTGGGTAGTGCTGCCCCAATCGTATCAGGATAGGTTGCATCCAGCGGTCGAGCACGCTGCGTTCCGGCAATACATGGGCAGCCAACCGATACAGGAAGCCCAGGGCACTGTAGAGATCACCTTCATAGGCATATCCATTGTTCAATCCAAAGCTTAGGTGCGTCATCGCGCACCACAACGGACCGTCGATTGGACCAGTCCACTGGCGGCGCTCAAACTCGAAATATTTTAAGTAGCGTGGATCGACCGTGCTGCACCACGAGGCCTGAAGTACCTGTTCGGGCTCGGTGTGGTTATGCAGTCCGTCGAAGCGCCACACCACCCATTCATACAGACCGATAGCCAGCGCCATGCGGGCGCGAATCGATATATCTTCGGCAGCATCGAGCACTGCGGTGGAGTCAGCATGAAAGTCAGCGTCGACGCGCGCATCATCCCAGATGAAGCGCAGATTGCGCCGCATTGCGTCGTCCAGCGTGATCCAGCCCGGTCGCTGTAGGGGCATCAGGGCTTGCCGGGATAAGGGGTGGTCATACCCAGTGCCTTCAACTCGTCCACCGGTCGCAGGTAAGGATTGTGATCCGGATCCAACATCGCAAGAAAAGCATCTCGCAGCGCATCCTCGCTGCCTGCTACGTATCCGGCAGGGTCGAAGGTTTCGCGTAGCACAGGGGCTTGGTTGGGCAGGGGCTGGTGTCGGTTGGGCGATATCTGCTGGAGGCGCTGCAGTGTGTCGGGCAGCCAGGTTTTGAATAGCGGTGAGCGGCCGACGACATGTTGCCCGAGCAGGACTAGGGAGATGCTGCTATCGAAGAGGCCAGTGCCGTCGGAGGTCTGAATGCTTTCTTCGAAAGAGTCGCACATCATCGTAAGCGATGACCAGAGCGGGCCGGTCAGCACGAATCGTTCATCGACATCGGGTGCGTCGGGTGCGGAGAGTTGCGCATAGCGAGGATCGATCATCGCCGCCCAAGAGGCCTCCACGCGCAGCAGAGCGTCGGAGACGTCCAGGTGCCGGGACAAGCGCGCGACTACCCATTCGACGCATGCGATGACTAGGCCGTAGGACGCCTTCTCGTTGATTTGGCCGAGTGCCTTGCCCAGCTTAGGGTTATCGTCGTCGGTCATGCCGTGGAATTTGTTTCCAATACTGACGCTCCACTTGTAGTCGATCGGTAGCTCGTCGACCTTGGCGGTCAGCAGGTAGTTTGCAATTTTCATTCATCAACCTTTTAGATTCAGCCTGCCGCTCAGGTGCCGGGCGCCTTCAGGCGGCCTCCCTTTGCGTGGCCGTTGATCAGTTTGACCAGTTTTGGGTAGCCGTCAGGCTTCTTGCAGTCGCTCTTCGACATTGGCTGTGGTTTGTTTTGATGATCGCAGATCCAGATCTCAATATTGCACTCGTTGGCTGCCTCGCAGAGCATGTCATAGCAGGTGGAGCAAGGTGTGCCGTGGTACTCCGTCGCGCCGGTCTGGCGGTTCTCCGGACGCCAGTCAATGCTGAGCAGCACCGAGCCGTCGCGCAGCGCGCCCTTCACGTGGTTGGTGAGGTCGTTGAATATCTTGCATTCGGCATGGCCACCGTAGCCGCCGCCCAGGTGGACACGGCGGAAGTTGCAGAGGGTACCGGCCTTCCTTTTGGCATCGGTATGTTGGTCCGGTGGGCTGTTGCGGATTGTTTCGTTGAGGCCGACCCTCTGCGCGCCGGTACCGCCCAAGCCGGCTCCGTTGATGTATTTATCAGCCGTCTTGTTGCTGGAGTAGGTTTGGGTTATTCCGCTGGCGTCGGGTTCCGTACGGTAGTACCCCGTTGAATACGTCATGCCAGATCCATCGGCTAATTCCCAAGGTGTCTTGTTGGCTAGGTTGCCATTCTTTTTTTTGGGGCGATCTTCTCTTTTTACTTTTGGTTTGGGACCGTTGGCTATGAAAAAAGCACGTGCATCGATGTTCTTCTTTTCTAGGTCCTTGCAGTCCGGCTCTTTGCCGTCCGCGACGGTCCCTCCTTTTGGACCACCGGATATCGACATGGTGCTGCCTCAGCGGTTGTTGTTTGTGGTCAGGTCCAGTAGCCGGACGGCATTCTTGCCTTCGATCTTGACGTCGAAGGACCATGCCTGCGCGATCGTCTTGCTCTGTAGGCAATGCTCAGTTACGTTCATCCCATATGAACGTGTAGCCGCTTCGTCACCAGTACATCGGGCGTAGTTGGAAATGTTCTTCAGGCCAACTTGACCGCCTTTGACCTTGACCGTCCGCGCTCCCTGAGAAGTGTTACTGGCCTTTGCGAAGTCGGGGTAGGGAATAGGGGTAGGACCGGCTGGTGGCGCCGGGGGCGATAGGCAGACATCCGGCATCGCTCCCAAGACATGGGTATCGTCTTTCTCCGCCGAAAGCTCTCGCCCGTTGACGAATACATTGGCACTCATAACGTAACCTCCCTTCCGATGTCGTTATCCTTAATGCCGCTTTGGAGCACGAAGGCAGCTCTTTCTCCGGTATCGCTGCCCACATGGCATAGGACATGACGTCCAGGGGCATACTTCATGCGCATGGCATGCGCAGCCCAGCTCAGCAGACACGGCAGAATGGCTGCACCGATCTCGCCCAGGTATTCGATCGGATGCCACATATCCAGCGGTTTTCTCCGCTCGCTACGATCCAGCCGCATGGCAACGAACATCGCTTCCTTGAACTTGTAGTGCTCACCCGAAAGGTCGCTCAGTCGAAGCGCAATATCGGACATGGTGACTCCCGCCATTTCCAAGGCATTGCGCACCGCCTGGGTCATGGCCTCTCCCCGCAACGGTTTGGAACCATCTATGGGCGCAGTCTCAACCGCTTGGCCATACCCCATGACGTACAGCGCGCTTCCGGTCGCTACAGGGGCAGAAAGCAACACGGCAGAGCCCGCTTCCCCCGGAAGAAATCCATTGAAGTTACCGGTGCAAAGCACTCGTCGATGCACTTCGTAGGCATCCAATGTTTCATGGTCGATGTAGCTATCGACACCGGCTATCAATACATACCGGGCATGTTCTGCCGCTATCAGCGTCTGGGCATCGATCAGTGCTTGCGCGCAACCGACTTGCCCGGCGGGGTAAATACGTGAGGCTGGATGCAGAGGAGCATCCAGGCGCTCCGCCAGGGCATCGAGCAGTTGCGACTCGATCATTTCCGGCCGGCCTGGGCGCGATGGATGCGCGGTCCCTATCAACAACGGAACTTCCGATAATGTTTCCTCGCGGCAGACCTGCAAGCACTCGATAATTGCAGGCGCCACCAGATCGGCCAACAGTTCGACACCGGTCCAGCGCTGTGGCAGGACGATGCGGGCACATCGATAGGGTTCTCCTCCCTCTCGATCGGCCCAAGCCCTCGTCATCACGCCGCTGATACCGGCACGCAAGGCCGCCAACGTGGAGGGTGCGTTGTAGCCAAGCGCGGTAACGAGCCCCGACGCACGAACGGCCATCGGAATCCTCATCGCACCATCCTCTTTCGCTTGGCCGCTACCGCCTCAGACAGGCTGCGGTAGTAGGTCTTATACGGAAAGCGCTGGGTACGGTGCCAGGCTTCGCTCATTTCGCCGACGATGGTTTCCTTTATCTCGAACACACTGCCGTTTAGCGCAATCCCGGTGCGCCATGTCATCGTGAAGCGCTCGCTGTCCGGCTCCAGGACGATGGTGTCGAGGACCGCCTTCTGGTTGATGTCTCGGCCTCGGTAGGGGATGAAGGTGACCGGCATGGTCTGGCGCGGCAAATGGAAGGTGCGGAGTCCATCATGTGTCAGGTGTTTCAAGATCATATCCTCACCGCCCTGGGGGTAAGGGATGATTTGATCCTCTGGCGCAGCTTGGAAGTAACGCTCGTCGAAGTCGTCTGGCCAGAACGGCGCCTGCTCGTTCAACCAGTGCTCATCGTAGGTTCCGGCATAGCGTTGCCGCGGCCCCCAGGAGCGGCCGATTGGCGTCAATGCCATGGGGCGATATTTACCGTTGTGGCGGGTGACCGGGCGATCACTGTCCTCGGTGTTTGGCAGTGGCTGGCCGTCGATTTGCTCCGTGTGCCGCCAGTAACCCCGTCCCGCCGGATTGGCAAGGAAGGTTGCAACCTTGCCGGTACGCGACAGGCGTGTAGCGTCTATGCCTCCGAAGGCGCGTTCATATCCGACGGGCATTGTCGTAAACGGCAGGGCTTCACTCGCACTCACGGTGCCGAGCAAGCTTTTGCGCCAGTGGCGGTCCCCCACCACGTTGAAATGCTTGATCAGGGTGCCGACTCGCAGGCCGACGTGCAGGTGCGTGGCGATGCCGCCATCCGGGACGTGTGCCTGACCGATCACCAATACATCGCAGGCCGGTTTGAAATGCGCGAAATCGCTTTCCCGTAATGGGGCGCTGACTCCTGGCTCGCCAATGAACTCGTCGGCCTCTATCAACGGCTGTTGATCGACATGTAGTTGAGCCGGCTGCCCCGGTTTGCTTGGCATTCGATAGGTGGCCTTGACGATGACCACCAGCAGTTCGCAGCCGTCACGTTGAAAGCCCATCGTCCAAGCGGCCTCGAACGGGGTGACCTTGGTGAACCTCATGCTGCCAACCACCGTTGCTGGCGGTCGGCACGGGCGGTTACGGGGAAAACCGACGCCCCTTTCCGCAAACGAGCCAACTCGATGGCTGCGCCCCGTCGCTGGCGTTGCGTCCCGCCATGCAGGAGCCTGATGGCGGCAGCCTCACTGATCGGTCGCCCGGCTAGATAACGAGAACCCGGGGTGAACCGCCCCTGTTCGGCTTGCCACCAGTCGTGCAGTGCTTCAGTGCTGACCCAATATGCGAATGCGTCATCCGGGTGTTCATCCTCCAGGTCGAGTGGATCGCGACGTAAGGATGGATCCTCCAGATCGAGTCCCGTGATGAGAGCGAATGCCTCGGCCGCAACGCAGGAGAACGCATTATCCCCGCAAAGCTCCAACAACCAGGGCACGACGGCAGGATCGCCAAATGCACCGGCGGCAATAACGGCCTGGCGTAAGGTTGTGCTGTTGCCTGCCAAGCCTCGAATGAGGCTGCGCACCCAGTCCGGGTATCCTGCACGCGCGGCGATTTCCAATGCCGGACCGGTTTGCTGTGCGGCTTCGCTGACTTCGAAGGCCAGTTCGGCCGCGCGGAAATCCCCTTGCAACGCACGCGACCAGTAAGACCAGAATCGACACCCTGCATGCGAATCTGCAGTGGCGCTATCCAATGCTCCCTCGCACTCTGTCAGGCCACGCTCGCCAATCGCACGCAGGGCTCGGGCACGCAGTTGAGGATCAGGGTCATTCAATGCCGCGATGATTGTTTGCCGTGCCGGTATGCCTTGAGCCACCCGCACTGCCAGGTCGACGGCGCGATGAGCCGATAGTGGTGATTCCGCCAGTCGTTGCAGAAGGGGTTCGAGGTCGTCCCAATCGAGCCAGGATAACGCTGAGATCAACGCGTCACTCAGCTCCGGATCGCTGAGCGCGATCGAGAACGTATGGCTCATCGCCTCGCGATTCTGGAGAGCGAAGGCGAGCCAGCCCGCGACAAAAAGGGTGCCGCTATTAAGATCACCCAACGCTTGGGTGGCCAACTGTAAGCCCGTTTCCCCGGCGACACGTAGGCCTTCAAGATGGGCCAATACACGCTCATCCAACAGTGCGAGTTGGTCGAGGTGGTAATGCGGTGCTAAAGCCGCCTGCTCACGTGTGGACCACAAAAACGAAGCCTCGTCAGCATGCTCGGTTACGACAGGAATATTCAGCAAGGACGAGATCTCGGCCGGAGCGAATCCATTCTTCATGGCGAACCTCAATTCAACTGGACAGAGCCACCCTGTACTTTGTTGGCTCCAGCAGCACGGGTGACAATGGTTTCTCCGTATACCTCCACCCGTCCATCCTGACGTAGAGTCAAATGAGACTTTCCACAGCGAAGGACCAGTTCCGTATCGGCATCCAGTAGCACACGCCCGCCGTCATATCTGACTTCCAGCGGTACTAACGCCTGTGGTCGATTTTCTTTGGCCCGTAGCACCCCCATAACGATGGGCCGACGTTGGTCGGCCTGCTCGAACATCAACAAGACTTCCCGACCGACGTGATCGTTGCGCAGATCGACGAGGCTGCGTGCCGGTTGAGCGATGGAGGATTCCTGCTCGGACCACGACACCAGTGGTATTTGCCCGTCATCGATCATGCCGAGTAAACGGCCTGTCACTGCGCTGTGAAAATCGATAGGCGCTGGCTGCTTTGACGCTGTTGAAAGACATGAAGTGGAATATGCCCCTTGTGGGGATAGCGGGACTTCTTCCTGCGCCTGTTGGGGGATATCAATTTTTAGGTCACTCATGGAACACTTCTCCCTGTGTAATAAAGTGCTTTATGAGACCCTCACGCTCGATCAACTGCTCTCGTCACTAAAGAGGGCAAGCATTGGTGTGCAACTATATTGATAGCCAAGTCCGGCGGGCCCTTTGCTCATAGGTAAATGAAAGTTAGCTGAGGTGTCACGAGTGTCAATGAAATTTCTTCGGAAAAGTCTTGAGAGCAATTGCGTGATTCAAAGTCCCTCCCACGAGAGAAAGCACAATCTATCGTTACGCTATCACCTTCGCTTGTGGGGGCAAGGCCGGCATGTGTTGCGCATGCACGCCATTGGTGCCGGGCCGATACGCTACGGCAGTTACGCTCCACAATCCGTTTGAGAAGGAGGCGAAGATCGCCCTGCGGGTTTTTCCGACAACCCTTGCGGGGGCCGCGTCGGGTCGGCGGCCCAACTCCATCACGCACCGGACGGAAGAGAAGATCATACTTACTCCTCGGTCAGCGACAACACTGCAGGGGCGAGCAGGGTGGTGCTGCGGGCGGCGATGCTCTGTTCCTCGGGGCAGCCGGGGTAGGTCACCAAGGGCGCGCTGGCCTGTGGCAGTTCGAGCAGGACGCCGATGACCACGCCATCGATGCGGGCCTGGCTGGGTAGTGGGTATTGAACCGTCATACGCGTCACTCCTAGTTTTGCAGGATCTTGCGTCCCTTGATCACCACGTTCTTGCTGGCCTTGATGTTGATCGCGCCGGAGCCGTCTATGGTGATGTCCTTGCCGCGGATGCTGATGGTGCCGTCCTTCTTCATGACGATGCTGGCTTTGCCGGTCGTGATGGTCACTGAGTCACCGGCATTGATGACAAGATCCTTGCCCACCGTCAGCGCATCGTCCTTGTCGATATCGGTTGTGCGTCCTGCGCCGACCTTGCGCGATTCGTTTGCTTTTACCGTCGTTGAAAGATTGGCTCCGACGTCCACCGAGCGGTTGGCGCCCACATTGGTCGACTGGTAGAGGCCCACGTTGACGTTTTGGTAGGCCCCGACATTCACCGTTTGAAAGGCACCGATGACAACTTCCTGCGCGGCACCGATGGCGATCGTCTCGTTGATACCTACCGCATGGGTGCGCTGCAGGGCCACGGTCGCGGTTTCACTGGCGCCGACACTGATCGTGCGGTTGCTGCCTATGCTGATGGTCTCGTTGCTGCCGACGCTTTCCGTACGGTTGCTGCCTATGCTGATGGTCTCGTTGCTGCCGACGCTTTCGGTACGGTTGACGCCGATGGTGATGGTCTCGTTGTTGCCCACGCTTTCGGTGCGGTCGTGTTTGACGTGCACGGTTTCATCGTTGTCGATGGTCTTGCTGCGGTCGTGGCCGACCCAGTGGGTTTCGTCGTTCTCGACCTCGATGTCCTGGTTCTTCTCGGCGTGGATAAACAGTTGCTCCGCACCTGTCTTGTCCTCCATACGGATCTCATTGAAGTTGGCCGGTGAGCCGTCCTTGCTCGAGCGACTTTTCACTCCGCTCTGGGTGGCATTGGCTGGCAGTGTGTAGGGCACGGTCTGTTCGGCGTTGTAGACGCGGCCAGTGATGATCGGCCGATCCGGGTCGCCGTCGAGGAAGCTGACGATCACTTCCTGACCGATCCGCGGGATCTGCACCGCGCCCCAGTTCTTGCCGGCCCAGGCCTGGGACACGCGCATCCAGCAGGAGCTGTTCTCGTTGGATTGGTCATGGCGATCCCAGTAGAAATGCACTTTGACCCGGCCATATTGGTCGGTCCAGATCTCCTCGCCACCGGGGCCGACCACCACGGCGGTCTGCGGCCCGCGGACAATCGGCATCGGGGTCAGGGGGAGGGGGCGGAAGGCCTGGCTGGCATCTATGCAAGCGAGTTCGCCAACGAACTGCTCGGAGAGATCCTGGGTGCCACTTTCGTAGGGCTCCTGGTGGATGTGGTAGTGCGCGCTGACCACCAGGTACTCGCGGTTCTGGTCCTCGCGCTCGTAGCCGGTCAGCTTGAACAAATGGCCGGAGCCCAGGCCGCGGGCGCGGCCGCGCAGCTGCACGCGCTCGAACTGGCTGTGAATGGCTTCGATGCGGGTACGCGCGTAGTGCTCGCCATCGTTGCTCTGTACGTATTCACCGGGGTAGTCGTAGAGCGGGTGGTCGCCGTTGCTGTGACTGCGCGACACACTGGAGCGCACCTCAAGGTTGGTGCGGGGGCGCTGGAAGTCGTAGTCGTTCAGCTCCAGCGAACCGGGTTGGACTTCCCGCGCCAGTTGCCAATCGTAGAAGTGATCGCGCTCGCGCATTTGCTGGTCGGGCGGGTAGAAGGGCACCGAGTCGTAGTCTGCCACCGTGGAGTGGGCGCCATAGGCGTCGGCCAACACCAGTACATGACGCGCCTGCTCATGGCGGAAGTAGTAATAGATGCCTTCCTGCTCCATCAACCGGCTGACGAAATCGAAGCTGGTTTCGCGGTATTGCACGCAATATTCCCACTGGCGGTAGCTGCCGCTCAGGCTGTCTTCAACATCGGAGAAACCGAGGTCGCGGAACACCTGTTTGATGATGTCCGGCACCGTGTTGTTCTGGAAAATCCGGCAGTCCGAGGTGCGCGTGAGCAGCCAGAGCCAGGGCCGCAGGCTGACGCGGTAGCCGGCGAACTGGCCGTGGCCGGTCAGTTGTCGACAGCTGCAGGCAATGCCGTGGAAGTAGCGTTTGCCGCCGTCGTGCAGCTCCAGGGTCAGGCCCATCGGCTTGCCCAGCAACTGATCGAACTTGATCGCCCGGTCTTCGGAGGTGAGATCCAGCTCGTAGTGGAACAACCGCCCCAGCTCTTCGCTGCCTTCCATGTTCTGCAACAACAGGATATCGCCGCCGAGGGGACTGTCGACCTGCACCAAGCGGCTGTTTTGCGTGATTGCCATGAACGGCTTCCTCTGGCTCGTGTACGGGCGTCAGTCGGCCTTCTCGAGGGTGTCAGGGGAAATCGTGTCCAACCATCGCAGTACATCCACCACAGAGATGATCTCCATATCGGCCTCACAATCGGCACTCAGTCAGAGCGAACGTACGACTAAATCCGTTTCCTGCGGATTAACCTTCTGTCCAGAGCCACTTTGGCGTCATCTCTAACAATTCAGGTTCAAGTCTTAGCGCTGTTTAATGCTTGTCAAGAAACTCTCCGACCAATGGGGCGAACACCGAGACGTTTCAAGGTAGGTGACCGGTGGTCATTTATTTAGTTTCTTTGGTTATAGGATTTATTCAAAAAAAGCGGATGCAACCGCAAAAACCTTGACGACATTGAACCGTTTCAGAGGGACTATACTCAGGTGCACAGGTTGGCATACCCGAGCCGTTATGGAGCAATATCGTACAAGGAGTGCTAATGCCGTTGCGTTTGACAATCACCAACTATCACAAACTTACGCCCGGCCAACGCACGGAGTTCGAGCTTGATCGCGGTGAGCTGAAAATCGGCCGCAACCCCGAGAACGACTGGATACTTCCAGACCCGGAGCGCCTGGTATCCGGTCAGCATTGCGTCATTCAGTTGCGTGACGACACCTACTACCTGACCGACAACAGCACCAATGGTGTGCAGTTGGTGAATGCTGGCGTGCACATACACCGCGGCGACAGCGAACCCTTACGGGACGGCGAACGACTGCGCGTGGGCGAGTACGACATCCTGGTGCAGATCAACGACGCCCCACAGATCATCAACGAGGCGCCTGCAACGAGCGATCCCTTTGCCGGCCTCGTCGATACGCCGATGACGCCTCAGGCGCCTCAGGCGCCTCAGGCGATTCCCGGCGCGGCCCCGGCGCCCCCCAGCAGAGAGCCGATCCAGTCGAGCGGTTCGCCCCCGGATATCCCCTCCGATTTGTTTGATTTCCTCGCGCCCCCATCGGTGCCGCCGTCTGCCGTGGCCGACTACGTGCCGGCCGAGCGCCATGATTTCCGCCCGCCGGAGCCACAGCCTCCCAGCGTCCATCAGGCCAGCGGAACCGGCGAAACCCCAGAAATTCCGGGAGATTGGGACCCCTTCGCCGAGCTGGGCATAGGCCCGACACCCGTAGCGCCGCCCACCCCGCAAGCACAGCCGCAACCATTGCCCGCGGCGGCGGAGAATATGGACAGCAGCACACCAGCCCCAGTCGACCCGTTGGCTGCGGTTTCGACCCCAGCGCCCGCAAATGAGAGCAGCAATGAGGTGCTGGAAGCCTTTCTCAGGGGCGCCGGGCTCGACCAGTTGCGGATCGATAGAGACGAAACCTGCGCTCAGATGGAGGCCATTGGCCGTAGCTACCGCCATATGGTGGAGGGGCTGATCGAGGTGCTGCGCGCCCGTGCCAGTCTCAAGGGCGAGTTCCGCATGGCCCAGACCATGATCCGCCCGGTGGAGAACAATCCCCTCAAATTCGCCCCCAATGTCGATGAGGCGCTGCTGTTGTTACTGCGCGCCGGCAATCAAGCCTTCATGCCGGCCGACCAGGCCATCAAGGAAAGCTTCGACGACCTCAAAGCGCATCAATTGGCCGTTATGGCGGGCGTACAAGCCTCGATCAAACATCTGCTCAAGCGTTTTCAGCCGGAGGTATTGGAAGCGCGCTTGAGTAAGCCTTCGGGTATTGGCGCTTTGCTACCAGGTACACGTCAAGCGCAATGCTGGGAGTTGTTCACGGAACGTTATGCGAGCATTTCCAGAGAGGCCGAAGATGATTTCGAGGACTTGTTCGGGCGCGAATTCAGTCGTGCTTATGAAGAACAAAGTGCAAAGTTGCGCAAAGGCTAAGTGTCATCAATTAGTTATATCAAGGCTAATTGACATTAAATAGTTGATTGATCTTGTTTGGCTATCAGTAGTTCAAAATTTGAATAATAAATATCAAGAAGGCCGACGACATGCCAAAGCTATTGTCGAACGCTAGCGGCCCGTTAAGGACCGCGCCAGTGAACGCCACTCCTACCATGCCACTTGAACGTATCCGGCCCTTTGAGCTCTGCACGAACTCGAAGAGCTGCCGGGCTACGTGCACGGCCGCATAGGGCTGATCGGCGATGCGGCCCACGCCAAGTTGCCGCACCAGGGCGCTGGCGCGGGGCAGGGGTTGGAAGATGCCTGGCTTTTGGCCCGACTGCTGGCAGACCCACAGGTTCTGGCGAGTCGGCCGCAAGGCGCGCGCTGCTATCGGCCATCAACCGAATACTTGCCAGGACCTGTAATGCCCAGCAGCAGCAAGCCGCCCATGATGCTGAGGTTCTTGAAATATTGGGTCATGTTGGCCGCGCGCTCTGGGTCAACCATAGTCCAAAAGTGATGCCCGATCAGAGCTGTGCCGAGTACGAACAAGACGTAGAGAAATGCGAGTGGGCGGGTGTAGAAACCCACGACAATCGCTATGGCGACAAAGAACTCCATGACGACCGCAACCCCCGCAGCGACCATGGGCATGGGCGCGCCGAGTGAGCTCAGGTAAGCAACGGTACCGCCAAAGTGGGTCAGCTTGCCCCAGCCGGAAATGATGAAAAGGATCATTAGAAGGATGCGGGCTAGCAGGATGATCTCGTTTCTCTGATTCTCAAACAGGTTGTATCTCATGGTGTGCCGCCTGTGGACGCGAGAGAGGGTGCGCAAGTAAGTCTTGTATTGAAACCGCGCACTTTTAACACTAGCAGCTGATTGTCAGGCTGCGCTGGGACGGGGGAGGGGCGATAAAAGCATCTCTGTCTGCCAGCAGGCGGCATACGGAGCTGCTAGTGTTAATCCGCTAATCCAAGATCTTCCTAATTCATCGAATGGCGCTTAATCCAGGAGAAAAATCATGGCGAAGGTACTGGTTCTCTATTACTCAATGTACGGTCACCTCGAAACGATGGCTGGCGCAGTGGCCGAAGGCGCACGATCCGTACCCGGCACCGACGTGACGCTCAAGCGTGTCGCTGAAACCATCCCGGCCGAACAGGCAGCAGCCATCGGCGTCAAACTTGACCAGAAGGCACCGGTGGCGACACCTGACGAGCTGGCCAATTATGATGCCATTATCTTTGGTACACCGACGCGCTTTGGCAATATGGCAGGACAGATGCGCACGTTTCTCGACCAGACCGGCGGACTGTGGATGAGCGGCGCGCTGGTCGGGAAAATCGGCAGTGTCTTTGCGTCGACTGGCACCCAGCACGGTGGCCAGGAAACCACTATTACGTCGTTCCACAGCACACTCCTGCATCAAGGGATGGTCATCGTGGGTGTGCCTTACACCTGCGCAGGGCTGACCAACATGAGCGAGATCACCGGCGGCACACCCTATGGCGCGACCACCCTGGCAGGCGCCGACGGTAAACGGCAACCGTCACAAAATGAACTGGATATTGCGCGTTTCCAGGGTAAACACGTCGCTGAGCTTGCAATAAAGATCGCGGGTTAACGCAAACACGTAAATGGGCACATGTTGCAGGACAGGAGTCGAGCTTCGACGATGTTCATAAGCAGCTGTAACCCTGGATTTTGAGGCCCGTTAGCCAGAAACCGGGTTAGAGTGTTCATCAATGTCTGTTCATAAGGGCCCTCCACTCGATTCGCGTAGTCGCGCCAAGCGGTTCCAGCGAACGAATCGGGCAAAAAAAACCGTATATCAATCGTTATGTGAAGAATGAATCGTCCGCTGTTTGTTTCTCTAGATGGGCCCAAGGGATCCGGCAAAACCACACTGTTGGAGGCCGTTACGAAAGTACTAAGGGCAGACAATAAAAAGGTGATCCGACTTTGCGAGAAAAAAAGCGATCCCTATAGGGGTGAAACAATGACCCTCGTGAACAAACTCGTCAGAAATCCCACTCGGGATTTGGAGTTGCAGGTTTGTGAGCGCTTTGCTGATAGCCGTACCTGGATTTCCCGGCACGTGCTGGCTAAACAGCCACCAGGCAGCATCATCTTGATCGATCGCTGGTACCCGTCTGATGCCGCGTTTCGCCGGATAGTCCCGTTTGCAGAGATTCTACAGTTGAACATTGATCGAAACGTGCAAGTGCCAGACCTGCATGTCGGGGTTGTCACCGCCCCTGAAATTTCATGGGCGAGGGCAGCGGCACGACGGCGTGGGCTGAGCAGTACTGTGATCCATAAGCTGGAAGAACATGTCGCTTGTACCAAGGCGTTCGAGCGAGCGATTGCAGATCACGGCTGGGTTTTATGCCGTAACGAAGGAACGATCGAGGACGCAACGATGCAGGTGATTTCTGAGATCTATAGAGTCCTTCGATGCCCCGTAGGCGAAGTTCGCTGCGCCGGCCTTGATGCGGAGATAGCCGTAGATATAGATCGTTAGCAGAATCGAAGGGATGATTTATAGCCGCAGCGGTAGCCGGCTGATGCTTTGATCTGGGTGCCTGTCATCGAACTCTGAGCCGAAGCTTCCCGGGATGGGTCATACATGATCAGACGGTTCGAGTGTCGTTTGCTGGGGCTGGGGTATTGAGTTGGCTCGAACAGGGATCGGGGATTGGTAGCTTGAAAGAACCTTTGGTAGAGTTCCACCCAGACACATCATTTAACATAATATACATTACACGTAACATCATGTTTCAAGATTAGCCCGGTTGCACGCAGATTTTGAAGCCCTCAATTCACCCAAGCCCCTCATCCTTGCGTCAGCTTCCCAATCAGCTCCGAATGCTCGGGAAACTGCTCTCTGAGCTTCTGCCGACTGCCCATCTCCATATCTGCAAAATCAAACCCTGGTGAAACCGCTTCACTGATCAATCCGTATTCCGCTAAACCCGTCATAAGCTGCGAAGCTTTCCAGACGCCACCAGGTACATGCAGCTGCAAAGATTGTCCGGCGATAACGTCGCTGCCCATCACCACAGTTTTCAACGTGCCGTCTGGAAAAATCAGGCTGTACTGAATCGGGTTTCCCAAATGGTAGTAATGAACGATGTCCGATTGATTCAGGTGGAAATGCCCGATCGGTGAATCCTTGGTCAGCAAGTAATAAATTGAACTCATCAAGTGACGTTGACCGCCATTGATCTCCACCATAGCGTGGTGATCAGATTGAAAGGTTCTTCGGTAGAAACCGCCTTCCATGTGAGGCTCCAGAACCAATGCGGCGATCACTGCTTCAGCGTCGGGAATTTGAATGTCGAGCTCACTATTGGTCATGTGGATTGCCCTCATTAAAATACCGAAGCTATCACTAGGATATTGTCGATAGATTATAACTATGCTAAATGGTTGTTTAGTCGTTTTATTTCGATAGCGTTTAAAAGCGTGAGCAAACGCAACGTCGGCTTGACTCTATAGCTACCCCTGCCCTCGTAATACCGCAATATCCCGCTTGGGAGGTACGCCAAACAGACGGCTATATTCGCGGCTGAACTGGGACGGGCTTTCATATCCGACCTTATAAGCCGCACTGGATACGTCCTGATGTTCATTGAGCATCAATCGCCTCGCCTCGTTCAGTCGCAGCCATTTCTGGTACTGCAAGGGGCTCATTGTGGTGAGTTGGCGGAAGTGGTGGTGAAAGGTCGGAGTGCTCATTTGCACTCGGGCCGCAAGTTCATCGATGCGAAGCGCCGAGGTGTAATTCAACTTCAGCCAATCGATGGCTTTGGCGATCCGATAACCTTGGCCATCGACAGAAGTTATTTGTCGTAGCCGGCTCGCCTGATCACTCTGCAAGAGACGGTAGTGAATCTCGCGTTGAATCAAGGGGGCCAGAACAGGAATGGATTCCGGTTCATCGAGCAGTGCCAATAAGCGCTCGAATGACGCCAGCATTGCAGGGGTCACTGAACCAATTCCTACCCCCTTCGCAACTGATCGATCACGGGTTGGTGGCAGGTCACTTTGCGCTATCAGCTCAGCCAGCATGCGCAGATCGAGCTTCAAAGTCAGTCCCAGGCATGGCTGTTCCGGGCTTGCCGCCAGCACTTCTGAATTGGCAGGCAAGTCCAATGAGGTGATTAGAAATCGCGATGTGTCATACGGGTAGCCTTCGCCGCCTACCCAGAGCTGTTTCTCACCCCGGGCGACGAGGATGATGCTTGGCTCGACCATGCAGACGACAGGCGGCGATGGATGTTCGCGCCTGAAGAAGCCGAGGCCCGTAATGGGCGTTCCGTAATCACCTGGTTTCGGGATCTGCGCACCGATGATCTGCGCAAGCGTTTCTTGCGGCGATGTCTGTTGAGGCGCGGTGTCGTGTTTGATCGTCATGTTCGTCTTGTACCTCTTCGCTGAACTCTAACTCGCCAGTTCACGACCGTCCTGCAAAAAAAAAGAGACTCATAGAATCAGGCAAGTAATCCAGCGAAATGCACTACAGGGAGTATGGGCAGAGCCGGAGAATGTTCATCCGACACACCCATTGAGGAATCTCCCATGACGTCAAGTATCGCTTCGTGATCGACAACGCCATGTTGGCTGATTAAGCACTTGGGTCAAAACACTCCAGCAAACTACAACTCAATCGAAAGGACTATCCGGTGAAAGGAATTTTTCTTGCCCTGGGGCTTCTCGTTACCTCTTTTTCTTCAATGGGAGCCGATATGTCAAACGGCGCGGACAACTTCTATAAAAGCGAGATAGTGACCGTTGAAAAGGTCGCCTTCAAAAATCAATACGGCATGAAGGTGGCGGGCAACCTGTTCACCCCGAAAGACCTCGCCCCCAAATCCAGGAACGCCGCCATCATTGTCGGGCATCCGATGGGGGCGGTGAAAGAGCAGAGTGCGAACTTGTACGCTACCAAAATGGCCGAACAAGGATTTGTCACACTGTCCCTGGATTTGTCCTTCTGGGGCGAGAGCGAGGGCACGCCTCGCCAGGCCGTCTCGCCCGATATTTACACAGAAGACTTCAGTGCCGCCGTGGACTTTCTCGGCACTCACCCAATTGTCGATCCTGAGCGAATCGGCGTCCTCGGTATCTGCGGCAGTGGCAGCTTCGCTATCAGTGCGGCCAAGATTGATCCGCGCATGAAGGCCATCGCCACCGTCAGCATGTACGACATGGGTGCGGCCAACCGTAACGGTCTCAAACACGCAGTGACTGCGGAACAACGCCAGCAGATCATTCGCGACGCCACCGGGCAGCGCAATGCCGAATTCCAGGGTGGCGAAATCCGCTACACCGGCGGCACGCCGCTCAAACTGACCGGCAATGCCGTGGGTGACGAGTTCTACGATTTCTATCGCACCCACCGAGGCGAAGTCACTCCGGCCGGCGCATCGGCGCAGACAACCACCATGCCGACGCTGACCAGCAACGTGAAGTTCATGAACTTCTATCCGTTCAATGACATCGAGACTATCTCCCCTCGCCCGCTGCTGTTCATTGCCGGCGCCCAGGCGCACTCACGCGAGTTCAGTGAGGACGCCTACAAGCGGGCCGCCGAGCCTAAGGAGTTGCTCATTATTCCAGATGCCGGACACGTGGATCTTTACGACCGGGTCAACCTCATTCCATTCGCCAAGTTGACCACGTTCTTCAAAAGCAACCTCAAGTAGCCTGATCGGTGCCCTGGCCGGGCATCACTTCTCTCGTAGCCTCGTTCTCGGGGCTACGACGCTTCGCGCAATACAGGGTTCAACCAATGACTGATCACCTCCTCCCAGTGCCCCATAAATCATGGGGCGCCGTATTCGCCATGTCGCTCGCTGCCTTCGTGCTGGTGGCATCGGAGTTCATGCCCGTCAGCCTGCTGACACCGATTGCCGCAGATCTACACGTCACCGAGGGACAAGCCGGTCAGGGAATCTCCGTCTCGGGACTGTTCGCCTTGTTCACCAGTCTTCTGATCGCATCGGTGGCTGCGCGGGTCGACCGCAAACCGCTGCTCCTTTCACTGACGCTGTTGATGATCCTTTCCGGAACAGTGGTCGCGTTCGCGCCGAACTACTGGGTGTTCATGATCGGCCGCGCGCTGATCGGTGTTGCGATAGGTGGCTTCTGGTCATTGTCGGCAGCAACCGCCATGCGCCTGGTGCCTGATGACCAGATCACTCGCGCAATGGCCATCGTCAACGGCGGCAATGCTTTGGCGACGGTTATTGCAGCGCCATTGGGCAGTTTTCTCGGCGCCCTGATTGGCTGGCGCGGTGCATTCTTGTGCGTCATCCCAGTCGCGATAGTCGCTTGTGTATGGCTGCTGTTAAGCCTTCCTCCGATGAAATCGAAAAGCGGTTCAGGCACTGGCAACGTCTTCAAGTTAATGAAAAGCACGCCGGTCGCGTTAGGCATGGTCGCGGTCAGCGTGTTTTTCATGGGCCAGTTCATGCTGTTTACCTATTTGCGCCCGTTCCTTGAAACGGTCACGCACGTCAGTGTTTCCATACTGTCGTTGATGTTGCTCGTCCTGGGTATCGCGGGCCTCGCAGGAACCTTCCTGATTGAAGCGTTCTTGAAAAATGGCCTGCATCGAACCCTCATCGTCATCCCGATCTTGATGGCGGTGATTGCACTGGCGCTTGTTTCATTCGGTAGTTCGGCGGCCACCACGACTATCTTGCTTGGCCTCTGGGGACTGGTTGCGACTGCTGCGCCCGTGGGATGGTGGACATGGCTGGCAAGAACGTTGCCAGACGCTGCTGAAGCGGGAGGCGGCTTAATGGTGGCGATCATCCAGCTAGCCATTGCGTCTGGCGCAACCGTTGGCGGCCTGGTCTTTGACTTGAGCGGCTATCGAGCGACCTTCGAGTTGAGCGCCGCTGTGCTGGGCGTGGCGGCCGTTCTTGCCTTCCTGGCTGCACGCGCAGCATCGCGGGAGCCTCTTGCCGCGGCGAACATCGCTTGATAACCACAAGACACGCCAAGGCATATCTTGTGGTTTCGGGGGAGCATACGCACGCAGGTTGGACGTGACGATCAGCGTGCGCTGTCGATGATTTGGCCACCGTCGGGCGTCAGGCTGTAACCCGTCAGGAAGTGTGCATCCTTGCTGGCGAGGAATAGCACCGGCGCAATGTCCTCTTCGGGTGATCCATGACGGCCAGCGAGGCGAAGTTGATGACCCTCCCTCCCCGCTGGCTTTAAGTGTTCTTGAGGAATGCTTTTCGAGCCTTGGAGCTTCAATCAACTGGCTGTTTTGCCATGGAGATCGCGGGAAGCTCCTTCGAGGGTTTTCCATAGACTGCGCATCGTAGGGTTCTCATTGGTGATGGAGCAGTAGGAGCGTATCTCCAGTCGCGTACTCCATTCATCACCACCCGCTTTTACCAACTGACCTCGCTGAAGCTCGTCAATAGCATTTATGTGAACTGGGCGCTGATGTGCTCATCTTGGGATGCACAGAGCTGCCTCTGGTGCTCGAACATAGCGAAGCCTACAAGATAAAGAACATACAGTGGCGTTGATCGACCCGACAACTATTTTGGCATTGAAGTGCATCGAGCTTGCCCGTGAAAATACGGTCAAGCCTCACAGGTACTAGCCTGTATAAGCTACAAAAAGGCCCTCCGCGGGCCTTTTTTGTACTCAAACCCAACTCACTTGGTCAGCCAGGACTCGACAGTGGCGGAGCCGAATTTAGCTTTCCATTCCCTCAGTGTCTTCTGGTTGCCGCCCTTGGTCTCAACGACTTCGCCAGTGTTTGGGTTTTTGTAGATCTTCACCTGACGCGGCTTGCGTGTGCCGGATTTCGGCGCGGTTGCTGATGCGCGACGACCAGTTTGTGGCTCAAGAAGATTGATCACGTCTTTCAGGCTATAGCCGTATTTGGCTAGCAAATCACGCAGCTTCTTTTCGAAATCAATTTCCTTTTGGAGGCCTGCATCACCTTTCAGTGCTTCGAGAGCCTGGAGCTGTTTAGCCAGATGTTTTTCGAGTTGACGGAACTCTGCGAGCTTGGACATGTAAAACCTCATATGTGTTTTGAATGTATGTACATGTGACAGAGCCAGCTAAAGAAAAGTCCCCTTACATCCTTGTAGTGGATTAATTACCCTGCGCAACCGTCAGCTTAAAGTCCTATGCGATACCTAGAGGCAAGTCTAAAAAGTACAACAACAAAAAAAGCCCGGCTTGCCGACGGTAGCGTCTCGAAGATCGCTATCGCCGGCAGGCCGGGCTCCTAAAGCAGAATGCCGCTTAAATGTTTCGCATCAACAGCACTTCGGTCCCGCCTTGCTGCCGTAACGAGCCTCCTGACGTTCGCGAAAGAACACCTCGTAACTCATCACCGGTTTGTCCGGGTGTTTGGTTTGCATATGCTCAACGTAAGTGTCGTAGTCGGGCATGCCCACCATCAAGCGTGCGGCCTGACCGAGGTATTTACCAAGGCGACTCAGGTCATTGAACATGGGCACCCTCCTCCATCAAGCATCCGGCAGAGCCTGGAATGGTGCTTCTTTATCCGTACGTTCTTTGGTGCCCCAGGCGGCAATGCCAACCTTGAGTGCAAAGAACAGGATGCTGAACACCACGAGCAAAAACAGCACAGTCAGCGTCGCATTGGTGTAGGCGTTGTAGATCACATGCTGCATCTGTTCGATGCTCTTGGCCGGCGCCAAAACCTGCCCGTTGGCCAACGCATCGCTGTACTTCTTCGCCAGCGCCAGGAAGCCGATCGCCGGGTTGGCGTCGAACAGCTTGATGAAGCCTGCGGTGGTGGTGCAGATCAGCAGCCACACTGCTGGCAGCATGGTCACCCAGACGTAGCGTTGGCGTTTCATTTTGATCAGCACGACGGTTGCCAGCATCAGCGCGATACCAGCCAGCATCTGGTTGGAGATACCGAATAGCGGCCACAAAGTGTTGATGCCACCCAGCGGATCGATCACGCCTTGGTACAGCAGATAACCCCACATCGCCACGCAACCGGCGGTTGCGATCAGGTTGGCGGTCCAGGATTCGGTGCGCTTGAGCGCTGGCACGAACGAGCCGAGCAAGTCCTGCAGCATGAAGCGTCCTGCACGGGTACCGGCGTCGACGGCCGTCAGAATGAACAGCGCTTCGAACAGGATTGCGAAGTGGTACCAGAACGCCATGGTGTTTTCACC
>NZ_MOBM01000039.1:0-422978 GCF_003732275.1 Pseudomonas frederiksbergensis
GGTGGGTCAGTTTTACTTCGGTAGGGTGGGTCAGTTTTCAACCGGTGTTGACACGTTCTGACCAAGAGGCTGCTGTCAGCGCAATGCTAAGTCATGACACCGGTATCCTCTGCGCACCGACTGCTTTCGGTAAAACAGTGAGTGCTGCTGCGTTGATTGCCGCACGTGGCATTAACACGTTGGTGCTTGTGCATCGGACGGAACTGTTAAGGCAGTGGCAAGAGCGCTTGCAGGTGTTCTTGGGAGTCGGGAATGGTGTCGTTGGAACTCTTGGAGGCGGAAAAGCGAAGCTTACCGGCATCATCGACATTGCCGTAATGCAGTCGTTATCGCGAAAAGGCGAGATCAGCGATCAGGTAAAAAACTACGGCCAGATCATCGTTGATGAGTGTCATCACCTATCAGCAGTGTCATTCGAGGCACTACTGAGGAGCGCGACCGCGCGGTACGTGCTGGGACTCACGGCAACCCCAGTGCGCCGAGATGGGCAGCAGCCTATTATTTTCATGCAGTGCGGACCGATCCGACATTCTGCTGCTCGGCCAGCGAATGCGCCTCATGACCTATCTGTCGTGCCTCGATTGCTGTCCAAACCAATAGTGGTCCCCGACGGCTTTGGGATTCAGGACGTTTTTCGGCATCTAGCCGACGACTCTGAGCGGACAGCCAAAATCGTCTCGGAGATTGAGCTGGCGTACAGCGAGGGTAGAAAAATTCTAGTGCTAACGGAGCGGACGGAACATGTGGATGCCCTTGAATTAGAATTGAAGCAGCGTGTGCATAACCTTTTCACGCTTCATGGGCGAGTGCCTAAGAAACAGCGCCTTTCCCGTATGCATGAGCTTGAGTCCCTTCCCCCTGATGCTCCACGGGTGCTGTTGGCAACAGGAAAACTAGTAGGTGAAGGCTTCGATCACCCGCCGTTGGACACGCTGGTGCTGGCAATGCCCATCTCATGGAAGGGAATCCTTCAGCAATATGCGGGGCGGTTGCATCGATCGCATGCCGATAAGGCCGACGTGCGAGTGATCGACTTCGTTGACGAGGGTAATGTCGCGCTGCTGAGGATGTGGGATAAGCGCCAGGCGGGTTACAAAGCGATGGGCTACCGTATGGCTGATTCCATGGCCACCATGGACCTACTCTAACTCTAACGTGGTTGACAGTTGATCATCCTATTAAGTGAGACGTGGTTCGTAGGCCTGTTCCCGCCGTGCCGCTCGAAGAATTGCTAACTTGGAGGTAGCTATGTCCTCAATTGAGTTTTATGTGCCTGGTGATTATGACAGCCCTTTAACAGCCAGCGGTCGAGGTCGCACTATCGCAGCGTTTCATCTTGCGCAGGGTGACGTTGAGTTTTTGACCAAAGTTACTGAAATGCGTCGCGATGTACTTAATCGTCTCATGAGCCCTTCTGCCGTGAGCTATTGGATCGCTCAGAAATGGCTGGAGAAAGCCCGTGATGTCGGGAGGATTCAGCTTCTTCGACTCACCGCTAAGGGTTTGGTCACATGTAAAAACAGTGTCAATGGCGGAGGAAATGTACCTACAACCGCAGCGCTGGTAGCTCGGTGGAGGGCCAATATGAAACGAGGCGGCGTATCCTCGTTCACGCTAGTTTCGTTTGATCCGATCTCTGACTGAGTAGCCGCTGAGCTTTGGCCAGGTGGCTTTGTTTGTCGAGGCACATACACGCATTCAGACCAGACTGACGACACAGCGTACTTATACAGAAGTCACATCGACCGGTTGAATCCACAGCCAAAGCAGTCACTCGGATGTGTTTTCCTCATCCATCACAGTATGGCCTGCGTACGCCACCTTCAGAAGCTTGCTGCCGCCGTGCTCATGGGGTATCGAAAGAACTCCAATAAAAATACGGGCTTGATTAGGATAATCGTAGGGATATGAATACTAAAAATCAGCATAATTTCATTGTAAAACAAATACTTATTTTTTTATTCGAGTCCAGGTCGTGGAGCCAGACAGCAAAATCGAAAAGCCCCTGAATCGAAAGATTCAGGGGCTTTTTTGTGGCTGACGGAAAGACGCGAGCCTAGGTATTCCCTCCTCCGACAGAGTAGGAAACTTCCTGATTTTCTGTAGCCATATTTTAGGCTATCCCCTCAGCCCCCGAAAACCCTGTACTAGAGCATCAGTAGCTACTTTCATGATGGCCAGATGAGGTCTGTGAGGCAGCGAACTTGTGCGTTATGAATAGCGACTTTCACCTGCCGATATCCCTGGATCGTTCAAGTGTCAGAGTTACTCAAACTCAAGGAGAACGTCCTTGTCCCTCACCCTTGCGGCTCATTGAGCTTTGGCACCCTTCCCGACATGCCCCGGTTCAATTTACGGGGAGGTGAAATATTCCTGCGAGTCGGGATACACAAAGGAATCAATAAAGGATTCGGAGTTCGACATGTCTGGGAAGCCCAGAAGACCGACCTGGCGAAATATGGGTGCCACACCATTGATGATGTAGCGATACACATCGCCAAAATGGTCGTACCCGGCGCACCCATCTATTGTGAATTCAAGGAAATGAGAGGTGATCATAGAGTTGCCGTACTTAAAAACCCTACCGGCTCACTCATTTTGGAGCCTCGAAACGAGCGTCGCGGCTTCGGATATTACGTCGTAACCTGGTATCCCAAGAGACGCGCAGTAGGCACCCTTGTCGGCACAATAGCCAAACCGGGTTCCAGGCAATAAAAAAGGCGTCCCGAAGGACGCCTTTTGAATACATCGAGGAGTAGTCGCAGCGATTCTTTAGCTCCTGGTCACGAATGACCTTGGGTTCAGAATCCGACCGGCATGCCAGTCGTCACTACTTCAGAGGGAGCCAGCTTCTCTGCTGCCAACAAGATGGGGGGCCAATGCTGGAGGCCAAGCCCAAGGATGCGCAATTGCAGACCTCGAATTCAATTCTCAAGCATGAGTGGAGCGAGTGTCAACCTGACTGACAGTTGAATCGGTCGACCCACACTTGATCACTGTCAGACATGCTCACTGCTTTTCGCATGCGCCGCCCGCGGCTCTGCATGCCCATGCTCTGCCTCCACCACCGGAATCTCATTCCCGTCGCAGTCACGCAGCTTACCTTCGCTGAAATAATCCCCTTCCCGCAACGCTGCCAGGTCCTGATAACGCAACACGCGCTCAGCACCAGCCGCAAACACCGATTGTTGATCCGAGTTGCCGGCAGTGAGGTGGTTGAAGGTCAGGTTCAGCACGATGGCCATAATCGCCGAGGAGCTGATGCCCGAGTGGAAGATCGTCGCGAACCAGCTAGGGAAGTGGTCGTAGAAGTTCGGTGCAGCGATGGGGATCATGCCAAAGCCGATCGAAGTGGCGACGATGATCAGGTTGACGTTGTTGCGGTAGTCGACCTTGGACAGCGTCCGAATACCACTGGCCGCCACGGTGCCGAACAGCACGATGCCGGCGCCGCCGAGGACGGAGGTCGGCACAGCGGCGATGACCCGCCCCATGAAGGGCAGCAATCCGAGCACCACCAGGAACACACCGCCGGTGGCCACCACGAAACGGCTCTTGATCCCGGTTACCGCCACCAGCCCGACGTTCTGGGCGAAGGCGCTCTGGGTAAAAGAGCCGAAGATCGGCGCGACCATGCTCGACAGCATGTCGGCGCGCAGGCCGTTGCCCAGGCGTTTGGAGTCGACTTTGGTGCCGATGATTTCACCGACGGCCAGAATGTCGGCCGAGGTTTCCACCAGGGTCACCATGATCACGATGCACATCGACAGGATCGCGGCGAAGTGAAACGTCGGCATGCCGAAATGAAACGGTGTCGGGAAGCCGAACATCGGGCCTTGGGTGACGGACGAGAAATCCGCCATGCCGAGGAACACGGCTATAACGGTGCCGATGACCATGGCCAACAGGATCGACAAACGAGAGATAGTCGCACTGCCGATCTTGCTCAGTAGCAGCACCAGCACCAGCGTCACCGCCGCCAGACCAATATTCGCCACACTGCCGAAATCCGGAGCGTGACTGTTGCCACCCATGGCCCAGCGCGCGGCCACCGGCATCAGCGTCAGGCCGATAGTGGTGATCACAATGCCCGTCACCAGCGGCGGAAAGAACTTGGTGATTCGCGAGAACACCGGCGTGATCAGCAAACCAATCAGCGACGCGGCAATCACCGCCCCGAGAATCGACTGAAAGCCGCCCTCCCCACCACTGCTGACAATCGCCACCATGGTCGCAACGCCGGAGAACGACACGCCCTGTACCAGCGGCAACTGACAACCGAAAAACGGTAAACCCAGGGTCTGCAGCAATGTCGCCAGGCCCCCTGCAAACAATGAAGCAGCAATCAACAAACCGATGTCCGCCGGCGAGAGTCCGGCCGCCTGGCCGATGATCAATGGCACCGCGACGATACCGCCATACATGGTCAGAACGTGTTGCAGGCCGTAAGCCATATTCGCGCCGATCCCGAGATTCTCATCCTCGGGCCGTTGTTGTGAAACATGGGGCGTTTTCATGGTTGGGGGGTTCCCTGGTTTTTGTTGTGCGCACACTGTATTCAATAGTCAGGACAAATGTCTATAGAGTTGTATACAACTAATCAGTCAGATTATGGACAGATGTTCACACTGCCCTTTAGCTATAGAGCCCCAGCCTAAAAAACTCTTGAAATACATCCTTCCTCCGCTTTCCCTCCCCACCGCTAATCTTTTGCTTTCCAAGCGACCGCCGGCACGGCCGCCTCTCGCTTATACATATGAAGTATGCATAATTAAGTCATTCGAAATTCAGTATCACAAGGCAAAGAACGCGGCCAACAAACTAAAGCATCAAGGCGTCAGTCTCGCAGAGACAGAACCTGTGTTTTATGACGAACGAGCCCTGACGCTTCAGGACAACCAACATGATGAGCAGCGATGGATCATCATCGGGCTGGATGCCAAAGGTCGCTTGCTGGTCGTTGCATACACCTACCGCGACCCGAATTTCGTGCGAATCATTTCCGCGCGCATCGCCACCAAAAACGAGCGTCGCCACTATATGGAGGCTTGACCGATGAAAGATGAATACGACTTCAGCAACGCCAAGCGTGGAGCGATTGCCTCCAGCAAAGGCAAGACCCGAATCACCATCATGCTCGATGATGTCGTCATAGAGGCCGCGCGGGCGCTGGCAGAAAGCGAGGGGTATGGCTACCAGACGGTGATCAACAATACCCTGCGCCAGGCATTGCTCAGCGATAAAGGCAAAACGGCGAAGCCCGATCAGGACACTGCTGTTGCCAATGTCGGGCATTTCAAAAAAGGCATCACCGCCTCCGAGCTGAAAAGCCTGGAGAAAAAATTGTCAGAGGCCCTCAGCGAAATCCAGCATGTGATGGAGCTTGAAGTTCGTTCCTAGACACAACACCGATCAAAAGAAAAAGGGGCGAATTGATCAAATCCGCCCCTTTGCGTGGTGCTCAACTTACCTGCTAACAGGCTCAATCAACCGCTCAAGCGCCCGCTTCAACACTTCCTGCGCCGGCACTCGAATCCCGAATTCACTTTCCAGTAACCCGATCAACTCATCCACATCCGTCACCTGCCGCCGTTCGCTCTCGTTGCCCATGCGATGAATGGCAAAACTGCTGTTATTCAATGTGCGTCGCCATCCCTCCCCCGTCCGCGCCACCATCAGTTGTTTGATGAAGGACGATTCGGGATGGGTCGAGACGTACCAGTTGCCGAGGGTGTAATCGATGTCTTCCTGACGTTGCAGGTCGAAGATGTACATCGCCCGCCATTCACCGCCGACATTGGCGCGCAGGGTGTAGCCGTCGGCGTGTGGTTCGATGCGATAGGGTTCGTGGGGGGTGAACTGTTCGGCTTCGGTATCCAGCATCAGCGGTGCGGTGGGCACCATGCCGCCGAAGCCGACGTCAGTGATATAGCGCACGCCGTCGAGGGTTACCAGGCTCAAGCGGTGTGTTCGTGCGGTCCACGCGCCTTCGGGCTGGCCCATGACCACGCGACCGGTGATTCCACGTGCGTCGAAGCCCAGTGTCTGAAGCAAGGCCAGGAACAGGTTGTTGAGCTCATAGCAGTAGCCACCACGACCGTCGTGCAGGACTTTCTGCTCTATGGACGGCAGATCGATGAGCACCGGTTCGCCCAATAACGTGGTGAGGTTTTCGAACGGGAAGGCACCGGTGTGGCGCAGTTGCAGTTGGCGCAGGGTTTCCAGGGTCGGCGCCGGGGGCGCATCGAAGCCCAGGCGTTGCAGGTACAGCGCAAGATTTGTCAGTCGTGTCTCGCTCATCGCTCAATCCTTTATGCAGAGGTCCGCGGATCGCTCCGCCGATGGGCGCCATGTATAAGGGAAAACACCGTCGGACTGACAATTGATTTAGCCAATCGCCGCACACGCCAAGGTTATCGACGCTTGCGCGAACCCAATCGAATCCATGTCGGCGCATGATCGCTGGCATGAGGTTCGTTGCGAACCCAGGCATCGACGCCCGCCTCCTGCAGGTAAGGGCTCAGTGCCGGGTTGAGCAGCAGATGATCGATGCGCAACCCCGAGTTTTTCTGCCAGTGTTGACGGAAATAATCCCAGAAGGTGTAGATCCGCTCCTCTGGATACAGATGACGCAGGGCATCGGTCCAGCCCTGATCCAGCAACCGCTGATAACACGCGCGACTCTCGGGTTGCAGCAGCGCGTCCTTGAGCCAGGAACGCGGGTTGTAGATGTCCAGATCGGTGGGCACCACGTTATAGTCGCCGGCCAGCACCACCGGATGGTCGCTGCTCTGCAGGTCCTTGGCGTGCGAGATCAGCCGTTCGAACCACGCCAGCTTGTAATCGAACTTCGGTCCCGGTTGGGGGTTGCCATTGGGCAGGTACAGACAACCCACTAGAACCCCGTGCACGGCAGCTTCCACGTAGCGGCTATGGGTATCGCTGTCATCACCCGGCAAACCGCGTCGGCTCTCCAATGGTTGCGCATCGCGCGCCAGAATCGCCACCCCGTTCCACGACACCTGGCCGTGCCAGACGGCGCCATACCCGGCCGCCTCCAGTTCGGCGACGGGGAATGCGCCGTCAACCGATTTGAGTTCTTGCAAACAGGCGATGTCTGGCTGCTCCCGTGCAAGCCAGGCCAGTAGATTCGGCAAGCGGGCGCGCATGCCGTTGACGTTGAAGGTGGCGATTTTCAGGTTCTTCATGATCCGACGCTCGCAACGGATTGGGCGGTATCCAGTTGTGACCGGGGTGCGTCACGGCAGTTGCCGTGGCGCACGAAACAGGCGACTAAAGGTGCGTGCCCTGCGGCGGAAAATCATCCCTTGATGCCTTGAGCAACGGCAGCAGAGCATACTTGTCCACCGGCCGACTGAGGTAGAAACCCTGCACTTCATGGCACTGGTCCGAGATCAGGAAGTCCAGTTGCTCCAGCGTCTCGACGCCCTCTGCGGTCACGGTCAGCCCCATGGCCTTGCCCAGATTGATAATCGCCTGCACCACGGCGCGGTCATTGCTGCCGCTGCTCATGGACGCAATGAAGCGCTTGTCGATCTTGATCCCGTCGAAGGGATACGTGCGCAGGTAACCCAGCGAAGAATAACCGGTGCCGAAGTCGTCCATGTTCAGTCGTACGCCCAACTCCTTGAGCGCGTTCATGGTCGCCAAGGCGCCATCGACGTCGATGAGCATCACGTTTTCAGTGATCTCCAGTTCCAGTCGACTGGCCGGCAATCGGCTCTGGATTAACGCCTCCCGGACATCCTCGATCACATCGCTACGGGCAAATTGCACCGGCGACAAGTTGACCGACACCATCATCGCACCGGGCCAGGTCAAGGCCGTCTCGCACGCCTCGCGCAACACCCAGCGCCCTAATGGCACGATCAGATCGGTCTGCTCGGCCAGTGGAATAAACGCGTCGGGGTTTAACAAGCCTTGCACCGGATGCTGCCAGCGCAGCAGTGCTTCGACCGAGACGATCTGCTTGCCATCGACGTGATAACGCGGCTGGTAATGCATCACGAATTCGTTGTTCTTGATCGCCTGACGCAGGTCGCTTTCCAGTTGTCGGCGGTGCTGGATCTGATCGTTCATGTGCGCCGCAAAGTAGCACCAGGTCTTCTTGCCATTGGACTTGGCCTGATACAACGCAATATCGGCACAGCGAATCAGCTCCTCCGGAAGATGCCCTTGGCGCCGACTCAGGGCGACGCCGATGCTCGCACCAATGTGCAGCGTGTGGTGATCGTAATGGATCGGTTGATGCAGGCTATCGAGCAAGCGTTCGCAAAACCGGTCGATTTCCGCATGGCTGTCCATACCGTGGAGCACCAGCACGAACTCGTCACCACCCAATCGGGCAACCAGATCAATATCCCGCGTGCATTCGCGCAAACGGGTAGCAACCTCCAGCAGTACCGCATCACCGGCCGGATGGCCGAGGGAATCGTTGATCGGCTTGAAGTTATCCAGGTCGATCATCAACAACGTCAGCGCCGCCGATTGCTCTTTCAGTGCCAGCGCATCTTCGAGGTAGCGCGCCAGTTTGTTGCGGTTCGGCAAGCCAGTCAGTGCGTCGTGCATCGACAGATGCTGGATCTGCGCATGGGCGGCGACCTCATCGGTAATGTCGCTGGCCGTCCCGCGAAAACCGAGTACCGCGCCCTTGCGCTGGATCGGTCGCGCCGACACCCGGCACACCCGTTGTTGCCCCGACTGATCGCGGTAAGAGCAGCGCAAGTGGCTGACGGCTTGCTCCTCATCGAGTTTGTTCAGCCACAGCGACAAGGGCGTGGTATCGCAGTTGAGCAATTGGCCGATGTTCTGCCCCAGCCATTGCTGATCGGAGAATCCGGTGACGGTACTGAAGCGCCCCGACAGATAGGTGATGCAGTGCTGGTCGTCGATTTCCCAGATCCAGTCGGACGCGGCTTCGGCCACCGCACGAAAACGTTCTTCACTGGCCTCCAGTGCCTGATTCGACAAGTCGAGGCTGGTGTAACTGGCATCCACATGCCCGGACGTGCGCAGGACATATCGAAAGAAGTACGCCGTCAACAACGCCAGAATCAACAGCGCCCCGCCCAATGGCGGCAGCAGCGACCAGAGCAATTGGTGACCCGGTCGCTCAAGCCGGGAGACCAGGCTGTAACCGGTGCCGGTCAGGGCAACGGCTGGCTGACCGGGAACAATGGCGTCGTCGGCCGTCAGGCTCAAATCATTCAACCCGTAATCGGCCCCCAAGGTTTTGAGCTTTTCAGGGCTCAACTGGTCGACATATATCAACACCGAGGTGCTCTTGGGATCGACAGCCGGGCGTTCGTCATTGGGTACGATCGCGGCCGCCGTCAACAGCGCCGGTTTGCCTTCGAACAAGGTGTATCGGCTGACGGGCTCGATGAGGCTTTCCTGACTTTGAACCTCGTCTATAAGTGTCGCCATCGAGGTCGACAGATAGGTTGTCACCTGATCCTGAACCAGCAGCCCGCGCACCGTGGCGTATTTGGTTCGCTGACCATCGATCACGAAAACCCCGTCGTAGTGATCGATGGTAAACAGGGTTTTACCCACGTTCTGATCGACGTAGGCCCACTGCACATCAACCTTGTCGTTCAGGTGGTCGTAGGCGGTCGTCCAGTTGGCGTAGCTGGCGATGTAGTTTTTCGAGGCAGTGATGCGGTTCTCAAGTGCGCGCTGCGTGTAGAACGTGGTTTTACTCAGGTCTTCGGCATCGAGCCGTGCGGCAATGCTGAACAAAGCCATCAGCGCGATCAGCACCCCAACCATAAATAGCAGGCCGATGACGAACATCAGGTTGCGGGTAATCGGTGTATGACGCGCTGGTGCAGCGGTGGTAACGGCAGTCAAATCCATGCACTTGATCCTGTCAATCGATCGCCTTATCGGGTGAAACCGGCGGGGTCTAGTCTGTCGTCATGACAGCCAGACTCTCCACTGACCATAGCAGCCATGCTCGGTCACCGCCCTTGAATAATGCAAGTCATTGTCGCACTTGAAGAACCGAACATATCGCTATTGCCAATCGATAGACGCTGGCCTGTAATAGCACGCCTCATCCGCGCCTCTTTTCATGCAGAGAATGCCTGTCATGGACACACTGGAAGGTCAAAGAATCAGCCTGCGCCCCTTGCAATTCAGCGATGCCGCCACGCTGGTCAATGCCGCGCGGGATGGCGAGTTATGGAACCTGACGGTCACCGTAGTGCCCTCCTCGACCACCATCGACAGCTACCTAAAAAAAGCCCTCGACGGCCGCGATGCCGGTACCGTCCTGCCCTTTGTCATCGTGCTCAAGGACACCGGCGAAGTCATCGGCTCGACACGTTTCTGGAAAGTCGACCGACTCAACCGCAAGCTCGAAATCGGCAGCACCTGGATCTCGGCCAGTTGGCAGAAAACCTTCGTCAACACGGAAACCAAATACCTGATGCTGCGCTACGCCTTCGACGTGCTGGACTGCGTGCGAGTGCAATTCACCACCGACGAAAACAACCAGAAGTCGCGCAACGCGATTCTCAGGCTGGGTGCGCAACAGGAAGGCATCGTGCGCCACGAACGGATCATGCCAGACGGGCGCAAGCGCAACTCGGTACGGTTCAGCATTATTGATGAAGAATGGCCGAAGGTGCGGGAGAGTCTCGAACAGAAGCTGACGGGTTATGGTCTTCGATAATCACTGACGTATCGCCTGATGTCGCCTGACACACCGTTTTCGCGAGCAAGCCCGCTCCCACAGGTTTCGCACCTTAACTGACAGGCATTAGCGGTCCGAGCGCATCAGCGCCTCGACGCCGCCTTCCATCGACAACACCGCCGAACGATTTCGCCCCGAATGCTTGGCCTGGTAAAGCGCCGCGTCTGCGCGCTTGATCAACATTTCGGTGCTGTCATGCCCTGTCGGCACAAACGAGTAACAGCCAAGGCTGACCGTCACGTAGCCCGTGGGTGAACCGCTATGGATAATGTTCTTGTCCATGACGCTGCGGCGGATCTGCTCGGCGATCGTCAGCGCACCATGGATGTCGGTGTCCGGCAGCAACACTGCAAACTCTTCGCCACCGTAGCGCACCGCCAGATCGGCATTGCGGTGACAGCAACTCTTCAGTGCCCGCGCCACTTCGGCCAGGCAATGGTCCCCCGCCACATGACCGTAGGCGTCGTTATAGCGCTTGAAATAATCGATATCGAGCATGATCAGGCTCAGCGGACTCGAACGCCGGGCACCACGTCCGAACTCGATCTCCAGCGCCCGCTCGAACAATCGACGGTTGGCCAACCCGGTCAGGCTGTCGTGGGTGGCGATCAATTCCAGGGTTTTCTGCGCCTCGCGCAAATCCGCCTCGATGCGCTCACCCGCGCGCACCTGATGAATGAACACCCAACCGAACAACCCCACGCCGAGGACGACCAGAGCGACGATCACACTAGATCGAATCGCCGTGTCGTACCAGTCCTTGAATATCGCGTCTTCGGAAGATGCCGCCGCGACCACCACTGGATAGGCATCGAGCTGACGATAGCCATACAACCGGACGATGCCATCCACCACCGAGCCGATCATGGCGTTGCCCGATGTCGCGTTGGGCAAGAGCGTTTGAAAGATCTGCCCCTGAGCCAATGACGTACCGATCTGCGATTCCACAAACGGCCGTCGCGCCAGCAGTGTTCCATCGGTCAACGCCAAAAACATCGCGCCCTTGTTATCGAGGCTGAAGCTTTTGAAGAACTGATCGAAATACGACATCTTGATCCCGGCCAGCAATACGCCCTGGAAATTGCCGTTCTGGTCGTTGACTCGCCTGGAAACCGGAATGATCCATTCGCCATTCTCCCGACTGCGAATCGCCGGGCTGATGTGCGCCAGGGACGACGCGTTTTGCTGGTGAAACCTGAAATATTCGCGGTCCGCCACACCTGGGCCACGGGGCAGATTTTCGAACGACGTCACGACCCATTGCCCCTGCTTGTCGAACAGAAATATCCCGTGCAATTGATGCAACGTCTGCACCCGCCGCGCGAAGGTTTTCTGAAGGCGTGGTGTCTGGACAGCGTCGAAACCCTCAGCCTGAATCCAGTCCACCAGACTGGTCAGCACCAGATCGGCCTTCATGAACGTATCTTCGGCCTGCTGCGCCATGGCCCGGGTCAGGTTTGACGAAGACACCTGCGCCAACGCCAGATCGTGACGGCGCGACTGCTCCAGTTGCAGGTAAAGCAGCCCGCAGAGGCAGAGGCACACCGCCGCAATAAACAGCACCGCGGCTTTGAGCAGGGGCAGCCGCTTCAAGGCACCATCGGGCGCGTGGTGCGGATCGGGAATGGGGATAGGCAAAAGCGAGTCCTGAAAGGGTAAGTCATGGGCAGAGGCCCAAAACCCTTATTCTTTGTGAGCTTACTCTACAGGGTTGTGCGGGGCAATTGCGCCAGTTTTACAGAGGCCGATTTGCCCGCGCGAGCGAAATACGAAAACCCTCTCTGCTAGGATGAAAAACCTCAGGAGCCTATCGAACGCTTCGATATCGGCTGCCGCGCCTGCCCCGAACCGTTTACCCAAGGAGGAAAAACATGAGCGTTGCGCACCACCCTGCCCCCATTGACACCGTTGTCTTCGATCTCGGCAATGTCCTTATCCGCTGGAACCCCAGAAACCTTTACCGAAAGTTGTTCGGTGAAGATTTGGAGGCCATGGAAACATTCCTGTCAGAGGTCTGCCATACCGCCTGGAACGAACAACAGGACCAAGGCAGAACCTGGCAGGAGGCGATTGAGGAAGCCATCGCCCGACATCCGTCCCAGGAGGCGTTGATTCGCGCCTACCGCGAGCGCTGGGAAGAAATGCTCGATGGCGCCATAGAAGAGACGGTGAATATCCTCGATGAACTGCACGCCAAAGGCATGCGACTGTTGGCTCTGACCAACTGGTCCGCCGAAACCTTTCCGATTGCCCTTGAGCGCTTTGAGTTCTTGCAGCGATTCGAAGGCATTCTGGTGTCGGGTGCAGAGGGGATAATCAAGCCTTCGCCGGAGATTTTTCAGTTGCTGCTATCGCGGTTTGACGTTGATAGCCGCCGCGCGGTGTTCATCGATGATCATGCGCCGAATATTGCAGGAGCACGCCGGGAGGGATTTCATGCGGTTCAGTTCTTCAGCCCGGAACAATTGCGCGAGGAACTGGTGGCGCTTGGGTTGCCCGTACAAGGCCAATCAGCGAGGTAAACCGCTTTTCGCAGGAGCCAGCGGTGCGGCAAGCCTGGCTCCTGCTGGCCCGCCCATTTCTTCAAGACCGCGGGTGTTTCAATCACATGACGCAAGGCAAAACCGCATGACCTTGAAGGAGCTACGATTAACTGACATCACGACAGGAAATCGAAATGAATAAAGCAGACGAGCTCGCCGAGAAGCTGAAACAAATCCGGCAAACCAGTGCCGACGCGACCATCGCCGATCAGGCCATCGACAGCTGGCCCGCCCAGGTCTATGAGCTCTACCACCAGATCGAAGCCTGGCTGCAGCCACTGATCGAAGTGGGCCTGAAGCTGCGACGCAATTCCACTCACGTGTTCGAGAGGGCTCCGGACGGGGCGAGTTACGATTACGCCATCGGCCAACTGCTGATCGAAGGCAACCACCACAGCATCACCTTCGACCCTGTCGCTCGCTTCACCGCCGACGGTGCCGGGCGGATCGAGATCCACTCGACAGGCAAGGAACTCGCCCTGTTGCGAACCGTGAATGAACACGGCGAGACGCAGTGGTGGCTTCAGGCGATCGAGCAAGCCGGACAACAACCGGATGCGATCGCGCTGACGGAGCACAATCTGCTGCTGGCGGTGCAAGAGGGGCTGGAGCTTTAAGACCTAAAGCTTGCTCTGCCCCACCGCCATCGAGGGAGGCGTCGCTCGCCTCCCGTCCAGGGTTGGCCACTCCGAAGGCAGATTCAGCGCCCGCAACACCGGGTTATCGTACCCATACACATCAGGCTTGAACGTCACCCGCCCATCAAGGCTCAGGTCCACCGTCCAATAGGCCAACAGCACCGGCACTTTCACGGGGAGCCTGATGTTCTCTGTCTTGCCATTGGCTAGCTGTTTTTGAATCCCTTCGCTGCCCCAGCGAACCGGGTCGTTGAACAACAGCTCCACCAGTTGCAGCGGGTTTTCTACCCGAATACAACCGGAGCTGGTCGCGCGATTGGATTGCGCGAACAACTCGCGATGGGGGGTGTCGTGCAGATAAATCGAATAGTCATTGGGAAAGCGAATGACCACCTGTCCCAACGAGTTATCCGCCCCTGCATCTTGACGTAGCGTAAGACCGCGCGGGTTGTCCCAATCGACGGTCAACGGGTCGAGCACGTTGCCTTCTCGATCGATCACGCGAATCCGGCTTGCATCAAGGTAACCGGGATTGTTGCGAATTTTCGGCAGCATGTCCTTGACCAGAATGGTCGGCGGTACGGTCCAGGTCGGGTTGAACGTGACGTAGGTGATCTCCGATTGAAAAATCGGCGTGCTGCGATACGGTTTACCCACCTGCACCCGGGAGCGCCATATCAGCTTGCCATCGCGATAGAACGAAACCTTGTACCCCGCGATGTCAACGATGACAAAGGTGCCCTGAAGTTTGTACAGCAGCCACCGCGCCCGCTCCATGTTCACGCGGACCTGGTCGATTCGCGCCTCGACCGGCACGTTCAACGCCGCGAGCGTCGCCGGCCCCGCCACACCATCCGCCCCGAGGTATTGCTCGGCCTGATACTTCTTCACCGCCGCCATGACAGTGTCGTCGTAGTCGGAGCGTGCGTTCATTTTCGCGGTCAGATAACCACCCGCCACCAAACGGGCTCGCAATTGCGCAACCGAGGCGTCGTCCATACCCGGCCTGAGGGTCTGCCCTGCTGGAATCTTTGGCCAGCCGCCACTGTCGCGAACCCTGCGCAGTTGCGCCAAACCCTGTCGCAACGTGCCATAAATCGCTTCTTGTGGCGGCGCCTGGGCGAAGGCGCGCGCGACGTCATGGCTGTCGAGGGCGGCGAAGAAAAGGTCGACATCCTCCCGAGGATCGATGCCCACCGGGTCGAAATTCCAATGGATGTCCAGTCGTGAAGGGTCGACCTTGCCGCGCCGCAACTGCAGCAGCGCCGTGATAAACGTCTGGGTCGCCGAGATATCAAAAGCTGCCCGTTGCCCGGGGGTTGGCTCAGTTGTCTGCATCGAGTTTCTGGCCGTGACCAGTTCGGCAATTCGAAAGTCCTCGGGGTCCAGGCCATCAGCCCCAGTGTCGCTCAGGCTTTTCAATAACTGGACGACATCGCCATCGTCCGTCCAGGCGGCGCGATAGCCACGATGGCTATAAAAATCCAGCACCGCTCGGTTAACGTCGACCCGTTGATGACGTGGCGAGGTGAGCAATGGGGGAAATGCCGAACTCAATGGCGCCAGCGCCGCCTGAATCGCCTGACCAACGTAATCGCCAGGCGCTGCCTCCGCGACCACGCTAACGGGAGATGGCGGCTCAATCGGCGAAGTTTCCGCAATTGCCATGCCGCTTATCAGAAAGCCCATAAAAAATATGCGGCTTATGACGAATAACCTTGTTAACTGCCCCATGGATAATCCTTAATCTCCCGTTTTCAACCGGCTAGCGTCGTGCGCGCTGCTAGACTCGAAACAATCAGATGAGACTTGCATATGGCCCTAGACCGCTTCGGCTTTTTAATGACGGCCCTGTTGCTGACCGCGTGTACATTACCGGCAGCCTACGCCGATTCGCTTGAAGCCGCGCTGATCAAAGCGGCCCCCAATGCCAACGCCAAGGTGATTGCCTTGGCCGTACGCGCTTCCCAATGCAGTCGGGTTCAAAGCGCAGCCCCGGTTCAAAGACTAGCAGTCATCGATTATTCCCTGCCCTCGACTGCGCAGCGTCTTTGGGTGTTCGACCTTAAACAACGCAAATTGTTGTTCCATGAACTGGTCGCCCACGGTCGCAACAGCGGCGAAAACATGGCCCGCCAATTCTCCAATCAGAATGCCAGCTACGCCACCAGCCTCGGCTTGTATCGCACCCAATCCAGCTATGTCGGGCACAACGGTTATTCGTTGCGCATGGAAGGTCTGGAGCCGGGTTTCAACGACAACGCTCTCGATCGGGCGATCGTCATTCATGGCGCACCGTATGTCAGTCCTGATCTGGCGCGAGCGAATGGCCGGATCGGCAGAAGTCTCGGCTGCCCTGCTGTAAGGCCTGCGATTGCGCATCAGCTGATCGACTCGATGAAGGATGGGCAGTTGTTGTTTTCTTACTATCCGGATCAGCGCTGGTTGAAGTCTTCTTCGTATATCAATTGCGGTAATGCCACCGTGGCGGACTCGTCCAGGCCGACCGGAAGTCATTGAACACAGAGTGAAACTGTCAGAACTGTAATCTTCGCCTCAGCCTGCTGAAAGGCGCCGCCCGTTAGCCTCCACCTCATTAAGTTCTCTTCCCTCCGCTCAGGATGGACTTGAGGGCTTCATCAGGCTGACGGACGGGAACCAAACGGCATGCATTCCAACACCTCAAGACGCACCTTCGTGAAGGGCCTGGCCGCTGGCGGGGTTCTTGCTGGCCTCGGGCTGTGGCGCACGCCGGTCTGGGCGGTCACCAGCCCCGGCGAACCAAACGTGCTGGCCGGTACCGACTTCGACCTGTTCATCGGCGAAACCCCGGTCAACATCACCGGCAACCCTCGCACCGCGATGACCATCAACGGCGGCATTCCCGGCCCCTTACTGCGCTGGCGTGAAGGCGACACCGTCACACTGCGGGTGAAGAACAAACTCAAGGACAGCACCTCGATTCACTGGCACGGCATCTTGCTGCCCGCCAATATGGACGGGGTGCCAGGCCTGAGCTTTCACGGCATAGAACCGGATGGCATGTACGTTTACCAGTTCAAGGTCCGCCAGAACGGCACTTACTGGTATCACAGCCATTCCGGCTTTCAGGAACAGTCCGGGGTTTATGGGCCATTGGTGATCGACGCCAAGGAACCGGAGCCGTTCCAGTACGACCGCGATTACGTGGTGATGCTCACCGACTGGACCGACGAAGACGCCGTCGGCCTGATGAGCAAACTCAAGAAACAATCGGATTATTACAACTACCACAAGCGCACCGTGGGCGATTTCATCCACGACGTCAGCGAGAAAGGCTGGGGCTCGACGGTTGCCGATCGCAAGATGTGGGCCGAGATGAAGATGAACCCGACCGATCTGGCTGACGTCAGCGGCGTCACTTACACCTACTTGATGAACGGCCAGGCGCCGAACATGAACTGGACGGGTGTATTCCGCCCCGGCGAAAAGCTGCGCCTGCGTTTCATCAACGGCTCGTCCATGACTTACTTCGACGTTCGCATCCCCGGCCTGAAAATGACCGTGGTCGCGGCGGATGGCCAACACGTCAAACCGGTGAGCGTCGACGAATTCCGCATCGCGGTGGCGGAGACGTTCGATGTCATCGTCGAGCCGACCCAGGACGCCTACACCCTCTTCGCCCAGTCGATGGATCGAACGGGTTATGCCCGCGGCACCCTGGCGGTGAAGGCCGGGTTGTCGGCGCCGGTGCCACCGCTGGATCCGCGGCCGCTGGTGACCATGGATGACATGGGCATGGGCGGGATGGATCACGGCAGCATGGGCGGTGACATGGCGGGTATGGATCACAGTGCCACGCAAGGCATGACGGGCATGGACGGCGGTGACCTGCAGGGCATGGACAACATGACCGGGATGGATCACAGCAGCATGGCCATGGGTGGCATGGCCGGTATGCAATCCCATCCAGACACGGAAAAAGACAATCCGCTGGTGGACATGCAAGCCATGAGCCCCTCGCCGAAACTCGACGACCCGGGCCTTGGCTTGCGCGACAACGGTCGCCGGGTGCTGACCTATTCAGACCTGCGCAGCACCTTCGAAGACCCGGACGGCCGCGAGCCCGGCCGCACCCTCGAGCTGCACCTCACCGGCCACATGGAGAAATTCGCCTGGTCGTTCAACGGCGTGAAATTCTCCGATGCCGAACCGCTGCGACTCAAGTACGGCGAGCGAATCCGGGTGGTGCTGGTCAACGACACGATGATGACTCACCCCATTCATTTGCACGGCATGTGGAGCGATCTCGAAGACGAGAACGGCCAGTTCATGGTGCGCAAACACACCATCGACATGCCGCCGGGATCAAAGCGCAGCTATCGGGTCACCGCCGACGCGCTCGGCCGCTGGGCCTATCACTGCCATCTTCTGTATCACATGGAAATGGGCATGTTCCGTGAAGTTCGCGTGGAAGAATGAGGCGCTACCCATGACCAGACTGATTCGCTCTACCCGCCTCGCTTTGGCACTCGCTGGCTTCACGGCTTCTTCGGCCATGGCCGCCACCGGTGACATGCAGGGCATGGACCATAGCCAGATGTCGGGCATGGATCACAGCCAAATGCAGAGCATGGACGACGGCCAGATGCAGCCCGCCGCGCCAACCCAAAGCCGCACGCCGATCCCGGCATTGACCGACGCCGACCGCGCCGCCGTGTACGTCAGCCCCGCCGGCCACGCCGTGCATGACACCGCGCTCAACTATTACTTCCTCGCCGACAAACTCGAATGGCAGGACGCCGACGACGGCAGCGCGTTGGCCTGGGATCTGTCCGGGTGGATCGGCGGCGACATCGATCGCCTGTGGCTGCGCTCCGAAGGCGAACGCGTCAATGGCAAAACCGAAGACGCCGAAGTCCAGGCCCTCTGGGGCCACGCGATCAGCCCATGGTGGGACGTGGTGACCGGCGTGCGCCAGGATTTCAAACCCGGCGATCCGCAAACCTGGGCCGCGTTCGGCGTGCAAGGCATGGCGTTGTACAACTTCGAAACCGAGGCCACCGCCTTCATCGGCGAAGGTGGCCAGACCGCCGCACGGCTGGAAGGTGACTACGACATTCTGCTCACCAACCGGCTGATTTTGCAGCCGACCGCCGAGCTCAACGTCTACGGCAAAAACGACCCGCAGCGGGGCATCGGCTCCGGGCTGTCCAACACCGAAGCCGGCCTGCGATTGCGCTATGAAATTCGCCGGGAATTCGCGCCCTACATCGGCGTGACCTGGAACCGCACCTACGGCAAAACCGCCGACTACGCCAGGGACGAAGGCGAGGACCGCAGCGAAGCCCGCCTCGTGGTCGGCGTTCGGTTGTGGTTCTAAACGCTTCAATTCAAAAACCTAAAAACCAACCGCTTAAAGCGGTAAGAGGCCTTGCATGCGCACACTCAAAACCACCGCTGTTGCCATCGCACTTTCCACCGGGCTGCTCATGAGCGCACTGGCTCAAGCCCACCCGAAACTGCTCTCCTCCACCCCGGCCGAAGGCGCGGACGGCGCAGCACCCAGCAACATCGAACTGCGCTTCTCCGAAAACCTTATGACCCAATTCTCCGGCGCCAAACTGGTCATGACCGAAATGCCCGGCATGGCCCACTCGCCCATGCCGATGAAGGCTAAAGTATCCGGCGGCAGCGACCCGAAAACCATGCTCATCACCCCGCTCTCACCACTGCCCACAGGCAGCTACAAAGTCGAATGGCGCGCCGTGTCTTCGGACACTCACCCGATCACCGGCAACGTTACGTTCAAAGTGAAGTGATGGATGAGCGACTCAATCAGCATTGCCCTGCGCTTTGCGTTGTATGTGGATTTGATGCTGTTGTTTGGGCTGGCGCTTTTTGGGCTGTACAGCCTTAAAGGGCGGGAGCGGATGTCGGGAACGGTGTTGCCGTTCCGGTCGATGTTTGCGGGGACGGCAGTGCTGGGTGCGCTGCTGTCCGTTGCCAGCATGCTGATGATGGTGAGCGCCATGAGCGGGGAATCGGACTTCGCCGAACTGCGTCCGCACATCGAAATGATGGTGCTGGAAACGGACGTAGGGTTGGCGTGTGTGGTTCGCATCGTTGCGCTGGTGATTGCCGGTTTGGCGGTGATGCTCCGTGCGCCAGGCCTCAGCTTGTTGGTCGCAGCTTTTGCCGGCGCTATCGCCCTCTCCAGCTTGGCCTGGAACGGACATGGGGCGATGGATGAAGGCAGTCGTCGTGATTGGCATTTCGCGGTGGATATTCTGCACTTGCTGGCGGCTGGAGCCTGGCTTGGGGCGTTGCTGGCGTTTGCGTTGATGGCGAAAATCAATGCCCTGCAAACCGAAGCGCGCATCCGGTTGTTGGTCCGCGCGGTTAATCGATTTGAGGTGATTGGCGCGGTCATCGTGGTGCTCATCACGGTGACGGGGGTTGTGAATTATCTGTTCATCGTCGGGCCAAAACTGGATGAAGTTTTTCTCAGTACTTATGGGGTTTTGCTGTTCATCAAAGTGATGCTGTTTGCCGGGATGCTCGTGCTCGCCGCGCTGAACCGGTTTCACCTTGGGCCGTTTTTGGAGCGGTCGTTGCGGGACGGGCAATACACGGTCGCCGCCAATGCGTTGCGGCGTAGCGTGGTGGTGGAATGGGTGGCGGCGGTGTTGATTGTGGGGTTGGTGGCTTGGTTGGGGACGTTGAGCCCGGAGATGGACGTTCTGTAGAGAATGTAATCAGGGAAACACGCTCTACAGCATCCGATGACCGGCCATAGCAGTCAGTGGACAGGATGAGGGGCCTTTACTAGCGTCTAACCACACTAGATTTCAAGCCAGAGGGTTCAACACCCAAGCGCCAAGGTGAAAAAGAGGCGCAATTATCGAAAGGAGATCGAAAATGGCTGAAGTAATGAAAGTAGTGGATGTCGAGTTAAAATTACTTAAATCAAACCCACCGCAGCTACACATATCGGCAATTGGCCTCGTGAGTTCTGCTGGATGGACAAACCCGAGACTGGAGCCACGGGTTTATATTCAGTTCCCGCCTGACGGCATTCAAGACTTCGATTTTGTCGCTGATCCGCCCCAAGGAGCTGCTATACAGGTCATCCTTCCCATCGACGCATCAAAACTTTGGAAAGAGCCGCCACTCGATAAACTCAAGGGAGTAAGAGTCCACTCTGCCAGCAACTCGATTGAAGCTCATCTTAAGAGTTCGAAGTCCGTGGCTTGTGGATAAACAACTAATGTGAAGGGATACGTGTCGGGCCTTGCCTGGCACGTATCACGCATTGGAACGAATGGGTATTGGGACACTGGAGGACAGTCGAGAAGCGCTTTCACTACACTGACTCCCGCTTGAACCCCACTCCGTCACAAAAGCCCGATAACAATGAAAACCATAAAAAGCACAATGATGCTCTATGGCCCGCTGGCTCTATCCTGCGCAGCACAATAAGCCTCTGTAGGCGTTGTTTGATATGGATCAACAACGCCCTCCGGTCGTAGCGTAAGTTCGGGATTATTCCCTTCTATCGGGAACACGACATGCTCTGATCCGCAGCTGCTTAGCGCTGCCGATCCCCCTAATATTGTGGAGATTGTCATGCACACCTACGTCAAATCGCTCATAGCCGCACTGCTCATCAGCAGCCCATTGCCAGTGCTGGCCACCGACGAACATCACCCCGAAACAGCGCCTGCCGCCCCCACAACCGACTCAACCCAAACCACGCCCATACAAGACAAGGCCATGAGCGAACAGATGCAGAAAATGCAGGCGGCCCACGACAAAATGATCGCCGCCAAAACCCCGGCCGAACGTCAGGCGGCGATGCAGGAAGCCATGACCACGATGAAGAACGGCATGGGCATGATGCACGACAATTGCAAAGGCATGGGGATGGGCATGTCCGGCGGCAAGGATGGCCAGGGCACGGCGATGATGGACATGATGATGAAAATGATGGATCAGCAATCCAGCATGATGAAGACGCCGATGGGCCAATAAATCTCACTCGTCGCTGAGGTTCGCACTGGCCGGTTTGGCAGGACGAAACCCTTATGACATTCTCGTCAGAATGGAGCTCGCCACATGAACCACTCACCACCCTCGACGCCTCCAGCCTCCTCCTTCTGGCGCAGTAAACCCGGCATCGCGCTGGGCATGCTGCTGGTGATCGGTCTGTTTTACCTGGCCCGCGAGCATTACGGCCATATCTCCCCGATTCTGCCCTACCTGATTCTATTGCTGTGCCCGCTGATGCACCTGTTTGGCCATCACCACGGCGGCAGGCACTGACCCATGCATCGCCATAACGGACATCTGGATGACTTCAAGTCACCTGCTCAGACGCAGCAGGCACCGGAGTCGGCGGCAACCGAAAAAGAGTACACCTGCCCCATGCACCCGGAAATCCGCAAGCGCGGCCCGGGTACATGCCCCAAGTGCGGCATGACCCTGGAACCGGTTTTGCCCGAACTGGAGGAAGCAGGCAATCCTGAGCTCGAGGACTTTTCCCGGCGCTTCTGGTGGACCCTGCCGCTGACTCTGGCCGTCACCGCGCTGGCCATGGGTGGTCATGCCTTGAATCTGTTTCACGGTGCCACACAGAACGGGGTCGAATTGGTGCTCGCCGCGCCTGTCGTGCTGTGGGCCGGCTGGCCGTTCTATGTGCGCGGCGTGCGTTCCGTCATCCAGCGCAGCCCCAATATGTGGACGCTGATCGGCCTCGGTACCGCCGCAGCCTTCCTCTACAGCCTTGCCGCCACGCTGGCACCCGGCCTGTTTCCAGCCACCTTCATGATGGACGGCCGGGTGGGCGTGTACTACGAAGCGGCGGCGGTAATCATCTCCTTGACACTGCTCGGACAAATACTCGAACTCAAGGCGCGCTCGCAAACCTCGGCTGCGATCAAATCCCTGCTCGGCCTGGCGCCCAAGACCGCGCGCCGGATCAACGTCGATGGCAGCGAAGCGGACATTGCCCTGAGCCATGTGCACAGCGGCGATACCTTGCGCGTGCGCCCCGGTGAGAAAGTCCCGGTCGACGGTGTGGTGCTGCAGGGTGAAAGTGCGGTGGACGAATCCATGCTCACAGGCGAGCCGGTCCCCGTGATGAAACGCCCTGGCGACGAGCTGATCGGTGCGACTCTCAATACCCACGGAAGCCTGGTGATGCAGGCGCAGAAAGTCGGCTCTTCCACCGTGCTCGCGCAAATTGTGCAAATGGTGGTCCAGGCACAACGCTCCAAGGCCCCCATGCAACGCCTGGCAGACGTGATTGCCGGCTACTTCGTCATGGTAGTGATCGCCATCGCCGCCCTGACCTTTGTCGGCTGGGGGCTGTGGGGGCCGCAACCGAGCTGGGTGTTCGGCCTCATCAATGCGGTGGCCGTGCTGATCATCGCCTGCCCGTGCGCCCTCGGCCTGGCCACACCGATGTCGGTGATGGTCGCCACCGGTAAGGCTGCCAGCAGCGGCGTGCTCTTCCGGGATGCGGCGGCGATCGAGAACTTGCGCAAGATCGACATCCTGATCGTGGACAAAACCGGCACCCTCACTGAAGGTCGCCCGGCCTTCCACAGCGTCGAACCTGCGCCTGGCTACAGTGCTGACGAAGTGCTGCGTCTGGCCGCCAGCCTCGACCAGGGCAGCGAGCACCCGTTGGCCCACGCCATCGTCGAGCGCGCTCGCGCCAACGGCCTGGTATTGAGCACAGCGCAGACGTTCGAATCGGCGTCAGGGATCGGCGTGCGCGGACAAGTCGACGGGCACCGCGTTCAACTGGGCAACACCGCCCTGATGGCTGAAGCCGGCGTCGCCATCGAAGCCCTGCAGCCCAACGCCGAGCAACTGCGCAGCGACGGAACCAGCATCATGTACCTGGCCGTGGATGGCGTGCTCGCAGGGCTACTCGCCGTCGCCGACCCAATCAAACCCACCACCCGGCTCGCCGTCGAACGCCTCCAGGCCGATGGCGTGCGAGTGATTATGGCGACCGGAGACGGCCTCACCACCGCCCGCGCCGTCGCCCGCCAACTGGGCATCGAAGAAGTCCACGGCGAGGTCAAACCACAGGACAAGGAACGCTTGGCCGCCGGATTGCAGGAACGCGGGCACCGTGTGGCAATGGCCGGCGATGGCATCAACGACGCCCCGGCCCTGGCCCGTGCCGACGTCGGTATCGCCATGGGCACCGGCACCGATGTCGCCATGAACAGCGCTCAGGTGACCTTGGTCAAGGGCGACCTGCTCGGCATCCTGCATGCCCGCAGCCTGTCGGTGGCAACCGTACGCAACATGCACCAGAACCTGGCCTTTGCCCTGGCCTACAACGCCATGGGCATCCCCCTCGCCGCCGGGTTGTTCTACCCGCTGACCGGGCATCTGTTGTCCCCGTTGGTGGCTGCACTGGCCATGAGCGTCAGCTCTGCCTCAGTGGTATTCAACGCCTTGCGCCTGCGCCAGGCCTCGATTGACTGAGCACGAAACAAGCGCTTGACCTTGCCATCGTGACAAGGTCAACGATGACTTCAAGCGCTGATGGGCGCCGCCACCAAAGAGGTTTTATCCATGAACAGTATTGAACTGCACGTCGAAGGCATGAGCTGCAGCAGCTGCGTCAAACACGTCAACGCGGCACTGCAACCGCTGGCGGGGGTTGGCGAAGTGACGGTCGATCTGGCCCATGGCCGGGTCAAGGTGACGGGCGATGTACAAAGCAACACCCTGATTTCTGCGCTGACGGAGGCTGGTTATCCGGCAAGCCTGTTGGCCGCAGACATTGATGAGCGTGTCAGGAAAACGTCCGGGTGTGGGGGCTCCAGTTGCTGCTGTCATTGAGCCGGGCCATCGGTGGATGTCGTGGCATCGTCATCCAGCGTGCTGGCCGCTGCGGCGTGATGGATGACAGTCAAGAAGCGGTTTCACTACACTGATCCCGCCTTGCCCCTACTCCATCACAAAAGCCCGATAACAATGAAAACCATAAAAAGCACAATGATGCTCTGTGGCCTGCTCGCGTTAGCCAGCGGCGTTCAGGCAGAGCAAGGCCCTTCCCATCTGGACACCGTCCTGCAACAGGGCCAACTGCGAGTTTGCACGACCGGCGACTACAAACCCTATACCTTCAAAGGTGAAGACGGCGAATACTCGGGGATCGACATCGCCATGGCCCACTCACTGGCCGACAGCTTGGGCGTCAAAGTTGAGTGGGTCCAGACCACCTGGAAAACCCTGATGCCCGACATGCTCGCGGGCAAATGCGACATCGGCGTCGGCGGCATCTCCGTCACGCTGGAACGCCAGAAAAAAGCTTTCTTCAGCACCACGCTGGATGTCGACGGCAAAATCCCTCTGGTGCGTTGCGAAAATCAGGCTCAGTACCAGACCATCGAACAAATCAACCAACCTTCGGTTCGCCTGGTCGAACCGGCCGGCGGCACCAACGAAGCCTTCGTCCACGCCTTCCTGCCCAAGGCGCAATTGCAGCTTCACGACAACGTGACCATCTTCCAGGAACTGCTGGATAAGAAGGCTGACGTGATGATTACCGATGCGTCGGAGGCGCTGTACCAGCAGAAACTCAAACCGGGCCTGTGCGCGGTTAACCCGACGCAATTTATGCAGTATGGGGAGAAGGCTTATCTGTTGCCGCGTGATGATATTAGCTGGAAGTTGTATGTCGATCAGTGGCTGCATCTGGCCAAGGTGACGGGGAATTACCAGAAAATTCTGGGTCAGTGGATCGCGGTGCCAGAGGCGAAATAGCTCGCTAAATACACCATGGAGCAGCTGCGTTCGATTGCGCAGCAGTCGCAATATCAGAATGCGCGATTCGTCAGGTAGGTCACGCAACGGCGGAAGCATTTCAGCCGTTGCGTCACTTTTAGTCGTGCAGCAAGCCTGAGCTGTATTCATTGAAGCTATTGCCGATAGCGCTGCCGCCAAAGTTCACCTTGTTGGCGCTATGGCCATCGAACTGTTGGCAGGCTTCTGAAAAACACGTGCTGGTGCTCATGCCCGAACAGGCGCTCAGGAGCAAGGCACTGGAGATCATCACGACTTTGAAGAGGTTCGAGATCATTTTTCAGTTTCCTGTGGGGTGGAAGCGTGGTGACACGATCTTAGGTGAGCATCCTATGCCGCAAGCCTGACGAACTTGATGAAACATTGCTGAGCGACAGCGTTGGTTCAGCTAGTGTGGTTTCTTGAAGCGAAAAAAGGGCGTTCCTCAGGAACGCCTTCTTCTATTACGGTTTCCAGCAATTGCGTCATGAAGCTGCGGTAACGTGCTGCAGCGACGGCTAACCATAAGAAACCGTCAGATATTTCCTTATTTTCTTCGAATAAAATCGTTCGTTTAACTGAGATGTTTAAAGACACTCGCGGTTACTTCACAAAGGCTACAACGCCTTGCGTCGTCGCCTACGAGTGCGCCAGAATCCGCCGGCTTGTGCGCTTAAGGTCTGGGCCTTATCGTTTTCCCGTCGCTGAAAAATAGCGATCGGGTTTGGTAGCCCGTACATGAGGTTTGCACAGCATCACCATTCGCGGCGTTTTTCGTCTCGGCTTTATGGTGGTCATGCACAGGGCACCTTCGGGTGCGCCGGCTTCCTCATGTCCCGGTCTACCAACCTGCGCATGGCCGCCACCTTCGTTTGGTAGCGAGGTTGGATGGCTCCTTTATTTACGGCATGAGGAGTTTTATCTATGTTCAAACCAACACCCAATCCGCCGATCACAGACCCGGCATCCCCCTACGAATCACTTGATTCCAAAAAACTCAACGAAGCCGCCGAACGCGCCCTCGACTACCATCTCAAACCGGCCGCTCAAATCATGGCCACGGCCAATGAACCCGAGCGCATGTTCCTAGCCAACTCGGCATACAACACCGAATCCTTGCTGGCCAACGCCTGCGAGTCACTGGGATCGGCCACGGTTATGCTCAGTGATTTTGCAGCGCTGCTGGAGGGGACACACCGCAAAACCCTGCTGGGCATTGCGCAAGTGGTCATGTTGGGTGAGCTGGCGGTGAACCAGGCGCTGGATAACGTCGAGCCATCTAAGTAATCAATGCTGCACATCGGCGTGGGGTGGTGGGAGCCCCTCGCGCCACAGAACACCACTCCAAATGCAAGTGCATAGCCGTGAGTCACCTTTCAAAGCAAGTCTGATACAGTCGTCCCCGATGACAGATCAAATAGTGCATATAAACATACACTTGATATTTCAATTTCTTCCAAGGTCGGAAAATCTCCTGAGGTGAGAGCTTTGTGCTCGCCTATACTAAAAAAGTTAAATAGTGCTGACGAGTGCGTTTGGCAAGACATTGAAAATATTGAAATTTAAAATTGCAGGCACCCTTGGAGGTTGCTGGTTAAAAAATATTTTCTGTGATGGTGTGGTGTCGTGACGAGGATTTGATATGAACGTCTTGTTGAAAGAACTACAGGCCTATCATCATGAAGTGGCTATGAAAATTACTCAGATCAAAGAGTTGCTGAGAAAAATGAGGCATGAATCCGATGGGGCTGATGACTGCAAGCTGTTGTTCAAGACGCTGGAAGCCTTGCATGGTGATGCAGAGCGCCACCACCATGAAAATGAAGAACTTATTCGGCTGGCCTTGCTAGCGACTGAGGCACCGATTCACCAACGGGTCAAGGATATCGAGCGAGATCATCAGGCATTTGGGCGCATTGCTGGACAGCTGAAGATGTTGGAAGACACAACTCAGGAAACGAGAGTAATTGCTGACACTATCGATGACTTCATTAAAAAATATTACGATCATATGGACGCTGAGGAAAATATTTTCTTTCCTGCGGCAGATAAGTGGCTGTCAGACGACCAGTGGCAGGAAATCAAGCGTCAATGGCATTAATTGGAGCTCACCGTATACTTTCAAAATTTAGCTACTACTTAGTACTGACCTCACTAAGTAATTACGCGGACACCACGTATTAACTTACAGGGGTGTCCATATATCGACGATTCGTCATTGCAAGTCCCTTCGCTTTGGCGCCTGTACCAACGACACAAAGATCCAAGGCTATTTACCAATGGCCATACAGGGAAAGAGGAATGGAAAGAAAAATCGGGACACACAGTTAGCCGGTCTCGTACCAAGTCGCTCAATCCCTCCCGCTTCTGTGCTCACTCTCTCAACTACCGCCACTAGACTCGCCTGAGCCCCGCAAGCCCAATCCTGATAAACTCCCCACCTCCCAGCCTCACCCATTCCAGAAACGCCAATGCCCCCAATCACTGCCACACCCGCCCCGCTCTCCCGCCGCTTCTCCGTCGCCCCGATGATGGATTGGACAGACCGCCACTGCCGTTTCTTCCTACGCCTACTCTCCAAGCACGCCCTCCTCTACACAGAAATGGTCACCACCGGCGCGCTCCTTAACGGCGACCACGACCGCTTCCTGCGTCACAACGAAGCCGAGCACCCGTTAGCTCTCCAGCTGGGCGGCAGTGTCCCGCTGGACCTGGCCGCCTGCGCACGCATGGCCCAGGATCACGGCTACGACGAGGTGAATCTGAATGTCGGCTGCCCGAGTGATCGGGTGCAGAACAATATGATCGGCGCGTGCCTGATGGGGCATCCGCAGTTGGTGGCTGATTGCGTGAAGGCGATGCGCGATGCGGTGTCGATTCCGGTGACGGTGAAGCATCGGATCGGGATTAATGGACGGGACAGTTACGAGCAGTTGTGTGATTTTGTCGGCACGGTTCGGGATGCCGGATGCACGAGTTTTACGGTGCATGCGCGGATTGCGATTCTGGAGGGATTGTCGCCTAAGGAGAACCGTGACATTCCGCCTCTGCGCTATGACGTGGCGGCGCGGTTGAAGACGGATTTTCCGGAGCTGGAGATTATTCTCAACGGCGGGATCAAGACGCTGGAGGCTTGTCACGAGCATTTGCAAACGTTTGACGGCGTGATGCTGGGTCGTGAGGCGTATCACAATCCTTATATGATGGCTGAGGTGGATCAGCAGCTGTTCGGCAGCAAGACTCCGGTGATCAGCCGGGCCGAGGCGCTGGCGCAGTTGCGGCCTTATATCGCTGAGCATTTGCTGGCGGGTGGGGCGATGCATCACATCACCCGGCATGTGCTGGGGCTGGGCACCGGATTTCCGGGGGCGCGGAAGTTTCGGCAATTGTTGTCGGTGGATATTCATAAGGCTAAAGAGCCTTTGGCGTTGCTGGATCAGGCGGCGGAGTTGTTGGAGGGGCGTTAACGGTCACCTGCGTTGAACCTGTCCCCCATTTCAGCATCGTATCTACCGATACCACGCCCCGCCTTTCAAACATCCGTTTTCAGGATGTTGCCGCTGGGGCCATCGATACACGTACGCGCCCTTGAGTGGCTGCAAGCGCTCGGGTAATGTCATTAGACCCATAGGACAGAGCACGCTCATGACTTCCAAGCTGGAACAACTCAAACAAATGACCACCGTGGTTGCCGACACCGGCGACTTCGAAGCAATCGCTCGCGTTAAACCCGTGGATGCTACCACCAACCCTTCCCTGCTGCTCAAAGCGGCGGCCATTCCCGCTTATGCCGAGTTGCTGAACGCTTGCGTTCACGACTGCAAGGGCGATGTGGGCCTGGCCAGCGACCGTTTTGGCGTTGCGGTAGGGCAAGAAATCCTGAAGGTTGTACCGGGTCGTATTTCCACTGAAGTGGATGCGCGCCTGTCGTTCGACACTGACGCCGTATTGAAGCGGGCGCACCGTCTGATCGACCTGTACGACAAGGCCGGCGTTGGCCGTGACCGTGTGCTGATCAAGATCGCTTCGACCTGGGAAGGTATCCGCGCTGCCGAGAAGCTGGAAAAGGAAGGCATTCAGTGCAACCTGACGCTGCTGTTCTCCTTCGCTCAGGCTGCCGCCTGTGCCGATGCCGGGGTGTTTCTGATTTCGCCGTTCGTGGGCCGCATCTACGACTGGTACAAGAAAGCCACCGGCAACGACTACACCGGCGCGGATGATCCGGGCGTGCAGTCGGTGACGCGTATCTACAACTACTACAAGGCCAATGACTACAAGACTGTGGTGATGGGCGCGAGCTTCCGTAATCTGAATCAGATCGAGCAGTTGGCCGGTTGTGATCGTCTGACCATTAGCCCGGATCTGCTGGAGAAGCTGGCGGCGGACAATGGCAAGCTGGAGCGCAAATTGGCGCCGGGGCATGCCGGTGAAGCGCGTCTGAGCCTGAATGAAGCGCAGTTCCGTTGGTTGTCCAACGAGGATGCGATGGCGACCGAGAAGCTGGCTGAAGGTATCCGCCAGTTTGCTCGGGATCAGGAGAAGCTTGAGGCGTTGTTGCAGGCCAAGCTGTGATCTAGCTCGCAGCGATGCAAAAAGGGCGAACCTTAGCGGGTTCGCCCTTTTTTGTGTGCGTTTGGTAGTGGGGATTGGGTTGGCTTCGCGCTGGAGCCCGTGGTGGGTGTGCGGACGCCTTCGCGGGCAGGCCCGCTCCCACAGGGGATTCGTGGTGGGTCGGGATAGCGTGTTCGACGCGGGACTAATGTGGGAGCGGGCTTGCTCGCGAAAGGGCCAATACATTCAACATCGTAGCGACTGGACTGACGCTTTCGCGAGCAAGTCCGCCCACAGGGGATTTGTGGTGGGTCGCGATAGAGTGTTTGCGCGGGTCACCCATACCGCTTTAGGGAATCAGTGCCGCTCCAGCGCATTCACCAGGTCATGGAACGCTTCACGGTTGGAGTCGTTCAGGCCCATGAGGATTTTGTGCGCTTCGAGGACTTTGACACGCACCACTTCTTCGGACTGATCCTGGTCTGGCAGGTCGGTCAGGCATTCAGGGCATGGGATCGGGCGGTCAACGATGTTGAACACTTGCTCGAAGCCCATGGACTGCAGCAGGCGGGTGATGTCTTCGTGGGTGGTGACGACGGTCGGCAGCAGGCCGACCTTTTGCCGTGACAGGATCGACAGTTTGGCCAGCAGGCCCAGGGTGGTGCTGTCGATGCTGCGGGTTTCGGTCAGGTCGATCACGATAGCGTTGAAATTCAACGCGGTGAAGATCCGCTCAATAGTCGCATCCAACGCCGAACACAGGGTCAGGCGAACTTCACCGACGAACTTCAGGACGAAGGTGCCGTCCTGCTCGGCGAACTGGATTCTACCGGTACTCATTAAAGATTCCTGCTCAACACCAACAGGGCGATATCATCCGGCATCTCCCCTAGCGTGGCCAATCCAAAAACCTGGCGCAGACCATCCAGGCTGCCGCCCGCTGCCTTCACCCGTTGAGGCAAAGCAGCTTCTTTATCTTTGAGTGTGGGTTCTGGCAAAAGGTCCAAAATGCCATCAGACATCAGCGTCAAGCTGAACACTGGCGGCAATTCCAGTACGTGGTCTTCGTAGGTGGCTTCATTGAAGAGGCCCACCGGCAGACCGCGCCCTTCCAGGTAACGAACACTGTCTGGCGTGTACAACACGGGCAACGGCAGATGACCGCCGATGCTATAGGTCAACAAACCGGTCTCCTCGTCGATGACTCCACCGACCATTGTGACGTGTTTACCCAGCTTACAACTGATCAGGCCCCGGTTGATATGACCAAGAACCTCTGAAGGCTTGAACTCTGGCAATGTGCCGTTGCGCTTGGATTCGAACAGCAAGCGCGTGGTCATGAACTTCAACAGCACGGTAACGAAGGCTGAAGAGGCGCCATGACCGGAAACGTCCGCCAGGTAAAACGCTACCCGACGCTCGTCGACCCGAAAGTAGTCGACGAAATCGCCCGACAGGTACAACGACGGAATGATCTGGTGGGCAAACTGGAACTCGTCGATGCTCCAGGGGCTGACCGGCAGCATGTTCATCTGCACCTGGCGACCGGCGTTCTGGTCTTCCTGGAGCAGGTTCAGGCTGGCTTCGAGCTCGCGGTTGGCCTTTTCCAGCTTCTCGCGGTAGCGCTGGTTTTCCAGCAGCAGGCGCGCACGGTCCAGGGCCCGGCGCACGGAGTGCTCGAGCACGGCCAGATCTTCGAGAGGCTTGATCAGGTAGTCCGCCGCGCCCAGGCGCAGGGCCTCGACCGCGTCGTTCATCACGCCGGCGCCCGACACCACGATTACCGGTGTTTGCGGCGACAGCTCGGTGACCTGGCGAATGAGTTCGAGCCCGCCCATCTGCGGCATGCGCAGATCGCAGATGACCAAGTCGGGCTTGTCTTGCTCGAATACCTGAAGACCCTGCTGGCCATTGCTGGCCTGCAGGACACTGAAACCACTGTCTTCCAAGTAGGCTGCGAGGCTCGCGCGCACTACTTCGTCATCATCGATTATCAGCAGCGTGGCACTGGTTTTTGGCATGTGGGCAAACGGCGCCAGAATTAGGTTGGCGTAGCAGGCTGGGCAATGGGCCCTGCTTATACTACTGGATTCGCTTTCTAGCCTCTCTGACTGCACTGTTTTCGAGCGTTTGCCCTACTCACAAGTCCACCAAAGGTGCCCTTCTAAGGCGCAGACGGTACTCCCATCCGCGAGGCGTTTCAAGCTCACGCCGATGGTCGCTTGACGTCTTTACTTGTCAAATCACTGAGAGTTATAAGAACAGGCAAAACCGTAACCCAAAGGAAGGATCGAGCCCATGAGCCAAACTGATCGGGACTATAGCGAAAAGCGCGATTTCATCCGCATGCGGGTCGATGCCGATGTGGCACTGATTCATGAGGGCGATGAGGTGCCAGCCGTCTGTATCGACCTTTCCAGCAGCGGCATGCAGGTTGAGGCGCCCCGCTTATTCAAGGTCGGTGACCGGCTTAGCGTTCGGATCGATTCCGATCATGCGGCGCTAAAAGGCCTTGAGGCCGATACCGAAGTGGTATGGGTGAAAGCACAGGACGGTGCTAATCAGAAACTCGGGCTTACAATCCTGAAGATGAAATAACCCCGATACCCGCAAGCCAAACGAAAGAAGGCGGCCAAATGGCCGCCTTCTTCGTTTTACCGGTCGAGATTAAAAATCGTCTTCGACCTGGCCGTCCTTGACCTTGAATTCGCGATTTTGCAGGTACGCATTGCGAATAAAGGTGTATTTGTCGCCGCTGACCAGCTTCTCGGCCGACAGCAGGTTGGCGCGGGCGTCGACGATGTTCAGGCCGAAGATCGAATTACGCACCGGCACATCGTGGATGTAGTGGTACGGGCCGGTATAGCCGTCGACATACTTGGAAGGCGCATCACGCAAGGTGCTTGGACCCAGCAGCGGCAGCATTATGTATGGGCCGCTACCCACGCCCCAGTAACCGAGGGTCTGGCCGAAGTCTTCATCATTGCGATGCAGGCCCATCTGAGTGCCCACGTCGAAGAAGCCCAGCAGGCCGAAGGTGGTGTTGAAGATCAAACGCGCGGTGTCGACGCCTGCCGCGGCGGGCTTGACCTGCAACACGTCGTTGGCGAGGTTGGTCACGTCACCGACGTTGCGGAACATGTTGTGGATGCCATCTTCCAGAAACTGCGGCGTAACGAATTGATAGCCCTGAGCCAATGGCTTCAGTGCGTAAGTGTCGACAAAATCGTTGAACTTGTAGATCGGGCGGTTAATGCTTTCCCAAGGATCTTCTTCCGTGGCAGCCTGAGCTGCAAACGGAACCAGCAACACACTGGCACACATACAAAGCTGAGCGAGTCGATTGCTCCAGCGCATAGAGAAACTCCTTGGATTGTACTGACGCGGGCGCTTGGCCCAGTCGCAAAGACCGCTAGTATATGACGGATAACCCGGTTTAGGCAGCATCGTGCGCGACGGCCCCCGGATGACTCCTCCTGGCCGGGAGCGATTCACATCAGTGTCACTCAACTGTCACCGTCCACGAATAGCCTTGTTACTATTTCAAGGATGTTGATATGCCACGCGCCGAAACCTCGCCTCTCATCGCACCCAGCCTGACCGCTGTACTGTTCGGCCTCAGTGGATGCCTGGTGGATTTCGGCGCAAGCACTCGCCAAGCCGGCACACTGACTGCCGAGCATGCCGAAGTCACGCTCGGCGCTCTGGATAGCCTGTCCAGCCTGCAGCGCCAACAGATTCCTTGCGCCTGGCTCGATGAACTGCCCCCTGCCCTCAGCCACACTTTGGCTGCCGCACTCCCGGACTGGATCAAACCATCGCAATACCCGGCAACAATTAATCCATGGCCCGCGCCGAATGCCTGCTGGCAAGCGTTGATGGCGTTGAATGTCGAACGTCTGGACGGTTGCGTGCTGGTCAGCGGCGAACCGCGTCTTCTGCAATCGGGCCTGAATGCCGGGTTGTGGACCATTGGCCTGGCGTCCTGCGGCTCGCTGTGCGGGCTGGCCCCAAGCGAATGGCAGGCCTTGAGTCAAAAGGAACGGGAACACCTGCGCGGCAAGGCGACAATGCAGTTGTTCGGCCTGGGTGTGCATTCGGTGATCGATCATCTGGGCGAACTCGACACCTGCCTCGCCGATATCAGCCTGCGCCGGCTCAAGGGCGAAAAGCCCTGACCGAGATCATGCAGGTTGCGCGCGAGTGGATTAATCTAAAGGTCAAGCCATAGACCTTTGGCGCGCCGCTGCGGTCTATGCCAGTGCCTATCGATAAAAGGAAGAACGCCATGCCTGCCCGCGAACTGCAAGAACAGCTCAACAAACTGCGCGAGCAATTGGAACAGAATCCACCGCTGACTGAATCCGAGCGCGAAGACCTGCACGCGCTGATGCAACAGATCGAACTCGAGCTTGAACTCGAAACCAAAACCCAGGACACCAACCTCGCCGACAATGTGAATCTGGCCGTCGAGCGCTTCGAACTTGAACACCCGACCCTTGCCGGCACCTTGCGCAACATCGTACAAGCCTTGGGCAACATGGGGATCTGAACCCGCCAGATGCAAAAAAGCCCCGCTATCGATAGCGGGGCTTTTTCATATCTGGGATTTGTAAATGCAATCCCTTGTGGGAGCGAGCCTGCTCGCGATGGCTGAGTGTCAGTCAACATCACTGTTGAATGTGCTGGACTCATCGCGAGCAGGCTCGCTCCCACATTGGTTCGTCATTGACGGACCAGGCGATGGTTCGGCAGTTGCACTTCTTCAGTACTGCGATACGGGTTGATGTCCAACCCGCCGCGACGCACATACCGGGCATACACCGTCAGTTTCTCTGGTTTCAGCAACCGTTGCAGGTCGAGGAAAATCCGCTCCACACACTGCTCATGGAAGTCCGAGTGCTGGCGGAAGCTCACGATGTATTCCAGCAAACTCGCATGGTCCAGCGCCGCGCCGCGATACTCCACCGCTACGCTGCCCCAATCCGGCTGACTGGTGACCGGGCAGTTGGATTTGAGCAAATGGCTGTGTACGCACTCTTCAACAATGAGCGACTCATCGCACCGCAGCAGTTCCGGACGCGGATGCTCATAGTTGCTGACGCTGATGTCCAGGTCATCGATGCACACACCCGGCAACGCCACGACGCCTTCTGCCTCAACATCTTTCAAGCTGCGAATCCGCACGCCCACCGGTTTGCCGGCAGCGGCCGAGAGGTCTTTCGCCAGTGTCGCTTCAAGGCTTGCGGTGTCGGCAAACGCTGTTTGGTTCAGCGAGTTGAGGTACAGCTTGAACGACTTCGATTCGATGATGTTCGGCGAATCCGCCGGAATGCTGAATTCGCCAATCGCCACCACAGGCTTGCCGGATGGCAACAGCCACGACAGTTCGAAGCAGTTCCAGAAGTCCACGCCCTTGTACGGCAGGGTTTCAGCCGTCAGGCCCAGCTCGGCCCATTTCGCGGTGCGCGGGATCGGGAACAGCAAGGACGGCGTGTAGGTGGCGATGTATTCGCTGGATTTGCCCAGCGGCGAATGTTCGGCTGCGGGATGCATGGCGGAAACCTGACTGAAGAATCAGCGGATTCTACCAGCCTTTGCTCCCGCCTTTGAGTGCTTACTGACTGACTGTCAATTTGCCGACCATGCCGGCCTGATAGTGACCGGGGATATTGCAGGCAAATTCCAGGTTGGTGGCCTTGGTGAACGTCCAGGTCAGCTCGGCGGTTTTACCCGGTTCCACCAGCACACTGTTCGGGTCATCGTGTTTCATGCCATGCCCTTCGGAAGAATGGTCCATTGCGGCCATGGAGCCGTGGTCCATGGCCTTCATGCCTGTAGGCATCAGCATGCCGCTTTGCTGCATCTGGAGCATTTCCTGCTGGTGCCGGGCATGCATCGCCGCGTCGCCGAGGTTGAATTCGTGCAGCAACTGGCCTTTATTCACCAGTACAAAGCGAACGGTCTCACCGGCCTTGATCTCGATGGCTTTCGGATCGAACGACATATCGCCCATTACCACTTCAACGCTACGGGTAGCCCGGGCGGCCGGGGCCGATTGACCGAAGTCGTAGGTATGCGCCGGCGAGGCCTCTAGCCCTACACTCAGTGTCAGCAAGCAAGCGGCCAACACCAGACGCTTTCGCAAAAACATAGTCGCACTCCAACAAGATGAGGTTCAGCTTGTGGGAAACTCTAACCCGCGGGCTCTGCCAGCCACCTGACAGGCAGATTACAACTTTGTCAGGTTGGCCTGTATCGCCGCCGCCCACGGTATAACGCACCTGTTCCAATTGCCCGAGCCGCCCATGAAACTGCTGATTGTCGAAGACCAACCGAAAACTGGCCATTACCTGCGTCAGGGCCTGACCGAAGCCGGGTTCACCACCGAATTGGCGGCAGACGGCAGCACCGGCCAGCAACTGGCGTTGAGCGGCGATTACGCCTTGTTGATCCTCGATGTGATGCTGCCCGGTCGCGATGGCTGGCAAATTCTGCAAGCGGTGCGCGGCGCGGGCCTCGACACGCCGGTACTGTTTCTTACAGCGCGAGACGCGGTGGAGGACAGAGTCCACGGCCTGGAACTGGGTGCCGACGACTACCTGGTCAAACCGTTCGCCTTCTCCGAACTGCTCGCGCGGGTTCGTAGCCTGCTGCGGCGCGGCAGCACCACGCCTCAGGAAACCAGCCTGCAACTGGCCGACTTGCGCCTGGACCTGATCCGCCGCCGGGTCGAGCGCAACGGTCAGCGCATCGACTTGACCGCCAAGGAATTCGCCCTGCTGGAAATGCTCCTGCGGCGCCAAGGCGAAGTTCTGCCCAAATCGCTGATCGCTTCCCAAGTGTGGGACATGAATTTCGACAGCGACACCAACGTTATCGAAGTGGCGATCCGTCGTTTGCGCCTGAAGATCGACGACGACTTTCCGAACAAATTGATCCACACCGTACGCGGCATGGGCTACGTCCTTGAAGAGCGCCCTGCCTGATGCGCCGGCTCTCACTAAGCAATCGTCTGGCGCTGCTGTTCGCAGCTTGCACTGCCGTGGTGTCGTTGTTCGCCGGGGTGTTGTTCAGCCGCGCCAGCGAGGCGCACTTTGTCGAATTGGACCAGCAGTTGCTGGATGGCAAGCTGATTGGCTTGCGCCGGGCGCTGGATGACATCCAGTCCAGCGAAACCGAGTCCAAACTGGCCGATGAGTTGAGCCGACAAGCCGATCTTTCGCTGCGCATCATCGGCAGCGACGGCCAACGCTTGTACGACAGCTCGGACCGTTTACCCAAAGACTTGCCGCGCCAGCCTGGCCTGTCGACAGTGAGCGACGACGGCACCGACTACCGCGTCCTGAATGCGCCGCTGTTCCTCGATAAACCCGACTCACCGCAACTGACCCTGCTGCTGGACATCACCCATCACCAACACTTTTTGCAACGCATGCAGCACTTGATTTGGCTGACGGTCGGCTTGTCGGCGTTGGCCACCGCCCTGCTCGGTGCCTGGGCGGCGCGCAGTGGTTTGCGCCCGCTGCGACGCATGAGTGCGGTTGCCAGCGGCGTGTCGGGGCAATCGCTCAACGCGCGCCTGCCGGAAGCAGGCATGCCGCCAGAACTCGCGGAAATGGCCCACAGCTTCAACGCCATGCTCGGACGCCTTGACGACTCTTTTCAGCGGCTTTCGGCGTTTTCCGCCGACATCGCCCATGAACTGCGCACACCGCTGTCAAACCTGCTGACCCACACCCAGGTCACCCTCACCCGCCCTCGCCCAATCGAGGATTACCGCGAGGCGCTGCACAGCAACCTCGAAGAACTGCAATGGATGGCGCAACTGGTTAACGACATGTTGTACCTGGCCAAGGCCGACCACGGCTTGCTGATGCCCAAGCGCGAACCGCTGGAACTGGCGGAAGAAGCCGATGTGCTGCTGGAGTTCTTTGCACCGCTGGCCGAGGACGCTCAGGTGAAGTTGAGTCGTGACGGCAGCGCGCGCATGCAGGGCGACCGCAGCATGTTGCGTCGGGCGCTGTCCAATTTGCTGGACAATGCGTTGCGGTTTACCCCGGCCAATGGCGAGGTGCGGGTAAAGATTATCGAGCAGCCGACAAGCTTGAGCCTGACTGTTGAAAACAGTGGTGAAGGGATTTCTGAAGACTTGTTGCCGCGTTTGTTTGACCGTTTCTACCGGGCAGACCCGGCGCGTCGTGAAGGCAGCAGTGAGCACGCGGGATTGGGATTGGCGATTACCCGGTCGATCATCCGTGCCCATGGCGGGCAGATTCGTTGCGAATCGGATAACGGATGGACGCGGTTTGTGATTGAGTTGCCGAAGGGGGATTGAGGGCAGCAGGGCCGGCCCCATCGCGAGCAGGCTCGCTCCCACATTGGACCTGAGTCAGCTCGGAAAATGTGGGAGCGAGCCTGCTCGCGATGGGGGTGTAAAAGGTTACGAATACCGCAATGCCGTAGCCGGCTCGACTTTCGCCGCCCGCCACGCCGGATACACCGTCGCCAAAAAGCTCATGATGAAACCGGCGGAACAGATCAACAACACATCCGCGCCCTGCAGCTCCGACGGCAAGTTACTGACAAAGTACACATCGGAACTGAAGATGTGCTGCCCGCTGACCCGCTCCATCCAGCCCACCAGTTCACTGACGTTCAGCGCTGCGATCACGCCCAGCACGCCGCCAATCAAGGTGCCGACAACCCCGATCACCGTACCCTGCACCATGAAGATCGCCATGATTTGCCGAGGTGTCGCGCCGATGGTGCGCAGGATCGCGATGTCCGCGCCCTTGTCGTTCACCACCATGATCAGGGTGGCGATGATGTTGAACGCCGCCACCGCGACGATCATCAGCAACAGCAGGCCGATCATGGTTTTTTCCATTTTCATCGCGCTGAACAGACTGCCTTGGGTATGGGTCCAGTCGTCAGCCTTGTAGGCGGCGCCCAGGCCGGTCGCGATATCGCTCGACACTTGCGGCGCGGCGTACAGATCCTTCACCGCCAGGCGCACGCTCTGCACCTGATTCGGCTGCCAGTGTTGCATCTGCGCGGCATCGGCGACGTGGATCAGCGCCATGGAGCCGTCCAGCTCGGCGCCAACCTTGAACACGCCGACCACATTCAATCGCTGCATGCGTGGGGTAATCCCGCCCGGTGCAGTGCTGATTTCCGGCACGATCAGGGTGATCTTGTCGCCGACATTCAAGCGAAAGCGCCGAGCAGTGATCTCACCGATCACCACGCCAAACTCGCCTGGCTTCAAGGCATCGAGACGCCCCTGAACAATGTGCTTGGCAACAATCGACACCTTGCCTTCCAGCGCCGGGTCGACACCGCTGACCTGGATCGGCTGCATCGTGCCCTTGTAGGACAGCATGCCTTCCATTTCGGTGAACGGCACCGCCGCCGTCACTTCAGGATTCTTCATCGCCGCGGCGGCCACCGGCTGCCAATCGTCGATAGGGTTAACGCCGACGATGGTCGCGTGGGGCACCATGCCGAGGATGCGCGAGCTCATTTCGCGCTGGAAACCGTTCATCACCGACAGCACCACGATCATCGCCAGCACGCCCAGGGCGAGGCCGATCATCGAGGTCATCGAGATGAAGGAAACAAAGCGATTGCGGCGCTTGGCGCGGGTATAGCGCATGCCGATAAAGATCGATAACGGTCTGAACATTCGCTGGGGCACCGTATAAAAATAAAAGACCCGACGCACTGTTCAGTACGCCGGGTTTCGGTCAATCAGATGGGTGTCAGGTAACCTTCCTGCAAATGCAGGACGCGATCCATCTGGCGGGCCAGGTTCATGTCGTGGGTCACCACCAGGAACGCGGTGCGCATCGAGGTGCTGAGTTCCAGCATCAAATCCTGAATGCCTTGAGCGGTGTGGGAGTCGAGGTTGCCGGTCGGCTCGTCGAGCATCACCAGGCCCGGCTTGTTCACCAGGGCACGGGCAATGGCCACACGCTGGCGTTCGCCACCGGACAATTCCGCCGGTTTGTGCTCCAGACGATGACCCAGCCCTACCCGCTCCAGCAACGCCGTCGCACGCTGACGCGCTTCCGGGATCGCGGTTTTACCGATCAGCAACGGCATGCAGACGTTTTCCAGCGCGGTGAACTCAGGCAGCAAGTGGTGGAACTGGTAAACGAAACCCAGCGACCGATTGCGCAGCAGGCCACGGGCCTTTTCGTTCAGTGCCGAGAGCTCTTCACCGGCCAGCCAGACGCTGCCCTTGGTCGGCGTATCGAGGCCGCCCAGCAGGTTGAGCAAGGTACTTTTGCCCGAACCCGAGGTACCGACGATCGCCACGCGTTCACCTGGGTGCAACTCCAGTTGCAGACCCGCCAGAACCTCTACCGATTCCGGGCCTTCCACGTAGGATTTGCCCAGGTTGCGGCAGCTCAAGATTGCTTTATCACTCATGCCCGACTCACTCATAACGTAGCGCCTCCGCAGGCTGGGTGCGCGCGGCACGCCAGGCTGGATACAGGGTGGCGAGGAAACTCAGGACCAACGCGGCGGCGCAGACCATCAACACGTCCTGGCTCTGCACTTGCGACGGCAGGTAATCGATGAAATACACGTCGGCGTTCAGGAATTTGTGGCCGATCAGCCCTTCAAGGGCCGAGATCGCGGCGCTGACGTTCAGCGCGGCGAAGATCCCGACCACAGCACCGATCAGCGTGCCGACCACACCAATGACCGTGCCCTGGACCATGAAGATCGCCATGATCTGCCCCGGCGTGGAGCCCAGGGTGCGCAGGATCGCGATGTCGCCCTTCTTATCGTTCACCACCATCACCAGCGTGGAGATGATGTTGAACGCAGCAACAGCGACAATCAGCAACAGCAGCAGGCCGATCATGGCTTTTTCCATACGGATCGCCTGATACAGGTTGCCGTGGGTGCGGGTCCAGTCGCGGGCGTAATACTGATCTTCGCCGAGTTGCTGGGCGATGGTCCACGCCACGCGTGGTGCCTGGAACAGATCGTCGAACTTCAAGCGGAGGCCCTGGACCTGATCCGGCTTCCAGCGGTGCAGCTTCGCCAGATCCTGCAAATTGGTGACGCCCAGATACCCGTCGATCTCACCCGCACCGACGTGGAAGATGCCGACCACGGTAAAGCGTTTCATGCGCGGAAACATCCCGGCCGGTGTCACGGTGACTTCCGGCGCGACAAACGTCAGCTTGTCGCCGACCGCCACGCCGAGCTTGGCCGCGGCCTTGTCGCCGATGACGATGCCGAAACTGCCCGGCGCCAGATCGTCGAGTTTGCCCTGCTGCATGAAGTTATCAATGATCGACACCTGCCGTTCCTGCACCGGGTCGATGGCATTGAGCAGCACTTTGGAAACCTTGCCGTTGTTGGTCAGCAGGCCCTGCATCTGGACAAAGGGCGCAACCGCCGCCACCTGCGGGTTCTGCTTGACCTTGGCGGCCAGGCTTTGCCAGTCGCTGATCGGCTCACCGGACTCGATGGTCGCGTGGGGCACCATGCCCAGCACGCGGGTGCGCATCTCATGATCGAAGCCGTTCATGACCGACAGCACGACGATCATCACGACCACGCCAAGGGCGAGTCCGATCATCGAGGTCAGGGAAATGAACGACACAAAATGATTGCGACGCTTTGCACGGGTATAACGCGTGCCAATAAATACGAAGAGAGGTCTGAACATGTCGGGGCTTGTTCGGAGGGAAAAGGAACGTCCTTGTGGCGGGGGTCGATAACCAGCTTTACACTCAGACCACCGCCGCTACCATGGGTTCGCCATGTCGACATTAGATGAAGAAGATCGCCGCGAATACTACCGTATCGAGGACACGATCGCACTGGAAATTCGGCCCCTGTCTGCTCCCGAAGCCGCAGGCCAGGAAGTGTTGCAGGATGCTTCCCCTCTATTCAACCTGCTCAGCGAACTGCACCTGAGCGAATTCGAGTCGCAACACCTGCTGCGACAGATCAGCGAGCGCGACCGGACCATCGCCGCATTCCTGAAATCCCAGAACAAACGCATCGACCTGCTGAGCCAGGTGGTCGCCCTGACCGTGCTCGGACAGATCGGCGAACCACAGCCAGTGATCATCTCCGAAGGGGGCATCGACTTTCAGCATCCGACGCCTATCGCCACCGGCGCGCACCTGTCGGTGAAACTGGTGCTGATGCCGCAAGCCCTTGGACTGTTGCTGCGGGCTCGCGTTACCCATTGCGACCGTAAGGGCGACGGCTACGACATCGGCACCGAGTTCGAATACCTGTCCGATGCCCAGCGGCAATTGCTGGCCCGTTACATCTTGCAGCGACAGGCACAAGAACGACGCCTGGCCCGCGAACAGAACGAATCAGGCATTTAATTTAAGGAAGAACCGTGACTCTCATCTATGGCCATCGCGGCGCCAAGGGCGAAGCACCGGAAAACACCCTGACCAGCTTTCAGGAATGCCTCAAGCACGGCGTACGCCGTTGCGAACTGGACTTGCACCTGTCCAAGGATGGCGAGTTGATGGTGATCCACGACCCGACCCTCAAACGCACCACCGAGCGTCGCGGCAAAGTAGTCGAACATACCGCCGGGGAGCTGGTGACCTACGACGCGCGCAAGGGTGGCCCGGGCTGGATCAAACCTTGCCCGATTCCAACGCTGGAAGAGTTGTTCGAAAAATGTGATTTCGATCACTGGCAGCTGGAGGTCAAAAGCGCTTCACGCACCCGTGCCGCGACCACCGTGCTGGCGATTCGTGAGATGGCTCAGCGTTTTGGTATGCGGGACAAAATCACGATTACCTCGAGCTCACGCGAAGTATTGAAAGCCGCGCTGGACCTGGTGCCGGACGTGTCTCGCGGATTGGTGGCCGAGTACGCCTGGCTAGACCCGCTGAAGGTCGCGCAAAACTATGGCTGCGAGATTCTGGCGCTGAACTGGACCCTGTGTACGCCGGAACGCCTGCAGAAGGCGCAGCGTCAGGGGTTGCATGTGTCGGTATGGACAGTCAACGAGCCCGCGCTGATGCGCAGACTCGCCGACTTCGGCGTTGACAGCCTGATTACAGACTTTCCCGGTTTGGCCACCGCCACGCTCGAGAATTGCTGAAATCGGTCTCCCCGGCCGGCTCAGGCCACCGGCCGGAGCCGCTCAAAAAAGCCGGTTGAGGCCGTCGTACGCCGCTACCCGATAGGCTTCAGCCATGGTCGGGTAGTTGAACGTCGTGTTGACGAAATACTTCAGGGTGTTCTGTTCGCCCGGCTGGTTCATGATCGCCTGACCGATGTGCACGATCTCCGACGCCTGATAACCGAAGCAGTGAACGCCCAGCACTTCCAGCGTATCGCGGTGGAACAGGATCTTCAGCATGCCTTGCGGCTCGCCGGCGATCTGCGCACGCGCCATGCCCTTGAAGAACGCCTTGCCCACTTCGTACGGCACCTTGGCCTGAGTCAGCTCCTGCTCGTTCTTGCCGATCGAGCTGATTTCCGGAATGGTGTAGATGCCGGTTGGCACGTCGTTGACGAAGCGCCAGCTGCCATTGTCGACAATACTGCCAGCGGCCGAACGGCCCTGGTCGTGGGCGGCACTGGCCAGGCTCGGCCAGCCGATCACGTCACCGGCGCCATAAATATTCGGCACGCAGGTGCGGTAGTTTTCATCGACTTCGATCTGACCACGGCTGTTGACCTTCACGCCGATGTTTTCCAGACCGAGCGCGTCGGTGTTGCCGGTACGGCCGTTGCACCAGAGCAAGGCGTCGGCCTTGATCTTCTTGCCGGACTTCAGGTGCAGGATCACACCGTTGTCCACGCCTTCGACGCGGTCGTAGTCTTCGTTGTGGCGAACCGTGATGTTGTTGTTGCTGAAGTGGTAGCTCAGGGCTTGGGAAATTTCCGAGTCGAGGAAGCTCAGCAACTGACCGCGGTTATCGACCAGCTCGACCAACACACCCAGACCACTGAAGATCGAGGCGTATTCACAACCGATCACGCCGGCGCCGTAAACGATGAGTTTGCGCGGGGTATGGCCCAGGCTGAGGATGGTGTCGCTATCGTAGATACGCGGGTGATGGAAATCGATGTCTGCCGGGCGATAAGGACGCGAGCCGGTGGCGATGATGATGTGCTTGGCCACCAGTTTTTCAACCACGCCGTTGGCGCAGACCACTTCGATGGTTTGCTCGTCGGCGAAGCTGCCGGTGCCGAAGAACACATCGACGCGGTTACGGGCATAGTAGCCGGTGCGCGAGGCGACTTGTTTGGAGATGACTTTTTCGGCGCTTTTCAAAACGTCCGGGAACGAAAACCAGCGCGGCTCACCAATCGCCCGGAACATCGGGTTGGTGTTGAACTGCATGATCTGCCGGACCGAGTGACGCAAGGCCTTGGACGGGATGGTGCCCAGGTGGGTGCAGTTGCCGCCGACCTGGCGACGACTATCGACCATCGCCACCTTGCGCCCTGCTTTGGCGGCATTCATTGCCGCGCCTTCTCCCGCCGGGCCGGAGCCCAACACCACCACGTCGTAGTTGTAGACAGCCATGCATACTCCTCAGAACAGGCCGCGGCGCCCTCGGCACCTGCGGCTAAATCACACCGATCTGCGGCGTGAAGGAACAATTTGGGGCCAGTGCAGAACCCGGACACAGTCTATAGAAGCGTCAACGCCGCGCACATTAACCCTTGGTCGCGTCGTAGGCTACTTTTGCCTGCACTACAACGCCATCAAAAATGCTTCTGATGCCGCAATCACTTGGTTTTCTCACCCGCCAGGCGTTCAAAAGCCTGATTGGTGCGTGTGACAAAACCTGTATCGGCACGAATCACAAAGAATGCACCAATGTCATGGGTTTCGGCATAGTCCCAACCCCGTTCAGGACCGAGAATCAGCAACAGCGTCGATAGGCCATCGGCCATTAACGCTGAAGGATGAATCACTGTGACTGACGCCAGGGTGTGTAGGACCGGCGCTCCGGTACGGGCATCGAAGGTGTGGGAATAGCGCCGGCCGTTCTGCTGAAAATAATTACGGTAGTCGCCGGAGGTGGACACACCGTAGCCGTCGACGGCGATGATGCGTTTGGCCACTTGTTGGTCATCGCGGGGTTCCTCAAGGGCGACGTGCCAGGCCGAGCCATCGGGTTTGTGCCCGGTAGCCTTGAGCTCTCCAGTGGCTTCAGCGAGGTAACTGTCGATGCCCAAAGCCTCGAGCCTGCCGGCGATCCGGTCGACAGCATAGCCAGCGGCGAGACTGTTGAAGTCGACTTCCACCGAGGCATCTTTACACAACCGATCGCCGTCGATGCGTAAGTGACCATATCCAACGCGCTGTCGCGCCAGGGCCAAGGCGTCGGCGGTCGGCACTTTTTCTTCCCGGGACTGCGGACCGAATCCCCACAGGTTGAGCAACGGCTCCACCGTCAGGTCGAAGGAGCCGTCGCTTTGGGATGACAACTGCTCGCCCACACGGATCAATTCGAGCACAGGGCCAGGCATGACCTGACAGCGACCGGCCGGCAATGCGTTGAAGCGTACGGTGTCCGAGTCGCTGCGATAGGTCGAGAATTGTCGATCCACTTCGGCGAGGATATTTTCTACTTCGGCCTGCACTGCTTTCGGCCCGGGCGTGGAGGAATGTCTTACGTATTGGATGGAATAACGACTGCCCATGGTCGGGCCGTCGAAGCGTTCCAGGCTGTCGCCGTTACCACAACCGGACAAAACGCCGGCCAGCACCACAAGTCCACCCCACCGTCCAGTTAACAAATCTTCATCTCCCCTCAAAACCGCGCCCGCCATTATGGGCCTCAGAGCGCATGAGAGCGAGGTCTGCCGGCGCCCGTCAGCCAGACGCAAAACCTGTGGGAGCGAGCCTGTGTGGCGAAGGGGCTTGCCCCCGTCCGATTGCGAAGCAATCGTAAATCCGGTCACCGCTATCGCGAGCAAGCTCCCACAGGCGCAGCGTTTTCAAACAAGATTTACCAGCGTGAGTACCTACAAATGTCTTCCAATACGAGCAACGGCAAAGCAATTTTTCGCGTCGTCAGCGGAAACTTCCTGGAGATGTTCGACTTCATGGTCTATGGCTTTTACGCCACGGCCATTGCTAAAACCTTCTTCCCTGCCGACAGCGCTTTCGCTTCCCTGATGCTGTCTTTGGCCACTTTCGGGGCCGGCTTCCTGATGCGTCCGCTGGGGGCGATTTTCCTTGGGGCTTACATCGACCGTCACGGCCGCCGCAAAGGCTTGATCATCACATTGGCAATGATGGCCGCCGGCACACTATTGATTGCCTGCGTTCCGGGTTACGCAACGCTGGGCGTCGCGGCGCCGCTGATCGTATTGTTCGGTCGCCTGTTGCAAGGCTTCTCGGCGGGCGTGGAACTGGGCGGTGTGTCGGTGTACCTCGCCGAGATCTCCACACCAGGCCGCAAAGGCTTCTTCGTCAGCTGGCAGTCCGCCAGTCAGCAAGCCGCGGTGGTATTCGCCGGCCTGCTCGGCGTGGGCTTGAACCATTGGCTCAGCCCGCAAGAAATGGGTGAATGGGGCTGGCGCGTACCGTTCCTGATCGGCTGCATGATCGTGCCGGTGATCTTCGTGATTCGCCGTTCGCTGGAAGAAACCCCGGAATTCCAGGCGCGCAAGCACCGCCCTACCCTGCAAGACATTGTCCGCTCGATTGGTCAGAACTTCGGCATCGTCCTCGCCGGCATGGCGCTGGTGGTGATGACCACGGTGTCGTTCTACCTGATCACCGCCTACACCCCGACCTTCGGTAAAGCCGAACTGCATTTGTCGGATCTGGATACGTTGCTGGTGACCGTGTGCATTGGCCTGTCGAATTTTTTCTGGCTGCCGGTGATGGGTTCTGTGTCTGACAGAATCGGGCGCAAACCCCTACTGTTGGCGGCGACGATTCTGGCGATCCTCACGGCTTATCCGGCGCTGTCATGGCTGATCGCGAACCCGAGCTTCAGCCATCTGCTGATCGTCGAGTTGTGGCTGTCGTTCCTGTATGGCTCGTACAACGGCGCCATGGTGGTGGCCCTGACCGAGATCATGCCGGTGGAAGTTCGCACGACCGGTTTCTCCCTTGCCTACAGCCTGGCGACCGCGACCTTTGGTGGTTTCACACCGGCGGCCTGCACGTATCTGATCCATGTGCTGGACAACAAGGCGGCGCCGGGGATCTGGCTCAGTGGCGCGGCGGTGTTGGGGTTGATTGCGACGCTGGTGCTGTTCCGGGGCAACAAGCATGAGTTGCGGACGGCGCAAGCTGCTGTAATCGGCGGTGCCTGATCGATCGCCATCGCGAGCAGGCTCGCTCCCACAGGGGTCTGCGGCGCTCACACATTGGTGATCACACCGCAATTCCAATGTGGGAGCGAGCCTGCTCGCGATGAGGCCGACACAAGCAACACACCTCCACCTAAAAACCCGCACAAACAAAAACGCCCCGACCAAAGTCAGGGCGTTTTCATGTGCGGTTAAGGCTTAGCGCGGGAACGCTGGCGGGTTTACACCGGCCATGTCTTCCATCACGCGGACTACCTGGCAGCTGTAGCCGAACTCGTTGTCGTACCAGACGTACAGAACAACGCGGTTGTCCTGAACGATGGTCGCTTCAGCGTCCACAACGCCTGCGTGGCGCGAGCCAACGAAGTCGGTGGAAACCACTTCCTGCGAATTGACGTAGTCGATTTGCTTGTGCAGATCGGAGTGCAGCGCCATGTAGCGCAGGTACTCGTTCATCTCTTCACGGGTAGCGGCTTTCTCAAGGTTCAGGTTGAGAATGGCCATCGACACGTTCGGCGTCGGAACACGGATCGCGTTACCGGTCAGCTTGCCGGCCAGCTCAGGCAGCGCCTTGGCAGCAGCGGTGGCAGCACCAGTCTCGGTGATGACCATGTTCAGCGCGGCGCTACGGCCACGGCGATCACCCTTGTGGAAGTTGTCGATCAGGTTCTGGTCGTTGGTGTACGAGTGAACAGTTTCGACGTGACCGTTGATGATGCCGAACTTGTCATTCACAGCTTTCAGCACCGGCACGATGGCGTTGGTGGTGCAGGAAGCGGCGGACACGATCTTGTCGTCAGCGGTGATTTCACCGTGGTTGATGCCGTGAACGATGTTCTTCAGCTTGCCTTTGCCAGGCGCGGTCAGAACAACGCGATCGATACCCGGGCAGGTCAGGTGCTGGCCCAGGCCGTCGGCGTCACGCCATACACCGGTGTTGTCCACCAGCAGCGCATTTTTGATGCCGTACTGGGTGTAGTCCACTTCAGTCGGGTTCTTCGCGTAGATAACCTGGATCAGGTTGCCGTTGGCGGTGATGGTGTTGTTGGCTTCATCAATGGTGATGGTGCCATTGAACGAACCATGCACCGAGTCGCGACGCAGCAGGCTGGCACGCTTGACCAGATCGTTCTCGGCGCCCTTGCGGACAACGATGGCGCGCAGACGCAGGCCGTCGCCACCACCGGTTTTCTCGATCAGGATGCGCGCCAGCAGACGGCCGATACGACCGAAGCCGTACAGAACAACGTCGGTGCCGGTACGGCCGGAACCATTCTGCTTGCCGACCACATCGGCCAGTTCGTCACGGACGAACGCTTCGGCGGTACGGCCATTACCTTCGGCTTTGAATTTGATAGCCAGCTTGCCCAGATCTACCGAAGCAGCGCCGAGCTTGAGCTCGCTCATTGCCTTGAGCAGCGGGAATGTTTCGTGGACGGACAATTCGCTGTCATCGGACTGGCGATGGCGAGCAAAGCGGTGAGCTTTGAGAATCGCGATGACAGACTGGTTGATCAGACTGCGGCCATAGATCGAGCTCACCACGTTGTTATTGCGGTAGAGCTGACCGATAAGCGGAATCATCGCTTCTGCGAGTGCTTCACGGTCGATCCATTCACCAAGACACTGGTCGGGCTTCTGAGTCACGGGAACCTTCCACATGTAGGGGCAGAAAAAAGGGGCTACATTATGCCGCCGAGTGCCTCCCGTAGCAATGCGCGCCTGTCGCACAGGCGGTAACAAAATCCTGTTCAAAAAAATTACGCCCCGCTCCAGCCCAGTAAAACCGGGGCTTTCAGCATCGTCAATTTTTTGGAGACATCGCTGCCTTGTCCGTAACCATCCGTAACACGCGTTCGTTTTGCCACTACATAATCAGTAATTTTCACTAAAAAACCGCTCGATTTTGTCATTACCACTACATTTTGCCCAACCCGCGTAATAGACATATCTGCAACTGACAGCCGGCACCTGAGGCCGTTACAATTGTCGACTTTGTCGCAACGCTTGGAGCTCAACCTTCCGTGCCCGTTCTGCGTCTACCGCTTCTCCCTGCCGCGGCAGGTAAACAGCACTGGGGCAACCTGCCCGGTGCCGCCCTGAGCCTGGCCATCGCCGAGGCCGCCAGCGCTGCCAAGCGCTTTACCCTGCTACTGACCGCCGACAGCCAGAGTGCCGAACGGCTGGAACAGGAGCTGAGTTTCTTCGCCCCGGATTTGCCTGTCCTGCATTTCCCCGACTGGGAAACCCTGCCCTACGACCTGTTCTCGCCACACCAGGACATCATTTCTCAGCGCATCTCCAGCCTGTATCGGTTGCCGGAGCTGGAGCATGGCGTGCTGGTCGTGCCAATCACCACAGCCCTGCACCGCCTGGCGCCGACCAAATTCCTGCTCGGCAGCAGCCTGGTGCTGGATGTCGGCCAGAAGCTTGATGTCGAGCAAATGCGCAGCCGGCTTGAGGCCAGCGGCTATCGTTACGTCGATACAGTCTATGAGCACGGCGAATTCACTGTACGCGGCTCGTTGATCGATCTGTTCCCGATGGGCAGTAAACTGCCCTTCCGCATCGATCTGTTCGACGACGAAATCGAAACCCTGCGTACCTTCGATCCGGAAAACCAGCGCTCCATCGACAAGGTGGACACCGTTCGCCTGCTGCCGGCGCGGGAGTTCCCTCTGCAAAAGGACGCGGTCACCCGTTTCAAGGCGCGCTTTCGCGAGCGTTTCGATGTCGACTTCCGTCGCTGCCCGATCTTTCAGGATTTGAGCAGCGGGATTACACCGGCGGGTATCGAGTACTACTTGCCGCTGTTCTTCGATGAAACCTCCACCCTGTTCGATTACCTGCCCCAGGACACACAAGTGTTCTCTTTGCCGGGCATCGAACAGGCCGCAGAGAATTTCTGGAACGACGTGCGCAATCGTTACGAAGAGCGTCGCGTCGACCCATCCCGTCCTTTATTGCCACCGGCCGAGCTGTTCTTGCCCGTGGAAGATTGCTTTGCCCGCCTGAAGAGTTGGCCCCGTGTGGTTGCCAGTCAACAGGACGTGGAAACCGGTGTCGGTCGCGAGCGCTTCCCGGCTCAGCCGCTGCCGAACCTGGCCATCGAAGCCAAGGCCACTCAGCCGTTGGCGGCGCTGGCCGGTTTCCTCGACGAATTCCCTGGCCGCGTGCTGTTTACCGCCGAGTCCGCGGGCCGTCGTGAAGTACTGTTGGAATTGCTGGAACGCTTGAAGCTGCGGCCGAAAACCGTCGACAGCTGGCCGGACTTTGTCGCCAGCAAGGAGCGCTTGGCGATCACCATCGCGCCGCTCGACGAAGGTCTGTTGCTGGACGATCCAGCGCTGGCCCTGGTCGCTGAAAGCCCGTTGTTCGGGCAGCGCGTGATGCAGCGCCGTCGTCGCGAGAAACGCGCCGATGCCAACAACGATGCAGTGATCAAAAACCTCACCGAGCTGCGCGAAAACGCACCGGTGGTGCATATCGATCATGGCGTCGGCCGCTATCTGGGGCTGACGATTCTGGAAATCGACAATCAAGCCGCCGAATTCCTGACCCTTGAATATGCCGAGAACGCCAAGCTGTACGTCCCGGTAGCCAACCTGCACCTGATCGCCCGTTACACCGGCAGCGACGATGCCCTGGCGCCGCTGCACCGCCTCGGCTCCGAGACCTGGCAGAAAGCCAAGCGCAAAGCCGCCGAACAAGTGCGCGACGTGGCCGCCGAGTTGCTCGACATCTATGCCCGCCGCGCCGCTCGCGAGGGTTATGCCTTCGCCGACCCGAAAGCCGATTACGCAACCTTCAGCGCCGGTTTCCCTTTCGAAGAAACGCCGGACCAGCAGACCACCATCGAAGCGGTGCGCGCCGACATGCTCGCGCCGAAACCGATGGATCGCCTGGTCTGCGGCGACGTCGGTTTCGGCAAGACTGAAGTGGCGATGCGCGCGGCGTTCATTGCGGTGCATGGAGGTCGTCAGGTGGCGATTCTGGTGCCGACCACCCTGCTCGCCCAGCAACACTACAACAGCTTCCGCGACCGCTTCGCCGACTGGCCCGTGAGCGTGGAAGTGATGAGCCGCTTCAAGTCGACCAAGGAAGTCAACGCCGCGGTCGCGGACCTGGCCGAAGGCAAGATCGATATCGTCATCGGCACACACAAGCTGCTGCAAGACGACGTGAAGATCAAAAACCTCGGGCTGGTAATCATCGACGAAGAGCACCGTTTCGGTGTCCGTCAGAAAGAACAGCTCAAGGCACTGCGCAGTGAAGTCGACATCCTGACGCTGACCGCCACGCCGATTCCGCGCACGCTGAACATGGCGGTATCGGGCATGCGTGACCTGTCGATCATCGCCACGCCACCGGCCCGTCGCCTGTCGGTGCGCACGTTCGTCATGGAGCAGAACAAGAGCACGGTCAAGGAGGCCTTGCTGCGTGAGTTGCTGCGTGGCGGCCAGGTCTACTACCTGCACAACGACGTGAAGACCATAGAGAAATGCGCCGCCGACCTCGCCGAACTGGTGCCGGAAGCACGGATCGGCATCGGCCACGGGCAAATGCGTGAACGCGATCTCGAACAAGTGATGAGCGACTTCTACCACAAGCGCTTCAACGTGCTGATCGCCTCGACCATCATCGAGACCGGCATCGACGTGCCGAGCGCCAATACCATCATCATCGAGCGTGCCGACAAGTTCGGCCTGGCGCAGCTGCACCAATTGCGTGGCCGCGTCGGTCGCAGTCACCACCAGGCGTATGCTTACCTGCTGACACCGCCGCGCCAGCAAATCACTCCCGACGCAGAAAAGCGCCTGGAAGCGATCGCCAATACCCAGGACCTCGGTGCGGGCTTCGTACTCGCCACCAACGACCTGGAAATCCGTGGCGCCGGCGAGCTGCTGGGCGACGGTCAGAGCGGGCAGATCCAGGCCGTCGGTTTCACCCTGTACATGGAAATGCTCGAGCGCGCGGTGAAGTCGATCCGCAAGGGCGAACAGCCGAACCTCGATCAACCGTTGGGCGGTGGTCCCGAAGTAAATCTGCGTGTACCGGCATTGATTCCCGAGGACTACCTGCCGGATGTGCATGCTCGACTGATTCTCTACAAACGCATTGCCTCGGCCACCGATGAGGAAGGTCTCAAGGACCTGCAAGTGGAGATGATCGACCGTTTCGGCCTGCTGCCGGAGCCGACCAAGAACCTGGTGCGGATCACGGCGCTGAAATTGCAGGCCGAACAGCTGGGCATCAAGAAAGTCGACGGCGGCCCGCAAGGCGGTCGTATCGAGTTCGCGGCGCAGACACCGGTCGACCCACTGACACTGATCAAACTGATCCAGAGCCAACCCAAACGCTACAAATTCGAAGGCGCCACGATGTTCAAATTCCAGGTGCCTATGGAAAGCACGCAAGAGCGTTTTAATACTGTAGAGGCGTTGTTCGAGCGCCTCATTCCGACCACTGCTTAAGGACGCCGCATGCGCCTGTTTCGCTCACTGACCTTGTTGATGACGTTGTTGATGTCACTGCTCGCCTCAACGGCGTTTGCCGATGATCTGTACCAGGTTGAAATGATTCTGGTGCGGCAAAATGCTGTGCCCGCCATCGTCAGCCGCGCAGCGCCGGAAGACTGGGCTGCCGGCGCTCAACGCGTCAGCCCCGACAGCTTTCGCACGCCGAGCCTTAATCCCGAAGTGGAAAAGCTCACCGCCAGCAACGAATACACCGTGTTGCTGCACAAGGCCTGGCAACAAAAGCTCGGCGAAGAAGCCAGCAAAGTCGCGATCAGCGAAGGCACCGAGCAGTTCGGCCAGTTCCCGATCGAGGGCACGCTGGGCCTGAAACTGGGGCGCTTCACCGACGTCGACGCCGACTTCTGGGTCAATCAGATTGATACCAACGGGCTGGTCACCGCCAGCGAACGCCTGAAACAGGAAAGCCACACCAAGAACGGTCAGCTGAACTTCCTCGACAACGGCCACCTGGGCCTGCTGATCAAGATCACCTCGCTGACCGCCCCTGCGCCTCGGCCAGTCCCCGATGAAATTCCGGACTGATTGATGCCCCCGCCCCTGAGCAAACCCCTGGCAACATCCTGGGTCAGCCGATTCAAGGAACAGAGCCTGGAGCGTGGCCGTCGCTACGCGCTGGAGAACCGCGTCAGGATCGTCGAAGTCGGCGACGCCACCATCACCGCCAGTTGCGAAGGCTCTGGCGGTAACGTTTACCGTCAGACCATTCGCCTGCGCGAGTCGGCCAAAGGCACCTTGCTGATGATCGACGCCACATGCACCTGCCCGGTTCATAGCAACTGCAAACATTGCGCGGCGGTGTTGCTGCAAGTGCAGGAAACCCTCGCTTATCCGGCCGCTGCCAAAGACGCTGAACTGCTGGAAAAACTGCAAGCCGTACTGGAAAACCGTAGCCCGAAAGCGCCGCCGCAAGTGTTGGTGGACAACGTGCAACCGGTGCCGCGCCTGTGGCTGGCGAGCATCGAGTTCAGTGCCTTCGAACCGCGCAACGGCAAGATGCAGCGGTACATCCAGCATCGCGCAGCGCTGTCCTTCAGCTATCTGGATGAATACGTCAGCGGACAGAAAAACACTGACATCCTGATTCGCCAAGAGACGCAGACGCTGCGGATAAAACGTCACCCGGAAATCGAACAAGCCTACAGGGAACAGCTGCGAATCCTCGGTTTCAAGATCGCCACCCGACAAAGCAAGGCCCTGCCGGAAAGTGCCGGCGAACTCTACGAGATGGTCAACGACAGCGCCTGGCTGACCTTCACCCTCAACGAGTTGCCAAAGCTGCGTACCCAGGGTTGGGAATTGCAGATCGACGAGGATTTCGGCTTCGACCTGACCGCCGTTGATGACTGGTACGCCACTGTCGAGCAGGCACCTGAGCGCGACTGGTTCGACTTGGAATTGGGGATTATCGTCAACGGCGAACGGCTGAGCCTGTTGCCGATCCTGTTGAACCTGATGCGTTCGCATACCGAGATCCTCAACCCGGAACGGCTCGCCCGGCGTCGCGATGACGAACTGATTCTGGTGAACATCCCGCAGCGCCGCAGCACCGACCAAGGCCCGTTGCAGGTCGCCCTGCCCTTCGGCCGCCTGAAACCGGTACTGGCCACCCTCGGCGAGTTTTACCTGCAAGAGCCCGGCGAAACCACGTTGCGCCTGAGCAAGGCCGACGCCACACGACTGAATCCGCTGGAAGGCCTGCCGTTGCTCTGGGAAGGTGGCGAGCAGATCCGCACCTTTGCCCAGCGCCTGCGTGATATCAAAGACCACACTGCGGTGGCACCCGAAGGCTTGAATGCCACCTTGCGCCCGTATCAGCTGGAAGGTCTGAGCTGGATGCAGTCGTTGCGCCAACTGGAAGTCGGCGGGATTCTCGCGGACGACATGGGTTTGGGCAAAACCCTACAGACCCTGGCGCACATTCTCAGCGAGAAGAACGCCGGGCGCCTTGACCGGCCGTGCATGGTGGTCATGCCCACCAGCCTGATCCCCAACTGGCTCGACGAAGCCGCGCATTTCACGCCGCAGCTCAAAGTACTGGCGCTGTACGGTGCCAGTCGCAAAAAGCATTTCGAGCACCTGGCCGATTACGACCTGATCCTGACCACTTATGCACTGTTGCCCAAGGACGTCGAACGCCTGGCCGCGCAACCGTTTCATGTACTGGTACTGGATGAAGCGCAGTACATCAAGAACCCCAACAGCAAGGCCGCCCATGCAGCCCGTGAGCTGAATGCTCGCCAGCGCCTGTGCCTGAGTGGCACGCCGCTGGAAAACCATCTGGGAGAGTTGTGGTCACTGTTCCACTTCCTGCTGCCCGGCTGGCTCGGTGACGTGAAAAGCTTCAACCGCGATTACCGCGTACCGATAGAAAAACGTGCCAGCGAAGTAAGACTTCAACACCTCAACGGTCGGATAAAACCGTTCCTGCTGCGCAGAACCAAGGAACAAGTGGCCACCGAACTGCCGCCGAAAACCGAGATCATCCATTGGGTCGAGCTCAATGAAGCCCAGCGCGACGTGTACGAAACCATGCGCCTGGCCATGGACAAAAAAGTCCGCGACGAGATCACCCGCAAGGGCGTGGCGCGCAGCCAGATCATCATTCTCGAGGCCCTGCTGAAGCTGCGTCAGGTGTGCTGTGATTTACGCCTGGTCAACGATGCTGCGCTGCCCGCGCGCGGGAGCACTTCCGGCAAGCTCGATAGCCTCATGGAAATGCTTGAAGAGTTGTTCGAAGAAGGTCGGCGGATTCTGCTGTTTTCGCAGTTCACCTCAATGCTGTCCTTGATCGAGGACGAGCTGAAAAAACGTGGCGTGGCGTATGCGATCCTGACCGGACAAACCCGCGACCGACGCACGCCAGTGAAGGAATTCCAGGGCGGCAAGCGTCAGATCTTTCTGATCAGCCTGAAGGCCGGCGGCGTAGGACTGAACCTGACCGAAGCGGACACGGTGATTCACTATGACCCTTGGTGGAACCCGGCGACAGAAAATCAGGCGACTGATCGCGCGTATCGCATTGGTCAGGAGAAGCCGGTATTCGTCTACAAGATGATTGCCAGGGGTACGGTGGAAGAGAAAATTCAGCATCTGCAGAAGGAAAAATCCGATCTTGCCGCAGGCGTGCTGGATGGGCGCAAAACCGGAGACTGGAAATTGCAGAGCGATGATATCGAGGCGTTGTTTGCGCCGTTGCCGGAAAAAATTGATAAGTAGCGTTGATTATTAAATCGCCATCGCGAGCAGGCTCGGTCCCACATTAATTTTGTGCTGCCTCCATTATGGTGGGCAAACACAGATCCAATGTGGGAGCGAGCCTGCTCGCGATGGGGTCGACTCGGTATAACGACTGATTAGCCCTTAAGCACCCGCGCCAACGTCGACTTCACCTTACCCATACCGTCATGCAATGCCTGCTCGATCTCGGCCATGGTGATCACCGCTGTCGACTTGCCCGCTGCCGGGTTCACCACCAGCGCCAGACAGGCATAATCCAGTTCCAGCTCACGTGCCAATGCCGCTTCCGGCATGCCGGTCATGCCGACGATATCGCAACCGTCACGTTCCAGGCGCGCAATTTCAGCGACGGTTTCCAGACGCGGTCCCTGGGTGCAGGCATACACGCCATGGCTGGTGTAGCCAACACCTTCAGCCGCCAACGCCGCGATCAATTGCTGACGCAGGAGTTCGCTATAGGGATAGCTGAAGTCAATGTGCGTGACCTGTTCCAGGTCATCGGCGAAATAGGTGTGTTCGCGACCGCTGGTGTAGTCGATCAATTGGTGCGGAACGCAGAAATGTCCGGTGCCCATCGCAGCATGAATCCCGCCCACGGCGTTGACCGCGAGAATCGCTTCAGCACCGGCCTGCTTCAAGGCCCACAGGTTGGCACGGTAGTTCACCTGATGCGGCGGGAACCGGTGTGGGTGCCCGTGACGCGCGAGAAACAGCACTTCCTTGCCAGCGTATTCACCGATCTGCACTTCGGCTGAAGGCGCGCCGTAGGGAGTGTCCACCGCCAATGACTGACGAATGCTCAGGCCTTCGAGCTGAGTCAGGCCGGTGCCACCGATAATCGCGTAAACCGTCATTGCAAAAAGTCCTTAATCAATCAATTGAGCTTCTTTGAGCGCGCCGATGGCCGTCAGCCAGCGCGGGTCTTGACGGTATTCGGTGTTGGCATACGACTGCCCACGCATCCGCGCAATACGCGCCGACGGCTTGACCTTCAAACGCTGGGCAGCGCTCAAAGCCAGCTCGGCAGCCGCGCGATCGTTGCACACCAGGCCCATGTCGCAACCGGCGGTCAATGCCGCTTCGATGCGACTGGCGGCATCGCCGACCACATGGGCACCTGCCATGGACAGATCGTCGCTGAAGATCACGCCTTCAAACTGCAGTTCGCCGCGCAGGATGTCCTGCAACCAGCGACGGGAGAAGCCGGCAGGCTGGGAGTCGACTTGAGGATAAATCACATGGGCCGGCATGACGGCGGCCAGTTGTTTGCTCAGTCGCGCAAACGGCACCAGGTCATTGGCGCGGATCTCGTCGAGGCTACGCTCGTCGTTGGGAATCGCGACGTGCGAATCGGCCTCGGCCCAGCCATGACCGGGGAAATGCTTGCCGGTGGCGGCCATTCCGGCACTGTTCATACCACGGATGAAAGCTCCGGCGAGCAAGGCGGCGCGCTCGGGATCGCCTTCGAATGAACGAGTCCCGACAACGGCGCTGCGCTGGTAATCCAGATCCAGCACCGGAGCGAAGCTCAGGTCGAGACCGGCCGCCAGCACTTCGGTCGCCATGATCCAGCCACACTGCTCGGCCAGGTCTTCGGCATTCGGGTTATCGGCGATGGCACGCATGGCTGGCAGTCGCACGAAGCCCTGACGCAGCCGCTGAACCCGACCGCCCTCTTGATCCACCGCCAGCAACAGATCGGGACGAATGGCGCGGATCGAAGCGCTCAATTCGCGCACTTGACGCGGGTGTTCGATGTTGCGGGCAAAAATGATCAGGCCGCCCACTTCGGGCTGGCGCAACAATTGGCGATCTTCAGCCGTCAGCCAGGTACCGGCGACGTCCACCATCAACGAGCCTTGCAGGCCAGCAGTCATAGAGATTCCTTGATTACGATAAACCCGACCCGCACGAATTCGCCGCCATGGGCAGAGCCCGGCAGGTCGGCGATATCAATGAGGAGCGGATTCAGAACGAGAGTCGGCATGGGCGGCTAGCTTAGCGGATGTCAGCTGCCGCGCCCACCCGTGTGCGGTTAAACCTTGGCGGCGACCGGAGCCGATTTGCTGCGTGGACGCAACTGCGCGGTGGCCATGGCAGTGTCGGTGACGCCGGTTTCGGCCCGCATGCCAGCGGCCAGGAACGGCACCATCAGACGCATCACTTGTTCGATGGAGGTGTTGACGCCGAAATCGGTCTCGGCAATCGCACGCAAGGCCTTGATCCCCGACATGCTGAACGCCGCTGCACCCAGCATGAAGTGCACACGCCAGAACAGTTCGATAGGGGGAATGCGCGGCGCGGCCTCGTTGACCAGCATCATGTAGCGGCGGAACACCTTGCCGTACATATCTTCCAGATAACGACGCAAGTGCCCTTGGCTCTGACTGAACGCCAGCCCCAGCAAACGCATGAAAATGGACAAGTCGTTGCCGCTGCGTGGCTGCACCACCAGGGCTTGCTCGACAAGGATCTCCAGCAACTCTTCAAGGGTCGGCTTGTTCTCGGGCTTGGCCTGACGACGCTCCAGCTCTTTATCGAGACTGAGGCAGAATGGCCCGAGAAAACGCGAGAAGACCGCCTGAATCAGCGCCTTCTTCGACCCGAAGTGATAATTCACCGCCGCCAGATTGACACCGGCCTTGCTGGTGATCAGACGCAATGAGGTTTCAGCAAAACCTTTTTCTGCGAACAACTGCTCGGCAGCATCGAGAATGCGTTCAACGGTTTCCGACTGGGCCATGGCTACTCCGCCTGACAAACACTTGTTTGAAACATACGTTTCAGCCTTGGCCTTGTCAAGTCTGGCGGTTCGTTTTGGGAATGGTCGGTCAGGTATTTAACCATACAACAGTGCCGCTTCAATCCGCGAGCGAAATGACCATCCAGCGGCCGACAAAAAATGGGGCATTGCCAAGACCAGTTCACTGTATATAATCCCAGTCACTGTATAAAAAGACAGAGCGATCAATATGCTAAAGCTTACGCCACGCCAAGCAGAGATTCTGGCCTTCATCAAACGTTGCCTCGAAGACAACGGCTACCCGCCGACCCGCGCGGAAATCGCTCAGGAACTGGGTTTCAAATCGCCCAATGCGGCGGAAGAACACCTCAAGGCACTGGCTCGCAAGGGGGCGATCGAGATGACTCCGGGCGCCTCCCGCGGCATCCGCATCCCTGGCTTCGAAGCCAAGGCCGACGAGTCCAGCTTGCCGATCATTGGCCGGGTGGCTGCCGGTGCGCCGATCCTCGCCCAGCAGCACATCGAAGAATCCTGCAACATCAACCCTTCCTTCTTCCATCCTCGCGCCGACTATCTGCTGCGGGTCCATGGCATGAGCATGAAGGACGTCGGCATTTTCGACGGCGATCTGCTGGCCGTCCATACCACCCGTGAAGCCCGCAACGGCCAGATCGTGGTGGCGCGGATCGGCGACGAAGTGACCGTCAAGCGCTTCAAGCGCGACGGCAGCAAGGTTTGGTTGATTGCCGAAAACCCTGAATTCGCACCTATCGAAGTCAACCTGAAAGATCAGGAGCTGGTTATCGAAGGCTTGAGTGTCGGCGTGATTCGCCGCTAAAGGAGGCTTTATGCAGTTCCCACATACCTCACAGCAAGCCCAACTGCCGTTGTTTGAGGCGTTCATGGCACAGCCATTGGCGCCGATCCTGAAAGACGTGGTCGAATCGCCCTGGAGCGCCGAGCCCGAAGTCTTCAGCGAGCTATCACTGCGCGGCGCGGCCGGGAACTGCCTGAACCTTCTGGCACCGATTCTCAGGGAACTGAGTCAGGATCAGGATGCGCGCTGGCTGACGCTAATCGCCCCGCCCGCCAGCCTGACACAAGCCTGGTTACGCGACGCCGGCCTGAACCGTGAGCGCATTCTGCTCCTGCAACCGCGCGGCACGCAGAGCGCTCAGCAGTTGACCTGCGAAGCCTTGCGACTTGGCCGCAGCCATACGGTCGTCAGCTGGCTTAACCCGCTGAGCACAACATCGCGGCAACAGTTGATCAGCGCCGCCCGTATCGGAGATGCGCAAAGTCTGAATATTCGACTGGGCTAACTGACAAATACTGTGCGCGCTGAACAGCGCGGGGCTTCTCCAGGGATAGAGAAGCCAATTTGTAGAGGTATCCGAAGAATCCGACGGGCGGGATCAATGAAGAACCCGCGGCCCCTCTTCCTTATCAAATTCGCCTTCAACCAGGCGTCCTGCCATCTGAACACCGACGCTCAACATCGCCTTGGCGACTTCCACATGCTGGCCTTGCAGGAAAACCTTGGCATCCTCGGAGAAATCCAAAGTAACCAGAGAACCTTCGTCCTCGGCCCTGCGCAGCTCGATTCGGCCGTCTGGTAACTCGACAATTTCTAGAAAGGACGTTGGCATAAAGGTCTGTTCTCCACGAAAGGCGGGGATTATATAGGCATCAGCCAAGCTTCGCTCGGGATCTTGACCAAATGCCATCACGAAGAGAAATTTCTGACATCACTCTTCCTTGAGCAGACCCTTCCCTAAACACTCAATCCTTCAGCACTCGTTCAACCCTTCGCGAAACCGAATCGCCAGACCTTTAAGGTTCTGACGCCAGCTCTCCAGCTCTTCCCGACTCAGCTCTTCGGGCGCCTCTTCTTCATCCAGATTAACGGCCAGAATAAGCGGCTGCGTCACATCGCCCTTGGGCTTGTGCGGAGCGCGAGGCGGCTGAAACAGTGCGGCATGTGCCGATAGCAGCTTGGCCAGCCAGGTTTCAGGGTTTTGCGCCAGTTCGACCATCTCGGCCATTTCCGGAATAGCGATGGTTTCCAGCACTTCGCGGGTCAGCAGCATCTCCGCCCGCGGCGCATTGGCCTGAGGCAGGCGATAGAAACCGGCGATTTCATGGCACAGTCCCAACAGCGCACCGTACAGGTGAAACAACGCCGATTCGCGCCCGGCCTGAATCAGCGCCAGGGAGTTCATCGCCCGCCCCTCTTCGGCTTTGGCGAGCGCTTCCAGCGACAGGCCGGCGAAATAAATCTTCTGGTTGGTACGGGTATAGAGTTCGTGGGCCATGACGGCAGCCTCCACAACGAAATAATTGCTTCACGCAGGTCAGACAGTGTCGTGGATCACCTGAGCTTCCCGCAAGCCCAAAACAAAAGGCCGCATGAAAACCCGAGGGTTGTCATGCGGCCTTTTGTGTCCAGCCTTTTAAGCCTTGGCTGATGGACGCTTGTCTTCAACCGTCCACTTGCCACCGTCGTAATACGCCTTCCAGCCAGTCGGCTTACCGTCGACCTCTGTCTGCACGTACTGCTCTTTGGTCTTGCGGCTGTAACGGATCACTGCCGGGAGACCGTCCGGGTCTTTCTTCGGCGCTTCGCAGAGGAAGTGGTACTTCGGATCGATCTCATCCTTGTGCGGCACGATCTCCATGACCAATGGAGCACGGGTCTCACGGTTTTTCGGGAACTGGCTGGCCGCCAGGAACAGGCCGGAAGCACCGTCGCGCAGGATGTAGGTGTCGTTGACCTTTTCGCATTTGAGCTCAGGCATCTTCACCGGGTCCATCTTCGGCGGCGCCGCATCACCGCTTTTCAGCAGTTTGCGGGTATTTTTGCAGGTCGGATTTGTGCAACCGAAGAACTTGCCAAAACGACCGGTCTTGAGCTGCATCTCACTGCCGCACTTATCGCATTCCAGACTCGGGCCTTCATAGCCCTTGATGCGGTAGGTGCCCTCTTCGATTTCGTAGCCAGAGCAATCCGGGTTGTTGCCGCAGATGTGCAGCTTGCGCTTCTCGTCGAGCAGGTAAGCATCCATGGCCGTGCTGCAGATCGGGCAGCGATGCTTGCCACGCAGGACCAGCGACTCGGATTCACCCTCGTCGTCCGCGGCGATTTCATCGCCAGGCACCAGGTTGACGGTGGCTTTGCAGCGCTCTTTCGGCGGCAGGCTGTAGCCCGAGCAACCGAGGAACACGCCTGTCGACGCAGTACGGATCTGCATCGGACGACCGCACAACACGCACGGAATGTCAGTCATTACCGGCTGGTTGGCGCGCATGCCGCCTTCGGCGCTTTCTGCCACTTCGAGTTTCTTCTTGAAGTCGCCGTAGAACTCGTCGAGCACGTTTTTCCAGTCGCGTTCACCCTGGGCCACGTCATCGAGGTTCTCTTCCATGCCGGCGGTGAAGCCGTAGTCCATGAGATTGGAGAAGCTCTCGGCCAGACGCTCGGTGACGATGTCGCCCATCTTTTCCGAATAGAAACGACGGTTGTGCAGCGCCACGTAGCCGCGGTCCTGGATGGTCGAAATGATCGCCGCGTAGGTCGAAGGACGACCGATGCCGCGTTTTTCCATTTCTTTAACCAGGCTCGCTTCCGAGTAACGCGCCGGCGGCTTGGTGAAGTGTTGGGTCGGATCAAGCTTGATCAGCTTCATCGCGTCGCCCTGGGCCATGTCCGGCAGCACGTCGTCATCGCCAGGCTTGGCAATTTGCGGCATGACGCGGGTGTAACCGTCGAACTTCAGGATGCGGCCCTTGGCACGCAGCTCGAAGTCGCCGGCACCGACGGTGACTGTGGTCGACAGGTATTGCGCCGGCAGCATCTGGCAGGCCAGGAACTGGCGCCAGATCAGCTCGTAAAGCCGCTCCGCATCACGCTCCATGCCCGACAGCTTGCTTGGCTCGGTATTGGCGTCGGACGGACGAATCGCTTCGTGAGCCTCTTGTGCGCCTTCCTTGCTGCTATAGACGTTCGGGTTTTCCGGCAGGTATTTCTTGCCGAACTCACCTTCAATATAGGTACGCGCCATCGCCACGGCATCGACCGAGAGGTTGGTGGAGTCGGTACGCATATACGTGATGTAGCCGGCTTCGTACAAACGCTGGGCCATCATCATGGTTTTCTTCACACCGAAGCCCAGGCGGTTACTCGCGGCCTGTTGCAGGGTGGAAGTGATGAACGGTGCCGACGGCTTGCTGCTGGTCGGCTTGTCTTCGCGCTTGACGATGCTGTAGCTGGAAGCCTTGAGCTTTTCCAGCGCGGCCATGGCCTGGGCTTCGTTCAGCGGCTTGAAGGCTTCGCCTTTCTCGCGGGCCACGTCGAAACGCACGGTCGCGCCCTTGGCGGTGCCGAGGTCGGCATGAACTTCCCAGTACTCTTCCGGGTTGAACGCGCGAATTTCACGCTCACGCTCGACCACCAGCTTCACGGCAACCGATTGCACGCGACCGGCGGACAGGCCACGGGCGACCTTGGCCCATAGCAGCGGCGAAACCATGTAACCCACCACGCGGTCGAGGAAGCGACGCGCCTGCTGGGCGTTTACTCGATCGATGTCCAGCTCGCCCGGTTTGGAGAAGGCTTCCTGGATCGCTTTCTTGGTGATTTCGTTGAACACCACGCGCTTGTAGCGGCTGTCGTCACCACCGATGGCTTCGCGCAGGTGCCAGGCAATGGCTTCCCCCTCGCGATCCAAGTCGGTTGCGAGATAGATGGTGTCAGCATCTTTGGCGAGCCGGCGCAGCTCTTCGATGACTTTTTCCTTGCCCGGGAGGATCTCGTACTTGGCTTTCCAGCCATGATCGGGATCGACACCCATGCGCGAGACCAGCTGCTTGCGCGCTTTCTCTTTCGGCGTGAGCACCGGACCTTCACCTGCGGCGGCCTTGCCGCGCTTGGCGGCAGGCTCTTTGCTGGCGCTAGCCGAACCGCTGGTGGGCAGGTCTCGGATATGGCCGATACTCGACTTCACCACGTATTGGTTACCCAGATACTTGTTGATGGTCTTGGCCTTAGCCGGGGATTCCACAATGACCAGCGATTTGCCCATGGATCAGAAAATTCCTGAATTCTAGAAGTGAAAGGCGGTTGGCGCCTGACGCGGCACCGCTATATATAGTGGCTACAAGGTGAGGTCAAGCGCAGGGTTCTGCGCGCACTCCCCTTATGGCTGCGGAAAAACGCTCGGTTCGGCTTGCACCAAAGCAAAGCGTGGCACCTGTTCGCCGTCAACCTCGACCGACTCCAGGAACATGCTCAAGGGGCGCACCCAAAAGCCGTAATCGCCATACAGGGCTTGGTAAAAGACTACTTCCTCTTCGGTTTCCGAATGCCGCGCAACAGCGAATACGCGGTACTGCGGACCTTTGTAATGTTCGTAGAGCCCAGGTTGTATCGGCATGCTTTGGCCCTCACTGAAATTTTTTCAAAATAAAAACAAAATAAATCCGGAAAAACAAAAACCGGGGCACTTGGCCCCGGCTTCCATCAGCGAAACGCTTAAACGCGTTCGAAGACGGTGGAGATGCCTTGGCCGAGACCAATGCACATGGTAGCCACCCCGAAGGTGCCGCCATTCTGCTTCATCACGTTCAGCAAAGTGCCGGAGATACGGGCACCGGAGCAACCGAACGGGTGACCCAGGGCGATCGCGCCGCCGTGCAGGTTAACCTTCTCGTTCATCTTGTCGAGCACTTTCAAATCTTTCAGCACTGGCAGCGCCTGTGCGGCGAAAGCTTCGTTGAGCTCGAAGAAGTCGATATCGTTGATACCAAGACCCGCGCGCTTCAGTGCTTTCTGCGTTGCCGGTACTGGACCATAGCCCATGATCGCCGGGTCCACACCTGCCACTGCCATCGAACGAATCACCGCCATCGGCTGGATGCCCAGGTCCTGGGCACGCTGCGCCGACATCACGATCATGCACGAAGCACCGTCGGTGATCTGCGACGAAGTACCGGCTGTCACGGTGCCGCCCTTCGGATTAAACGCTGGCTTCAGAGCTGCCAGGCTTTCCAGGGTGGTTTCCGGACGAATGGTTTCGTCGTAGTCGAACAGTTTCAGGAAACCGTTCTCGTCGTAGCCCTGCATCGGGATGATTTCGTCTTTGAACTTGCCTTCCAGAGTCGCTTTGTGGGCGAGCTGGTGGGAGCGCACGCCAAAGGCGTCCTGTTGTTCGCGAGTAATGCCGTGCATTTTGCCGAGCATTTCTGCGGTCAGGCCCATCATGCCCGAGGCTTTCGCCGCGTACAGAGACATGTGCGGGTTCGGATCGACACCGTGCATCATGCTCACGTGACCCATATGCTCGACGCCACCAACCACGAACACGTCACCGTTACCGGTCATGATCGCTTGCGCAGCGGTGTGCAGAGCACTCATCGACGAGCCACACAGACGGCTGACGGTCTGGCCGGCGGCGGTGTGCGGGATCTGCGTCATCAGGGACGCCATGCGGGCGATGTTCCAGCCCTGCTCCAGGGTCTGGTTCACACAGCCCCAGATCACGTCTTCGACTTCGCTCGGGTCGACCTTGACGTTGCGTTCCAGCAATTTGCTGATCAGGTGCGCCGACATGTCTTCGGCGCGGGTGTTGCGGTGCATGCCGCCCTTGGAGCGGCCCATCGGCGTACGACCGAAGTCGACAATCACGACGTCTCTAGGATTCAAGCTCATATACTTTCACTCTCGCTCTAGTGTGGGCGCTTAACCGAAGAAGCTCTGACCGTTTTTGGCCATTTCACGCAGCTTCGCGGTCGGGTGGTACAGCGCGCCCAAATCAGCGTACTGGTCAGCCAGGGCAACGAACTCTGCAACACCGATCGAGTCGATGTAGCGCAGCGCACCGCCACGGAATGGAGGGAAACCAATACCGTAGACCAGGCCCATGTCGGCTTCGGCGGCGGTTTCGACGATGCCGTCTTCCAGGCAACGCACGGTTTCCAGGCACAGCGGGATCATCATCCAGTTGATGATGTCTTCGTCCGTGACTTCGCGCTGTTCGAACACGATTGGCTTGAGCACTTCCAGTACCGAAGGATCGGCGACTTTCTTCTGCTTGCCGCGCTTGTCGGTCTCGTAGGCGTAGAAGCCTTTGCCATTCTTCTGGCCCAGGCGCTTGGCTTCGTAGAGCACGTCAACGGCCGAACGGCGATCGTCCTTCATACGATCCGGGAAGCCTTCAGCCATTACATCGCGACCGTGGTGACCGGTGTCGATGCCGACCACGTCCATCAGGTACGCCGGGCCCATTGGCCAGCCGAATTTTTCCATGACCTTGTCGATGCGGACGAAGTCCACGCCGGCGCTGACCAGTTTGGCGAAACCGCCGAAGTACGGGAACAGCACACGGTTGACCAGGAAGCCCGGGCAGTCGTTGACGACGATCGGGTTCTTGCCCATTTTCTTGGCGTAGGCAACGGTAGTGGCAACGGCCACTTCGCTGGACTTCTCGCCACGGATCACTTCAACCAGCGGCATCATATGCACCGGGTTGAAGAAGTGCATGCCGACGAAGTTTTCCGGACGCTTGAGGGCCTTGGCCAGCAAGGTGATGGAAATGGTCGAGGTGTTGGACGCGAGGATGGTGTCCTCTTTGACCTTGTCTTCAACTTCGGCCAGAACGGCTTGCTTGACCTTCGGGTTCTCGACAACGGCTTCGACGACCAGGTCGACGTGGCCGAAATCACCGTAGGACAAGGTCGGACGAATGCCATTGAGCACTTCGGCCATTTTCGCCGGAGTCATGCGACCTTTATCAACGCGGCCCACCAACAGCTTGGCGGCTTCAGTCAGACCTTGCTCGATGCCGTGCTCGTTGATGTCTTTCATCAGGATCGGCGTACCTTTGGAGGCCGACTGATAAGCGATACCGCCACCCATGATGCCGGCGCCCAATACGGCGGCCTGCTTCACATCCTTGGCGATTTCATCGTAGGCCTTGGCCTTTTTCTTCAGTTCCTGATCATTCAGGAACAGACCGATCAAGCTCTGCGCGGCAGAGGTCTTGGCCAGTTTGACGAAACCGGTGGCTTCAACTTCCAGAGCCTTGTCGCGACCGAAGTTCGCGGCTTTCTGGATAGTCTTGATCGCTTCAACCGGTGCCGGGTAGTTCGGGCCCGCTTGACCGGCCACGAAACCCTTGGCGGTTTCGAACGACATCATTTGTTCGATGGCGTTGAGCTTGAGCTTTTCGAGCTTCGGCTGACGCTTGGCCTTGTAATCAAATTCACCGGAGATGGCGCCTTTGACCAGGTTCAGAGCCGCTTCCTGCAATTTGTCTGGCGCGACCACGGCGTCGACGGCACCGACTTTCAACGCGTCTTCAGCGCGGTTTTCCTTACCGGCGGCAATCCACTCGATGGCGTTGTCGGCACCGATGATGCGCGGCAAACGCACAGTACCGCCGAAGCCTGGGTAGATGCCCAGTTTGACTTCTGGCAGACCGATTTTGGCGGTATTGGTCATGACGCGGAAATCTGCCGCCAGGCACATTTCCAGACCGCCACCCAATGCGATGCCATTGATAGCGGCGACAGTCGGGACATTGAGGTCTTCGAAATCGCTGAAAATCTTGTTGGCTTCGAGGTTACCAGCGACAAGCTCTGCATCCGGCAGCTTGAAGTTGTCGACGAATTCGGTGATGTCGGCGCCGACGATGAACACGTCCTTGCCACTGCTGACGATCACACCCTTGATCGAAGCATCTGCCTTGATGGTGTCTACAGCCTGACGCAGTTCGTTCAGGGTTAGACGGTTGAACTTGTTGACGGACTCACCCTTGAGGTCGAATTTCAATTCGACGATGCCACTTTCAAGAGCCTTAACCGTGATGGCTTTACCTTCGTAAATCATCAACTGATCTCCACGATATGGAAGCTGAACAGTACACGTCGGACGCAGGCGATTGGCTCGGCAGGGACGTTTATCGTCGATGCTAACGCCAACTCACCCGGCACACCCGCCAACGCGATAGTCGGGATTCTGTAGGAGCGATCTGTAATACAAACGCTCAATTCATACGCCCGTTTGATTTGGGTATGTCACCTTCACGGAATTTCCGGCAATTGTCAATCGCCCAAAATACTGGTTGAAACGCGACTTTCCGGTCACTTCCGTACCACGAAGCCCTACAACACGCTCATGCATGTGAGGCCATTCATAGAATCAATAGTTAGAAAAGTCGCCCTAATTACCGGCAGCCGGTGTTTAACAAGCTACGCTGGCGGGACCCTGAAGAAAAAATTTGAACGCTTTGACGAATGCCCAGCGTAAGATCAGCGCACAAAGAATTACCGGCCTGCCTGGCCAACCTCAGCCCGATGATGATGTCGGGCTTTTTATTGCCTGTCTGCCGGACGACGGCGCGCCAATGTGTAGGAGCTGCCGCAGGCTGCGATCTTTTGATGTGGCTCTTAAAAACAAAATCAAAAGATCGCAGCCTGCGGCAGCTCCTACGGGGGATTGGATTTCAGGCCAGCGCTTTCAGCAGCGCATCAATGTCCCGCAAAACATTCGATTCGCCCTTCTCGCCCCAATACAGGGCAATCATTTGCTTGTCTGCTTCAACCTTGTAGACGTTGGCAGGCAATTTTTCGAAATGATTCAGCAGCATTCCATCCTCACAGACCTCCTGCCACTGATTGACCCACACGCCCGGCGCCTTCTGCCAATAACTCCAGCATGCCGGTCGCGTGCCACGGCGCGGCCGATGGTACTGGGCGCAAGGACTCGGCGGCTCCTCGTTCAGCCAGTGCGGCCATTCCTGGGGCGCCAGCTGCATGGCCAGGCCAATGCGCCGCGCCTCCATGCGCAGGGCCATGCGCCCGCTCTGGGCACGCGACGGTCGCAACCAGGCCAGTGGGCTCAAGACCACCAGCAGGATTGACACCACTATCCAGACCGTCATATCTGTACTCCCGATTCTTGATGAGCCCATTGAGTCACTTTGAAACCAATGCGCTTGAAACCAGCCATACTTACCAATATTGCAATTCTCAGGAGGAGCACCTCATGCCCTACCACCACATTCTGGTCGCTGTAGATCTAACCGAAGAGTGCGATCCTGTAATCCACCGAGCTCGCGAACTCTCGGTGAGCAATGGCGCGAAGCTGTCCCTGGTGCATATCGTCGAACCGATGGCCATGGCCTTTGGCGGCGACGTACCGATGGACCTTTCCCAGTTGCAGCAGCAACAGTTCGATCAGGCCAAAGAGCGCCTTGAGCGATTGATCCTGAAGTATCCGGAGCTCTCCAAGGAATACAGCCACTTGACCTACGGCCAGCCGCGTCAGGAGATTCACCACCTTGCCAAGGAGCAAACGTGCGACCTGATCGTGGTGGGCAGTCATGGCCGACACGGTCTGGCACTGTTGCTCGGCTCCACCGCCAATGACGTACTCCACGGCGCGCCTTGCGATGTGCTGGCGGTGCGCCTGATCAAAAGCTGACAACACAATACTAAAATGTGGGAGCGAGCCTGCTCGCGAAGGCGGTGTAACAGTCGACAGATCTGTTGGATGTTAAACCGTCTTCGCGAGCAGGCTCGCTCCCACAGGGGATCTAACACAGCCAATAGATCGCATTTCATACGAAAAGCCCGGCGTTCATCACTGAACGCCGGGCTTTTTTATCGCCGGATCAATCAGGCATCCAGCTCGGCCCAGCGCTCGACCATCACGTCGAGTTCAGCCTGCAACTGCTCCAGCTGAGCGATCACCGCAGCCGTCTCGGCAGCAGGACGCTGATAGAAGCCGGCATCCGCCATCTGCGCTTCAACCACCGCGATCTGCTGCTCCATGGCCTCGATCTGACTCGGCAACATTTCCAGCTCACGCTGCAACTTGTAGCTGAGCTTCTTCTTTGCCACCGGCGCCTCTACTACCGCAGCGACTGGCACTGGCTCAGCAGTGACGACAGCCGAGTTCAGGTCGGCCTTGCCGGATTTGCTCTCGGTCACGCCCAACAGGCGCGGCGAGCCGCCCTGACGCAGCCAGTCCTGATAACCACCGACGTATTCGCGAACCTTGCCTTCGCCTTCGAAGACCAGGGTGCTGGTGACCACGTTGTCGAGGAATGCCCGGTCGTGGCTGACCATCAGCACGGTGCCGTTGAAAGTCAGCAAGACCTCTTCCAGCAACTCGAGGGTTTCCACGTCCAGATCGTTGGTCGGTTCGTCGAGTACCAGCAGGTTCGCCGGCTTGCTGAACAGTTTGGCCAGCAACAGACGGGCACGCTCACCACCGGACAGCGCCTTGACCGGCGTGCGGGCACGCTGCGGGCTGAACAGGAAGTCGCCGAGGTAGCTCAGCACATGGCGGCTCTGACCATCGATATCGATAAAGTCGCGACCTTCGGCCACGTTGTCGATCACGGTCTTTTCCAGGTCCAGCTGATGGCGCAACTGGTCGAAGTAGGCCACGTCGATGCGCGTCCCCTCTTCCACTGTGCCGCTGGTCGGTTGCAGACCGCTGAGCATCAGTTTCAGCAGCGTGGTCTTGCCGGTACCGTTGGCGCCGAGCAGACCGATACGGTCGCCGCGCGTCAGGACCATCGAGAAATCCTTGATCAGGAACGGGCCACCCGGGTGAGCGAAGCTCACGTTCTCGAGGACCATCACCTGCTTGCCGGACTTGTCAGCAGTGTCCAGCTGAATGTTGGCCTTGCCGGTGCGCTCACGACGCTCGCTACGTTCGACGCGCAAGGCTTTCAGGGCGCGGACGCGGCCTTCGTTACGGGTGCGGCGAGCCTTGATGCCCTGGCGGATCCAGACTTCTTCCTGGGCCAGTTTCTTGTCGAACAACGCGTTGGCGGTTTCTTCAGCAGCCAGAGTCGCCTCTTTATGCACGAGGAAACTGGCGTAGTCGCCGTTCCAGTCGATCAGGCCGCCACGATCCAGTTCGAGGATGCGGGTCGCGAGGTTCTGCAGGAATGAACGGTCGTGCGTGATGAACAGCACGGCGCCCTGGAAATCCTTCAGCGCTTCTTCGAGCCAGGCAATGGCACCGATGTCCAGATGGTTGGTCGGTTCGTCGAGCAGCAGCAGATCCGGTTCGGAAACCAGGGCCTGAGCCAGCAGGACGCGGCGACGCCAGCCGCCGGACAATTCGGCGAGGGTCTTGTCGGCCGGCAGTTGCAAACGGCTCAAGGTGCTGTCGACCAGTTGCTGCAAACGCCAGCCGTCGCGGGCTTCGAGGTCGTGCTGGACATGCATCAGTTTGTCCAGGTCGGCGTCGGTGACGATGTTCTGGCTCAGGTGGTGATACTGCGCGAGCAGCTCGCCGACACCGTCCAGGCCTTCGGCAACCACGTCGAACACGGTCCGCTCGTCGGCTACCGGCAATTCTTGCGGCAATTCGCCAATCTTTAGGCCAGGTGCGCGCCAAACAGAGCCCTCATCAGGCTTCTGGTCGCCCTTGACGAGCTTCATCATGCTGGACTTGCCAGTGCCATTGCGGCCGATGATGCACACCCGCTCACCACGGGCGATCTGCCAGGACACCTTGTCCAACAACGGCATAGCGCCGAAAGCAAGGGACACATCGCTGAATTTGAGCAGGGTCATGAGCTTCTCCAAAAACCGGGCGCGCATTCTACCTGACTTGAGGCTTCAGAAGGCCGGCAATTTCAATGTCGAAGCACTCTGCACAACAATTGTTGCGAACTTGTGCCGACAGCTCGGCAAAGCTTTCGCCCGCTGCTGGCAAAAGGCTAAGCTACAGATAATTCAGTGCCGCTCTCGCCGGCACTTGTCATGATTTCTCTGCCCGGACGTCTCATGCGCAGTCGCCTTTTCAATCTTTTTTCGTGTTTGCTTCTTACAGCCGCTGCCGCTCAAACCGCCCAGGCGGTGGACCTGTCCACTCAACGCCAGTATTACGATGAAGCCAAGCGTGCCTTGGCCAAAGGCGATTCCGGCCCTTATTTCCGTTACAGCCAGGCCCTGCGCGATTATCCGCTGGAGCCCTATCTGGCCTATGACGAATTGACCGCGCGTCTGAAAACCGCGAGCAACGCCGAAATCGAGAAATTCCTCGCCGAACATGGCGACCTGCCGCAAGCCAACTGGATGAAGTTGCGCTGGCTGCGCTGGCTGACCGAACGCGGCGATTGGGCAACCTTCGTCAAATATTATGACCCCAAACTCAATTTCACCGAACTGGACTGCCTGAACGCGCAGTATCAGATCAGCCATAACCGCAAGGCTGAAGGCTACGCCAACGCCGATAAACTCTGGCTGACCGGCAAAACCCAACCCGACGCTTGCGATGGTGTGTTCGGCATGTGGGCCGCCGATGGCCAACTGACTGAACAGAAACGCTGGGAACGCACCAAGCTCGCCGCCCAGGCACGCAACTATCCGCTGGCCAACAGCCTGATCAATAGCCTGACGACACTCGCCCCGCGCGGTCGCCTGCTAGTGGATGTGGCACAGAATCCCGAGCTGCTCAATCAGCCATCGCGCTTCATCCCGGCCGATGAACCGATGTCCGACATTGTCAGCCTCGGCCTGCGCCGCCTGGCCCGTCAGGATCCGGACAAGGCCATGGCCCTGCTCGACGGTTACGCCAGCAGCATGCACTTCTCCCGCGACGAAAAAGTCGCGATTGCCCGGGAAATCGGGCTGACCCTCGCTCGTCGTTTCGACAGCCGCGCGCTCGATGTAATGACCAAATACGACCCGGAGCTGCGGGACAACACCGTTTCCGAATGGCGTTTGCGCCTGCTGTTGCGCCTGGCCCGTTGGGACGATGCCTATCAGTTGACCCGCCGCCTGCCCCAGGACCTGGCCACCACCAACCGCTGGCGTTACTGGCAGGCTCGCAGCCTGGAGCTGGCGCAGCCACAGAATCCGGAAGCACAGACGCTTTACAAGGGCCTGGCTCGCGAGCGCGACTTCTACGGTTTCCTGGCGGCTGATCGCTCGCAATCCCCCTATTCGCTGAACAACAAACCGCTGGTGCTCAGTCAGGCGCTGATCAACAAGGTGCGCAATACCCCGGGCGTGCGACGGGCCCTGGAATTCCATGCCCGCGGGCAGATCGTCGATGGTCGGCGCGAGTGGTACCACGTCAGCCGGCACTTCAGCCGTGACGAAATGGTCGCCCAGGCGAAACTGGCTTACGACCTGAAATGGTATTTTCCGGCGATCCGTACCATCAGTCAGGCGCAGTATTGGGACGACCTGGACATCCGCTTCCCGATGGCCCACCGCGAAACCCTGGTGCGCGAAGCCAAGGTCCGTGGCCTGCACTCGAGTTGGGTGTTCGCCATCACCCGCCAGGAAAGCGCCTTCATGGACGACGCCCGCTCTGGTGTCGGCGCCAGTGGCTTGATGCAACTGATGCCTGGCACCGCCAAGGAAACCGCGCGCAAGTTCAGCATTCCCCTCGCTTCGCCGCAGCAAGTGTTCGATCCGGACAAGAACATTCAGCTCGGTGCCGCTTACCTGAGCCAGGTCCACAGCCAGTTCAACGGCAACCGTGTCCTAGCCTCCGCCGCTTACAACGCCGGCCCCGGCCGCGTACGTCAATGGCTGCGTGGCGCCGATCACCTGAGCTTCGATGTGTGGGTGGAAAGCATCCCGTTCGACGAAACCCGGCAGTACGTGCAAAACGTGCTGTCGTACTCGGTGATCTACGGCCAGAAGCTCAACTCACCACAACCGTTGGTGGATTGGCATGAACGGTATTTCGACGATCAATGATCTGTAGGCGCTGCCGCAGGCTGCGATCTTTTCCGCAACTGTAAAAAATGCCCGCCTCTTTCGAGGCGGGCATTTTTGTTTGCAGCACAAGGCAAGATCAAAAGATCGCAGCCTGCGGCAGCGCCTACACAGATCTTGACCGTGCCGCGGTCTGCTTGCCAAGTCCGGTCAAGCGATACCGTTGAGCCGGACTATTGGGCGACTCGGGGTTTGTCATTTCAATCAAATCGGCGGCTAACGCCGGTTTGAGATAGTTAGCCCGAAACGTTGCCTTGTGAGCCAATCCGACCTCTGTCATCAACTCACTGACCTTCAGCGGACCGCTTCCATCGAGAGCCCAAAGCAATTTCGCTACTTGGTCGGTTACTTGGTCGGTTACTTGGTCGGTTACTGGCTCGCTCCTGGCGGCCTCCAGAAGGGCAAGGCTCAGCGCTCGCAGCATGAACTCGACAAAAGGAGTTGATTCGGCCAATTGGTCGGCAGCCGATAATGCGGCGTAATAATCGTCCTGCTGCTCTCGAATTACCGCTTCGACCGGCAGATAAGCCAGCACCGGTCGCCATTGACTGAGTATCAAGGTCTGCCAAAGGCGACCCATACGCCCATTACCGTCGGCGAAAGGATGGATGAACTCAAACTCGTAGTGGAAAACACAGCTAGTGATCAACGGATGCCAGTCCGAAGCTGCGAGCCATGCCAGCAAATCATCCATCAAATGCCCAACGCGACTCGGTGGCGGCGCCATATGAACCAATTTCTCGCCACGGTAGATGCCCACCCCGGCTCGACGAAGCTGCCCACAGTCGTCAATCAATCCCCGCATCAGCAACTCATGCGCCTGGAGCAGGTCGGACCGGCTGCTCGGCTGCCACTGCGGCATGGATTCATAGGCTGTAAAAGCGTTACGTACTTCCTGGATTTCTCGTGGCAGGCCAAGCACTCGCTGCCCTGCCAGAACGGCAGTCACCTGTTCAATGCTCAGGGTGTTGTTCTCGATCGCCAAAGAAGCCTGAATCGTACGAATTCGATTACTACGGCGCAGTTGAGGCGTCTGCCGACGATCATCCATCGCCGAAAGCTGACCAATTTGTTCACTGATCTCAGCGATCAACGCCAATATTCTTGTGGTCAGGGTCAACGGTGGTTGATAACGGCTCATATCCTCATCCAGGCTCGCAACAGAGGCCGACATAATGCCCGAACGCGGCCGCATTTATTTAAACCTCGTGGCCATTTTCGATCTTTGATGGAATCGAAAAGATCGTCCCGAACCGGCAGTGCCTACACTCGCAGATCGGTTTCGGCTTTGCCGTCATTGAACTGCAACGCCGCCAACCGTGCATACAGCGCATTACTGGCAATCAACTCCTGATGCGTCCCCACCGCCACCAGTTTCCCTTGGTCCATCACCGCGATCCTGTCGGCGTTTTTCACTGTGGCCAGTCGGTGGGCGATGACCAGTGTGGTGCGATTTTTCATCAGGCTGGGCAGGGCTTGCTGGATCAGGTGCTCACTTTGGGCGTCGAGGGCGCTGGTGGCTTCGTCCAGCAGCAGGATCGGCGCGTCCACCAGCAGCGCCCGGGCGATGGCCAGGCGCTGGCGTTGCCCGCCGGATAAACCGAGACCAGCGTCGCCCAGGTGTGTCTGGTAGCCGTTGGGCATTTGCTCGATGAAGTCGTGGGCATAGGCGATTCTCGCGGCTTCCTGGACCTGAGCCAAAGTCGCCGTCGGGTGGCCGTAGCGAATGTTCTCTTCGATGCTGCCGAAGAACAGCGCCGGGGTTTGCGAGACGAGGGCAAAACAGCGACGCAGGTCCAGAGGATCGAGCTGGGTCAGCGGCACACCGTCCAGCAGGATGCGTCCTTCGATGGGGTCGTAAAAGCGCAACAGCAGGTCATACACCGTCGACTTGCCGGCACCGGACGGCCCGACCAATGCAAGGGTTTCGCCAGCATTGATAGTCAGATCAAGACCATCGACAGCATAACTTTGCGGACGCGACGGGTAGGAAAAACGCACATCTTGCAGCACCAGATCGCCCTTCACCCGCTCAGGCAACGTCACCAGGCCCCGGGTCGGTGGCTGGATGATGTTTTCCGAACGCAATAACTCGGCAATCCGCTCCGCTGCCCCTGCCGCACGCTGCAGTTCGCCGATCACTTCACTCAACGTGCCGAAGGCACCGCCGACGATCAGGCTGTAAAAGACGAACGCTGCCAGCTCACCCGCGGAAATCCGCCCGGCGATGACATCCATGCCACCGACCCAGAGCATTACCCCGACCGCACCCAACACCAGCAGGATCACCAGGGTAATCAACCAGGCGCGCTGGAAGATGCGCTTGCGGGCAGTGTTGAAAGCCTCTTCCACGGTCGTGGCAAAACGTTGCTCGTCCTGGACCTGATGGTTGTAGGCCTGCACGGTTTTGATCTGGCTCAGGGTTTCGGAGACATAGCTGCCGATTTCGGCAATCCGGTCCTGGCTCAGACGCGACAGGGTGCGCACCCGGCGACCAAAAATCAGGATCGGCGCGACCACCAGCGGCAACGCGACCACCACGATGCTGGTGAGTTTGGGGTTGGTGATGAACAGCAAGACAATCCCGCCGATCACCATCAGCCCATTACGCAGGAACAGCGACAGCGAAGAGCCGATTACCGATTGCAGCAGCGTGGTGTCGGCAGTCAGCCGCGACTGGATCTCGGAGCTGCGGTTGTCTTCATAGAACCCCGGATGCAGGTAGACCAGATGGTTGAACACCCGACGGCGGATGTCGGCGACAACGCGCTCGCCGATCCACGACACCAGGTAAAACCGTGCAAAGGTGCCAATCGCCAGCCCCATCACCAGCAGCATGAACACGCCGATGGATCGGTTGAGCAAATGCGGCGACTGGGTCATGAAACCCTGATCCACCAGCAGGCGAATCCCCTGCCCCATGGACAAAGTGATGCCGGCAGTGACGATCAACGCCAGCAAGGCACCCAAAGCCGGCCAGCGATAAGGCGCGAGGAAACGGCTGGCCAGACGAATGGCGCGGCGGTGACGGGAAGAGAGCATGAAGATCATCCGATGGCGCAACCAATGGTTTTAACTCGACCAAGCCTACACCGGTCAATGGAGTTAAACGCTGTAAATCATAATGAGTCGGGTTAATTATGACCGCCAAGACTAGTGGCTAGAGATTATTGGTCTAAAGTCCGGGTGGAAACGTCAGGGTATTTCTGATGGACTGAAGATGCCGACCTGAAAGATCGCAGGGAGTTGTCACAGCCCGGTCACTTGGCGGTTTTACAGTAAGCACACAACCTGATGAGGAGACAGGCCATGTCCTTGCAAAACAGCAGCGATGACAAGATTCCAGTGATCCGCACGCAGCCAGACCAGTCTCTGGGTTGCTCGATTATTGATAAGGATGGGCACGAAGTACCGATCACTGAAAACATGATCCAGGACGCTTGCCGCGAACTGGAAAAGCGATTGGTCAAGCCTGCCGAACAAGAGTGATATAGCCACCGTCTTCTTGACCCGGCTCTGATGGCCGGGTTTTTTATGGGTGCTTTTCCGGAAATGGTGGTGCGCCCATCGCGAGCAGGCTCGCTCCCACATTTAAACTCAGTCGTATAGAAAACCTATATTCACTGAAGATCTATTGTGGGAGCGAGCCTGCTCGCGATGGGGCCACCTCGATTTTCAGACAGTCGTAGCACCCAACGCCGCCACGATCCGCTGCAACGCCGGCGAATCCTCCTCGATCCGCACCTTCAACCCATCGATCTCACGCCGCAGAGGGTAATGCTTGCGCAGTGCATCGAATGCCGCACGCTGCTCGCTCACGTTGCCTACAAGGCTGCGACGGAAATTCGCGTCGTCACGGCGTGGGTCGTACACGCCCCGGCACAACATCGCCAGTGCCCAGGCCGGATCGCTGTCGGCGTTCAACGTCACTGCCGACAACCATGGCGCCGGCAGCAAGTCGTTCAGGTTGATCTGTTCCGGCTGCTCAAGGAACTCGCAAAGCGCCTGATAGATCTGCGCCGTCCCGCGCTGCCTGCCGTCAAGGCTGTAACCGGCAATGTGCGGCGTCGCCAGCACACACAACTCGGCCAGTGCCACATCGACCTCGGGCTCGCCCTCCCAGACATCCAGCACCGCTTGCAGGTCTTCACGTTGCAATAGCACTTGGCGCAGGGCGGCGTTGTCGATCACCGGGCCGCGACTGGCGTTGATCAGCCAGGTGCCGGGCTTGAGTTGGTTCAACCGGTTCTTATCGAACAGATGCCAGGTCGCCTGAGGGCCTTGCTTGTCCAGCGGGGTGTGCAGACTGATGACGTCGCATTGCTCGATGATCTGCTCGAGACTGACGTATTCGCCCCCCTCAGCGGCTTGCCGTGGGGGATCGCAGACCAGCACGTTCCAGCCCAGACCTTGCAGAACCTTGACCAGCCGCCCGCCCACTTCACCGGCGCCGACCACACCGTAGGTGCGTTGAGTCAGGTCGGCACCTTCGATTTCGGCCAGGGTCAGCAGGCTGCCCAGCACGTAATCGACCACCCCCCGGGCATTGCAGCCTGGCGCGCTGGACCAGGTGATACCGGCCTGTTGAAAGTAATCCAGATCCAGGTGATCGGTGCCGATGGTGCAGGTGCCGACGAAGCGCACCTTGCTGCCTTCAAGCAATTCGCGGTTGACGTTGGTCACCGAGCGCACCAACAGCACATCGGCCTGCTCGACAGTGGCGCGGTCGATGGCACGTCCAGGCACCCGGCGGATTTCACCGAAACCTGCGAAGAAGGCATCGAGCAGCGGGATATTTTCGTCGGCAACAATCAGCATGGCAGGCTCCTTTGGCGGATCGGCAGTGTAGGCGGAGATGACCGTGATGGGCCAGCAGGCATTGTTCACCTCAGGTGCAAAAGCACCACCTGTCCCTGTGGCGAGGGACTTGCTCCCGTCCGGCTGCGAAGCAGTCGTAAAGACTGATGCCGCGGTATGTCTGAAAAAAGGGGGGGCTGATTTTGGGGCTGCTGCGCAACCCAGCGGGAGCAAGCTCCCTCGCCACAGAGGGTGGGAACATCTGCAAAACCGATTACAAATCCCTAACACAGGACTTTTCCTGACCACTGCGTCAAGGCGTAGAATGCGCCGCCTTGCGCATCAAAATCCTTTGGACGTTTCGCCTTGAATTCCGTGACTGACCGCCCCACCGCTATTTCCCTCAACCGCCCGGCCCGGGTTCGCCTGGAGCTGAAAAACCTGCTCGGCCTGGCGTTGCCGATCATGATCGCGCAACTGGCGACCACCGCCATGGGCTTCGTCGATGCGGTGATGGCCGGTCGTGTCGGGCCTCGAGATCTGGCGGCCGTCGCGCTGGGCAACTCGATCTGGGTACCGGTTTTTCTGCTGATGACCGGCACACTGCTGGCCACCACCCCGAAAGTCGCCCAGCGTTTCGGCGCCGGCACTCACAGCGAGATTGGCCCGATCGTGCGTCAGGCGTTGTGGCTGGCGCTGGTGGTGGGGTTGATGGCGACCGGCATGCTGTTCAGCGCCGAACCGATCCTGCACATCATGAAGGTCGACCCCGAGCTGATCGGCCCGTGCATGCAGTATCTGCACGGCATCGCCAGCGGCCTGCCTGCCGTCGCGTTCTATCACGTGCTGCGCTGCTTCAGTGATGGCCTGGGTCGCACCCGGCCGGCCATGGTCCTTGGCCTGTGTGGGTTGGCGCTGAACATTCCGCTCAATTACATTTTCATCTACGGCCACTTTGGTGTGCCGGCCATGGGTGGCGTCGGCTGCGGCTGGGCCACGGCGATTGTGATGTGGGTGATGGCGCTGGGCATGGCCGGCTGGGAGCGCTGGGCGCCGGCCTATCAGGCGAGCCAGTTGTTCAGCCGTTTCGACTGGCCACAGTGGTCAGTGATCAAGCGTTTGCTGGGCATCGGCCTGCCGATCGGTATCGCGGTGTTCGCCGAGTCGAGCATCTTCGCCGTGATCGCCCTGCTGATCGGCAGCCTCGGCGCCACCGTGGTCGCCGGGCACCAGATCGCGCTGAACTTCAGCTCGCTGGTGTTCATGATCCCCTACTCCCTCGGCATGGCCGTGACCGTGCGGGTCGGCCAGGCGCTCGGCCGTGAGGAACCACGCGAAGCACGTTTCGCCGCCGGTGTCGGCATGGGCACCGCCCTGGCATATGCGTGCCTGTCGGCGAGCATGATGCTGTTGCTGCGTGAACCCATCGCTGCGATTTACACCGCCGACCCGACGGTGATTCGAGTGGCGGCAATGCTGATCGTGTATTCGGCGCTGTTCCAGTTTTCCGATGCGATCCAGGTGACGGCGGCTGGCGCACTGCGTGGCTATCAGGACACGCGGGTGACGATGATCCTGACGCTGTTCGCTTATTGGGGGATTGGTTTGCCGGTGGGTTACGCCCTGGGCCTGACCGACTGGCTCGGTGCGCCGAGCGGCCCGAGCGGGCTGTGGCAGGGCTTGATCGTCGGCTTGAGTTGCGCGGCGCTGATGCTGTCGATCCGCCTGACGCGCAGTGCACGCAAGCGGATCCGCATCAGTCGTTCGGCGGGTTAAGCGAGTTTCTTGCGAATCCAGTAGAGGTAGGTGCCTGCCTCTTCGTGCTGCGCGACCAGTTCGTGGTCGAGAAACACGCAAAACTTGGGGATGTCGCGACGGGTCGACGGGTCGGTGGCGATCACCTTCAGCAGGCCGCCAGGCACCAGGTCACGGATGTGCTGGTGCAGCATCATCACCGGTTCCGGGCAATTGAGGCCGGTGGCGTCGAGGGTGCCGTCTACCGGCGTATCGATCATTTCACTCATGATTTACTCCTGAAACTTGCCGGCATTGTCGCGCATTGCCGGGCTTAACGTCATCTGTGTCATACATCGGACCTGTGGGAGCGAGCCTGCTCGCGATGAGGGCATCACATCCAACATTGATACTGTCTTCTAGACCGCTATCGCGAGCAGGCTCGCTCCCACAGAGGTCCGTGTGGTTCAGCGGGACTTGGGTTTCTTTACGTCGAGACGGCGAAGATGGCAGGTCACTTCTTCCCGGTCGTGGTACAGCTGCTTGCAGCCGATCTCGACCCGAATGCCTCGCGCCTTGAACCCGTCGGCAATACGTTCCAGCAAGCGCTTCACTTCGGCATAACGCTGTTTCATCGGCAGTTTGAGGTTGACCACCGCTTCCCGGCAATGCCCCTCGCCAATCCATTCTTCCAGCATCGCCGCGTTGCGCGCCGGTTTCTCGACGATGTCGCAGACCATCCAGTCGACTGGTTGCTTGGGCTTGAAGGTGAAACCGTCAGCCATCAAATGCTGCACCAAACCGGTGTCCATCAGGCTTTCGGCCATCGGGCCGTTATCGATGGCGGTCACCAGCATGCCGCGGTTGACCAATTGCCAGGTCCAGCCGCCGGGTGCAGCGCCGAGGTCGACACCGGTCATGTCGCTGTGCAGGCGCTCGTCCCACTGGTCGCGGGGGATGAAATGGTGCCAGGCCTCTTCCAGCTTGAGGGTCGACCGGCTCGGCGCTTCACGGGGGAATTTCAGACGTGGAATGCCCATCGGCCACATCGCCGAATTGTTAGATTCCGCCAGGCCCATGAACACTTCGCGGCCGCTCTTGAAGGTCAGCAACAGCCGTGGCTTGTGGGCGTCTTCCACCAGTTTGCCGGCCGCCATCAGCGCCTTGCGCAGGTGGCCTTCGAATTTCTTGCAGAAGTTCGACAGCTCTTTGCCATCGTTGGTGTCGACCATTTCCAGCCACAGGCTGCCGCACAGCGGGAAGTCCGCCATGTGCGCAAGGATCACGCTGATGCGGTCGGTTTCCGGCAGATCGATGAAGATCCCGCGAGCCCACTGGCGCGGAAAGATCAGATCGGCGAAACGCTGACCACGCATCAGGCGCTCGGCGCCGTCTTCCTCGGTGCAGATAAATTCGGCGCAGGCGCTGGCGGTTTTGGCCTTGGCATAACCGGCCACGTTCAGCCGTGCGGCATGTTCGGAAATCTCGGAACAGACTTCGCTTTCGAAGCCCGGCCGGCAATGCATAAAGAGGGTGTTCATTCTTACTCCTGGGCAGTTGGCGAAGAATTCAGCCACTGCGCGATGCCCAGACTTGCGTTGAAGCAAAGCCTGTCACGAAAACCGGCGCATGATAGCCGAGATCGGAACCTTGGACTTGTCCTTAGGGTCCAGTAATTAGCCTTAAGCATCAAACAGGACTAGGTTTAAGCCTCAGTTCGTTCCCTCAGTCCGTAGCCGTGCGGATTTAAAGGAGTCATTTCAATGCCGTCCCTCGATAGCCTGAAAACCCTTAAAACCTTACAAGTCGACGACAAGACTTATCACTATTTCAGCCTTCCCGAAGCCGCCAAAAGCCTGGGCGACCTCGACAAGCTGCCGATGTCGTTGAAAGTGTTGCTGGAAAACCTGCTGCGCTGGGAGGACGAGAAAACCGTTACTGGCGCCGACCTCAAGGCGATTGCCGCCTGGCTCAAGGAGCGTCGCTCCGATCGCGAAATCCAGTACCGCCCGGCGCGGGTATTAATGCAGGATTTTACCGGCGTCCCCGCCGTGGTCGACCTGGCCGCCATGCGCGCCGCCATGGCCAAGGCCGGTGGCGACCCGCAGCGAATCAATCCGCTGTCGCCGGTGGACCTGGTGATCGACCACTCGGTGATGGTCGACAAGTACGCCAGTTCAAGCGCCTTCGAACAGAACGTCGACATCGAAATGCAGCGCAACCACGAGCGTTACGCCTTCCTGCGCTGGGGCCAGAGCGCCTTCGACAATTTCTGCGTGGTGCCGCCTGGCACCGGCATCTGCCACCAGGTCAACCTGGAGTATCTGGGCCGCACGGTCTGGACCAAGGACGAGGACGGTCGCACCTATGCCTTCCCCGACACCCTGGTGGGTACCGACTCCCACACCACCATGATCAACGGCCTCGGCGTGCTCGGCTGGGGTGTGGGCGGGATCGAAGCGGAAGCAGCGATGCTCGGCCAACCGGTGTCGATGCTGATTCCGGAAGTGATCGGCTTCAAACTCACCGGCAAGCTCAAGGAAGGCATCACCGCCACCGACCTGGTGCTGACCGTTACCCAAATGCTGCGCAAGAAAGGCGTGGTCGGCAAATTCGTCGAGTTCTACGGCGACGGCCTCGCCGATCTGCCGCTGGCCGACCGCGCGACCATCGCCAACATGGCCCCGGAATATGGCGCCACCTGCGGCTTCTTCCCGGTGGACGAGGTGACTCTGGAGTACTTGCGCCTGTCCGGCCGCACCCCGCAAACCGTGAAACTGGTGGAGGCCTACAGCAAGATCCAGGGCCTGTGGCGCCTGCCCGGCAAGGAACCAGTGTTCACCGACAGCCTGGCCCTGGACATGGGCAGCGTCGAGGCCAGCCTCGCCGGGCCGAAGCGCCCGCAGGACCGCGTCTCGTTGCCGAATGTCGCGCAAGCGTTCACTGACTTTCTCGGCCTGCAATTCAAACCCTCCAGCAAGGAAGAAGGTCGCCTCGAAAGTGAGGGTGGCGGTGGCGTCGCGGTGGGTAACGCCGATCTGGTCGGTGAAACGGACTACCATCACGAAGGCCGTACGTATCGGCTGAAAAACGGCGCGGTGGTGATTGCTGCAATCACGTCCTGCACCAACACCTCCAACCCCAGCGTGATGATGGCCGCGGGTCTGGTGGCGAAGAAAGCCATAGAGAAAGGCCTCAAACGTAAACCCTGGGTCAAGAGTTCACTGGCCCCCGGCTCGAAAGTGGTGACCGACTACTACAAGGCAGCCGGCTTGACTCAATACCTTGATGAACTCGGTTTTGCGTTAGTCGGTTATGGCTGCACCACTTGCATCGGCAACTCCGGACCGTTGCCGGAACCGATAGAAAAAGCCATCCAGAAAGCCGACCTGACGGTTGCCTCGGTGCTCTCGGGCAACCGCAACTTCGAAGGTCGCGTGCATCCGCTGGTGAAAACCAACTGGCTGGCCTCCCCGCCCCTGGTCGTCGCCTATGCATTGGCCGGCACGGTGCGCATCGACATCAGCAGCGAACCCTTGGGCAACGACAAGGACGGCCACCCGGTTTATCTGCGAGACATTTGGCCGAGCACTAAAGAAATCGCCGACGCGGTGACTCAGGTGAACACCGCGATGTTCCACAAGGAGTACGCCGAAGTATTTGCCGGCGACGAGCAGTGGCAGGCGATCGAAGTGCCACAGGCGGCGACGTATGTCTGGAACAACGATTCGACGTATATCCAGCATCCGCCATTCTTCGATGACATCGGCGGCCCTGCGCCGGTGGTCAAGGACATCGAAGGGGCGAAAGTCCTCGCGCTGCTCGGCGATTCGGTGACCACCGACCACATCTCCCCGGCCGGTAACATCAAGGCTGACAGCCCTGCCGGCCATTACCTGCGCGAGCAAGGGGTGGAACCGCGGGACTTCAACTCCTACGGCTCGCGTCGCGGTAATCATCAAGTGATGATGCGCGGCACCTTCGCCAACATCCGGATTCGCAATGAGATGCTCGGCGGCGAAGAAGGCGGCAACACGATTTATATTCCGACCGGGGAGAAACTGCCGATCTACGACGCGGCCATGCGTTACCAGGCGTCAGGTACGCCGTTGGTGGTGATCGCCGGGCAAGAATACGGTACCGGCTCGAGCCGCGACTGGGCGGCCAAGGGCACCAATCTGCTGGGGGTCAAAGCGGTCATCGCCGAAAGCTTCGAGCGGATTCACCGCTCCAATCTGGTGGGCATGGGCGTGTTGCCGTTGCAGTTCAAGCTGGATCAGAACCGCAAGAGCCTGAACCTCACCGGCAAGGAAACCCTGGACATCCTTGGCCTGACGGGCGTCGAACTGACTCCGCGCATGAACCTGTCACTGGTCATCACCCGCGAAGACGGCAGCAAGGAAAAGGTCGAGGTGTTGTGCCGGATCGATACCCTCAATGAGGTGGAGTACTTCAAGGCCGGCGGGATTTTGCATTATGTGTTGCGGCAATTGATTGCCTCGTAACAGCCTGCTGACAACGACACCGCCTTCGGGCGGTGTTTTTGTTTACGCGGTGGACGTCTCTATAATCGTGCGCCCATTAGTTTTGTGTCGATCACAGATCAACTGTGGGAGCCCTGTGGCGAGGGGGCTTGCCCCCGTTTGAGTGCGTAGCACTCACAAGATCTTTGGTACATCAGAGATTTTGGGACTGCTTCGCAGCCCAACGGGCGCAAGCCCCCTCGCCCACAGGGCTCCCACAGGGACTGAGGCAATCCGCAGAATCTCTGAAACAAGGACTTCAAATGATCGCTCTGCCATGGACTTATCTGGCACTTCTCTCCATTGGCTACGGCCTGGCTTTGATCTACGGCCATCTCGGCTGGCTCGCCGCTATCTCTTTCGCGTTGCTGCTGATCGCCGGTTTCGCCGTTCGCCAACAACACGTCCCCGTTGGCCGCCACCTCGGCCACGGCTTGTTCATCGTCCTGGCGGTGGCGCTGGCTATCCATTGGCTTCCCGGCTTCTACAATGGTCGCGCCATCAATCCCCAGCGTTTCACCGACGATGCAGTACCGTTTGCGATGTACCTGAATCAGGACAAACCGCTGATCGGCTTCTGGCTGTTGCTGGTTTGTCCATGGATTATCGGCCGACGCTCGTTGCGACTGTCCGTTTATGCCACCGCCCTCGCCCTGGCCATAAGCGCCGTGCTGGCCTTGGGTGGCGCGCTGTTGCTGGGCGTAATCAGTTGGGCACCGAAGTGGCCGGATCAAGCCTGGTTGTGGGTACTGAACAATCTGTTGCTGGTGACCCTGGTGGAAGAAGCGTTGTTTCGCGGCTACATCCAGGGCGGTCTGAGCCGACAGTTCAAACAGCTGCCTTATGGCGAAAATCTTGCCTTGTTGCTCGCATCAATGCTGTTCGGCCTCGTTCATCTGGGCGCTGGCTGGCAATGGGTGTTGCTGGCGGGCCTCGCGGGTGTCGGTTATGGCCTGGCCTATCGTTTTGGTGGGTTGGGCGCGGCCATCGCCACCCACTTTGGTTTGAATCTGCTGCATTTCGGGCTGTTCACTTATCCGATGCTCGCCGGCTGACGCAATGGTCGTTTTGCGACGCGTCACTGATTTTTGAAAAAAACATTTCAATAAATACCTGACGATGCCGATACGCCTTCAAAGCCTTGCGGATTGAAAAAAGCCATGCGTAACAACCAGCCCATTACACAACGCGAACGGACCTTCCCGGCTCAGCAACGGTTGATTTCCACCACCGATGCCAAGGGCGTGATCACCTACTGCAACGACGCTTTCGTCGAAATCAGCGGGTTTTCTCGTGAGGAATTGATCCGTGCGCCGCATAACCTGGTCCGTCACCCCGACGTCCCGGCGGCGGTGTTCGCGCACATGTGGGACACACTGAAACAAGGCTTGCCATGGATGGGCATTGTCAAGAATCGCTGCAAGACCGGTGACCACTACTGGGTTAACGCCTATGTCACACCGGTGTTCGACGGCAATCAGGTGATCGGTTACGAGTCGGTGCGGGTCAAACCCACCGCCGAACAGATCCGCCGTGCCGAAGCGCTCTACCAACGCATCAACCAAGGCAAGTCAGCCGTTCCTCAAACGGATAAGTGGCTACCGGTGCTTCAAGACTGGCTGCCGTTCATTCTGGTCAGCCAGTTGAGCTTCATGGTCGGCGCTTCGCTCAACTCTCAATGGGGCTTCGCCCTCGCGGCCGGCCTCTCGGTGCCGTTGGGCTTGATGGGTTTGAGCTGGCAACAGCGCGGGATCAAGCGTTTGCTGCGCCTGGCCGAACAGACCACGTCCGACCCGTTGATCGCGCAGATGTACACCGACAGCCGCGGTGCCCAGGCACGCCTGGAGATGTCGATCCTCAGTCAGGAAGCACGCCTGAAAACCTGCTTGACCCGTTTGCAGGACACCGCCGAACACCTGACCGAACAAGCGAAACAGTCCGACACCCTGGCCCACAACAGCTCCACCGGCCTGGAACGTCAACGCATCGAAACCGAGCAAGTGGCGACCGCTGTGAATCAGATGGCTGCCACCACTCAGGAAGTCGCCAGCCACGTGCAGCGCACCGCCGACGCCACTCAGGAAGCCAATCGCCTGACCGGGCGCGGTCGTGACATCGCCGGGGAAACCCGCGAAGCCATTCAGCGCCTGTCGGTGGTGGTCGGTGAAACCGGCCTGACGGTCACGCAACTGGCCAAGGACAGCGACGAAATCGGCGGCGTGGTCGATGTGATCAAAGGCATCGCCGACCAGACCAACCTGCTGGCCTTGAACGCCGCGATTGAAGCGGCTCGCGCCGGTGAGATGGGTCGTGGCTTTGCGGTGGTGGCCGACGAAGTGCGCCAACTGGCGCAACGCACCAGCGAATCCACCGGGCAGATCCACGCCCTGATTGCCAAGCTGCAACAAACCGCCAGCACCGCGGTGCAAACCATGGAGACTGGCCATCGCCAGGCCGAAGAAGGTGTGGCGCGGGTCTTGGAAGCGGACCAGGCACTGGTGGGCATCAGCGAAGCGGTGGCCAATATCACCGACATGACCACCCAGATCGCTGCCGCCACCGAAGAGCAAAGTGCAGTGGCCGAAGAAATCAGCCGCAACATCAGCAACATCTCGCAACTGGCTGACCAGACCTCGGAACAGGCACAGCACTCGGCGCTGTTGAGTGAAGAACTGACCAAGACCGCGAACACCCAGTATTCGTTGGTGGAGCGGTTTAACCGCTGACAACAACGTCAAAAGATCGCAGGCTGCGCCAGCTCCTACATTTGAACGGCGTACACCCTGTAGGAGCTGCCGAAGGCTGCGATCTTTTGATCTTGTTTCTCACAGAAATCCAGCAACCTTCTTCGCTGTCGCGTCCAGATGCTGCTCATGGGTAAACCCCGAAGCCTTCAACGGCTTCAAATCATGGTCCCCTGCCGCCAGCCAGAACACCTCGATACCCGGGGCCAATGTGTAAGCCTCCACGGCTTCACGATTACCCAACGCATCCCTCTCCCCCTGCACGATCAACGTCCGGGTCTTCAGCGCCGCCAGATGCTCGACCCGCGGTTTCTCCGGTTTGCCCACCGCATAAAACGGATAACCCAGGCACACCAGCGCATCCGCGCCCAACTCATCGACCAACAAACTCGCCATCCGCCCGCCCATGGACTTGCCGCCAATGGCCAGGCGCCCAGCGACATGGCGTCGCACCACGGCATACACCTCACGCCAGCATTCCTGCAGTTTGGGTGCCGGGTTCGGAGGACGCTTACCGCCATCGATACGCCGCTGTGCCATGTAGGGAAACTCGAAACGCAACACGTTGACCCCATGCGCAGCAAGGCGCGCAGCCATGTCGCTCATCCAGCCGCTGTCCATCGGCGCACCGGCGCCGTGAGCGAGAATCAGCGTTGCCGAGGCCGGCGCTGTGGCGGCATTCCACAACCATCCATGATCCCGGACACACTGCGCCCATTGATCCCCGTCAATACTGGCCTTGTGCTCTTTGTCCATGCTTGCCTCGCTTTTAGTCTGCCTATAACTCCAGGCGAAGGGAGCGTTGCCTTGCGCAAACGTTCTCACTTCGGCTGAACCGTGGATGGGGAACCATGAACACTTCTATCAGTACCGCCTACAACTACAAGGTGGTCCGCCAATTCGCCATTATGACGGTGGTGTGGGGCATCGTCGGCATGGGGCTCGGGGTTTTTCTCGCCGCCCAATTGGTCTGGCCTGAACTCAACTTCAACCTGCCGTGGACCAGCTTCGGCCGTCTGCGCCCGCTGCACACTAACGCGGTGATCTTCGCTTTCGGTGGTTGCGCCCTGTTCGCCAGTTCGTTCTACTCGGTACAACGCACCTGCCAGACCCGCCTGTTCGCACCGAAGATCGCCGCGTTCTGCTTCTGGGGCTGGCAGCTTGTGATTCTCTTGGCGGCCATCAGCCTGCCACTGGGTTACACCAGTTCCAAGGAATACGCCGAGCTGGAATGGCCGATCGACATCCTGATCACCATCGTCTGGGTGGCCTATGCCGTCGTGTTCTTCGGCACGATCATGCAGCGCAAGACCAAACACATCTATGTCGGCAACTGGTTCTTCGGTGGATTCATCATCACCGTGGCGATCCTGCACATCGTCAACAACCTTGAGTTGCCGGTGAGTTTCACCAAGTCCTACTCGGTGTACGCCGGTGCGACCGATGCCATGGTGCAGTGGTGGTATGGACACAACGCCGTAGGCTTTTTCCTCACCGCCGGTTTCCTCGGGATGATGTACTACTTCGTGCCGAAACAGGCCGAGCGCCCGGTGTATTCCTATCGTTTGTCGATCGTGCATTTCTGGGCGCTGATCACTCTGTACATCTGGGCCGGCCCGCACCACTTGCACTACACCGCGCTGCCGGACTGGGCGCAGTCGCTGGGCATGGTGATGTCGCTGATCCTGTTGGCGCCGAGCTGGGGCGGGATGATCAACGGCATGATGACGCTCTCGGGCGCCTGGCATAAGTTGCGCAGCGACCCGATCCTGCGCTTCCTCGTGGTGTCGCTGGCCTTCTACGGCATGTCGACCTTCGAAGGGCCGATGATGGCGATCAAGACAGTGAACGCCCTCTCCCACTACACCGACTGGACCATTGGCCACGTGCATGCCGGTGCGCTCGGCTGGGTGGCGATGATTTCCATCGGTGCGCTCTACCACATGATTCCGAAAGTCTTCGGCCGCACGCAGATGCACAGCATCGGCCTGATCAACGCGCACTTCTGGCTGGCGACCATCGGCACCGTGCTGTACATCGCGTCGATGTGGGTCAACGGCATCGCCCAGGGTCTGATGTGGCGCGCTGTCAACGAGGACGGCACGCTGACCTATTCCTTCGTCGAAACCCTGGTGGCCAGCCACCCAGGCTTCGTCGTGCGACTGGTAGGCGGTGCGATCTTCTTCAGCGGCATGTTGCTGATGGCTTACAACACCTGGCGCACCGTGTGGGCCTCGCAGCCTGCCGAAGCCGCCGCTGCCGCGCAGATCGCCTGAGGAGTCCGCCATGAAACACGAAACAATCGAAAAAAACGTCGGCCTGCTGATGTTGCTGATGGTGCTGGCCGTGAGCATCGGCGGCCTGACCCAGATCGTCCCGCTGTTCTTTCAGGACGTGACCAATAAACCGGTGGAAGGCATGAAGCCCTACACCGCGCTGCAACTGGAAGGTCGCGACATTTACATCCGCGAAGGCTGCGTCGGTTGCCATTCGCAAATGATCCGCCCGTTCCGCGCCGAGACCGAGCGCTATGGCCACTACTCGGTGGCAGGGGAAAGTGTCTGGGATCACCCGTTCCTCTGGGGCTCGAAACGAACCGGACCGGACCTGGCGCGCGTCGGCGGTCGTTACTCCGAAGACTGGCACCGCGCGCACTTGTACAACCCGCGCAACGTGGTGCCGGAATCGAAGATGCCGGCCTACCCATGGTTGGTGGCCAATCAGGTCGATAGCAGCCACACCGAAACCAAGATCCGCGCCATGCGCACCCTCGGCGTGCCGTACACCGACGAAGACATCGCAGGCTCAGTCGCCTCGCTCCAGGGCAAGACCGAAATGGACGCGCTGGTCGCCTACCTGCAAGTGCTCGGCACTGCCATCAAGAGCAAGAGGTGAGCCATGTCCATGCCCTTTGAAATAGTAAGCGAAATGAGCAGTGGAATGATCCGCGGCCTGGGCACGGTCGTGGTGTTCGTGGCCTTCGTCGGCCTGACCCTGTGGGTGTTCAACAGCAAGCGCAACCCGGAATTCGCCGAAGCGCGCCTGCTGCCGTTCGCCGACGAGCCGCAATCCGAAAACAGCACCCAACAAGAATCCGCCACGAGGAGCACCCGGCCATGACCACCTTCTGGAGTACGTGGATCTGCGTACTGACCATCGGCAGCCTGATCGGCCTGACTTGGTTGCTGATCGGTACGCGCCGAGGGGAAACCAAGGGCAGCACCGACCAGACCATGGGCCACAGCTTCGACGGCATCGAGGAGTACGACAACCCGCTGCCGCAGTGGTGGTTCATGCTGTTCGCCGGCACGTTGGTGTTTGCCGTCGGCTATCTGGTGCTTTACCCGGGCCTGGGCAACTGGAAAGGCATATTGCCCGGTTATGAGGACGGCTGGACCGGCGTCCACGAATGGGAAAAGGAGATGAACAAGGCTGACGCGAAGTTCGGGCCGATCTTCGCCAAATTTGCGGCCATGCCCGTCGAAGAAGTGGCCAAGGACCCGCAAGCGCTGAAAATGGGCGGTCGCCTGTTTGCGTCCAATTGCTCGGTGTGCCACGGCTCGGATGCCAAGGGCGCGTTTGGTTTCCCGAACCTGGCCGACAGCAACTGGCGCTGGGGCGGCGATGCCGACATGATCAAAACGACCATCATGAGTGGTCGCATGGCCGCGATGCCGGCCTGGGGTGAAATCCTCGGCGACGCCGGCGTGAAAAACGTCGCCGCTTATGTGCGTCATGAACTGGCCGGCCTGCCCTTGCCTGCCGACAACACAGCTGATCTGCACGCTGGACAGCAAGCGTTCAGCACCACCTGCGTAGCCTGTCATGGGGCAAACGGCCAGGGCACTGAAGCCATGGGGGCGCCGAATCTGACGCAACCGGCCGGATTTATCTACGGTACAAGCCTGGCGCAACTGCAACAAACCATCCGTCATGGTCGCCAGGGCCATATGCCGGCGCAGAACGAACTGCTCGGCAACGACAAGGTGCAATTGCTGGCCGCTTACGTGTACAGCCTGTCTCAAGGCCTGAATACCGAGCGTTTACAGGCTGAAGGCAAAAGAGAATAAATCCCGACCGCTCTGCTGCCGCATTCACCCGGATGCGGCAGTTCCCTGCCCCTTTGCGACGCATTGTCGCACCCTCCCTTGGTCTTCCTTTCGGTTCGCCGGATTCGGGTCTAAGCTTCCCTGCGATACGGACTGGTCAGCGCCGGTTCCAGGTCGACCCAACCCGATGTGTTCGACGAATCTGCTCGATGACAGGCCGCAAAGGCTGGTAGATACCGGCTGCCGTGCCAATTGCCATCCATCGCCCGATCGTTGTGTTTGAACACACCCCGTTACATCCGACCTGACCCCCTCACCATTTTCATCCGTTGCGACATTTGTCCGAGGGCAATTTTGTCCTTACGCGGCGCATGGAAAGGCCGCAGAATCAGCTTTTGAAAGCATTGACCCACGTCATGGCGCGTTGCAATGACCCCCCGCTTTCTCCATACTTGCGGCCGATTTTTACTCCTAATAAAACACCCAAACCGTGGAACCTTAGAATGAGCACAGCAATCAGTCCGACTGCTTATAACTATAAGGTAGTCCGCCAGTTCGCCATCATGACGGTGGTCTGGGGGATCCTTGGCATGGGGCTTGGTGTCTTCATCGCCTCACAGCTCGTATGGCCGGAATTGAACTTCGGTCTGCCGTGGACGACTTTTGGACGCTTACGCCCGTTGCACACCAACCTGGTGATTTTCGCCTTCGGTGGTTGTGCACTGTTTGCCACTTCCTATTACGTCGTGCAGCGAACCTGCCAAACGCGACTGATTTCCGACAGCCTCGCGGCCTTCACCTTCTGGGGTTGGCAAGCGGTGATCGTCGGCGCGATCGTGACCTTGCCGCTGGGTTACACCACCACCAAGGAATACGCGGAACTGGAATGGCCCCTGGCTATTCTGCTGGCCATCGTCTGGGTTACTTACGGTCTGGTGTTCTTCGGCACAATTACCAAGCGCAAGACCAAGCACATCTATGTCGGTAACTGGTTCTACGGTGCCTTCATCGTCGTGACGGCGATGTTGCACATCGTCAACCACGCCTCCCTGCCGGTCAGTTTCTTCAAGTCCTACTCGGCCTACGCCGGTGCGACTGACGCGATGATCCAGTGGTGGTACGGCCACAACGCCGTAGGCTTCTTCCTGACCACCGGCTTCCTGGGGATGATGTACTACTTCGTTCCGAAGCAGGCCGAGCGTCCGATCTACTCCTATCGTCTGTCGATCGTGCACTTCTGGGCGCTGATCACCCTGTACATCTGGGCCGGTCCGCACCACCTGCACTACACCGCACTGCCGGACTGGGCTCAATCCCTGGGCATGGCAATGTCGATCATCCTGCTGGCACCAAGCTGGGGCGGCATGATCAACGGCATGATGACCCTGTCGGGCGCCTGGCATAAGCTGCGCACCGACCCGATCCTGCGTTTCCTCGTGGTATCGCTGGCGTTCTACGGCATGTCGACCTTCGAAGGCCCGATGATGGCCATCAAGACCGTGAACTCGCTGTCGCACTACACCGACTGGACCATCGGCCACGTACACGCCGGCGCTTTGGGCTGGGTAGCAATGATCTCGATCGGCGCCATCTACCACATGATCCCGAAACTGTTCGGTCGTGCGCAGATGCACAGCATCGGCCTGATCAACACGCACTTCTGGCTCGCGACCATCGGTACCGTGCTGTACATCGCGTCGATGTGGGTCAACGGCATCACCCAGGGCCTGATGTGGCGTGCAATCAACGACGACGGCACCCTCACCTACTCGTTCGTTGAAGCGCTGCAAGCCAGCCACCCTGGCTTTATCGTTCGCGCCCTGGGCGGTGCGTTCTTTGCCAGCGGCATGCTGTTCATGGCTTACAACGTATGGCGTACCGTACGTGCCTCGAACCCGGCTGAAGCCAAAGCTGCTGAACAGATTGCTGTAGTTGGAGCTCACTGATGAAGCATGAAGCAGTCGAGAAGAATATTGGCCTGCTGGCCTTCTTCATGGTTATCGCCGTCAGCATCGGCGGCCTGACTCAAATCGTTCCGCTGTTTTTCCAGGACGTCACCAACAAGCCGGTCGAGGGCATGAAGCCGCGCACCGCCCTTGAACTGGAAGGCCGCGACGTGTACATCGCCAACGGTTGTGTCGGCTGCCACTCGCAGATGATCCGCCCGTTCCGTGCTGAAACCGAACGTTACGGCCACTACTCGGTCGCCGGTGAAAGCGTTTGGGACCACCCGTTCCTGTGGGGTTCCAAGCGTACCGGTCCGGACCTGGCCCGTGTCGGCGGTCGTTACTCCGATGACTGGCATCGTGCGCACTTGTACAACCCGCGCAACGTAGTGCCCGAATCGAAAATGCCGGCCTACCCGTTCCTCGTGGAAAACAAGCTCGACGGCAAAGACACCGCCAAGAAAATGGAAGTCTTGCGCACGCTCGGCGTTCCTTACACCGACGAAGACATCGCCGGTGCCAAGGATGCTGTGAAGGGCAAAACCGAAATGGACGCGCTGGTGGCCTATCTGCAAGGCCTGGGCACCATCATCAAAAGCAAACGGTGATTTAGATGGATATCGGGATGATTCGTGGCCTGGGCACCGTTGTTGTGATGGTGGCCTTCATCGGTCTGGCGCTATGGGTGTTCAGCCCCAAGCGCAAGTCGGAGTTTGAAGACGCGACCTTGCTGCCTTTCGCGGATGATCCCGAAGCCATCAAGCACGTCGAGCAAGCTTCTAGGAGTAACAAAGAATGACTACGTTCTGGAGTCTGTACGTCACAGTCCTCAGTCTCGGCACCATCTTCGCCCTGACCTGGCTGCTGCTGTCCACCCGTAAGGGCCAGCGCAGCGAATCCACCGATGAAACGGTCGGCCACTCCTTCGACGGAATCGAGGAGTATGACAACCCGCTGCCCAAATGGTGGTTCATGCTGTTCGTGGGCACCATCATCTTCGCCCTCGGCTATCTGGTGCTGTACCCGGGCCTGGGTAACTGGAAAGGCCTGCTGCCGGGTTACAACTACCTCGATAACGACAAGCAGACCGCGTTCGCCAACGGCCAGACCGGCTGGACCGGCGTTCACGAGTGGGAAAAGGAAATGCTCAGGTCGGACGCCAAGTTCGGCCCGATCTTCGCCAAGTTTGCTTCCATGCCGATCGAAGAAGTCGCCAAAGACCCGCAAGCCCTGAAGATGGGTGGCCGCCTGTTCGCCTCCAACTGCTCGGTCTGCCACGGTTCCGACGCCAAAGGCGCCTACGGCTTCCCTAACCTGACCGACGCCGACTGGCGCTGGGGCGGCGAGGCAGAAACCATCAAGACCACCATCATGGGCGGTCGCCACGCCGTGATGCCGGCCTGGGCTGCAGTGATCGGCGAGCAAGGCGTTGCGGACGTTGCCGCGTTCGTGGTGACCAACCTTGATGGCCGCAAGCTGCCGGAAGGCACCAAGGCCGATCCGGTTGCCGGCCAGAAACTGTTCGCCGCCAACTGCGTGGCGTGCCACGGTCCGGAAGGCAAAGGCACTCCAGCGATGGGCGCACCTAACCTGACCCACCCCGCGGCGTTCATCTACGGTTCGAGCTTCGCTCAACTGCAGCAGACCATCCGTTATGGCCGTCAGGGCCAGATGCCTGCGCAAGAACAGCTGCAAGGCAACGACAAGGTTCACCTGCTGGCCGCTTACGTCTACAGCCTTTCTCATGGTGAGAAAGCCCCGGCGGAAGACGCCCAGTAAGATCCACGCCTGAGCGATGCATATAGGCCCCGCCAATGAAAGTTGACGGGGCCTTTTTATTCCCCCTCGGCTTAAGCGGTGGCTGTGCAGATGACGCGAGGCGCGGGTGGGTTCCTGTTATTTACGCACTCGCGCTTCGGCGGCTATTCGACGAGTGGACCAGTTGTTGCTTTTGACGACGCTGACCTCAAGACTCTGCCTGTCCTCGATAAAACTGGCGATCAGATACGTTTGTTGCGAAGACGATCCACTCAGGAAAACCGGCACCTCGCCAAAAAGCTCTTCCCCACGGCCATACCATCCAACGCCCCAATGGTCATGACCACCGAACACCGCGGTAACCTTGTAGGTGTTGATCATCTCCCTGAAGCGCTTGATCTGGGCCGCGTTACCGGCCCAGTCATAGACCTTGTGCATGTTCAAGATAATGATCTTATCGTTCGCCCGGGCCTGAGCCAGGTCTTTCTCCAGCCAGTCAAGCGCATGAGTGATTTCGTAGTGGGTCGATTTAAGAATTCCCGAGCTGAAGGTGACGGTATAAGTTGGCTCGTTGTGCAACTGAACCAAATGCACATCACCAAAGGTTTTTGAATAGGCGAGGCTGCCGTAATAGGTCTTGCCTAGCCCCGATGCTCGGGCAGCCAAGTCCATCGAATCAACGCTCCCCCAATAACGGTTTTTTAAATCATCCACACTCCCAGCCGCACAGTTATTGAGAAAACAATCATCTACGTTATTGGCGTAATCATGATTACCCAGGCCGTAGTCATACGCGCCCTCCAGCTTGTCCTCGAACATGGCACGCATGAACGAACGTTCGCCACCATGCCCGAACGACGTGATGTCTCCGTTGATCATGACGGGTACGCGAGCCGCGCCGCCATTGAGCTTGCGAAAACTGGCCATACTGGAATATTGCGCGTCAATCAGCTCAGCCGAACGCTTTTCGACATTCGGATCACGGATATCGGCATCGGTCAGATCACTCCACGGATATTGCGAATCAGAGGCGAAGATCAAGTGGCCGGGCAACTCTTCAACGGCCCATGCCGGAAACCCGGTCAATATTAAAAATAGTCCCAACCATCGCGGGGAACTAAAGGTTAAGTTCATGGAAATCCTTTTCATGACAAGATAGTTATTTAAATACACATGCGTTATATGCTGCGCCTCCAAACTTATGGCAATACGAACGACAAGACAATTAGTGTGGCCTTTGGGATTACCAACAGATATGTCGATCTCCAATTTTCCACCGTAACCGGCCAAGGCCAGCGCCATGAAGCAGCTATAGTCAATTGATCTGGGTCACGACTTGTTACATCCGCTACACCATCCGCCCCCGTCACCCAACGCGACCAAAGGTCGCACCCTTGCCCCAGAGCTACAGGCGTATCATTGCGCCACTGCAACACCTCTTTTTGACCGCGGTCGGCACGTACTGACCGAGGCATTTTTCCACTGCCGTGGGATGCAATGATGAGCAATCAGATTCCGGTACACGACGTCACTCCGCCTGCCAAGAACGCAAACAACAGCGTCGACCTCTACGCTTCTCGAGAAAAGATCTACACCCGCGCCTTCACCGGCCTGTTCCGCAACCTGCGGATGATCGGCGGCGCCGGGCTGTTTCTGCTGTATTTCGGCACGGTGTGGCTGAACTGGGGCGGTCATCAGGCCGTCTGGTGGAACCTGCCGGAGCGTAAATTCTTCATTTTTGGCGCGACCTTCTGGCCTCAGGATTTCATCCTGCTCTCGGGCATCTTGATCGTCAGCGCCTTCGGCCTGTTTTTCATCACCGTGTATGCCGGTCGGGTCTGGTGCGGCTACACCTGCCCGCAAAGCGTCTGGACCTGGATCTTCATGTGGTGCGAAAAAGTCACCGAAGGCGACCGCAACCAGCGTATCAAGCTCGACAAGGCGTCGATGAGCGCCAACAAATTTCTGCGTAAATTCAGCAAGCACACGATGTGGCTGCTGATCGGTTTCGTGACCGGCATGACCTTTGTCGGTTATTTCTCGCCGATTCGCGAACTGGTGCTCGATTTCTTCACCGGCCAGGCCGATGGCTGGTCGTATTTCTGGGTCGGCTTCTTCACCCTCGCCACCTACGGCAACGCCGGCTGGTTGCGCGAGCAGGTGTGCATTTACATGTGCCCGTACGCACGCTTCCAGAGCGTGATGTTCGACAAGGACACGCTGATCGTCTCCTACGACCCGCGCCGTGGCGAAAGCCGTGGCCCGCGCAAGAAAGGCATCGACTACAAGGCTCAGGGCCTGGGCGATTGCATCGACTGCACCATGTGCGTCCAGGTTTGCCCCACCGGTATCGACATCCGCGACGGCCTGCAAGTCGAATGCATCGGCTGCGCGGCGTGCATCGACGCCTGCGACAGCATCATGGACAAGATGGATTACCCGCGCGGCCTGATCAGCTACACCACCGAGCACAACCTGTCGGGGCAAAAAACCCATAAACTGCGTCCGCGCCTGATCGGCTATGCCACGGTGCTGCTGGCGATGATCGCGTTGCTGATGACCGCGTTCTTCATGCGTTCGCTGGTCGGTTTCGACGTCAGCAAAGACCGCGTGTTGTACCGCGAGAACGCCGAAGGCCGGATCGAAAACGTCTACAGCTTGAAGATCATGAACAAGGACCAGCGCGACCACACGTACGTGCTGGAAGCCACCGGCCTGCCGGACCTCAAGCTGCAAGGCAAGCGCGAGATCAAAGTCGCCGCCGGGGAGATTTTCAGCCAGCCGGTCGAACTGTCCAGCGCACCGGAACAACTGCCGTCGAGCACCAACGAGGTGAAATTCATCCTCAAGGATGCCGATGACGCCAACGTCCACGTTGAAGCCAAGAGCCGATTCATCGGCCCACAAATTCGTTGAGAGAAGTGATCATGCCCGCTGCAACTGCCGCAAGTCCCTGGTACAAGCACCTTTGGCCGTGGATCATCATCGCCATCCTGGCCTGCTCGGTGACCTTGACCTTGTCGATGGTGACCATCGCGGTGAACAACCCGGACAACCTGGTCAACGACAATTATTACGAGGCCGGCAAGGGCATCAACCGTTCGTTGGACCGCGAACTGCTGGCCCAGACCCTGCAGCTGCGTGCCAGTGTGCATCTGGATGACGTGACCGGCGAAGTCGACCTGCGCCTGAGCGGCAACAGCCAGCCGAAAACCCTTGAGCTGAACCTGATTTCGCCAACCCAGCCGGAGAAAGATCGCAAGATCACCCTGGCCCGCAGCGAAACCGAACAAGGCCGCTACATCGGCCAGTTGAGCGACAAGATTGAAGGTCGTCGCTTTGTCGAATTGCTGGGCGTGCAGGATGACAAAATCTGGCGCATGTTCGAAGAAGAACAGGTCAGCCATGCCAAGGATCTGCTGCTCGGTGATGAGCCGCTGCAGGGTGCGGAAGACCTGAAAAAATAGTACTTGCGAAGGCGATCAAATGTGGCGAGGGAGCTTGCTCCCGCTGGGGCGCGAAGCGGCCCTGAAACCTGCAAACCGGTCCTTTCAGGCAGAGCGAGTTCTCAGTATTGCGACTGCTTCGCAGCCGAGCGGGAGCAAGCTCCCTCGCCACAATGGTTTTCATGGCAACAAACATGACCAGTCCAACCCCCTGCTACCACTGCGCCCTGCCCGTCCCGGCCGGCAGCCGCTTCACGGCCGCCGTCCTCGGGGATACCCGCGAGTTCTGCTGCCCGGGTTGCCAGGCAGTGGCCGAGGCAATCGTGGCCGGTGGGCTGGAAAGCTATTACCAGCATCGCAGCGAAGCCTCGGCCAACCCCGAAGCCTTGCCGGTGCAGTTGGTGGATGAGCTGGCGCTGTACGACCGCGCCGATGTGCAACAACCCTTTGTCCGCCACGAAGGCGAACTCGCCGAAACCACGCTGTTGATGGAAGGCATCAGTTGCGCCGCCTGCGGCTGGTTGATCGAGAAACACCTGCGCGCCCTGCCAGCGGTGGCCGAAGCACGCCTGAACCTATCCAACCATCGCCTTCACGTGCGCTGGGCCGACGCGCAATTGCCATTGAGCCAGGTGCTCAGCGAATTGCGCCACATCGGATACGCCGCCCACCCCTATCAGGCCGACCGCGCCAGTGAACAACTGGCCAGCGAAAACCGCCTGGCCCTGCGCCAACTCGGTGTGGCCGGACTGCTGTGGTTCCAGGCGATGATGGCAACCATGGCCACCTGGCCGGAATTCAACATCGACCTCAGCCCCGAGCTGCATACCATCCTGCGCTGGGTTGCGCTGTTTCTGACCACCCCGATCGTGTTTTACAGCTGCGCACCGTTCTTCAAGGGCGCGATGCGCGATCTGCGCACCCGTCACCTGACCATGGACGTCTCTGTGTCGCTGGCGATCGGCAGTGCCTATATCGCCGGGATCTGGACCTCGATCACCGGGGTCGGCGAGCTGTATTTCGATGCGGTGGGGATGTTCGCGCTGTTCTTGCTGGCCGGGCGTTATCTGGAACGTCGCGCCCGGGAACGCACCGCCGCCGCGACCGCACAGCTGGTCAATCTGTTGCCCGCCTCCTGCCTGCGGCTGAGTGCCGACGGCCAGAGTGAGCGGATTCTGCTCAGTGAATTGCGCGTCGGTGATCAGGTGCTGGTGCATCCCGGCGCGATTCTGCCGGCCGACGGCAAGATCCTCGACGGTCAGTCGAGCATCGACGAATCCCTGCTGACCGGCGAATACCTGCCACAACCACGGACTCCGGGCGATGCCGTCACCGCCGGTACCTTGAACGTCGAAGGTGCGCTGACCGTGGAAGTCCTGGCGCTGGGTCAGGACACACGACTGTCGGCCATCGTCCGCCTGTTGGATCGCGCCCAGGCCGAAAAGCCGCGACTGGCGGAAATCGCCGACCGCGCCGCCCAATGGTTTTTGCTGTTGTCACTTATCGCGGTGGCCGCCATTGGCCTGCTGTGGTGGGAGCTGGATTCTTCGCGAGCCTTCTGGATCGTCCTGGCAATGCTGGTTGCGACGTGCCCGTGCGCCTTGTCGCTGGCCACACCAACCGCCCTCACCGCCGCCACCGGCACGCTGCACAAGCTCGGTCTTTTGTTGACGCGCGGCCATGTGCTGGAAGGCCTGAACCAGATCGACACGGTGATTTTCGACAAGACCGGCACCCTCACCGAAGGCCGCCTGGCCTTGCGCTCGATCCGGCCGCTTGGGGCCCTGACCAGCGATCAATGCCTGAGCCTCGCCGCGGCCCTTGAAAACCGCTCCGAACACCCGATTGCCCGGGCTTTTGGCCGCGCACCGCTGGCTGCCGAAGAAGTTCACAGCACGCCGGGCCTGGGCCTTGAGGGGTTGGTCGGCGCCCAACGCCTGCGCATTGGCCAGCCGGGGTTTGTCTGCGAACTCGGCGGCGCTCAAACGCCAGTAATGCCCGATGAGCCCGGCCAATGGCTGCTGCTCGGCGACAGCCAAGGGCCGCTGGCGTGGTTCGTACTCGACGACCGTTTGCGCGCCGACGCGCCCGCCCTGCTGGCCGCGTGCAAGGCTCGCGGCTGGCGCACGCTGCTGCTGTCCGGCGACAGCTCGCCGATGGTCGCCAGCGTCGCTGCCGAACTGGGCATCGACGAGGCCCGCGGCGGTTTGCGTCCGGACGATAAATTGCAGGTGCTGCAACAGCTGCACAAGGAAGGCCGCAAGGTGTTGATGCTCGGTGACGGGGTCAACGATGTGCCAGTGCTGGCCGCCGCCGACATCAGCGTGGCAATGGGTTCGGCCACCGATCTGGCGAAAACCAGTGCCGACGCGGTGCTGCTGTCAAACCGCCTCGACGCGCTGGTGCAAGCCTTCAGCCTGGCCCGTCGCACCCGTCGGGTCATCATTGAGAACTTGCTGTGGGCAGCGCTGTACAATGGCCTCATGTTGCCGTTCGCCGCCCTCGGCTGGATCACTCCGGTATGGGCTGCGGTCGGCATGTCGATCAGTTCGTTGACCGTGGTGCTCAATGCCCTGCGCCTGACTCGCCTGCCAAGCGCGCCGGCTACCAGCACCACGCCAGAAACCCGCCCGCTGCCGGCCTGAGCCGCGCGAGCATGGAGTCCAGATGCCAGCCCTTTACGTGATGATCCCGGCCGCGCTGCTGATCGTGGCCATCGCTATCTACATCTTCTTCTGGGCGGTCGACAGCGGTCAGTACGACGACCTCGACGGCCCGGCCCACAGCATCCTGTTCGACGATCAGGACCCGAACCACAAGGCGGCGGTCGACGAGGCCAGCGGCCATCCGGCCAAACCGGACGACAAGGCGCCGCCCCATGTTTGAGTTGGCGCCCCTGCTGGTGTCTGCAGTGATCCTGGGCCTGCTCGGTGGCGGGCATTGCCTGGGCATGTGCGGCGGCTTGATGGGCGCGCTGACCCTGGCGATTCCCAAGGAACAACGCAGCCGACGCTTTCGATTGTTGCTGGCCTACAACCTGGGGCGAATTCTCAGCTACGCCGCGGCCGGCCTGCTGATCGGCCTGGCCGGCTGGGCCGTGGCCAATAGCCCGGCGGCGATGTTCATGCGCATCCTCGCCGGACTGCTACTGATTGTCATGGGCCTGTACCTGGCCGGTTGGTGGAGCGGCCTGACCCGTATCGAAAGCCTCGGCCGTGGCCTGTGGCGGCACATCCAGCCGGTGGCCAACAAACTATTGCCCGTGTCGAACCTGCCCCGCGCCCTGCTGCTGGGCGCACTGTGGGGCTGGCTGCCGTGCGGGCTGGTTTACAGCACATTGCTGTGGTCGGCGAGCCAGGGCAACGCGCTGGACAGTGCGTTGCTGATGCTGGCATTCGGGCTGGGCACCTGGCCGGTGCTGCTCGCCACAGGGCTGGCGGCCGAGCGCGTCACGGCGTTGTTGCGCAAACGCAGCGTCCGCATGACCGGTGGCTTGCTGGTGATGGTGTTCGGCATCTGGACCTTGCCGGGGCCGCATCAACATTGGCTCATGGGGCATTAAAACAAAGATCAAAAATCGCAGCCTTCGGCGGCGCCAACAGGCGCGTAGGAGCTGCCGAAGGCTGCGATCTTTTGATCTTGACCTCCTTTGATGCAAATCAAGATGCCCATACGTCGCACCTCCTAGACTCGCCCACACTGCAAGCCTATCCGGGGGAATGCCCGCATGCTCGACGCCATTCGTTGGGACACAGATCTGATCCGCCGTTATGACCTGGCGGGACCGCGCTACACCTCGTACCCGACCGCCGTGCAATTCGACAGCCAGGTCGGCACCTTCGACCTGTTTCATGCCCTGCGCAACAGCCGTAAAGCCCTTCGGTCGCTGTCGCTGTATGTGCATGTGCCGTTCTGCGCGAACATTTGCTACTACTGCGCCTGCAACAAAGTCATCACCAAGGACCGCGGCCGCGCCCTGCCCTATTTGCAGCGTCTGGAACAGGAGATCCAGCTGATTGCCTGTCATCTCGACCCCTCGCAGAAAGTCGAGCAGCTGCATTTCGGCGGCGGCACACCGACCTTTCTCAGCCATGACGAACTGCGCCAGTTGATGGCTCAGCTGCGCAAGCACTTCAATTTGCTGGACGACGATTCCGGCGACTACGGCATCGAGATCGACCCTCGCGAGGCTGATTGGTCGACCATGGGTCTGCTCCGGGAACTGGGCTTCAACCGGGTCAGCATTGGCGTTCAAGACCTCGATCCGGCGGTACAACGGGCGGTCAATCGCCTGCAAAGCCTGGAAGAAACCCGTGCGGTGATCGATGCCGCCCGAACCCTGCAATTTCGCTCGATCAACATCGATCTGATCTACGGCCTGCCGAAGCAGACGCCCGAAAACTTCGCCCGCACCGTCGACGAAGTCATCAGCCTGCAACCGGACCGGCTCTCGGTGTTCAACTACGCCCATCTGCCGGAACGCTTCATGCCGCAACGGCGGATCAACAGCGACGAACTGCCGACCCCGGCGCAAAAACTGGAAATGCTCCAGGGAACCATCGAGCAGCTGACCAAGGCCGGTTATCAATACATCGGCATGGACCACTTCGCGCTGCCCGACGATGAACTGGCGATTGCTCAGGAAGAATCGACCCTGCAACGTAACTTCCAGGGCTATACCACCCACGGTCATTGCGATTTGATCGGTCTGGGGGTATCGGCGATCAGCCAGATCGGCGATTTGTACTGCCAGAACAGCAGTGATCTGAACCAGTACCAGAATGCGTTGGCCAGCGCACAGCTGGCCACCAGCCGTGGTCTGCTGTGCAACGCCGATGATCGCCTGCGACGTGCGGTCATCCAACAACTGATCTGCACTTTCGGCCTGGAATTCGCCCAGATCGAACAAGCCTTCAACATCGACTTTCGGGGTTACTTCGGCGAACTCTGGCCACAGTTGCAGGGAATGGCCGAAGACGGACTGATCGAACTTGATAATGAACGGATCACCGTACTGCCTGCCGGACGATTGCTGGTGCGTTCGGTGTGCATGGTGTTCGACGCGTACCTGGAACAGCAAAATCGCCAGCGGTTTTCACGGGTTATCTAGCCATCAGCTCACTGGCCGGTCCGCGAAACGCTGATTTTACGACCCTGCGACAAAATCGCCGCGTGCCTGAATGTCCTCCCGTGGGTTACCCTTACAGCTTATGTGTGTTTTCCCACAAGGATTAAAGAAATGTCCGAGCCAGTAAAGCTGCGCGCTCATAGCCAGGCCCATTGCAAGGATTGCAGCCTGGCCCCCCTCTGCCTGCCACTTTCTTTGAATCTGGAAGACATGGATGCGCTGGACGATATCGTCAAACGCGGTCGCCCGCTGAAAAAAGGCGAGTTCCTGTTTCGCCAGGGCGACACGTTCGATTCCGTTTATGCAGTACGCTCCGGCGCCCTGAAGACTTTTAGCCTGAGCGATGGCGGCGAAGAGCAGCTCACCGGCTTTCATTTGCCGAGTGAACTGGTCGGCCTGTCGGGCATGGACACTGAAAAGCACCCGGTCTCGGCGCAAGCCCTGGAAACCACCTCTGTGTGCGAAATCCCTTTCGATCGCCTCGACGAACTGGCCCTGCAACTGCCACAACTGCGCCGTCAGTTGATGCGGGTAATGAGCCGCGAGATTCGCGACGATCAGCAAATGATGTTGCTGCTGTCGAAGAAAACCGCCGACGAGCGCATCGCCACTTTCCTGGTCAACCTGTCGGCACGTTTCCGCGCCCGGGGCTTCTCGGCCAACCAGTTCCGGTTGAGTATGTCGCGTAACGAAATCGGCAATTACCTGGGCCTGGCGGTGGAAACCGTGTCCCGGGTGTTCACCCGCTTCCAGCAAAACGAACTGATTGCCGCCGAAGGCAAGGAAATCCACATCCTCGATCCGATCCAGCTCTGCGCCCTGGCCGGCGGTTCGCTCGAAGGCTGATAGCAACGATTGCGGCTGAGCGAAACGGTTCAGCCGCCGTTATACTGCGACGTTTGCAGCCCGCCAGGACACTTCGACGATGGTCTTCGACTCCTTCGACATCAAATCCCTGATCCGCCCCGTGATCGACTTCCCCAAGCCGGGCGTGATCTTTCGCGACATCACCCCATTGTTCCAGTCACCCACGGCCCTGCGCCTGGTGATGGACAGCTTTGCCCATCGTTACGTCGAAGCCGACTTCACCCACATCGGCGCCATGGATGCCCGTGGCTTCCTGATCGGCTCGATCCTGGCCTATCAGTTGAACAAGCCGCTGGTGCTGTTCCGCAAGCAGGGCAAACTGCCGGCCGACGTGCTAGCCGAGGGTTATCAGACCGAGTACGGCGAAGCGTTTCTCGAAGTCCATGCCGACAGCCTGTGTGAGGGTGATGCGGTGGTGATGTTCGATGACCTGATCGCCACTGGCGGCACGCTGATTGCGGCGACGAACCTGGTTCGACGCATGGGCGCGCGGGTGCATGAAGCGGCGGCGATCATTGATTTGCCGGAGCTGGGTGGCTCGCAGCGGCTGGAAGACATGGGGATTCCTACGTTTTGCCTGACGCAGTTTGCATTAAGCGATAAGTAAGCCGGCGTCTGCACCGACGCCTTCGCGAGCAGGCTCGCTCCCACAGTTAATCTCTGTCATGCACAAAACTTGCGTACACAGAAAATCCCCTGTGGGAGCGAGCCTGCTCGCGATGGCGTCAGCCGCTACACCGCAGATTAGAGCCCCATCTGCTTACTGATGATCTCGTTCATCACTTCCCGCGTCCCGCCGCCGATCGACAGAATCCGGTTATCCCGGTACAGCCGCTCCACCAGACTGTCACGCATATAACCCAGACCGCCCAGAATCTGCACCGCGTCGGTCGTAATGCGATCAGCCGTGTCGGTAGCAAAATTCTTGGCCATGGAAATCTCTTTGATCACACTCTGCCCGGCGGCCATTTTCGCCGCCTGGCGGTAGGTAAATTCCCGTGACACCTCCAGCGCCGTGGCCATTTCCGCGAGTCGGTGCTTGAGCACCTGGAACTTGCCGATGGGTTTGCCGAAGGCTTCACGCTGACGAGCCCATTTCAGGCTCTCCTCCAGTGCCAACTGCGCGGTCATGTTGGCCATCAGCGCCAGGGCCAGACGCTCGCTCTGAAAGTTGCCCATGATGCAGGCGAAGCCCATGTTCTCGGCCCCGATCAGATGGCCAACCGGCACCCGGCAATCATCGAAAAACAATTCCGCGGTGTCCGACGCCCACCAGCCCATTTTCTTCAACTGACGACCGACGGTGAAACCGGGTGTGCCCTTCTCGATCAGCAGCAAACTGATGCCGCCAAACCCAGGCTCGCCGGTGCGCACCGCGACGGTGTAGAAATCCGCACGAACGCCGCTGGTAATGAAGGTTTTGCTGCCGCTGACCCGGTAAAAGTCGCCGTCACGTACGGCGCGGGTTTGCAGGTTGGCGACGTCGGAGCCGCCGCTGGGCTCGGTGACGGCCAGGGCGCTGATCTTCTCGCCTGCGAGCACCTGAGGCACAACGCGATCGCGGAGTTCGGGCCTGGCCCACTTGAGGATCGGCGGCAGACCGATGTCCAGCGAGCCCAGCCCCGCGACCAGACCACCGGAACCGCAGCGCATCAGCTCTTCACTGGCGGCGATCTTGGCGAACACATCACCTTCGTGACTGCCGCCCAACGCTTCGGGATAACCAATGCCCAGAATCCCCGCCGCGCCGGCCTTTAAGTAGAGCTCACGGGGGAAGCTTTCGGCTTCTTCCCACTGGTCGATGCCCGGAAGAATCTCGCGCTCGACGAAACGTCTGACGCTGTCGCGGACCAATTGGTGGCTGGGATCGAAGTATTCCTGAAAGGCAGGCATCGGCGAGCTCCACTGAAGGTTCAGCGAAGTTAACCGAGCGCTTGCTTGGTTTTCAAGTGAGGATTTGAAGATCAAAAGATCGCAGCCTTCGGCAGCTCCTACATTCGGATGACGTACACCCTGTAGGAGCTGCCGAAGGCTGCGATCTTTTGATTTTGATGTGGTTACAGCGAGATCGGCTTACGCCCGGCAAACGAATGCGCCAATGTCCCGCCGTCCACCAGTTCCAACTCGCCACCCAACGGCACGCCATGGGCGATGCGCGAGGCGATCAGGCCTTTGTTGCTGAGCAACTGGGCGATGTAATGCGCCGTGGCTTCGCCTTCCACCGTCGGGTTGGTGGCGAGGATGACTTCGGCAAACGTGCCCGCTTCCTCGATCCGCGCCAGCAGTTGTGGAATGCCGATGGCGTCCGGCCCCAACCCGTCGAGGGGCGACAGGTGGCCTTTGAGCACGAAGTAGCGACCGCGGAAACCGGTCTGCTCCACCGCGTAAACATCCATCGGACCTTCCACCACACACAGCAAGGTGTCGTCGCGGCGTGGATCGGCGCATTGCGGGCACAGATCATCTTCGGTCAGCGTGCGGCACAAGCGGCAGTGGCCCACTCCTTCCATGGCCTGGCTCAGCGCCTGAGCCAATCGAGAACCGCCGCTGCGATCACGCTCAAGCAGTTGCAACGCCATGCGCTGGGCAGTTTTCTGACCCACACCCGGCAAAATTCGCAGGGCATCGATCAGTTGGCGAATCAAAGGGCTGAAGCTCATGGGGAAAAGTCCGACATAACAACGAGACGCGGTTTATACCCGCGCCTCGAATGACCGTCAATTATTCAGTCTTGCGCAACCCGCACCACCAGTTTGCCGAAGTTGCGTCCCTCCAGCAGACCGATGAACGCCTGAGGCGCGTTCTCCAGGCCGTCGACCACGTCTTCACGGAATTTCACCTTGCCGTCACGCACCCATGGCACCACGGCGCTGATGAACTCCGGCTGACGATCACCGTAGTCGTCGAACACAATGAAGCCCTGAATCCGCACGCGCTTGGTCAGCAGCGTGCGCTGCAATTGTGGCAAGCGATCCGGCCCGCTCGGCGCTTCATGGGCGTTGTAGGACGCAATCAGACCGCAAAGAGGAATCCGCGCCTTGGGGTTGAGCAGCGGCAGCACCGCATCGAACACCTTGCCACCGACGTTTTCAAAGTAGATATCGACGCCTTTGAAGCAGGCCAGCGCCAACTCTTCGGCGAAATCCGGGCGCTTGTGGTCGATACAGGCATCGAAGCCCAACTCCTCAACCACATAGCGGCATTTTTCCGCGCCACCGGCCACACCCACTACTCGCAAGCCCTTGATCTTCGCCACTTGGCCGACCACCGACCCCACCGCGCCGGACGCAGCCGCTACCACCAGGGTTTCGCCTTCCTTGGGCTGGCCGATGTCCATCAACCCCATGTAGGCGGTCATGCCGGGCATGCCCAGTACACCCAGGGCCATCGAAGGACTCTGCAGCCCGGACGGGATCGGAATGATGTTGCGTCCGTCACTGATGCTGTGGCTTTGCCACCCCGTGACGCCGACCACCAGATCGCCTTCATGGAATTTCGGATGCAGGGAGCGTTCGACACGACTGACAGCCCCACCGGTCATCACCTCGTCGATTTCTACCGGCGCAGCGTAGGACGGCGCGTCACTCATACGACCGCGCATGTAGGGATCGAGCGACAGATAAAGTGTCTTGAGCAGTACCTGACCGTCAGCCAGGTCTGGCAGCGCTACCCGTTCCAGGCGGAAATTCTCTGGCGTCGGCGCGCCCACCGGGCGGGACACCAGAACGATACGCTGGTTGAGGGTCAATGCTTGTGGCATGTGAACGTCTCCTTGATCGATGAATTTCGGCGGTATAGGGAGCAGACCTTTGTGGTGGTATGGCGTTCGATGTTTTTGCCTTTCATTGTGGCGAGGGAGCTTGCTCCCGTTGGACTGTGCAACAGTCCCATTTTGGGGCCCTTCGCGGCCCAGCGGGAGCAAGCTCCCTCGCCACAGAAGCCGGTACCCCAACAAACAGAAACAAAAATGCCAGGCGCGATGCCTGGCATTTTTTTGTAACCCATCCGACGCGCGTTGGCGAATCAGAATGGCAGTTTCATACCCGGTGGCAATTGCATGCCAGCGGTCACGCCAGACATTTTGTCCTGGCTGTTGGCTTCGATCTTGCGCACGGCGTCGTTGACGGCTGCGGCGAATACCGCCTCCAGCATTTCCTTGTCGTCTTCGCTCAGGCCTTCGACCAGGCTTGGGTCGATGGTCACGCGCTTGACGTCGTGACGACCGGTCATTACCACGGTGACCATGTCGCCACCGGCTTTACCGGTGACTTCGGCGTTGGCCAGTTCTTCCTGCATCTTGGCCATTTTTTCCTGCATCTGCTGCGCCTGCTTCATCAGGCCGGCCATGCCACCTTTCATCATGGGAATCACCTCAAAAGTACTTGGATAAAAACAGCGCCCGGCGAATGTGGCCAAGCGCCTTCAGTTATTAGTCCTGACTGACCAGGGCCTCGACAGGTTCAATAGTATCGTGACGGACCACCGCCCCGAACTGCTGCATCATTTGCTGGATGAACGGATCGCCGTGGATCGATTCTTCGGCCTCACGCTGACGGTTGGCACGACGGCGGGATGAGGCCTGAGCCGGGGTTTCCTGCTCGGGCTTGATCAGCTCCATGCTCAGGGTCAGCGTGCGCCCGTGGAACTGGTTCAGTGCATCGTTGAGGCGACGTTGTTGTGTCGCGTTGAACAAGGCGCTGTGGGCCGGGTCCAGGTGCAACAACCAATTGTCGCCATCGACGGCGATCAGCGTGCAGTTGGCAGCGATGCTGGCGGTCATGCCGGACACCGGCAGTTTCGGGAACACCTCCAGCCATTGCAGGGCCAGACCCGTGGCCGGCATCGCGGCCGGTTCTGGCTCGGGTTCCGGCGCAGGTTCGGCGGTGTGCTCGCTGGCCAGTTCGTCGAGATAGCTATAGGCCGAATCCATGTCCGGCTCGATGTAGTCCTCGTCCAGCGGCGGCTCGTCGTCCTGATCCATGCCTGGCGTGGCGGCATCGACTTCGGCCATGGACGGTTCCGGAATCGGCGCAGCGGCCCATTCCGGCGCGTCCGGCACCACACTGTCCGGGGTCGGCATGGGCATCGGTGACAATCCGGGTTGTTCGCCAGCCGTTTCCAGCACCGGCTCGACGGCGGGCTGCTGGACAACTTCAGGCTCTACAGGATCGTTCCATGGCAGGTCGACAACTTCTTCGACGGCTACGGGCTCGACAACAGGCTCGGGCTCAGGCGCGACCACGGGCACAGCCACAGGGGTGACCGGCTCAGGCGCAGCTACCGGGACAGGGGCCGGAGCAACCACTGGCGCGACCGGAGGCGGTGTAACGGCCGTAGCGACTACCGGCGCAACAACCGGCGCGGCAGCCACTGAGTTTGCGGAATCAACTGTGGCCTGGCTGATCCCCACTGTCTTTAGCGGTTGCCTCGGCGCGTCGGCGGTATCTGCCGGCCGGAACGCAAGCATTCGCAGCAGGACCATTTCAAAGCCGCCGCGCGGGTCCGGCGCCAGCGGCAAGTCCCGGCGCCCGATCAGGCCCATCTGGTAATAGAACTGCACGTCTTCGGCCGGCAAAGCCTGGGCCAGAGCCAATACACGGTCACGGTCGCCATGGCCGTTGTCGACACCTTCAGGCAGGGCCTGGGCGATGGCGACACGGTGCAGCACGTTGAGAATTTCCGAGAGCACGCCGTTCCAGTCCGGGCCTTGCTCGGCCAGATGGCGCACGGCTTCGAGCAACGCCTTGGCGTCGCCCTCGATCAGCGCATGCAGGACGTCGTAGACCTGGCCGTGATCGAGAGTACCGAGCATGGCCCGCACGTCGGCGGCCATGACCTTGCCTTCACCGAAAGCAATGGCTTGATCGGTCAGGCTCATGGCGTCGCGCATCGACCCGTCGGCGGCGCGGCCCAGCAGCCACAGTGCATCGTCTTCGAACGGCACGTTCTCGACGCTCAGCACGTGGGTCAGATGCTCGACCACCCGTTCCGGGGTCATGTTCTTCAGGGAGAACTGCAGGCAACGCGACAGAATCGTTGCAGGAAGTTTCTGCGGATCGGTGGTCGCCAGGATGAACTTGACGTAGGGCGGCGGCTCTTCAAGTGTTTTCAACAGCGCATTGAAGGAATGGCTGGAGAGCATATGCACTTCGTCGATCAGGTAGACCTTGAAGCGCCCGCGGCTCGGCGCGTACTGCACGTTGTCGAGCAGCTCGCGGGTATCTTCGACCTTGGTCCGGCTCGCGGCGTCGATCTCGATCAGGTCGACGAAGCGGCCTTCATCGATTTCCCGGCACACCGAGCACTCGCCGCAGGGGGTCGAAGTGATACCTGTTTCACAGTTCAGGCATTTGGCGATGATCCGCGCAATGGTGGTCTTGCCGACCCCGCGGGTACCGGTAAAAAGGTATGCGTGGTGCAGCCGTTGGCTGTCCAAGGCATTGATCAGAGCCTTGAGCACATGGGTCTGGCCGACCATTTCGCCGAACGAGCGCGGACGCCATTTACGTGCAAGAACCTGATAACTCATCGAAAACCGTCGCAACGAAGGAACAGAAGCGGCTAATGCTAGCGGAGCAAGGCCAAAATTGCATCCGGTGCGCTCGTCTATTCTGGCTAAGCTGCTCTTTAAGGGGCTTTTATTGGCTCAGGTTTGAGCGGTACCGGAGCGTTTATGCGTTTTGCCTTGGGGGCACTGCTGTTGGTCAGCCTGAGCGTCGCGGCCGCCGAGGCGCCGTTGCGCTTTGTCGTGTCCGACAGCTGGGCCATGCCCATGGTGCAGATGGAGCGCGGCCGGCCAACCCAAGGCATTCTGCACGACATCATGCTCAGCCTGGCGACGCAGATTGGCGTGCCGGCGCAATTTCATGTATTGCCTCGGGCGCGTGTGCAAAACGCCATGGAACACGGCGAAGTCGATGTGCGCTGCTATATCTCACAATCCTGGCTGCCGAACCTGTCCGGTGACTATATCTGGAGCGTTCCACTGCTGGTTCAGCGCGACTTGCTGATTGGCCGGCGAGGCTCACCCAACACGGTCAACCCGGCAGAGCTGCCGCAGCAGTCGATCGGCACCGTGCTCGGCTATAGCTACCCGACCCTGCAACCGCTATTCGAAGCCGACCGCCTGCACCGCGATGACGCGCGCAATCAGGAACAGGTGCTGGATAAACTCCTGGCCGGACGCTACCGCTATGCCGTGAGCAGCCAATGGACCCTGGACTGGTTCAACCAGCGCCTGCTGCCCGATCGGCAACTGCAAAGCGTAGCGCTGGTGCATGAACAAACCGTCGGCTGCTACGTGCGCAACGACCCCAAAGTACCCGTGCAACGCATTCTGAATACGTTGCTGCAAATGAAAATGTCCGGGGAGATCGATGACATTATCCGGCTCTATACCGGTAACTAGCCCTAGCCGGTTCAGGCTGTCTGATCAAGCGTCTGCCATTGCGACGGAGCGACAAACCCCGCTACCCAGCTCGGCACTTCACCGGGCGGCATCGGGCGAGCGATGAAATAGCCTTGAGCGACTTCGCATCCCAGCCGCAACAGCAACTCACCGTGCTCAAGGCTTTCCAGCCCCTCGGCAATCACCTGCCGACCGAACGCGCGGGCCAGGCCAATCACCGCCTTGGTCAGGGCCAGATCGTCACGATCATTCAGAATGTCGCGCACGAATGACTTATCGATCTTGATGGTTTGGGTTCGCAAACGCTTGAGATAGCTCAGGGACGAGTAACCGGTGCCAAAGTCACCCAGCGAAAACTGCACCCCCAACGCCTGACAGGCCTGCAAACAGGCACTGACATGCTGGATATTCTCGATCGCCACCGACTCGACGATTTCCAGATCGAGCATCTGCGGGGCGACCTGGGCATGTCGAGCGAGTACGTGCTTGAGCCGGTCGACGAAATCGGCGCGCTGAAAATGTCGCGCCGCGATATTGATACTGATCGGCCAGCCCTGCCCTGCTTGCTGCCAGCGGTGCAACTGCGACAAAACCTGATCCATTACCCATTCACCGATATCGATGATCAGGTCAGTGTCCTCCACCAGCGGCAAAAACTCCCGGGGTGGCACCATGCCGTTTTGCGGGTGCTCCCAACGCAACAGCGCTTCGAAACCGACGACCACGCCTCGGCGCATGTTCACTTTGGGCTGAAAATGCACGCGCAACTCACCGGCGACCAGCGCCTGCCGTACTCGCTCGACGGTCTGGTGAGTGGCCTTGACCTCCTGATCCCGAGAGACATCGAATAGATGAAAGCGGTTTCGCCCGCTCTGCTTGGCCACGTACATCGCCTGATCGGCATGACGCAGCAGGGTTTCGGCATCTTCGTTGTCGTGGGGAAACAGGGTGACGCCGATACTGGCAAACACATTGATGTCCTTGCCGTGCAGTGTGTAAGGCGCCGAAATCGCCCCCAACACGCGATTCAGCGCTGCGCGCAATTCCGTTAGATCACGCACATAACGCAGCACCAGCACGAACTCGTCACCGGCCAGTCGCGCCACTACGTCTTCGCCGCGCACAATGTCGCGCAAACGCTTGGCCACTTCCACCAGCAACAGATCGCCACTGGCGTGACCATAGCCGTCGTTGACCGCCTTGAATCCGTCGAGGTCAAGCATGCACACCCCCAACAGAATGTTTTCATGTCGAGAGAATTCCAGTGCCTGATCCAGCAATTCCGAGAGGAACGCGCGATTGGGTAGCCCGGTCAGCACGTCATGCCCGACCCGCCATTGCAGGGTTTGCAACAGTTGACGTTTTTCGCTGATATCAAAACGAATCGACAGGTATCGGTGAATGCGCCCGGTGGCATCATCAAGCACCGGTACCATGGTGCTGTCGACCCAATACAGGCTGCCATCCTTGGCGCGATTACAGATCTCGCCCTTCCAGATATTGCCCAGAGCGATGGTGCGCCACATGGCGGCGAAGAAGTCGGCGGAATGCAGGCCGGAGTTCAGCAGGCGATGGTTTTGCCCCAGCAGTTCCTCACGGCTGTAGCCGGACACGGCGCAGAATTGATCGTTGACATAGGTAATCCGGCCGTTGAGATCGGTCTCGGAAAAAATGGCAGCGGCATCCACGGCCCTGCGGTATTTCTCATCCATGAGTCAGGCTCACTGTCGCTAGCGGTGGTACCGCTCGACCAGCGCAGGATGCCCGGAAGAGGTGTTTTGAGACGTACTGCGCAGAGACACGTTATCACTCCATGAACAGCATTTGATGGCCCCCCGGACCGCCGAAGATCAACTAGGCTCAAAGGCCTCGGGCAAGGTAGCGACACCGACTCTGGTAACATTTTCGCGAGGTTTCACAACGCCAACGGCTTCTGCCATGGATCCGGCAGGAAATGCAATGCTGGCTGTTTCGCATCGCCTAAACTTCAGAAAGCAGCTCATCAAAAACTCGTTCGAAGCGGCGATTCTACGAAATGCATCACATTTTGCAAAGCAAGGTGATGGATCATGCAGTTGCCTAATGCAAAAATCTATCGTTAAGTTCTTGATTCTAAATGGGAATTGAGCGATGCAAATTTCAAGTTTGGGTCCGGCCATCCGACGCTATCGTAAGGTCGCAGGGCTTACTCAGGCTGAACTCGGCGAAAAAACCGGTTTTGACCCCAAAACCATCAGCCGCTTCGAAACAGGCACCTATACCCCCAGCGTGGAAGCATTGTTTTTGCTTGCCGACGTGCTGGGCGTGAAACTGAAAGCCTTTTTCGCAGATCTGGCCGACGAAGATGAACAGCGGGCGTACCTGTTCAGCGTCATACACAAAGCCACCCCGAAGGATCTGGGAAAGCTGATCGCAGCGGTTGACCAGGCCTTGTCCAAGCCTTAGTGCCAGTAAATGAAAAAAGGAGGCCGGTCTGTCGAATACGACAGATCGGCCTCCTTTTTTTGTATCCCGCTCTTTAATTCGGAAACGACGAAAAACCACCCTGGAGGAGCTCCATGGCAGGGAAAACAAAACAGTATTTTTAGATGGAAGACACGAAAGAGGGTTCGTGTTGCGTTATGGAGGCAACCCCACCAGCCACACCCCGGCACACAATGTTCCCGCTGTGGCTGCTCCCTTCCGGGTCTGACCAGGTTCACGGGTAATCGTTGCGGGGGGACCGATGGGGTCACCATAACGACGCTCACCTGACGGCGAGCCGCGCCATTGTACCTATCTGAGACGAAGTTACAACCGTTCGGGCGGATTAAAAAATATGAGCCGCTTCAAGGACATGCGCTGGCCTTTAAAAGATCGCAGCCTGCGGCGGCGCCCACAGGCGAGCAGGAGCTGCCGAAGGCTGCGATCTTTTTGATCCTATTGCGCCAACACCTCATCCGCCCTGCCGCCCTCTTGCTGGATCACCAGGTGAATGAAATGCAGCTTGGCAATCACCGCCGGCGGCAGAACGAACGGATAGAAATCCGGCTGGCCCATACTGCGTGACAATTCGTTGAGCATCCCGGCCAGCTCGATCCATGCGTTGACGAACGACAGGAACGCCGGGCCTCCAGGGTGCTGCGGGTCGAATAGCGTGCTGGGCGGGAATGGCTGGTAATCGAAATCCATTTCCTGCGCACTCATGCCAAACCCCAGGGCGGTGTCCACTGCATCCATCATGTGCAGGTAGTGAGCCCAGGTTTCCGCCCAGTCCTCCCAAGGGTGCATGGTGGCGTAGGCGCTGACGTAACGTTGCTGCCAGTCGAGCGGCGCGCCTAGCTGATAATGCCGCTCAAGGGCCTCGGCGTAGCTTGCTTGCTCGTCACCGAACAGATCGCGGAACGGTTCCAGCCAATGACTGTTGGCGACCAGGCGGTCCCAGTAGTAATGCCCGACCTCGTGACGAAAGTGCCCGAGCAGCGTGCGATAAGGTTCGTGCATCTGCACGCGAAGCTGCTCGCGATGGGCGTCGTCGGCTTCTTTGATATCGAGGGTGATCAGACCGTTGGCATGCCCGGTGGTCGGCGGCTTGCCTTCGAGGTCGATACCGATGAAGTCGAAGGCCAGACCGATGTCTTCGTCCATGGATTTCGGAATGACCGACAAGCCCAGGCTGATCAGCTGCGCCACCAGACGACGCTTGGCGATTTCCACTTTGCGCCAGCGCTCGTGGTTCTCGGGGATCGACAGGTCAGGGATGGTGCGATTCAGGCTACAGGCTATGCACAACCCATCGTGATCATTGGCCGTCAGCAGCCAGTTGCATGCGGCCGGAGAGTCGAGATTGGCGCAGCGGCGGAACAGCCCCGCGTCGGGATCGGCGTCGAGCAACCAGGTATCCGATTGCGGGCCGGGTTGCAGCGAAGACAAGCGACTCTGCTGCGGCTGATAGCCCAGCGCTGCCGAACAAGCCAGGCACTGACTGTTGCGAAAGAACAGCGACTGCCCGCAACGGCAATGCCAGACCTTGCTGTTGCGCAACCGCTCACCCATGAAGGGCGCGGCGATGCGTGAACTGAGCTGTTCGAAGAAGCGGTACATGGCGATCTCTCCCTGGGGCCTGCCAAGACTAGATCATTCCCACACCGTGATCGTTCCCACAAATGAACACACCTGTGTGGGGCCGAGCTTTTGTGGCGAGGGGGCTTGTCGGAACGCCGCATCGCCCCGTTGGGCTGCGCAGCGGCCCCAAAACCGCCAACCGCATTTTTCAGGCATACCGTGCAAGCAGGTCTTGCGACGGCTTCGCCGCCGAACGGGAGCAAGCTCCCTCGCCACAGGTCCCGCGCTAGATCGAGATGTTGTATTCCTTCAGACGCGCCACAAACGCCTCTTCATCCAGCACCTTCAATCCCAACTCATTGGCCTTGGCCAACTTCGATCCCGCGCCCGGCCCGGCGACCACGCAGTGGGTCTTGGCCGACACGGAACCGGCCACCTTGGCGCCGAGGCTTTCAAGTTTGTCCTTGGCGACATCGCGACTCATCAGCTCCAGCGAACCGGTCAGCACCCAAGTCTGCCCGGCCAACGGCAATCCTTCGACGACCTTTTTCTCGCTCTGCCAATGCATGCCGAAATCACGCAGCTGCTTTTCGGCCGCTTCAGCGAGCTGACGATTTTCGGTCCCCGCAAAGAACTCGCGAACCGAAGTCGCCTGTTTCTCCGGCAATGCCTGACGCATGTCCAGCCAATCAGCACTCATCACCGCTTCGAGCGAGCCGAATATATCGGCAAGCTTCTGCGCCCCGCCCGGCCCGACCGACGGAATGTGCAATTTGTCGAGGAAACCGCCCAACGTGGTACTGGCGGCAAATTCGGCACCCAGCTCGCCCTGATCCTGAATCTGCAGGCCGTGCTTGAGCAGATCCTTGATCACCTGCTGGTTATGCGCGTCTTCAAAGAAGCTGTGAATCTCGTGAGCCACTTCCAGGCCGACATCCGGCAAGTACGTGAGCACGTGCGGCAACGCCTGCTGAACCCGCTCCAGAGAGCCGAGAGAACGCGCAAGGACCTTGGCCGTCTCTTCACCGACATCAGGAATGCCCAAGGCGTAGATGAAGCGCGCCAGACTCGGCTGCTTGCTGTCTTCGATAGCACCGAGCAGGTTCTTGCTCGACAGTTCGGCAAAGCCTTCCAGGTCAACAATCTGCTCGAACGTCAGGGCGTAGAGATCGGCCGGCGAACTCACCAGGCCTTCATCCACCAGTTGCTCGACGCTCTTCTCGCCCAGCCCTTCAATGTCCATGGCGCGGCGCGAAACGAAGTGAATGATCGCTTGCTTGAGTTGCGCACCGCAGGCCAGACGCCCGACGCAGCGATACACCGCGCCTTCGCTGATGGTCTCGCGACCCTTGCTGCGCTTGACCAGTTGCGTGCGCTCGACATGGGAACCACAGACCGGGCACTGCTCGGGAATCTGCACCGGCCGGGCATTCTCCGGGCGGCGTTCGGTAACCACTTGCACCACTTGCGGGATCACGTCGCCGGCGCGACGAATGATCACGGTGTCGCCGATCATCAGGCCCAGCCGCGCAACTTCATCCATGTTGTGCAAGGTCGCATTGGCCACGGTGACGCCCGCGACCCTGACCGGTTTCAAGCGCGCCACCGGCGTCACGGCACCGGTGCGACCGACCTGGAATTCCACGTCGAGCAGCTCGGTGAGCTCTTCCATGGCCGGGAATTTGTGGGCAATCGCCCAACGCGGTTCGCGAGCGCGGAAACCCAGTTCACGCTGGGAAGCAATGCTGTTGACCTTGAACACCACACCGTCGATTTCATACTGGAGCGCATTGCGACGCTCACCGATATCGCGGTAGTAATCCAGGCATTCATCGATGCCGCGTGCCAGTTTCAGCTCATGGCTGATCGGTATCCCCCAGGCTTTGAGTTGCTGCAGATTGCCAATGTGCGTGTCGGCGATATCGGCCGAAATCTGGCCGATGCCGTAGCAGCAGAATTCCAGTGGACGGTTGGCGGTGATCTTCGAATCCAGCTGCCTCAAGCTGCCCGCCGCCGCGTTACGCGGGTTGGCGAAGGTCTTGCCACCCGCTTCCAGTTGCGTGGCGTTGAGCCGTTCGAAACCGGCCTTGGACATGAATACTTCGCCACGCACTTCCAGGGTCGCCGGCCAGCCGGTGCCATGCAGCTTGAGCGGAATATTGCGCACGGTGCGCACGTTGACGCTGATGTCTTCGCCAGTGGTGCCATCGCCGCGGGTCGCGCCGCGCACCAGCACACCGTCCTGGTACAGCAGACTGACCGCCAGGCCATCGAGCTTGGGTTCACAGCTGTACTCCACCGCTGCGCCACTGCCAAACAAGTCGCCGACCGGCAGATCCAGCCCTTCCGTCACCCGGCGATCGAATTCGCGCATGTCGGTTTCTTCGAAGGCGTTGCCAAGGCTGAGCATCGGCACTTCATGACGCACCTGAGTGAACGCCGACAATGCTGCGCTGCCGACACGCTGGGTCGGCGAGTCGCTGGTGATCAATTCTGGATGGGCCGCTTCGAGGGCTTTGAGCTCGTGGAACAGACGATCGTATTCGGCGTCCGGAATGCTGGGTTCGTCCAGCACGTGATAACGATAGTTGTGCTGATCGAGCTCGGCGCGCAGCTCTAGAATGCGGTTTTTGGCGGCGGTCATGGGTGTTCTCTCATAAAGCAAAAGAGCAGCCGAGGCTGCTCTATCTCATCTCATCAAGATCAAGAGATCGCAGCCTCGTTTCACTCGACAGCTCCTACAGAAAATCGCGAACCCTGTAGGAGCTGTCGAGTGAAACGAGGCCGCGATCTTTTGCCTTTAACGCTTCTGGGTCAAAGCGCGACGCTCGAACTCGACGATGCGCTGACGGTAGTGCTCAATCGTTTGGGCGGTCAGCACGCTGCGCTGGTCGTCTTTCAGTTCGCCGTTCAGCTCCTGGGACAGTTTGCGTGCCGCAGCCACCATCACGTCGAAGGCTTGCTTCGGATGACGCGGGCCTGGCAGACCGAGGAAGAAGCTCACCGCCGGGGTGCTGAAATGATCGATGTCATCCAGATCGAAGACACCCGGTTTGACCGCGTTGGCCATGGAGAACAGGACTTCGCCGTTACCGGCCATGCTTTCGTGACGGTGGAAAATGTCCATCTCGCCAAAACGCAGACCGCTTTCCAGAATGTTCTGCAACAGTGCCGGGCCCTTGAAGCCGGCCGGGTCGCGGCAGATCACGCTGATCACCAGCACTTCTTCGGCTTGCGGCTGATCTTTATCGGCCGGGCTGGCGGGCTTGGTGTCATCCGGGAAATCGTCACGGCTATTGAAGCTCGGGCCGCCGTCCAGGTCCAGATTGAGGTTCAAGTCGCCTTGCGATGGCTCGCCATGGCCACGCTTGCCGCGCTTGGAACCCGATTCGCGCGATTCACGGGCAGGCATGCTCACCGACGGCAGATCATGCTCGTCCAATTGCGGCTCTTTATGGTTATCGAGCACGCGGGGCGGGCCCAACAGCTCGGCGCTGGTGTCCTCGTCCGGCAAATTGGACAAACTTCGATCAAGACGGAACTTCAGTTTTCCCTTGCCGCCGCGCATGCGACGCCAGCCATCGAAAAGAATACCGGCAATGACAATAATGCCGATGACGATCAGCCACTCGCGCAGACCGATTTCCATGTAATCCCGTGCCTCTATAAAAAATGCTGAAAAATAAGGGGTTTACATTGTGTAAACCGCTTTAAAACGTGGCGCCAACTCTATGTTCTGACAGGCGTTTTGCCCACGTATACGAAAAATTGACATTAAACTAGCACGACCAAAGGCAACTTTACACCGTCTGTCACAGTGGCTAGCGCGAATTATGTCGATTGGCCAGCAAGTCAGACAGGTAAAAAGCCCTACAGCTCAAAAATACCCGCCCTACAAGCAATAATTCAGGCGTCCACCATGGCCATCGCCTCCTCCACATCCACAGCCACCAGACGCGAGCAACCGGGTTCGTGCATCGTCACCCCCATCAATTGATCGGCCATTTCCATGGCGATCTTGTTGTGGGTGATGTAGATGAACTGCACCGTCTGCGACATCTCTTTGACCAGCCGTGCGTAGCGTCCAACGTTAGCGTCATCCAATGGCGCGTCAACCTCATCGAGCATGCAGAACGGCGCCGGATTCAACTTGAAGATGGCAAAAACCAGGGCCAATGCAGTCAGGGCTTTTTCGCCACCGGAGAGCAAATGGATGGTGCTGTTCTTCTTTCCTGGCGGCTGCGCCATAATCGTTACCCCTGTATCGAGTAGATCTTCGCCCGTCAGTTCCAAATACGCGCGTCCTCCACCGAAAACTTTTGGGAAAAGGGCCTGTAAACCGCCATTGATCTGATCAAAGGTATCTTTGAAGCGGTTTCGGGTTTCCTTGTCGATCTTGCGAATCACGTTCTCGAGCGTGTCCAGCGCTTCCACCAGATCGTCGTTCTGAGCATCCAGATAACGTTTACGCTCGGATTGTTGCTGGTATTCGTCGATGGCCGCGAGGTTGATCGCGCCGAGGCGCTGAATTCGAGCGGCGATGCGCTCGATTTCTTCTTCGGCGTCTTTCTCGTTGGCCCCGGCCAGCAGCGTGGCGAGCACGCCGTTGAGATCGTAGCCGTCCTCGAGCAATTGATCCTGCAAAGTCTTGCGTCGCACCGTCAGCGCTTGCCACTCCATGCGCTGCTGCTCGAGCTGGCTGCGAATCAACTGGGATTGCTGCTCGGCCTGAGTGCGGCGCTTTTCGGCATCGCGCAGTTCGCGGTCGGCGTCTTCCATGGCGATTTGCGCGGTCTTGAGCTCTTCGTCGACGGTCATGCGCTTGTCGAGCAGCTCTTCGAGTTTCAGTCGCAGCTCTTCCAGCGGCGCTTCGCCCTCTTCGAGGTTGAGGCTCAACTGTTCACGCTTCTCGGTCAGGCGCTCGGACTGCATTTCCAGACGTTCAAGGGCCTGACGAGTGGAATCGTGTTGCGCCTTCAGCGAACCGAGGCGTACCGCCAGTTGATGTGCATGATCCTTATGCTGTCGGGCTTCCTGACGCACCCGGTCGAGGCGTTCGCGCAAGCTGTCGCGCTGGGCCAACAGCAACTCACGCTGCTCGGTGTCCAGCGCCATGCTGTCGAGGGCTTCCTGCAACTGCAGGCGCGCTTCGCCGATGTTTTCGTGCTCCAGGGCGCGCTGTTCGCTCAGCTCGGTGAGTTCTTCATCAAGACGGGTGCGGCGCAGGGTCAACTGCTCGACCTTGGCTTTGCCAGCGGACAACTGGGCTTTCAATTCGCCCTGCTGCCGGGCTTCGTCTTGCAGCAGTCGGCGCAAATGTTCGCGGCCGTTTTCCTGCTGACGCTGTTGCGCCCTGAGATTCTGAAGTTGGGTTTCCAGGGTTTCGACCGTGGCTTCGCGCTCTTCGCGTTCAAGGCCCAAGCGCTGGATTTCCTGGCCACGGGCAAGTACACCGCTTTCCGCCTCGCTGGCCCGGCGCACACGCAAAAAGTGTCGGCCGACCCAGTAACCGTCGCGGCTGATCAGGCTTTGCCCGGCGGCCAATTGCCCGCGCAAGGCCAAGGCCTGCTCAAGGCTGTCGACCGGTTTGACTTGCCCCAGCCATGGCGACAAATCAATCTGCGCCTCGACCTTGTCGAGCAAACTGCCAGGCATGCGCACGCCATCGGTGGCCGGACTGAGCAGACGTAAATCGCCTTGGGCAAACCCGGCCAGATCGAAATCACCGAAGTCATCCACCAGCACCGCTTGCAGGTCAGCGCCGAGCACGGTTTCCACCGCCAGTTCCCAACCGGCCTCGACCTTCAGGCCTTCGGCCAGGCGTGGACGATCCGCCAGATGCTGTTCGCGCAGCCATTCAGCGGTGCCGGTGCCCGGATCGAGCGCGGCTTGCTGCAAGGCTTCCAACGACGCCAGTCGACCGTTGAGACGCTGCAAATCACCTTGGGCTTGCTGCTGCGCCGAGAGCGCTTGCTGCAGCTCCTGACGCAGTTGCTCGAGGCGCTCGACCTGAGCCTCCTCACTGGCCTGCAAGTCTTCGAGCGTGGCCTCGGACGCGGCCAACTGCTCGCTGAGTTCCATGATCGCCGCGTCTTCCGGATCCGCCGACAGCAACGCACGTTCTTCGCCAAGGCGCTTCTGGCGATCGGCCAAACGCTCCATGCTGGTTTCCAGCTGCTGGATTCGCGACTGCTGAACTTCAGACTGACGGCGTGGCTCAGCGGCGGTGAGGTTGAACGTGTCCCACTGCTCCTGCCAGCCGTGCATGGTGGTTTCGGATTCTTCGAGCGCGGCAGCAGCTTCTTCGGCGGCGGCGCTGGTGACTTCCTGTTCCGGCGTGAGCATGTCCAGCTCTTCGCCCAAGGTCAGCAGCAAGGTGCGGTCGTGGCCCAAGTGAGACTCGGTTTCCAGCCGCGCGCGCTCGGCTTCCTTCAGGTCGTCCTGCAACTGACGCAAGCGCTGCTGACCGTGCTGGATGCTCTGTTCGACCCGGGCGATATCACCGCCGACCGAATAGAAACGCCCCTGCACCAGATTGAAGCGTTCGGACAGATCGTGATGACCGTCACGCAGGCGTTCGATGGCCGCGTCGGCATTGCGTTGCTCGGCCACCAGGGCTTCGAAGGTGACCTCCTGAGTGCCGATGATCGCTTCGCGCTGGCCGACCTGTTCGTTCAACGCTTGCCAGCGCAGGGCCGACAGCTGGGCCTTGAGCTGGCGCTCTTCGCCTTTGTATTCCTGATACTTCTTGGCGGCCTCGGCCTGGCGGTGCAAGCGTTCAAGCTGACGCTCGAGTTCTTCGCGCAGGTCGGTCAGGCGGGCAAGGTTTTCGTGGGTGCGGCGGATACGGTTTTCAGTCTCGCGCCGACGTTCCTTGTACTTGGAAATACCGGCGGCTTCTTCGATGAAATTGCGCAGGTCTTCGGGCTTGGACTCGATCAGCTTGGAGATCATCCCCTGCTCGATAATCGAATAGCTGCGCGGGCCGAGGCCGGTACCCAGAAAGATGTCGGTGATATCGCGGCGGCGGCATTTGGTGCCGTTGAGGTAGTAGGTGGTCTGGCTGTCGCGGGTCACTTTGCGGCGAATGGAAATCTCCGCATAGGCAGCCCATTCGCCGAGCAGGGTGCCGTCGGAGTTATCGAACACCAGCTCAATGCTCGCCTGGCTCACCGGTTTACGGCTGGTCGAGCCGTTGAAGATGACGTCGGTCATCGACTCGCCGCGCAAGTTTTTGGCTGAGCTCTCGCCCATCACCCAACGCACGGCGTCGATGATGTTCGACTTGCCGCAACCATTGGGTCCGACCACGGCCGCCATGTTACTGGGGAAGTTTACCGTGGTCGGATCGACGAAGGATTTGAACCCCGCCAGCTTGATGCACTTGAGCCGCACGCTTAAGCGACCGTCAGGGCAGAGACCACCAGATCGCAGCTGCGCTGGGCATACGCCGTCAGCACCACGCGGATCTGAGGAAAGTCACGGGCCAGCACGGCAGCGAGCAAGCGCTCGAACAGCTCGAGGAACTCGCTCATCGAGGCCTTGCGCTGATCCAGCGCGAGGAAATACGCGCGGCTCATGGCCGGCTGCAAATTCTCGACGGTTTCCTGCAAGTACGGATTGTTGGCGAACGGATAGGCGGCGCGCATCACACTGAAGCTGTCGTCGACGAACGTGCGGATGTCCTGGCGTTGGTAGCTGTCGGTCAGGCGCTGCTGGATCTGCACGAACGGCGCCATGTCGGCCTGGACTTGCCAGCCGCTGGCCACGGCGTTGCCGAGCAGAATGTACAACTCGCTCATCAACGTGCACAGGCTCTGCACCTTGTGCGCCGTGAGTTCGGTCACATGGGCGCCACGTCGCGGCAAAATCGCGATCAAGTGGCGGCGCTCGAGAATCAGCAAGGCCTCACGGACTGAACCGCGGCTGACATTGAGGGCCAGCGTGACCTTCTGTTCCTGGATGCGCTCCCCCGGCTTCATTTCGCCGCGAATGATACGTTCGGCGAGGTGGTGAGCGATTTGCTCGGCGAGGCTGTCCGGCGCCTTGAACGTCATGGTTGTCCTTCAAACTCTTCGATCTGCACAAGCGGCGCAGTGTAGCGCAATTGATGGGTCATGGCGGAGTGCCCACCCAGCGGTTTTTGGCACGATTCAAGCAAAAGGCAAGCTATCCCGTGAGGGTCAATAATGAAGGAACGAGTCGTTGATCGACAAAATGCTATTTCCTGACCTTTAAGTCAGAAAATCATTGACCGAAAAGTCAGACCTGATAAATTCGGCTCATGTCGGTTAACAACAATAATGAGTTTGCGAGGCCTTCCGTGATCCAGTTTTTACTAAACCAGGAACTCCGTAGCGAGCACGCCCTGGACCCGAACCTGACCGTGCTCAATTACCTGCGCGAACACGTGGGCAAACCCGGCACCAAAGAAGGCTGCGCCAGCGGTGACTGTGGCGCCTGCACCGTGGTGGTTGGCGAGTTGCAGACGGACGACGATGGTCGCGAACACATTCGCTATCGCAGCCTCAATTCGTGCCTGACGTTCGTCTCCTCCTTGCACGGCAAGCAACTGATCAGCGTCGAAGACCTCAAGCATCAAGGTGAGCTGCACAGCGTGCAAAAAGCCATGGTCGAGTGCCACGGCTCGCAATGCGGTTTCTGCACGCCGGGCTTCGTGATGTCGCTGTTCGCGCTGCAAAAGAACAGCGACGAGCCCGACACCCATAAAGCCCACGAAGCGTTGGCCGGCAACCTCTGTCGCTGCACCGGTTATCGGCCGATCCTGGCCGCCGCCGAGCAATCTTGCTGCGGCAAACAACCCGACCAATTCGATGCTCGCGAAGCGGACACCATCGCTCGCCTGAAAACCATCGCCCCCACCGACATCGGCGAACTCAACAGTGGCGACAAACGCTGCCTGGTGCCGTTGACCGTGGCCGATCTGGCTGATCTCTACGACGCTTATCCACAGGCCCGCCTGCTGGCCGGCGGCACCGATCTGGCGCTGGAAGTCACGCAGTTCCACCGCACCTTGCCGGTGATGATCTACGTCGGCAACGTCGCCGAAATGAAACGCATCGAACGCTTCGACGATCGCCTGGAAATCGGCGCCGCTACCGCCCTCTCCGACTGCTACGACGCCTTGAAGGCCGAGTACCCGGACTTCGGTGAATTGCTGCAACGCTTCGCTTCCTTGCAGATCCGCAACCAGGGCACTTTGGGCGGCAACATCGGCAACGCCTCGCCAATCGGCGACTCGCCACCGCTGCTGATCGCCCTCGGCGCGCAGATCGTCCTGTGCAAAGGTGAAACCCGCCGCACCCTGTTGCTGGAAGATTACTTCATCGATTACCGGGTCACCGCGCGTCAGGAAAGCGAGTTCATCGAAAAGATCATCGTGCCGCGCGCCAGCGTTGAACAACTGTTCCGCGCCTACAAGGTATCCAAGCGTCTGGACGATGACATTTCCGCCGTTTGTGCCGCGTTCAACCTGCGTATCGACACCGGCGTGATCGCCGACGCCCGCGTTGCTTTCGGCGGCATGGCGGCCACTCCAAAACGCGCCAAAAACTGCGAAGCCGCCCTGCTGGGTGCGCCGTTCAACAACGCCACCATCGAACGCGCCTGCGCTGCATTGGCCGAAGACTTCACGCCACTCTCGGACTTCCGCGCCAGCAAGGAATACCGCCTGCTCAGTGCGCAGAACCTGCTGCGTAAATACTTCATCGAACTGCAAACACCGCATATCGAGACTCGGGTGACCGCTTATGTCTAATCATCACGCTGTAGAGAAGACCCAAGCCGAACTGGCTGAATTGTTCGCCAAGGACCTGACCACCGGCGTCGGCCGCAGCGTCAAGCACGACAGCGCCGACAAGCATGTGTCCGGTGAAGCGCAGTACATCGACGATCGGCTGGAATTCCCCAATCAGCTGCACGTTTACGCACGGCTGTCAGACCGCGCCCACGCGAAAATCATCAGCATCGATACCAAGCCCTGCTACGCCTTCGAAGGCGTGCGCATCGCCATTACCCACGAAGATGTGCCAGGCCTGAAAGACATCGGCCCACTGTTGCCGGGCGATCCGTTGTTGGCCATTGATGACGTGCAATTTGTCGGTCAACCGGTACTCGCCGTGGCGGCGAAAGACCTGGAAACCGCGCGCAAAGCAGCCATGGCTGCGATCATCGAATACGAAGATCTCGAACCCGTTCTGGACGTGGTCGAAGCCCTGCGCAAACGCCACTTTGTGCTCGACAGCCACACACATCAGCGCGGCGATTCGGCGACTGCTTTGGCCACTGCTGAACATCGCATCCAAGGCACGCTGCACATCGGCGGCCAGGAACACTTTTATCTGGAAACCCAGATCTCTTCGGTGATGCCGACTGAAGACGGCGGCATGATCGTTTACTGCTCGACCCAAAACCCCACCGAAGTGCAGAAACTGGTGGCGGAAGTGCTGAACGTGTCGATGAACAAAATCGTCGTCGACATGCGCCGCATGGGCGGTGGTTTCGGCGGCAAGGAAACTCAAGCGGCAAGCCCGGCGTGCCTGTGCGCGGTGATCGCGCACCTGACCGGTCAGCCGACCAAAATGCGCCTGCCGCGTGTCGAAGACATGCTGATGACCGGCAAGCGTCACCCATTTTACGTCGAGTATGACGTGGGCTTCGACAGCACTGGCCGCCTGCACGGCATTGCGCTGGAACTGGCCGGCAACTGCGGTTGTTCTCCGGACTTGTCGGCATCGATTGTCGACCGTGCGATGTTCCATGCCGACAACTCGTACTACCTGGGCGACGCGACCATCAACGGTCACCGCTGCAAAACCAACACCGCGTCGAACACCGCTTACCGTGGTTTTGGCGGCCCGCAAGGCATGGTCGCCATCGAAGAAGTGATGGACGCGATTGCCCGCCACCTGGGCCTCGATCCGCTGGCGGTGCGCAAGGCCAACTACTACGGCAAGACCGAGCGCAACGTCACCCATTACTACCAGACCGTCGAGCACAACATGCTCGAGGAAATGACCGCCGAACTGGAAGAAAGCAGCCAGTACGCCGAGCGTCGCGAAGCGATCCGTCGCTACAACGCCAACAGCCCGATCCTGAAAAAAGGCCTGGCGCTGACCCCGGTGAAATTCGGTATTTCCTTCACCGCCAGCTTTCTCAATCAGGCCGGCGCGCTGATCCACATCTACACCGACGGCAGCATCCACCTGAACCACGGCGGCACCGAAATGGGCCAGGGTCTGAACACCAAAGTTGCGCAGGTCGTGGCTGAAGTGTTCCAGGTGGAAATGGACCGCGTACAGATCACCGCGACCAACACCGACAAGGTCCCGAACACCTCGCCAACCGCTGCTTCGAGCGGTGCCGACCTCAATGGTAAAGCGGCGCAGAACGCGGCTGAAATCATCAAGAAACGCCTGGTGGAATTCGCCGCGCGGCAATACAAGGTCAGCGAAGAAGATGTGGAATTCCACAACGGTCACGTGCGGGTTCGCGATCACATCCTGACGTTTGAATCGCTGATCCAGCAGGCCTATTTCGCCCAGGTGTCGCTGTCGAGCACCGGCTTCTACAAGACCCCGAAAATCTACTACGACCGCAGCCAGGCGCGGGGTCGGCCGTTCTACTACTACGCCTTCGGTGCAGCCTGCGCCGAGGTGATCGTCGACACCCTGACCGGCGAGTACAAGATGCTGCGCACCGACATCCTCCACGACGTCGGCGACTCGCTGAACCCGGCGATCGACATCGGTCAGGTCGAGGGTGGTTTCATCCAGGGCATGGGTTGGCTGACCATGGAAGAACTGGTGTGGAACAACAAAGGCAAACTGATGACCAGCGGCCCGGCCAGCTACAAGATCCCGGCGGTGGCAGACATGCCGCTGGACCTGCGGGTGAAGCTGGTGGAAAACCGCAAGAACCCGGAAGACACGGTGTTCCATTCCAAGGCCGTGGGTGAGCCGCCGTTCATGCTCGGCATCGCCGCGTGGTGCGCGATCAAGGATGCGGTGGCCAGTTTGGGCGACTACCAGCATCAACCGAAAATCGACGCACCGGCGACCCCGGAGCGGGTGTTGTGGGGCTGTGAGCAGATGCGGCAGTTGAAGGCGGTGAAAGCCGTGGAAGCTGAAACCGAACTGGCTTCGCTCTAGACCGAGGGGCGGCCATCGCGAGCAGGCTCGCTCCCACAGGGTTATGTGCTGATTGTTGGACCTGTGCAAAACCAATGTGGGAGCGAGCCTGCTCGCGAAGAGGCCCGAACAGACAACAGAGATGTTGAGGTGAAACATGTACAACTGGATCGACGCCCTCGCCGACCTGCAAACCCGGGGTGAACCCTGTGTGTTGGTGACCATCATCGAAGAGCTCGGCTCGACGCCACGTAATGCCGGCTCGAAAATGGTCATCAGCGCCACGCAAACGTTCGACACCATCGGTGGCGGGCATCTGGAATACAAGGCCATGCAGATCGGCCGCGAGATGCTGGCCAGCGGCCGACAGGACACCCATCTGGAGCGCTTCAGCCTCGGCGCCAGCCTGGGCCAGTGCTGCGGTGGCGTGACCGTATTGCTATTCGAACCGATGGGCCAGGTCCAGGCGCAGATTGCGGTGTTCGGCGCCGGCCATGTCGGTCGGGCGCTGGTGCCGCTGCTCGCCAGCCTGCCCTGCCGGGTGCGCTGGATCGACTCGCGGGAAGCTGAATTTCCCGAACAGATTCCCCACGGCGTACGCAAAATCGTCACCGAAGAACCGGTGGATGAAGTCGATGACCTGCCCGCCGGCAGCTACTGCATCGTCATGACCCACAACCACCAACTCGACCTCGAACTCACCGCCGCGATCCTCAAGCGCAACGACTTCGCCTACTTCGGCCTGATCGGTTCGAAGACCAAACGGGTGAAGTTCGAACACCGCCTGCGTGATCGAGGTTTCGACAGCAGCGTGCTGCAACGCATGCGCTGCCCGATGGGCATCGGCGAAGTCAAAGGCAAGTTGCCTGTGGAAATCGCCATCTCCATCGCCGGCGAAATCATCGCCACCTATAACGCGAATTTCGGCCAGCACACTGCCAGCGCCGGATCATCGATCGCCAAACTGCTGCCTGCTTCACGCCGCAGCCAAGCTTTGAACTGAAAGCTTCGAACTCATTGAGAACTCACATGCCTCTGACTCGCAAAGCCTACCGCGCCGCCCTCCTGCACAGCATCGCCGATCCCGCCGAAGTGGGTATCGAAGCCTCGTACGAGTATTTCGAAGACGGCCTGCTGGTGGTCGATAATGGCCAGATCAGCGCCATCGGCCACGCCAGCGAATTGCTGCCGACCCTGCCGGCCGATATCGAAATCACCCATTATCAGGACGCACTGATCACTCCGGGCTTCATCGACACCCACATCCACTTGCCGCAAACCGGCATGGTCGGCGCCTACGGCGAACAGCTTCTGGACTGGCTGAATACCTATACCTTCCCGTGCGAAAGCCAGTTCGCCGACAAGGCCCACGCTGACGAAGTCGCGGATGTTTTCATCAAGGAACTGCTGCGCAACGGCACCACCACCGCGCTGGTCTTCGGCAGCGTGCATCCGCAGTCGGTGAACTCGTTCTTCGAGGCGGCCGAACAGTTGGACCTGCGGATGATCGCCGGCAAGGTGATGATGGACCGCAACGCGCCGGACTACCTGACCGACACCGCCGAATCGAGCTACGTCGAAAGCAAGGCGCTGATCGAGCGCTGGCACGGCAAGGGTCGCCTGCATTACGCCGTCACACCGCGTTTTGCACCAACCAGCACTCCAGAACAACTGACCCTCGCCGGCCAGTTGCTGAGTGAATATCCGGATCTGTACATGCAGACCCACATCAGCGAAAACCTCAAGGAAGTCGAGTGGGTCAAGGCGCTGTTCCCGGAGCGCAAAGGCTATCTGGATGTCTACGATCACTACCAATTGCTCGGCGAGCGCTCGGTGTTCGCCCACGGCGTGCATCTGTGCGACGACGAATGTGCGCGACTGGCGCAGACGGGTTCAGCGATTGCGTTCTGCCCGACCTCGAACCTGTTCCTCGGTAGCGGTTTGTTCAATCTGCCGATGGCCGAGAAACACAAACTCAATGTCGGCCTCGGTACCGACGTCGGTGGCGGCACCAGTTTCTCGCTGCTGCAAACACTGAACGAAGCCTACAAAGTCATGCAACTGCAAGGCGCGCGGCTGAGCCCGTTCAAGTCGCTGTACCTGGCCACCCTCGGCGGCGCCCGCGCCCTGCGCCTGGAAGACAAGGTCGGTACCTTGCAACCGGGTAGCGACGCGGACTTCCTGGTGCTGGACTACAACGCCACGCCACTGCTCGGCTATCGCCTGAAGCAGGCCAATAACATTGCCGAAACGTTGTTTGTATTGATGACGCTGGGGGATGACCGGACTGTTTTGCAGACGTATGCGGCGGGGAATCTGGTGCATCAGCGCTAAGATCTTCCGGGCATAAAACATCCCCCGCAATCGTTGGTTGCGGGGGATTTTTATTGTCGCCCTTCAGATCGCTATCGCGAGCAGGCTCGCTCCCACATTTGAAATGCATTCCCTGTGGGAGCGAGCCTGCTCGCGATGGGCGCGACTCGGTCTATCAGAGTTTGGCGACCGGCCGCCCAGGCTTCCTGGTCTGCAACAAATGCGAAAACACCGCATGCAAATCATCCGACGCACTTTCTTCGTCGAGGTTGAGTTTGCTGTCGATGTGGTCCATGTGATGCATCATCAGGTCCACCGCCAGCGTCGCGTCCCGCGCTTCGATGGCGTCGATCAACTGGGTGTGTTCATCGTAAGAACAGTGCGAACGGTTGCCGCTTTCGTACTGCGCGATGATCAACGAAGTCTGGGACACCAGGCTGCGCTGGAAGCTGATCAGCGGTGCGTTTTTCGCCGCTTCGGCCAGTTTCAAGTGGAACTCGCCGGACAGACGGATACCGGCACCACGATCGCCACGGGAGAAACTGTCGCGCTCGTCGTTGACCATCTGCCGCAGTTCGAGAAGTTGCTCGGCGGTGGCGTGCTGAACCGCCAGCTCAGTGATCGCCCGCTCCACCAGACGCCGCGCCATAAACACCTGACGGGCCTCCTCGACACTCGGACTGGCGACGACAGCGCCGCGATTCGGCCGCAGCAACACCACGCCTTCATGGGCCAGACGCGACAGCGCGCGGCGAATGATGGTGCGGCTGACCCCGAAAATTTCCCCCAGCGCTTCTTCGCTCAACTTGGTGCCGGGCGCCAGACGCTGTTCGAGGATGGCCTCGAAGATATGCGCGTAGACAATATCGTCCTGGGTACCGCTGCGGCCGGCTTTGCCTGCTCGCGGTTGTTTCTTGAGGGGTTGCAACTGTTCGTTCATGGGCACTCGAGTCGGGAGAACTGCGGCGAATAGACCGTGACTGTAATACGGCACAGTGGGTCGCTGGCAAGTATCGCGTAAAAAACACCGCGATTGTACACAATGGACGGTGGCAACACGACTGTACGGCTGTTTGTCGCCCTCGCTGTATTGCAACGACCGGTTACTTTTCAGTTTAGGCTTGAACGCAGAATCCTGTAGGAGCTGTCGAGTGAAACGAGGCTGCGATCTTTTGATGTTGATTTTCCAAGATCAAAAGATCGCAGCCTCGTTTCACTCGACAGCTCCTACATTGAAAGACTTCGCTACGGACATCTTCATCAGAACAAGGAACACCGCTGTCATGACCGACGCCACGCACACGCAGCTTCGCCCCCTGACTGACACATCACCCTCGGCCATCGTTGCCGGGTTCATCGCCATGATGACCGGCTACACCAGTTCCCTGGTGCTGATGTTCCAGGCCGGGCAAGCGGCGGGCCTGACTAGCGGGCAGATTTCGTCGTGGATCTGGGCGATCTCCATTGGCATGGCGGTGTGCTCGATCGGCTTGTCCCTGCGCTACCGCACGCCGATTACCATCGCCTGGTCGACCCCCGGCGCGGCGTTGCTGATCACCAGCCTGGGCGGTGTCAGCTACGGCGAGGCCATCGGCGCCTACATCACTTGCGCAGTGCTGGTGACCATTTGCGGCCTGACCGGCAGTTTCGAACGGCTGGTGAAAAAGATTCCGGCCTCATTGGCGGCGGCATTGCTGGCGGGGATTCTGTTCAAGATCGGCAGTGAGATTTTCGTCGCCGCCCAGCACCGCACTGCGCTGGTCCTGGGGATGTTCTTCACCTATCTGGTGGTCAAACGCCTGTCGCCCCGCTACGCCGTGCTCGCCGCGCTGTTGATCGGCACAGCACTGTCGGGGTTCATGGGGTTGCTGGATTTCAGTGGCTTTCACCTCGAAGTCGCGACGCCGGTCTGGACCACACCGCATTTCTCCCTGGCCGCGACCATCAGCATCGGCATCCCGCTGTTCGTGGTGGCGATGACGTCGCAGAACATGCCGGGCATCGCCGTATTGCGCGCCGACGGCTACAACGTGCCGGCCTCACCACTGATCACCACCACCGGCATCGCCTCGTTGCTGTTGGCGCCGTTCGGCTCCCATGGGATCAACCTGGCCGCCATCAGCGCGGCGATCTGCACCGGGCCGCATGCCCATGAGGATCGCAACAAGCGCTACACCGCAGCCGTCTGGTGCGGGATTTTCTACGGGATTGCCGGGGTGTTCGGCGCGACGCTGGCAGCGTTGTTCGCCGCACTGCCTAAAGAGCTGGTGCTGTCGATTGCCGCGCTGGCGCTGTTCGGCTCGATCATCAATGGGTTGAGCATTGCCATGGCGCAAGTGCAGGAACGGGAAGCAGCGTTGATTACTTTTATGGTGACGGCATCGGGGTTGACGCTGTTTTCCATCGGTTCGGCGTTCTGGGGGATTGTGGCGGGGGTGTTGACCTTGCTGATCTTGAACTGGCGTAAAAGCTAAAAGATCGCAGCCTCGTTTCACTCGACAGCTCCTACACAGCGCCTACCTTCGAATGCGTTGCCCTGTAGGAGCTGTCGAGTGAAACGAGGCTGCGATCCTTTGATCTTCACAAAAAAAACGGCGACCCTTTGGGTCGCCGTTTTTTAGAACATCAAGCTACCGGATTGATCGGCTTTTCCGGGTACCAGACGTCGATCAGCGGGCTGACGGTTGCTTCGGTCAGTTCGCTGCGGCCTTTGAGCCAGGCTTCAACAGCAGCACGCTGCTCTTCGGAGACCGAGCCACGCTTCTGCAGGCAAACCAGACCGAAGTCGTCGCCGCCAACATAGCCCAGACCGTTGGCTTCCATGGCTTCTTTCAGGAACGCGTCGAGGAAAGCATCAATGGCTTCATCAGCCAAATCTTCTTTGAAATCCAGGTTCAGTTCGAAACCCAGCTCTTGAAATTCATCGACGCACAGTTTTTTGCGCAGACGCTGGGAACGGTTAGTCGCCATTGGAACAATCCTCATAAGTAATAACGGGCCGCACTTTAGCAGTTTAAGGCGCCGATTGCCCGCCTCGGAACAGCGCTACACCTACCGTCGGTAAAAAAATAGCGGATTAGACGACCGGGGTAAGGCACAAGCTGTTGCAGCTTGGGGCATAATGCCGACACTTTCATGACCGCTGAGGGAATTTATCTCCATGCCCTCGTCTTTTTCCCCTCGGCTGTAGGGTTTTATTTCAGATGATCAAATCTTTGCGTCCATTGCTGCTGGCCAGCCTTCTTCTGCCCCTGGCCCTTCCCGTTTCCGCCGCTTCGATCAACACCGCCCTGTCGCCCAACGTCGAAAAGGCCCTCAAGGCCAGCAAACTGCAGGACAGTGCCCTGTCGCTGGTGATGATCCCGCTCAACGGCCCGGGCACCCCAACCATTCATAACGCTGATGTTTCGGTTAACCCGGCCTCGACCATGAAGCTGGTGACCACGTATGCCGCGCTGGAAATGCTTGGCCCGAACCACCAGTGGAAAACCGAGTTCTACACCGACGGCACCCTCAGCGGTGGCATCCTCAACGGTAACCTCTACCTCAAGGGTGGCGGCGATCCGAAGCTGAACATGGAAAAGCTCTGGTTGCTGATGCGCGACTTGCGCGCCAACGGCGTGACCCAGGTCACCGGCGACCTGGTGCTGGACCGCGGCTTCTTCGTGCAACCGCAACTGCCTGAATTCAACGACGACGGCAACGACGAGAACAAACCGTTCCTGGTCAAACCCGACGCGCTGCTGGTCAACCTCAAGGCCCTGCGCTTCGTGGCCCGCAACGACTCGGGCAAGGTCCTGGTGTCGGTCGAGCCGCCGATTGCCAGCATCCGCATCGACAATCAGGTCAAGGCGCTCAACTCCAAGCAATGCACCGGTGGCGTGCGTTACAACCCGGTGCCCCAGGCGGATGGCAGCGTCACCGTGACCGTCGGTGGCCAGTTGGGCGAAGGTTGCAGCTCCCAGACCTACCTGTCGCTGCTCGATCACGCGACCTACACCGCCGGCGCTGTGCGAGCGATCTGGAAGGAGCTGGGTGGCAGCATCCAGGGTCAGGATCGTCTGGCACCGACGCCAAGCAACGCCAAGGTACTGGCCCGGGCCTATTCGCCAGACCTGGCGGAAATCATTCGCGACATCAACAAATACAGTAACAACACCATGGCTCAGCAGTTGTTCCTGAGCCTGGGCCAGAAGTTCCGCACCGATGCCGACGGTGACGACGCCAAGGCCGCTCAGCGCGTGGTACGTCAGTGGCTGGCAAGAAAAGGCATTACTGCGCCGCACCTGGTGATGGAGAACGGCTCCGGCCTGTCCCGTGCCGAGCGAGTGAGTGCCCGTGAAATGGCCGCGATGCTGCAAGCCGCCTGGCGCAGCCCGTACTCCGCCGAGTTCATCAGCTCAATGCCAATTGCCGGCACCGACGGCACCATGCGCAAACGCCTGAAGACCACTGCGATGCGCGGTGAAGCCCACGTCAAGACCGGCACTCTGAACACCGTGCGCGCCATTTCCGGCTTCAGCCGCGACATCAATGGCAATACCTGGGCGGTGGTGGCGATCCTCAACGACAAGGCACCGTTTGGCGCCTCCTCGGTGCTGGATCAGGTACTGCTGGATCTGTATCGCCAGCCGAAACTGCCGGAAACGGCTTCGGTGTTGTAACCCGATCTGTAGAACGCCTTAGATCCAATGTGGGAGCGAGCCTGCTCGCGATAGCGGTATAACAGTCGACATCCATGTTGAATGTTAGAACCTCATCGCGAGCAGGCTCGCTCCCACAGGGCCTGCACGTGGCCTTAGTTCATCCGCCCCTCAACCCGATCCCGCCCCGCCTGCTTCGCCGCATACACCCCTGAATCAGCCCGCAACAGCAGCGCATCCGCGCCCTCTCCGGCCCGCCAGCTGGCAATCCCGAAACTCGCGGTGACGATCCCGACCTCGTCGATCGGCGCACTGCGCAACCCTTGCCACAACTCCACGGCCAGCACATGAGCCTGTTCGCCGTCGATATCCGGACAGAGCACCATGAACTCTTCGCCGCCCAGGCGACAGAACACATCAGTGCGCCGCAGGCGACCGCCAATGCGCTCGCACACGGCCTGCAATACCCGATCACCCACGGCATGACCGTGCTGATCGTTGATGCGCTTGAAGTGATCGATGTCGAGCATGATCACCGACAACTCGCCACCGCCGCGCTCGACCCGGGCCATTTCGGTGGTCAGGCGCTCCTGGAAGTAGCGACGGTTATGGATTCCGGTCAGGGAGTCGGTCACTGACAGTGCGCGCAACTCCTCTTCCACGCGCTTGAGGTCGGAGATGTCCGAGATGAAACCATGCCATAGCACACCGCCACCGGGCAGTTCCTCTGGGGTCGCTTCGCCGCGGACCCAGCGCAGACCACGCTGGGGCAATTGCACGCGGTACTCTTCACGCCAAGGGCTGAGGGTGTCAGCCGAAGCCAGGATCGAAGCGCGGACCCGGCGCGCATCCTGAGGATGAATACGCGCGAACACCGCTTCGGCATTGAGCAACAGCACGTCCGGCTCAAGTTCGTAGATATCGCGCATACCGTCGCTGGCGTAGATCACGCTGAAGCGCCCATCGAATTCCATCTTGAACTGGTAGATCCCGCCGGGCACATGGGCGCTGAGTTTCTTCAACAACAGGTCCCGTGCCGCCAGGGCCTCGTGGACACGCTTGCGCTCGGTGATGTCGATACAAATCGCCAGGTGCCCGACCCACAAGCCTTGCTCGTCGAGGACCGGGGTCGCCAGCATGTTTACCGTCAAATGGCTGCCGTCGTGGCGGACCAGCGTCCACTCCCGGGCTTCGTGACCGCCCTCTTCCCCGCCTTCGACCAGCATCGCCTGACACGTCGGGATCGGCTTGCCATAGCGCACGCTCAACTCCGCCGAGCGCGCTTCGAGTTCCCGGGGCAGGTGCAGATTTTCCAGGGTCATGTGGCCCACAACCTGCGCACTGAAGTAACCGAGCATCTGCTCTGCCCCAGCGTTGAAGGTGCTGATGATTCCGCGCAGGTCGGTGGCAATGATCGCCACCTGAGTCGCGGCATCCAGCACACCGCGCAACTGGCCATGCGTGCCGCGCAACTCTTGCTCACGGTCGTGAAGTTCCTGGGTCCGCTGCTCCACCATTTTCAGCGCCCGCTGGCGCTGGCTGACCAGCACATAGAGAAACACACTGAGCAGCAGGCTGAGCAAACCGCCGAGCACCACCAGGCTGGCCACCGAGGAATGGTTGGCTTTCAGGAACGCGGCGCTGGGGCGCATATCCACTTGGTAATCATGGTCGGCCAGACGCAGCAATCGCGTGGAGGACAAGTCACTGGCCCCCACCGTGTTGGTCGACTCGTACAGCACTTCGTGTTGATCATCGGTAGACAAGTCGAGGATACGCACCGAGAGAGAATCATGATTCTCTTCCGGCAGCCCGTCCGCCAACAGCTGGCGCATGCTGATCACCGCCATGACATACCCGGCGGGCGCGGCGTCCGGGAGGTTCTGATGGATGACCGGAGCTACCAGCAACACGCCCCGCGAATAGGCAGGCTCGATGCCTACCAGATGCAACGGTTGCGACACGGCCATATGGCCATTGCGATCGGCCCGTTCCAGGGTCGAACGACGCAGGGGTTGAGCCAGCAAATCGTAACCCAGCGGCGTGGGCAATCGGCTTTGGGTTTGGGTGTAGAGCACCGGTACGTACTCGTCCCGTTCCGTAGCCGTTTGCAACTGGCCATCGGCGGTGAGTTCGCGAAAGGTGAAATCGCCCAAGCCTTCTTCACGCACCACGCGTTCAAGCAGGGGACGTTCAGCACGGGAAACCCGGGGGGCCCAGGAGTAGGCCTGGGTGCGACGCAAAAGAGGTTTGGCGTAACCGTCGAATTCCTCGCGGGACACCGATCCGGAATTGATGAAGAACCGGCGCAGGCCGTCGAGGCGCTGCTCCTGATCTTCGAAACGCTCTTGGATACGGCTGTAACGTTCACTGGCGATCAGCTGAAAACGTTGCCGCAATTGCTGATGAAATTGATTGAACGTCGCCCAGGCCAGCAATCCCGTGAGAATCCCGCCGACGAGCAACGCCAGTAGCGCGACCAGCCAGGCCGAAACATCTTCGCGGATAAAACCCAGGATCTTGGGGCGCACGGCGTGCAACGACATAGATACAACTCAAAACGCCAGGTGCCGGAAAAGCCCATTGGCCATGAGTTGAGTTATAGCTATTAGCCACTAATTTGACCAGCACTGAAAGGACCCAAGAGCCTTTAAAAATCAAGGCCCTGTGGATCCAATCGTGCTTAAGGGTCAGCGAGCGGTGATTTTCCAGGCACGGTGAATCTTGCCATTACGGGCGAAATCCGGATCGATGGTCTGGGCGGTGATTTCTTCAACGGCATAACGCTCGGTGAGGTTTTCCTCGAGCTGGAACTTGCGGAAGTTGTTGGAGAAGTACAACACCCCGCCCGGCGCCAGACGCGCCATGGCCAGGTCGATCAACTGCACCTGGTCACGCTGCACGTCGAAGATTCCTTCCATGCGCTTGGAGTTGGAGAAGGTCGGCGGGTCGATGAAGATCAAGTCGTACTCGTCACGGCAGGCATCGAGCCAGGCCATCACATCGCCCTGCTCCAGACGGTTCTTGTCGGAGAAACCGTTCAGCGACAGGTTGCGACGCGCCCAATCCAGATAGGTTTTCGACAGGTCGACGCTGGTGGTGCTGCGCGCGCCCCCCTTGGCTGCATGAACGCTGGCGGTCGCGGTGTAGCAATACAGGTTGAGGAAGCGCTTGCCGGCTGCCTCTTTCTGGATCCGCATGCGCATCGGCCGGTGGTCGAGGAACAGCCCGGTGTCGAGGTAGTCGGTGAGGTTCACCAGCAGCTTCACGCCGCCTTCGTTGACCTCATTGAACTTGCCCTGTGCGCTCTGGCGTTCGTACTGCTTGGTGCCACTCTGACGCTCGCGACGTTTGACCACCACGCGGTTCTTGTCGATGTTCAACGCTTGCGGGATTGCAGCCAGGGCATCGAACATCCGCGCCGAGGCTTTTTCCGGGTCGATGGATTTCGGTGCGGCGTATTCCTGAACGTGGACCCAATCCTGATACAGGTCGATGGCCATGGAGTATTCCGGCATGTCGGCATCGTAGACACGGTAGCAATCGATGCCTTCACGCTTGACCCACTTGCCCAGCGCCTTGAGGTTTTTTTGCAGGCGGTTGGCAAACATCTGCCCGCCTTCGCTCAAGCGCGGTTGCTCGATCACCACCGGGGCCGGTTTGATCGGGTTGCCGTTCTTGTTGTACTTCTCGTACTTGCCCGGTGCCACATCGTTGTCGGCGACTTCGACTTCAGCTTGCTCGCGCTCGATCTGGCGCTGTTCCGGAGTACGACGCTCGCCGGTGACGAACTGGTCTGGCGTGACCTTGATCAGCAGCAATTTGCACGGCAAGGCACCGTTCCAGAACGAGTACTGCTTGTGGCTGCGGATGCCCATGCGCTTGCCCAGGTCCGGGGCGCCGGTAAACACCGCCGCTTCCCAGTTCAGGCAGGCCTGACGCAGACGTTCGCCGAGGTTCTGGTAGAGGTAGAGCAGGCTCGCCTCATCGCCCAGACGCTCGCCGTACGGAGGGTTGCAGATCACCAGGCCTTTCTGGTTCTGGTCCGGGCGTGGCTCGAAAGTCGCGACTTCGCCCTGATAGATTTTGATCCACTCGCTCAGGCCGGCACGTTCGACGTTATTGCGGCCCGGTTGAATCAGGCGCGGGTCAGCTTCGTAACCGCGAATCCACAGCGGTGGCTTGGCCAGGCCGGCCGCGGCGCGTTCGGTGGCTTCTTCGTGGAGTTTTTTCCACAATGCCGGCACGTGACCGAGCCAGGCGGTGAATCCCCACTGCTCACGACGCAGGTTCGGCGCCATGTCGGCGGCGATCATCGCGGCTTCGACCAGGAATGTACCGACACCGCACATGGGGTCAGCCAGCGCGCCGCCATCGGCGGCAATCCGCGGCCAACCGGAACGGATCAGAATCGCCGCCGCGAGGTTTTCCTTCAGCGGCGCCGCGCCCTGCTGCAAGCGGTAACCACGCTGGTGCAAGCTGTGACCGGAAAGGTCGAGGGACAGAATTGCTTCGCCACGGTCCAGGCGCAGGTGAATGCGCAGGTCCGGGTTGAGTTTGTCAATCGACGGACGATCGCCCTGCGGGGTGCGCAGTTTATCGACGATCGCATCCTTGACCTTCAAAGCGCCGAAGTGCGTGTTGTCGATACCCGAACCGTGACCGCTGAATTCGACGGCCAGAGTGCCATCGTTGAGCATGTGGTCTTGCCACTCGATATCCAGCACGCCGTGGTAGAGGTCTTCGGCGTCCTTCATCGGGAAGCGCTTGAGCACCAGCAGCACGCGGTTCGCCAGACGCGACCACAGGCACAGGCGATAGGCGGTTTCCATGGTGGCCATGCCGCGCACAGCCGAGGTGTGCTCACGTGCTTCCTCAAGGCCAAGCCCGACGGCTTCCTCGATGAGCAGGCCTTCAAGGCCTTTGGGGCAAGTGAGGAAGAGTTCGAAACGATCGGACATGGTAATTCCAGAGCCTTTAGCTAAGTGAACCGGCAACGCATTGCCGATCCGGTTTTCAATCAGGCGTTTTTCTAACAGAACGCCCGCGTGGCACGAAGGTGTGCCGTCCCACCCTGACTGCTCGGGTTAAAAGAGCTTAGATGTCAGGGCAGATAAAAAAGTTGATGCAACAAAATGTCATAAGTCGACCCTTCGTCGAATAGTCCCCAAATGCAACGGGGGTCACTTTCGTTAAAGGCTCAGCCCTGTGAGCCGCGCAGGGCCGATCATACCGGGGTTTGGCCAACAAACACGGGACAAATATCGTGTTACTTATGGCCGTAGCATCTTTATGGTTACGTTCTTATGACAAAACGATCATTCCCTCGATGTGACGCATTGGTTAGAACTCAACTCAGGTTGACGTCGCAACGGCGTCAACACCTTGGCTCGCGACGCCGGCAGCGAGCCTCCAACGGCAGAGTTTTTCTGCCTGACCTCGATTGAGGTCGACGCGATAAATACAGTCAACAAGTGAGGGCAACACCCTATGAGAAGACTTAAGCGTGATCCGTTGGAAAGAGCATTTTTGCGCGGATATCAATATGGCGTTGGTGGTAAATCCCGTGAGCTTTGCCCTTTTACTCTACCGTCGGTACGCCAAGCCTGGATCAATGGCTGGCGAGAAGGACGCGGCGACAACTGGGACGGTATGACCGGCACTGCGGGAATCCACAGACTCAACGAACTTCACGCCGTCGGCTAATACAGGGCACACACTCCGACACGACAATCTGATTACGCAACGACTTAAACCACGCACGTCCCATCCGGACGGCGGGCTTCGGCCCAGGGGCTCCTTCGGGGAGCCCTTTTTTATGCCTGCATAAAACTCAACCTTGAGCTGCAAACACACTGTGGGAGCGAGCCTGCTCGCGATAGCGATTCAACATTCAACAATGATGTTGCCTGTCAATCCGTCATCGCGAGCAGGCTCGCTCCCACAGGGATTAGCGCAGGGCTGCGATGGCGTCTACGGATTCACGAATCAGCGCCGGGCCTTTGTAGATGAAGCCGGAGTAGAGCTGCACCAGGCTCGCACCCGCGGCGATTTTCTCAGCCGCGTGCTTGCCTTCTGTGATGCCGCCCACAGCGATGATCGGCAAGCGACCGGCCAGTTCCGCCGCCAGTACCTTCACCGTGTGAGTGCTCTTGTCGCGAAGCGGTGCGCCGGACAACCCGCCCGCCTCATCACCATATTCCATGACTTCGACGCCGACGCGACTCAGGGTGGTGTTGGTGGCAATCACCGCGTCCATCCCGGTTTCAATCAACGCTTGGGCGACTTGAGCGGTTTCTTCGTCGGTCATGTCCGGCGCGATCTTGATTGCCAGCGGTACATGTTTGCCGTGACGCAGCGCCAGTTCCGCCCGGCGGGTGGCCAGGTCGGCGAGCAACTGCTTGAGCGAATCGCCGAATTGCAGGCTGCGCAGGCCCGGGGTGTTCGGCGAACTGACGTTGACCGTCACATAGCTGGCGTGGGCATAGACCTTGTCCAGGCAGAGCAGGTAGTCGTCGACCGCACGTTCAACCGGCGTATCGAAATTCTTGCCAATGTTGATGCCCAGCACGCCCTTGTACTTGGCTGCCGCCACGCGAGCGAGCAAGTGATCGACGCCGAGGTTGTTGAAACCCATGCGGTTGATGATCGCCTCGGCGTCCGGCAAGCGGAAAATCCGTGGTTTCGGGTTTCCCGGTTGCGGACGCGGCGTGATGGTGCCGATTTCGACAAAACCGAAACCCAATTGGGCAAAGCCATCGATCGCTGCGCCGTTCTTGTCCAGACCGGCCGCCAGACCCACCGGGTTCGGGAACTCCAGGCCCATGACCGTTACCGGCAGTTTCGCCGGCGCCTTGCACAGCAAGCCGTTGAGGCCCAAACGCCCGCCCGCGCCGATCAGGTCCAGGGACAGATCGTGGGAGGTTTCCGGGGAAAGTTTGAACAACAGCTGACGGGCCAGGGTGTACATGGGCGGGTTTGACTCGGTTGGCGATGAGAGGCGGCGATTATAGCCGCGCATCAGGGCTTCACGCGAGGCGCGCAACAAAATCAGCCAGCGATGGCATATGCCTTGCACCGTCACAGGCATCAGCACTCATGCCAACGACGGGATGAGTGGAAGGACAATGGCGTCGTCACCCGGCTTTGCCCATGCAAGGGCCTTGGGACGACGCTTTTTTTTGGAAGGTGCGAAATCGATGAACGAACCATCAGCCGGCCCACTGGCCTGGGTCAATGGCAGCGATGCCCCGGAAAAAACCGCAATCAACCTCGGCTTCATGGCCCTGAGCGACTGCGCCTCAGTGGTGGTCGCGGCCACTCAGGGCTTCGCCCAACCGTACGGCCTGACACTGAACCTCAAGCGCCAGTCGTCCTGGGCCAACCTGCGGGACAAACTGGTCAGCGGCGAACTCGACGCCGCCCACAGCCTGTACGGCCTGATTTACGCCGTGCACCTGGGCATCGGCGGCGTAGCCTCCACCGACATGGCCGTGCTCATGGGCCTGAACCAGAACGGCCAGAGCATCAACCTCTCCCACGGCTTGCAGGCCCTGGACGTGACCAGTCCTGAAGCACTGGACCGACATGTGCACCAAAGTCGCCCAAAACTGACCTTCGCCCAGACATTTCCTACGGGCACCCACGCCATGTGGCTGTATTACTGGCTCGCGAGCCAGGGCATTCATCCGTTACAGGATGTCGACAGTGTGGTGGTACCACCACCGCAAATGGTCGCGCACCTGCAAGCCGGGCGCATCGACGGTTTCTGCGTGGGCGAGCCGTGGGCAGCCAGTGCGGTGCAGCAGAATCTGGGATTTACGATGGCCACCAGCCAGACCCTCTGGCCCGATCACCCGGAAAAAGTCCTCGGCTGCACCCGCGCCTTTGTCGAGCAATACCCCAACACCGCACGGGCATTGGTGATGGCGATCCTCGAGGCCAGCCGCTTTATCGAAGCCAGTGGCGAAAATCGCCGCAGCACCGCGCAACTGTTGAGTGCGCCTGAATATCTGGATGCACCGCTCGATTGCATCGAACCACGCTTTCTCGGTGACTACGCCGACGGCCTGGGCAATCGCTGGCAAGACCCGCACGCCATGCGTTTCCACGGTGGTGGCGAGGTCAATCTGCCGTATTTGTCCGACGGTATGTGGTTCATGACCCAGTTCCGGCGCTGGGGTTTGTTGCGTGACGACCCGGATTACCTCGGCGTGGCCCGTCAGGTCCAGCAACTAGACTTATACCGTGAGGCCGCCACCGCTGTCGGCGTGCCCGCCCGGAGTCAGGAAATGCGCAGCAGTCAACTGATCGACGGCAAAGTCTGGGACGGCTCGGACCCGGCCGGCTATGCCCGCAGCTTCACGCTGCACGCCATGAGCGACAGCGCTCCCCTTCTCGCCAGCCGCTGACAGGAGCCTACGAATATGTTGCGTATCCTGCTGATCAATGACACTGCGAAAAAAGTCGGGCGTCTGAAGGCGGCGCTGACCGAAGCCGGGTTCGAGGTCATCGACGAGTCCGGCCTGACCATTGACCTGCCCGCCCGCGTCGAAACGGTGCGTCCGGACGTGATCCTGATCGATACCGAGTCACCGAGCCGCGATGTGATGGAGCAAGTGGTGCTGGTGACCCGAGACCAACCACGGCCGATTGTGATGTTCACCGACGAGCACGACCCCGATGTGATGCGCCGCGCGATCAAGTCCGGCGTCAGTGCCTACATCGTCGAAGGCATTCACGCACAACGCTTGCAGCCGATTCTCGACGTGGCCATGGCGCGCTTTGAAAGCGACCAGGCCCTGCGCGCGCAACTGCACGCCCGCGACCAGCAACTGGCCGAGCGCAAGCGCATCGAGCTGGCCAAGGGGCTGCTGATGAAGATGAAAGACTGCAACGAAGAAGAGGCCTACACCCTGATGCGCCGCCAGGCCATGAGCCGCCAGCAGAAGCTGATACAGGTGGCGGAGCAGATTATTGCCATGAGTGAGTTGTTGGGTTGATCCGATCATTGTGGCGAGGGGGCTTGCCCCCGTTGGGCAGCGAAGCGGCCCCTTAAATTCCGTCATGCAGACCTCGCACAAAGGTCTTGCGACGGCTTCGCCGCCGAACGGGGGCAAGCCCCCTCGCCACAAAAGCAGATTGTTGGCACAAATCTCGCTTAGTAAATCCCTGCAAGGTAACCAACGGCGGTTGCCCCACCTACGACAAAGACGTCGCTTACCTCATTCGCCCCCTTGGCGGATCGGGTAGCGGCGTTTTTCCGTTTTGGCCCCAGAGACCGGGGCTGGTGGTGCGGCCGTTGCGGCGCCCCACCTGCAAGCTCATGACTCCTTCTTGATACGCCTGACAGCTGAGGTGCGCGATGAATTCAAGCTTCTGGAAATCCGGCCATACCCCGACACTGTTCGCAGCCTTCCTCTATTTCGATCTGAGCTTCATGGTCTGGTACCTGCTCGGCCCTCTGGCGGTGCAGATCGCCGCTGATCTGCACCTGACCACCCAACAGCGCGGGCTGGTGGTGGCCACGCCGATTCTGGCCGGGGCTGTATTACGCTTTGCGATGGGCCTGCTGGCTGATCGCCTGTCGCCAAAAACCGCCGGGATAATCGGCCAGGTGATCGTCATCTGCGCCCTGTTCGTCGCCTGGAAAGTCGGTATTCACAGTTACGAGCAAGCGCTGTTGCTGGGCCTGTTCCTCGGCATGGCCGGTGCGTCCTTCGCCGTCGCCCTGCCGTTGGCCTCGCAATGGTATCCGCCCCAGCACCAAGGCAAAGCCATGGGCATCGCCGGTGCCGGTAACTCGGGCACCGTCCTCGCTGCCTTGATCGCCCCGGTACTGGCCGCCGCGTTTGGCTGGAGCAACGTGTTCGGCTTCGCCCTGATCCCGCTGATCCTGACCCTGATCGTCTTCGCCTGGCTGGCCAAAAATGCACCCGAGCGCCCAAAAGCCAAGTCCGTGTCTGACTATTTCAAGGCCCTGGGTGATCGCGACAGCTGGTGGTTCATGTTTTTCTACAGCGTGACCTTCGGTGGCTTCATCGGTCTGGCCAGCGCCCTGCCCGGCTACTTCAACGACCAATACGGCCTGAGCCCGGTGACCGCCGGCTACTACACTGCTGCTTGTGTGTTCGGTGGCAGCCTGATGCGTCCGTTGGGCGGCGCGCTGGCGGATCGCTTCGGCGGGATTCGCACCCTGCTGGCGATGTACACCGTGGCGGCGATCTGTATTGCAACGGTGGGTTTCAATCTGCCGAGTTCCTACGCCGCGTTGGCGCTTTTCGTCTGCACCATGCTCGGTTTGGGTGCAGGCAACGGTGCGGTATTCCAGTTGGTCCCGCAGCGTTTTCGTCGGGAGATCGGTGTGATGACCGGGTTGATCGGCATGGCCGGCGGCATCGGTGGCTTCGCACTGGCAGCCGGCATGGGCGCGATCAAGCAAAGCACTGGCAGCTATCAACTGGCCTTGTGGTTGTTCGCCAGCCTCGGTGTACTTGCCTGGTTCGGCCTGCACGGTGTGAAACGTCGCTGGAGAACCACTTGGGGTTCGGCAGCCGTCACCGCAGCACGGGTGTGAGGACTGAATGAGCCTGCAACTGAGCTTCGCCGAACACAGCGCCATCGGCCCCCGCGAGGAGAACCAGGACGCTCTGCGCCTGGTCACTCCGGCCCCGGCGCTGGCGGCGAGCAAGGGTTACCTGTTCGCCATCGCCGACGGCGTCAGCCAATGCGCCGATGGCGGTCTTGCGGCCCGTTCGACCTTGCAGGCCTTGGCGCTGGACTACTACGCCACCCCGGAAACCTGGGGCGTCGCCCAGGCATTGGATCGTTTGCTGCTGGCGCAAAATCGTTGGTTGCAGGCTAACGGTGGCGGGCAACCGCTGCTGACCACCGTCAGTGCCTTGGTGATGCGCGGCAGGCGTTTCACCCTGGCGCATGTCGGTGATTGTCGGGTTTACCGCTGGCACGCCGACACGCTGCAACGGGTGAGTGAGGATCACGTCTGGGACCAGCCGGGCATGCAGCATGTGCTCAAGCGGGCCCTTGGGCTGGATCAACACCTGGTGCTGGACTTTCTCGATGGCGAACTGCGCTTGAACGAGAGTTTCGTCTTGCTCAGCGACGGCATTTGGGCCGTGCTGGGCGACACGGCCATTGCAGCGATTCTGCGCGATCAACCTGACCTGAGCAGTGCCGCGCAGACCCTGGTCAGCGCTGCGCACCTGGCCGGCAGTCAGGACAATGCCAGTGCCCTGCTGGTGCGGGTCGATGCCCTCGGTGAAACCAGCATTGGCGATGCACTGATTCATCTGCAGCAATGGCCACTCCCGCCTGCGCTGAAGCCGGGCCAGGCCTTCGAAGGCTGGCAGGTCGAAGGGATCCTCGGCCAGAGCCAGCAATCACTGCTCTATCGGGTGCGCGACGCACAACAACAGCCCTGGCTGCTGAAAACCTTGCCCAGTGCGCTCCGTGATGATCATCGGGCCGGGCAGGCGTTGTTGTCGGAGGAATGGTTTCTCAAGCGTGTGGCCGGGCGGCATTTTCCTGAAGTACATGCCGCCAGTCAGCGTCAGCATTTGTACTACGTGATGCGTGAATATTCCGGGTCTACCCTGGCTGAGCTGCATGAGCGTGTCGCAACACTGCCACTGGCTCAATGGCTGGACCTGGCCGAACGCCTGCTGCGGGCCGTCGGCATACTGCATCGACGGCAAATTCTGCATCGCGATATCAAACCGGAGAACCTGTTGCTGGGCGACGACGGTGAGTTGCGCCTGCTGGATTTCGGCCTCGCCTACTGCCCCGGGCTGTCCGAAGATCAAGCTTGCGCCCTGCCCGGAACGCCCAGCTATATCGCGCCGGAAGCCTTTCGAGGTGACCCTCCTACACCACAACAGGATTTGTATGCAGTCGGCGTGACCTTGTATTACCTACTGACCGGGCATTATCCCTACGGCGAAATCGAAGCGTTCCAGCGCCCTCGGTTTGGTGTGCCTGTCAGCGCCAGTCGCTACCGGCCCGACCTGCCGGAATGGATCGCGCAAAGCCTGGAGCGCGCGGTGGCGGTGGCTCCGGATCAGCGTTTTGAAACGGCGGAAGAATGGTTGTTGCTGCTGGAACAGGGAGAACGACGCAGTTTGAGCGTGCGCCCCAGACCGTTGCTGGAGCGCGAACCGCTGAAGGTCTGGCGGACGTTGGCGCTGGTGTCGTTGCTGGTGAATCTGGTGCTGCTGTTTTTGCTGTTACATGGTTGATACCGCGTAGCGCCCATCGCGAGCAGGCTCGCTCCCACAGGGGATTTCCGGCGTTCACATAATTAATGTGGGAGCGAGCCTGCTCGCGATGACGGACGCATAGTCACTCCAAGTCCATCGGCAACCCGCTCCATTACTGGGCAACATGCTTCGATTCGGTGCAAAAACCGCCATAACGATCTGTACAAACCGCCTTCAACACAACAAATCCGGCCCACTTAACAACTTGGCACAACCACTGCATTACCTTTCCCAACATACATAAAGCCCAACCTTCAACGTAGAAGGCTGCGCTGCCCGAGAGAACGGGACAAGGACAAAGGCGTCCTCGCTAGTTAACTAGCGGGACGCCTTTTTTTGTTTGCGCAAAATTTTGTCGAGCAAGGCCTGAATGCCCTGATGAGGCAGGCCCGAGCTCCCCGGAGAACCTGATGAAAAAACTAAAACTAGTGATGATCGGCAACGGCATGGCCGGGGTACGTACCCTGGAAGAACTGCTCAAGCTGAGTAATGAGCTGTACGACATCACGGTCTTCGGCGCCGAACCCCATACCAACTACAACCGCATCCTGCTGTCGCCTGTACTGGCCGGCGAACAGACGTTCGAAGAGATCGTGCTCAACGATCTGGACTGGTACCTGGAAAACAACATCAAGCTGCTGCTCAACCGCAAAGTGGTGGAGATCGACCGGGTCAAACGCCGGGTCATCGCCGAGGACGGTACCGAGGCCGAATACGACCGTCTGCTGATTGCCACCGGTTCGACCCCGTTCATCCTGCCAATCCCCGGCAACACCTTGCAGGGCGTGATCGGCTACCGCGACATTGCCGACACCCAAGCGATGATCGACACCGCCAAGACCCACAAGCACGCCGTGGTCATCGGCGGCGGCCTGCTGGGTCTTGAAGCCGCCAACGGCTTGATGCTGCGCGGCATGCACGTCACCGTCGTGCACATCGGCGAATGGCTGCTGGAACGGCAACTGGACAAAACCAGTGGCCAACTCCTGCAAACCGCCCTGGAAGCCCGTGGCCTGCATTTTCGCCTGTGCGAACAAACCCAAGCCCTGCACGACGCCGGCAATGGCCGGGTCGGCTCGGTGCAGTTCAAGAACGGCGACATCATCCCCGCCGATCTGGTGGTGATGGCCGCCGGTATTCGCCCCAATACCGAACTCGCGGAAAAATCCGGCATCCCGTGCAACCGCGGGATTCTGGTCAACGACACGATGCAAACCTACGACCCTCGGGTCTATGCCATCGGCGAATGCGCCAGCCATCGTGGCATCGCCTACGGTCTGGTCGCGCCGCTGTTCGAACAGGCCAAGGTATGCGCCAACCACCTTGCTCAACTGGGTTTCGCCACCTACAAGGGTTCGGTGACTTCGACCAAATTGAAAGTCACTGGCATCGACCTGTTTTCTGCTGGCGACTTCATGGGTGGCGAAGGCACTGAGACCATCACCCTCTCCGACCCGATCGGCGGGGTCTACAAAAAACTGGTGATCAAGGATGACGTGTTGGTCGGCGCCTGTCTGTACGGCGATACGGCAGATGGCGGTTGGTATTTCCGGCAGATCCGTGAGAACCATGGCATCGGCGAGATCCGCGATCACTTGATGTTCGGTGAAAATGCTTTAGGCGATGTAGGACACCAGGGCCAGGACAAAGCCATGAGCATGGCCGACACCGCCGAAGTCTGCGGCTGCAATGGCGTGTGCAAAGGCACCATCGTCAAGGCCATTCAGGAACACGGTCTGTTCAGCGTCGACGACGTGAAGAAACACACCAAGGCCGCCAGTTCCTGCGGTTCCTGCGCCGGCCTCGTCGAGCAGATCCTGATCAATACCGTGGGCGGTGCGGCGGACGTCAAACCGAAAAGCGAAAAAGCCATCTGCGGTTGCAGTGACCTCAACCACGGGCAAATCCGCCAAGCCATCCGCGACCAGCACCTGCTGACCATCGCCGGCACCATGAGCTACCTGAACTGGCGCACCCCGAATGGTTGCGCCACGTGCCGTCCGGCCCTCAACTACTACCTGATTTCCACCTGGCCAGGCGAAGCCAAGGACGATCCACAATCGCGCCTGATCAACGAACGCGCCCACGCCAACATTCAGAAAGACGGCACTTACTCTGTAGTCCCGCGGATGTGGGGCGGTGTGACCAATCCTTCAGAGCTGCGGCGCATTGCCGACGTGGCCGACAAGTACAACGTGCCAATGGTCAAGGTCACCGGGGGCCAGCGCATCGACTTGCTGGGGATCAAAAAGCAGGACCTGCCTGGCGTCTGGAAAGACCTGGACATGCCGTCCGGCCACGCCTACGGCAAATCCATCCGCACCGTAAAAACCTGTGTCGGCAGCGAGTTCTGCCGCTTCGGCACCCAGAATTCCACGCAACTGGGCATCGAGCTTGAGCACGACCTGTTCAACATGTGGTCGCCGCACAAAGTGAAACTGGCCGTCTCCGGTTGCCCACGCAACTGCTCGGAAGCGGGGATCAAGGACGTCGGAATTATCGGCGTGGACTCCGGCTGGGAGATGTACATCGGTGGCAATGGCGGGATCAAAACCGAAGTCGCGGAGTTCTTCGTCAAACTGAAAACCGCCGAAGAGGTGCGCGAATACAACTGCGCCTTTCTGCAGCTGTATCGCGAAGAAGCCTTCTACCTAGAGCGCACCGTGCACTACCTGCAACGGGTCGGCATGGAGCACATCAAGAAAGCCGTGCTGGAAGACCCGGAGCGGCGCAAGGCATTGAATGATCGCCTGCAATTTTCCCTGTCGTTCGAGCAGGACCCCTGGAAGGAACGCCTCGAACAGCCGCTGCTGAAAAAAGAATTCGAGGTCATTCCCGTGAAGAACCTGGAGGTGTCGGTATGAACTGGCTGGATATCTGCGCACTGGAAGAGATCAACACCCTTGGCTCGCGGATCATCGCCGGCCCGAAAGGCGACATCGCGATTTTTCGTACGAGCGACGATGAGGTTTTCGCCCTCGACGACCGCTGCCCGCACAAGGGCGGGCCGCTGTCCCAGGGTTTGATCTACGGCAAACGAGTGGCCTGCCCGCTGCACAACTGGCAGATCGACCTGGAAACTGGCGAGGCCCAGGCCCCGGATATCGGCTGCGCCCATCATCATTCGGCACGGGTCGAGAACGGCCGCGTGCTGCTGGCTCTACGGGAAGCAAGCTGATGGACAAGCACATCACCGCCTCGACCTGCTGCTACTGCGGGGTCGGCTGCGGCGTGCTGATCGAACACGACGGCGAGCGCATCCTCGGCGTCAGCGGCGATCCGGCGCACCCGGCCAACTTCGGTAAATTGTGCAGTAAAGGTTCGACCCTGCACCTGACCGGCGACTTGACGGCACGGGCGTTGTACCCGGAATTGCGCCTGGGCAAAGGCCTGGCCCGCAGCCGCACCGACTGGGACACGGCTCTCGATCACGCCGCCAGCGTCTTTGCCGAAACCATCGCCGAGCACGGCCCGGACAGCGTTGCGTTCTATATCTCCGGGCAGTTGCTGACCGAGGATTATTACGCCTTCAACAAACTGGCGCGGGCGCTGGTGGGCACCAACAACATCGACAGTAATTCACGGCTATGCATGTCTTCGGCGGTGGTCGGCTACAAGCGCAGCCTCGGCGCCGATGCTCCGCCCTGCAGCTATGAAGACCTGGAATTGAGCGACTGCGTGATGATCGTCGGCAGTAACATGGCCTACGCCCACCCGGTACTGTTTCGTCGTCTGGAAGAAGCCAAATCCCGTCGGCCGCAGATGAAAGTCATCGTCATCGACCCACGGCGCACCGACACCTGCGATTTGGCCGACATGCATTTGGCGATTCTCCCCGGCACCGACGTCGCCTTGTTTCACGGGATTTTGCATCTGTTGCTGTGGGAAGACTGGGTCGACCGCGATTTCATCAAGGCCCATACCGAAGGCTTGGCCGAGCTGAAAAACCTGGTGCGTGATTACACCCCGACAATGGTTTCGCAACTCTGCGGCATCAGCGTCGAGCAACTGCATCAATGCGCGGAATGGGTCGGCACTTCGCCGAGTTTTCTGTCGCTGTGGTGCATGGGTCTGAATCAGTCCACCGCCGGCAGCGCGAAAAACAGCGCGTTGATCAACCTGCACCTGGCCACCGGACAAATCGGCCGGCCCGGTGCAGGACCTTTCTCGCTGACTGGTCAGCCGAATGCTATGGGCGGCCGGGAAACCGGCAGTTTGTCGAACCTGCTGCCAGGCCATCGCGAAGCAGCCAATGCCGAACACCGCGCGCAAGTGGCCGACTACTGGGGCGTTGATCAACTGCCCGAGAACACCGGGCTGACGGCCATCGAACTGTTCGAGCAGATGCGCAGCGGCAAGATCAAAGCCCTGTGGATCGCCTGCACCAACCCTGCACAATCGCTGCCTGATCAGACCGCTGTACGCGCGGCACTGCAGGCGTGCCCGTTCGTGGTGTTGCAGGAAGCCTTTCGCACCACCGAAACCGCCGCGTTCGCCGACCTGCTGCTGCCCGCCGCCAGTTGGGGCGAAAAGGACGGCACGGTCACCAACTCCGAACGGCGCATTTCCCACGTCCGTCAGGCCATCGGCGCACCCGGTGAAGCACGGCCCGACTGGGCGATCACCGTGGATTTCGCACAGCGCCTGGAAAAACATCTGCGCCCTGGAGCAACCAGCCTATTTGCCTTTGAAACTCCGGCACAGGTCTTCGACGAATACAAACACCTGACTCGCGGTCGCGACCTCGACCTGTCCGGAATCAGCCATGAATTGATCGACCAGCTCGGTCCGCAGCAATGGCCTTTCCCCGCTGGTGCCCGCGAAGGCACGGCGCGACTGTATCTCGACGGAGTTTTCCCTACTGCCAGCGGGCATGCACAGTTCGTCACCGACCCGTATCGCGCCGCCAAGGAACAACGCGATGCGCGCTTCCCGCTAACCCTGATTACCGGCCGCCTGCGCGATCAATGGCACGGCATGAGCCGCACCGGCACCGCCGCGCAGCTATTCGGCCATGTCAGCGAAGCCGTGTTGAGCCTGCACCCGGATGAACTGCGTCGGCATCGCTTGCAACCGGGCGATCTGATCAATCTGAAAAGTCGCCGGGGCTCGGTGATCGTGCCGGTCAGCAGCGATAACAGCGTACGTCCGGGCCAGGCGTTTCTGCCGATGCACTGGGGCGACCGCTTTCTCAAGGGCGGCGTGAATACCCTCACCCTTCCCGCCTTCGACCCATTGTCGAAACAACCGGAACTCAAACACAGCGGTGTGCGACTCGAGCCTGTGCAATTGCCTTGGCAGCTTTTCGCCCTGATAGAGGGCGATGTTCAGCAGCACTTGGAGACGCTACGGCCGCTCTGCGAGGCGTTTTCCTACGCAAGCCTCAGTCTTACGGGCCGTGAGCGCCCTGCACTGCTGATACGTGCCGCCAGCGCCACCGCGCCAGAACCACAGCTGTTGCGTGATATCGATCAATGTCTGGGCCTCAACGACGGCCCGGTATTGGCCTACGACGATCCTCGGCGCTCGATCGGCAAGCGGGTACGGATCGAAAACGGTCGGATCACCGCGATTCGCCTGGCCGGTGAAACCCTCGCCCAGCACTGGCTGCAAAGCCTGTGGCTCGAAGGCCGCGCCGATGAACAGCTGCGCCGTTGGCTGCTGGCGCCCTTGAGTGCGCCACCGGGCAGCGCTGGCAGTCCGGCATCAGGCACCAAAACCCTGTGCAACTGCATGAACGTCAGCCAGAACGCGGTCTGTGCCGGTATCAGCCGTGGTCTGGATTTGCAGGGTTTGAAACAAGAATTGGGTTGTGGCACGCAATGCGGCTCCTGCGTCCCGGAAATCAAGCGTTTGCTGGCCGCCACTGCGCAGCCGGTCGCCGTCATCTCGTGAGGAAAACACTATGAGCGCAAAAGTCTGGCTGGTGGGTGCGGGTCCTGGCGACCCCGAATTGCTGACCCTCAAGGCGGTTCGAGCGTTGCGCGAAGCGGACGTGGTGCTGATCGACGATCTGGTCAATGACGCGGTGCTGGAGCATTGCCCGAACGCGCGAATTATTCCTGTGGGCAAGCGCGGTGGTTGTCGCTCCACGCCTCAAGCCTTCATTCATCGCCTGATGTTGCGTTATACCCGTCACGGCAAATGCGTGGTGCGGCTCAAGGGCGGTGATCCGTGCATCTTCGGACGCGGCGGTGAAGAAGCGCAGTGGCTGCGTGAGCGTGGCGTCGAGGTTGAGCTGGTCAATGGCATCACCGCGGGTCTTGCCGGCGCGACCCAATGCGATATTCCGCTGACGCTGAGGGGCGTCGCGCGTGGCGTGACACTGGTCACGGCGCACACTCAGGATGACAGCAGCCTGAACTGGCAAGCCCTGGCTCAAGGAGGCACCACACTGGTGATCTACATGGGCGTGGCGAAGCTCAGTGAAATTCGCGAGCAACTGCTGGCCGGCGGAATGGCAGCCGATACACCCGTGGCGATGATCGAAAATGCTTCCCTGCCGCACCAACGGGAATGTCGGAGCGACTTGGCAGCCATGGAAGAAGATGCCTGCGACTTCCAGCTCAAAAGCCCGGCGATTCTGGTGATCGGTGCTGTAGCGGCCTGTGATGAGATCAAAAGATCGCAGCCTGCGGCAGCTCCTGCGTTGGTTCGGCGTTCATTCCTGTAGGAGCTGCCGAAGGCTGCGATCCTTTCGGAACAGCGCCAAACCCTCGCTGAAACCCAAATCGCAGACAAAGAAAAGCCCGGCCTGAGCCGGGCTTTTCAGAGCTGCAAGCTAATTACTTACCTTGAGCTTCAACCTGCGCTTCTACGCGACGGTTTACAGCGCGACCAGCTTCAGTTTTGTTGTCAGCAACTGGGCGGGATTCGCCGTAGCCAACAGACTGAACGCGGGACGATTCAACACCGTACTGGTTGGTCAGAACTTGCTTAACGGCGTTTGCACGACGCTCGGACAGTTTCTGGTTGTAAGCGTCAGGACCGACGGAGTCAGTGTGACCTTCAACAGTAGTAGTGGTGGATGGGTACTGCTTCATGAAGTCAGCCAGGTTTTTGATGTCGCCGTAGCTGTTAGGCTTGACTACCGACTTGTCGAAGTCGAATTTCACGTCCAGCTCAACACGAACAACTTCAGCAACTGCTGGGCAGCCATCAGCGTCAACAGTTACGTTGGCGGCGGTGTCCGGGCACTTGTCAACGTTGTCGCAAACGCCATCGTTGTCGCTGTCGGAGCAGACTTCAGCTGGTGCTGGAACTGGAGCAGCAGCAGGCTTGGAGCCGCCACCGAAGTTCACACCGATACCAACGCTAGGAGCCCACTCGGTGTCGCCCTGGTCGATGTTGTACTGAGCTTCAACGCCGGCACGGGCGTAGAAGTTCTCGGTGAAGTACAGCTTGGCACCGCCGCCAACGTTGGCGAAGGTGGAGCGGTTACGGCCGTTCGAACCGTTCTGGTCGATGCTCTGGTCGGAGAAACCGGCCGAGACGTACGGACGCAGCATGTCGCCTGGGTTGTTGAAGTGGTACAGAGCGTCCAGAGCAGTGTTGGCGCCCTTCACGTTCTTGCCATCATCGGCACGTACGTTGTGCACTTCGTCGTAAGCCAGACGCAGTTCAACGTCGTCGGTCAGGAAGTAACCAACGGAACCGCCGAACAGGTTGCCGTTGTTCTTGAAGTTACGAGCGCTGTCGAATTGTTCTTTCTTAGCGAAGCCTTCGATTTCAACTGCGCCTTGGCCTTGTGCCAGAGCGCCGAACGAAGTGGCGGCAATAAGAGAACCAATGGCCAAGCCCAAGGTGTTTTTCAGTTTCATCCGTTAAATCCCCATCTGGTGATTGTGAAGCAGTCCCGCAAACCGGGGGACAACTCGGCGGCAAGTCTATCAGAACTTGCCTACACGTAAGAGATATTTGCGCCGAACTAAGTTTCAGCAATGCCTGCAAATTTCTCACGCAATTTGTCTAGAGCGCGTTTGTAACGCATTTTTGTCGCACTCAAACCCATGTGCATTATGTCTGCGATCTCCTGAAACTCCAGCTCTGCGACAAATCGTAGCACCAGAATTTCCCGGTCGATCGGGTTCACATACACCAGCCAGCGATCAAGTCCACCCTTCTCCTCGGGTTTCGGCGTCTTTTCTTCAGACGCTTCCTCGAGGGGGTCCAGACTCAAAGCGTCCATCAAGCGACGCTTTCGCCGTTCTTTCCGATACTGCGTGATGCACTCGTTGTACGTGATGCTATACAGCCACGTCTTGAACTTCGATTTGCCCTCGAAGTTCTTCAGCCCGTACAGCACCTTCAACATCACTTCCTGACAGACATCATCTGCGTCACGATCGTTCCCGAGATACCGTGCACAAACGTTAAATAATGTTCGCTGGTAACGCCGCATCAGTTCTTCATAAGCGCGCGTTACGTGAAACAGCTCGGTATGCGAGCGCGCGACCAACTCCTCATCAGAGAGCTCGCGGGGGTCGTAGCGCGTGGAGAGCGATTGAGCTTTATTCAAAACAAGTCTGGCCGACAGTCAGGTCAATGTCCGCCGCAGCCCTTCAGGGCATTTTGCGGCGGCATACATTAGCAGGATTTGCCGGGTTAGCGGCTACTCACATGCTGCTCCAAGAGAATCCGATTCGAGAGAGAGACTAGCTCACCCTCGTCGGTCAGCACGGTGGTTTTAACCGTGCCGATCTCTTCGATCTGACCTTCGACCTCGCCAACTCGCACTTGTTGCCCAACCTGATACAACTCACGCACATAGATTCCCGCAAGAATCTGACCGGCAATTTCCCGGCTTCCCAAACCCATGGCCAGCGCAACCGCCAGACCAACGGTAATCAAGACGATCACGATTACGTGGTTGAGCAGGTCTGTCTTGACCTCCAACTGGCTGATCGCAACCGAAATACTGATGATGATCACCAGGCCCTGGGCTATCCGCCCCAGGCCCGCAGCGTAATCAAGCCCTACGCCTTCTGCCGCGCCACGCACCAGCCCATTGGCCAGTTGCGCCAGCAAGACCCCCACCAGCAGCACCAGCGCAGCGCCGAATACTTTCGGCAAATACAGCGCCAACATGTCCAGCGTAGCCGAAACTCGCTCAAGTCCAAGTGATTCTGCGGCAGAAACCAGAAAAATCAGCAGAACGAACCAATAGACGATCTTGCCGATCAACGTCGAGATCGGCACCTGAAGGCCGGCGCGGGACAGCAATTTGGTCAGCCCGGTACCACCCATCAGGCGATCGAGGCCCAGTTTGGCAAGCAATTTGGAGAGCAGCGTGTCCAGCAGTTTGGCCACGACAAAACCCAGCAGCAGCACAACCAGTGCGCCGAACAGGTTCGGAATGAAGTTCGCAACCTTGGTCCATAACGCAGTCATTGCAGTGACGAGGCTCTGAGTCCAGAGATCAAGTTCCATATTCAATCAGCCTTATCAGCAGTGCGAGCAGTAGGTTTACGAAGACGGGAAACCGGCGAGACATGGGCCGATCCGTTATTCAGGGCGATCATCAGCGCGGGCAGCCAACGGCCCAGCAGGCTGAACAGATCGCCGGCACCGACCTGGCGGTTGGCGGTTTTCAGCACGCGACCCAGGCAAGCATCGTCGTCACGGGTGGACGGCGAAGCTTTGAGCATGTCACGCAAAGACTGTTCAAACGGATCGTGCATACGCACCTCTCGTGATATCTGTGAAAGACGCGATCAAATTTGGTCGGGTCACATGTCCCATCATCAGACCCAGCGCAACCGTCGAAATAACCACCACTGCCCCAGCGCTACCGAGACCATCATCAGGCACGCGACCAGGAAGCCATAGGGGCTGGCGGAGAACGGAATGCCGCCCACGTTGATGCCCAAAAGACCGGTCAGAAAACTCATCGGCAAAAAGATCCCGGTGATGATCCCGAAGCGGTACATCGTGCGGTTCATGCGCACGCTCAAACGCCGGTCTTCAGCCTCCAGGACCAGCCCCACGCGCTCCCGGGTCAATTCCAGCTCCTCGAGATAACGGGTCAGGCTGTTGTTCAATTCGTTCCAGTAATCGCCATCGTCTTCGACGAACCATGGCAGTTTTATCCGCGTCAACTGACCGAAAATATCCCGCTGCGGTGCCAGAAAACGTTTCAGTGCGGCCGCCCTGCGACGGATCTGCAAAACAGCCCCATGCTCCGGTGTATACCGTTCGTCGGCATCCAGCTTTTCTTCTTCCTCATCGACGATTTCCGAGAGGCAGCTGACCAGATCCTGCACTTTGTTAGTGAGGTATTGCGCCATATAAAGAATGAGTTCGGAGGCGGTTTTCGGCCCTTTGCCTTCGGCCAGCTGCACCAGCAACTCATCAGTGGCGCGCAACGGCCGCAGACGCAGGGAGATCACCCGCTGGGCCGAACCGAAGATCCGCACCGAGACCATGTCTTCCGGCTCGGCACCAGGATTGAGGTTGATCCCGCGCAGAAACAGCAACAGCTCGGAGTCCGGCAGCGGCAAAAGGCGGGGCCGGGTGTTCTCTTCCAGCAACAAGTCGCAACTAAATTCACTCAGACCGCTGTATTTACGCAGCCAGGTCTGGGTTTGCGGGTGACTACGATCCCAGTGCAGCCATAGGCTTTCATGGGCCTGCAACTGCAAGTCATCGAGTTCAGTCCGGGCTATCGAACGCGCACCGCCTTTACCATCCAGCACCAGGGCATGCACCAGCCCCCACTGCGCGTTTTCTTCCTCGAACATCCTCACCCCTTTAATGAAACGCGCTTTATTCAGGCATCTGCAGCGGGCTAGGCGAAATGATCACACCGTTGTTGTCCGCATAAACATAGTGACCCGGGTGGAAGGTCACACCCGCGAAGGTCACAGCAACGTTGAGTTCGCCAACACCGCGCCGGTCGGTTTTCATCGGGTGACTGGCCAGGGCCTGAACCCCCAGATCGGTTTGCGCGATGACGTCGACGTCGCGGATGCAACCGTAGATCACCAGCCCTTCCCAACCGTTACTGGCGGCTTTCTCGGCCAGCAGGTCGCCCAAGAGCGCGCGGCGCAGCGAACCGCCACCGTCTACCACCAGCACTTTACCGTTACCCTTGAGCGCGACTTGCTCCTTGACCAGCGAATTATCTTCGAAACATTTGATGGTCACGATTTCGCCACCGAAAGAATCACGGCCACCGAAATTGCTGAACATCGGTTCCAGCACCTGCACCAGCTCCGGGTAGGCGTCGCACAGGTCAGGTGTGATGTAATGGTTCATCGAGAAACTCCTGTAAGAAGGAAGACAATCGAGTAGGCAGCATACGCGGGCCAGGGCTGAACGGTCGCAAACGCGCCGATCGAGTCAATCACCAAAAGTGACCAGAACCGCTTAATGCGTCATATCTTAGCCGCAAGCCGTTCCGAGCGAAATGCCCTTGTCAGAGCATCAGGCTCAAATTGCTGCGGCCAAATCCGGCTTTCCACCCAGCAACGGCGTCTGTTGATCCGCCAGCCAACGCGCCACCAATGGCCAGACTTCAGTCTGTGCAGCCTTGCTGACAAGCATTTCCACATGACCGAAATTATCGCCAAAGCCTTGCTCGTGGCCAAGGGTGATGAATTGCTTGTGCTCGGAGCCGACCTGATCGAACAGCTTGCGGCAGGCCCAAGTCGGGTCCTGATGATCGCCCGCAGCGCTCACGGCCAGCACTGGCAACTGAACCTCGGCCAAACCCGCCCACCAGTCCTTGTCGGCATCGCCAAAACGGCCGAACAGCCCGTACCAGCGCATGCTTTCCAGGGCCAGGCCAATCGGCTCGTCCTCCGGGCCGCGCTTGAGCCGTGAACCTGACAGTTGGGCAAACCGCTTGAGAATGAAGCGCCCGCTCCACTCCACCGGCGGAAACTTCAACGGCCAGTAGGTGCGACTGACCTGTGTGCCAAAAAACGCCGCAGACGCGACGACAGGCTCGCCGATGTATTCCCCACCCAGCGCCGCCGCCAGCGTAATGCCACCCAGCGAATGACCGATCCAGTGTGGGACCTGGCCGCTTTGCTCGCGCACGAACGCGCCAATGGCCGGCAAATCGTAACGTGCGTAGTCGGCGACGCGGTTCTTGCGATAGTCCTGATTGCGCTGAGACAGGCCATGACCGCGCATTTCCGGAATCCACACATCGAACCCCAGACGCGTCAGATAAGCCCCCAACCCCAGACCTTTGGGAGAGAACCAGAACCGTCGATTGGAAAAGCTGCCGTGCAACAGAATCACCGGCACGCCACGCACCGTCGGCTCATCCGCCAGGCCCAAGCGGGTCACAGCCAGTTCGACGGTGCCGTCGGGGCTGTTGCCGGGTTTCAAACGATAGACGTCTTCGCTCAGATCACCGCGCCGCTCGGCGCTGATCAGGGCGACAGGAAATAGGTTGCTGCTGCTTTGCATAATGCTCTTGCACAAAAAAGGGCGGCATCCAGAGGAACCCGCCCGTGAGTCCTATCTCGACAATGACTGTTCAATTTTGACGGCGTCTTTTGCTGGCATGCTGCGTTGCCGCTCCTCGCCATAGCAAGCTATGACTCGTCACGGCGCCTTGCCTGCCAGCAAAATCCACACGTCAAAATTGAACGCATTGCCGAGATAGGACACAGAATCTTAAAGCCCCGGCCACTTGACCGAGGCTTCATTCACAGATCAGGCCGGAGCTTGACCTTCAGCCAGGAAGAACCAGGTTTCCAACACGGAATCGGGGTTCAGCGAAACGCTTTCGATGCCCTGCTCCATCAGCCACTTGGCCAGATCCGGGTGGTCCGAAGGACCCTGACCGCAGATGCCGATGTACTTGCCGGCCTTGTTGCAGGCCTGAATAGCATTGGCCAGCAGCTTCTTGACCGCAGGATTTCGCTCGTCGAACAGGTGCGCGATGATCCCCGAGTCACGGTCCAGGCCCAGTGTCAGCTGAGTCAGGTCGTTGGAGCCGATGGAGAAGCCGTCGAAGAACTCGAGGAACTCTTCAGCCAGGATCGCGTTGGACGGCAGTTCGCACATCATGATCACGCGCAGACCGTTTTCGCCACGGGCCAGACCGTTTTCGGCCAGCAGATCGACCACCTGGCTCGCTTCGCCCAGGGTGCGAACGAACGGCACCATGATTTCGACGTTGGTCAGGCCCATCTCGTTGCGCACGCGCTTGAGGGCGCGGCACTCGAGCTCGAAGCAGTCACGGAACGATTCGCTGATGTAACGCGAAGCGCCACGGAAGCCCAGCATCGGGTTCTCTTCTTCCGGCTCGTAGAGTTTGCCGCCGATCAGGTTCGCGTATTCGTTGGACTTGAAGTCCGACAGACGCACGATGACCTTTTTCGGCCAGAACGCTGCCGCCAGGGTGCTGATGCCTTCGACCAGTTTCTCGACATAGAAGCCGACCGGGTCGTTGTAACCGGCGATGCGCTTGTCGACGCTGTCCTTGATTTCTTGCGGCAGGCCGTCGTAGTTCAACAGCGCTTTGGGATGCACGCCGATCATGCGGTTGATGATGAATTCCAGACGGGCCAGGCCCACACCGGCGTTCGGCAGTTGCGCGAAGTCGAAGGCGCGGTCCGGGTTGCCGACGTTCATCATGATCTTGAACGGCAGATCCGGCATGGCATCCACTGAGTTTTTCTTGATATCGAAGCCCAGTTCGCCTTCGAAAATGTAACCGGTGTCGCCTTCAGCGCAGGAAACGGTCACGCCCTGGCCGTCTTTCAACAGCTGGGTAGCGTTGCCGCAACCGACCACGGCCGGGATACCCAGCTCGCGAGCGATGATCGCCGCGTGGCAGGTACGGCCGCCACGGTTGGTGACGATGGCGCTGGCGCGCTTCATGACCGGTTCCCAGTCCGGGTCGGTCATGTCGGAAACCAGAACGTCGCCCGGCTGGACTTTGTCCATCTCGGACACGTCCTTGATGATCCGCACCTTGCCGGCGCCGATGCGCTGGCCGATGGCGCGACCTTCCACCAGCACGGTGCCGGTTTCTTTCAACAGGTAACGTTCCATGACATTGGCCGAAGTGCGGCTCTTCACGGTTTCAGGACGGGCCTGAACGATGTAGAGCTTGCCGTCGTCACCGTCTTTGGCCCATTCGATGTCCATCGGGCACTTGTAGTGCTTTTCGATGATCATCGCTTGCTTGGCCAGCTCGCTGACTTCGGCGTCGCTCAGGCAGAAACGTGCGCGATCAGCCTTGTCCACGTCGATGGTCTTGACCGATTTACCGGCCGTGGCCACTTCGCCGTAAATCATCTTGATCGCTTTGCTGCCCAGGTTGCGACGCAGGATGGCCGGACGACCGGCTTCCAGCGTGCCTTTGTGGACATAGAATTCATCCGGGTTCACCGCGCCTTGTACGACGGTTTCACCCAGGCCGTAAGCGCCGGTGATGAACACCACGTCACGGAAGCCCGATTCGGTATCGAGGGTGAACATCACGCCGGCGGTGCCGGTTTCGGAGCGGACCATGCGCTGCACGCCGGCCGACAGGGCAACCAGCTTGTGGTCGAAGCCCTGGTGGACGCGGTAGGAAATCGCACGGTCGTTGAACAGGGAAGCGAACACCTCTTTGGCGGCGCGAATAACGTTTTCGACACCACGGATGTTCAGGAAGGTTTCTTGCTGACCGGCGAAGGAAGCGTCCGGCAAGTCTTCGGCGGTAGCGGAAGAGCGCACGGCAACGGCCATGTCAGAATTGCCGGCCGACAGCGTGGCGAACGCGGTGCGGATCTCGGCGTTGAGCTTCTCGGGGAATTCGGCTTCCATGATCCATTGACGGATCTGGGCACCGGTTTTGGCCAGGGCGTTGACATCGTCGACATCCAGCGCATCGAGGGCGGCATGGATCTGATCGTTCAGACCGCTCAGTTCCAGGAAATCACGATATGCCTGAGCTGTCGTGGCGAAGCCACCGGGCACCGATACACCGGCACCTGCAAGGTTACTGATCATCTCGCCCAGGGATGCGTTCTTGCCCCCCACATGCTCTACATCATGGACGCCGAGCTTATCGAGGGAAACTACGTACTCTACCAAGGTGATCTCTCCACTAACTGTGTTGGAAAAGCTCAGAAGCCGGCGACTCGGGGGAGCATTTGCCGGCTGTATGGCCTGGACCTGGAAAATAAGTGAGAATGCAGGCCACTGGCGGCCGACAAATCGCGCCTACTATATCCAAGAATCGTCACTAGCTTAAGGCCCAAGGTGCAAATGAAACGATCTGCTTTCTTTATCTCCGATGGCACGGGCATTACGGCCGAAACCCTCGGTCAAAGCCTGTTGGCGCAGTTCGAAAACATTACCTTCAGCAAAATCACGCGGCCCTACATCGACAACGCGGATAAAGCGCGGGCCATGGTACAACAAATCAACAAAGCCGCCGAAAACGATGGTTTTCGTCCGATTATTTTCGACACCATTGTCAATCAGGACATTCGTGAGATTCTCGCAACGTCGAATGGTTTCATGATCGACATTTTTTCGACCTTCCTGGCCCCGCTGGAACAGGAGCTGACCGAGCATTCTTCCTACACCGTCGGCAAATCCCACTCCATCGGTGGCAACTCCAATTACATGGAGCGCATCGAGGCGGTGAACTTCGCCCTCGACAACGACGATGGCGCCCGCACGCACTATTACGACAAAGCCGACCTGATACTAGTAGGCGTGTCGCGCTGTGGTAAAACCCCGACGTGTTTGTACATGGCCATGCAATTCGGCATCCGCGCAGCCAATTACCCGTTGACCGAAGACGACATGGAGCGCCTGCAACTGCCAACCGCCCTGCGCGCCCATCATCACAAGCTGTTCGGCCTGACCATCGACCCGGACCGCCTCACCGCGATCCGCAACGAACGCAAGCCCAACAGCCGCTATTCGAGCTACGCGCAGTGCGAATTCGAAGTGCGCGAGGTGGAGAATCTGTTTCGTCGCGAGAACATTGCCCACATCAATTCCACGCATTTCTCCGTGGAAGAAATCTCAGCGAAGATTTTAGTAGAGAAAGGTGTGGAGCGACGGTTCAAGTAAATTTCCGGGGACAGTTACACGCCATCGCGAGCAGGCTCGCTCCCACATTTGAACGGTGTCGCACACAGATGATGTGTCCGCTGAAGATCCAATGTGGGAGCGAGCCTGCTCGCGATTGAACGATGACGCGGTGTAACTAGATCACAAACAAATCCACAAACCGGTTCACAGGCGTCGCTTCAAGCGCAGCCTGGTCCTTGCACAGCGCAATAATCTCGGCACTGCGCTGAGCCGTGAAGCGCGTCGCCAGGTTGGCCTTGAACTTCTCTTCCAGCAGCGGAATACCATCGGCGCGACGACGGCGATGGCCGATCGGGTACTCCACCACCACGTTCTCGGTGCTGGAGCCGTCCTTGAAGAACACCTGCACCGCATTGGCGATGGAGCGTTTATCCGGCTCCAGGTATTCGCGGGTAAAGCGCGAGTCTTCGACGATGATCATTTTGTCGCGCAGCACATCGATGATCGGATGCACGGCGTGGAAGTCGTCTTCGTATTGCTCGGCCACCAGATTACCGAATACCAGGGGTACGGCGGTCATGTACTGGATGCAGTGGTCGCGGTCCGCTGCGTTGGCCAGCGGACCGACCTTGGAAATGATGCGGATCGCCGATTCGTGGGTGGTGATGACGATCCTGTCGATTTCGTGCAGGCGATTCCTGACCAGTGGATGCAGGGTGACGGCGGCTTCACAGGCAGTTTGCGCGTGAAACTCGGCGGGAAAGCTGATCTTGAACAACACGTTTTCCATCACGTAGCTGCCAAATGGCCGGGAGAAGCTGAAGGCACGTTTGTCTTCAGGCTTGAGCGCCAAGTCATTGTTGGTGTGGCTGAACAACACGTCGTAGAAACCCCATTGTTTGGCGGTCAGCACCCCGGGAATGCCCATCTCCCCGCGCATCGCAATGTCCGCCAGGCGTACGCCACGACTGGACGCGTCCCCCGCTGCCCAGGATTTACGCGACCCGGCATTGGGCGCATGCCGGTAAGTGCGCAGGGCCTGGCCGTCGGCAAAGGCATGGGACAACGCCGACAGCAGTTGCTCGCGATTGGCGCCCATGAGCTTGGCGGTGACCGCGGTCGAGGCGACTTTCACCAGGATGACGTGGTCGATGCCGACGCGGTTGAAGGAGTTTTCCAGCGCAATCACGCCTTGAATCTCGTGAGCCATGATCATGGCTTCCAACACCACCCGAATGGTCAGCGGTGCGTCGCCATTGGCCAGGCTTTTTTGCGACAGGTGGTCGGCCACCGCGAGAATGGCGCCGAGGTTATCGGACGGATGCCCCCATTCGGCGGCGAGCCAGGTGTCGTTGTAATCGAGCCAGCGGACGATGCAACCGATATCCCACGCGGCTTTGACCGGGTCGAGACGATAACTGGTGCCCGGCACGCGGGCGCCGAAGGGAACGACCGTGCCTTCGACGATGGGTCCCAGGTGTTTGGTGCATTCGGGAAAACGCAGGGCTAGCAGACCGCAGCCGAGGGTGTCCATCAGGCAATTGCGGGCGGTGTCCAGCGCCTCGGTAGATTCGATTTTGAAGTTGAGGACGTAGTCGGCGATGTCCTGCAGGACCGTGTCGTAGTCGGGGCGGTTGTTCAGGTCGACGTTGGCGCTCATGTTCGATTCACTCGGTCAGTGGTTCGCTGATGGGACCTCGGTTCAGGATCAATCTTAGTTGGTGACGCCATTCTTGTTATTGAAATGCAATTGACTGTGGAAGCGGGCTTGCTCGCGAAGAGGGAGTGTCAGTCAAAATCAATATTGCCTGATACACCGCCTTCGCGAGCAAGCCCGCTCCCACATTGGTTCGGTGTCGGGTTAGAAAGAATCCCCCGGCACGCGGACATAACCTTCCATCAACACCCGCGCACTGCGGCTCATGATGGCTTTGTTGACGGTCCATTCACCGTTGACCTGGCTGGCCTCGGCGCCCACGCGCAAGGTGCCGGAGGGATGACCGAAGCGCACGGCGTTGCGTTCGATGCCACCTGCCGCCAGGTTCACCAACGTGCCGGAAATTGCTGCCGCCGTGCCGATGGCCACCGCTGCCGTACCCATCATCGCGTGGTGCAGTTTGCCCATGGACAGCGCACGCACCAGCAAGTCAATGTCGGTGGCCGCAATCGCCTTGCCGCTGGACGCAATGTAATCCGCCGGTTTGGCAACGAACGCCACCTTCGGTGTGTGCTGACGTTTGGCGGCCTCATCCAGATGCTCAATCAGCCCCATGCGCAGCGCGCCGTAAGCGCGGATGGTTTCGAACATCGCCAGGGCCTTCAGGTCGCCGTTGATCGCGCCCTGCAATTCGGTACCGGTGTAGCCGATGTCTTCGGCATTGATGAAAATGGTCGGAATGCCGGCGTTGATCAGGGTGGCCTTGAGCGTACCGACGCCCGGCACTTCGAGGTCATCCACGAGGTTGCCGGTGGGGAACATCGAACCACCGCCACCCTCTTCTTCCGCCGCCGGTTCCATGAATTCGAGCTGCACTTCGGCTGCCGGAAAGGTCACGCCGTCGAGTTCGAAATCGCCGGTTTCCTGGACCTCACCGTTGGTGATCGGCACATGGGCGATGATGGTCTTGCCGATGTTGGCCTGCCACACGCGCACCACCGCCACACCATTGTGTGGAATGCGGCTGGCATCCACCAGGCCATTGCTGATAGCGAACGAACCGACTGCCGCCGACAGGTTGCCGCAGTTGCCACTCCAGTCGACGAAAGGCTTGTCGATGGAGACCTGACCGAACAGGTAATCGACGTCGTGATCGGCCTTGATGCTTTTCGACAGGATCACGGTTTTGCTGGTGCTGGACGTCGCACCGCCCATGCCGTCGATTTGCTTGTCGTATGGGTCGGGACTGCCAATCACTCGAAGCAATAATGCATCGCGAGCCGGGCCGGGAATCTGTGCCGCTTCGGGCAGGTCTTTCAGGCTGAAGAACACGCCTTTGCTGGTGCCACCGCGCATATAGGTGGCGGGGATTTTGATCTGAGGTGCGTGAGCCATTGGTGCTCCTACTCCTTATCGTAAAAGAAGGCGGACACGGGCCTGAAATCCCGTGTCCGCACATCGTGTGTTAAACGGCGACCGCCGACTCTTCGAGGAAGTCCTGAGCGAAACGCTGCAACACGCCGCCGGCCTCGTAGATCGACACTTCTTCGGCGGTGTCGAGGCGGCAGATCACCGGCACCTCGACGCGTTCGCCATTCTTGCGATTGATCACCAGCGTCAGCGTCGCACGCGGGGTGCGATCGCCGATCACGTCGTAGGTTTCGCTGCCGTCGATGGCCAGGGTGTGACGGTCGGTGCCCGGTTTGAACTCCAGCGGCAACACGCCCATGCCCACCAGGTTGGTGCGGTGGATGCGCTCGAAACCTTCAGCGGCAATCGCTTCCACACCCGCCAGACGCACACCTTTGGCCGCCCAGTCGCGGGACGAACCCTGACCATAGTCGGCGCCGGCGATGATGATCAGCGGCTGCTTGCGTTCCATGTAGGTTTCGATGGCTTCCCACATGCGCATGACCTGGCCTTCCGGCTCGACTCGCGCCAGGGAACCCTGCTTGACCTTGCCGTTTTCCTGAACCATTTCATTGAACAGTTTCGGGTTGGCGAACGTCGCACGTTGCGCGGTCAAGTGGTCGCCGCGGTGCGTGGCGTAGGAGTTGAAGTCTTCTTCCGGCAGGCCCATTTTCGCCAGGTATTCACCGGCAGCGCTGTCGAGCATGATCGCGTTCGATGGCGACAGGTGATCGGTGGTGATGTTGTCCGGCAGTACCGCCAGCGGACGCATGCCCTTGAGCGGACGAGCGCCGGCCAGCGCGCCTTCCCAGTACGGCGGACGACGGATGTAGGTGCTCATTTCGCGCCAGTCATACAGCGGCGTGACCTTTGGACCGGTGTCTTCGTGGATGGCAAACATCGGAATGTACACTTGGCGGAACTGTTCCGGTTTCACCGAGGCCTTGACCACCGCGTCGATTTCTTCGTCGCTCGGCCAGATGTCTTTCAGGCGGATTTCCTTGCCATCGACCACGCCCAGCACATCTTTTTCGATGTCGAAACGAATGGTCCCGGCTATGGCGTAAGCCACCACCAATGGCGGCGAGGCCAGGAACGCGTTTTTGGCGTACGGGTGAATCCGCCCGTCGAAGTTGCGGTTACCGGACAGCACGGCGGTGGCATACAGATCGCGGTCGATGATTTCCTGCTGGATCACCGGGTCCAGCGCGCCGGACATGCCGTTGCACGTGGTGCAGGCGAAGGCCACGACGCCGAAGCCGAGTTGTTCCAGCTCTTTAGTCAGCCCGGCTTCATCCAGATACAGCGCCACGGTTTTTGAGCCCGGCGCCAGCGAGGATTTGACCCACGGCTTGCGGCTCAGCCCGAGCTTGTTGGCGTTGCGCGCCAGCAGGCCTGCGGCAATCACGTTGCGTGGGTTGCTGGTGTTGGTGCAACTGGTGATGGCGGCGATGATCACCGCGCCGTCCGGCATCTGGCCGGGCACGTCGTCCCACTGGCCGGAGATACCTTGCGCCGCGAGATCGGACGTGGCGACACGGGCGTGCGGGTTGCTCGGGCCGGCCATGTTGCGCACCACCGTGGACAGGTCGAAGCTCAACCCCCGCTCGTACTGCGCGCCTTTCAGGCTGTCGGCCCAGAGACCGGTCTGCTTGGCGTAATTCTCCACAAGCTGCACTTGCTCGTCTTCACGGCCGGTGAGTTTCAGGTAGTCGATGGTCTGCTGGTCGATGTAGAACATTGCCGCCGTGGCGCCGTATTCCGGGGCCATGTTGGAAATGGTCGCACGGTCGCCCAAGGTCAGCGCCGAAGCCCCTTCACCGAAAAACTCCAACCACGCGCCGACGACTTTTTGTTTGCGCAGGTACTCGGTCAGCGCCAGCACCATGTCGGTGGCGGTGATGCCCGGTTGCAGCTTGCCGGTGAGTTCAACACCGACGCTTTCCGGCAAACGCATCCACGATGCGCGACCAAGCATCACGCTCTCCGCTTCCAGACCACCAACACCAATGGCGATCACGCCCAGCGCATCGACGTGTGGGGTGTGACTGTCGGTGCCGACGCAAGTATCGGGGAAGGCCACGCCGTCGCGGACCTGAATCACCGGCGACATTTTCTCCAGGTTGATCTGGTGCATGATCCCGTTGCCCGGCGGGATCACGTCGACGTTCTTGAAGGCTTTTTTGGTCCAGTTGATGAAGTGGAAACGGTCTTCGTTGCGACGGTCTTCAATGGCGCGGTTCTTTTCAAACGCTTCCGGGTCGAAGCCACCGCGTTCAACGGCCAGGGAGTGATCGACGATCAACTGAGTCGGCACCACCGGGTTCACTTGCGCAGGGTCACCACCTTGCAGGGCGATGGCGTCGCGCAGGCCGGCGAGGTCGACCAGGGCGGTCTGGCCAAGAATGTCGTGGCACACCACGCGGGCCGGGAACCACGGGAAATCGAGATCGCGTTTGCGCTCGATGAATTGTTTGAGCGATTCGGTGAGCGTGGCCGGGTCGCAGCGACGCACAAGGTTTTCCGCCAGCACGCGGGAGGTGTACGGCAGGGTGTCGTAGGCGCCAGGCTGAATGGCATCGACCGCCGCGCGGACGTCGAAATAATCCAGATGGCTGCCGGGCAGCGGTTTGCGGAATTCAGTGTTCATCGTCAGGACTCGGTCACGGTGGTTTCAAAGGGTAGGCGTCTGGCGCAGCTCCCGAAGTGAACACGGTCAAATGTGGGAGCGGGCTTGCTCGCGAAAGCGGTATGTCAGTCGACATCAATGTTGGATGTCAGTCCGTCTTCGCGAGCAAGCCCGCTCCCACACTGGTTCCCGGTTCATTCAGCAACCAGCGCGGTAGCCCTCCCGGTCAGCGTTGTTCGATTGGCACGAACTTGCGCTGTTCGACGCCGACGTATTCGGCGCTCGGGCGGATGATGCGGTTGTTGGCACGTTGTTCGAACACATGCGCCGCCCAGCCAGTCAGGCGTGAGCAGACGAAGATCGGCGTGAACAACTTGGTTGGAATGCCCATGAAGTGGTACGTCGAGGCATGGTAGAAGTCGGCGTTCGGGAACAGTTTCTTCTGTTCCCACATGGTCTTGTCGATGGCTTCGGACACCGGGAACAGCACCGTGTCGCCCACTTCGTCAGCGAGTTTTTTCGACCAGGCCTTGATCACCTCGTTGCGCGGATCGTTGTCCTTATAGATCGCGTGGCCGAAGCCCATGATCTTGTCCTTGCGCTCGAGCATGCCGAGGGTGCCTTTGATCGCCTCTTGCGGCGATGAAAAACGCTCGATCATTTCCATCGCCGCTTCATTGGCGCCGCCGTGCAGCGGGCCGCGCAGGGAACCGATGGCCGCCGTGATGCAGGAATACAGATCCGACAGGGTCGAGGCGCACACCCGGGCGGTAAAGGTCGAGGCGTTGAACTCGTGTTCCGCGTAGAGGATCAGCGAAACGTTCATCACCTTGACGTGCAACTCGCTCGGCTTCTTGTCGTGCAACAGGTGCAGGAAATGGCCGCCGATGCAGGCTTCGTCGGTCACGCAATTGATGCGCTTGCCGTCGTGGCTGAAGCGATACCAGTAGCACATGATCGCCGGGAACGCGGCCAGCAGGCGGTCGGTTTTGTCGTGCTGTTCGGAGAAGTCTTTCTCCGGCTCGATGTTGCCCAGAAACGAACAACCGGTGCGCATCACGTCCATCGGATGGGCGTCAGCGGGGATGCGTTCCAGTACTTCTTTCAGTGCTTGCGGCAGGTCGCGCAGCTTGCTCAGTTTGGTCACGTAAGCGGCGAGTTGCGCTTTGGTCGGCAGCTCGCCGTACAGCAGCAGGTAAGCCACTTCTTCAAATTGTGCGTCAGCCGCCAGTTCGCGAACGTCATAGCCGCGATAGGTCAGGCCTGCGCCCGACTGGCCCACGGTGGACAGTGCGGTTTGCCCGGCAACCTGGCCACGGAGCCCGGCGCCACTGAGTACTTTTGCTTCGGCCATTGCTGTCTCCAGTTTTCTTGAATTTGTTAGGGAATCGGCAAATTGTGTTTCATCAGGTTCTTTGCGTGTTGCCGAAAAGATCGCAGCCTCGTTTCACTCGACAGCTCCTACACAGCGCCTACATTGACCGCGTTCGACAACAACCCTGTAGGAGCTGTCGAGCGCAGCGAGGCTGCGATCTCTTGATCTTTATTTCTTCGCCGCAAACAACGCATCGAGCTTCTGCTCGAAGGTGTGGTAATCGATGCGATCGTAAAGCTCCATGCGCGTCTGCATGGTGTCGATGACGTTCTGCTGCGTGCCGTCGCGGCGGATCGCGGTGTAGACGTTTTCCGCGGCTTTGTTCATCGCACGGAACGCCGACAGCGGGTACAGCACCAACGACACGTCGGCAGCAGCGAGTTGCTCGGTGGTGTACAGCGGCGTCGCGCCGAATTCGGTGATGTTGGCCAGGATCGGCGCTTTCACGCGGCTGGCGAACAGCTTGTACATCTCAAGCTCGGTGATCGCTTCCGGGAACACCATGTCGGCGCCGGCTTCGATGCATGCGGCCGCGCGTTCCAGCGCAGATTCAAGACCTTCCACCGCCAGGGCGTCGGTGCGGGCCATGATCACGAAGCTGTCGTCGGTGCGGGCATCGACGGCCGCTTTGATGCGGTCGACCATTTCCTGCAGCGAGACGATCTCTTTATTAGGACGGTGACCGCAGCGCTTGGCGCCGACCTGGTCTTCGATGTGAATCGCCGCCGCGCCGAACTTGATCATCGACTTCACGGTACGGGCGACGTTGAACGCCGAGGAACCAAAACCGGTGTCCACGTCCACCAGCAGCGGCAGGTCGCAGACGTCAGTGATGCGGCGCACGTCGGTCAGCACATCATCCAGACCGGTAATCCCCAGGTCCGGCACGCCGAGAGAGCCGGCAGCCACCCCGCCACCCGACAGGTAAATAGCCTTGAAACCGGCGCGCTTGGCCAGCAGTGCGTGGTTGGCGTTGATCGTGCCGACCACTTGCAGCGGATGCTCGCTGGCGACCGCATCGCGGAAACGCTGGCCTGGAGTGCTCTTGTTGGAACTCATGACTCACCTCGTTCAGTGGCTGTCGGGTTAGCGCCGTCCTGGTAGTGACGGGCGATATTGCGTTTGGAGGCGCCGATGTGACGGCGCATCAACAACTCGGCCAACTCACCGTCACGGTCGGCGATGGCATCGAGAATTCGGTGGTGTTCGGCAAACGCCTGGCGCGGCCGATTGGGCGTGGTGGAAAACTGGATGCGGTACATGCGCACCAGCTGATAGAGCTCACCGCACAGCATCTGGGTCAGGGTACGGTTGCCGCTGCCCTGGATGATCCGGTAATGAAAGTCGAAATCGCCTTCCTGCTGGTAGTAACCGACACCGGCCTGAAACGCCGCATCGCGCTCATGGGTTTCCAGCACCCGACGCAGTTCGTCGATTTCTTCGACCGTCATGCGTTCAGCCGCCAGACGGCACGCCATGCCTTCCAGGGATTCGCGAATTTCGTAGAGTTCCAGCAATTCAGCGTGGCTCAGCGACACCACCCGCGCCCCGACGTGCGGCACGCGAACCAGCAAGCGCTGCCCTTCCAGACGGTGAATAGCCTCACGCAGTGGCCCGCGGCTAATGCCGTAGGTGCGCGCCAGCTCCGGCTCGGAGATCTTGCTGCCCGGAGCGATCTCGCCTTTGACGATGGCCGCCTGAATACGTCGGAAGACGTTTTCGGAAAGCGTTTCCGAGTCGTCCTGAACTGTGACCGGGGGATCGAGTTGATCCAGCATATTGTCGACACCTTGAAAACCAATGCCGCAAAAACTAGCGAATATGGCCGGTTACGTCAAAGGATAATTCGATATTGTCGACAATCGTCTAATAACCACGCTGCACCATAAGGAAGCAACACCTCAAGTTATAGCCGTCGGCCAGCGCTGGCGCCATAAACCCACCGTGCTAGAATGCCGCCCGCATTTGCTTGTCATCTGCATTGCCTGTCATAAAAAACGGATAGGCATACGAGGGAGCTTGTGCAGCAATGCCAGGGCCTTGAATTGAAGAACGGACCGCTGCGCACCAGGATTTATGAGACTCACGCCCTTCACCACATTCCTTTGTCTTTTTGGCCTGCCAGGTTTCGCCGCGGCAGGGGAAAAGACTGTGTACGGCCTCAATGAGTACGCTTCGCTGGATGGCATCAATCTGGAAGTCGCCGCCAAACTCGACACCGGGGCGAAAACCGCTTCGCTGAGTGCCCGCGACATCAAACGCTTCAAACGCAATGGCGAGTCCTGGGTGCGCTTCTATCTGGCTATCGACGCCGCGCATTCGCACCCGATCGAACGACCGCTGGCCCGTGTCAGCAAGATCAAGCGCCGGGCCGGTGACTACGACCCGGAAGAAGGCAAGAAGTACACCGCCCGTCCGGTCATCGAGCTGGATATCTGCATGGGTTCGGCGTTACGCAGCATCGAAGTGAACTTGACCGACCGCAGCGCCTTCCAATATCCGCTCTTGATCGGCTCCGAGGCACTCAAACGTTTCGATGCGCTGGTCGACCCCAGTCTTAAATACGCTGCTGGCAAACCCGCCTGCGCCACCGACGCTCATACCGCAGAGTAATTCCAATGCGCTCTCTTACCCTCCATCTGAAACTGCTGATCGCCATCCTGGTGGTGCTGGGCATTTCAGTTACGGCCTATCAGATTTTCGTGCTCGGAATTCCGGTAACCGAAGACGCTACCGACGACTTGTGGAACATCGACGCCAAGGTCGAGTTCGTCGCCAACGCCAAAGACCCGATCAAGATCCAGATGTTCGTGCCGCCGCTGAGCCGCGACTACGTGAGCCTCAACGAGAGTTTCATTTCCAATAATTACGGCGTGGCGGTGAACCGGGTCGACGGCAACCGCAAGGTCACCTGGTCGGCGCGTCGGGCCAAGGGCAACCAGACCCTTTATTACCGACTGGTGCTGACCAAGCGCTACAGCGGCGAAAAATCCAAGGTCAAAGGCCCGACCTTTCGCGACAGCATCGCCGTCGAAGGCCCGGAAAAAATCGCCGCCGAAGCCTTGCTCGCACCGATCCGCCAACACTCGGCCGATGTCGAAACCTTCATTGGCGAAGCCATCAAGCGCGTCAACAATCTCAATGACGACAACGTGAAATTGCTTCTGGGCGGCGATCCATCCACCGCGAACAAAGCAAGAATCGTCGAACTGGTACTGTCCATCGCCCACGTGCCGGTGGAAAAGGTCCATACCATTCGTCTGGTGGCCGATCAGCCGCAAATGCCTGAGCTCTGGTTGCGCAGCTTCAACGGCACCGACTGGCTGTACTTCAACCCGGAAACCGGTGAACAGGGCCTGCCCACCGACCGCTTGCTGTGGTGGACCGGCGACGAAAACCTGATCACCGTCGATGGCGGCAAAAAAGCCAACGTCACCTTCAGCCTGAACAACAGCGAAATGAACGCCATTCGCCTGGCCAAGCTGACCGATGAAAACTCCGACGCCAACTTCCTCGACTACTCGTTGTACGGCCTGCCACTGGAAACCCAGCAGACCTTCATGATCATGGTGATGATCCCGATCGGTGTGCTGGTGATCCTGATCCTGCGCAACCTGATCGGCATTCAGACACTCGGCACCTTTACCCCGGTGCTGATCGCCCTCGCCTTCCGGGAAACCCAGCTCGGCTTCGGTATTGTGCTGTTTACGATTATTACGGCGCTGGGGCTGTCGCTGCGTTCCTACCTTGAGCACTTGAAACTGCAAATGCTGCCGAGGCTGTCGGTGGTGCTGACCTTCGTGGTGGTACTGATCGCGGCTATCAGCCTGTTCAGCCACAAACTCGGCCTGGAACGCGGCTTGTCGGTGGCGCTGTTCCCGATGGTGATTCTGACCATGACCATCGAACGCCTGTCGATCACCTGGGAAGAGCGCGGTGGCGGCCATGCCATGAAAGTGGCAATCGGCACGCTGTTCGCAGCCTCCCTGGCACACCTGATCATGAGCGTGCCGGAGCTGGTGTACTTCGTGTTCACCTTCCCGGCGATCCTGCTGATCCTGGTGGGTTTCATGCTGGCCATGGGTCGCTATCGCGGTTATCGCCTGACCGAACTGGTGCGTTTCAAGGCTTTCCTCAAGAAGGCTGAAGCCTGATGTTCGGTCTCTGGAAGACCTGGAAAGCCCTTGAGGCCCGGGGCATCATGGGGATCAATCGGCGCAACGCAGACTACGTGCTCAAGTACAACAAGCGCAGCCTGTACCCGATTGTCGATGACAAGATCATCACCAAGGAACGCGCCATCGCCGCCGGCATCCACGTGCCGGAGCTGTATGGCGTGATCTCCACCGAGAAGGAAATCGACAACCTCGGCGAGATCATCGGCGGGCGTACCGATTTCGTGGTCAAACCAGCCCAGGGCGCCGGCGGTGACGGCATTCTGGTGATCGCCGACCGCTTCGAGGGCCGCTATCGCACGGTGTCGGGCAAGATCATCAGCCACGAGGAAATCGAGCACCAGATTTCCAGCATCCTGACCGGCCTGTACTCGCTCGGCGGTCACCGTGACCGCGCGCTGATCGAATACCGCGTGACCCCGGACCAGATCTTCAAAAGCATCAGCTATGAAGGCGTGCCGGACATTCGCATCATCGTCCTGATGGGCTATCCGGTGATGGCCATGTTGCGCCTGCCGACCCGCCAGTCCGGCGGCAAGGCCAACCTGCACCAGGGCGCCATCGGCGTCGGTGTCGATCTGGCCACAGGCCTGACATTGCGCGGCACCTGGCTGAACAACATCATCAACAAACACCCGGACACCACCAACGCAGTGGACGGTGTGCAACTGCCCTACTGGGACGGTTTCATGAAGCTCGCTGCCGGCTGCTATGAGTTGTGCGGGCTGGGTTACATCGGTGTCGACATGGTGCTCGACCAGGAAAAAGGCCCGCTGATTCTTGAGCTTAACGCCCGGCCCGGGTTGAACATTCAAATCGCCAACGATTGCGGGCTGACGTTGCGTACCCACGCAGTCGAAGCGCGGCTGGAAGAATTACAGGCCCGCGGGATAATCGAAACAGCGCAGGAGCGCGTGGAGTTCGTTCAGGAAATGTTTGGGCATATTCCTGCGGTTGAGGGCTGACCTGTGGCGAGGGGGCTTGTCGGTCTGTCTGATACAACCTGACTTGGGGCCGCTTCGCTGCCCGACGGGAGCAAGCTCCCTCGCCACAGGTAAACCTCCCTCGCCACAGATGTATCTCTTGCCGACATCCCCTCTAGGAGCAAATCCTGCAGAGGACTACAATCGCTCCCCCGCCTCGATGGCTGATCTACCCCGCCCATGTTGACCTGTTCCGTACACCCGCTGCCCTATCGCGCCAACCCCGCCGAATACTTTGCGGCGATTCGTCATGCCCCCGGTGCCGTGCTGCTCGACAGCGGTCGGCCGAGCGCCGAGCGTGGGCGTTATGACCTGTTCAGCGCCTGGCCGCTGGAGCAACTGGCTGTATTACCGGATGAAAGCGGCAGCCATTTCCTGCAACGCCTTCGCGACAACCTGACGCGACTCGGCGAAGCCACTGTTCCTTTCGACCTGCCTTTCGCCGGTGGCCTGATCGGTTATCTGAGCTACGACTTCGGCCGGCATCTGGAAAACCTGCCGAGTCAGGCACGGGACGATCTGCAATTGCCCGACGCACGATTTGGGCTGTACGACTGGGCCCTGATCAGCGATCACCACTTGGCCACCAGCCAACTGGTGTTCCACCCGGCGCTGATGAACAGTGAACGACAGCGGCTGATCGAACTGTTCACGCAACCTGCACCTCCGAAGATCGAGCCTTTCAAACTGGACGGCCCGATGAGTGCCGACCTGAGCGCCGATGACTATCGACAAGCCTTCGAACGCATTCAGCAGTACATCCAGGCCGGCGACTGCTATCAGGTCAACTTCGCCCAGCGCTTTCGCGCGCAATGCCAAGGCGATCCGTGGGCCGCGTACTGCGCGCTGCGGGCGGCGTGCCCGACACCGTTTTCCGGCTTCCAGAGCCTGCCCGATGGCGACGCCGTGCTGAGCCTGTCGCCGGAGCGCTTCGTCAAAGTCAGCGAGCGCCACGTCGAAACCCGCCCGATCAAGGGCACCCGCCCCCGCGGCCTGACTGCCGCTGAAGATGCAGCGAACGCCGCCGAACTGCTGGCCAGCCCCAAGGATCGCGCGGAAAACCTGATGATCGTCGATCTGCTGCGCAACGACCTCGGCCGCACCTGCCGCATCGGCTCGGTGCGGGTGCCGGAGTTGTTCAGCCTGGAAAGCTATCCGAACGTGCATCACTTGGTGAGCAGCGTTACCGGCGAGCTGGCGGATGACAAGGATGCGCTGGATTTGATCGCCGGCAGCTTCCCCGGCGGCTCGATTACCGGCGCGCCAAAGATTCGCGCGATGCAGATCATTGATGAGCTGGAACCGACCCGTCGTGGGTTGTATTGCGGTTCATTGCTGTACCTGGACGTGCGTGGCGAGATGGACAGCTCCATCGCCATCCGCAGTTTGCTGGTCAAGGATGGGCAGGTGTGCTGTTGGGGGGGTGGCGGGATCGTCGCGGATTCGGACTGGCAGGCGGAATATCAGGAATCGATAACCAAGGTAAAGGTGTTGCTGGATACTTTGCGGGACCTCTGATATCGGGCTTCTGTGGCGAGGGGGCTTGCCCCCGTTGGGGTGCGAAGCGCCCCCCCCCAAACCCCGACACCGCGAATCTTCAAATAGAACGCATGCACCGGTTTACGACTGCTTCGCAGCCGAACGGGGCGATGCGGCGTTCCGACAAGCCCCCTCGCCACAATATTGTGTTTACAAACTCAACGCCCGATTCGAAGCCTTGATGAACTCTTGCTTCAGCTCGGCAAAACTATGCACCGCCGGGAACTGTGGAAATTCGCGAATCACATTGTCCGGCGCATGGAACAGAATCCCGGCATCCGCCTCGCCCAGCATCGTCGTATCGTTGTAGGAATCCCCCGCCGCGATCACCCGGTAGTAGAGGCTCTTGAACGCCAACACCGACTGACGCTTGGGATCTTTCTGACGCAACTGATAGCCCGTAACCCGACCGGCATCGTCGGTAATCAGACGATGGCAAAGCAAGGTCGGGAAGCCCAGTTGACGCATCAGCGGCTGGGAGAATTCGTAAAAGGTGTCCGACAGAATCACCACCTGAAAGCGTTCACGCAGCCAGTCGACGAATTCGCTGGCGCCTTCCAGAGGCTTGAGCGTGGCGATCACCTCCTGGATGTCGGAAAGCTTCAGGCCGTGCTCGTCGAGAATCCGCAGGCGCTGCTTCATCAACACGTCATAGTCGGGAATGTCCCGAGTGGTGGCCCTGAGGGAGTCGATCCCGGTTTTTTCGGCAAAGGCGATCCAGATTTCCGGGACCAGTACACCTTCAAGATCCAGACAGGCAATTTCCACAAGACACTCCCATTTTGTACTGTTTATTGAGTCGAGCGAGCAAAAGGACTGCCGAACTCTAGCGACTCGTCCTTCTCTGCGCAACGCAGAGGGCGCACCAGCCGCCGCAGGATTTTGTTACCATCAGGCATATATAGAGCGCCCAGCGCCACCGACCTGTAGGAAGCCGCCCTGATGAGCCCATCGTTCGATGTCGTGGAACTCGCCACGACCTATGCCAACAAATCCGCCCAGGACATCCTGAAACTCGCGTTCGCCGAGTTTGGCGATGACCTGTGGATATCTTTCAGCGGTGCCGAGGATGTGGTGCTGGTGGACATGGCCTGGAAGCTGAACAAGAACGTCAAAGTGTTCAGTCTCGATACCGGCCGCTTGCACCCCGAGACCTACCGCTTCATCGAACAGGTGCGCGAGCACTATAAGATCGACATCGAAGTGGTATCGCCGGACTACACCAAGCTCGAACCTTTCGTGAAGGAAAAAGGCCTGTTCAGTTTCTACAAGGACGGCCATGGCGAGTGCTGCGGCATCCGCAAGATCGAGCCGTTGCGTCGCAAGCTGTCGGGCGTGACAGCCTGGGCCACCGGCCAGCGTCGGGACCAGAGCCCGGGCACTCGCAGCGCGGTCGCGGTGCTGGAAATCGATACCGCGTTCTCCACCCCGGAACGCACCCTGTATAAATTCAATCCGCTGGCGCAAATGACCAGCGAAGAGATCTGGGGCTACATCCGCATGCTGGAGCTGCCGTATAACAGCCTGCATGAGCGCGGCTTCATCAGTATCGGCTGCGAGCCTTGCACCCGTCCGGTGCTGCCGAACCAGCATGAGCGCGAAGGTCGTTGGTGGTGGGAAGAAGCCACACAGAAAGAATGCGGATTGCATGCGGGCAATATCATCAGCAAATCCAAAGCCTGATAGAGCAACTGACGCCGAAAATCAAAAGATCGCAGGCTTCGCCAGCTCCTACGCCAACCGCGTACACCCGTGATGCTGCGGCGTACGCAACCTCCGTAGGAGCTGCCGAAGGCTGCGATCTTTTGATCTTAAAAATCTGCACACAGAAATGTCATCATAGGTGCCATATCTGTGTGCACTTTTCATTTCAGCGCCCCGAAAAATCACCTCCTGCCCTGACTTCCCCAGTCCCAACAAAGACCCAATGGCGATTATGACTACAACCTTTGCGTCAATTTACGTGTCGTGGTGGCGTTCATTCCGGCAGCCTTTATCGCCATTGCCTTGGCCCTGGCGCCAGGTTTCGACAGCGTTTCGCCGTTCTCCTGGCTGATTGGCGCCGCGATTGCAGGGATGCTCGGCCCGGCAACGTCGGGCCGCAGAACCACTTCGCTCTAAAAGGACCTCCCATGCGAATTCTCGTGGTCAACGTCAACACCACCGAATCCATTACCCAGGCCATCGCCCGCCAGGCCCAATCCGTGGCCTCGCCCGGCACGGAAATCATCGGCCTGACCCCGCATTTTGGTGCCGACTCCATCGAAGGCAATTTCGAAAGTTATCTGGCTGCTATTGCGGTGATGGATCGGGTCATGTCCTACGATCAGCCCTTCGATGCGGTCATCCAGGCCGGTTATGGCGAGCACGGTCGCGAAGGTTTGCAGGAGTTGCTCAACGTGCCGGTGGTGGACATCACCGATGCCGGCGCCAGCACTGCGATGTTCCTCGGGCATGCCTATTCGGTGGTCACTACACTGGACCGCACCGTGCCGCTGATCGAGGATCGCCTCAAACTGTCCGGTCTTTGGGACCGCTGCGCGTCGGTACGGGCCAGCGGGTTGGCAGTGCTGGAGCTGGAGTCCGATCCAGAGCGTGCGCTGGAGGCGATTGTTCGACAGGCGGAACTGGCGGTGAGTGAAGACAAGGCCGAGGTGATCTGCCTGGGCTGCGGCGGCATGGCCGGGCTGGACGAGCAGATTCGTCAGCGCACCGGCGTGCCGGTGGTGGATGGCGTGACCGCGGCGGTAACCATTGCTGAATCGCTGGTGCGGTTGGGGTTGTCGACGTCGAAAGTGCGGACGTATGCGACGCCTCGGCCGAAGACCATTATTGGTTGGCCGGGGCGGTTTGGCAGGTAGACCGCGTTATCGTTCTTCGCGAGCAGGCTCGCTCCCACAGGAAATTTGTGAACGCCACAGACCCCATGTGGGAGCGAGCCTGCTCGCGATGGCCACACCTCGGTCCCAAGCCAGGTTCAAAGCGCACTGAACCGCTGCCCCACCCCCTGCTCCGCAAACTGCTCAATGATGAAATCGACAAACGCCCGGGTCTTGCCCGGCAGCAGTTTGTGCTCGGCGTAATAGATAGAGATGTTGCCGTCGTCGACATACCAGTCAGGCAACACCCGCTGCAACGTCCCGCCATCCAGATAACCCACGGCGAACGGCATGCTGACCAATGCGATACCCAGCCCCTGGGCCGCCGTGGCACAAGCGGCTTCCGAATCGCTCATGGTCATCCGCGCCTTGAGCGTCAGCGGGCTGTGTTGCCGAGTTCGACTGGTCAACTGCCAGGAGCGCACGCGCCCCGTCTGCGGCGAGCGTATCAAGATGCCATCGTGGTGTTTGAGGTCGTCGGGCTCGACGATCGCCTCGTGCCCCGCCAGGTACTCGGCTGAAGCCACCAATACCCGATGGGCAGGAGTCAGCTTGCGCGCCACCACGCCCTGTGGCAGTTCGAATCCGCCACCAATCGCTGCATCGAAACCCTGACCGATCAGGTCGACCTGACGGTTATCGAAATGCCAGTCCGGGTTGATCGCCGGAAAGCGCCGCAGAAACTCGCCCAGCAACGGCACGATGTACAAACGCCCGAACACTGTGCCCATGCTGACTTTCAATGTACCGGCGGGACGCCCTTCGGCGCTGGCCAGGTTGGCCACGGCATTCTGGATCGTGTGCAGGCTGGCGCTGACTTCGCCGAGAAACAGCTGGCCGGCCTCAGTCAGCGTCAGGCTGCGCGTGCTGCGCTGGAACAACCGCACCCCCAGTCGCGCCTCCAGCTTCGCCACGCTCTTGCCCACCGCCGCTGGCGTCAGGCTCAAGCGCCGCGCAGCTTCGGCGAAGCTGCCAACCTCGGCGCTGCGCACGAAGCATTCGATACTGCTGAAGGTTTCCATAAGCGTCACTATAAACTTTTGGTTTACACAGACTATAGCAATGACGGTCTACCCGCAGGGTAATGCGAGGCCGATACTCGACTCCAACAACAAGGCAGCCCGCCTTGAATTTCTGGAGATCGACATGACCACTCAACACCTCAGCGGTAAAGTAGCTCTGATTCAAGGCGGTTCACGCGGCATCGGTGCTGCCATCGTCAAACGTCTGGCCGCAGAAGGCGCTACCGTCGCCTTCACTTACGTCAGCTCTACCGCCAAAGCCGAAGAGTTGCAAAACAGCATCACCAGCGCTGGCGGCAAAGCCCTGGCCATCAAGGCCGACAGCGCCGACGCCGTCGCCATTCGCAATGCAGTGAACGCCACCGTCGAAGCCTTCGGTCACCTGGACATCCTGGTCAACAACGCAGGCGTTCTGGCCGTCGCACCACTGGAAGACTTCAAACTCGAAGACTTCGACCAGACCCTCGCCATCAACGTGCGCAGCGTATTCATCGCCACCCAGGAAGCGGCCAAACACATGACCGAAGGCGGTCGCATCATCAACATCGGCAGCACCAATGCCGAGCGCATGCCCTTCGCCGGTGGCGGCCCGTACGCCATGAGCAAATCGGCGCTGGTCGGCCTGACCAAAGGCCTGGCTCGCGATCTCGGCCCACGGGGTATCACCATCAATAACGTGCAACCGGGCCCGGTCGACACCGACATGAACCCCGCCAGCGGCGACTTCGCTGAAAGCCTGATCCCGCTGATGGCCGTGGGCCGTTACGGCAAAGTGGAAGAAATCGCCAGCTTCGTCGCCTACCTTGTCGGTCCCGAAGCCGGCTACATCACTGGTGCCAGCCTGACCATCGACGGTGGTTTCGGCGCCTGATACAGGTCACGGCGGGAGCGGGCCTGCTCGCGAAGGCGTCGTATCAGTCGACATTGATGTTGCCTGACACTCCCTCTTCGCGAGCAAGCCCGCTCCCACATTGATACCGGCATTAAGCCCACTCGAGTGCCGGCAGGCCACATGCACCGGGCTTGAACGCCTTCAACGTACGAAGAATGCCATCGGCGTGTGCGTACTTTTCGTCGGCCATCGCCGCATCCGGGATCGCAATCGCCGTCATCCCCGCCGCTTTCGCCGCAGTGACGCCGAACGGCGAATCTTCGAACACCAGGCAATCCTCAGGCGCAACACCCAGGCGCCGCGCCGCCGTCAGGAAGATATCCGGCGCCGGTTTGGCTGCGCCCACTTCCGGGTCATCAGCGGTAACGATGAAGTCGAACAGCGCAAACCAGTCCCGGTGCAAGGTGGTTTTCTGGCTGAACGACTGACGTGAAGAACTGGTGCCCACCGCAATAGGAATGTTGTTGGCCTTCAAATGCCGAACCAACTCCTCTGCGCCAGGCATCGCCAGCGCTGTCGGAAAACGCTCGCGCATCAGCGGTTCGCGGATCACCAGAAACTCTTCGGCAGTAATCGGCAGGTCCAGCGCCTCGACCACATAGCGCGCCAGATCACCTGCGCCACGACCGATGATGTTCTGTTTGACGCTCCAATCGAAGGTCCGGCCATAACGCCCGGCAATGATGGACGTGACCTCGGTGTAAATGCCCTCGGTATCCAGCAACAAGCCGTCCATGTCGAAAATCACGGCCTTGATCGGGCCGAACTCATCCAAGGGTGCATTCATCGCATCTGATCCGTTTTCTCATGACATCCCAGGAGCGGCTAAGGCACGACCGGGTCCGTGATGGATTAAAGGGTTCAGCAGCATAGCGAGCGCGGTTGGCAGAGAGCAACGGGCAATGCCTGGCGGATACAAAAAACTGTGTCGAGGCGCCAGCGATGATTTAGCGACTTGCCCTACACCAAACACCTCCTTTCCCGACTTCTTTCCTCGTTGATCCCCCGCAAAGTCTTGCGCTCCTAATTGATCAGCGCGAGGGATTGCGAATGTTCGAACCTGACAAGGTCCTGGCCTTGAACAACGCCATCGGTCTGCTGGTGGTCGCCGCCATGAATCCCGAGCAGCCGGACGTCGAAGCGTTGCTCGGCGATTTTCGACTCTGTCTTAACGACTACGAGGCCTGGGCGGAAAACTTCTGGACCGGTGGGGCGCTGAATGTCGAGCAGGTGTTCAAGGTCGGTAACGAAGTCCGGCTCAGCGCACCGAAGGACTCCACAACCCCTGTCAGTTCGACGCTCGCCATGTGCCCGGCCAGCGGTCCATTGACCCTGATGCACCTGTTTGAAGCCGCGCGTTTCGTGCCGATCGGCAATACGCCGGTGATGCTCGAACCGGTTATCTCGCAGCGTAATGGTGAACTGACGTTCGGCAAGCCCATCCACGAAACCATCGGCCCCAGCGGCATCCTCGAAATCCCCGAATGCTGGCGCGGCCAGCGCTATCGCATCACCTTCTTTCCCAATGTTTCCACTGAGCACATCAAAGCGCTCTACGCCTCCTATCAAGACGTGATCGGTGAGCTGGAAGGCTGGTTGCGCAATGAATGGACGAATGAATTTCAGCCCTTATGGGCAGGTTTTTCCGAGGCAGGGTTTACCCAGCGCTACGGCCTGCTGCAACAGGCCGACTGGCGCGGCTTCGAGCGCACGCTGCACGGTTTGTGGGATGACGTGAAGCAGGTCTACGCCCTGGTGGCAGACCTGCAAACCAACAGCGAAAAACTCCTTGAGTACCTGACCCAAGGCGAGCTTGAGACGCTGCTGAATGCCTCGTCTGAAGCCATCGCCAATGTGTTGCTGATGTTGAGCGATGAGCCGTTGATGTTCATCCATCTCGCGGCCTTTACCAGTTGGCTGAGGATGCTTCCGCCGCAGTACATCGCCGAAGTCGTGGCGCAAATTCGTACAGAACTGTTGATCAGTTTCCTGCTGGTGCGCCTCACTGGCCCCACGGGCCTGAAGCTCGGCATGAGCGCCAAAGTATTGGACAAGATCAAGTCCCGGCAGGCCCGCCAGTGGTTGGCGGCGGCCAGTTTGCGGCTGGCAGAACTGACGGCCAGATCTGACCTGACAGCCCACGCTGGCGCGCTCAAACCGCTCGTGGTCAGCGCGCGCAATGCACCACTGAAACCGGCACCGACAGTTCCGTTACAGATCAACACCGGCGACTCACCGGTTGTGCGGGTAAACAATCCGGTTGCCATTGCTCGCGACAAGTCCGACGCGATGACCCGGCTGGGGCGTCACAAACCTCACGACGACGCACCGAATCAGGCAAAAAACCCCAATGGCGACAGTGCCGATTGCGCGGCACTGACCTGCACCAACAACTGTCCGGTGTCGATGGTCACCGGTGAAGAACTGCTGACCCTGACCGACGGTTCGCTGGACGGAATCCTACCGTTCGACTTCACCCGGCTCTACCGCACCAGCGCGGTGGAGATCGATTGCGGGCTGGGCTGGGGCTGGAGCCATTCGCTGGCGCAGCGGTTGGAGCTGGACGATGAACAGGTCGTCTGGGTCGACCATGAAAACCGTCGTACGACGTTTCCGCTGCCGAGCGTCGAGCGCCCGGTGATCCACAACATCCTGTCGCGGGCGGCGATTTATCTCGGCGATGCCCCGGAAGAACTGATCCTCGCCCAGGCCGGCGGCGACGCGCGTTTTTATCACTTTCATAACGGTCGGTTGACGGCGATCAGCGACGCCTACAACAACCGCCTCCATATCACCCGCGACCGTCAGGAGCGCATTCAACGCCTCGATAACGGCGCTGGTCGTTCGTTGCTGTTGTGCTACGAGCGCAGGCACCTCGTCTCCGTCGAATACCAGTCGTTTCATTCCAGCGATACCTTGGGCGAAGCGTGGCGTACAGAGCAGACGCTGGTTTTCTATCGCTACGACGCCCGCCAACGCTTGATCGAAGCGACTAACGCCGCTGGCGAGAGCGAGCGTTACGACTACGACGATCGGCACGTGATTCTGCAGCGGCAACTGGCCGGTGGCGCGAGTTTCTTCTGGGAGTGGGAACGGTCTGGCAAGGCAGCGCGATGCGTGCGGCATTGGGCGTCGTTTTCACAGATGGACACGCGGTACATCTGGGATGATCAGGGCAGCGTCACGGTCCAGAACATCGATGGCAGCGAAGAGGTTTACGTCCACGATGACCGGGCGCGGCTCGTGCGCAAGGTCGAGCTGGACGGTGGCGAACACCTCAAGGCCTATGACGATCAGGGTCGGCTGATTGCAGAGCAGGATCCGCTCGGGGCCGTCACCGAATACCGCTACGACGAAGTCGGAAGGTTGGTGGCGCTGATTCCGCCGCAAGACGAGCCAACATCCTACGAATATCGCAATGGTTTCCTGCATGCACGCTATCGCGGCAAAGCGGTGTGGAAATATCAGCGCAATGCTCAGGGGGATGTCACCGAAGCCACCGATCCGGATGGCCAGGTCACTCACTATCACTACGACACTCAGGGGCGTTTGCTGTCGATCCGCTTCCCGGACAACGGCCGGCATGTCTTCATCCGGAACGGGCTGGGACAACTACTCGAAGAGACCTTGCCGGACGGTGGTCAGAGGCGCTTTTCCTACGACGCGCTAGGCCGGCAGACGACCCGTCAGGACGAACACGGTGCGCTCACCCAGTACCAATGGGATACCGTCGGCCGACTGCTCCAGACGATTTTGCCTACTGGCGCTAGCCGCGCCTTTAGTTACAACGCCTATGGCAAGATCACCGCCGAACGCGATGAACTGGGCCGCGTCACTCGCTATGAATACGCCGACGATTTGCACCTTGTCAGCCGCCGCATCAACCCCGATGGAACGCAACTGCGTTATCGCTACGACAACGCGCAGTTACGGCTCACGGAAATCGAAAACGAATCCGGTGAAAAATATCGGCTGGATTACACGCCCAACGGCCTGATCCGACAGGAAACCGGCTTCGACGGCCGCCGCACCGCTTATAGCTACGACCTTAACGGCCACCTGCAGGAGAAAACCGAGTTTGGCGATGACGACTCCCCGCTGGTTACGGGGTATCAACGGGATTCGGTCGGACGCCTGATGGTCAAGACCTTGCCCGACGGCGTCAAGGTCAAGTACTGCTACGACCGCCTCGGCCGACTGGTCAGTGTCGACGACGGCCACGACCATCCGCTGGAATTCGAATACGACACCCAGGACAGGCTGATCACCGAGCACCAAAGTTGGGGCACCTTGCGTTACCGCTACGACGCCTGCGGCCAGCTCAACCACCTGCGCCTGCCGGACAACAGCAAACTCGATTATCACCACGCCAAGGGCGGCGCGCTGACGGCCATTGACCTCAACGGCACACGCCTCACCACCCACCAGTTTGCCTTCGGTCGCGAACAAAACCGCCAACAAGGTCTGTTGCTCAGCGAATATGCCTACGACGACCAGGGCCGGCTGAAAGCCCATGCCGTCAGCCAACATCAACATCCGCTGTACCGTCGCGACTACGCCTACAGCGCCAATGGCAATCTCGAGCATATTGCCGATACCCGCCACGGTCAGCGCAGTTACCAGTACGACCCGCTCGACCGCCTGATCCGCGTCCACCATTCCCGCGACCAATCGCCGGAAAGCTTCGCCCACGACCCGGCCGGTAACCTGCTGATGCAGGACCGTCCTGGCGCCGCGAAGGTGCTGGGTAATCGCCTGCTGATGCAAGGCGACCGGCATTACGACTACGACGCCTTCGGCAACCTGATTCGCGAACGCCGCGGCACCGCGCAAAAACTCGTCACCGAATACCGCTACGACTGCCAGCACCGGTTGATCGGCGCCACCTTGCCCAATGGCAGCCAAGCGACTTACCGCTACGACGCCTTCGGCCGCCGTATCAGCAAAACCGTCGACGGCAAAACCACCGAATTTTTCTGGCAAGGCGACCACCTCGTCGCCGAACACAGCCAGGATCACCATCGCAGCTACATCTACGAACCCGGAACCTTCCGTCCACTGGTCATGCTCGACGGCAAAGGACCGCGCCAAGCGTGCCCGTTCTACTACCAACTCGACCACCTCGGCACACCGCAAGAACTCACCGACTACAGCGGCGACATCATCTGGGCCGCCCGATACACCGCCTATGGCCGCCTCACTCGCCTAAACCGCGACACTCACCAGGTTCTCGATCAGCCGCTGCGCTTTCAAGGGCAGTATTTCGACGCGGAAACCGGCCTGCACTACAACCGGCATCGCTACTACAATCCGGATGTCGGGCGGTATCTGACGCCGGACCCGAGCAAATTGGCGGGTGGGTTAAACGGCTATCAGTACACGCGCAATCCGGCGGGTTGGGTTGATCCGTTGGGGTTGAGTGATTGTCCTGGGAGGGACGGGTGTAAGAAGCCGTCGTTTGGGGATGAGGATCCGGCGGGCAAGGTGGGAGTTGATGAGGGGGAGCCCGGAACCCCAAATCCAAAACAAGAGAACTATTATTTATACCGTGGTGACGACCGAGAACCATGGGAAATTTTTGAGGCAGAATTTGAACCCTTGGGAGACAGTACAGATCTGTATTTGCATGCATCAGATAACAGAAGCCCTCCCAGTTACTTTGTCAGCACTACGACAAACGAAAAAGAGGCAAAAAAGTTTGCCACAGGCTACGGTCTTGCTGACGGCTATATATATGTGCTGAAAAACATTCGCGGCATCGATGTAAATAAAGAATTGGGCATGATGTCACCACATCGACGTGAGGATGAGATAGCGTTCCCAGGAGGAATAAAAAATCACGACATCGTGGGCGTCACCCCCATCTACGATGATGGTAGCTATAAGGGCTACTCAATACCCAACCCTTTCAGGAAGTAACCATGAAAACAATAGAAATTTTAATAAACAATCATGGGATCATAGAAAGGGCCACACTCGAATGCGACAGAAAAAAACCGACACTCACATTTACAATGCAAAGTGGTTTAAAAAAAACTTATACCGCCTATGACCTTTACGTATGCTTTGGCATGTTAAGAGCCGACTACCCTGAGATAAAATTTCTGTGCAAAGGAGCCAAATTAAATGTTCATCCTTCACGAATGTCGTCCCAAATGTCTAGCGGTTTAGTCGCATACGAACTTAAACTTGGAAAACCTGGCGAAGAAGAGGACATAGTACGAATTTTCGACTACGAAGACGAAAATATTACTAGCAACATTGAAGAGCAAAAGACATTCTATAAAAAATGGATCGAGTCATTAATTATTACAACGCAAAAAAAAACCTGAAGATAATACTCAATAAAACAACCAACAACATAGAATCATAAACTCACGCAACACGCTCATCGAGCAAATGCGTCAAGCATCAGTGACGTCTGTGAAAAACATCCAAAGCCCAGCTCGACGCTGGGCTCAGTTCTACAGTAAACACTCTGACTTAACCGCCAGAACCACCGGTTTTACCTCCATTTTCCGCTCCACCACCGCTCTCATCAATTTTAAAATCACCTGACTCTCCAGACCCACTTCCAGAACCACTCTCCATCGAACCTCCCTCGCTCATCGACCCACTCCCCTTCCCCGGGCTGGTGCTACTTCCACTGGCATCGCCGCCATTCCCACCACCAATGGTGTCCGGTGGCGGCGCCTTCCCGTCCGAGGTACCTGCATTCATTTCCGAGTAAGGTGGCATCCCGCCCTTGTCGACCGGCGCATCGCGGCCAGAAGATTGAGCAAACGCCGTCAATGAACTGATCGACAATAAGCCGACCACTGTCAGGGTCGTCAGTTTTGACCTGATCATGGCGCACCTCCTTAAAAGAGTGCTTTACCTGATGTCTGGCAGCGGTCGCTTTTTAAAGGTGCCGCGCAATCGACGGGCGGCGATGGATCGCTGCGCAGGCTTCAGCTCGGTTCTCCCGATAGATCGTCACCGGCAATGTCCGGGTCATCGGGATTGGCTTCCACATCCCCGCGCTTCACATCATCGGTATCGGTGGGCACCTGCTCCACGCCGGTGTCGTCATCGTCGGGCGGGCGCTGATCGCGACTCAGGGAGTCGGTGGGTGAAGGCAGCGGATATTCGGGGGTATCGTCGTCGATATCGGAGTCTTTTGGATCAGCGTTCATAACGCACCTCTCAATGGACCTGAAAAGCAGATCCTGACATTTCGAGGACAACACGATAGACACGGTTCGATCAGAGGGACGATCGGTCGGCCCGACCGCAAATCCTTGTCACTCGTCATCTTCCTCGTCGTATTCGTCGTACTCACAATTGCCCACATCGCCTGCATCATCGGCATCGTTGAGCGGCACCGTGGCGTCATCCATCAGAGATCCCGGATCTTCGTTGCCAGGATCGTTCGGACCTTCATCTTCCATGCCTTCGGCTTCCGGAGTCATGACATGCCTCACAACGTTCAGGGGTGTATGACGTTCGAGGCGTCCCACGGGCAAACGTTCCTGAGCCCTACTGACAGAAACGAAAAACCCGGCGCTGGGCCGGGTTTCTACTGTCTAAGAAACTCGATATCGAGTTAGCGATGCTTGTACTTGTTTTTATGCTTGTGTTTATAGTTGCCGCCACCTGAATGCGAGCTGCCGCTGTCATTACCCAGGTTGCTGCCCACCGCGCCACCGGCTGCACCGCCTACGCCTGCGCCAATGGTCGAACCAGTGGAGCCGCCCAAACTATTGCCGATCACCGAGCCGCCCGCTGCGCCGATACCGCCGCCAACAGCCGCTTCTGTTCGACTGCCCTTGCGCGCACCAACCGCGCTGCCTGCCGCACCGCCGACGCCAGCGCCAACCGCCGCTCCTGTGCTGCCGCCTAGTTGACCGCCGACCACGTTACCTAACGCGCCACCAAGACCACCGCCCACTGCAGCGGTGCCGTCACCGGCAGCCATTGCACCCTGAGCGACCAAAAGTCCTAAAACCACCGTGGACAATGTCAAACGCATGATATGAACCTCTAATTTCCGCATCGAGGGAAGAACGTGCCGCGGATAGGCCTCAGCCTGGCCTCTGCGTCTGTTAAACAGCAAAGCGAATACCAACTGTACGAGATTTGAGCCACATGCGGGAGAAACGTTCCAAAACGAAAAAGCCCGGCATCGAGAGCCGGGCTTTTTCAGCGGATCATTAGGATCAGTGGCGCTTTTTGGACAGATTGCTGCCCACGCCGCCACCCAATGCACCACCCAGGCCGGCGCCGATGGTGGACCCTGTCTTACCGCCCAGGCTGTTGCCGATCACAGAACCGCCCGCCGCGCCGACACCGCCGCCGATGGCCGCTTTGGTGCGGCTGCCTTTGCGTGCTGCAACAGCACTGCCGGCTGCGCCCGCTACGCCAGCACCAATCGCTGCACCTGTGCTGCCGCCCATTTTCTGACCGACCACATTACCCATCGCGCCACCCAGACCACCACCGAGTGCGGCAGTGCCATCACCGGCAGCCATCGCACCTTGAGCAACCAAAAGGCCCAGAACCAGAGCAGGCAGTGTCAAACGCATTACGAGAACCTCAAAAAAGGGGGAAACCGAAAGGCCGGAGATTGAATGCTTTAGAGGAGGCAAAGTCCAGACACAAACACGGAACAACCTCGTCATTGGCGACGGTTGGACAGCATTTATGGAAAAGGTTTTATGACAGGCAAAAAAAAGCCCGCTGGGGAGACGGGCTAGGGTACTGCTTTCTAACGGATGAGCTGAGACTACGTAGGCGGGTGTGAAAAGTTTGTGAAAAAAACCACTAGCGCTCGCAAAGTTGTAGGACGTTTCCCCGCATGGCCTCCAAGCCACGCTTTCTACCCTTCAAAAACAAGAAACCCCGCTCAATGGCGGGGCTCATACGAGTCACTGTTTACTTCCGGGAAGGCGCACCCAGCTTGGGCATGAATTTCGATTTCGGCCCTCGAGTTCGAGGCACTGTAGATTTGATTTTGTTGATTTTGATACGGTCTTCACCGAAGCTCGGCACATAGTCCGTCTGACCACACTGCACGCAATTATTGATTGGAAACTCCGCCCCGTCGTCTTCGATATACGGCTCAGTCATATCTTCGCTCCTCTCAACGGGTCGATACCGGCAAGCCCTATTTGCCTGAAAAATATCGACCACCCAGGATTTTGAGACTAGTCGGTCATTCCCGGACTTGTGATTCCGATTGTTACGTGCCCGACGAATGGCCAGCGCTTGCTTCCTACAAAATCAGATGGCGAACAAACAAAACGAGTACGCCCTTGGCACGGCGCCCCCATGATTTTTTCACACCGACTTACCGCAATTTGACCGCCGTCCCAGTCACAAACACCACCACCATTCCACCCTTGCCGGCCGGCATGCTGATCTCATAATCGAGCCCTACCACTGCATCCGCCTGAAGCGCCCGCGCCCGCTCCTTGATCTCATCGGTCGCCTGAATCCGCGCATCCTTCAATGCCCGCTCCAACGTCTGAGAGCGACCACCGAAAAAATCCCGCATCCCGGCGAACAGATCGCGGATCACATTGACGCCCTGCACCGACTCGGCGCTGACGATGTCCAGGTATGCAGTGATTTGCCGACCTTCGATGGTGTGGGTTGTGGTGGTGATCATGAAATGTCCTTGTTCAGAGCTGTCGTCGATAGGGTGAAACGACGGGGAAAACGGCGCGAGAATTGAGTATAGAGATCGATTACCGTCGAGGGTTTGGCAGTCTAACAGGGGGGCTGAACTCACCTAAAATGGGGCTTTGAGGGCGGTTTGAAAAGGTCGTACCCGAAAAGGAGACAAGTCCTACATATCGTTCGGAAGCCACACGCCGTTCGCGCATTGCTCTGGTTTGGAATGCACGCCTATAGTCTGGATGTCGCCCAAATGGCGGCTCGGGTTTGGCGACTCGATGACGAAAGTGCAGAAGCCTCCAGGTTAATTTGCGGAGCGCTTCTGCGCGCAATAAGCTGCTCCATGGTAGCTGTGCGCGGGAGACCTTTGGGTCTGCCGGTTTTCCTTTTGTCCCGGTTCGCCAACCTGCGTACAGCCGCCACCTATTCGTTTGGCGACGAATGAGTGGTGGTTCTCCCTAATTCATCTGGAGCATCACTCATGCAGCAATACATGGCCCTCACCAGCAACGCCGACGACCAACCTACGCTGTTTGTCGACACCACAAAACCTCTGCATATATTACTCGACGCAGCTGGCTATCGAATCCGCGCCGTCACTCAAGTTCTGGAAAACCTCGCAATGCGCGGTGATATTGCCAGCGACTCGGTGATTCTTAGCGACTTCGCGTTGCTTTGCGCTATTCCACTGCGGGATGGGTGTGATGTGCTGGATGTAATTGGGCGGAGGCTGGATAAAATGCCGGATTGATAAATAAGAAATGGGCGACCAGACAGTCGCCCATTTTGGTGTTAGCGACAGGAGCTTTGCGTGCCAACAAACCCGAAAATAAATTCGGTAACCGCCAAACAGTGCAAAGAAAAACTATGAGGCACAAAAGATGAATAAGCATATCGGATCTGACTTCGATGACTTCCTTGCCGCGCAAGGTCTTGCGGAAGAGGTTTCCGCTGCAGCTCTCAAGCGCGTCATTTCCTGGCAAATTGCTGAGGCTACGAAGCTGAACCCTTGCCGAGCAGATGCATACAAGCGGCACCGCAGTGGATTGGGCACTCGATCAAAATAACTCAAGCATGACATTGGCCCCTGCCCCCTCAGAAAACCAAGCCCCTAATCTCGAGTCCTGTAGGGATTAGAGAAGCTTGATCAACACCGCAGTAATAGTTGCCACCGTCACGATCAGGCCAGTCGCAACGCCTACCGGATACCAAAAAATCTCACAGGTCATCTTGCCAGCTTCGGCGTTGAGCTTGTGCTGTTCAGCCATCAGCTTGACGATTTCCACGCGAACCTTTTTCAGCTCCGCCTGTTTCATGGTGAACTCCTGCATAACGTGTGCGCGTCCGTTACAGATAATGGGGCGCTTCTTGTCTGCTGCCCTTTGAGTCATTTTGCACCCTGAAGGCGCAAAACCAATACTCCTCACAGTGCAACTCATATGAGGTGCAAAAACCGATAAAAGCCCCCAACCATCTGGCTTTCCAGCATTGCTTCCCACACGTCAATCAATCTTCCTACATCAATTTCGGAAGCGCCTTCGCTGATGCCGATATGCATGAAATCCAGACACCAGAAACCACAAAACCCCTGACTTCTCTCGAAATCAGGGGTTTGGGTTACATCGAATTTGGCGGTGAAGGAGAGATTCGAACTCTCGATACAGTTTCCTGTATACACACTTTCCAGGCGTGCTCCTTAAGCCACTCGGACACTTCACCGTATCTCGTCAAACATGTTCTGTCTGTCGAGGCGCGCTAATGTAGTCGAAAGCTTTTCTGATGGCAAACATTTTTTTCAGAATTTTCATGCGGTTAACTCCGTTAACCCTTTCGTGCCGTTCAAGGGTATGGCAAACCTGCCAATCTCCGGCTTCGCCTCCCCTTCTATATAGAAGCCAATGCGCGGCGGACGTGGCTGACTACGCCTGGCGGGCGGAGAAAGGGTGACTGGTGAGTCAGTCACGGCGCTTTACCTGACCTACGACGGTGGGTAACGTCTGCCCTACTTTATTAGAAGGATTGGCGTCATGAGTGAGTTGATTTCCTACCATCTCGAAGACGGTATCGCGACCCTGACCTTGAGCAATGGCAAGGTCAATGCCATCTCGCCGGATGTGATTGTTGCGTTCAACGCTGCGCTGGACCGGGCGGTGGCGGATCGGGCGGTGGTGATCATTACCAGTCAGCCGGGTATTTTTTCGGGTGGCTATGACTTGAAGGTGATGACGGCCGGCCCTAAAGAGGCGATTGCACTGGTGGCTGCCGGTTCGACGCTGGCTCGTCGCCTGCTGTCGCACCCGTTCCCGGTGGTCGTGGCCTGTCCTGGGCATGCGGTGGCCAAGGGTGCGTTTATTCTGTTGTCGGCTGACTACCGCATTGGTGTCGATGGCCCGTTCAGCATTGGTCTGAACGAAGTGCAGATCGGCATGACCATGCACCACGCCGGTATCGAGCTGGCGCGTGATCGTCTGCGCAAGTCGGCGTTTCATCGTGCGGTGATTAATGCCGAGATGTTCAATCCGCAGAGTGCTGTGGATGCCGGCTTCCTTGATGTGGTGGTGTCGGCCGAAGAGCTGCAAGGCGCAGCACTGGCGGCGGCTCGTCAGTTGAAGAAGCTCAACATGATCGCCCACAAGAACACCAAACTGAAAGTGCGCAAGGCGCTGCTGGAGACGCTGGACAACGCGATCATCCTGGATCAGGAGCATATGGGTTAAGCCCGAACGCGTTGCACCGAAAAGCCCGACCGTCGTGTCGGGCTTTTTCTTGCGTGTTTGGTTTAAAACCTTACAACCGCTCTAGACCGCATCTGACCCATAAGTCGGAAACATGCGCTCAAACATCGGCCATCTCCCGCTTCTATAGCGGCAATTGCCGAAAACAGTGCACATCCGTACACTGCGCCACCTTTTGTCCCGGTGGGCCCTTTAAATGCTGTTTGTGTTTCGTATGTTATTGATGGGCTTGCACTTTATTCTGGCCGGCGTGCTTGGAGTGATCCTCGGTCTATGCCGGCCGTTTAATCCGGACAACAGCCGTTTATGCGCACGTCTGTACGCGTGGCCGGCGATGTGCATTTTGCGCTTGCGGGTGAAGGCTGACGTCGGGCCGTTGATGGCTAAGCCTGACAGCTGCGTGATCATTGCCAATCACCAGTCCAACTACGATTTGTTTGTGTTCGGTAACGTGGTGCCCCGTCGCACCGTGTGCATCGGCAAGAAGAGCCTGAAGTGGGTGCCGCTGTTCGGGCAGTTGTTCTGGCTGGCCGGCAATGTGTTGATTGACCGCGGCAATGCGCACAAGGCACGCCAGTCGATGCTGACCACTACTCGCACCTTGCAGCATGAAGACACCTCGATCTGGGTCTTCCCGGAAGGCACGCGCAACCTCGGCGAAGAGCTGCTGCCGTTCAAGAAAGGCGCGTTCCAGATGGCGATTGCCGCGGGCGTGCCCATCGTGCCGGTGTGTGTCAGCAGTTACGTCAAACACATGCGATTGAACCGCTGGCGCAGTGGGAAGATTCTGATCCGTTCGCTGCCGGCGATTCCTACGGCTGGATTGAGTCTGGATGACATGCCCATGCTGATCGCCCAGTGCCGCGAGCAGATGCGCGAGTGCATCGACTCGATGGATCGGCAACTGCAAGCCGCCTGAAAGAAACCCGCCCTGTGCGGGTTTTCTTTTGCCTGCGAACTCTACAGATTTTGCTGACTCTCAAGCAGCAGACAAGGTTAAGCTGAATCCTGCCTGGCACCGCCAGTCTTTACAGAAAGCGGCTAATAAGAAGTGAATCACCATCATGGGTAGAGTCGTTGCTGCTGCGGTTTATAGCGCCGGTAAGAAGGTCACCAATATCACCCTCGACGAAGGCGCTGCCTGGGCTGCCAAACCTGGCCACTTTGTGTGGATTGGCCTCGAAGAGCCGAACGCCCAGGAGCTGTTCAACCTGCAACGTCAGTTCAACCTGCACGAACTGGCCATCGAAGACGCCCTGGAAAAACACAGCCGACCGAAGCTGGAAACCTTCGGGGATGCCCTGTTCATCGTCACGTATTCGCCGATCCGCAATGAAGGCAAACTGGAGTTCATCGAGACTCATATCTTCGCCGGCAAGGGTTACATCATTACCGCTCGTAATGGTCACTCGGCGTCCTACGCGTACGTCCGACAGCGTTGTGAGGCGCGACCGCTGCTGTTGGAGCATGGGGAAGATTTCGTACTTTATGCCATCCTCGATTTCGTGATTGAAAACTACCAGCCGATGGGCGAAGCGATACATACCGAGATCGATGAGCTGGAACAAAACGTTATGTGCGGTTCCCTGAACGAGCGCGACATCCAGAAACTCCACAGCCTGCGCCGCGATGTATTGCGCTTACGCCGGTATGCGGCGCCGATGGTGGAGATCGGTGAAGAGTTGCAGAAACTGAGCTTTCCATTCATCGACAAGAACATGCGCCCGTATTTCCGTGATGTGCAGATTCATGTCACGCGGCAGATGGAAGACCTGACGACGCTGGCGGACATTGCCAGCCAGACCATCGAGGTCGGGGTGTTGCTGGAGGCGTCACGGCAGAGCGTGGTGCAGCGCAAGTTTGCGGCATGGGCAGCGATTCTGGCGTTCCCGACAGCGGTGGCCGGGATCTACGGGATGAACTTCCAGAACATGCCGGAGTTGAGTTGGCATTACGGGTATTTCGCGGTATTGGGGTTTATCACCATTGGGTGTGTCGGTTTGTGGGCGAGTTTCAAGCGGTCGGGATGGTTGTGAGACCGTGGGGTTTCAGTCAGAACCGGTTGCCCCCATTCGCTCAAGCCCGCTCCCACATTGGATTTTCGTCGTGACACAGATCCAACGTGGGAGCGGGCTTGCTCGCGAAGCTTTTAGCGTTTAACCGCTTCACCCTCAGGCTTGTGCGCCACAAACCGCATCATCCACTCTGCGACGGTAGTGCCGTGATGCTCGTGTTCAAGACTCGCCATACCTTTCGAATAAATCTGCTCGCCCAGCGCTTCCTGACGGATATCCAGCAACGCCCGTGAGTAATCGTGAATGAACTCCGGATGCCCCTGGAAGCACAGCACTTGATCGTTGATGTGGTACGCGGCGAACGGACAGAAATCGCTCGAGGCGATGACCGTAGCGTTTTCCGGCAGCGCGGTGACCTGATCCTGGTGGCTGATCAGCAACGTCAGCTCTTCCCTCAGCGGGCTCATCCATGGCGCCTTGGCCGCGAGTTTATAGTTGTGGGTGCCGACGCCCCAACCCTGGGTCGCCCGCTCGCTCTTGCCGCCCAACAGTAGCGCCAGCAATTGATGGCCGAAGCACACACCCAGCAGTTTGTCGCCGCGCTCGTAGCGGTTCAGCAGGTAGGTCTTGAGGGTTTGAATCCACGGGTCGGTGCCGAAGGAATCGGCCTTGCTGCCGGTGACCAGATACGCATCGAAGATCAGGTCATCGCTGGGATAATCGCCCTGCATCACGTTGTACACGGTGAACTCGGCAGCGATGGGTTGCTGCGAAAACAGACGCTGGAACATCTGCCCGTAACCCTGATATTGATCGACCAGTTCCGGACGCAGGATGTCGGTTTCCAGAATGCAGATGCGTAACGACATAAAAAATACCTGACACATGAAGGGAATAATGCACACCCCAGAGCCTGCCTTGAAACACAGTGGCAAGGCAAGCCCCGGAGCGCGTCATCGGTCCCTTAGAACATCCCTTAAAACAACCCGTCTTTGGCGGCTTTCTCCAGCAGCAGCGCAGGCGGCGTGAAGCGCTCGCCGTACTGCTCAGCCAGGTACTGGGCGCGGGCGACGAAGTCTTTCACGCCGTACTGATTGATGAACTGCAGCGCTCCGCCGGTCCAGGCCGCGAAGCCGATGCCGAAGATCGAACCAACGTTGGCATCCGCCGCCGAGGTCAGCACGCCCTCCTCCATACAGCGCACGGTTTCGATGGCTTGTACGAACAGCAGTCGATCGCGTATGTCCTTCGGCGAAATCTGTCCATCGACTTTCTCGAAGCGGGCTTTTAACTCTGGCCACAAATGCTTCTGCCCTGTGGCCGGGTAATCATAGAAACCACCTCCAGCGGCCTTGCCCGGACGCTTGTATTCCTTGAGCAGCAAGTCAATCACGGCGAACGCCGGATGCTCAATCAGGGGTTTCCCTTCTGCTCGCAGGTCTTTGGCGGTTTGCTCGCGGATATGGCTCATGAGGCTGAGGGAAACTTCGTCGGAGATCGCCAGAGGCCCGACAGGCATGCCGGCCTTGCGCGCTTCGGTCTCGATCATCGGCGCGTTCACACCTTCGCCGAGCATGGCAATGCCTTCGTTGGTGAAAGTGCCGAACACCCGCGAGGTAAAGAAGCCGCGACTGTCGTTGACCACGATCGGTGTCTTCTTGATTTGCAGGACGAAATCGAATCCGCGAGCCAGGGTTTCGTCGCTGGTGTGGACACCTTTGATGATTTCCACCAACGGCATTTTCTCCACGGGGCTGAAGAAATGCAGGCCGATGAATTTCGTCTGGTCCGGCACGGCGGTGGCCAGGCCACTGATCGGCAAGGTCGAGGTGTTGGAGGCGATGACCGCGTCCGGGCCGACGACTGTTTGCGCAGCCGATGAGACCTTGGCCTTCAGTTCGCGATCTTCAAACACCGCTTCAATAATCAGATCGCAACCCGCCAGGTCCGTATCGTTTTCGGTGGCATGGATTCGCGCCAAAATCTCTTCGCGCTGCTCCCGGGTTAACTGACCACGCGCAACCTTCTTGTCCAGCAACGCCGCCGAGTGAGCCTTGCCCTTCTCTGCCGCGGCGAGGTTAATGTCTTTGAGCACCACGTCGATGCCGGCCGATGCGCTGACAAACGCGATGCCCGCGCCCATCATCCCGGCGCCAAGCACGCCGACTTTCTTCGTTACGTAATGCGCTATGCCTTGGGGCCGCGAGCCGCCGGCATTGATCTCATTGAGCTGAAACCAGAACGTGCCAATGAGGTTTTTCGACACCTGGCCGGTGGTCAGCTCGGTGAAGTAGCGGGTTTCGATCAAGTGCGCCGTGTCGAAATCCACCTGGGCGCCTTCCACCGCGGCGCAGAGGATTTTCTCCGGCGCGGGCAGACAGCCCTGGGTTTTGCTGCGCAGAATCGATGGCGTGATAGCAAGCATCGGCGCGAGCTTCGGATCCGACGGCGTGCCGCCAGGAATCTGATAACCCTTTACGTCCCAGCGCTGCACAGCGACCGGGTGAGCGACAATCCACGCCCGCGCCTTGGCCATCAGTTCATCGCGATCAGCTGCCAACTCGTCGATCAACCGCGCCTGTAACGCCTGTTGCGGCCGGATTTTCTTGCCTTCAAGCAGATACGGCAGGGCTTTTTCGATGCCCAGCATGCGGACCATGCGCACTACCCCGCCGCCGCCCGGCAACAGGCCAAGAGTGACTTCCGGCAAACCCAGCAGTACCGACGGGTTGTCCAGCGCGACGCGGTGATGACAGGCCAGGCAGATTTCCCAACCGCCACCGAGCGCCGCGCCGTTAATGGCGGCGACCACCGGTTTGCCGAGGGTTTCCAGGGTGCGCAGTTGGCCCTTGAGGGTCAGCACCATGTCGTAAAAGGCTTTGGCTTCGGGTTTGCCGACCTTGATCAGTTCATTGAGGTCGCCGCCAGCGAAGAAAGTCTTCTTGGCCGAGGTGATGATCACGCCGGCAATGGCGTCCTTGTCGGCGACCAGTCGGGCGACGCAGGTGGCCATGGCGTCGCGGTAGACCGCGTTCATGGTGTTGGCACTCTGGCCCGGCATGTCGATGGTCAGGACGACGATCTGGTCCTGACCCTTTTCGTAACGGATGGCTGGGGTCATGGCAATTTTCCTTGAGTCAGATTTTCTTAAAGTCATGCTCAGAGGCGTTCGATGATGGTGGCAATGCCCATGCCGCCGCCGACACACAATGTCGCCAGGCCATAGCGCAGGCGCCGGGTTTCCAGTTCATCGAGCAGCGTGCCGAGAATCGCGCAGCCGGTGGCGCCGAGCGGGTGGCCCATGGCGATGGAGCCGCCGTTGACGTTGACCTTGTCGGGGTCGATGGCCATGTCTTTGATGAACTTGAGCACCACCGAGGCGAACGCTTCGTTGACTTCGAACAGGTCAATGTCTTCGACCCGTAGCCCGGCCTTGGCCAGCGCCTTGCGCGTGGCCGGCGCCGGGCCGGTGAGCATGATGGTCGGATCGGTGCTGGTGACCGCCGTGGCGACGATTCGCGCCCGTGGCTGCAAGCCTAGCGCCCGGCCCTTGGCCTCGGAGCCGATCAGCATCAGCGCCGCGCCATCGACGATCCCGGAACTGTTGCCCGGCGTGTGAACGTGGTTGATCCGCTCGATCTGGCTGTAAACCCGCAATGCCGTGGCGTCGAAGCCCATTTGCCCGATCATTTCGAAACTCGGCTTGAGCTTGCCCAGGCCTTCCATTGTCGATTCAGCGCGAATGAACTCATCGTGATCGAGCAGAATGATGCCGTTCTGGTCTTGCACCGGCACCAGCGACTTATTGAACGAACCGTCCGCCCGCGCCCGCGCTGCCTTCTGCTGGGAGTGCAACGCGAAGGCATCGACGTCCTGACGGCTGAAACCTTCAATCGTGGCGATCAGGTCGGCACCCACGCCCTGAGGCGTGAAGTGGTTGTGAAAATTGGTTTCCGGGTCCAGCGCCCAGGCCCCGCCGTCACTGCCCATGGGCACGCGCGACATCGATTCGACGCCACCGACCACCACCAGGTCTTCGAAGCCGGAACGCACTTTCATCGCACCGAGGTTCACCGCTTCCAGCCCCGACGCGCAGAAGCGATTGAGCTGCATACCCGCCACGCTGACGTCCCAATCGGCCACCTGCGTGGCGGTCTTGGCGATGTCGGAACCTTGATCGCCGATGGGCGTCACGCAGCCGAGCACCACATCATCGACCTGACTGGTGTCCAGGGACGTGCGCTGTTGCAGCGCCGTCAGTAGCCCGGCCACCAGATTCACTGGCTTGACGCTGTGCAACGTGCCATTGGCCTTGCCTTTGCCACGGGGCGTGCGTAACGCGTCGAATATCAAAGCTTGGGTCATGACGTCCTCGAACCTGACGGTGAATGAAGATCAAAAAAATCAAAAGATCGCAGCCTTCGGCGGCGCCCACAGGAGGCCGTGTGACCCTGATCTTTATGCCCTCACCTTATGCCGAGCAGCCGTGGATTCAATGACCACAGCGCTCATTGGCGTTGACGGTCACGCTCAGACGAACGGTAGTCTGCTATCGGATAAACCGATTCAAGTCACCAAGCTGTCTAGCAAACGGGCGCCCAAGAAGCTGGCCATAAGCCTCATACCTTTTTAAAAGCGATGAGTGCTCAGCACATACGAAATGGATCTAAGCCAATCGTGACGCGGGCCCTAAGGTAAACCTGTACGAAGTTGTCGTCGGGTTTTGCCGAGGCACTCGTCATACAAGGAAGTGCAGCGCTCTGCCGTCATGGAGATAGGCAGGCAGGCATCAGGAAATAACAAAAAAGGCGGTCAAGCCATGTTCAAGCATTCGAAAGTTCGTCAAGCCGGGCTCATTCTATTCGCCACTACACTGTTGTTGATTTTGCCGAACCTGACCAAGGTGATTGGCTGATCGGGCATCAGGGTTTTCATTTCGCCTGATAAAAATGTGATTGGCTCGCTACCCGGGTCAGCGCGGCTGTGCCAACCTTTGCGGCACTTCCACGACATGGACGGCGATCACTTGAAAGCGCTCACTCTATTTGGGGCCTTGCTGCTCAGCATGCCTCTGTCTGCCGCACAGCTCACTCTTGAGCTGGGCGCGAGTTCTCGCACCTGGCAGACCGAGCAATTGCTCAAGCATCCTCAGGTTCAGACCATCACGATCACTAACGACGCTTCCTACAAACGGGACATGAGCTATCGCGCCGTGCCCTTGGCGGCGTTGTTGACGGGTATCAAGCCTGACGATCATCTGCAAGCCGTTGCCCTGGACGGTTTTGCCGCCGAACTGGCCGCCGCGCCATTGCTCAATACCCAGGGCGCGCAGGCTTGGCTAGCGATTGAAGACCCGGCCAAGCCGTGGCCGCCGCTGTCAGAGGGCAAGCACAGTGCGGGGCCGTTTTATCTGGTCTGGACCGATCCACAAGCGGGCAATATCAGCCCCGAGCAATGGCCGTTCGAAGTCGCCAGCATCAAGCGCATGGCCCCGGTGGCCGAGCGCTTCCCTGCCCTGCTGCCTGATCCTGCGCTGAAGGCGGACGATCCGGTGAACAAGGGCTTTGCGCTGTTTCAGAAGAACTGCCTGGCCTGTCATCGATTGAACGGCGCAGGGGATGCGCAGTTCGGGCCGGACCTGAATATTCCGTTCAACCCGACCGAGTACTTCGGCGCGGATTTCCTCAAGCGCTACATTCGTGATCCGCAGAGCTTGCGCCAGTGGCCACAGGCGAAGATGCCGGCGTTCGCCACGACGGTGTTGCCGGAGGGGGATCTGGAATTGTTGGTGGGGTATTTGAAGCATATGGCGGGACGGAAGGTGAAGCCTTGACACCAATCCCCTTGTGGGAGCGAGCCTGCTCGCGATAGCGGATGTTCAGTCAGTAAATCTGTAGCTGACACACCGCTATCGCGAGCAGGCTCGCTCCCACAGGGGATTTGTGAAATCCCGGATTACTGCTGTTGGACGGAGATCACCGGCACCGGCGTCGGTGACACAAACACCTTCGCATGCATCTGTTCGCACCCACCACCACGGCGCATGCCGCGCACCGGACAGGCGTCCAGGTAGTCGAGGCCCACAGCCAGTTTCAGGTGACGCTCCGGGCGGGCCAGTTCGTTGGTCACGTCGAAGCTGTACCAGGCGTCATCCAGCCAGGCTTCAGCCCAGGCGTGACTGGCCAGGTGTTCGCTGTTCTCGCTGTACAAATACCCCGACACATAACGCGAGGGAATGCCCAGGCTGCGGGCGCAGGCGAGAAATGCATGGGTGTGGTCCTGGCAGACACCGGAACGCCCGGCGAAAGCCTGGGCGGCGCTGGTGTCTACTTCGGTGGAACCCGGCGTGTAGGTCATGTGCTGGTTCAGGCCATGCATCAAATCGATCAGCGCCGTACGATCCCGGCGTTGTTTGCAGGCCTTGTCGGCGAATGCGCGCAGCGCTTCGTCGGCTTCGGTCAGGCGCGTGAAGCGCAGGAACGGCAGCGCCGACTGGCTTTCATGCTCGGCTTCGCGCAATTCGTCGATGTCCACCTGCCCTCGGGCGCCGATGATGATTGCCTCGTGAGGTTCGTCCAGGGTCAGCACATGCAGAATGTTGCCGAACGGATCGAGTTGCGCGCGCACCGGGCGTGGCAGGTCGAGCTGCCAGCTGAGCACGTGCTGGCGCTCGCTGTCATGGGGGGTCAGTCGCAGGTACTGGATGCTCGCCCGCACCTGATCTTCGTAGTGATAGGTGGTCTCGTGGCTAATGGAAAGTCTCATGCAGCCTCCAGGTAGGAACTGTGTATGGCATTGCCCAACTGGCGCACCAGCGGGATGAACTCGGTCAGCCAGGCGTGCAGGCCTTCGTCGAGGATTTCGTTGATACCGGTGTAGCGCAGGCGTGCGTCCATTTCCGCGGCCAGGCGTTGCGCGGGACGGCCGTTGGCCCCCGGCAACTGGGCGAGGATCTGGTCGATTTCTTCGGTGCAGGCGCGCAGGGATCGCGGCACGTCGGCGCGCAGAAGCAACAACTCGGCCACATGCCGGGCGCCGGGGGCGTCGCGATAGATCTCGGTATAGGCCTCGAACGACGATAGCGCTCGCAGCAAAGCACTCCACTGGTAGTAGGCGTGAGCCGTGCCGTCGCTGACCGCTTCGGCCTGATCACCAGCCATTTCGTAACGGGCGTCGAGCAGACGCAAGGTGTTGTCAGCCCTTTCGATAAAGGTGCCCAGACGAATGAACCGGAACGCGTCGTTACGCATGATGGTGCCGTAGGACGCGCCGCGGAACAGGTGGGAACGTTCCTTGATCCACTCACAGAAACGGCTCATGCCGTAGCGACTCAAGCCCTGTTCGGCGATCCCGCGAATTTCCAGCCAGGTGGCGTTGATGTTTTCCCACATGTCGGCGGTGATTCGCCCACGCACCGCATGGGCGCTGGCTCGCGCGGCACCGAGGCAGCTGTAGATGCTCGCAGGGTTGGCCGCATCCAAAGCAAAAAAATGCAGCAGCCGTTCGGCATGCAGTTCGCCGTGACGCTCCAGGTAATCGTCCAGCGTGCCGGTGATCAGCAGCGGCATGGCGAGTTCGTGCAAACCATCGCCACGACCGTCCTGAGGCATCAGTGACAGCGAATAACTGATGTCGAGCATCCGTGCGAGGTTTTCCGCCCGCTCCAGGTAACGCGACATCCAATACAGATCCGAGGCAGTTCTACTTAACATGGCAGGCTTCCTTCAATCCTCGACCACCCAAGTGTCCTTGGTTCCGCCACCCTGGGAGGAATTCACCACCAGGGAGCCTTCGCGCAAGGCAACACGGGTCAAACCGCCGGGCACAACCCGGGTTTCGCGGCCAGACAATACAAACGGACGCAGGTCGATATGGCGTGGAGCGATGCCGTTTTCGACAAAGGTCGGACAGGTCGATAAAGACAACGTCGGTTGGGCGATGTACGCGTGGGGCTTGGCTTTGATCCGCTCGCGGAACGATTCGATTTCCGCCGCCGTCGCCGCTGGCCCCACCAGCATTCCGTAACCGCCGGAGCCCTGGGTTTCCTTGACTACCAGCTCTGGAAGATTGGCCAGCACGTGGGACAGTTCCGAGGGATTACGACACTGCCATGTAGGCACGTTCTTCAGAATCGGCTCTTCATCCAGGTAGAAACGAATCATGTCCGTGACAAAGGGGTACACCGACTTGTCGTCCGCGACCCCGGTGCCGATGGCATTCGCCAGCACCACGTTGCCGGAGCGGTAGGACGACAGCAGACCTGGAACGCCGAGCATCGAGTCCGGGTTGAACGCCAGAGGATCGAGGAACGCATCGTCGAGGCGCCGGTAGATCACATCGACGGCTTTCGGCCCGTCCGTGGTGCGCATGAACACCTTGTCATCGCGCACGAACAGGTCCGCGCCTTCCACCAGTTCAACGCCCATTTCCCGGGCCAGAAACGCATGCTCGAAAAACGCGCTGTTGAAGCGCCCCGGCGTCAGCACCACCACGCTCGGGTTGTCGATCGGGCTGGAGCTTTTCAGGGTGTCGAGCAACAGATTCGGATAGTGGTCGATCGGTGCGATGCGCTGGGCCGCGAACAACTCGGGGAACAATCGCATCATCATCTTGCGGTCTTCGAGCATGTAGCTCACGCCGCTGGGTGTACGAAGATTGTCTTCGAGCACGTAGTACGTGCCGTCGCCATCGCGCACCAGGTCGACGCCGGAAATGTGCGAATAGATATCGCGGTGCAGATCCAGCCCTTGCATCGCCAACTGGTATTGCTCGTTGGCCAGCACTTGCTCGGCCGGGATGATGCCGGCCTTGATGATGCGTTGCTCGTGATAGAGGTCGGCAAGGAACATGTTCAATGCCTTGACCCGCTGAATGCAGCCGCGCTCGACGACCCGCCATTCACTGGCGGGGATACTGCGGGGAATGGTGTCGAAGGGAATCAGGCGCTCTGTCCCCTGCTCATCACCATAGAGCGTGAATGTAATCCCGGCACGATGAAATAACAGATCGGCCTCGCGTCGCCGTTGTGCCAAAAGCTCGTCAGGCGTTTCGGCCAGCCAACGGGCAAACTCCCGATAATGCGGGCGGACCTGGCCGCCGGCATCGTACATCTCATCAAAATAGGTGCGGATCATGCCGTACTCCTTGTCACCCGGACATCCAAGCCATCGCAAGGCCCGTGCCATCGGCATAAACGCTTTGATATCAATCAGTTGGATAATGGCGCTGCATGCACCGCACCAATCCTGTGCGGTAAATGCCCCAACCTGATCGCCCCCGCTTCATGGCGAAGCAATGCTGTCGCGTATCAGCAGCATAGTCAGAGTTGATTTCACTGCCCGGAAGGCGATGCGGATAATCGGCGCATTCGCTGGAAAAATGACCGAACACTTACCGAACTTCCCTTTTAGCCGCCTGTTCAGGTGGCTTTTTTTTGCGTTTTTGAAACGTTATGAATCAAAAACACGATCAAGAGATCGCAGCCTCGTTTCACTCGACAGCTCCTACAGGGTGCACGCCATCCCAATTGATAAACGCCATCCCAACGTAGGAGCTGCCGAAGGCTGCGATCTTTTGATCTTGCTTTTGACTTGATCACCCCCGAAACGAAAACGGCCAACCCAAAGGTCAGCCGTTGCTGAGTGTTGTCACTGTTCATAAAGTTATGCGAGTAGCCCTCGTACCTCCTGCTTGACGCCCCATCCTTCGATAATACCGCCCAGAGGCCCGACCACCGCCTCGAAGTCCTGCTCAAAGTCGCCGATCCCGTCATAGGTGGCGTACATCACTTTGCTCAGTTCCAGGTGCCACGCGCCGTCGTCGCGCACGCTGATCTGGGCATTCAAGGATTCACCACAGAAATGACCTGCCGCCCTGCGTGCCCGCTCCTCGTCCGGAAAAATGGCGTAGAACTCGATGGGATGGAATCGTGAAAAGTCGAAACCGCCTTCTTTCATGCGGCGCAGCACGCTGCTGCTGATGTCTTCTTGATAGGCTGTGCTCATGAAACGTCCCCCTCAGACTGATGGATAGACTTTCCGTATTCCCTGCACTTTCAACCGATTGGTGAGAGCGATACGGCAACAGAGGTTGCCGACGGGAAACAAGCATGTAGCTGACAAGACCAGACCTTAGCGAGTCATTCGCTGATCTCGCTTGCAGAGTAGCCTCAAGATAGAGCTGCTGCCAAGGTCTGGTTGTGAATGTGACAAGAGGTGTATCAAATCGGGGTAATACTGATGATTTCAATGCTGTTCTGGGATTTCAGACTTTTGACGGTCGGATCATCGGTACGCCCCTCCAGATCATTGAGATCCAGTTCGGCAGCGACCGGCAGGCACCGGGCGCGAATGAGTTTGGCGGCTTGCTCGTTATTCGGGCATTCCTCGCACTCGAAGAGTTCGTCCACTGTTTCACCGTGATCATCCACGAAAGTGATTTTCCACTTTTGCATCGGTGCCTCCTCGATAAAACCCATGAATGGGCTTACTTCTATCTGGACTTTTGCCCGGAGTGATCGTTCAAACGGATTACCGCGTACTGGCATGAAAAAAAACACAGAAACCTGTGCAGGAGCGAAGCTCGCGAACGCGGTGTATCAGTTGACACGTGTATTGGCTGATACACCGCGTTCGCGAGCAAGCTTCGTTCCTGCAGGGGTTATGTGTTCATTTTAGTCGTTGCTGGGTTTGTTCACCGCTTGCAGTACGTATTGCGGCAAGGCGAAGGCACCGATGTGGATTTCCGGGTTGTAGTAGCGGGTGATGATGCCGCTGCCGGCGAACCGCTGTTGCAGGGTTTCGCGGGACAACTTCCGATAGGCGGTATTGGTTGCGCCCCACGCGAAGGTCATCGCGCCGCCGATGTAGGTCGGCACGGCCGCCTGATAGAAGTGCCAGTCCGGGAACAGGCTGCGCAGACGGCCGGCGGTGGTTTTGACTTCTTCGATTTGCATGAACGGGGTGCCGTTCTGGGTCACCAGAATGCCGCCTTCATTCAGGCAGCGACGACAAGCCTGGTAGAAGTTTTCGGAGAACAGCACTTCACCCGGGCCGATCGGGTCGGTGGAGTCGGAAATGATCACGTCGAACTTTTCGGTGGTGGTGGCGACGAAACGCATGCCGTCGTCGATCACCAGGTTCAGGCGTGGATCATCGAATGCACCCTTGGAGTGGTTCGGCAGGAATTCCTTGCACATGTCGACCACGGTACCGTCGATCTCGACCATGGTGATGTGCTCGATGCTGCGATGCTTGGCCACTTCACGCAGCATGCCGCCGTCGCCACCGCCGATGATCAGCACGCGCTTGGCAGTGCCATGAGCGAGGATCGGCACGTGGGTAAGCATTTCGTGGTAGATGAACTCGTCCGCTTCGGTGGTCTGGATCACGCCGTCCAGCGCCATTACCCGGCCCATGCGCGGGTTTTCGAAGATCACCAGGTGCTGGTGTTCGGTGCGCACTTCGTGCAGCAGTTTTTCCATGCGAAAACGCTGGCCATAGCCTTCGTAGAGGGTTTCCAGGTACTCGCTGGTTGGGGTATTGCTCATGGGAAGTGCTCCGATGAATGCGGGTGGCAGCGGACGGTTACCCGCCCATGATGGCCAATCGATCCGTTCGATTGACCGGGAAAGGCGCGCATTCTACGTTGCGGAACATGACAGGTCGAACCTTCGTCATTGAAGTACATGCAGAACAATGTGGGAGCGAGCCTGCTCGCGATGACGGCGGCACCTTCCGCATCAATGTTGCAGACAGATCGCTATCGCGAGCAGGCTCGCTCCCACAAGTGAAATGCGTTGTGCCTGAGGACGCAGTCAGATCCGTACATTGCCCCTTGGCCCGGCGATGGCCCAGATGATCAGGCCCAGGACCGGCAGCAGGAGGATCAATAGCACCCAGATGATTTTCATCCCGGTCTCGGCGCCACTTTTAAGCACGTTGATGATGGCCCAGATATCCAGGGCAAGAATAATCAGGCCAACCAGGCTGTTGAACGTGGAACCCATGGTGACGCTCCTGAAGAGTGGTATGCACTCTTAGGATAGTCGGGCCTTGCGAGGGTTCCGTTTTATTACCGTCGTGGACGGTTTCAGACGTGGATCGCCACTTTCAGGGCTTCCAGGGAGGGTGCGGCGGCGATGCCGACTTCGGCGCACAATTCGAGAACCCGTGGCACGTCGTTACCGTAGACCAGCACCACTTGCAGTTCGTCGTCGAGCAACTGGCTGAAGTTCATCAGCGTGTAACCGCCATTTTCCTTGTTCATGCTGCTCATCTGCACCTGAATGCGATTGAGCGCCGTCAGGGCTTCGGTCTTGGCCAGCTGCTTGGGTTTGATGTTGAAATCGACGCCGGGACCGAACGAAGCGACGATCTGCGCAAACAGGTCCATGTAGGTGTCGGCCTGGAACAGCACGGTTTCCGGCAAGCTGCCGACAACCACCCACTCACCCAACGAGATCGGGAAGGTGTCGTCGTAGTTGATGTCCGGATTGGCCGCCAGAAAAGCCTCGGGATCGGCGTAGGCCTGAGCCGCTTCGTCAGCGACTTTCAGGATTTCGTCCTCGCTCATGCACCCGGAGCTGATTTTGCTGATGAGTTCGACGAGTGCGGCTTTCATGAGGTGGATCCTGTAGCGAGGGAAATTTGAGGGCGCGAAGGATAGCGCAGGTTAAGCGCAAAGACGAAAAGATCGCAGCCTTCGGCAGCTCCTACATTGGCATGACGTGCGCTCTGTAGGAGCTGCCGAAGGCTGCGATCTTTTAATGTGATCAGCCGAGCAATTTTTGCAGCTGAGTCGTGGTATCCACCGCGCCCATGGTTTTGGCCGCGTCCAGCGCGGATACGCCGTTGGCATCCTTGGCTTTCGGATCGGCGCCTTTGCTGATCAGATAGTCGACGATTTCGACGCGGTTGAACATCGCCGCCATCATCAGCGCAGTACGACCGTCGAAGGACGAACCTTCCACTTGCGCGCCCCCCTCGACTAGCGCCTTGACCACCGCCAGGTCGCCCTTGAACGCCGCACCGGCAATGGGGCTCTGGCCATTGTCATTGCGGATTTCCGGGTCAGCCTTGTGTTCAAGCAGGACTTTTACCGTGTCGACATGGCCGTGGTACGCGGCGAGCATCAGCAAGGTGTCGCCCTTATGGTTGCGCAGGTTCGGCGGCAGGCCCTTGGTCAGCAGCGCAGCCATCATGGCCGCATCACCCTCGCGCGCTTTGTTGAACACCTGTTCGGCAAATTCAGCAGCCTCTTCGGGGCTCATCTGGCGGCTTTTGTCTGACATTGGGGACTCCACATTCGGTCAATCGGAAAGCCGATAGTTTCCCGAGCGCTCCGGAACCTGTCACTTCTTTTTTCTAATGGGAGGCCATAGCTACATTCAATAGCGGTACTTGCCGTCTTGAATATCCGCCAGCACGTGCTCGGTGACTTGCACATAAGTCTGGGTACCCGGCAACCAGGCGTAGATCGGGTCATCGCCGGTTTTGTTCGGGTCGAAGGCTTCATCCTTGAGCCGGGTCTTCTGGTATTTGAAGGTCCCGGTGGTCTCCATTTTCACTTTCACCCGAAGGAAAAGTGGCACTGCATAAGCAGGCATTTGCTGCCTGGCGAAAGCCAGCAACTCGCTGAAGTCCAGCGTCGCCAGGGATTCAGCCGGCGTGATTGCCGCCATCCCGGCACGCCCGTTGGTGTTGTGGATTTCCACGCCATAGGCCACGGCTTCAGCGATATGCGGGTGTTGCAGGAGGATGTTCTCGACCTCGGTGGTCGAGACGTTCTCGCCTTTCCAACGGTAGGTGTCGCCCAAGCGATCCACAAACTGCGCGTGGCCAAAACCGATGTTGCGCAGCAGGTCACCGGTATTGAAGTAACGGTCGCCCTTCTTGAACACGTCGTGGAGCACGACTTTTGCGGTCTTCTGCGGATCGGTGTAGCCGTCCAGCGGCGCCTTGTCGTCGATCCTCGCCAGCAGCAAACCCTGCTCGCCCTTGGCCACTTTGCGCATGAAACCCTTGGCATCACGGGTGGGCGCGCCGCTGTCGTGGTCGTACGCCACCAGTTCCCAGGCCATCAGCGAAAAACCGATGGTGTTGTCAAAATTGAGGATGTTGGTAAAGCCGATATTGCCGTCGCTGGCAGCGTACAGCTCGCAGATATGGTCAACGGCAAAGCGCGTTTTGAACTCGCTCCACGCACCGGGGCGCAGACCGTTGCCAATCATCTTCGTCACGCCGTGCCGACTGTCGTCGATGCTGCGCGGTTGATCCACCAGGTATCGGCACAATTCGCCGACGTAACCGAGGGTGGTCGCCCGGTATTTGCGCACGTCACTCCAGAACTGACTGGCGCTGAACTTGCGACGGATGGCAAACCCCGACGCCCCGATGATCGCCGAGCCCCAGCACACGCAGAGCCCGGTGGCGTGGTAGAGCGGCAAGGTGCAATAAACGACGTCCTGAGGCTGCATATCCAGCGCGATCAGGCCAAAACTTGCAGAACTGCGCATCCAGCGGCCGTGCTTGAACACCCCGGCCTTGGGCAACCCGGTGGTGCCCGAGGTGTAAATGTAGAAACAAGGATCGTCGAGAAAAACCTGTTGGCTGCTGGCGGGGTTATCGCTGCACGCTTCGGCGCTGACTGTCATCAGGTTAATGAAGCCATCGGGCGAATTGCCCGGATCGCGAAAAGTGTCTTGATCGGCGACAAACCAGGTGCGCGCCGCGTCGATGGCCACCCGCTCGCGGACCGCATTGAAGGCCGCAACCAGCTCTTCTCCGACCACGATCGCCACCGGCGCCACCAGGTTCAGGCTGTGGGCCAGGGTGTCGCGGGTCTGGGAAGTATTGAGCAAGGCGCTGATCGCGCCGACCTTGGCCACCGCCAATATCGTCACCAGCAGTTCCGGACGGTTCTCGATAAAAATCGCCACCACATCGCCCTTGCCGATGCCTTGGGCGATCAAGTGATGGGCGATGCGGTTGGCCCACTGATTGACTTGTGCATAAGTGAGTGCCACCTCGCCCTGCAGCAAGGCCGGGCCATCGGGATTGCGCAATGTCGCCTGCTCGAAGCTCCAGCCGAGACCACACGGTTGGGTCGGGTCCTTGACGTTGGCGGCTTTCATGCCCTTCACCACGCGGGGAATGGCTTTGGCAATGGAAGGCAGCTTGCGGAGCATCATGCCCCAGGTAATCGTGTCGTTCAGCGTGCGGCTCATGGTGCTCCCGTCGATCTTCTTATTGTCGGGTGGCGTTGATTGAGGCCGAAAATACGTCAGCGGTTCTTGAGCTGTACACGCGGTTTTTGAAATGTTTTGTATCCGCGACCGAACTATTCGAAGCTGCCATCGAAAAGCGGAACCCTGACGTTGTGATTGGTTCAATCGAATCGACCGACCACGCAAAATGCAGGATGCACGATGGCCATTCATGCAGATTGCACGAAAGCGCAAAAACACTTAAAAGTTAACTTGTTGATTTATATGTCTTTTTAAAAAAACAGGCGCTGGCACAATCACTGCAGCTACCTCTCCATGTTGCCCTTCAAAGCACTCACGGAGCTGATAGACATGAGCCTGATCCAGGAAAAATTTTCGTCGCTGTTCTCCAACTTCGAAGTGACCACCCAGCCACGGCCTGACGGCGGCATTCTGCTGACCCTGCGCAGTACGGACGGCAAAGTCTTCAAACGTTCGATTTCCTACCAGCAATTGCATGCCGGCGATCAGCTGTCCTGGGTGATCAGCGCGATTCGCCGTGACATCGCCGAACAGGCCAGTGAACTGCCGCAGATCTCCATGCTGCAAAGCCAGCAACGGTTCGCCCTGCCGACCTATCACTCGGTGTAAATCCTGCGGTTGTATAAATAAACGCGCTACAAACAAACAGGCCGTGAGAGCTTTCGCTTCACGGCCTGTTTTGTTTTCTGGAGCGTAATCCATGTGGGAACGAGCCTGCTCGCGAAAGCGGCGTGTCAGGCAACATCAATGTTGAATGGCCTACCGCCTTCGCGAGCAGACTCGCTCCCACAGGTTATGTGCGTTGATCTTTAAAAAGTGGAAGGATTTATCTGCGCAAAGCTGTCGACGGTCACATGCCCTGCCAGTTCCCCGCCCTCACGGGCCAGGCCACAGGTTGCCATCCCGGCCGCACGCGCTGCGTCCAGTTCCTGAACGATGTCGGATAGAAACAGAATCTGCGAAGCCTCGACGCCAATCGCCTGGGTGATGCGCTCGTAGGACTGCGCTTCACGCTTGGGTCCCGAGGTGGTGTCGAAATAGCCGCTGAACAGTGGCGACAAATCCCCCGCGTCCGAGCAACCGAAAATCAGTTTTTGCGCCTGAATCGAGCCCGAAGAATACACAAACAGTTGATAGCCTTCCTGATGCCAGCGCTTCAGCGCTTCAACGGCATCCGGGTAAACGTGGCCTTTCAACTGCCCGGACTGATAACCCTGCTCCCAGACCATGCCTTGCAACGCCTTGAGCGGCGTGGCCTTGCGGTCTTCGGCAATCCAGCCCAAGAGGATATCGATGACCCGTTCGACGTCGGCTTGCGGCTCACCGCTGTCACGCCGAACAGCGGTGAGCTGCTCGGCAACGTCGGCGCGTTCGGCGTTTTCGCGAACGAAATCCGGCAGGTGTCTGGCGGCGTAGGGAAACAGCACGTCGAACACAAAACTCACCGCGCTGGTGGTGCCTTCGATGTCGGTGAGAATCGCTTTGATCGGCATCGGCTCAGTCCTCGAGACGCGGGAAGTGGCTGGCAATGTTATCGCCGGTGAAATTGGCCACCCAGCCTTCGGGGTTGTTGAACAGGCGGATCGCGACGAAATGCGGGTTTTCGCCCATATCGAACCAGTGCGGTGTACCGGCCGGCACTGAGATCAGGTCGTTTTTCTCGCAGAGCACGGCATAGACGTAATCGCCGATGTGCAGGGTGAACAGCCCACGGCCGGCGACGAAAAATCGTACTTCGTCTTCGCCATGGCGGTGTTCATCGAGGAACTTGGCACGTAACTCGGCTTTTTGCGGATGATCGCTGTTCAGGCTGATCACGTCGACGGTGATGTATCCGCGCTCGGTCATCAGTTTGTCGATTTGCGCCTGATACGCGGCGATCACTTCTTCCTGGCTGGCGCCGGGCTGGATTTTCGCCGTGGCTTGCCAACGGTCGAAGCGCACGCCCTGTTCGGCCAGGGTCGAGGCGATGTCTTCGAAGTGGGTCAACACCTTGTTCGGCAAGTCTGGGCTGCTGACGTGGTAAACGGACAGGCTGCTCATCGGGGCAACTCCTTAACGGTTCATGCTTTATGGTTAAAGAGCGAGCGCGTCTTCAACTCGCACTCGAACAAAAATTCAAAGGCCTCGATCTGCCGCAGCGCGTCACTCATACGCGCGCCCCACGTGTAGAGGCCATGGCCGCGGATCAGGTAGCCGACGCAATCAGGATGGGCGTCGAGCCAAGGCTGCACCTTGGCGGCCAGCCGTGCAATGTCCTGATCGTTGTCGAAAATCGGCACGCGCACCCGGGACTCGTGGGTCGAGACGCCGCTGAAGGCTTTTTGCAGTTCATAGTCTTCGAACTCGATGAAGTCTTCCGGCGTCAGACGCGACAACACCGTGGCATTCACCGAATGGGTGTGCAACACCGCGCCAATCTCCGGGCGCCAGCTGTAGAGCTGAGTGTGCAGCAGGGTTTCGGCGGACGGTTTTTTGCCCGGTTCCAGGCTATTGCCCGACAGGTCGGTGGCCAGCACATCGTCGATGCCCAACTGGCCTTTGTGCTTGCCGGACACCGTCAGCAAGGCTTCGGTCGGCGACAGGCGGGTCGAGTAATTGCTACTGGTGGCCGGCGACCAGCCGCGCCCATACAGAAAACGCCCGGCGTCGATGATTTCCTGGGCGAGGTGTTCACGGGTAAGGCTCATGGCCTGTCCTCTTGCATACATGTGGCAATGATAACGGCAGCAGCGAAGGCTGCGAGACTGGCAATACTAAAGGTCAATGTGGCGCCGAGGGCATTCCAGCTGTAGCCGGAATACAACGCACCCAATGCGCCGCCGGTGCCGGCCAGCGCGGCATACAACGCCTGGCCCTGCCCTTGCTGACGCGCGCCGAAGCTACGTTGCACGAACTGGATGGCAGCCGCGTGAAAGCTGCCGAAGGTGGTGGCGTGCAGCACTTGGGCGAACAACAATACCCAAAGGAACTCGGCAAACGAACCGAGCAACAACCAACGCAACGCCGCCAATAGAAAACTCGCCAGCAGCACCCGGCGCACCGAGAAACGCGCAAGGATCTTGCTCATGGCCAGAAACATCAAGACTTCGGCAACCACGCCGACCGCCCAGAGTATGCCGATCAGCCCGCGACTGTAACCGAGTCGCTCAAGGTGCAGGGTCAGAAAGGTGTAATACGGCCCGTGACTCATCTGCATCAGCGCCACACAACCGTAGAACGCCAATACCCCGGGGTTGCGCAATTGCTGGAGGAATCCCTCCCCTGCCAACCGTTCACTCTGAACAGGTTGCGCGTTGGGCACCCACAAGCTGCTGACGACGATACCGGCCATGATCAGCACCAGCGTCACCGGATAGATGTCCAGGCTGAGCCATTCGAACAACCTGCCGAGCGCGACCACGGTGATGATGAAACCGATTGAGCCCCACAGGCGAATCTGACTGTAGCGAGACGTCTGGCCGTTCAAATGCGCCAGAGTGATGACTTCGAACTGTGGCAATACCGCGTGCCAGAAGAACGCGTGCAAGGCCATGACCATCGCCAGCCACGCATAGCTTTTGCTGACGAAAATCAGTGAGAAGGTCAGCAGCGTACAGACCGCGCCGAACCGCACGATGGCCAGCCGTCGCCCGGTGTAGTCACCGAGCCAGCCCCAGATGTTCGGCGCCACGCAGCGCATCAGCATCGGGATCGCCACCAGTTCGCCAATGCGCGCACTGGAAAAGCCCAGGTGATCGAAATACAGCGCCAGAAACGGCGCCGTCGAACCGAGCAAGGCGAAATAGAACAGATAGAAACTGGAGAGCCGCCAGTACGGGAGCGCCGCCAAAGTCGTCAAACCAAAGCGGCTGTAAGGTCAGCCATTAAAGCTGACCCAGCACCGGAGTGCTCACGCGCACATTGAGGTTCTGCCCGCGGTGACGCAGCAGGTGATCCATCAGCACGATGGCCATCATCGCTTCGGCAATCGGCGTGGCGCGGATGCCGACGCACGGGTCGTGACGGCCTTTGGTGACAACTTCAACCGGGTTGCCATGGATGTCGATGGAACGGCCCGGTGTGGTGATACTCGAGGTTGGCTTGAGTGCCAGATGCGCAACGATCGGCTGACCGGAGGAGATGCCACCCAGAATGCCGCCCGCGTTGTTGCTGAGGAAACCTTCCGGGGTCATTTCATCACGATGTTCGGTGCCCCGTTGGGCGATGCTGGCAAACCCGGCGCCGATTTCCACGCCTTTGACCGCGTTGATGCTCATCAGCGCGTGGGCCAGTTCGGCATCGAGGCGGTCGAAAATCGGCTCGCCCAAGCCAGGCATAACGCCTTCGGCAACCACGGTGATCTTCGCGCCTACCGAATCCTGGTCGCGACGCAACTGGTCCATATAGGCTTCCAGCTCCGGCACTTTGTCCGGATCAGGGCTGAAGAAAGCGTTTTCTTCCACCGAATCCCAGGTCTTGAACGGGATTTCGATCGGGCCGAGCTGGCTCATGTAGCCACGAATGACGATGCCCTGGGTGGCCAGGTACTTTTTCGCAATCGCCCCTGCCGCCACGCGCATGGCGGTTTCACGGGCCGAACTGCGACCGCCGCCACGGTAATCGCGCTCGCCGTATTTGTGGTGGTAGGTGTAGTCGGCGTGGGCCGGGCGGAACAGATCCTTGATCGCCGAGTAGTCCTTGGACTTCTGGTCGGTGTTGCGGATCAGCAGGCCGATGGCGCAACCGGTGGTGCGGCCTTCGAACACGCCGCTGAGGATTTCGACTTCGTCGGCTTCCTGGCGCTGGGTGGTGTGGCGGCTGGTGCCGGGTTTGCGCCGGTCCAGGTCGCGCTGCAGGTCCTCAAGGGAAATCTCCAGGCCCGGCGGGCAGCCATCGACAATGGCGACCAACGCCGGACCATGGCTTTCGCCCGCGGTGGTGACAGTGAACAGCTTGCCGTAGGTATTGCCGGACATGCGGGACGCTCCGTGAAATCGAACTGAAATACGTAATGCGCGCCAGTATACGCAGGCTACCCGACTAGTTCATCCTCGAACCTTATGGGTGCCCGCGAGTCCAACCGGCACCTTGTTGATGATGGCGTGATGATGCTGCGAGTTCTAGCCTTGAGCCTTACCTTGTTTACCGGCTTTGTACAGGCCACTGTCCTGCAACGCCCGATCACTTTGGACACGGGCAGCGGCGAGCTTTTCGGCTCGCTGTTGCTGCCCAAGTCCGACACGCCTGTGCCGGTTGTCCTGATCATTTCCGGCTCCGGTCCTACGGATCGTGACGGAAACAACCCCGACGGCGGACGCAACGACAGCCTCAAACGACTGGCCTGGGTGCTGGCCAAACACAACATCGCCAGTGTGCGCTACGACAAGCGCGGCGTGGCGGCGAGCCTGGCGGCCACGCCCGATGAACGCAATCTGTCGGTGGAGGCCTATGTGGCCGACGCCCAAGCCTGGGGCCAGAAGCTCAAAGCCGATCCGCGCTTTGGCAAACTGATTTTGCTGGGCCACAGCGAAGGTGCATTGATCGCCAGCCTGGCGGCGCCAAACGTCGATGCCGCGGCAGTGATTTCCATGTCCGGCAGCGCCCGGCCGATCGATCAGGTACTGCGCCAGCAGTTAAGCAATCGCCTGCCGCCGCCGTTGATGCTGCGCAGCAATGAACTGCTCGACAGCCTCAAGGCCGGCCACACCGACGACAACGTGCCCCCGCAATTGCAGGTGATTTTCCGCCCCAGCGTACAGCCGTATCTGATTTCGCTGTTCCGCCAAGACCCGGCAGCGGCCTTCGCCAAACTGAAAATGCCGGCGCTGATTATCCAGGGCAGCAACGACATTCAGGTCGGCGTGGGTGACGCCAGGGCACTCAAGGCCGCCAAACCGGACGCCGAACTGGCGCTGATCGAAGGCATGAACCACGTGATGCGCATCGTGCCCAACGACGTGAAGCGGCAATTGGCCTCCTATAAAGATCCGCAATTACCGCTGGCGGCGGAACTCGGCGCACGAATCCTCGGTTTTATTGACGGACTTCGCACCCGTTAAGCCCTAGCCCTCCAGTCCTGAAAGAAACGGCCGATAAGCCTTTGTCGCCAGCGCACTGACTGGCGGCAAGCAGGGCTTGGACAGGATCTCGCCGTTATGACTGATACCCAGACTTCACCCGACACCACCGCTGAAAAAGACGCACCGCCAGCGGTCGAGCTGCCGTGGGCGGATGTCCATGTCGAGCACCACAAAATGCTCCGCCTGGCGCCGCTGCAAACCGATCGCAACACTGGCGGACGGCCGTTGCGCTTTGTCGAATTCGGTTACGCCGAACGCAATAGCAAGGAACGCAGCCTGCTGCGCATGACCATCAAGCTGCCGGGCCAGCGGGTGCGCAAAGAACAGAATCATCTGGACGTGTGGGTCGACCATGTCGCCAAACGCATGCATTTCGGGCCGGAAAGCGGCTTGCAGATCGAGCCGATGAACCGTGGCATCGGGCGCTATTTGGCGGCTCAGGGCATTACCTGGGCGAAGAAGAAATGGCCCGCCTACACCGTCGACGGCACTGACCTGAACAACAAGGATGCGCTGAACGAAGACACTCGCCTGCGTCGCGATCACTTTCTGCGGGTGCATGGTTTTGACGTGGTCTACGCCGACGCCCAGCATTTGAAGGGCAGCGTTAAAGAGGTACAGGTCGGTGATTTGCTCGGTGACTGGAACAGCGAAAAGTTGCAGCAGGTAGAAATCCTCGAAGCCGCGCAGATGCTCCAGCAAGCCGAGCAAAACCTGGCGGAACAGGAAGTCAAACTGAAGAAGCACGAAGAAAAAGTCAGCAAGTACAAACGCGAGGACGCCGGGCTGCGTTTTACCATTACCTGTCTGGTGGCGTTTGCGGTGTTTCAGGCGGGGTTGTTGATCTGGATTGCGACGCACCGGTAATGGGAGCCAAGCCTAAAAAGATCGCAGCCTTCGGCAGCTTCTACAGGGTTTGGTGTACACCTGTAGGAGCTGCCGAAGGCTGCGATCTTTTGCTTTTAAGGGTTAAACGCGAGAAGCGAACAGCGCCTGATGATGGCGGCACTGCTCCGCTGTGAGCATGAACACCCCATGCCCACCGCGCTCGAACTCCAGCCAGGCGAAGTCGACTTCCGGGTACAGCGCCTCGACATGAACCTGACTGTTACCTACCTCGACAATCAGCAAACCCTTCTCGGTCAGATGATCCGCCGCTTCGGCGAGCATGCGGCGCACCAGGTTCAAACCGTCGTCGCCACAGGCCAGGCCCAACTCCGGTTCGTGCTGATACTCGTCCGGCATGTCAGCGAAATCTTCCGCATCGACGTAAGGCGGGTTCGACACGATCAGGTCGAAACGTTGACCCGGCAAGCCATCGAAACCATCGCCTTGAACGGTGAACACGCGCTCATCGACACCGTGACGCTCGATGTTCTGATTCGCCACCTCCAGCGCTTCGAACGACAGGTCAGCCAGTACCACTTCGGCATTCTGGAACTCGTAAGCACAGGCGATACCGATGCAACCGGAACCGGTGCATAGATCGAGAATACGTGCAGGTTCGGCACCCAACCATGGTTCAAAACGCTTTTCGATCAGCTCGCCAATGGGTGAGCGCGGGATCAGCACGCGTTCGTCGACAATGAACGACATACCGCAGAACCAGGCTTCACCCAGCAGGTAAGCGGTCGGAATGCGCTCTTCGATGCGGCGCTTGAGCAAGCGTTGCAGATTGACCAGTTCGTCGTCTTCCAGACGGCAGTCCAGATAGCTGTCGGCGATTTCCCACGGCAAGTGCAGCGCACCCAACACCAGTTGACGGGCTTCGTCCCAGGCGTTGTCGGTCCCATGGCCGAAAAACAGATCCTCCCCATGGAAGCGGCTGACGGCCCAACGGATATGGTCACGCAGGGTACGAAGTCGGGAAGTGATCACGGGGCAAACTCCAGAAAAAACGACTGACGATTCTAACAGCCAAAAGACGCCACGACGACGCAGGATAAACACCGGATCAGATGTAGGACTCTTCTATTTTTTCAGCAAGCTATTGAACAGAACGAGTATCTTGACAAGGCTGCGACCCAACAACGGCGGTGCCTACGATGGTAGCGATTCACAGAAGCGCTCAGCCAGAGGACAATGTCGCAAAAGCCCCACCCGAAGGAGCCCCAGAATGTCCGTTCCAAAAACGATGTTTCAACTCAGCGGCCGTGGTTATGCAGCGGCCAATCTGGGTCATGCGACCCTTGTCATCATCGATGCCCAGAAAGAATACCTCAGCGGCCCCTTGGCACTGAGCGGCATGGATGCTGCCGTCGCGAACATCAAGCAACTGGTGGCCGCTGCCCGTGCAGCCGGTCGGCCGATCGTGCATGTGCGCCACCTCGGCACTGTCGGTGGGCTGTTCGACCCGCAAGGCGAGCGCGGCGAGTTCATCCCGGGGCTCGAGCCACAGGGTGACGAAACCATCATCGGCAAATTGCTGCCGAGTGCGTTTCATGGCACCGAACTGCTGGAGCGCCTGCAGAATCTCGGCTCGCTGGACCTTATCGTCTGCGGCTTCATGAGCCACTCCAGCGTCAGCACTACCGTGCGCGCCGCTAAGAACCTGGGCTTTCGTTGCACATTGGTTGAAGACGCCTGCGCGACTCGCGACCTGCCCTACAAGGGTGGCGTCCTGAGCGCCGAGCACGTTCAGCACACCGAGATGGCGATCATGGCGGACAATTTCGCCACCCTCGCCCAGACCCGTGAGCTGATCTGATCAACCCTTCGATGAGCGGTCCATGCCGCCGCTCATCCGCAAAAGCCTCTCATTTGCTGTAATTGCCCTAGCCTCAGGAACATCCCGGTCAACTCCCGGTCGAAGGGCCGATACCCATTGAGGAAGGTCGGAATGAAGTTATCCGATGGTTTTGATGCACGCCGCTTGCGGCCCAAAGGCCAACGCAACTGGCGTTTTCGCTTCGGCGCAGCGTTCGCTGCCTTGCTGGCGACGTGCGGTGTGTTGCTGGCGATGGCCGGCGCGGCCAGCCTGCTGGGCCGGCCACCGGCGCTGGGCGAATTGAATGCCAGCCCGCTGGGCTCGGCGATCATTCTGGCCGTGGGCCTGTTCGTGCTGTACATCGGCGTATGGCTATGGCGCCGCTGCCGTCGCCGCTCGCGCCAGTCGCGAGAGCTGAACATGTCTCCGCACTTGATGAAAAAACACGACTAAGCCCAACGCCGGACGTTTTGTCGCGCCCGATTCGTCCCGACTTGGGTAAACTGGCCGCCCTTCGCGGAGGCTGACATGCAAGACGACGATTTTTCCCTGTTCAAAAGCGCGATCCAAGGCGTCAAGCCAATCAAGCACGATCGCGCCGAAACCGGCAAACCCAAGGCCGACCGCGCGCAAATTGCCAAGCTGCGCCAGGCCGCCACTGTGCGCACCGACGCCACCACCGTTGATGGGCTGTCCGATCAGTTCGTCATCGATGTCGGCCCCGAAGATGAGCTGATGTGGGCCCGCGACGGCGTCCAGGAAAGCCAGATGCGCAAGCTCAAGATCGGACAGATTCCGTTCGAAGGCAGCCTCGATCTGCATGGCATGAACGTGGAAAAGGCCCGTGAAACCCTGTGGGCCTTTCTGGCCGAAGCGACAAAATTCGAAATCCGCTGCGTACGTGTCACCCACGGCAAAGCGGTTCGTCTGGACGGTAAGCGGCCGATGATCAAGAGCCACGTCAACACGTGGCTGCGTCAGCATTCACAGGTACTCGGCTTCACCTCGTGCCAACCGAAACACGGCGGCGCCGGAGCAGTTTATGTGATGCTCAAACGCACCATGATGGAAGGTCGCGACGAGTGATGCCGTCGCTTCACGCTTGCAGCGCCGTGTCCGTCACCGTACCCTTGCCCTTTGCGTAAAATCCCACAGGTAGTTTCATGTCCCTGGAACAGAATTACACCGAGATTCTCGGCCAATTGGGCGAGGACGCCTCCCGCGAGGGCCTGCTCGACACGCCAAAACGTGCCGCCAAAGCCATGCAGTACCTCTGCCGCGGTTATGAACAGACACTGGAAGAGGTCACCAACGGTGCCTTGTTCAGTTCCGACAACAGCGAGATGGTGCTGGTCAAGGACATCGAGCTTTACTCGCTGTGCGAGCACCACATGCTGCCGTTCATCGGCAAGGCCCATGTTGCCTACATCCCTAGCGGCAAGGTCCTGGGGCTGTCGAAAGTCGCGCGCATCGTCGACATGTACGCCCGCCGCCTGCAAATCCAGGAAAACCTCAGCCGCCAGATCGCCGATGCGGTCCAGCAAGTCACCGGCGCCCTGGGCGTTGCGGTGGTGATTGAGGCCAAGCACATGTGCATGATGATGCGCGGAGTGGAGAAACAGAATTCGACGATGATCACCTCGGTGATGCTCGGCGAGTTCCGCGAAAACGCAGCCACCCGCAGCGAGTTTCTCAGCCTGATCAAGTAACTTGCAGCACGAAGAAAACCGGCACTGATCGCCGGTTTTTTTTCGCCTGCGAAAAATCAGGTAAGCTGCGCGCCTTCTGTTTGCCCTGTGAGGCTTATCCCGTGTTCGTAAAAGCGCTTCGTATCGGCCTCGGCCAACTGATCATCTTCATCGACTTCATCACTCGTCCAGGCAAGAAGCAGCGCCCCGCCGCCGCTCAGGCTCAGGTCGAAACGGCCGCCAAGGACCTGACCCTGTATCAGTTCCACGCCTGCCCGTTCTGCGTGAAAACCCGCCGCACCCTGCGTCGCCTGAACGTTCCGGTGGCATTGCGCGATGCCAAGAACAACGAACAGGATCGCCAGGCTTTGCTGGAGCAAGGTGGCAAGATCAAGGTGCCGTGCCTGCGCATCGAAGAGAATGGCCAGACCACCTGGATGTATGAGTCCAAGGTGATCATTGATTATCTGGATAAGCGGTTTGCTGCTGTCTGATCCATTTGGGTTGTTTGAGCTAACGCCATCGCGAACAGGCTCGCTCCCACAGTAGATTTGTAGTGAGAATGGGATTTGTATTTAAAACAGATCCAATGTGGGAGCGAGCCTGCTCGCGATGAGGCCAGCCCAAGCACTACAAATCCCGGACAAAAATAAACCGGCCGATTGGCCGGTTTGTTTGTTTATACCCTCCCCTCAAGCCGCTTCTGCCGCCTGAGCCTGACGCACCACCGCCGCCAGCCGCTTGAGCCCTTCGTCCAGCCGCGCCGGGTCGATGTGGCTGAAGTTCAGCCGCAGATGGCCGGGGTTCTTGTCCGGCTCGGGAAAAAACGGTTCGCCCGGCATAAATGCCACATCCGCCGCCAACGCAGCCTTGAGCAGCGTGCGCGTATCCAGCGGCTGCTTTAACGTCAACCAGAAAAACAGCCCACCCTGCGGCACGTTCCACTGCGCCAGGTCGTCAAAATGCTTTTCAAGTGCTGACTGGAATGCATCCCGACGAACCCGATAGAAGTCCCGCAACTCACCCAAGTGCTGCTGATATTTCTCGGTGCCGATCCATTGCAGCGCTTGCCACTGCCCGATGCGGTTGGTGTGCAGATCGGCCGATTGCTTGAGCCGCAACAAGTGCGGAAACAGGTCTGGACTGGCGATCAGGTAACCGACCCGCAGGCCCGGCAACAGGGTTTTCGACACCGTGCCGGTGTAGATCCAGCTGGCCTTGTTCAAGCGACTGACAATCGGCGTGGCACTGCCGCCGTCGAAGGTCAGTTCGCGGTAGGGTTCGTCTTCGATCAGGGTTACGCCGAACTCGTCGAGCAACGCCGCCACTGCATCGCGCCTGGTCTCGCTATAGCGCACCGCCGACGGGTTCTGAAACGTCGGAATCAGGTAGATGAACGCGGGCTTGTGTTTTTCCAGACGGCTGCGCAACTGCGCCAGGTTCGGGCCATCGGCTTCCTGCGGAACGGTGATGCAGTCGGCGCCGAACAGCTGAAAAATCTGCAACGCTGCCAGGTAGGTCGGCGCCTCAAGCAGGATCTCGGTGCCTTTGTCGATGTAGAGCTTGGCCGCCAGATCGAGGGTTTGCTGGGAACCGCTGACCACCAGCACCTGACTCGCCTCGCACGGCACACCCAACGCTCGGGCTTCGGCCGCCAGCGCCTCACGCAGCGCCGGCTCGCCTTCGCTCATGCCGTATTGCCCCATGGACAGCGGCATGTCCGCCCACTCGACTTTCGGCAACATGGCTTCGGCCGGCAAGCCGCCGGCGAACGACATCACTTCCGGGCGCTGGGCGGCGGCGAGGATTTCACGGATCAAAGAACTTTTAAGGCGCGAGACACGTTCGGAAAAAGCCATGGGGTCACCGGTAGCGAGGCCTGAGGGAAATGAGTCAAACTGGTTGACCGAAATTACGACAGACCGAGCGGATACGTCAACATGCTTGACCTTAAAAACCCCAGCACTCAGCAACAAGCCATGGAAGCGTTTTTCTTCGGCTACCAAGCCTTCACTGCCAAGGCCGACGAAATGCTCGAGCGTCGCGGCTTGAGCCGGGTGCATCAACGCATCGTGTTTTTCATCGCCCGCTACCCTGCCCTCAGCGTCAAGGAGTTGCTGGCATTGCTGGGGGTGAGCAAGCAGGCGCTGAACATTCCGCTACGACAATTGGTGGAAATGCATTTGGTGAACAGCGTCGCGTCCAAGACCGACAAGCGTAAACGGTTGCTGGAACTGACCGACGATGGCGCGCGGTTCGAGCAGTCGCTGCGGCGCGAGCAGGTGAAATTGCTGGAGCGGGTGTTTGCCGAGGCCGGAGAGGCGGCGGTGAATGGGTGGCTGGCGGTGAATCTGGCGTTAGGAGAAGTAACCAGAGTTGACCGGGGCGACACCTGACTGTGGCGAGGGAGCTTGCTCCCGTTCGGCTGCGCAGCAGTCGCAATGAACGATAACGCCGGTATGCCTGAAAAATCGCCATCGCCTGAGTCGGGCCGCTGCGCGCCCAGCGGGAGCAAGCTCCCTCGCCACAAAAAGCTCGCTACACATCACATTTCTTATCCATATACCCCGCATGCCATTTTTTTCGTCTACAAAATCAAAAACATTATTTGCTTTATTTGTATACAAAAGCATAATTCGCTTCGTGTGAGTTCCTGACCAAAAGGTCAACAAATTCGCAAATGCCTCAAAGGGTCGCTGCCACCCTCATGGGTCCGGCCCTGGAAATAACAATAAAACTCTTGAGGAGTATTCGCTGTGGAAAGCCGTAAATCCGAAGCCCCGACGCTGGAACTCTCGCCGCCATTACGCAATGGCTGGCTGGAGCGCATCTTCAAACTCAGCTTGCACGGCACCACGGTGAAGACCGAGCTGATCGCCGGTCTGACAACCTTCATCACCATGGCTTACATCATCTTCGTCAACCCGAACATCATGGCCGATGCCGGCATCGATCACGGGGCGGCGTTCGTCGCCACCTGCATCGCCGCCGCGCTGGGTTGCCTGCTGATGGGCCTGTACGCCAACTGGCCCGTCGGCCTGGCGCCGGGCATGGGCCTGAACGCGTTCTTCACTTACACCGTGGTCGGCACCATGGGCTACAACTGGGAAACCGCCCTCGGTGCGGTGTTCGTTTCCGGTGTGTTGTTCATGTTCCTGACCTTTTCCCGGATTCGCGAATGGCTGCTCAACAGCATTCCAGTAAGTTTGCGCTTTGCCATGGGCGCCGGTGTGGGCCTGTTTCTGGGACTGATCGGTTTGAAAACCGCTGGCATCGTTGTCGATAGCCCGGCCACTCTGATCAAGCTTGGTTCCCTGCGCGAGCCTGGTCCGCTGCTGGCGGCCATCTGCTTCCTGATGATTGCCGTGCTCAGCTACCACAAAGTGTTCGGCGCAATCCTCATCAGCATCATCACCGTGACCCTGGCCGGTTGGGGCCTGGGCCTGGTGCACTACGAGGGCATCATGTCTGCCCCGCCGAGCCTGGCCCCGACCTGGATGGCCATGAATGTCGCCGGCGTATTCAACGTCAGCATGATCAGCGTGGTGCTGGCCTTCCTCTTCGTACACATGTTCGACACCGCCGGCACCCTGATGGGCGTCGCCCAGCGCGCCAACCTGGTGAACGCTGACGGCCGGATCGAAAACCTTTCCCGCGCCATGAAAGCCGACAGTGCTTCCAGCGTATTTGGTGCGATGGTCGGTGTTCCGCCAGTTACCAGCTATGTGGAAAGTGCCGCTGGCGTAGCAGCGGGTGGTCGGACTGGTCTTACCGCCGTGACCGTCGGTGTGCTATTTATTGCCGCAATGTTTTTCGCACCGCTGGCTGGCATGATCCCCGCTTATGCAACCGCCGGTGCATTGATTTATGTGGCGATGCTGATGATGGGCGGCATGGCGCATATCGAATGGGACGAAGCGACTGACAGCATTCCGGCGATCGTTACCGCGATCATGATGCCGCTGACCTTCTCGGTCGCCGACGGCATCGCGCTGGGCTTCATCACTTATGTGGCGCTGAAGGCCGGCACCGGTAAGTACAAGGAAATTTCCGTCAGTCTGTGGGTGCTTTGCGCGATCTTTATCGCCAAGTTCATTTTCTTGTAAGCCGTTTACGATTCAAAAACAGTGTTTCAAAACAGCCTCACCCCCTCGGGTGAGGCTTTTGTGCAAATGGAGGAAAGTGATGAGTCTGGAAACCTGGCTGCTGTTCAGCGGCGCTGCGCTGGTGGTGATCCTGATCCCGGGACCACTGTCTTTGCTGATGATCAGCAACAGTCTGAATTACGGTTTGCGCCGTTCTTACCCAGCGTTTCTGGGAGGCGTGATTGCGTCGATCTGCCTGCTTAGTGCTTCGGCACTTGGCTTGGGCGCATTGTTGCTGGCGTCGGAACAGCTGTTCAGCGCCCTGAAAATCGTCGGCGCGCTGTACCTGTTCTATCTCGCCAGGCAGAGCTGGCAGCAATCGCGTCAGCCATCCCAAGGCGCCGAAGTGCCCCAGGCTGCACCGGTGCCGCGCTTTCGCGCACTGTTCGGGCGCGCGTTCATGCTCGGCGCGAGTAATCCGAAAGACATTTTGTTCTTTGCCGCTTTCCTGCCGCAGTTTCTGAGTGCCGAGCAACCGTTCCTGCCGCAGTTGCTGGTGATGATTGCCACCTGGACCGTGCTGGATCTGCTGTGCAAATTGGCTTATGGGCTGGGTGCCCGTGGTGCTGCGCGGTATCTACGCAGCGGCAAGGGGCAGAGCTGGTTTAATCGGGTGAGTGCGGGGTTGTTCAGTGGCGCCGGTGCGGCTTCGTTGTTGAGCCGTTAAAAGCAAAAGCTTCGCGAGCAAGCCCGCTCCCACACTGGATCTTCTGCGAATACATTAGTTGTGACCGGCAGAGATCAAATGTGGGAGCGGGCTTGCTCGCGAAGGCGTCATCAGCAACACCACATATCTCAGGGCAAAAAAAGCCCGCAGTGTGAGCGGGCGAAAGACCAAAGAAGCTTATGCGCAGCTTTTTTTGAGAAGAAGGGGGCTGGGGGGAAAGTCCTAGCTTCCTCTGTAGGTCGAATAGCTATACGGCGAAATCAACAACGGCACATGGTAGTGATCCTGTTCCGCAGAGATGCCGAAACGCAGCACCACCACATCCAGGAACGCAGGCTCAGGCAGCTGAACCCCACGGGCGCGGTAGTAATCACCCGCATGAAACTGAAGCTGATAAACCCCCGACCGATAGTCATCACCTTGCAGCAGCGGCGAATCGACACGGCCATCACTGTTGGTGAGCGCAGTGGCGACCAATTCCAGCTGCGAACCTTCAACGCGGTACAACTCGACCTTGATCGAACTGCCCGGGCAACCGTGTGCAGCGTCCAAAACGTGTGTAGTCAAACGTCCCATTGATTCTGCGCGCCTGCCTGCGTTGAGCAGTCAGACCTCGCGCCTCCCGAAGTCAGTTGAAAAGGAGACCGCACCGTTTCGGAGCACGAAAAGCTGCGGCGAGCGACTGATTAAGACACTTTTAATAAAAATTGTACACAATAAAAACGACATTTTTACCGCTACCATCGTCATTCAGCCTTTGGCAGCGAATCTTGCGCCGAACCATAAGATCAGAGGACCTTCTATCCATTAGCTGACCAGTCAGGCAGGTTTCTTGCAGTACCCTTCAAAGTGGGCAGTCAGTGAAAAATGCAAAAAATCAGGCTTACAAAGTGAATATAAAGTTGTATACAATCACTCCATCGCTGTGACGCCAGCCTGCCCTCTCATCGCCAGGCCGCCACACACACCCTGACTTTGAATAAGTCGACACGAACAAGAAGGAAGACTGCAGTGAGCGCTGACTATCCACGCGACCTGATCGGTTACGGCAGTAACCCTCCTCACCCACACTGGCCGGGCAATGCCCGCATCGCGCTGTCCTTCGTGCTCAATTACGAGGAAGGTGGCGAACGCAATATCCTGCACGGCGATAAAGAGTCCGAAGCTTTCCTCTCGGAGATGGTTTCGGCGCAGCCGCTGCAAGGCGAGCGCAACATGAGCATGGAATCCCTTTACGAGTATGGCAGCCGTGCCGGCGTCTGGCGGACTCTGAAACTGTTCAAGGAATTCGACATTCCGCTGACCATCTTCGCCGTGGCCATGGCCGCCCAACGCCACCCGGACGTGATCCGCGCGATGGTCGATGCCGGCCACGAGATCTGCAGCCACGGCTACCGCTGGATCGACTACCAGTACATGGACGAAGCCCAGGAACGCGAGCACATGCTCGAAGCGATCCGCATCCTCACCGAAATCACTGGCGAGCGCCCACTGGGCTGGTACACCGGCCGCACCGGCCCGAACACCCGTCGGCTAGTGATGGAAGAAGGCGGTTTCCTCTACGACTGCGACACCTACGACGACGACCTGCCCTACTGGGAACCGAACAACCCGACCGACAAGGCGCATCTGGTGATCCCGTACACCCTGGACACCAACGACATGCGCTTCACCCAGGTCCAGGGCTTTAACAAGGGCGACGATTTCTTTGAATACCTGAAAGACGCGTTTGATGTGCTGTACGCCGAAGGCGCCGAAGCACCGAAGATGTTGTCGATCGGCCTGCACTGCCGCCTGATCGGCCGTCCGGCGCGTCTGGCCTCGCTCAAACGCTTTATCGAATACGCTAAAAGTCATGAACAGGTGTGGTTCAGCCGTCGCGTTGACATCGCTCGCCACTGGCACGAAACCCACCCGTATCAAGGGGCCGCGAAATGAGCCACTTCCAAACCCTGAAGCCATCGACTCTGAGTCGCGACGCGTTTGTCGCCGCCTTCGCCGACATCTACGAACACTCGCCATGGGTGGCCGAGAAGGCCTTCGACCTGGGCCAGGACGCTTCGATCGACGAGATCGAAACCCTGCACCAGCGCATGAGCGACATCTTGTTGAGCGCTGATCACACCAGCCAACTGGCCCTGATCAATGCTCACCCGGACCTGGCCGGTAAAGCCGCCGTCCAGGGTCAGCTTACCGCAGCCAGCACTGAAGAACAGTCTGGCGCGGGTATTCACCAATGCACGGCCGAAGAGTTCCAGCGCTTCACCGAGCTGAACGACGCCTACAAAGCCAAGTTCAAGTTTCCCTTCATCATGGCGGTAAAAGGCAGCAACCGGCATCAGATCCTCGCAGCGTTCGAAACGCGCATTAACAACTCGGTCGACGCCGAATTCAAATGCGCGCTGGCGCAGATCAACAAGATCGCATTGTTCCGTTTACTGACTCTTTAGCTTAGCGAACCTGGCCCGAGTGGATTCATGAACGCCGAAATCACCCAGGGCCCTGCAAGCATCCCAAGCCAACTTATTTAAAGGCAGACAAGAAGAATGAAAGCTTACGCCGTACCTTTCGAGAAGTTCGTCAACCTGGCCGACGCCCGTCTGGGCACCAAAATCATCTCGGTCACCGATGACTGGTTCGCAGACGCCAACCGTCTGTTCCAACCGACCCCGGCCGTGTGGAAGGAGGGTGTGTTCGATGACAACGGCAAGTGGATGGACGGCTGGGAGTCGCGCCGCAAGCGCTTCGAAGGCTACGACAGCGCGGTGATCCGCCTGGGCGTACCGGGCTCGATCAAAGGCGTGGACATCGACACTTCATTCTTCACCGGCAACTTCCCGCCGTCGGCCTCCCTGGAAGCCTGCTTCCTGGCCTCCGGCGAGCCGGACGAAAACACCCAGTGGACTGAAGTGCTGTCAGCCGTCGAGCTGCAAGGCAACAGCCACCACTACCACGAAATTAACAACGACCAGGCCTTCAGCCACCTGCGCTTCAACATCTACCCGGATGGCGGCGTGGCCCGTCTGCGCGTGTATGGCATTCCATTCCGCGACTGGTCGGCAATTGGCGACAACGAGCAAGTTGACCTGGCCGCAGCCCTGAACGGTGGCCGTGCGCTGGCCTGCTCCGACGAACACTTCGGTCGCATGAGCAACATCCTCAACCCGGGCCGTGGCATCAACATGGGTGATGGCTGGGAAACCGCACGTCGTCGTACGCCGGGCAATGACTGGGTGATCGTTGCGCTGGGCCATGCGGGCGAGATCGAAAAAGTCATCGTCGACACCCTGCACTTCAAGGGCAACTACCCGGACACCTGTTCGATCCAGGGTGCATTCGTGAAGGGCGGCACCGACAGCCAGATCGAAACCCAATCGCTGTTCTGGCGTGAACTGTTGCCAAGCCAGAAGCTGGAAATGCACGCCGAACACACCTTCGCCGAGCAGATCAAGGCCCTGGGCCCGATCACCCACATCCGCCTGAACGTGTTCCCGGATGGTGGCGTGAGCCGCCTGCGGGTCCTCGGCAAGGTCGCCAAGTAAGCGGTGAGGCCATTCGCGAGCAAGCCCGCTCCCACATTTGAAATGCATTCCCCTGTGGGAGCGGGCTTGCTCGCGAAGACGCCAGAACAGACAACACAGAACTTAACGAAAAGAAGACCAGCATGCGCACATTGACGATTGAACCGCTGACCAAAGAAGCCTTCGCCCCTTTCGGTGACGTGATCGAAACCGACGGCAGCGATCACTTCATGATCAACAACGGTTCGACCATGCGCTTTCACAAACTGGCGACGGTGGAAACCGCCACGCCAGAGGACAAGGCGATCATCAGCATCTTCCGCGCCGACGCGCAGGACATGCCACTGACCGTCTGCATGCTGGAGCGTCACCCGCTGGGCAGCCAGGCTTTCATTCCGCTGCTCGGCAACCCCTTTCTGATCGTGGTCGCGCCACTTGGCGATGAACCTGTATCAGGCTTGGTCCGCGCCTTCGTCACCAACGGCAGGCAGGGCATTAATTACCATCGCGGCGTCTGGCACCACCCGGTGCTGACGATCGAAAAGCGGGATGACTTCCTGGTGGTTGATCGCAGTGGCACAGGCAATAACTGCGATGAGCATTTTTTCAAAGAGGATGAGCGTTTGATCCTCGCCCCCCACCAATAAGAGAAGGTCTGATCACTCGACGACAGAGTGACAGGCGAGAGGTAAAGACTGTGGAAGCACATCTGTTGGAATGGCTGAACCTGAGCGTGCGCTGGGTTCACATGATCACTGGCGTGGCCTGGATCGGCGCGTCGTTCTATTTCGTCTGGCTGGAGAATAACCTCAATCGGGTCAACCCGAAAAACGGGCTGGCGGGCGATTTGTGGGCGATCCACGGCGGCGGTATCTATCACCTGGAAAAATACAAACTGGCTCCACCGACCATGCCGGACAACCTGCACTGGTTCAAATGGGAAGCCTATTTCACTTGGCTGTCGGGGGTCGCGCTGCTGTGCGTGGTGTTCTACTCCAACCCGACGCTGTACCTGCTGGCTCCGGGCAGCACCCTGAGCGGCCCAGAAGGCGTGGCCATCGGCCTCGGCTCGTTGTTCATCGGCTGGTTCATCTACTCCTTCCTCTGCGACTCAGCCCTGGGCAAACGCCCTGCCCTGCTAGGCGTAATCCTGTTTGTGCTGATCATTGGCGCCGCTTACGGCTTCAGCAAAGTGTTCAGCGGTCGTGGTGCGTACCTGCACGTCGGCGCGATCATCGGCACCATCATGGTCGGCAACGTGTTCCGCATCATCATGCCGGCGCAGCGCGCCTTGGTGGCGGCGATCGCCGAGAACCGCACGCCCGATCCGGCCCTGCCGGCCAAAGGCTTGCTGCGTTCGCGGCACAACAATTACTTCACCTTGCCGGTGCTGTTCATCATGATCAGCAACCACTTCCCGAGCACCTACGGCAGCCAATACAACTGGCTGATCCTGGCCGGGATCGCGGTGCTGGCGGTGTTGGTGCGTCACTACTTCAACACCCGTCATGACAGCCACAAATTCGCCTGGACCCTGCCCGTTGCGGCGGTCGGCATGATTTGTCTGGCCTACGTGACCGGGCCGGCGCCGATGTCCAGCGCACCTGAAGTGGCCAAGGCGCCTGGGACCATCGAGTACCAGCCGCTGCCGGAAACGGCCCTTGGTGGTGGTGCCAAACCTGAAGCGGCAAAAGCAGCACCGGCAGTTGAACCAGCTCAGGCGTCAAATCAGGGGCCGTCGTTCGACAAGGTTCACAGCGTGATTCAGGAACGTTGCGCTGTGTGCCATTCGGCCAAACCGACCAGCCCGCTGTTCAGCGCGGCGCCGGCTGGCGTGATGTTCGATACCCCCGAGCAGATCAAGCTCCAGGCCCCGCGCATCCAGGCCCAGGCTGTTGCCAGCCAGATCATGCCGCTGGGCAACATCACCCAGATGACCCAGCAGGAACGTGACCTGATTGGTGCGTGGATTGTTCAGGGAGCCCAAACCCAATAAGCAACACGCCGTTGTGGCGAGGGGGCTTGCCCCCGTTCGATCGCGAAGCGGTCGTAAAACCAGAGGATGCGGTCCTCCAGATGGGACGCGGTTGTTGGTTTTGGGGCTGCTCCGCAGCCCAACGGGGGCAAGCCCCCTCGCCACAGGTCCACCTGATACAAAAATCACAAGAATAAAAAAGATCCGAGGTGTTGCATGTCCGAGCTATCCGAAGCCCGCATCCCCCACGCACCCGCCATTCAGCGTTTACCCCTTTTGCAACTGATTCTGGTCAGTCAGCAACACGTTCTGCTGATGTATGGCGCAGCCATCAACGACTGCCACGCCCACCCGCATTGACACAGTAAAAACACAACCCCCTGTGGGAGCGAGCTGTGGCGAGGGGGCTTGCCCCCGTTGGGCTGCGAAGCAGCCCCAAAATCTCTGATGTACCAAAGATCTTGTGAGTGCTACGCACTCAAACGGGGGCAAGCCCCCTCGCCACAGGCTCACTCCATAGAGGGTGGCTGCCTGCGCCTCAAAAAATAAAAACAAGAGGGAGCAACAGATGATTCGTACCCAGACAAGCCTGTCGTTCAGCGACACCGGGCTGACCGTCGACAACCGTGCCCCAAACCTGTCCCCGACGCTCTGTTGCGGGGCACTTGAGCCATGGCGCGAGAGTAAGTATTCTCCGCGCCCGCCCGGGTCCGGTCTAAAAAAAAGCGCGAATTCAATTCCTGACCAGAAAGCCAACTTACCCCGGCTCTGGACCGTACCAAGGCATCCCGAAATGACGCTCAATCGACTGTTTTCGAACAGCCGAACGGGCGTTTTTTTGCTTTTCGAAAGCCTTGGCTCAGCTCTTGCTAACAGCATCAAAGCTGACCGAATGGATGATTTTTTTCAGCAGCAAGAAAAGGCGCCACACCAGAGCGCCGACCTTAGAAAAATAACGTGGAACCACCTACTTTTTGGGAGCAACCGAATGAAACGTACGTGCACCAGCCTGATGCTCGCGGGATCCTTGCTGGCCGGGGGCCAGGCAATGGCCGGCGACTTGCTGCAATGGCAGAACAACAGCCTGACCTACCTCTATGGCAAGGACTTCCAGGTCAACCCGCGCATTCAGCAAACCGTCACCTTCGAGCACGCCGATGCCTGGAAATACGGCGACAACTTCGTGTTCGTCGACAAGATTTTCTACAACGGCAAGGAAGACAGCGGCGTCGGCTCGAACACCTATTACGGCGAAATCAGCCCGCGCTTGTCGTTTGGCAAGATCTTCGACCAGAAACTGGAGTTCGGCCCGGTCAAAGACGTGCTGCTGGCCATGACGTACGAGTTCGGTGAGGGTGATACCGAGTCTTACCTGATCGGTCCGGGTTTCGATCTGGCGATTCCCGGGTTCGACTACTTCCAGTTGAACTTCTACCAGCGTCACACCGAGGGCAGCCGCCCGGGTGACAACGTCTGGCAGATCACTCCGGTCTGGTCCTACACCATTCCCGTGTGCGATTCGAACATCCTGATCGATGGTTTCATGGACTGGGTGGTCGACAACGACCAAAACAGCAAAGGCACCTACCACGCCAACCTGCACTTCAACCCACAGATCAAATATGACTTGGGTAAAGCCCTGAACATTGGCGAGAAGCAGTTGTATGTCGGCGTCGAGTACGACTACTGGTCAGACAAGTACGGGATCAAGGACAGCCAGTACTTCAAGACCGATCAGAGCAACACGAGCTTCCTGGTGAAGTTCCACTTCTGATTTAAAGTCAAAAGATCGCAGGTATCGCCAGCTCCTACGAACGTGCGCATCCGGGGTGGGAGCTGCCGCAGGCTGCGATCTTTTGCTTTATGACAACCCCAGAAACCGGCACAGCTCATCCCGCTTGGCCAACGCATCGCGCCGCCCCAGATCAATCAACTCGCTGCAATACCCCGCCTCGAACAACAAATAACTCAGCACCCCCGCCCCGCTGGTCTTGGTCGCCCCTGGCCCGCGCAAAAACAGACGCAAGGCCGCCGGTAATTCCTGGCGATGCCGCGCCGCAATTTCATCGATCGGCTGACTCGGCGAAATCACCAGCACCTCCACTGGTGCCGCTCCCAATACACGACTCGGCGTGCCGTCGGGCAGCAGATGGCTGAACTGATTCAAACGCTGCAGCAACTCGATGTCACTTTCCAGGCTATCAATGAACGTACTGTTGAGCATGTGCCCGCCGATTTGTGCCAGGGTCGGCTGTTGACCGGTATAGGCGCGTTGCAGCGGCTGTTGCGGGTCGACCCCGCGCGGGTTGCCGCTGACGCCCACCACCAGCACACGGCTGGCACCCAGGTGCAGGGCCGGGCTGATCGGCGCTGATTGACGCACCGCGCCATCGCCGAAATATTCTTCGCCGATTTTCACCGGTGCGAACAGCAATGGAATTGCCGAACTGGCCAGCAAATGGTCGACACTCAATTGGGTCGGCACGCCGATTCGCCGATGGCGCAACCAGGACTCGATGGTGCCTCCGCCCTGATAAAACGTGACGGCCTGACCGGACTCATAGCCAAACGCCGTGACAGCCACCGCTTGCAATTGCTGTTGCGCGATGGCCTCGGCAATTCCGGGCATGTGCAGTTTGTCGTTGAGTAAACCGCGCAGCGGTGAGCTGTTGAGCAGAGCCACCGGCACCGGAGCGCCAATCCCCATCAGATTGTGACTGACAAAGCGAGCGGCTTGATGGATCACCCCCGGCCAGTCGCTGCGCAACACCAAATGGCTGCGAAAACCCTGCCAGAAGGCGGTCAGACGCTGAATCGCGCCGCGAAAGTCCATTGCCCCACTGGCCAGGCTGACCGCGTTGATCGCGCCGGCCGAGGTGCCGACGATTACCGGAAACGGATTCGCCGCTCCCACCGGCAGCAGCTCGGCAATCGCCGCCAGCACGCCCACCTGATAAGCCGCCCGAGCCCCGCCGCCGGAAAGTATCAACCCTGTAACCGGTTCAGCAGAACTCATCGCAACACTCCATGGTGCTTAAAAGGATCGGTGGCTCAAGCGCGTTTGGCGTACAGCTTCGGCTCGCCCGGTGGACGGCTCTTGAAGCGTCGATGCGCCCAGAGATATTGCTCCGGACATTCGCGCAACGCGCTTTCGACCCACTGGTTGATGCGAATGCAGTCAGCCTCTTCCGTCTCGCCGGGAAAGCCCTCGAGCGGCGCATGAATCATCAATCGATAACCACTGCCGTCAGCCAGGCGCTCCTGAGTGAACGGCACCACCAGCGCCTTGCCCAGCCGCGCGAACTTGCTGGTGGCGGTGACGGTCGCCGCCTGAATCCCGAACAGCGGCACGAAGATACTTTGCTTGGCGCCGTAGTCCTGATCCGGCGCATACCAGATTGCTCGGCCTGCCCGCAGCAGTTTGAGCATGCCGCGTACATCGTCGCGCTCCACCGCCAGCGAGTCGAGGTTGTGCCGCTCGCGGCCACGGCGCTGAATGTAGTCGAACAGCGGATTCTTGTGTTCGCGGTACATGCCGTCGATGGTGTGCTGCTGACCGAGCAGCGCCGCGCCAATCTCCAGCGTGGTGAAATGCACGGCCATCAGGATGACGCCCTTGCCGTCGCGCTGGGCCTGCTTCAAATGCTCCAGGCCTTCGACATGGGCCAGTTTCGCCAGACGCTTGCGCGACCACCACCAGCTCATGGCCATCTCCAGGAAGGCGATGCCGGTGGAGGCGAAGTTTTCCTTGAGCAGGCGCTTGCGCTCGGCAGCGGACTTTTCAGGGAAACACAGCTCAAGATTGCGCTTGGCAATGCGCCGTCGGTCGCCGGCCACCCGATACATCAATGCGCCCAGAGCGCGACCGATCGACAGCAACGCCGGATACGGCAACTGCACAATCAGCCACAACAGCCCCAAGCCACACCACAGCGGCCAGAAACGTGGAGAAAGAAATGCTGTTCGAAAACGCGGGCGATCCATTAAAGGTTCCGTCAAGACAGTGGCCGCGCATTCTACATCGTTCGACCCGGCTTGCGGCCCGCGGGCGTTCTCGTTATAAGTCTCGGCACTTTTAGTGACAAGTCGTTGTATGCCGACCATGAGCCAAACCGAACCGCTAGACCAAGATCCCGTGTTCCAGTTGAAGGGCAGCATGCTCGCCATTACGGTGCTGGAACTGGCCCGTAACGACCTTGAGAGCCTTGATCGGCAACTGGCCGCCAAGGTCGCCCAGGCGCCCAACTTCTTCAGCAACGCGCCGCTGGTACTGGCCCTGGACAAACTTCCAGCCAACGAAGGCTCGATCGATCTGCCGGGGCTGATGCGCATCTGCCGCCAACATGGCCTGCGTACCCTGGCGATCCGTGCCAGCCGCATTGAAGACATTGCCGCCGCCATTGCGGTCGATCTGCCAGTGCTGCCGCCGTCCGGCGCCCGTGAGCGGCCGCTCGACCCGAACGAAGGCACTGTTGCGAAAAAACCGGAAAAACCACCGGAACCGACCATCAAACCGACCAAAATCATTACCTCGCCGGTACGCGGTGGCCAGCAGATTTATGCCCAGGGTTGCGATTTGGTGGTGATTTCGTCGGTCAGCCCGGGGGCGGAACTTCTCGCCGATGGGAACATCCATGTATACGGCGCGATGCGCGGTCGTGTCTTGGCCGGCGTCAAAGGTGACACGAAGGCCAGGATTTTCTGTCAGCAAATGACCGCCGAACTGGTCTCCATCGCCGGCCATTACAAGGTTTCCGAGGATCTGCGTCGTGATCCATTGTGGGGCGCGGGCGTACAAGTCAGCCTGTCGGGCGACGTGTTGAACATCATTCGGCTTTAACGGATACTGCCGCATTTTCCAAGCATCTCTAAAACGTAGCGAAAACGGCTCAAACGAAGTAGGAAAAAGGCTAAAAGCAGTGTTTACCGGGGGTAAACGCCGCTCAGAACCGGATTCCAGCCAAGGCTGTCCGACTGCAGTAGTTTTTCAAGAGATGTTTTTCAGGGGCTAAACGTCCTTTTTCCTTAGGGGTAAAACACCTTGGCCAAGATTCTCGTGGTTACATCCGGCAAGGGTGGTGTGGGTAAGACCACCACCAGCGCCGCTATCGGTACCGGCCTCGCTTTGCGTGGTCACAAAACAGTAATCGTCGACTTCGACGTTGGTTTGCGTAACCTCGACCTGATCATGGGTTGCGAGCGCCGCGTGGTGTATGACTTCGTCAACGTGGTAAACGGCGAAGCCAACCTGCAACAGGCTCTGATCAAAGACAAGCGTCTGGAAAACCTCTACGTACTGGCCGCCAGTCAGACTCGCGATAAAGACGCGCTGACTGTCGAAGGCGTCGAAAAAGTCCTGATGCAGCTCAAGGAAGACTTCGAATTTGTGGTCTGCGACTCTCCGGCGGGTATTGAGAAAGGCGCCCACCTGGCCATGTACTTCGCTGACGAAGCGATTGTAGTGACCAACCCGGAAGTCTCCTCCGTACGTGACTCGGACCGCATGCTGGGCCTGTTGGCCAGCAAATCCCGTCGCGCCGAAAACGGCGAAGACCCGATCAAGGAACACCTGCTGCTGACTCGCTACAACCCTACACGCGTGAGCAACGGCGAAATGCTCGGCGTCGAAGATGTCAAGGAAATCCTGGCGGTGACCCTGCTGGGCGTGATTCCGGAATCGCAAGCCGTCCTCAAGGCCTCCAACCAGGGCGTGCCGGTGATTCTGGACGACCAGAGCGACGCCGGTCAGGCGTACAGCGATGCTGTTGATCGTCTGCTGGGTAAAACCGTGGACCATCGTTTCCTCGATGTCGAGAAGAAGGGATTCTTCGAGCGACTTTTTGGAGGTAGGTAATGAACCTTTTTGACTTCTTTCGTGCCAGTAAAAAGGTCAGCACCGCGTCGGTAGCGAAAGAGCGTCTACAGATCATCGTGGCGCATGAACGCGGCCAGCGCAGTACGCCGGACTACCTGCCAGCCTTGCAGAAGGAACTGGTGGAAGTGATCCGCAAGTACGTCAATATCGGGTCCGATGACGTGCATGTCGCTCTGGAAAACCAGGGCAGTTGCTCGATCCTGGAACTCAATATCACCCTGCCAGATCGCTGAGTCGATCCGGCGGGAGCCACGGCGGCTCAGAACCTTTGAGCCCGTGTAGGAGTTGCCGCAGGCTGCGATCTTTTGATCTTGTTTTAACAGCAAAATCAAAAGATCGCAGCCTGCGGCAACTCCTACACGGGACAATGAAGGTTCTGAGCCGCCGTTGGCGTTTGTTACGAGGCTGTTTTAATGCCGTTGTCCAACATCCGTATCATCCATCAGGACGCCGCCGTACTGGTGGTGGACAAACCGACCCTGTTGCTCTCCGTCCCTGGCCGGGCTGATGACAACAAGGACTGCCTGATTACGCGCCTGCAAGAAAACGGCTACCCGGAAGCACGAATTGTTCATCGGCTGGACTGGGAAACTTCCGGCATCATTCTGCTGGCCCGTGACCCGGACACTCATCGCGAGCTGTCTCGGCAATTTCACGACCGAGAAACCGAAAAAGCCTACACCGCCCTGTGCTGGGGACAACCGGAACTGGACAGCGGCAGCATCGACCTGCCCCTGCGCTACGATCCGCCGACCAAGCCACGCCATGTGGTGGACCACGAGTTCGGCAAGCATGCCCTGACATTCTGGCGTGTGCTGGAGCGTTGTGGCGACTGGTGCCGCGTCGAGCTGACGCCGATCACCGGCCGTTCTCACCAGTTGCGTGTGCATATGCTCTCCATCGGTCACCCGCTGTTGGGTGATGGGCTCTATGCCCATGAGCAAGCACTCACTGCCTGGCCACGTCTGTGCCTGCACGCGAGCATGCTCAGCTTCACTCATCCCCAGACGGGCGAACGCCTGCGCTTCGAGTGCCCTGCACCGTTCTAAGGCCAATGAGCAACCTGTGGGAGCGGGCTTGCTCGCGAAGAGGGAGTGCCAGTCGACATCCATGTCGCCTGATACACCGCTTTCGCGAGCAAGCCCGCTCCCACAAGGAGATCTCTGGCAGGCACAGATTCGAGTGCAACCCAGCAGCAGGCCGCCGCCAATTCTGTGGCCAATACGTTAAACTGGCGCCACTGCTGTCTGGAGCTTCTTATGCGCGAAGAGTTGAACCAAGGCCTGATCGACTTCCTCAAGGCCTCCCCTACCCCGTTCCATGCCACCGCCAGCCTTGTTCAGCGTCTGGAAGCGGCCGGCTTTATGCGCCTCGACGAGCGCGAGCCGTGGAACACCGAAGCCAATGGTCGTTACTACGTCACCCGTAACGACTCTTCGATCGTCGCGTTCAAAATGGGCCGTCATTCGCCTCTGCACGGCGGTATCCGCCTGGTCGGTGCGCACACCGATAGCCCGTGTCTGCGGGTCAAACCCCAGCCGGAACTGCAACGCCAGGGCTTCTGGCAACTGGGTGTCGAAGTTTATGGCGGTGCACTGCTGGCGCCGTGGTTCGACCGCGATCTGTCTCTGGCCGGCCGTGTGACGTTCCGCCGTGATGGCAAGGTCGAGAGCCAGTTGATCGACTTCAAGGCACCGATCGCGATCATTCCGAACCTGGCCATTCACCTCAATCGCGAAGCCAACATGGGCTGGGCGATCAATGCCCAGACCGAACTGCCGCCGATCCTCGCGCAATTCGCCGGTGACGAGCGCGTGGACTTCCGCGCCGTGCTCACCGATCAACTGGCCCGCGAACATGGCCTGAACGCTGACGTGGTGCTCGATTACGAGCTGAGCTTCTACGACACCCAAAGCGCCGCGGTCATCGGCCTGCATGGCGATTTCATTGCGGGCGCGCGCCTCGATAACTTGCTGTCGTGCTACGCCGGTCTGCAAGCTTTGCTGACAACCGAAACCGACGAAACCTGCGTGCTGGTCTGCAACGATCACGAAGAAGTCGGTTCCTGCTCGGCCTGTGGCGCCGACGGCCCGATGCTTGAGCAAACCCTGCGTCGTCTGTTGCCCGAAGGGGATGAATTCGTACGGACCATTCAGAAATCCCTGCTGGTCTCAGCCGACAACGCCCACGGCGTGCATCCCAACTATGCGGACAAGCACGACGCCAACCACGGCCCGAAACTCAACGCCGGCCCGGTGATCAAGGTCAACAGCAACCAGCGCTACGCCACCAACAGCGAAACTGCCGGCTTCTTCCGCCACTTGTGCATGGCCGAAGAAGTCCCGGTGCAGAGCTTCGTGGTGCGCAGCGACATGGGCTGCGGCTCGACCATCGGCCCGATCACCGCCAGCCATCTGGGCGTGCGCACTGTGGACATCGGTCTGCCGACGTTCGCCATGCACTCGATCCGCGAGCTGTGCGGCAGCCATGACCTGGCGCACCTGGTCAAAGTGCTGAGCGCGTTCTACGCCTGCCGCGAATTGCCGTAGCCCTTGGTGATTAAAAGGTAACTTTTGTGGCGAGGGAGCTTGCTCCCGCTCGGCTGCGAAGCAGTCGTAACTTGGCGAACCCAGTCTCACTGATAACCTGATATTGCTTGTTTTTGGGGCTGCTTCGCAGCCCAACGGGAGCAAGCTCCCTCGCCACGATGATCTTCATCACCTCCGCTCGTCCGAAAGCCGCCTAGACTTGCAATACCCCTCTCCGACAAGGCTGTCACCATGATCTCCATGTCTTCGTTCCACGCCATGCTGATCCCGATTCTTTCCGGGATGATCATGCTGGCCATCGGCTTCAACTTTCGCGACAAGAACGCCGGTGTGTTCGCGATGTGGGTTGGCATGCTGATGATCCTCGCCACCGTGATCTACAAGATCCTCGCCAAACTCAACGAATAAATCCTCACGTGGCTCGCATTGATTTTGACGGGCTCGTACACTCGGCCGATTCGCTCATCCGAGGTTGACCGCCTAGTGTTCGCTCGTCTTTTTGCCCTGCCGTGTTTGTTTCTTGTCTGCCTGATGACACTGCTGCCGATGGCACCTGCCCAGGCAGTCAGTTTGCCGGGGCTGCTCAACGGCTCGGCGAAAACCCAGCCGCAAGCACAAGCGCCGCTGGGGCAGTCGCTGGACGAAGTCATCAAATCCCTGGAAAACGATCAGCAGCGCACCCAGCTACTGACGGACCTGAAAAAACTTCGCGACGTCACCCAAAAGGCTCAGCCGACCACTGAAGAAGGCGTGCTGGGGCTGATCGGCGGCACGCTGGCTGGTTTCGAGAAGCAATTTTCCGGCGCCGACAGCCCTCTCAATCGCTGGTCCGAAGAGGTCGATCTGGCCAAGGATGAACTGGCGGCGCTGATGCTGCCGGCCAATGAATGGCTGCCGATCATCTTCGCGTTCGCTGTGATCCTGATGGTCTGGAGCCTGCTGGCCGCCGCCCTGATCTGGCTCGGTCACCGGGTGCGCATGCGCTTTGGCCTCACCGAAGAATTGCCGCAACACCCCAAGGCCCTGGACATGTTGCGCTTCGCCTTGCGCAAACTCGGGCCGTGGCTGATTGCCTTGGTCATGACGGTTTACATGACCTACGCCCTGCCTTCGTCATTGGGCAAAAGCCTGGCCATGGTGCTGGCCTATGCGCTGGTGGTCGGTACCTGTTTCTCGGCGATCTGCGTGATTGCGTTCTCCGTGCTGGATGGCCCGCATCGCCATCGCGCCTTGTACATCCTGCGGCATCAGGCCTTCCGCCCGTTGTGGCTGATCGGCAGTTTCGCCGCCTTCGGTGAAGCCCTGAGCGATCCACGCCTGGTTGAAAGCCTCGGCAGTCACCTGGCGCACACAGCAGCGACGTTCGCCAATGTGTTGGCAGCGATCTTCACCGGTTTTTTCATTCTGCTTTTCCGTCGGCCCATCGCCCACTTGATCCGCAACCAACCATTGTCCCGGCGCCTGACTCGTCGAGCCTTGAGCGACACGATCGAAATCCTCGGCACCTTTTGGTATCTGCCCGCGCTGGTGCTGGTGGGCATCTCGCTGTTTGCCACCTTCGTCTCCGCCGGCGATACCAGCACGGCCTTGCGTCAGTCACTGATCTGCACTGTGCTGCTGGTGTTGTGCATGGTCATCAACGGGTTGGTGCGCCGCCACTCACTCAAACCGCAACGCAGCGTAAAGCGCCACGCGCTGTATTCGGATCGCCTGAAAAGCTTTTTCTACACCCTCGCTCATCTGCTGGTGTGGCTGGCATTCATCGAACTCGGCCTGCGGGTCTGGGGAATGTCGTTGATCCGCTTCACCGAAGGCGAAGGCCATGAAGTCAGCGTCAAACTGTTCAGCCTCAGTGGCACGCTGATTTTTGCCTGGCTGATCTGGATCCTCAGCGACACCGCCGTGCATCACGCCCTCACCCGCTCGCGCAAAGGCCTGGCCAATGCCCGGGCGCAGACGATGATGCCGCTGATCCGCAACGTGCTGTTCGTGGCGATTTTCATCATTGCGCTGATCGTCGCCCTGGCGAACATGGGCATGAATGTCACGCCGTTGCTGGCCGGTGCCGGCGTGATCGGTCTGGCCATCGGTTTCGGCGCGCAGTCGCTGGTGGCCGACCTGATCACCGGGCTGTTCATTATCATTGAAGACTCCCTGGCCATCGACGACTACGTGGACGTCGGCGGCCATCTGGGCACGGTCGAAGGGCTGACCATCCGCACCGTGCGCCTGCGGGACATCGACGGCATCGTCCATACCATTCCGTTCAGTGAAATCAAAAGCATCAAGAACTACTCCCGGGAATTCGGCTACGCGATCTTCCGGGTGGCGGTGCCCTCCAACATGGACATCGACGAGGCGATCAAACTGATGCGCGAGGTCGGCCAGAAAATGCGCACCGACCCGCTGCAACGGCGAAACATCTGGTCGCCGCTGGAGATTCAGGGTGTCGAAAGTTTCGAGTCCGGCAACGCGATTCTTCGCGCGCGCTTCAAGACTGCGCCGATCAAGCAGTGGGAAGTTTCCCGGGCATTCAACCTGTCGCTCAAGCGACATCTGGATGAAGCCGGGCTGGATCTGGCGACGCCGCGGATGAGTGTCCACGTTGCCACGGCGACGGGTGGGCCGCAGAAAGAATAGCCTTGGCTGTCAGGCCGCCATCGCGAGCAGGCTCGCTCCCACATGGGGTTTTGTGAACGACATAGATCCATTGTGGGAGCGAGCCTGCTCGCGATGGCGGCGACTCGGTTTTTCTGCGAACTAAACCACATCCACCCCGACATGAATCGCATCATGGCGCCAGAACTCCAGGTCACAGTCGATCAGTCGTTGATGTTGATCGTAATTGACCCGGGCAATCCGCAACCCCGGGCTGCCCACCGACACCCGTAAAGCCGCCGCCGCGTCCACCGACAACGCCGTCGGCACAATCTCGAAACGCACCCGCCCGTAGTGCAAGTCGTAATGCCGCGCATACAGCTCGGTCATCGACTGATTCAGATCGAAGTCCAGAATCCCCGGGAAAAACTGCGGGTTAAGATAGTGCTCCACATACAGCACCAATCGCCCGTCAATCCGTCGCGAGCGGCAGATCTGGATCACGCTCGACAGCGCCGGCAACTGCAACCAGGCACACACCGCCGCCGACGCCGGTTGCAACCGCGCCGAAATCACCTCGGTGGACGGCACCCGCCCCTGCGCACTGACCATCGCGTGAAAGTGGCTGCGCTGCATCAGGTTATAAGCCAGTCGCGGTGGCGACACGAACCAGCCGCGTCGCTCCTCGCGATAAATCTGGCCCTGGGCTTCCAGTTGCAACAATGCCTCACGCACGGTGATCCGCGTGGTACCGAACAACTCACTGAGCTTGCGCTCCGCCGGCAACTTGCTCCCGGGCGCCAACAGCCCATGGTCGAGCTGTTCCTGCAGAACCTGCCCGATGGCTGTCACCGCTTTAGTTGTCTCGATGCGCATCAACGTTACCTATCTGGACTAGACCAGCACTGATTCAGGGCAGAACCGTGATTCAAATCGGTTCCTTCAACTGCCTGCAAGCCTAGGCACTGCACATGACTGACAGATGACAAAGCCGCCGAACGGTTGCGCCAGACACCTGCAATTTTATGGCCAAGTCCCTTTCATATCAGCTCTTTAGCCATGGTCTACGCTTATCTCGCACCCCGCGTATCCGAGCGCAGAAAATTCAGGCCGACCGGTCGTCGACATCAAAATGTCATCCAACCCGCCTAAATTGGCTCAGGTATTGCTGACCTAGACCAACACAACCGCAATCGCAGCGTTGAAAACGCCCAAAGGAGCTTCGGATGAAACAGTTTTTCCTGGCATCACTGTTAGGCTCGACCATTGCCCTGTGCACCACCGCCATGGCGGCGGATGATCTGAAAACCCTGGAAGCCGCTGCGAAAGCGGAAGGCGCAGTCAACAGCGTCGGCATGCCCGATGACTGGGCCAACTGGAAAGGCACCTGGGAAGACCTGGCCAAGAAATATGGCCTGAAACACATCGACACCGATATGAGCTCGGCCCAGGAAATCGCCAAGTTCGCCGCCGAAAAAGACAATGCCAGCGCCGACATCGGCGACGTCGGTGCCGCCTTCGGCCCGATCTCGGTCAAGCAGGGCGTGGTGCAACCTTACAAGCCAACTACCTGGGAACAGATTCCGGATTGGGCCAAGGACAAGGACGGTAACTGGGCGCTGGCCTACACCGGCACCATCGCGTTTATCGTCAACAAAAAACTGCTGCACGGTTCTGAAGCACCGACCAAATGGGCCGACCTCAAGACTGGCAAGTACAAAGTCTCTATCGGTGACGTGAGCACCGCGGCCCAGGCGGCCAACGGTGTACTGGCCGCCGCCCTCGCCAACGGTGGTGACGAGAAAAACATTCAGCCAGCCCTGTTGCTGTTCGCTGACATCGCCAAGCAAGGCCGCCTGTCCATGGCCAACCCGACGATCGCCACCATGGAAAAGGGTGAAATCGAAGTCGGTGTGGTCTGGGACTTCAACGGTTTGAGCTACAAGGCCAAGATGGCGAATCCGGATGACTACATCGTGCTGATTCCGTCCGACGGCTCGGTGATTTCCGGTTACACCACCATCATCAACAAATACGCGAAGAACCCGAACGCCGCCAAGCTGACCCGCGAATACATCTTCAGCGATGCCGGCCAAATCAACCTGGCGAAAGGCAACGCCCGTCCGATCCGCGCCGAACACCTGAAGCTGCCGGAAGAGGTCAAGGCCAAGCTGCTGCCTAACGAGCAGTACAAAAAGGTTACGCCGATCAAAGACGCCGATGCATGGGAAAAGACCTCCAAGTCGCTGCCGCAGAAGTGGCAGGAAGAAGTCATCATCAACATGCCGTAACACCGTAGATCCCCATTCGGGGATCTGATGGAGATCCAATGTGGGAGCGGGCTTGCTCGCGAAGGCGGACTTACATTCAACACCTTTGTTGACTGACCCGCCGCTTTCGCGAGCAAGCCCGCTCCCACACTCGACCGCGTACGGTCTGAGCCTTTTCGAATACCTGTTTTGCGGAGTCCCAGCCCTATGAAGCACAACGTCATCCTTGTCGTGCTCGACGGCCTCAATTACGAAGTCGCGCGCCACGCCATGGGGCATCTGCAGGCTTACGTTGGCGCAGGACGCGCGACACTCTACAAACTGGAGTGCGAACTGCCGGCCCTGTCCCGACCGCTTTATGAATGCATCCTGACCGGCGTTACGCCGATCGACAGCGGCATTGTTCACAACAACATCTCGCGCCTGTCCAACCAGCGCAGCATCTACCACTACGCCACCGACGCAGGCCTGAAAACCGCGGCCGCGGCCTATCACTGGGTCAGCGAGTTGTATAACCGCTCGCCGTTCGTGGCCGCCCGGGATCGTCATACCGATGACCCCAAACTGCCGATCCAGCACGGTCACTTTTACTGGAGCGACCACTACCCGGACTCGCACCTGTTCGCCGACGCGGAACACCTGCGTCTGCGCCACACACCGAACTTTTTATTGGTCCACCCCATGAACATCGACGACGCCGGGCACAAGCACGGCCTCGACACCCCGCAGTATCGCAATAGCGCTCGCTCAGTCGACATCATCCTCGCCGATTACCTGCAAGGCTGGCTCGACGCCGGTTACCAGGTGCTGGTGACAGCTGACCACGGCATGAACAACGACCGCTCGCACAACGGCCTGCTGCCCGAAGAACGCGAAGTGCCGCTGTTCGTCCTCGGCGATGCCTTCAGCTTCAACCAAAACGCCGCACCGAAACAGACCGAAATCTGCGGTACCGTCTGCGAACTACTGGGCGTGCCCCACGACAAACCTGTGTGCCGGGAGCTGCTCAAGTGAACGCCATGACCCGCGGTAAATGGCTGGCCGTTCTGTGCCTGGTGCCCTTTGCGATTTTCTTCTTCGTGTTCCAGATTGCCCCGCTGCTCTGGGTGATGATCAACAGCCTGCAATCGGAAGAGTTCGGCTGGGGCCTGGCCAACTTCAGCAAAATCTTCAACTCGAAGTTCTATTTGCAGGCGATCCAGTACAGCCTCGAGATCAGTTTCTGGTCCAGCGTGTTCGGCATCATCATCGCCGTACTCGGCGCCTACTCCCTGCGTCGGGTCGACTCGAAACTGCGCAACTTCGTCAATGCCTTCGCCAACATGACCAGCAACTTCGCCGGCGTGCCCCTGGCCTTTGCGTTCATCATTTTGCTGGGGTTCAACGGCACCTTCACCATCATGCTCAAACAAGCCGGGATCATTCAGGACTTCAACCTGTACTCGAAAACCGGTCTGATCATTCTCTATACCTACTTCCAGATTCCCTTGGGCGTGCTGCTGCTCTACCCGGCTTTCGATGCCCTGCGCGAAGACTGGCGTGAGTCCGCTGCGTTGCTTGGCGCCAACGGCTGGCAATTCTGGCGACACATCGGTTTGCCGGTGCTGACCCCGGCGCTGCTCGGCACATTCGTAATCCTGCTGGCCAACGCCCTCGGCGCGTACGCCACGGTCTACGCCCTGACCACCGGCAACTTCAACGTATTGCCGATCCGCATTGCGGCGATGGTCTCCGGCGACATTTCCCTCGACCCGAACCTGGCCAGTGCCTTGGCCGTGGTGCTGGTGGCGTTGATGACCCTGGTGACCATTGTGCATCAGCTGCTGTTGAAGAGGAGCTACCATGTCTCGCGTTGAACTGGGGCCCGTCGGTGTCTATCACCGCGTCGTGGCGTATTTGCTGTTTGCCATTCTGCTGTTGCCGCTGCTCGGAACGCTGATCTACTCGATCTCCAGCAGTTGGTCCGCGACGATTATGCCCAGCGGTTTTACCTTCAAGTGGTACATCCAGCTGTGGAGCGATCCGCGCTTTCTCGACGCGTTCGGCCAGTCGTTGCTGGTCTGCGTCGGCTCGCTGATTTTGTCGGTGGTGCTGATTCTGCCGCTGCTGTTCGTGGTGCATTACCACTTCCCGAAACTCGACGCATTGATGAACATCCTGATCCTGCTGCCCTTCGCGGTGCCGCCGGTGGTGTCGTCGGTGGGGCTGTTGCAGCTTTACGGTTCGGGGCCGTTCGCGATGGTTGGCACGCCGTGGATTCTGATCGGTTGCTACTTCACCGTGGCGCTGCCGTTCATGTACCGGGCGATCACCAACAACCTGCAAGCGATCAACCTGCGCGACCTGATGGACGCCGCGCAACTGCTCGGCGCCAGCACTTGGCAAGCGGCATTTTTGGTGGTGCTGCCGAACCTGCGCAAGGGTTTGATGGTGGCGTTGCTGCTGTCGTTCTCGTTCCTGTTCGGTGAGTTTGTGTTCGCCAACATTCTCGTCGGCACCCGTTACGAAACCCTGCAGGTCTACCTCAACAATATGCGTAACAGCAGCGGCCACTTCACCAGTGCGCTGGTGATCTCCTATTTCTTCTTTGTGCTGGTTCTGACCTGGGCTGCCAATATCTTGAACAAGGACAAAAGCGAATGAGCTATGTCAGCGTCCAACATCTACAGAAAAACTACGCCGGCACCACGGTGTTCAGCGACATCAACTGCGAAGTCAAAAAAGGTGAATTCGTTACCCTTCTAGGCCCGTCCGGTTGCGGCAAGTCCACCCTGCTGCGCTGCATCGCCGGCCTGACCTCGGTGGACGGCGGCAAGATTCTGCTGGAGGATCAGGACCTCGTCCCGCTGAGCCCGCAAAAACGCGGGATCGGCATGGTGTTCCAGAGTTATGCGCTGTTCCCGAACATGACCGTGGAGCAGAACGTCGCCTTCGGTTTGCGCATGCAGAAGGTCAACGCCGACGACAGCCACAAGCGCGTCGCCGAAGTACTGACACTGGTGGAGCTCAATGACTTCGCCGCCCGTTACCCGCATCAACTGTCCGGTGGCCAGTGCCAACGTGTCGCCTTGGCTCGCTCGCTGGTGACCCGGCCTCGGTTGTTGTTGCTGGATGAGCCGCTGTCGGCGCTGGACGCGCGGATTCGCAAGCACCTGCGCGAACAGATCCGTCAGATCCAGCGCGAACTGGGGCTGACCACGATCTTCGTCACTCACGATCAGGAAGAAGCCCTGACCATGTCTGACCGAATCTTCCTGATGAATCAGGGAAAGATCGTACAAAGCGGCGATGCCGAAACTCTCTACACCGCGCCAGTCGATGTTTTTGCCGCAGGCTTCATCGGCAACTACAACCTGCTGGACGCCGACAGCGCGACGAGACTGTTGCAACGACCGATCACCCATCGCCTCGCCATTCGCCCGGAAGCCATTGAACTGAGCCTGAACGGCGCACTCGACGCGCAGATTCGCAGCCACAGCCTGTTGGGCAACGTGATTCGCTACCGGGTCGAAGCCCGGGGCGTGGAATTGGTGGTGGATGTGCTGAACCGTTCGGCGGCCGACCTGCATCCCGATGGTCAGCGCCTGGCGCTTTCCATCGATCCGACGGCCCTGTGTGAGGTAGCCTGATGACTTTGCTGATGTTGAAGAGAGAACTGCACTGATGGCCCTGGCAATTTTTGATCTGGACGAAACCCTGATCCACGGCGACTGCGCCACCCTCTGGAGCGAGCAAATGGGTCGACTGGGCTGGGTCGATCCCGAGTCGTTCATGCGTCAGAACAACGAACTGATGGACGCTTACAGCCACGGCAAGTTGCGGATGGAGGAGTACATGACCTTCAGTCTGGAACCGATGATCGGTCGCACGCCGGAAGAGCTCGAGCACTTGGTGGCACCGTGGGTGGAAGACTTCATCGAGCCGATCATCTTCAGCGACGCCACCAAAGCCATTGCCGCCCACCGCAAGGCCGGCGACCGGATTCTGGTGATCTCGGCCTCGGGCACGCATTTGGTCAAGCCGATTGCCGACCGTCTGGGCATCGACGAGATTCTCGGCATTGAGCTGGAACTGCTGCACGGGGTGTACAGCGGCAATACCGTTGGCACGTTGACCTACCGCGAAGGCAAGATCACCCGGTTGCTGGAATGGCTGGATGCCGAAGAGGAAAACCTGGAAGGCGCGAGTTTCTATTCCGACTCACGCAACGATTTGCCGCTGCTGCTGAAGGTGGATTTCCCACACGTGGTGAACCCGGATCCGGTGCTGCTCGAACACGCCGAAAAGGCCGGCTGGCCGATCCATATCTGGAAATAAAAGCAAAAGATCGCAGCCTCGCTTCGCTCGACAGCTCCTACAAATGGATTGCTTACACCTGTAGGAGCTGTCGAGCGAAGCGAGGCTGCGATCTTTTGGCTGCCAACCTGATTTCAGGTCAGGCTTTCATCAATCACCAACACCAACTTGCCCGACACCTTATTGGCCGCCAGTTCCGCAAACGCCGCTTCGGCATCCTTGATCGCAAACGTCTTGGCCAGTTGCGGGCTCAAACGCCCTTCGGCAAACAGCGGCCAGACATGCTGGCCAAGATCGCTGAACAAATCGGCCTTGAACTGCTCGTCGCGACTGCGCAGGGTCGAACCCAGCAGTTGCACGCGTTTGGCCAACACCTGCGCCAGATCCAGCTGCGCCTCACGACCGCCCATCAAGCCGATCAGCACCCAACGTCCATCGCGAGCCAGCAGTTTGAGGTTCAACGCTGCATAGTTGCCACCCACCGGGTCGAGGATTACGTCGAACGGCGCAAGATCATTCAAGCTATCCAGATCGCCATTGCGCACTACCCCGCCCTGCGCACCCAACGCTTCGCAGTAAGCCAGACGCTCGGCAGAACCGACGCTGACCCAGCACGGGTTACCAAACGCCTTGCACAGCTGAATGGCAGCTGAACCGATTCCACTCGCCCCGGCGTGCAGGAGAACTTTCTCACCCGGTTTGAGCGCAGCCAGTTGAAACAAATTCAGCCAAACGGTCGCATACACTTCCGGCAATGCTGCCGCCTCGGCCAGAGACAAACCTTCGGGAACCGGCAACACATGCCGTCCGTCGACAACTACCTCTTCGGCCATCCCGCCCCCGGCCAGCAAGGCGCAAACCCGATCACCCACTTGCCAGGATGAGCCCGGGCCGACCTCGCTGATCACCCCGGAACACTCAAGACCCAGTACTTGACTGGCCCCCGGCGGTGGCGGGTAAAGTCCTGCTTTCTGTAACAAATCGGCGCGATTGAGTCCTGCTGCCGCTACTCGGATGCGAACTTGTCCTACATCGCACGTAGGACTCGGCTCTTCAACCCACTCCACTCGCCCCTCAACGCCTTGCAATGCTTTCACAGTGCCTCCATAGTGAGTCTGGACTGAGCCCGAAGCTGTAGCGCCGGGCTTTTTGCATTATGCGACCGGTCCTTGTGGATCCGGCGACTTCAAAGACGGCCTAATATGCGTTATCAATTGTCCCCGCGTCGAATCAGCATGAAGCATCTGCTCCCCAGCACCGCCCTCGCTCTTGTCATTGGTCTCGGTCTTTTGCCGATGTCGAGCAATTCGTTCGCAGCCAACAGCTGGGACAAGCTTCAGCCCGATCGTGATGAAGTCATCGCCAGTCTGAACGTCGTCGAGTTGCTCAAGCGTCACCATTACAGCAAACCACCGCTCGACGATGCACGCTCCGCGATCATCTACGACAGCTATATCAAGCTGCTGGATCCATCGCGCAGCTACTTCATGGCCAGCGATATTGCCGAATTCGACAAATGGAAAACCCAGTTTGACGACTTCCTCAAAAGCGGCGACCTGAACGCCGGGTTCACCATCTACAAGCGCTACCTGGACCGCGTCAAGGCGCGTCTGGACTTTGCCCTTGCCGAGCTGAACAAAGGCGTCGACAAGATCGATTTCACCACCAAGGAAACCTTGCTGGTCGATCGAAAGGATGCCCCTTGGCTCAAGACCCCCGCAGAACTGGACGACCTGTGGCGCAAACGCGTCAAGGACGAAGTGCTGCGGATGAAGATCTCCGGCAAAGAGTCGAAGCAGATTCAGGAAACCTTGACCAAGCGTTACAAGAATCAGCTGACGCGTCTGGACCAGACCCGTGCGGAAGACATCTTCCAGGCATACATCAACACCTTTGCCATGTCCTACGACCCGCACACCAACTATCTGTCGCCGGATAACGCGGAAAACTTCGACATCAACATGAGCCTGTCCCTCGAGGGCATCGGCGCCGTGTTGCAGAGCGATAACGATCAAGTGAAAGTCGTGCGCCTGGTGCCTGCCGGCCCGGCCGACAAGACCAAGCAGGTTGCACCGGCCGACAAGATCATCGGCGTGGCCCAGGGCAACAAAGAGATGGTCGACGTGGTCGGCTGGCGCCTGGACGAAGTGGTCAAGCTGATTCGTGGGCCGAAAGGCACCGTGGTGCGCCTGGAAGTGATTCCGGCCAGCAATGCGCCGAACGACCAGACCACCAAGATCGTGCCGATCACCCGCGAAGCGGTGAAGCTCGAAGACCAGGCGGTGAAGAAGTCGGTCCTCAACCTCAAGCAGGATGGCAAGGACTACAAGCTCGGCGTCATCGAGATCCCGGCCTTCTACCTGGACTTCAAGGCCTTCCGTGCCGGCGATCCGGACTACAAGAGCACCACCCGCGACGTCAAGAAGCTGCTGACCGAGCTGCAGAAAGACAAGGTCGACGGCGTGGTCATCGATCTGCGCAACAACGGCGGCGGTTCCTTGCAGGAAGCCACAGAGCTGACCAGTCTGTTCATCGACAAAGGTCCGACCGTACTGGTGCGTAACGCCGACGGCCGGGTCGATGTACTGGAAGATGAAAACCCGGGCGCATTCTACAAAGGCCCGATGGCGTTGCTGGTCAACCGTTTGTCCGCCTCGGCTTCGGAGATTTTCGCCGGCGCCATGCAGGACTACCACCGCGCACTGATCATCGGCGGCCAGACCTTCGGTAAAGGCACCGTGCAGACCATTCAGCCGCTGAACCATGGCGAACTGAAACTGACCCTGGCCAAGTTCTACCGGGTTTCCGGCCAGAGCACCCAGCATCAGGGCGTGCTGCCGGACATCGACTACCCGTCGATCATCGACACCAAGGAAATCGGTGAAAGCGCCCTGCCGGAAGCCATGCCATGGGATACCATTCGTGCGGCCATCAAGCCTGCGCTTGACCCGTTCAAACCGTACATCACGCAGCTCAAGTCCGAGCATGACGTGCGCACGGCCAAGGACGCGGAGTTCGTGTTCATCCGCGACAAACTGGCCCTGGCGCAGAAGTTGATGAGCGAAAAAACCGTCAGCCTCAATGAGGCCGACCGTCGCGCACAACATGCCGATATCGAAGCCAAGCAGCTTGTCATGGAAAACATCCGTCGCAAGGCCAAGGGCGAAGAGCCGCTCAAAGAGTTGAAGAAAGAAGACGAGGATGCCATCGCGGCGGAGCAGGACAAGACCAAGCCAGAAGACGATGCCTACCTGAGCGAGACCGGGCGGATTCTGCTGGATTACTTGAAACTCAACACCGCGGTTGCCAAGCATTAAGTTATTACAACCAAAATGATGGCAATTTAATGCCAACGCTCCCCGGAGCGTCATCAAACAGTCATCATTCTGTCGTGAAATACAGGACTGGGCGTGCTCTTTAACGAGTGTACGCCCAGTCCTTTTTTTATCGCCAGAGAACGCCATGACCACGACCGAACAGCTGAGTGCCTTGAGCTCGATACTGACTCAAAGCGGTTTGCACAGCCTGTTCCAGCCAATCATTTCCCTCTCCGAACGATGCATCATCGGTTACGAAGCCCTCAGCCGTGGCCCCTCCAATAGTGCGCTGCACTCCCCCATCGCCCCCGTTTCAATGAACAGCAACTGCCCGGCAAACTCTTCCTCAATGTATCCCCGGAATCCCTGCTCGAAGCCGCCCACCAACCCGGACGCACTCTGCAACTGCTGCAGGATTTCGGCATACCACCGAGCCAGGTGGTGATCGAACTCACCGAACAGACACCGACCGACGATTTCCAGTTGCTGCAAACCGCCCTGCATCACTATCGCGCGATGGGTTTTTCCATTGCGCTGGATGATCTGGGTGCGGGCTATTCGAGCTTGCGGCTCTGGTCTGAATTGCGCCCGGATTACGTCAAGATCGATCGGCACTTTATCGACGGCATTCACCAGGACGCGCTCAAGCGTGAGTTCGTCGGCTCGATCCTGCAGATCGCCAAGGCTTCGCGGGCAAAAGTGATCGCCGAAGGCATCGAATTGCCGGAAGAACTGGCGGTATTGACCGAAATGGGCGTCGATCTGGTCCAGGGTTATCTGCTCTGCCGGCCCCAGGAGCACCCACCTCGCGATGCTCGAACCTTGATGCCCAAAAAAGACAGCACTGCGGTGGCTCTGAACGATGAAGTCAGTGACCTCAGTGCCCTGCTCAACGACCAACCGGCGGTGACCAACGACACCCCGACCGCCACCGTGCTGGAAGCCTTCCGCCGCCAGGCCAACCTGAACTCCCTGGCGGTGCTCGACGAACAGGGCCAGCCCTGCGGCATCGTCCACCGTCATTCGCTCTCGGATGCCCTGCTCAAGCCCTTTGCCACCGACCTGTTCGCCCGCAAGCCCATCAGCCGCTTGATGAGCGACGACTTCCTCGCCGTGGAGCTGAGCCAGTCGCTGCAACAGGTCAGCCGCCTGATCACCAGCCGCGCCCGTCAGCGCATCGAAGAAGACTTCATCATCACCCTCAACGGCGGCTATCTGGGGTTGGGCCGAGTGATCGACGTGCTCAAGCTGATTACCGAACTGAAAATCCAGCAAGCCCGCTACGCCAACCCGCTCACCCTGCTGCCGGGCAACGTACCGATCCAGCAGTGCCTGACACGGCTGCTGCAACAGGAACGGGAATCGGTGATCTGCTACGTGGACATCGACAGCTTCAAACCCTTCAACGACATCTACGGCTACGGTCGCGGGGATGAAGTCCTACTGTGCCTGGCGCAATGCCTGAACGATCGCGTCGACCCTTCCCGCGATTTCGTCGGCCATATCGGCGGCGATGACTTCCTGCTGGTACTCGGCCCGGAAGACTGGCGCAAGCGCCTGAATCAACTGCTGGATGACTTCCACAGCCAATGCCGACGCTTCTATCGTAGCGAACACCTGGAAGCCGGCTGCTTCATCGCTCCCAATCGCCAGGGCATAAGGCAAGAGTTTCCATTGCTGTCGCTGTCCATCGGCGTGGTGCATTTGCATCCACAGGCCTGCGGACAACTCGATGCGAGCCAGTTGGCGGAAATGGCATCACAGGCCAAGCATCACGCGAAGAATGTGCCGGGGTATAGCGTGCATGTGATTGATAGCTTGGCGGTGCCTGTCGTCGAAGAGGCACTGATCTCAGGTCATCGGTGATCTTTTGATCTTGCTCTTGTGGTGAGGGAGCTTGCTCCCGTTCGACTGCGCAGCAGTCGCCAAACCAAACACTGCGGTATGCCTGAAAAACCGGATGTCAGGTTTTGGGGCTGCTGCGCAGCCCAGCGGGAGCAAGCTCCCTCGCCACAAAAACCCGCGCGACGCTACTCCGAAGGCCGAGCCCGCAACCGTCGCCCAATCACATCCAGCACATCACACCCATCGCGCAGTGGAATGGCACAGAGCAAGGCAAAGTCGCTGAGTATCGTCGAATCACACTCGACTGAGCCGCGCATGGATAGGTTCTCAAGCACCTGGGTGACGGCACGAATTCGATAGCTGGCGGCGTCGGTCAAGATATCGAGTGGCGCGTGGGTATCGACGAACAGGGTGGGCATGTCGGTGCAGTTGCTGGTGAGCGCCATGAAGCGGCTTTTGGGGTGGGGAATTGGTTTTTCGTAGGGTGGATCAGGGGTAATTGCCGTCATTATTTGATTCCTAACGTATGGATTGGAGCCGCCAGAAATCACTTCCACGCAATAGGTGGCGGCTGTACGCAGGTGTGGAAGACCAGGACGTTAGGCACCTGGCGCACTCGAAAGCGCCCCGCGCACAGCCACCATAAAACACAGACGATAAAAAACGCCGAACTGGTGGCGCTTGATGCGCCTAACGATAGAAGGGCTTCCACGCCCTGTCACTGAATTTGCAGTGACAACCCCAAGACTATCGATGGAGCGCATCGCGCACCAGTTCATGCAAACAGCTACAACTTGAAGGAAATCTCCGATGGATCTGCCCGGCAATAAACGCGCGAGACTTTGCGGGGGATCGATCAGGAAAGAAGTCAGGAAAGGATGATGTTGATGTGGGGCGATTCGCTAATGATCACTCCATTAATCAACAAGCAGGTAAAAACGCAAACGTGGCGGAAGGTTTCCCTCACGCCACGTTCGTTTGTCAGACACACAATGGTTTAATCTGCAGAACCACGAGACGCCAATTCTTTCAATTTGATCTCAGCCAGCGGATGCCCGGCCTTCGCCGCCATTTCCCACCAGCGAGCGGCTTCAACCGGATCCGGCGCCTTGCTCGGCGTTCCCGCGAGGCTGATCACGCCAACCTGATAGGCCGCCTTGCCATCCCCCGCCAAAGCCGCCAGGCGCAGTAATCGCACCCCCTCCTCGCGTGCCCCAAGACCGACGCCGCGAAAGGTCAGAATGTGGCCGTAGAAGCTCTGGGCGCCGACATCACCCAGGTTCGCCATGCGGGCGAACTGGCCCTCAAGCCAACTCCAGCCTCGCGGCTGACGCACAAACCACGACCAGTGGAACAACCGGCGAGCCAGCCAGTAACTGGCCCGCGCCTTGAGTCGTAAAAACACTCAGGCTTCCGCCGACTCGGGGTACTCGTATTCGAACACCCGCACCACTTCCGAGGCATGCCAGGACGCGGCAGCCACGCCATCGGACGGGCCGGAAAAGCGCCCGAGGCGCTCGACACATTCGAAGAAGCCGGTGCGCGGCAAGCGGCTGGCGCCCTGGCTGATCACCAACGAGCTGCGCAACGGCTGCTCGGCTCTGGCATCCAGCGCCGCCAGGTGCTCAAGGGCTGCGGTCAAGGTTTGCATGGCCGGCGTGGGTAGCTGCAAACGCTCCAGCAACGCCCGATAAGTCAAAAGATGGCGCTGACGACGCGCCTGATCCAGCTCCCCCAACAATCCGTCCCAATGTTGACGACTGATGCGTACGCTCACGATTCATCCCTCCATCCTGGCACCGTCAATTCCCAGGCGAGGCTGCGGCGAATAGCAGCGTCGGGTTGACGCTCACCGCTTTCGATCAAGGCGAGATATGACGGGCTGATGCCTACCGTGCGGGCCAGCGCCTCAATGGCGATGCCCTTCCCTTCGCGCAAATTGCGTAGTTGATCCAGACCCGGAAGAATCTGGTCGGATGCCGCCGCGGGAGGCACTGTGGCGTCGCGCGGTGGTTGTTGCTTGATGCCTGCTGCTTTCAGTAGAGCCTGATACTGAGCCCATGGCAGAACCGCATATTCGGGTTCGCCTTCGCGTGTAATTATCTGAATATCCATGACTACCCCGTAGGACAACGACACTTAGCGAGTCGGCGCTTTTCCCTAGAAGTGTAATCCTAACAGCGGCCAAGGTCGCGGGGGTATGAATATGGATGATCCTGAATCGGTTCAGGTTTTTTTCGGGCCCTGAAGTTGCAGTTGTTCCGGGGTATCAGGCAGGCGTTCGACCACCGCGAGCTTTTCCGGCAGCTGACGCTTGCGCCAGGCACGGAAGGCGTTGAGTTCGTCATCGAGGACTTTCATCAACCAGGCCAGCACGGCAATGTCGTCGAGCATGCCGAATACCGGGATGAAATCCGGGATGGCATCCACCGGGCTCAGGAAATACATCAGGCCGGCCACCACCGAGACCATTGCTTTTGGGCTGATGGCCCGGTACTCGCCACGCCAGTAGGCCAGGCAGAGTGCCTGCAACAAACGCAGATCATCTTTGAGTTTACCCAGGCGATTGCCCTGGCTCGCGCCTTTGCTGGCAACAGCGAACAGCAGGGTCGGCAAACGACCACGGGCGAGCAGGCGTCCGGCCAGAGGCAGGAAACGAGCGAAATTCCAGGGCGTTTTCATTTGTTCCTCCCACTGAAATGTTATCCACACAAATTGTGGATAACCTTGTGAACAGAGCTGCATTTCATCGCTGAAAGCCCCGTTTCATAAGGGCCTGACTCAGATCGGGCGTTTTTTACTCACATAAAAAAACCCAAGATTTCATTGACTTGGCGCCTCGGCCCGTCTAGCTATGACGTCCTCACTGGCTATGACTCCAGCGTACCGCATCCGTTCGCTTTGTTTACCTCCCCTGAACCCCAGATGCAACAACGCCCCGCATAAGCGAGGCGTTGTTTTTCGAGCAGACGCTGATTACTTGGCGGCGTCTTGTTTTGCTGGATCCTTGATGGCCAGCAGTTCCAGGTCGAATACCAGCACCGAGTTGGCTGGAATCGCCGGGCTTGGGCTTTGGGCGCCGTAAGCCAGTTCGCTAGGGATGTACAGTTTGTACTTCTCGCCAACGTGCATCAGTTGCAGGCCTTCGACCCAACCCGGAATCACACCGCTGACCGGCAGATCGATCGGGCTGCCGCGCTCGACGGAACTGTCGAAAACGGTGCCGTTGGTCAATTTACCGGTGTAGTGAACAGTCACTACGTCGGTCGGCTTGGGCTGTGCGCCATCGGCCTTCTTGACCACTTCGTATTGCAAGCCGGAAGCCGTAGTGACGACGCCCGCTTTCTTGCCGTTTTCTTCAAGGAACTTCTTGCCGGCGGCTGCCGACTCTTCGCTCATCTTGGCCAAACGCTCTTCGGCACGCTTTTGCAGTGCGGCGAAGGCTTCGACCAATTCTTCATCTTTCAGCTTCTGTTCTTTCTTGCCGACGGCATCTTCGATGCCTTGGGCTACCGCTTTGGAATCCAGGTCATCCATGCCTTCCTGAGCCAGGCTTTTGCCCATGTTCAGGCCGATACCGTAGGAAGCTTTTTGCGCCGGGGTTTTCAGCTCTACGCTGGTCTGCGAATCACAACCCGCAAGTACCAGGCCAACCAGGGCCACCGCCGCCGCCAACCGATGCTGTTTCATGCTATTTCCTTGTTCATGCGCCTAAAGGGCAATCGAGTAAAGCCGCGAGCTTATCAGGCCGCCACGACCAATGGCTACCGGCATGAGAGCAGGAAACGTCTGATAAGTTCAGGTGTTTAAACGCATTTCGGCCATAGAACGATGAAGCTTCTGTCATTTGGCTCTTACAGACTCAAGGACCGGTTCCCACAGCCTCTGACGTAATGGCCTCTTGCCGCACTTCGTCAGCTGAGGCATAAGAGAGCTACAAATTGACAAGGATGTTTATCTTGCGCCTCATATTCCGCTTGCTGATTCTGATCGCAGTATTACTGGGGCTAGGCCTCGCCATAGTGCTGTATTACGTCGCCAACCCGAAATTGCCGGTTTGGTCACCGGCGCAACAGGTGAATTACCTGGAGCAATGGAGCGCCGCCGACCGCCAGGCTTACTACTTCACACCTCAAGGTACCCAGGTCAAAGGCTTGCGTTATGACTGGTTCAACGCCCTGGAATTGCCCTTCTCGCAAAAACGATTCGCCGCACCTGAATACCTCGCACGCTTTGGTTTTCTGATCGACCCGAGCCAGAAAGCCACGCCGAACAACCCCGGTAACCTGCCCGTCGGTTTTGCCCGTCATCAAAACCCCGGCAGCCAGGACGAGTTTCTGGACATCACCTGCGCCGCCTGCCACACCGGCGAATTGCGCTTCAATGGCCAGGCCGTACGCATCGACGGCGGCTCGGCCCAGCATGTGTTGCCATCCAGCGTTCCGACCCTGCGAGGCGGCAGCTTCGGCCAGGCACTGGTGGCCAGCCTCGCCTCGACTTACTACAACCCCTGGAAGTTCGAACGTTTCGCACGCAACGTTCTGGGTCAGGACTACGACGCACGGCATCAACAGCTACGCCAGGATTTTAAAGTCTCACTCGATACCTTCTTGAAAGTGGCCTGGAACGACACCCATCGCGGCCTCTACCCCACCGAAGAGGGCCCCGGCCGCACCGATGCCTTCGGGCGCATTGCCAACGCCAGCTTCGGCGACGCGATTTCACCCGCCAACTACCGTGTGGCCAACGCTCCGGTGGACTACCCGCAACTGTGGGACATGTGGACCTTCGACTGGGTGCAGTGGAACGGCTCGGCGCAGCAACCGATGGCCCGTAATATCGGAGAAGCCTTGGGTGTGGGCGCCACGCTGAATTTCTTCGACAGCAGCGGGCAGCCGCTCAAAGGCGACGACCGCTACCCGTCCAGCGTCCGGGTGCGCGATCTGCACCGGATCGAAGAAACCCTGCAACGACTCAAACCGCCCGCCTGGCCGGAAGCCCTGCTGGGCAACATCGACAAGCCACTGGCCGCAAAAGGCCGCGAACTGTTCGCGGAAAACTGCGCCGGGTGCCATGTACCCCGCGTCACTCAAAGCGACGGCAGACCGGTGCATCATCTGAAATTAGTGCCTGTGGAGGCGATTGGCACAGACCCCGGCGCCGCCAACAATATTGCTGATCATCGCTTCGATCTGACGGCCTTGCAGTGGGATCCGGCAGAGCTTGCGCAACTGGACGTACAACTGCATCCCAAACCCGCAGAACCATTGGATATGAGCCGGTTGTCAGTGGCCAAGGGGCTGGCTTACGTCACTGCTTTCGTGAGCAACCAGGCCTACCGCGAAGCCAACGTGACACCCGCAGAGCGCCCGAACTTGGACGGATTCGGCCTGCCGATCGGCGTTCAGGAATTGCGTAGCTACAAAGCCCGACCACTGGCGGGCGTCTGGGCCACGCCGCCGTTTCTGCACAACGGTTCGGTACCGAGCATTTATCAACTGCTCTCGCCCCAGGATGAACGCACGACCACGTTCTACAAGGGCACCTTCGAATACGACCCCAAACATTTGGGTTATCGCACCGAAGCCTTCACCAACGGTTTTGTGTTCGACACGCGCATCACCGGTAATCACAACAGCGGTCACGAGTTCCGCGCAGGTGAGCGCGGTAACGGCGTCATTGGTCGTCTGCTGCAACCGGAGGAACGCTGGGCGCTGCTGGAATACCTGAAAGTGTTGGGCGGCCCGATGGAGTCGCAATTGCCAGACCGCCGCCTCAGTCAAAAGGATTGACCCATGCTGATTACTCTCTGGTTGCGCCTGGGCGCCTTCCTCGGCAAAACCCTGCTGTGGTTACTGGGTCTGGGCTTGCTCGGCTGGGCGCTGATCATGGCCTGGTCCGCCTGGCAGCATCGCGGCCCGGTATCGGCCGAAGAACTGATTCCGGACGGCGAAGCGGCAATGACCCAGGACATCATCCAGACGGCCGTGCGTATCGTCGATCAACACCGTGAAAGTACCCGCTATCTGCGCGATGCCCATGCCAAGGCCCATGGCTGCGTGAAGGCCGAGGTTCAGGTGCTGCCGGATCTGGCAGCGGAATTACGTCAAGGCGTGTTCAGCGAACCCGGCAAAACCTGGCAAGCGACGATGCGGTTGTCCAATGGCAATGCGTATCCGCAGTTCGACAGCATCCGCGATGCCCGGGGCATGGCGATCAAACTGCTCGATGTGCCTGGTAAACAGTTGCTGAGTGACCGACAAGGGCGCAGCGAACAGGATTTCGTGATGTTCAACCATCCGAACTTCTTTGTCAGTGATGTCGCCGAGTATCGTCAGAATGTGGCCGCTCAGGCTGATGGCAAAAAGGTGACGGCGTTCTTCCCGGGTTGGGACCCGCGCACCTGGCAGGTTCGCCATCTGTTTATTGCACTGGCGACGCTCTCCCCCGCCCCGGCAAGCCCGACGCAGACCACTTACTTTTCGGTGTCGCCGTACAAGTTTGGTGAAGCCAATGCCAAATTCCGGGTGATACCGGATCCTGATAACTGCCCGGCCTACGTGCTGCCCACGCAAAATCAAAACCTGCCGAACTTTCTGCGCAGCGCGCTGAACCAGCAGCTGTCGACCGATCGGGTGCCGGCGTGTTTCGCCTTGCAGATCCAGCGCCAGGATGCGGGTAAATACATGCCGATCGAAGACACCAGCATCGAGTGGCGTGAACACGACGCGCCCTTCGAAACCGTGGCCAGGATCAAACTGCCCGCCCAGGATTTCGACAGGCCGGCGCTGAACCTGCAATGCGACAACCTGTCGTTCAACCCATGGTTCGGTCTTGAAGCCCATAGGCCGATTGGCGGGATCAACCGGTTGCGCAAAGCGGTGTACGAGGCCGTCAGCGACTACCGGCACAGCCGTAACGCAGAACAATAGGCAAGGCAGAAACGAAAAAAGCGACCCGAACAGGTCAATGCTGGTCAGGTGCAGAACCTGTGGGAGCGAGCCTGCTCGCGATGACGGCGGTGAATTCAGCATCAATGTTGGCTGACCCGCCGCTATCGCGAGCAGGCTCGCTCCCACAGGGGCTGCGGTGTTCAAGTCCTAACTGACGGGCGCTGCCCGAACAGGTCGCTTTTTTCAGTGAAGCCAGCACAAAGCCAAATCCCAGACAGCAAAAAGCCCGCATTAAGCGGGCTTTCTGTGGTGATCTGGCGTTCAGCGTTCCAGATACCGAATATGGCGCAGCGGACGGGACTCGAACCCGCGACCCCCGGCGTGACAGGCCGGTATTCTAACCGACTGAACTACCGCTGCGCGTAGCGTTGAAAGTAAGTGGTGGGTGATGACGGGATCGAACCGCCGACATTCTGCTTGTAAGGCAGACGCTCTCCCAGCTGAGCTAATCACCCTTTACCTTCGTTGCGGGGCGCATTGTGCCACAGATTTTCATAAAGTGTTGATTTAATTGATAAAAAATCAAAAAAATCTGAAAACCGGTAAAACGATACACCCTGCAGGAACTTCAGACAGAAAAAAACCCGCGTTAGCGGGCCTTTCCGTGGTGACCTGGCGTTCAGCGTTCCAGGTTACCGAATATGGCGCAGCGGACGGGACTCGAACCCGCGACCCCCGGCGTGACAGGCCGGTATTCTAACCGACTGAACTACCGCTGCGCGTAACACTAAAGCGAATGGTGGGTGATGACGGGATCGAACCGCCGACATTCTGCTTGTAAGGCAGACGCTCTCCCAGCTGAGCTAATCACCCTTCACTTTCGGTGTGGCGCGCATTCTACGGAGCGACCCAACCTCTGGCAAGCACTTTTTTAATTAATTTTCTCAGGCCTTCCAAAGGCTTAGAGAAGGGTTGGCCTATGGCACACGGAGGACAATAATGCCCCCCTTTGTATAAAGGAGAGACTCACCCCATGTGGTTCAAAAACCTGCTTATCTATCGCCTGACCCAAGATCTGCCTTTTGATGCCGAGGCGTTGGAAACTGCACTGGCCACCAAACTGGCGCGTCCATGTGCAAGCCAGGAGTTGACCACCTACGGTTTCGTCGCGCCATTCGGCAAGGGCGAAGACGCGCCGCTGGTGCACATCAGTGGCGACTTCCTGCTGATCGCCGCCCGTAAGGAAGAGCGCATTCTGCCGGGCAGCGTCGTACGCGACGCGGTGAAGGAAAAGGTCGAAGAGATCGAAGCCGAACAAATGCGCAAGGTCTACAAAAAGGAACGCGATCAGATCAAGGATGAAATCATCCAGGCCTTCCTGCCCCGCGCCTTTATTCGCCGCTCGTCGACCTTCGCCGCCATCGCGCCGAAACAGGGCCTGATCCTGGTTAACTCGGCTAGCCCGAAACGTGCCGAAGACCTGCTGTCCACTCTGCGTGAAGTGATCGGCTCGCTGCCAGTGCGTCCGCTGACGGTGAAGATGTCGCCGACCGCCACCATGACCGAATGGGTCACCACCCAGAAAGCCGCGAATGACTTCTTCGTGCTGGATGAGTGCGAGCTGCGCGACACCCACGAAGACGGCGGCATCGTGCGCTGCAAGCGTCAGGACCTGACCAGCGAAGAAATCCAGTTGCACCTGAGCACCGGCAAAGTGGTCACTCAACTGTCGCTGGCCTGGCAGGACAAACTGTCGTTCGTGCTCGACGACAAAATGGTGGTCAAGCGCCTGAAGTTCGAAGACCTGCTGCAAGATCAGGCGGAACAGGACGGTGGCGACGAAGCCCTGGGCCAACTGGATGCCAGCTTCACCCTGATGATGCTGACCTTCGGCGACTTCCTGCCGTCGATGGTTGAAGCGTTGGGTGGTGAAGAGACCCCGCAGGGTATTTAAAGTCGTGTGATGCCTACTGTGGGAGCGAGCCTGCTCGCGATAGCGGAGTTTCAGTCAACATCAATGTTGAATGTCAGTCCTCATCGCGAGCAGGCTCGCTCCCACATTGGTTTTGTGGTGCTACTTAACAATAAGGATCAGGCCATGCGCGCACTGGCTGCATTGAGTCGTTTTGTCGGCAACACTTTCGCTTACTGGGTACTGATTTTCGCCGTCGTGGCGTTTCTGCAGCCGGCCTGGTTCATCGGCTTGAAAGGCGCCATTGTGCCGCTGCTGGGGCTGGTGATGTTCGGCATGGGCCTGACCCTCAAGCTCGAAGACTTCGCCGAGGTCGCTCGCCATCCGTGGCGCGTGGCACTGGGCGTGGTCGCCCATTTCGTGATCATGCCCGGTGTGGCGTGGTTGCTCTGCCAGGTTTTCCACCTGCCACCGGAAATCGCCGTCGGCGTGATTCTGGTCGGCTGCTGCCCAAGCGGCACCTCGTCGAACGTGATGACCTGGCTGGCGCGTGGCGATCTGGCATTGTCGGTGGCCATTGCCGCCGTCACCACCCTCCTCGCTCCGCTGCTGACCCCGGCACTGATCTGGCTGCTGGCCTCGGCCTGGTTGCCGGTATCGTTCATGGAGCTGTTCTGGTCGATCCTGCAAGTCGTGCTGCTGCCGATCGTGCTCGGCGTGGTTGCCCAGCGGGTACTCGGTGATCGAGTGCGTCACGCGGTAGACGTGTTGCCACTGGTGTCGGTGGTGAGCATCGTGATCATCGTCACTGCCGTAGTGGCTGCCAGCCAGGCGAAGATTGCCGAATCCGGCCTGCTGATCATGGCCGTGGTGATGTTGCACAACAGCTTCGGTTACTTGCTGGGTTACTTCACCGGGCGCCTGTTCAACCTGCCACTGGCCCAGCGCAAATCCCTGGCACTGGAAGTAGGCATGCAGAACTCCGGCCTGGGCGCGGCCTTGGCCAGTGCGCACTTCTCGCCGTTGGCGGCGGTGCCCAGCGCGTTGTTCAGCGTCTGGCACAACATTTCCGGGGCGCTGCTCTCGACGTATTTCCGTCGTATGAGCGAGAAAGAAGATCGGCAAATCGCTGCTCAGCAGGCAGCGGATTAAGCCGCAAACTTGATCCTCGGATTAATGATGGGCACTCTATGGCGCAACGCGGGGACGACCTCGCGGCTAGATCGAATCATTAATCCGGGGACGACCCCATCCATCGATGGAGGTCTTTGATGTCCTGGATCATTCTGTTTTTCGCTGGCCTGTTCGAAGTCGGCTGGGCCGTCGGCCTGAAATACACCGACGGCTTCAGCCGCCCTCTTCCTACCGCACTGACCATTGCCGCCATGGCGATCAGCCTTGGCCTGCTGGGCCTTGCCATGAAGGAATTGCCGCTGGGCACGGCCTATGCGGTCTGGACCGGGGTGGGTGCAGTCGGAACGGTGATCGCCGGGATCATTTTGTTTGGTGAATCCATGGCGCTGTTTCGGCTGGCCAGTGTGGCGTTGATCATTGCCGGCTTGGTAGGGCTCAAGGTTAGCGCTTAGGCCACTACCGCTTTCGCGAGCAAGCCCGCTCCCACATTTGACCGCATTCCAATGTGGGAGCGGGCTTGCTCGCGAAGAGGCCCGCAAAGTCACCGACTATCTAACGGCCCCACGCAATTCCCCTACCAAGCCTTGCAATGTCGCCGGTTCAGCCACTTCAACGGCCACCGCCGGCCCCGCCACCAGGGTCACCCGCGACCACAGCCGACGAAACACGCCCTTGTCTGGATCGCGGCTGAAGAAACTCCCCCACAACCCCTGCAATGCCAGCGGAATCACCGGCACCGGTGTTTCTTCGAGAATCCGCGTCAGCCCTCCCTTGAATTCATTGATCTCGCCATCGGCCGTCAACTTGCCTTCTGGAAAAATGCACACCAGCTCACCGTCCTTCAGATACTGGGCGATGCGGGTGAAGGCTTTTTCGTAGATCTGAATGTCTTCCTGACGTCCGGCAATCGGAATCGTCCCCGCCGTGCGGAAGATGAAGTTCAGGACCGGCAGATTGTAGATTTTGTAATACATCACAAAGCGAATCGGCCGACGCACTGCGCCGCCAATCAGCAACGCATCGACGAACGACACATGGTTGCAAACCAGCAATGCCGCGCCTTCATCGGGAATCAGCTCCAGGTTGCGATGTTCGACGCGGTACATGGAATGGCCAAGCAGCCAGATCATGAAGCGCATGCTGAACTCGGGGACGATTTTGAAGATGTAAGCGTTGACGCCGATGTTCAGCAGCGACACCACCAGGAACAGCTGTGGGATCGACAGCTTGGCGAGGCTCAGCAAGACGATCGACACAATCGCCGAGACCACCATGAACAGGGCGTTAAGAATGTTGTTGGCGGCGATCACCCGCGCCCGTTCGTTCTCGACGGTGCGCGACTGGATCAGCGCATACAGCGGCACGATGTAGAAACCGCCGAAAATTCCGAGCCCGAGGATATCGATCAACACCAGCCAGGCGTGGCCAAACCCCAGGACTTCGATCCAGCCATGGCCGGCAACGCTGTCCGGAATTCCGCCGGAATGCCACCACAACAGCAAGCCAAACACCGTCAGACCGAATGAGCCGAACGGCACCAGACCGATCTCGACTTTGCGCCCGGAGAGTTTCTCGCAGAGCATCGAACCCAGTGCGATCCCGACCGAGAACACCGTAAGAATCAGCGTCACCACGGTCTCGTCGCCGTGCATCCATTCCTTGGCATAGGCCGGGATTTGCGTCAGATAAATCGCCCCGACAAACCAGAACCATGAGTTGCCGACGATCGAACGCGATACCGCAGGCGTTTGCCCGAGGCCCAGCTTCAAGGTGGCCCAGGACTGACTGAAAATGTTCCAGTTCAGGCGCATTTCCGGCGATGCCGCTACGGCCCGGGGAATGCTGCGGCTGGCCAGATAACCGAGCACGGCGATACCGATGATCGCTGCGGACACCACCGGCGCGTAGTTGCTGGAGGACATCATGATCCCGGCACCAATCGTCCCGGCGAGAATCGCCAGGAAGGTGCCCATTTCCACCAGACCGTTGCCGCCCACCAGCTCTTCTTCGCGCAAAGCCTGCGGCAGGATCGAGTACTTCACCGGCCCGAACAGCGCCGAGTGGGTGCCCATGGCAAACAGCGCCACCAGCATCAGCGACAGGTGATCGAACATGAAACCCACCGCACCCACCGTCATGATGACGATTTCCCCGAGCTTGATCAGACGGATCAGTGCGTCCTTGGCGAACTTTTCCCCGAATTGCCCGGCCAGGGCCGAGAACAGGAAGAACGGCAGGATAAACAGCAACGCACACAGATTGACCCAGATAGAGCGGTCACCTTCGATTGTCAGCTTGTACAAAATGGCGAGGATCAGCGACTGCTTGAAGATGTTGTCGTTGAAGGCCCCGAGGGACTGCGTGACAAAAAACGGTAAGAAGCGCCGAGTTCGAAGCAAGGTGAACTGTGAGGGGTGACTCATCTTCCATGTGTCCCTTTGGGTGGCGTGGATACTGTTATTGGAATGTAGAGCGTCGATCCAGGCCACAGATTACCTAATCTTTGCAGGTTATTTCTTTAATCCTGCAATGCACGGCGAGACAAATAGCTCACCTCGCCACGCCCCCTCCACCGTCCGTTTGGAAACAAGCAGCCACATCACCGCCAGCATTGCCACCAATACACAACCAAAGACACTGAAAAACGTCAGGTTCAAGGTGCTGGCCAGTTTCAGCGTAGCCAGTGAATAGACACCCAGCGGGAAAGTGAAGCCCCACCAGCCGAGGTTGAACGGGATACCGGCGCGCAAGTAACGCACGGTGATCAACAGCGCTATCAGCATCCACCAGAGCCCGAAGCCCCACAACGTGATGCCGGCCACCAAGCCAAGCCCAGCGGCGATCTCGCCAATACCCGACAGACCGTTGGCGGTAAAGATCGACGGCGCGTCGGCGCCCAACAGCAACATGCCCAATGCGCCGGTACCGATGGGACCGAGGGCCAGCCAGCTCGAGGCAGCCATGTTTTCGTGGGGCAATTTATGCAACGCCATGCGCAGTAACAGGATGGTCAGAATGCTGAATGCCACCGGCAGGGAAAACGCCCAGAGCACGTAGCTGGTCACCAATACCACCAGTTGTGAATGAGCATCGGCCAGGTGCGGCGCCAGCAAGCCACCGCTGGCAGCCGCCACTTCCGCCGCCACCACCGGCAACAGCCAGACGGCGGTCATCTGGTCGATGCTGTGCTCCTGCCGGGTGAACATCATGTAGGGAATCAATACGCCGCAGGCCAGCGACATCGCCACGTCCAGCCACCACAGCACTTCGGCGAGATGAATCACACCGTCACCCCAGCGCGGCAAACCGAATATCAGAAAGCCATTGATGATGGTCGCAAGGCCCATGGGAATGGTGCCGAAAAACATCGAAACCGTGGAATGGCCGAAAATCCGTCGCGCCTCGTCGAAGAACATGACCCAACGGGCGGCATACATGGCCGTGAACACCACAAACAAGGCGATGTTGAATAGCCACAGGCCTTCGGCAAACGCATGCAGACCGGGATTCGACACCGGCAATTGCGCAAGCGCCAGCGCCAATACACCGGTGCCCATAGTCGCCGCGAACCAGTTGGGGGTGAATTGGCGGATGGCCTCACGAGGATGCTGCAAATGACTGAGCGGTTTGATACCGGGTTTAACGCTATGGGTGCAGGTCATGGTGAACTCCTGTCCTCTTGTGAGGTGGAGCTCATGGTAGATCCGAATCGAATATCGATATAACCGGTAATATCTCTAACTGTTATCTGTTTTACAGATATAGCATCAGACGCTGCCTTCAGTCTCGATCACCAATATCCTCGCCACACCCAGCGGATGAGCCACATGCTCGGTGCCCACCGACGCATAAAAGATATCGCCGACTTCGAGTAGCGTTTCCTTTTCCAGGCCTTCTTCGCGATAACGCATCTGCACCTGTCCGTCGAGCACCACGAACACTTCCTGACCGTCGTTGATGTGCCATTTATAGGGCTGATCGGTCCAGTGCAAACGGGTAGTGATGCCGTTCATGTTGGCGATGTCCAGCGCCGCCCAGGCGCGGTCACCGGTGAAGGATTTGCTGCGGATGATCTTCATGGGTCGGTCCGTCGAAATGAAATGGCGGCTCAAAGGCTAACGGTCATCGAACATCGACGCCACAGACTTTGACAGTCTGCACACGCATCAACCCGACCAGCGCCCCAAGCGACAGAATGATCAGCACCGCGCCATAACCATCGGTGGTTGCCACCAGGCCAAAGGTCCGCGTCAGACCGCCAGCCAGCAACGACGGCAAGCAGAACGCCAGGTAACTGAGCGCATAAAACGCCGACATCAAACCCGCCCGCTCATGAGGCAAGGCCAGCGGCACGATGCTTCGCAAGGCACCCAGGAAACCCGCTCCAAAACCGCCGCCCGCCACCAGGGTACCGAAGAAAAACAACGGCAGGCTGGCACTGTGTACCGCCAGCAGAATCAGCGCAACGCCCGCAGGCAGCAGGCTCGCGCCCAACAGCAAGACTTTGTCGGCCGGCCGATTGCGTAAGGTGTAGATCATTAATGCACCGGTCACTGTCAACACGGCCACCGTAGCCCCACCAATCAGATTCGAGGTAGACCCAGTGGCGGTCCGCACCAGAGACGGCGCCAGGGAAGCGAAAAAACCACCGAGCGCCCAAACCGCCAGATCTATCGGCAGCACCCGCCACAGCATACGCCGCGCCTGAATCGGCACATGCAAGGTCGGGCGCAGCGAGGCCCAGGCACCCGATTGCCGTGTGACGCTTTCCGGCAGGCGCCAGACGTACAGCGCTTGCATCACAAACAGCGCGAACAGCACCCAATAGGTCAATTGCAGCGGCAGCGGCGCAAACTCGGCCAACACGCCGCAGCCCATGGCACCCAGCGCCATGCCCAGCAACGGCGCGACGCTGTTGACCATCGGCCCTTGCTGACGGTCGGTGTCCAGCAGCGCCGCACTTAAAACCGCGGTGGCCATGCCCGTGGCAAAACCCTGCAGGACCCGCGCACTGATCAGCCAGGCGACGCTGTCGGCGTTGATAAACAGCAACATCGCCAGCATGTTCAGCAATACGGCGGTAAAAATCACCGGTTTGCGCCCCAGATAATCCGAAAGCGAACCGACCGTGAGCAATGCCGCCAGCAAGCTGAGGGCGTAGACGCCGAAAATCAGGGTCAGGGTCGCTGCCGAGAACTGCAGGAGTTCTTGATACAAGTGATACAACGGCGTTGGCGCGGTGGAAGCGGCGAGAAAACTGAGTAAGGTGATCGCCAGAAACCACAGGCTGGAACGGTTTGACGTTAGACGGGACATAAGCACACTCCGCAAAAGCTAATTTTTTGCTTTTGCGGAGTGTGCTACTGGTAAACGCTTAAAGCAAATTCTTTGTGTTAAGGTCCGCCGCATGGCTATTAAAGAAGGTTTACGTCCTGGTGGCCGCAGCGCCAGGGTGCAAGAGTCGATTCATTCGGCAGTCCGCGCGCTCCTCGAAAAACAGGATCGCGCGAGCGTGACCGTGCCGCAAATCGCTGCCCGGGCCGGGGTGACGCCGTCGACCATTTACCGACGCTGGGGTGATCTGTCCTCGCTACTGGCCGACGTCGCCCTCGCCCGCATGCGCCCCGACAGCGAACCGGCCAACACCGGCAGCCTGCGCGGTGACGTGCGGGCCTGGGCGGAGCAGTATCTGGACGAGATGAGTTCCGAACCCGGGCGGAACATGATGCGCGACGTGCAATCCAGCGCCACGCCGGGCTATTGCGTGACGATCATTGGCGGGCAGTTGGAGACGATTCTGAATCGCTATCCCGAGCAGCCGAAGCCAAGTGTCGATCGACTGATCAATATGGTGGTGGCGCCGACGGTGTTTCGCATCCTGTTTGCAGCGCAGGCGCTGGAGGTTGAAGAGCTGCATCGGTTGATTGATATTGCGTTGAGTCAGTGAGGCCGCTATCGCGAGCAGGCTCGCTCCCACAGTTGATCTTCAATAGACACATAAATAGTGACCGGCATGGATCCAATGTGGGAGCGAGCCTGCTCGCGATGAAGCCCACACAGGCACCAAAGATCTGACGGTCTCCCAACCTGCGACACCCCACCACGCCACGACCTTGGTCGACACTGACTAACTCAAGCGGTCATGCGAGACTGTCCTGACCGGGCGGAGTCCCGGATGTCTTTTGTCTGGAGTTCCCATGTCGCTGTCCATCGGGCTGATCGCCACCGTCGCCCTGGCCTATATGGCCATCCTGTTCGCTATCGCCTTTTATGGCGACCGTCGCAGCACACCGTTGCCGCCACGGGTGCGTGCCTGGGTGTACAGCCTGTCGCTGGCCGTTTATTGCACCAGTTGGACCTTCTTTGGTGCCGTGGGCCAGGCGGCCGAACAACTCTGGTCATTCCTGCCGATCTACCTCGGGCCGATCCTGCTGCTGGTGTGCGCGCCGTGGGTCCTGCAAAAAATGGTGATGATCAGCAAGCAGGAAAACATCACCTCCATCGCCGACTTCATTGCCGCCCGCTACGGCAAATCCCAGTCGCTGGCGGTGGTGGTGGCGCTGATCTGTCTGGTCGGCGTGCTGCCGTACATCGCCTTGCAGCTCAAGGGCATCGTGCTGGGGGTGAACCTGCTGATCGGCGCCGGTGCCGACGCCATGGGCACGCGCGCGCAGGACACGGCGCTGATCGTATCCTTGGTGCTGGCGCTGTTCACCATCGTCTTCGGTACCCGCAACCTTGACGCCACGGAACACCACCGCGGCATGGTGCTGGCAATCGCCTTTGAATCGCTGGTCAAGCTGTTCGCGTTTCTCGCGGTCGGCGCATTCGTGACCTACGGCCTGTACGACGGTTTCGACGACCTGTTCGACCAGGCCATGCTCGCCCCGCGCCTCGAAGCGTACTGGAAAGAAACCATCAACTGGCCGTCCATGGTGGTGCAAACCGGTGTAGCGATGATGGCTATCATTTGTCTGCCCCGGCAGTTCCATGTGACCGTGGTGGAAAACATCGAGCCCCAGGATCTGCGTCTGGCCAAGTGGGTGTTCCCGGCCTATCTGGCGCTGGCGGCATTGTTTGTCGTGCCGATCGCGCTGGCCGGCCAGATGATGCTGCCCAGTTCGGTACTGCCGGACTCATTCGTCATCAGCCTGCCCCTGGCCCAATCTCACCCTGCCTTGGCGATGCTGGCGTTTATCGGCGGTGCTTCGGCGGCGACCGGCATGGTGATCGTGGCCAGCGTGGCGCTGTCGACCATGCTTTCCAACGACATGTTGCTGCCCTGGTTACTGCGGCGTAACAACGCCGAGCGACCGTTCGAAGTGTTCCGCCAGTGGATGCTTTCGGTGCGGCGGGTGAGCATCGTGGTCATTCTGCTGTTGGCCTATGTCAGTTATCGACTGCTGGGCTCTACCGCAAGCCTGGCAACCATCGGCCAGATCGCCTTCGCCGCCGTGACCCAACTGGCCCCGGCCATGCTCGGTGCGCTGTACTGGAAACAGGCTAACCGTCGTGGTGTATTCGCCGGGCTGGCAGCCGGGACATTCCTCTGGTTCTACACCCTGGTGTTGCCAATCGCCGCCAACAGTCTTGGCTTGCCGCTGAGCAGTTTTCCGGGCCTGGCCTGGTTGCAAGGCAACCCGTTGAATCTGCCGATCACCCCGCTGACTCAAGGCGTGGTGCTGTCTCTGGCGGGCAACTTCACCTTGTTCGCCTGGGTCTCGTTACTGTCACGCACGCGGGTTTCGGAGCACTGGCAGGCCGGCCGCTTCATCGGCCAGGAAATCAGCGCCCGCCCGAGCGCCCGTTCGATGCTGGCGGTACAGATCAACGACTTGCTGCAACTGGCCGCCCGTTTTGTCGGCGAAGAACGCGCTCGTCAGAGCTTCATCCGTTTCGCCTACCGTCAGGGCAAAGGCTTCAATCCGAACCAGAACGCGGACGGTGAATGGATCGCCCATACCGAACGCTTGCTGGCTGGTGTACTCGGCGCATCTTCGACCCGGGCAGTGGTAAAAGCCGCCATCGAAGGTCGGGAAATGCAACTTGAGGATGTCGTGCGAATCGCCGACGAAACTTCAGAGGTGCTGCAGTTCAACCGCGCCCTGCTGCAAGGCGCCATCGAGAACATCACCCAAGGCATCAGCGTGGTCGACCAGTCGCTGAAGCTGGTGGCCTGGAACCGGCGCTACCTTGAGTTATTCAACTACCCCGACGGTTTGATCAGCGTTGGCCGGCCGATTGCCGACATCATTCGCTACAACGCCGAGCGCGGCCTGTGCGGCCCCGGTGAGGCGGAAGTGCATGTCGCCCGTCGCTTGCACTGGATGCGTCAGGGCCGGGCCCATACCTCCGAGCGGTTATTCCCCAATGGTCGAGTGATCGAGCTGATCGGTAACCCGATGCCCGGCGGCGGTTTCGTCATGAGTTTCACCGACATCACCGCGTTCCGCGAGGCCGAGCAGGCGCTGACCGAAGCGAACGAAGGCCTCGAGCAACGGGTCACCGAACGGACCCATGAGCTGTCGCAACTCAACGTTGCCCTGACCGAAGCCAAGGGCACCGCCGAATCGGCCAATCAGTCGAAAACCCGTTTCCTGGCCGCCGTCAGCCATGACTTGATGCAGCCGCTGAATGCTGCACGGCTGTTCTCTGCCGCCCTCTCCCACCAGGAAGAAAACTTATCCGGTGAAGCCCGGAAACTGGTTCATCACCTGGACAGTTCACTGCGCTCGGCCGAGGACCTGATCAGCGACCTGCTGGACATTTCTCGCCTGGAAAACGGCAAGATCAACCCTGATCGCAAGCCCTTCATGCTCAATGAGTTATTCCATACGTTAGGCGCCGAGTTCAAGGCTCTGGCGCAGGAACAGGGGCTGAAATTCCGGGTCCGGGGCAGCGCGTTACGGGTCGACAGTGACATCAAACTGCTGCGACGGATTTTGCAGAACTTCCTGACCAATGCCTTCCGCTACGCCAAAGGCCCCGTGCTGCTCGGCGTTCGACGGCGCAATGGCGAGCTGTGTCTGGAGGTCTGGGACCGTGGACCGGGCATTCCGGAAGACAAACTGCAGGTGATTTTCGAAGAGTTCAAACGCCTCGACAGCCACCAGACCCGGGCCGAGAAAGGCCTGGGCCTGGGCCTGGCGATTGCCGATGGGCTCTGTCGTGTGCTGGGTCATACCTTGCGCGTGCGCTCCTGGCCGGGTCGCGGCAGTGTGTTCAGTGTCAGTGTGCCGCTGGCTCGGGCACAAACCGCGGCGCCGGCCAAGGCTGCCGAACTCAATGGTCATGTGCCCAGCGGCGCGCAGGTGCTGTGTATCGATAATGAAGACAGCATTTTGATTGGCATGAACAGTTTGCTCACACGTTGGGGTTGCCAGGTCTGGACCGCGCGCAACCGTGATGAATGCGCGACGCTGCTCGGCGACGGGATGCGTCCGCAATTGGCGCTGGTGGATTACCACTTGGACGATGGCGAGACGGGAACCGAGTTGATGGCGTGGTTGCGTACGCAACTGGGCGAACCGGTGCCGGGGGTGGTGATCAGTGCCGATGGACGGCCAGAGACGGTAGCCCAAGTGCATGCGGCGGGCCTGGATTACCTGGCCAAACCGGTGAAACCGGCGGCGTTGCGAGCGCTGTTGAGTCGGCATTTGCCGTTGTAGGGTGATGATTGAGGTCTGTGTTGCCTTCGAAAAGATCGCAGCCTTCGGCAGCTCCTACAGGATCGGGTTTCCACGCGGTCAATGTAGGAGCTGCCGAAGGCTGCGATCTTTTGCTCTTTATTCGGGTAACTCGGCCAAGCCATCGACATCCGTCATCGCCCGCTCCAGCAGGTCCGCCGGCAAGCTCTTGCTGGCCCGCGCCCCAAGCAACTTGAGCTGTTCGCTGCGACTGACCAGGTTGCCGCGGCCTTCTGTCAGCTTATTGCGTGCAGAGCTGTAGGCCTTGTCCAGTTGCTGCAGGCGATTGCCGACCTCGTCCAGATCCTGAATGAACAACACGAACTTGTCGTATAGCCAACCGGCGCGCTCGGCGATTTCCCGGGCGTTCTGGCTCTGGCGCTCCTGCTTCCACAGGCTGTCGATGACCCGCAAAGTGGCCAGCAACGTGGTCGGGCTGACAATCACGATATTGCGGTCGAATGCCTCCTGAAACAGCGTCGGCTCAGCCTGCAACGCCGCAGAAAACGCCGCTTCGATCGGGACGAAAAGCAGAACGAAATCCAGGCTGTGCAAACCGTCGAGCCGCTTGTAGTCCTTGCCGGCCAGGCCTTTGACGTGACTGCGCAGGGACAGCACATGCTGCTTGATGGCGATCTGGCCGATGGCGTCGTCCTCGGCCGCCACATATTGCTGATAAGCCGTGAGGCTGACCTTGGAATCGACCACGACCTGCTTGTCGCCGGGCAGGTAGATAATCACATCCGGCTGGAAGCGCTCACCGTCCGGCCCCTTGAGATTGACCTGGGTCTGGTACTCACGCCCCTTCTCCAGCCCCGCATGCTCAAGCACCCGCTCGAGAATCAGTTCGCCCCAGTTGCCTTGGGTTTTCTGCCCTTTCAAGGCCCGCGTCAGGTTGGTGGCTTCGTCGCTCAGGCGCAGGTTCAGTTGTTGCAGCCGTTCCAGTTCCTTGGCCAGGGAAAAGCGCTCGCGGGCTTCAGCCTGATAGCTTTCCTCGACGCGTTTTTCGAACGACTGGATACGTTCCTTCAACGGATCGAGCAACTGCCCCAAACGCTGCTGACTGGTTTCGGCAAAACGCTGCTCACGTTCGTCGAAGATTTTGCCCGCCAACTCGGCGAATTGCGCGCGCAGCTCGTCTCGCGAGCCTTGAAGGTCGTTGAGGCGCTGCTGATGGCTTTCCTGCTGCTCACGCAGCTCGGCATTGAGGGAGGCGGCCTGCGCGTCGAGGCGGCGCAACTCAGCCTCTTTGCCAGCGCGTTCGATGTTCCAGGCGTGGGCCGCGTCGCGGGCGTCGTCGCGTTCGATCTGGAGCAGTTCGACTTCACGGCGCACGGCGGCCAGATCGGCCTGTTTGGCGGCGTTGGCCTGGCTCAGGTCGGCGATTTCATCACGGCAGGTGTCAAGCTGAGCATTCAAGCCGTCCTGCGTCAGTTGGGCGATGGCAAGGCGCTCTTCCAGCAGCGCCAGCTCGGCCTGCCCCGCACTCGCCCGACGCTGAAGCTGCCAGGCCAATACCAGTAACGGCAGTCCAGCGCCCGCCAGACCCAGCAATGCGCTGGTCAAGTCCATCGCCATAGCCACTCCTGCCGATTAGATAAAGCGTGAAGGTTAACCAAGGCGTCAGGTCTTGGACAGCTCAGTCTTCGGTCAGGCCCAGTTCCTGTAGTGCGCGTCGGTCGCCCGCACGCGCGGCCAGACGCAACAGTTCCTGGCCAATGCGACGATCACGGGCATTACCGCATTCGCGGCACATCAGCTGGCCGAGACGGCTTTGCGCGGCCACCACGCCTTCACGGGCAGGCTGCTTGAGCAAGCGTCCGGCAAAGTGTTTGACGTTGGCGTTTTCGCCCAGGCGCGGGCTGTCCAGCAGCCACTCGGCCACGCGCATCGAAAAGCGCTTGGGAGGGGTAACACTGGGGGATGTTGAGGGAGTAGAGACTGATACTGAGCGAAACTTCATAAAGCACTGTGGGGCAGATCGGAAGGCGCGCCACTCTACTCTTTTTTTCGTACAGGTAAAGTCGAAAAAAGCCTGCACGCCCGTCCTAGAGCAAGCGCTTGGGACAATCCACAGAAGCTGTGGATAACTCAGTGGACAACCGCCTTTGAACTCGCGCAAAGCCCTGTGGAATGGGGCTCGCAGTCAAACTGACGATTTTTTCACCAGTAAAAAAAAGCGATGTTTTTCATTGACTTAAATTTTCGTTACAGGCACCCACTCCCGTTGAAGCAAGGATGACAGTGGGATGACAGTCCGCGCAACTTATGTGCACAAGTACCTGCGAGGCGGTTATATCGATGCGCTTTTTCGGCGCGTTTTTCCGCAAAGTCTTGGGATAAACCCGGGCAACCCGCTCTACAGATTGATCCTGGCTCGATCGTCTTCTCGGATCAACGGTCGGGTTCCGGGCTATTACGGGGCGCGGGGTCTGCCGGTGGTTCTTCCGATCACTCAACCGGGACTGGTCGGCAGGCACTCCAGCGATCTTTTTTGCGAACAGGCTTCCCTTCAGCCATTCAATCCGTTAGTATCCGCGGCGTTAGTACCAAGCTGAAAGTCAATTCTGGTCGAACAAATCCCCCCGGTCAGCCTTCTCCAAGAGAAGCCTCTACCGACAAAGCGGGATCGACCACCTCGATGGTTTCCAGGTAAATCTTGCGCCAACACAGCCTTTGAATCGAAAGCGAAGGGTGTTGCGAAGCTCACTTACTCTGACCGAACCAACCTGCAAATTGATCAGGATCTTCACCCCGGGCCCAGAACCTTTGCCCTTGCTGTGTTGCCTGCCCTCCTAAGTACCTACCTGCCAGCCCAAGCGCGCCAATTTATCAGCGCTTCAAACTGGCTGCTTTGTTCCAGTCGGGTTCTTCGTTCGACCAATGGTGGTCGTCGTCACTGGAACGTTTTAACTTTGCACGGCTCTTATCCGTGTCGCTTGTAGGAACACCAATTATGTCCACTCAAATCCACACTCAGGATGCCATTCGCACCCTAACCAACGCTTTTGCTCCAATGAACTGCCTGATCATGGCCGCTCGCAAAGGCTGTTTCAGCTTCACTCTGGTCAATGAACACGGCATCGCTCGTCACAGCGAACGCCTGTACCCCGATCAATACTCCAGCGCAGAACCGCTGCAGGCTGTGATCGAACGTACTCGCCAGGCACTGGTTGCCTGAGACGCCAGAAAGGCTGAAAACCTCAAAAGCCCTGCTGAAAAGCGGGGCTTTTTATTGCCCGATATTTCTTATTTCGTGGTCTACGGCTAAGCACCAACCGATATAACGGTTATAACTCGAAGCCGGAAATATTTTAAAAACAGTCCTTTACAGCGAAATAATGACACTACACTTCAACTCAAGCGGCTTGATCCGCTTCCGGCGAGCCTGAATCGATCATTGCTGCCAAGGCCCCCTTCAGGTATCGCCGACCACTTCAGGTTTCGAGGGCTTTATGGGTATCGCTGCCAGCGAACTATGTCGTTATGTGATCCGTCCGACATTGATCTATCTCGGACGCCATAGCGCAACTGCAGAATCCCTGCTGCTGGGCATCGCCGCCAGTCAGTCAGCCCTTGGTTCCGCCCTGCATGACCGCCGTGGACACGGTTTGTATCGAATCGCCGAGCCCCGCCACCAAGCCCTTTGGGATCACTACCTGGCCCTGGACCCCGATAGGGCGAGCCTGGTTCGCGGCCTCGCCAGCCAGCATGCTTTTCTTAGCGGGCCGCATCTGGAATTGACCGTCAACCTGCGTTACGCCACTGCCATCGCCTGGCTGCTGATAGAAGAACAGAACACTCCTCTCCCCGCTTCCGATGACCTCTTGGGAATGGCCCGAATCTGGCGCCAGACTTTCCAGCCCCAAGGTCGTCTGAGAGATTTCACCTACGCCTGGCACACCTGTGTTTCATCGTTGAATCAGGTCGCCTGCTGACCCACCCTTTTCCGAAAATCGCACAACTTGTCGCGATTCTGGTCGGATTGTCCTACAAAACCGCTCTAACTCAAGCGATACAGGCTATAGCGCCCGGACGAAAATGTTGGTAATTTTCGCCCCGGTGATCACCAGGAGTTCTAATAATGAAAAAAGTAATGCTCAAAACCACCCTTAGCCTCGCCGTTGCCTTGGCATCCACCCAGATCTTCGCAAGTGGCTTTGCCATCAACGAACAAAGCATCAGCGGGATGGGCACAGGTTTTGCCGGGCGATCTTCTTCTGCCGACGACGCAAGCACCATTTTCGGCAACCCTGCCGGCATGTCTCGCCTCAAGCGCGAACAAGTGACCGGCGGCGCTGCACTGCTCGACGCACACACTGACATCAGCCACGCCAGCTCCAGCCCGAACAGCGGCAGCAACGATGGCGACATGGTTCCCTTCATCGCCGTGCCGATGGGTTACTACGTCAAGCCAATCGATGACCATTGGGCATTCGGCATTGGCATGTACGCCCCGTTCGGCCTGGTGACCGACTATGAGAACGGCTTTGCCGGCCGTTACTTCGGCAGCAAGAGCGAAGTAAAAATCGTAACCCTGCAGCCAACCGTCAGCTATGCCTTCAACGACAAGGTGTCGATCGGTTTCGGTCCGACCATCAACCGCATTGACGGCACCCTGGAATCGAACCTGTCGATCACCCAGGCCGCGCCGGACGGCAAGGTCAAGATCAAGGGCGACGACACCGCGCTGGGCTACAACATCGGCGTGCTGGTTCAAGCCACCGACAGTACGCGCGTCGGCCTGACCTATCATTCGAAAGTGAAGTACAAGCTCGAAGGTGATACCAAGGTTAACTACAACGTCCTCGCGGCCGTGGGTCAGAACCCAAGCCAGAAGTACGATGCTTCGCTGGACCTGACGACGCCTGAGTCGGTGGACTTCTCGCTCACTCATCAACTCGATGACAAGTGGACCCTCTACGCAGGTAGCACCTGGACTCGCTGGAGCCGCCTGAAAGAAATCACCGTCGAAAACAAAGGCGTTCCGGGCATCCTGAATGGCCAGTTCGGCACCATCACCGAAGAACAGAACTGGCACGACACCTGGGCTCACGCCATCGGCGCGTCCTACCAGCTGAACAAGGAATGGGTGCTGCGTACCGGCCTGTCTTTCGACCAGGCACCGACCAATAACGTCGACCGTTCCCCGCGCATTCCGACAGGCGATCGCAAGATTTTCAGCCTGGGCGCCGGCTGGAGCCCGACCGACGACCTGACCATCGACTTGGCGTACTCGTACCTGCGAGAAGAGTCGGTCAAGGTCAACAACAGCAACAACCGTGGCCAGACCTACAACGCCAAGTATGAAAACTGGGCGAACGGTTTCGGTGTAGGCGCGACCTACCGTTTCTGATGATTCACGGCGAGCTTGGCTCGCTCGCCGCCTGAATTGAAAAAGCCCCGCGCTCTTGTACAGAGGCGGGGCTTTTTAGTGCGCGTCGATCAAGGTTCCGAGGCCAGGGCTTTCTCCACCGCCTCGATGAACTCGGGATTGTCAGGTTTGGTCAGGCTGGAAAAATTGGCGATCACCTTGCCTTGGCGATCGACCACGTACTTGTAGAAATTCCACTTCGGCGAACTGCTTTGTTCAGCGAGAACCTTGAACAAATGCGTTGCGTCATCGCCGCGGACTTTCTGCGGTTCGGTCATGGTGAAAGTGACGCCGTAGTTCACGTAACAGACTTTGGCAGTCTCTGCGCCATCTTTGGACTCTTGTTTGAAGTCATTGGATGGAACACCAATCACCTCAAGCCCTTGATCCTTGTAACGCTGATACAGCGCCTCAAGGCCTTTGAACTGTGGGGCGAAGCCACAGAAACTCGCGGTATTGACCACCACCAGCGGCTTGCCGGCGAAGCGCTGGCACAGATCGATGGATTCCTTGGCACGCAGCTTGGGCAATGAGCCTTGTAACAACTCCGGGCATTCTGCCGCCTGGACCAACCCGGTAAAAGCCGCCAGCAACGCGGGGACTGCAAGCCAGCGCATCAGCATGTCGGTGCATCCTTGAACAATCGTCAGAAAACGAAATTACTCGCCTTCGCCGCTCGCTAGCAAGCACCCATGCCCAACTGCATCAATGCCAAACCACCCTGACGCCAGCCCCACCACGCCAGGGCCAGCAGCAGTACACCGATAGCGATTACAGCCATCCGCGGCCAGAGACTGTTCATGCGGCACTCATCCGGGTTTGCAGACGTGCCACCGGCTGCTCGCGCACCGGCCAGTTCAGGGCTGCGGCCACCAGACTCAAGAGAATCGCCACTTGCCAGATCAAGTCATAACTCCCGGTTCGGTCATACACCACCCCACCCAACCAGCCGCCGAGGAACGAGCCGAGCTGATGGAAGAGGAAAACGATCCCACCGAGCATGGACAAATTTCGTACACCGAACAAGGTCGCCACCGTGCCGTTGGTCAAGGGCACCGTCGACAACCAGAGAAATCCCATGGCCATGCCGAACAAATAAGCCGTGACCTGGGTGACCGGTGCCCAGAGGAACAGCACAATCACCACCGCCCGCAACAGATACAGACCGGTGAGCAAACGCGGCTTGGACATCCGCCCGCCGAGCCAGCCTGCTGTGTAGGTGCCGAAGATATTGAACAACCCGATCAGCGCCAGCACCGTGGTGCCGACGGAGGCTGGCAAGTGTTGGTCCACCAGATAGGCCGGCAAGTGCACGCCAATGAACACCACCTGAAAACCGCAGACAAAGAAGCCGAACGCCAACAGCCAGAATCCTGAATGGGAACAGGCTTCACGCAGCGCTTCAGAGAGGGTTTGCTCGTGCCCGAGAACCGGCAGCGGCTTGTCCTTGAGCATGCTCACCAGCGGCACGATCAGCGCCACCACCAGGCCCAACACCAGCAATGCCGCAGACCAGCCAAGCCAGCCGATCAGCCCCAGTGTGCCGGGCAACATGGCGAATTGACCGAAAGAACCGGCGGCACTGGCGATCCCCATGCCCATGCTGCGTTTTTCCGGTGGCACGGCACGGCCGACCACGCCGAGGATCACCGAGAACGAGGTGCCGGACAGACCGATACCGATCAACAGCCCGGCGCTCAAGGACAAGGTCACCGCCGAATCGGACAGCCCCATGAACACCAGGCCCAAGGCGTACAGAACACCACCGATCAACACCACCTTCGCGGCGCCAAAGCGGTCGGCCATTGCGCCGGTAAACGGCTGCGCCAGGCCCCAGATCAGGTTCTGCAAAGCAATGGCGAAGGCAAACACTTCGCGCCCCCAGCCGAACTCGGCACTCATGGGCGCCAGAAACAGCCCGAAGCCGTGTCGCACACCCAGGGATAATGCCAAGATCAGCGCACTTCCCAACAGAACCCAACCGCATGTACGCCACATTGATGTCATTCTTATTCTCCGGTAGCGGGTATATACCCGCTTAAGATCGAACAAACCGGCCTCAAGCCAGTTCGTCCAGCAATTTCAGCAAGGTTTCACGCTTCTCGGCACCCAGACGGTCAATCAACCGCTGCTGCGCCGCTTCCCAGGCCGGCAAGGCCGCTGCCAGACGCTCGCGCCCGGTCTCGGTGAGCAGGACGATGCGATTGCGCATGTCCTCGCCCTCGACCAGCGTCACCAGACCTTCACCTTCCAGCACCCGCAGATTACGTCCGAGGGTGCTGCGATCCAGGCCCATGGCTTCGGCCAGCGACGAGATGCTCGGCTGATCCAGACGCTGCAGATTGCACAGCAGAGAATACTGGGCAACGTTGATCCCGAAGCCGTCGAGGGCGCCGTCGTAATGCCTGCTGACGCCACGAGCGGCGCGACGCAGGTTGGTACACAAACATTGAGAAGGAAGCATAGTGCGTGTATATACCCGCGGTTAAATGAAAGCAAATTTATTGATACATATTACCTGTGGGAGCGGGCTTGCTCGCGATGGCGGCAGCACAGCCAACATTGGTATCGCCTGACACACCGCCTTCGCGAGCAAGCCCGCTCCCACATGGGCAAGCCTCGCTCGGGATTCAGAGCAGCGCCAATCCCGCCAGCAGTGCCACTTCCAGCAATTCCACCAACGCCCCGGCAGTGTCGCCAGTCGTGCCGCCTAATCGCCGAATCATGACTTGCCGCAACCAGACAAACACCACAGCAGCCAGCGCAAGCGCCCATACAGCGCTGAGGCCCGCGATCAACACACCAGCCACGGCACTGATCACCAACACCTGTTTCCCGGCCAAACGCGGCAGATGGTCGGCCAGCGCTTGCCCCAATCCACCAGGACGCACGTAAGGTGTGGTGAGGAATAATCCCAACAGCGCGCTGCGAGCAATCAGTGGAACGATGATCAGGACTACGCTGTGCTGCTGCTCGATCAACGCCTGCAACGCGGCGAATTTGAGCAGCAACACCAACACCAGCGTCACCACGGCGATCGGCCCGCTGCGCGGGTCTTTCATAATCGTCAGGGTGCGTTCACGGTCGCCGTAACCGCCGAGCCACGCATCGGCGCTGTCGGCCAGGCCATCCAGGTGCAACGCGCCGCTGAGCACGACCCAAACGCTCAGCAGCAACGCGGCGTGAAGCAATAATGGCGCGCCCAGCAATAGCCCGTTCAGCCCCCACAGAACTGCGCCGAACAGCAAACCAACCAGCGGATAAAACAGTAGCGACCGGCCCAGTTCCTCGGGCGTCGGCATGCCCGGCAGACGAATCGGCAGGCTGCTCAAAAATTGCAGGGCGATCCAGAACGGCAACATGGTCAGATCGCTTCCCTTAATGAGACGCCGGATTCGACCGACAACGAGAACAACGCGCCATGGCCAACTTCAACGTTGAGCAACTGCTCACGCGGCAATCCACGCGCTTGAGCCAGCAACAAACGCATGACGCCACCATGGCTGATCAACAAGATTCGCTCACCCGCATAGGCCGCGTGCAGCCGTTCGATGGCCGCCAACACCCGCGTTGAAAAGTCCGCCACCGGCTCACCCTCGGGCGGCGTGAACGAATAAGGATCGGCCCAGAACAAGCCCAACGCCTCAGCGCTGGTTTCCATCAGCGCCGCCGCGCTCTGCCCTTCCCAGGCGCCGAAGTGCAGCTCTTGCAGATCCTTTTCCAGCTGCACCGGCAAACCCAGTTGCGCCCCAAGTTCTTGCGCAAAGCGTGCGCAACGCTGCAACGGCGAACTGACCAGTCGATCCCAGGGCCCCTGCTCGATCACCGCGGCATGCATTTGCTCCCAGCCCTTGCCGGTCAGCGCATCGTCGAGGCTGCCGCGCAAACCGCCGCCGAGTTCGGTTTCGCCATGGCGCAACAGGTCTAGGCGCAAGTTCATGCCGGGCGATCCGCCACCGCGGCTTCCGCGAACGTCGCCATCTGCCCGTGCAGGTCGCAGGCCAGACGCAGCAATGGCACGGCCAATGCCGCACCACTGCCCTCGCCCAGTCGCAGACCGAGGTCCAGCAACGGTTCGGCGTTCAGGGTTTCGAGCACATGGCGATGACCCGGCTCGGCGCCGCGATGACCGAACAGCAACCACTCACGGCAGGCCGGATTCAAACGCACCGCTACCAGCGCGGCGACACTGCAAATAAACCCGTCGACCAACACCGCGATACCTTCCTGAGCACAGGCCAGGTACGCGCCGACCAGCGCAGCAATTTCGAAACCGCCGAGGTTGAACAGGGTCTGCAACGCATCGCCCCGTTGAGCGCTGTGCAACGCCAAGGCGCGTTCGATGACCTGGGCTTTATGGCTGACACCCGCCGCGTTCAAACCGGTGCCCGGCCCGGCCAGATGCACCACCGGGCAATCGAGTAACACGCAGGCTAACGCGCTGGCCGCGGTGGTGTTGCCGATGCCCATTTCGCCACCGATGAACAACTGCGCGCCGGCTGCGATGGCGCGTTGCACACTGTCACGGCCAGCCTGCAAGGCGAGTTCGCCCTGGGCCTGAGTCATTGCCGCCCCTTGGACGAAATTCGCCGTGCCCGGGCCGATGTTCAGGTGACGCACACCCGGCAGATTCAACGACGGCGTGACGGTGCCGAGATCGACCACTTCCAGGGAAGCACCCAACTGCCGCGCCAACACGCTGATCGCTGCGCCGCCGCTGACAAAGTTGAGCAGCATCTGCCCGGTGACTTCCTGCGGAAACGCCGACACTCCTTCAGCAACCACACCATGATCACCGGCAAAAATCGCGATCCACAGCTGATCGAGCGTCGGCTTGACCTGCCCCTGCAAACCGGCCAATTGTACCGCCACCGATTCGAGCTGGCCGAGCGAGCCGGCAGGCTTGGTCAGTTGCTGTTGACGCGCCTGCGCCTGTTCGACCGCTTGCGCGTCGATTGGCTTGCATGGATTCAGCCACCAGGAGTGAGTCATAACGCAGTTCCTTTCAAAGTCAGGGGCAGGCCGGCGACGGTCAGGACGACTCGCTGACAGCGCTCGGCCAAGGCTTGATGCAGCCAACCGGCTTCATCGACATAGCGGCGAGTCAATTCGCCCAGCGGTACGACACCCATCCCGGTCTCGTTGCTGACAAAAATGATTTCACCCGGCAATGACGCCAGGCAGTCCAGCAAAGCTTCGCGTTCGGCCGACAAGCGCTCAGCATCGTCTAGCATCAGCAGATTGGTCAGCCACAGCGTCAGGCAATCCACCAGCAAGCAATGATCGGCACTGGCGGTTTCGCGCAGCACGCGGGCCAGTTCCAGCGGTTCTTCGATCAACGCCCATTCGGCCGGACGACGGGCGCGATGATGGGCCACCCGTTCGTTCATTTCACCGTCCAGAGGCTGGCTGGTGGCGATGTAAGTGACTTGAAGCTGACTGTCTGTCGCCAGTTTTTCAGCCAGGCGACTTTTGCCGGAGCGGGCGCCGCCGAGGATCAGTTGCAGCATGGTCATCAACCTTCTAATTGCTGGTGTAGCGACGTACCCCATCGCGAGCAGGCTCGCTCCCACAAGTTGACCGCGTTCCAATGTGGGAGCGAGCCTGCTCGCGATGGCGGTCTCGAAATCACCTCAAAAACCACAGAGCTCCCGCAACAACCCGGTATCCAGATGCTTCTCCACCAGATCCGCCAGCCGTTCGATATCGCGCTCGCGCAACCCGTGGTAATCCACCTCCTGCACATCCTGCAACCCGGCCCAGCGCAACAGCGCACTGCACGCCGCCGGTGATTCGAACAGGCCATGCAGATACGTACCGAAAATCTGCCCATCGACACTTTGCGCGCCATCGCAGCGACCATCGTCGAGCTGCACCGCGGCGTTTTCCAGCGCCGGCCCGGTGGTCACGCCGGCATGAATTTCATAGCCGCTGACCTCCGCGTCCTCCAGCGCCAGGCGCCCACGCACATTGCGCAACTGCTTCTCTTCTTCAAGCTGCGTTTCGAACGCCAGCAAGCCCAAACCGGCACTGGAACCCGGCGCGCCTTCAAGGCCCAGCGGGTCATGCACCTGCTCGCCGAGCATTTGCAGACCGCCGCAGATACCCAGCACTTTTCCGCCGTAGCGCAAGTGCCGCGAGATAGCCGCGTCCCAGCCGTTGGCACGCAGGTACGCAAGGTCGCTGCGCACGCTTTTCGAGCCGGGAAGAATGATCAGGTCAGCCGGCGAAATTGCCTGACCGGGGCCGATGAATTGCAGGTCCACTTGCGGATGCAGGCGCAGCGGATCGAAATCGGTGTGGTTGCTGATGCGCGGCAGTACCGGCACCACCACGTTGAGCACTTGATCAGCCTTGTCGGTCTGACGCTGATCGAGGCCGTCCTCGGCCTCAAGATGCAGGTCCATTACATACGGCAAAACGCCGATCACCGGTTTTCCGGTGCGCGCCTCCAGCCAATCCAGCCCCGGTTGCAGCAAGGTGATGTCGCCGCGAAAACGGTTGATGATGAAGCCTTTGACCCGTGCCTGCTCGCTGGGCGACAGCAGCTCCAGCGTACCGACCAAATGCGCGAAAACTCCGCCGCGATTGATGTCGGCAATCAGCACCACCGGGCAATCCACCGCCTCGGCAAACCCCATATTGGCGATGTCGCCGGCGCGCAGGTTGATCTCTGCCGGCGAACCCGCCCCTTCGACCATCACCACCGGATACGCCGAGCTCAAACGTTCATGAGAGGCCAGCACCGCTTGCATGGCGATGGCCTTGTAGTCGTGATAAGCGACGGCGTTCATGGTGGTGACTGCGCGACCATGAATGATCACTTGGGCGCCGGTATCGCTATTGGGTTTGAGCAGCACGGGGTTCATGTCGGTGTGCGGTTCGAGGTTGGCCGCTTGGGCCTGCACCGCTTGAGCACGGCCAATCTCGCCACCGTCGGCGGTCACCGCACTGTTGAGCGCCATATTCTGTGGTTTGAACGGCACGACACTCACGCCCTGACGCGTGACCCAGCGACACAGCGCCGTCACCAGTGTGCTTTTACCGGCGTCCGATGTCGTGCCTTGCACCATCAACGTAGTCATTGCGCTTCCTTAACGTAGGCTTCAAGCGCTTGCTCGAGACGCAGCCAATCCGCTTCATCGGCGGGCAAGCCAAACCGCACGCTGCTGTTGTGAGTAAACAACCGCAGCAGAATGCCGCGCCGGGCCATGAACTCATGCAACGCTTCGGCACGCTCGGTGATCAGCCATTGAAACAATGCGCAGCCACCCTGAGGTTTGAAACCGTACTGCTCAAGCAGCAACGCCAGACGCTCGCCGGCCTCGTCAGTGCGAATGCGCTGCCGAGTGTGCCCGTCCGTATCCGTCAGGCACGCCTGGCCCAGTACTCGGGTCGGACCGCTGACCGCCCAAGGCCCGACCTGTTCGGCCAGCAGCTTGAGCAACTTGCGCTCGGCCAGCACAAACCCCAGTCGCACACCGGCCAGGCCGAAAAATTTGCCGAAGGAGCGCAGCACGATCAAGCCGATCTGATTGGCGAATGGCGCCAGACTCAAATGCGGGGTGTTGTCCATGAACGCCTCGTCCACCACCAGCCAGCCACCACGCTGGGCCAACCGCGCATGCCAATCCAGCAGGCGAGCCGGGGTCAGGCTCAACCCCGTGGGATTGTTCGGGTTCACCACCACCAGCACATCGAGGCTGTCGAGAAAGAAATCGACTTCCGACTCCAGCACTTCACGCACGATGTAACCGTTGCGACGCCAGGCTTCGGCGTGTTCGGCGTAACACGGCGACAACACGCCGACCTTGCCGGCCCGGCGCAAACGCGGCAGCAACTGGATCGCCATTTGCGAACCCGCCACCGGCAACACCTGAGCCGCACCGTAATAGTCACAGGCAGCCTGCTCCAGACCGTCATCGGTTTCCGGCAACCGCGCCCAGGCCCGCAGCGGGATCTCCGGGACCGGGAACGGCCAGGGTGCCAGGCCACTGGACAGGTCGAGCCAATCGGCTTCGGCGATACCGTATTCAAGCGCCGCCTTGCGCAAGCGGCCACCGTGCTCAAGCATAGAACTCAGCCCCCACGCATAGAATCAGCAGCCATAACCATACCCCGCGCTGGACCAATTGCCAGCCACGGTCGATGGAATCGGCATCCGCCGGCACGCCTTCGCCCAATGGCGGACGCTGATGCAGTTCACCGTGATAAATCGCCGCCCCGCCCAACTCGACCCCCAGCGCACCGGCACCGGCCGCCATCACCGGCCCGGCATTCGGGCTGTCCCAGGTCGGGCCCTGGGTACGCCAGCACTTCAGCGCCAGTCGGGTTTTGCCCAGCAGCGCGTAGGTCAACGCCACCAGGCGTGCAGGAATGTAGTTCAGAACATCATCAATCTTCGCTGCCGCCCAACCGAAACGTTCGAAGCGTTCGTTGCGATAACCCCACATCGCATCGAGGGTGTTGCTCAGGCGATAGAGCACCACGCCGGGCGCCCCCGCCACGGCAAACCAGAACAGCGCGGCGAATACCGCATCGCTGCCGTTCTCCAGCACCGACTCAGTGGCGGCGCGGGCGACTTCGGTTTCATCCAGCTCGCTGGTCTGACGGCTGACCAGATAGCCAACGCGCCTGCGCGCCTCGATCAGATCATCACTGCGCAGGGCCTTGGCCACTGGTTCGACATGCTCACCGAGACTGCGCATGCCGAGGGCGCAATAGAGCACGAGAATCTCGACGATCCAGCCAACGTAAGGCGCCCAGGAAAGTGCGGTGGCCAGCAAGGTCAGCGGCACGACCGCCATCACCCAGGCCGTAACGCCATGACTGCGCCAGCCGCGGCCACCGGAGTTGAAACGTTGCTCGATGCGATCGGCAAAACGACCGAACGCCACCAGCGGATGCCAGCGTTTGGGCTCACCCAGCAGCGCATCCAGCGCGACCGCGGCGACACACAACAACGCCACACTCATTGACTCACTCCCCAATAATTTTCATACAGCAACTCGCTCAGTGGACGCGCCTGCGCCCAGCCTTCGAGTACCAACATCGGCACCGGATAGAATTCCTTGACCGGCCCCAGGCAAAGAACGGCCAAAGGCTTGGCCCCGCTCGGTAAACCCAGCAAGTCCGCCAGCGCTTTCGGCTCGAACAATGACACCCAGCCCATGCCCAGGCCTTCGGCGCGGGACGCGAGCCAAAGGTTCTGGATGGCACAGGACAATGAGGCCATGTCCATTTCCGGCAATGTACGACGGCCGAAGATATGCCGCTCACGATCGTCCATCAGCGCGGCGACCAGCACCTCGGCGCAGTCGTTGATGCCTTCGACCTTGAGCTTCATGAATTCGTCGGAGCGTTCGCCGAGGGCTTCGGCCGTGCGGATGCGTTCTTCTTCCACCAGCTGCTGGATCTTGCCGCGCAGTGCCCGGTCGCTGATGCGAATGAAACGCCAGGGCTGCATCAGGCCGACACTCGGCGCTTGGTGCGCGGCTTCGAGCAGACGACGTAGTAGTTCGGGCTCGACCGTGCCGCCGCTGAAGTGCCGCATGTCACGGCGCTCTGCAATCGCGCGATAAACAGCTTCGCGTTCGGCCTGGCTGAATGCGTTATCCGTCATGGCCTCTTCGCGAGCAGGCTCGCTCCCACAGTGGACCGCGTTTCTTCAGACAACACACTTTCTAATGTGGGAGCGGGCTTGCTCGCGAAGGCGGCCTCAGGGTCAGGCACAAACAGCGCAGCAATCGCCGATGGATTGGACGGAAAATAGAAATGCACATAGGAGGCCGTCATCCGCCCCTCGCGATAAACCGCCTCCGCCCCTCGCCCGCCATTTGGACTCAGCCCACGAGCAATCGGCTCAAGTTCGGTGCTGGTCAGCGAGTGGTGATAGGTGTGCCCACGCAGCAAACCTTCCGGCAATTCGACCGCCTGCAAGGCCAACGCGGCAAGACGCTTCTGCATCACTGCATCACCGGCCAGCAAGCCGACCAGTTCAGCGCGCATGCCCTCGACATCGGTCAAGGAATCCAGCAAATACAGCATACCGCCACACTCAGCCAGCAACGGTTTGCCCGCTGCGTGGTGAGCGCGGATCGCGGTCAGCATCGGCGTGTTTTGCGACAATGCCACATGGTGCAGTTCAGGGTAACCGCCCGGCAGATAAAGGCTGTCTGCCTCCGGTAGCCCGGTGTCGCGGATCGGCGAAAAGAAAGACAATTCGGCGCCCATGGCCCGCAGCAGATCCAGGCTCGCGCCGTAGGTAAACGCGAAAGCTTCGTCCCGGGCCACGGCAATCCGCACACCGGCCAGCAATGGTTCGGTTGCGATCATTTCAGGCGCGGCGAATTCCACGGCCGGCGGTAGAGCCACATCGCAACTACTGGCCAGTGAGTCGGCCGCCGCATCGAGACGCAGGTCGAGATCATTCAACTCGCTGGCCTGAACCAGACCGAGATGCCGACTCGGCAATTCGATCCCGGTCTCTCGGGACAACGCGCCGTACCAGCGCAAACCTTCAGTCAGGCTGCCTTCGAGCAACTGCGCATGGCGCACGGTGCCGACCCGGTTGGCCAACACACCGGCAAACGGCAAGTCCGGCTGATAGCGTGCAAGGCCCAGGGCCAGCGCGCCAAACGTCTGCGCCATGGCGGTGCCGTCGATCACGCCGAGCACCGGCACACCGAAGTGCCGCGCCAGATCGGCGCTGGACGGCGTACCGTCGAACAGCCCCATGACGCCTTCGATGAGGATCAGATCGGCTTCGCCAGCTGCCTCCCACAATAGACGCCGACTTTCTTGCTCGCCGACCATCCACATGTCGAGTTGATAGACCGGTGCACCGCTGGCGCGCTCGAGAATCATCGGGTCGAGAAAATCCGGGCCGCATTTGAACACGCGAACCTTGCGCCCCTGATTGCGATGCAATCGAGCGAGCGCGGCGGTGACGGTGGTCTTGCCCTGACCGGAGGCCGGCGCGGCAATCAGTACCGCCGGGCATTGACGATGGCTATTCATAAAGTGCAGTTCACAACTCGACGCCTTTTTGCGCTTTGATTCCGGCCTGGAAGGCGTGCTTGATCATGCCCATTTCAGTGACGGTGTCGGCCAGCTCGATCATCTCCGGTTTGGCACCCCGACCGGTGACCACCACATGTTGCATCGGCGGACGGGCCTGCAAGTCGCTGAGCACCTGATCGAGATCGAGGTAGCCGTGCTTGAGGGCGATGTTCAATTCATCGAGCACCACCAGGCCAATGGCCGGATCACGCAGCAGTTCGCGAGACACCGCCCACGCGGCTTCGGCGGCGGCGATGTCACGTTGGCGGTCCTGGGTTTCCCAGGTGAAGCCCTCGCCCATCACATGAAAACGCACTTGCTCCGGGAAGCGCCGGAAGAACAGCTCCTCACCGGTGCTGGTGCGCCCCTTGATGAACTGCACCACGCCGCACTGCATGCCGTGGCCCATCGACCGTGCAAGCATGCCGAACGCCGAGCTGCTCTTGCCTTTGCCGTTGCCGGACAGCACCAGCAGCAAACCGCATTCATTCGGCGAGTTGGCGATGCGTTCGTCGATCACGGCTTTTTTGCGCAGCATGCGCGCCAGATGGCGTTCGTCACGATCGGGGGTATCAGTCATGGGGGAGCTCTCCGTTGAGGCTGGATAACGGCGGGCAGGCACAAGAATAGACGGCAAGAAGCCTGGCATCGCCCACCGTGATGCCGTTGGATGAATCAGGCCGGTCTCCGGGCTCATGAGCGGCTTGCGCCTGACTGCGCGCCTTCCCATGTCGACAGTCGACACAGTGGCTCAAGACGCAGCTTTTACTCATTTACCGTTGCGGGGGCAGCGCCGGGATTGTGATCATTCTTCGTGGGAAGAAATTCACTCACCGGTTTCCCTGTTTCACTCTGTCGACCAAGGTCACAGAGCACCTGAAACAAGCCGCGAAGGTTAGAGGGTTGGGGGGGGAGCGTCAATTAAAGCCGGGGCGCCACTGAGCGAATAACTGCCGTCGATCAATTAACTGGTCATCCAGGGATCGCCGTATTGTTCAAGGAAGCCCACGGTTGACGGGTTGAACCATCGAACGTCTACGCTTCTCTATGATTACGTCAATGCATTCATAGGGAAGATCAGTAATGCGCAAACCCCAACTCGTTCTCATCATCGCGCTCGCTGGAGGGCTCGCCGCCTGTGGTGAAACCTCCAGCCTGCAAGTCTCGGACGGCACCGGACCGTCGCCCAAGCTGCCAGAACCGAATAAAACCCTGATCCCGACGGTGAACATCGCCCCGGCGATCGGCTGGCCTGAAGGCAAGAAACCCGTCGCCGCGACCGGGACTCAAGTGGCGGCGTTTGCCGAAGGCCTCGATCATCCGCGCTGGCTCTATGTGCTGCCCAACGGCGATGTGCTGGTAGCCGAAACCAACGCACCACCCAAACCCGATGATGGCAAAGGCATTCGTGGCTGGGTCATGGGCAAAGTCATGGGCCGCGCCGGTGCCGGCATCCCCAGCCCGAACCGCATCACCTTGCTGCGGGATAAGGACCACGACGGCGTCGCCGAAACCCGCACGGTGTTCCTGGAAAACCTCAACTCGCCCTTCGGCATGACCCTGGTCGGCAATGACTTGTATGTCGCCGACACTGATCGCCTGCTGAGCTTCCGCTATGAAAACGGCGAGACGGCGATCAAGTCGCAGCCAATCAAGGTGGTCGATCTGCCGGGCGGCACGCTGAATCATCACTGGACCAAAAATGTCATCGCCAGCAAGGATGGCAGCAAGCTGTACGTCACCGTGGGGTCGAACAGCAACGTCGGTGAAAACGGCATGGATCAGGAGGAAGGCCGCGCAGCAATCTGGGAAGTGGATCGCGCCACCGGCAATCATCGGATCTTCGCCTCGGGGATTCGTAATCCAAACGGCCTGGCCTGGGAGCCTCAGAGCGGCGCACTGTGGACCGCCGTCAACGAGCGCGACGAAATCGGCAGCGACTTGGTGCCGGACTACATCACATCCGTGAAGGACGGCGGGTTCTACGGTTGGCCTTACAGCTATTACGGCCAGCACGTCGACATTCGCGTCGAGCCGCAAAACCCTGAGCTGGTGGCCAAGGCGATTGCACCGGACTACGCGGTGGGGCCACATACCGCGTCACTGGGCCTGACGTTTGCCGAAGGCAGCAAACTGCCCGCGCCGTTCACTCAAGGTGCCTTCATCGGCCAGCACGGCTCGTGGAACCGCAAGCCACACAGTGGCTACAAAGTGATTTTCGTGCCGTTCAGCGCCGGCAAACCGACCGGGCAGCCGGTGGATGTGCTCACTGGCTTCCTCAATGACGAGGAAAAAGCCATGGGCCGGCCGGTGGGCGTGGTGATCGATCAGCAAGGAGGCTTGCTGGTGGCAGATGATGTCGGGAATAAGGTGTGGCGCGTTTCCGCAGCTAAGTAAATGTCAAAAGATCGCAGCCTTCGGCAGCTCCTACAGGGTGTACGTCATCCCAATGTAGGAGCTCTCGCAGGCTGCGATCTTTTCCGGCAGACGCCTACATCCGCTATGGATTATGTGCCAAGTGCTCGGGTTGCAAGACGCGTTTGGCGCTCAGATAGGCTTTCTGCCAGTAAGCTTTGGACAAGCTGTCCAGCTTGACCGTGCCGCCCGTAGCTGGCGCATGGACAAAGCGGCCTTCGCCGACGTAGATCCCGGCGTGACTGACCTGGGAGCCGCCATTGGTGGCGAAGAAAATCAGGTCGCCGGTTTGCAGGCCTTCCTTGCCGATATCGGGGGCCTGCATGCCGATCATCTCGCGGGTGGAGCGCGGCAAGGAAATGCCTGCGACATCGCGATACACGTAACCGATCAGACCGCTGCAATCGAACCCGGAATCCGGCGTGTTGCCACCCCAGCGATAAGGCGTCCCAACCAGACCCAGTGCGCGAAACAGCACGTCTTCTGCCGCAGGGGAAAAGGCTTGGGAAGGACCGAAAACAATCGGAGCGCGGACCACCGGCGCAGGTGGCGGTGGGCGGCTGGCGCAGGCGCTGAGCAGCGCTGCAAAGAACATGAGTGCGAGGCGGGCCGACATCGTCATAAACAGAACATCCTGATCTGGCTGCGGCTTTTTCCACCGAGAAGGCAGAAAAGAAAACCGCCTGCGTAGAACGCAGGCGGTTTGCCATCAATAATAGATCAGGATTCTAGCGGCTACGCGGCAAACTTCAAGTAAGACTTTAAGTTCGCCTTACAAACTGTCCGCTTACTTGCGTGCCGTGACGATAGCCGGGGCCGCAGTCGGCGCCATCGCGAGTGCGCGCTTGGCTTCGATGAAGGTCTTGTTCCAGTAGCTGTCGCCCAGGCTATCAATCCGGACACCACCGCTTTTGCGGCTGCTGGAGTGGATGAACTGGTTGTCACCCAGGTAGATCCCGGCGTGACTGACACGACCGCGACGACCATTGGTGGCGAAGAACAGCAGGTCACCCGGCTTGAGGGCGCTGCGAGCAACCAGAGGAGCGTCAACGTTGATCATTTCGCGGGTGGAGCGCGGCAGGTTCATGCCGGCCTCTTCACGAAACAGATAACCGATGAAGCCGCTGCAGTCGAAACCAGCCTCGGAGGTGCCGCCGAAACGGTAACGGGTACCGATCAGGGACATGCCACGTTCGAGGATGCTGTCGGCCAGAACCGGAAGCTGGTACGACTTGCCGCCGGCGAAGTCTGCCAGTTCTTTATTGGTGGCCAGCTCTTCCTGGAAAAGAACGGAAGAAGACTGCGCGGTAACTGAATTTGAAACCTGCTGTTGTGGCGCTTGCTGGGACACTGGAGAGTGAGCAGCGCAACCGAACAACAGGGTGACGAGTGCGAGAGGCACGAGGGGTGCGAAGCGATTTAGCATGGGCACGACCGTGGCTGATAGTTTCTAAAGAAGCCGCGACTATGCCCGCTATCAACCTCATTTGCAAATTCAATCGATCTTTATGTGACTTATCGGTTTCTCGTTTACATCTAAGCGCTTAAGCCCATTTTGAACTTTTGCGCAGCCTGTCATCTTGCAGGAAAGCGGATTTGTTGACGCCTGAAATTTGCCGAAACCCGCGTAAAACCTGAGCTTTATCAGGTTTTTTACCAACCAAGGGTTTCTTTCAGGAACGGGATTGTCAGCTTGCGCTGAGCTTGAAGGGAGGCCTGATCGAGGCGTTCAAGCAGCTCGAAAAGCGCACTCATGCTGCGGGTACCGCGGGTCAAAATAAAATGCCCGACCTCGTCGGTCAGGTGCAGGCCGCGACGGGATGCGCGCAACTGCAAGGCACGCAATTTGTCTTCGTCAGAGAGTGGGCGCATCTGGAAGATAAGTGCCAGTGTCAGCCGAGACTTGAGGTCTGCCAGCTTCACCGGCAGTTCGCGCGGGGATGTCGAGGCGGCGATCAGCAGACGCCGGCCGCTGTCACGCAGACGATTGAAAAGATGGAACAGCGCCTCTTCCCAATCCGCCTTGCCGGCGACCGCCTGCAGATCGTCCAGGCAGACCAGTTCGTACTGTTCGAGGTTGTCGAGGATTTCAATGCCGCGGTCCAACAACTCGGCCAACGGCAGGTACACCGCCGGCTCCCCCAGTTGTTCGAAGCGCAGACACGCTGCCTGCAACAAATGCGTGCGCCCTACCCCGTCCTTGCCCCAGAGGTAAATCAGGCTTTCCGTCCAGCCGGCGTCGGCTTCGCAGAGCCGCTCGACATAGCCGAGTGCAGCGGCATTGGCGCCTGGGTAGTAATTGATAAAGGTAGCGTCATCACGCAGACGCACACCTAGGGGCAGCTGAATCGGTTTCATGCTGACTGAACAGTTCCAAAGGAACCGTTAGTGGCCTCTGTGTAAAGTTTGCGAAGTTTATACCCGTGAGGCTGACCGCACAATGCGACAGACCACAAGCAAAATCAAAGGTTTGCGTTAACGTGCTGGTTTTATGACAGTTTCTTTGACGGCGCATGTGACAGCCACGCCAGCGATACGGGCAAACCTGGCACGAAACCAGACTGCCCGCTACGAGCGATTAAAAACTTACAGCTCGGATTCGTCGACACCGCCGTAGATATCTGAATCCTTATACAAATCGTGTACGTGACGCACCAGGACCATGATCACCGCCGCCACAGGCAATGCCAGCAACACACCGGTAAAACCAAACAACTCGCCGCCAGCCAGGATCGCGAAGATCACCGCCACCGGGTGCAGACCGATACGGTCGCCCACCAGCAACGGCGTCAGGACCATGCCTTCCAGCGCCTGACCGACCATGAACACCGCGACAATACCGATCATGGGATATAGATCGCCACCGAACTGAAACAGACCGGCAATCAAGGCCGCACCAATCCCGATGACGAACCCCATGTACGGCACGATCGCCGCCAACCCGGCAATCAGACCGATCAACAGCCCCAGCTCCAGCCCGACGATCATCAAGCCTGCGGCATAGATCACGCCCAGCGCCAGCATCACCAGCAACTGTCCGCGCACGAACGCCCCGAGCACTTCATGGCATTCTCCCGCCAGGGACATGACGCGCTCTTCACGATCACGGGGCAGCAGGCTGCGGATCTTGGCCATCATCAGGTCCCAGTCGCGCAGCAGGTAAAAACTCACCACCGGAATCAGCACCAGATTGGCCAGCCAGCCGATCAACGCAAGGCCTGAAGCCGTCGCCTGACTCAGCACCACGCCGACCACGTCGGTGGTCTGGCCCATGTGCTCGCTGAACGCCGCCTTGAGCTTGTCGAACTTCCAGAAGCCGTCTGACAACCCGATCTTCGATTGCGCCCACGGCACGGCGGTATGCTGCAACCAGTCGAGCATTTGCGGCGCCAGTTCATACAAACGAAACAGCTGCTTGGCGAGCATCGGCACCAACACCAACAGCAACGCGGTGACGATCAATGTGAACAACGCAAACACCGCTACCACGCCCCAGGTCCGTGACAGACCGTACTTCTCCAGCCGATCCACCAGCGGGTCGAACAGATAGGCCAGCAACAGCGCCACCAGGAACGGCGTCAGGATCGGGTGCAACAGGTAAATAAACGCGCAAAGCAGGACCACCCCACCGAGCCAGAACCAACGCCGTGTATCGGCCATGTACCACTCCTGCTTCTATATAAAGAAAAACTACCAGCGAAAACGTAACTGCGGCGTCGGTGCCGGGGCTGGCGCTACAGCAGGTGTCGAGCCAGCAACCACGGGTTGAACAGGCGCCGTGGGGGCTGGCACCTCACCGGCCGCAATTTCCTGCAATTTCGCCAGGGACAACTGCGCCCGCAGTTGCTCGGCGCTGCCGTTGACCCGATAAAGCACGCGGTCGCCGTCGACACTTTGCAGGCGTGCGCCAAAAGGCTCCAGCAAACGCCCGAGCGCTGCATAGCGCTCCAGGTTCATGCCCTGCACTTCCAGCAACTGCTCGCTCGATGCCCCCGGCTTGGCGACAAAACGTGACGCCAAACGCTCGCTGACCGCCAACATCACCGCATCGGCCAGCGCGGCGGTATCGGCACCCTGCACGCTACCGGCTTCTTTCTGATCGCCCAACCACAAACGCCACTTGGCTTGCCATTGGCCACCCTCTTCACGGGCATGCACCGCCAGCAAAGCGTCGGCATTGTAACGGTCGGATGCGCCCCGCAGCGGTGCCGGGTCTGCACTTTCCAGATTCGGCGCAGTGGCAACAATCTGCTCGTTCAGGTCCGCCAGCGGCAAACGCAGCGGCAACCCACGATGTTGAGCCGCTCGACGCAGTGGCGTGGCACTGGCCTGGCCATCGCCGACCAGGCTCGAACCTTCAGTGGAATCGTTCAACCACCAACCGAGAATCGACGGCCGGTTGGCGCCCCACACGGCCAACCCGGCACGGCGCAAGGCCTGTTCGGTGGTGGCCGGATCGAAATCGACTTTCAGCACCTCCGGTGGCCCGGCGTCATAGCCGAACTGACTGATGATTTGCTGAGGGTCTTTGCGCACGGCCGCCAGACCCGGGCTCTGCGCAGCCTTGGGGTCGCCGGTCAGGCGCAACACCAACGTATCCAGCGCCCGCTGAGTCGCCTGATCGCGCTCCTCCGGCGTCTGACTGCTGACAGGCTCGCGCACTTGATAGAGGCTTTTGACTGTTTCGGCATGCCCGGTCAGGCTGACCATGGATAAACAGCCCACGAACAAGAATTTAAGAAAACGCATAAAAGATTCCTGACGACAAGAGCGGCTGGAACAGACCGCATGAAAATGATTGAACCAGGGGTCTGTTGACCACACGTTCAAGCAAAACATTCACCCGATCCCGGTAAGTTTTCGCATTGTCATAACGATAGACGGTTAACGTCGATACCTTATACAGCCATGTAGGACGCCACCAATACGAGCAATATCGGTTTTTTTAACGCGATATGCTCCTGCCCGTCGGCACGAGGATGGCCGCTGCCCCTCAAGCCTGATAAAATCGCGCGCCTTCGCAGACCGGCAACAGCCGGGCGTCCTGAAATTCGCGTACGGCAATTGCCCTTCGCCTGTTTCAGTGGCCCCACTGGACTCGGTCGTTACCCCTGAATCCCCCCTAAAGGCCTGGATCATGAGCAAGCAACCCTCCCTGAGCTACAAGGACGCCGGTGTAGACATCGACGCCGGTGAAGCATTGGTCGAACGCATCAAGAGCGTCGCCAAGCGCACCGCGCGCCCGGAAGTCATGGGCGGCCTGGGCGGTTTCGGCGCCCTCTGCGAAATCCCGGCCGGTTACAAACAACCGGTGCTGGTATCGGGCACTGACGGCGTCGGCACCAAGCTGCGCCTGGCGCTGAACCTGAACAAGCACGACAGCATCGGCATCGATCTGGTTGCCATGTGCGTGAACGACCTGGTGGTCTGCGGCGCCGAGCCGCTGTTCTTCCTCGACTACTACGCCACCGGCAAACTGAACGTCGAAACCGCGACCCAGGTCGTGACCGGCATCGGCGCTGGCTGTGAACTGTCCGGCTGCTCCCTGGTCGGCGGCGAAACCGCTGAAATGCCTGGCATGTACGAAGGCGAAGACTACGACCTGGCCGGCTTCTGCGTCGGCGTCGTGGAAAAGTCCGAAATCATCGACGGTTCCAAAGTCGCTGCCGGCGATGCCCTGCTCGCCCTGCCGTCTTCCGGCCCGCACTCCAACGGCTACTCGCTGATCCGCAAGATCATCGAAGTGTCCGGTGCAGACATCGAAAACATCCAGCTCGACGGCAAACCGCTGACCGACCTGCTGATGGCCCCGACCCGCATCTACGTGAAGCCGCTGCTCAAGCTGATCAAAGACACCGGTGCCGTCAAAGCCATGGCCCACATCACCGGTGGTGGCCTGCTGGACAACATCCCGCGCGTTCTGCCAAAAGGCGCGCAAGCGGTGGTTGACGTTGCAAGCTGGACTCGCCCTGCCGTGTTCGACTGGCTGCAAGAGAAAGGCAACGTCGATGAAAACGAAATGCACCGCGTGCTGAACTGCGGCGTCGGCATGGTTATCTGCGTTGCTCAAGAGCACGTTGAAACCGCGCTGAACGTGTTGCGTGAAGCCGGCGAGCAGCCTTGGGTCATCGGTCAGATCGCCACCGCTGCCGAAGGCGCGGCCCAGGTTGAACTGAAGAACCTCAAGGCTCATTGATGTCCCAGACCTGTGATGTGGTGGTGCTGTTGTCCGGCACCGGCAGTAACTTGCAGGCCTTGATCGACAGCACGCGGACCGGCGACAGCCCGGCCCGCATCGCTGCGGTGATCTCCAACCGCGCCGACGCCTACGGCCTGCAACGCGCCAGGGACGCGGGTATCGATACCCGCACCCTGGATCACAAGGCTTTCGAAGGTCGCGAGGCCTTCGATGCCGCGCTGATCGAACTGATCGACGCCTTCAACCCCAAACTCGTGGTACTGGCCGGTTTCATGCGCATTCTCAGCGCTGACTTCGTGCGCCACTATCAGGGTCGCCTGCTCAATATCCATCCCTCGCTGCTGCCCAAATACAAAGGGTTACACACCCATCAGCGCGCGCTGGAGGCCGGCGATACTGAACACGGCTGTTCCGTACACTTCGTCACCGAGGAACTCGATGGCGGACCACTGGTCGTACAGGCAGTAATACCGGTAGAGTTGCACGATTCGCCGCAGAGTCTGGCGCAGCGAGTCCATACCCAGGAACACCTGATCTACCCGATGGCCGTACGCTGGTTTGCTGAAGGTCGTTTATCACTCGATGAACAAGGTGCTTTACTGGATGGACAGTTACTCGCGGCCAGCGGCCACTTGATTCGAACCTAGGAGATTTTATGCGTCGCGCCCTGCTCTTCGCTTGCGCTCTGCTCGCCCTGCCGTTTGCGCAGGCCGCAGACCTTCAACCCTTCTCCGCCAGCTACACCGCCGACTGGAAACAGCTGCCCATGAGCGGCACCGCCGAGCGCAGCCTGACCAAGCAAGCCAATGGCGCCTGGAAGCTCAGCTTCAAGGCGTCGATGATGATCGCCAGCCTGACCGAAGAAAGCACCCTGACCCTGGACAAGGACACGCTGCTGCCACAGTCCTATCACTTCGAACGTGGCGGTCTGGGCAAAGCCAAGAAGGCTGATCTGGATTTCGACTGGACCAACAAAATGGTCACCGGCACCGATCGCGGTGACGCCGTCAAGCTCCCACTCAACCGCGGCATGGTCGACAAGTCCACCTATCAACTGGCGCTGCAACATGATGTGGCCGCCGGCAAGAAAAGCATGAGTTATCAAGTCGTCGATGACGGCGAAGTCGATACCTATGACTTCCGCGTGCTGGGTTCGGAGAAAGTCGACACCAAGGCTGGCCAGATCGATGCGATCAAGGTCGAGCGCGTGCGCGATCCGACACAAAGCAAGCGCATCACCGTGCTGTGGTTCGCCAAGGACTGGGATTACCTGCTGGTTCGTTTGCAACAGGTCGAAACCGACGGCAAGGAGTACAACATCATGCTCCTCGACGGTACGGTCAACGGCAAGACGGTCAAAGGCAGCTGATCCGCAACGACATGAAAGCCCCGCAAACGCGGGGCTTTTTTTCGTCTGGCATTTGGCTGGGCGAGAGCGATCAGCGCACGGTAAAGCGTTGCTGGGCCAGCAGACGGTCGCCCTGGAACACCATGAAACGCCATTCACCTGGAACGACTTCATGGCTTTCGGTGAACTCGTAAGCCATCAGGTCCTGCGGAGCACCGGGTACCAGTTTTTGAGTGACTTCCAGCTTGTCGTGACGCATGCCATCCGGAGTACGAATGCCCGGCGTTAAATAGAGCAAAGTCAACGGCTGATCTTCGGCGACCTTGCCGGCCAACTGGTAACGCATACCGAATTTGGTACCCAGTTTGGCAGGGACGACTTCGGTCTGCCGGATCTGTTCATTGCTGCAGCGCAAAACTCGCTCGCCCGATTGCAGCTCGGCTTTCGGGCCAGCGAATACACCGTATTCCACTGGGCCTTCGATGCGGACTTCGGCACTGGCCAGACCACAGACGAACATCATTGTGGCCAGGGCGGCTAAACGGGTGAGGTGCATGGTGCGCTCCTTGATTGAGATGAGCGCGAGGGTATGACGCGGGGGTGACAGGACGATGACAACTCTGAGCGCCTACAGGTTCTGCGTCTTGACTTAACGGCATTGGGGCAAGGTCAAATCCCCCGCCAAGAAAGTGGAACGCGAACTTGAAGGAATGCTCTATAACTTCAGGATCTTTTTTGATCGAATGTCTTTTTCCTACCGCCTGCGAGGTTTCCCATGACTGTTACCGTCAATACTGTCTCCGCCGAAGGTTTTCGTCACAGCGTCCAGATCGATGACCACGAACTTTTTGCCGATGTGTCAAAAACCTCTGGCGGCGAAGGCACGGCGCCTGAACCACACGACTACTTCGACGCTGCCCTGGGTGCCTGCAAGGCTCTGACGCTGAAAATGTATGCCAAGAAAAAGGACATCCCGCTGACGGGCGTCGAGGTTGAGGTCACGCGCGACAACAGTGAAGAGCAGAAAGGCAAATACGCCCTGCACGTCGAACTCACGCTCAAGGGTGTGCTCACCGACGCCCAGCGTGACGAACTGCACCGCGTGGCCGACCGCTGCCCGGTACACAAGCTGATGACCACTTCCGACATCAGCATCGAAACCCATCTGTCCGAAGGAGCCTTCAGCCAATAGCGGCAAGGGCTGCGCAAGCGGGTTATGCTCCCTGCGTCACCCGCTCAGCCTGGAATGCACCATGAACACTCCGCTCGTGATCCGCCCTCGCGCCGAAGATGTCGAAGGCCAGCCGATTCTTCGCCCGTTGCCGTCAGCCAAATGCCGCAACGTCGGGCCTTTCGTGTTTTTCGACCACATGCTCGAAACCCGTTACCCGGCGGGCAAAGGCATGAACATCCGTCAGCATCCGCATATCGGCCTGTCCACCCTCACCTACCTGTTCGAAGGGCAAATCCAGCACAAGGACAGCCTCGGCTCCGATCAGGTGGTGAATGCCGGTGATGTCAGCTGGATGACGGCGGGAAGCGCAATTGCCCACGTCGAACGCACGCCCGAACCATTGAAAGACAGCGGCTTTACGATGCACGGCTTACAGATCTGGCTGGCGTCACCCAAGGATCATGAACACGGCCCGGGACACTACAGCCACCATCCGGCGGCCACGCTGCCAATCAGCGATAACCTTGGCGTGAAAATACGGATGATCGCCGGGTCAGGCTTTTGCCTCGAATCGCCGGTACCGGTGCTTTCTCCTACGCTGTACGCCGAATTAAACCTGCAAACGGCGACCACATTACTGATTCCCACCGAGCATGAAGAACGGGCACTGTATGTGCTGAGCGGTGAGGCGCAACTGGATGGCGAGCCGCTGGAGCCGTATTCGCTGGTGGTATTGCCGGCCGGGGAAGAGATGACCTTGTTCGCCGAGAGCGACTGCCATGCCGTGCTGTTTGGTGGCGCACCACTGGATGGGCCGCGACGGATCAACTGGAATTTCGTGGCCAGCGATCCGGCATTGATCGATGAAGCACGTCGGCGCTGGGCTGCCGGGGATTGGCCGACAGTGCCGGGGGAAAGTGAGCGGATCGAACTGCCTTTGGATCTTCGGCGTTAGTAACACCGCCATCGCGAGCAGGCTCGCTCCCACAATGGATCGCACTCGTGCACAAATTCTGTGTGCACTGGAGATCTAATGTGGGAGCGAGCCTGCTCGCGATGTGGCCCGCACTAACACCGAGAGTGCCGGGGCAAAAAACAGCGATCAGCCCTTAAACACTTCATCCAGCAGATTGTGCATCGACATGAACGCACGAGCAGCGGTTTTCACGTCATACATCATCGTGCCCGGCACATTGGCATGGGGATCGGTGAACGAATGCACCGCACCGCCGTAGCTCAGCAACTGCCAATCCACACCAGCGGCATTCATTTCAGCTTCGAACGCCGGCAATTGCTCTTTCGGTACCAGCGGATCGGCCGCACCATGCAGCACCAGCACCGAGCCCTTGATGTTTTTTGCATCGGTCACGTTCGGCGTATCCAGCGAGCCATGGAACGACACCGCCGCTTTCACCGGCGCGCCGGCACGCGCCAATTCCAGCGCGCAGCAACCACCGAAGCAGAAACCGAACGTCGCCAGTTTCGAGGTATCGACTGCCGCCTCGCCCTGCCCTTGCAGTTGTTCGAAAGCAGCCTGCATGCGTTTGCGCAGCAAGGCGCGGTCATTCTTCAACGGCATCATCGCCGCGCCTGCCTCATCGCCGCTCCGCGGACGAATCGACTGGCCGTAAAGGTCCGCGATCAACACCACGTAGCCCTTGGAGGCCACCGACTTGGCGATCTCTTCGGCACCGGCGCTGACGCCCATCCAGTTCGGCGCCATCAACAGGCCCGGGCGCGGGCCTTTATGGTCGGCATCGAAGGCCAATCGGCTTTCATGCGACTGACCGTCGATCTGATAGGCGACGGAACGAACAGTGATTTGGCTCATGACTAACTCCCAGTAAAAAAGCCCCAGAATGAAAAAACCCGCCGAAGCGGGTTTTTTTTACAACGCGGTTAAACCGACAGTTCAACCAGCAGCTTGTTCAGACGGCGCACATAAGCGGCCGGGTCTTTCAAGCTGTCGCCGGCCGCCAGGGCCGCCTGATCGAACAGAATGTGCGACAGGTCGCCGAAGCGCTCGTCGCTCTGCTCGTTGTCGAGTTTCTCGATCAGCGGGTGAGCCGGGTTGAATTCGAAGATCGGCTTCGAATCCGGAACCTTCTGACCACTGGCTTCCAGGATCTGACGCATTTGCAGGCCCAGGTCCTGCTCGCCGATGGCCAGAATCGCCGGGGAATCGGTCAGACGGTGAGAAACCCGCACTTCAGCAACGGAGTCGCCCAAAGCGGTCTTGAGACGCTCAACCAGGCCTTCTTTGGACTTGGCGACTTCTTCCGCGGCTTTCTTGTCTTCTTCCGAATCCAGATTGCCGAGGTCCAGGTCACCGCGTGCCACGTCGACAAAGCTCTTGCCGTCGAAGTCGTTGAGGTAGCTCATCAGCCACTCGTCGATGCGGTCGGTCAGCAGCAGCACTTCGATGCCTTTCTTGCGGAAGACTTCCAGGTGCGGGCTGTTTTTGACTTGCGCGTAGGTTTCGCCGGTCAGGTAGTAGATCTTGTCCTGACCTTCCTTGGCGCGGGCCAGATAGTCGACCAGACCTACAACCTGCTCACCGTCATCGCCCTGAGTGGACGCGAAACGCAGCAGGCCAGCAATTTTCTCTTTGTTGGCGAAGTCTTCTGCCGGGCCTTCTTTCATGACCTGGCCGAAGTTCTTCCAGAAGCCTTTGTATTGCTCAGGCTCGTTCTTCGCCAGTTTTTCCAGCATGTCCAGAACGCGCTTGGTCAGCGCCGACTTCATGGAGTCGATGATCGGGTCTTTCTGCAGGATTTCCCGCGACACGTTCAGCGACAGGTCGTTGGAGTCGACCACGCCTTTGATGAAGCGCAGGTACAGCGGCAGGAACGACTCGGCCTGATCCATGACGAACACACGCTGCACGTACAGCTTCAGGCCTTTCGGCGCTTCACGCTGGTACAGGTCGAACGGAGCACGGGTCGGCACATAAAGCAGCGAGGTGTACTCGAGCTTGCCTTCGACCTTGTTGTGGCTCCAGCTCAGCGGGTTTTCGAAATCGTGAGCAACGTGTTTGTAGAACTCCTGGTATTCCTCGTCTTTTACTTCAGTGCGAGGACGGGTCCACAGGGCGCTGGCGCGGTTGACGGTTTCCCATTCAACGGCCGGTTGCTCTTCACCTTCGACGGCTGCCACTTCTTTCGGCAACTCGATCGGCAAGGCGATGTGGTCGGAGTACTTCTTGATAATGTTGCGCAGACGCCAGCCATCGGCGAACTCGTCTTCAGCGGATTTCAGGTGCAGGACGATGCGGGTACCACGGTCGGCTTTCTCGACAGTGGAAATTTCGAACTCGCCTTCGCCCTTGGACGACCAATGCACACCTTCGCTGGCAGCGAGGCCAGCACGGCGGCTGAATACATCAACTTTATCGGCGACGATGAAAGCCGAGTAAAAACCAACACCGAATTGACCGATCAGGTGCGAGTCTTTTTTCTGATCACCAGACAGGTGTTTCATGAAGTCGGCAGTGCCGGACTTGGCGATGGTGCCCAGATGGGTGACCGCGTCTTCGCGGCTCATGCCGATGCCGTTGTCTTCGAGGGTGACGGTTTTAGCGTCTTTGTCGAAGCTCACACGGATTTTCAGTTCAGCGCCGCCTTCCAGCAATTCAGGCTTGGCCAGCGCTTCAAAGCGTAATTTGTCGACAGCGTCAGAGGCGTTCGAGATCAATTCGCGAAGGAAAATTTCCTTGTTGGAATACAGCGAATGGATCATGAGGTGCAGCAGTTGCTTCACCTCGGTCTGGAAGCCCAGGGTTTCCTTTTGAGTTTCCACACTCATGGTCATCAAACTCCAATCAGATGGCATAAGCCGCGACCTTGAGGTCGGCGGCGGGTTGTCCTCAGAGTTGGGGGCTGAGATCAGGATTTCAAGGGCTCTTCGATTTTGAAGTGAGCGCGGGCCGTGGCAATGGGCTCGGCTTCGGTGCTTTGCCAGGCGGTAATTGCCACATTTGCCACCCGGCGCCCTTGTCGACATACCTGGCATCTGGCCCAGGTATCGCGAAACTGCCCTGCGCGCAGGTAGTCGAGGGAAAAGTCGATAATCTTCGGCACACCGGGCGAGCCGGTGAAGATCAGCAGGTGCAGTGCCGCCGAGAGTTCCATGAAGCCGGCAATCACCCCGCCATGAATCGCTGGCAATAAAGGATTACCAATGTTGTCCTTGTTGGCCGGCAGACGAAACAGCAGCTCATCCCCAACACGCGAGCATTCAACGCCGATCAGCCTGGCGTAGGGAATCAGGTCCAGCAGCGAGGCGTAGTCCCCCTGCGCATGGGCCTGTTGAAGTTGCTCCTTGAACGTGTCGGTCATTTCACACCTCCGGTGATGGCACCGGCAAAACCTTTGGTGCCTTTGATGCTCTTGCCCATGCGCATGAAGGTGCCCACCACATGGGCGATGGGCTGTTCGGGGTCGTCCTGATAGGCAAAACCACGCGCAAAGATTACGTCGGTGGTCACTCGGTAGCATTGGGCGAAACCGTACACGTCCTTGTGCGGCTCGGCGGCATGCATGTAGTCGATGCGCAAGTCGAGCGTCGGACAGACCTCGAACTCGGGCAGCACGCAAAGGGTGGCCATGCCACAGGCAGTGTCCATCAGCGAGGTCAGCGCCCCGCCATGAATCACCCCGGTTTGCGGGTTACCGACGATCTGCGGGCTGTACGGCAAAATCACCGTCAATCCTTCGCTGCTGGCGCTGTGAACGCGCATGCCGAGTACCTGACAATGCCGCAATGCCGACAGGAATCGCGTCGCACGCTCAAAAACGGGGTTTTCGGCCATTTGATAAAACTCTTCTTATGTCTGGGCAAAGTAGCGGGCTAGAAGGCAAAAGTTCCGCAGCAAAACAAACTTATATATCTGTGTGAATTGAGGAACTTAACCCTATTCGCCGTGCTCGAAAGGCCAGTAGATATTTTCCATAAGGAGAAACACCCCATGCGTAAGACTTTAGCTATTGCCTTGATGTTGACCGCTTCCCTCGGTCTCGCTGCTTGCGATAAAAAATCCGAGGACAAAGCTCAAGATGCTAACCAACATGCCGAGCAAGCTCAGGAAAAAATGAGCGAAGCTCAGGATAAAGTGAACGACGCAGCAAAAGAAAACGCCGAAGCTGCCAAAGCTCAGGCCGAATCGAACGCAGCAGCGACAAAAGAAGCCGCGCCAGAAGCACCTAAAAACTAAAAGCGTTTTTAGTGATAAAAGAAAACCCGCCAAGTGCGGGTTTTCTTTTATCTGCGGCTTTTATTTGCAATGCAGTATTAGATCAAAATCGTCCTAAAAGTCGGACTAATCATCAGCAACAACGAACACACTAAACCCACGAACCATACCAGACTGCGCTGCCAGGCCAGATCTCCCCAATAGCACAACAAGTAAATGATGCGTGTGATCACGAAGATGATTGCCAGCGTATCAATCAGCCACCCCGCCGTCTGCGTGGTGTGCGCCATCAACACCCCTACAGCAAACAATATGAACGCCTCGAAACTGTTCTGATGGGCCGCCAATGCGCGGGCGCCAAAACCGGTTAGTTGGGCCTGTTGCTGACGCGGCAGGTGATTGTCGTAACCGCCCTGCTCGTTCATGGCTTTGGCCACCGGAATCTTTGCCACGTAAATCAACAATGCGCTGATAAACACACACCAGAACGGAATACTCATCAAGCAGCCTCCTTGTTTGCTTCAGGCAATGGCGCCTCTGTAGGGGTATAGACCATCACATCTAGAACGTCGGAGTGAAACTCGCGGCGATACAACACCAGCACGACACCGGCACTCATCAACATGAACAACCAGGGGCTGACGAACCACGCCAGCATGGTCATGCCGAAGTAATAGGAACGCAGACCGAAGTTGAACTGGTTGGCCGCCATGGAGATGACACGAGCGGCTCGGGAAGCGAAGGCTTTACGCTCTTGCTCGGACACATGGCGCTCGCCGATCATCGGCGCCGAGCCCACGAGAATGGCCGCAAAGTTGTACTGACGCATGCACCAGCTGAACGTAAAGAACGCATAGACAAACACCAGCGCCAGGCACAACAACTTGATCTCCGACATCCCCTGGGAAGCCTGTTGCACCATCGGGATATCCGCCAGCAACGACACGGCTCTGTCGGATGCACCCAACACCGTGAGAATACCGGCCAGGATAATCAGCGTACTGGAGGCGAAGAACGAGGCATTGCGCTCCAGGTTACCGATCACGCTGGCATCGGCAATGCGGTTGTCGCGCAACAGCATGCGGCGCATCCAGTCTTCGCGATACAGGTGCAGCACGCTGGCCAGGCACGCGGTGTCGCGGCCCTTCCATGAGGCGTAACGGGTGTAACCGCCCCAGCAGACGACAAACCAGAGCGCGGCGAGGATGTGGATCAGATTGGCGTGGATGAACGACATGCAGTTCCCTGTGATGGAGTGGCGGAACACTGAAATCTTGTGGGAGCGAGCCTGCTCGCGATAGCGGTAGCTCAATCAACATCTCTGTTGAATGTAAAGCCGTCATCGCGAGCAGGCTCGCTCCCACATTGGAATTTTGTAGTGCTTCGACGTTAGCGCAAGGAAAAAGACACCGCATCCTGCCCATAAAAAAATGCCCCGTATCGATTGATACGGGGCATTTCTACTTTTCCAGGAAGCAGCTCGAGGCCCGCTTGTGGCGGGCCATGAAGCGGCTTAAGCCAGCGCTTCTTCGCGTTTGCCCAGCAGACGATCGCAAACCACGGCAACCACCAGGGTCATGACCGCCGGCACCAGCCACGCCAAGCCCTGCTCGCTCAGCGGCAGGTGAGCCAGTTGAGTCGGCATCCAGTCGGCCAGACCGGCACCCTTGAGGGCGTCGATCAGGCCGAAGATGAATGACACCAGCATCACTGGACCGACAATGCGGCCCTGCTCATGCCAGAAGTCCTTGCAGAAGCTCAGGGCTACCAGGGCGATGCACGGCGGGTAGATCGCGGTCAGCACCGGGATCGAGAACGCAATCAGCTTGGTGAGGCCCAGGTTGGACACCAACAGGGAGAACGCAGCCAGGATGATCACCAATGTCTTGTAGGACAGTGGCAGTACACGGCTGAAGTATTCAGCACAGGCACAGGTCAGACCGACCGCTGTCACCAGGCAGGCCAGGGAGATCAGCACGGCAAGGAAACCGCTACCCAACGAACCAAACGTGTGCTGAACATACGCGTGCAATACCGCCGCGCCGTTGGCGGCACCGGCGGCCACTTCATGGCTGCCCGAACCGAGACGGAACAGACTGACGTAGACCAGCGCCAGACCCACGCCGGCAATCAGCCCGGCGATGATCGCGTAACGGGTGATCAACGCTGGCGATTCCACGCCGCGGGAGCGGATCGCATTGACGATGACAATGCCGAATACCAACGCGCCCAGGGTATCCATGGTCAGGTAACCATTGATAAAGCCTTGGGAGAACGGTGCTGCGACATATTCAGGAGTGGCCACGCCGATGTCACCGGCCGGCAACGCGAACGCGGCGATGCCGAGAACGGCCAGGGCGATGATCTTCAGCGGTGCAAGGAAACGTCCTACAGTGTCCAGCAGACGGCCCGGATAGAGCGAGATGAAGAACACCAGCAGGAAGTACACCGAGCTATAGAGAAACAGCGCCAGCGGGCTCTCACCGGTCAGCGGCGCCAGGCCCACTTCGAACGACACGGTCGCGGTGCGCGGCGTCGCGAACAACGGGCCAACAGCGAGGTAGCACGCGGCTGCCAGCAGGCCACCGGCGACTTTACCGATCGGGCTGCTCAAGGCATCCATTGCACCACCGACCTTGGCCAGGGCGACAACGGTGATCACCGGCAATCCGACAGCGGTGATCAGAAAACCCAGCGCCGCCATCCAGACATTAGGCCCGGACTGCAAACCGACGATAGGCGGGAAGATGATGTTGCCAGCCCCGACGAACAGGGCAAATGTCATAAAACCCAGTGCCAGGATGTCCTGGCCTTTCAACACTTTCATTAAGGAAATACCACACTACTGAATCGGAATTTAGAGAGGGATTTCCCTTATGGGTGAGGGAAATGCTGTCGGCCCGTATAGGACTGACCCGTTTAGCGCGTCGCTGCCTTGTGGGCCGCGGACGCAAAAATGGCTGCTAGCCTAACGAATTCGCACGACAAACGCACTGTTACAGGGCGAACTATCCGATACGCGACACTTCAATGTCGCGTTTTTGCATGTAAATGATGGACGGCTGCAATTCCGCCATCGCGAGCAGGCTCGCTCCCACATTTAGAACGCGGTCAAATGTGGGAGCGAGCCTGCTCGCGATGAGGCCTTCACCGCCGACACAAATCCCGGAAACGACAAAGGCCACCCGAAGGTGGCCTTTGTTTGGTGAAGCGTCAGCTAAGCGCGAGGCTTACTTGATCGCCCAACCGGTCAGCTCGGACAAAGCCTTGCCGATGTCTGCCAGCGAACGCACGGTTTTAACGCCTGCGTCTTCCAGGGCAGCAAACTTCTCGTCTGCAGTGCCTTTGCCGCCAGAGATGATTGCGCCAGCATGGCCCATGCGCTTGCCCGCAGGGGCAGTCACACCAGCGATGTAGGAAACAACCGGCTTGGTCACGTTTGCCTTGATGTAGGCAGCCGCTTCTTCTTCAGCCGAACCGCCGATCTCACCGATCATTACGATCGCTTCGGTCTTCGGGTCTTCCTGGAACAGCTTCAGGATGTCGATGAAGTTCGAACCCGGGATCGGGTCACCGCCGATGCCGACGCAAGTCGACTGACCGAAACCGGCGTCAGTGGTCTGCTTCACAGCTTCGTAGGTCAGGGTGCCGGAACGGGAAACGATACCGACCTTGCCTGGCAAGTGAATGTGACCTGGCATGATGCCGATCTTGCATTCGCCTGGAGTGATCACGCCTGGGCAGTTAGGACCGATCAGGACTACGCCCAGCTCGTCGCACTTGACCTTGGCATCCAGCATGTCCAGGGTAGGAATGCCTTCAGTGATGCAAACGATCAGCTTGATGCCGCCGAATGCTGCTTCCAGGATGGAGTCCTTGCAGAAAGGAGCTGGAACGTAGATCACGCTGGCGGTGGCGCCAGTGGCAGCTACAGCGTCTTTCACGGTGTTGAACACTGGCAGACCCAGGTGCTCGGTGCCGCCTTTGCCAGGAGTTACGCCACCAACCATCTTGGTGCCGTATTCGATGGCTTGCTGGGTGTGGAAACTACCTTGCGAACCGGTAATACCCTGGCAGATAACTTTGGTGTCTTTATTGATCAGGACGCTCATTATTTGCCCTCCGCAGCTTTAACGACTTGTTGAGCAGCGTCGGTCAGGCTGGTAGCAGCGATGATGTTCAAACCGCTTTCTGCCAGTACTTTAGCGCCCAGCTCAGCGTTGTTGCCTTCAAGGCGAACAACAACCGGGATTTTCACGCCGACTTCTTTCACAGCGCCGATGATGCCTTCGGCAATCATGTCGCAACGAACGATGCCGCCGAAGATGTTGACCAATACTGCAGCGACGTTAGTGTCGGACAGGATGATCTTGAACGCTTCGGTAACGCGTTCTTTGGTAGCACCGCCGCCCACGTCGAGGAAGTTGGCTGGTTTGCCGCCATGCAGGTTGACGATGTCCATGGTACCCATGGCCAGGCCAGCACCGTTGACCATGCAACCGATGTTGCCTTCCAGTGCTACGTAGTTCAGTTCGAACTTGGCAGCGTGCGCTTCGCGCGGATCGTCTTGCGACGGATCGTGGAAAGTCTTCAGCTTAGGCTGACGGTACATGGCGTTGGCGTCGATGTTGATCTTGGCGTCGAGGCAATGCAGATCGCCGTCAGCCTTGATCACCAGCGGGTTCACTTCCAGCAGAGCCAGGTCGTGATCCTTGAACAGCTTGGCCAGACCGACGAAGATCTTGGCGAACTGAGCAACTTGCTTGCCTTCCAGACCCAGCTGGAATGCCAGCTCGCGACCCTGGAATGGCTGAGCGCCAACCAGTGGATCGATAGTGGCCTTGAGGATTTTCTCAGGGGTGTCGTGAGCGATTTTCTCGATGTCCACGCCACCTTCGGTGGAAGCCATGAACACGATGCGACGGCTCGAACGGTCAACGACAGCGCCCAGGTACAGCTCTTTAGCGATATCAGTGCACGATTCAACCAGGATCTTGGTGACTGGCTGACCATTGGCATCAGTCTGGTAAGTCACCAGACGCTTGCCCAACCACTGTTGAGCGAATGCTTTGGCGTCTTCTTTGCTGCGAACCAGCTTTACGCCGCCCGCTTTACCGCGACCACCAGCGTGGACCTGGGCTTTGACAACCCACTCGGTGCCGCCGATTTTGTCGCAAGCTTCTGCTGCTGCTTCCGGGGTGTCTACTGCGTAGCCGGTGGAAACTGGCAGGCCGTACTCAGCGAACAGCTGCTTACCCTGATACTCGTGAAGATTCATGCTTATTACCGTCTTCGTTAGGTACTGCGCATTCGGTGCTGCACTAGTTGAAGTGCCGCACCACCTGTGACTGCTGCTTGCGTAGCTGAGCTACGCAAGACTGCGTCCAGCGGACATTCCGCGGTGAGTCTTGCATGCAAGGCTCACGACGGGCCGTACCGCCGTGGTTTCTTATTGTCTTAACGCTTCTTGCGGTTGGCGATGTGGATGGCGCCGCCATTCACAGCCAAAGCTGCTTCGTGCAAGGCTTCAGACAGGGTCGGATGGGAGAAAACCATCATGCCCAGGTCTTCAGCGCTGGTGCCGAATTCCATACCGATCGCGCCCTGCTGAACCAGTTCTGCAGCGCTCGGGCCAATCACGTGGACGCCCAATACGCGGTCAGTCTTGGCATCGGCAATGACTTTCACGAAACCGCCGGTGTCGTTGGCTGCCATGGCACGGCCACTGGCTGCGAACGGGAAGGTGCCAACGTTAACTTCAACGCCTTCAGCCTTCAAGGTCTGCTCGGTTTTGCCGACCCACGCGATTTCCGGGTGAGTATAAATAACTGACGGGATCAAGTCATAGTTCATCTGGGCTTTGTGGCCCTTGATGCGCTCAACGACCATGATGCCCTCTTCCGAGGCTTTGTGTGCCAGCATCATGCCGCGAACCACGTCACCGATGGCGTAAACGCCCGGTACGGTGGTGGCGCAGTGATCGTCAACATGCACGAAACCGCGCTCGTCCAGGGTCACGCCGCAATCAGCAGCCAGCAGATCAGTGGTCACCGGACGGCGACCAACGGCTACGATCAGCTTGTCGAAAGTGATGTTCTGTTCGCCATTGGCATCGGTGTAGTTCACAACGACTTCGTCGCCGTTCACTTTGGAACCGGTGACGCGAGCGCCCAGCTTGATGTCCAGACCTTGTTTGGTCAGGGTTTTCAGCGCTTCCTTGGAAACGGCAGCATCAGCGGCCATCAGGAAAGTGTCCAGCGCTTCGAGAACGGTCACTTCTGCGCCCAGACGGGACCAGACCGAACCCAGTTCCAGACCGATCACGCCAGCGCCAATCACGCCCAGACGTTTTGGAACCGATTGGAATTCCAGCGCGCCAGTCGAATCGACGATCACATTCTGGTCGACCGGAGCCGGTGGAATGTCGATCGGACGCGAACCTGGAGCCAGAATCACGTTCTCGGCTTCAATGATTTCTACCGAACCGTCAGGCTTGGTGACTTCGACTTTCTTGCCGGCCAGCAGTTTGCCGTGGCCCTGGATCGAAGTCACACCGTTGGCTTTGAACAGGGTCGCAACGCCGGAGGTCAGGCCTTTGACGATGTTGGCTTTACGGCCGACCATTGCTGGCACGTCCATGGTCACGCCAGCGTGGTTGATACCGTGGATCGCGAAGCCGTCTTGGGCTTCGTGGAACTTCCAGGAACTGTCCAGCAGCGCCTTGGATGGAATGCAGCCGACGTTCAGGCAAGTACCGCCGAGGGCCAGTTTGCCTTCCTTGTCGGTGTATTTCTCGATGCAGGCAGTGGAGAGGCCCAGTTGCGCTGCTTTAATGGCAGCCACGTAGCCGCCAGGGCCCGCGCCAATCACTACCACGTCGAATTTCTGAGTCATGTGTCATTCCTTCTCGAATCAAACCGGACGGTCCCTTTTGGGGACCGTCGTGGGACGAAGCTGGTCATTACAGAAGGGCCGTCCATCGCTGAGCGGCCCGTGCAACGAAATCAGATATCCAGCAGCAAACGAGCCGGGTCTTCCAGCAGGTTCTTGATGGTAACCAGGAAGGTCACAGCTTCTTTGCCGTCGATCAAACGGTGATCGTAGGACAGAGCGAGGTACATCATCGGACGGATAACGACTTGACCGTTGATCGCCATAGGACGCTGCAGAATGTTGTGCATGCCCAGGATGGCCGCTTGTGGCGGGTTGACGATCGGGGTCGACATCATCGAACCGAAAGTACCACCGTTGGTGATGGTAAACGTACCACCGGTCATTTCGTCCATCGACAGCTTGCCGTCACGAGCCTTCTTGCCGAAGGTGGCGATGCCGCCTTCGATTTCAGCCAGGCTCATCAGTTCGGCGTTACGCAGAACCGGTACAACCAGGCCGCGGTCGCTGGAAACAGCAACACCGACGTCAGCGTAGCCGTGGTAAACGATGTCAGCACCGTCGATCGACGCGTTGACAGCCGGGAAGCGTTTCAGCGCTTCGGTGGCCGCTTTCACGAAGAACGACATGAAGCCCAGGCGCACGCCATTGTGGGACTTCTCGAACAGGTCCTTGTACTTCGAACGCAGGGCCATGACTTCGGTCATGTCGACTTCGTTGAAAGTGGTCAGCATTGCCATGTTCGATTGAGCTTCAACCAGACGCTTGGCGACGGTGGCCCGCACGCGGGTCATCGGTACGCGCTTCTCGATGCGATCGCCGGCAGCGAACACTGGAGCAGCAGCGGCAGGAGCAGCAGCCTTGGCAGGCGCGGCAGCCGGAGCGGCTTTCTTGGCAGCTACAGCGGCAACAACGTCTTCCTTGGTCACACGACCGCCTTTGCCAGTGCCGGCAACGGAAGCGATGTTGATACCGTTTTCTTCAGCCAGCTTGCGAGCAGCCGGTGCAGCGACAGGATCGTCTTCGCCCGCTTCGGCAGGAGCAGCGGCGGCAGCAGCAGGTGCAGCAGCGGCGGCCGGAGCGGCAGCAGCACTGCCCTCACCGATGGAGCCCAGAACTTCGTCGGACAGAACGGTGTCGCCTTCGTTCTTGATGATAGCGCCCAGCACGCCATCAGCGGTGGCCAACACTTCCAGTACGACTTTGTCAGTTTCGATGTCGACGATCAGGTCATCGCGCTTGACGGCGTCGCCCGGTTTTTTGTGCCAGGTGGCAACGGTGCCATCGGCAACCGATTCCGGGAAAGTGGGGGCTTTGATTTCGATAGCCATTATCTGTGGGTCCTTAAATTCGGTTTCAGGTGCGCGAAGGCGTTAAACAGTAAAGGCGTCTTGCAGCAGTTGTTCCTGCTGCTCAGCGTGCATCGATGCATAACCACAAGCAGGTGCAGCAGAAGCATCACGGCCCGCGTACTCAAGTACGAGAGACTTGTCGTGATTGCCAACGATGCGGCGCATGTGGTGTTGGCTGCAGTACCAGGCCCCCTGGTTCATCGGCTCTTCCTGACACCAAACGATATGTTTGAGGTTGGTGTACGGAGCCAGGACTTCGTTCAAGTCGTCCTCAGGGAATGGGTACAGCTGCTCGATACGCACGATGGCGATGTCATCACGACCTTCGGCACGGCGTTTTTCCAGCAGGTCGTAGTAGACCTTGCCGCTACACAGAACAACGCGCTCGACCTTTTTCGGGTCCAGGGCATCGATTTCCGGGATAACGGTCTGGAACGAACCTTCGGCCAGATCTTCCAGGGTCGAGATGGCCAGTTTGTGACGCAGCAGCGACTTCGGAGTCAGAACGATCAACGGCTTGCGCAGCGGGCGAATCACCTGACGACGCAGCAAGTGGTAGATCTGAGCCGGCGTAGTCGGTACGGCTACCTGAATGTTGTGCTCGGCGCACAGCTGCAGGTAACGCTCCAGACGAGCCGAAGAGTGCTCCGGACCCTGACCTTCATAACCGTGCGGCAGCAGCATGGTCAGACCGCAGAGACGGCCCCACTTGTGCTCGCCACTGGTGATGAACTGGTCGATAACCACTTGGGCACCGTTGGCGAAGTCGCCGAACTGGGCTTCCCAGATCACCAGCGCCTCAGGCGTGGTGGTCGAGTAACCGTATTCGAACGCCAGCACGGCTTCTTCGGACAGGAACGAATCGTACAGGTCGAAACGTGGCTGGCCCTTGTACAGGTTTTGCAGCGGGACGTAGGTACCCGCGTCTTTCTGGTTGTGCAAGACAGCGTGACGGTGCGAGAACGTACCGCGACCGATGTCCTGACCCGTCATGCGAATCGGGTGACCTTCGAACGCCAGGGTCGCGTACGCCATGGTTTCGGCGTAACCCCAGTTGATCGGCAGGCCGCCGGCTTGCATTTTCTGACGGTCTTCGTAGATTTTCGAGACCTGGCGCTGAACCACGAAGCCTTCCGGAATTTCCAGCAGCTTGGCGGACAGTTCCTGCAAGGTTTTCAGATCGAAGCGAGTGTCGTGACGCGCGGTCCAGGCGTGGCCCAGATACGGACGCCAGTCCACGAACAACTCTTTGTTCGGCTCTTTGACCAGGCTTTTTACAACATGCAGACCGTTGTCCAGCGCATTGCGGTATTCGTCGACTTTCGCCTGAACACGCTCTGCGTCCAGCACACCGCCCTGAGTCAGACGATCAGCATACAGCTCACGGGTGGTGCGCTGTTTGGTGATCTGCTGATACATGATTGGCTGGGTGCCGCTTGGCTCGTCGGCCTCGTTGTGGCCACGACGACGGTAGCAGACCAGGTCGATCACCACGTCACGCTTGAACTGCATGCGGTAATCGATGGCCAGCTGGGTCACGAACAACACGGCTTCCGGATCATCGCCATTCACATGGAGGATCGGCGCCTGGATCATCTTCGCAACGTCGGTCGCGTACTCGGTGGAGCGCGAGTCCAGCGGGTTGCTGATGGTGAAACCGACCTGGTTGTTGATCACGATGTGCACGGTGCCGCCGGTCTTGAAACCGCGGGTCTGCGACATCTGGAACGTTTCCATCACCACACCCTGACCGGCGAATGCCGCGTCACCGTGGATGGAGATCGGCAATACCTTCTCGCCGGTAGGGTCGTTACGACGATCCTGACGGGCGCGGACCGAACCTTCGACCACTGGAGAAACGATTTCCAGGTGAGACGGGTTGAACGCCATGGCCAGGTGAACTTCGCCGCCGGTGGTCATCACGTTGGACGAGAAGCCCTGGTGATATTTAACGTCACCGGACCCCAGCTCGACCTTCTTCTTGCCTTCGAACTCGTCGAACAGCTCGCGCGGGTTCTTGCCGAAGGTGTTGACCAGCACGTTCAGACGACCACGGTGGGCCATGCCGATCACGATTTCCTTGGTGCCGTAGGAGCCGGAACGCTGAATCAGCTCGTCGAGCATCGGAATCAGGCTCTCGCCGCCTTCCAGACCGAAACGCTTGGTACCCGGGTATTTGGTCCCGAGGTATTTTTCCAGGCCTTCGCCGGCGGTGACGCGTTCGAGCAGGTGGCTCTTGATGTCGGCGGAGTACGTCGGACGGCCGCGCACGCTTTCCAGACGCTGCTGGAACCACTGGCGCTGCTCGGAATCGGTGATGTGCGTAAATTCAGCGCCGATGGTGCGGCAATATGTCTGCTGCAACGCTTCGTGAATTTCGCGTAGGCTCGCCTCCTCTTTGCCGATGAACAGGTCGCCGGCTCGGAAGGTCGTATCAAGATCGGCATTGGTCAAGCCGTAATGATTGATTGACAGGTCTGCAGGTGCAGGACGCTGCCACAGCCCCAGCGGGTCAAGCTGGGCTGCCTGGTGGCCACGCATACGGTAGGCCTGGATCAATCGCAGCACTTCAACTTGCTTCTTCTCGTGCTCACTGCTCACGCTGCCGGCGGAAACCGGTTGGGCGCGGCGCTGGTTCTTTGCCAGCAAGACGAAATGATCGCGAATTGTGGAGTGCGAAACATCGGTGGCAGTGTTGCCATCAGCAGGCAACTTCTGGAAGTAGGTGCGCCACTCTTCTGGCACAGCGTTAGGGTCGTGCAGGTAGAGCTCGTAGAGCTCTTCCACATAGGCAGCGTTACTACCGGATAGGTAGGCGCTGTTCCACATGCGCTGCATCACGCTTTCTTGCATGCTTGGTCACCCTCGGTTAGGGGAACACCACCGGCGTCGACACCGAGAAAACTTGCAGAAGTCCGAATGCAGCGACTAAAACAAGCCACTTAGGATCACGCTGATAGTCCGGGTACCAGCCCGGATGCCCCTGCTTGTCTCATTTCTTCAAAATAAGAGCCGCAGCCTTATAAGCTGCTGCTCAGGTTAAAACTACGGCGCCGGTTGAAGCCTGCGCCGTAGCATCTACGGGTATTGCGGTCCTACGGGTACAGCAGCTGAATCACACGCCGCTTTGCAGCAGCATGTTACGAATGTGACCGATGGCCTTAGTCGGGTTCAGGCCTTTCGGACAAACGTTGACGCAGTTCATGATGCCCCGGCAGCGGAATACGCTGAACGGGTCATCCAGCGAAGCCAGACGCTCGGATGTCTTGTTGTCGCGGCTGTCTGCCAGGAAGCGATAGGCTTGCAGCAGAGCAGCCGGACCCAGGAACTTGTCCGGGTTCCACCAGAAGGACGGGCACGAAGTCGAGCAGCAAGCGCACAGGATGCACTCGTACAGACCGTCGAGCTTTTCACGCTCTTCAGGGGACTGCAGACGCTCGATGGCCGGAGCCGGCGTGTCGTTCTGCAGGTATGGCTTAACCTTTTCGTATTGCTTGTAGAAGATGCTCATATCGACGACCAGGTCACGGATAACCGGCAAACCTGGCAACGGACGAACGATCAGCTTGTTACGTTTTACGACGGCAGACAGCGGCGTGATGCACGCCAGACCGTTCTTGCCGTTGATATTCATGCCGTCGGAACCGCAAACACCTTCACGGCAAGAGCGACGATAGGAGAAACCTTCGTCCTGCTCTTTGATCAGGGCCAGCACGTCCAGCACCATCAGGTCTTTACCACCGGTATCAACCTGGAATTCCTGCATGAACGGCGCAGCGTCCTGATCAGGGTTGTAACGATAAACACTGACTTGCAACATGGCGGCCACCCTTAATAAGTCCGAATCTTAGGTTCAAAAGTCGGAACAGTCTTCGGCGAGAAGTTCACAGCACGCTTGGTAACGCGCTTGTCACCCGGGAAGTACAGGGTGTGGCACAGCCAGTTTTCGTCGTCACGGTCTTCGAAGTCTTCACGGGCGTGAGCACCGCGGGATTCTTTGCGCACTTCTGCAGCGATGGCCGTGGCTTCGGCCACTTCCAGCAGGTTCTGCAGTTCCAGCGCTTCGATACGCGCGGTGTTGAACGCCTGGCTCTTGTCGTTGATCTTGACGTTGGCGATACGGCCACGCAGATCAGCCAGCTGAGCAATACCCTTCTGCATGTATTCGCCGGTGCGGAACACACCGAAGTAGTTCTGCATGCAGTTTTGCAATTCGCGACGCAGGGTGGCCACGTCTTCACCTTCGGTACGCTCGTTCAGAGCGGACAGACGTGCCAGGGCCGCGTTGATGTCGGCGTCGGTGGCGTCATCGTATTCGATACCGTCGGTCAGCGCTTTTTCCAGGTGCAGGCCGGCAGCGCGGCCGAATACCACCAGGTCGAGCAGCGAGTTGCCGCCCAGACGGTTGGCGCCGTGAACCGATACGCACGCCACTTCACCCACTGCGAACAGGCCAGGGATGATTTCGTCGACGCCTTCGTCGTTCTGGGTGATTGCCTGACCATGAATGTTGGTCGGAACGCCGCCCATCATATAGTGGCAGGTCGGAACAACCGGAACCGGAGCAACAACAGGGTCAACGTGCGCGAAAGTCTTGGACAGTTCGCAGATGCCTGGCAGACGGCTGTGCAGCACTTCCTCGCCCAGGTGGTCGAGTTTGAGCATTACGTGGTCGCCATTCGGACCGCAACCGTTGCCGGCGATGATTTCTTTAACCATCGAACGGGCAACAACGTCACGACCGGCAAGGTCTTTGGCGTTCGGAGCATAACGCTCCATGAAACGCTCGCCGTGCTTGTTGATCAGGTAACCACCTTCACCACGGCAACCTTCGGTGACCAGTACACCGGCGCCGGCGATGCCGGTCGGGTGGAACTGCCACATTTCGATATCTTGTACCGGTACACCGGCACGCAGCGCCATACCAACACCGTCACCGGTGTTGATCAGGGCGTTGGTGGTCGACGCGTAGATACGACCTGCACCGCCGGTGGCCAGTACGGTGGCCTTGGCACGGATATAGGTGGTTTCACCGGTTTCGATGCAGATGGCAATCACGCCGACGAATGCGCCTTCCTGGTTTTTCACCAGATCAACAGCGTAGTACTCGTTCAGGAACGTGGTGCCAGCTTTCAGGTTGCCCTGATAAAGGGTGTGCAGCAGCGCGTGACCGGTACGGTCGGAAGCGGCGCAGGTACGGGCGGCCTGGCCACCTTTACCGTAGTCCTTGGACTGACCACCGAACGGACGCTGATAGATACGACCTTGTTCGGTACGCGAGAACGGCATACCCATGTGGTCCAACTCGTATACGGCGGCAGGACCTTCCTGACACATGTATTCGATAGCGTCCTGGTCACCGATATAGTCGGAACCCTTGACGGTATCGTACATGTGCCAGCGCCAGTCATCGTTCGGATCGGCAGACGCAATGGCGCAAGTGATGCCGCCCTGGGCCGACACGGTGTGCGAACGAGTCGGGAAAACCTTGGTGATCACGGCAGTCTTGTGACCGCCCTGTGCCAGTTGCAGCGCTGCGCGCATGCCGGCACCGCCACCACCAATAATGATGGCGTCGAAAGAAATCGTTGGAATGTTAGCCATGGATCAGATACCCCAGAGAATCTGCACACCCCAGACGAAGTAAGCGAACATCGCAACGCCGCATACTGCCTGGAAAAGGAAACGTACTGCAGTCGCGGACTTGCCCAGCGCCATCGGCGTCAGGTAGTCAGTCGCGATGGTCCACATGCCGACCCAGGCGTGAGCGCCCAGGGCTACAAGGGCCAGCAGACTGAAGATACGCATTCCGTTGTGGGCGAACAGGGCATGCCATTGGTCGTAGCCAATGCCTGGATTCGCAACGAGGTATCCGATCAGGAAGATGAAATAAGCCGCGAGAACGACCGCAGACACACGCTGCGCCATCCAGTCATAGAGGCCCGAACGCGATAGGTTCGTAACGCTGGTTACCATATCCAAACTCCCGCCAGAACGATCAACACCGCAGATACGGCGATAATGATTTGCGAGCCCAGCTTGCCGCCTTCCAGCGTCTCACCGATGCCCATATCCATAATCAGATGGCGCACACCGGCTACCAGGTGATACAGAAGAGCGGACAGGAGGCCCCATGCTACGAACTTGGCCAGCGGACTGGTCAAGCATGCCTTCACGTCGGCAAAACCTTCCTCGGAACCCAGAGACTTGCCCAATGCATACAGCATGAAGCCAAGGCCCAGGAAGAGGATGATGCCGGAAACACGGTGAAGAAACGACGTAACGCCGGTGATGGGGAGTTTGATGGTCCTTAGGTCTAGGTTTACAGGTCGTTGGCTTTTCACGGCTTTTTTTCACACTGAAGAGCCCCTAACAATCAGGGCAAAGTTGTTGGGGAGTGCACTGGTCAGGTAACCACCACCCAGGGATGCGACCCCCAATAAAGCAGGCCCAAAAGCCCCTGGCGGTCGGTGGCCGAGTATAGACAGTTAGGCTACTAATGACAACGCGTTCACCTTCCCCTAATAGCTGATTGCACAAGTGAGATAAAAGGCGTAAATGGCAGTCAATTTCGAGGAAAAAGTCCGGTTAAAGCCTTCTGGAGCAAGACTTTAGGCAAATTGACATTCGAATTTATCTCACTATAGTGGTGCGGGCCCTGCGTGGGGGGTCTGTCTGATGATTTCAAGCATAAATAGGAGGCCACATGGCTGACAAAAAAGCGCAGTTGATCATCGAGGGCGCAGCCCCCGTCGAGCTGCCCATTTTAACCGGCACCGTTGGTCCCGATGTTATCGACGTTCGAGGCCTGACGGCCACGGGCCGTTTCACCTTTGACCCTGGCTTCATGTCGACTGCCTCCTGCGAGTCGAAGATCACCTATATCGATGGCGACAACGGCATTCTGCTGCACCGCGGCTACCCGATCGAACAGCTGGCTGAAAAGTCGGACTACCTGGAAACCTGCTACCTGCTGCTTAACGGCGAATTGCCGACCGCAGAGCAGAAGGCCCAGTTCGTTGGCACCGTGAAGAACCACACCATGGTTCACGAGCAGTTGAAGACCTTCTTCAACGGCTTCCGTCGCGACGCCCACCCGATGGCCGTCATGTGCGGCGTAGTTGGCGCCCTCTCGGCGTTCTACCACGACTCCCTCGACATCAATAACCCGCAGCATCGCGAAATCTCCGCGATCCGCCTGGTTGCCAAGATGCCGACCCTGGCTGCAATGGTTTACAAGTACTCCATGGGCCAACCCATGATGTACCCGCGCAACGACCTGTCGTACGCGGAAAACTTCCTGCACATGATGTTCAACACCCCGTGCGAGATCAAACCGATCAGCCCGGTACTCGCCAAGGCCATGGACCGGATCTTCATCCTCCATGCCGACCACGAGCAAAACGCATCGACGTCTACCGTACGTCTGGCCGGCTCGTCGGGTGCCAACCCGTTCGCCTGTATCGCCGCCGGTATCGCTGCACTGTGGGGCCCTGCCCACGGCGGTGCGAACGAAGCCGTTCTGACCATGCTCGATGAAATTGGCGATGTTTCGAACATCGACAAGTACATCGCCAAGGCCAAGGACAAGAACGATCCGTTCAAATTGATGGGCTTCGGTCACCGGGTTTACAAAAACCGCGACCCACGCGCCACCGTCATGAAGCAGACCTGCGACGAAGTACTGAAAGAACTGGGCATCACCAACGATCCGCAACTCGAACTGGCCATGCGCCTGGAAGAGATCGCCCTGACCGACCCGTACTTTATCGAACGTTCGCTGTACCCGAACGTCGACTTCTACTCGGGGATCATCCTCAAGGCGATCGGCATTCCGACCAGCATGTTCACCGTGATCTTCGCCCTGGCGCGGACTGTCGGCTGGATCTCCCACTGGAAAGAAATGCTCTCCAGCCCGTACAAGATCGGCCGCCCGCGCCAGTTGTACACCGGCTACGAGTCGCGTGATATCACCAAGCTGGAAGACCGCGAATAAGACCTGTCTTGCGATAACGTCTTGAGTTGTACCGGGAACGGCCTCTATTTAGATAGGGGCCGTTTTTGTTTGTGGGGCCTTGTGGGCTCTTTGGTTGTGTACATATCCGTTTCTGCGGTAACGGCTTCTATTGGTTTCGCTTTTACAGCGAGTCACTTTGGAAAAGCGCCAAAGTAACCAAAGCGCTCTTGCCCCTTTCGTTCGGTGCCTCGCCCAGGCTCGGCATGCCCTCGCTCCGGTCCTTCTCCGTGGGCCCGCCGCGATCGGCCATCCATGGCCGTGCGCGGCTAACCCGGCATCCATGCCGGGTTGCCCACTACGCAGAACCTCCTCTCAGCCTCTCGAGGGGGCGGTGCATCAACATCAACAGCTGCAGGCGAGCTAACGCTCGGCCTGTTGAGCGGTGAAAAGCAGAGCGGATGTGCTCTGATTTTTTGTGGGAACTGGTTTGCCGGGTCGCCGCATCGCTGCGATGGCGGCCTGTCAGCCGACCAATCTTCCCGGGATGCACCCAGTCCTACTGTGGGAGCTGGCTTGCCTGCGCAGACGGCCTGTCAGCCGCCCCATCTTCCCCGGATGTACCCAGTCCAACTGTGGGAGCGAGCCTGCTCGCGAAGCTGTTGATCTTGCCGTTGCCGTTGCCGTTGCTTTGGCTTTGGCTTTGGCTTTGGCTTTGGCTTTTGATCTTGATCTTGATCTGCTGCCCCTTTCCCAGAGGCCGAACGCAGGCGTTGCGCAGGGGGCACCGCGGCAGGGATGCCGGAGTGAGGGCATGCCGAGCCTGGGCGAGGCACCGAATGGCGGGGCAAGAGCGCTTTGGTTACTTTCGCGCTTTTCGAAAGTGACTCGCTGTAAGAGCGAAACCGCCAGCCGCCGTGACCGCAGAAACGGATATGTACACCATCAAAAATCCCGGTCGGCTATCAGGCCGCCTTCGCGAGCAAGCCCGCTCCCACAAGGGGCGATAACCGCCCCCAAAAAAAAAGCCCCGATCTCTCGACCGGGGCATTCGTTTTAACGCGGCTTATATATAGAAGCCTTAGTGCGAAACCGCCCCACTCGCCCCCAACCCGGTCTGCGAACGAACAAACTGCGGGAAGAACAGCGCACGTTCGTTCACACCCTCGGCCGACTTGTCAGTGACCGAGAAGAACCAGATCCCGACAAACGCAATGGCCATGGAAAACAGCGCCGGGTATTCATACGGGAAGATCGCCTTCTCGTGACCCAGGATCTGCACCCAGATGGTTGGCCCCAGCACCATCAAGCCAACTGCACTGACCAGCCCCAGCCAGCCGCCGATCATCGCACCGCGAGTCGTCAGCTTCTTCCAGTACATGGAAAGCAACAGCACCGGGAAGTTGCAGCTTGCCGCGATGGAGAACGCCAGGCCCACCATGAACGCGATGTTCTGCTTCTCGAACAGAATGCCCAGGCCGATCGCCAACACCGCCAGAGCGATAGTGGTGATTTTCGAGACACGGATCTCGTCCTTCTCGTTGGCCTTGCCCTTCTTGATCACGCTGGCATACAGGTCATGGGACACCGCCGAAGCACCGGCCAGGGTCAGACCAGCCACCACTGCCAGGATGGTTGCGAACGCCACCGCCGAGATGAAGCCCAGGAAAATACTGCCACCCACCGCATTGGCCAAATGCACCGCCGCCATGTTGTTGCCACCCAACAGCGCGCCAGCCGCGTCCTTGAAAACCGGATTGGTGCTGACCAGCAGGATCGCACCGAAGCCGATGATGAAGGTCAGGATGTAGAAGTAGCCAATGAAGCCGGTTGCATACAGCACGCTTTTACGAGCTTCTTTAGCGTCACTCACGGTGAAGAAGCGCATCAGAATGTGTGGCAGGCCAGCGGTACCGAACATCAATGCCAGACCAAGGGAAAACGCGGAGACCGGATCTTTCACCAGGCCACCGGGGCTCATGATCGCTTCACCTTTAGGGTGAACCTTGATCGCCTCGGAAAACAGCGCGTTGAAGTCGAAGTTGACGTGCTTCATCACCATCAGCGCCATGAACGAGGCACCGGACAGCAACAGCACCGCCTTGATGATCTGCACCCAAGTGGTCGCCAGCATGCCGCCGAACAGCACGTACATGCACATCAGGATACCGACCAGGATCACCGCAACGTGATAGTCGAGACCGAACAGCAGCTGAATCAGCTTGCCGGCACCCACCATTTGCGCGATCAGGTAGAACGCCACCACCACCAGCGAACCGCACGCCGACAGCGAACGGATCTGGGTTTGCCCGAGGCGATAGGATGCAACGTCGGCAAAGGTGTATTTGCCCAGGTTACGCAGGCGCTCGGCGATCAGGAACAGAATGATCGGCCAGCCCACCAGGAAGCCGATCGAGTAGATCAGGCCATCGTAGCCGGAGGTGAACACCAGGGCGGAAATACCCAGGAAGGACGCCGCGGACATGTAGTCACCGGCAATCGCCAAGCCGTTCTGGAAACCGGTGATCTTGCCGCCTGCCGCATAGTAGTCGGCCGCCGAGTTGTTACGCTTGGATGCCCAATAAGTGATGCACAGGGTTGCACCCACGAATGCCACGAACATCAGGATCGCCGAAACATTGAGCGGTTGTTTCTGTACCGCGCCCGTCAGGGCTTCAGCCGCCCAGGCGCCAGGTGCGAAGGCTGCGATGCTCAATAGAGCCATTAGACGCCGGATCATTGCTGAGCCTCCTTGAGAATCGCATTGTTCAAGTCGTCGAATTCGCCATTGGCGCGTCGCACGTAGATGGCCGTCAGGATAAAGGCCGAAACGATCAGCCCGACACCGATCGGAATGCCCCACGTAATCGAAGACTCGGGGCTGATTTTCGCGCCCAGAATATGCGGCCCGTAAGCAATTAGAAGGATGAATCCGGAGTACAGCCCAAGCATGATCGCTGAAAGAATCCAGGCGAATCGTTCTCTCTTGCTGACCAGCTCTTTGAAGCGCGAGCTGTTTTGAATCGAGAGGTAAATGCTGTCGTTCATTGTTTTTATCCTCGCAGCACAGATTTAGTTGGAACGGTATCCACTCTATGCGGCTGCCGGACAGGTTCCAGACGACCTTAGTATTAGAACGACATGACAGAGTCGCCATGGTTCAGCATGCATTAAACAATGTGGGAGCGGGCTTGCTCGCGAAGGCCGGAGTGCCAGCCAACATCGACGCTGAATGACACACCGCTTTCGCGAGCAAGCCCGCTCCCACATAAAAAAGCAAAAGGCCCCTTGGCATTTATGCCAAGGGGCCTTGAGAGGTGCTGATTAGACGCTTCAGGTCAAATCATTTGGTCCAGTCTGCAACGCGATCCGGGTGTTTGGCCACCCAATCCTTCGCTGCCGCTTCAGGCTTGGCGCCGTCCTGAATCGCCAACATGACTTCGCCGATTTCGTCTTTCGATGCCCACTGGAAGTTCTTCAGGAACTTCGCAACTTCCGGCGCTTTGGTTGCCAACTCTTTGCTACCGATGCTGTTCACGGTTTCAGCCGCGCCATAAACGCCTTTCGGGTCGTCCAGGAAGCGTAGTTTCCACTTGGCGAACATCCAGTGCGGCACCCAACCGGTGACGGCAATGGATTCGTTTTTCTTCTCGGCACGGGTCAGCTCGGCAATCATGCCGGCGCCAGAACTGGCCTTGAGGGTGTAGTTGTCCAGGTCGTAGTCCTTGATGGCCTGATCGGTTTTGAGCATCACGCCTGAACCGGCATCGATACCGACGATACGATTTTTGAAGCTGTCGTCGGTTTTCAGATCCGCAATAGACTTGGCCTTGACGTACTCCGGCACAATCAGGCCGATTTTCGCATCCTTGAAGTTCGGGCCGTAATCGACGACCTGATCCTTGTTCTTGGTCCAGTATTCACCGTGGGTCACGGGCAGCCACGCCGACAGCATGGCGTCGAGTTTGCCGGTGGCCACACCCTGCCACATGATCCCGGTGGCAACTGCTTGCAGCTTCACGTCATAACCGAGTTTCTGCCGGATCACTTCTGCGGCCACGTTGGTCGTGGCGACGCTGTCCGACCAGCCGTCTACATAACCGATCGTCACTGCCTTGCCTTCAGCGCTGGCCATCGTAGAACTGATCGCCAGCACCAAAGCGGCACCTGCGCCCAAGAGTCGTCGCATCTTCATCGTTACTTCCCCGAAAGTGCTGCGCTCGACGGATGCCGAGCCGCTCAACGTATTGTTATGGTGCATGGCGCCCCCATCACGCCTCACCGCAAACTCGTTCAAACATCAGCGGAGTACTGACGATTGGATGATCAACCTGACGCCCACGATGACCTGCTCTGCCAGCGACCTCAAGACATCGAGAAACGACATCAGAAGGCCATTAATTGCAACCGTCGCAAATCCATCCGCCACCCGCCCGAACTTTGCATGTCAAAATTATGCAGGCCACCAAGCGCGGGACAAATGCAGGTAACATGCGCGGCTTTGTTCCCAGACGGCCTGACCATGCCCGCGACATCCCGCTTTCCTTTTTTTGCTTATTTATTTGCCTGCCTGCTGGGGCTTTTTGCCCTCGGTGGCTTCTGGTATGGCCTCGGCAAACCGGTGATCCTGCCGGACGTGGCCAGCGCGACGCACAAGCTGCAATGCGCCTCCTACACCCCGTTCGACAAAGACCAATCGCCGTTCGATGTGCCGTTCAAACTGCGCCCCGAGCGCATGGACGCCGACCTCGCGCTACTGGCGACCCGGTTCGAATGCATCCGCACCTATTCCATGACCGGCCTCGAGGCCCTGCCCGATCTGGCGCGCAAGCACGGCTTGAAGCTGATGATCGGCGCCTGGGTCAACAGCAACCCGGTGGACACTGCCAAGGAGGTCGACCTGTTGATCGCCTCGGCCAATGCCAACGCCGATGTCGTGACCTCAGTGATCGTAGGTAACGAAACCCTGCTGCGCAAGGAAGTCACCGGCGCACAGTTGGCGACGCTGATTAACAAGGTCAAAAGTCAGGTCAAACAACCGGTGACCTACGCCGACGTCTGGGAATTCTGGCTCAAACACCCGGAAATCGCCCCGGCAGTAGACTTCCTGACTATCCATTTGCTGCCGTACTGGGAAGACGACCCGTCGAACATCGATGCCGCGCTGCAACATGTGGCCGAAGTGCGTCAGGTGTTCGGCAACAAATTTGCGCCCAAGGATGTGATGATTGGCGAAACCGGCTGGCCGAGCGAAGGTCGTCAGCGCGAAACTGCGCTGCCGAGCCGGGTCAATGAAGCCAAGTTCATTCGCAGCTTTGTGATCATGGCCGAGCAGCAAGGCTGGCATTACAACCTGATCGAGGCGTTCGACCAGCCGTGGAAACGCGCCAGTGAAGGTGCGGTTGGCGGTTATTGGGGGCTGTTCGATGCTGATCGTCAGGACAAGGGCGTGCTGGCAGGTCCTGTTTCGAATGTTCCGTACTGGTCGCAATGGCTGGTGGTGGGTGGCTTGATCTTCATCGGCACGCTGATCCTCGGCGGTCGCGTTCGCAGCACCCGCGCGGCGCTGGTTCTGCCACTGCTCGGCGCCTTGGCGGCCTGTTCGATTGGTGCCTGGGGCGATCTGGCCCGTGTCACCACCCGGTTTGCCAGTGAATGGCTGTGGGTCGCCTTGCTGACGGGGTTGAATCTGTTGGTGCTGACGCATGCCGCGCTGATCTTGAGCACTCGTACCGGTTGGCGTGAACAGGCATTCAACGCATTTGAGCGTCGGGCTGGATGGCTGGTCGCGGTGGCCGGTTTTGCCGCGGCCGTGACGATGCTGGAACTGGTGTTCGATCCGCGTTATCGCAGTTTCCCGAGCGTGGCGTTCATCGTGCCGGCGCTGGTGTATCTGTGCCGCCCGGTGAGCGTGCCGCGCCGGGAGATTGCCCTGCTGACCTTCATCATCGGCGCCGGCATTGCGCCGCAGCTGTATCAAGAAGGTTTGCAGAGCCAGCAGGCCTGGGGTTGGGCGCTGGTGAGTGTGTTGATGGTGGCCGCGTTGTGGCGCAGCTTGCGGGTTCGCAAGGGCTGATCTTCAGCGCGGCAACCGGCCCCATCGCGAGCAGGCTCGCTCCCACCTTTAACCTCGTTCTCATGCTAGATGCGGTCGAATGTGGGAGCGAGCCTGCTCGCGATGACGGACTATCAAACCCCGCGGGACGCCCGAACCAGACGCAAAGCAGCAATCACCACCGCAAACACCGCCAACGTGGTGTTGTACAACGCCAGCGCTGGCAACCCTAACATCAGCGCCAGCACCGCCAGCCACCACCCCGCTCGCCCAGGCAGCACAAAACCGAGCACAGCGGAGACCACGGCGGCCCAGCCCAGCACCTTGAAATGAATCATCAAGCCCAGATTCGACCGAATCTGGCATTCCCAGCGACTGGCCTCGTCAACGCAAATGCCGACCCATTGCGCATCCTCCATGAAGCCATAACGTGCGCCATAACTGGCGGCCAGCCACATTGGCAGAAGAACGAGCAACAGGATCACAGGCAGACGGCGGGACATGAAGCACTCCAATAAACGAAATCGGCGGCCAGCTTAATCCCCCACCAGCCTTACGCAAGCGCTAACAACAGTTAACTGGTCAGCCAATCACTGCAAAGTGTATCGTCCCGCTACCGTTGCTCCGAAATCAGGCCGGTTTGGTACCGATCATGGCACTTTGGCGCAAATCCAATGGTCATAGCCTGCGAACTTCATTCGGCACCTTCCTCTAAGGGATCTAGTCATGCTCCGTTCCTTGCGCTTCGCCGCCCTGTTTGGCGGCTTGATTTTAAGTGCGTCCGCACTGGCGGCCGACATTGATGCCGCCAGTTACGGCTATCCCCTGACCAACCCGTTCGAGGCGACTATCGCCACGACACCGCCGGAGTTACGCCCGGAATTGCCGCTGGACGACGATATCAATCAGGAGGATCGCAGCGTCACATTGCGCCCGGAGCGTGAATTCAGCCTGCCGGACAACTTCTGGCCGGTAAAGAAACTCACCTACCGCATCGCCACGCAAGATCAAGCCGCACCGTTGATCTTCCTGATCTCCGGCACCGGTGCACGCTACGACAGCACCCTCAACGAGTACCTGAAAAAGCTCTACTACAAGGCTGGCTATCATGTGGTGCAGCTGTCGTCGCCGACCAGCTTCGACTTCATGACCGCCGCTTCGCGTTTCGCCACCCCCGGCGTGACCAAGGAAGATGCCGAAGACATGTACCGGGTAATGCAGGCCGTGCGAGCGCAAAACCCGAAACTGCCGGTCACCGACTATTACCTGACCGGTTACAGCCTCGGCGCCCTGGATGCGGCCTTTGTGGCGCATCTGGATGAAACCCGTCGCAGCTTCAATTTCAAGAAAGTCTTGCTGCTCAACCCGCCGGTCAACCTTTACACCTCGATCACCAACCTGGACAAGCTGGTACAGACAGAGGTCAAGGGCATCAACAACAGCACCACTTTCTATGAGCTGGTACTGGATAAACTGACCCGTTACTTCCAGCAGAAGGGCTACATCGACCTCAACGATGCCCTGCTCTACGACTTCCAGCAGTCCAAGCAGCACCTGAGCAACGAACAGATGGCCATGCTGATCGGCACTTCGTTCCGGTTCTCGGCAGCTGATATCGCCTTCACCTCGGACCTGATCAACCGTCGCGGTCTGATTACGCCACCGAAATACCCGATCACCGAAGGCACCACCCTCACGCCGTTCCTCAAACGCGCGCTGCAATGCGACTTCGACTGCTACCTGACCGAACAGGTCATTCCGATGTGGCGCGCCCGCACCGACGGCGGCAGCCTGCTGCAACTGATCGATCAGGTGAGCCTGTATGCGCTAAAGGACTACCTGCACGACAGCCCGAAAATCGCCGTCATGCACAACGCCGACGACGTGATCCTCGGCCCTGGCGACCTGGGTTTTCTGCGCCGGACCTTTGGCGATCGTTTGACTGTTTATCCATTGGGCGGCCATTGCGGCAACCTCAACTATCGCGTCAACAGCGACGCCATGCTGGAGTTTTTCCGTGGCTAAATACCCCCTGCTGATCGCAGCGTTACTCTGTGCAGGCGTCGCCAACGCCGACAACAGCAAAGCCAATGCACCTGTGGTGGTCGATAGTGACGGCTTCAAGGAACCGCTGAGCAAACTCAAATTCAACCCGGGGCTGGATCAGCGCGAGTTCGAACGCTCAACGCTCAACGCGCTGAACGTCTATGACCCGCTGGAAGAGTGGAATCGCCGCGTCTACCACTTCAACTACCGTTTCGACCAATGGGTGTTCCTGCCCGTGGTCAACGGCTATCGCTACATCACCCCAAGCTTTCTGCGCACCGGCGTCAGCAACTTCTTCAACAACGTCGGCGATGTACCGAACCTGGTGAACAGCCTGCTGCAATTCAAGGGGCAGCGTTCGATGGAAACCACCGCTCGCCTGCTGGTCAACACCACCATCGGTGTCGCCGGCCTGTGGGATCCGGCCACCGCCATGGGGCTGCGGCGCCAGAGCGAAGACTTTGGCCAGACACTGGGCTTCTACGGCGTACCAGGCGGCGCCTACTTCGTGCTGCCGATCCTCGGCCCGTCAAACCTGCGTGACACCGCGGGCCTGGTGGTGGATTACACCGGCGAATCGGCAATCAACTTCCTGAACGTGGCCGAAGTCAGCTCCAACCATCCGGAAGTCTGGGCACTGCGCATCATCGACAAGCGCCATCAGAACAGCTTTCGCTACGGCCAGCTGAACACGCCGTTCGAGTATGAAAAAGTGCGCTACGTGTACACCGAGTCACGCAAGCTGCAGGTTGCCGAGTAATTCCGTCGGCAACCAAAAAGGCCATTCGATTTGCGTCGAATGGCCTTTTTTATGCGCGATGTCTCAAACACCACCAATCTACTGTGGGAGCGGGCTTGCTCGCGATGAGGCCATCACATTCACCATCAATGTTGACTGCTAGACCGCTATCGCGAGCAGGCTCGCTCCCACAGGTTCAGGCTTTCACCGTTTTCCAAACCTTGCTGACAGCCATCACCCCAACCAACACCGCCGCACCCGCCACAATCCCGGCCACCGCATTCAGCAACGTCGGTACGATAAACCCGGCCCCGCCAGCACCCGCACTGACGCTCTCGATCCAGTGATGAACCACCGGCACGCCGTGGGTGAGAATCCCGCCGCCGACCAAGAACATCGCCGCGGTGCCGATCACCGACAGGCTTTTCATCATGTACGGCGCTGCACGCAGAATCCCGCCGCCGATGCTTTTGGCCATTTGCCCAGGCTTCTGGGTCAGCCACAGGCCGAGGTCATCGAGCTTGACGATGCCGGCCACCAAGCCATAGACACCAATGGTCATGACGATGGCGATGCCCGAGAGCACGATCACTTGCTGGGTCAGCGAAGCGGCAGCCACGGTGCCCAGGGTGATGGCGATGATTTCCGCCGAGAGAATGAAGTCGGTACGGACCGCACCTTTGATTTTGTCCTTCTCGAACGCCACCAGATCGACCGCCGGGTTGGCCACGGCCTCGACCAGTTCTGCGTGTTCGGCCTGATCTTCAGCTTCGCTGTGCAGGAATTTGTGGGCGAGTTTCTCGAAACCTTCGAAGCACAGGTAAGCGCCACCGACCATCAACAACGGCGTGACCAGCCACGGAATGAACGCGCTGATGGCCAAGGCCGACGGCACCAGGATCAGCTTGTTGAGGAACGAGCCTTTGGCCACCGCCCACACCACCGGGATTTCCCGCTCGGCACGTACGCCGGAAACCTGCTGGGCGTTGAGTGCCAGATCGTCGCCAAGCACGCCGGCAGTCTTCTTCGCGGCCATTTTGGTCATCAACGCCACATCGTCCAGTACGGTGGCGATGTCGTCGATCAGCACCAGCAAACTGCTTCCTGCCATGAATCAGGTTTCCTTCTTGAATGAATGGTGCGCAGCATAGCGCGAGCCGAGGCCAGACGGGGCATTCTTGAGCGCTGCGCGAGGCCGGTGCTACCATGCGCAACCGCCAGAACAGGCAAGGAACTCCTTGGTTTATGAGCACTATCCGCGAGCGCAACAAAGAACTGATCCTGCGTGCCGCCAGCGAAGAATTTGCCGACAAGGGCTTCGCTGCGACCAAAACCAGTGACATCGCGGCCAAGGCCGGGCTGCCCAAGCCCAACGTCTACTACTACTTCAAATCCAAGGAAAACCTCTACCGCGAGGTCCTGGAAAGCATCATCGAGCCGATCCTGCAGGCCTCGACGCCGTTCAACGCCGATGGCGTGCCCGGCGAAGTGTTGAGCGGCTACATTCGCTCGAAAATCCGCATCTCCCGTGACCTGCCCTTCGCCTCCAAGGTGTTCGCCAGCGAAATCATGCACGGCGCCCCGCACCTGAGCCCCGACCTGGTCGAGCAGCTCAACGGCCAAGCCAGGCACAACATCGACTGCATCCAGACCTGGATCGACCGCGGCCAGATCGCCCCGATCGACCCCAACCACCTGATGTTCAGCATCTGGGCTGCCACCCAGACCTACGCCGACTTCGACTGGCAAATCTCTGCGGTTACCGGCAAGGCCAAGCTGGATGAGGCCGACTATGAAGCGGCGGCGCAGACGATTATCCGGTTGGTGCTCAAGGGGTGTGAGCTGGACTGATAGAACGTGGTGCGGCCTTCGCGAGCAGGCTCGCTCCCACAGGATTGATCTGTCTACACAGGCTCTTCAAACAACCGAGATCCATTGTGGAAGCGAGCCTGCTCGCGATGAGCGCGACCCGGTTTCTGATCAAACCCAAATAGCATCCCACAGCGGATAGTCGCCAAGGCGTTCGACCAATCCCGCCCGCAACGGATTCGCCACAACATACCGAGCCAGCTTTACCAAGTCTTCCTCACGACGCAGCGCTCGATCATGAAAGCCTTGCTGCCAAAGGCTGATCTTACGACCGACGGATAGGTTCACCGCTTTGGTACTCAATGATTTGGTCTTTTGCATCAGTCCACTCAGCGACCCCTCCTGCAACTCGATCAACCAATGGAAGTGATCAGGCATGACGACCCAGGCCAGTGAGTTTGCCCAGCCCTGATCCTGGACGGCGCGAAATTGAGCGACGACTAATCGGCCCAAGACAAAATCGTTGAAAACAGGCTCCCTACCGAGGGTGTTGGTGGTGAGCAGGTAAATTCGGTTTGGCTCAGCATAGCGACCAATGCGCAGGCGATTTGAAGCAGGTAAATCAGGCATTCCTTTGCCCCTTTTCATGATCAAGTCATGAAGAAGGCTAGACCTGTGAATGCTTATGGGTGGGACAGACTTTTAGCTGGATGTGTCTGGTAGATGGCCATCGCGAGCAGGCTCACTCCCACATTAGCTCCGCGGCGTTCACAAATTTTGTGTCCACCATTGATCTACTGTGGGAGCGAGCCTGCTCGCGATGGCGACTGTTCAGACGCTGAAGATCAACCAACCATCCCCGCATCCGCCCTCAACCCCTGCCCCTCGATCGCCCTGATCGCACACTGCTCATCAACATCAGACAAATCACCGCTGATCCCCACCGCTCCCAATACATTCCCATCCTGATCCCGAATCAACACGCCGCCCGGTACCGGGACGACGCTGCCCTGCCCCAGGCTATTCAGCGCGGCGAAGAAGGCCGGGCGTTGTTGGGCGTCCTGGGCCAGCAGGCGTGAGCCCTTGCCCAGGGCGATCGCGCCCCAGGCTTTGCCGATGGCGATCTGCGGGCGCAGCAGGCTCGCGCCGTCTTCGCGTTGCAGCGTTATCAAGTGCCCGCCGGCGTCCAGCACGGCAACGGTCAAGGGCGCGGCGGAGATTGCACGGCCTGCGGAGATGGCCTGGTTGGCCAGGTTGACTGCGACGTTCAAGGTTAAAGCGCTCATGGTGCCGTCCTCATTTTGTTATTGGGAAAGCCGTTGGATTGCTTTCTGTTGCGCAATCCGATGCAACAAATAGAACACAATGAATTATTTTTTTGTATACAATAATTCTCGAAAAACGCCACATGCGACGAAAAGCCACAGCTCTTCGGGCTTCCGACGAATGAAACAGCTGCTTGAGAAAATGGATTGACCTGCGCCGTCCGCCGTGAATACACTCTGCGCAAAGCCACTTGTATACAATTACAAAACGTAAGAGGCACAAAACCATGAGCAAAATGAGAGCAATCGAAGCCGCCGTTCTGGTGATGCGCCGTGAAGGGGTTGATACCGCTTTTGGCATCCCGGGCGCCGCGATCAACCCGCTGTACTCCGCCTTGCAGAAGGTCGGTGGCATCGATCACGTCCTCGCTCGCCACGTTGAAGGCGCCTCGCACATGGCCGAGGGCTACACCCGCACCAAGGCCGGCAACATCGGCGTGTGCATCGGCACCTCCGGCCCGGCCGGCACCGACATGGTCACCGGGCTCTACAGCGCCTCGGCCGACTCGATCCCGATCCTGTGCATCACCGGGCAAGCACCGCGGGCCCGGATGCACAAGGAAGACTTCCAGGCCGTCGATATCACCAGCATAGTCAAGCCGGTCACCAAGTGGTCGACCACCGTTATGGAACCGGGCCAGGTGCCTTACGCGTTCCAGAAAGCCTTCTATGAAATGCGCTCCGGCCGCCCAGGCCCAGTGCTGATCGACCTGCCGTTCGACGTGCAGATGGCTGAAATCGAATTCGACATCGACGCCTATGAACCGCTGCCGCTGGCCAAGCCGACCGCTAACCGCGTGCAGATCGAGAAGGCCTTGGCCATGCTCGACCAGGCTGAGCGCCCACTGTTGGTGGCCGGTGGCGGCATCATCAATGCCGACGCCAGCGAGTTGCTGGTGGAGTTCGCCGAGCTGACCGGCATTCCAGTGATCCCGACCCTGATGGGTTGGGGCACGATTCCGGACGATCACCCGCTGATGGTCGGCATGGTCGGCCTACAAACCTCGCACCGTTACGGCAACGCCACGCTGTTGAAGTCGGACGTAGTGCTGGGCGTCGGTAACCGTTGGGCCAACCGTCACACCGGTTCGGTCGACGTTTATACCGAAGGCCGCAAATTCATTCACGTCGACATCGAACCGACCCAGATCGGCCGCGTGTTCACCCCGGACCTGGGCATCGTGTCCGACGCCGCTGCCGCGTTGACCGTGTTCATCGAAGTCGCTCGCGAATGGCAAGCCGCCGGCAAACTGAAAAACCGCAGCGCCTGGCTGCAAGACTGCCAGCAGCGTAAAGCCAGCCTGCAGCGCAAGACTCACTTCGACAACGTGCCGGTCAAACCGCAACGGGTTTACGAAGAGATGAACCAGGTGTTCGGCAAGGACACCTGCTACGTCAGCACTATCGGTCTGTCGCAGATTGCCGGCGCGCAGTTCCTGCACGTCTACAAGCCGCGTCACTGGATCAACTGCGGCCAGGCCGGTCCGTTGGGCTGGACCATTCCGGCAGCACTCGGTGTGGTCAAGGCTGATCCGACCCGCAAAGTGGTGGCGCTCTCGGGCGACTACGACTTCCAGTTCATGATCGAAGAACTGGCGGTGGGCGCGCAGTTCAAGCTGCCGTACATCCACGTTGTCGTGAACAACTCGTACCTGGGGCTGATCCGTCAGGCCCAGCGCGGTTTCGACATGGACTACTGCGTGCAGCTGTCCTTCGACAACCTCAACGCTCCGGAACTCAACGGTTACGGTGTCGACCACGTCGCTGTCGCCGAAGGCCTGGGTTGCAAGGCGCTGCGGGTGTTCGAACCGGATCAGATCCAGCCTGCCCTGCGCAAGGCTCAGGAACTGATCGAGGAGTTCAAGGTGCCGGTGATCGTCGAGATCATTCTGGAGCGCGTGACCAACATTTCCATGGGCACCGAGATCAACGCCGTCAACGAATTCGAAGACCTGGCGCTGGTCGGCAACGACGCGCCAACGGCGATTTCGCTGCTCGATTAACTGCTGACCGTTCCCAGTGTGGGAGCGGGCTTGCTCGCGAAGGCGGCTTCACATCCAACAACGATGTTCGCTGACACACCGCTTTCGCGAGCAGGCTCGCTCCCACAAGGGACCTCACACCTATACGGGAGACCACCATGCCGCGTTTCGCAGCCAACCTGTCCATGCTGTTCACCGAGCAGGATTTTCTTGCCCGTTTCGACGCTGCCGCCAAGGCCGGCTTCAGTGGTGTCGAATACCTGTTTCCCTACGATTTCAGCTCCGCCGAAATCAAGGCCAGGCTCGATGCCAATGGCTTGACTCAAGTGCTGTTCAACCTGCCGGCCGGTGACTGGGCCAAGGGCGAACGCGGTATCGCGTGCTTGCAGGATCGGGTCGAAGAATTCCGCGCCGGTGTCGATCTGGCCATCGCTTACGCCAAAGTGCTGGGCAACACCCAGATCAACTGCCTGGCCGGTATTCGTCCACAAGGCGTCGACGATGCCACCGTGGAAAAGACCTTTGTCGCCAACCTCAAGTACGCGGCCGACAAGCTGCAAGCGGCGGGCATCAAACTGGTGATGGAAGCGATCAACACCCGTGACATCCCGGGCTTCTACCTGAACAACACGGCGCAAGCCTTGTCGATTCGCGAACAGGTCGGCAGCGCCAACCTGTTCCTGCAATACGACATTTATCACATGCAAATCATGGAGGGCGACCTGGCCCGGACCATGGCCGCGCACTTGGGCGAGATCAACCACGTTCAGTTGGCCGACAACCCAGGGCGCAACGAACCGGGCACCGGTGAAATCAATTACCGCTTCCTGTTCGAACACCTGGACCGCATCGGTTATCAGGGTTGGATTGGCTGTGAATACAAGCCGCTGACCACCACCGAAGCGGGTCTGGGCTGGTTGAAAACCCATAACGCGATTTGAAGTTGAAACAGAACCATTGTGGCGAGGGAGCTTGCTCCCGCTCGACTGCGAAGCAGTCGTAAAACCTGCAAACAAGTTCTACCTGACACACCGCAGTGGCTGTTTTGGGGTCGCTTCGCAACCCAGCGGGAGCAAGCTCCCTCGCCACAGGATGTGTCCACCTCAGCCACGCGCACATTATTTGGCTACACAAAAACAAGAGGATTTTCTCATGGCTAAAATCGGATTTATCGGCACCGGCATCATGGGCCACCCAATGGCGTTGAACCTGCAGAAAGCCGGTCACAGCCTGTTCCTGTCGGCACACCACGACCCAGCCCCTGCCGATCTGGTCGCCGCTGGCGCCATCGCCCTGGCGAGCCCGAAAGAAGTGGCCCAGGAAGCCGAATTCATCATCGTCATGGTCCCGGATACCCCGCAGGTCGATGACGTGCTATTCCGCGCCGACGGCGTTGCCGCCGGTGTCAGCAAGGGCAAAGTCGTGATCGACATGAGCTCGATCTCGCCAACCGCCACCAAAGCCTTCGCTGCCAAGATCAATGAGAAAGGCGCTCAGTACCTCGACGCGCCTGTCTCCGGCGGTGAAGTCGGCGCCAAAGCTGCGACCCTGAGCATCATGGTCGGTGGCGATGCCGATGCGTTCGAACGCGCCCTGCCGCTGTTCCAGGCCATGGGCAAGAACATCACCCTGGTCGGTGGCAACGGCGACGGTCAAACCGCGAAAGTGGCGAACCAGATCATCGTCGCCCTGAACATCCAGGCCGTGGCCGAAGCGCTGCTGTTCGCCTCGAAAAACGGTGCCGATCCGGCCAAGGTCCGTGAAGCATTGATGGGCGGTTTCGCATCATCGAAGATCCTTGAAGTTCACGGCGAACGCATGATCAAGGGCACCTTCGATCCGGGCTTCCGCATCAGCCTGCACCAGAAGGACCTGAACCTGGCCCTGGCCGGCGCTCGCGAACTGGGCATCAACCTGCCGAACACCGCCAATACCCAGCAAGTGTTCAGCACCTGTGCGGCTATCGGTGGCAGCAACTGGGACCACTCGGCGCTGATCAAGGGCCTGGAACACATGGCGAATTTCTCGATTCGCAAGTAGGAGCTGCCGAAGGCTGCGATCTTTTGATCTTTACGCCCGACCGTTCACCGCGTTATCCGCAAAAAGATCGCAGCCTGCGGCAGCTCCTACAGGATCCGGTTCATCCCACCAAAAAGGGGTGAACCTTCCAGAGCTGCCGCAGGCTGCCTTCCTCCAATAACAAGAATTCCGGGAGCCCGCCATGTCGGTCGATCCGCAACAACTGATGTGCGAGCTGTTTGCCACAGCCATCGACGCGGCCCATCCGCAGCACGTCCTCGAAGCCCACTTGCCCAAAGATCGCAGCGGTCGGGTGATCGTCATTGGCGCCGGCAAGGCCGCAGCCGCCATGGCCCAGGTGGTCGAGCGCTGCTGGCAGGGCGAAGTGTCCGGCCTGGTGGTGACCCGTTACGGCCACGGCGCCCGGTGCGAAAAAATCGAAGTGGTCGAAGCCGCGCACCCGGTGCCGGATGCGGCTGGTTTGGCTGTCGCCAAGCGGGTGCTGGAACGGGTCAGCGACCTGAGCGAAGACGACCGCGTGATCTTCCTGCTGTCTGGCGGTGGATCGGCATTGTTGGCTCTACCCGCAGCCGGCATCACCCTCGCCGACAAACAGTCGATCAACAAAGCCCTGCTCAAATCCGGCGCGACCATCGGCGAGATGAATTGCGTGCGCAAGCACCTCTCGGCAATCAAGGGTGGACGCCTGGGCAAAGCCTGCTGGCCGGCCACGGTTTATACCTATGCGATTTCCGATGTACCGGGCGATCTCGCCACGGTCATCGCGTCCGGCCCCACCGTGGCCGACCCGAGCACCTCGGCCGAAGCGCTGGCGATTCTCAAGCGTTATGGCATCGAAGTCCCGGCTTCGGTGCGCACCTGGCTGCAAAATCCGGAATCGGAAACGGTCAAACCCGGCGATCCGAGCCTGACCCGCAGTCATTTCCAGTTGATCGCCCGCCCACAGCAATCGCTGGAAGCGGCAGCGGTGAAAGCCCGTCAGGCCGGTTTCAGTCCGTTGATTCTCGGCGACCTGGAAGGTGAATCCCGGGACGTGGCGAAAGTCCACGCCGGCATTGCGCGGCAGATCGTCCAGCACGGCCAGCCGCTGGCAGCACCGTGCGTGATTCTGTCGGGCGGCGAAACCACCGTCACCGTGCGCGGCAATGGCCGTGGCGGGCGCAACGCCGAATTCCTGCTGAGCCTCACCGACAGCCTCAAAGGCCTGCCCGGCGTTTATGCGCTGGCCGGTGACACCGACGGTATCGACGGCTCCGAAGACAACGCCGGCGCCATCATGACCCCAGGCAGTTACGCCCGCGCCGCTGCCCTTGGCCTGAGCGCCAGCGATGAGTTGGACAACAACAATGGCTACGGCTATTTCGCCGCGCTGGATGCGCTGATCGTCACCGAGCCGACCCGCACCAACGTCAACGACTTCCGCGCCATTCTGATTCTCGAGAGCACTAAACATGACGCCTGATAAGAAGGTCAAAATCCTCGCTACCCTTGGCCCGGCCACCAACGGAATCGACGACATCCGTGAGCTGGTGCAGGCCGGGGTCAATATCTTTCGCCTGAATTTCAGCCACGGCGATCATGCCGACCATGCACAGCGCTATCAGTGGATACGTGAAGTCGAGCGCCAGCTGAATTACCCGCTGGGGATTCTGATGGACCTGCAAGGCCCGAAATTGCGGGTCGGCAAATTCGCCCAAGGCAAAGTGCAGCTGTATCGCGGTCAGGCCTTGCGTCTGGACCTGGACCCGACGCCGGGCGATGAACGCCGGGTCAACCTGCCTCACCCGCAAATCATCGCAGCGCTGGAGCCAGGCATGGACCTGCTGCTGGACGACGGCAAGCTGCGCCTGCGAGTGGTGACCAAATACGCCGACGCCATCGACACCACGGTGCTCAATGGCGGCGAGCTGTCGGATCGCAAAGGCGTCAACGTGCCGCAAGCGGTGCTCGATCTGAGTCCCCTGACCGCCAAGGATCGTCGCGACTTGAGTTTCGGTCTGGAGCTGGGGGTGGATTGGGTCGCGCTGTCGTTCGTACAACGCCCGGAAGACATCCGCGAAGCCCGCGCACTGATCGGCGACAAGGCGTATTTGATGGCGAAGATCGAGAAGCCATCGGCCGTGACTCAACTGCGGGAAATCGCCGAATTGAGCGATGCGATCATGGTCGCTCGCGGTGACCTGGGCGTGGAAGTGCCGGCCGAGAGCGTGCCGCAGATCCAGAAAAACATCATCAGTACCTGCCGCCAACTCGGCAAACCGGTGGTGGTGGCGACGCAGATGCTGGAGTCGATGCGCTTCTCCCCGGCCCCGACCCGCGCCGAAGTCACTGACGTCGCCAACGCGGTGGCCGAAGGTGCGGACGCGGTGATGCTGTCGGCGGAAACCGCGTCCGGCGAGTACCCGCTGGAAGCCGTGCAGATGATGAGCAAGATCATCCGTCAGGTGGAAAACGGCCCGGACTATCAGGCCCAACTGGACGTGAGCCGACCGAAAGCCGAGGCCACGGTGTCGGACGCGATCAGCTGCGCCATCCGCCGCATCAGCAACGTGCTGCCGGTGGCGGTGCTGGTGAACTACAGCGAGTCTGGCACCTCGAGTCTGCGTGCGGCGCGGGAACGGCCGACGGTGCCGATCCTCAACCTGACGCCGAACCTGCAGACCGCGCGGCGGTTGACGGTGGCGTGGGGCGTGCATTCGGTGGTCAATGATCGACTGCGCCAAGTGGATGAAGTGTGCTCGACGGCGCTGGAGATTGCCCAGGCACAGGGCATGGCTCAACGCGGCGATACGTTGTTGATTACGGCGGGCGTGCCGTTCGGGCAGCCGGGGTCGACCAATTCGTTGCGCATTGAGACGTTGATTTAAAGAACAGCTTTTGTGGCGAGGGAGCTTGCTCCCGCTCGGCTGCGAAGCAGTCGTCGCTTTGGCATGACGGTTTCAACAGAAAGACCGCATTGCCGATTTTAGGGCCGCTGCGCAGCCCAGCGGGAGCAAGCTCCCTCGCCACATTGATTTAGCGCCCGCTCCAGCCCCATCGCGAGCAGGCTCGCTCCCACAGTTGAGTTGTGTTGTTTACATATCTGACGACTGAACAAAGATTCAGTGTGGGAGCGAGCCTGCTCGCGATGCAGGCGGCACGGTTCCTCTGACACACAGACAAAAAATGCCTGCCAACCACTTCAACACCCACTGCCCCGACTGGGCCACTGCCCTGCTCAATGGCTTCAGCCAGATCTTTCTCCAGCGCCATCCGCTGTGCGGTCTGCTGTGTCTGTTGGCGATTCTGTTCAGCGCGCCGGCCTTGCTCGGCGGTGCGTTGCTGGGAGGGGTCGCCGGGTTGCTCACCGCGCAACGTCGCGGGTACACCAAGGCTGATCGTCAGGCCGGGCTGTTCAGTTACAACGGTATTCTGCTCGGTCTGCTGCTGAGCCTTTATTTCCCATGGTCAGCGCTGTTGCCACCGCTGATCATTGCCGCTGGGGGCCTGAGCGCGATGCTCACCCAGCAGTGGCTCAAGCATTCGCGCGATCATCATTGCCTTCCCGCCTACACCGCACCCTTCGTCGGTATGAGCTGGTTGCTGCTGTCGTTTGCCGCTCCCCAGCAACCCGCGCAGCTGATCGAAATGACCACACTCAACTTGCTCGCCGCGTCATTGAAAGGGCTCGGTCAGGTGCTGTTTCTCGGTCATCCGCTGGCCGGCGCTCTGATTGCCACCGGTTTGCTGATCGCCGACCGTCGTGCCTTCCTGTGGGCGCTGCTCGGCTCCGTTGCCGGCCTTGGATTCGCCTTTCTGCATCACGAAACATCAACCGCGCTGCTGGGTTTGAGCGGCTACAACGCCGTGCTCGCCGCCCTCGCCTTCAGCCAAAATCGTCGCCAGCCTTGGCTGCCATTGTTGGCAATCCTGCTGGCGGTGTTGCTCACACCGGGGTTCGCCGCACTCGGCCTGGCCACGTTGACCGCGCCTTTCATCCTCGCGTGCTGGCTGATTCGCGCAGGCATTCGGGTGTTGCGTCAGGCCGCCATAGACAGCGCGCCTTGCGCTACCGGGGAGAATCGACCTAGGCTTCGCTGATTCTCGATTCAGGCGTTTTCCATGGACAGCAGCAAAAACTGGCGTGAAGAGCTTTACGTCATCATTTTCCAATCCGATACCCCGGCCGGTCGCCGCTTCGACAGCATTCTGCTGCTGATCATCCTCGCCAGCCTGGTGATCGTGATTCTGGACAGTATCGACAGCGTTCACCAGAACTACGCCGACATACTGGCGTACATCGAATGGGGCTTCACCGTCGTTTTCGCCATCGAGTACGGTCTGCGCCTGTACTGCTCGCCCAAGCCGTTGCGCTACGCGTTCAGCTTCTATGGGCTGGTGGATTTGCTGGCGATCGTGCCTGGCATCCTCGCGCTGTATTACAGCGATGCGCAGTACCTGCTGATTATCCGGATCATTCGGATGCTGCGGATTTTCCGCGTGCTCAAGCTCAGCCCGTATCTGAAGCAAGCCAACTACTTGATGACGGCGCTGCGCGGCAGCAAGCAGAAGATCGTGGTGTTTCTGCTCAGCGTCAGCACTCTGGTGACCGTGTTCGGCACTCTGATGTACGTGATCGAAGGCCCGGAACACGGCTTCACCAGCATCCCCAAAGGTATCTATTGGGCCATCGTCACGCTGACTACCGTGGGTTTTGGCGACATCGTGCCCAGGACGCCGTTGGGTCAGGTGGTTTCGTCGCTGGTGATGATCACCGGTTACTCGATCATCGCCGTGCCAACAGGGATCTTTACTGCGGAACTGGCCAACGCCATGCGCGGCGAACAACTGCAACACGATTGCCCGACCTGCCAGAAAAACAGTCACGAACATGGCGCAGCATTTTGCTCCCGTTGCGGCAATGCGCTGTTCAAGAAACTGGAATAAGCAAAGTGCTTTTTAATCTTTAAAGGACTATGCGAGCCCGGCTATAGTCGCTGGCAAATTGCCAACACTTTCCATAGAACATGTTTGATAAAACAAGGAATGCGCAGTGAAAAAACTCTTTGGCGCCTCACTTCTGGCCGCTGGCCTGGCCTTGGGTAGCATGGCTCAGGCTGCTCCGACCCTGCTTAACGTTTCCTACGACGTGATGCGAGATTTCTACAAGGACTACAACGCTGCCTTCCAGAAACACTGGCAAGCCGAACACAACGAAAACATCACGCTGCAGATGTCCTTCGGCGGTTCCAGCAAACAGGCGCGTTCGGTGATCGATGGCCTGCCGGCGGATGTCATCACCATGAACATGGCCACCGACATCAACGCCCTGGCGGACAACGGCAAACTGGTCCCGGAAAACTGGGTCACGCGCCTGCCGAACAACAGCGCGCCGTTCACGTCGGCCACCGTGTTCATCGTGCGCAAAGGCAACCCGAAAGCCCTGAAAGACTGGCCAGACCTGCTCAAGGATGGCGTGCAAGTGATCGTCCCCAACCCGAAAACCTCGGGCAACGGCCGCTACACCTATCTCTCGGCCTGGGGCTATGTGCTGAAGAACGGCGGCGACGAAAACAAGGCAAAAGCCTTCGTCGGCAAACTGTTCAAACAAGCCCCGGTGCTCGATACGGGCGGCCGAGCAGCGACCACCACGTTCATGACCAACCAGATCGGCGACGTGCTGGTGACCTTCGAAAACGAAGCGGAAATGATTGCGCGTGAATTTGGTCGTGATCAGTTTGAAGTGATTTACCCGAGTGTTTCCGCTGAGGCCGAGCCGCCGGTGTCCGTGGTCGACAAAGTGGTCGAGAAAAAAGGTACTCGTGCTGCCGCTGAGGAATATTTGAAGTACCTGTGGTCGCCGGAAGGTCAGGAGATTGCCGCGGCCAACTACCTGCGTCCGCGTGATCCGGCGGTATTGGCCAAGTACACCGATCGCTTCCCGAAAGTGGATTTCCTTTCGGTGGAGAAGACCTTTGGTGACTGGCGCACGGTGCAGAAGACCCACTTCAATGATGGTGGGGTTTTTGATCAGATTTACAGCGGCCAGTAATTCCTGAGCCAAACGAAAAGGCGACCTAGGTCGCCTTTTTTTGTGGGGGCTTGAAGATCAAAAGATCGCAGCCTTCGGCAGCGCCTACAAAGGCTTTTGCGTACACCTGTAGGAGCTGCCGAAGGCTGCGATCTTTTGATTTTGATTTTCAGGGTTTGCGCCATGCCGTTACATGGGTGGAGTTATGCCGTCCTTGCCGGCCGCGATGGATTGGGCGGTGAGTGTCCCATCGGCACTTTGGGTCACGAACGTCACGATCTTCACGCCCACCTTCAACAAGCTCCGATCCCCCGGCACCAGATTCACGATCGGCACATCCTCCGGCACCAGAATTTTCTGCTGGCCGCCCTTGTAGTTGACGGTCAGCACCCGGCCGTTGCTGACCACCAGATCGCCCACGCTGCCATTGGTCATGCTGCTGCCCTTGACCAGATCAAAGGGCCGATGGCCGTCGCCGCTGCCGGCCAGTTCTGGTGGGAACACGTGGACTTCCAGGGCCTTGAGAGAGCCATCTTCCTGCGGCACGGCAGCCGAGCCGATGTAGCTGCCGGGTTTGATGTCTTCGATATTGGCCACAGTAACGGCGCGGACGTTGGTGTCCTTGGTCAGGTTGATCACCACGTCTTCGCCGCTGTTGACGTGGACTTTCAGAATGTCGGCGCTGATACCGGTAATCTCGCCGCGTACACCGATACGCATACCCGGTGCGTCCTGGGCCTGAGCCAAGGTTATCGTGAACACAGTGATCAAGGTGACTGCTGAAGCGCCGCGGATCAGGTGACGGAACATCGCATTCATGAAAGTGCCTTCCGTTTTATGAAGCGTTAAGAGAGAACATAAGCACGCTATCGAACAAGATGTTAGTGAATGTATCATCGGACGCGACGATAGCGACCGACGATTCAAAGGTCCAAATGAACGGCCTCTCTCAATCATTCTTCAGAGGCATGATTACTATCACCCTAATCCCTCTTCCGCCGCTCTAGCCAGCTGATTAGCCTCTGCGCATTCCTTTTTGTTCAACGAGATCCGTTATGAACCCAACGACTCAGGTGCCCCACGGTGCCGCGACAATGACCCGAGGCATGGTGCTGCTCTTCGCCTTCTGCTGCGGCGCCATCGTGGCCAACATTTACTACGCCCAGCCGATCATCGGCCTGATCGCGCCGGACATCGGCCTGACCGACACCATGGCCAGCCTGATCGTTTCGCTGACGCAGATTGGTTATGCGCTGGGTCTGTTCTTCCTGGTGCCGTTGGGTGATCTGCTGGAAAACCGCCGTCTGATGATTATCACCACCGTGGTGGCGATTGCCAGTTTGCTGGGTGCGGCGTTCACCGATCAGCCGAATGTGTTTCTGCTGATCTCGTTGCTGGTGGGTTTCAGTTCGGTGTCGGTGCAAATCCTGATTCCTCTGGCCGCCCACCTGGCGCCGGAAGAATCCCGTGGCCGCGTGGTCGGCGGCATCATGGGTGGTTTGCTGCTGGGGATTCTGCTGGCTCGACCGGTGTCCAGCGTAATAGCCGACCACTTCGGCTGGCGTGCGATGTTCGTCATCGCTGCGGTATTGATGGCGGCCATCAGCCTCGTGCTGGCCCTGACCATTCCCAAGCGCCAGCCCGATCACAGCGCTTCTTATGGCCAGTTGCTGGGTTCGCTCTGGACGCTCTTGCGTCAGCAGCCAGTGTTGCGTCAACGGGCATTTTATCAAGCCTGCATGTTTGCCACATTCAGCCTGTTCTGGACTGCAGTGCCGCTGGAACTGTCGCGCAACCATGGCTTGTCGCAAACCCAGATCGCGATCTTCGCCCTGGTCGGCGCCATCGGCGCGATTGCCGCCCCCATCGCCGGTCGACTGGCGGATGCCGGCCATACCCGCATCGCCTCGCTGCTGGCCTTGCTATTCGCCAGCCTGAGCTTCCTGCCCGCCTTCATCCACCCGGCCTACAGCGTTATCGGCCTGGCGGTGACGGGGGTGGTGCTGGATTTCTGCGTGCAAATGAACATGGTCCTCGGCCAACGCGCGGTCTATACCCTCGACGCTAAAAGCCGCGGCCGCCTGAATGCGCTGTACATGACCAGCATCTTCATCGGCGGCGCATTTGGTTCTTCGGTGGCCAGCGCGGTGTATGAGCATGGCGGCTGGTTGTGGATCGTGATTGTGGGTAGTGCGTTTCCGTTGTTGGCGTTGTTGCGGTTTTTGAGTGCTTCGCAGAGGCATTCGTTGGCGACGGCTTAGGCCGCTAAAAGCTTCGCGGGCAAGCCTCGCTCCTACACGTATTGCATTATCCCTGCAGGAGCGAGCGGTGCGGCGATCCGACTTGCCCGCGAAGGCGATTCGACTGATACCACTCAATGCCGAACCAGCTTCTCCATCGCCGCATCCGCGAGAAAGGAGGAGCGGCTTTTGACATTGTGCTCTCGCACATAACGGTCAATGCGCTGGATCACGTAGCCAGGCAGCGTCACGTTGACCTTCTCGGTCTTGCCCAGATAGGGCGAGATGTCGAGTTCCAGCATCCCCCAACCCATGTCGGCAAATTCCGGATTCTCGCGGTGCGCAGCCGCTGAGGTCGGCATCGGAACTGACTCCCCGCCAGCCATGATCTCCTGCAGCATGATGTGGGCAATTTCGACCGCCGCGTTGTAAGCCTCTTCAAACGTATCCCCGGCCGTTACGGCACCTGGGATATCGGGGATCTGAATACCGATGGCGGTGTTCTCGTCGCCCCACTCGATACAGATTGGGTATTGCATTATGGATCTCCTGCCAAACTGGCTCCCGGGCAATAAAGCCCGGCTCGCCTCCTGATGCTTTTAACCGTCCCGATCGGCAAATCCTTCTTCGGATGAGGGACGGGTATCGTGTAAGGGTTGTAACGGTGAGTGAAGATGTGATGACTGCCGGTGACCCGGTCCAGTGTCCAGCCCGCCTCTATCAGTTCCTTGATCAATAACCTGCTCTGCACCACCAGCCTCCTTGCTCCGGCCCAACAAAAAATAACCCTAGAGTTACTTTTACTCAAGCATAAAAACCCGGATAGCGACGCTCGGTTGTTTTACAGGGTGTTGATTTGATCGGACCTACGTCGAGGTGCTCACTCTCTTGTGTTTTGTACCCCGCTCCCTGCGCTACACAATCAAGATCAAAAGATCGCAGGCTTCGCCAGCTCCTACCTTTACGTACATCCGTCGTTCATCGTCGTACGCGATCCTGTAGGAGCTGGCGAAGCCTGCGATCTTTTCAGACCCCAAAAAGCAAAACGGCGATCCTTAGATCGCCGTTTCCATTCACTGCCCGAATTGCCTGCCCAACCCACCCGGCACGCCATGGATATCTGTCTCTTCCCACGGCCCGTTCGGGCTGATCGAGCGGCTCCAGCCGTTGTTCCAGCGGTAGTAGGTGCGCTGACGGTAGAAAGTGTTGGTCTGATCATCGAGAACGTAAACGCCGAGTTTCGCGTCCCAATGGCTATTGCCACCCGGTGGCGGGGCGAAGCTGGCGGAGGTGCGTGGAATCGGCTTGGACGGTTTGACCGGGGTACTCGGTTTGCTCGGTGTCGTTGGAGCCGGTTTGGTGCTCGGCTGCGAAGGCGGAATTGGCGGCAGCCGTGTGGGCTCGGGCTGCTGGACCGCACAGGCGCTTAACCCCAAAACCATACTGAGCAGAGTGATACGAGCGATGGCGGTCATGGTGATGCTTCCTGTTATTTATCCGGGCTGTCGATGGTCAGTTTTTGTGGCGCGGTGGTGCTGGTGGCCAAGGGTTGGCTGCGACCGATCCATTCGCCGGCAGTCGGTTGGCCGGCGCGGGAGATGCGCGCAACCAGTTGGACTTCAGGGAAGTTCGACAGTTTCAACTGCGGCATCATGGCGTCGGCATCACCCAGTTCGACAGTCGCCGGCAAGTCGGCAACGGTCAGACGCTTGGCGGCCAGCGGCGCGGGCGGGCCGGAGATAGCGCGGGCGAAGATGAACACGCTGTCACCCGGCTGGACCTTGGCTTTGAGCTCTGGCGCCAGATCGACTTGCACCTTGAGCAGTGCTGCAGCTTGGGCCGCAGGCGCTTGGGCAACCTTGCCACCACTGGCTTCGAGTTTCTCGGCGGCCCGAGTAATGCCGCCTTGCAGCGCGACGCGAGATTTATCATCCGGCGGCAGTTGCGCCAGCAGGCGATTCCAGTAGTCGATGGCATCCTGGTAACGCTCGCTTTCAAAGGCCGCGATGCCCAGCAGACCGAGGCTGGTGACTTCTTTCGGATCAGCTTTCAGCGCTTCGTCGGTCAAGGCCTGAACCTTGTCCGACCACTTCTTGCCATCGGCGAAATATTGCGCCTGGGCCCATTGCCCGAGCAGTTCCGGCTGACGACCGGCCAGGGTCACGGTGCGTTCGAAGATCTTCGCTGCATCAGCCGGACGGTCCTGAGCCATGTAGGTGCGGCCGAGGAAGTACAGGCCTTCGGCCGAATCCGGTTGGGCGGCAACCGCACGTTCCAGGCGACGGGTCATCTCTTCCATCGACTGCGGCGCCTGAGCGAATTCGCGGGTCAGCTCGACTTTGTCACTGGCGCCGAAATGCAAGTACAGCCCAAGGCCCAGCACCGGCACCAGAATCGCCGCCAGCAATGGCAACGGTTTGCCCAGACGCGACACACGCGGCACCTCGACGCCTTCGGTGTCGGCGAGCAGTTCACGGGCAGCTTCGGCGCGGCCGGTGTCCATTTGTTCGGCGTTGAGCACGCCCTCTTCCTGCTGAGTCTGCAACTCAGCCACGCGCTCCTGATAAAGCGCGACGTTCAGTGCCGTGCGGTCCTCCTCAAGCTGAGCGCGGCGACCACGCAGAACGGGGATCAGCAGAAAACTCAGGGCAACCAGGAGCAGCAGGCCTGCAGCGAGCCAGAAATCAATCATTCTTGGTTTTATCCAACAGGTGGTCGAGGCGCTCGCGCTCCTCGGCAGAAAGCGAGTCCGGGCTGTCAGTGCGTCGCACGCGACGACGGCGGACGATCACGGCGATGATCACAAAACCGCCCAGCAGCAGGCCGGCGGGGCCGAACCAGAGCAGTGCGGTTTTGGCGTTGAGGGCAGGTTTGTAGCGGACGAAATCACCGTAGCGGTCGACCATGAAATCGATGATCTGCTGGTTGTCCTTGCCCTCGCCGAGCATGCGGAAAATCTCTTTGCGCAGGTCGGCGGCGATCGGTGCATTGGAATCGGCGATGTCCTGATTCTGGCACTTGGGGCAACGCAGCTCTTTGGTCAGCTCACGAAAACGCTCACGGTCGCCTTCTTTGGCGAACTCGTAGGTATCGATGGCCGCGTGGGCCATACCGGCCATGCTCAAACCCAATACGGCGGCGGCAATCCAGCGCTTCATGGCTTGGCCTCGTCGACCAGCGCCTGATACTTGGCCGCCAGTTTTTCGCGCCAGACTTGCTCGTCGATCACGCCGACGAATTTGTCGCGGATGATGCCCTTGGCGTCGATGAAGAAGGTTTCCGGTGCGCCGTACACGCCAAGGTTCAGGCCCAGGGTGCCGGCATCGTCACGGATGTCCAGTTGATACGGGTTGTGGAACTCGGCCAGCCATTTCAAGGCATCGGTGTTGACGTCCTTGTAATTGATGCCGTAGATCACCACGCCCTGCCCGGCCAGTTTGTTCAGCACCGGGTGCTCGACCCGGCAGGAAATGCACCAGGTGCCCCAGACATTGACCAACGCCGGTTTACCCAGAAGGTCCGCTTTGCTCAGGGTTTCGTCGCCCTGCACCGAGGGCAGCGAAAACTCCGGGAACGGTTTGTTGATCATCGCCGAAGGCAGCTCGGCCGGGTCCAGGTACAGACCTCGATACAGAAAAACAGCAACCACCAGAAAAATCGCCAGTGGCAACAGCATCAACCAACGTCTCATGCGGTGGCTCCCGTCATGCCGAGCGCTTCACGCACGCGACTTTTCACCTTGACCCGATAACGACGATCCAGCGCCGCCAGCAACCCGCCGAGACCGGTGAGCAACCCACCGAACCAGATCCAGCGCACGAACGGTTTGACGTGTACACGGACCGCCCAGGCACCCTCGCCCAGCGGCTCACCCAGTGCGACGTAAAGATCACGGGTGAAACCGGCGTCGATCCCGGCTTCGGTCATCACCGAGTTCTGCACGGTGTACAGGCGTTTTTCCGGGTGCAGCACGCTGACTTCCTTGCCGTCGCGGATCACCCGTACGGTGCCCTTGTCGGACGTGAAGTTCGGCCCTTCGAAATGCTTGGCGCCTTCAAATACGAATTGATAGCCGGCCAGGCTCATGGACTCACCCGGTGCCAGGCGCAGATCACGCTCGGCACTGTTCTGGCTCGACAACACGACGCCCAGCGCACAGACGGCAATGCCCAAATGCGCGACTTGCATGCCCCAATAGCTGCGGGTCAGAGTCGGCAGACCTTTGATCAGGCCCTTGTGACGGGTCTTGTCGAAGATATCCCGCACACCGGCCAGCAACACCCAGGCAGCCAGCATGAATGTCGCCAGCACTGCCCAATTGAAATCGCCGTAAGCGACGCCCGCCACGACGGCCAGCGCAGCGCTGCCGAGCAACACCGGGGTCAACATGCTCATCAGCCATTTGACCGGGGTGTCTTTCCAGCGCACCAGCATGCCGACCGCCATCACCACCATCAGCAACGCCATCAATGGAATGAACAGCGCGTTGAAGTACGGCGGGCCGACCGACAGCTTGGCGCCGGTCATCGCATCGAGAATCAGCGGATACAAGGTGCCGAGCAGGATCATCGAAGCGGCCACCACCAGCACCAGGTTATTGCCCAGCAGCAGGGTTTCCCGGGACCAGAGGTTGAAGCCGACGTGGCTCTTGACCACTGGGGCGCGCAGGGCGAACAGCGTCAGCGAGCCGCCGACCACGAATAGCAGGAAGATCAGGATGAACACACCGCGCTCAGGGTCGGACGCAAAGGCGTGAACCGAGGTCAGCACGCCGGAACGCACGAGGAAGGTCCCGAGCAAACTCAACGAAAACGCGGCGATGGCCAGCAGCACCGTCCAGCTCTTGAACACGCCACGTTTTTCCGTGACCGCCAACGAGTGAATCAGCGCCGTGCCCACCAGCCAAGGCATGAAGGATGCGTTTTCCACCGGATCCCAGAACCACCAGCCGCCCCAGCCGAGTTCGTAGTAGGCCCACCAGGAGCCCAACGTAATACCGATACCGAGGAAGGCCCAGGCCACGATGGTCCACGGACGCGACCAGCGCGCCCACGCCGCATCGAGGCGACCGCCCAGCAGCGCGGCGATAGCGAAGGCAAACGCCACGGAGAAACCGACATAGCCCATGTACAGCATCGGCGGGTGAACGATCAGGCCGATGTCTTGCAGCAGTGGATTGAGGTCGCGACCATCCGTCGGCATCTGCGGCAGGATTCGGGTGAACGGGTTGGACGTCAGGATCAGGAACAGCAGGAAGCCAGTGCTGATCATGCCCATCACCGCCAACACGCGAGCCAGCATCACTTGCGGCAACTGCCGGGAGAACACCGACACCGCGAAGGTCCAGCCGCCGAGGATCAGTGCCCACAGCAGCAACGAACCTTCGTGAGCACCCCAGACGGCGCTGAACTTGTAGTACCACGGCAGCGCACTGTTGGAGTTGCTGGCCACGTAAGCGACGGAGAAGTCGTCCGCCATGAACGCGTAAGTCAGGCAACCGAAAGCGAACAGCAGAAACGCGAACTGCCCCCATGCGGCCGGCTGGGCCAGGCTCATCCACAAGCGATCGCCACGCCAGGCACCGAGCAACGGCACCACGGCCTGCACCAGCGCGAAACACAGCGCCAGGATCATGGCCAGGTGGCCCAATTCGGGGATGAACAGCCCTGAACTATGGAGAGCAGAAGTCATCAATTAACCCTCTTTCGCGGGAGTGGGTGCCGACTGGCCGCTGTCTTTCAGGGCCTTGGTCACTTCCGGTGGCATGTACTTTTCATCGTGCTTGGCCAGTACTTCGTCGGCCACCACCACGCCGTCAGCGTTGATCTTGCCGAGGGCGACGATGCCCTGCCCTTCGCGGAACAGGTCCGGCAGGATGCCGCGATAACTGATGGTCACGGATTTGTTGAAGTCGGTGACGATGAATTTCACGTCCAGGGAATCGCCGGAGCGTTGCAGCGAACCTTTCTCGACCATGCCACCCGCGCGGATACGCGTGTCTTGCGGCGCTTCGCCGTTGGCGATCTGGGTCGGGGTGTAGAACAGATTGATGTTCTGTTTCAAGGCGCTCAAGGCCAGGCCGACGGCAGCGCCGACACCGACCAGGATCGCAAAAATGATGATAAGACGCTTTTTACGCAGCGGATTCACTTGCCGTTCTCCCGGCGCAGACGACGCGCCTCTTGTTGCAGATACCGCTTGCGGGCCAGGATCGGCACCGCCACGTTGAGGGCCAGCACCGCCAGGCTGATGCCATAGGCTGACCAGACATACAGGCCGTGATGGCCCATGGCGAGAAAGTCGCCGAATGAAGCGAAACTCATCGAGCGACCTCCAGACTGTTCTGCACTTCGGTTTTAACCCAGCTCGCCCGGGCTTCGCGCTTGAGCACTTCAAGGCGCATGCGCAGCAACAGCACCGCGCCAAAGAAACAGTAGAAACCCAGCGCCGTCAGCAGCAGTGGCAGCCACATCTCGGCGGGCATCGCCGGTTTTTCGGTGAGGGTGAAGGTCGCGCCCTGGTGCAGGGTGTTCCACCACTCCACCGAGTATTTGATGATCGGGATGTTGATCACGCCGACGATTGCCAGTACCGCACAGGCCTTGGCCGCACTGTCACGATTGCTGATGGCGTTGCCCAGCGCAATAAGACCGAAGTACAGAAACAGCAGAATAAGCATGGACGTAAGTCGCGCATCCCAGACCCACCACGAACCCCAGGTCGGTTTGCCCCAGATCGCGCCGGTAACCAGCGCCACGGCGGTCATCCAGGCACCGATCGGCGCGGCGCATTGCAGGGCGACATCGGCCAGCTTCATCTTCCACACCAGCCCGACGATGCCGCACACGGCCAGCATCACGTAGATGGACTGCGCCAGCATAGCGGCCGGGACGTGGATATAGATGATCCGAAAGCTGTTGCCTTGCTGGTAGTCCGGCGGTGCGAAAGCCAGCCCCCAAACCACGCCGACGCTAATCAGCAGCAACGCCGCGACGCTCAGCCACGGCAGCAGTTTGCCACTGATGCCGTAAAACCATTTGGGTGAGCCGAGCTTATGAAACCAGGTCCAGTTCATTGCTGTTTCCATCACGGGTGCTGCTCGCCATCACGAGCAGCGAAGGGTCTGCCTTTCATTTAAAAGAAAGCGATCAAAAATTGATCAGACCTCATTATTATTCGCCGACGCTGATCTTCAGGCCAGCAGCTATTGCAAAAGGTGTCAGCGTTATCGCCAGGGCGGTCAGGCTACCAAGCCACAAGAGATAACCGGTCGCCGGCATGCCCTGCAATGCCGCCTGCAAGGCGCCACTGCCGAGAATCAACACCGGGATGTACAGCGGCAGAATCAACAGCGCCAGCAACAGGCCGCCGCGCTTCAATCCTACCGTCAACGCCGCGCCCACCGCACCGAGCAGGCTCAGCACTGGTGTACCCAGCAATAAAGAAAGCAGCAACACCGGCAGACAGGCGGCAGGCAAACCAAGCATCAACGCCAGCAAGGGTGCGAGCAAAACCAGCGCCAGGCCGGAAAAGGCCCAGTGTGCCAGTACCTTGGCCAGCACCAGAAGAGGCAGGGGGTGCGACGAAAGGACCCACTGCTCAAGCGACCCGTCTTCGAAATCACTGCGGAAAAGCCCGTCCAGCGAGAGCAAAACCGATAAAAGTGCTGCCACCCAGACCAACCCTGGGGACAAGGTTTGCAACAATTGAGTCTCGGGGCCGACCGCCAATGGGAACAAAGAGACGACGATGGCGAAGAACACCAGCGGATTCGCCAATTCGGCAGGACGGCGGAACAGCAAACGTGCCTCGCGGGCGACCAACAGGCCGAAAACACTCATACGGCCCAGTTCCCCAAATCAATGTCGCGATAGCCGGCCGGCATCCGGGTCAACGTGTGGTGAGTGGTCAGGACCACCATGCCACCCCGCTCGCAGTGTGCGGCCAGGTGTTCTTCGAGTTGCGCCACGCCTTGTTTGTCGAGCGCGGTGAACGGCTCATCGAGAATCCACAGCGGCGGGCTGTCCAGATACAAGCGCGCCAACGCGACACGGCGTTGTTGCCCGGCGGAGAGCGTGTGGCAGGGAACATCCTCAAAACCGCGCAGCCCCACAGCCGTCAGCGCCTGCCAGATCGCCTCATGGGAGGCCGGTTGATGCAAGGCGCAAAGCCAACTGAGGTTTTCCTCGGGAGTCAGCAAGTCCTTGATCCCGGCCGCATGGCCGATCCACAGCAGGTTACGCGCCAGTTCGCTGCGTTGCTCATGCAGTGGCTGGCCGTTTAGCAATACTTGACCGGCAGTCGGGTGCATCAAACCGCATAGCAGACGTAAAAGACTGGTCTTGCCACTGCCGTTGGGGCCGCTGATTTGCAACATTTCGCCACTGGCCAGTCTCAATTCGAGATTTTCGAAGAGCAGCCGAAGGTCTCGCTCACAGGCAAGGGCAACGGTTTGCAGGACAGGACTGGTCAAGAGATCACGGGCCTTTTGCGGTTCAAGTCGGCAGTGGAGCGGCCGCTAAAGAGATGCAGGATAGATGCATTGGCGGCCCGTTTTAGAGAGCTGCGTCAATCAATTGCAATGTTTTTAGCGCCCCGGTTGCATCGGGGCGGCATTATACATGCCATGCCCGACTCTAAAGAGCGCAATTTCCACAGGTTGTGACCGCATATGACAGGCGAAATGAACATCCTTCCGCTGCCGCAGACCACGCCCGCGACTTCGCGGCCGCTGGTGGTGAGTGGTGAGCTACTCAAGCTGCTGACGCCGATGGAGGGCCTGATCTCCGTTGGGCAAACCGCCAAGGCTGAAGTGCTCTCGCTCAAGCAGACGGATCAGACTTTTCAACTGTTGCTCAAGGTCACCCTCGACAGCGGTCGCCAGACCACGGTCCAGGCCACCAGCACTCAGCCGTTGCCCCAGGGCACCAGCCTGGCGATCACCCAGCCATCGGCGGGCAATCTGGCGATCACGGTGCAACAGGCCATCGCCTCCAGTGTCGCGACCCTCACCCGCATTGACATGGCGCAACTGCCGGTCGGGACGTTGCTGCAAGGCAAAGTACTGACCTCTCAGGTAATGCCGCAGGTACCGGGTCAGCCAACGGTGTTTCGCTCGATGGTGAGCCTGCTCAACACGGCGCTAAGCGGCAGCACGTTGAGCATCGACAGCCCGACGCCGCTGCGCATCGGTACGTTACTGAGCGCCTTGGTGCAGGACACCCAGACCCTGAAGTTCATCCCGCTGAGCAGCCGTCAGGAACAGTTGGCGGTGACCCAACAACTGGTCAGCCAGCAAAGTCGCCAGGGCTCTCTGGATGGCTTGATCAAAGTCCTGCAAAACCTGCCGCCGTCGGATCAGACCTCCAGCGACCTGCGCGCTGTCGTGGACAAATTGCTCGCCGGCCTGCCGGATGTTCAGCAACTGAGCACGCCCAAAGGTCTGGCCCAGGCGCTGGCCAACAGCGGCCTGTTCCTTGAAGCGAAACTGTTGACCGGACAAAACCCGACGCTGACGCCAGACATGAAGGGCGACCTGCTCAAACTGATCGCACAACTGACGCCGGGGCTGCCGGCCAACACCAATCTCAACGCGATCATTGCCGCCAACACCTTGGCCCAGGCGCTGCCGAGTTTCGTGCGCAGCGCCCTCGGTATGCTGGGGCAAGTCAGCGCCAAACCATTGCCGACCAGTTTCCCGCTCCCCGAGCGTCTGCTGCAAAGTCAGGACGGTGAAAATGATCTGGAACACTTGCTGCGCCTGGCTGCGGCGGCCGTCTCGCGTCTGCAAAGCCATCAACTGTCGAGCCTGGAACAGACCGGCCTCACCGACGACCGCCGCCTGCTCAGTACCTGGCAGCTGGAAATCCCCATGCGCAACCTGCAGGACATCGTGCCGTTGCAGGTCAAATTCCAGCGCGAAGAAGCACCCGAGAAAGAACAACCGCACGAGCGCCGCGACGAACGCGAACCCAAGCAACAGTTGTGGCGCGTCGAACTGGCGTTCGATATGGAGCCGTTAGGGCCGTTGCAGATTCAGGCTCAGCTGATCAAAGGCAGCCTCTCCAGTCAGCTGTGGGCCGAACGGCCGTACACCGCGAGCCTGATCGAAAACAATCTGGCCGGGCTGCGCGAACGTCTGCTGGCGTCAGGCCTGAACGTCGGCGATCTGGATTGCCACCTCGGCACACCGCCACAAGGCCCTCAAACCCGCCTCGAACAACGCTGGGTCGACGAAACCGCATGAACGAATCCACCGCACCGCGCCAGGCCATCGCCCTCAAATACGACGGCACCCACGCCCCTACCCTCACGGCCAAAGGTGACGAGGAATTGGCCGAAGCCATTCTGCAGATTGCCCGTGATTATGAAGTGCCGATCTACGAAAACGCCGAACTGGTGAAACTGCTGGCGCGGATGGAATTGGGGGAGAGCATTCCGGAGGCGTTGTATCGCACGATTGCCGAAATCATTGCGTTTGCGTGGAATTTGAAGGGTAAGTTTCCTGAGGGGCAGGATCCGCATGCGGTGATGGTGGAGAAGGACATCACCCAGCGCGGAGATGATTATTGAATCTTTGTTGAATGCAAAAAGATCGCAGCCTCGTTGCACTCGACAGCTCCTACATTGGGACGGTGTACGCCCTGTAGGAGCTGTCGAGTGCAACGAGGCTGCGATCTTTTGATCTTTTCAGTTTCTGTGCAACTTACTCATCAACTCCGCCTCAGCCTGGGTCAACCCGCAAGACTGAGTCAGTTCATCGACGCTGGCCCCCATCCCCACCAGGCGTGCTGCCTGAGCGAATGAAAGACTCGACGGATCACGCTGCTCCAGCTGAGCCAGTTTGTCCGGCAACGGCCCGACTACAGCGCGCAGTTCGTGCAGGTCTTCACCCATGCGCACGTTGCCGTTCTGGTAGTCGTCGACGCGTTTGGCCAGGTCCTTGATGCGCTGATCGCGCAGCGCATCGCCCTCGGCCTGTTGCGCGGCGATCTGCCGCTGAGCGCGGATGTACGCCAGGAACATCGCCAGCGTGCCTGCCCAGAAGAGGAACAGGACAATGACAGCTACCTCAAGAATCAATCAGATACTCTCCAGTTCCGACCATTCTTCTTCGCTCATCATCTTGTCCAGCTCGACCAGGATCAGCAGTTCGTTGTTCTTGTTGCACACGCCTTGAATGAACTTGGCGGACTCTTCGTTACCGACGTTCGGCGCGGTCTCGATTTCCGACTGACGCAGGTAAACCACTTCAGCCACGCTGTCGACCATGATTCCGACCACTTGCTTGTCGGCTTCGATGATGACGATACGGGTGTTGTCGCTGATCTCGGCATTCATCAGGCCGAAGCGCTGACGGGTGTCGATCACCGTGACCACGTTACCGCGCAGGTTGATGATGCCCAGCACGTAGCTCGGAGCACCCGGGACCGGGGCGATTTCGGTGTAGCGCAGGACTTCCTGAACGCGCATCACGTTGATGCCGTAGGTTTCGTTGTCCAGCTTGAAGGTTACCCATTGCAGGATCGGATCTTCGGAACCCTTTGCAGCTGTCGCCTTATCATTCATACCCTGACCCCTCAAAAAACCGCCCTGGCGGTGTGTGTTCTGTGCGACGTCACTGAATGCCGTCGCTTGTCTGTTATGCAGCTTTATGTCGGTTTGTGGATCGGCTTGCCGCCGCCCATGTGCTTTGCCCCACCGCTGGCGATCAGCTCCGCCAGTGCGGAAACGTCGAGCAAGGCGCACATGTGCTCAATCACCGTGCCCGCCAGCCACGGCCGTTGACCCCGGTGGCTGCGCCATTTGATTTCGTTCGGGTCCAGGCGCAATGAGCGGCTGACCTGATGCACCGCCAGCCCCCACTCGTAGCCCTGAACCGAAATTACGTATTGCAGGCCTTGGCGGAAATCATCGCGGTAGCGGTCCGGCATGACCCAGCGCGCGGTGTCCAGAACTTTCAGGTTGCCGGCCTGGCTCGGCAGGATCCCGAGGAACCATTCCGGCTGGCCGAACAACGGTGTCAGCTCGTGACCGGCCAGGGAATAAATCGAACCCAGGCACACCAGCGGCACCGCCAGGGTCAACCCGGCGACGTCGAACAACAGACACTCGAACGGCTCGGCAGCCCATGCCGGACGACCGTCGGTTTCCACCGGTGGTGGCGTGTTGCTTGGTGGCAGATGAACTTCAACCACCGGCGGCACCAACGTTTGCAGCAGTGGTGCAATCGTCGACACGGGCGCCAGAATCGGTGCCGGCGCGTCGATCACGGCCACCGGTGCCTTCATCACTGGCACAACGATGGGTGCAGCGGCCACTGCCGGTTTCTGCGCATCACGGGCCTGTTCTTCAAGCACGGCCGCATGGAACTCATCCAGCACAGCTTCAACCTCGACAACCTCGGGAAGCGCCTCGATTTCTGGCGGCAACTCTTCGGTTGCGTCCTGCAGCAAGGCGTCCAGATAGGACTGGAGGGCCAGTTGCGGACGCGAGGTGATCTTCACCGGCCGAGTCATGCGCACACCATCGTAGGAGCTGCCGAAGGCTGCGATCTTTTGGCGGATTCGAAGATGTCACAAAGCAAGATCAAAAGATCGCAGCCTGCGGCAGCTCCTACAGGGATCGGGTTCATCTCAAGCCACCTGCGGAACAAGTTGTGCCGCCAGCAGATGCTTGAGCAATGCACGGTAAGCGAGAACGCCACGACTTTTGCCGTCGAATTGCGAAGGTGTCAGCCCTGCCCGGCTCGCATCACGCAAGCGGGTGTCGATCGGGATGTAGCCTTGCCAGATTTCTTCCGGGTACTTGTCACGCAGCACGCGAAGGGTGCCGAGGGAAGCCTGGGTGCGACGGTCGAACAGGGTCGGCACGATGCTGAACGGCAGCGCCTGTTTGCGCGAGCGGTTGATCATCGCCAGGGTGTTGACCATGCGTTCCAGGCCTTTAACGGCCAGATGCTCGGTCTGCACCGGGATCACCAACTGCTGGCTGGCCGCCAAGGCATTGACCATCAGCACACCGAGCAACGGCGGGCTGTCGATCACGGCGTAATCAAAATCCTGCCAAAGTTGCGCCAGGCTCTTGGCGATTACCAGGCCCAACCCACTCTGGCCCGGCGACTGGCGCTCAAGGGTTGCCAGCGCGGTGCTCGATGGCAACAGGGAAATGCGTTCATCACTGGTGGGCATCAGCAACTGACCGGGCAAACCTTGCGGCACGCTGCCCTTGTGCAGAAACAGGTCGTAGCTGCTGTGTTCCAGGCTGTCGGGATCGTAACCGAAGTAGCTGGTCATAGAGCCGTGGGGGTCGAGATCGACCACAACCACGCGCTTGCCCGCCTCGGCCAGCAAACCGGCTAAAGCGATGGAGGAAGTGGTTTTACCAACACCACCCTTTTGATTGGCGACTGCCCAGACTCTCATTCGGATTGTTCCTCCCGGTCGAAAAGGTCGGCCGAGAAATAGCTCAACGTATTAATGCGGGTGACGGAGAATTGACGGCGCTCTCTCGTCCCGGCGACTTGACCGGGGTCGGTGCAGTTTGTGTGCCAGCCCGCTTCAACGCGGCATCCGGTTTCGCATTGGCGGTTCCGGTGCCGGTGAGGCTGCGGCGTACATCGAGATTTCGTGAAACCACCAGCACCACCCGACGGTTTCGCGCCCGGCCTTCGGCAGTGGCGTTATTGGCCACCGGCTGGAACTCGCCGTAACCCACCGAGGCCAGACGACCGGGGTTCACGCCCTGCATCGCCAGCATGCGCACGATGCTTGCCGAACGGGCCGAGGACAGTTCCCAGTTGGTCGGGTATTGCGCGGTACGAATCGGCTGATCGTCGGTAAAACCTTCGACGTGGATCGGGTTGTCGAACGGCCTGAGGATCGCGGCGACCTTGTCGATGATGTTGAACGCGATGTCGCTGGGCATGGCGTCGCCACTGCCGAACAACAGGCTGGAATTGAGTTCGATCTCGACCCACAACTCATTGCCGCGCACGGTCATCTGATTGGAACTGATCAAGTCGCCAAACGCCGCGCTGATGTCATCGGCAATGCTTTTGAGCGGGTCGCTGGCACCGGCGATGCCGGCGTCGACCTGCTCGCTGTCTTTGACCAGCGGCTTGGCCGGGGTCACGGTCTTCGGTCGCTCATCGCCGATAGGAATCGGCTTGAGGGCGCGATCAGAGTCGGTAAACACCCCTATCAGCGCCTCGGAAATGATCTTGTACTTGCCTTCGTTGATCGACGAGATCGAGTACATCACCACGAAGAAAGCGAACAGCAACGTAATGAAGTCGGCGTAGGAAACGAGCCAGCGCTCATGGTTTACATGTTCTTCAGGTTGCCTGCGACGAGCCATAATCCATTACCCCCATCAATCCATGAAGCCTTGAAGCTTCAACTCAATAGAGCGAGGGTTTTCACCTTCGGCGATCGACAGAATCCCTTCCAGCAACATCTCGCGATAACGCGACTGCCGCAACGCGATGGACTTGAGCTTGGCGGCAATCGGCAGCAACACCAGGTTGGCACTGGCCACGCCGTAGATGGTGGCGACGAAGGCGACGGCAATGCCGCTACCCAGTTGCGATGGATCGGCCAGGTTGCCCATGACGTGGATCAGGCCCATCACCGCACCGATGATGCCGATGGTCGGCGCGTAGCCGCCCATGCTTTCAAAGACTTTGGCGGCTTCGATGTCGCGGCTTTCCTGGGTGTAGAAATCCACTTCCAGAATGCTGCGAATCGCTTCCGGTTCGGCGCCGTCCACCAGCAATTGCAGGCCTTTGCGCGAGTAGCTGTCGGGTTCTGCGTCGGCCACCCCTTCCAGGCCGAGCAAACCTTCCTTGCGGGCGGTCAGGCTCCAGTTCACGACGCGATCGACGCCGCCGGCCAGGTCCACGCGAGGAGGGAACAGGATCCAGGCAAGAATCTGCATGGCGCGCTTGAAGGCGCTCATTGGCGATTGCAGCAGCGCCGCACCGATGGTCCCACCGAGTACGATCAACGCTGCCGGGCCGTTGGCCAACGCGCCGAGGTGACCGCCTTCAAGGTAGTTGCCGCCAATGATGGCGACGAACGCCATGATGATCCCGATAAGGCTGAGTACATCCATCAGAGACACGCCTCGACCAAGTGTCGGCCGATATCGTCCAGGCTGTACACCGCGTCCGCGAGCTCGGCTTTGACAATCGCCATCGGCATGCCGTAGATCACGCAGCTGGCTTCATCCTGAGCCCAGATCGCACTGCCACCTTGCTTGAGCAGACGCGCGCCTTCGCGACCGTCGGCGCCCATGCCGGTCAGTACCACCGCCAGAACTTTGTCACCGTAGGATTTGGCTGCGGAACCGAAGGTGATGTCCACGCACGGCTTGTAGTTCAGACGCTCGTCGCCCGGCAGGATTTTCACCGCGCCACGGCCGTCGATCATCATTTGCTTGCCACCCGGCGCCAGCAGCGCCAGGCCCGGACGCAGGATGTCGCCATCCTCGGCTTCCTTGACGCTGATGCGGCACAACTTGTCCAGACGCTCGGCGAACGCCTTGGTGAAGGCTGCTGGCATGTGCTGGATCAACACGATCGGTGCCGGGAAATTCGCCGGCAACTGTGTCAGCACCCGTTGCAGTGCCACCGGGCCACCGGTGGAGGTGCCGATGGCGACCAGTTTGTAGGCTTTGCGTTTGGGCGCTGGAGACGACGGAGTCGCTGCATGGCTGCGAGCCGGAATCGGTGCCGGTGCCGGACGCGCAGGCGCGCTGCTGCCGTAGCTGCCGACGCTCGAAGGCGCAGGCGTCGGCGCTGGTGCGGCCACTGGAGCCGGAGCACTGTAGGTGCTGACACGACGGTTACTGCGCGAGATGCTGAGAATCTTTTCGCACAGCAGTTGTTTGACCTTCTCCGGGTTACGGGAGATGTCTTCGAAATTCTTCGGCAGGAAGTCCACCGCGCCGGCGTCCAGCGCATCGAGGGTGACTCGCGCGCCTTCGTGAGTCAGCGAGGAGAACATCAACACCGGGGTCGGGCAGCGCTGCATGATGTGCCGCACTGCCGTGATGCCATCCATCATCGGCATCTCGTAGTCCATGGTGATCACGTCTGGCTTGAGGGCCAGCGCCTGATCGATCGCCTCTTTGCCATTGGTCGCCGTACCGACGACCTGGATATTCGAATCCGCTGAAAGAATTTCCGAGACGCGGCGGCGGAAAAACCCCGAATCGTCCACCACCAGGACTTTGACTGCCATAAACACTCCGTTAGACGGGGCGAGGCTCAGTCGCCCCGCTCCCCCAGAATCAAATACGCCGTGCGGCGTAACGCTTGAGCATGCTCGGAACATCGAGAATCAGCGCAATGCGGCCGTCACCGGTGATGGTGGCGCCGGACATGCCGGGGGTTCCCTGGAGCATTTTGCCCAATGGCTTGATGACCACTTCTTCCTGGCCCACCAGTTGGTCGACGACGAAGCCGATCCGCTGAGTGCCCACCGAAAGGATCACCACATGGCCTTCGCGCTGCTCTTCGTGAGCGGCGGAGCTGACCAGCCAGCGCTTGAGGTAGAACAGAGGCAGCGCCTTGTCCCGCACGATCACCACTTCCTGGCCGTCCACCACGTTGGTGCGCGACAGGTCGAGGTGGAAGATCTCGTTGACGTTCACCAGCGGGAACGCGAACGCCTGGTTGCCGAGCATGACCATCAGCGTCGGCATGATCGCCAGGGTCAACGGGACCTTGATGACGATCTTCGAGCCCTTGCCCTTGGTCGAGTAGATATTGATGGTGCCGTTGAGCTGGGCGATTTTGGTTTTCACCACGTCCATGCCCACGCCGCGCCCGGAGACGTCGGAAATCTCGGTCTTGGTCGAGAAACCCGGGGCGAAGATCAGGTTGAAGCAATCCGACTCGCTGAGACGGTCCGCCGCATCCTTGTCCATCAAGCCTTTCTTCACGGCGATACCGCGCAGAACATCGGCGTCCATGCCTTTGCCATCATCGGAGATGGACAGCAGGATGTGGTCGCCTTCCTGTTCCGCGGACAGGATCACCTTGCCGCTGCGAGGCTTGCCCATCGCTTCGCGCTCAGCCGGCTCTTCGATACCGTGGTCGACCGAGTTGCGCACCAAGTGGACCAGCGGGTCGGCCAGGGCTTCGACGAGGTTCTTGTCGAGGTCGGTTTCTTCGCCGACCAACTCCAGGTTGATCTCTTTCTTGAGCTGGCGAGCCAGGTCGCGAACCAGACGCGGGAAGCGCCCGAAAACTTTCTTGATCGGTTGCATCCGGGTCTTCATGACCGCGGTTTGCAGGTCGGCCGTGACCACGTCGAGGTTCGACACGGCCTTGGACATGGCTTCGTCGCCGCTATTGAGGCCCAGACGGACCAGGCGGTTACGCACCAGTACCAACTCGCCGACCATGTTCATGATTTCGTCGAGACGCGCGGTATCGACACGCACGGTGGTCTCGGCTTCGCTGGCCGGTTTTTCCGGTGGTGGCGCAGCCGGGGCACGAGCAGGCGACGGTGCTGCTGCGGCGGCTGGTTTGGGCGCTTGGGCTTTTGGCTCAGGGGCTTTGGCGACCGGGGTTGCTAGCGCCGAAGCAGCAGAACCTGTGCCCACTTCTGTGAACTTGCCTTTACCGTGTAATTCGTCGAGCAGCGATTCGAACTCGTGATCGGAGATCAGATCGCCGCCGGCGGCTTTAGCGGTTGGCGCAGCCGGGGCCGGAGCCGAAGCAATCGCCGATTCCAGCGCATCGACCGCAAAGTTGCCTTTGCCGTGCAGCTGGTCGAGCAGTGCTTCGAATTCGTCGTCGGTAATGTCGGCGCTGTCGCCTGCCGCTTTCGGGGCAGCCGGTGCGGTAGGCGCCGCGGCCACGGCATCGGGGGCGAACTGGCCTTTGCCGTGCAATTGATCGAGCAATGACTCGAACTCGGCATCGGTGATTTCGTCAGTGGCCGCCGCATCGCTGGTCGGCGCCGGTGCCGGAACAGCAGCTGGCGCCTCGGCCTGAGCCTTGACGGCATTCAGCGAGTCCAGCAGTTGTTCGAATTCGTTATCGGTGATGTCACCTGACTCGCTTTCGGCGGCAGGCTCTTGCACCACTTCAGCGACAGGTGCCGCTTCATCGGCGGTTTGCGGCTCGGCCAAACGGGCCAACGCTGCCAGCAATTCAGGCGTGGCAGCCGTGATCGGGCTGCGTTCGCGGACTTCGCTGAACATGCTGTTCACCGCGTCCAGTGCTTCGAGAACCACGTCCATCAGTTCCGAGTCGACGCGTCGTTCACCCTTGCGCAGGATGTCGAAGACGTTCTCGGCGATGTGACAGCACTCCACCAGCTCATTGAGCTGGAGGAAGCCGGCGCCCCCTTTTACAGTGTGAAAACCGCGAAAAATTGCATTGAGCAAATCCGCATCATCCGGTCGGCTTTCAAGCTCGACCAGCTGTTCGGACAGTTGCTCTAGAATCTCGCCGGCCTCAACCAGGAAATCCTGAAGGATCTCTTCATCGGCGCCGAAGCTCATTAAGGGGGTGCTCCTGAGGTCTAAAAACCTAAAAAACCTAAAATGCTAAAACTCTAAAATCCTAGGCTGGATAACAAATCGTCCACATCGTCCTGACCGGACACAACGTCTTCTCTTTTATCGGCATGAATCTGCGGACCTTCACCCTGAGAGAGATGTTTTTGTGGATCTTTTTCAGCCAGCATCGCTTCACGGTCATGTTCGATACCCGCAAAGCGGTCGACCTGACTGGCCATGAGCACGAGCTTGAGCAAATTGCTTTCAACTTCGGTGACCAATTGGGTCACGCGCTTGATCACCTGACCGGTGAGGTCCTGGTAATCCTGGGCCAGCAGAATGTCGTTGAGGTTGCTCGACACGACGCGGTTGTCTTCACTGCTGCGCGTCAGGAAACCATCAACCCGCCGGGCCAGTTCACGGAACTCTTCAGCCCCGACTTCGCGACGCATGAACCGCCCCCAATCCGTGCTCAGCGCCTGAGCTTCGTCGCTCAGGCCGTTGATCAGCGGCGTGGCGTTTTCCACCAGATCCATGGTGCGGTTGGCCGCGGCCTCGGTCAGCTTGACCACATAGCCCAGGCGCTCAGTGGCATCGGTAATCTGAGACACCTCTTCGGCTTGCGGCATGTGCGGGTCAATCTGAAAATTGACGATCGCGCTATGCAGCTCGCGGGTGAGCTTGCCCACTTCCTGATACAGGCCGCGGTCACGGGTCTGGTTGAGCTCATGGATCAGTTGCACAGCGTCGCCGAACCTGCCTTTTTCAAGGCTTTCGACCAATTCGACCGCGTGTTTTTTCAGGGTCGATTCAAAATCGCCCTGTGAAGATTCGATATGCTCCATAGCTCCCCCGTGGCACAGTTTCTCAACCGATGCGTTCGAAAATCTTCTCGATTTTTTCTTTTAACGCCTGGGCCGTGAAGGGCTTGACCACATAGCCGTTAACACCGGCCTGGGCCGCTTCGATGATCTGCTCGCGCTTGGCTTCAGCGGTCACCATCAGCACCGGCAGGTGCTTGAGCCTTTCATCGGCGCGCACGTGACGCAGCAGGTCGATACCGGTCATGCCAGGCATGTTCCAGTCCGTTACCAGAAAGTCGATGCTCCCGCTGTTGAGCACTGGAATGGCAGTGGTGCCATCATCCGCCTCGACCGTGTTGGTGAACCCAAGGTCACGCAACAGGTTTTTTATGATCCGCCGCATCGTTGAGAAGTCATCAACGATGAGGATTTTCATGTTCTTGTCCAATTCGACCTCCAAGCAGTCTTAAACGCGCCCAGCACCTGGACGCGCCATTTCAATCAATCCGGCAAAGCACTCAATGACTGTCTGGAGCACAACAGATCGAGACGGGCGCAGTTCAACACCACACCCGCTCCATTCGCAGTGTCCCCACACTGCCTTCAGCGCGCTCGCCACTCCCCCAAACGCCCCCGCAAACGGGCCGCGCACTGGCTGTGTAACTGGCTGACCCGCGATTCGCTGACCCCCAGGACCTCACCGATTTCCTTGAGATTCAACTCTTCGTCGTAGTACAGCGCCAAGACCAGTCGCTCACGCTCCGGCAAATTGGCAATCGCGTCCGCCAGCGCCGCCTGGAAGCGTTCATCTTCCAGATCGCGTGACGGCTCGAGATGAGCACTCGCGCCATCCTCATGCAGCCCTTCGTGTTCGCCGTCCTGCAACAGATCGTCGAAACTGAATAACCGGCTGCCGAGGGTGTCGTTCAAAATCCCGTAATAATCGTCGAGACTCAATTGGAGTTCGGCCGCAACCTCATGATCTTTAGCGTCACGACCGGTTTTAGCTTCAATCGAGCGAATCGCGTCGCTGACCATACGGGTATTGCGGTGAACCGAACGTGGCGCCCAGTCCCCCTTGCGCACTTCATCGAGCATCGCGCCGCGGATTCGAATGCCCGCGTACGTCTCGAAACTCGCGCCTTTGCTGGCGTCGTATTTGGTTGATACTTCAAGCAGGCCGATCATGCCGGCCTGGATCAGGTCTTCGACCTGGACACTGGCCGGCAAACGCGCCAGCAAATGGTAGGCAATGCGTTTGACCAGTGGCGCGTAACGCTCGATTAGCTCGTACTGCGCGTCACGTGCCGATTTCTTGTAGAGGTTGTAACCGCTGGCTGTCATAGGACGGGTCCTGCCGTTTGTTGCACGAGGCGCTCGACGAAAAATTCCAGATGCCCACGCGGGTTGGCCGGCAGCGGCCAGGTATCGACCTTCTGCGCAATGGCCTTGAAGGCCAGAGCGCACTTGGAACGGGGAAAGGCTTCGTAGACGGCACGCTGCTTCTGCACGGCCTTGCGCACGCTTTCGTCGTAAGGCACCGCACCGACGTACTGTAAGGCGACGTCAAGAAAACGATCCGTGACCTTGGTCAACTTGGCAAACAGGTTGCGGCCCTCCTGCGGGCTCTGCGCCATGTTGGCCAGGACGCGGAAACGATTCATGCCGTAGTCGCGGTTCAGCAGTTTGATCAGCGCGTAAGCGTCGGTGATGGAGGTTGGTTCGTCGCACACCACCAGCAAGACTTCCTGGGCTGCGCGCACGAAACTGACTACCGAGTCACCAATGCCCGCAGCGGTGTCGATCACCAATACGTCGAGGTTGTCGCCGATGTCGCTGAAGGCTTGGATCAGGCCGGCATGCTGGGCCGGGCTCAGATGAACCATGCTCTGGGTGCCGGACGCGGCCGGGACGATGCGGATACCGCCGGGCCCTTGCAGCAGCACGTCGCGCAGCTCACAGCGGCCTTCGATCACGTCGGCCAGGGTACGTTTGGGTGTCAGCCCCAGCAGGACGTCGACGTTCGCCAGCCCCAGATCGGCATCCAGCAACATGACGCGCCGGCCGAGCTCAGCTAGAGCCAGGGACAAGTTCACTGACACGTTAGTCTTCCCGACGCCACCTTTGCCGCCGGTCACCGCGATCACCTGTACGGGATGCATGCTGCCCATGTTATTTCTTTACCTTGTCTTACTTAGACGGAGGCCACATTACTGGCTGCGCGTTCACCAACTGAACAATGCATTGGCAGACCATCGATGTAGGTACAAAAACTGTTCATTAATACCTCAGCCAACCCGCTTGGTCGGACTGTGGTAGAGGTCAGCGAACATATCAGCCATGGCTTCTTCGCTGGGTTCTTCCTGCATTTGCACGCTAACGGCGCGGCTGACCAACTGATGACGACGCGGCAGATGCAAGTCATCCGGGATCCGCGGGCCATCGGTCAGGTAAGCCACCGGCAATTCATGACTGATGGCCAGGCTCAACACCTCACCCAGGCTTGCCGTTTCATCCAGTTTAGTCAGGATGCAGCCAGCTAGCCCGCAGCGCTTGTAACTGTGATAAGCGGCGGTTAGAACCTGTTTCTGGCTAGTGGTTGCCAAGACCAGATAATTTTTTGATTTGATGCCCCGTCCGGCCAGGCTTTCGAGCTGCATGCGCAGTGCCGGATCGCTGGCCTGCAGGCCGGCGGTATCGATCAGCACCACGCGCTTGCGCAGCAAAGGCTCCAGCGCCTGCACCAGGGATTGGCCCGGATCGACGTGGGTGACCGACACGTTGAGGATGCGGCCCAGGGTCTTGAGCTGTTCCTGAGCACCGATGCGATAGCTGTCCATGCTCACCAGCGCGATGTTCTGCGCGCCGTACTTGAGCACGTAACGGGCCGCGAGCTTGGCCAGCGTGGTGGTCTTGCCCATGCCGGCCGGGCCGACCATGGCAATCACACCGCCCTCTTCCAGCGGCTCGACTTCCGGGGTAGCAATCATCCGCGCCAGGTGCGCGAGCAACATGCGCCACGCCTGACGGGGTTCTTCAATGTCGGTAATCAGCGCCAGCAGATCACGCGACAACGGGCCCGACAGGCCGATGCGTTGCAGGCGACGCCACAGGTTGGCCTGCGCCGGACGGCTGCCTTGCAGCTGATTCCAGGCCAGCGAGCCAAGTTGCACTTCCATCAGTTCACGCAGGCTGTTGAGCTCGAAACGCATCGAGTCAAACGCACGCGGGTCGACGCCGGTCGCTGCGGCAGGCGCAGGTGCCGGGCGCCGAGGCTCTGCCAGCGTTGGCTCGATCAGCGGTTCGGCGGCAGTCAACGGCAGGCCGGCGAACAATTGGCGATTGGTGGCCTTGTCGCTCTCGCCATCGCCCCGCAGGCTCAATTCGGCCTGGGCGGTGACGATCCGCGACTGGGTCTTGCGCAGCTCGTCCTCGAGTTCCATGTTCGGAACACGCGGGGCCAGCGCCGACAATTTGTAATCCAGGGCAGCCGTCAGCTCGACACCGCCAGCGATCCGGCGATTGCCAATGATCGCGGCATCGGCGCCCAGCTCATCACGAACCAGTTTCATGGCCTGACGCATATCGGCGGCGAAAAAACGCTTAACTTGCATAAACCACTACCTCAGCCGTTGGGCCCTACTGTCGCAACGATGGTCACTTGCTTGTTGTCAGGGATTTCCTGGTAAGCCAACACATGCAAACCCGGGACTGCCAGTCGGCCGAATCGCGAGAGCATCGCGCGAACCGGACCGGCCACCAGCAGAATCACCGGCTGACCTTGCATTTCCTGACGCTGCGCCGCTTCGATCAACGAGCGTTGCAGTTTCTCTGCCATGCTTGGCTCCAGCAGAACACCCTCTTCCGAGCCTTGTCCTGCCTTCTGAAGACTATTGAGCAATATTTGTTCCAACCTTGGCTCCAAGGTGATCACAGGCAGCTCCGACTCAGTGCCTACAATGCTTTGCACGATTGCACGAGATACGCCGACGCGCACCGCGGCCACCAAAGCGGCAGTATCTTGACTCTTGGCGGCGTTGTTGGCGATGGCTTCAGCGATGCTGCGAATGTCCCGCACCGGCACCTGTTCGGCCAGCAATGCCTGCAAGACTTTGAGCAGTTGCGACAGTGAAACCACCCCCGGCACCAACTCTTCTGCCAGTTTCGGTGAGCTTTTGGCCAGCAATTGCATGAGTTGCTGGACTTCTTCGTGGCCAATCAGCTCGCTGGAGTGCTTGTACAAAATCTGGTTCAAGTGGGTTGCCACTACCGTACTGGCATCGACCACGGTGTAGCCGAGGGATTGCGCCTGGGCCCGCTGGCTGATTTCGATCCAGACCGCCTCCAGACCAAAAGCCGGATCTTTGGCGGTGATGCCGTTGAGCGTGCCGTAGACCTGCCCCGGGTTGATCGCCAACTCGCGGTCCGGGTAAATCTCGGCCTCGGCCAGGATCACGCCCATCAGGGTCAGACGGTAGGCGCTTGGCGCCAGGTCGAGGTTGTCACGGATATGCACAGTCGGCATCAGGAAGCCCAGGTCCTGGGAGAGTTTTTTACGCACACCCTTGATCCGCGCCAGCAACTGACCACCCTGATTGCGATCCACCAGCGGAATCAGGCGATAGCCGACTTCCAGACCGATCATGTCGATCGGCGTCACGTCATCCCAGCCAAGCTCCTTGGTTTCCTGCGCGCGGGCCGGCGATGGCAGCAGTTCCTGCTGACGCTTGACCTCTTGCAGGGCCTGAACCTTGACGGCGTTTTGCTTCTTCCAGAACAGGTAAGCGCCACCGGCCGCCAAGGCTGCCATGCTCAGAAAGGAGAAGTGCGGCATGCCTGGCACCAGGCCCATCACCGCCATCAAGCCAGCGGCCACTGCCAAGGCTTTCGGCGAGGCGAACATCTGGCGATTGATCTGCTTGCCCATATCTTCCGAACCGGAAGCACGGGTCACCATGATCGCAGCGGCAGTCGACAACAGCAGTGATGGCAATTGCGCCACCAAACCGTCACCGATGGTCAACAAGGCGTACACCCGACCGGCATCGCCAAAGCTCATGCCGTGCTGAAAAATACCGACCGCCATGCCGCCGATCAGGTTGATAAACAGAATCAGCAGGCCGGCGATGGCGTCACCGCGCACGAACTTGCTGGCACCGTCCATGGAACCGTAGAACTCGGCTTCCTGGGCCACTTCCATCCGGCGCAGTTTCGCCTGGTTCTGATCGATCAGGCCGGCGTTCAAATCGGCGTCGATCGCCATTTGTTTGCCGGGCATCGCATCGAGGGTGAAACGCGCGCTCACCTCGGAAATCCGCCCGGCGCCCTTGGTCACCACGACGAAGTTGATGATCATCAAAATCGCGAAGACCACGATACCGACCACATAGTTACCGCCGATCACCACCTCACCGAAGGCCTGGATCACCTTACCGGCGGCGGCATGACCGTCCTGGCCGTGGAGCATCACCACCCGTGTCGAGGCCACGTTCAGCGCCAGTCGCAGCAACGTCGCCACCAGCAGAATAGTCGGGAACACCGCAAAATCCAGCGGCCGCAAGGCGTACACGCAGACCAGCAATACGACGATGGACAAGGCAATGTTGAACGTGAAAAACACGTCCAGCAGGAACGGCGGCACCGGCAACATCATCATGGCCAGCATGACCAGCAGCAACAGCGGCACACCCAGATTGCCCCGACTGAGGTCGGCAACGTTTGTGCGTGCAGTGTTGATTAACTGAGAGCGATCCACCGGTTTTCCCCGTTCCTTTAAAGCAAACTTTTGACGCCTGAAGCAGGCGCAGGGCGGCTACTGCAAGAAGCTTTCCAACTTTTGCTGGGGTGGGGAATAAAGGGTTGCGCGAGTCACGGAAGATCAAAAGATCGCAGCCTTCGGCAGCTCCTACGGATTGGGTTTACACCGCAACATCGCGGGTAACGCATGATCCATGTAGGAGCTGCCGAAGGCTGCGATCTTTTGATTTTAAACAGACATGTTTAATCGACATCTCCAGACACTCACCCAGACTACACATCCTTGCGTCGCTGCCTACGACTACGCCAGAATCCGCTGGCTTGTGCGCCTAAGGGCCGGGCTCTATCGTTTCCCTGTCGCTGAAAAACAGCGATCGGGTTTGGTAGCCCGGTTTGACTTGCGTGCATAGCGCACCTGATGCAGAGCCTTTTCGGCCTGCGTTTATGGTGGCCATGCGCAGGGCACCTTCGGGTGCGCCGGTTTTCCAAGTCACCGGCCTACCAACCTTCGTATGGCCACCACCCCTTCGTTTGGTAGCGAAGGATGATGGCTCCTCTTTTCTGATTTGGAGATTCATCTATGTTCAAACCAACACCCAACCCACCGGAAACCGATCCGGCGTCCCCCTACGAATCCCTCGATTCAAAAAAACTCCACGAAGCCGCCGACCGCGCCCTCGATTACTACCTCAATCCGCCCATCCCCAAAGACACCCCGCGCAAACCCAGCACCATTTACCACGTCGGCACAGAGGTCGATAACGAAACCCTGCTGGTCAATGCCTGCGCATCCCTGGCATCGGCAAGCGTGATGCTCAGTGATTTCGCCGGATTGGTGGACGGGCCCTATCGCAACACGATGCTGGGGATTCAACAGGTGGTCATGCTCGGTGAGTTGGCGGTGAACCGGGTGCTGGATAACTTCGACCCACAAAGCTAGCGCAGACTTGTGGTGAGGGGCTTGCCCTACCACAAAAGCTGGTAAAGCAGAAAAGATTGCAGCCTTCGTCAGCTCCCTACACGCCTGTGGGCGCCGCCAAAGACTGCGATCTTTTGATCTGCCAGGAATCGCGGCGCAGATCCGGTGGAATCGGCAGATCGTCCTGGAGCGGATCCGGCCGCTTGCCCTTGCCGGCGCGGTGCTGACGGATCTGGTAGACGTATGCAGATTTGGGGACTGAGATTTGGGGACAGATTTGGACAGATTTGGGGACAGATTTATTTTCCCGAAAAACTGGACAGATTTGCTTACGATACAGCGAGCACAAAATCATTGGCCCTACTAGGCTTTCATCATCACTACAAGGACGTAGGAAGATGTATGCCCAGAATAGGACGCGTTGTACTGCCCAACTACCCTCACCATGTGGTACAGCGAGGCCACAATCGGCAGGTCGTTTTCGCGAATGCAGGTGATTTTGAGTACTACCTCTCAGACCTGCGTGAGCTAAAAGAGGCCTTTGGTGTACGCGTTTATGCCTACTGTTTGATGACCAACCATGTCCATCTTTTGCTTGCGCCTGGTGACACTGCGTCCAGCCTTGGACAAATGATGAAGGCCCTTGCAGCCCGCATGACTCGTTACAGAAACAAGTTAGAAGGACGTTCGGGCACATTATGGGAAAGCCGTTACAAGTCCAGCCTGGTTCAATCTGACACCTACCTGCTCGCGTGCAGCCGATACATCGAATTGAATCCGGTGAGAGCTCATATTGTGCCGCGTGCGGAGGATTATCCGTGGTCGAGCTTTCGTCTTCGCCTACTGGAACCCGCAGAAAATAATTGGCTGGACTTCGACCCCTGCTTTAACGCACTAGGACCAACAGAACTCATTCGTCGCATTCGCTATAAAGAATTTGTAGATCAGATCGCTTCGAGTGGAGAACTGGAGCTCATAAGAAATGCCCTCCAACGTGGGCAGTTGACCGGAACCCGTCGTTTTGCAGACGAAATAGAGCACATCACAGGGCTTCGAATAACAGACCGCGGACGAGGCAGGCCCGCAAAAAAATCTGACGTTTTCTAAAAAACCCGCTTTCGTCTTGATCCACAAATAAATCTGTCCCCTTTCAAATATTCAAATAAATCTGTCCCCTTTGTTGTTCAGCGGATCCGGTCGCTTGCCCTTGCCGGCGCGGTACTGGCGAATCTGATAGACGTAAGCCAATACCTGAGCGACCGCCAGATAGAGCCCGCCGGGAATTTCCTGCTCCAGTTCGGTGGAGTAGCCACAGCAATTTCACGAATCGTCAAGGCCAGGAAGTCGCTGCCCTTGGCGACCAACATCGGCGCCCCGCCCTTTTTCCGAGTCGTGTATGAGGGCCACGGCGTAGAGGGTCGGTTTGGCGATGACTACGTCAGCCTCGAGCACGGAAACCACCATCCGAGGGGACCGACCTAGCAGTTCTGCTAGTTCCCACCTCCAACAAAACTACCGATACTCAGGCATCGACACTTTGAAACCCGGGGCACCCCATGTCTTCGCCACAGCAGCTCGTACTCTGCCATTATCGCTACGACCCGCTCGACCGCTTGAGCGACCACACCCTGGCCGCCAGCGCTCCGCTCCAGCGGTTCTACTGCAAGACCCGCTTGGTCACGGAAATCGATGGTGCCATCAGCCGATCCATTGTTCAGCACGGAGATCAGCTACTTGCCCAAAGCGAAACCACCGGCACTGCTCGACAGGCAACGTTACTGGCAACCGATCAGCAGCGCTCCGTGCTGCATGCCGTTGCGAGCAGTGGGCAACAACCGCTCGCCTATACCCCTTACGGCCATCGCCCTGCCGCGGCCAGCTATGGCCTGCTGAATCTGCTCGGGTTCAACGGCGAACGGCCGGATCCGGTGACCGGGCATTATTTGTTGGGAAATGGGTATCGGGCGTTTAATCCGGTGTTGATGCGGTTTAATAGTCCGGATAGTTTGAGTCCGTTTGGGAAGGGCGGATTGAATACGTATGCGTACTGTTTAGGAGACCCAATTAATCTGCATGACCCAAATGGGAACTTCTCATTAAAAGTGATCTTTTCCCGCACGAGAGGTAATGCTAGACCCGCCGCAGTCGTCGCAACCACTAACACTTCGCTTCCCTCACCACCGAGTGCAACATTTAGCGCCCCCGCAACAAGGGACTTGGCTGTATATGCCCCGAAGCGTTCCGCGCCCGGTTATGGTAGACCACGTGCGAATGTGAATACACACCCAAACTCCCAAGCGACAGGAAGACGCCGTTCCCTCCCTACGGCGAGTACAAACGCCATCAACGAAAGTCAATTTGAACCAGTGGGTTATCATGGTTCTTTAACAAAAAACGCAAGCAGCTTACAGAATGGCGTAATACAGCAAGGAAGAGGCGGAAAATATGGTGATGGGTTTTATACCTCCGTAAATCGCGATGCCGCATTAAGTGCCACACCTGACAATGCAGATGCAACAGCATTTGGTGTATGGGTAAAAAATTACAGCGGTATGACACCAGGCCGAGACTACACCACCGGCAATTGGGGAGAGTTAACGGCTGTTGCTTTCAATATGCACACATACCCGTTAATTCGTGTAGATGTAATTAGGGGCAAGTTCAAACCAGTAATGCCTAGGGCTAATGAGGCCCCATTTTGAGTTTAAAGATACTCAGCACACCGAGCGCCACCGAATGGACCACTTTAACGTCTTGCGTGCATTGGCCACCTTGAGATCAGATCATGGCCAATTTAGTTGAATCCATGCAATGGCAGTATCGCTATTCCTCAAGCAAAAAGAAGCAAAACGGGGATACCCATTAGCCGCTGGATAGACATACGCTAGCACGTGAGCAACATTCAGATAAAGCCTACTAGGGATTTCCTACTTCTGAAAAAAGAAAACTGGAAAGGTTGCCGCTTCAAGATCAAAGATCGCAGCCTTCGGCAGCTCCTACACAGGTATTGCGTACACCCTGGAGCTGCCGAAGGCTGCGATCTTTTGCTTTGGATTTATCAGGAATCGCGGCGCAGATCCGGCGGAATCGGCAAATCATCCTTGAGCGGATCCGGCCGCTTCCCTTTACCTGCTCGGTGCAGCCGAATCTGATAGACGTAAGCCAATACCTGCGCCACAGCGAGATACAACCCACCCGGAATTTCCTGTTCCAGTTCAGTGGAGTAATAAATCGACCGCGCCAGCGCCGGCGACTCGAGCAATAGCACTTCATTGGCCACCGCAATCTCACGAATCTTCAAGGCCAGAAAGTCGCTGCCCTTGGCGACCAGCATCGGCGCCCCGCCCTTTTCCGGATCGTACTTGAGGGCCACGGCGTAGTGAGTCGGGTTGGTGATGACCACGTCGGCCTCGGGGATCGCGGCCATCATCCGCCGCTGGGACATCTCGCGTTGCAACTGACGAATGCGCTGCTTGACCTCTGGCTTACCTTCCTGATCCTTGTGTTCGTCGCGCACTTCCTGCTTGGTCATCTTCAGTTTTTTCAGGCTTTCCCAAATCTGTACCGGCACATCCACTGCGGCGATGATGATCAACCCGCAAGCCATCCACAGCGTGCTCCAGCCAACCAATTGCAGGCTATGAATAATCGCCATGTCCAATGGCTCATGGGCGATGCGCAGCAGATCGTCGATGTCCGACGACAAGACCGCCAATGCCACGAACAACACGATGAAAAACTTCGCCAAGGCCTTGAGCAATTCCACCAGCGCCTTGGCCGAGAACATCCGTTTCAGCCCCGCGCCGGGGTTCATGCGACTGAATTTCGGCGCCATGGAGCCCGCCGCGAACAGCCAGCCGCCGAGGGAGATCGGGCCAATCAACGCAGCCAACAGCAAAGTGATCATCACCGGTTGAATCGCCAATAGGGCAATCTGTCCCGAGTGCAGCAAGAAGGTGCCCATGCTGCGCTGATCCAGAATCACTTCCCGCGACAGCGTGAAGTTCATCCTCATCAGCTCCATCATGTCCTGCGCCAATGCACCACCGAAAATCAGCAGCGCACCCGCGCCGGCGAGCATGATCGCCAGAGTGTTGAGCTCCTTGGAGCGCGCAATCTCGCCTTTCTCACGGGAGTCCCTTTTGCGTTTCTCCGTGGGGTCTTCTGTTTTGTCCTGACCGCTTTCGCTCTCAGCCATGACTCAGCGCGCCCGTGCCAGTTCGCGTAACAACTGCAAAGCCTCGGCGGCCAGCGGCTGATACTGATTGAGAATGTCCGCCAGACCAACCCAGACAATGAACAGCCCGAGCACCAGGGTCAGCGGGAAGCCGATCGAGAAGATATTCAGCTGCGGCGCCGCCCGGGTCATCACGCCAAATGCAATGTTGACCACCAGCAACGCGGTGATCGCCGGCAACACCAACAACAGGGCCGCACCGAGCACCCAACCGAGCTTGCCGGCCAACTCCCAAAAATGATTGACCATCAACCCGCCACCGACCGGCAGCGTGGTGAAGCTTTCGGTGAGGACTTCGAACACCACCAGATGGCCGTTCATCGACAGGAACAGCAGGGTCACCAGCATGGTGAAAAACTGCCCGATCACCGCCACCGACACACCGTTCGTAGGGTCGACCATCGACGCGAAGCCCATGCCCATCTGGATCGCGACGATCTGTCCCGCCACCACGAACGCCTGAAAGAACAGCTGCAAGGAGAAGCCGAGGACCGCACCGATGATGATCTGCTCGGCAATCAGCAGCAGCGCATTCAAGTCCAGCGCATTGACGGCGGGCATGGGCGGCAGCCCCGGCGCAATGACCACGGTGATCGCCAGCGCGAAGTACAAACGCACGCGCGTGGGCACCAGCGTCGTACCGAAAATCGGCATGACCATCAGCAACGAGCCGATGCGAAACAGCGGCAACATGAACGTCGCCACCCATGTGCTGATCTGGGTATCGGTCAGCTGCAGCAGCGACATGGTTCAGCCAATGACCTGAGGAATGCTGTGGTACAGCTGGAGGATGTATTCCATGAAAGTCTGCACCAGCCACGGGCCGGCAACGATCAGGGTCACCAGCATCACCAATAGGCGCGGCAGGAAGCTCAGGGTCTGTTCATTGATCTGGGTAGCCGCCTGGAACATCGCCACCAACAACCCCACCAGCAAGCTCGGGATCACCAGCACGGCGACCATCATGGTGGTCAGCCACAGCGCTTCGCGAAAGATGTCTACGGCAACTTCCGGCGTCATGGTGAAACACCGCCGAAGCTGCTGGCCAAGGTGCCGATGATCAACGCCCAGCCATCCACCAGCACGAACAACATGATTTTGAATGGCAGGGAAATGATCAGTGGCGAGAGCATCATCATACCCATCGCCATCAACACACTGGCCACGACCAGGTCGATGATCAGGAACGGGATGAAGATCATGAAGCCGATCTGGAACGCGGTTTTCAACTCAGAGGTCACGAACGCCGGCACCAGAATCGTCAACGGCGCCTGATCAGGCGTAGCAATGTCAGTGCGCTTGGACAAGCGCATGAACAGCTCCAGATCGCTGCTGCGAGTCTGGGCCAGCATGAAGTCCTTGATCGGCACTTGCGCCTTGGTCACGGCATCCTGAGCGGTGAGTTTCTCCGCCAGATACGGCTGCAAGGCATCCTGATTCACTCGATCGAACACTGGCGCCATGATGAACATGGTCAGGAACAATGCCATGCCGGTGAGGATCTGGTTCGACGGCGTCTGCTGCAAGCCCAGGGCCTGACGCAGGATCGAGAACACGATGATGATCCGGGTGAAACTGGTCATCAGCATGACGAACGCCGGGATGAAACTCAGCGCGGTCATGATCAGCAGGATTTGCAGGCTGACCGAGTATTCCTGAGCGCCGTTGGCGTTGGTGCCCAGGGTGATCGCCGGGATCGACAACGGATCGGCGGCAAGCGCCAGCGGCGCGGCCAGCATCAGGGCCAGCGTCAAGACGATGCGTAGCGCACCCATTACTTCTTATCCTTCTGATCCTTGCCCAACAACTCCAACAGGCGCTGGGCAAACTCCGGAGTCGCCTTCTCGGTGCTCGGCACTTGTACCGGCTCCTTGAGCACATGCAACGCGGTAATGGTGCCGGGGCTCAGGCCGAGCAGAATCTGTTCGTTGCCGACCTGCACGAGCATCAAACGGTCACGGGGACCTAGCGCGCGGGAACCGATCAGCTCGATCACCTGCCCCTTGCCGGCCGGCCCGGCCTGCTGGACCCGGCGCAGCAGCCAGGCGAGGAAGAAGATCAACCCCAACACCAGCAGCAAGCCGAACACCAATTGCGTCAATTGCCCGGCCACACCGCTGCTGACAGCCGGCGCAGCGGCCGTCGTTACCGGCTCGACCGCCAGCACGCTGAACGGCAAGGCCAGCACTAACCCCAGCACAAAACCCAGAACCCTTTTCACTCAGCGCAGCTTCTTGATGCGTTCGCTTGGGCTGATCACGTCGGTCAGGCGGATGCCGAACTTTTCGTTGACCACCACCACTTCACCGTGGGCGATGAGCGTGCCGTTGACCAGCACGTCCAGCGGCTCGCCGGCCAGACGATCGAGCTCGATCACCGAACCCTGGTTGAGTTGCAGCAGGTTGCGGATGTTGATATCGGTGCTGCCGACTTCCATGGAAATCGACACTGGAATGTCGAGAATCACGTCCAGGTTCGGACCGTCCAGCGTTACCGGATCGTTGTTCTTAGGTACGCTGCCGAACTCTTCCATTGGCAGGCGGTTGGACGACGAACCGCTGGCATCGGCGGCCAGCAAGGCATCGATATCGTCCTGCCCGGCGTCACCGGTTTCTTCCAGGGCCGCAGCCCATTCATCAGCCAGTGCCTGGTCGTCCTGGGCGTTCATATCGTCGTTCATCATTTGTCCTCGGCGGGCACCTGCTCAATCAAGAGCAGTCAATTAAAAGGGGGGGGTGGAGCGCCGGTCAGCGGCGCTCGATCGGCTCGATCACCTGCAACGCGAGGTTGCCTTTGTGCGAGCCCATCTTGACCTTGAAGGCCGGTACGCCGTTGGCGCGCATGATCATTTCTTCCGGCATCTCGACCGGAATAATGTCCCCGGGCTGCATGTGCAGGATGTCGCGCAGGCGCAGCTGGCGGCGGGCAACGGTGGCACCGATCGGTACATCAACGTCCAGCACGTCCTGGCGCAAGGCATTGATCCAGCGCTCGTCCTGATCGTCGAGGTCCGACTGGAAGCCGGCATCGAGCATTTCGCGCACCGGCTCGATCATCGAGTACGGCATGGTGACGTGCAGGTCGCCGCCACCGCCATCGAGCTCGATGTGGAACGTCGACACCACAACGGCTTCGCTCGGGCCGACGATGTTGGCCATGGCCGGGTTCACTTCCGAGTTGATGTACTCGAAGTTCACTTCCATGATCGCCTGCCAGGCTTCCTTCAAATCGATGAAGGCCTGTTCCAGCACCATGCGCACCACACGCAGTTCGGTGGGGGTGAATTCACGCCCTTCGATCTTCGCGTGACGGCCATCGCCGCCGAAGAAGTTGTCCACCAGTTTGAACACCAGTTTGGCGTCGAGGATGAACAGTGCGGTACCGCGCAGCGGTTTGATCTTGACCAGGTTGAGACTGGTCGGCACGTATAGCGAATGCACGTATTCGCCGAACTTCATCACCTGCACGCCACCGACGGCAACGTCCGCCGAGCGGCGCAGCATGTTGAACATGCTGATGCGGGTGTAGCGGGCGAAACGCTCGTTGATCATTTCCAGGGTCGGCATGCGTCCACGGACGATGCGATCCTGGCTGGTCAGGTCGTAGCTTTTGACACTGCCGGGTTCGGCAGCGTTATCGGTCTGTACCAGACCATCGTCGACGCCATGCAACAGCGCATCGATCTCATCCTGGGACAGCAGGTCCTGCACGGCCATGTCGTGTTCCTACTGCAGTACGAAATTAGTGAAAAGCAACTGTTCGATCACCACTTTGCCAAGCTCTTTCTGCGCCACTTCCTGGACGCTGGCCGTGGCCTTCTGACGCAACATCTCCTGGCCGACCGGGGTCGCCAGCGTGGCGAAATCCTGGCCGGAAAACAGCATGACCAGGTTATTGCGGATCACCGGCATGTGGACTTTGAGCGCTTCCAGATCGGCCTGATTGCGGCCCAGCATGGTGATGCTCACCTGCATGTAGCGCTGGCGGCCGTTCTGGTTGTAGTTGGCCACGAAGGCCGGCGCCATGGGCTCGAAGATCGCCGGTTGCTTGCCGACCACAGCGGTTTCAGCCGCGGCGGCAGGCTTGCTCTGGGCGCTATGCATGAAGTACCAGGTCGCCCCCACGGACAAGCCGATCGCCAGCAACAGGGCCACGACGATCACAATGACCAGCTTGATTTTGCCTTTGGTTGCGGGGTCTTTCACTGGTGCTGCGTCGCTCTTAGCCATGCCAATAATCCGTCACTATTCGGGTTTTCACAGTCGCACGGCAAGGCAAGAGCAAGTGTTATGCCAGAAGTGTCGGGGACGAGTTGAGGCAGGGGATCATCAGCCACCATAAAACAAATGTGGGAGCGAGCCTGCTCGCGATGAGGCAGTAACATTCAACATCTCCGTTGATTGCTCCACCGCTATCGCGAGCAGGCTCGCTCCCACACTGGGGGTATTGCGTTTGATCAGGCGTAGTAGTCGACGGCGCTGGAGCCAGTCACGCTGGTGGTGTTCGCGGCTACTTCAGCAACAGTCACAGGGAGTTCTTCATCGACAGAGTCGAGGCGACCGCCATTGGCGCTGGTACGTCCACCCTGCCCCTGTTGAGCCTGTTCCTGACCCTGACCCTGCCAGCCGCGGGATTGATCGGAAACGTTGACGTCGACCTGGCCCATGCCTTGCTGCGCGAACATGTCACGCAGGCGATGCATTTGCCCGTCGAGCGCTTCGCGAACGCTTGGGTGGGCGCTCATGAAGGTCACCTGGGTCTGCTGATCCGGAACCATGTTCACCCGAATATCCAGGCGTCCCAGCTCGGCCGGTTGCAACTGGATATCGGCCGCCTTGAGATTGGCGCTGGACAGGTACATGACCCGGTTGACCACCTCTTCGGTCCAACCGCTCTGATGCATGGCGATTGGCTGGTTCACCGGCAATGCATTGGCTGTCTTCGGCGTTGCTGCCTGGGTCAGTGCCGCCAGACGGTTGGCGAAATCATCGACACGGGTATCGCTGCTGGCGGACTTGAGATCCTTGAGGCCGTCATCGATCAGGCCACTGAAAGCCTTCTCGCCGCCCTGACTGGTGCTGTCCCGATCGGTTTGCACATCAAGCATGCTCGCCATGCCCGCGGCAAAGTTGTGTGCCGAAGTCGGCTCGCCGTCGACTTGAGCCGGAGTTGGCGCAGCTTTTGGCTGGGCCTGGCTGGCGGCCGAAACATGCCCGCCCTGCTCCATGGCCATGCGCACGGCTGGCAGCGCATCGAGAGGATCGGCTTCGGGGTCGAAATCCGGATCGATGGTCGCAACCTTCTGCGCCGCAGCCGCGGTAACGACGGCAGCGACAGGTGCCTCAACGTGTGGTTGTACAGTGGCCACAACTGTTGGGGTTTCCGGCACAGGGGCCGGCACCGCCGGCTGCACCACCAACGCAGGATCGAGGGCCGGATCGACAGGCGCGGCATCGACCACTGGCGTCAACGCCTCGACCGTATCCGGCGTGTCATCGCTGGCCGTCTTGTCGTCAGCCTGCGCCGGTTTATCGGCGGGCAAGGAATTGCCGGTATCGGCAACTGTCGGTTCCGGGGCGGCAGACTTGTCGTTGCTCACGTCTTTTTTGCCGACGCTGTCCGAGTCTTTGTCGCGTGCGGGTTTAGCCGAGCCATCCGCCACGGCCGAGGGCTTGTTCTGGGCTTGATTGGCATAGACCTGAGCGAAGCTGGACGCCTTGTCCCCGGGCTCAGCCGTCTGCGCCGGCGTATTGGCGGAGGCGGCTTGAGTCTTGGCCGCAGCGGCGGCCTGAAGCAGGATATTGGGGGTAACAGGCATAAAACGGTCTCCGCTGCACTGGGATCGTAGGTACAGTTGAGTAAGTTGATTGCAAGGGTCGAGCCAGCTTTTTATGACTCGCCACTAAAAGCGCCGGCCGGTTGCTTTATTCAGCAAGGGAACGCTGGCGCTCCGCTTCGTAGAGAGGCCGGACAATGGCGAATTCGCCGTCAATTTCTCCGACCAGCGCTTCAATGCCTTCCAGGCTTTTTTGCTTGGCCCGCTGCTCCAGCTCATGGCACAGCTCGGCGAGCCGGGTGGCGCCCATATTGCTGCTGCTGCCTTTGAAGCTGTGCGCAGCAGCGCCCAACTGATCGGCATCGTCAACTTGCCGCAGCAGACTCAAACGCTCTTCGGAATCGGCGAGAAAGGTATCGAGCAATTCTGGATACCCGTCTTCCATAACTTCCTGCAACGCGCTCAGCACGTCACGGTCCAGATGTGTGTCAGCCACTTGTTCACTCCTTGATCAAGAATGCCTGGGATTATGCCAGAGCCTCCCAGAAGAACTCCACGTGAGCACTGCGACCATTATCGGTCCAGCGCGCATGATGGCTCAACTGGCGGATCAAACTGACGCCACGTCCCGACAGACGGACATCATCGACAGGACGCTCCATCACCCGCGCCACATCGAAACCCTTGCCACTGTCTTCGACCCGGACCGTCAGGCAACCGCCCTCGCCTTTTGGTGCCACCTGCAAATGCACCCGTACGTAGCCATCTCGCAACTCATCGAGACGCGCATTGCGCTGCTGATAATAACGCGCAAAACCTGAAGCATCTCGTTTCAGACTCGAATCCAGGCCCAGCACGCCATGCTCCAAAGCATTGGAATAAAGCTCTGCCAACACACTGTAGAGTGCGCCACTCTGAGTCCGCAGACCATGCACCTCAAGCAGCAATTGCAACAAGTACGGCAGCGGATTGAAGCGTTTGAGCGTGGCGGCGCGAAACTCGAAACTCACCGACCAGTCCAGCGGGCTGGACTGGCCGCTGTCGGAGTACACCGGCGCTGGCGGACTCAGTTGCGCAGCCTCCAGCAGACTGACCTCGACCATGCTCACGTCATCGCGGGCTTCGCCGCGAAAGTCCCGCAGGGCCTGTTCGATCTCTTCGAACAGCGCATCAGGCTGACGATTGGCTGCAAACACCTGCTCCAATCGCTCTACGCCAAACAATTGTTCATTGGCATCGCAGGTATCGATCACCCCGTCGGACAACAGAAAGACCCGATCCCCGACGGCCATCGGGAATACCTCGGTGCGGTCATCGAAGGTTTGCGGGCTCAGCACCCCGAGCGGCAAGTGCCGTGCCGTCAGAGCGATACGTTCGCCGCTGGCGGTGCTGTGCAAGTAACCGTCCGGCATCCCGCCGTTCCAGACCTCCACCGATCCCCGCTGAAAACTCAGGCACAGCAGGGTCGCACAGCAGAACATGTCCACGGGCAGAATACGTTTGAGTTTGGCGTTCATCTCGCGCAGGGTTTCGGACAGGCCATAACCCTTTGCGGTCATGCCGTAGAAGACTTCGGCCAAGGGCATGGCACCCACAGCAGCCGGCAAACCATGACCGGTGAAATCGCCGAGCAATACGTGCATGTCGCCGGCCGGGGTGAACGCGGCCAACAACAGATCGCCGTTGAACAGCGCATAGGGCGATTGCAGGTAACGGATGTTCGGTGCATTCAGGCAACCGGAGTGGGCGACTTTGTCGAACACGGCTTTGGCCACCCGTTGTTCGTTGAGCAGGTAATCGTGGTGCCTGGCGATCAGGTCGCGCTGCTCCAGCACGGTGGCCTGCAAACGCCGCAAGCGATCCATGGCCTTGATCTTGGCGGCAAGGATCACCTGGTTGTAAGGCTTTGCCAGAAAATCGTCACCCCCCGCCTCCAGACAACGGGCCAGGGCTTCGCTTTCGGTCAGCGACGTCAAAAAGATGATCGGCACCAGCGTTTCGCCGGCCAGCGCCTTGATCTGCTGCGCAGCCTCAAAACCGTCCATCACCGGCATCATGGCGTCCATCAGCACCAGGTGCGGTCGCTGCGAACGGAACGCTTCGACCGCCTCGGCGCCGTTGGCAGCCGTCAGCACTTCATGGCCCTGGCGCCGGACGATAGTCGACAGCAGCATGCGGTCGGCCGCGCTGTCTTCGGCGATCAGAATCGTCAGCGGCTCCAGCGGCTGCATGACGATCAACTGATGTCGAACAGCTTGTCGAAATTGGAGATGGCGAGGATTTTCTTCACATCGGTGCTGCTGTTGACGACGCGAATATCGGAACTGTCGCCACCGGCGTGATCACGCAGCAAAAGCAGCATGCCCAGCGCCGAGCTATCGAGATATGTGGCTTTCTTCAGGTCCACCACAATGGACTCGGGTTTACTGTTGAGTCGCTCGTAGGACTCGCGAAACTCCTGATGCCGACCGAAATCGAATCGCCCCTCGATCGAAATCGTCAGCTTTTTCCCATCCGAAGATACTTCTGTAACGACTGACATTTCACGGCTTCCTTGTCATTGACGAACGTACGTGTAGAAGGTTTAGCACCTGACGAGGGTAGGAGCAAGGCAGGAAATCAGAATCAAAAGATCGCAGCCTTCGGCAGCGCCTGCATTGACCGCATGTAAACCCGATCCCGTAGGTGCTGCCGAAGGCTGCGATCTTTTAAAACCACACTCAATACGGATCCTGACGCGGCAACCGCTGGGACAATTCATCCAGCAGCTTCTGCTCGCGCGTGTCTTCCAGTTGCCGCGCCTCATCCCTGTAGCGCTGAACCAGTTTGCGCAAACCTTCGACCCGGGCAAACGCCTGCTGCCAGGCCTCCCGGGACTTGTTCAGATTGTTTTGGTGCCAGTTCAGGCTCTGACGCTGCTGGTCGATGGCCGTGCCCAATTGCGCGAGAAAGCCCTGATAGCCCAGCAGCCACTGACCCGAAACGCCGCTACTGCCGCGCACGATCCATTGCTCCTGGTATTCGAGGCGGAAGTTTTCCAGGTCGGCGAGTTTGCTTTCCGCCAGACGGACCTGACCCTGGAAGTGCCCCAGGCGCTGGACAGCGGTTTTCTCGGCCTTTTCAGCCATTTCCACCACCGGTGCCAGGCGTGCTGCGCGACTCAGGGCCATGGTCGATTAACCGCCCGGCGCTGGCGCGAAGACCGACGCAAGATGGCCTTCGCTGGCGCCCATGCTGATGTTGTCGTTCAATCCCTGGCGCAGGTACGTCACCATAGCCGGTTGCAGGGCGATGGCGGTGTCGGTTTCACGATCACCGCCAGGCACGTAGGCGCCGACGCTGATCAAATCGCGACTTTGCTGATAACGCGACCAGTACTGCTTGAACATCTGCGCGCGAGTCATGTGTTCGGGGCTGACCACCGACGGCATGACCCGGCTGATGGACGCTTCGATATCGATGGCCGGGTAATGCCCTTCCTCGGCCAGGCGCCGGGACAGCACGATGTGCCCGTCGAGCACGCCCCGCGCCGAGTCGGCGATCGGGTCTTGCTGATCGTCGCCTTCGGACAATACGGTGTAAAACGCAGTGATCGAACCGCCGCCTTTTTCGGCGTTACCGGCTCGCTCCACCAGTTTCGGCAACTTGGCGAACACCGATGGCGGATAGCCCTTGGTCGCTGGCGGTTCGCCGATAGCCAGGGCGATTTCCCGCTGGGCCTGGGCGAAACGGGTCAGGGAATCCATGAGCAACAGGACATTCTTGCCCTTGTCGCGAAAATACTCGGCGATTCGCGTGCAGTACATGGCCGCGCGCAGACGCATCAGCGGCGCATCGTCCGCTGGCGACGCCACCACCACCGAACGCTTGAGCCCTTCTTCACCGAGGATGTGCTCGATGAACTCTTTAACTTCTCGACCCCGTTCACCGATCAGCCCGACCACGATAATGTCGGCCTCGGTGAAGCGGGTCATCATGCCCAGCAGTACACTCTTGCCCACGCCGGTACCAGCGAACAGCCCGAGTCGCTGACCGCGACCGACCGTCAACAAACCGTTGATGCAACGAATGCCAACGTCCAGCGGCTGGCTGATCGGGTCACGCTTGAGCGGGTTGATGGTCGGACCGTCCATCGGCACCCAATCTTCAGCCTTCATCCCGCCCTTGCCATCCAGCGCGCGACCGGCGCCATCCAGCACCCGCCCGAGCATGCTCATGCCCATTGGCAAGCGGCCGGTATCGGCAAGTGGAACCACGCGGGCGCCAGGCGCAATGCCGGCGACACTGCCGACCGGCATCAGAAAAACTTTGCTGCCCGAGAAGCCCATGACCTCGGCTTCGACCTGCACCGGGTGATAGCTGTCATCGTTGATGACCATACAGCGGCTGCCCATGGCGGCGCGCAAACCTTCAGCTTCGAGGGTCAGGCCGACCATGCGCAGCAGCCGACCTTCGAGGATTGGCGCACCGGCAAGTTCCGTGGCTTCGGCATAGCTGCCCAACCGCTTGGCGAAGCTGGTGCGATCAAGGCGCATCGGGGTCGTCCAGTTCCGGCTCGACCGGGGCAACCGCAGGCTTTTCACCGCTCGGCAGTTCCAGGCTCAGGTCCGGCGCGGCCGGGTGCAGTGCCTGATCGTGCAATTGATCGAACAGTTTGGCCATGACCTGGGTCACACGGGTTTCGATGGTGGCGTCGATGCGGCTGTGCTCTGTTTCGACCCGGCAACCGCCCGGCAACAAGGACTCGTCCTCGACGATGCGCCAGGTTTCTTCATGGCGCTCGCGCAGGGCTTTGACCTGTTCGAAATCTTGCGGGTTGATGTACAACCGCACGTTGCCCACGCCCAGTGGCAAGAGTTTGAGCGCCTCACGCATGACATGTTCGATCTGCGTCGAGTCGATGGCCAGTTCGCGCTGAATTACTTGCTTGGTGATGTGCTGCACAAGGTCGACCAGCGACTTTTCGATCTGGGTGTCCTGTTCGGCAATCGGCTCGAACAGGTTGGCCATCAGTTGTTCCAGGCCAGCGATCTTGGCCGTCAGGGCCACTTCGGCTTCCTGACGGACCTTGAGCGTGGTGCTATGGAAACCTTCTTTTTCGCCAACAGCGAAGCCTTCGTTGTAGGCCTCCTGGCGAATGCCTTCGAGCTCTTCGAGGGTCAGTGGCTGGACTTCTTCCAGCGGCACTTCTTCCATTTCCGGCGGTTCGGGCTCGGGCTCCGGCTCGGGTTCCGGCACAAACGGATCGAAACTGGGCAGCGACCAGATGTCGAAACCACCGACGTCCTTGGCACGGATCAGGTCGGTATTGGACTCATCATGTTTGGACGACATAGTGACCTTAGATCATCTCTTCGCCGCCCTTCCCGCCGAGAACGATTTCTCCGGCTTCGGCCATACGGCGGGCAATGGTGAGGATTTCTTTCTGCGCGGTTTCCACGTCGCTGACGCGCACCGGGCCTTTGGCCTCGAGGTCGTCGCGCAACAGTTCGGCCGCCCGTTTGGACATGTTCTTGAAGATCTTTTCCTTGACGCCTTCGTCCGAGCCCTTGAGGGCCAGCACCAGGACGTCCGAGGACACTTCGCGCAACAGCGCCTGAATGCCGCGGTCGTCGACATCGGACAGGTTGTTGAACACAAACATGAGGTCTTCGATCTGACCGGACAGGTCTTCGTCGACTTCGCGGATCGAGTCCATCAGCTGACCTTCGATCGAACTGTCGAGGAAGTTCATGATGTCGGCCGCCCGCTTGATACCACCCAGGGTGGTGCGCGAGGCATTCGAGTTGCCGGAGAACTGCTTCTCGAGAATCTGGTTGAGTTCTTTCAGGGCCGCCGGCTGCACGGTGTTCAGCGAAGACACACGCAGGATGATGTCCAATCGGACCTTGTGGTCGAAGTTACCCAGTACTTCACCGGCCTGATCCGGGTCGAGGTACGCCACTACGATTGCCTGGATCTGCGGGTGCTCGTAACGAATCACGTCGGCGACGGCGCGCGGTTCCATCCACTTCAGGCTGTCGAGGCCACTGGTGTTGCCGCCCAGCAGGATCCGGTCGATCAGGCCGTTGGCCTTGTCTTCGCCCAGAGCCTGGGTGAGCATTTTGCGCACGTAGTCATCGGAGCCGACGCCCAGGCTGGTCTGGTCGCCGACGATGTCGACGAACTCGCTCATGACCTGTTCGACCTGCTCGCGATGCACGTTACCCATCTGGGCCATGGCCACGCCCACACGCTGGACCTCTTTGGGCCCCATGTGGCGCAGCACTTGTGCGGCATCGGTAGAACCCAGGGACAGCAGCAGAATCGCGGCTTTGTCGACCCGGGACAGTTTGGCGGCAACGGCTCGGTTATCACTCATCTGCGTTAATCCACTCTTTCACGACCTGGGCCACGCGACCCGGATCTTCTGCCACCAGACTCTTGATTGCGTTCAACTGTGCGTCATAGCCTTCGCTCGGGCTCGGCAGCAGGATGCTGGTCGGGCCACCGAGGCTGACGCGGTCGTTGGCCAGTTCGCCGTCCAGGCCGCCCATGCCACCGAGTTCGACGTCGCTGCCCAGGCCAGCGAGTTGCTTGTCTTTGCCGCCACCGGTGATGTTGTTGAGCACCGGACGCAGCACACCGAACACCAGCACCAGAATGAACAACACACCCAGCACTTGCTTGACGATGTCCCAGAACCAAGGCTGGGAGTAAAACGGAATTTCGGCGATCACTTCACCGCGCTCGGCAGAGAACGGCATATTGATCACACTGACGCTGTCGCCACGGCTCGCGTCGAAACCGACCGCGTCCTGTACCAGACGGGTGAAGCGCGCCAATTCATCGGCGCTCCACGGCGCACGAGTCGTTTCGCCATTGGCCGCGTTGACCTTGACCTGATCGTCCACCACCACCGACACCGACAGGCGATTCAAACGGCCCTGTTGTTGTTTGGTGTGGCTGATGGAACGGTCGAGTTCGAAGTTCTTGGTGGATTGTTGACGCTTGTCGGCCGGGTACGGCGCCAGCATCGGCTGACCGGTGGCCGGGTCCATGATTTGCTGACCGTTGGCATCGAGTAATGGCTGACCTGGCTGCACCATGCCGGCCGACGCGGTGGCGCCACCGGTGGTTTGCGGCGCCGAGGCTGGCGATGGCGGCTGATTGCTCAGGGCACCCGGCACACCTTGCGGGCCATTGCTGGCGGTACGCTGTTCGTTGACCGACTGCTCACTGCGCAATGCTGGCTGGTCCGGGTTGAACTGCTCGGAAGTCGACTCGACGGCGCTGAAATCCACATCCGCCGAGACTTCGGCTTTATAGCGATCATTGCCCAGCACCGGTTGCAGAATGTTATGCACGCGCTGGGTCAGCATGCTTTCCATGCGACGGCTGTAATCGAATTGCTTGCCGGCCATGGTCAGTTCGGAGTTTTCCGCCTGATCCGACAGCAGGTTGCCCTTCTGGTCGACCACGGTGATCTGCGACTTGCTCAGTTCGGGAACGCTGGTCGCCACCAGATTGATGATGGCGACGACCTGGCCCGGCTCCAGCGAGCGACCGGAATAGAGTTCAACCAGAACAGAAGCGCTTGGCTTGCGCTCGTCACGCACGAACACCGAGCTTTTCGGAATCGCCAGATGCACGCGGGCACCCTTGACGTTGTTCAGGCTGGAAATGGTCCGGGCCAGTTCACCTTCGAGGCCGCGACGGTAGCGAGTCGCTTCCATGAACTGGCTGGTGCCCAGCCCCTGCTCCTTGTCGAGGATCTCGAAACCGATGTTGCCGTCGCTGGGAGTGACACCAGCGGCCGCGAGCTTGAGGCGCGCACGGGACAGGTCATCGGCCTTGACCAGCAAGGCACCGGAGTTCGGTTCAACGGTATAGGGGATATCGGCTGCGGCCAGGGTTTCCATGACCTGCTTGGCGTCCATACCGGCAAGGCTGCCGTACAGAGGACGGTAGTCTGGCTGCTGCGACCACAACACCACGGCAAAACCAATCGCCACGCTCGCAGCCAGGCCGACCAACAGGCCCACCTGACGCAACATGGTCATCTCGGAGAGGTTTTCCAGGAAGGACAACCCGAACAGCGGCGGTTTGCCGTCTATTGGGATGGCCTTGGCCGGAACATTATCGGCGATTGCTTCTGCCATGACTCAATCTCGTCCTTAAACCGGCATCTGCATGATGTCTTGGTAAGCCTGAACCAACTTGTTACGCACTTGAGTCAGCGCCTGAAAAGACACGCTGGCCTTCTGTGAGGAAATCATCACATCCGTCAGGTCGACGCCGCTCTTACCGATTTCGAAGGCACTGGCCAACTGATTGGACGCCTGCTGGGTGTCGTTCACTTTATTGACGGCCTGACCGAGCATGTCGGAAAAGCTGCTGCCACCCAATTCAGGGACTGCGGCAGTCGATTTCGGCGCAGACATCGCATCCATTTGCATGGAGCGCATATCCAGCATCAACCGATTGAATTCAATACCTTGGCTCATGGTTTCTCTCTTTGACGAAGCTACGTCTTTGGCTACCCGCAATTTTTTGACACTCACTCGGCGGGTAGTGAGGTGTTAGCAACAAGGGTGCCAGCTCGGTGGCCACTCCAAACAAAAGCCAATTCCGGGCTTGCTCAACCGTGAACCACCGCAAAACAAATGTGGGAGCGGGCTTGCTCGCGAATACGGTTTTCCATTCAACAGAGATGCTGGCTGGTCTACAGCTTTCGCGAGCAAGCCCGCTCCCACATTTGTTTTGCGGTGTTGCTTGCGTCAACTTTCAGGTGGCGAACAAGTAGCCTTCCACATCCATACCAGCGTCGCGCATCTGCGCCAGCTTGTAGCGCAAGGTGCGCGGGCTGATGCCCAATCGCTCGGCGGCTTCTTTTCGACGGCCGCGCTCGGAGCGCAAGGTGTCGATGATCATCTGGAATTCACGGCGCCGCAGATCATCGCCGAGAGCGCCCGCCGATTCGGCTTCGACTTCCACTGCGCGCACGGGCGTCGACACCAATGCCGGCAACGGCGCACACGCCACAGGCCCGGCCAGGCAGAAATCCTGCGGCTGGATCAAACCGCCCTGCTGCAGAATCAAGGCACGCTGGATCGCGTTATCCAGTTCACGCACGTTGCCCGGCCACGGATAACCGATCAGGCAAGCCTGCGCCTGCGGCGAGAGCTTCGCCGCGGCATGCTTCATTTTATTGACGTGTTTGGCCAGCAGTCGCTCGGCCAGCGGCAGGATGTCGGCGGTGCGCTCGCGCAGCGGACGCCAGGCCAGCGGAAACACTGACAGGCGATAGTAGAGGTCTTCACGAAAACGCCCCGCCGCCACTTCAGCGGCCAGGTCACGGTTGGTGGTGGCAACCACTCGGATGTCCAGCGTGATCGGCTTGCGTGCGCCGACTCGCTCGACTTCGCGCTCCTGCAAGACCCGTAGTAATTTGGCTTGAAGGCCAAGGGGCATTTCGGAGATTTCATCGAGCAGGATCGTCCCGCCATCGGCCTGCTCGAACTTGCCGGCCTGCGCCGCGATGGCGCCGGTGAACGAACCCTTTTCGTGACCGAACAAGGTGGCTTCGAGCATGTTGTCCGGGATCGCTGCACAGTTGATCGCAATGAACGGCTGACTGGCGCGATGGGAGTGCTGATGGATGTAACGCGCCAGCACTTCCTTACCGGTCCCGGACTCACCGGAGATCAATACCGTGGAATCACTGCGCGCCACCCGTGCGGCCAATTCCAGCAATTGCGCACTGGCCGGCTCGAACGCCACAGGCCCCTCACTCTCGGTCGCGCCGAGATTGCCCAGTGCGTGACGCGCCACCAGATCGAGCAAGGCTTTGGGCTCGAACGGCTTGACCAGATAATCCGCTGCACCCTGACGCATGGCGTCGACCGCGCGCTCGACCGCACCATGAGCAGTCATCAGCAACACCGGCAGTTGCGGCTGGCGAGCCCGCAGCAATCCAAGCAGTTGGTGACCGTCCATGCCCGGCATGTTGACGTCACTGAGCACCAGATTAAACGTCTCGACACCGACCGCAGCCAGCGCCTCTTCCGCCGAACCGACCGCCGTGTAATCGTGCCTGGCAAGCAGCAGCGTATCGGCTAATGCCTCCCGTAGCGCGCGGTCATCCTCGACCAGTAAAACCTTGATCGCCATGTCTTTCACTTCGCTCCCTGAGCGCTGCGCTGTTCACCCGAAAAAAGCGGCAAAATCAGCTGCGCACAAGTGCCGCGACCCGGCCGCGAGCGCAACTGTAATTCCCCCTGATGTGCCCAGGCGACTGCCTTGACCACGGTCAGGCCCAGACCGGTGCCGGTGGTTTTAGTGGTGAAAAACGGCTCACCCAAACGCGCCAGGACCTTCGTGTCGATGCCACTGCCGCTGTCGCTGACGCACAAGCGCAGATTTTGGCCGCGGGTATACAGGTGAACCTTCAAACGGACATCACCGGCACTTGCCTGAATGGCGTTCTCGATCAGATTCAGAATGGCCCCGACCAGGGTGTCGCGATTGCACAACAACTCACCGGCATGACTGTCGCACTGCCAGCGAATCGGCAGATCCTGAACATGGGTCAGCGCTGCCGCTTGCAGCGACTGCATCAGCATTTTGGGGGTCACGCGATCGGTCAGCGGCAGCTCGCCGCGAGCGAACACCAGCATGTCGCGAACCTGGTGTTCGAGCTCATGCAGACGCTCTTTCAGGCGCCCGGCAAAACGTTGCTGAGTCTCGACCGGCAACGCCTGCTCAGTCAAATGACTGGCATAGAGCAACGCAGCGGACAACGGCGTGCGAATCTGATGAGCCAACGATGCGACCATACGACCGAGAGACGACAGGCGCTCATGACGAGCCAGTTGACCTTGCAGATGACGGGTTTCAGTCAGGTCGTTGAGCAACACCAATTGACCAGGCTCGGCGTCCAGCGACCGGGTAGCGATCGACAGGCGTCGACCGTCCTTGAGAGAAATTTCGTGACCGTCGTCTTCGCGCGGCGCAAAGCATCGAGCAATCACATGACGCCACAGCTCGCCTTCAAGAGGCAGACCTAGCAGTTCGCTCGCGGCGGGATTGGCTTCGCGCACGATGCCTTGGGCGTCGATGACGATGACGCCGCCAGGCAACAGATCGAGGAGGTTTTGCAGACGGTTGGCCAGACGCTCCTTTTCCGCCAGCTCCTGCATGCGCTGAGCACTGACCACCGCCAGCTCACCCTTGAGCTCGGTGACCCGGGCTTCGAGCATGCTGTAGGAATCGGTCAATTGGCTCGACATCTGGTTGAACAGTGCAAATGCCTGCTCAAGGCCAAGCCGGCTTGCCTGCTCTACGGACGACGGTTGCCCCGAAGCATCTGGGACAGGAGACATCTGGGCGGCTTGGGGCATCGTGCTCTCTCGCGTGGTTGACCGTCAGTTAAACGGAACGTTGCGAGGGATGTAGCAATACCCGTGCCTAAAAAAAAACGCCTATAAATGAAGGAGTTGAAAAACAGGCGTCAATCATCCGCCTGTTCATCACCGTCACGACGACTCATGCCGTACTTGCGCATCTTCTCCACCAGCGTGGTGCGACGAATCCGCAGCCGTTCGGCCGCCCGCGCCACGATGCCATTGGCATCATCCAGCGCCTGCTGAATCAGCCCTTGTTCCAGACCGCCGAGGTAGTCTTTCAGGTCAAGGCCTTCCGGCGGCAGCAGGGCATTGGCGGTGAAGTCCGGGGTATGACCGTTGATGGCCACCCGTTCTTCAAGATCGCTGCGCAGGCTGTCGACCAGTTGCTCGTCTTCGTCATCGACATAGCGGAATTTCTTCGGCAACTCGACCACGCCGATCACCCCGTACGGGTGCATGATCGCCATGCGCTCCACCAGGTTGGCCAGCTCGCGAACGTTGCCCGGCCAGCCGTGACGGCACAGCGACATGATCGCCGCCGAGTTGAAACGGATCGAACCGCGCTTCTCGTGCTCCATGCGCGAGATCAACTCGTTCATCAGCAGCGGGATGTCCTCGACGCGCTCACGCAATGGCGCCATCTCGATCGGGAACACGTTCAAGCGATAGTAGAGATCTTCGCGGAAGGTGCCGATCTCGATCATGCTTTCGAGATTCTTGTGGGTCGCCGCAATGATCCGCACATCGACGCTTTGGGTCTTGTTGCTACCCACGCGCTCGAAGGTGCGCTCCTGCAAGACACGCAGCAGTTTGACCTGCATCGGCAGCGGCATGTCGCCGATTTCGTCGAGGAACAGCGTACCGCCGTTGGCCAGCTCGAAACGCCCGGCGCGACTGGTGATCGCTCCGGTGAAGGCGCCCTTCTCGTGGCCGAACAATTCGCTTTCCAGCAACTCGGCCGGGATCGCCCCGCAGTTGACCGGCACGAACGGCGCGTCACGACGCTTGGAATGGTAGTGCAGGTTACGCGCGACCACTTCCTTGCCGGTCCCGGACTCGCCGAGGATCAGCACGCTGGCGTCGGTGTCGGCGACTTGCTGCATCATCTGACGGACGTGTTGAATCGCCCGGCTGGTGCCGACAAGGCTGCGGAAAAGATTGGGTTCACGGTGACGACCGCGCTCACGGGCCTGGTCATACATCTCGCGATAGACCTGGGCACGGTGCAACGAATCGAGCAATTTGCTGTAGCTGGGTGGCATTTCGAGAGTCGAAAGCACTCGGCGACGCTGGTCTTCCGGCAAGTCAATGGAAGAATTATCGCCCATCAACAAAACTGGAAGGAACTCATCCCAGGTTGAGAGTGTCTTTAACAGGCCCAAAAGTGCACCAGGAGCATTTACCGTCCCGATGAGGACACAGATTACTTCACGACTTGATGACAGAGAGCCGACCGCCTGCTGCCAGTCATGGCTGCCACAGGGTAAATTTTCTTCGCCGAGAAAATTTAAAATCACCGCCAAATCGCGGCGACGGACGCTATCGTCATCAATCAGCAGAATTTTGGTTTCACGCCACATGCAATAGCAACTTCCCTAGTCAACTCAATGCCCAAAATGAGGGGCAAGCTAGACGCTTGCAGACACGTTATGCCTGTAGACGCCTGAAATCTGGAACCAGCCACTAGTTAAGTCAAAAAACCGTGCACAGTCAAATTTATGGCGCACTATGTTTGGATTAACTGGGGTTAACTAACCAAACAGATGGTAAACCTTTGCCGCGCTCTGTGCTTGGTGGATCTGCGACATCTCATCGACTATCGCCTGCCGCTCTCCCGTCGCCGCCTCCAGAAGCTGTTTATACACCCCCAGCAACTCCTCAAGGTTATCGCGCAACGCGGCCTCATCCACCGAAGCTTCACTCAAGACGTCTTCCATGCAGGAACGGCAAGCCAGGTCCAATTCACCAATGGCTTCCCAGTTGCGCTCGGCCAATGCACCGACGAGGGCATCGCGGGTTTGTTCGATTCGCTGCAAGACAAGACTCATGAGTGATCTCCTTAAAACTGGGGAGCAGGTGCGCCAATGGCGTCCCAACCGTCTTTGACCGTACGGAGCAGGTCGGCGACTTCGTCGAGGATTTTCGGATCGGTCTTGAGGTTCGCTTCCGCCAGGCGTTTCATCATGTAAGCGTAGAGACTATCCAGCTCACTGACGGACTCTGCCTGCTTCTCCAGATCCAGACCCTCTCGTAACCCACCGACAATGCCGATGGCCTTGCTGATCAGAACACCCTTGTTGGCGATATCCTTGCGCTCCATGGCACCTTTGGCCTGAGCGATGCGATCCAGAGCACCTTCCATAAGCATTTGCACCAGACGATGAGGACTGGCCTCGGAAGTCTGGGCTTGCGCGCCAATCTTCTGGTACTGCCGAAGGGCTAACATCGGGTTCATGTTTTACCTCATCCAAAGCTCTGTGATTCGTATAATCAGGCTATCGACACGGCGTCAAAAATCTTTAGACCAAACCAAAAAAAGCCCGACAAGCGGAATCGCTGCCGGGCTTTTGGCGTTTATGTGTTACGAGGCGTTTTTCTGCGCGTTCATCGCCTCGAACATCGAGGTGATGTTGCTGGCAGTTGCCTTGAGTTTGCCAACCAGAGAATCCATGTCGTTGTACTTCTTGGTCAGCACAGCAGTCAGCGTCTCGATACGGCGATCCAGGGCTGCCTGCTGGTTGGCCAGATTCGACTTGGCCTTGGCCAGGTTGGTCGAGCGGGTGTCGAGGATACCCTCACTGCCTGTGACCGTGTAAGGGGTGATTGCATCGTTCATGCGCGTCAACAGGCCCTTGGCGGCATCGCCAGTGGCCGTCGGATCACCCAGGAACAACTTCTGAACCTCACCACCGAGCTTTTGGGTATCCATCGCGGTCGTGAACTTGGTGCTATCGAAATCCAGTGCACCGGTCTTCTGATTGGTGGTGATACCCAATTGCGACAGGACAGTAAGCTTGTCACCCGCGCCGGTAGTGACTAACGGCGAACGAATCGATGCCATGATACCGCGCGCCAACGGGTCACCGGTCAGTGCAGCAGCAACGGTCGGCTTGCCATCGTCATCCAGGGAAGGCTTGGTCAGCGCATTAACACTGGTCACTACCTGGTTATAAGCATCAACGAAAGCTTGAATGGATTTTTTCAGGCCATCACTGTTAGGGCCGACCGTCACCGTCGTGGTTGCACCAGCACCGGCGACCAGATTCAGGGTCAAGCCGGAAACGGCCGCGTCAACCTTGTTGCTTTTGCTGGTCAGCGCGAGCCCGTCCACGGTGAAGTTGGCGTCCACCGCGAAATCGCCGATGGCACCCGCCGAAGTAGCTGTCGGTGTTGTACCCATTTGCTGGCCGGCATTGATTTCCAGACCCGCGATACCGCTGAGGGTGATATCGGAGCCGGCACCGGTCGCCGTGGACCCCATCACCAGACGCGAGCCAAACGAGTCGGTCACGATGTTGGCGCTGAAGCCGTTGGCGCCCTGCTGGGTGTTTATCGCATCCCGAACCGACTGCAATGTCGCGCCCGCCGGAATGGTGACAGAACTGGAAACGCCGTTTTGCGTGATATTGAGCGTGCCGCTTGGAATGGCACTGCTGGTACCGCCGGCAAACGCTGCGGTGGCTACTTTGGACGAGGTCGCAAGGTTAGTGACCTTGACCACGTAAGTGCCGTTCACGGCCGTGTTGCTGGCCACAGCGGTCAATACTTTCGCGTCAGCGGAGGTGGCGTTGTAGCCCAGGAATTGCGGAGCCTGCGTATCTTGCAGCTTCTTGATTGCAGCCTGGAAGTTCGCCAGGACACTTTTGAGAGTACCAATACCGGAAATCTGCGCAGTGTTGGTAGTCGTCTGACGGTCGATCTGGTTCTGCTTGGCTGCTTTGTCGGCATTGACCAAGGCTTTGACAATAGCACCGGTATCAAGGCCAGAGCCTAAACCCGTGCCCGGTAGAATTGGACTTGCCATGCATATCTCCCTTCAGTGTGTCGCCGGTCTTTTGACCACTACAACGTCCAAAAGAACATAGCAACAATATTCATGCCAGCTGTCAGACTTTCGCGCTGAACAACAAGCTGCTTGCATCATTCAAACTATTGGCCAGTTTCAGGACTTCTTCATTGGGGATCTGGCGAACCACCTCACCCGAGTCACTGGCGATAACCTTGACAACTACTTTGCCTGAAGGCTCGTCAATCGAGAACTCCAGATTGCGCTTGACCGACTGAACGAACTTTTCAATTTCCTGAACGGCCATCTTGAGTTTGTCCTGCTCGGATACCGCGTCTTTCTTTTGTTCATCCTTGACCGGCGCCACCACAAGGGCATCGGTTCGAGGCTTCTCCACCGACTTGTCAGCAACAGTCGTCGCCGGCTTCGCAGCTGGATAAGACAAGTTCAGCTTCACGCTCATATCCATGTCCATCACCTCTTAAAGTAAAAAGCGAGAGAGTGCGACAAGCGCACTCCCCCGCCAAAACTCATCAACTATTACTGAAGCAGTTTCAGTACAGCAGATGGCAGTTGGTTGGCCTGGGCCAGAACTGCGGTGGAAGCTTGTTGCAGAGTTTGTTGCTTGGTCAGCTGTGCAGTTTCAGCAGCGAAGTCGGTATCTTGTACGCGGCTCAGTGCAGCACTGGCGTTTTCGTTGATGTTTTGCAGGTTGGAGATGGTGGTCGAGAAACGGTTTTGAGCAGCACCCAGGTCAGCGCGAGTGGCGTTGATGTTTGCCAGAGCAGCGTCGATAGCCGAGATAGAGGCATCAACGTTGGTGTGGTTAACACCGTTGGAAGTGCCGGAAATGGCAGTACCGGTCATGCCCAGGGCGCTGGCGTCGAAGCTGGTCGACAGGGTCAGAGTGATCTGGTTGTCGGAAGTGGTGTTCGAACCTACCTGGAATTCCATCGAACCAGCAGTACCGTCGATCAGCGCTTTGCCGTTCAGGTTGGTCGACTGAGCGATACGGGTCAGCTCAGCGATCGACTGTTGGTATTCTTTGTCCAGAGCGGTACGGTCAGCAGTGCCGTTGGAGTCGTTACGCGATTGCAGCGAGATTTCACGCATACGCTGCAGAATGTTGGTCGACTCTTGCAGAGCGCCTTCAGCGGTCTGAGCGATCGAAACACCGTCGTTGGCGTTTTTGATAGCCATGGTCTGGCCACGGATCTGCGAAGTCATACGGGTAGCGATCTGCAGGCCGGCGGCGTCGTCTTTGGCGCTGTTGATTTTCAGGCCGGAGGACAGGCGGGTCATCGAAGTCGACAGAGCGTCGGAGGCCTTGTTCAGGTTCTTCTGAACACTCAGGGAAGTAGTGTTGGTGTTTACTGTTAAAGCCATGACGAATTCCTCGTTGGTTGGGTACTGCGGCTTCCGGCCCTGGCAACCGCCCGGATGGCCTAGAGAACCTTCGTAATAGTTATCGTCGCCAACGCAGGTTGCTTTAGGGGATTTTGAAAATTTTTTGCCATCACCCTGCCACCCCCTGTAAAACCGAGGCTTAGCGACGATCCAACCACCAAAAAATGACGCCAGAGAACTGCCACAACCCTTTCTTACAGCCCGCTCCTGCTGATCTGTCACGGCATTACGCGGAATTGACAGCCATCAGCAAATCGACCAGTTCGTATTCAAGGTAGTCTGCCAGCGCCAGCCAGTCCTGTCGCTCCTGGCTATCCAGCATGCCTGTCAGCAATGCCATCCACCGGGCCGCGATCTGGCTGCCTGCCCCGCCGACCCGCGACTGCACCCGCTCCGCTACCTCGACCATGACCAACGCCGCCTCGACATCCCTTCCCAAGCGAAACAACGCGGAACATTGCCGGGCCTGATCAACGAGTAGCACTTCGCTCATCGACTGAACTCCGGATGAAATGTCGTGCCGGCAATCATGGCCCCGGCTCGACTGCTGTTGTAGAAGACGACGTGCGGATGCGCAGCGATATAGCGCTCCAGCTCACACAGGTAGCTGCGGAAATTGAGCTGAGTCTTGACCCGCTGCCCATTCCCGTCCAGCACCCAATGGCGAGCCGCGCCCAATTGGGGGCCGAGGTCGCCGTCACCCCAGCCAGCATGGGTCTTGTTGTTGGGGAACGCGAAGTCAGCCCCGAACAGCGTGATCTGACCGGCCCCCATTTTCACCGCCAGGTCCACCGCCGGATGAATCACGCTACCGCCTGCAAACAGCCCTGCCCGTGGGAGCTGCTCGCGCAGATCCCGGAAAACCGGGCTTGCCGAGTAGGCCACATAGCGTTTGCCTTGCCAGGCCTGCAGCACGACAGGGTCCACCAGCGGCATGTAAACCAGCGTGGTATTGGCGCTGTCTTCGGGTGGCAGATGGCGCAGCGAAATACGCTGATCAATCGTGACGACCACATCCGGCTTGATGCCGTGCTCGATCAGCGGCTGGTAAGCGGTATCGACACAAACGAACAGTGGGCGCGGGGTCTGGCCGCGAATTGATCGCAAGGTCACGAAGTGCTGTTCCAGGCTCGGCCCGGTGGCGATGACGAACATCGGCCGGCCAGCCTGTGTTGCGAACAATTGTGCGGCGTCACTATCGACGCGGATCTGTTCGACACTTTCCAGCAAGCGCGACGCTATTTCCGGATTGTCCGGATTGAACTCACGGTTGTTGAACCCAAGGTGGGTTTCGCTGATCAAGCGGTCGCGGATCCTGGCATTGTAATCATCGGCCAGCACCAGCTCCGAAGGCAGGGCAAAAAAAGGCAAACAAATTTCAGCCAGATCACCGGCGTAGTGCAACTGGACACGCGAATCGCTGAGCCACGGCTGCTGATCAAGCAATTGCAAGACCAGCGCAAACACAGCGCCGTTGAGGATATGTACATGCAACTGAATCAGCTCGGAACGCTGCAGCAGTTCCAATTGCAGATCACCCAACCCTGTGCCGTAAACGTGCAACACCGGACTGTCGACCGGCAAGCTTTCGGCCTGAAGCTGCGCTTCGCGGGTGCGGTCATGGCGACTGGTCAGCTGAATGCCGTTGATGCTCAGGGTCGAGCCAAGCCCTTCCACCAGATCAGCCTGCAACGGGCCCGGATCTTCAACCAGCAGACGCTCAGCCACGGCCGGCCAGCGACGCTGGATGAGTTCGGCATTGGGTTGAAAAAACTCGCTCATGGCGCCTCGCTGTGATTCGGGCAAAAAAATAGCGCTCAAGGTTACACCTTGAACGCTTTTTTTGTGCCTGGCTTTTAGAAGATCAAGGACGATAGATGATCGCCGAACCCCAAGACAAACCAACACCGAAACCGCTGAGTGCCACACGCTTCCACTTGGAATCGAGTACATGTTTTTCCAGCAGCAACGGAATGCTCGACGACACGGTATTACCGGTTTCGACCATGTCCTTGATGAACTTCTCGGGCTCGCCCTCGAAGCGTCGTGCCACGGCATCGACAATCGCCGCACTGCCCTGGTGAATGCAGAAGGCATCGATATCGTCAGCCGTCAGGCCCGAGTCAGCGAGCAGTTCATGCAAATGCGCCGGCACTTTGAGCAGCGCGAAGTTGAAGACCTGACGGCCGTTCATGAAAAACACCCCGTCGGAAACCTTCAGGTGCGGCGCGCCGGAACCGTCGGTGCCGAACTTGGCCTTGCCCAACTGCCATGGCGCGTCTTCGCCCATCCAGGTGGCAGTGGCGGCATCGCCAAAGAGCATGGTGGTGTTACGGTCTTCCGGGTCGACGATCTTGGAGTACGGATCGGCAGTCACCAGCAAGCCATTCTTCAGGCCTGCGGCTTCCATGAAACCCTTGATGGCGTAGATGCCGTAGACGTAACCGGAACAGCCCAAGGAAATATCGAACGCTGCCACGGTCGTCGGCAGGCCCAGTTTGTCCTGAACGATGGCGGCGGTGTGGGGCAGGCCTTCTTCGTCGCCGTTCTGAGTAACGACGATCAGCACGTCGATGGCTTCACGCTTCAATTCGGGATTGTTGGCGAACAGCGCGTTGACTGCTTCGACACACAGGTCCGAGGTTTCCTGACCGGCATCTTTGCGCGGCAGAAAGGCCGAACCGATCTTGCCCAGGATGAACTCTTCATCCTTTTCGAATTTTGCACCTTGTGCGTAATTGTCCACGCCGGCTACAGGAACGTAGCTCGCAATGCTCTTTATGCCAATCATTACGGCTTCCCAATAATAAACAGCCCAATACCACCGCTCGCAAGGATTCGAGGGGCGCCGACAAACAACGAATAACGTCGCCCTCAAAGGGTGACAGCGGGAAGAATAAAAGGCCAACACTGGGCTAAAAACAGTCCAGGCGCCATCTCCCCCTTTTTATACAATACAGTGAAGATGCGCGTTATGACTCGCAGGTCACGCTATTTTGCCGAATCAGCCCCCCAAGGCGTTATTCGACCAGTGGCCAGTCCAGCGGCGTTCCGCGCTTGATGGCCTGGCGGGCGCGGCGCCCCAGAAGGGTTTCAGCGTGTTTGGGGGCAAGCCCCAGGCCAGGACGGATGGCCCGTAGATTGGCGACGGTGAAAGGTTCCCCGGCGGCCATGTCCTGAGTGACGTACAGCGAACGACGGTATACCAGAGACTTGCGCTCGGCCTCGGTCACGCCGTAATGCACCTGGCCCATCGCCTGCCAGGCCCGTTCGGTTTCGATCACCAGACTCGCGAGTTCAGCGGGTTCCAGGGAGAAACTGGCGTCCACCCCACCGGCGGCACGGTCTAGGGTGAAATGTTTTTCCACCACCGTCGCCCCCAGCGCTACCGCGGCAACGGACACTCCCACCCCCATCGAATGATCGGACAAACCGACTTCACAGCCAAACAGCTCCCGCAGATGAGGGATGGTGCGCACATTACTGTTGGCTGGCGTCGCCGGGTAAGTGCTGGTGCACTTGAGCAACACCAGGTTCTTGCAACCGGCCTCACGGGCGGCGCGCACGGTTTCATCGAGCTCGGCGATGCTGGCCATGCCGGTGGAAATGATCAGCGGCTTGCCGGTGGCAGCGACCCGCCGGATCAACGGCAGATCGGTGTTCTCGAAACTGGCGATCTTGTAGGCCGGCACATCCAGGCTTTCGAGGAAGTCCACCGCAGTGTCATCGAACGGTGTGGAGAAGGCCAGCATGCCCAGCTCTTTGGCCCGGGCGAAAATCGGTGCGTGCCATTCCCACGGCGTATGGGCCTTCTCGTACAGCGCGTACAGCGAAGAACCGGCCCACAGGCTGTTGGGGTCCTTGATGAAGAACTCGCCTTCGCACAGGTCCAGCGTCATGGTCTCGGCTGTATAGGTTTGCAGCTTCAAGGCATGCGCGCCGGCCTTGGCCGCGGCTTCGACAATTTGCAGCGCCACGTCCAGTGACTGGTTATGGTTGCCGCTCATCTCGGCAATGATGAACGGCGGCGCATCGGCCCCGACGGTGCGGTTGCCGATCTTGAAACTGGTCATGGGTGATCCTTTAAAACACGTGTAAACGCACAAGCACTCTGAGTGAAACCTGCCTCGCGGAAAACTTTCAGCGACGCTTGGTTGGCCGGCAGCACCTGAGCGGTGATGGCTTCCAGTCGCGGCCAATGAACGGTGACGAAGGCTTCGCCCCGCGCCAGCAACGCCCTGCCCCAGCCCAGGCCGAATCGGCCTTCGATCAGATAAATCGAGACTTCGGCTCGCGCATCGTCGAGGTCATAACGCAGCACACCGACCGGGCCATCATCCGCCTCGGCGATCAACAGCAGCCGCCGAGAATTGCTCAGGCTCGCGGCCAGCCAGGCCTGATGCCGTTGCCAGTCGATGATGTGGGTGTCCAGCGACCAGCGCCGAACCGCTTCGGCATTGCGCCCGTCGAACAACAGTTGCGCATCGTCCTGAGTGGCCTGACGAACCTGCAACACCGCTCCCGCCAGCGCTGCCGCCACCCGCTGCGCGCCACGGCCATCGACCAATTGCCGCGAGCGTTCGGCCAGACTCTGACGAATCCCCTGATTGCCCACCACAAAACCGATGGTCTGATGCAACTGCTCGACGCTGACTCGCTCACGGTTGCCCAGGAACACATGAGCACCCGAGGTCGCCATGACCTCGCCGTTGGCCTGCTGATTATTCGAGACGGCAATGCAGATCGTCGGCAGCCCCATGGCCGCCCGCTCCCAGCTGGTACCGCCACCGGCACCGATAAACAGATCGGCCTCGGTCATCAGCTGGTAGAAATCGCCGACAAAACTGTGCAGGCGCCAGTTCGGGCGATAGTCCACCAGACTCTGCATCTGTTCCCAGGCTGGATTGTCGGCACCTGCCACGAAATCGACTTCCAGCTCATGGAAGTCCGCCAGTGCCAACATCGCGTGGTGGGTCTGCATGGCCGCATCGAAACCGCCGAAGTTCACCAGCACTCGCCTGGCCCGAGGTTTGATCTCGATCGCCGGGCAACAGAATTCATCGCGCAGCAGGGCAAAACGTGGACCGAGTAAAGTCTGGCAATCGGGCGTCAGCAGTGAGGCATAAGCCTCTGGCGTGCCCGACAGATTTTGATTGAGCAGCAGATCGACGCTGTATTGCCGAGTGGCCAAATCGTCCACCGCCGCGATACGCGAAGCCCAGCGGCGGGCCGCGGTCTGCCAATGGTGATCGAGACCATAGTGGTCGACGATGATCCAGTCGAAAGCTGGATGACTTTCCAAGGCTTGCCCCAGCGCAGCGATGTCCGCCTGCCACGGCAGCATCGACTCGATGGCCTGCTGCGGGTCTTCATCGGGATAGCGCTCCGGCAGCGCGAAAGTCTCGAAATCCTCAGACTGCAGACTGTCCAGCCGATGTCCCGGCAACTGACGACACGCGAAGGCAACATGCGTGCCCTGCTTGCGCAATACCCTGGCCAGGGTCAGACAACGGGCGATATGGCCGCTGCCAATGGTCGGTGATGCATCCGCGCGGATCAGCACTCTCATTGCAACTCACCTCCCGCCTTCAAGGCGGCGTAGAGGTATTCGGCGCGTTGCCAATCCTCAAACGTGTCGATGTCCTGCACCAGATGCCGCGGCAGAATCACCGGCAGGCTTGCCGGCGAGAACAGCACATCGCCACGCAACCAGGCCTCGCTGCGTCCCCAGTAGAACTGGCCGGCATCTTGAAAGGCCTCGGCCAAGTCCTGGGAACGGGTCTCGCGAAATTCCGGGTAGAGCGAGGTCAAGGCGCCCTGCTCGTCGAGGGTCAAGGCCCGTTGCACCGGGAAGCCAAAACCGGCGACTGAAAACGCGAAAGATTTGTCCGGGTGCTGCACCAGCAACTCATGCCCCTGACGCAGATAACGCGCTTGCAACAACGGCGCCGTCGCGTAGATGCAGCACGCATAGTCGAACGCTGGCAATTGCTTCAAGGTATGCACAATCACCGCTGCAGTCCCGGTGAAATCGTCGGCAAGCGCCGCGGGCCGCATGAACGGCACTTGAGCCCCATTGGCCCGTGCGACCTCGGCGATCTCTTCATCGTCGGTGCTGACGATCACCTGGTCGAACAGGTTCGACTCCAGCGCCGAGCGAATCGAACGGACGATCATCGGCACGCCGTCGAACGGCTTGAGGTTCTTGCGCGGTATTCGCTTGCTGCCACCACGGGCCGGAATGATCGCAACGCAGCTCAAGAGTCACTACTCCTCAAGGATCAGTCGTCGCAATTGCTCGACCACATAATCCTGTTGTTCATCGCTCAGCAGAGGAAACAGCGGCAGGCTGATGGCCTCGGCGTAATAACGTTCGGCCTGGGGGAAATCCCCCTCGGCAAAACCCAGGTCGCGATAATACGGCTGCAAGTGCAGCGGAATATAGTGCAAGTTCACACCCACCCCTGCCGCTCGCAAGCCTTCAAACACCTGTCGATGGCTGAGGGTGATCCGCTCCGGCTGCAAGCGCACCACGTACAGATGCCACGCCGACTCGGCCTCGGGCTGCGCGCTGGGCAAGGTCAGCGGCAAGTACGCCAGCAACCGCTCATAACGCGCCGCCAGCTCACGCCGACGCTCGATGAAACCATCGAGCTTGTTGAGCTGCGACAGACCGAGGGCCGCTTGCAGGTCGGTGATGCGGTAATTGAAGCCCAGTTCCACTTGCTGGTAGTACCAGGGGCCGTGGCTGGGTTCGGTCATCTGCGCAGGGTCACGGGTCATGCCGTGGCTGCGCAGGCGCTGCAAGCGCTCGGCCAGTTCCGGGCGATTGGTCAGGACCATGCCGCCTTCGGCGCTGGTGATGATCTTCACCGGGTGGAAACTGAACACCGTCATCGCCGCGAATTCACCACACCCCACCGGACGCCCGGCATAGGATGCGCCGACCGCGTGGGAAGCGTCCTCGATCACCGTAAAACCATAGCGCTCGGCCAGTTCGGCGATCATGCGCATATCGCAGCTCTGCCCGGAGAACGCCACCGCCACCAGCACTTTCGGCAGTTTGCCGTCGCGCTCGGCGATCTCAAGCTTCGACGCCAAGGTGCAGGCGTCGAGGTTCCAGGTCAGCGGATCGATGTCGACGAAATCGACCTCGGCGCCGCAGTAACGCCCGCAGTTGGCCGAGGCCAGAAAGGTGTTCGGCGTGGTCCACAAGCGATCGCCTGGCCCGAGGCCGGCGGCGAGGCAGGCAATGTGCAATGCCGCCGTGGCGTTACACACCGCCACCGCGAAATCGGCCTGGCAACGCTCAGCCATGGCCTGTTCGAAACGCTCGATGGTCGGCCCTTGCGTCAGCCAGTCGGACTGCAACACGGCAATCACCGCGTCGATGTCGGCCTGATCGAGGCTTTGCCGACCGTAGGGAATCATGCCGACAGCTCCGCGTGCAGATCAGCGATCTGACCTATCGACAGGAAATGCGGGTTGGTGTCGGAGCGGTACTCGAAATCTTCGCTCACCGGCCGGCCCTGCTCGCCCAGTTTGTCCACGGCAAAATCCACGTCGACGCTGGTGAAACGAATCGAAGGCTGAATGGTGTAGTGATCATCGAACTCCAGGGTCATGCGCGCGTCGTCCAGCGGCACCATCAGTTCATGGAGTTTTTCCCCCGGACGAATGCCGACGTTTTTGTGCGACAAATGTTCAGCCATGCCCTGCGCCAGATCGACGATGCGAATCGACGGGATCTTCGGCACAAACACTTCACCGCCGTGCATGCGAGCGAAGCTGTCGAGCACAAACTTCACACCGTGATCGAGGGTGATCCAGAACCGCGTCATGCGCTCGTCGGTGATCGGCAGTTCTTTGGCCCCCTCGGCAATCAGTTTGCTGAAGAACGGCACTACCGATCCACGCGAGCCAGCGACGTTGCCATAGCGCACCACGGCAAAGCGAGTCTGCTGTTCACCGGCAATGTTGTTGGCGGCCACGAACAGTTTGTCCGACAGCAGCTTGGTCGCACCGTACAGGTTGATCGGGCTGGCGGCCTTGTCGGTAGACAGCGCGACAACTTTTTTCACGCCGTTGTCGATGGCCGCTGCAATGATGTTTTCCGCGCCATTGACGTTGGTGCGGATGCATTCGGTGGGGTTGTATTCCGCCGCCGGCACTTGTTTCAAGGCTGCTGCATGCACCACGTAATCGATGCCGCGCATGGCCTGACGCAAACGCTCGGCATCGCGCACATCACCGATGAAGTACCGCATGCACGGTGCGTTGAACGTCTGCTGCATCTCGTACTGCTTGAGCTCATCGCGGGAAAATACCACCACGCGCTTGGGCTGGTATTGCTCCAGCAGCCGGCGGATGAAATTGCGCCCGAACGAGCCGGTGCCGCCGGAGATGAAAATCGATTTACCGTTGAACATGCCTTGAGTCCTTTTACCTGTCAGCCAGGCTTATGCGAGCAACTGCGCCCAGTTCACGCTGGTCGGTTCGCCGAGAGTAAAGCCCTTGCCGGTCAAGGCCAGGTTCTGGTTGCAGGCTGAATCCTGTTCGAAGCGGGCGTTCCACTTGTCACGCAGGGCAGCTGCCGCCTGCGAGTGATCCGGCAAAGTGCCGGGATGGACGATTTGCACTTGCGGCGTCCATACGGTCAGCAACCCGGCATCGGCGACTTTCAGGCACAAGTCGACATCGGCATACGCTTGCTCGAAATGCTCTTCATCCAGCCCGCCCAGTGCGTCGAACACCTCTTTGCGTACCATCAGACAAGCGTCGGAAACCGCCGAATAATTCTGCTCGACCAACAGTCGATGCATATGACCCGGTGCGTCTTTTTTCTCGCCGACGAACGCAGATGCCACGCCGTCTCCCAGCCCCAGAATCAAACCCGCGCCGGTCACGCTGCCCTCGCGATCAACCAGCTTGGCACCCACCACACCCACCTCAGGACGCTGAGCCTGGTTGAGCAAGGTTTCGATCCAATTGGCATTGACCACCTCGGCGTCCGCCGCGAGCAGTATCAGGTACTCACCTTGCGCCCGCAGGGCGGCCTGGTTGAGCAGTGCTGACGGGCTCACGCGCTGCTCGTTCTTGATCAGGCGAATCCGCCCGCGGCCGTTTTGCTCCATGCTGTCGAGCCACGTCAGCAGATCGGCGGACTGACTGTGATTGTCGGCGATGATAATTTCGTTGTTCTGATAGCGCGTGCGCTGCAATACGCTCACCAGGCAGCGCTGCAATTGCTCCTGACAGTCTTCGCTGCGCACGATAATCGACACCTTCGGACGCTGCGCGTGGCGGTAGTCGACCCGCAAGCCACCGAACGCTTCGGCACTGACCTGCGCCTGATAACCACGGGTTGCCAGGTGGCGTACCAGCGTTTGTCGTTGGTGCTCGTTCGGCGCCAACTCCACCGCCGGGGTGATGAGCAGTGGCTCGGCCAAATGCGCCAGCCCCGCCAGCCCGCCAGCTTCGATCAGGCGCAGCAGCAGGTCGAATTCCAGTGCATCGCTGAACTCGCGGGCATATCCACCGACATCCACCAGCACCTCGCGTCGGATCAGCCAATGCCGGGCGGTCAACGTCGGCAGACTTTGCAGAAGGTCGAGGTTGAAGGCCGGACGGAAAACCTCGGTCAATGTGCCATTACTACGGCGATGAATCTCATCCATCGCCACCGCATGGCAACCTTCGGCGTTCTGCAATTCAAGGCTTGCGCGCAGCAAGCCCGCAGCCGTGAATTCGTCACCGGCCTCGGCCAGCAGCAGCCAGTCCGAAGTCGAGCGCTGGGCAATCTGGTTCAGTCTATCGACGTAGTTACTTGCGCTGACCTTTACAAAATGCACGGTATTTTGTTCGGTGGTGACGTCAGGCAAATCACCGGTGGTGAAGACCACCACCTTGAAGGCGCGGAAAGCGCTTTCCATCAGACTGTCGAAGGTGACCTGCAACTTGTCCATGTCGGCTTCAAGGTCCAGCAACAGAATGCCGAACTGAGGTCCACCTTCGTTGGCCGCCAGGTGCTGATTGATTTTCCGAACCGCGGTGTCGTTCGGCTGGCGTGCCTGTAACCAGTTCAACAGCCGGCCGGAGGGCATGCTGTCCAGCAACTGACGGCTGTCGTAGGTCGGTAGGCTGCCGAGGCGGGCAATCCAGTCCGTCAATATTTTCGCATCGGCGCTCTCGCCCATGTCCAGCAGCTGCTGCGCCAGTTTTTGCACGACCTGACGGTTGAATGCGCCCAACTGCACGGCATGCAGCAAACGGGTCTGGATGGTCTCGGCCGTGTCATTGGAATAGGTGCGCTGCAACGTATGCTGCTGAAGTAATGCACCTTCCATTTCTTCCAGCTGCAAGCGTCCGGCCGGCATCGCATGGAGCAGGAATTCGCACTCGGTCAGCTGATCAAAAAACGCCTGGTTGTAGAACGGCATCTCAACATATTGCTGAGTGCCGAATGCGCGTTTCGGGCCGATGGTGGGATCTTTCCAGTAGGACTCGAAGATCGGCTCGATCGTCAATGCATTGCGCGTGGCCAGGCTGTCGGCCAGCGCCTGGAAACTTTGCAGGGCGAACTCGGCGGTCTGCGCCTGGTCCAGGCCACTGATGTCGGTCGGCAGCGTGGCGAGGAAACCGGCAAAGCGCTCACGTTCGGCGACGGAGCGGGCGTCTTTGAAACTCAGGACGTGAATGATCTCGGTATTGTGATCCGAACGGCCGTAGTTGACCTCCCGCACCACATAAGGCATTGGCAGAATCCGCGCCTTGGCCCGCGCGAGCATGTAATACACATGGCCGATTTCCTGCCACTCGAAAATCGTGCCCTCCGGCATGGCCGCGTACCAGTCCTGCAACAGCGAAGTGCGGTGCACCGCATAGAACGGCGGAATGTACTGGCCCATGTAGTCGAGCACACGATCCTGTGCGCGCTCGGCGCTGTAATCCTCTTTCACCTTCTTGTCGCGACGGTAGTACTGCACATAGTTGGAGTGCGTCAGGTACATCAGGCAGTAGCCGTGGCACATGCCGTAATCGGGGTTGGCCTCGAGGAAGTTCACCGACTCGGTCAATGCATCGTGCAGCAGGAAGTCATCGTCAGCGGCCAGCACCATGTAAGGCGTGGTGACCTGGCTGGCGCCATATGCAAGCTTTTGCTGAAAACCCGTATAGGTGAATTGCGGCAAATGGCGATAGTCGACCGACGGAAAATCGTCCGCGATGCGTTCGTCGCCCTGCACGGACGAATCCAGTACCAGCACCTTGGCGGAGTAACGGCTGTAGTACTGCAAGGCGCGTCGCAGGAACGCCCTGCGGTTGTGGGTGATAACCACCACCGTGAACAGCTCGTTCAGCGGTGTCACGTTGGTTTGAGTGCTGCTTTGAACCTGCATTTTCCTATCCCCACAACCGGCCGATCGCCAAGTACCTGAAGCTGTTTTTGATTAACGAACGCGACGCAGATAACCGTCCGGCGCTACGGTGATCAGCAGCTTGTTTTGCAATTGCCGATCGATTTCGAAGTCTTTGTTTTCTTCCAGGTATTTCCACACCGCGGTTTTCGGGTTGTCGCCCGGTCCCCATGGACGATCCGGGAAAAAGTCGGCCGGCATGTCTTCGACCACGGTGTCCATCACCACGCAGTAGCTGTCCACCGAGACCAGTGGCGCGTACAGACGCAGCTCTTCGAGCACGTGATCGTGGGTGTGGTTGGAGTCCAGCACCAGAATGACTTTCTTGCCTTCGGCCGCGGCGCACACTTGTGCGGCGATCACCGGATCAATGCTCGAACCTTCGATCATCGAAATGCGTTTGCTCATCGGGTGGCTTTCGATGGCTTCACGGTTGTGCGCACGGATGTCGAGGTCGATGCCCAGCACTTCACCGTGGCCTTGCAGCTCCAGCAACGATGCGTAGTAGATGATCGAACCGCCATGGGCGATGCCGCACTCGATGACCAGATCCGGTTTGACCTGCCAGATGATCTCTTGCATGGCCATCATGTCTTGCGGCAACTGGATGATCGGACGCCCCATCCACGAGAAGTGGTAGCTGTATTTGTGCTTCGCCGATTCGTTGAAGAACTCTTGGGCCAGGCCGGTGAGTTTCTGGTCGTCACCTTGCTGGGCGATCTGTTCCCGGCATTCGGCTTCGAAGGCTTTGTTGATGCTGTTGTCGGTCATTTCAAAATGCTCAATGGTCACTGGAACGAAGCGCTGTCGACGGCGTGATAGACGTAGCGTCCACCGGTCATCCGCTTGATTTCTTCGAGGTAATTGGAGTTCATCACAAACAGGTTGGCACCTTCGGGCAAGGCATCCATGGCCTCTTGCGGCGAGGACACCCGCACGCCGCTCAGGGGCAGATATCGGCCCTGTTTGGCCGGATTGATATCCACCACGCGATCCACCGCCACGCCCGCCCGTTGCAGGAACAGCGAATAAATCACGCCTTTGGACGACGCCCCCCAGATCGCCGAACCCTGCGCGGGTGCGGCCTGGATGATCTGCACGGCGCGGTCGAGGCTGGTGGTGAAACCTTCGGGCAGCGTCAGGCGCGGCACCGACTGTTCCGGGGTCAGGCGCAACGTCGACAGGTCGGCGACGATGTACAGGTATTGGCCACCGAACAGGTGACCGGCCTCATGCACCGTGCCGAACATCCGGCGCAGGTCATCGAGGCGGAAATAATTGACGTGCTCATAGAACAGGTCGAACCAGGCACGGTGCTCGAGAATCCAGTCCAGGCATGGCACTTCGATGTAGATCTGCCCGCCCTGATTGGCCTCGGCGATTTCGGCAAGGAAGCTCACCGGATCCTGAATATGCTCCAGCACATGGCGCAATACGATGGCGTCCGCCGCAAGACCGAGGCCACGGGTGAACGGAGCCGCGATCACGTCGGCATTGTCGCCCTCGTAAGCCGGATCGATGCCGGTGATCGAGTAACCCAGGCCTTTGAGCAGCTCTAGAAAATACCCCTTGCCGCAGCCGACTTCGATCAGTTCCTGCCCCTTGAAGTGTCGGGCAATGATCCCTTCGACATCGCTCAGGTGCTTCTGGAACTGGACGGAGTGCGCCTGCTCGTTCTGATAGTCGGCGTCGTAGCTGAGCTTGTCGGCATCGAAGGCCTGATTGAAGATCAGCCCGCTCGTCTCGTCCTGCACCAACACCATGTCGGCGCTGGCCGAAGCCCTGGCCGACTCCGGGTCGGCAAAGGTACGGTTCTGCAACACCGGCAGGTCGGCGACCCGATACAACTCATGCCTCATGCTTTGCTCCCAGTAGCAGTTGCAAGCGGTCCGCCACGCCCCAGAACGCCATCGGCTCATGGGTCGGGTATGGGTAATGGCCCAGGTTCAAACGGATCGACGCGCCACGTTCACGCAGCCATTGTTCGACCAGTGCTCTGACCGATATCGGCCGGCCGCTGGAACAATTGATCACGCCGTCAAAATCGCGCTGGTGCAGGATTGCGGCGAGGTAACCGGCGGCCGTGTCGATCGCCAGGTAATCGCGCAACTGCTCGCCGGCCGACATGTTGAAGCTGTCGTCCCCGGCCTCGATTGCCCGGTCCAGTGCTGCCAGCAAACTGTTGGGGTTCTGCCCTTCTCCATGCAGGTAAAACAGCCGCGCCCATTGCAGGGTGAATGGCTGTTGGCGCTGCAGGTTTTCGAGGAACAGACGCAAGGTGTTCTTGGCCAGCCCGTAAGGGTTACCCGGCCGCGCCTCGGTCTGCTCGCTGAGCGGCCCGCTCTGCAGGCCGTATTCGAAACAGGTGCCGGTGACCAGCACTTGCGACACGCCCGCCTCGACCACGCCCTTGATGAACCGGTAATCGGCCATCAGGTTGTGCTCGAAGTGAAACAGCGCCTGATAGTTTGGCAAACCCGGCCACGCCAGATGCGCCAGGGCGTCGATGTCCTCGGTCAGCGCTGCGATGTTCAGATCGTCGGCGTGAATATCCGCCGCGATGAACTCCACAGCTTTGATCCACGGCAAACTCGCAGCGGCTTCGGCGTTACGCGCCACGGCCCGGACTTCGCAGCCACGGGCGAGCAAAGCTTCGACCAAATGGCAGCCGACGAACCCGGTGGCACCGGTCACGAGTACCTTCACAGGACGGTCAACTCAGGCACGGCGATTACGAAACGGCCATCCCACTGCCGTACTTGTGCCAATTGCTGACTGACTTCGTGCAGCAAATTCCACGGCAGAACCAGCACGTAATCCGGTTTCTCCAGATCGATCTGCGCCGGCGAAACGATCGGAATGCGACTGCCCGGCAAATACTTGCCCTGCTTGTGCGGATTGGCGTCGGCAACCCAGGCCAACAGGTCAGGTTTGACCCCCGCATAATTGAGCAACGTGTTGCCCTTGGCCGCCGCGCCATAACCGACCACGCGCTTGCCATCGGCCTTGGCCTGCAACAGGAAGCGCAGCAGTTCGTGCTTGATACGTTCAGCTGCTGGCGTCAGGGTCGCGTAGTACTCGGGCGTCTTCACCCCGGCGTCCAGTTCGGCCTGCAACTGTTGCTGCACGGTCGCTTGTACGGCGCGGCGTTCACCGTCCTTGCGCTGCACGAACACCCGCAGCGATCCGCCGTGGGTCGTCAGCTGGCTGACGTCGAACACCTCCAGGCCATTGCGCTCGCACAAGGTCTGCACGGCGGTCAGGGACAAATAGGAATAGTGCTCGTGATACAGCGTGTCGAACTGCTTCCCCGCCATCAGCGACAACAGTTGCGGGAACTCGAACGTCGCCACACCGGTCGGTTTGAGCAAGCTTGCGAATCCGCCGAGGAAATCATTGATATCCGGCACATGGGCCAACACGTTATTGGCAGCCATCAGGTCAGCGGCCCAGCCTTCGCTGTGCAGTTGCGCAGCGGTGTCGCGACCGAAGAACAGTTCGCGAATCTGCAGGCCTTTTTCCCGCGCCGCTTGCGCGGTGCTGCGGGTCGGTTCAACGCCCAGGCATGGGATGCCGCGACCGGCCACGTACTGCAGCAAGTAACCGTCATTGGCGGCGATTTCCACCACACGGCTGTCGCCGGTCAGGCCGAAGCGCTCGACCATCTCTGCCACATAGCGCTCGGCATGGGCCAGCCAGGTGCTGGAGAATGAGCTGAAATAGGCGTACTCGGCGTCGAACAGGCTGTCGGCGCGGGTGTAATCCTCAGTCTGCACCAGCCAGCATTGCTGGCACACCGCGACCTTCAGCGGCACCCATTGCTCGGCTTGCTCCAGCTGATCGGCGCGCACGTAGGCGTTGGATGGCGGCGAGGTGCCGAGATCAATCAGCGGCAAGGCCAGAGGAGTACCGCAACCACGGCAGTTCATAGACGCACTCCAGCGAAGTGTTCATCGAGCAAGGGATGGCTGGAATCCCGCGCCGACAGATTATTGACAGGCAACGGCCAGGCAATGGCCAGCCGTGGATCGTTCACCGACAACCCACCCTCATGCCCAGGCGTGTAATCGGCGCTGTGCAGATAGAGCAATTCGGCGTCATTGGTGAGGGTCTGGAAGCCGTGGGCGAACCCGGCCGGAATCAGCAAGCTGCGGCCGTCCCCGGCCTTCAGGTGCTCGGCGTGCCAAGACAGGAAGGTCTCGGAGTCGAGCCGCAAATCCACTGCCACATCCCAGACCTCGCCGCGCAGGCAGGTGATCAACTTGGCTTCCGGCGCATTGGCGTTCTGGTAATGCAGGCCTCGCACACTGCCCCGCTCACGGGTGCAGGAATGGTTGATCTGGCGAATATGAAACGGCTGGCCGAAGGCGCTCAGGCTGCCTTCGCAGAACAGCCTCGCGAAGTGCCCGCGATCATCCTCGAAGCGTTTGTGCTGCACGCTGAACAGACCGGCCAGCGGCAAGGCTTTCAACAGAAATTCGCTCACAGCGCGCCTCGGTACAGGTTCAACTGGCCCAGGGTGACTTCACGCATGTCATCGCCGTTCTGCCACGCCAAGTGCCAATCGAGGGTCTGGGTCAGGCACTGCTGCAACGACCAGCGCGGTTGCCAGGCCAACAGTTGACGGGCGCGACTGCTGTCCAGGCGCAACAGGCCGGCCTCGTGCAAATCACTCGGTTCGATGCGCAAGCCGCGTGCTTGCGGCCAGCGGCTGGCGAGCAGCTCGACCACTTCGCCGACGCTGCACATGTCTGCTTCGCTCGGGCCGAAGTTCCACGCGCCGGAAAACGCCGGGCCTTGCTCATAGAGGCCTGCGGCCAATTGCAGATAACCGGCCAGCGGCTCCAGCGCGTGTTGCCACGGGCGCACGGCTTGCGGGTAGCGCAGGGTCACGGGCTCGTCTGCGGACCAGGCCTTGAGCACGTCAGGAATCAAGCGTTCAGGTGCGAAGTCACCGCCGCCCAGCACGTTACCGGCGCGCGCGGTGGCCAACGCCAGGCCGTGTTCGGCGTACTTGTCAGCCGGGAAAAACGACGCGGCATAAGACTGCGCCAACAATTCACAGCAAGCCTTGCTGCTGCTGTAAGGGTCATGACCGCCGAGGGCTTCGTCTTCGCGGTACGGCCACAGCCATTCCTTGTTGGCGTAGACCTTGTCAGTGGTCACCAGCACGCAGGCGCGCACGCCACCGACCTGGCGGATCGCTTCGAGCAGGTTGAGCGTGCCCATGACGTTACTGGAATAGGTGCCAAGCGGATCGCGATAGCCTTCGCGCACCAGCGGCTGGGCCGCCAAGTGCAGGACGATTTCCGGCTGGGTTTCGGCGATCAGTTCCAGCAAGGCGCCGAGGTCACGCAGGTCGCCGCGCTGATCGTTGATGCCCTCGTGTACCCGCGCCAGTTCGAACAGATTCGGCCCGGTCGACGGGTCGAGGGCAAAACCGCTGACCTCGGCACCGAGGCTTTGCAGCCACAACGTCAGCCAGCTGCCCTTGAAACCGGTGTGACCGGTCAGCAGAACCCGTTTGCCGCGCCAGAACTCCGGACTCAGGCCCATTGCTTCCATGGGGCCTCCCCGCTCTGCCACAGTGCTTCTAGGTGGTTTTTGTCGCGCAGGGTGTCCATCGGGTGCCAGAAGCCTTCGTGCTCGAAGGCCTTCAACTGTTCATCTTGGGCCAGACGGGTCAAGGGCTCGGCTTCCCAAGTGGTGTCATCACCGCCGATGTACGGCAGCACTTTCGGCGACAGCACAAAGAAGCCGCCATTGATCCAGCCACCATCGCCACGAGGTTTCTCGGTGAAACCGAGCACCTGATCGCCGTGACGCTCCAGGGCACCGTAACGGCCCGGCGGTTGTACGGCAGTGACGGTCGCCAGACGACCGTGGGCGCTGTGGTAGTCCACCAGTTGACGGATATTGATATCGGAGACGCCGTCGCCGTAGGTAAAGCAGAAGGCGTCTTCATCCTTGAGGTAACGGCCGGCGCGCAGCAAGCGGCCACCGGTCATGGTTTCCTCGCCGGTGTCGATGAGCGTGACGCTCCACGGCTCGCTGTAGTTCTGATGCACGTCCATGCGGTTGTTGCGCATGTCGAAGGTGACGTCGGAAGTGTGCAGGAAGTAATTGGCGAAGAAGTCCTTGATCGCATAGCCCTTGTAGCCAAGGCAAATCACGAAGTCATGAATTCCGTGGGCGGAGTACTGTTTCATGATGTGCCAAAGAATTGGCTTGCCGCCGATCTCGATCATCGGCTTGGGCTTGAGGTGCGACTCTTCGCTGATGCGCGTGCCCAGGCCACCCGCCAGAATTACTGCCTTCATCGTCTCCCCTCTTGTTCTTCACAGAGCTCGGCCAAGCTATTTCAGGCTTTTGCGGGCTGTCTGGCTAAAACGCTCTGCCGTGTCAGGCGCTGGCAAACCGGCCGCAGCGCTCGTTTTATGGCGATATGAGGGGGACTTGCAGGAAACGCGCCAGCTCATGAGTCCAAATAGAAGGCACAAAAAAGGGACGAAGCCGGATCATACAGACCGGGTTCGCCCCCAAGCGTAAAGCGGACACCTTCAATCCCGTTGCAGGAGAGGAGGTGTCTGATTCAGGTATCAGCCGAACATGGCAAATGCATCGCCATTGGCCGGCAAGTTGAAGAGCTGGCCATCCGCCGTCTGGATTTGCTCGATGGTATCGGAACCGGCAAACCAGTCCTTGAGCTGTACACCTTCCTGCGGAACCTCTCCTGGACTAACACTCGATCTGTGCAGGTAGAGGTCATTACCGACTCGATCAACCAGCAGTTCGGCACTACTGATGTACGACAGCACTATTTTGTCGGAGCCGCTGACACCATTGTCCTGGATCGTCACCAATGCCGAGGTGTCGACGTTGTAGGTATCGTCACCCTCGCCACCAAAGGCCGAGCCACTGGCTTGCAGAACCAGCTTGTCATCGCCAGCCCCACCAAATAGCGAAAAGCCCGAGCCCGTGCCGGTCAGCAGATCGTTGCCGTCACCACCGTCGGCCATGCCGTGAACCACCGTGATGACGTCGCCCCCAGCTTCACCATAGGCCTGGCTGCCCTCGTCGTTGCCAGCGGTGACAATGGTGTCGTTGCCATTGCCGCCATACAAGGTGTCAGCCTGCGGCCCATTGATCACACCATCAAGGGTGAATGGCCCGATCTGGGACACCAGCCCGCCGTAGAGGTAATCGTTGCCGTCGCCACCATAGATGACGTCGTTACCCAACCCGCCTTCAAGGTAGTTGACGTTGGCATCACCGGTCAGCGTGTCATTGAAGTGACTGCCCACTACGCGCTCGATGTTGCTCAATACATCACCTTGCGCATCGCCACCCTGATTGACGCCAGTCAACAGGTTGATGTTCACGGCGCTGGCACTGGTGATGTACATGGCGCTGTCCTGACCGTCGCGGCCGTCAATCACATCCGCACCTGCACCACCGATAAAGACGTCACCGAACCGCGAACCCGACAACGTGTCATCAAAGTTGCTGCCCTGAAAGAACTCGATGTTGGTGAAAGTGTCGCCCTCGGCATCACCGGCGTTGGCATTGGTGGTCAGGTCGATGGTCACCGCTGCGTCCGAAAGCTCGTAACTGACCAGATCCTGCCCAACGGCACCGTCCAGGCCCATGGCGGTGGTACCACCATAGAAAATGTCGTTGTAGCTCGACCCCTTGATCGCTTCGATGTCGGTGAAGGTGTCGCCCGCCCCGATCCCGGAGTTCACGCCGGTCTTCAGGTTGACGGTCACTGCCACGGTGCTGTCGGTATAACCTGCCGTGTCATAACCGGCACCGCCGATGAACTGGTCGGCACCCGCGCCACCGTACAGCGTGTCGTTGCCAGAACCGCCGGTGATGATGTTGTCGCTGGCGTTGCCCCAACCGGTGTACGCGCCACTGCCGGTGAAGGTCAGGCGCTCGATGTTGGTGGCCATGAAAGTGTGACTGGGGTTGACCGCCGACACGCGCATTTCATCGTTGCCGCCATCGGCCAGCTCGACGATGGTCGGCGTGGCACTGGTGTTGATGTAGTAGATATCGTCCCCGGCACCGCCTTCGAATGCCATTCCGCCCAGTGCCACGGTGAAGCTGTCGTTGAACGCCGAACCGATGACTCTTTCGATGTTGGTCAGGGTGCTGCCTTCGGCATCGCCACCGGTGCCGGCCAGGCCCGTACCCAGACGGATATCAACGTTCACCGCAGCGGCCGACGTCGAGTAGTCGACCGTATCGGTACCGACCCCGCCGTCGAAGTCCGTGCCTCGACCATCGCCGACAAAGGTGTCGTTGTAGTTCGACCCCTTGATCGCTTCGATGTCGGTGAAAGTATCACCCGCCCCGATCCCGGAGTTCACGCCGGTCTTCAGGTTGATGGTCACTGCCACGGTGCTGTCGGTATAACCTGCCGTGTCATAACCGGCACCGCCGATGAACTGGTCGGCACCCGCGCCACCGTACAGCGTGTCGTTGCCCGAGTTGCCGGTGATGATGTTGTCGCTGGCGTTGCCCCAACCGGTGTACGCGCCACTGCCGGTGAAGGTCAGGCGCTCGATATTGGCGGCCATGAAAGTGTGACTGGGGTTGACCGCCGACACGCGCATTTCATCGTTGCCGCCATTGGCCAGCTCGACGATGGTCGGCGTGGCGCTGGTGTTGATGTAATAGATATCGTCCCCGGCACCGCCTTCGAATGCCATTCCGCCCAGTGCCACGGTGAAGCTGTCGTTGAACGCCGAACCGATGACTTTTTCGATGTTGGTCAGGGTGCTACCTTCGGCATCGCCACCAGTGCCGGCCAGGCCCGTACCCAGACGGATATCAACGTTCACCGCAGCGGCCGACGTCGAGTAGTCGACCGTATCGGTACCGACCCCGCCGTCGAAGTCCGTGCCTCGACCATCGCCGACAAAGGTATCGTTGTAGTTCGACCCCTTGATCGCTTCGATGTCGGTGAAAGTATCACCCGCCCCGATCCCGGAGTGCATGCCGGTCTTCAGGTTGATGGTCACTGCCACGGTGCTGTCGGTATAACCTGCCGTGTCATAACCGGCACCGCCGATGAACTGGTCGGCACCCGCGCCACCGTACAGCGTGTCGTTGCCCGAGTTGCCGGTGATGATGTTGTCGCTGGCGTTGCCCCAACCGGTGTACGCGCCACTGCCGGTGAAGGTCAGGCGCTCGATATTGGCGGCCATGAAAGTGTGACTGGGGTTGACCGCCGACACGCGCATTTCATCGTTGCCGCCATCGGCCAGCTCGACGATGGTCGGCGTGGCGCTGGTGTTGATGTAATAGATATCGTCCCCGGCACCGCCTTCGAATGCTATCCCACCCAAGGCAACGGTGAAGCTGTCGTTGAACGCCGAACCGATGACTTTTTCGATGTTGGTCAGGGTGCTACCTTCGGCATCGCCACCGGTGCCGGCCAGGCCCGTACCCAGACGGATATCAACGTTCACCGCAGCGGCCGACGTCGAGTAGTCGACCGTATCGGTACCGACCCCGCCGTCGAAGTCCGTGCCTCGACCATCGCCGACAAAGGTGTCGTTGTAGTTCGACCCCTTGATCGCTTCGATGTCGGTGAAAGTATCACCCGCCCCGATCCCGGAGTTCACGCCGGTCTTCAGGTTGACGGTCACTGCCACGGTGCTGTCGGTATAACCTGCCGTGTCATAACCGGCACCGCCGATGAACTGGTCGGCACCCGCGCCACCGTACAGCGTGTCGTTGCCCGAGTTGCCGGTGATGATGTTGTCGCTGGCGTTGCCCCAACCGGTGTACGCGCCACTGCCGGTGAAGGTCAGGCGCTCGATATTGGCGGCCATGAAAGTGTGACTGGGGTTGACCACCGACACGCGCATTTCATCGTTGCCGCCATTGGCCAGCTCGACGATGGTCGGCGTGGCACTGGTGTTGATGTAGTAGATATCGTCCCCGGCACCGCCTTCGAATGCCATTCCGCCCAGTGCCACGGTGAAGCTGTCGTTGAACGCCGAACCGATGACTCTTTCGATGTTGGTCAGGGTGCTGCCTTCGGCATCGCCACCGGTGCCGGCCAGGCCCGTACCCAGACGGATATCAACGTTCACCGCAGCGGCCGACGTCGAGTAGTCGACCGTATCGGTACCGACCCCGCCGTCGAAGTCCGTGCCTCGACCATCGCCGACAAAGGTATCGTTGTAGTTCGACCCCTTGATCGCTTCGATGTCGGTGAAAGTATCACCCGCCCCGATCCCGGAGTGCATGCCGGTCTTCAGGTTGATGGTCACTGCCACGGTGCTATCGGTATAACCTGCCGTGTCATAACCGGCACCGCCGATGAACTGGTCGGCACCCGCGCCACCGTACAGCGTGTCGTTGCCCGAGTTGCCGGTGATGATGTTGTCGCTGGCGTTGCCCCAACCGGTGTACGCGCCACTGCCGGTGAAGGTCAGGCGCTCGATATTGGCGGCCATGAAAGTGTGACTGGGGTTGACCACCGACACGCGCATTTCATCGTTGCCGCCATTGGCCAGCTCGACGATGGTCGGCGTGGC
>NZ_MOBM01000039.1:423017-546355 GCF_003732275.1 Pseudomonas frederiksbergensis
GTGGCGCTGGTGTTGATGTAGTAGATATCGTCCCCGGCACCGCCTTCGAATGCTATCCCGCCCAACGCAACGGTGAAGCTGTCGTTGAATGCCGAACCGATGACCTTTTCAACGTTGACCAAGGTGTCACCCTCGGCGTCGCCGCCGATGCCGGCCAGCCCCGTACCCAGACGAATATCAACGTTCACCGCAGCGGCCGACGCCGAATAGTCCACGGTGTCAGTACCAGTGCCGCCATCCAGCTTGTCCGCACCGGCACTCCCTTTGATCACATCATTGCCACCCAAGGCATAGATCTCATCATCCCCACTGGTACCTGTCAGCGTATCCACGCCGTTTGTCCCGTTTATCACTGCCATTTCGACATCTTCCTTGCCATGTTGTTGAACCAGATACCTGCCGCCACAACGACCTGCAAACGCAGGTCACTGACGAATCTTTCAATGAACGAAGCCTTGGCGATTTATCGACACAAACGACACAAAGCTTGAGCCCCCACCGCAAAGCTTGTAACGCCCCCCCGATACAAACAAAACAGGCGGCCCAAGGCCGCCTGCAGGTGTACATCCATGCTCGATCAGTTTGGCAACCAGCCCTCGGCCCAGTAGTTGAGGTTATTGCCCTTGAGCATGTAATCGCGCAGCACTTCCTCACGCAGTGCATCACCCATGCGATAGCTCGCATCAGGGTCGGACAGGTGCATGCGGATTGCCTCAAGCCACTCCTCGGTGCTGTTGCTCACGACCTTGGTGCAGGGCAAATAGCCGCGATAGGCTTCAGTGTCGGTGCAAATCACCGGGTAACCACAAGCGCCGTACTCCAACAGACGCAGGTTACTCTTGCAGTCGTTGAAGATATGGAACTCCAATGGTGCCAAGGCCAGGTCAAGGTTCAGGCTAGCCAGTTTGGCCGGATAGGCCTCCAGGCCGATGCTGGGATGGAACTCATGGACAAACGGACGCAAAGCCGGTGGACACATGCCGAAGAACACCCATTCGACTTCATTGGCAAGCAGGCGTACCACGTCCGCAATGATCGCCAGGTCTCCATCATGACTCGTCCCACCGCCCCAACCCACGCGAGGTTTGCGAGAGGTGCGGCGCTGACTGGTGAGCCCGACCCAGAGATGCGGCGCAAGCATGTTCGGGACCACCCGGATATCGTGATGCATGTCCCGCAAAGCGTCGGCCAAGGGCTGGGTCGAGACCACAACCCGATCACACAACCCTATGCCACGGCGTACTATTTTATCGACCCCGACCTCGGCCTTGCGCAGGTGCGCGTTTTTTTTCGGGACATCAATCACATAATCGTCAAGTTCAAAGATGCGCAAAGCGTGCGAACAGTTTTTGACTCGCTCAACCTCATCGACCGCATTCTGGCTATAGCGCCCCTGCAACACGATCACGTCGGGAGAGCACCGTTCAAGGTCAATGTCTGTCGGCGTGTGATAACTCAGGTGCCCCACCACGCGCCCGGCCGCCTCCAATTCACGGAACGGCTGGGCAACCCGGTAATGGCCCACTGCTGTGGTATTGATTGGAATCGCCAGAATCTTTGGCAAAAGCTGACGCGAGAACGGGTCCCAACCATCCTTGAACCCCGGCTCCAGACTGAAGTTGCTGGCGCCCAGACTCAGATTGGGGTTGTAGGCCGGATCCCTGGCTATCACCGGTAACCATCGCTGGTAAAAACTTTTCTGCTCGGCCTGCAGCACCCTGGGAGCAGGATTGAAGGCAGCGGATGGAACCACTCGCATCAATTCGGCGTAGGGAGTCCACACCACCAGGTATCCGTTTTGCTTCACACGCAGGCAAAAGTCAGCGCCATTAAGTGTTTGCGCCAGATTTTGCTCGTCCAGGCCGTGCAGATCATCAAAAACCTTCTTGCGCACCAGCAGGCAATCGATGCTCACGGCACTGAAGTTCTGCACTGTCTGCTGGCGCTGCATGTAACCCGACGTGTTGAGTGGCTCGCCACGATTGGGAACACCAATGACACCCCGCAACCCCAGCACCTGGGCCGTTCCCTCGATACGCCCTTGCGGACTTACCAGCCGACCGCCGACCACGCCGACTTCCGGACGCTGAGCGTGGTTGAGCAACTCGTCGAGCCAGTCAGGATTGACGACGATGCTGTAGGGACTGAGAAACAACAAATAGTCACCACGGGCGTGGCCGGCAGCGAAGTTCTGCACTGCCGCCAGATTGTCGCCATGATCACAGCGCAACACCCGAAGTTTGTCACTGCCCATTTGCTCCATGGCCGACAGCCAGTTGCAGGCATCAACAGCAGTGCTGCCATTGTCGACAATGAGAACTTCATAGCGTTGGCAGGCGGTTTTCTCCAACAGGCTTTCGACGCAACGCTCCAGGGAGCTCAGTTCATCACGGGCCGCAATGACAATCGAGACCATGGCCGGCTCATCATGCAGGTAGTCCACACGATTGATCATCGGCTGGCTGCCAGGGCGAATCCGGTGCGGTGCGCCGAGCCGCTGCAGATGCGCGGCCAGCACGCGAGGGTTCTGCTCGATAATCTGCGGCTGCGTGAGCCACTGGGAGAGACGCAGAGCAGACTCCACGAGAATTTCAGCAATATGCCCTATCGCATGCGGCCCGTTACTCTCCACCAGTCGCCAGACCAGATCATGCACACCCTGCTCGCCAAAACCGTGTTGCATGCCACCCAGTTCGATCATCCGCTGCCGCTGCAGGGCCAGCACGCGGCCGACATAGGGATAGCTGCGCATCAGATCCAGGTTGAAGTCCGGCTTGAACACCGGCTCGACCGAGACGTCATCCCGCAATCCGCCCTCGTCGCTGTAGAGGCAGCGCACGTCAGGTATTTCCACTATGCGCTCTGCCAGCAACAGTAAAGCCAGTTCATTCAAGCGATCACCCGCGCGAACCAGATAGATCCAGTCTGCATTGTCCAACTGGGCCAACAGGCGATTGAACTGGGCAACCGGCTCATCATCCAGGCGCACATGGCGCACACCGTCGCATGGCGCGTGCTGCAATTGGGACAGCACTACCACTTGCTCGGCGGCGTAGGTCTGATGACGAATGCTCTTGAGTGTCTCTTCCAGCGCCGGAACATCGCCGTCGCTGTCGAGAACAATCGGCACGATGCGCGGACGCCAGCTCCAACCCTGCAAACGGGCGTCGAGCAAACGTTGCTGGGCCGGTTTCAAACGACGGCACGACAGCCATTCCCGGTACATGTCGGCAAAGCTGTCGCACTCGACGCCTACCCGGGTATGCACCATCGTTTGAATGAAGCCCAGTTGCCGGCCCAGCGCGGTTTCTTCCCAGGCATAGGCGTGCCCTTCAACCGCATCGGCCAGCGCCAGATAACGCACCCAACCCGGCGCAGGCGCCGGCTCACCACTGCGCAAGGCAAGCATTTGCTTGAGCCAGTCGAGCTCGGTCATTACCGCAGCCTTGACTGGCGCCTGGTTGCTTAGCCGCGCCGGATGCAAACGCTCAAGGCTCGACACCTGACTCACCACCACCAGATTGCCACGCCGTAGCAGACAGGCGAACAAGGCGAAGTCCAGACGAGCGATAAAACCTTCGCCTATCTGGGTCAGGGCCGGCAAATATTCCAGTGCATGCCGGGTTCGCAACAAGGCCCCGCTGAGGCCACTGAGAAAATTGACCAGACTGCTTTCCAGAATGCCCAGCAGATCCTCCCCCTTGAACAAGGTGACACCCGTGGAAAAACAGCAATTTTCCACACGGTCGGAAAGCAGGATGTAATCACCGTCGTAAAACTGCCGCTGGCCGATCACCAGGTTGACGTCGTCGTGGTCGATGAAGCCGACGATCTGCTGAGTGATGCATTCAGGGAGTAGCTGGTCGTCGTCGCACAGCAACTTCAGATAATCACCGCTGGCCTCTTGCGCGCAGGCCATGAGGTTGGCCTGAAAACCCAGGCGCTGCGGATTGCGCACATAGCGCAGGCGAATCGAGACAGGCACCTCACTGGCATCGACGATCTCGCGGATCTCGTCACCACCACTGTCATCGCAGACGATCACTTCAAGATTGGCGTAGGTCTGATTGAGCGCGCTTTGCAGTGCCGTCTGGAAGAACTGCGGATTGAAGGCAGGAATGGCAATGGTGACAAGAGGTGCTGGTTTCACGGTGGGAGAACTCGCGAGCGGCGGGAGCTTACTTCAACGAAGTGAAACTCCCCGAACCGCTGAATAAAGACGGTTTGCACTCGGCAGTCGCAAGCCTTCGCGAGATCATCGCGAGATCATCGCGAAGGCCCTGACTCAGACTTTGTTGAACAGCCCCAACTGAGCAATCTTGCTGAACGCCAGCTGCGAAGCTTGCAACATGGTCTGCTGCAGAGTCAGGCGGGTCATCACTTCAGCCGGATCGGAGTCGCGAATGGCCGATTGGGTCTGAGTGTTGGCGAGTGCCAGGCTCTGATTGATATCGGTCTGGGTATCCAATGACGCACCGCGACCACCTACAGAACTGATACTCGAAGCAAGTTGATCCATACCGCTGGACAGGTTGCCGATACCGGCAGTGACTGCAGCGTTCATTTGTTGAATGGCAATCGGATTATTATTGGTTGGCGTCGACAGCGCTGTTTTCAGCTGGCTGACGGTGTCCAGAATGTTTTGGGTCTGGTGCGTGTTGACCGCCACCGAGAACTGATCGCCTGCACCCGGCGTACCGGCCACGGTGAACGAGACACCCGATGCTGTCGCGGTCGTACCGGCCATGGTACCGGTGGACACCGGTTTACTGTTGGCGGTCAATGGCGCGGCATAGAGTTCGAAGTTCGTGGCACTGGTGAACTTGAGAATCGCCCCGCCGCCCGGGAAGCTGGCGTGGTAGTCGGTGCTGTTGGTCACAGAGGCGCCTGTCACCAGTGCGGTCGACGGGTTGCCCGGGCTGCGCGAAGTGTTGAAGCTGTCCGGCTTGGCTGCCAGCGTGAAGCTGTGCCCGGTGATCACGGTCCCCGGAACATCCCCCGCTTGCAGGTTGATGTTCAACTTCAGATCAATGCCACGAAAACTGACAGTCTGTGTGGCCGCACCACTGGTGGAACTGAACACGCCGTTCTGACTGGCCTCGGCGGTGACATCATTACCTGACGAGTCAGTAATTTGCAGCTGCGTGCCGCTGACGAAATTCACGGTGTAAGGCTCGCCGCTGCGGAACTTGGCGTTGTAGGTGACATCGGATTCGACCTGACCGTTGGACAACACCACACGACCATCATCTACCGCAGGCGCGGTAAGCGTGGCCTGAGTCCGGGTGGTGTTGATCGCCTGCTGGAATACGTCCCAACCGGTGCTGTTGGTGGCCATCGACTGGGTATCGCCGATTGGCAGATCCAGCGTGACCTGATCACCGTTGTAGGTGTAGCTGCCATCGGTGTTGCGGGTGAACGGCACCACATCGCCCTTGGATCCGGCGAAGATGTACTTGCCGTTTTCATCCTTGGTGTTCATCAGGCTGAGCAGTTGTTCTTCGATCTGCCCCAGTTCGGAAGCGTTGGCCTGGCGGTCGGCATCGGTATAACCAGCGTTGCCAGCGCCCAGCGCCAGCTCTTTGGCACGCTGCAGCACGTTGCCGATACTGGTCATCACCGCTTCGGTCTGGCCGAGGGTGCCCTTGATGGTCGTCATGTTGGCCGAATACTGATCAAGCATCGAAGCCTGTTGACCCAATTGCAGCAAACGCGAAGCGCCAACCGGATCATCGGCCGCGGTGTTGACGCGAACCAGGCTGCTGGCTTCTTCACTGCTCTTGACCACGTTGGAGAAATTCTTCTGATAGTTGGCAGCAGAGGACTCGTAAAACTGGGCGGTAGAAATGCGCATGGGCTACGACTCCTTAAAGACTATTGATCAGTGTGCTGAAGATTTCCTGCGCAGCCTTGATGATCTGCGAAGACGCGGTGTAGTACTGCTGGTACTTGACCAGGTTGCCGGTTTCCTCATCGAGGTCGACACCCGACAGCGAATCGCGAGCCCCCTTGGCGTTGGCCAGAATCGCTTCGGTAGCAGCGCTGTCGAGCTTGCCTTGGGCGGCTTTGGCACCAACACCCGAGACCAGTTTGCCGTAGGCGTCGTTCAGGGAAATACCGTTGCTGGCCGAACCGGTGTCCACAGTCTGCTTGGTCTGCAAGGCGGCCAGTGTGGTGCCGTTACGGTTGTCCAGCGAACCCGGCTGGCTGAGCGATACGTTGATCGCGGTGCCGTTGGCTGGCGAACCGGCCACGGTCATGTCAAACGACACAGTACGCTGCACGATGGGCGGTCCCGGATCATTGATCGCGGCACCGCTGGCGTCGACCAGTGGAACGGTCAGGCTCAGCGTATTGTTCTGGCCGGGCACGATAGTGCCGCTGCTGAGTGCATTACCCTGGGCATCGAGCATTTGGTAAGTCTGAGTCGTACCACCGGCCGCACCAAATACGATTTTGACCGGCGTCGAAGTCTTCAGGCCGTTCTGGATCGTGGTGGTCGTCGCCGTGTCGTAGATATCGAACTTCGTGGTCAGGGTCGGTTGGCCGCTGGCTGGAATCGTCAGCGTGCCGCTACCGCCCGCAGCAATGGCCGCGCCCAACGGTGCCGCGATGGCCAGACGCTTGGAGTCGGTCATCTCGGTCTTGATGTTGGTCGCCGCGTTGCGGGTCGGGGTGATCTTGAAGGTGTCGCCGGCGGCGGCAGTACCACCGGTGAGCTTCATGGAGAAACCATCGATCACCGGTGGCGGTGTGGTCAGCGTGCTGAACGCGCCCATGGCGGTGCCTTCAGGCAGGCGCTGCACGGTATAGTTCGTGGCGCTGGTGAAGGTGACCTTGTAATCGTTGATGGTCAGCTTGCCGCTGTCCTCGATGCTCACGTCGAAGTTGCCTGAGCCGGCGCTGTTGCCGACTGTGGCGACGCTGCGCTGAGCCATTTGCGCGGCACTGTTGATGCTGTTGAACAGGTTCGAACCGAAGTCACCGTTCTTGTCGATGCCTTGGGCCTGAATGGTGTTCATCTGATCGGCGACGACCAGCGCCACGCGACCCAGCTCATTCATGGCCGGGTCCAGCACGGTGCTGCGATAACGCAGCAAGCCCCCCATCTCGCCACCGGTCACCACCGAAGTGATGTCGATGGTGCTCGAACCGCGATTGAGCTGAATGGCCGAACGCGACGGGTCGTCTTTGCTCGGCACCACTTCCAGCTTGCTGGCGGTGCTGCCCATGACCAGCGGCTGACCGCTGCCCAGGTAAATATCGAGGTTACCGTCCCGCTCAATCACTTGCGCACCGGTGAAGGTGGACAGCTGACGTACAGTCTCGTTGCGTGCATCGAGCAAGTCGTTGGGCTGGCCGCCGGCGTTGGAAACTTCGGAGATCTTCTGGTTCAACTGGGCCACGGTGGCGGCCAATTTGTTGACCTGATCGGCCATGTCCGCCAGGTTGCCGTTGATGTTCGCGTTCTGCGTCGTCAACTGGCTGGAGATCGAGTTGAACCGGTTGCTCAGGGCTTGCGCATCGCTGAGCAGCAGTTGGCGGGAAGCATCGTCGCCCGGTTTGGCGTTGACGTTCTGTACCGAGGCGAAGAACTTGGTCAGGGCGCCATTGAGGCCAGTGCCACTGTCCGACAGCAACGCATCGAGCGGGCTGATCTGCCCGGCGTAGGCCGCCGAATCGCTGTTGAGCGAAGTGGTGGTTTGCAGCTGCGCATCGAGGTAGCTGTTGTACACCCGACGCACATCGGCGAGGGTCGTACCGGTGCCGATGTAGACATTGCCGAACTGATTCGAGGCCTTGGTGCCCTGCACGGTTTGCTGGCGTGAGTACCCGGAGGTGTCGGCGTTGGCAATGTTATTGCCGGTAGTCATCAGCGCGGTTTGGCTAGAGGATAAACCCGACATCCCGATATTGAGCAAACTCATGGTTCAAACCTTATACCTTGTGCCTATAAAGGCGTGGTGGAAGCGCCCGCCGCAGCGTAGTTTTGGTAACTCGTCATCTGCTTGGCTATCTGCGAAATCTTGCTTGCGTAATCCGGGTCGGTTGCATACCCGGCTTTTTGCAACTCGCGTACAAACTGTTCTGGGTTATCGGCCGACTTCAGCACATCTTGATAGCGATTATTGCTTTGCAGCAGCGTCACAAGGTCATGGAAGCTGTCCTTGTAAGAGCCGTAGGAACGGAACTCGGCCGTCTCCTTGACCATCTCGCCATTTCTGAATTCACTGGTGATCGCCCGGGCCGAATCACCCTTCCAGTTACTGCTGGCCTTGATACCGAACAGGTTGTGGCTGCTGCTGCCATCCTGGGCACGCATGACCGATTTACCCCAACCGGTTTCCAGGGCTGCCTGGGCCACCAGATAACGTGGATCGACACCGATGCGTTCGGCAGCCTCTTTGGCCATCGGCAGCATGGTGTTGACGAATTCGTCGGCGGAACTGAAGGCTTTCTTCGCCGGTGCCAGGGGTATTTGAGCCATGGCACGGCCATAAATCTGCAGGCGCCCGCTGGAGGTCGTATCCGTTTGCGAAGCCAGCCAATCGCCGTTGTACAGGGGGCCGGAACCAGCCTTGGTGCTCTGCGGCAACGGGATGTTGTTCTGCGCCTTTGTGGCAGTCGCTGTTGTGGCGGTCGTTGCCGGGGTCAATGCCGACGGCACCAGCCCGGCGAGCAAACGATCGGCCAGTTTCGGTGGCAACGCCAGGCGCCGCTGATTGATCAGCGCCATGTCATTGCGATGAGCGCCCTCGCCCGCGCTGGTCGGCGTCTTCACCGAGCGCGAAGCCCACAACGGACGTTCACCATTGAGACGCGACAGCGGCCCGTGGGTGGCGACCGTACCCGCGGCAATCGGTGTTTCCACGGCGGCTTTCGCGGCAGCCTGCTTGGCGGCAGACGCTGCCGCAGCCTCACCCGGCGCCATTGGCTTGTTCTTCGACATCTGGCGCATCAGTACGTCCGCCAGGCCAATACCGCCGCCTTCGCGGGACATGGAAACGGCCAACTGCTGGTCGTACATTTCCTGGTATTGCTTGGCCGCCGGCGTGTTGAGGGGATTGTCCTGGCCTAGAGCTTCGGTGGCCGAGCGCATGGACTTGAGCATTTCACCAAGGAACAGCGACTCGAATTCCTGCGCCACTTTGCGCATGTTCGCATCGCTGTTCTTGTCGCCGACCTTGAGCTGGTTCAGACGGTTCAGGTCCGAATAGGAACCTGAGTCGCTGCTGCTGACCAGACCGCTTTTGCGCATATCCATGGTCGCCGTCCTCAGATCACGATCAGGTCGGCTTGCAACGCGCCGGCCTGCTTCAGCGCTTCGAGGATCGCCATCAAGTCACCCGGTGCCGCGCCGACCTGGTTCACCGCACGGACGATTTCGTCGAGGGTGGTGCCCGGGCCGAACTTGAACATCGGTTTGGCTTCTTGCTGGGCATTGACCCGCGAGCGCGGCACGACCGCCGTCTGCCCGTTGGACAGAGGGCCGGGCTGGCTGACGATCGGGTCTTCGGTGATGGTCACGGTCAGGCTGCCGTGGGTCACGGCGGCCGGGGAAACCTTGACGTTCTGGCCGATCACGATGGTGCCGGTGCGCGAGTTGATGATGACTTTCGCCACCGCCTGACCCGGGTCGACTTCGAGGTTTTCGAGGATCGACAAATAGTCGACCCGCTGGCTCGGATCGAGTGGCGCAGTCACGCGGATCGAACCACCGTCGATGGCCTGAGCGACGCCAGGGCCAAGCATGTTGTTGATCTTGTCGACGATGCGCTTGGCCGTGGTGAAGTCCGAACGGTTGAGGTTCAGGGTCAGGCTGTTGCCCTGATTGAAACCGCTTGGCACTGCACGCTCGACCGATGCACCGCCAGGGATGCGACCGGCTGACGGAACGTTGACGGTGATCTTCGAACCGTCACGACCTTCGGCATCGAAACCGCCAACCACCAGGTTGCCCTGAGCGATGGCGTAGACGTTTCCATCGATACCTTTGAGCGGCGTCAGCAGCAAGGTACCGCCGCGCAGGCTCTTGGAGTTACCGATGGAGGCAACGGTGATATCCACCTGCTGACCCGGCTTGGCGAACGCCGGCAAGTCGGCACTGATCGATACCGCCGCGACGTTCTTCAACTGCACGTTGCCCGAACCTGCCGGCACCTTGATGCCGAACTGCGAAAGCATGTTGTTGAAAGTCTGCAGGGTGAACGGGGTCTGGGTCGTCTGGTCACCGGTGCCGTTAAGCCCGACCACCAGGCCGTAGCCGATCAATTGGTTGGAACGCACGCCGGAAATACTGGCGATGTCCTTCAGTCGCTCGGCTTGAGCATCGAAGGCTGCCGTCAGCAACAGGGCGCCCACCATCAGGTGTTTGAAGTTCAACATGCTCACCAGAGAAGCCACCTAGAAAGGGAACAGCGGGCTGAGGAAGAAACGGTCGAACCAGCCTGGCTGACTCGCATCGGCAAACGCGCCGGTACCCGAATAGGTGATGCGTGCATCGGCAACGCGAGTCGACGACACGGTGTTGTCGGTGGCGATGTCATCGGCGCGAACGAGGCCGGCAATCCGCACCAGCTCATCACCGGTATTGAGCGTCAGCCACTTCTCGCCACGCACGGCGATGATGCCGTTGGGCAACACGTCGGCGACGGTCACGGTGATCGAACCGGTCAGGCTGTTGCTCTGGCCGGACTTGCTGTCGCCCTTCGTTGAGCGGTCGGCGCTATAGCCGGCGTTCAGACTCAGGTCGTTGCCACCGATCGGGTTATTGGTGGTCAGGCTGGAACCGAACAACGAGGTCAGGCCGATCTTGTTATCGCTGTTCTTGTCCATCTGCGAGTTAGCGTTCTTGCTCGCCTGGGTACGCTCGTTCAGGGTAATGGTGATGATGTCACCGACCCGGAACGCCTTGCGGTCGCTGTACAGGTTCTGTTCGAAACCGGCCTGGTAGATCGAGCCGTTATTGGCGGCAGCCGGCAGCGGCGTACGCGGCAACACCGGGGCGTAGTAAGGGTCATTGGGCTTGGGCGGCGGGGCAACGCAGCCCGCGAGCACGACGACCCCACTCAGTGCCAGAACAGATACAAAGCGATTCATGACCCTACCTCACGGTGTTGCAGGCGACCTCATGGCCGCCTCATAGACTTGATTACAGATTCTGCGTTACGAACGAGAGCATCTGGTCGGCGGTGGAGATCACCTTGGAGTTCATCTCGTAGGCGCGCTGAGTGGTGATCATGTTGACCATCTCTTCAACGGTGCTGACGTTGGACGTTTCCAGGGTGTTCTGCAGCGTGGTGCCGAAACCGGCGAGGCCCGGGGTGCCGACTTGCGGCGCACCACTGGCAGCGGTTTCCAGGAACAGGTTGTTACCCACCGCTTGCAGACCGGCCGGGTTGATGAAGTCGGCGGTTTGCAGGTTGCCGATCACCTGGGAGGCCGGGTTGCCGGCAACGGTAATGGACACGGTGCCGTCACGGCCGACGGTGAAGGTCTGGGCGTCGTTCGGAATGACAATCGCCGGTTCCAGGGCGAAGCCGCTGGCGTTGACGATCTGGCCGTTGGAGTCCAGGTGGAACGTACCGTCACGGGTGTAGGACGTAGTGCCGTCCGGCTGCAGAATCTGGAAGAAACCGCGACCGTCGATGGCCATGTCCAACGGCTGCTCGGTGGTTTGCAAGCTACCGGCGGTGAAGTTTTTCTGGGTGCCGACGATGCGCACACCGGTACCCACTTGCAGACCCGACGGCAATTCGCTGTCCTGGGTCGACTGGGCGCCTGGCTGGCGTTTGATCTGATACAGCAAGTCCTGGAACTCGGCGCGGTCACGTTTGAAACCCGTGGTCGATACGTTCGCCAGGTTGTTGGAAATGGTGGTGAGGTTGGTGTCCTGGGCGGACAGACCAGTTTTGGCAACCCATAGAGCCGGAAGCATTCGATTCTCCTCGTGCGCCTGTTTTACGGCGCGACGTTCTGATAATTAGCTGATCTGCAAGACCCGAGCCATGGCCTGGTCATCGTCTTTGGCGGTGTTCATCATCTTGATGTGCAGCTCGAACTGCTTGGCCAGCGCCAGCACCGAGGTCATTTCTTCCACGGCATTGACGTTGCTCGACTCAAGGAACCCGGACACCAGTTTGACGTTGGCATCGGCCTGCGCCGGCTTGCCGTCCTTGGTGTGGATCGAACCGTCCAGGCCTTTGGTCATGTTCTTGAAGTCGGGGTTGACCAGTTTGATACGGTCGACTTCGGCCATTACACGCGGGCCTTCGCCCATCGCACGAATGCTGATGGTGCCGTCTTCGCCGACTTCGATTTGCTGCTCGGGCGGCACGGCAATCGGCCCGCCATTGCCTACCACCGGCATACCGTTGCCGGCGCGCAGCACGCCCAGCGCGTCAACGTTCAGGCTGCCGGTGCGCACGTAGCTTTCACCGCCATCGGGGTTCTGCACAGCGATCCAGCCGCTGCCTTGCACCGCGACATCAAGGTCGCGACCGGTTTCCACCAGCGAGCCCGCAGAGAAGTCGGTGGCCGGACGTTCGCTCATGGCAAACGCACGCGCCGGAAAGCTGTCACCAAACACCGGCATTGAACGGGCCTGTTCCAGGTCCTTCTGAAAACCATTGGTAGAGATGTTCGCCAGGTTGTTCGCATGAGCCTTCTGCGCCAGTGCATTCTGGCTGGCGCCGGTCATTGCCACATAAAGGTACTTGTCCACACTCTTTCCTCTGCATGCCGGACGTTTGCCGCCCACCGCTGTACTGCTGAGCCATAAGCAATTTGCAGACCAACTTTTTTCTGGCGGCGCAGGGCCCGGCAAACAAAGGACTTGAGGGATTCAGAGGGGATTGGGGGAATGTATCGAAGACGAAAAACCGGCGGTGTTATGCCGGTAGGAGGCAAGAGCCGGCCTTCATGACCGACTCAGTTCCCTGTGGCGAGGGGGCTTGCCCCCGTTCGGGCGCGAAGCGGCCGCAAAACCATCCGATGCGTTTTACCTGACAATATTCGGTTGCTGCATTTGGGGCTGCTTCGCAACCCAACGGGGGCAAGCCCCCTCGCCACAGAAGCCACTCGCCACAGAATTAGGTGTTGTCTTTACCGACTTCGTACTCACGCAACTTATTGGCAATGGTCGTATGCGAAACCCCCAACCGCTTGCCCAGTTGCCGACTGCTCGGATGCTCGGAATACAAACGCTCCAGCACCGCCTTCTCAAAGCGCCCGACAATTTCGTCCAAGCCACCCTCAAGGGAAAAATCGCCAAGCGGCTGACGCACGCCGTAGTCCGGCAGACGAATGTGCTCGGCCTTGACGGTGCCGCCGTCGCACAGGGAAACCGCCTGGAACAGTACGTTTTCCAACTGCCGCACATTACCCGGCCAGTGATAGTGACTGAGCCGTTCCATCGCCGCCGGCGCCAATTTCGGCAACGGGCAACCGATCTGTCGACTGGCCTGATCGAGGAAGTGCTCCACCAGCGGCGCCAATCCGTCGAGGCATTCGCGCAGCGGCGGGATGTGCAACGAAAGCACGTTCAAGCGGTGGTACAAATCCTGGCGAAACTCACCGCGAGCGCACAGCTCGGACAAGTCCACTTGAGTCGCGCAGATCACCCGCACATCCAGATAGACCTCTTCATCACTGCCGACACGACGGAAACAACCGTCCTGCAGAAAGCGCAGCAATTTCACCTGCAAGCGCGGGCTCATTTCGCCGACGCCATCGAGAAACAACGTACCGCCTGCCGTCAGCTCCAACAGCCCGAGCTTGCCTTCGGCCCGCGCCCCTTCGAAGGCGCCGGGGCCGTAGCCGAACAATTCGGTCTCGGCCATCGATTCCGGCAGACCGGCGCAGTTGAGCGCCATCAGCGGTGATTGCCCACGCGGGCTCGCCAGGTGACAGGCCCGCGCCAACAACTCTTTGCCGGTGCCGGTTTCGCCTTCTATCAATAGCGGCGCATCCAGTGGCGCCATGCGTCGCGCCTCGCGCACCACTGCAGCCATCACTTTCGAGCTCTGGAAAATGCTGTCGAAGCCGCGCAATTCCTGCTTGCGCACGTTATAAATGCGCTCGCCCACCCGATCCGCCCGGTGCAACGTCAACACCGCACCGGCCATGGCCTCGCTTTCGTCATGCTCCGATTGCAGTGGCGCGATGTCGGCGAGAAACACGTCGCCCTTGACCTTGACCCGCAAGCCGTTGATCCGCGACTTGTTGGCGCGCACCAGCTCCGGCAAATCGAAATCCTCGGCGTACCGTGACAGTGGAATCCCCGGCACCTCGTCCACCCGCACTCCGAGCAACTGCGCCGCCGCACGGTTGGCCGCGACGATGGAGCCACCCATGTCGATCGACAGCACCGGAAACTCCAAGGCACCGAGCAAGGCATTGAGTTCCATGTGCCGACGTTCGCTGGGCATCAGCCCTACACGCTTGACGCCGAATACCCCGCCAATCGCCTCGAACTTCGGACGCAGCGCCTGGAACTGAATGTTGATCAGGTTCGGGCAGTGCAGGTAGATCGCATTACCGTGCTCACCGCCCACTTCGCCGCGAGCGACGTTGATCCCGTACTCGACCAGCAGGTTGAGAATGTCGCGCAGGATACCGATGCGGTTCTGGCAGTGAACTTTGATACGCATATAAAGGCCCGTAACTGCAGTGAGAGGTTGATGCCAAGCGCACAACCTGTGGGAGCGGGCTTGCTCGCGAAAGCGGTCTGTCTGATACATCAATGTCGGATGTGCCGATGCTTTCGCGAGCAAGCCCGCTCCCACAGGGGTTCGCAGTGCCCCCGGATGTATTTTTTTGCCGAGAGGCTCAGTTAGTCGTCAAGATTATGTGACAGGTAGAGCGCTTTTCAAACCCGGAAAACTCAATACTTGCGCCATAGCGGTCAATGCGTAACGAATACTTTACGAAAAGCCGAGATTTTTCCTACGTACCACGCGGATCACCTGCTGCAACACCGCACGCCTTGGGGTATTTCTAGGTCTATAGCTGTACACACAACAAAAACGAATCCCCTAGCAGGAGAGCAGCATGAAGCAGACGCAATACGTGGCTCGCGAGCCCGATGCGCAAGGTTTTATCGACTACCCCGCCGAAGAACACGCGGTGTGGAACACGCTGATCACTCGCCAGCTGAAAGTGGTCGAGGGCCGTGCGTGCCAGGAGTACCTGGACGGTATCGAAAAACTCGGTCTGCCCCACGACCGCATTCCGCAACTCGGTGAAATCAACAAGGTCCTCGGTGAAACCACCGGCTGGCAGGTTGCCCGAGTCCCCGCACTGATTCCCTTCCAGACCTTTTTCGAATTGCTGGCAAACAAGCAGTTCCCGGTGGCGACCTTTATTCGTACCCGCGAAGAGCTGGATTACCTGCAAGAGCCGGACATTTTCCACGAGATCTTTGGCCACTGTCCGCTGCTGACCAACCCTTGGTTCGCCGAATTCACCCACACCTACGGCAAACTTGGCCTACAGGCTTCCAAGGAAGAACGCGTGTACCTGGCGCGCCTGTACTGGATGACCATCGAGTTCGGCCTGGTCGACACGCCACAAGGCCTGCGCATCTACGGTGGCGGCATTCTGTCCTCGCCCAAAGAAACCGTTTACTGCCTGTCGGACGAGCCGGAGCATCAGGCGTTCGACCCGCTGGAATGCATGCGCACGCCGTACCGCATCGACATCTTGCAACCGCTGTACTTTGTCCTGCCGAACCTCAAGCGCCTGTTCGATCTGGCCCACGAAGACATCATGGGCATGGTCAAGCAAGGTATGCAGTTGGGGTTGCACACGCCGAAATTTCCGCCAAAGGCTGCGTGATCCGCAGCTTTTAGAATCAAGTGAGTCTGTCAGGAACCACCGCTTTGGTTTAGCGTGGTGACACTGACAGCCGATTTCCAATAATTCGATTTCAGGAACCCATCATGTCCACATTAAACCAAGCCCATTGCGAAGCCTGCCGCGCCGACGCCCCTCAAGTCAGCGACGAAGAATTGCCGATCCTGATCAAGCAGATCCCCGACTGGAATATCGAAGTCCGCGACAGCGTGATGCAGCTGGAAAAAGTTTTCCTGTTCAAGAATTTCAAACACGCGCTGGCGTTCACCAACGCCGTCGGTGAAATCTCCGAGGCCGAAGGTCACCACCCAGGCCTGCTGACCGAATGGGGCAAAGTCACCGTGACCTGGTGGAGTCACTCCATCAAGGGCCTGCACCGCAACGACTTCATCATGGCCGCGCGCACCGACGAAGTGGCCAAGAACGCCGAGGGCCGCAAATAATGCATTTCGACGCCATAGGTCGAGTACCCGGCGACCCGATTCTCGGCCTGATGGAGGCCTATGCGCTGGACCCTAACCCGCGCAAATTCGACCTTGGCGTCGGTGTTTACAAAGACGCCCAGGGCCTGACGCCGATCCCCGAAGCGGTGAAACTCGCCGAGCAGCACTTGGTGGATCGTCAATCCACCAAGACCTACATCGGCGGCCACGGTAATGTAGCGTTCGGCAAGGTCATCAACGAGTTGGTGCTTGGCGCTGATTCGGCGCTGATTGCCGAACAACGGGCCGGCGCCACTCAAACGCCGGGCGGCACTGGCGCATTGCGTTTGAGCGCCGACTTCATCGCCCAATGCCTTCCGGGCCGTGGCGTGTGGTTGAGCAACCCGACCTGGCCGATCCACGAAACCATTTTCGCGGCGGCCGGGGTCAAGGTCAGTCATTACCCGTACGTGGGCAGCGATAACCGTCTGGACGTGGAAGCGATGCTGGCGGTGCTCAATCAAGCACCCAAGGGCGATGTGGTTCTGCTGCATGCCTGCTGCCACAACCCGACCGGTTTCGACCTGTCCCATGACGATTGGCGTCGGGTGCTGGACGTGGTGCGCAGTCGTGATTTGCTGCCTCTGATCGACTTCGCTTATCAGGGGTTCGGCGACGGCCTGGAGCAGGACGCCTGGTCGACGCGGTTGTTCGCCGCCGAGTTGCCGGAAGTGCTGATCACCAGTTCCTGCTCGAAGAACTTCGGCCTGTACCGCGACCGCACCGGCGCACTGATTGTCTGCGCGAAAACCGCCGACAAGCTGGTGGATATCCGCAGCCAACTGGCCAACATTGCCCGTAACCTGTGGTCGACGCCGCCGGATCATGGCGCCGCCGTGGTCGCGACCATCCTCGGCGATCCAGAGCTGAAAAGCCGCTGGGCCGACGAAGTGGAAGCCATGCGCTTGCGTATCGCCCAGTTGCGCAACGGTCTGGTCGAAGCGCTTGAACCCCATGGCTTGCGCGAGCGATTTGCGCACATTGGTGTGCAACGCGGGATGTTTTCCTACACCGGTTTGTCGCCGGAACAGGTCAAGCAACTGCGCGAGCATCACAGCGTGTACATGGTCAGCTCAGGCCGGGCTAACGTCGCGGGGATTGATGCGACGCGTCTGGATTTGCTGGCCGAAGCTATCGCTGAGGTCTGCAAGTAACCCCTCAAATACCTGCAAGCCCCCTGTGGGAGCGAGCCTGCTCGCGATAGCGATTTTTCAGTCACATTGATGCTGAATGTGCCGCCGCTATCGCGAGCAGGCTCGCTCCCACATTTGAAATGCAATCTCCTGTAGAAGCTGCCGGAGGCTGCGATCTTGATCTCCACCCCCCCCCCAAAATCGCAGGCTGCGCCAGCGCCTACACAGACCTGTCTAGACAATCCCATCCGTCGCAACAATTGGATATAAAAGTCTATTTGTCATTTCTCCTGCTGTATCCTGCGCAGGCTTTTTTAAAAGCGCGGATCTACCAGATCTATCAACAGACTTAGCGAGGAGCGCGACATGCACGAGATCCCTAATCTCCCCTTCCCAAGCCTGCACGAAACTGAGCAGACAACCACGCAACAAGCCGGTGCCCAACAGCCCGAGACGAAAGAAGCACCTGAACGCCGCCAGGCCGACAGCGAAGACTGATACACCCGCACGACCAGACCGTGTGGAAAGCGCTAATATGCGCTTTCCACACCGCCTGAACCTTGAGCCTCCCCCATGACCGACGAATTCAGTGCAACCCAGGCCAGCGTCCTGATCGGCACCGCCGAGAAGATGATCGAGATCTGGAACCGCCTTTCCCCCGAGAAACAAGCCGCCCTGCTGGCCCGCTTCGGCAGCGAAGAAAACGCCCTGGCCGCCCTGGTCACGACGCAATTGGTTGCCCCCGCCAAATCCTGATTATCCCCGCCCGGCAAATAGTTTTACTTTTCCACGCCCCGCGACCGCCCGCGCCGCTATCATAAGCAGCCTATCTATCCTGCTGCCCCGTGGACCTTTTACCCATGTCAGAAACCCAGCGCCCCATGGCGGTCACGCTGCAAGTCGTTTCCATCGTCCTGTTCACGTTCATCGGTTACCTGAATATCGGCATTCCCCTGGCCGTATTGCCGGGCTACGTCCATAGCGACCTCGGTTTCGGCGCCGTGATCGCCGGGCTGGTGATCAGCGTGCAATACCTGGCCACCCTGCTCAGTCGCCCTTACGCCGGGCGCATCATCGATAACAAGGGCAGCAAACTGGCAGTGATGTACGGCCTCGCCGGCTGTGGTTTGAGCGGTGTGTTCATGTTGATTTCGGCCTGGACGCAAAGCCTGCCGATGTTGAGCCTGATCAGCCTGTTGATCGGCCGACTGGTGCTCGGCAGCGCAGAAAGCCTGGTCGGTTCCGGTTCGATCGGCTGGGGCATCGGCCGGGTCGGCGCGGCGAACACTGCCAAGGTCATCTCCTGGAACGGCATCGCCAGTTATGGCGCACTGGCGGTCGGCGCGCCGTTGGGGGTGCTGCTGGTGAGTCAGTTGGGTTTGTGGAGCATGGGCGTGAGCATCGTGCTGCTGGCCGTTCTGGGCCTGGTGCTGGCCTGGCCAAAAACCGCTGCACCGATCGTTGTCGGCGAACGCCTGCCGTTCATGCATGTGCTGGGGCGGGTGTTTCCTCACGGTTGCGGCCTGGCCTTGGGCTCCATCGGCTTTGGCACTATTGCCACATTCATCACCCTGTATTACGCCACTCAGCACTGGTCCAACGCGGTGCTGTGCCTGAGCCTGTTCGGCGCCAGTTTTATCGGTGCGCGATTGCTGTTCGGTAACCTGATCAACCGCCTCGGCGGCTTTCGCGTGGCGATTGCCTGCTTGTCGGTGGAAACCCTGGGACTGTTGCTGCTGTGGCTGGCACCCGATGCCCATTGGGCACTGGCGGGTGCGGCGCTGAGCGGTTTCGGCTTTTCGTTGGTGTTCCCGGCGCTGGGCGTGGAAGCGGTCAACCTGGTGCCCGCCTCCAGCCGCGGCGCGGCAGTCGGGGCGTACTCGCTGTTTATCGATTTGTCGCTGGGGATCACCGGGCCGCTGGCGGGTGCGATTGCGGCTGGATTCGGGTTTGCCTCGATCTTCCTGTTTGCCGCCCTCGCCGCTTTGAGCGGATTGATGCTGAGCGTTTATCTGTACCGGCAGGCGCCCAAGTATCGCGAAGAAAGAGAAGCGCGTTAGAAATCGACCTTACCGCGTCCGGCCTTGATGCTGCCGCGCTTGGTCTTTGATTCGAGCCGACGCTTTTTCGAACCGAGGGTCGGCTTGGTCGGGCGGCGTTTCTTTTCAACCTTGGTGGCGCTGAGGATCAACTCGGTCAACCGCTCCAGCGCATCGGCGCGGTTGGCTTCCTGCGTACGGTATTGCTGGGCCTTGATGATCAACACGCCTTCGCTGGTGATGCGGCTGTCGCGCAGCGCCAGCAACCGTTCCTTGTAGAACTCGGGTAAGGACGAGGCCGGAATGTCGAAGCGCAGATGCACGGCGCTGGAGACCTTGTTGACGTTCTGCCCACCGGCGCCTTGCGCACGAATGGCCGTCAATTCGATCTCGGTATCCGGCAGATGCACGTTGTTGGAAATCACCAGCATGGAAAAAAGTCCGGTATCAGGGCGTTCAGGATACCGCGAATCAGATATCCGGCACGCCGAAGATCAACTGTGGGAGCGAGCCTGCTCGCGAAAGCGGTGTGTCAGACAACATCGATATTGAATGTGCTGACCCCATCGCGAGCAGGCTCGCTCCCACAGGGTTTTGTATCAACCCTGAAAACAACAAACCCGGCACATGGCCGGGTTTGTCGTTTCTGCGCTTTGCACTTACTTGGCAGCGGAACCTGCAGCCTGCAGCGCATGCTGGGCGCTGCGCTTGTTCTTGATGCCGTAGCAGACCCACATGAACGCGACCCACACCGGAATCGCGTACACCGAGATCTGGATCCCCGGGATCAGCAGCATCACACCAAGGATGAACACCACGAACGCCAGGCAAACATAGTTGCCGTACGGGTACCAAAGAGCCTTGAACAACGGCGTCTGTTTGGTCTTGTCCATGTGCTGACGGAACTTGAAGTGCGAGAAGCTGATCATCGCCCAGTTGATCACCAGGGTGGCAACCACCAGCGACATCAACAGTTCCAGCGCGTTTTGCGGGATCAGGTAGTTCAGCAACACCGCGATCAACGTCACAGCGGCCGACGCCAGGATCGAACGCACCGGCACGCCACGCTTGTCGATCTTCGACAAGGCCTTCGGTGCATCGCCCTGCTCGGCCATGCCCAGCAGCATACGGCTGTTGCAGTAGGTGCCGCTGTTGTACACCGACAGCGCCGCGGTCAGGACCACGAAGTTGAGGATGTGCGCGGCGGTGTTGCTGCCGAGCATCGAGAACACTTGCACGAACGGGCTGCCGCTATAAGCGTCGCCGGAAGCATTCAGGGTTGCCAACAGACTGTCCCAAGGGGTCAGCGACAACAGAACCACCAACGCACCGATGTAGAAAATCAGGATCCGGTAGATCACCTGGTTGATGGCTTTCGGGATCACGGTTTTCGGCTTGTCGGCTTCAGCGGCGGTGAAACCGAGCATCTCCAGGCCGCCGAAGGAGAACATGATGATTGCCATGGCCATCACCAGTCCGCTTACGCCGTTCGGGAAGAAGCCGCCGTGGGACCACAGGTTGGTCACCGAGGCTTGCGGGCCGCCATGACCGCTGACCAGCAAGTAGCTGCCCAGGGCAATCATGCCGACAATCGCCACGACCTTGATGATCGCGAACCAGAACTCGGCCTCACCGAAGACTTTGACGTTGGCCAGGTTGATCAGGTTGATCAATACGAAGAACCCGGCTGCCGATACCCAGGTCGGGATGTCCGGCGCCCAGTAATGGATGTATTTGCCGACCGCGGTCAGCTCGGACATGCCCACTAGGATGTACAGAATCCAGCAGTTCCAGCCCGACAGGAAGCCGGCAAAACCGCCCCAGTATTTGTGGGCGAAGTGGCTGAACGAACCGGCAACCGGTTCTTCGACAATCATTTCGCCCAGTTGGCGCATGATCATGAAAGCGATGAAGCCGCAGATGGCGTAGCCGAGGATCATCGACGGGCCGGCGGATTTGAGCACGCCGGCCGAGCCGAGGAACAACCCGGTACCGATCGCGCCACCGAGGGCGATCAGTTGAATATGGCGATTTTTCAGGCCGCGTTTCAGCTCGCCTGAATGCGAGTTTTGTCCACTCATGAAAAGGGTCTCACGCAAGGTTTGATGATGTTCAGTAGACGTTGCTGCTCGGTTGCGATTTCAAGCAGCGCCGATCAAACCCCAGCGCAGGCACCAGGAGTTCAGCGTTTTTACGACAGTCATGCGTCACCTGTTTGTTTTTATCTGTGACGAAATCGAACCCGACACGCTCGTGACGCGGCGGAGTGAACAAGGCGGATAGCCTTGAGGATTGCGCTGTTGCGCAGAGGGTCACAGTTAAAACGCGGCGCATTGTACACCTGTAACCCCCTGCTGCCAGACACCGCTGGATCAGCGCGTCGGTTGCCGGGATTGCCTGTGTCCGCCTCGAGGGTCTCGGGCGACTGCAAAAATTGAGTCAGACCTTTGCAGGTCATCGATAAGGGCAGCGGAAAAATCGCCCTTCGGGGAGAGATGGAGATGAGTCACGGCGTTCATTGCGCCTCCTTCTTGTTATGCACCTGCACGACAGGCATGGGGCGCATCTCACCCTTCATACGCTGCTGAAACAAGCGTGCCAGAGCCCTTGAATGCCACCCAGTCGGCGGCGGCCGGCAGGTTTTCCTTACAGACCTTTCCTCAGCAGCATTCCATGGGGTTTGAGACGAGTTTTCGTAACATTTTATTTACAAGGCGTAACGCAAGTTTTCCAAATCAGATCCAGAGGGCAGCTGACTGTAAATTGACGATAGGAAGCTTCCTAAGCAAATATCCGACTTAGTTTTCTGTTTTTTATTAAGAAAATGGGCTCTCTAAAAATGGAATAAATAGTTCAAATGAAAATTGTTTAACTATTTTTTTGCATTTTAAAAACCTGTGAACTAGGTTTTCAGCGACTTGCCGAGCCGCATCGACCGGCACGTTGACGCGCTCTTCAACGAGTGAAAAGCACGCCGCTGTTCTTACCGAAGCTGTTCTTACCGAAGAAGTCATCTAGGAGATTCACCATGCAAGCACTGGACAAAGACTTGGACACTGAACTGCAACTGGACGATTGGTTTGAAGCACCGACCCATGATGCCGCCGTCGAAATGATGCAAGCCGACGCGGTCGTTCCGTTCGGCACGGCGATGTGGCCTCTGTAAGACATCCCGGCAGGCACGATCCGGCCGGTCGCGCCTGCCACATTCTCGGCTTGTCAGGGAGGACTACATGGATAAGCAACGCGCCATCTCGCATTTCCTTTACTACCTCGAACATCACCCTGCCGTTGCCGGTATCAACCCGGCGAAGGTCTTGCTCGGCCATACCGCTGATTACGAGGCACTGACCGGCGCCATCGCCGAACAGGCCGGTAACAGCCCACGGTTCAGCTTCAGCGCGATGCGTCTGGACCTCGAACCCACCGAATTGCTGGCCCAGGCGATTACCGACAGCGATCTGTACATTTTCTTCTACGACTCTTCCACCCTGCCCAACCCGCGTCCCGACGGCCCGGAGTTTGTCCGCGCGCTGCAAGGCGTGATGGCGCAGAACTGGAAGAAGTCGTTGTTGTTCAAGGATTACGGCGATTACTTCTACGACACTTTCAGCGTCACCCCGCAGCGAATTGCCGGGTTGAACAGCCACTTGATCCAGCGCATGTCCCACGCCACTACCCTGAGCTTCAAAGATGATCATGGGTCGTGGTTCGAAACACCCTTGAACAGCATCAAGAAGTGGACCGACATCAACGGTATCGGCAACTTCGACCTGGCGCCCGGCGAGATCGCCACTCATAGCGAGGCCATTAATGGGCGGGTGAAGTTTATGGGGACTTTCCTCAGTACGATTCCATTTGCCCGCAAGTACGGCGTATTGGCGTCACCGCTGGAGTTGTGGATCGAAAACTCCACCATCAGCAAAATCGCCACCGATGTGCCGGGACTGGAGCATGACTTCAACAAATACCTGGACGCCAATCCGTCCAATCGGCGAATCGAGGAACTGGGGATCGGCACCAACGAAGGCGTGAAAGATTTGTATGCGCGCAATGCCGGGTTCGAGGAGCGCCATTGCGGCTTGCACCTTGGGCTGGGCGGAGGTGCCAAAGGTAGCCATCATTTGGACCTGATCTTCTCCAGTGGCGTGTTGGCGCTGGATGATGACCCGCTGTTTGATGGACGGTTTGTTTTCTAGACCGGAAATAGCGGTGCCGCCACCGGCATCATCGCGAGCAGGCTCGCTCCCACAGTGGACCGAGTTCTCAGGGAAAAAATGCGATCGAATGTGGGAGCGAGCCTGCTCGCGATGACGGACTCACAAACACCACAAAACTAAAGACAGCCAAAAAAAACGCCATCCCGAGGGATGGCGTTTTTCATGCAGCGCTTACCGATTACTCAGGCTTGCGACGACCAAAGCCCGGACGCTGGCCGGAGCCTGCGGGTGCGCCGCGGCGCTTGCCTGATGGCGCGTCACGGTCGACCAGCACGATGCCTGGGCGTTTCTTCGGCGCCGGCTTGGCCGGGCGCTTGGTATCGGCCGGGCGGTCTGCCACGGGCGTACCACGACCGGCAGGCGCGCCGCGATCGCTACGACCACCGGACGGAGCACCACGGCCTTCGCCGCGCTCAGTGCGACCGTTGGCCGGACGCGGCGTACGTGGACCGCGCTCGCCGTCCTGGCGTGGCGCTGGCTTGCGGGCCGGACGTTCGCCTTCGATCTGTGGCTCGCGGGATTCGCGCGGGCTGGCAGCGGTCGCACCGGCGGCTGGACGCAAGGTACGCACGCGTTCGGTCTTGCCCACCGGACGGGACGATTTGCGCTGCATACGCTCAAGCTTGTCTTTGCTCTTGGCGTTCATTTGCGGCATCGCCACCGGCGTCAGGCCGACTTCAGCACTGAGAATGTCGACTTCGTACTGGCTCATTTCGCGCCAGCGGCCCATCGGCAAGTCGGAGTTGAGGAACACCGGACCGAAACGCACGCGTTTCAGGCGGCTAACCACCAGACCTTGGGATTCCCACAGACGACGGACTTCGCGGTTACGACCTTCCATCACCACGCAGTGGTACCAGTGGTTGAAACCTTCGCCACCCGGAGCCTGCTTGATGTCGGTGAACTTGGCCGGGCCGTCTTCGAGCACCACGCCTGCTTTCAGGCGTTCAATCATCTCGTCGTCGACTTCGCCACGTACACGTACCGCGTATTCACGGTCCATTTCGTAGGATGGGTGCATCAGGCGGTTGGCCAATTCACCGTCGGTGGTGAACATCAGCAAACCGGTGGTATTGATGTCCAGACGACCGATGTTGATCCAGCGACCTTCTTTCGGGCGCGGCATCTTGTCGAACACGGTCGGACGACCTTCAGGGTCGTTACGGGTGCAGATTTCACCGTCGGGTTTGTTGTACATGATCACGCGGCGTACCGACTCGGCGGCTTCTTCGCGCTTGATCACCCGGCCATCGATGGTGATGGCGTCATGCAGGTCGACGCGCTGGCCGAGGGTGGCGTCTTTGCCATTGACCTTGATGCGGCCGTGGCTGATCCAGGCTTCTACGTCACGGCGCGAGCCTACGCCGATACGGGCGAGGACTTTCTGCAGCTTTTCGCCTGCTGGGCCGATTTCCTGGTCGTCTTTCTGGTCGTTGATACTCATCTGGGCACCTCCCGGTGTGGTCTGTTCAGGCTTTTGCCTGAAGCGATGTAAATCTGGGTACTTTTTGAAGAACTTGGGCGAAGCGATCGCCGAAGGGTCGCGAATCATACGCTCATGGAGACGTTCGCGCATCAGAGACTAGCTGACTAATGAAGACTTACTTGATTTTCCGCCGACCGGTGGTGCCGGGTTTGCTCAACCGCGACACTAAACCAATGTGGGAGCGAGCCTGCTCGCGATAGCGGTGTCTGAGACAACATTGATGTCGACTGACACTCCCTCATCGCGAGCAGGCTCGCTCCCACAGGATTTAGGTCAATCTTCGAACTGGCGGCGCTCGGCCTCGATTGCTTCTGCCAAAGCCTTGGCTTCGGCTTCTTCGTCGGTCAGCTCGGGCTCGGGTTGCGACTGTTCGAGAGCGGCGACGGCGGCCAGGAGCTTTTCGCGAGCTTCGGCAACGCCAAGAATGTCATCTTCCTGTTCTGGTTCTGGTTCAGCCTCGACCTGAGGTTCAACTTCGGTTTCAGGTTCGGGCTGAGCCTGCTCCCCTTCAGTCTCGGTCACCGCCCCATCCCGCAGCAAATCGTCGAAGTCGGTCTTGAGCCCCTCTTCCATGGTGTCCAGTTCCAGCAACAGTGTGTGGAAACTGGTTTCTTCCTTCGGCTCTTCAGGTTCGGCGCTGGCGTCGGCCAGTTCTTGCAACCCAGCTGGCACCGGAGCGTCGTCGAAATCGAGGACAGGATCAGGTTCCAGCTCACGCAGTTCGGCGAGCGGCGGCAGGTCGTCGAGGTTTTTCAGGTTGAAGTGATCGAGAAAGGCCTTGGTGGTGGCGAACATTGCGGGTTTGCCGGGTACGTCGCGGTAACCGACGATACGGATCCACTCACGTTCCAGCAGGGTTTTCACGATGTGGCTGTTGACTGCCACGCCGCGCACGTCTTCGATCTCGCCCCGGGTGATTGGCTGGCGATAGGCGATCAGGGCCATGGTTTCGAGCATGGCGCGGGAATAGCGCTGCGGCCGCTCTTCCCACAAACGTCCGACCCACGGCGCGAACTTTTCGCGGATCTGCAGGCGATACCCGGAGGCGACTTCCTTCAACTCGAACGCACGGCCCTCGCAGGATTTGGCCAGAATCGTCAGCGCTTTCTTGAAAACGGGTGGTTCCGGCCGCTCGCCTTCTTCGAAGAGTTCGAACAGGCGTTCCAGCGATTGCGGTTTTCCCGAGGCCAACAGAAAGGCTTCAAGCAGTGGCGCCAGCTCGCGGGGTTCAGTCAGGTTCATGATTCAACTCGTTATTCGGCTCGGGCCCGGACATGGATCGCCGCGAACGGCTCATTCTGCACCAGCTCGACCAAGGATTCCTTGACCAGTTCGAGGATCGCCATAAAGGTCACCACCACCCCCAAGCGCCCTTCTTCAGCGGTGAACAGCTCGACAAACGGCACAAAACCGCCGCCCTTGAGCCGTTCCAGCACATCGCTCATGCGCTCGCGGGTGGACAGCGCTTCACGGCTGACCTGGTGGCTTTCGAACATGTCGCCACGGCGCAGGACCTCGGCCATGGACATCAGCAACTCTCCCAGGCTCACATCCGGCAACAGCTTGCGTGCCCGGGCTTCCGGGGCATCGAGCTTGGGCACCACCACGTCGCGGCCGACGCGGCTCAGGCCATCGATGCCCTCGGCAGCAGCCTTGAAGCGCTCGTACTCCTGCAAGCGGCGAATCAGCTCAGCGCGAGGATCGTCTTCTTCGTCTTCAATCGTCTCGGCACGGGGCAACAGCATCCGCGATTTGATCTCGGCCAGCATTGCGGCCATCACCAGGTACTCGGCGGCCAGCTCCAGGCGCACCGACTGCATCAACTCGACATAGCCCATGTACTGACGGGTGATTTCCGCCACCGGGATGTCGAGAATGTTGATGTTCTGTTTGCGGATCAGGTACAGCAGCAAGTCGAGCGGGCCTTCGAAGGCCTCAAGGAATACCTCGAGCGCATCCGGCGGGATGTACAGGTCCAGCGGCATTTCCATGACCGCCTGGCCATAGACCATGGCAAAAGGCAGTTCTTGCTGAGCGCCGGCCTGGCTGTCGACGGGTTCTACTGCAGACATCTAGGCCTCGGCCATGAAAGGCGTAGGGTCGCCGCAACCGACGCGGATGACTTCCGGTTCGCCGTCGGCGAGGCTGATCACGGTGGACGCCTTGATCCCGCCGAAACCGCCGTCGATGATCAGGTCGACCTGATGCTCAAGCAACTGGCGCATTTCGTAAGGATCGCTCAACGGGTCAGTGTCGCCAGGCATGATCAGGGTCACGCTCATCAGCGGCTCGCCGAGTTCTTCCAGCAATGCCAGGGCAATCGGATGGCTTGGCACACGCAGGCCGATGGTGCGTTTTTTCGGGTGCAGCAACAGCCGCGGGACTTCGCGGGTGGCGTTGAGAATGAAGGTGTAAGGGCCAGGCAAGTGAGCCTTGAGCACCCGGAAGGTGCCGGTATCGATCTTGGCAAACAGCCCCAACTGCGACAGGTCGCTGCAAATCAGCGCGAAGTTGTGCTTATCATCCAGCTGACGTAGCCGGCGCACGCGTTCCACGGCGTTTTTGTCGCCGATCTGGCAACCAATGGCGTAGGAAGAGTCTGTGGGATAAATCACCACCCCGCCGTTGCGGATGATCTCGACAGCCTGTTTGATCAGGCGCGGTTGCGGGTTTTCCGGATGAATCTGGAAAAATTGACTCACATTCTCTACCTGTTCAGACGACGGCAATAATTGGGTCATGTTTGAATCGACACCACAGTGGTGGCAGATCCTCCGGGAGCGGGCGGTATTCACCGATCTCGGACCAGCCTCCAGGGCCATGAAAATCACTGCCGGCGCTGACCAGCAGACCAAACTCGCGGGCTAGAATCGCCAGGCTGCCCACCTGTTCGGCGGGTTGATGGCCATTGACCACTTCTATCGCGTGGCCCCCTGCTTGAATATAGTCGGCAATCAGGCGACGACGCTTGCTACGAGTGAAATCGTAGTGCCAGGGATGCGCCAGGCTGACCCAGGCACCCGCGGCGCGCAGGGTTTCGACGGTGTCTTCCAGGGTCGGCCAGTGTTGTTTGACGTCCCCCAGCTTACCGGCGCCCAGCCATTTGCGGAACGCTTCGGCGCGATCCTTGACGAAACCTTCGCGCACCATCCAGTCGGCGAAATGCGGACGAGCAGGCGCATTACCGCTGTCACCCAGCTCCTGTTGGATGGCCCGAGCGCCGTCAAGCGCCCCCGGCATGCCTTTCAACGCCAACTTGCGGCTTATTTCTTCGGACCGTAGCCAGCGGCCATCGTGCAATTTTGCGATGGCCTCGACCAACGGCGCCGCATTGACGTCGAAACCGTAGCCCAAAACGTGAATGGTGGCGCCTCCCCAAGTGCAGGACAATTCGACGCCATTAACCAGTTGCATCCCCAGCGACGTCGCGGCGCTACGGGCCTCGTCGAGGCCTTCAAGGGTGTCGTGATCGGTCAAGGCCAGGACTCGCACGCCTTTCTCGAACGCACGCGCAACCAGTACCGCAGGCGCGAGGGCGCCATCGGAAGCCGTGCTATGGCAGTGCAAATCAACATTCACAGGACTGTGTAACCTCAAATCAGCTGACGCTATCGCGCGTCAATATGTTTGTTATTATGCCGCCACATCCTGCTTCTGGCTGCCACTGTGAAACAATTCATCGACTTCATCCCGCTTCTGCTGTTTTTCATCGTCTTCAAGATCGATCCACGGGTCGTCGACATTGGCGGTCATCAACTGACTGTCGGTGGTATTTACAGCGCCACCGCAATGCTGATCATCAGCTCCCTAGTGGTTTACGGCACGCTGTTCATCAAACAGCGCAAGCTGGAGAAGAGCCAGTGGCTGACCCTCATCGCCTGTCTGGTCTTCGGTAGCCTGACCCTGGCGTTCCACAGCGAGACCTTCCTGAAATGGAAAGCCCCGGTGGTCAACTGGCTGTTCGCCCTCGCGTTCATCGGCAGCCACTTCGTCGGTGACCAACTGCTGATCAAACGCATCATGGGCCACGCACTGACTCTGCCGGAGCCGGTCTGGACCCGTCTGAACATCGCCTGGATCGGGTTTTTCCTGTTTTGCGGCGCCGCCAACCTGTTCGTTGCGTTCACCTTCCAGAGCTACTGGGTCGACTTCAAAGTCTTCGGCAGCCTGGGTATGACGTTGCTGTTCCTGGTCGGCCAGGGCATCTACCTGTCCCGCCACTTGCACGACGCCGACACCACAACACCAAAAACCGAGGACTGACATGCTTTACGCAATCATTGCCACAGACGTCGCCAACTCCCTGGAAGCCCGCCTGGCCGCACGGCCTGCGCACCTTGAGCGCCTGCAAGTGCTTAAAGGCGAAGGTCGCATCGTACTGGCCGGCCCGCACCCGGCGGTCGACAGCAATGATCCGGGCGCGGCGGGTTTCACCGGTAGCCTGATCGTCGCCGAATTCGATTCCCTGAGCGCCGCCCAGGCCTGGGCCGACGCCGATCCATATATCGCTGCAGGCGTCTACGCCAATGTTTTGGTCAAGCCGTTCAAGCAAGTCCTGCCGTAAAGCCCTCCCGCGCGATGAGCCTTGTCGGCTCATCGCGCGTTCAATCGCTCATTATTCTTGTTTACCGGCCGACAACCTGCCCAATACTCGTATTGGAATCAGGAGTTGCGATGCGCAAAGGTCCGTTGTGTCTAATGTTGGTGACGTTGTCGATCATGGCGCCCGCCCATGGTGAAGAAAGCGCCAATGGCGGTAGTTCGACGCCGCTGTCCTTGAGCGCCGGCAGCCAGATCACCGAGTTGCAGCAGCGATTGAAGGTCAGTGAACAGCAACGAGAAGAACTGGGCAAACAACTGCAAAATACCGATAGCGAACGCGAAAGCGCTCAGCTGAGCCGGTTGCGCCAGGAGAATCAGCGCCTCAAGCTGCAACTCAAGGAGGCTCAGGCCAGCAGCCCGTTGCCACGCCTGCTGACAGATCAACAGCAATGGTTCGTTATCGGTGCCGCAGTTGCGCTATTGGCCCTGCTCTGCGGTATCTTCGCCAGTGGTGCAACCAGAAAACGTCGGCAATGGCTAAATTGAGTGAGTGATGAGCGAGCTGTTATTAATTGATGATGATCAGGAACTGTGTGAGCTTCTGAGCAGTTGGCTGAGCCAGGAAGGCTTTCAGGTCCGCGCCTGCCACGATGGCCAGAGCGCGCGCCGGGCGTTGGCCGAAACTTCCCCGGCGGCCGTGGTGCTGGACGTGATGCTGCCGGACGGCAGTGGCCTGGAACTGCTCAAGCAACTGCGCAGCGACCATCCGGATTTGCCGGTGCTGATGCTCTCGGCCCGTGGCGAACCGTTGGACCGCATCCTCGGCCTGGAACTCGGCGCCGACGATTACCTGGCCAAGCCGTGCGACCCTCGGGAGCTGACAGCACGCCTGCGCGCGGTATTGCGCCGCAGTCATCCAACGGCCGTCTCCAGCCAACTCGAACTGGGTGACTTGTGCTTCAGCCCGGTGCGCGGCGTGGTCAGTATCGATGAACAGGAATTCACCCTCACCGTCTCCGAAAGCCGTCTGCTCGAAGCCCTGCTCAAACAGCCCGGCGAACCGCTGGATAAACAGGAACTGGCGCAAATCGCCCTCGGTCGCAAACTGACCCTGTACGACCGCAGCCTGGACATGCACGTGAGCAACCTGCGCAAAAAAATCGGCCCGCACCCCGACGGCCGCCCACGCATCATTGCCCTGCGCAGTCGCGGTTACTACTACAGCCTGTAAAAACCGAGAAAGAACCGGATAAACGCAACCTGTGGCGAGGGAGCTTGCTCCCGCTGGGCTGCGAAGCGGCCCCAAAAGCGGGACTGCTACGCAGTCCAGCGGGAGCAAGCTCCCTCGCCACAGCAGCTCCCCCACCACAGACTGGTGGCTGTGGAGTTTTGTCAGCAAGGTAGAAAATCGTCTTTACCCAAGCTTTACGCTCCGCTGACCGCCGCTGACCTTGATCTCCGTAATCTGTACTCATCCGGAACGTACCGGGAACGAAACAAGGAGATACACCATGCGCAAGACTCTTATCGCTCTGATGTTTGCTGCCGCCCTGCCGACCGTTGCCATGGCCATGCCTGAAGGCGCAGGTCCGATGGGTGACCACATGGACGGCTCACGCCACGGCGGTCAGATGCACGGCATGCACGGTAAAGGCCCTTACAGCCAGCTGGACCTGAGCCGCGAACAGCGCGAGCAGATCCGCAAGATCATGGGCGAGCAGATGCATGAGCGTCAGCAATTGGTCGACAAGTACCTGGAAAAACTCTCGCCAGCCGACCAGAAAGCCCTGAAAGACGAGATGGCGGCCAAGCACAAGAAAGCCGAAGCCGACGTTCGCGCGCTGCTGAAACCGGATCAACAGAAGCAATTCGACGAGATCCAGAAGAAAGAGGCTGAGCGTCGCGCCGAATGGGCCGAGTTCAAGGCCTGGAAAGCGCAGCAAGCGCAAAAAGCGCAATAATGCGCTAACCCCTGGACCCAACGGCTAAACCCTGTTGGGTCTGTTGCCACTCGATTTAATGTGGGAGCGGGCCTGTGGCGAGGGGGCTTGCCGCCGTTCGGCTGCGAAGCAGTCGTAAACCCTTACCTGCGGTTTAACTTTGAAATGCCGGGGCCGCTTCGCGCCCCAACGGGGGCAAGCCCCCTCGCCACATTGGCCCGCTCCCACATGGATTGCGTTTGTTTGAGGATTTTCTGTGCGCTCATTGTTCTGGCGTATCCTGGCCAGCTTCTGGCTGGCCATCGCTCTGGTTGCAGGGCTCTCCATTCTGCTCGGGCATATGCTCAACCAGGACGCGTGGATTCTCAGTCGCCACCCGGGCCTCAATACGCTGGCCGAACAGTGGACGCAAACCTACGAAAGCCAGGGCGAAGAAGCCGCCCAGGACATTCTGGAGCAGCGCAAGCGCCAGTATCACATCGACGTTCAGGTGCTCAACGAGGCCGGTGACCCGGTCGTACGCGGCACCTTCCCGCGGCGGGCGGCGGCCTTCGAAGCGAGGCAGAACGATAATGATCGACGCCTGCCATGGCGGCGTCTGACCGATGAATACACCAGCGCCAAGACTGGCGACACCTACCTGCTGATCTACCGCATTCCGCACCCGGAACTGGACGCCTGGCACCGTGAAAGCCTGCTCTGGCCGTTGAGTGCGCTGGGTATCGCCCTGGTGGTGCTGACCCTGTTCAGCCTGTTGGTGACCTTTTCCATCACCCGACCGCTGAGCCGTTTGCGCGGTGCGGTGCATGACCTCGGGCAGACGACGTATCAACAGAACAGCCTGGCGCAACTGGCCAACCGCCGCGATGAATTCGGCGTGCTGGCCAACGACTTCAACCGCATGGGCGCACGCCTGCAAAGCCTGATCGGCAGCCAGCGGCAATTACTGCGGGACGTGTCTCATGAGTTGCGTTCACCCTTGGCCCGACTGCGCATTGCCTTGGCGCTGGCCGAACGGGCCAATCCCGAGGAGCGGGAAAAACTCTGGCCACGCCTGACCCGTGAATGCGATCGACTGGAAGCGCTGATCAGCGAAATTCTGGTACTGGCACGCGTCGACGCCGACAACGCCAGTGCTGAAGAAGTGGACCTCAACGCGCTGCTCAATACCCTGCAAAAAGATGCTCAGCTGGGCTCGCCGGAGCAGAACGTGCGCCTTGAGGCCGAGCCGCAACTGAACCTCAAAGGCTGGCCGACCATGATCGAACGCGCCGTGGACAACCTGCTGCGCAATGCCCAGCGCTTTAACCCGGTCGGGCAACCGATCGAAATGCAGGCGTTGCGGCAAGGCGACAGGATTGTGGTCAGTGTGCGCGACCACGGCCCCGGCGTAGAGGCCGAGCATTTGAATCAGCTGGCAGAACCCTTCTATCGGGCACCGGGGCAGACAACGGCCGGGCATGGCCTGGGGCTGGCCATTGCGCGCCGTGCGGCGGAGCGGCATGGCGGCAGTCTGGTGCTGGCCAATCACCCGGAGGGCGGGTTTATTGCCAGCCTGGAATTGCCGTTGATGCCGGGGGGCGGTGGTTCAACCCTGAACCCTGTGAGAGCGGGCTTGCTCGCGAAGACGGAGTGTTAGTCGACATCATCATTGCCTGACACACCGCTTTCGCGAGCAAGCCCGCTCCCACATTGAATCTACGCCTTCAGGCCTTACCGGGCCAGGCGCTAACGAACTCGGTCAAATCAACCTTCTCCGCCACCCGCGGCTCTTTCTGCGGCGTGCCAAGGTAAAGAAACGCAATCACCTCTTCCCCTTCCGCCAACCCCAAGCCTTTAGCCACATGCGCCGAATAAGCCAGCTCACCGGTGCGCCACACCGCGCCAATGCCCTGCGCATAGGCCGCCAGCAAAATCCCGTGAGCCGCACAACCGGCCGCCAATAGTTGCTCGGACTTGGGATACTTGTCGTGCTCCTGCAAACGCGCAATCACCACAACCACCAGCGGCGCACGCAACGGGCCGTTGCGCGCCTTGTCCAGCAAAGCCTCGGACACATCACTGTCTTGCAGCTTCGCCGCTTCGGCCAGCAACTCACCCATTTGCTCGCGTGCCGGGCCTTCGACTGTCAGGAAGCGCCAAGGCTGCAAATGGCCGTGGTCTGGCGCGCGCATCGCGGCGCCAAACAGCACTTCCCGTTGCTCGGCGGTAGGCGCCGGATCGAGCAGTCGTGGGACGGAAACACGGTTGAGCAAAGCGTCGAGAGCCTCCATCGGCCACCTCCTGTAGAAAATGTTTGGCTATTCTAGCGGTAAGTGCCGTAAGGCTGCCGGTTTACATGCCCTGCCCCGCAGGTAGAATGGCGCCCTTCGACTATTTCAGCCCGAGCGGACTTCATGGCGTTGCCGACCTTACGGATCATTGGTTTCATCATCGGCATCTTCCTGATCACGCTAGCCATCGCCATGGTCGTGCCCATGGCCACCCTGGTGATCTTCGAACGCACCAGCGACCTGCCATCATTCCTCTGGGCCAGCATGATCACCTTTGTCGCCGGCCTGGTCCTGGTGATACCCGGACGCCCCGAGCACATCCATCTGCGTCCGCGAGACATGTACCTGCTGACCGTCAGCAGCTGGCTGGTGGTATGCATCTTCGCCGCCCTGCCGTTCCTGCTGACCCAACACATCAGCTACACCGACTCGTTCTTTGAAAGCATGTCCGGCATCACTGCCACCGGTGCGACGGTGCTCAACGGTCTGGACAGCATGTCCCCCGGCATCCTGATGTGGCGCTCATTGCTGCACTGGATCGGCGGCATCGGCTTTATCGGCATGGCGGTAGCGATTCTGCCATTACTGCGCATCGGTGGCATGCGGCTGTTTCAGACCGAGTCGTCGGACCGTTCCGAAAAGGTCATGCCCCGTTCGCACATGGTGGCGCGCTTGATCGTTGCGGCCTACGTCGGCATCACCATTTTCGGCAGCCTGGCGTTCTGGTGGGCCGGGATGAGCCCGTTCGATGCAATCAATCACGCGATGTCGGCGATTTCCACCGGCGGCTTCTCCACCTCCGACCAGTCTTTGGCCAAGTGGCCGGAGCCTGCGGTGCATTGGGTCGCCGTCGTCATCATGATTCTCGGTGCCCTGCCGTTCACTTTGTATGTCGCGACGTTGCGCGGTAACCGTCGGGCGCTGATCAAGGATGAACAGGTTCAAGGCCTGCTCGGCATGCTGTTGGTGACCTGGCTGGTGCTCGGCACCTGGTACTGGTGGACCACCCAGCTGCACTGGCTGGAGGCCTTGCGGCATGTGGCGCTGAACGTGACGTCGGTAGTGACTACCACCGGTTTTGCACTGGGGGACTACAGCCTCTGGGGCAATTTCTCACTGATGCTGTTCTTTTATCTGGGGTTTGTCGGCGGTTGCTCGGGTTCGACCGCTGGCGGGATCAAGATTTTCCGCTTCCAGGTTGCCTACATTCTGCTCAAGGCCAACCTTAACCAGTTGATTCACCCGCGCGCGGTGATCAAGCAGAAATACAACGGCCACCGTCTCGACGAAGAGATCGTGCGCTCGATCCTGACCTTTTCGTTCTTCTTCGCCATCACCATTTGCGTCATCGCACTGCTGCTGTCGCTACTGGGCGTGGACTGGATGACCGCGCTTACCGGCGCGGCCGCCACGGTGTCTGGCGTAGGCCCGGGGCTTGGCGAAACGATTGGCCCGGCGGGCAACTTCGCCAGCCTGCCGGATGCCGCGAAGTGGATTCTCTCGTTCGGCATGCTGCTGGGCCGGCTGGAGATCATTACGGTGTTTGTTCTGTGTATCCCGGCGTTCTGGCGTCACTGAGCCGCACGGGCGCTTCCATCAGCCGCGCCCGGTATTCGCCGGGGGTGGAATCGAACCAGCGGCGGAAGGCGCGGAAGAAGTTGCTCGGATCGGCAAACCCCAGCAGGTAGGCAATTTCCAGCAAGGTCATGTTCGGTTGCGCCAGGTATTGCTCGGCCAGTTCACGTCGGGTGTCATCCAGCAACGTCTGAAAACTCGTGCCCTCTTCCTGCAAGCGACGCTGCAAGGTGCGTTGCGACAAGTGCAGCGTCTGGGCCACCGCATCGCGCTTGGGTTCGCCCTGGGGCAGCAGACGGCATAACACCTGCCGCGCCTTGTGGGTCACGCGGCTTTCGGAAAACCGCGCCAGGTACTCGCCGGCAAACCGGTCGTGCAACCGCGCCATGGCCTCGTTGGCGGTGGGCAGCGGTGCCTCCATGTCGGCGCGCTCGAAGATCAAGGCGTCATAAGGCGCGTTGAACATCAACGGGGCATGGAAAGCTTGTTTATAGGGTTCAAGATCAACGGGCTCATCGCCTTGCAGCAAAACCTTGCGCGGCTGGAACGTGCGACCGGTCAGCCAGCCGCAAAGTGCCAGAGCGCAGGCCATTGATGCTTCAGCACTCTGTCGGGTCGGCGGCAGATGATCGCCATGGACCGTCAGAATCAGCGCATACCCTTCATCCAGCAATCGGAAACTCAAGTCGGCACTTTCGGCGATGATTCGCTGATAACGCACCAGACGTTGAAAGCCTTCGGCCAGGGTCTGGCTGGACATCAAGGCATAACCGGCGACATGGAAGGATGCCGGTCGCACCACCTTGCCCATGTTCAGGCCGATCGCCGGGTTGCCGGACAGCTCGACCGCGCGCTGCCAGAGCCGCGTCATGGAATCTTGCGGGAAGCGCGCATCCGGGTCATCCAGTGCCGCATAGTCGAGCCCTAGCTGCTTGAACAGAACCCGGCAATCCAGGCCGTCCATTTCCAGTGCTTTGACAATCCCCATCGCCCAGCTTGCAGAAGTCGTTCGTTCGCTCATGGCGTTTACTACGTAATGGCCGCATGCCACGACCCAATACCCAAGGATACTAAAGTGGCGCCTATTGTCACTGGCTGATGCCTATGATCACTCTAGACTTAAATAAGCTACCCGCAGAACAACTTGTAGCGTGCATAGTCACCACAGAGATCGCAGTCGTGGAAAACATCAGACGCTTCAACAACTTCGCTGAGTTTTACCCGTATTACCTCAGTGAACACCGCAACGGCACCTGTCGACGATTGCACTTTGTCGGCACCTCCCTGGTTATTTTCATTCTGGCGCTGGCCATCGGCAACGGCGCGTGGTGGATGTTGCCGGCCCTGCCGCTGGCCGGTTACAGCTTCGCCTGGGTCGGGCATTTCTTCTTCGAGAGGAATCGTCCTGCCACCTTTCAGCATCCTGTTTACAGCCTGCTCGGCGATTTCGTCATGTACCGCGACATGATTCTGGGTCGCGTGGCGTTCTAGGCTCCATTGGCCACAAAAGCGTCTTGAGCAGCCAATGCAGCCTTGGATCCAAGCCCTACACTCAATGCATCCCTTTCGATCAGAACAAGAGGATAGCCGATGAATGTCCATGCCCGTTTTACCCATATGCAGGACGGCACGCAGGAAGACTGGGCGATCATCGCCGCAGATTTCAGCGCCTATGCCCGGCAATTGCCCAAACGGATCGTGGCGCACCTGAAGTTACTGGAGGGAGATTTCGGCGGTTTCCCGGTGGATCGCCTGACCCACTCCCTGCAAACTGCCAGCCGCGCGTGGCGCGATGGTCGCGACGAAGAGTACGTGGTCTGTGCCCTGCTCCATGACATTGGCGACACGCTGGGCTCCTACAATCACCCGGACATCGCCGCGGCGATCCTCAAGCCGTTCGTCAGCGCCGAGAACCTGTGGATGGTGGAAAAGCACGGGATTTTCCAGGGCTATTACTTCTTTCATCACCTGGGCATGGACCGGCATTTGCGCGAGCAATTCAGCGATCATCCGCAGTATCAGGCGACCATCGAGTTTTGTGCCCGGTACGATGCGGCGGCGTTTGATCCGGCGTACGACACGCTACCGCTGAGCTTCTTCGAACCGATGGTGGAACGGCTGTTTGCGCAGCCGAAGAACTCGATTTACAAGGCGGTAATGGAAGAACATTCGCCGGCCTAAGATCAAAAGATCGCAGCCTTCGGCAGCTCCTACAAGGAAACGCGATCCCCTGTAGGAGCTGCCGAAGGCTGCGATCTTTTGATTTTGCTTTGTCTTTTATGCAGGCTCTGCGACCTTCACCGCCTTCAACTCGGCCTCCCGCGCCTGAGCATCGGCCAATCGATACAACTCGATCGTACCGTCCCAATGCTCGATCAGCGCCGTGCATGACTCCACCCAATCCCCGCAATTGAGGTAATCCACCCCGCCAACCTTGCGAATCTCGGCATGGTGAATGTGCCCGCACACCACCCCGTGCAACTCGCGTTTGACGCATTCGTGGGCGATGGCTTCTTCAAAATCGCTGATAAAGCTGACGGCGGTTTTGACCTTATGCTTGAGGTACGCCGACAGCGACCAGTAGCCGTAGCCATAACGGGCACGCCAATGGTTGAGCCAGCGGTTGAGCGTCAGGGTGAATTCGTAAGCCGAATCGCCGAGAAAGGCCAGCCAGCGGTGATAGCGGGTAATTACGTCGAACTGGTCGCCGTGAATCACCAACAAATGACGGCCATCGGCGGTCACATGCACGGCTTCGTCCACCAGTTGGATGTTGCCCAGCATCAGCTTCGAATAACGGCGCAGGAATTCGTCATGGTTGCCGGTGACGTAGATCACTTCCGTGCCGCGCTTGCTCATGGTCAGCAGGCGACGGATCACATTGGTGTGCGCCTGCGGCCAATACATGCCGCTGCGCAGTTTCCAGCCGTCGATGATGTCGCCGACCAGGTAAATCTTGTCGGTGTGGTAGCCCTTGAGAAACTGCGACAGGTGTTCGGCCTGGCAGTCCCGGGTGCCCAAATGCACATCGGAAATCCACAAGGTCCGCACACGTTGCTTACGGCTGGGTTTGGCGAGCTCGGCGCTGGTCATGGGCAACCTCTGCGATATTTTTTGCGAGCTTGCGCCGGCGCCGTTAACAGTCAGTGACACAAACAAGTCAGTGTCGTGACAGTGAGTCCGCGAGTGCCGGTGTAGACTGGCGACCTGTCCCCGGGAGACCTGCGATGAGACCGATCCTCACCCTCCGCCAATACACCCAAGATCTGATCGTCCACAGTCACGACCACGCACAACTGGTGTTCGGGCTGTCAGGCGCGCTGGATTTCGAGGTCGAGGGGCGTGGCAGTCAGGTGGTTCAGCAGAGTTTCGTGGTCGTGCCGTCGGGGGCGCATCATGCCTGCGACAGCGCCCATGGCAGTCGTTGCCTGGTGCTGGATGTGCCGAGCGATCAGTGGGTCTCGCAGTCCCTTGGCGATCACGCCGAAGCCAGCCGCCGCTTGCTCGACAACGCCGGGCGCCTGTCGCTGGACGCCGGGCAAAGCCAACTGGTGAGTTGGCTGGCGGGCAGCCAGATCAGTGATCCGCTGATCGCCCAGCAAGGCGCGGTGCTGTTGCTGGCCAGCCTGAACAACGCCAAACCCGACAGCGTGGGCGGCCGGCGTCTGCCTTATGCGGCGCTGAATGCGCACATCGATCAATACGCGGCCTATCCACTGCAAGTCGCCGATCTGGCGCGCATCGCCGGCCTGTCCAGCGCTCGGTTGCACGCACGGTTCGTGGCGGAATGCGGGCAAACGCCGATGGACTACATTCGCAGTCGTCGGCTGCACATTGCCGTGGGCCTGTTGCGCGATTCAGCGTTGCCCATTGGCGAGATCGCCTGTCGGGTCGGCTACAGCTCGCAGAGCGCGTTCGCCGCCGCAGTATTGCGCGAGTTCGGTTTCTCACCCGGAAAAATGCGGCGCGAGGCTGGCGACAAATGACGCGAGTCTGGCGACAGACTTAACCGGCTCAGCACGATTCAATGTAGGAGCTGCCGAAGGCTGCGATCTTTTGACCTTGATCTCCAAAAGCAGGATCAACAGATCGCAGCCTTCGGCAGCGCCTACAGGGGTCGACGGTTGTCGGCCGGATTCGATACGTTTATCAAGGATTGCAATGACTCCCCGTACCGCCCTTGGCGCTCTGCATATCGGTGCACTGATGTTCGGCCTGACCGGCGTGTTCGGCAAACTCGCCGCCGCCTCGCCGGCCATCATCGTGTTCGGCCGTGCCGCGTTTGCCGTCCTCGCCCTGGCGTTTTTCGCACGGTTCGCCAGCAATACCCGTTGGCAGAAACTCGACGCCGCGGACCTGCGCCGCCTGCTGCTCAGCGGCTTGCTGCTGACCGGGCACTGGGTGAGTTTCTTCATCGCGGTGAAGGTGGCCGGTGTGGCAATTGCGACCCTGGGCTTTGCCAGTTTCCCGGCGTTTACCGTAATCCTCGAAGGGCTGATCTTCCGCGAGCGCATCCGCGCCAACGAAATCCTGCTGGTGGTGCTGGTCAGTATTGGATTGGTACTGGTCACGCCGGATTTCGATCTGGCCAGTGGCGCCACCACTGGCCTGTTATGGGCGGTGGCTTCCGGCTTGCTGTTCGCCCTGCTGTCCCTGACTAACCGCGCCAGCTCCGGACGAATCCCGCCGGTGCAGGCGGCACTGTGTCAGAACGTGGTGGTTGCGATCTGCCTGCTGTCGGTGGCGGTGCCGCAATTGAGCGAAGTGCGCGCCATCGACTGGCTGTGGATCGGCCTGCTCGGGGTGTTCTGCACCGGCGTCGCCCACAGCCTGTTCGTCGCCAGCCTGGCGGTGATCAAAGCCCGTACTGCGTCAGTGGTGTTTGCTCTGGAGCCGGTTTACGGCATCACCCTGGCCTGGCTGCTGTTCGATGAAAACCCGACCCTGCGCATGCTGATCGGCGGCGCACTGATCATCGTGGCTATCGTGGTCTCCAGCCGACTATCCGGCAGTTCAAGCAAGAACGCCGTGGCGGCAGAAACTGCGTCTCACTGAGTGCGGTCGTTGTGGCCCAGGTCGCGGTCCGGATCGATCTGATCGCGGACCCGCTGCTTGAGCACCTTGGCCTCGGGAAAACCGCCGTCGGCCTTGCGCTCCCACAGCTGCACATCGTCACAGAAAATGTGAAATACCCCGCCGGTGCCCGGCACCAGAGACACTTTGCCCAAGTCATCACCGAAGGTGCTGAGCAGTTCCTGGGCCAGCCAGGCCGCGCGCAACAGCCATTGGCATTGCGTGCAGTAGGTGATGACGATTTCCGGTTTACGTGCGGTCATGATTGGCAAAACTCCTGTGCCAGAGGGCGTCGCTATAATAGCCGCCTTATCGCTCGCCCCGAGATCCATGATGCGCCGTTTGCAGTCCTGTCTGTTGCTGTGCCTCTTCCCCTTGATCGTGCAGGCCGTCGAAGCCCCGCGACCGAAAATCAGAACGTCAGCCTGATGCGCGGTGTTTACTACCGCCGCGCAGACGTTCCAAAGCGAACACCCTCTACAGGTATCCTCTATAAAAATGTGGAAGCGGGCTTGCTCGCGAAGAACGATGACGCGGTTTTTCTGATAAACCGCATCGTCTGCTTCGCGAGCAAGCCCGCTCCCACACTAGATCTCCAAGACTTTCCTAGCGGATACCGGCCAACAGAGTCCGGGCCGTCTCCTTGAGCGGTTCGTCGCCTTCCTTGAGTAACTCGTTAAGCAGCTCGATGGCGCTGTCCAGATCACCGTCGTCGATGCAGGTCTGAGCCTGTTCGAGTTTACCCGCGCTGCTCGGCCCGGCCGGCTCAAGATCCATCAATTCGGCATTCAGCGGCTCAAGCTCCAGCGGTTGGGCAGGATCGCTGAACTCGTTGAGAAAGGTCTCGTCCAGAGACTGAGCGTCAGGTTCGGCGATCCACTCAAGCTCGGGCTCGTCCAGCGTTGGCTCCTCGGGCAATTCGAAAACATCGGGCAACACATGCAGGTTCGAAGTGAACCCGGATTCGTCTACCTGCGCTGGCTCATTCGACGGTTTAGCGCTGGATGATGAGTTATCGAAGGGGCTGATCAGGTCCCAATTCGAATCCATCGACAGGTCATCGAGGTTCAACTGGAACTCATCGCTCGGTGCCGCTTCAGGGATTGCAGGCACGGGCGGCGCCACCGCCGCGGCGACGACCACCGGTGCGGCGCTGATCAGCTTCGGATGGCGGGCGCGGATGTCCTGAAGTTGCTGTGCATCGAACCCGGCGTCTCGCAGGCTGCTTTCCTGCGCGTCATAGGCTTGCACGTCGCCCTGTTTGCCGAGGACTTCCAACAGCTGCACGGCCAGATCGGTGCGCTGGGGTTCCCTGACCAACGCGTCTCGCAACAAACCGGCCGCCTCGGACAAACGGCCATACGCCAGATAGATACCGACCCCTTCCAGCACGTCGCCTGCGGCAGTCTCTTCGGCCGAACCGGCTAGCGGTTGCGGCTGAGACGCCGGCTTGATCGGTTCTGCCGTGCGATTGAGCACCGGTTCATGACGTGACGGCAGCACGGGTAACGGCTCGGACTGGACCTCAGCCTGAACCTGCTGTCGTTGACGGCGAATGAATACACCGAGCAACGCCAATGCCACCACTGCCAGCAACCCAATGATCAGCGGCCATTGGGTGGTCTCGGACGTCTCGACAATCGCCGGGGCCGGCGGCGTCACCTCAGGCGCAACCGGCGGCACCGATGCCTGTTTGATTTCCGCCAATTGGGTTTGCAGCTCGATCACCTGCTTTTTCTGGCCGGCGATCTGCTCATCCTGAGCCTGAAGCTTCGCATTGAGTTCATCGATAGTCTTTTGCAACTGCTGGTTTTGCAAAACGCTGGCAGCCAGTTGTTCGGCAACAGCATCATTCGCAGGCGCGGCAGCTGGTTTATCGACATCAGGCTTGGGCGCCGCCCCCTTCGCAGCAGGTGGCGGTGCAACAGCCGGTTCGACGGACGGGAACGCGGAAGACTGAGGGCTCGGCTCGGGCTCGTCTTTGACGGGAACAATGCCCGGCGAACCCGGCGGATCGATCAGCACTGTGTACTCGTGCAGCAAACGCCCGTTGGGCTGATTAAGCTGCACCAGAAAATTCAGGAAGGGTTCCTTGACCGGTTTGCTGGAAGTCACCCGGATCAGGCTGCGGTTGCCCCGCAGGATCGGTGTGAACTTCAGGTTGTTGAGGAAGAACACCCGTTCGATGCCGGCGCGACTGAACTCGTCCGCCGTCGCCAGGCTGACCGATAGCTCGCCCTCTTCCAGACCACCAGCGTCCACCAGGGCGATGTCGGCATTGAATGGCTGATTCAACGCCGAATGCTGGGTGATCTCGCCCAACCCCAGCGCAGGGGTCAATGCCGAGTAAGTGACGGCACCACCGACCAGCAGCAGCCTGGTGCAACACCGCAATACAACGTGCCAACTCTCGAGCATGAGCATCCCTTAGATAACCAGAACCAACCTGTACGTATTCGCACATCCGGTACGAACACGATATTGCCTAGTAGTTCTTTATAGCCTGCCCAACGGGGTATCTCAAAAGTCCGGCGCGTGGTTGTGCCTCAAGATTTTTCCAGGTTGGCCAGAATGTGCCCGTGGACTCGCATACAGACCTTTAAATCCGCCTCATCGACACCTTCGAACAGTTCGTGGCGCAATTGAGTGGCGATGGTTTCAATTTGTTCGATCAAGGGCCGGGCCGGGGCACACAGGACGATTTTTTTCGCCCGACGGTCTTCCAGCACGGATTGGCGTTGCACCAGGCCCTGACTTTCCAGGCTGTCGAGCAGTCGAGCCAGGGTGGGCCCTTCGACGCCAACGCTCTGCGCCAGTTCACGCTGGGTGGGGGCATCATCGAATCGCGCCAGGTGCAGCAGCACCAGCCAGCGCGCCTGGGACAGGCCCAGGCCAGCCAGTCGGCGGTCCAGTTCGGCACGCCAGCCCCGAGACATCTGGGCCAGTTGCATGCCAAAGCGGTGTTGATCGGTTAACGGCATAAAACACTCATGATTAGACTGAAATAGAGAAAAACTAATTATTAGTCAGCTAAGCATGACCTTTGGCTATAGGCAAGGCTTGCTCTGTACTGAATCGTTACATCTGTGCCGCAGGTCACTCAGACTTCAAATTCCGACTGCAGAGCGGCACGAACGCAATACAAAACACCTTCAGGAACTCTCCCTGCGAACAGCGCAGCAATTTCTGAAACCGGCGGCAGTTCGCCTTCGCCGTCGAGGAACGCATCCTGGACTTCGCCCATCAACTCTTCCGGCAGGTCCAGCGCCTGCTCAAGCGACAACTGCTGCTTGCCGATCGCCTCGGCGAGCATCGCGTAGACGTTCTTTTCCGAGCATTGCAGCTGACCGGCGATCTGCAGTGGTGTCATGCCGGCCCGGGCCAGGGTGATCAGCTCGTGGCGCACATCGGCCACTACTTTCGGCGCCTCGACCTGACCGCCGAGCACTTCGAGGAAAGCCTCGCCGTAACGCTCCAGCTTGCGCGCACCAACGCCACTGACCGTGGCCATTTCCGCCAGCGAGGTCGGCTGGCTGCGGAGCATTTCCAGCAGTGTCGAGTCGGGGAAGATGACGTACGGCGGCACGCCATGCTCTTCGGCCAGTTTGCGGCGCAGGGCACGCAAGGCTTCCCACTGTTCGCGCTCTTCACCGCGAACCAGTTGGCTGGCCTGGCTCTTGCTGCTTTTGGCGGTGGTTTGCGGCTTGAGGTCGCGGCGCAGTTCCAGCGTCACTTCGCCCTTGAGCAGCGGTCGGCAGGTATCGCTCAGGCGTAGCCCACCGTAGCCTTCGAGGTCAATGTCGGCCAGACCACGGGCAACAAGCTGTCGGAACAAGGAGCGCCATTCGCTCTCCCCCATCGCTTTACCTACGCCGTACACCGACAAATGCTGATGACCGAAGCTGCGGACCTTTTCGTTGTCCTTGCCTAGCAGCACGTCGACCAGATGACCGACGCCATAACGCTGACCTGTGCGGTAGATCGCCGACAGCGCCTGACGGGCCGGCTCGGTGGCGTCCCAGGTTTGCACGCCGTCGACGCAGTTGTCGCAGTGACCGCACGGCTCGGGCATGTCTTCGTCGAAGTACGCGAGCAGGGTCTGGCGGCGGCAGCGGGTTTCTTCGCAGAGCGAGAGCATGGCGTCGAGTTTGTGCTGTTCCAGACGCTTGTGGCGCTCGTCACCTTCGGAGTTTTGCAACATCTGCTTGAGCATCACCACGTCTTGCAGGCCGTACGCCATCCAGGCATCCGCCGGCAGGCCATCACGACCGCCGCGACCGGTTTCCTGGTAGTAGGCCTCAAGTGACTTTGGCAAATCGAGGTGCGCGACAAAACGTACGTTAGGCTTGTCGATGCCCATGCCGAACGCCACGGTGGCAACCATGATCAGGCCTTCCTCGTTGAGGAAGCGCTTCTGGTGATGGGCTCGCGTGTCGTTGGGCAGACCGGCGTGGTACGGCAGCGCCGGGAAACCTTGCTCGCTGAGGAACACCGCCACTTCATCAACCTTTTTGCGCGACAGGCAGTAAACGATACCGGCATCGCTGCGCCGCTCGGCGAGGAACGCCAGCAACTGCTTGCGCGGCTGTTCCTTGGGCACGATGCGATAGAAAATATTGGGGCGGTCGAAACTCGAGAGGAAACGCTCGGCATCCTGCAAATGCAGACGATCGACGATTTCTTCCCGGGTGCGCTTGTCGGCCGTCGCGGTCAGGGCGATGCGCGGAACGTTGGGGAACAATTCAGCCAATTGGCCCAATTGCAGGTATTCGCGGCGGAAATCGTGACCCCATTGGGACACGCAATGCGCTTCGTCGATGGCGAACAGGGCGATTTCAAGGCTTTGCAGGAAGGCCAGCATGCGCGGCTGAACCAGGCGCTCGGGCGCCAGGTAGAGCATTTTCACCTCACCACGCTTGATTCGCGCCGCCAGATCACGCTGTTGCTCAGCGCTCAACGTGGAGTTCAACGCCGCCGCCGCGACGCCCAGCTCTTCGAGGGTGGCGACCTGATCATCCATCAGCGCGATCAACGGCGACACCACCACCGCCAGGCCTTCGCGCAGCAGTGCCGGCACCTGGAAGCACAAGGACTTGCCGCCACCGGTAGGCATCAGCACCAAGGCGTCGCCGCCACTGGCCACGCGCTCAATGATTGCACCCTGACGGCCACGGAAACTGTCGTAGCCGAAGATGTCCTTGAGAACGCGTTGAGCCTGTTCGAGCATAAAAACTCCAAAAATCACCGAAACATCCCTGCAAGGCTGGTTCAGAATCATGAAAGCTGCACCGACAAATCGTAAGTGCGCATTGCATGACGCTGCACATTTCAGCCGTGACGCCAGCAGGGCATCACAAAACGCGCGAGTATACCCGACGCCTGTCCGGCAAAGGGCGCCGCTGATAAGACATACCAAAGCCAACTTGTGGGAGCGAGCCTGCTCGCGATAGCGGTGGGCCAGTCAATTTTGATATTGAATGTTATGTCGTTATCGCGAGCAGGCTCGCTCCCACAGGGAATGCGGTGTTCCGCATGCCTGCAAAGGGGCAAATACACCGCGCGGCTGGCCTGAGCGCTCAAGAAGGCCTAGAATTCCCGCATCGTATATTCCCCAAGGTAGCCCTTTAATGTCCTTCGCTGAGCAACTAACCCGCCTGCAAGTCTTCCTCGACGCCGACGAGCTGCATGACGAGGCGCTGGACTACGTGGCCGCCCACGGCTACCTCACCGCGCTGTCAATCTGCTCCGAAAGCGTTCCCGACCGTGAATGGATCGACGCGCTGTTCGCCGAAGAGCCGCATTACGCCGACGACACCGAGCGTGAAGCGATCGAATCCACTCTGCTGCTGCTCAAGGCGCACATCGCCCGCCAACTGGCGTCCGACGAAGAGTTCGAGCTGCCATGCGACCTCGACCTGGGCGAAGAGCCGGATGACTCCGACCTGCGCGGCTGGTGCATCGGTTTCATGGAAGGCGTATTCCTGCGCGAAGCCGCCTGGTTCGAAACCGCCGAAGACGAAGTCAGCGAAATGCTGCTGCCGATCATGGTCGGTTCCGGTCTGTTCGACGAACAGCCAGAGTTCGAAGACATCGCCAAAGACGCCAACCTGATGGACGACATGATCGTGCAGATCCCGGAAGCCCTGACCGCGCTGTACCTGCTGTGCCAGGCGCCAGACGAAAAACCGGCGATTCTCAAGCCACGTCACCACTAAGGTATTGCCTATGGACAACCCCATAGGCAACCGCCCCCTGATGTTGCGCTACGTGCTGCTGGCCATCGGCTGGCTGAGCGTAGCGCTGGGGGTCATCGGGATTTTCCTGCCGGTGCTGCCCACCACACCGTTCCTGTTGCTGGCGGCCGCCTGTTTCGCCCGCAGCTCGCCGCGGTTCTATCATTGGCTGGTTGAACATCCACGGCTTGGACCGTGGGTTCGCGACTACCTGAGCGGCAATGGCATTCCCCTCAAGGGCAAGGTCTACGCCATCGGTTTGATGTGGGCGAGCATCCTGCTTTCCTGCTATCTGGTGCCCCTGCCGTGGGCGCGTGCGTTCATGCTGACCAGCGCGGTATTAGTGACGGTTTACATTCTTCGGCAGAAGACGCTGCGCAAGTCTTGAAACTCAAGCGTTTGCGGTAAAGATCGCAGCCTGCGGCAGCTCCTACGCAATCGAGTACATCCATACCTTTGAGGGTGTACCCGGTCGGTGTAGGAGCTGCCGCAGGCTGCGATCTTTTGCTTTGTAGGCCGACGACCTGCCCTCCCTCATCGTAAACACCGCCTAGACTTCAGACATCTGCACCCGAGCAGCCAGACATGTCCCGCAGTCCGCGTAGTCCAGGATGGTCAACGCTCCGACTTCGGTTCGGCGGATGGCTGCTGCTGACGAGTTTTCTACTGGCAGGATTGGGCAGTGTCCGGGCTGACTGGGACTTTGCGCAGATTCTGCAAACGGCCGAAAAACGCTACGGCCCCCTTGGCCTGGCCCGGGGACGGATCGAGGCCTGGAGTCAAATGCTGCAAAGCGAACGCAACCAGCCTGAGCGCGAACAACTGAACGCGGTCAATCGCTTTTTCAATCAACAACTGAGCTTTCAGGACGACACGCGTATCTGGCGTCAGGCCGATTACTGGGCCACGCCCGTCGAATCCTTGATCAAGGGTGCCGCCGACTGCGAGGACTACGCCCTGGCAAAATATTTCAGCCTGCGTCACCTCGGGATTCCCAGTGAGAAACTACGCATTACCTACGTCAAGGCCCTGACCCAGAACCAGGCGCATATGGTGTTGACCTTCTACGGCAGCCCCACGGCCGAGCCGCTGGTGCTGGACAACCTGATCGACGAAATCCGTCCCGCCTCCCAACGCAACGATCTGCTACCGGTGTACGCCTTCAACGCCGAAGGCCTGTACTTGCCGGGCGCCAATGGCGGCAAACGCAGCAGCGACTCGAAAAAACTGTCGCGCTGGCAAGAGGTGTTGAAAAAGATGCAATTTGAAGGGTTCGCCGTGGGCGAAGGCTAGCCGCTATTGCAAGGAGCATTTTATGTCGCTGCGCAAACAGTTGTTTCTCGCCATTTGCCTGTTCTTGCTGGTGGCCTTCGGCGGCAGTTTTTTTGTCAGCCTGGAAAGCTCTCGCGAACAGATGCTCGGTCAGTTGCGCTCCCACGCCCAGGACGCCGCCACGGCGCTGGGCCTTTCATTGACCGCGCAGATCGACGACCCGGCGATGATCGAATTGATGGTCAGCTCGATTTTCGACAGTGGTTATTTCAGCAGCATTCGGGTCGTCAATATTGTGGATGAACGGGTGCTGGTGGAACGCAGCACATCGGCGCAAATCGAGGGTGTTCCCGGCTGGTTCATCAGCCTGGTGAACCTGCGCCCACAGGGTGGCGATGCACTGATCATGCGTGGCTGGGAGCAAACGGCGCGGGTCGAAGTGTTGAGCAATCCGCAGTTTGCCTTGGCCAAACTCTGGGACAGTACCCTCGGCAGCCTGATCTGGTTGCTGATTTGTGGACTGCTCAGCGCCGTGTTTGGGGGCTGGCTATTGCGCCGGCAATTGCGCCCGCTCGACAGAATGGTCAAACAGGCTGAAGCCATCAGCAGACGCGAGTTCCGCAGCTTGCCGAAACTGCCGCGCACGCCGGAACTCAAACGCGTGGTGCTGGCTATGAACCAGATGGTCGAGAAGCTCAAAGCGCTGTTCGCCGAAGAAGCGGCTCGCAGCGAAAAGCTGCGGATCGAATCCTATCAGGACAGCCTGACGGGCCTCGCCAACCGGCGTTTGCTGGATGAACAACTGGCCGACCATTTGCTGGTCTGCGAACAAAGCAGTGACGGCCACTTGCTGATGTTGCGGATCAACGACCTGATCGGCCTCAATCAGCGCCTGGGTGGCCAGCGCACCGATGCCTTGATTAGCACGGTCGGCGAACTGTTCAAGCGCCTGACGCAACCACCGGAACGTCGCACCTGGCTCGCGGCGCGCAATCGAGGCGGAGAATTCAGCCTGCTGACACCGGGCCTGGGCAGCACAGATGCCGCACGCCTCGCCTCCGAAATCAGCGCCACCCTGGAAAACCTGCGCCTTACCGGCACCAGCGATTGCATGCCCGTGGCGCACCTGGGCGTCGTCGCCTACCGCCCCGGCGAACCGGCGAGCGACGTGCTGCTGCGCCTCGATCAAGCGCTGACCCAGGCTCGACAACACCCCGAGCGACCGTGGATACACTTGGCCCATTCCGATACCGCGCCAAATCAGTCCCAACACGACTGGCGCAGCTGGATCGACGACGCGCTGACCGAGGGCAAGTTGCAGCTGTACTTTCAACCGGTGGTGCAATGCGCCGACACCAGCCAGGTGCTGCATCACAAAGTCCTCGCACGCCTGTTCGACCCGCAGGGCGAGGCAATTGCCGCCGGGCATTTTCTACCGTGGATCGAGCGCCTTGGCTGGTCAGCGCGATTCGACCTGGCGATGCTCGAAACCACTCTCGAATATCTGGCCGCCAACCGTTGGCCGCTCGCACTGAGCCTGTCCGGCAGCACCCTGCGCGATCAGACCCAGCTCAAACTGATCTGCGACATACTTGAGTCACTGCCGGAACTGGCGCCGCTGCTGACCCTGGAAATCGACGAACGCCAACTGCCGCCCCCCGAAGAATTGCAACGTCTGAGCCACAGCCTGCTCAACACTGGTTATCGCATCGGGCTGCAGCACTTCGGCGGCAGCTTCAGCCAGATCGGTAACTTGACGCAGTTAGGGCTGGCTTACCTGAAGATCGACGGAGCCTACATTCGGGGTATCGATGAACAGACCGACAAACGACTGTTCATCGAGGCGATTTTCCGGGCGACCAACAGCATTGATTTGCCGTTGATTGCCGAGATGGTGGAGACGCAGGGGGAACTGGAAGCGATTCGGGAGCTGGGGTTGTTTGGGGTGATGGGCAGACTGATTGGGCCGCCGGAGCCGATGTGAGTCGCAAGGCCGATACACCGCGTCATCGTTCAGCTCGCGCCAACGTGTTCAGTGCCAGCGCCTCAGGGCCGGCGATCCTCGACCCGAGCCTGACTCTTGCTCCAATCGGTCAACAGGCTATAAGCCACGGCCAACAACGTCGGGCCGATGAACAGACCGATAAACCCAAATGCAATCAACCCGCCAAACACCCCAAGCAACACAATCACCAACGGCAAGTTCCCGCCCCGACTGATCAGGTACGGCTTAAGCACGTTGTCGACCCCACTGATGATGAACGTCCCCCAGATCCCGAGGAACACCGCCATACCGTACTCCCCCTTCCAGGCCAACCACGCCGTGGCCGGAATCCACACCAACGGCGGCCCCATCGGAATCAGACTCAGCAAAAACGTCACAATCCCCAGCACCAACGCGCCGGGCACGCCGGCAATCAGGAAGCCGATCAACGCCAGCACAGCCTGAGCCGCCGCGGTGCCGATCACCCCGTTGACCACCCGCTGCACCGTGCCCGCCACCAGGTCTATGTAATATCCCGCGCGATCACCAATCAGTCGCTCCAGCAACCCATGGACAAACACCGCCAACCGCGGACCGTCCCGGTAGAAAAAGAACACAAAGACAATACTCAGCGTCAGCTCAAGGATGCCACCGCCGATCTGTGCACTGCGCGCCAGCAACCAGTTACCGACCTGCCCCAGATAAGGCTTGATCGCCAGCATCATCGCTGCGCCTTGCTGATCGATGCTGTTCCAGATACCCACCAACCGCTCGCCGACCAAGGGAATACTGCCCAGCCAGGTCGGTGCTTCAGGCAGACCGTCGACTTGCACATCCTTGATGAACACCGTGGCATCGCGTACATGGTCCGCCAGGTTGAAACCCAGCCACACCAACGGTGCCGCCACCAGCAACATCCAGCCCAGCGTCAGTAACAGCGCCGCCAGGGATTCACGGCCATTGAGCCAGCGGGTCAACAAACGCATCAGCGGCCAACTGGCAAACGCCAGCACCGCGCCCCAGAACAGCGCCGACCAGAACGGCGCCATTACCCAGAAGCTCGCGCCAAACAGCACCAGGAGCAGAATCTGCACCAACAGCCGATCGTTATTGGGCATGTAAAGTCTCAAGAAAAGTGAGTCAGCAAAGAGTAGGCGAACGCGCGGAACACGCTCGCCCAATGAAGCTTATCGCAACAGCTCAAAGTGCAAGCCAGAGCCTTCGACGTTGCCGGTCTCCATCCGTGCCGACCGTACGCCCTGGCCGATCAGCGCCTGGCGCCAGGCTTCAGCATTGGGCCCCGAAACATTGACGCGCAATGTGGTGTCCAGATTCAGGCCTCGGGAAATCAAACGCAGCCAGGTGTCGTCAGGGTTGCCGTCGAGTTTGGGGAAATCAAGTTCACCGGTGCTCTTGAGCTGGCGCAGCAAGGTCGCGGAAGTTGGCAGCAAATCGCCCAATGGTGCAGCAGCATCGAACTGTTCGACGTGCAGATAAGCCCTGCGATTGCCACGCGTGATGCTGTAAAGCGCCACCAGCGTGTTGTCTTGAGGGGCCGCCAGACGCAGCAACAAATAGGCCTGCTGATTATCGGCGCCATACAACTTGGCATTGCTGAAGACTTCATTGGCCCACAGGCTGCTTTCGCCGCAATCCCGGGCCTGGCACCAGAACAACAGCTCGGCGCCCCGCTTTTGCAAGGCTTCGCGAGCGGCGGTGAAGGCATCGGTAGAGGAATGCTCCGGTGGCAATTCGTAGGTCACCGAGGTGGTTTGACCCCGGGCGGAGACTTGGCCGTCAAAGCGCAACTGACCGCTGATCTTGCGGATAGAACCCAGCGGGTAGATCCGCTCAAGCTCGACAGCCGGGCGATAGTCGACGATCTGCGCATCGGCCATACGCGGCACGATCGGCAAGTCCTGGCTGCCAGGGATATCAGCGGCAAATAAAAGAGGACTGCAACAATATAGCGCCAGCAGAGTGAGTGAACGCATGGATAGACTCATCGAATCAGCATGGCCTGGGCACCCTTGATGACACTGTCGTCATCGATGCGCTCGGGCACCAGTAAACCGCGCTGTACCGCTGGGCGTGCCTCCATGGTCGCCATCCAGCGCTGCAGGGCTGACAAGCCATCCACCGCGACACCGGACCATTCATGGCCACGGACCCACGGATAAGTGGCGATGTCGGCAATGCTGTATTCGCCCGCCAGAAACTCTACGGCTTGCAGACGCGTGTCGAGCACTTCATACAGGCGCCGGGTTTCGTGTTGATAACGGTCGATGGCGCCCTGGAGTTTTTCCGGGAAATAGCGGAAAAACACGTTGGCCTGGCCCTGCATCGGCCCGATTCCGCCCATCTGGAACATCAGCCACTGCAACACCACCGAGCGCCCCTTGGGGTCCTGAGGCAGCAGTTTGCCGGCTATCTCGGCGAGGTAAATCAGGATCGCGCCGGACTCGAACACGGCGAAATCGCCATTGGCACGGTCGACAATGGCCGGAATCCGGCCATTGGGGTTGATCTTGAGGAAGTCCGGGGACTTCTGTTCCTTTTTGTCGAAACTCAAGGCATGCACCGTATAGGGCAGGCCGAGTTCCTCGAGCACGATAGAGACCTTGTGGCCATTCGGGGTCGCAGCGGTGTACAGATCTATCATGGTTGTCTCCCATTTCAACCCGCCCAGCCTCGACAGTTGCCGGGCGCAAGTCAAGGAACGGCGAAGAACCGATTGAAACAGTCTGCGACAAGGTCGGCACCGGGTTCGTCATTCAGGTGCAAATGATGCCCACCAGGCAACTGTTCACGGCTAAAGGGTAGACGTTCCAGCAACTCGGGATGTTTGGCGAGCATGCCGTCAGCTGCGACCACCAGGTGTGCAGGACAATTGACACGCTGGACGAAGGCCATCGCCTGTTCAGTGGTCAGACGTAGCGGTGATGGAAGGGTCAGGCGGTTGTCGGTGCGCCAGGTATAGCCGCCCGGCACCGGCATCAAGCCGCGCTGGGCCAGCAGTTCGGCGGCTTCGCGACTGACCGCCACCAAGCCTTTCATTCGTGCCTCGATGGCGCGGTCGAGGGTGCTGTAGACCGGTTTGCGTTTTTCCCGCAGATCCAGCTGTGCTTGCAGGGCCATGCCCATGCGCTCGGCGGCGTTTTCGCCTTTGTCTGTAGGAGGAATGATGCCGTCGATCAAGGCCAGATGAGTCACCCGCTCCGGCAACGAACCGGCCAGCACCAGCGAGACGATCGCCCCCAGGGAATGCCCCAGCAGCGCAAAACGTTTCCACCCCAACTGCTCGGCCACTTGCAGCACATCGTGGGCGTAGTCCCACAGCGCGTAACCGGCGCCGTTCGGCCGATGCCCCGAATGACCATGCCCGGCCATGTCCAGCGCGATGATACGCAAGCCTTTGAGCTTGGGCGCCAGCCGGGCAAAGCTGTTGGCGTTGTCCAGCCAGCCGTGCAAAGCGATCACCGGCAAGCCGTCCTCGGGACCGAACAAGTGCGCCGCCAACTCGATATGCGGCAGGCTCAGGCGAACTTCTTCAACGACGCTGCTCATGCGCAATCCTGTTGGCTGCGACCTGCCCAGCGACTGAACAGATTCTTCAGCAGCGTGGCCGTGTCTTGTGGACGTTCGAGGGGAAACATATGGCCGCCGGGCATGGTCAAGGACTCACCCAAGGGCATGCGCCCGACGGAACGGGCGTGATGGCGCATCACCACGCGGCTCTTGTGCCCGCGAACCACCGCCAGCGGCACTTTCAACTGCCGTGCGCGACCGGGGCTGGTGTGGGGCACACCGCGGTAGATGCTGATTTCCGTGGCCGGGTCGAAACGCAGGCGCAGTTTGTCGCCGACCTTTTGCAAACCATATTGAAGATAGGCGTCGAAGCATTCCGGATCGAAGCCACGAAACAGGGTTTTACCGGCGAAATACAATCGGGCCGCGTCCAGATCGGCAAACTCTTCCCGTCGTCCCAACGTACGGCCGGCCGGGGTCAGGCGATCGATGAAACCGAAGCGTTTGGCGGCACGGATCACCCATTGATCGCCGCGGGTCAGTACCGGGGAGTCGAGCATCACCACGCCACGATACAACTCAGGGCAACGCAAGGCGGCGTGCAAGTGCAGCACACCGCCAAAGGAATGACCGACGCCCCAGACCGGTTCAGGCTGTTGCTTGAGGTGATGAATCAGCTCATCCACCAGATTGTTCCAGTTGTCATCCGCCGGAAAACGCGGGTCGTGGGCGTGCTGCTCCAGATGCGTCACCTGATACTCGGGCGCCAGCGCCGCGAACAACTTGCCGTAGGTCCCCGAAGGAAAGCCATTGGCGTGGGCGAAAAATATCTGTTGCGACATACCTGCAAATCCATGAGCGAGAACGGGGGTTGATTGTCCGTAAGACCGGGTCCTACAGCAATGACCGTAACTGACAGGAATGATGACAGTCGGGTCAGGGCTATGACCATTCAGTATTCACTGAAAATCTTGTGGCGAGCGAGCTTGCTCGCGCTCGGTTGCGCAGCAGCCGCAAAACCGGCGAATGCGGTATGACCAGAGAGCGATGTATTCCGGATTGGGGCCGCTTCGCGACCCAGCGGGAGCAAGCTCCCTCGCCACAAAAATTCGCTGGCCATAAATCTTTGCCTCGATCATGAATCAACGCGCCGGCGGATTCTCCCCCAACGGCACCACTGCCATGGTCAGCCGCGACACGCAACTGGCCTTGCCCTCATCGCTGGTCAGGCGGATGTCCCAGACATGCGTGGTGCGCCCGATGTGAATCGCCTTGGCCACCGCCGTCACCCGCCCACTGCGCAGGCCGCGCAAATGGTTGGCGTTGATTTCCAGGCCCACGCAATAAAACTTGCTGGCGTCGATGCACAGGTAACTGGCCATCGAGCCAACGGTTTCGGCCAGCACCACGGAGGCGCCGCCGTGCAGCAAACCATAGGGCTGGTGCGTGCGATGGTCGATGACCATGCTCGCGGTCAGGGACTCGTCATCGAATGCTTCGAAGCGAATATCCAGCACTTCGCCGATGGTGTTTTTCTGGATCGCGTTCAACTGCTCGACGTTGGGAGTGGTGCGCCACAGACTCATCGTTACGTTCCTTTGTTGGAGTTGTTCATGGCTCAATCCTGCCACAGCACCGCCTCGCTGCGCTCGCTCCATTCTGCAAACCGAGGACCGTAAGCCGCTTCGATCATGTTGCGCTTGATCTTCAGGGTCGGTGTCAGGAAGCCGTTTTCCACCGCCCAACTGTCCTTGACCACCACCAATCGACGCAAGCGCTCATGCCTGTCGAGGACGCCGTTGACCTCCTCCAGCAGTTTTTCCAGGCTTGAATGCAAACCCGCCCGGGCCGATCCTTTCGCGTCCTGCTGACCGACCACCGACAACACGCACAACCCCAGTGGTGCGCTCAGCCCATCGCCAACCACGCACACTTGTTCGATCCGCGCATGCACCGCCAGGCGATTTTCAATCGGTGCCGGGGCAACGTATTTGCCTTTGCTGGTTTTGAAGATTTCCTTCAGGCGCCCGGTGAGGCGCAGGTTGCCTTCGGCGTCTTCCTCGCCCTTGTCACCGGTGCGCAAGAAACCGTCCTTGGTGATGGCTTCGGCGGTTTTCTCAGGTTCCTTGAAATAGCCGAGCATGGTCGCGCCGCTGCGCACCAATACTTCACCTGACGGTTCAATGCGCACTTCGACTTCCGGGCATGGCTTGCCGATCCAGCCAGGTTTGTTCTGACCCGGCAGGCCGATGTGGGAATAACCGCAGCTTTCGGTCATGCCGTACACCTCCAGCACATCCAGTCCCAGCTTGCGGTACCAGAGCAGCAAGGTCTGCGGCACTGGCGCCGCGCCAGACAAGGCGATGCGCAAGGCGTCCAGCCCCAGCCCGGCGAGGACTTTGTGTCCTACCCGTTTGCCGATGAAGGGCAAGCCGAGCAGGAAGTCGAGGCGTTTTGCCGGAATTTTGCTGTAGACGCCCATCTGGAATTTGGTCCAGATCCGCGGCACGCCGAACAGCGCGGTGGGCCGGGCACGTTTTAAATCAGTGAGAAAGGTATCGAGGCTCTCGGCGAAGAACACGGTTTGCCCGGTGTAGATCGACGCCAGCTCGACGAACATCCGTTCGGCGACATGGCACAACGGCAGGTAGGACAACAGGCGATCCGACTCATTAAGGCCGAACAGCTGCGTGCCACGGGTGGTGGCAAATCCCAAGGTGGCGAAGCTGTGCATCACGCCTTTGGGCTGGCCCGTGGTGCCGGAGGTGTAGATGATGGTCGCCAGTTGATCGGCGGCGGGCTTGGGGTCGTCTTGAATTGGCGAACTGCGTTGCAGATCGGCCCAGCTGAAATCGAAGGTGCCGGCCGGGCACAGCGGCAGGCTGATGGTCGGCAGATCGGGGCTGACCCCGGCGGACATGGCCGGCCAGTCATCCAGCTTGCCAATGAATGCCAGCGCGGCTTCAGAATGATCGAGCACCTGGGCCACGGAATCGGCGGTCAGATTGGGATAAAGCGGTACCGAGACATGCCCGGCCATCCAGATCGCCAGGTCGGCGATGATCCAGTGGGCGCAGTTTTTCGAGATCAGCGCGATGTGGCTGCCTTGTGGCAATTCGCGAGCCCGCAGCCAGTGGGCGGCCCAGCGCGCCTGATGGCCGACGTCGGCCCAGGTCAGCGTCTCGACCTGGCCGCCTCCCGTTGGCTGGACCAGAAAGCGTTGGCGGGGATGACGGGCTTCACGCTCGTAGAAGGCGTCCAATGGCAAACGGGAAGCAGCAGACATGCGACTTGCTCCTTTATTTTTTGTCTGGAGCAAGCGTAGTCAACCAAGCAAGTGCTTGGTTGACTATTTCACACAAAAAAATCAGGAGCGACACTAAACCTGTGGGAGCGGGCTTGCTCGCGAAGAGGGAGTATCAGTCGACACCATTGTTGCCTGACACACCGCCTTCGCGAGCAAGCCCGCTCCCACATTAGCCCGGGTTCGTCGGGAACTATGGGTGTTTGATGCCGTTGAGCTTCATCGCCCCGATCAGCAGTTCATTGTTCTCAAGCTCGGCCAGGCCGGCGGTGCTGACCTTTTCCGGTGGATAGCCGGCGCCGTGCTGCAGATAGCTCAGCAGGTTGCCCACCAGCGGATTGTGACTGACCAGCAGCACATCACTCACCGATACAAGCTGCTCCGCCACCTTGTCCGGATCAGTATCCGGGGTCAGCCATTCGACGGTGCGGATCTCTGGCTCGAACCCCAGCGCCTCACGCACCAGCAAGGCCGTCTCCTGCGCTCGCAGGAAAGGACTGGCATAAATGGCGGTGAGCGGCTTGCCGATCAATTGGGCGGCCGTGCGCAACACCTCTTCACGCCCCTTGACGGTCAATGCCCGCTCGGAGTCCGGACGAGTACCGTGAGGTTCGGCTTCGCCATGACGCAATACCCAGAGTTTCATAGTTTTGGCTCCTCATCTCGGGCCGGATGCGGTGCTGGCGCCACAACGTGCGGAGCTTCACCTTCCGGTGTACGCGGCGTCGGCCAGTCGGCGAACGGCCAGGGCTTCTGGTCGCTGTGAAAGCTGCCGAAACGACCGATCTGCGCCAGAAACTGGCTCAGGCTGTCACCGAAGTTCATCAGGCTGGCGCTCGGTGCGCCATAAATCAAACGATAGATCAGCTGCACCAACACCACCGCACCTAGGATCAATTGCGCCACTTGCCAGACCAGCACATAGACAATCATCCACAGCACCCGCAGCAGGATGGATTCGTACTTCGCTTCTACTTTCGGATCATTCATGTCTCGCTCCCTGCCCTGTAGATGGGGTGTTTAGTTGAAACCGCTGGTGGAGATAAAGTCGACGTCGGTTTTAGGCTCGGCACGCATCAGTAGACCGATGACCTGCTCCAGCGTGCGCCCTTCGAAGAGGATGGCATGCAATCCGGCGACCAGCGGCATATACACGCCCGCTTCCTGCGCCTTGGCCTTGAGCACCTTCAGGGTATTCACGCCTTCGGCGACTTCGCCAAGACGCGTCACCGCATCCTCAAGGCTCAACCCCTGACCGAGGGCAAAACCGACCTGATAGTTTCGGCTTTTCGGCGACGAGCACGTCACGATCAAGTCGCCCACGCCCGCCAACCCAAGAAACGTCATCGGGTTGGCGCCCTGATTCACCGCGAAGCGGGTCATTTCCGCCAGCGCCCGGGTGATCAGCATGCTCTTGGTGTTTTCACCCATGCCCAGCGCCACCGCCATGCCGGCGATGATCGCGTAAACGTTTTTCAACGCCCCGCCCAACTCCACGCCAAAGCGGTCGGCGCTGGCGTATACACGAAAGGTCTTGCCGTGCAGCGCTTCCTGGACCCGTTGGCAGAGTTCTTCGTCTTCGCTGGCAACCACCGTGGCGGTCAGGGCGTGTTCGGCAATTTCACGGGCCAGATTCGGTCCCGACAGCACGCCAATGCGCGCTTGCGGGGCGATCTCTTCGAGGATCTCGCTCATCAGCTTGAACGTATGGGCTTCGATGCCTTTGGTCAGGCTTACCAGCAGTTTGCCGCTCAAACGTTCGGCGTACGGAACCAATACCGAGCGCAGCGCGCTGGATGGCAGCGCGACGAAGCACAGGTCGCAGGCCTCCAGGGTGGCTTGCAGGTCCGTGACCGCCTCCACCGCCGGAAGAATCTTGATGCCTTTTAGATAACGCGGGTTCTCACGATTGACCCGAATGGCCTCGGCCTGTTCGGGGTCTCGCATCCACAGCCGGACCTGATGCCCATTCTCGGCCAGCAGATTAGCCACGGCGGTACCAAAACTTCCGCCTCCCAGGACCGCAATCGGGCGCTGTTCAGTCATATGCAATCCGTTAATCCATACCAGTGGAGATGCCGGCATTATACGGAGCGGCCCGGTGGCGGCCAGCCCCAGCATCAATTACCGACATTTGTAGGAAGAAGACCAAGAAAACCGAGGAAAATGCCCACAACGTGACTGGAAAAGTCTTTACGCTCGGTTAACATGCGCGCCAACTAATCGCTATCAAGGCCGCGCCGTGTCTTTTGGCTTTCCCTGTCCTCGCTCGCCGCTGGTATTGGCGCTGATCTTCAGCTCGCCATTGCTGGCCGACGACCTGTTCCTCGACAATGATCCGTTGCCGCAAGTGCTGACGGCGACGCGCCTGAAGCAGTCGCCTGCGGCCGTGCCGGGGAGCATGACGGTGATCGACAGCGAACTGATCAATGCCAGCGGCGCGCGGGACATCAGCGAGTTGCTGCGGCTGGTGCCGGGAATGATGGTCGGTAATATCAGCGGCAATCAGGCGGCGGTGAACTATCACGGCACCAACGCCAGCGAAGCGCGGCGCATGCAAGTGTTGATCGACGGCCGCTCGGTGTACCGCGCAGGCCTGGCCACGGTGGACTGGAGTGATATTCCGGTGGCCATGGAAGACATCGAGCGCATCGAGGTTTTCCGTGGCCCGAACACCGTCAGCTACGGCGCCAACGCGCTGATGGCGGTGGTCAATATCATCACCCGCAAACCGACCGACAGTCATGACACGCGGCTGAAAGTCACCCGTGGCCAGCGCGGTATCAACGATTTCTACGCCAGTCAGGGCATGGGCTGGGACAGCGGCGACTTGCGGCTGTCGTTGTCCGGTCAACAAGACGACGGCTTCGACTCGGATCGCACCGGCGCCGATTACCGCGACAGCCGTCGCTTGAACCGCTTCAATCTCGCCGTCAGCCAGACGCTCAATGAAAACCAGAGCATCGACTGGCAACTGAATGCCAAGGACGGGACTAACCAGCGGCCCTATACCTACCGTCCGGTGTTCTCGGGGATTACCGCCGCCGGGAACAATTCCGACGTCATCGCCAAGGACTATGCCGGCTCGCTGCGCTGGAATCTGGACATCAATCCCGATCACAGCCTTTATATTCAAGGCTCGGCGCAACACTGGGATCGCCAGCAGACCTGGCGTGCCTGCGATGCGGAGGTCTCGTTCAGCCCGGAACTGACCCGACTTTGGCAGCTCAACCCCAATTACACCGAACGTCTGGCACGCAACATCGCACGCTTCGCCGGCCTCCAAGCTCCCCCCGGCACCGCGGCGGAACAAGCACTGGCCAATTCGGTTCTGGCGCAATGGCGAAACGGTGCCAGCAAAACGCTGTGCGGCGACATCGACCAGAGCGCCCGGGAATCACGCTACGACCTCGAACTGCAAGACACGCTCAGCCTGTCCGACAGTCTGCGGCTGGTCAGCGGCGTGAATTATCGTTACGACCGGGCAGATTCCGAGACCTACTTCAATGGCACGCTCGACGACACAACCTGGCGGGCGTTCGGCCAACTCGAGTGGCGCGCCACCGAGCACTGGTTGCTGCAGGGCGGGGCGATGTTCGAAGACACACAATTGACCGGCCACTCGCTGACCCCTCGGGTGGCGGTCAATTACCTGATCAATCCGCGCCATGGCTTTCGCGCGGTGTATTCGGAAGCCATCCGTTCGCCGGACATGTTCGAGAACAATGTCAACTGGAGCTATCAGGTCACCAACCTGCGACCCAGTGCCTACGGCCAGACCAGCGCCCGCTATTTCGTCAAGACCCGTGGCCCGGGCGACCTCGAACAGGAACGCATGCGCTCCCGGGAATTGGGCTACAACGGCTACTTCGCCGAATGGGGGCTGGCGGTCGACGTGAAGCTGTTCTATGACGAAATCACCGGCATGATCAGCGAACCGCTGCGCAACAACCAGTACATCGCCAGCAACTCGAACAGCTCGCGCTTCAGCGGAACTGAAACCCAGCTGGATTGGCGCCTCAGCAGCGCCGATCGTCTGCGCCTGACTTATGCCTACGTCGATGCCGAGGCGAGCAACCCGCTGGATGCACAACAGACTGCGCGCAACAGCGGCTCCGCCGGCTGGCTTCGCAACTGGGGCCTGGGCTGGAACAGCGCGCTCTTCTACTATGGTGCCGACGCCCTCAACGGTTACCGCTTCGAACGGGTCGACACCCGCATCGCCAAACGCATCGGTCTGGGCAAGGCCAATCTGGAGCTGGCCGGGGTCGTCCAGCAACGCCTCGACAATCAGCCCACCACCTTCGTCGACAACAACTACGACGAACGCCGGGTGCTCTACTTCAGCGCGGAGCTGGAGTTTTAAGATGCCGCATCGCCCGTCACCGAAGACGCCAACCCTTGGCCGCCTGCTGGCCGGATTGTGCCTGGTGTTTACCGGGCTGCTGTGCAATCTGCCGGCACGGGCCGCTGACATTCTGCTGACCAGCGCCGAGGACAGTCCCGGCGTGCAGTCTTTCGTTCAGGCCCTCAGTGAATTGCGCCCCACCGACAGCGTGCGCTTTCAGCCTGTCGCCAGCCTGCCGGCACCAGGCCAACTGCCCGTCGACATCCGCCTGATTCTGCTCGACTTGCCCAGCCTCGACTGGCGCCTGCAAGACACTCAGGGCCCGGCAACGCTGGTGCTGCGCATCAGCCGCCTGCAAGCCCGCCAACGCTTGGGCAACGACCTGCCCCCGCACCTCAGCCTGCTCTGGAGCGATCCGCCGCTGGACCGACAGTTGCGCCTGACCCGACTGCTCCTGCCTGAAGCCCGGCAGGTCGGCGTGCTTTTCGACAGCCACAGCGAATTCTTGTTGAAGGAACTGCGTCAGGCCGCCCTGCCCCTGGGCCTTGAAGTAGTCACCGAGCGTTGGGATAACACCCATGACAGCCGCCCCTTGCAGGCCTTGCTGAAAAACAGTGATGTGCTGCTGGGCCTGGACGACCCTGATCTGTACAACCCGAAAACCGTGAAAAACCTGCTGCTCAGCAGCTATGCCCGGCAACTGGCGCTGATCGGTCCCAACGCAGCCTTTGTCAGGGCCGGCAGTCTGGCCAGTACCTACAGCGACCAGAACGATTGGCTGAAGATTCTCGACGAGCTGCTCGACCACCCCTCGAGCACCTGGCCGCGCGCACTTTATCCGCAACACTTCAAGGTCTTGAGCAACCCCCAAGTGGCTCGTTCACTAAGTATTGAACCGATGAATGAAGCCTCTGTCGCAACACAGCTGGCCGAAGGAGAACGCCGCCCATGACCTTCCGTCGCGGTTGGGACATCAATACCCGCACCCAGATCATCAGCCTCGGCCCGGCCCTGCTGCTGACGTTGCTGCTGATCAGTTTTTTCACCTTCGTGCGAATCCAGGACCTGCGCCAGGAACTCAATCACACCGGTCAGTTGATCGCCAATCAACTGGCGCCGGCCACCGAATACGGGGTGATTTCGGGCAACAACGAGGTGCTCGAAAGTTTGCTCAAGGCCACCCTGGCCACGCCCAACGTACGCTTTCTGGAAGTACAGGACCGCGCCAACCGGATTCTTGTGTACGTCGAGCAACCGTCGGAAACCCACAACCGCTCGCATCAGGTCGAAGTGTTCCAGGCACCGGTGCGCCTGCAACGCATCGCGCTCCACAGTGACTTTTTTCAGAACAGCCGTACCGCCGCCAGCGCGCCGGGCGAGGATTATCTGGGCCGGGTGATCGTCGGCCTGTCCAATGACGCCTTCAACCAGCGCCAACAGGAAATCCTCTTCAAGGCCGGGATCCTGGCCTTGTTCGCGCTGTTATTTACATTTTTGCTGGCTCGGCGCCTGGCCGGCAGCCTGTCGCAACCGATCCACGACATTGGCAATGCGGTCAAGGCGATCCAGAAAGGCGACTATAAAACGCCCCTGCCGATTGTCGACGACACCGAACTGGGCGCCCTGTCGCAACACATCAACAACCTTGCTCGAGGCCTTGAACAAGCCAGCCGCGAACAACATCAGGCCATGGCGCAATTGATCCAGACACGCGAAGAAGCGGAAAAGGCCAACAACGCCAAATCCGATTTCCTCGCGATGATGAGTCACGAATTGCGCACGCCGATGAATGGTGTGCTGGGCATGCTGCAACTGCTGGAAACCACCGCGATGACCGAGGAGCAGATCGAATACGCGGCGCTGGCCTCGGAATCCACCGAACACCTGCTCAAAGTGATCAACGACATTCTCGACTTCTCGCGCATCGAGCGTTCGGAGCTGGAGCTGGAGCACATTCCGTTCAACCTCGCGGACCTGATCGGCAGTTGCGCCCAGTCGTTCCAGCACAGCGCCGCGCAACGCAGGCTCGACCTGCAACTGCGGATCCCCGAGGACATGCGCGCCCTGCAGGTTCAGGGCGATCCGACGCGGATCCGGCAGATCCTGGTCAATCTGGTTGGCAATGCGCTGAAATTCACCGAGCGGGGTCGCATCACGATCGAATCGCAGTGGCAGTCCCTGGATCACGAACTGCTGTGGTTCACCTGCACCGTGCGCGATAGCGGGATCGGCATCCCGCCCGCAAGCCTGGAATTGATGTTCAACGCGTTCCAGCAGGCCGACAGTTCTATTTCAAGACGTTACGGCGGCACCGGACTGGGCCTTCCGATTGCCCGCACTCTGGCTGAGCGGATGGGCGGCACCTTGCGCGCTCAGAGCGAAGAAGGCGTTGGCTCGGTGTTCACCCTGGAAATCCCGTTGGCTCTGTATAAGCAGCCACTGCCGGTGCTGACCCCGAGAGGTCATACCGGCAATGACCACGGCGAAGGTCGCAATGTGCTGCTGGTGGAGGACAATCCGGTCAACCGCACTGTTGTTGAAGCAATGTTGCGCAGTCTGGGCTTTACTGTCAGCGTCGTCACCGATGGTGCACAAGCGGTGCGTAGTGCCGAGAGCCTGATTTTCGAAGCGATTCTGATGGACTGCCGACTGCCGGTCATCGACGGCTATGAGGCCACCCGACAGATTCGCCGACTGCCCGGCTGCGCTGACGTGCCGATCATCGCCCTGACGGCCAACGCCTTGCAGGGCGACCGCGAAGCCTGCTTATCGGCGGGAATGAACGATTACCTGGCCAAGCCCTTCAAACGCACTGATCTGCAGCAAATTCTGCAGCGGTGGGTGCAGTAGTACAGGCCTTTCGGCTATCTGCGACTGGCGTGAATGACGAAAGTGCGGCAGTCTTAGGCACCCGAACAGGCCCGAAAAGGGGCTTGAATAATAATTTCAGTGCACAAGTGTACATTCATGTCCTTGGTGCTGTGACTTTCACCACAACGCAATAGTCTATGAGTAGGCTGCTGACTCGAGGCATGAACGCTTCGATCGGCCGGGAAGATTCGCCCCACCCTGCCGCATGGACTATTGAGGAGCTCGCATGACCAAACAAAACGCCTTTACTCGGGAAGACCTGCTGCGCTGCAGTCGCGGTGAGCTGTTCGGCCCAGGTAACGCGCAACTGCCCGCCCCGAACATGCTGATGGTCGATCGCATAACCCTGATCAGCGAAGAAGGTGGCAAGTACGGCAAAGGTGAATTGGTCGCCGAGCTGGATATCACTCCGGACCTGTGGTTTTTCGCCTGCCACTTCGAAGGTGATCCGGTGATGCCGGGCTGCCTGGGCCTCGATGCCATGTGGCAACTGGTCGGTTTCTTCCTCGGCTGGCAAGGTCTGCCGGGCCGCGGTCGTGCCTTGGGCTCGGGGGAAGTAAAATTCTTTGGCCAGGTACTGCCGACCGCCAAGAAAGTCACCTATAACATCCATATCAAGCGCGTCCTGAAAGGCAAGCTGAACCTGGCCATCGCCGATGGTTCCGTGACTGTCGACGGCCGCGAAATCTATACTGCCGAAGGCCTTCGGGTCGGCGTTTTCACCTCCACTGACAACTTCTAAGGGTTATCCGCATGCGCCGCGTCGTTATCACTGGTCTGGGCATCGTTTCGTGCCTGGGCAATGACAAAGAGACCGTCTCCGCTAACCTGCGTGCAAGCCGCCCTGGCATCCGGTTCAACCCGGAATATGCTGAAATGGGTCTGCGTAGCCAGGTTTCCGGCTCCATTGACCTTCCCCTCGAAGAGCTGATCGATCGCAAGATCTATCGCTTCGTCGGCCACGCGGCGGCTTACGCCTACCTGGCCATGAAAGATGCCATCGCAGACTCCGGTCTGACCGAAGAGCAGGTTTCCAACGTACGTACCGGCCTGATCGCCGGCTCCGGTGGCGCGTCGACCTTGAACCAGATGGAAGCGCTGGACATCCTGCGCGAGAAAGGCGTCAAACGCGTGGGCCCGTACCGCGTCACGCGGACCATGGGCAGCACCGTTTCGGCTTGCCTGGCCACGCCGTTCAAGATCAAAGGTGTGAATTACTCGATCTCCTCCGCGTGCGCCACCAGTGCTCACTGCATCGGTAACGCCATGGAACAGATCCAGATGGGCAAGCAGGACATCGTGTTTGCCGGCGGCGGTGAAGAAGAACACTGGAGCCAATCGTTCTTGTTCGACGCCATGGGCGCACTGTCCAGCCAGTACAACGAAACCCCGGAAAAAGCTTCCCGTGCCTACGACGCCAAGCGTGACGGTTTCGTCATTGCCGGTGGTGGCGGCATGGTCGTGGTCGAAGAGCTGGAACACGCTCTGGCCCGCGGCGCGAAGATCTACGCGGAAATCGTTGGCTACGGCGCGACCTCCGACGGCTACGACATGGTCGCCCCAAGCGGCGAAGGCGCCATCCGCTGCATGCAGATGGCCATGTCCACCGTCGACGCACCGATCGACTACCTGAACACCCACGGCACCTCGACTCCGGTCGGCGACGTCATGGAAATGAAAGGTGTGCGTGAAGTGTTCGGCGACAAGGCTCCGGCCATCAGCTCCACAAAAAGCCTGTCGGGTCACTCCCTGGGCGCCGCCGGCGTTCACGAAGCGATCTACTGCCTGCTGATGATGGAAGGCAACTTCATGGCGGGTTCCGCCAACATCGACGAACTGGACCCGGAAGTGGCAGACATGCCAATCCTGACCAAGACTCGCGAAGACGCCACCATCAACACTGTGATGAGCAACAGCTTCGGCTTCGGTGGCACCAACGCCACACTGGTACTGAAGCGCTGGCAGGCGTAGGAGCTGCCGCAGGCTGCGATCTTTTGATCTTTAGCGTCCGCTAAACGCTGAAAAGATCGCAGGCTTCGCCAGCTCCTACAGGTTTCGCATAAACCTGATAGAGCGCCACACAAAAACGCCCCGACTGGTTCGGGGCGTTTTTTTTGCGCCTGAAATAATTACTCGGGCAAGGCACAAAACCTGTGGGAGCTGACTTGCGTGCGATAGCGGTGTGTCAGGCAATATCCATGTTTGATGTGCCGACGTCATCGCAGCGGTGCGGCGATCCGACAAGCCAGCTCCCACAGGTTCAGCGGTATGCAATTCATCAGGCTCGAACCGGGGTTTTCATCCTCTCAAACATGAAACATTTGTCATGAAACTCAATGGCCTGCAACTGAATGCCGCGTGTTTCGCGGGCTGCAGGATTTTTGCCGATTCTGCAAAAATGGGTTGCCGAACTCTGCCATTTACTTAGCCAGCTAACAAAATATATAACAAAGGCCTGCACACGCCTTGCTGCAGATAACAGAGATTGGAGCTAGCAGATGACTGTAAAAGTAACTGAACGCGACGATTCACATATGTCCCATGAAGGCATCGCCGCCGGTATCCGCATCTGGGATGTACATCAACAAGACCTGCTGGTCGGGATGTTCCACTCCGAGACCGAAGCCCACCAATACAAGGCCGAACTGGAAACACTGGAGCAGCAGCGCGAAGCGCGCTCTGCATAATGACCGCATTGAAAACGACAAACCCCGCCATGAGCGGGGTTTGTCGTTGTTGCAGTCTCTAACGGCTTACCACATCAGATCATCAGGGATCTGATAGGCCGCGTACGGATCGTCCTCGACGCTGACTTCTTCTGTCTTCACATTCAGCTGCACGATGCGCTGTGGATCGCGCTCCTGGATCTTCAGGGCCGCCTCACGCGGGATCACTTCATAACCTCCGGCGTGATGCACGATCGCCAGGAAGCCATTGCTGAGCTGGTTGCGCATCAGGGTGTTGACGGAGATGCGCTTGACCTTCTTGTCATCGACGAAGTTGTAGTAGTCCTCGGTGGTCAGCTTGGGCAGGCGCGAGACTTCGATCAATTGCTTGACCTGGGCGGCACGGGCCTTCGCTTCGGCCTTCTCCTGCTGCTGGCGGTTCAGCTCCTGGTCGCGCTTGACCTTCTCGGCCATGGCTTCCTGAGCGGCACGCTGCTGGGAGTCATCGAGTTCAATCTGACCTTTATGGGCTAGACGTTGCTGCTTCTGCTTCTCTTTGCCGACCTGTTTGGCCTGCTTTTGATTGACCAGCCCTGCTTTGAGCAACTGGTCGCGAAGGGAAATGCTCATGGTGCTTATTTCTCACTTAGGCAACTGCTCAACCGCAGCTGGGCAAATTCTTTTCCTGACGTTTGGCTTCGCCCCACAAGGCGTCCAACTCTTCGAGGGTGCAATCTTCTATGGGACGGTGGGTATCGCGCAATGCCTGTTCGATAAATCGGAAGCGTCTTTCAAACTTTGAGTTCGCACCGCGCAGTGCGGTTTCCGGATCGACCTTGAGGTGTCGCGCCAGATTGACCACGGAAAACAGCAGGTCGCCAACTTCATCGGCAATCGCCGCCGAGTCATTGTCGGCCATGGCTTCGAGCACTTCATCGAGCTCTTCGCGAACTTTGTCGAGCACCGGCAAGGCGTCCGGCCAGTCGAAACCGACCTGCCCTGCGCGTTTCTGCAGTTTTGCCGAACGGGACAGCGCCGGCAACGCGGCAGGCACGTCGTCGAGCAAGGATAACTGCTCCGGCGCCGAAGACTTCTCGGCCCGCTCTTCAGCCTTGATCTCTTCCCAGCGTTGCTTGACCTGTGCCTCATTCAGACGCGGCACATCCAGCGGCGCGTACAGATCGCCGGCAGGAAACACATGAGGATGACGGCGGATCAGTTTGCGCGTGATGCTGTCGACCACGCCATCGAACTCGAAGCGCCCTTCTTCCCGAGCCAGTTGGCTGTAATAAACCACCTGGAACAGCAAGTCGCCCAACTCACCCTGCAGGTGATCGAAGTCACCGCGCTCGATCGCGTCGGCGACTTCGTAGGCTTCCTCAAGGGTATGCGGGACGATGGTCGCGTAGGTTTGCCTGATATCCCACGGGCAGCCGTACTGCGGGTCGCGCAGACGGTTCATCAGGTGCAGCAAATCTTCAAGTGAATACATCTATCAATCTCTGCGAGAACCTGTGGGAGCGAGCCTGCTCGCGATTGAGGAGGGACAGGCAACACATATGTTGAATGTCAGACCGCTTTCGCGAGCAGGCTCGCTCCCACAGTGGATCAGTGCAAGACATGCCATCAAGGCGTGCGGTTACGGCGGGTTTCGATGATGTTCGGCAACTGGGAAATCCGCCCCAGCAACCGCCCCAGCGCATCCAGCCCCGGAATCTCGATGGTCAGGGACATCAACGCCGTGTTGTCCTCTTTGTTCGAACGGGTGTTGACCGCCAGCACGTTGATCCGCTCGTTGAGCAGCACCTGCGACACGTCACGCAGCAGACCGGAACGGTCGTAGGCGCGAATGATGATGTCCACCGGATAGGTGAGCACCGGCACCGGCCCCCAGCTGACCTGAATTATCCGCTCCGGCTCACGCCCGGCCAGTTGCAGCACCGAGGCGCAGTCCTGACGGTGAATGCTCACGCCACGGCCCTGGGTGATGTAACCGACGATCGCATCCCCCGGTAGCGGCTGGCAGCAGCCGGCCATCTGTGTCATCAGGTTGCCGACACCCTGGATCTGAATGTCGCCGCGCTTGCCCGGTTTGTAGCCAGTAGCTTTGCGCGGGATCAGTTCCAGCTGTTCGTTACCGCGTTCCGGCTCGACCAGTTGCTGCGCCAGGTTCACCAGTTGCGCCAGGCGCAAATCGCCTGCACCCAACGCGGCGAACATGTCCTCGGCGGTCTTCATGTTGGCCTTCTCGGCCAGCTTGTCGAAGTCCACCTGCGGCAGGCCGAGGCGATTGAGTTCGCGCTCAAGCAAGGTTTTACCGGCCGCGACGTTCTGATCGCGGGCCTGTAATTTGAACCAGTGAACGATCTTTGCCCGCGCCCGCGAGGTGGTGATGTAACCCAGGTTCGGGTTCAGCCAGTCGCGGCTCGGGGTGCCGTGCTTGCTGGTGATGATCTCGACCTGTTCACCGGTTTGCAGGCTGTAGTTGAGCGGCACGATCCGCCCGTTGATCTTGGCGCCGCGGCAGTTGTGACCGATTTCGGTATGCACGCGGTAGGCAAAGTCCAGCGGGGTCGCGCCCTTCGGCAAGTCGATGGCGTGACCGTCCGGGGTAAAGATGTAGACCCGGTCCGGCTCGATATCGACCCGCAGTTGTTCGGCAAGACCACCAATATCGCCCAGCTCTTCGTGCCACTCGAGAACCTGACGCAGCCAGGAAATTTTCTCTTCGTAGTGGTTCGAGCCGGACTTGACGTCGGTGCCCTTGTATTTCCAGTGGGCGCAGACCCCCAGCTCGGCTTCTTCGTGCATCGCATGGGTGCGGATCTGCACTTCCAGCACTTTGCCTTCAGGGCCGATTACCGCGGTGTGCAGCGAGCGGTAGCCGTTCTCTTTCGGGTTGGCGATGTAGTCGTCGAACTCTTTCGGGATGTGTCGCCACAGGGTGTGGACGATGCCGAGCGCGGTGTAGCAGTCGCGCATTTCCGGCACCAGCACGCGAACCGCGCGCACGTCGTAGATCTGGCTGAACTCCAGACCCTTGCGCTGCATTTTGCGCCAGATCGAATAGATGTGTTTGGCACGGCCGCTGATATCGGCATCGACGCCGGTGGCCTGCAACTCGTCTTTGAGTTGGGTCATCACGTCGGCGATAAAGCGCTCGCGATCCAGCCGTCGCTCGTGGAGCAACTTGGCGATCTGCTTGTACTGATCGGGCTCAAGATAGCGGAAGGACAAGTCCTCCAGTTCCCACTTGATATGACCGATACCGAGGCGGTGGGCCAGCGGCGCGTAAATGTCGAAGACTTCACGGGCGACGCGGTTGCGCTTCTCGTCGTCAGCGGTTTTCACCGCGCGGATCGCACAGGTGCGCTCGGCCAGTTTGATCAGCGCGACGCGCACGTCGTCGACCATCGCCACGAGCATTTTGCGCAGGTTTTCGACCTGGCCCTGAGTGCCCAGCACCAGGGATTGACGGGGGCTCAGGCTGGCGCTGATCGCCGCCATGCGCAACACACCGTCGATGAGTTTGGCGACCACAGGACCGAAACGCTGGCTGACCGCCGGCAACTGGATCTGGCCTTCGCGCACGCCGCGGTACAGCACGGCAGCGACCAACGAATCCTGGTCGAGTTTGAGGTCGGCGAGAATCTCGGCGATCTCAAGGCCCGTGCGGAAACTCGAGGTCCCTTCGGACCACAGATTCTTCGCCGCATTGGCTTGTTGTTCGGCCTCGCGAGCGAACTCGCAGGCTTCCTTCAAGGCTTCGCGATCCAGTGCCGCATCGACACTGACCGCATGATCGAGCCAAGCCTCGAGGTTGATACTGCCGTCAGTGTTGATCGGCTGGTGTGCTCTCACCTGTACCATCTTGCTTTACCTTCCCTACGACGCAGATTCAATGCGTCAAATCGCTGACCTTTGCTGCCCGTGTGCACTCGTGGGGCTAAGACGAATGCGCTTTGCACGAGCGGGTCAGTCGGACCAGACGAGCCGTCCTAGCTCGCTTCAAATAACGCCATGGCCTCGACATGCGCCGTTTGAGGAAACATATCGAGAATCCCGGCACGTTTTAACCGGTAGCCCTGCTTGATCAATTCGACCGTGTCGCGCGCCAGCGTTGCAGGGTTGCACGACACATACACCAATCGTTTGGCGCCCAGGGACGCAAGCTTGCGCACCACCTCGAAAGCGCCGTCGCGAGGAGGGTCCAAGAGTACCGCACAAAAGCCTTCATCGGCCCATTCGGCATCGGCCAAAGGCTGGGATAAATCGGCCTGAAAAAACTTCGCATTATGCAGATTATTGCTGACAGCATTCGCGGCGGCACGCTCGACCATCGCCTGCACACCCTCCACCGCCACGACTTCGCGAACGGTTTTGGCCAGCGGCAAGGCAAAGTTGCCCAACCCACAAAACAGATCCAGAACCCGTTCATCAGATTTCGGCGCCAACCATGCCAACGCCTGGGCGACCATCGCTTCGTTGACCCCGGCGTTGACCTGGATGAAATCTCCCGGCCGATACGCCAGGTTCAAGTCCCACTGCTCAAGGCGATAGCCCAGCGACTGATCGGCCTCGACCGGTTGCGGTTCGCCGTTGCCATGCAGCCACAACTGGGCTTCATGGAACGCGCAGAATTCCTTGAGTATGGTCATGTCGGCTTCGGACAACGGCGCCATGTGCCGCAGCAATACCGCCAATGACGAACCGCTGAACAACTCCACATGCCCCAGCGCCTGAGGTTTGCTCAAGCGCCGCAGCATCTCCGGCAAGCGGGTCATGATCGGTTGCAAGGGCTGTACCAGCACCAGGCATTCGTTGATGGCGACGATGTCCTGACTGCCGGCAGCGCGGAAGCCGACTTCGAGTTTTTTCGCTTTCATGTCCCAACGCACCGCCACTCGGGCGCGACGACGGTAGCCGAATTCCGGACCGCTCAACGGCGCTGCCCACTCTTCAGGTTCGACACCGGCAACCCGCGACAATTGCTCGGCGAGCATGCGCTGTTTCAGGGCGAGCTGTTCGTTGTGGGGCAAATGCTGCACGCTGCAACCGCCGCAGCGAGCGGCATGAGCGCACGGTGCCGGGCGGCGCAATTCACTGGCCTGGAACACGCGCTCGGTGCGCGCCTCGACCACTTTGCCGTGGGCACCCAAGACCCGCGCCTCGACGTCTTCACCGGCCAATGCGCCGATGACGAACCAGGTGCGGCCTTCGAAAAACGCGATACCGCGACCGTCATTGGCCAGGCGCTCGATGGTCAAGCGCTGCTTTTTGCCGGTCGGGACTTGCGGGGCCTTGCTGCCGCCCGTGGGCTGGAAGCGCAGGCCTCTCTCTTGCTTGGCCATCAGTTGGGCGCGTCGAAAATGCCGGTCGACAGGTAACGGTCGCCACGGTCGCAGATGATCGCGACGATCACCGCGTTTTCAACTTCTTTGGACAGGCGCAGCATTGCCGCCACGGCACCGCCTGAAGACACGCCGCAGAAGATGCCTTCTTCGCGGGCCAGACGACGGGTCACGTCTTCGGCTTCGCTTTGCGCCATGTCGACGATCCGGTCCACGCGCTCGGCCTGGTAGATCTTCGGCAGGTATTCCTGCGGCCAGCGACGGATGCCCGGAATCGCCGAGCCTTCCATCGGTTGCAGCCCGATGATCTGCACGTTGTCGTTCTGCTCTTTCAAGTAGCGCGAAACGCCCATGATGGTGCCGGTGGTGCCCATCGAGCTGACGAAATGAGTGATGGTGCCTTCGGTCTGGCGCCAGATTTCCGGACCGGTGGTGGTGTAGTGCGCCTCGGGGTTGTCACCGTTGGCGAACTGATCCAGCACCTTGCCACGACCTTCGGCTTCCATTCGCTGGGCGAGGTCGCGAGCGCCTTCCATGCCTTCTTCCTGGCTGACCAGAATCAGCTCGGCGCCATAGGCCGTCATGGCGGCTTTACGCTCGGCGCTGGAGTTGTCCGGCATGATCAGGATCATCTTGTAACCCTTGATCGCGGCAGCCATCGCCAGGGCGATCCCGGTATTGCCCGAGGTCGCTTCGATCAGCGTATCGCCGGCGTGGATCTGCCCACGCAATTCGGCGCGGGTGATCATCGACAGCGCCGGACGGTCCTTGACCGAACCCGCCGGGTTGTTCCCTTCAAGCTTGAGCAAAAGGGTGTTGCTGGTGGCGCCAGGCAGGCGCTGCAAACGGACCAGCGGAGTGTTGCCGACGCAATCGGCGATGGTTGGGTACTGCAAGGTCATGGCGTATTCGCAATCCAGACTGCGGGGGCGCCTATCATACCGGCAAACGTGCGCAGGCCATATCACGCAAAGTAAGGGACTTATGGCTAATGGGAATAAGCAGTCTCAGCGGGTTCAGGATTCCTCTGCTTGCGCGACATTCAATGCATAGAACTCATGCAATTTGGCCTGCAATAGCTGTTTGTCCGGTAGCTGGACTTGATACTCAGCAATCAATGCAGGCGACAAGCTGCGGTTAAGGGCGTATTCGACCACCTCGTCATCCTTGCTGGCGCAGAGCAATACACCAATGGCCGGGTTCTCATGGGTTTTGCGCTCCTTGCGATCCAGCGCTTCCAAATAGAAGTTCAGCTTGCCCAAATACTCCGGTTTAAAACGACCGACCTTAAGCTCAATGGCTACAAGACAATTAAGACCACGGTGGAAGAACAGCAGATCCAGGGCAAAATCACACCCACCCACTTGAAGCGGATACTCGGAACCGACAAAGCAAAAATCGCGGCCGAGCTCGCTCAGGAATTCTTTGAGGCGCGCCATCAACCCTTTATGCAGATCAGTTTCGGCATGGCCACTCGGCAGGTCGAGAAAGTCGAGCATGTAAGCGTCGCGGAATATCTCAAGCGCTGCCGGGTGGGCTTGTCTCAGCACTGCTGAGATTTTTGCTGGTTGGGTCACGCTTCGTTCGAAGCGTGCGGTCTTGAACTGACGCTCTAGTTCGCGCTTCGACCATTTTTCCTGAACTGCCAAACGGACGTAGAACTCCCGCTCTTCCGGCCGTTTACTCTGGCTGAAAATGATCAGGTTGTGCGACCAGGACAATTGTCGCACCAGTGGTGCGACTTTCTCTTCAGCGTGATAAGTCTCATAGAACTGGCGCATGCGAAACAAGTTCGACCGGGTAAAACCACGCAACCCAGGTTGAGACGTGGCCAGATGCTCAGCCAATTGACTGACCACAGAATCGCCCCATTCGGCTTTTTCCAGCTTGCGACTGATGTAAGCACCCACCTGCCAATACAGCTCGATCAGCTGGGTATTCACCGCCTGCATGGCTGGAAGAGCCGCATCGCGAGCAGGCTCGCTCCCACAGGAGTCGAGGTTGATCACACTATCTGTGGCCTACACACACCCAATGTGGGAGCGGGCTTGCCCGCGATGGCGTCATCGCTTACACCGTCATCATCCGCCAATAACCGCATATTCAACCGCAACCCTGCCCCGCTGTTCTCCGCCCACAAACGCCCACCCTGCCTCTGCACCGCATTCCTCGCGATGCTCAACCCAAGCCCGAAGCCCCCATCCCCCGGGCGCGAACCATCGAGCCGGATGAACGGCGAGAAGATCCGTTCAAGATCCTCGTCAGCCACCCCGCCACCCTCGTCTTCCAGCCACAGGTGCCAGAAGTCGCCATCGCGCCGACCACCGAGCCTCACGACACCGCCCTTGAGTGAATGACGAATGGCGTTGCGCAGAATGTTTTCCAGCGCCTGGGCCAGGGTATTGAGATGGCCGCGCACCCAGCAGGATGCATCCACCGCACAGTGCAACTGACTCGCCGGCCAGCCACTTTCATAGCAGGCGTTTTCCGTGAGCATTTCCCACAAGGCCTGGACCTGGATCGCTTCATCGGGCAACGGCGCGCGCTCGGTGTCGAGCCAGGCGAGTTGCAGGGCATCCTCGACCAGACGCTGCATGCCGTCGACTTCCCGGCCAATCCGTTCGCACAGTTGCCCCAGGTCCTGCTCGCTTTCGCTGGCCACCCGCAGCCGACTCAGCGGAGTGCGCAATTCATGGGACAGGTCGCGCAGCAGTTGCTGTTGCAGGGCCACCGTGCTTTGCAGGCGCTCGGCCATGTGATCGAAGGCCCTGCCCAATTCCCCCAATTCATCCGAGCGGTTGGTGGTGCGGCTCGATAAACGCACAGTCAGTTGGTCGGCGCGCCAGGCGTTGGCCTGTTCGCGCAGGCTGTTCAATGGAACGACCAGCAATCGATACAGCCCCACGCACAGCAGCAGGGTGAACAGCCCGGGAATCACTCCGTTGGTAATCACTCGCCAAAACACCCGGTAGCGTCCGGGCATGAAACGCTGAGGCAATTCGATCACCAGGCTGCCGACAGACGGGTCGTTGGGAAACGGGATTTTCAGCCATGGCAGGCCCTGGTGACGCCGACTCACCGGCCAATCCAGACCGCGCAAAAAGGTCAGGCGCTGGATTTCCTGGTTGGCCAGCGGATAGCTGCTCAAGGATTGCAAGTCGCCACCAATGACACCGACCCAAGTCGACTCGTGCTGACCGACACGCCGCAACCAGGCATCAATACCTGCACTCTGCTGTTCGTTCCACGCCCGCTCCGCCTCGGCGGCGTAGCGCGTCAGGGTGCCCCGGGCCTCGTCGGACAGGAACAGGTTTTTCTTTTCCATGTAGCGGCCCCAGGACCAGCTCAACCAGATCATCAGCAGACAGAACGCCACCAACAAGCAAGCCAGTTTCCAGAACAGTGAATGCCGGCCCGGCACGTCAGACCATTTCATCGGCCGCACTCAATACATACCCCTTGCCCCAGACCGTACGCACTTCGCGCTCGGTGTAACCGATGGCCTTGAGCTTGCGGCGAATCTGGCTGATGTGCATGTCGAGGCTACGGTCATGGGGCGCGTAACCACGCTGCAATACCTGCTGATACAGGAACGCCTTGCTCAGTACTTCATCACTGTTGCGATTTAATGTATCCAGCAACCGATATTCGCTGCGAGTCAGGCCGGCCGCGTGTTCGCCCAAAAAGACCTCGCACCGTTCATCGTCGAAACGCAGGCTGTCCATCGCAGGGGCAATCGGTGCCGGCGCCGGCCGCCGATCGAGCGCCACCCGCCGCAGGATCGCCTCGATGCGCACCCGCAACTCGGCCATGCTGAAAGGTTTGGGCAGGTAATCGTCGGCGCCGAGGCGAAAGCCACTGATGCGATCCGCCTCCGCGCCCAGCGCCGACATCAGCACCACCGGCGTGGAATGGCTCTGGCGCAGTTGGGTCAGCACCGCCAAGCCATCCAGCCCCGGCAGCAGAATATCCATCAACACCACATCGAAGGGTTGCTGGCGGGCAATGGCCAACCCTTCCTGACCGTTCTGGCACCAGGTCACCTGAAAACCGCAGCGCCCCAGATGCTCATGGACATAAGCACCGAGTACCAGATCGTCTTCGATGGAGAGGATGCGGGGATGGCCGACAGAGATGGGAGTCATGAGTATCTGCAAATAATTCTCAGTTGCCGATTATTCAAGATTGCCCCACCAGGGGCAAGCCAAGGTTTGTCCCCTGCGAGCAAAGCATTGAACTGGCCGACGAATGACGACATCAATTTTACGAAGATTGCCCGCATGCAAATCGCTACACTGCGCAGGTGACGCGTGCCGGACGCATGTGCAGGCCAATAAACAGCTGGATGCGGGAGAGATGCGTGCTCAAGAAACTGGGAATTAAAGGCCGCGTGCTGTTGCTGACTCTGTTGCCGACCACCCTGATGGCGCTGGTCCTGGGCGGCTATTTCACCTGGATGCAGCAATCGGACCTGCAATCCCAACTCATGCAGCGCGGCGAAATGATTGCCGAACAGTTGGCGCCGCTGGTGGCCCCGGCCATGGGTCACAAAGACAACGACCTGCTGGAACGCATCGCCACCCAGTTCCTGGAACAAACCGACGTGCGCGCGGTGACGTTCCTCGCCCCCGACCGCACACCGCTGGCCCACGCCGGCCCGACCATGCTCAATGAGGCCCCTCTGGGCAACGGTTCACAGCTGCTGCGCCGCAGTGGCAATGACGCCACCCGCTATCTGCTGCCGGTATTCGGCAAGCACCGCAACCTGGCCGGCGACCTGATCCCCGATGAAGCCGACCGCCTGCTGGGCTGGGTAGAACTCGAACTGTCACACAATGGCATGTTGCTGCGCGGTTACCGTAGCCTGTTCGCCAGCCTGCTGCTGATCGGCGCAGGACTGGTCGGCGCGGCGCTGTTGGCGTTGCGCATGGGCCGGACCATCAATCGGCCGTTGAGCCAAATCAAACAAGCCGTGGCACAGCTCAAGGACGGCCATCTGGAAACCCGCCTGCCACCCCTCGGCAGCCAGGAGCTGGATGAACTGGCGTCCGGTATCAACCGTATGGCCGGAACCCTGCAGAACGCTCAGGAAGAATTGCAAAACAGCGTCGACCAGGCCACCGAAGACGTGCGTCAGAACCTGGAAACCATCGAAATCCAGAACATCGAGCTCGACCTGGCGCGCAAAGAAGCGCTGGAAGCGAGCCGGATCAAATCCGAGTTCCTGGCCAACATGAGCCATGAAATCCGCACACCGCTCAACGGCATTCTCGGCTTCACCCATTTGCTGCAAAAAAGCGAATTGACACCGCGCCAGCTCGATTACCTGGGCACCATCGAAAAATCCGCCGACAGCTTGCTGGGGATCATCAACGAGATTCTCGACTTCTCGAAAATCGAGGCCGGCAAACTGGTGCTCGACCATATTCCGTTCAACCTGCGCGACCTGCTGCAAGACACCTTGAACATCCTTGCCCCGGCCGCCCACGCCAAAGAGCTTGAGCTGGTGAGCCTGGTTTATCGCGATACGCCATTGTCGCTGGTGGGCGATCCGCTGCGGCTCAAGCAGATTCTCACCAACCTTGTGAGCAACGCGATCAAGTTCACCCGCGAAGGCACCATCGTCGCCCGGGCCATGCTCGAAGAAGAGCATGAAGACAGCGTGCAACTGCGCATCAGCATTCAGGACACCGGCATCGGTCTGTCGAATCAGGACGTGCGCACCTTGTTCCAGGCCTTCAGCCAGGCCGATAACTCGCTGTCCCGGCAACCTGGCGGCACCGGCCTGGGGCTGGTGATTTCCAAACGCCTGATCGAGCAGATGGGCGGCGAAATCGGCGTCGACAGCACACCGGGTGAAGGTTCGGAATTCTGGATCAGCCTGAGCCTGCCCAAAACCCGCGACGACGCCGAAGACCTGCCCGGCCCACCCTTGCTCGGACAACGGGTGGCGGTGCTGGAAAACCATGAGCTGGCCCGTCAGGCCTTGCAGCATCAACTTGAAGACTGCGGCCTGGTAGTCACGCCGTTCAACACTCTGGAAAGCCTGGCCAATGGCGTAACCGGCGCTCATCAGACCGATCAGGCCATCGGTCTGGCAGTGCTCGGCATCACCAGCAATGATATGCCGCCGGAGCGCCTCAACCAGCATATCTGGGACCTCGAACACCTGGGTTGCCGAGTGTTGGTACTGTGCCCGACCACCGAACTGACGCTGTTCCACCTCTCGGTGCCCAACCCCCACAGCCAGCTGCAGTCCAAACCGGCCTGCACGCGCAAACTGCGCCGGGCCTTGTCGGATCTGGTCAACCCGCGCCAACAGCGCAGCGACCCCGGCGAGCCGCTTTCCAGTCGCGCGCCGAAGGTCCTTTGCGTCGACGACAACCCGGCCAATCTGCTGCTGGTACAAACCCTGCTCGAAGACATGGGCGCCAAGGTGCTCGCGGTGGAAAGCGGTTATGCCGCGGTCAAGGCGGTGCAGAACGAGACCTTCGACCTGGTGCTGATGGACGTGCAGATGCCCGGCATGGACGGCCGCCAGAGCACTGAAGCCATTCGTCAGTGGGAAAGCGAGCGACATTGCACGCCGCTGCCGATCGTTGCCCTTACCGCCCACGCGATGGCCAACGAAAAACGTGCGTTGCTGCAAAGCGGCATGGACGACTACCTGACCAAACCCATCAGCGAACGGCAACTGGCACAAGTGGTGTTGAAATGGACCGGCCTGGCGTTGCGCAATCTGGGTCCGGAGCGCTCCAGCGAAAGCCACAACGGTAATGATTTGCAGGTGCTCGATCACGATGAAGGGCTGCGCCTGGCGGCCGGCAAGGCCGATCTGGCGGCGGACATGCTGGCAATGCTGCTGGCTTCCCTGGAAGCCGACCGCGAGGCCATCCGCGTCGCCCGTGAAGCCAATGACCAGAATGCCCTGATCGAGCGAGTCCATCGCCTGCATGGGGCGACCCGTTATTGCGGCGTCCCGCAACTGCGCGCAGCCTGCCAGCGCAGTGAAACCCTGCTCAAGCAACAGGACGCAAAAGCCCCCGGCGCGCTGGAAGAACTCGAACGAGCCATCAATCGCCTGGCGGCCCATGCGCGTATCAATGCCTGATGCAGCGCAATAACGCTGGGCACCTTGAAGGCTAAGCTCAACGCATTCCGGCTTGAGACTTCCAGGAGGACAGCATGCGCACGATTCTTTTCAGCAGCCAGACCTACGACCGCGACAGTTTTCTGAGCACCGACCTGCCCGCCGGCATCGAGCTGCATTTCCAGCCGGCGCGACTGAGCCTCGACACGGTGGCGCTGGCGGAGCATCACGAAGTGGTCTGCGCCTTCATCAATGATGACCTCAGCGCTCCGGTACTCGAACGTCTGGCCGCGGGCGGCACACGCCTGATTGCCCTGCGTTCGGCCGGTTACAACCATGTCGATCTGGCGGTGGCCAAGCGCTTGGGGCTGGCGATTGTGCGGGTTCCGGCCTACTCCCCTCACGCGGTGGCCGAACATGCGGTGGCGCTGATCCTGGCGCTTAATCGTCGCCTGTACCGTGCCTACAACCGTACTCGCGAAGGGGATTTCAGCCTGCACGGGCTGACTGGTTTCGACCTCGTGGGCAAGACCGTCGGCGTCGTCGGCACCGGACAGATCGGCGCGACCTTCGCGAAAATCATGAATGGCTTCGGCTGCCAGTTGCTGGCCTGTGATCCTTATCCGAACCCACAGGTCGAAGCGCTCGGCGCGCGCTACCTCAGCCTGCCGCAACTGCTGGCCGAGTCGCAGATCATCAGCCTGCATTGCCCGCTCAACGAACAGAGCAAACACTTGATCAACAGCGAGTCACTGGCACACATGCAGCCCGGCGCGATGTTGATCAACACCGGGCGCGGCGGTCTGGTGGACACGCCGGCGCTGATCGATGCGTTGAAGGACGGCCAATTGGGCTATCTGGGGCTGGATGTTTATGAAGAGGAGGCGCAGCTGTTCTTCGAGGATCGCTCCGACCTGCCGCTACAGGACGATGTGCTGGCGCGCCTGCTGACCTTTCCGAATGTAATCATCACGGCACACCAGGCCTTCCTCACCCGCGAAGCCCTGGGCGCGATCGCCGCGACCACCCTGCAGAACATCGCGGCCTGGGCGGCCGGTTCGCCACACAACCAGGTCGAGAGCTGAGCGGCTCAGACCTTGGACAAAAGGATCATCAGGGCCAGCCAGCCGAAGCCCAGCAAGCGCTGCCCCAGCGAATGGCCGCGACGCAGCAGGAACCAGACAAAAAATGGCGGCAGAAAGAAAATCATCAATTTCAACCAGAGTTCCACGGGGCGCGGCCCGCCCGGTGCCGGGATCTCTGCCTCGACTGCGGCTTTACGTTTGCGCCCGAAAGCGGCCGGGGTCACCCTGGGCACGCTTTCATTGGTCGGTAAACGCCCGAAAGAAAGAGGGGCCTGCGTTGCCGTCGACGTAGCCGCTTCTGCCACCGAAGGAGCACCGCAATGAATGCAAGCAGGCGCCGTGGAGCTGATGCGTTGCTTGCACTCAAAACATTCGATCAACGCCATTTCTGTTCCTTAGAGATGCAAAAGCGGCAGTGTGCCATGAGTCAGCAGGTAATTCGAACCAGATCGAAGGTCACATGCCCGCACCATGCTGCGTTCATGCCCGTGCTAGCATATCGCGCATATTTGGAGGACCCATGGTCGAACACGATTTCCGCTACAGCCTGATGAACCCGCAACACACCCTCACCGAATGCCGCGCCCTCGTGCCGGGGCGTTATCAAGTCACCGGCAACGGCGGCTCGATTCGTAATAACGACGTGCTGGTAGTGACCCTTAAAGGCAGCAAGGACTTGTCCATGCGCCTGACGGTCGAAACAGTTCGCCATCTGATCAACCCGCCGGGCCAATGGATCGCGGTGGCCAGTGGTCCGGTGTTCGGCGAACTGGCGATCCACACCTGGAAAGTCAACTGCGACAGCTGCGCCAAAGAGCTGAGCTTTGAGTTCGCGGTCGACGCCAAGCTGGGCAACAAGGCCGAAAAACCGGCGGCCACTGCACGGATTGCCGAGCTGGGCTGGGCCACCGTTGCTGACAAGCACCTGTGCAAGAAGTGTCAGGAGCCTGCGTGATGAAACGCCTTGCTCTGACCGCCATGGCCGGCGCCAGTCTGTTGGGCTGCGCCGCCGAACCGGTGCAATTGCAACAAAACCGCAGCTACATTCTGGAATGGATCGGCGAACGTCCGCTGATGGACTACAGCCACCTGACCATCACCCTCGATGAAGACGGTCGGGCCTATGGCAACGGCGGCTGCAACCACTGGTTCGCGCCGTATACCCTGGAAGGCGACAAGTTGAGCTTCGGCAAAATCGGCAGCACCCGCAAAATGTGTGCGCCGGCGTTGATGGAGCAGGAGAAACGCTTCCTGCAGGCGCTGGAAAACGTGCAGCGCTGGGATGTTTCACCGATCGACCAGATGCGCTTCTGGCCGGCGCAAGGCAAACCGTTACGCTGGTGGCTTGAAGAGGGTTAACACCCTAAAAGATCGCAGCCTTCGGCAGCTCCTACATGGATTGCCGAACACCTGTAGGAGCTGCCGAAGGCTGCGATCTTTTTCTCAACAACAACTCAATTTTTAGCCTGCAACGCCTCAAGCTTCGCCATCACCCCCGCCGCCGTCTGTTCCCCCATCAACTGTTCCCGCACCTTGCCCTTGTTATCGATGATGTAAGTCACCGGCAGCGCTTCACTGCGCGGCAACTCGAAAAGGTCGGCCGGGTCCTGGGCCAGCACAGTGAATTTGATCTCCAGTTTCTCGCTGGCGCTTTTCAGCTCTTCACCCTGCACATTGTCGAAGTTGACCCCGAACACGCCGATCTTCTTGCCCTTGAGCTGCTCGGCCAGAACATTCAACTCAGGAATCTCGGTACGGCACGGGCCGCACCATTCGGCCCAGTAGTTGAGCACCAGCCATTGTTTGTCCAGACGCTCGGCGGCGACTTTGTGACCGTTCTGGTCGACGCCATAGTCGTTGCCGCAGCCCCCCAGCAATAACGCCCCCAAGATCGCCAATGCCGCTGCCAGTCGCCTTGTCATGTCTCAATCCTTGTCAAAAATAGAATGCACCTGCGACCCATCGCCTCCCAAGGTTCTGGATTACGCGCCGCACAGTTAGAATAGCCGCCACCTTACGCAAGATGCGACCCGCACATGACCGATCTGACGCTTTATCACAACCCGCGCTGCTCGAAATCCCGCGGTGCGCTTGAACTGCTCGAAGCCCGTGGCCTGGCCCCGACCGTGGTCCGCTACCTGGAGACCCCGCTGGACGCCGCGCAAATCCAGAGTCTGCTGAGCAAGCTCGGCATCAGTGCCCGACAATTGCTGCGCACCGGCGAGGACGAGTACAAAACCCTCAACCTGGCCGACAGCAGCCTGAGCGAGGCGCAATTGATCGCCGCCATCGCCGCGCACCCGAAACTCATGGAGCGCCCGATTCTCGAAGTCGGCGATAAAGCCATCATCGGCCGTCCGCCGGAGAATGTGCTGGAGTTGCTGCCGTGAGTGCGCCGTACATTCTGGTTCTGTATTACAGCCGCAGCGGTTCGACCAATGAAATGGCCCGGCAGATTGCCCGTGGTGTCGAGCAGTCCGGTATGGAAGCGCGCCTGCGCACCGTGCCGGCGATCTCCACTGAGTGCGAAGCCGTATCGCCGGACATTCCCGATGAAGGCGCGCTGTACGCCAGCCTCGACGACTTGAAGAACTGCGCCGGCCTGGCCCTCGGCAGCCCGACCCGCTTCGGCAACATGGCCGCACCGTTGAAGTACTTTCTCGATGGCACCAGCAATCTGTGGCTGACCGGTGCCCTGGTGGGCAAACCGGCCGGGGTCTTCACCTCCACCGCGAGCCTGCATGGCGGCCAGGAAACCACGCTGCTGTCGATGATGTTGCCGTTGCTGCACCACGGCATGCTGATCACCGGCCTGCCTTACAGCGAATCGGCGCTGCTGGAAACTCGCGGTGGCGGCACGCCTTACGGCGCCAGCCATCACGCCGGTGCCGATGGCAAAAGCGGTTTGAATGAACACGAAGTTGCGCTGTGCCGGGCCTTGGGCCTGCGGTTGGCAAAAACTGCGCAAAAGTTGGTGAGCTGAGATGGCCAAAAAGCCGAAAATCCTGCCTTCCATCGAATGGCTCGAACCGCGAGTACGGGCGATGCGTGTCATCAGCCTGCTGTGCTTTTTCGGCCTGGTGGGACTGCTCTGCGCCTACTACCTGATATTCGCCGACCTGCACGGCGCGCGGCCTTGGGTGATTCTGCTGATCGAATTGGTGCCGCTGCTGTTGCTGGCGCCGGGGATGATCGTCGGCAGCGCCCGTGGGCATTCGTGGATGTGTTTTGTGGTGAACCTGTATTTCATGAAGGGCGCATTGGCCGCGTATGACCCGAACCGGCAGCTGTTCGGTTTACTGGAGATGGGCGCGAGCCTGGCGGTGTTCTGCTCGGCAATGTTGTATGTGCGGTGGCGGTTTCAGTTGAATCGCAAGTTGGCGGGTGAAGGCGAGCCCAGCGTCGCGTGACAGGACGCCATCGCGAGCAGGCTCGCTCCCACAGGGGATTTGTGAACGACACTAATCCAATGTGGGAGCGAGCCTGCTCGCGATGCGGGCGACTCGGTCTCAATGATTCACGGTGTACGCCAGCATCATCGAAATCTGGCTCATCGGCCGCCCACCGCTCTGTTCATGCCACTGATTGAATACATCCTGCACTAACGCCAGGTCCCGCTGGCTGCTCGGCACCTTGTCGACGATCTTCTGCGCACTCAGCGCCGCCACCACATCGTAGCTCGGCACGAAGGTGTCCTTGCCCACCATCCGCAAGAATCGCGGTGCCGATAACCCGCCTAACTGGTGCCCGTGTTTTTTCAGGTAGGTCCACAAGCCGACGATATCGGTCACCGGCCATTCGGCGATCAACGCGCCAAAACTGCCCTTCTCATGGGCCACGTCCAGAATGAACTGCGCATTGCACGGCACGCTCTTGAGCTTGCCCAAGTGGCGGATGATCCGCGCGTCCTGCATCAAGCGCTCCAGATGTTCGGCGCTCATCAGCACGACTTTTTCCGGGTCGAACTTGAAGAACACCTCTTCGAACGCCGGCCACTTGGCGTCCACCAGGCTGTGCTTGAGCCCGGCGCGGAACACCCGCAACGCCATGGTCGAAAGGTAGCGATCATCGCTGATCTTGCGCAATTGCGCCGGGGTCTTGGGAACGGGCAGATGGGCTTCCAGTTCAGCCGCCGAACCGAAGCGGTTCAAGCAGTATTCGTTCAGCCACTTGTAGTCGCGCATGCCCTCTCCTGAGGATTGAAATGAAAACGGCGCCTGCGAGCGATAAAACCTGTGGGAGCGGGCTTGCTCGCGAAAGCGGTGTGCCATTCAACATGAATGTCGACTGACACTACGCATTCGCGAGCAAGCCCGCTCCCACATATTGCTCAGAGGTTTACAACATTGACGAAGCGCGAAGCCGCCGTTTCGTCAATCTTGAGGCTGGTGAAGTCAAACAGGTTACGGTCCGCCAGTTGCGACGGAATCACGTTCTGCAAACTGCGAAAAATGCTTTCGGTACGGCCGGGGGTCTTGCGTTCCCACTCCTGCAGCATCTCTTTAACCACCTGGCGTTGCAGGTTTTCCTGGGAGCCGCAGAGGTTGCACGGGATGATCGGGAATTGTTTGAAATCCGAGTAGGCCTGAATGTCTTTTTCGTTGCAGTAGGCCAGCGGACGGATCACCACGTTGCGACCGTCATCGGCGCGCAGCTTCGGCGGCATGGCCTTGAGCGAACCGTTGAAGAACATGTTCAGGAAGAACGTCTCGACGATGTCGTCACGGTGGTGACCGAGGGCCATTTTGGTCGCGCCGATTTCATCGGCAAAGGTGTAGAGCGTGCCGCGACGCAGGCGCGAGCACAGCGAGCAGGTGGTCTTGCCTTCCGGGATCAGCTCCTTGACCACCGAATAGGTGTCTTTCTCGACGATGTGATACTCGATGCCCAGTTCTTTGAGGTAAGCCGGCAGCACGTGCTCGGGAAAGCCTGGCTGCTTCTGGTCCATGTTCACGGCCACGATCTCGAACTTGATCGGAGCGACCTTCTGCAAATGCATCAGCACGTCGAGCATGGTGTAGCTGTCCTTGCCACCGGACAGGCAGACCATGACCTTGTCGCCATCTTCAATCATGTTGAAATCGGCGACAGCCTCACCGGCCTGGCGGCGAAGGCGCTTTTGCAGTTTGTTCTGGTTGACCGTGAGAGTGCCCATGACGCGAAATCCGTGAGGTGTGACGAAAGGCCGGCATTTTACGCAAAAACCCTTTCGGGGCGAAGCCTGCACTTATATGACTTGAGCATACCCCTGTGGCGAGGGAGCTTGCTCCCGCTCGGCTGCGCAGCAGTCGCAAAACCTGCCGCCGCGGTTTGCCTGACACAAACAGGGTGGCTGTCTTGGGGCCGCTTCGCGCCCAACGGGGGCAAGCCCCCTCGCCACAGGTTTCTATTCGGCACAGATCCTGCGGCGATTAACAAAATTGTTTACAGCGCGATTTGCTCTAAAGCCCTCGCACTATTGCCGTTAACTCCTTTCTATACTGCGGCATAAGGTCGCACACGTATCAGACCTGTACTTACCTGGCCACTTTGGCCCGTAAGCGCTCCGCTGGGGGGCGATGGCAACAACAAGAGGAGTGACTGGCATGATCCATCACGTAGTGGGGCTCTTCACCCACCCTGACCAGGAATGGAAAGAAATCCGTGGCGACCAGGAGGAAAGCATCAGCCACATGTACCTCACGCACACCCTGATTCTGGCGGCAATCCCCGCCGTGTCAGCATTTATCGGTACCACGCAGGTCGGCTGGGTCATCGGTAGCCGGGCACCGGTGATGCTGACCACGGAAAGCGCACTTTGGATGACCGTCATGTCGTACCTGGCGATGCTCGGCGGTGTCGCGGTGATGGGGGCGTTCATCCACTGGATGGCCCGCACCTATGACGCCAACCCGAGCCTGGCGCGCTGTGTCGCGTTCGCCACGTACACCGCGACTCCGTTGTTTATCGGCGGCCTGGCAGCGCTGTACCCGCACATGTGGCTGGGGATGATCGTCGGCACCGCGGCCATCTGCTACACGGTGTACCTGCTGTATGTGGGCTTGCCAACGTTCATGAACATTCCGTCGGACGAGGGATTTCTGTTCTCAAGCTCCGTGCTCGCGGTTGGATTGGTGGTGTTGGTGGCCATCATGGCGTTCACGGTGATTGTCTGGGGACTTGGCGTGGGACCGGTCTATACGAATTAGCCACACACCCGCCAAAAACTCGATCTGCCAATACAGGCCGCCGCAAGGCGGCCTTCTACTCTCTAAGAAAGAGCAGGAGGTACGACCATTCGGCGCCTCGGCGATTCGCAAGTCCCGAGGGTTGCGGCATACTCGACGTCTCTGGAGATCCATCAAGCATGCCCGAGCAACTCAATACCCGCGTCGAAGACTGTTTTCAACAAGCCGAATCCTTTTTCAAACGACCTTTCAAACGCCCCGTGGTGAGCCTCAAGCTGCGCGGGCAAAAAGCCGGTGTCGCGCATTTGCACGAGAATCTGCTGCGCTTCAATCCGCAGCTGTACCGGGAAAACACCGAAGACTTTCTCAAGCAGACCGTGGCGCATGAAGTCGCCCACCTGATCGCCCATCAATTGTTCGGCGACCGCATCCAGCCTCACGGAGAAGAGTGGCAATTGATCATGCGCGGTGTTTACGAACTGCCGCCCAATCGCTGCCACACCTACGACGTCAAACGCCGCAGCGTGACCCGCTACATCTACAAATGCCCGTGCGCCGACAGTGATTTCCCGTTTTCGGCGCAGCGTCATGGTTTGGTGAGACAGGGGCGGCGGTATTTGTGTCGGCGGTGCAGGAGCACATTGGTGTTCAGTGGGGAAATGCGGGTCGAATAGCTGGATTTATGGTGCGCGTGCCGACGCCATCGCGAGCAGGCTCGCTCCCACATTTGATCTGCGGCGTTCGCAAATAATGTGTTCACAACAGATCCCCCTGTGGGAGCGAGCCTGCTCGCGATGGCGTCTAACCAGTCACTACACAACCACCCTCGCACGCCGCAATTCCTCGATCCGTTCAACACTAAACCCCAACTCCCCCAACACCTGATCCGTATGCTCACCCAGCCCCGCCCCGATATGCCGAGGCTCAGGCAACCCATCCGAAAACTTCAATGGGCAAGCGATCTGAGCCTGAGTCGAACCATCGCCCCTCGGCACCTCAGTCACCAATTCCCGCGCCTTCAACTGCGGATGCCGAACCGCTTCGCCCAGGCTCAACACCGGCTCGACGCAGGCATCGACCCCGGCAAACAGCTCACACAACTCGGCAAAGTCATATTTTTCGAATTCAACTTTCAGCGCCTCCTTGAGCGCCTGTTGCCGGGCTGGTTCGGGTGACAACCCCTGGGCCGCCAGTTCTGGCCGGCCCAACGCCGTGCAGAGTTGCAGCATGAACACCGGCTCCAGACTGCCCACCGACAACCAGCGTCCATCGCGCGAACGGTAGTAATCGTAGAAGCTGCCACCATTGAGCATCTGCTCTTCCCTGCCCGGCTCCACGTCACAGGCCAGGTACCCGGCACCGACCATGGCATTCAGGCTGAAGGCGCAGTCGGTCATGCTCACATCCAGATGCTGCCCTTGCCCGGTCTGCTGCCGCGCGATCACCGCCGCCAGCAGGCCGATCACCCCGTGCAGCGAGCCGCCCGCGACATCCGCTACCTGCATGCCCAACGGCACCGGGCCGCTGTCGGCACGGCCGGTGTAGCTCGCCAGCCCCGCCAGCGCCAGGTAGTTGATGTCGTGCCCGGCGCGATCCTTATAGGGGCCGGTCTGGCCATAACCGGTAATCGACACATAAATCAGCTTCGGGTTGATCGCCTTCAAGGCTTCATACCCCAACCCGAGCCGGTCCATCACGCCGGGACGAAACTGCTCCAGCACGATGTCGTGGTCCTGCAGCAATTGCTTGATCACCTCCAAAGCCTCGGGCTGTTTGAGGTCCAGTGCCAGGCTGCGCTTGTTGCGGTTGAGGTACGCGTGGCTGGCCGACACACCTTGATCATGCGGCGGCAATACTCGCAGGAGGTCCATGCGGGTCGGCGATTCAATGCGCAGTACCTCGGCGCCCATGTCTGCCAGCAGCAACGAGGCGAACGGCCCCGGCAGCAGTGTCGAGAAATCCAGAACCTTGAGTGATGCCAGTGGACCGAGCATGAGATGTTCTCCAGTGCGATCCCCCAAGCCTAGGCAGCCTGGGACATTGCAGCAATCACCTTATGTGTCAGTGGCGGTGACCGTTGCGCTCAAATCGCAGGCATGAAAAAACCCGCCGAAGCGGGTTTTTCATTACAACAAGGCTTACTTGGCGCTCGTCGGGGTTGCCCCTTCGACGTGGCCCAGAACATCGTCTTTAGGTTCGTCGGCAATACCGCGACCGCCCGAGGCCAGCTCGGCTTGCAGCACGTCGGTATCCAGTTCCTTGACCCACTTGGCCACAACAAGGGTGGCAACCGCGTTACCGATCAGGTTGGTCAGCGCGCGGGCTTCGGACATGAAGCGGTCGATACCAAGGATCAGCGCCAGGCCAGCGACCGGCAGGTGGCCGACAGCGGACAAGGTGGCAGCCAGAACGATGAAGCCCGAACCTGTCACGCCGGCAGCGCCTTTGGAGGACAGCAGCAATACCACCAGCAGGGTAATCTGGTGAGTGATGTCCATGTGGGTGTCGGTTGCCTGAGCAATGAACACTGCCGCCATGGTCAGGTAGATCGCCGTACCGTCGAGGTTGAACGAGTAACCGGTCGGGATCACCAGGCCCACAACGGATTTCTGCGCGCCCAGGCGTTCCATCTTGATCAGCATGCGTGGCAGCACCGATTCCGAAGAAGACGTACCCAGCACGATCAGCAGTTCTTCACGGATGTAGCGAATCACTTTCAGCACGCTGAAGCCGTGAGCGCGAGCGATACCGCCCAGTACGACCAGAATGAACAGCAGGCACGTGATGTAGAAGCAGGCCATCAGCTGACCCAGTTGCACCAGCGAGCCAACACCGTAGGCACCAATGGTGAACGCCATGGCGCCGAAGGCACCGAGTGGCGCGAGCTTCATGATCATGTTGATGATGTTGAACATCACGTGGGCGAAGCGATCAATGAAGTCCAGGATCGGCTTGCCGTAGGCACCCAGGCGATGCAGGGCGAAACCGAAGATCACCGAGAACATCAGCACTTGCAGGATATCGCCAGTGGCGAACGCGCCGATGATGGTGGTCGGGATGACATTCAGCAGGAAGCCAACGACGCTTTGATCCGCACCGGCAGCAACGTAGGTGGCGATTTTGGAGGCATCCAGCGTGGTGACGTCGATGTGCATGCCGCTACCCGGCTGCACGATGTTGACCACTACCAGACCGACCAGCAAGGCGATGGTCGAAACGATTTCGAAATACAGCAGCGCGTAACCGCCGGTCTTGCCGACCGACTTCATGTTCTGCATGCCCGCGATACCGCTGACGACGGTGCAGAAAATGATGGGGGCGATGATCATTTTGATCAGTTTGATAAACCCGTCACCCAGCGGCTTGAGGGCCACACCGGTCTGCGGGTAGAAGTGACCGAGCAGGATGCCGATAGCGATGGCAACGATCACCTGGAAGTACAGGGATTTATACAGTGGCTGACGAGTCGTCATTGCAAAGTTCCTCAAGAGTGCCTCAGTAACAACATCCATCTGTTGTCCCTGACACCTCAATTGCGAACCCTCCTGCACTGGAGGGATTTGTTTTGTCGAGCTGCGCGACGCAGGTCTCTGCGGCTTGTATCGCAAGCCCCGTGCCACCTCGGGTAAAAAACCTGTCAGCCTTGTGACATCAAGGGTTACAGGTTTTTTTCGTCACTCATCGGCTACAAAGATGTGGCGGATTTCCGCCCATCAGCCAAACCCGGTCCTGCAATTTGGCGGATATCCGCCTTGTTCATTCTCGACAGGCACCGCTACCATCCATTGCTCAGTAGACGGACCTGCCCCCTATGCGCGAACGCACCATCGCCAGCCATTTCGCCCGCGCCGCCCTCGGTGGCGCGCGCCGACGTGGCTACGACTATTCGAGCCTGTTGCAACAACTGGGCATCAGTCCCGAGTTGCTTGAGGAGCCGCGTGCGCGCATCGCACCTGAGCAATTCACCCGGTTGATCCAGGGCTTGTGGCTGGCCCTGGACGACGAATACCTGGGCTTCGGGCAGGCACCGAGCAAACCCGGCAGCTTCGCCATGATGTGCCACGCGGTGATCCACTGCCGCACGCTGGAGAAAGCGCTCAATCGCGGCTTACTGTTTTACAGCCTGTTCCCCGGGGCACCGCGTCTGACGCTGAACCGCGAAGGCGACATGATTCGCCTGAGCCTGGACGATTCGCCGCTGTGGGACCCGGACCACTTTCTCAGCGAAAGCCTGTTGGTGATCTGGCATCGGTTCGGCAGTTGGCTGATCGGCCAGCGCATTCGTCTGGAGCAGGCCACGTTCAGCTACCCGAGGCCCGAACACGGAGCCGAATACGACTTGCTGTTTTCCTGCCCTCTGGAGTTCTCCACTATTCAGAGTAGCCTGCTGTTCCACAGTCGCTACCTGAACATGCCACTGCTGCAGGACGAACGAACCCTCAAGCACTTTCTCGAGCGCTCCCCCGCCGACCTGCTATCGCGCCCCGACGAAGGCGACAGCCTGGGCAGCCAATTGCGGCGCTTGCTCAGCCGCGACAATGCACGCTGGCCGGACCTGGACGCGGTAGCCGCGCACCTGCACATCAGCCCGCAAACCTTGCGTCGGCATTTGCGCGAAGAAGGCACGAGTTTTCAGGAGTTGAAGGATCAGTTGCGGCGCGATATTGCGATTTATCACCTGGGGCGCGCGGATCTGTCGTTGCAACAGATTGCCGAGCAGCTGGGGTTCTCCGAGCCTTCGGCGTTTCACCGGGCGTTCAAGAAGTGGACGGGGTTGACGCCTGGGGCCTATCGCGCCCAAGAGAATTGATTTTTGCGTTGAATTGACTGGCCCCATCGCGAGCAGGCTCGCTCCCACATTGGATCGGCGTCACTCACAAATAATGTGTTCACAGCAGATCCCCTGTGGGAGCGAGCCTGCTCGCGATGAGGCCCGAAAAAACACCGCAAAAACTGTGCAACCAGCCAAGCGGTTGTGGCGAGGGAGCTTGCTCCCGCTGGGCTGCGAAGCGGCCCCAAACCCGCCAATCGCGTTTTTTCAGACATACCACAAGCACCGGTTTTACGACTGCTTCGCAGCCGAGCGGGAGCAAGCTCCCTCGCCACAGGTGCTTCGCTAGCCTCGCGGATCGAAGTTATCCAGCACCCGATTGACGGCCAGCTCACCAAGCATGACCACCTGCTGAATCCCTAACATCATGTTGCGATGTGGCATGTCCATCAATCCGGCGAACTCACTGAGCATCATGCTCGCTGACGCCAGGGATTCGCAGGCGTTGACCAGCAGGGTTTCGTTATCGACCTCGGCGCCGACATGGTAAATGGTGCTGGGTTTGCGCACGGTGTCTTTGGGGATGGGCGGCTTGAGGTAGTAATCGAGGGCGCGGTCGGCGGCTTCGTTGAGTTTTTTGGAGTCGGGGGTTTCGTACGGGGAAACGTCGTCGGTTTCCGGTGGGTTGGGCGTGATCTTGAACATGTGAAGCTCCGTGGTTGATTGAGCCGCCACGACCTATCGCTAAACAAGTAAAGGTGGCGGCTGTACGCAGGTTAGCGATCCGGGTCACAGAAACCCCGGGTAGACTCGAAGGTCTCCCACGCACAGCCACCATTACGCGAATTGCAGGCAATAAAAACTGCAATCAAAACTTGGGCGCTTTTGCGTCTGTGTATGGGATCGGATCGCTAAACCCGATCGCTGATTCGTCAGCGACCCGCAAACGATAGAACCCGGCCCTTAGGCGCACAAGCCGGCGGATTCTGGCGTAGTCGTAGGCAGCGGCGCAAGGATGTGTAGCCTGGGAGAGTATCTGGAAGTGTCGTTTAAACAGTGCTTGTTTAGCAGTCTGACACTGAGCCTTGTGGTGGCTGTACCGGCCTCATCGCGAGCAGGCTCGCTCCCACAGGGGACCTGTGGTGAATCCATTTTTTTGCGAACGCCGCAGATCAAATGTGGGAGCGAGCCTGCTCGCGATGAGGCCAGCCCTGCCAATCACTAAACCACCGGAAAATGAATCCGGAATGCCGCCCCGCCCATCGGCGAATCCCCCAGTGTCAGCTTGGCGCTGTAGCTTTCGATGATGTCCTTGACCACCGCCAACCCGATCCCCTGCCCCGGATGCTGGCGATCCAGCCGTTCCCCGCGCTCGAGAATTCGCGCGCGCTGGTCCAGCGGTACACCAGGGCCGTCATCTTCAACGCACAACTCAATCCCGCTGAGGGTTTCGCGCACGCTGATGCGCACTTCGCTCAGGCACAGGCGATAGGCGTTTTCCAGCAGGTTGCCCATCATTTCCAGCAAGGCGCCTTGCTCGATCGGCACGTAGCACTGCTCCGGCAGATCGAAAGCGACCCGCACACGTTTATCGCGATAGACCTTGTCCAGGGTGTTGCAGAGGCTTTGCAGCACCGGACGCAGGCGCACCTGATGGCGCACCAGGCCACTTTTGCGCAGGCTCGCACGTTGCAGCTGATAGCCGATCTGCTGGCTCATGCGTTCGATCTGGGTTTGCAGCACCCAGGCCTGCTCGCGCTCTTGCGGCTTTTGCGCCATGTCTTCGCTGACCCCTTGCAACACCGTCAGCGGGGTTTTCAGGCTGTGGGCCAGGTCGTCGAGGGAATCGCGATAACGGCTGCGCTGTTCGCGTTCGCTGTGCAACAAGCGGTTGAGCGAGCCAGTCAGACGCAGCAATTCACGCGGGTGTTGTTCGCTGAGGCTTTCTCGGGTGCCGCTTTCGATCTGGTCCAGTTCCTGACTGAGCCGGCGCAACGCCTGCAAACCCCAGGTCAGGCCGATCCACAGCAAAGCGAGCAACACCAGCAAGGCTGCGCCGAAGCCCAGATAAAGGTTTTCCCGCAGGCCTTGGAGGGTGATTTCGTATTCGCGCACCGGTTGCAGCGCGACGATGCTGAATGCCGCACTTTTGCCACCCAGCAATTTGACCTCGACGTCATAGACGAAGAACTCTTCACCATTGGCTTCACGAATTCTCGCGAACTCATTGCCGCGCCCGTCGTAACGCGGCTTGTAGTTGATTTTCTCTTCCTGGGTGGCTTTCGAGCGCCAGACCAGGTGACCTTCGCGATCATAGATGTAGCCGAGCAAACGGCTGTCGGTGAGGTTGAAGCGCTCATCGGGCAGCTGCGTCGGCATCTGCAAGCGGTTGTTATCCACCCGCGCGGCGGAGATCAGCGTGGTGACGTCCGACGCCAGGCGCTGTTCGATGGAATCCTGCAACGCCAGGCTGAACGCGCCCTGCATCGCCGGCAGCAACGCCAGCATGAACAACACCGCCAGAATCGTGGCGGCGAGCATCAATCGGACACGAAGGGAACGAATCAAGTGCAGCGCTCGTTAAACAGGTAGCCGAGGCCACGCACGGTATCGATCGGCTTGAAGCCGGCCGGGCCTTCAAGTTTGCGGCGCAAGCGGCCGACCAGCACTTCGATCACATTCGGATCGCGCTCGCCGTCATCCGGGTAGAGCTGCTCCATCAAGCGGTCCTTGGCCACCACTTGCTGGTGATGGCGCATCAGGTACTCGAGGATCCGGTATTCGTAGGCGGTCAGCGCCAGCGGTTGCTCGTCGAGGGATGCCTGTTTGCGATTGAGGTCCAGCAACAAGGGACCGGCGACGATGGTCGACTGGGTGAAACCGCTGGAGCGGCGCAGCAAGGCATTCAGGCGGGCGTCCAGCTCTTCGAACTGGAACGGCTTGACCACGTAGTCGTCGGCACCGGCGGCGAGGCCTTCGACCTTGTCCTGCCAGTTGCCGCGCGCGGTGAGGATCAGGATCGGAAACGTCTTGCCCCGGGAGCGCAATTGACGAATCAGATCGAGCCCGCCCATGCCCGGCAGGCCGAGGTCGATCACCGCCAGGTCATGGTTGAACTGCTCGGCCTGATACAACGCCTCCTCGGCGTTGGCCACGGACTCGACCACGTGGCCGCTATCCGTCAGACGTGTTTGCAGGTGATGGCGCAACAGCGCTTCATCTTCGACGACCAGCAATTTCATAACGCTCTCCTGGGCAAATCAACATCTCCAAAGACAAACCTCGATGGCTGACAGGGCGACGCCAGTCAATCAAGCCGCGGAACCTGTGGGAGCGAGCCTGCTCGCGATAGCGGCGGGTCAGCCAATATTCATGCTGAATTTACCGCCGTCATCGCGAGCAGGCTCGCTCCCACAGGGATTGCGTTTAACTGACTGGCGCATACCCTCGCAAAACGCTTTTTAGAAAGCGTAGTTGGCGGACAGGTACGTCTGGGCGCTGCTGGTCAAGTCCAGCGAACCCTGTTTGCTGCCGCCGCGCTCGCTCATCTCGGTGCTGGCGTTGCTGCGCAGGTAACGGTAACCCAGCTCGACCGAGGTGTTTTACGAAACTTGCTGCAATACACCGACCTGGCCGCCAATGGCGTAACCGATGTCGCTGTCGCGGCTGAAGCCTGGCGAATCCTGGGTCAGTTTGGTCAGACCGGCGGTGGCACCGCCGAACAATTTGGTGCTGCCACCTACCGGGTAGAACAGATCGTAGCTGCCCAGCAGGTTTTCCTGACGCAGTTTAATGCCATTGTGCGAGCCCGACACGTTGTCATAAGTGGCGTAGTAGCGGCCCTTGCTGTCTTGCTGGCCCAGACGCACACCCCAGGTGTTGTCCTTGCCGATCACACCGTCGGCGTTCGGGTGGTTGAGGTTGTCGTTCAGGGCGTTGGATTTTTTAACCTTGTCGCTGGTCTGGCCAAAGGTCAGGCCCGCAAAATTGGTGGTATCGGCATGGGCCGCCACACTGGCGCCCATCATGGTGAAAGCCAGAAGCAGTTTTTTAAAAGTAGTCATTGGGGAGTTTCCTCATGCGCTATGTGCTTTTTGGGTACGGGGCAAGGTTACCGCCCCCTCCCTGTACTGCCCCTGAACGCACTCTGAACCTGGGCTGAATCACATCGACTACGCTGTTCTGACGACTCTTGATAAGGAGATTTGATCATGCGCGCGTTTCTCGCCCTCGTATTACTGGCTCTGAGCGGGGTCAGCCAGGCCGCCATCCAGACCCAGGAAATTCCCTACCAGAGTGCCGACGGCACCAAGCTGATCGGCTATTACGCGTACGACGACGCCATCAAAGGCCCACGCCCGGGCGTGGTGGTCGTGCATGAATGGTGGGGCCTCAACGACTACGCCAAGCGCCGCGCCCGTGATCTGGCTGGTCTGGGCTACAGCGCACTGGCGATCGACATGTTCGGCGACGGCAAGAATACCGAACACGCCAAGGATGCCATGGCCTTCATGCAAGCAGCATTGAAGGACAGCGCAGCAGCCAGCGCGCGGTTTCAGGTCGGGCTCGATTTGCTGAAGAAACAGCCGCAAACCGATCCGGACAAACTGGCAGCCATCGGTTATTGCTTCGGTGGCAAGGTGGTGCTGGATGCGGCGCGTCAAGGCGTCCCGCTGGCAGGCGTGGTGAGTTTCCACGGTGCGCTGGTGACCAATACGCCGGCGACGCCTGGCAGTGTGAAGGCGAAAGTCCTGGTGGAGCATGGCGCGCTGGACAGCATGGTCACGGCGGAAAACGTGATGGCATTCAAAGCGGAAATGGACAAGGCCAAAGCCGACTACAAGTTTGTCACCCTCGAAGGCGCCAAGCATGGGTTCAGTAATCCCGAGGCGGATCGTCTGAGCCATGGCGACCATGGCGGGCCGGACATTGGTTACAGCAAGACTGCTGATGAGAAGTCCTGGGCGGACATGCAGGCGTTTTTCAAGAAGATTTTTGGTTAAACCGGTAGACCGTGTCGCGGCCATCGCGAGCAGGCTCGCTCCCACAGGGATTTGTGAAGTTGCATAAATCCAGTGTGGGAGCGAGCCTGCTCGCGATGGCCGCACCGCAGATCTGAACCTCGGGACTACCCAGCCTCAAGGCAACCCGGCAAAATGCCCGTCATGAATCCCGTCCCCGCCCTACCCGTCTGCTGCTCCCCACTCGACGCCCATTGGCCGCTGCCGTTTGTGCTGCCCGATACAGTCCTGCTGGGTACCCACTTCGATACCAAGCAACTGGCCAGCGATGATTTCCAGCGCAGCGCCATCGAGCCGCCTGCGAGCATCCAGCGTTCGGTGGCCAAGCGCCAAGCCGAGTTTCTCGCCGGGCGAGTCTGCGCTCGGGCGGCGCTGCAACAACTGGAAGGGCTGAATTTCATTCCGGCCATCGGAGAAGACCGCGCACCGGTGTGGCCGGCGCATATCACCGGTTCGATCACCCACAGCACCGGCCGGGCCGCGGCGATTGTCGCGAACAAGGCGCACTGGCGCGGTCTGGGGATGGACCTGGAAAATCTGCTCGACGCGGAGCGCGCCGAACGCCTGGCCGGAGAAATTCTCACCGGGCCTGAGTTGCAGCGCATGGCTGGCGGTGCTCGCGATCAATTGGCAATGCTGGTGACGTTGACGTTTTCGGTGAAGGAAAGCCTGTTCAAGGCGCTCTACCCGATCGTGCAGAAGCGCTTCTATTTCGAACACGCCGAAGTGCTGGAGTGGAGCGCGGGAGGTGAAGTGCGTTTGCGGTTGCTGACTGACTTGTCCAGTGAATGGCGTAGCGGCATTGAGCTGGATGCGCAGTTTGCAGTGATGGATGGGCAGTTGTTGAGTCTGCTCAGTATCAAGGCTTGAGGATTCGTAGTGGTCATGCGGGCCTCATCGCGAGCAGGCTCGCTCCCACAGTTGATCTCTGTTGTTCACAAATTGTGTGTTCACAGAAGATCCAAATGTGGGAGCGAGCCTGCTCGCGATGAGGCCCCCCAAAGCAACAAAGATATCAACGCCTCTCCTGATTCCTCGGCCAGCTCAAACTGAAACAGGCCCCGCCCAGGCTTTTACTCTTGCCGATCAACGCTCGCCCGTCATGCCAATGGATGATCCGCCGCACAATCGATAACCCTAATCCATGCCCGCCCGAGGCGCGGGTGCGGCTGTCATCGAGGCGCAGGAACGGGGTGAAGATTTTCTCCCACGCGGTTTCCGGTACGCCCGGCCCGTCATCCTCAACATCCACACGACAACGCTGCTGCCCCACCTGATAACTGACGGTCACCCGGGAATGGGCGTGGCGCATGGCGTTGCTCACCAGGTTCTGCAACGCCCGGTGCAAGTAACGCGGCTCGGCCTCGACCCAGGCGTCGTCGCAATCGGCGGCCGACAGGCACAAGCCGCGCTGTACAGTGACCTCGGCGCGCAGTGGCGCCAGTTCTTCGATCACCTGATTGACCAACGCATCCAGATCGATCCGCTGAAAGTTCAGTGCCGGCGAACCCTGCTCCAGCCGCGCATAAGTGAGCATCTCGTCGACCAGCCGATCGAGGTCCTCGATGTCGTGGTCCATCCCTTCGCGGTATTTTTCCAGCGCCTCAGGTGTGGTGGCCGATCCGATCATCTCCAGGCCAAAACGCAAACGCGCGACCGGCGTGCGCAGTTCATGGGACACGGCACGCACCAGTTCTCGCTGAATCGCCAACAATTGCTGCAAGTGCTCGGCCATGCCGTTGAACGCCGAAGCCAGGCGCCCCACCGAGTCCGCGCCGCGTGCCGGTACGCGGGTTTCCAGGCTGCCCTTGGCGATGCGCGTGGCGGCGGCTTCCAGTCCGCGCAAACGGCGCTCCAGCTGACGCACCAACAGATAGACAATCAAACCGATCAGGCTCAAGCCAAGGGCCGCGATCAGCACCAGCCACTCGGGCGGGTAAGGATTCATCTGATACAGCGGGCCGATTTCCAGCACCCACGGCGTACCGACCATGCCGGCAAACACCCGGATCGAATCGCCGCCCTTGCCCAGCGCCATTACCGTGTCGCCTTCGGATACGCGGCGGCTCTGGTCTTCGTCCATGTCGGCCTGATCGATCGTGACCAGTTGCAGATCGAAGCCGAAACCCTTCTCTTCCTTTAACTGCGCCAGACGCTTGGGCTGCTCGGCCACCGGGTAGCGCACCAGTTCATCGGCCAGCAGATAAATGGTCGCTCGCGCCAGTTGCTCGCTGATCTGCTGGACTTCCCCCGTGAGCACCAGTTGTTCCTTGTCGCTGACCAGGCGGTAAACCTTTGCCGCGTGCGGGCCGGTCTGCTCCACCAGGGCCTGGCCGCGCAGCACACGGGTGCGCTGGGTCAGGTCGAGGTCGGTCTGAGGGAATGTCTTCAGCGCCAACGGAATGCCGAGCAAGCGCTCCCATACCAGCAAGGCCCGGTGGCGCTCGGTTTCGTTCATCGGTTGCAGGTTGTCGGCCATCAGCGAGAACGTGCCGTGGGCCAGGCGCTCGCGGTATTGCTCGCTGCGCACCTGATTGAGCAAGTGCAAGGCCAGCACGCCGAGCACGGCCACCAGAATCAGCGCCGCGCACATGCCGCCGTAGATGCGCAGGAAGATGGAGTTCACAACGACAAGTCTGCGCAGGCTTCGGGAACGAACAGATAGCCTTTGCTGCGGATGGTTTTGATCAGCCGCGGATGCTCCGGGTCATCGCCGATCTTCGGGCGGATGCGTGAAATGCGCACGTCGATGGAACGGTCCTGGCCGTCATAACCGATACCGCGCAGCGCGGTGAAGATTTCTTCGCGAGACAGAATGCGCCCGGCGTTGGCCACCAGCAACCAGAGCAAATCGAACTCGGCACTGGTCAACTCGATGCCTTTGTCATGCAGCCAGGCCTCGCGCAATGCGTTGTCCACCACCAATGGGCCGAACTGCAGACGCCGTTGTTTTTCCGGAGCGGTTTCAGGGGGCTCACTGCGCCGCAACAAGGCCTGGATGCGCGCCAGCAGCAGGCGTGGACGAACGGGTTTGCAAACATAGTCGTCGGCGCCGAGGTCAAGGCCGAGGATTTGATCGGTGTCGTCGGTGCGAGCGGTAAGCATCAGGATCGGGCCGTCATACTTGTCGCGAACCTTGCGGCAAATGCTCAGACCATCTTCGCCAGGGAGCATCAGGTCGAGGATCACCAGGTCCGGTTTCTCCTTGATGATGCGTGCCGCCGCAAGGGCGCCGTTGCCCTCGATCGAGACGCGCAGGCCATTGGCTTCCAGGTAATCGCGGGTCAGTTCGGCCAGACGCTGGTCGTCCTCGACAATCAATACCTGCCAGACTTCTTGCTCCACGGAGACCTCTGCTTGCCAACATCACTTTAAAGGGAAGGATCCTCCCGTCTTTTTGTAATGATTGGGGAGGATAAGAATGCATCTGCATTGGCCGATTGTATAAACGGCGCACGTCTGGAACACAAGCCGGTAAATGCGTTCGGACACAACGGTTTTTTGTGATAGGGTTCGCGCCCTTAAAAATCCGAATGACTGTTTTCAATCGCTGAAAATCAGTGAAAAACAGTCCGCTCCAGCTAGGTCGCGGCCTACACGCTTGTTCCACCTTTCACACACAATTTACGCACAGGTTTATCCACAGGCAGTACGTTGCAACACCCTCAAAAACGCATTATCTTGTACCTCGGCGCTAAAAAAACCCTACATGTAGGGTTTTAGCTAAAAAGCCCAACCACATTTCAGACCAGAAACTCAAGCGCTTTATTGCCTGTTCATGGTTGAACCAAGCACGATTTTACAAGCCCAAACCGCATGCGCGGATGGCACCGTTTTTTCAGGCCAGAACAGCCAGAACGGTACGGGTGTTGCAGTCAATACTGGCACCCCTGAAAGGAATCCGGTTTCGAGCCCAGGCTCGCGGCCAAAGACTTCGGCAAGGAAGCGGCATCATTAGCCTTTTTCCTACTGTCCCGAAGTTGTTATGCCCGACGCCACGTCGGTTGTAGTGCTTCAGGACAGAACGGTGGGCACCGTGATGGTGCCCAAACAAACATAGAGAATGTGGAGACAACCCCCCATGCAAACCGACACAACTCGCGAGAACCCGCAGGGCACCTTGCCGCAGGCCGCCGATTCGAATTCGGATCTGTCCGCCACCGCGCCAGGCCAACTGCGCGTGATCAAGCGTAACGGGACTGTCGTTCCTTACACCGATGACAAAATCACCGTCGCCATCACCAAAGCGTTTCTTGCAGTTGAAGGCGGCACCGCTGCCGCTTCGTCGCGCATCCACGACACCGTTGCTCGCCTGACCGAACAGGTCACCGCGACCTTCAAGCGTCGCATGCCATCGGGCGGCACCATCCACATCGAAGAAATCCAGGACCAGGTCGAACTGGCCCTGATGCGTGCCGGCGAGCAGAAAGTTGCGCGCGACTACGTGATCTACCGCGACGCCCGTTCCAAGGAACGCGCTGTACGCACCCCTGCCGAGGACGCGGTACAGGCTCACCCGTCGATCCGTATCACCCGCGCCGATGGCAGCCTTGCACCTCTGGACATGGGTCGTCTGAACACCATCGTCACCGAAGCGTGCGAAGGCCTGGAAGAAGTCGACGGCGACCTGATCCAGCGCGAAACCCTGAAGAACCTGTACGACGGCGTGGCCCTGACCGACGTCAACACCGCACTGGTGATGACCGCCCGTACGCTGGTCGAGCGTGAGCCGAACTACTCGTTCGTGACGGCTCGCCTGCTGATGGACACCCTGCGTGCCGAAGGCCTGAACTTCCTGGGCGTCGCCGAGAGCGCGACCCACCACGAAATGGTCGACCTGTACGCCAAGGCGCTGCCGGCGTACATCGCCAAAGGTATCGAATTCGAATTGCTGAACCCGGTTCTGGCGACTTTCGACCTGGAAAAACTCGGCAAGGCAATCAACCACGAGCGCGATCAGCAGTTCACGTACCTGGGCCTGCAAACCCTGTACGACCGTTACTTCATCCACAAGGACGGGATCCGCTTCGAACTGCCGCAGATCTTCTTCATGCGCGTGGCCATGGGCCTGGCAATCGAAGAGAAGAACAAAGAAGACCGTGCGATCGAGTTCTACAACCTGTTGTCGTCCTTCGACTACATGTCCTCGACCCCGACCTTGTTCAACGCCGGCACCCTGCGTCCACAGCTGTCGAGCTGCTACCTGACCACCGTGCCGGATGACCTGTCGGGCATCTACCACGCGATCCACGACAACGCCATGTTGTCGAAATTCGCTGGCGGCCTGGGCAACGACTGGACGCCGGTTCGTGCGCTGGGTTCGTACATCAAGGGCACCAACGGCAAATCCCAGGGCGTTGTGCCGTTCCTGAAAGTGGTGAACGACACCGCCGTCGCCGTTAACCAGGGTGGCAAGCGCAAAGGCGCTGTCTGTGCCTACCTGGAAACCTGGCACATGGACATCGAAGAGTTCATCGAACTGCGCAAGAACACCGGTGATGACCGTCGTCGTACCCACGACATGAACACCGCCAACTGGATCCCTGACCTGTTCATGAAGCGCGTCTTCGATGACGGCCCGTGGACCCTGTTCTCGCCATCCGAAGTTCCGGATCTGCACGACCTGACCGGCAAGGCTTTCGAAGAGCGTTACGAGTACTACGAAGCCCTGTCCCAGTACCCAGGCAAGATCAAGCTGTTCAAGACCATCCAGGCCAAAGACCTGTGGCGCAAAATGCTGTCCATGCTGTTTGAAACCGGCCACCCATGGCTGACCTTCAAAGACCCGTGCAACCTGCGCAGCCCGCAGCAGCACGTGGGCGTGGTTCACAGCTCGAACCTGTGCACCGAGATCACCTTGAACACCAACAAGGACGAGATCGCCGTTTGCAACCTGGGTTCGATCAACCTGCCGAACCACATCACTAACGGCAAGCTGGACACCGCCAAGCTGGAACGCACCGTGAACACCGCCGTTCGCATGCTCGATAACGTTATCGACATCAACTACTACTCGGTGCCACAAGCGAAGAACTCCAACTTCAAGCACCGTCCGGTCGGTCTGGGCATCATGGGCTTCCAGGACGCTTTGTACCTGCAGCACATCCCTTACGGTTCCGACGCTGCCGTCGAGTTCGCCGACAAGTCGATGGAAGCGGTCAGCTACTACGCGATCCAGGCGTCCTGCGACCTGGCCGACGAGCGCGGCGCTTACGAGACGTTCCAGGGTTCGCTGTGGTCCAAAGGCATCCTGCCGCTGGATTCGCAACAGATCCTGATCGAGCAACGTGGCCAGCAGTACATCGACGTTGACCTGAACGAAACCCTGGACTGGGCACCGGTTCGTGCCCGTGTGCAGAAAGGCATTCGTAACTCCAACATCATGGCCATCGCACCGACCGCGACCATCGCCAACATCACTGGCGTGTCGCAGTCGATCGAACCGACTTATCAGAACCTCTACGTGAAATCGAACCTGTCGGGCGAATTCACCGTAATCAACCCGTACCTGGTTCGCGACCTGAAGGCTCGCGGCCTGTGGGACTCGGTCATGATCAACGACCTGAAGTACTACGACGGTTCGGTACAGCAGATCGAACGCATCCCGCAAGAACTCAAAGAGCTCTACGCGACTGCGTTCGAAGTGGACACCAAGTGGATCGTCGACGCGGCCAGCCGCCGTCAGAAGTGGATCGACCAGGCTCAATCGCTGAACCTGTACATCGCCGGCGCTTCGGGCAAGAAGCTGGACGTGACCTACCGCATGGCCTGGTACCGTGGCCTGAAAACCACCTACTACCTCCGTGCCCTGGCCGCGACCAGCACCGAGAAGTCGACCATCAACACCGGTAAGCTGAACGCCGTCTCCAGCGGCGGCAACCACGGTGACGATTCGGTTCTGGCGGCTCCTGCCGGCCCTGCTCCAGTGCCGAAGGCTTGCGCCATCGACGAGCCGGATTGCGAAGCTTGCCAATAAGCTGAGCGGGTGAGCGCTGAGAGGCGCTTACCTCGATAACCCCCGATCAGTCCTCTGGATTGACCGGGGGTTTTCTTTTGCCTTGAGGAACGTGGTGGCCCGGCTGACGCCATCGCGAGCAGGCTCGCTCCCACAGGGATTTGTGGTGTTGCATAGATCCAATGTGGGAGCGAGCCTGCTCGCGATGAGGCCAATACAGACAACCACGATGTCAGTGCCTGAGACAAATCCCGGCTATAAAAAAGCCCCTCTTGCGAGGGGCTCTTTGTGAAACGCTACCCGCCAACCCGCATCAGGTCATCTGAATGATGGTCTGCATGATGGTGCTCTGGGTGGAGATGGTCTTGGCGTTCGCCTGGTAGTTGCTCTGCGCCTTGATCAGGTCAACCAGTTCGTTGGTCAGGTTGACGTTGGACTCTTCCAGGGAGTTGGATACGACCGAACCCAGAGTACCGGTTTTCGGCGCGTCGACACCGGCCACACCGGAAGCGAAGGTTTCTTTCCAGCGGGTACCGCCCACTGGCTGCAAGCCTTGCTCGTTGGCGAAGCTGGCGACCGCCACCTGGCCGATGGCCTTGGTCTGCTGGTTGCTGAAGTTGGCGGTCATGACGCCGCTGGCGTCGATGGTCAGGCTGGAGATCTGGCCAGTGGCGTAGCCGTCCTGGAATTGGGCAGTACGAGCGGTTGGCGAGTTGTAAGAGGTGGTCAACGCCATGTTGAACGCAATACCACCAGTGGCCGCGACGGAACCGTTCGGACCCCAGGTCACAGGAGTCGTTGCGGCGTTGGTCACGGCACCAGGCACCCAACCAGTCATGGTCAAGGTGTTGCCAGTCTGGGTCCAGCCAGCACCCGCCGTCAGCGTGTTGATGCTGCCGTCGGAGTTGAAAGTGATGTCGGCGGTGATCGCCACTGGAGGCGTGGTAGCAGGGTTGGCCGGGGAACGACCGTCCATGTAAGTGTGAACACGCCAAGCGTTGGTACCCGTTTTCACGTAGTACTGATCCATGGTGTGCTCGTTACCCTGGCTATCGTAGACCTTGGTAGAAATGGTCTTGTTATAACTGTTGGTATCGGTGGGACTGAACGGCGTCACCGTCGGCGTTGTTTCAGCCGAGTTCAGGTTCATCGTCTGATCAACCTTGGTCGTCGGGTTCGGCTTCAGACTCGAAGTATCAATCTTCAAGTCAGTCAACACGCCATTGATGATCTTGCCGTTGGCATCGACGCCATAACCCTGCAGACGGTTGCCGTTGTTATCAACCACATAGTTTTCAGCGTCAGTCTTGAACGCACCGGCACGGGTGTAGCTCAGGGAACCGTTGTCGCTGAGGATGAAGAAGCCGTTGCCCTGGATGCCCATGTCGAGCACGTTGCCGGTGTTGTTCACGTCGCCCTGGCCGAACTGCTGGGAAACGTTGGCCAGACGCACGCCGTTGCCGACGGTCTTGCTGCCGGTACCCAAGCGAGTGGCCGAGTACACGTCTTCGAATTCTGCACGGGACGATTTGAAACCGGTGGTCGCAACGTTGGCGATGTTGTTGCCGGTCACATCCAGTTGTTTGTTGGCTGCATAGAGACCGCTAAGGCCGATATTGAAAGACATATTCCACTCCTTTGTGCCGTGCTAGTCGGCTCTATATACCAATGGTTTGTACTTTGGACAGGGCAACGCTGCCCATGCCTGCCAGGTTCAGCATCAACTCACCGCCGGTCTGGCTGATGGTCACGCTGTTGACCGTTGCCGGCAGGTAAGTAATCAGTGAAGTGTTCGTGTCGTCGATGGTGGTCGTCGCGCCGAAGGTGTAGGTGCCCGCCGGCGCCACGACGCCCGCATCGTCCTTGCCGTCCCAGATAAAGCTGGAATTGCCCGCGCTCTGGCTACCCAGTTCGAGCGTGCGAATGGTTTTACCCTCGGCGTTGTTGATCTTGATGGAGACCCCGGATACTGACGAAGGCACGACGACGGTCCCGTTGAGGCTCTTGGAGGTGTCGACCACTGCTTTGTCGGTTTGCGCAATGACCGAGCGGCCCACCAGCGAAGAAGCCTGCAAGGCTTGCGAGGAGCTGTAGCTGCTGGCAAGGCCGCTGACCGTATCGTTCAGCGTGGTGATACCTTCCAGACTACTGAACTGCGCCAGCTGTGCCACGAACTCGCTGTTGTCCTGAGGATCGAGCGGGTTCTGGTTTTTCAGCTGAGTCACCAGCAATTGCAGGAACGCATCCTTGCCCAGCGCCTGCCCACCGGTAGCGGCCGAGGTCAGACTGTCTTTGATGGTAGGAGTCTGGACCGAAGAGTTGGCCAGAACATCGCTGATAACGCTCATATGAATCGCCCCTTATCACTGACCGAGGGTCAGGACCTTCTGCATCATGGTTTTGGCGGTGTTCATCATTTCGGCGTTGGTCTGGAACGAACGGCTCGCGGAAATCATGTCGGCCATTTCTTCGACGACGTTGACGTTCGGGTAGTAGACGTAGCCCTTGGCATCGGCGGCCGGATGGTTCGGCTCGTAGCGCGCTTCAAGGTTGCTCTGGTCTTCGACCACGCCCAGCACTTGCACGCCTTGACCGGCCGCGTCCTGGTTCTGGAACAGCGAATCGCTGCCGCCGCTCTGGCCGCCCTGGAACATGGTGGCAAACACGGGGTGACGGGCACGGTAGGTCTGGTCGATGCTCGACGAGACGGTCTCGGCGTTGGCGATGTTCGAGGCCACGGTGTTCAAGCGAGTGGTCTGAGCACTCATGCCGCTACCGGCAATGTTGAAAACACTGGATAGAGACATGGATTACTCTCCGCGCAGGGCTGACACGAGCCCTTTGAATTTACTGTTGAGCAGGGTGAAGCTGGCCTGGAAGTTGACCGCGTTTTCCGCGTAGTTCGACTGTTCCAGTTGGGCGTCCACGGTGTTCTGGTCGATCGACGGTTGCATCGGCGTGCGATACATCAGCGACTCGTCGCCATTGCCCAGGCCTTCAGCTTCGATATGACGGCTGTTGGTCATGTTCAAGGCGAAAGTGCCGTTTTTGGTTTTCTCGTTCTGCTCGGCGAGCACTTTCGAGAAGTCCAGATCCCGAGCCTTGTAGTTCGGGGTGTCGGCGTTGGCGATGTTGTTGGCCAGGACTTCGGCACGCTGAGCGCGGAAGCCCAGGGCTTGTTCGTGGATACCGAGCGCTTTATCGAAGCTGATGCTCATGTCGGGAAACCTTTGGGTGACCTGATTTTTCGTACGATGGATATAGCAAGCGGCGTGCCAATTCAAAAAAGCCCGTAAACCGGGGCTTTGCCGGCAGTGGCAAGGCGGCAATGCCAGAAAAGCGGCAACCGATTTCCGCCGCCTGCCGCTTTTCTGCCGCTTCTACGCCGGTAAGCACATACCTGTAGGAGCTGCCGAAGGCTGCGATCTTTTGATTTTGTTTTTTAAGATAAAGATCAAAAGATCGCAGCCTTCGGCAGCTCCTACGTGATGCAAGAGCGACAGGCATAAAAAAAGGGAGCCCTTTGGGACTCCCGTTTTTTTATGCCTGTCGCTCTTGCATCACTTCGCCTTGTAAATGATCCCCGGGCTGCACTGGACCATTTGATAATGATCCGGCAAACCGTTCAGCGCTTCGGACGCGCCAAGGAACAGATAACCGCCGGGCTTGAGCGTGCTGTGGATGCGCAACAGGATGTCTTTCTTCACCTCGGCGGAGAAGTAGATCAGCACGTTGCGGCAGAACACGATGTCGAACTTGCCCAGGCTCGCGTAGCTGTCCAGCAGGTTGAACGAGCGAAACTCCACCCGACTCTTGATCGGCGCCTTGATAGCCCAGCGCCCCGGCCCTTTCGGGTCGAAGTAACGCTGCAGGCGCTCGGGCGACAGACCGCGGCCGATGGCCAGGCTGTCGTACTCGCCGGTCTTGCAGTTGGTCAGCATGGTGCCGGACAGGTCCGTGGCAACGATCTGCACGCCCATCTTCAACTGACCCATATTGACCCGCTCGAACTCATCGATGGACATCGACAGCGAATACGGTTCCTGACCCGACGAACACGCCGCCGACCAGATCCGCAGGCGCTGTCCGGGGCTGGCCTTGATCGACTCAGGCAATACCTTGTTCTTCAAGACTTCAAACGGATAGGTGTCACGAAACCACAGGGTTTCGTTGGTGGTCATGGCATCCACCACCATCTCGCGCAAACCGCTGCGCGGTTGGGTCTGGATGCGCTGAACCAGTTCACCCAGCGATTTGATGCCCTGCTGTTCCATCAGTTTGCTGAGACGGCTCGAGACCAGGTATTGCTTGTTTTCACCGAGCAAAATGCCACAGGCTTTTTCCAGGAAGACCCGGAACTGTTCGAAATCCAAATTACCCGTAGACAAAGATACCGCCTCTTAAATCGTGTTGACCGCCGGGGCAGAAGGCCCCTAGCTGTTATCTGCTGCTTTGATCCGGTCGACTACCCGGGATGCCAGGTCATCAGGACGGAATTTGGCCAGGAAGTCGTCAGCACCAACCTTCTTGACCATCGCCTGATTGAACACACCCGACAACGAAGTATGCAGGATGATATGAAGCTTTTGCATGCGCGGGTCGGCGCGGATCTCAGCCGTCAGGGTGTACCCGTCCATTTCCGGCATCTCGATGTCGGAAATCATCATCAGGAACTCTTCTTCCGGCTTCTTGCCCTCGTCGACCAGTTTGCGCAGGTAATCCAGCGCTTGCCGACCGTCGTTCAACGCCACCACTTCGACGCCGACCGTTTGCAGGCAACGGGTCACCTGCTTGCGCGCCACCGATGAGTCATCGACCGTCAGCACGCGCAAGGACAATGCCTTGTGCTGAGTCTCGACATCCACCACGCCCACCGAAATCGCTTCCGGTGTCGGCGCCACTTCCGCCAGCACCTTCTCGACGTCGATGATTTCGACTAACTGGTTGTCGACCCGAGTCACAGCCGTCAGGTAGTGATCGCGCCCGGTGCCCTTGGGTGGCGGATGGATCTCCTCCCAATTCATGTTGACGATGCGCTCCACCGACCGAACCAGGAAACCCTGGGTCTTGGTGTTGTACTCCGTGATGATCACGAAGGGATTGCTTTGATCTTTCAGCGCCCCGGAACCGGTCGCCATCGCCAGATCCAGAATCGGAATGGTCGCCCCCCGAATATTTGCCACACCGCACACGACAGGACTGGACTTGGGCATCAGGGTCAGCTTGGGGCATTGCAGCACCTCGCGAACCTTGAACACGTTGATCCCATACAGCTGCTGGCCGTCGAGACGGAACAACAACAGCTCAAGGCGATTCTGCCCTACCAGTTGCGTGCGCTGGTTCACCGAATCCATTACACCAGCCATGCCCAGACTCCTACACCAACGCTAAGTGTGTTGCGACGCACATTCATCACTAAACGGCACGGCGCTTGCTTTTTAACTCTTATGAACACAGAACCGACATTTTTCCGACGCCTGACATCAACCTGCCGCAGATTACTCTGCGCGATGTCGGCCGTTTGCCTGTTCAACGCTGGCAGCCCTGCCCTTGCTGACGCAGTTACCTTGCCTGACATGCTTATCGGCGTCACACAGGGCTTTCTTGAATTCACCGTAGAAGACTATCTGGCCACGAGCCAAACACAAGGACGCTACGAGATCGAGGTCAACCAGCTCAATCCGCGCCTGCGCATGCCTATGTGCGACAAGGAATTGACAGCCACCCTCGAGAGCCCGGCGAGGCCTCTGGGACGGGTCACGGCCAAGGTTCGCTGCGAGGGCGCCTCCCCCTGGACAGTCTTCGTACCCGCTCAGGTACGGCTGTTTCGCGACATCGTGACCACCACCCGCCCCCTCAAGCGCACAGGGATTATCGAGCCTCAGGACGTGACCCTGCGAGAGCGCGATATCAGCCTGATAAATCAGGGTTTTCTGACCTCCGTGGATCAGGCGATCGGACAAAAACTTACCCGACCAATGGTCGCCGATCAGGTCATTACCCTGGTGCATCTCGAACAGGCGGAAGTCATTCGCAAGGGCGATCAGGTGGTGATTACCGCCCGCAGTGGTACGCTCAGTGTACGCATGCCGGGTGAAGCGCTGTCCAACGGCGGCATGAGCGAACAGATTCGCGTGAAAAACCTTAACTCCCAGCGGGTCATCAAGGCGCAAGTTACCGCGCCCGGCCAGGTGGAAGTGGCCATGTAGGGATCTCTGTTCGTGAAAATATGGCGCGTTGCCTGGCTGTTCCCTAAACTGTGCCGCATGCGGAAGACGCGCTGGCGCATGCAAGCTCATTGATAAATGGGCCTAAAGTTTTCCGGGGGAGAGCCGAAAACATGGCAAGCGTCCAAATACCCAGAGGTTTTTTGTCATGGTCATCGATTTCAGTCGTTTAAACAGCTCCTCGTCACTTACGGGCAGTACACGTACCAGCGCCGCGAAGGAGACCGCCGAAGCCGGCCAATCCGCGCCGCTGAATACCCCGGCCGAACAGGCCAGTACCACCAAAAGCGGGGAATCGGTACACCTCAGCAATGAGGCTCAACAGTTGCAGAAGGTCACTGACAAGCTGCGCGATCAGCCTGCCGTCGACAAAGCCCGCGTGGCCGAGTTAAAAGCAGCGATTGCCGATGGCAGCTATAAAGTCGACAGCAACCGTGTAGCCAGCAAACTGCTCAACTTCGAAGCCCAGCGCTAGGCCACGGCCCGCGCCGGCTTTTGGACGCTTAAAACCCAAGGCCAGCCATGCACGATACTAATTTACTGCAACTGATCATCGACGACTTTGCCCCGGCGCAACACCTGCTGGAGCTGCTGCAAACCGAGTCCCTCGCGCTGCACGGTCGCGACATGCCACTGCTCGAAGAGATTCTGGCGCAGAAACAGGCATTGATCATTTTGCTTGAGCAGCATGGCCGCAAGCGCAGTGAAATCCTCGCCAGCCTCAACCTGCCGACCAATCGCCAAGGCCTGGAGCAACTTGCCAGCCATTCGAGCATTGGCGATCAGTTGCTGGCACAGAGCGACGTGTTGACCGACCTCCTGGCCCAGTGCCAAGCCGCCAACGTCAACAATGGCCAGTCGATTCTGGTGCAGCAGGCCGCCACGGCCAACCAGCTGAAAATCCTCACCGGCGGCGAGCCGCCAGCGCTCTACGATGCCCGCGGTTCAACCTCCAAACTCGCAAAACCACGCCCGCTCAGTCAGGCTTGAGCCTTTCAATGAGCACGCTCTATCAAGACGCGAAACATGCTGGCAGAATGCTGGCTAGTAGTCATATTTGTCTGGAGATTGATACCCCGTGTTCAATGCCTTAAGCGCGGAAGATGCTCCGCAGCCACCCAAGGTGCTCACCACGCCCCTGGAAATCTCCGGCAATCTGCGTCAGCTGCAAGACAGTCATGACCCGCTGATCATCACGTTCCATGAGCGCAGCCAGCGCTTCCAGAGCTATCTGGTGGACATCGACCGTGACAGCAACATGATCGCCCTGGACGAAATGATCCCGCGCGACGGCGAACGCTTTCTGCTGGCTGGCGAACCGTTCAAGGTCGAAGGCTTTCACGACGGTGTACGCATCGCCTGGGAAAGCAATGGCCCGCTGACCATCGACGAATCCGGCGATGGCCGCTGCTACCGTGGCGCGCTGCCCGATGAGGTGGTTTACCACCAGCGCCGCAATGCTTTCCGCGCCGCGTTGAAGCTGGCGCAACTGGTCAATGTCGATCTGGGGGGCGACAAACTCAAGTCGCCTATCAGCGGCAAACTGCTGGACATCTCAGCCACCGGCTGCAAGTTGCGTTTCGAGGGCGACATCACCGCCAGCCTGCAACTGGGCCAAGTCTATGACCGTTTCGTCGCTGCCCTGCCCTTCGGCAGCATGACGGCACCGGTCGAGCTGCGTTACCTGCACTTCGAAGAAAAGATCAACACCACCTTTGCCGGCGTGCGTTTTCACAACATGAGCGGCCTGGTGCAGCGGCAGGTCGAGCGGTTCGTCTATCAGCTTCAGCGCGAAGCGCGACGCTTCGATAAAGACGACTTCTGATACGCCTCTCCCATAAAAAACGGGCAGTCCCTTGCGGTGACTGCCCGTTTTTTTATGCCTTGATCAAGGCCTCGCTTCGGTAAAGCTTTGCTCGCGACCCGAGTCTGGGTTTTCGGGTTCCGGATCGGTTTCAGGTGCTGATTCGGGCTCGGCTTGCGGATTGAAATCAGCCTCCGGGGTGACCGGGTTCTGCATCTGGTCCTGCACTACCTGCTCATCGACTCGCGGGTCAAGGCAAGCGACCAGTGGCGAACTCGACATGCTGTCCGGCATGGCCACGTGATGCAGCGGAGCATCGTCCACCTGATGCAGGTTGGTGACCGCTTTCGGGCGAATTCGCCACACCAGCACCAAGGCGAAAAAGCTGAAGAAGGCATAGAGCATCTGGCTGCCGAACAGCTTCATCAACACCCCGGCCACCAGCGGCCCGATACTCGCGCCGACACCGTAGGTCACCAACAGCATCGCCGTCAGCGACACCCGGCGGTCACCCTCGACGTGGTCGTTGGAGAACGCCACCGCCAACGGGTACAGGCAGAACTGCACCAACGAGCAGAGGAACCCGGCGATGAACAACACCTCCAGCGGCACTTGCCGCATGATCGCCAGGGGCAATGCAGCCAGCGCCAGGCTAAACGCGAAACAGCGGATCAACAGCGCCCGGTCATAGCGGTCCGACAGCCAACCCAACGGCCACTGCACCACCAGGCCTGCAAAAATGCAGCTACCCATGAACAGACCGACCTGTTCGGTCGACAACCCTTGCTGCGAGGCATACAGCGGCGCCAGACCGTAGAACGAACCGACGATCAAACCCGACCCCAACACCGTACTCAGTGACTGCGGCACGCGCTTGATGAAGAACCGTGGTTCCATCGGCGCCGGGTGCAAAGGCGCCGGGTGAATCCGCCGCGTCAGGGCTACCGGCACAAGGCACAGGGCGAAACACAGAGCGACCAGCATCAGCAACTCCAGGCCCAGGCCCGGGTGCATGACCAGAATCAGCTGACCCAGCACCAGCCCCAGGTACGAGGCGATCATGTAGCCGCTGAATACCACGCCACGCTGCTTGGCTTCTGCCTGCTCATTGAGCCAGCTTTCGATCACCATGTACTGGCACATCATGCCCAGGCCGACGATCACCCGCAGGAACAGCCACGCGGGCAGCCAATCCACCAGGCCATGGCCCAGCACTGCCGCGCCGACAATCCCGGCGCAGGCTGAATAGGCTCGAATGTGCCCGACCCGGGCAATCAGCCGGTGGCCGATCTTGCCGCCCAGCACCAGGCCGAAATAGTTGGCGGCCATCAACGCACCGACCCACAGGCTGTCGACTTTATCGGCCGCCAGGCGCAGGGCAAGGTAAGTACTCAACAGGCCCGAGCCGATCAACATCATCAGCGAGGCGAAATAAAGCCCCCGAAAAGATTTCAAGATTTGGCGCATCGGCGTTCCGAGCGGCTCCTTGCAGTGAATATCGGACTATCGACAAACGATAGCCCGACGGCGACGGGTCGTCAGGCCTGGGCTGCTAGAACACGCCGTTCCCAGGGAGTAATTTCATCAAAGAAGCTGGTCAACTCCATGGTCTTCGAAGCGATGTAGCCTTCGATGAACTCCTTGCCGAACAGTTCCTTCGCCAATTGGCTACGTTTCAGACGTTCGAGAGCGGCATGCAAGGTACACGGCAACGAAAGATTATCCGGCACAACGAACTCACCCTGGATCGGCTCGCTCGGCTCCAGTTTGTTCTCGATACCGTACAACCCCGCGGCCAGGCTCGCGGCGATCGCCAGATACGGATTGGCATCGGCCCCCGGCAAGCGGTTTTCGACCCGACGAGCGACCGGTGAACTGGCCGGAATGCGCAGTCCGGCCGCGCGATTGTCGTGGGACCAGCAAGCATTATTCGGCGATGCGAAAGGATGGCACAGGCGCTGATAGGAGTTCACGTTCGGCGCAAACAACGCGGTGAAATCCGCCAGGCCGGCCTGCTGGCCGCCGATGAAATGACGGAAGGTCGCCGTCGGCTCGCCGGCCTTGTCGCTGAACACGTTACGCCCGGAGCCGATCTCGACGATGCTCTGGTGGATATGCATCGAACTGCCCGGCGTGTGAGCCAACGGCTTGGCCATGCAAACCACGGTCAGGCCATGCTTGAGCGCCACTTCCTTGAGCAGATGCTTGAACAACAAGGTCTGGTCGGCCAACAGTAGCGGATCGCCGTGCAGCAGGTTGATCTCGAACTGGCTGACGCCCATCTCGTGCATGAAGGTATCGCGCGGCAAGCTCAGCGCCGCCATGCATTCATAGACTTCATTGAAGAACGGCCGCAAGCCGTTGTTGGAACTGACGCTGAACGCCGAATGACCGTCCTCACGACGACCGTCCAGGCCCAGTGGTGGCTGGAAGGGTTGCGTCGGGTCAGGGTTGGGCGCGAAGACGAAGAACTCCAGCTCGGTCGCCACCACTGGCGCCAGGCCAAGAGCGGCGTATCGAGCGATCACGGCCTTGAGTTGGCCGCGGGTCGACAATGGCGAGCTCTCGCCAGTCAGCTCGTCCGCATCGCAAATGGCCAACGCCCGAGGCTGCGAACTCCAGGGCAGGCGGTGGATCTGCGCGGAATCAGGCACCAGCGCCAGGTCGCCATCATCACTGCCGTAAAAGCGCGCCGGCGGATAACCGCCCATGATGCATTGCAGCAGCACTCCCCGCGCCATCTGCAAACGCCGCCCTTCGAGGAAACCTTCGGCGGTCATCACCTTGCCGCGTGGTACGCCGTTCAGGTCCGGCGTGACACATTCAATCTCATCAATGCCCGTCAATCGCTGCGCGAGTGAACGATGGCCATCGGTTGTCATGACGCAATCCTTGTTGTTGTACGAGCCGCGAACGGCGACTCGTACAAAATAGGCTCCGGCTGTTCGGAATATCAAGCAGCGTCAAACAAAAAGGTATTCAGGGAAGGTAAAGACTGAACACACCGCCACCCAATGGGCCGCCATTGCTGATTTCGGTGCGTCCGCCCACACCATTACGCTGATGCAACGCGGCAATCCGCCCGGCAAAGTACAGGCCCAGGCCGGTGCTGCCACTGCTGTGGTTGATGCCCTGCACATAATCAGCCTGACGCTCGATCATCTCGGCTGGATAACCTTCGCCATCGTCATTGATGGTCAGCACCAGTTGCCCGGCCTCATCGCTGACGCTGATCAACAAGGCATGGCGGGCGTAACGAATGGCATTATTGATGCTGTTGGCAAGCACCGAGGCAATCAGCTCACGGTCGAAGAAACCCAGCGGGCTCAACGGGTCCACTTCATACGTCGCGATGATGCCGCGGCTAGCGAACACTTCTTGGTGAGCCGCCAGTTGCGCCTCAATGAAATCATCCAGCTCATGGTAGGCCGGCTGCAACGGCATCTGGTTGACGCCGAGTTTGTACAGCCCCAGCAACTGCACCAGCATGCCGTTAAGGTGGGCGAACTCGAAGTCGATCACGCCCTGCTCCGGGGTGTGCTGCTCGGCATCGGGCAAGCGTGCCAGCCATTGGCTGTGCGCCTGCATCAGCATGGCCAGAGAGTTCTTCATGTCATGCACGGTGGAGGCAATCACCGTGGAGAAGTCGAGTGAAGGTTCGCTGTCGATCATTCGCCGAACGCCTTGATTTTCAGTTTCTGGTAGCGCGGATAACGCGCGTCGGTATCGGGCATCAGGCCGACGGTTTTCAGGCAGGCGCGGCATTCTTCCAGTTCGGCCGACGGCACGCTGGTGTCGGTGCCATGCAGCAACGACTGCGCCATGTTCAGGGCAATACTGATGTTCTTCGGCTGCAATGCCAGGGCTTTGCGGAATACATCCCGGGCTTCCACCAGGTTGCCGGTCTTGTACACCCGCACGCCCTGACGGTTGAGGTCGGCGGCCGCGTTGCCGGAGTTGAGGATGGTCGGGTCGTCGGTCAGCTTGGCGATGCCTTTCATCACGGTCGGATCGTCGCCGTAGATCTCCGCACAGTTTTTCAGCATCGAAGCGCCAGCACTCGCCTGCCCGAGCATTTGCAGCTGCTTGGCCACCAACAGCGCCGCTTCGGCGCTCATGAACTGCTCCATGCCATCGAGGCGCATCATCGCCTGCTCGGTGAGCTTCTCGGCGGTTTCGGCATCGTTGAGCAGCAGGCTGGTGGCTTTCATCAGGCGCGCACGAATCTGCAAGCCGGGGTCGGAAGGGTTCTCCTTCGCCACCGCACTCAGCGTTGTGTTGATTTCAAGACGGGTCCGGGTGTCCAGCCCCTTTTCACTGCCTTTGCTGATCAAGGCATGGGCCAGGCCGAGGTTGCTTTCCGCATCCTTGAAACGTGACTGCGCCCCTTGGGCCACGGCCTGGCGATAAGCTTTGGAGGCCGTGTCGAAATCCTCGTTGGTCATCGCCAGCTTGCCCAGCAACGCTTGCCGGCGCACCGCCAGCGGCGACAGGCGAATAGCCTCTTCCAAGACTCGCTGCGCCCCCTTGGTGTCCCCTTCGGCGACCAGCACATCGGCCATGCCGTCGTAGAGGGCCGGCATCATCGGGAAGACTTTCAGGGCTTTTTCGTAAATGCCTTTAGCCTGGCTGACCTGGCCGCGTTTGAACAGCAACTGGCCCAACCCGGCAAACGCCCATGGCAAAGGCCGATCAGCAATGATGCTGTCGTACAGGCGCTCCAGCGCTTCGTTCTGGTTCAAGTCGCGCAACGCATCGGCGCGGTAACGCAGGCATAGCGGCGAATAACGAATGTCTTGTTTGCACAGGGCGATGCAGGCATTGAGCACTTCAACCGGCTTACCCCGGTCAAGGGCTTGCAGGATCGGTTTGAGCAAGGTCTTGCGCTGCTCCAGTCGCTCCAGGCGCTGGGCCAGGCCGGAACGGTTGAACGGCTTGGTCAGGTAAGCATCAGGCTCGTGCTCCAGTGCGCTGAGCACCATGGCCTGGCTGGTTTCGGCGGTGACCATGACAAACACACTTTCATGGCTGATCAGCTTCTCGATCATCAGGTCTTCAAGCACCTGCTGACCGTTCTTCTTGCCATCGCCCAGGTGGAAGTCCTGCAAGATGAAGTCGTAGGATTTTTGCGAGCACATGCGCAACGCCTGTTCACCGGTATCGGCGGTGTCGACGTCCTTGACACCCAGTTCCCGCAGCATGGACCTGACGGAGCTGCGGAAATCCGAGAAATCATCGACGATCAAAAAGCTTTTTTGGTGATACGACAGCATCGAAGATTTCCAGGCAATTTAAGAAGAACAACCCAAAGGCAACCACACGGGCGAGCTCGGCTTCGCGGCCCTTTTTGGCGCGCAGATAATAGCGGGAGGCCATAGGCTATCAAGCAATTTCGCATAAACCCGTGATGACAATTGCCGGCCGCCAGAAGTAAAAATGACAACGACTGTTCGGGTTATCGGCCAGTAGTCGCATTCCCTTGAAGCGGCGGGAGTGCAATTGCGCATTTGCTTGTCAAAACCTTATATAGGCCCATAAATGCGCGCTAAATAATTGAAGGTGTTATTGAAAAACGGGATTATCCTGTTTTATGACCCGCGCTTTTTATACCCGTCTGCACGAAGCGTTTTACATCGCCAGCAAAGGCAGAAAGAAATGATCACCACCCCCAGGCCCCCGGCCACGGCTCCCGAGCGACAGGCCTTGAGTCCCAGTACCCTGGACTTTCCGGTGGTGGGCATCGGCGCGTCGGCGGGTGGGCTCCAAGCCATTAAGTTGTTCTTCGAGAACATGCCTCACGACAACGGCATGGCATTTGTGATCATTCTTCATCTGTCGCCCGACCACCAAAGCATCGCTGACAAGATCATCCAGGAATCGACCCGGATGCCGGTCCTGCAGGTCACCGAAACCGTGCCGATCGAGAAAAACCGGGTGTACGTCATCTCACCGGCGCAGCGGCTGACGATGAATGACAACAACCTTGAAGTCGGTGAAAACGATCCACAACTAGGACGCCACGCCTCAATCGATCTGTTCTTCCGCGATCTGGCACAAGTACACCGCGAACGCGCCTTCTGCCTAGTGCTCTCGGGCACCGGCTCCGATGGCGCGGTCGGCTTGTCGCGCATCAAGGAACAGGGCGGTATCACCCTGGCCCAAGTGCCGGAAGACGCCGAGTTCGACGGTATGCCACGAGCGGCCATCGAAACCGGCATGGTCGATCTGGTGTTGCCCGTGGTGGAAATGCCGCAAAAGCTGCTGGACCTGTGGCACAACTCCCGGGAAATCACCTTGCCCGCCGCCAACGATCCGGAACTTCAATCCTTCGCTTCGGTGTCCGAACGCGACGCAGCGCTCGCCGAACAAATGCTGCACGACATCCTGATCCAGTTGCGCACCGGCACCGGCCATGACTTCAAGCACTATAAACGCGCGACGGTATTGCGCCGGATCGAGCGCCGGATGCAGGTCACTGGCCAGCCAGACCTGGGGGCTTATTACCACTACCTGCAAAGCAACCCCGAAGAAACCAAAGCGCTGCTCGGGGACATGCTGATCGGCGTGACCAACTTCTTCCGTGATCGCGAAGCCTTCGAAGCGCTGGAGCGCGATGTCATACCGCAACTGGTCAGCGCCGCGGTGACGGCGCAGCCTGAGAAAGAAGAACTACGAGTGTGGTCGGCGGGTTGTTCCACCGGCGAAGAAGCCTATAGCCTGGCGATGCTGGTCTACGATCAGCTGCAACAGGAAGCCAGCCAGGCCTCGCTGCAAATTTTCGCCACCGACATCGACGAACGCGCCATCAGTTTCGGCCGGGCCGGTGTGTATTCGGAAGCTATCGTCACGGATGTGCCGCCTACTCGGCTGCGCAACTATTTCGTCAAGGACGATGATCACTACCGGATTCGCAAGGAAATCCGCGAGAAGGTGTTGTTCGCCAAACACAGCCTGCTGTCCGACCCGCCCTTTTCGCAAATCGACCTGATCGTTTGCCGCAACTTGTTGATCTATCTGGATCGCGAAGTACAACGCGAAATCCTTCAGATGTTCCACTTTGCATTGCGGCCCGGCGGCTTCCTGTTCCTGGGGTCTTCCGAAAGCGCCGAAGCTTGTCATGAGCTATTCACGCCAGTGGACAAACGCAACCGGATCTTCCGCGCCAAGACCGGCACCGCCAATAGCCGACGCACGCCCACCGTGCCGCGTGGTGGTTATGTGCGCACCAACGTTTCCCCGCAGGCACCGCAAAACGCCGTGCAGCGCAAACTGTCCTTCGCCGATATCCACCAGCGCGCCCTCGAACGCTCCGGCCCGCCGAGCATGATCGTCGATGCCAACGCCGATATCTTGCACATGAGCGAAAGTGCCGGGCGTTTCCTGCGGCATGTGGGCGGTGAACTGTCACGCAACCTGCTGACACTGATCCTTCCGGAATTGCGCCTGGAAATCCGCACCACGCTGTTCCAGGCCCAGCAGAGCGGCATGGCCGTCAAATCCCGCGAGGTGCCGCTCAAGCGCGAAGACCGTTGCAAGGTCAGTCTTGAAGTGCAGCCCTACAAGGACGAAGAGTCGGACGGCGAGTTCGTCCTGGTGATTTTCGAGGAAGTCGAAGTCGATCCTTCGCAGACGGCCACGACCCTGCTGCAAACCGAGAGCCAGGTACTGTCCAACCTGGAGCGTGAACTGCAGCGCACCAAGCTGCACTTGCAAGACACCATTGAACAATCGGAAATCTCCAGTGAAGAACTGAAAGCTTCCAACGAAGAAATGCAGGCGATCAACGAAGAACTGCGCTCGGCCACCGAAGAGCTGGAAACCAGCAAGGAAGAGTTGCAATCGATCAACGAAGAGTTGCTGACGGTCAACTACGAGCTGAAAACCAAAGTTGAAGAAACCGACAAGATCAACGACTACCTGACCAACCTGATCGCCTCCACCGACATTGCCACGGTCTTTGTCGACCGCAGCATGCGGATCAAGTGGTTTACCCCGCGCGCCACCGATATCTTCAGCATGTTGCCGATGGATACCGGCCGCTCCCTGCTCGACATCACGCATCGCCTGGACTACGACGACCTGGCGGGTGACGCCGCACAGGTATTCGAATCATTGAACATGATCGAACGCGAAGTCAGCAGCACCGACAAGCGCTGGTACATCGCCCGCCTGCTGCCCTACCGCTCCAGCGAAGACCATATCGACGGCACCGTGCTGACCTTCATCGACATCACCAAACGCCGCGCGGCCGAAGAAGAACTGCGCCTGGGCGAAGAACGCATGCGTCTGGTAGCCGAAAGTACCCGCGACTACGCGATCATCACCCTCGATGAACAGGGCATCATCACCAGCTGGAACAAAGGCGCCGAACTGATTTTCGGCTACAGCAAGGGCGAAGCCGAAGGCGCTTACTACGACTTCATTTTCTCCGCCGAGGACCGCGCCTCCGGCGTGCCCGAAACCGAGCTGCAGGGGGCACGCACCCATGGCCGTTCCGAAGATGAACGCTGGCACTTGCGCAAGGACGGCAGCCGCTTCTATTGCAGCGGCGAAGTGACCCTGCTCAGCGGTGACCACCTGCGAGGCTACGTGAAAATCGCCCGGGACCTGACCGGTCACAAGCGCCAGCATGAAGAACAGAGCCAACAACTGGCCGAGACGCTGAACACCAATTACCTCAAGGATGAGTTCTTCGCGGTCATGTCCCACGAACTCAAGCACCCGTTGAACCTGATCCAGCTCAATGCCGAACTGCTGAAGCGTTTGCCGGTGACCAAGTCGGTCGCGCCGGCCGCCAAAGCGGTCAGCACCATTTGCGATGCCGTCAGCAGCCAGGCACGGATCATCGACGACCTGCTGGACGTTGCCCGTGTGCGTACCGGCAAGCTCAAGTTGAAACCGATCGCCGTGGATCTGGCCAGTGTGCTGCGCGATATTCACGACGTCGTTCTCAATGATCGGCACAGCACCACCGTTGAGTTACAAGTTCCATCGGAGCCGTTGAGGGTCCACGCCGATCCGACGCGCCTGGAGCAGATCATCTGGAACCTGGTGAACAACGCACTGAAATTCACCCCGCCCAACGGCCGCGTGCAATTGATCGCGAGCAAGGCCGGGAACATGGCGCGGCTGGACGTCAAAGACAACGGCACAGGCATTGCGGCCGAGGACCTTGAACACGTATTCGACCTGTTTGGCCAAGCTGAAACACAGCACACCAACCATCAGCGCGAGGGGCTGGGCATCGGCTTGTCACTGGTCCGCCAATTGACCGAGGCACAGCGGGGTACGGTTGAGGTGAGTTCACCGGGCATCGGGGCCGGCTGTACCTTCAGCGTCTACTTGCCGCTGGCCAACGCCGAAGGTGAGGCTCAAGCCGCGGCCCCGATCGACGAGGCGTCAGGAAGATTGAGCGGCTTGACGATCCTGCTGGTCGACGACTCTGCCGAGGTGCTGGAAACCTTGAAAATGCTGCTGGAAATGGAAGATGCCGAAGTCATTGCCTTCGATCGTCCGGTGGCCGCTCTGGACGCGGCGAAGAGCACCCGTTTCGACCTGATTATTTCGGATTTGGGCATGCCGGTCATGAACGGCCATGAGCTGATGAATGCACTGCGTCAGTTGCCGCTCGCCAAGGACGTGCCGGCCATTGCCCTGACCGGCTATGGTTCCAGCAGCGACATTAAAAAGGCCCGTCAATCGGGCTTTAACCAGCACATTGGAAAACCGGTTTCCTACGATGACCTGATCGCAACCATCGAGACCCTGCGCCAGCCCCAGACCTGAGGGGCCGGCAATGGCTCAGCGTAAATAGGTGCGTTGCACACAGACGCGCCGGTCAATTGCCTGTCTCAGACGCTCTTTGTGGTCTGCCCAGACCTTGGGATCGACTTTGGGCGCTCGCATGAGGTTCAACATCGCCGCTTTGGCGGCCAGGTATTCCGACCATGCGTCTTCGCAGCTGAGCTTGAAACGCTCATGTTCGCTCATTTCCATACGCCGCAGCGCCAGTACCGACACATCGGTGATGACCGGACCTAGCGTCAACTGCACCCGATGCGGTGCGATGAACCCCTGCGATTCCGCCACAATATCTCTCGCGCGCTGAGTGCCCCACTTCAACGCCGCGCAGTAAGGCTCATCGCGCCCCCTGTCGTGAAACTCCTCACACAGCATCACCCCATGACCATCGTAAATACCGATGAACACCTGGGTGACACCCTCATGACTCACCCGCGCCCGCACTTCCACCTGTACTCCGTCGTTGAGCACTTCTTCATAGGTGTGGAGAGGTAACCGGTTATCGGTCCATAACCAGAACTGCGCGCCTCTGTGTCGCATTGCCGGGCTCCTTGTGGAGTGAGCAGTAAGGCACAGTAATGACAGACTTTCCATGTAGGTCGTCGGCTGGTTCGGGCGTAAAAAAACCGCCAAGGCAGAGGCTCTGGAGGGCGTTTTTAACAACTGGATGTTGAGATTTGATGGAGCCCAAGGGCCGGTGCTCCTCAGCCAGACCATGCCCCCTTTGGGTTTCAGCTCATTCGAGCAGGCCAATATTGAGTGCCTCTGGCACCCTTCGCCAAAAACAAATCGACATTATATTGACACCGAAATACCCGCCTGTCGGAATATTGGCACGTCGCACTGTTAGCTGCGGTTAACACCTTTACAAAGCCTGACCCCACAACTAAACACACATCAAACTGATATCAGGAAAGGCCGTATCCCTGAGTCGGTGCTACCTCAAAACACGGCCTCATCCAGCCATTATTTCAGGAGTCCCTGCCACATGGGTGCTCTCAGTCTATTGCGTGCCATGTGCAGCGCAGCCCCAGCCTCGGGCTCACATTCGCCCGACCTGTCCTGCGATCCGCTCCTCAAGCGCGGCGAATTTTTCCACCCCCGCAATACCCGCACGCCTCTGCCGGCAGCGCCCGGCCCGTCAGGCCGACGATGTCCGGCGGCCGCCTCGCACCACTCTTGAACTACCTGAGCGGTGCAAGAACCGGACTTCGTCCTGTTAGCAGTCCCTAGCGATTCTAAATAAAAAAATGGCATTTTCGGGAGAAAGACATGGCTACCACCACAACGACCAGCGGCGGCACCGTTACTTCGTTTTCCAACACTCCGCAGGCGCAGGACGACATTTTCACTACCGGTGTTATTGGCACGGGCGCCACGGCCATCACTGAAGACCTGCTGGGGGTCGTGTACCTGGACGTCATGTCCAATGACCTTGGCGGCAACGCAAAGACACTGTGGTCACTCGATAACGCGACCAGTCTTTCTACTGCCACCAAGATTTATGCGCCGGCCGATCTCCTGATCCAGGACACGGGCAGAATTGAGGCGACAAGTACTGACACCAGTTTCAATGGGGCAAAGATCTGGATTACCTCGGATGGCAAGGTCGGCTACGACGCCGCTACGTTGTCGACTGCTTTCAAGGCACAACTCCAGTCGCTTGCTGCCGGAGGGTCCCTGACAGACAGCTTTACCTATGCGATTCGTCTCGGCAACGGCACGCTCAGTTGGGCCACTGCGCAGGTGCAGTTCGCTGGCATGAATGACAGTGTGACGATGAACATCGGCGTTCAGGCTGGCACAGTAACCGAAGATGCGACCACGACGCCGAGCCCGACCGACTCGCTGAGCACGTCGGGCACTATTGCCTTTAGCGATGTGGATCTGAGTGACACGCATACCGCCTCTTTCGTTGCTGCGGGAGGCAATGCCACGGCGCTGGGCAACTTTACCCTTGCATCGGTAACTGAAGCGGCCAACGCAGCCAACGGCACCGTTAACTGGACTTACACCCTGAATAATGCGGCAGCCCAATACCTGGCTCAGGGGCAGACAGTTACTGAAACCTATGTGGTCACCATCAATGATGGGCATGGCTCGTCGACCACGCAGAATGTGACTATCTCCATCACCGGCACCAACGACCAGGTGCAGATCACCAGCGGCGTGCAAGCCGGCGATGCCAAGGAAGACAGCGGCGACTACGCAGCCAGCGGCAGCATCGCCTTCACCGACGCCG
>NZ_MOBM01000039.1:546436-546979 GCF_003732275.1 Pseudomonas frederiksbergensis
AGCTTCACCACCAATCCACTGAGCGACAGCACCGGTACGGGCAGTGGTTCGCTTGGCTGGAACTTTGCGGTGAACAACACCGCGTTGCAGTTCCTCGGCGAAGGCCAGACCCTCACCCAAACCTATAACGTGGCGATCGGCGACGGCGCGGTGCAGACCGTGACTATCACGATTACCGGCACCAACGATCAGGTGCAGATCACCAGCGGCGTGCAAGCCGGCGATGCCAGGGAAGAAAGCGGCGACTACGCGGCCAGCGGCAGCATCGCCTTCACCGACGCCGACCTGATCGACACCCACAGCGTCACCGTCACGCCGGGCGCTTCCGGCTATCTGGGCAGCTTCACCACCAATCCACTGAGCGACAGCACCGGTACGGGCAGTGGTTCGCTGGGCTGGAACTTTGCGGTGAACAACACCGCGTTGCAGTTCCTCGGCGAAGGCCAGACCCTCACCCAAACCTATAACGTGGCGATCGGCGACGGCGCGGTGCAGACCGTGACTATCACGATTACCGGCACCAACGATCAGGTGCAGATCACC
>NZ_MOBM01000039.1:547005-547219 GCF_003732275.1 Pseudomonas frederiksbergensis
ACAGCGTCACCGTCACGCCGGGCGCTTCCGGTTATCTGGGCAGCTTCACCACCGATCCACTGAGCGACAGCACCGGCACGGGCAGCGGCTCGCTGGGCTGGAACTTCGCGGTGAACAACACCGCGTTGCAGTTCCTCGGTGAAGGCCAGACCCTCACCCAGACCTATAACGTGGCGATCGGCGACGGCGCGGTGCAGACCGTGACTATCACGAT
>NZ_MOBM01000039.1:547340-550048 GCF_003732275.1 Pseudomonas frederiksbergensis
ATCGCCTTCACCGACGCCGACCTGATCGACACCCACAGCGTCACCGTCACGCCAGGGGCTTCCGGCTATCTGGGCACTTTCACCACTAACCCACTGAGCGACAGCACCGGCACGGGCAGCGGTTCGCTGGGCTGGAACTTTGCGGTGAACAACTCCGCATTGCAGTTCCTCGGCGAAGGCCAAATCGTCACCCAAACCTATAACGTGGCGATCGGCGACGGCGCGGTACAGACCGTGACCATTACGATTACCGGCACCAACGACCAGCCGACGCTGACGATTACCGACACCACCGGCGCGATGAGCGAAGGCAATGGCACTTCAACCCTGAGCGACAGCGGCGCACTGAGCTTTGCCGATCTGGACAGTACCGACACGGTGACCGTGTCGCAGACCGCCAACGGCGACATCGCCTGGAGCGGCGGCGTGCTCAATGCGACCGTGGCCTCGGCACTGGTAGCCGGTTTTTCGGTCGACCAGAACAGCTGGGACTACAGCAGCAATCAGAACCTCGACTTCCTCGGTGCGGGAGAAACCATCACCTTCTCGTACGCGGTGGTTGCGACCGACGACAGCGGTGCGGCTAATGCTGCCTCGGCGACGCAGACGGTCACCATCACTATCACCGGCACTAACGATGCGCCGGTGCTCAACTTCGTGACGGGCAATGATGCCGGTGCGGTGCAGGAAGACACTGCGCTCAGCGTCAGTGGCCAGTTCAGTTCGGCCGATATCGATCACGCGGCCACGGCCACCTGGAGCATTGCCGGGTCGAATACCGGCACCTACGGTTCGATCGCGGTGGATAGCACCGGAAAATGGACTTACACCCTGGCCAATGGCACCGATGGTGTCGCCAGTGCGGTGCAGTCGCTGGGGGCTGGAGAAAGTCACGATGAAGTGTTCAGCGTGCAGGTCAGCGATGGCCTCGGCGGCGTGGACACTCAGCTGGTGACCGTTACCGTCAGCGGCACTAACGACGCGCCCGTGCTCAGCTTCGTGACGGGCAACGATGCCGGCGCGGTGCAGGAAGACACCGCGCTCACCGTCAGTGGCCAGTTCAGCTCCGCCGACATCGATCATGCTGCTACGGCCAACTGGAGCATTGCCGGTACGAATACCGGCACCTACGGTTCGATCGCGGTGGATAGCACTGGCAAATGGACTTATACCCTGGCCAATGGCACTGATGGCATTGCCAGTGCGGTGCAGTCGCTGAAGGCTGGAGAAAGTCACGATGAAGTGTTCAGCGTGCAGGTCAGCGATGGCCTCGGCGGCGTGGACACTCAGCTGGTGACCGTTACCGTCAGCGGCACTAACGACGCGCCCGTGCTCAGCTTCGTGACGGGCAACGATGCCGGTGCGGTGCAGGAAGACACCACGCTCACCGTCAGTGGCCAGTTCAGTTCGGCCGATATCGATCACGCGGCCACGGCCACCTGGACAATCAATGGATCGGCTTCGGGCACCTATGGCTCGATCGCGGTGGACAGTACTGGCCAGTGGACTTACACCCTGGCCAATGGCTCCGACGGAATCGCCAGCGCGGTGCAGTCGTTGAAGGCTGGCGAGAGTCACGATGAAGTGTTCAGCGTGCGGGTCAGCGATGGCCTCGGCGGCGTGGACACCCAGCTGGTGACCGTCACCGTCACTGGTAGTAACGATGCGCCGGTACTCAGCTTCGCTACGGGCAACGATGCCGGCGCGGTGCAGGAAGACACCACGCTCAGCGTTAGCGGCCAGTTCAGTTCGGCCGATATCGATCACGCGGCCACGGCCACCTGGAGCATTGCCGGGTCGAATACCGGCACCTACGGTTCGATCGCGGTGGATAGCACCGGAAAATGGACTTACACCCTGGCCAATGGCACCGATGGTGTCGCCAGTGCGGTGCAGTCGCTGGGGGCTGGAGAAAGTCACGATGAAGTGTTCAGCGTGCAGGTCAGCGATGGCCTCGGCGGCATGGACACTCAGCTGGTGACCGTTACCGTCACTGGCACTAACGATGCGGCCGTGTTGTCCGCCGACATCGCCAACCTGACCGAAACCAATGCCCCGCTGACCACCACCGGCACGCTGAGCATCAGCGACGTCGACAGCGCCGCGACCTTCGTCGCCCAGGCCAACACCGGCACCTATGGCCAGTTCTCCATCGGCACTGACGGTGCCTGGAGCTATGTCGCCGACTCCGCGCACAACGAGTTCGTCGCCGGCACCACCTACACCGACACCTTCGCGGTGAGCAGCGCCGACGGCACCGTCACCTCGGTCACCGTGCATATCCTCGGCAGCAACGATGCCGCGGTACTGTCCGCCGACGTTGCCAACCTGACCGAGACCAATGCACCGCTGAGCACCAATGGCCAGCTGAGCATCAGCGATGTCGACAGCCCGGAAAGCTTCCAGGCGCAAACCAACACCGACGGCACCTATGGCCAGTTCTCCATCGGCACTGACGGTGCCTGGAGCTATGTCGCCGATAGTGCGCACAATGAGTTCGTCGCCGGCACCACCTACACCGATACCTTCGCCGTAAGCAGTGCCGATGGCACCCTCACCTCGGTCACCGTGCATATCCTCGGCAGCAACGACGCCGCCGTGTTGTCCGCCGATATCGCCAACCTGACCGAGACCAATGCACCACTGACCACCTCCGGCACCCTGAGCATCAGCGACGTCGACAGCGCCGCGACCTTCGTCGCCCAGGC
>NZ_MOBM01000039.1:550376-550810 GCF_003732275.1 Pseudomonas frederiksbergensis
TTCGTCGCCCAGGCCAACACCGGCACCTATGGCCAGTTCTCCATCGGCACTGACGGTGCCTGGAGCTACGTCGCCGACACCGCGCACAACGAGTTCGTCGCCGGCACCACCTACACCGACACCTTCGCCGTGAGCAGTGCCGACGGCACCGTCACCTCGGTCACCGTGCATATCCTCGGCAGCAACGATGCCGCCGTGTTGTCCGCCGATATCGCCAACCTGACCGAAACCAATGCACCGCTGACCACCTCCGGCAGCCTGAGCATCAGCGACGTCGACAGCGCCGCGACCTTCGTCGCCCAGGCCAACACCGGCACCTATGGCCAGTTCTCCATCGGCACTGACGGTGCCTGGAGCTATGTCGCCGATAGTGCGCACAATGAGTTCGTCGCCGGCACCACCTACACCGACACCTTCGCCGTGAGCAGTGCCGA
>NZ_MOBM01000039.1:551012-1028186 GCF_003732275.1 Pseudomonas frederiksbergensis
TTCGTCGCCCAGGCCAACACCGGCACCTATGGCCAGTTCTCCATCGGCACTGACGGTGCCTGGAGCTATGTCGCCGATAGTGCGCACAACGAGTTCGTCGCCGGCACCACCTACACCGACACCTTCGCCGTGAGCAGTGCCGACGGCACCGTCACCTCGGTCACCGTGCATATCCTCGGCAGCAACGATGCCGCCGTGTTGTCCGCCGATGTTGCCAACCTGACCGAAACCAATGCGCCGCTGAACACCAATGGCAGCCTGACCATCAGCGACGTCGACAGCCCGGAAACCTTCCAGGCCCAATCCGGCACCGACGGCACCAACGGGACCTTCGCCATCAATACCGCGGGTAACTGGAGCTATACCGCCAACTCAGCCTTCGACACACTGAATGTCGGCGACAGCCTGACCGACACCTTCACGGTACTCAGTGCCGACGGCACCGCGACCGCGGTGACGGTCACTATCAACGGCAGCAACGACGCCGCCGTGCTGTCCTCGGCCAGCGTCACGCTGACCGAAACCAATGCCCCGCTGACCACGGCTGGCACCCTCACCATCAGCGACGTCGACAGCGCCGCAACCTTCCAGGCCCAATCCGGTACCGCCGGCGCCAACGGAACCTTCGCCATCGATGCCGCGGGCAACTGGAGCTATACCGCCAACTCGGCCTTCGACGCGCTTAATGTCGGCGACAGCCTGACCGACACCTTCACGGTACTCAGTGCCGACGGCACCGCGACTGCGGTAACGACGACCATCAACGGCAGCAACGACTCGCCGACAATCACCTCCAACGGCGGTGGTGCGACGGCTTCGGTCAGCGTGGCGGAGAACACCACGGTGGTCACGACAGTGGCGGCGACCGATGCCGATCTGCCAGCGCAAACCCTGAGCTACAGCATCGTTGGCGGAGCGGATGCCGCGAAGTTCTCGATCGTTTCAGGCACAGGCGCGCTGAGCTTTGTTTCTGCGCCCAACTTTGAGGCGCCAACTGATTCAGGAACGAACAACGTCTATGACGTCATCGTGCGGGCATCGGACGGCACGCTGTTTGACGACCAGACGATTGCAGTGACCGTGACGGGAGTCAACGACAACACCCCGACAATCACCTCCAACGGCGGTGGTGCGACCGCTTCGGTCAGCGTGGCGGAGAACACCACGACAGTCACGACCGTGGCGGCGACCGATGCCGATCTTCCGGCGCAAACCCTGAGCTACAGCATCGTCGGCGGAGCGGATGCCGCGAAGTTCTCGATCGTTTCAGGCACGGGCGCATTGAGCTTTATCTCTGCACCCAATTTCGAGGCCCCGACCGATTCGGGAACGAACAACGTCTATGACGTGATTGTGCGGGCATCGGACGGCACGCTGTTTGACGACCAGGCGCTCGCGGTGAGCGTGACGGGCGTCAATGACAACAGCCCGGTGATCACCTCCAACGGTGGTGGTGCGACGGCTTCGGTCAACGTGGCGGAGAACACCACGGCGGTCACGACAGTGACGGCGACCGACGCTGATCTTCCGGCGCAAACCCTGAGCTACTCGATCCTGAATACGGCGGGGACGGACTTCAGCAAGTTCTCGATCAGTTCAAGCGGGGTGCTGACGTTCAATTCGGCGCCGGATTACGAGAATGCCCAGGATGTCGGTGGTGCTGACGGTGACAACGCCTATGTTGTGGACGTTCTGGTGGCGGACGGCAATGGCGGAACCGACACCCAGACAATTACGGTGAATGTGCAGAACGTAGTTGAAACTCCGGTTGATACCGTGGCACCGACGGTGACAGTGACGGGGACTGCCTTAGGGGGTTCGAACGGTTCAACGTCTACGGTCACATTCCAGTTCAGTGAGGTTGTGAGCGGTTTCAACCTTTCGGACGTCACGGTAACTACAACGAGCGGAACGCCCCGCGGAACCTGGAGTAACTTCACGCAGGTAGACGGCGATACCTACACGGCGACGCTGACTAGAACACAATCCGGTGGCGTGAAAATCGATGTTACCGCAAACAGCTACACCGACCTGGCAGGTAATCCTGGTGCTGCCGGGAGCAGCGCAATCCTTCCAGCAGGCGTTGCCGGCGAACCCATCCATCTAGCCCTCAATACTCCATCGGCCGATATTAGCGGCCCGATAACCGTGTCAATCAGCGGTGTTCCCTCGGGATGGATATTCAATGCGGGAACCGACAACGGCGACGGCACCTGGACCGTGCAGACCAGCGATCCTGGCGCATTGACTGTGACAACCCCAAGCGACTTCGCGGGAGCGTTGGTGCTTGATGTCAACATGTACTGGAGCAACAGCGACGGCAGCGACGGTAGCGCCTATGTGTTCAACAACATCGAAGTCTATGCACCCGGCGCGCCGATCTTCGCCTTGTCCGCTGACGACAACCTGACTGGCTCGTCCGGTGCCGATACTTTCGTCTTCGCCCAGCCGATCGGCAACAACCAGATCCACAGTTTCGATATCACGGCAGACAAGATCGACTTGATCGGCTTCACGGGCATCAACGGTTTTGCTGATTTGAGTATCACTAACGACGCCAACGGCAATGCGCTGGTCAGCATCGGCTCCGGCCAGTCGGTCACCCTTAAAGGTGTCGATGCGGCGGACTTGAGTGAAGCGAACTTCCAGTTCGATGCGGACCCGGTCATGACCAATACCGGTACCCTCACCATTGCCGACGGCGCGATCATGCCGTTCGGTGGCAGCATTCATAACAGCGGCACCATCGAACTCGGCTCCACCGGGAGCGAGACCAATCTCGAGATTCTGTTCCGTGGCGCGACCTTGACCGGTGGCGGCCAGGTACTGCTATCCGACAGCGCGCAAAATGTGATTTTCGGCGGCAGCGCCGACACCGTGCTGACCAACGTCGACAACCGCATTTCCGGCGCCGGCCAGTTGGGCGCCGGGCAGCTGGTACTGGTCAATGCGGGGCTGATCCTGGCCAGCGGGCTGAACAGCCTGGTGCTCGACACCGGCAGCCACACCATCACCAACAGCGGGGTGCTGGAGTCCACGGGTGAAGGTGGCATGACGGTCGCCAGTGCGGTCGACAACTCCGGCCACTTATGGGCCAACGGTGGCGACCTGCGCCTGCTGGCCGACGTGATGGGCGACGGCAGCGCCACCATCGACGGCGACGCGACACTGACCTTTTCCGGCGCAGCACACGGGTCTGTCGCCTTCCACGGCGAAGGCGCGGGCACGCTGGTGATCGCACAAGCAGAAGCGGCGGGCTCTCTGGTCGGCATTCTCGGTCTGGAAAGCGATGACATGCTGACCTTCGGCGATCTCGCCTTCGGGGCCAACACCCAGCTCAGCTACAGCGCCAACGCCTCTGGCGCCGGCGGCCTGCTGACGGTGGACGACGGCGTACACCGGGCCGAGGTGAACCTGCTGGGGCACTACACTGTGGATGACTTCCAGGCCACCGACGGCGGCGAGGCCGGTACTACTGTCAGTTACAACGGCGAATCCAGCGGCACACTGGTGGGTAGCATGGAGGCGGACGTACTCAGTGGTAGTGATGGCAACGACATCATCGTGGGTCGTGGCGGGGAGGACACGCTCAGCGGTGGCGCGGGAGCCGATGTGTTCGCCTACCTCAACGTGAATGAAGGCGGCGACCATATTCTCGACTACAGCTTCGCCGAAGGTGACACCGTCGACCTCTCCGCACTGCTCAACGCCAACTTCGTTAGCGGCAGTAGCCAAGTGTCCGACTTTGTCCAACTGGCGCAGTCCGGCAGCGACATCACCGTGAAGGTGGATGCCGATGGCGCAGCCAATGGTACGAACTTCGCCGATGTGGCGGTCCTTGCCAACACGGGCACGAGCGGTACCGATCTGGTGCGTACCTGGTTCGGGGAGGCGGACCATACGCTGACGGCGTGATGTTGGGCTGGAGTTGAATCCACCGCTGCAGACAGCCACAAAAAAGCCCCACCAGATCACTCTGCGTGGGGCTTTCAACTATATGGTGTCCCAGGGCAGGTTCGAACTGCCAACCTTCCCCTTAGGAGGGGGATGCTCTATCCAATTGAGCTACTGAGACACAAGTCACCCGCAAAGGAATGCGGTGCGATAGACGGCGTGCATGTTAACGGGCAGGCCCGCTTTTGTCATGTCGTCCGTAGGGCTTTTTAAGTGTAGGCAGACGCCTCACGGTAGCGTGGCTTTGTTTACCGTGCAAATTGCATCACTGCAAAATGCCATCATTGCAAAATGCAATGCGGGCATTTTGCAAAAATATCTTAATTCATTGTTTTTAAAGAATTTAATAGCCGTTAAACTTTTGGCATGCGGGCTGCTTGGGCTGTTCTCACTGAACACAGGAGGTCAGCCCCATGAACAGCGCTCTGTTAGTCGCAAATGCGGTCGCTTTGGCGGTTCTGATGGGTTTTCATTTCTTCCCCGAAAACGACGTGGCGACGATTGCTCAACGCATCCCCCATTACCTGCAACTGCAAAAAACGCCGCAGTTGGCAGTCGTGAGCGATCAACGCGGTTTTGTCAGCCAAGAGGTGAGCCAGGAGACTATTCAGCTGCGCACACAGTCTTTCGAACGCTTGGTATTTTGAATCACCCCATCAGGAGCACAGCATGTCCAAATCAGCCGCAGGATTTTTCATCCTCGCTTTACTGAGTGGCATCCTTCATCTGTCATTGGTCCAGGACACGGTCGTCACCCTGCCCCTGATTGCTTGCGGCGTGTTCGGTGCGCTGTTCATGCTGGCGCTGATCGCCGGGCGCAAAATCAAGTTCGATCCGGTATTGCGCTGAGGCTCAGCAGCTTCAGAAGATTGGCAACGGTGCCGGCAAGGTCGCCGGAGTTATCGAGTCGGCGGATCTGCATATCACCGATTGAATCATCAGCCGTAAACAGCGCATTACGGTGCAGTCTTGCTTCAATTTCTGCCGGGCTCTCACGCCCCCGCCGTAGCAGACGCTCGCGCAGGGCTTCATCCTTCACCGTCAACAGCACCGGCAATAGCGTGGGATAACGCTGTTGCGCTTCTGCCAGGTGCCCGCGAGAACCGTTGATCAAAACATCGCGACCCTCCGCGAGCCATTGGTCTATGCGCACTGGAATACCGTAATTCAGCCCATTGGCTTGCCACGACAGCGCAAAATCTCCTTTGGCTCTGCGTCGCTCGAACTCTTCGCGGGAAACCTCAATGGCGTCTTCACCCACGGACTCTGCCGAGCGCGTGATAACGCGGCGCACGACTTCACAATTGCCTGCGCGCAACGGCTCGCGAGCGGCTTCGATGAGGCTGTCCTTGCCGGCCCCCGAAGGCCCCATTAAATAAATCAGCCTGCCATCCATCCTTAAATCATCCCGCGCCACGTGCACACACTAGTAAATCGGCCATTTGCCACTATCCTGTATAAGGTAAGGAACAAGGATCGAATCCGCATAGCATGCACCTTCAGGCGTCTTCGGGCATCACCTGTCGGGCAAGAGGACGCGGTCAGCGATACGGACTCATGGATTATTTTCAAACCAGTCCGCATTTCTGGTAAGAGGTGCTGGCATTAAGCCTTTACCCAGATCAATATTTGTCACAGAATTGGCGCCAATGATCTGGCTAATTTGAGGCATGATGCGCGCCTCTATCAATTCAGGTTGAACATTTGGTCGGAGTGCTTGTCCTATCTGACATCCTGCGGCCTATCCCGAGAACCGCTCCCCTGAACTAACCGGTTAAATATATGCGCCCATTGAAACAGGCAATTTATTCCAGCCGTACGGCTGACAAGTTCGTCGTACGTCTGCCAGACGGAATGCGTGAACGCATTGCCGAAGTGGCTCGCAATCATCATCGCAGCATGAACTCCGAAATCATCGCGCGCCTTGAGCAGAGCCTTATTCAGGAAGGCGCGTTGGGTGAAGAATTGAGCATGCGCCTGGACAGCCCCGAGCTGTCATTGCATGAACGCGAACTGCTGCAACGCTTCCGCCAACTCTCCCACCGTCAGCAAAACGCTCTGGTTTCGCTGATTGCCCATGACGCCGAAATGGCCGCAGACGCTTCCTGATTCATCCCGAAAGCTCAAGCCAGCGTAATTGCTGGCTTTTTTTTGCCTGAAATTTGGCTAAAAAAAACCCGCCGATCAGGCGGGTTGTTTTTTGAAGCAGGATGTTAAAGCAGGAAAATCGTCGCCAGCCCGAGGAAGATGAAAAAGCCACCGCTGTCGGTCATGGCAGTGATCATCACACTGGCACCCATTGCCGGGTCGCGTCCAAGCCGCGCCAGGGTCATCGGAATCAAGACCCCCATCAATGCCGCAAGCAACAGGTTAAGCGTCATGGCGGCGGTCATCACCACGCCCAGTGACCAACTGCCATAAAGCAGATAGGCCACCACACCAATTACGCCGCCCCAGACCAGACCATTGATCAAGCCGACCGCCAACTCCTTGCGCATCAGCCGCGACGTATTGCCGGTACTGACCTGGTCCAGCGCCATGGCCCGAACGATCATGGTGATCGTCTGGTTACCCGAGTTGCCACCGATACCGGCAACAATCGGCATCAATGCCGCAAGTGCTACCAGTTTCTCGATAGAGCCTTCGAACAGGCCGATCACCCGCGATGCAATGAACGCAGTGATCAGGTTCACCGCCAGCCAGGCCCAACGGTTGCGCAGGGATTTCCAGACTGACGCGAAAATATCTTCTTCTTCACGCAGACCCGCCATGTTGAGAACTTCGTTTTCGCTCTCTTCACGAATCAGGTCGACCATTTCATCGATGGTCAGACGGCCGATCAGCTTGCCGTTCTTGTCGACCACTGGGGCCGAGATCAAGTCGTAACGTTCGAATGCTTGAGCGGCCTCGTAAGCGTCTTCGTCCGGATGAAAACTCACCGGGTCGCTGGCCATGACTTCCGACACTTGCTTTTCCGGGTCGTTGACCAGCAGACGCTTGATCGGCAACACGCCCTTGAGCACGCCATCGTAATCGACCACGAACAGTTTGTCAGTGTGGCCCGGCAGCTCCTTGAGACGGCGCAGGTAACGCAAAACCACTTCGAGACTGACATCCTCACGGATGGTCACCATCTCGAAGTCCATCAGCGCACCGACCTGATCCTCGTCATAGGACAACGCGGAGCGGACGCGCTCACGCTGTTGTCCATCGAGGGTTTCCATCAGCTCGTGGACGACATCTCGCGGCAGCTCGGAGGCCAGGTCAGCGAGTTCGTCGGCATCCATATCCTTGGCCGCCGCCAGGAGCTCGTGATCATCCATGTCGGCGATCAGGGTTTCACGAACCGAATCAGATACTTCGAGCAGAATGTCGCCGTCGCGATCGGCCTTGACCAATTGCCAGACCGTCAGGCGATCGTCCAGCGGCAAGGCTTCAAGGATGTAGGCAACGTCGGCGGAGTGCAGATCATCGAGCTTGCGTTGCAACTCGACGAGATTTTGCCGGTGAACCAGGTTCTCGACCCGGTCGTGATGCGGACCTTCCTGGCGATGAGTCAGGTCTTCGACCACCCGCTGGCGCTGCAGCAGCTCAACGACTTGAGCGAGGCGGTCCTGCAAGCTTTCCTGCGTTTTCTTTACTTCAACTTCAGACATAGGCGAACTCCACTCCCAGCAGCGGGGCACGCCGGAAGGATCAATCAGTCAATTCATGATTGTAGAAACGGGGTACTGAGTAACTACTGGGTAAGTCCATGGAGGTATTCCACAAGCCCCGGCGGGGCTGACGGGCGCAATGATAACACCGCCTGACGGTTTTAAACGTTAAAAAATCGCGGCTGAAACAAGTGCTTGCGAGACAAAGTTGAGCACCATCCTGATCCATGAAACTGCGACGACTTATCCTGAAAAGAAAACACACTGCCGCCTGAAAATGTAATGACTACCCTTGATGGAGACCATCATGGAGGACGTCGAATGCCATCGATTGCTCGTTATTTACTTGCCGCCCTGCTCTGCCTGCCGTCTCAGGTGCTCGCCACGACCGTTCACCGGTGCGAAGCCACCAATGGGCACATCACCTTCACGACCTTGAGCTGCACGGCCGGAGAAAGCCTCTCACTTCAGGACGTACGCACGTTTTTGCCGGGCAGCGCGACACCCCTGATACCAGAAGCCGAGCTGCGCGAAACACCTGGTACGAAATACCAAAGGAGAGAGCCGACGATCGTTGGTCAGTCCGAGGGCAAATGTGGAAATCTGCTCAGCGCGAAGGAACGCCGCATAGCAATCATCAACCAGCGGGTCGTTGCCGGCATGAGTCAGCAGGACGTCGAAAGCGCTCTGGGCAAACCCGACAAGATCAGCACCCGCAATTCAGCCACAAGCTACCGCTACGACAACAAGCGAGGGCGCAGTGCTCATATCGAGTTCGACGAGAAAGGTTGTACCAAAGGAAAAGCCAAATCGCAGACGGCAAAAAGCCCGCGTTAAACGCGGGCTTTTTGGTGTTTGGTGCACTCGACAGGATTCGAACCTGTGACCGCTCGGTTCGTAGCCGAGTACTCTATCCAGCTGAGCTACGAGTGCATTTGTGTTTTTATACCAGATCACAACTGGTTGAAGCCAAGTTATTCACATTACTGCAAACAACTCTTAAATGGTGCACTCGACAGGATTCGAACCTGTGACCGCTCGGTTCGTAGCCGAGTACTCTATCCAGCTGAGCTACGAGTGCATTTGTTGCCGCGCATTATAGGCCGTTGAATCTTTTTGTAAAGCACTTTTTCTAGTAATTTCAACAACTTACCGAAGAAGCCAGATTACAACGTACTACGCAAATAATGGCGGAGAACGGGGGATTCGAACCCCCGACACCCTTTTGAGGTGTACTCCCTTAGCAGGGGAGCGCCTTCGGCCACTCGGCCAGCTCTCCGCAACACGGGGCGTATCTTAACCAACCTTTTCCCCGTTTGCAAACATAAAAAACGATAAAAATTAATGGCTTGGTTCTTCGTCCTTCTCTTTCTTTATACGCAGGTAAATTTCTTCACGATGCACAGCAACCTCTTTCGGGGCGTTGACACCGATACGCACTTGATTTCCTTTAACGCCGAGCACGGTCACAGTGATTTCGCCATCACCAATAATCAGGCTTTCTGCGCACCGACGAGTCAGAATCAGCATACCTTTCTCCTCACGCATTTCATTTCAGGGACAACAGTCTGCAAAAAAAAGGCATTCGACCTACAACCAGAACGATCGCAGCCCTACATGCCTGAGTATTGACTAGCGCGGGCAAAAGAACAGCTTTGGGCCGCGCCATTCAAAAAAACAAAGGGCGCGGTCAGACCGCGCCCTTCGGGAAACGCATTACTCGCCCTGGCGGGCCGGCGCATCCAGTTCGAAAGCCGTGTGCAGAGCGCGCACAGCCAGTTCCAGGTACTTCTCTTCGATCACCACGGACACCTTGATTTCCGACGTCGAGATCATCTGGATGTTGATGCTCTCTTTCGCCAGGGATTCGAACATACGGCTGGCCACACCTGCATGGGAGCGCATGCCGACGCCGACGATCGAGACCTTGGCAATCTTGGTGTCGCCAACGACTTCACGGGCACCGATCTCGCGAGCGGTGTTTTCCAGCACGGTTTGCGCCGCCTGGTAGTCATTGCGATGCACGGTGAAGGTGAAGTCGGTGGTGTTATCGTGCGCAACGTTCTGCACGATCATGTCGACTTCGATGTTCGCGGCACTGATCGGGCCGAGAATCTTGAACGCCACGCCCGGGGTGTCTGGCACGCCACGGATGGTCAGCTTGGCTTCATCGCGATTGAAAGCGATGCCGGAAATGATCGGCTGTTCCATGGTTTCCTCTTCATCAATAGTAATGAGGGTGCCCGGACCCTCCTTGAAGCTGTGCAGTACGCGCAGCGGAACGTTGTACTTGCCGGCGAATTCCACCGCACGGATCTGCAACACCTTGGAACCGAGGCTGGCCATTTCCAGCATCTCTTCAAAGGTGATCTTGTCCAGGCGCTGAGCCACGGACACCACACGCGGGTCGGTGGTGTAGACGCCGTCGACGTCGGTGTAGATCTGGCATTCGTCAGCCTTCAGGGCTGCCGCCAGCGCCACGCCGGTGGTATCGGAACCGCCACGACCGAGCGTGGTGATATTGCCGTGCTCGTCGACGCCCTGGAAACCGGCGACAACCACCACGCGACCGGCCTTCAGGTCACCGCGAATCTTCTGGTCATCAATCTGCAAGATACGCGCTTTATTGTGTGCGCTATCCGTCAGAATCCGTACCTGATTGCCGGTGTACGACACCGCAGGCACGCCGCGCTTGATCAGCGCCATGGCCAACAGTGCAATCGTCACCTGCTCACCGGTGGAAACGATCACATCCAGTTCGCGGGGAACCGGCTGACCGTCGCCACTGATTTGCTTGGCCAGATCGATCAGACGGTTGGTTTCGCCGCTCATTGCAGACAGCACAACCACCAGGTCATCGCCCGCATCGCGGAATTTCTTAACCTTGTCGGCGACCTGCTCGATTCTCTCGACAGTGCCGACTGAGGTGCCTCCAAATTTCTGTACGATCAAAGCCATTTCAAAGCCGCCTCTGCCCATGAAGGGCGCCCAATAATCACTCAAACAGCGTTCTGGCCCGCCACTAGACCGCGGGCCAGACACACTGCCTTATAAACCCTGCTCTACAAATGGCACAGTCAGGGCCAATGCGGCATCCAGTGCGCCAGCGTCAGTACCACCGCCCTGCGCCATGTCTGGACGACCACCGCCCTTCCCGCCCACTGCCGCAGCAGCCTGCTTCATCAAATCACCGGCTTTGAGTTGGCCAGTCAGGTCTTTGGTCACGCCTGCAACCAGAACGACCTTTTCCTCATGGACACTGCCGAGCAGGATCACTGCGCGGCCGAGTTTGTTTTTCAGCTGATCGACCAGCGCCAGCAGCGCCTTGCCATCCTGCCCGTCCAGACGCACGGCCAGCACTTTCACGCCTTTGACGTCCAGGGCAGAAGCCGACAGATCGTCGCCCGCCGCGCTGGCCGCCTTGGCCTGCAACTGCTCGAGTTGCTTCTCCAGCAGACGGTTGCGCTCCAGCACAGCCGACAGCTTGTCGATCAGGTTATCGCGGCTGCCCTTGACCAGGTTGGCCGCTTCCTTGAGTTGTTCTTCAGCCGCATTCAAGTAGGCCAGCGCTGCTGCGCCGGTCACGGCTTCGATACGACGCACACCGGAAGCGACACCGCCTTCGCTGATGATTTTCAGCAGGCCAATGTCGCCGGTACGGTTGGCGTGAATACCGCCGCACAGCTCGACGGAGAAATCGCCGCCCATGCTCAGCACGCGAACACTGTCGCCGTACTTCTCGCCGAACAGCGCCATGGCGCCTTTCTGCTTGGCGGTTTCGATGTCGGTTTCTTCGGTTTCAACCAGGGAATTCTTGCGAATCTCAGCGTTGACGATGTCTTCCAGTGCCTTCAACTGCTCAGGCTTGATCGCTTCGAAGTGGCTGAAGTCAAAGCGTAGACGCTGACTGTCGACCAACGAGCCTTTCTGCTGAACGTGCTCGCCCAGTACCTGGCGCAATGCGGCGTGCAGCAAGTGAGTGGCGGAGTGGTTCAGCGAAGTCGCGTGACGCACTTCGGCATCGACATGAGCCTCCACCGGAGCACCCACGATCAGGCTGCCCGATGCCAACACACCGTGATGCAGGAACGCGCCGCCGGTCTTGGTGGTGTCGCGCACGTCAAAGCGCGAAGCACCGGCTTGCAGGAAGCCGCAGTCGCCAATCTGACCGCCCGATTCAGCATAGAACGGGGTCTGATTGAGAACGACCACGCCCTCTTCGCCTTCACTTAATACGTCGACCGATTGCCCTTCTTTATAGAGGGCCACAACTTTGGCCGAACCTTTAGTCGCTTCATAGCCGGTGAATTCGGTGGCCACATCAACCTTGACCAGGCTGTTGTAGTCCATGCCGAAGGAACTGGCGGAGCGGGCACGGACGCGCTGGGCTTCCATTTCGCGCTCGAAGCCTTCTTCGTCGATGGTCAGGCTGCGCTCGCGAGCGATGTCGCCGGTCAGGTCCATCGGGAAACCGTAAGTGTCGTAAAGCTTGAACACCACGTCGCCCGGCACCACGTCGCCTTTGAGTTCGGCCAGATCCTGCTCGAGGATCTTCAGGCCCTGCTCCAGGGTCTTGGCGAATTGCTCTTCTTCAGCTTTCAGGACGCGCTCGATGTGCGCCTGTTGGGATTTCAGCTCAGGGAACGCTTCGCCCATCTCGGCGACCAGGGCCGCAACGATCTGGTAGAAGAAGCTGCCCTTGGCGCCCAGTTTGTTGCCGTGACGGCAAGCGCGACGAATGATCCGGCGCAGCACATAACCGCGACCTTCGTTGGACGGCAGCACGCCATCGGCAACCAGGAAGCCGCACGAACGAATGTGGTCAGCCACGACTTTCAGCGACGCCTGAGCGTCGTTGGTGCAACCGATGGCTTTGGCCGATGCGGTCAGCAGGCTCTGGAACAGGTCGATTTCATAGTTCGAGTGAACGTGCTGCAGCACGGCACTGATCCGCTCCAGCCCCATGCCGGTGTCCACCGACGGCGCTGGCAACGGGTGCAACACGCCATCGGCGGTGCGGTTGAACTGCATGAACACGTTGTTCCAGATCTCGATGTAACGGTCGCCGTCTTCTTCCGGCGAGCCCGGTGGGCCACCCCAGATGTCGGCGCCGTGATCATAGAAAATCTCGGTGCAAGGACCGCACGGGCCGGTATCGCCCATGGTCCAGAAGTTATCGGACGCGTACGGCGCGCCTTTGTTGTCGCCGATGCGAACCATGCGCTCGGCTGGCACGCCGATGTCTTTGGTCCAGATGTCGTACGCCTCGTCATCGCTGGCGTAGACGGTGACCCAGAGCTTTTCTTTTGGCAGGTTCAGCCACTTCTCGGAGGTCAGGAAGTTCCAGGCGTAGGTGATGGCGTCACGCTTGAAATAATCACCGAAGCTGAAGTTACCCAGCATTTCGAAGAAGGTATGGTGACGGGCGGTATAACCGACGTTTTCCAGGTCGTTGTGCTTGCCGCCGGCGCGCACGCATTTCTGGCTGCTTACAGCGCGGGTGTACGCGCGCTTTTCCTGGCCCAGAAAGCAGTCCTTGAACTGGTTCATCCCCGCGTTAGTGAACAGCAGGGTTGGGTCGTTGCCCGGAATCAAAGAGCTGGAGGCTACACGGGTGTGGCCTTGCTCTTCGAAGAAGCGAAGGAAGGCTTCACGGATTTCTGCGCTTTTCATTAGGTTCTTCCACGGAGGCTGCGGCCAAAGGCCTGTGCGAAACGTCAACAGACGAAGCGACGGCAAAGGGCCGCATTATATCGGCGTTAGTGACTAGGTACAGTGTGTTTGTACGTTACAAGCCGTCAATTGGACGGCTAACACGGTCAGTTGTGAGAAAAGTCGGCAAATGTGGCGACGACTTGCTCGATTTGCGCACGACTGACGTCCATGTGCGTAACCATTCGCAGACGACCGGCAGCGCTGAGTTTGATCCCGCGTGTCGCGGCAAAGGCCTTGATCGCTTCAGCCTTGTCGCCCATCTGCACATAAACCATGTTGGTCTGCACCGGCTCGACCTCATAGCCCGCCGCCCGCAGGCCTTCGGCCAGCTTTTCCGCGTTGGCATGGTCATCGCCCAAGCGCTGAATATTGTTATCCAGCGCATAGAGCCCCGCCGCGGCAAGAATCCCGGCCTGGCGCATGCCGCCGCCGACCATCTTGCGCAGACGTTGCGCCTTGGCAATCAACTCGACCGAGCCGCATAGCACCGAACCAATCGGTGCGCCCAGGCCTTTGGACAGACAGACCGAAACCGAATCGAAATGCTGAGTGATCTCCCGGGCGTCGACACCCAACTTGACCGCCGCGTTGTAAAGCCGCGCACCATCCAGATGCAGCGCCAGGCCGTTTTCACGAGTGAAGCGGCGTGCCCGGGCCAGATACTCCAGCGGCAAAACCTTGCCCTGCATGGTGTTTTCCAGCGCCAGCAAACGGGTGCGGGCGAAGTGGAAGTCATCCGGTTTGATTGCAGCGGCGACCTGCGTCAGGTCCAGCGAACCATCGGCCTGCACTTCCAGCGGCTGCGGCTGGATCGAGCCGAGCACTGCCGCGCCACCACCTTCGTACTTATAGGTGTGAGCCTGTTGTCCGACAATGTATTCATCACCGCGATCGCAGTGGGCCATCAGGCCCAGCAAGTTGCTCATGGTGCCCGTCGGGACAAACAGGGCCTCGGCAAAACCCAACTGATTTGCAAGCTCGGCTTCCAGTCGGTTGACCGTCGGATCTTCGCCATAAACGTCGTCACCGGTGGCCGCATTGGCCATCGCGTCGAGCATCCCTGCGGTCGGTTGGGTGACGGTGTCGCTGCGAAGATCGATAACACTCATGAATCTGGCCTCGGTAAGCAGGGAAAATCCCTTTCAGGATGGAATTACTGCGGTCATGTCGGCGAATAATCAAGCCTTGAACGAGGAAAAGGCGCTTTATGCCTTCGAAAATACTCAATCCCTGTGGGAGCGAGCCTGCTCGCGATGACGGCGGATCAGCCAGCATCAATGCTGAATGTACCGCCGTCATCGCGAGCAGGCTCGCTCCCACAAGTTGCGTACCTTGACTGATCGGTATTGGCCATGCACGCCCCGGAAATATGTGTTAAAAACGCTTCGCCGCCAAACAACCTGGCGGCAAAACGTTCTCAGGGCGGGGTGTAACTCCCCACCGGCGGTAATTGCGCGCAATGCGCATAGCCCGCGAGCGCTTGGCGGCAGGCACGGCAATGGCTGTGATGGCGGCAAGGTCAGCAGACCCGGTGTGATCCCGGGGCCGACGGTCATAGTCCGGATGAAGAGAGAACGGGATTGGCGCCGCCTAGGCTCTGTACCAGAGCGCCGTCCGTAGGCACTTGTGCCTGCGTACCCTTAAATCCCATTCGATCCATAACGCCCTGTTTTTCACACAAACAGGAGTCAGAACATGCAACCCACCGCAATCGATAGCAAAAGCAAAAACCATCAGGGCGAGCGCGTCGCGTTCATCCAGGCCTGCTGGCACAAGGAAATCGTTGATCAGAGCCGTAAAGGCTTCGTCGCCGAAATGATTGCTCAGGGTTATCAAGAGTCGGACATCGATTTCTTCGAAGTCGGCGGCGCCTTTGAAATTCCGCTGCACGCCAAGTTGCTGGCCAAGTCCGGTCGTTATGCCGGCATCGTCGCGGCGGGCCTGGTGGTCGACGGCGGCATCTATCGCCACGAATTCGTTGCCCAGTCTGTGATCAGCGGCCTGATGCAGGTTCAGCTGGAAACTGAAGTGCCGGTGTTCTCGGTGGTTTTGACCCCGCACCACTTCCATGCCGGCGAAGAGCATCAGAAGTTCTTCTTCGAACATTTCGTACATAAAGGTCAGGAAGCGGCGAAGACTTGTGCGGATACATTGCACAAGATGCGGGCGTTGCGTCGTAGTGAGCCACGCGCGGTAGCGGTTTAAATACAAAACCTGTGGCATGGGTGAGGTCTTTGGCTTCACCCAAATCAACTGTGGGAGCGAGCCTGCTCGCGATGGCGGACTGTTAGTCGACGACTAGGTTGACGGACACACCGCTATCGCGAGCAGGCTCGCTCTCACATGGGTTTTATGTCTGACCTGAGATCGCGGTCAGGCGAGGTTTTCGGCGGTGGTCGGCACGATCAGGATGCCGGCGCGCAGGCCGTTCTTGACCCTGGGGTTCGGGAAGATGATCCGGGCGCCCTTCTCTTCGATGATCCAGCGGGTATTGGCGATATCCTCGGCCAGCACATAACCCACTTTCAACTCCGAAAAGTTTTCGATATCCGCCGGCAGGTTCAGGCGGAAGCTATCGCTGTGCTTGATAATTTCCCGTGCGACGCTGAACAGCTGCAAGCCATCCAGCCCTTCGTCGGTCATTGGCGGCTCGGTGCCTTCGATGATCTGCTTCAGGCGGGTTTCAAGAAGGCTGACGTTGACCCCGTCGTTCTGCCCGAAAGGCCGGGCCTTGCCCAATTCCAGGGTGAAGGACTCGGCATCGAGCTTGTCGTAGGTGTAGGAGCTGAAGACGATGGAAGGCTTGTTCTGCAACAGCACCGCCTCCATGCCGGCGGCGCGCAGGCGAGCCAGTTCCAGGCGTGAATGCTGACGACCTTCTTTCCAGGGGTACAGGGCGAACTGCTCGATTTTCGAGCCACGGATCGCCGTGTGCAGGTCGTAATGCAGGCGATTGCGGTCCGGTAGGCTGAAGAAAGTCGCCGCCAGCCGTTCCAGCTCACAAGCGCGCAAGGCCTCGGAACCGCTGGTTTGTTCGTGACGGCCGTTGAACAGCCGATTGACGTCCTGCTCGATAAAACGCTCGCCGCGGCGGATAGCCTCGGGGTTGCCGAACAGGAACAGAATACGTGCGCGCGGCTTCAAGTCACCGCGGGCGATGTCATGCAACAGGCGATCGAGCAGCTCGATCGGCGCTGTTTCGTTGCCATGGATGCCGGCCGAGAGCAGCAGGTCCAGGCCATTGTCGCGGGCTTCAGGTGGCCGGACTTCCAGCGCACCTTCGCTCAACCAGCGCATCCGCACGCCTTCGACAGTCAGTTGAGTCTTCTCCGCCGGTTCGCGGCCGGCGAGGGTCAGTTCAAGCAGTTTGCCGAGGGCGAGCATAGAGCGGTTTCCTTAGTGGTCGTGATTGCAATCCGGGCCGTGTACGTGGTCCTCATCATCACCGACTTCAGCCGGTTCCATCTCCAGTTGCAGACTTACCAGATTAGTCGCCAATGGGCGCAGCAGCAGGTTGGCGTATTCCGCGTCACCTTCTTCGACGTCTACGCCGATCAGCAACTGGCCGCGGCCGTCCTGCTGGATCCACAGCTCTTTGCCTTGCCACATGACCGCGACGCGGGTGCAGGAAGTTTCCAGTTGCGTGCCGTCGGTGTCTTCAAGGATCAGCTGCAGGGTATCGCTCATGTTTTACGCTCTCGTCTGGAGATAGCGCGGCGCATTCAATTCATGCGCCGACTTTCAATTGATCTGGAATGGATAAACCGCGCCCAGTTTAAGGATTTGCGTCAGTTCATCCAGTGCCGTCCGGCACTCAAGCAGCAATTGCGGGTCCGCGAGATCGTTTTCGGTCATGCGGTCGCGGTAGTGCTTGTCGACCCATTCGGTCAACGTGCCGTACAACGGTGCCGTCATGATAACTCCTTGGTTGACGGCCGCCAGTTCGGTTTCGTTAAGTGCGACGCGTAACCGCAGGCAAGCCGGGCCACCGCCGTTCTGCATGCTCTGCTTGAGATCGAAAACTTTTACTTCGCGGATCAGGCCGCCAGAGCTGGTCAGGCCTTGCAGGTACTGCCAGACACGCTCGTTGCCACGGCATTCTTCCGGCACGATCAACAGCATGGAGCCGTCAGGACGCGACAGCAGCTGGCTATTGAACAGGTAGGAACGAACGGCGTCTTCTACGGTGACCGCGGAACGCGGTACGCAGATCGACTGAAATTTCCCACCGGTTTTTGCGAGTTTGCCGTGCAGTTCAGCGAGCATCTGCTCGGTGTCGAGGAAGGCGTCCTCGTGATAGAACAACACCTCGCCGTTACCCACTGCGATCACATCGTTGTGGAACACACCCTGATCGATCACCGAAGGGTTCTGCTGGGCATAGACCACGCCGTCATCGCTCAGACCGTGCAGACGCGCGACAGCCTGGGACGCTTCGAGCGTCTGGCGTGCCGGGTACTTCTGCGGATTCGGGTAACGGGTGTCGAACGCGCTGCGACCGAACACGAAAAACTCGACGCCAGCTTCACCATAGTCACGGCAGAAACGGGTGTGGTTGGCCGCGCCTTCGTCACCGAACTGCGCCACGGCCGGCAACGCGGCGTGGTGAGCAAAGTGCTTCTGATCGGCGAACATCGCCCCCAGTACGCGACTGGTGGTCGGGTGTTCGATGCTGCGGTGGTATTTGCAGTTCAGGTTGGCGGCGGTGAAATGCACGCGGCCATCCGCGGTGTCGGCGCTCGGGCTGACCGTGGCGGCGTTGGCCACCCACATGCTTGACGCCGAGCAACTGGCAACCAGTAGTGGCATGGCCTCTTTGGCGGCGCGCTCGATCACCTGAGCATCGGTACCGCTGAAACCCAGGCGGCGCAGTGCGGCTACGTCCGGACGCTCTTGGGGCGCCAAAACGCCTTGCTGAAAGCCCATTTCCATCAGCGCTTTCATCTTCGCCAGACCTTGCAGCGCGGCTTCCTTCGGGTTCGAAGACTGCTGGCTGTTGCTCTGGGACGCGACGTTGCCGTAGGACAGGCCGCCGTAGTTATGGGTCGGCCCCACTAGACCGTCAAAATTGACTTCATAGGATTTCATCAGCGAGGCTCCACGAGAATCTGTTTTTTTAGGCTTCTGGTAACTGTTCTTTTAGACCGAGTCGCGGCCATCGCGAGCAGGCTCGCTCCCACAGGTTTTGCGCAATCCTTGTGGGAGCGAGCCTGCTCGCGATTGGGCCTTACGACATCCGCACGCCTGGGGTCAGCGCCGTCGGCAAGGTCAGGTTCGGGGTTTCCAGCGAGGCCACCGGGTACGCGCAGTAATCTGCGGCGTAGTAGGCGCTGGCGCGATGGTTACCCGATGCGCCGACACCACCGAATGGTGCGCTGCTCGCCGCACCGGTCAGCTGCTTGTTCCAGTTGACGATACCGGCGCGGCTTTCCAGCCAGAACTGCTGATAACGCGCTTCGGAATCCGACAGCAGACCGGCCGCCAGGCCATAGTCGGTGTCGTTGGCTTCGGCGATCGCCGCTTCAAAATCAGCGTAGCGGATCACTTGCAGCAGCGGACCGAACAGCTCTTCGTCCGGGCGATCGGCAACCGCCGTCACGTCCAGAATGCCAGGGGTCAGCAAGGCTGCCTGAGCTTGAGGCTGAGTCATTTCCAAAAGCGCCACCGCGCCGTTGGCCAGCAGATGCTCTTGCGCATCCATCAGCGCTTTCGCAGCACCGAGGGAAATCACCGAGCCCATGAACGGCGCTGGTTGCTGATCGAACGCACCGACTTCAATCGTCGAGCTGACCGCCACCAGACGCACCAGCAGCGTGTCGCCCCAGGCGCCTTGCGGCACCAGCAAGCGGCGGGCACAGGTGCAACGCTGACCGGCAGAAATGAATGCAGACTGAATGATGGTGTAAACAGCGGCATCGAGGTCCGCGACCTGATCCACCACCAATGGGTTGTTGCCGCCCATTTCCAGCGCGAGGATCTTGTCCGGACGACCGGCAAACTGCTGGTGCAGATGATTGCCGGTACGGCTGGAACCGGTGAAGAACAGACCGTCGATGCCCGGGTTCGCCGCCAGGGCGATACCGGTTTCGCGAGCGCCTTGCAGCAGGTTCAGCACGCCGGCCGGCAGACCGGCTTCGATCCAGCACTTGACCGTCAGCTCGGCAACTTTCGGGGTCAGCTCGCTCGGCTTGAACAGCACGCTGTTACCGGCCAACAACGCCGGCACGATGTGACCGTTCGGCAAGTGGCCGGGGAAGTTGTAAGGACCGAACACCGCCACCACACCGTGTGGTTTGTGGCGCAACACCGCAGTGGCGTCGCCCAGCGGGCCGCTCTTCTCGCCGGTACGTTCGCGGTAGCTCTGCACCGAGATCGCAATCTTGTTGACCATGCTGGTGACTTCAGTCGCCGCTTCCCACAGGGGTTTGCCGGTTTCTTCGCCGATGGTGCGAGCCAGCTCGTCAGCATGATTCTTCAGCGCAGCGGCAAAGGCCTCCAGTACGCTGATGCGTTCTTCCAGGGTCCGACGGGCCCAGCCCGGAAACGCCTGACGCGCAGCTTGCACAGCCGACTCGACCTGACCGACCGTGGCGCCTTCACCCGCCCACAGCACTTGCTGGGTCACCGGGTTTACCGATTGAAAGTTTTCACCCTGACCGGCCAGCCATTCACCGGCGATGTATAGCGAATTCATTATTTCGACTCCCGAGCAGCGGACAACGGAACGGCGCGCACTTGATCGCCGGCGTTGAGTTGAAGACGTTTGGCGGTCAGCGGATCGACCACCAAAGTGCCGGCGGCGAAGCGTGCTGGCGCGGCAGTGATCCGGCAGTCTTCGCGCTTGCGGTTATGAATCAGGAACGGCGTGGCATCGTCACCCGGGGTGCCGATGGCCAGCACCAGCGCCTGGCTGTCGCGCACTGCGCGGATCTTGGTGGTTTCGCATTCCACCGCAGGACCGGCATCGAAGATGTCGACGTAGCCTTGGTAGCTGAAACCTTCGCTCTTGAGCATCGACAGGGCCGGCTCGGTGTCCGGGTGAACCTGGCCGATCACGTTGCGCGCATCTGGCGACAGGAAGCAGGTGTACAGCGGGAATTTCGGCATCAGTTCGGCGATGAACGCCTTGTTGCCCACGCCGGTGAGGTAATCGGCCTGGCTGAATTCCATCTTGAAGAAGTGCCGACCCAGGCTTTCCCAGAACGGCGAACGCCCGGCGTCATCGGACACACCGCGCATTTCGGCGATGATCTTGTTGCCGAACAGTTGCGGGAACTCGGCGATGAACAACATCCGGGCCTTGGCCAGCATGCGGCCGTTGAGGCCGTTGCGGAAATCTGCATGCAGGAACAGCGAGCACAGTTCCGAGTTGCCGGTCAGGTCATTGGCCAGGAACAGCGTCGGAATTTCGCGATAGATGTTCAGCTCTTGCGAGGCGCTGACGGTCAGACCGACACGGAAGTTGTACCAGGGCTCACGCAGGCCGACGGCGCCGGCAATGGCGGAAATACCCACTACACGGCCATTGTCGTCTTCGAGCACAAACAGATAGTCCGCGTCACCCCGCCCGGCTTCGCCGCGGAAGGTCTTCTCGGCCCAGCCGACCCGATGGGCCAGACGCTCTTCGTTGGCCGGCAAGGTGGTCAGGCCGGTACCGGTGCTGCGGGCCAGGTCGATCAGAGCGGGTAAATCGCTGCTGCGTACGGGACGAACGATCATGCTATCTCCTCAAACGGGCCACTTACGCCACCCGTGAAACTCGCTGCTTTACTAAGCATTCATTCTTTATAGGCATAGCAGCAGGCGTTAAACCGCCACCAGGCGCACGCTGGCACCTTCGCCGACGCCCAGGGCTTCGGCGGCTTCCAGATCCAGGGTCACGGGTTTGCCCGGCGCGTAATCGAGCTCAAGCAACACAGCGCGGTAATCCTGCAACTGGGCGTTGGCCACCAGGTATTGACGACCGGCCCCCTTGACCGGCTCACCGATTTTCACCGGGACTACACGGCTCTGGGCGATCGAACGGATCCCCGAGACGCGGGCATGCAGAGTCGGGCCACCGTCGAAAATGTCGATGTAGTGATCGGTCTCGAAGCCTTCGCGCATCAGGATGTCGAAAGTGATTTGCGCCCGTGGATGCACCTGGCCCATCGCCTCTTGGGCGGAGTCCGGCAGCAATGGCACGTAGATCGGGTAATGCGGCATCAGCTCGGCCAGGAACGTGCGGCTTTTCAGGCCACACAGACGCTCGGCAGCGGCGTAGTTGAGGTCGAAGAAGTTGCGGCCGATGGCATCCCAGAACGGCGAGTCACCGTTTTCGTCGCTGTAACCGACGATCTCGGTCACCACCGAATCGGCAAAGCGTTCCGGGTGACTGGCCACGAACAGCAAACGACCACGGGAATTGAGCTCCGCCCAAGGCGAACCCACCAACTCCGGCTTCACGTAGAAACTGGTCAGCAAGCTGTTGCCGGTCAGGTCGTGGCACTGGGAGAGCACGTGGATCTTGTTGTGAATCTTCAGCTCGCGGGAGGCATGCACGAACGTTTCGTTGCGAAAGCTGTAGAACGGCTCGGAATAACCGGCCGAGGCAACGATGGCCGAACAGCCGACCAGCTTGCCGGTGGCCATGTCTTCAAGGACGAAGAAATAGCTCTCTTCACCGTTAAAGCTGACTTCGGCGGCGAACGAGGCTTCGCTCGCTGCGATCTTGTCGCTCAGGCGTTCAACGTCATCCGGCAAGGAAGTGACACCAATCGGGCTGTCCGCAGCCAGACGCTGTACCTCGCCCAGATCAGCCATTTGCGCGGGGCGCATCACCAGCATGGTGTCACTCCTTTCTCGAAAAAATTCACAGAGGAAAAATAATCCAGGCCGAGCATTGAGACACTGTGGGAGCGAGCCTGCTCGCGATTGCGCCCGGTCAGGCAACAAGGATGTTGGCTGTCAGACCCTCATCGCGAGCAGGCTCGCTCCCACAGTTGATCAAGCCTGGAACAAAAATCAGGTTCGACGCCTGAATAATCAGGCGTCGAAGGGACTATCAGGCTTGCGTCAGTTTCGCCGCAGCGCGTTCGAAACGGTCCAGGCCAGCGTCGATATCGGCGTCTTCAACCACCAGGCTTGGCGCGAAACGAATCACATCGGGGCCGGCTTGCAGAATCATCAGGCCTTCACGCTCAGCGGCGTTGAAGATGTCTTTGGCCTTGCCTTTCCACGCATCGCTCAGCACGCAACCGAGCAGCAGGCCCAGACCGCGGACTTCAGTGAAGAGGCCGTACTTCTCGCCGATCTGCTCAAGACGGGTCTTGAACTTGTCGTGCTTGGCGTTGACGCCGTTCAGCACTTCAGGCGTGTTGATCACATCGATCACCGCTTCAGCGACAGCGCACGCCAGCGGGTTGCCGCCATACGTGGTGCCGTGGGTGCCGACGACCAGGTGCTTGGCCAGGTCTTCAGTGGTCAGCATCGCTGCAATCGGGAAACCGCCGCCCAGGCTCTTGGCGCTGGTCAGGATGTCCGGGGTCACACCGTAATGCTGATAGGCGAACAGCTTGCCACTGCGGCCCATGCCGGTCTGAACTTCGTCGAAAACCAGCAGCGCGTTATGCGCGTCGCACAGTTCACGAGCACCTTGCAGGTAAGACAGCTCGGCTGGCAGTACGCCGCCTTCGCCCTGGATCGGCTCCAGAACCACCGCGCACGTCTTGTCGGAAACAGCGGCTTTCAGCGCGGCCAGATCGTTGTAAGGCACGTGGGTGATGCCGGTGATCTTCGGACCGAAGCCGTCGGAGTACTTCGACTGGCCACCGACGTTCACGGTGAACAGGGTACGGCCGTGGAAGCTGTTGAGCGCGGCAACGATTTCGTACTTCTCGGTACCGAAACGGTCATGGGCCACGCGACGGGCCAGCTTGAAGGCGGCCTCGTTGGCTTCGGCGCCAGAGTTGCAGAAGAACACGCGCTCGGCAAACGTGGCGTCGACCAGCTTGTGGGCCAGGCGCAAGGCCGGCTCATTGGTGAACACGTTGGACACGTGCCACAGCTTGTTCGCTTGCTCGGTCAATGCAGCGACCAACGCCGGATGCGCATGGCCCAATACGTTAACGGCAATCCCGCCGGCGAAGTCGATCAGCTCGCGGCCAGACTGGTCCCAAACATGGGAACCGGCACCACGCACAGGAATGAAAGCGGCTGGCGCGTAGTTGGGAACCATTACCTGGTCGAAATCGGCGCGTTCTACCGCAGCGTGCTCAACGGACATCGGAGTCTCCTGAAGAGAAACGCTCGCCTGAAACTGGCGAGCTTGGTGAGGATTGTAAGGACAGTTTTCAGCCCGGCCTTGCCGCCAAGCGACAACTTCTTATAGCGCAAACACAGGTTTTGCCCGGGTTTACGGCAATGCGACAAATAGGGTCGCAAAGGCGCAGTTTAAACTGCCTGCGGGGTTTGCGGCAGGTTGCGAGGATCCTGATCATCCGGATTTTACGGTGGAGGTATATATGTACCGCACCTCGCTGGCGCTCATGGTGTTTTCTGAGGTCTTCTTGACACCCTCGGCAACCTTCATGAGCCTTACCAACGAAAATCCGGACACTGTCCATCTCGATCCGATGCCCCCCTTCAACAGGGACACCCATTACCAGCATCTGATAAGCGTCCTCCCCCGCTGGCTGACGCAGGCGACCCCGCAAAAGCGCGAAGACTTGAGCAAGACCAAGCCTCGTCTGCCGGCCGGGCTCAATAACGCGCCGCCTGGCGAGCACACCGAATTACGCACACTCAATGCCTTGCACTGGCAAGCACAGAACCGCGTCGATCAGGCCCTGGCCAAGGTAAAAAATGCCAGCGACTTTGCCGAACCGTTGCTGGTTGCCGCGCTGAAGAAGCGCTTCGGTCTGGAGCTGGACGTTCACCAAACCTTTTTGCGTCTTTATATTCCCACTCATATCCCGTGGCTGCGGCTGAAGTCGGGCGCGGCACGCATCTGGACCGTGTCGCTGCTGGACGCCGCCCTGCACAACTTCGAAAGCAGCGAGACCGAGAACGACGCCTTTGAGCCCGCCTCGACCTACATCAGTGCGCCGTCCCCTGCGGGGCACTTCAATGAACTGCCGCACGTCCTGCTAAAAATGCCCATCACGGCATTCACTCAACTGTGCCGGAAACTGGATATTGGCGAACACTACAAAACGTACCTTGAAGAAAATCTGGGCATCAGCAACCCGGTGGTCGCGGCGATACTGCAACCCAAAGTCCGCGATAGCCAGAAAGCGGCCCTCAGCACCGCCCTGCAAATGGCCTACATGCAAAACAAGCTTGACGGCGATGTCCATCGCCTCATCCTTGGCTTAATCGACGGCCTGCAACATTTACGTCTGCGCGGACAGGCATGGGGCTGCCATGAACTGACTATCATGAACGCACGCCTGACCGGCATCGTGCTGTTTGCCCCGGATCTGGAGCATGCGCGTGAAGTGGCCCGAGTGGTGGTTTATATCCCCGACGACCCCGAACAGCCGATCAAGGAATATGTCTCCACCGGTGCATTCGCCCAGGAGCTGACCCAGCGTTTGCGCAGTCATGACTATCAACTGTTCTTTAGCCGCTTTATCGATCATGAGGATCGCGGGCATTTCTTCGCTCAGTTGAATGACCGCCTCGCCCCCATTACCTGGCAACCGGTTCAACCTGACGACCCACGCCCCACCTGGAGAGAAAAACCAAACCAGCGCGCCGACCTGCAAATGACGACAATGCAGATCAGAGGCGACCTGTGGGTCCATCTCTACCAACGCAAACTCGACAAGATCCTCAACGATGCCCGAGTCATCGCGGTATCCACGGCGACGGTCGATCAGAAAACCCGCTGGGCATTATGGGACTCCTTCACGGAAATCGCCTCGGCACTGCTAAACATCGCAGCCTTTGTCGTCCTGCCGTTCGTGCCGTTCCTCGGCGAAATAATGCTGGCTTACATGGCGTACCAACTCCTCGACGAAACCTTCGAAAGCATCGTCGACTGGGCAGAAGGTTTGACGACCGAAGCCTTCGAGCATTTCATGGGCGTGGTTGAATCGGTCGTGCAACTGGGCACCTTTGCTGCCGGCGGCGTCGTGGCAGCGAACGAGTTTCGCGCAGTATTGCCGCGCGAAATCGTTCAGTTCTTCGACCGGTTTCATTCGGTCAAAACGCCCCAGGGTGAAAACCGCTACTGGAAGCCGGATTTGCGCACCTACGAACAGCTCCGCGCACTGCCCGATGACGCCAGACCCGATAAGCTCGGGTTGTATCGCCATGACGGCAAAACCCTGTTGTCACTGGACAACAAATCCTACGCCGTCAGCCAGGACTCCGTGACGGGTGAGCACCGCATCGATCACCCGAACCGCCCTGAAGCCTATAAGCCCGTACTCAAACACAATGGTGCCGGTGCCTGGCAGACTGAAATCGACCAGCCGTTGAGCTGGGATCAAGCCACCGTGCTACGCCGCCTCGGCCCTGACATGGAACAATTCGCACCCTCGGTGCGTGAACGAATGCTCCAGATCAGCGGCTGCCACGAGAATGCCTTGCGCAAGATGCATGTGAATACCCGACAGATGCCTGCGCTGCTCGCCGACACACTGAAGCGTTTCAAGATCGACCAGGACATCCAGACCTTCATCGAGCTGATCGGCAGCGAACAACCGACCGACTACCTGAAAGCCGACCCCATCACGCAACTGGAATTGCTCTGCGACAATGGCTACTGGCCTGCCGACAAAGGACTGCGACTGGTCGACAGCAAAGCACAAACCCTCTGGGAGCGCGGAGCCGACGGCCAACCTGTGGTGCAGATCAGTCAGGCACCCCCCAGCAACGGCAATCTGATCAAAACGCTATTGCTGAGCCTGAGGGAAACCGAAACCAGAACATTGATGGGTGAGTCTTTTGGCGCCCCCTCTCCCAGTCTGGATACCCGTGCCCGCACATTGCGCCGAACCCTGGCAACGCTCGCCCAGAGCAAGCGAGAAACCCTGTTCGATAATCGATACCGTCAACTCGATCGCGCCCCCTCCGGGCTGGCGCAAAAACTCATCGACGCCGAACACGGATTACCGAGCAGCGCGGCAGAAGCTCTATTGCAGACCGCCAGCGATCATGAGCTGCAACAACTTGATCGTGGCATCTTGTCCAAACGCCTCCGGCAGCTCACCCGTGAAGCCCGATTGCAAGTCAGGATTACCCGGGCTTACGAAGGCCTGGAGATCCGCTCAAGCGCCAATAACCCCGACACCGATCGACTGGCCCTGCACACCTTGCAGCAACTGCCTGGGTGGTCGGGGCAAGTACGCCTGGAAATCCGCGAATACGCCCATGGCGGACGCCTGCTGGACAGTGTCGGCAATGTCGATGTGCCGAGTCGCAAAGTGCTCGTTCTAAATGCGGATGGCAGTTATCAGGCCTTTGACGATAAAGGCCTTGAGCTCAGCGGCGCGAACACGTTTTACCTGAGTCTGTTGCAGGCGCTGCCAGACAGCGAGCGCACGGCACTGAATATCAACATTGGCGAGGGTGAAAAACTCAGACAGCTGATTCGCATGCACGCCCTCGACCGTGACGAACTGGGCGCGGTTCTGGCGCAACATCCAATCCTCAAGCCCTCCTATGATCCGACCGTCATGCGCTTGCTCGGTGGCACGGATGGCTACCATCGCGCAGTGTCCGGTACGCCCACCTTACAGGACCGTGCCCATGCGCTATTTCCCCAGTTATCGCGCGAGGAACTGCAGGCCTTTGTCGAACACCTGCAACGGCACCCCACCGGCCCACGGGCAGAGCTGAGCCGACTCATGGTCGAACACGCCCGACTCAACCACGACCTGCACCTGTGGCGTAACCAAATCCCGCTGTTCATACCGGATACCCAGACCAGAATCACCCCCGAACAATTCAACATTCAGCAGCGAAATCGCCGAAACCTGGCAGACGAATTACTCGACTGCTGGCGCCAACAAGCCTCACCGCCCCGTGGTGAGGCCCCTGTGGTCGAATTCAGTTTTTCCCAACCGATACTGGGTGAATTTCCGGTGCTCGGCGAGGGCTTCAGTCATGTGACAAGCCTGTCGCTGGATGGCCATGCCGCCACACGCGGGATGCCTGATTTTTTGCGAGCATTTTCGAATTTGCAGCGCCTGGCCTTGCGCGACTTCAGGCTGAATCACCTTCCGCAAGCCATTGTGCAATCGCCGAACCTCACCGAACTGATTCTCAGCGACTGCGCCATCACCCTCACACCACAGAGCCATGCCACCCTGTCGGCCTTGAACAAACTGGTGACGCTAGACCTGTACAAAAACCCGCTGGGGTTCAGCATCACCGTCGAGAACATGCCGCAATTGAGTTACATCGACGTATCGAACACTGGCATTTCCAGCTTTCCACCCGGCTTGCTGAGCCGCTTACACCTTCGAACGGCTCTGCTCAATGACAATCATCTCCAGGAACTGCCCATCGCGCTCTTCGATCTCCCCACCACCGTCAAAGATGGTTTCGATCTGGGCGGCAACCCGTTTTCGGCCGCCACTCGCGAACGCATAAAAAGCCATTTCAGGCACACGCGTCAGGACTTCGGGGTATTTGCCGAACAGGTCGACATCCATCGCGTGCAAGCGCTATACCCGCGTCTGGATCAGGAAGAAGCCAGCGAGTTTGTGTATTTGCTACCCGGCACACTGGCCGAGGGCAGAGTGGAGATCACGCGCCTGGAAACCGAACTCAGCACCCTCAGCAACGAGCTGTCAGCCTGGACGGCGGATGTCCCTGCGGTACACCCGGCGAGCGGCGCCCCATTTACCGCTCAGCAATTGCTTGAGGAACACTCGATCCGGGACGAATTCAAACAAATTGTGGAACGTTGCTGGCGCCGACAATCCGATCTGGACGATTTCAATCAGCAACTTCAGCCCAGCTATGAACTGACCCTGCCTACCATCATTGCCGGCGACCTGCCGGCCATGCGGGCAGACTTCAGTCACGTTTCGCTCCTGTATTTACACAGCGATGATGGACTGACCTCAGGGGCCGGGCGTTTTCTGGAGAGTTTTCCCCGCCTCAAGGGGCTGACCATCCGCAACTACCGAGAGCAGAACCTCCCCGAGCCGATCTTCAGAATGGGCCATCTGACGGCATTGTCCCTGACCGACTGCCAACTCACCCTGACCGTGCAAAGTGCATCGGAACTGGCACAAATGGAGCGGCTTGATTATCTGGACCTGAGCGACAACCCGCTGGGTGCCACACCCGACGTGAGCCAGATGCCCCATCTCACGACCCTGTTGCTGAACAACACCGGCATTAGCGAATTGCCGCCTGGCCTGTTGCGACTCAAATCCCTGGAAACTGTGGATCTGAGTGAAAACGCGATCACCCACATACCCGCCGATATTCTGGAATTGCCGCGGGACGTCGGCGAGAGCATTAATCTGAGAAGCAATCCGCTGTCAGAGGAAAGCGTACAAATGCTGATCAGTTATTTCAGGCAGACAGGCGTCGATTTCGGCGTCGATGCGGTCATTGATCAAGCGGAAATGGAGGTGTCGTCGTCCGGAGACGACGACGTCGATGAGTGATCGACGCCAGACTTAACGACGGATCAACCGCGTTCCGATGGTACCGACGACAACTCGAACGGACTGCTGCTGCGCCGCTGGTTGCGATCTTCCCGCGGCGTGGCGCCGAAGAAGTTGCGGTAGGCGCTGGAGAAATGCGGCCCCGAAGAGAAGCCACACGACAGGCCGATCTGGATGATCGACTTGCTGGTTTGCATCAACATCTGCCGCGCCTTGTTCAGGCGCAATTCCAGGTAGTACTGGCTCGGTACACGGTTGAGGTATTGCTTGAAGATCCGCTCCAGCTGCCGACGCGATACGCACACATGCTGGGCGATTTCGTCGGTGGTCAGCGGCTCTTCGATGTTGGCTTCCATCAGCAACACCGCTTGGGTGAGCTTCGGATGGCTGGAACCCAAGCGGTTCTGCAACGGAATGCGTTGGCGCTCGCCGCCTTCACGGATGCGCTCGACGACGAGTTCTTCCGACACCGCACCGGCCAGTTCGGCGCCATGGTCACGGGCCAGCACTGCCAGCAGCAAATCGAGCACCGACATGCCGCCGCACGCGGTCAAGCGATCACGATCCCAGTCGAACAGATGACTGGTGGCAATCACCTTCGGGAAACGCTCGGCGAAATCGTCCTGCCAGCGCCAATGCACGGCAGCACGGTAACCGTCGAGCAAACCCAACTGCGCCAACGGATAAACACCGGCCGATAAACCGCCGATCACACACCCGGCTCGCACCAGTTGTTTCAGGCCACTGCTGAGCGCTGGCGCAAGTGAGGTCGGCGGCTCGTCGGCGAGCAGGAACAGCTTCTGGAAGTTTTCGAGCTTGCCGGCCCACGGCTCACCCGGCAATTGCCAGGCGCCTTCGGTCGGCGGTTCGGCCTGCAAAAACGACAGTTCGTAAACAACGTCCGGATGCACACGCTGGGCAACACGCAAGGCCTCCTCAGCCAGCGCAAGCGTCAGAGCTTTAGTGCTGGGCCAAATCAGGAAACCAATTCGATGGGCAGTCATGGCGGGCAATCCGAAACGAAAACAGTGATGAAGGCATGGGCCAATGCTAGCCCGTAAATGAACGCAAATTTCAAAACCGACAAAAATCAAATGTGGGAGCTGGCTTGCCGCCCCCCCTGTAGGAGCTGTCGAGTGAAACGAGGCTGCGATCTTTTGATCTTGAAAATCAAAGTCAAAAGATCGCAGCCTTCGGCAGCTCCTACAGGGAATCGGAGCCAGCCTTTAGGTTGCGAAGCATGCACTATCCCGGTGCGCAACGGGAGTTCGGTTTACTTCAGGCTGCCCGAGAGGAATTGTTGCAAACGTTCAGACTGCGGATTGACCAGCACTTCGCGCGGGTTGCCGCTTTCTTCGACGACGCCTTTGTGCAGGAACACCAGCTGGTTCGACACTTCACGGGCAAAGCCCATTTCGTGCGTCACCACCACCATGGTCCGGCCTTCCTGCGCCAGGGCCTGCATGACTTTCAGCACGTCACCGACCAATTCAGGGTCCAGAGCCGAGGTCGGTTCGTCGAACAGCATCACCTCAGGCTCCATCGCCAGCGCACGGGCAATCGCCACACGCTGCTGCTCGCCGCCGGACATGTGGCCAGGGTAAGCATCTTTACGATGCGCCACGCCAACCTTGTTCAGGTAGTGCTCGGCCTTCTCGCGGGCTTCGCTCTTGGACATGCCGAGCACGTGGACCGGCGCTTCCATGATGTTTTCCATCGCGGTCATGTGCGACCACAAGTTGAAATGCTGGAACACCATCGACAGGCGCGAACGCATGCGTTGCAGCTGTTTCGGGTCGGCGGCTTTCAGCGCGCCGTCCTTGTTGGCGACCAGTTTCAGCTCTTCATTGTTGAGCAGAATCTTGCCCGCATGCGGCTGCTCAAGCAGGTTGATGCAGCGCAGAAAAGTACTTTTGCCGGAGCCACTGGAGCCGATGATGCTGATCACATCGCCAGCCGCCGCTTTCAGGGACACGCCCTTGAGCACTTCGTGACTGCCATAGCGTTTATGCAGGTCTTGGACTTCAAGTTTGTACATGCGGTCGATTCTCACAAAAACAGTCAGTCAGTCGTTGAGCAAGCGCCCGTGACGCAGCGCATCGCGCCCCGCCACCTTGGCCAGCCAGAAACCGGGTTGGGCATAACGCAGCCGTTCAATGGCAAACAGCACCCCGGACGTACCAGCACACACCGTGCTGACCCGATCCGATAACGGATCGATCACTTCAAAAATCTCGTCGCCTGCTTCAACCCACTCACCGGGTTTACGCAGGAAACTCACTACGCCAGGATGCGGCGCGAACAGCAATTCGGTGCCTTCGAACGGCATGCCTTCGCAAGCCTCTTGCGCAGGCTTTGGCCACTCACCGCTGATCAAGCCTTGTTCAGCGAGGAACGCCAGAATGCCTTCGGCGTAAGCCTGCGCCTCTGGGCGACCGGTATCGGATTGGCCGCCCAACTCGATGGTCGTCGCCAGACAGGCCAGTGGAATCCGGGCATCCGGAAACAGACGCGACAGACGCAGCCATGGCAGCGAACACGCTTCATCAAAGGAGCTGCCGCCGGAATCTTCCGCCAGCAGACCGACCTTGACGTTCAAGTGTGCAGCCAGTGAACGCCAATGCGGCCAGTGTTGCGGCAAGGCATACATGTGCAGCGCCGCTTCGCAATCGCAGTGCAGATCCAGCACCACATCGGCGGTGCAGGCATGGCTGAGCAAAATGCGCTGCATGCCTTGCAACTGACTCTCGGCAGGCGGCAAGGCAGCCAGCACGTCGCTCATGGTTTCACGGATCAAACGGATATTGGCGTGCGGATCGTCACCCAGATGCCCTTGCAGCTCAGCGGCCACCGGCTCGCTCAGCTCGACGAAATCCCGGTTGAAGTTCTTGCCGCTACCCGCCTCGAAACGCCCTTGATGGTTACCCTGAAGCAGCTGACCGAGGCCCAGTGGATTGGCCACCGGCACCAGTTCGATCACACCGTTCAGCAAGCCTTGGGCTTCGAGTTCGGTCAGGCGCTTTTTCAGCTCCCAGGCCGTGCGCATCCCCGGCAGTTCATCGGCGTGCAGGCTGGCCTGGATGTAGGCTTTGCGCTCGCCAGCGCCGAAGCGGAACACCGAAATCCGGCGTTCGCTGCCCAGGTGACTCCACGGCAAAGCATGATCGATGCGTTCCATATCAGTGCTTCCGCGGGGCCAGATAGCCCAGCCAGCGGTGCTCGGCCATTTTGAACAGGCGCACCAGAATGAACGTCAGGCACAGGTAGAACACGCCGGCGGTGATGTAGGCTTCGAACGGCAAGTAGAACTGCGCGTTGACCGTGCGCGCGGCACCGGTGATGTCGATCAGGGTCACGATGGACGCCAGACTGGTGGTCTGCAGCATCATGATCACTTCGTTGCTGTACTGCGGCAGAGCCCGGCGCAGGGCCGACGGCAGCAGGATCCGCTTGTACATTTTGAAGCGCGACATGCCCATGGCCTTGGCCGCTTCGATCTCGCCGTTCGGCGTGGCGCGCAGGCTGCCGGCGATGATTTCGGCGGTGTAGGCGCTGGTGTTGATGGCGAAGGCCAGGCACGCACAGAACGTGGCGCTGGACAGCCATGGCCAGAGGAAGCTTTCACGTACCGCTTCGAATTGCGCCAGACCGTAGTAGATCAAAAACAGCTGCACCAGCATCGGCGTGCCGCGGATCACATAGGTGAACAGCCAGGCACTCATGTTGACGACCGGCTGCTTGGAGACGCGCATCAACCCCAGCGGCAGTGCCGCCAGCAGACCGAAAAGCAGCGACAGCGCGAGCAATTTAAGGGTGGTCACCAAGCCGCCGAAGTACAGCGGCAAGGCCTCCCAAATGACGTTGTAGTCGAAGATCATAGATCAGCCGCCCTTACGCCTACCGAGTAGCGCTTCTCAAGGTGACGCAATGCCAGCAACGAGACGCTGGTAATCACCAGGTACATCGCCGCCACTGCGAGGAAGAAGGTGAAAGGCTCGCGGGTAGCGTCTGCCGCCTGCTTGGCCTTGAACATCATGTCTTGCAGACCGACCACCGAAATCAGCGCGGTCGCCTTGGTCAATACCAGCCAGTTGTTGGTGAAACCCGGAATCGCCAGACGAATCATCTGCGGCACCAACACCCGGAAGAACACCTGAAAACTGCTCATGCCGTACGCCATGCCGGCTTCTGCCTGGCCCTTCGGGATTGCCATGAAGGCGCCACGGAAGGTTTCCGACAGGTACGCACCGAAGATGAAGCCCAGGGTGCCGATACCGGCGGCCAACGGGTTCAGGTCGATGTAGTCGTCATAGCCGAGCATCGGCGCGACGCGGTTGAGCAAGTCCTGGCCGCCGTAGAAAATCAGCAGGATCAGCACCAGATCGGGAATACCGCGGATCACCGTGGAATACAGGTCGCCCAGCCTGGCCAGCCAGCGCACCGGCGATAGACGCAGCGCAACGCCGATCAGCCCCAGAACGATGGCCAGGGCCATGGACGACAAGGCGAGCTGAAGCGTCAGCCATGCGCCATCGAGGATGACAGCCCCGTAGCCTTTCAACATGATTCAGGTCCTCGAAAGTTGGGATGAAAAAATGGCGCAAACCTCAGAGATCCTGTTGCTTGCGCCATTTCGGACGTGTTGCGGGGACGATTACTTGCCGTAGATATCGAAGGCGAAGTACTTGTCCTGGATTTGCTTGTACTTGCCGTTCTCGCGAATGGCTGCGATCGCGGTATTGATCTTGTCTTTCAGCGCGTCGCCCTTGCGAACCGCGATACCCACGCCGTCGCCGAAGTATTTGACGTCGGTGAAGGCCGGGCCCACGAAGGCGAAGCCCTTGCCGGCGTCGGTTTTCAGGAAGCCGTCATCCAGCAAGGTCGCGTCTGCCACGGTGCCGTCGAGGCGACCGGCGGCCACGTCGAGGTAGATCTCGTTCTGCGAACCGTAAGGCTTGATCTCGGCACCCAGCGGGGCCAGGACTTCGCGGGCGAAACGCTCGTGGATCGAACCACGTTGCACGCCGATGTTCTTGCCCTTCAACTCAGCCAGGCTGTCGCTGACTGGAGTGCCGGCCTTCATGACCAAGCGAGCCGGGGTGTTGTAGTACTTGTTGGTGAAGTCCACGGACTTCTTGCGGTCTTCAGTGATCGACATGGACGACAGAATCGCGTCGATCTTGCGCACTTTGAGTGCCGGGATCAGGCCGTCGAACTCTTGCTCGACCCATACGCACTTGACCTTCATCTCTTCGCACAGGGCGTTGCCGATGTCGTAGTCGAAACCCACGATGCTGCCGTCCGGCGCCTTGGAGGCGAACGGCGGGTAAGCTGCTTCGATACCGATTTTTACGGGCTTGTCATCGGCGAAGGTCGGCAGGGACAGCACGGACAGTGCCAGGGCGCCAAGCAGCACAAGTTTCTTCATCTTGGGACTCCATCGGTAAAGGGCAAAAACGGCAGAGTGAGCGACAGCCCAATATGCGAATGGGTTAAACAGCTAAGCGGTGCTGCGTCCTGGGAACCGTGCGCTGATTTCAACGCAGGCAACGACGAGCGAGTGATCGGCATTCTAACGACAGGCCCGAAGCCGATATTTCTTCAATGCGACAACAAATTACAGATGCACCGAGAAAGCCGCTTGAGCGCGTTGACAGCCTTGCAATTTCATGCAAGAGCAAAAGACAGTGAACCGATCTATATTGCAAATTGCGGGCCTATTATTGGCAAACCCTTCTAATCCAGCAAGCGCAGCGTGGTGTCTTATTTTTCATGGCCAATTGAGAGGCCCTGAGACTGGGCTTTGCGTTTCCCAATGCCTCGTATCGGAGCGTGCGGTTACACATTCAGTTACTTGAAGGGTGATGGGTAACAGTGGGAATTGGCCTACAGGGGAAGCCGATAATTATTGGGCGTTGTTGATATGGCGTCTGACAGACCGCCTTCGCGAGCAGGCTCGCTCCCACAGGGAAACGCATTCCAAATGTGGGAGCGAGCCTGCTCGCGATGAGGCCCGAACGACCAACACAAAACCATCAGCCAATAAAAAGCCCCACCAGGCTCAACACCTGGCGGGGCTTCGATGACTCAAGAACCGCTGTTAAGCGACGTTCATGGTCTTGTGCGTATCAATCAAATGCTGCACTACACCCGGATCGGCCAAGGTGGAGATATCCCCCAACCCATCGTATTCCGCTGTCGCAATCTTGCGCAGAATCCGGCGCATGATCTTGCCCGAACGGGTTTTCGGCAGCCCCGGCGCCCACTGAATCACATCCGGCGAAGCAATCGGGCCGATCTCTTTACGCACCCAGTTTTTCAGCTCCAGACGCAGTTGCTCGCTCGGCTCTTCGCCACCGATCAACGTGACATAGACATAAATGCCCTGCCCCTTGATGTCGTGCGGCACACCGACCACCGCCGCTTCGGCGACTTTCGGGTGAGCGACCATCGCGCTTTCGATCTCGGCGGTACCCATGCGGTGACCGGAAACGTTAAGCACGTCATCCACACGCCCGGTGATCCAGTAGTAACCGTCCTCGTCACGACGCGCACCGTCACCGGTGAAGTACATGCCACGGAAGGTCTTGAAGTAAGTGTCGACGAAGCGGTCATGATCGCCATACAGCGTGCGCGCCTGGCCTGGCCACGAATCGAGAATCACCAGGTTGCCCTCGGCCACGCCCTCGATGATGTTACCGAGGTTGTCCACCAGCGCTGGCACCACGCCGAAGAACGGACGTGACGCCGAACCCGGCTTGAGCGCGTGAGCGCCCGGCAGCGGGCTCATCATGTTGCCGCCGGTCTCAGTCTGCCACCAGGTATCGACGATCGGGCAACGGGATTGGCCGACATTCTTGTAGTACCAATCCCACGCTTCCGGGTTAATCGGCTCACCGACCGAACCCAACAGACGCAGGCTGCTGCCATCAGCGCCTTCTACAGCGGCGGTGCCCGACGCCATCATCGCGCGAATCGCGGTAGGCGCGGTGTAGAGGATGTTGACCTTGTGCTTGTCGACGATCTTCGCCACCCGGGTGATGTCCGGATAGTTCGGCACGCCTTCGAACAGCAGCGTGGTCGCGCCATTGGCCAACGGGCCGTAGACGATATAAGTGTGGCCGGTGACCCAACCGACGTCGGCGGTACACCAGTAGATTTCGCCCGGACGGTAGTCGAACACACGCTCGTGGGTCATCGCCGCATACAGCAGATAACCGCCGGTGGTGTGCTGCACGCCCTTCGGCTTGCCGGTGGAACCGGAGGTATAAAGGATGAACAGCGCTTCTTCGGCGCCCATCTCTTTCGGCGCGCACACACTGCCCGCCACTTTCATCAGGTCTTCGTACCAGATGTCGCGATGCTGGTTCCACTTGATGTCGCCGCCGGTGCGCTTGCACACGATGACTTTCTGAATGCTGCTGGTTTCCGGGTTGGTCAGCGCATCATCGACGTTGGTCTTCAGCGGGATTTTCTTGCCGGCACGAATGCCTTCGTCAGCGGTGATCACCACTTTCGAGCGGCAGTCGATGATGCGACCGGCCAGGGCTTCCGGCGAGAAACCGCCGAACACTACCGAGTGAATCGCGCCGATCCGGGTGCAGGCCAGCATGGCGACCACGGCTTCGGGGATCATCGGCATATAGATCGTCACCACATCGCCGCGGTGTACATCCTGGCCGCGCAAGGCGTTGGCGAACTTGCAGACTTGTTCGTGCAGCTCGCGGTAGGTGATGTTGCGGCTTTCGGCAGGGTCATCCCCTTCCCAGATAATCGCGATTTGATCGCCGCGCTCGGCCAGATGACGGTCGAGGCAGTTGTAGGAAACGTTCAGCGTGCCGTCGGCGAACCATTTGATGTCGACATGGTGATCGTCGAAGGACGTCTGCTTCACCGTGGTGAAAGGCTTGATCCAGTCGAGGCGCTTGGCTTGTTCGCGCCAGAAGCCGTCCGGGTTGACGACCGACTGCTGGTACATGGCCTTATAGGTGGCCTCGTCAGTCAGCGTATTGGCTGCTACCTCGGGACGAACGGGATACAAAGAAGCCGCACTCATCTTTCTTACCTCGGTGGAATAGTTGTTTTTGTATGACCCCAGTTGTAGCCGGGCCGGGCCTATAGAACCATTCGACGATGGTAGTAACAAGCCCCTACAAAATGTGGCTATACCGCAACGGGGCCCTCAAACCCGGCTATTCACGGTTACCGTAGGAGCTGGCGAAGCCTGCGATCTTTTGATCTGCGCTCTTTTGAAGTCAAAAGATCGCAGGCTTCGCCAGCTCCTACAGGGATTGTTACCAAATCTGCCAAAGGTGTTTATCAAAAGCATGACTATATGCACGCCACCCCCAGGCCTAAAATCGGTCTCGCCAACAAGGCAACGTGATTAACCCAGTTGCAGCCCCCACGAAGGCAGTTAATCCAAAACTCTTTATTAAAGCTCCACACGCGATCCCAAAAAGATTGCGTGACCCCCTTCGACTTCAGAAAGGTAAATTTGAAATGAAAGCTTTATTGGTTCTGGCCCTCAGCAGTCTGTGCGCAACCGCCATGGCGGATGAGGTCCCGACTGATGTCGCACAGCAACAACCCGCCATTGAGGAATACACCTACTCCACCCACCTGGACATCGCCAAAGTCATATCGATGAGCGAAATCCCGAATGTCTGCGAAGTGGTTCCGGCGACAATGGAATACGACGACTCCAAAGGTCAGCGGCACATTCTGCGCTACAGCGTCATGGGCAACGGCTGCTCTAACGGCTGATCCGCCCGCTCTTACTTATCAAGGCTCGACCCATCCACCCGCCTTAAAGGCAGATGAAGCGCCGAGCTTTAAATCGATAAATTCGATTGTTTTAAGCGTTTATTTGCGCTTTTTAATCAAAAACATTGGCGCAATATGAATTCCACACCCAAGGCACAAAACGCCAACGAACCTGGAGCCACTACCATGAAAACCAAACTGATCCTCGCCCTGACCCTCTCCGTCCTGGCCGCTAACACCTTCGCCGCCGATGGTTACGACCACACTGGTTCGGCTTCTTTCGCTTCTGATGGTTTTGATCACACCGGTGCAGCCAAATTCGCTGCTGATGGTGCTGACCGCGTAGGCGCAGCTCACTTCAGCTGAAAATCGAAAGCGACCTCACAGCCCGACTTCGGTCGGGCTTAGTCATCTCCAGTTGGAACAACCTGACGAAATACGTTTTAGTGCCTCTCCTACCTTCAGGCCTAGCACACGCTAGCCTCGCGTCATTTCTCTCTCGCCCCTCCCTGCAGGTGCGACAATCTGATAGAAAAAAAAAGCGGTCCGAAACCTCTTCAAAAGCTATACTCCCCGCCGTTGATTTGGCCGTAAAATATTCTTCTACAGGCCTCAACCCTCGGTAAGCAAAGCCCCATGCGGCTGGTAGGCAATCCGCCCTACCACAACGCGACTAGTCGGCTTGCTCCGTACAGAATCCATTTGCGTGCGTATAAGTTTTACTACTGCAAGCAACATTCCTTTAGATCCAACGCGGCCAGAAACGGCTGTGTGAAAAACCAACCTATCAGTTTTCACACGGGCAATCTGGCCCTCACGCAGGAGACGACACGTCATGCTGAGCTGGGACGAATTCGACAAAGAAGATGACGGCGAAGTCGCTGTAAAAGGCGCCAACGCCGGCCACGCTTCTGAAGCCAACATGGACCGCCTCGACAGCGCCGGTGGTGCCGCCGCTCAAGAGGCCCGCGCCGTGACCGCGACGGACTCCGCCGCGATCGCCCGCGCCAAGGCTGCCCTGGATTCCCTCGACGTCGCCGAAGGCCTCGCCGAACTGGAAGGCGCCTCTGCCCGTGTAGCTGTCGATGAAAAGCGCATGATCAACTGCCGCGCCGACCTCAACCAGCTCGTCCCATTCAAATACGACTGGGCATGGCAGAAGTACCTGGACGGCTGCGCAAACCACTGGATGCCGCAAGAAGTCAACATGACCGCCGACATCGCCCTCTGGAAAAACCCGGAAGGCCTGACCGACGACGAGCGCCGCATCGTGATGCGCAACCTAGGCTTCTTCTCCACCGCCGACTCCCTGGTTGCCAACAACCTGGTCCTGGCCGTGTACCGCCTGATCACCAACCCGGAATGCCGCCAGTACATCCTGCGCCAGGCCTTCGAAGAGGCGATCCACACCCACGCCTACCAGTACTGCATCGAATCGTTGGCCATGGATGAAGGCGAGATCTTCAACATGTACCACGAGATCCCATCGGTCGCGAAAAAAGCCACCTGGGGCCTGAAATACACCCGTTCGATCTCCGATCCGAAGTTCGAAACCGGCACCGTCGAAACCGACAAAGAGTTGCTGCGCAACCTGATCGCCTACTACTGCGTTCTGGAAGGCATCTTCTTCTACTGCGGCTTCACCCAAATCCTCTCCATGGGCCGCCGCAACAAAATGACCGGCGTCGCCGAGCAGTTCCAGTACATCCTGCGCGACGAATCCATGCACCTGAACTTCGGCATCGACGTGATCAATCAGATCAAAATCGAAAACCCGCATTTGTGGGATGCTGAGATGAAGGAAGAAGCGAGCCAGATGATTCTGCAGGGGACTCAGCTGGAGATTGAATACGCTCGGGATACCATGCCTCGTGGGGTGTTGGGGATGAATGCGGCGATGATGGAGGATTACCTGAAGTTCATCGCTAACCGTCGTTTGTCGCAGATTGGTTTGAAGGAAGAGTACCCAGGTACTACTAACCCGTTCCCTTGGATGAGCGAGATTATGGACTTGAAGAAAGAGAAGAACTTCTTTGAGACTCGGGTTATTGAGTATCAGACTGGTGGGGCGTTGAGCTGGGATTGATTTCCGAACTCGCCGTGATTTGACGATGTAAATCGAAAAATCGATTTGCAAGAGGCCCCGATCTGATCGGGGCCTTTTTATTGGGTAAGAAAATTCTCACTAATTTCGACCTTCGCTACTAAAACTCCTACAACAATTCCAGCACCGTCCGCATTGATGTCGTTTCAGAGCATCTCTAAGCTCTATAGCAGGTGCCTAAGAAACGCCCAACGTAGAAGCTGACGTCCTCACGCAGAACCAAGTGCAGTCCCAAAGACATGCGCAATTCTGTGTTTGAAGAAAGCTGCTTGTTGGGATTTCTTACGTCCCTCTACGTCGGGTTCTGGCCTTCCAAAACTCATGCGTAGAGGTAATGGTTATGCCTACAAAAAATCCACTCCGTTCTCCCTCCGTTTCGGAGAGCGATTATGTCTGACCCCTTCGTTCCAACCATTTTCACCCGCCAAAAAATCTACCTTCACGCCCTCCTTCTGGAAAACCAGCCATGGTTCTGCGCCCGCGATTTTGGTCGCTTAATGGGGTTTCATCTGAATGATCGTGTGGTCAGCAAGCTGGATGAAGATCAGCGGCATACGCTGTTGATTGAGTACCACGGCCAACCGGAGAAGAGGCTAATGCTCAGCGAATCCGGTGTATATGCATTGTTGGTGTATCACTACGCTCCGGGGAATCGGTTATTGCGTGAGTGGTTGACTCATCAGGTGGTACCGGCTTTACGCGATGCGGGGCAAGAGAAAAAAGCGGATCGGCCGATGTTGAGTTTGTTGGATTGGCCGGAGATGTCGTTGAGTCTGTTGCATTGGCAGGATGAAGGCTGGATTCGGCTGCGGGACATGCCTTATCTGTTGCTCAATCGCACGCGGCGGCGGGTGCCGGTGGTTAAGCCTTGGTGGCGGAAGGTTGTGGAGGTGTTTGAGTCTTCGAAGCATTCGGTGGGTTAGAGCGACGGTGTTTTTGTAGGATCGCTTGAGCGATACGTCGGTCTTTTCTGTAGGAATTTTCGTAGACAGGTGTAATGGCCACTCAGTATCGTCCGAGGGTTTTCAACCCTCGGCGATTGTATGAGCGAAAAAAAGAAAGACAGCGACTGGAGCGTTTCGGAGATTAAGGCGGCGGTGGATGCCTATCTGAAGATGCTCGCCCTAGAGCTAAGCGGCCAGAAATTCGTTAAGACCGATCAGAATCTTGCTCTGCGCGAAACGGCCTTACCAACCCGCACCAAAGGCTCTGTCGAATTCCGAATGCAGAACATCTCTACGGTTCTGATGAAGATGGATAGGGAATTCATCAAGGGGTACAAGCCTGCCAAAAACGTTGGTTCGAATGTTGAGCGATTAATTCGAGCAGCGCTAACTGAAAGAGGCATTCAGCCTGGTGACCCCACCGCTCCGACAGCCGATGAAGAAACGCTAGAACGCCGCGCGGCTGCGCTTCAGAAGCAAAAGAGAAAGGAACCGCCGGAGGGCATTCTGAAACCGAAGCGAGCACCAAGCTCAAGCACGGCATATGTTCGTGATCCAGAAGTCAGAGCCTGGGTTCGAAATGACGCCGAAGGTCGTTGCGAAGGTTGTGGTGAGCCAGCTCCGTTTCAAAAACTTGGTTTGCCTTTTCTGGAAGTTCACCACGTAAAGCCACTTGCCGAAAAAGGTTCGGACCGCATCACCAACGCTGTAGCGTTGTGCCCGAACTGTCATCGGAGCTGCCACCATTCCGACAAAAAAACTGAGCTCACAGCGTTACTTTATAAGCAGGTCGCGCGGCTAATTCCCGAGTAACCAGATTGAACGCTGTCCGTGGCGAGGAAGCTTGCTCCCGTTCGGCTGCGCAGCAGTCGCCAAGCGAACAACTCGTTATGCCAGACCTGCCGCGCTTGCCGGTTTTAGCCCCCCCAGGACATCATCGATGGTTTTGTCGAGCTGAGCGTCTGGCGTCTCAAGTTTCTACCCTGCGGATTTTGCGCCATCACTCATTCGGCCGCCCCCTTATCGCCATCCTTGGTCTTCGTTGTGGCTCGCAACGTAGCCACTCTATTAAGCTGTCCTGCGGACTTGCGTTTAGGATTGGCGCCGCGAACGGGCGCTTTGGAAACCGGCTTTTGCTGCCCAAGCGGCGGCGTGTAAAGGGTTGTGGCAGCCATGGTCAGCCCCAGGCGCAACCCGAATTTCCTCAAGATTGAGTCGATGGTGCTAATGGTCGGATTACCCTTGTCCTTCTCGATCTGGTACAGGGCCTTGGTCGACATGTTGCACATGGCAGCAAAGGTTTCCTGATCCAGACCGGTCACCTCAAGCCGTAGCCGGCGAATAGCGGTTCCCAAGGTTTCGATCCCCGTCACATGCTGCATGACGATGTCGTCAATGAGTTCCCTGCGCCGTTCGTTGGTGTTCTCTTTCATCGCAGCCCCCATTCAACCAGGCGCTGATCCAAATTGTTCATTGGAATAGACTGGGCGCGCCTCACTTCCTCTGGAAGATCGACCAGCAGATCCGGCAAAGCTCTAAATGTCTCAGCTGCTTCGAGCAGACGCTCGAAGAGCACGTCAGGGCTCACCACGTCCTGGAAGTATCCGCAGATCGTTCTCCAGTCAGGACTTCCCATATGCTCGGGCTTCCACTTGGTGACTCGAGTAACGCCCTCCGGATCGAGCACCATCGGTGCAAGGTCGTATATCGGCGCCAGCTCGAATTTGCCCCGATACCTGAAAATGGCCGTGTTGCGCCCATGGTTATCCGAATTCCCCAGGATACGGTTCAGCAGGTCACGGCGCAGGTATTCAAATACCAGTTCCTCAAGCTCTCCCTCCTGCCCATTCGTACGCCACAGGTGGATCAGGCGGCTGAGCACATCCTCATGATTCATCCTCGAACCAGGCTCGGTGTTCCCACACACTGAATAAATCGACTCGACCGGAATCCTCTCCACCACGCCGCTGGCGACTCGCCGATCAAAGCGCGGCATCCACAGACTTGGCTTAGCGGCTTCCTCAAGCACCAGTTCATCTGTGGATATCGTGTTCAAACCGAGCTGGGATATCGCTTTGTAGTAGTGGTACTCGGCCCGCAGGATGTTCTTGTCGCGCTCAGTAGCTTGGTTGCGAGCAAACTTCACCAACCAATGGCGACGCGCAAGCTCGTCAGAAAGCATCGCATCGGCATGAAGCGCTCCATCCTCATCCTCAACCATAATCAGCTTTGGAGCTTCCCCCTGAGCGCCCGTAGCACCGCCTAGCGCAGCGCCAGATTCATAGGCGTATTCGAGGAAGTCATTTGTTCTGTCTACGACTTCTTTGCGCGCAAAGGCCTCCTTGCGAGTCTGATCGATATGCTCGAAAGACTCCTTCACGCGCAAGTGCCCAATGGGCGAGGGCGTGCAGCGACTCAGGAGGAAAAAGCTCATGTCCATGCCATCAGGCTTTTCCCCACCGAATCGCTTCTGCAACGATTTACGAGCAGCGCCGGCCGGTATGATGTCGTAGATAAATGGGGGATAGCCTTTGCTATCGACAGGGTTCCAGCTCAGCGGAAGGTTCACGCTGATGGCGGGCTCGAACGGCGTCTCTAGTTTATCGATGAAATCGACCAAGTAATGCTGGTCGTAAGATGCGCTGCATCGCGACTCATCAACCTTCTGAACGTTCGACACAGAAAGCGTCATTGCATCGCGCCAATGGCCTTCAATGAAAGTCTGGATCGTGAGTTTTCCTAACATGGTGCGCCATACAATCGGAACTATGATGCCGACCACTGTGGCTCAACCCTTCTTTTTCAGCAATATAATTCTGATTACCTAGGAAACCCAACTCATAATCGGCATTGTAATGCCGACTACATCGGGCTTGGTGGCTGCGTTGGTTATGGGAATCGCGAGCAGGCTCGCACAGATTTTGCACCGCGTCGAAAACAGTCAGTGCAACCCGCCCCGCCTCCCGCTATTAATACCCTTCCCCACTCAAGGACCCGAGCCCTCCATGAAATTCGACCTCGCCTACTGCCTCAGCCTCGACGACAAGCTGTCGATCTATGACGTGCGCGATTTGAATTTCGACGAGACGATGGAGTTCGATTCCGCCAAGGAACACTTCCAATGCCCCAACGATGCCTGCCGTTCGGCGTTTGATGCGACCAACGTGTTGGGGACGTTCAACGCCAAAAATGTGAATTACGTACGCACGCCGCACTTCAAGAACATACCCAGCACGCGGCATGTCGAGGGTTGTCCTTATGTCAGCCTGAAGACGCCGGCCTCAGGGTTGGAGGCGGATGGTGCGGAATCGGATAACGGTCGGGAGGAGCATTTTCCGTCGGAGTTGTTGCTGACTCGGCGTGAGTATGTGCGTAAGCCGTCCAACCCGGCGGTGGCGGCGGATGTTGTGCGCGATGAGCCGCGAGTGCCTTCAGCAGCCAGTAACGTCGAGCATCCGAGCCGGGAGTCGGCGCCGGACAAGACCAGTGTCTTCGCCCACCCGGTTGAGTGTTTTGTGTCGAACTTCGAGGACAAGGAGCTGCTCAAGCGCATGCCGTTGAAGATTGGCGAGCACACGGCGCCTTATGGGTCGTTCTTCAAGAGGATCGAATACCTGCAGGACAACAAGGGGCTGATTTACTGGGGCAAGATCAAGGAGATCAAGGATTACACCCAGAGCTTTCGCATCGATTTCGAACAGAAGGTCTGGTTCAAGCAACCGGACGAGGCGAAGAAGAAGCCTTATTCGGTGAATGTTTACCTGAGCAAGAAGCTGATCGACAACTACCGCAAGCGCAAAGCGTTTCTGGAAGAGATCAAGCACGCCATCGACAGTGAGGCGCAGTTGTATTGCTTCTTTTATGGGGTGACGCCGGAGTTGAAGCAGGTGCCGAGCAAGAAAAACCCCGAGCAAACGTTCGGGGTGTTCAGTGCCAATATCGAGAACCTGGATCACTTCATTATTCGTGAAGCGCCGGGGTTGGCGGCAGGCTAGGGATTAGTCCTTGGGCAGTTCGAGTTTGACCGCGCCGGGATGTTGCTTGACCACGGCGTACGGCAACACTGACCAGCCCGGATCATCGCAATTGCGTTGCACGCGGGCGAAGTACGGTCCCAGGTACAGGCCTTTTGCGGTGAAGTACCAGTTGGAATAACCCCAAACGCTTTCGTCGGTGTAGTCGCAGTCGTTCTCGTCCGTCGGTTTCTGCATTTCGCCGGGGTAGAGCGTGGTGAATTGCTTGATCAGCCACGGTACGAACTCTTCGCGCTGATAGGTGAATCGCGCGTTGTTCTCTTCCTCGGTCAAGGATGTGTCGCCCGCACTGTTGCGATCGGCGTGCAGCAGCGGCTTGCCTTTGCCAACCCACAACACGTCTTCCAGCGACAGGCTATGACCGGTGTGGACGTCGAGGTTGATCGGCGAATTGCCAAAATCCGGGTGAGCGCCGCCGCAGCTGTAGCCGGTGGAGATGTTCAGGCTGACCACATCGGGCGATAGGAATTGGGGCGCGACACCTTGATCGAACTCGGCAAATTCCCCGCCTTGCAGCAAACAACCGTGATAGCTGATGACTTCGCTCCAGAGCCGCTCCAACAATTGCTGATTGACCCGCTGCTGGTCGGCTTTGGGGTAGCCGGACTCGATGCTGAACATGGAGAGAGTGGACTCGGGCTGGGTCCACCATTGCAGGTCGTAACCCATGAAGGACTCTTTCTTGCCCGGTTTGAGCTTCAAGCCTTGCAGGCGAAGATATTCATAAGGATCGCTTTTCGGCAGCGCGGCGATGAAGGGCAAGGCGTCCGCCGCCGGTGCCGGGAGCTTGGCCTCGGTCAACTGCATTTGCAGGATTTTGCCCTTGGGGCTTTTCCATTCGCCCTGCCAGCCGTTGGCCGTTTCTTGCAGCGTCAGGGTCGGCAGGGGTTTTTCGTCGCCGTAGCGGTTGTTGCCTTCGACTAGCGTCAGGGTCTTTTCTTGCAGCGAGCCGCTCAGTTCCAGGTCGCGATGGTATCTCTCATAGAAGTAGCGGCCGGTGACTTCGTCAGGCTGAAAGAGGTTCATTTCCAGCACGATCGGCATCTTGCCCAACGTACCGGTGAACACTCGTCTCCCATCCTCGGCATGAGCCGTGGAACACAACATGAATAACAACGCGGCGACTGGTGCCAGACGTAACAATCCTTTGAGCATGAATCGATCCCTGAATGAGTCGGAAGCAGCGCCGGGCAGGTTGAAGGCGGCGCAGGTTGAACGAGGACGGATTATGGCGAGGTTGCAGGAGGGAATCGAGCCTCATTGCGCACTTCACTTCATCGCCATACTCAGCATCACCAAAACCAGCAAACCAATATAAACCCGCGCATGCACCCGATCCGGTATCCGCCCGATCCACGGCGTCGCCAGCCGAATCCCCACCAGCGACCCAGCCGTCAGCACCGCAAACGCCAGCACATCCACATAACCGACAAACCACGGCCCCAGATCAAACTCGGTAAATCCCGCCATCGCCATGTAAGTCAGCGTCCCGGCCACTGCAACCGGCAAACTCAACGGATTGGCCATCGACGTTGCCTTAGACATGCTCAGCCCACAACGCCGCAGCAACGGCACGGTCATGACGCTGCCGCCCACGCCAAGAAACGTGGCGATGGTGCCGATGCCTACACCGCCGCCCGACACTTCTGCCCTGCCCAATCGCCGTGGGATTACGGCGTCAGACTGTATGAGAAAACCGCGTCGGAACAAGCAGTCCAGAATGGTCACTCCGAGGTAGGCGATGAAGGCAAAACGGATCAGTTCGCCACTTGCCCACATCGCGGCAACGGCTCCGACGATAGCGCCCAGGCCGATGAATCCGCCCAACGGCCACACGTAATGGCGAATGAGATTACCGGCGCGGTGATGTTTTGCGGTGGCGATCAGAGCGTTGACGATCATCACGCAGATCGAGGTGGCCACGGCGATGTGCATCGCCGACTGATTGATGGGATCGTCGGCGCCGTGACTGGCCGTGAGCATGCGGTACAACAAGGGCACGACGACGAATCCGCCGCCGAAGCCGAACAGCACGGCGGTGACGCCGGTCATGCAGCCAAAGAGTGCCAGCAAGAGGTAGAAGAACATCGCGCATCGTCCGTTGGCTGAGAGTGAAAGAACAATCCATGTGGGAGCGGGCTTGCTCGCGAAAGCGGCGTATCAGGCGACATCAATGTTGACTGTGCCGCCGTCTTCGCGAGCAAGCCTGCTCCCACATGGATTGCTCTTAACTTACTGGTATTAGGGCTTGGCCTGCTTCAGCAAGTCAGCCAATAATGTTTGCATTTACGCCAACCGCTGGATGCCGCTCGATGCGCAATGTTTCGATTGATCTGCTGGACGCTACACCACGGTTGGTGGTGGCCATCGGCACGGATTACCCCGACGGTCGTCTGTTGCCGCGCCATACCCACCGGCGGGCGCAGTTGTTGTACGGCGCCACGGGGGTGATGCAGGTGAGCACGCACGACGGCAATTGGGTGGTGCCGCCGCAGCGGGCGGTATGGATTCCGCCGGGGGTGGCGCATGAGGTGTTGATGCTGGGGGTGAGCACGCGCAGTTTGTACATCGAGCCGGGGGCGGTCGATCTGGGCAACCGCTGTCAGGTGATCAGTGTTTCGCCATTGATGCGGCATTTGCTGATGGAGGCGGTGGAGATTGCGCTGGAGTACGACGAGGCCGGGCGCGACGGTGCGCTGATCGACTTACTGCTGCATGAATTGGCCCGTAGTGCTCACTTGCCGTTGCACATTCCGTTGCCTATGGATTCGCGGCTGCTTGGGTTGTGTCAGACGTTTCTCCAGCATCCGAACGCTCATCAATCGCCGCAGCAATGGGCTGATCAGTTGCATATCAGTTTGCGTACTTTCAATCGTTTGTTCCGCCAACAGACCGGTCTGAGTTTCAGCCAATGGCGGCAGCGGGCTTGCGTGGTACTGGCCTTGGCGCGGCTGGCGATGGGCACGCCGGTGACGCGGATTGCGCTGGATTTTGGTTATGACAGCCCGGCGGCATTCTCGACGATGTTTCGTCGGGTGCTGGGGCAGGCGCCGTCCGTTTGGTTGGAGGGGGCGAAATAGAGAGGGCACAGCCGTCAATATCAGCCGGTCAAGCGCAATCCATGTGAGAGCGAGCCTGCTCGCGATAGCGGTGGGTCAGCCAACATTGATGCTGAACGTACCGCCGTCATCGCGAGCAGGCTCGCTCCCACAAGTTGCGCACCTTAACTGACAGGCATTAGCGCTTGCCCCTCGCCACAAATGCCCGCCTGACCAAAGATCTACGTTAACTGACTGGTCTTAGCCACTGCCTTGTTCTGACAGCAACTCAAAACTCTGCTCCTTCACATCCTGGGAATCCAGACCGATTTGCACCCGGAACTCGCCCGGCTCTGCGACGTATTCCAGCTGGGTGTTGAAGAACTTCAAGTCGTTCTCATCAATGCTGAAATGGACTGCTTTCTCCTCTCCGGCCTTGAGCATGATTTTTTGAAAGTTCTTCAGTTCTTTGACCGGACGGCTGACGGAGCCAACGACATCGCGGATATACAGCTGAACCACCGTTTCGCCATCGCGCTGGCCGATATTCTTCACCATGACGCTGGCGACGAGATTGTCGGTCTTGTTCAGTGTGGTCGAAGACAGGGCCATGTCGGTCAGGCTGAAATCGGTATAACTCAGCCCATAGCCGAAGGGATAAAGCGGACCATAGGATTGATCGAAATATTGAGAGGTGTAGTTGCGAAGCGCACCCGCTATGTAGGGACGACCGGTGTTCAAGTGGCTGTAGTAATTGGGGATCTGCCCCACGGAGCGTGGAAAGGTGATGGGTAATTTGCCGGAGGGGTTGTAGTCCCCAAACAACACATCGGCAACGGCGTTGCCTCCCTCGGAGCCGCTGTACCAGGTTTCCAGAATCGCGTCGGCCTGTTTCTGCTCCTTGCCGATGGACAGTGGCCGGCCGTTCATCAATACCAGTACCAGCGGCTTGCCGGTGCCTTTCAGGGCGGTGATCAATTCACTCTGGCGCCCAGGCAGATCAAGACTGGTTCGACTGGCCGCTTCATGAGACATGCTGCGGGGCTCGCCCACCACGGCAATCACAACATCGGCTTGCTGCGCAGCCTTGACCGCTTCATCAATCATTTCTGCTGCCGGACGAGGGTCGTTCGCGATTTCGGACACGCCCTGGTATTCCAGGTATTTAACGACCTCCTGATCCTCCTCGAGATTGGCGCCTCGGGCATAGATCAGCGAGCCCTGGTTCATCGCGTTTTTCAGCCCGTCGTAGATCGTCACCGATTGCGCGGCCACGCCGCTTGCAGACCAACTGCCCATGATGTCGACGGTACTTTTTGCCAATGGGCCTATGAGTGCGATCACGCCCTCTTTTTTTAGCGGCAAGAGCCCGTTTTCATTCTTCAGCAGCACCAATGTCTTGCGTGCCACCTCACGGGCCTGCGCTCTGTGCAGACGGTTTTCGGCGTTGTTATCAGCGGGGTCTTCACTGGCAATGCCGATGCGCCGGTAAGGGTCTTCGAACAGCCCCATGTCGTACTTGGCACCCAGCACTTCCCGCACCGCGTTATCAATATTGCTCTGGGAAATAGCGCCAGACTCAAGCAGCCCCTGTAGCTCCGGACCATAGGAGAAATCGTTCATGCTCATATCAACGCCGGCCTTGATCGCGAGCCTGGCCGCGTCGCGGGGATTCTTCGCAACACCATGCTGGACCAGATCGTTTATCCCGTTATGATCGCTGATGATCAGGCCCTTGAAACCCCATGCCTTGCGAAGCAGGTCTTGCATCAACCAGGCATTGGAAGCGGCTGGCACGCCATTTATCGAGTTAAGCGCCACCATCATCGCCCCCGCGCCACCTTCAATCGCCGAACGATAAGGTGGCAGGTAGTCCTGATACATCCTGGCCAGGCCCATGTCGACGCTGTTGTAGTCGCGTCCACCCTCGACAGCCCCATACAACGCAAAGTGTTTGGCGCTGGCCATGATGCTGTCGGGTGCATTCGGGCTTGCGCCCTGGTAGGCCTGAACCATCGCTTTGGCAATGCGCGAAACCAGATAGGTGTCTTCGCCGAAGCCTTCGGAGGTACGCCCCCAGCGAGGATCCCGGGCGATATCTATCATCGGGGCGAAGGTCAAATCGATACCGTCGGCACTGGCTTCTTTCGCTGCTGTTCGACCGCTCAACTCGATAGCGCCAATATCCCAGCTAGAGGCTAACGCCAGGCCAATGGGAAAAATGGTTCGATGGCCGTGTATCACGTCCCAGCCGAAAAACATCGGTATTTTCAGGCGGCTTTGTTGAGCCGCGTCCTGCATGGGTCGGTTTACGTAGCGGCTCACAGAGCCGTAGGTACCACCGATTCGCCCGGCGGCGATCTCTTCGCGTATCTTTTCGGGCGTCATCTTTTCATCAATAGCGATCAGCCGCAGTTGGCCGATTTTTTCCTCCAGGGTCATCTGATTTATCAGGTTGCTGACAAAGGCCTCTTTACTTAACGATGCCATATCAGCCACGACGGGCAGACTTGTAAAACCAATCAGGGCACATAGCAGACGTAGTCTTTTCATGATTCCCTTCCCTGCATAACACTGTGACGCACTGCGTCATAAACGCCACTTTCCTTGTATTGAAAATCAGAAAGCTGACGTTCAATCATTGCTGCTGACGGGAGTTGAAAGCCCATTGAGCGTTCAGGAGCCCGCATAGAAATAGCGTAGTCGGTCCCACGCTCCTGCCTGAGCGAAAAAATAGAATCAATCAAAAAAATGAGGTTGATCCGGACTCAAAACAACTGTACAAAAACACAGTATATTTTAAATCAGCACTCTCGAGCCCGGAGAACACCATGGCCACTCTTGCGATGAAAATCACCCTGGAACGTATCGCCCTCTTTCAGTTCACCCCCGCCCACTGCGCCCAGGCCCGAGCGATGCTGGGCTGGAGTGTTGAAGAGTTATCCGAGGAATCCGGGGTTTCCGTTGACGCGATTCAACGTTTCGAGGCTGAACGCGATGTGCTGGATGTCACCCGGCTGGCGTTGGCGTATCGGTTTGAGTCGCAAGGTCTGGTGTTCTTCCCGGGGTTTGCGCCGGGCAGAGGGATGAATGTGAAAGGGTCGACGCCGGATCCGGTGGGGCGGGCGGATTATGCGATGGTTGAGTGAGATGTCAGTACGGGCCGCTTCCACAGCAAGCGGCCCGGCAGCACAACATCAAGCGTTCTGAGCCGTCACCTGATCGCTTACACTTTCCACCCCCTGCCACCACGCGCTACCTCGTTGCGGATACATCACGTTGAACGCTTCGCCCATTTGCGGCGTAGTGATCGACACGTTCCGCTCCCAGGCCAACGCTAAAATGCGGTCGAAGGGTTCGTACCAGGCGTGCATTGACAGGTCGAAGGTGCCGTTGTGGATTGGCAGCAACCAGCGCCCATTAAGGTCTATGTGCGCTTGCAGGGTTTGCTCGGGCTGCATGTGAACGTGCGGCCACTCGACGTTGTAGGCACCGGTTTCCATGAGCGTGAGGTCGAACGGACCGTACTGTTCGCCGATGCGTTTGAAGCCGTCGAAGTAGCCGCTGTCGCCACTGAAGAAGATCCGCGTGTCGCCGTCGATCATCACCCACGACGCCCAAAGGGTGCTGTTGCCGTCGAACAGGCCCCGACCGGAAAAGTGCTGCGAAGGTGTGGCGACGAATTGAACGCCATCGACCTCGGTGCCCTGCCACCAATCCAGTTGGCGCACTTTGCTGGCATTGATACCCCATTTGATCAGGGTGTCGCCCACACCCAGCGGTGTGAGGAAGAATCGGGTCTTGTCCGCCAGCTTGAGGACGGCCTGATAATCGAGGTGGTCGTAGTGATCGTGGGACAGGATCACCGCTTCAATCGGCGGCAAGTCTTCGAGGCTGATCGGCGGTTGGTGGAAACGCTTCGGGCCGGCCCATTGCACCGGAGAGGCGCGCTCGGCGAAGACCGGGTCGGTGATCCAGAATTTGTCTCGCAGTTTCAGCAGAACCGTAGAATGGCCGAGGCGATAGACACTGTGGTTGGGCGCGGCGATCAACGCAGCCTGGGTCAGTGTTTGCACCGGGACGGGAGTGGACGGCCGGGTGTCCCGTGGTTTGTGGAAGATCATGTTCCAAATGATGCGCACGGTTTTGCGAAAGCCTTCGCGCTGCACCGGCACATGGTTTCGGTACTGCCCTTGAGCCTGTCGTGAAGCTTCCGGCGTTGAGGCGTTATCCGCTGGAGAAGTTGAAGTGGCCATGACTGAATGACTCCAGAAAAACCGCACGATTGACGATTTTCCGCTTGGGACGATAAATGGCCAAGGCACGCACGCATCAGCCGGAGATTCTTTTGTCGCTGCGCAGGATTAACAAAACATTACACTGCACAGTGTAGTTTCAAGGTTGCATCAAAGCTGATCGCAAGTAAACTACCAAGTGTAGTTCTCCACTTCTTCCTGCCAAAGCGTATTTATGACAGCTCCACAGCGCCTTACTGACCGTAAACGCGAAGCCATCATCCAGGCGGCGATTGCCGAATTCCGTGCCAACGGTTTCGACATCACCAGCATGGACAAGATCGCCGCCACCGCTGGCGTGTCGAAGCGCACCGTGTACAACCACTTCCCGAGCAAGGAAGAGTTGTTCGCCGAAATCCTCAATCAATTGTGGGTGCGGGTAACGGCTGAACAGGAAGCGGCCTACCGCCCTGACTTGCCCCTGCGCGATCAGTTGCGCCTGATGTTGCAGGCAAAACTGCAGATGCTGGCCGATGACAACTTTCTCGACCTGGCGCGGGTGGCGATCGCCGCCACCATCCATTCTCCCGAGCGCGCGCAGGACATGGTCGCCCGTATGGGTGAGCGCGAAGAAGGCCTGACCGTGTGGATTCGCGCGGCCCAGGCCGATGGCCTGTTGAAACCGGTCGCACCCGAGTTCGCCGCGCAACAGGTTCAGGGATTGCTCAAGTCGTTTGCGTTCTGGCCTCAGATATCCATGGGCCAGCCAGGCTTGTCGCCCGAGATGCAGCACACCGTTGTGGAGTCGGCGCTGGACATGTTCCTGGCCTGTTATGAGCTCTGAATCGAGCTGCAAAAAATGACAATATCCGGGGCTTTATCGCCGATCGGTCGCTCTGAGTAGAAACACCGAAATGTGTTTCAGAATGAAACTGGTGCGGGAGCTATAGTGAGCCTCAGTCCCAGCGCCATGCAGAGAGCACCATGAGCACCCCGACCCGCGAAACCGAAACCGAACTCACCGGCCCCGTCGATCACCTGCGCTTCCATCGCCCTCACGCTCACCTGGCACCTACTTTCGGTACCGACCGTTTTGCCCTGCGCGCCGAGGCCTTTGCGCGATTCTTCGGCACGCCGACTTTTCTCGGCGCCCAGACCCTGATTGTGGTGGTCTGGATTTTCCTGAACCTGTCCGGCGTGACCGATTTTGATCTGTACCCGTTCATCCTGCTTAACCTGGCGTTCAGCCTGCAAGCGGCCTATGCCGCACCGCTGATTCTGCTGGCCCAGACGCGCCAGGCGGCGCGAGACAAAGCCCAGTCAGACGCCGATGCGCGACATCGTGAAGCCTTGGCCGTGGCCAACAGCGATCGTCAGGCCCAAGCCGCGCGACACACCGCGCAACTGTTGGAGCTGCTGGAGCAAAACACCCGGCTCACCGAAATCACCAAGACCCTGACCGAGCGTATCGAAAGCCTGACGTCGGAAATGCATCAGCACTTCGTAGGCAAAGAGCCGCCGAAGGCGTGATCCGACTCAAGGCCACTTAAGCGCCCGCCCCAACTCATCGAACAACGTCACCACCGAGCGCAATGCGCGGCAGTCTGGGCGAGTGAGTAACCACAGTGCGGTGTCGTAACCGTGCAAGGGCTCGGTCAACGGTTGCAGTCCGTCACCGATGAGGAAGTCCGGCAACGCCGCGACACCCAGCCCGGCCCGCACCAACTCGGTCACCGACAACATGCCGTTGCAGCGATAGCTTGGTGTCACGCCAGGCAATTGTTGACGTCGCCAGGCGACGGTGGGGTGATCGGGCAGGAAGTCGTCCGGAGCGATCCAGGTCAATGCAGCCAGGTCGTGGGAATCCACCGATTGCAGATAGGCTGCGCTGGCACAGACCCGGTAGGAAATATCCGCCAACCTCCGACCCACCAAATGCTCAGGCGGTGTGCGGGTCAACCGCAAGGCGATATCGGCGTCGCGGCGGCTGAGGTTGGCGAAGTCGTTGGAGGTGCACAGTTCAATGGTCAACGCCGGGTAAGACGGCATGAACCGCGCCAGTGCCGGCAACAACAAACTTTGCAGGACCGAATCGGTGCAGGTCAGGCGCACGGTACCGCTGATGACTTCACCGCCCTGCTCCACGCCAATGCGCGCCGCCTCCAGCGCTTGTTCGGCGCGCTCAGCCTGCTCGGCCAGGCTCTGCGCCAGCGTGGTCGGCAGGTAACCGGCGCGACTCTTTTCGAACAGTTGCTGGCCCAACGCGGCTTCCAGTCGGCGGACGGCGCGAAACACCGTCGAGACATCGACTTTCAACAACGCCGACGCCCGGGCCAGAGAGCCGCCGCGCACCAGGGCGAGGATCAGGGACAGATCCGGGTAGTCCAGTCGATAGTGCGTCGGTGCATTGATCACTTGGGATAACGCCAATATTGATTGCGTGAACGCCAATCTATAGTGGGTGCCAGAAATCAACAAGCGTCGAGATCACTCATGGAAACCAACGCCATCCGCATCGCCCTGATCGGCGATTACGACCCTCAGGTCACCGCCCACCAAGCCATTCCCGTCGCCCTCGGCATGGCCGCCGAACACTCAGGCAAGAACATACAGTTTCAATGGTTGGCCACCGACAGCATCGACGCCGATACGCCACTGAATGACTTCGATGGTTTCTGGTGCGTGCCCGCCAGCCCTTATCGCGACATGGACGGTGCGTTACGGGCGATCCGTTTTGCCCGCGAGCAGCAGCGACCTTTCCTCGGCACTTGCGGCGGTTTTCAGCACGCGGCGCTCGAATTCGCCCGTAACGTTCTGGGCTGGAGCGATGCCGAACACGGCGAGACCTCGCCCGACGCGAGGCGGGCGTTGCTGACGCCGCTGACGTGTTCGCTGGTGGATGCCGTCGACAGCATTCATTTGGTTGAAGGCTCGTTGATCGCCAAGGCGTACGAAAGGGCTGAGATTCGCGAGGGATATCACTGCCGTTATGGTGTGAATCCTGAGTTTGAACGGGAGCTACTGAAACAACAGTTGCACGCGGTTGGCCACGATTCGATGGGGGATCTGCGGGCGGTGGAGCTAAAAGATCATCCGTTCTTCGTCGCGACGTTGTTCCAACCGGAACGCGCCGCGCTCAAAGGCAATCTGCCGCCGTTGGTTCGCGCGTTGATCGAGGCCTGCGCGAGGCAACAATCATGATCGCCCAGACACCTGCAACGCCTTACTACGCAGTGATTTTCACCTCGCTGCGCACCGACGGCGATCTCGGTTATGAACAGGCCGCCGAACGCATGGTGGAACTGGCCCGGGAGCAACCCGGCTTCGTTGGCGTGGAATCGGCCCGGGGTGCGGATGGGCTTGGGATTACGGTGTCCTACTGGGCCAGTGAAGCGGCGATCCTGGCCTGGAAACACCATCCCGAGCACAGCCCAATTCGCGAACGCGGGCGATCGACTTGGTATTCGGCGTGTCATACGCGGGTGTGCAGGGTTGAGCGGGCGTATTTGTTTGAGCAGTAACAGTTGCGGTGTTCTTTAGGCCGCCATCGCGAGCAGGCTCGCTCCCACATTGGTTTTGTGATCGACACCTAATCAATGTGGGAGCGAGCCTGCTCGCGATAGGGCCAGCCAAGTCATCGCAATATTCACCCCCGCACCAAACTCCTCACCGCCGTAATCTGCGGCACTTCCCGCCGATCCATATACACCCGCAACGGTTCGGTGATGTTGATCCGGTCGTCGATGTTCTGGTCCAGCAACAACTGGATCAGTTCGCGCTTGAGCGTCATGGTCTGTTCGGGGCCGAGCGCCCAGACGAATTCACTGGAGGGGATGATGCCGTCATCAGCCACGTCCATGCCGAACGAGTCTTCGCTGAAACGAACGATGTATTGGCCGGTCTTGCGATTGAGGCCGACGAAGCCTTTGAGTTGGTCGGCGGCCTGGCAAATGAGCTGGGAAGTGATGCGCATGATAAACCTCACAAAAGGTCGCAAAGGACCGGTGATCGATGGTTTACACGCAGGACAAGCGAACGGGTTTCCCTCTGCCGGGGAAATGGCCGGGGCCAAGAGTACTGCAAAGAACCGCACAAAAGCGCAGAAAAAATCTGCTTTAAACACGTTTATGTCGGTCTTGCGATAGCGCAAGCGGCGTTCAGTTGTTAAAAGATACGTCTTTGAAAATCTATCGCAAAAGGACTTCGACCATGCCTGTCACCTTCACCAAGAGCGCCCTGCTGCTGAGCCTGATGCTCGGACTCGGCCAGGCACAGGCCGCCAACGAGCCAAGCCCCACCGCACTGGCGACGCGTCTGGGCATTCCGCACCCGGCGGTGATCGCCCACCGTGGCGCGTCTTTCGATGCACCGGAATCCACCGCCGCGGCTTACAAACTGGCTCGCGATCTGGGCGCCGACTATCTGGAAATGGACCTGCAGCGCAGCAAGGATGGCGTGCTGTTCGCCCTGCACGATAACAACTTGCAACGCACCACCGACGTCGCCACCAAATTCCCTGAGCGCAAGGACAGCCAGGCCAACGAGTTCACTATCGCCGAACTCAAAACCCTGGATGCCGGCAGCTGGTTCAACAGTGCTTACCCTGATCGCGCGCGTCCGTCCTACGCGGGTCTGAAGATCCTGACTCTGGACGAAATCATCGACATCGCCCAGGGCAACCCGCTGCACAAGCCGGGCCTGTACATCGAAACCAAAGAGCCGAAGCAGTTTCCCGGTATCGAGCGCGACCTCAAGGAGAAACTCCAGGATCGCGGTTGGCTAAGCCCGGTCGGTTCGAAACTGGCGAAGAGCGAACTGGCGGTCGGTCAGGGCAAAGGCAAAGTCGTGCTGCAAACCTTCGAGAAGAGCAGCCTCGAACTGCTCGAGAAGGAAATGCCGCAAGTGCCGAAAATCCTGCTGCTGTGGGTGGGCGAAGGCAGCATCGAGCCGAAATCCAAAGTGACGTTCGCCGAGTCCGGTGACAAGGATAAAGCGACCTACTACGCCAAGCAGGAACCGAAAGACAAAGCCGAATTCCAGCAATGGGTCGAGTACGCCAAGGCCCAGGGCGCCATCGGCACCGGGCCTTCGGCTGCGCTGACCAAGGGTGGCGATCAGAGCTATTCGGACCTGGTGAAACCGTGGATGAACCAGTACACCCATGATCAGGGCCTGCTGGTACACGTCTACACCATCGACGATGCCGTGGATTATCAGAAAGTGGCGGATGCCGGGGTCGATGGCATCTTCACCAACCGCGCCAGCGAACTGCTGAATTTCTATAAGCGTCCGGCAGCGGCGAGCGTTGCGCAGTTGTTGCAGAACAACGGGTATTGATTCGAGACCGTGGCGCCTGTTTCGCGGGCAAGCCACGCTCCCACAAGGTCTGCGCAAAACCTGTGGGAGCGTGGCTTGCCCGCGATTGCTTTCTGACTGGCCTGCTTATCTGTTGAGGTCGCCGCGAGCAATTAAGGGTGAATTAAGTCGCGCTGTTTAGCCTGATCCCACTTAAACAGCTCATCCAAGGAAAGAACTTCATGAAAACCTTAACTGCCCTGTTCACCGCTGCTGCCCTGACCCTCACTGCTGGCCTGGCCCAGGCCGACGTTCGCGTCGACCAGATCCCTGAGTTGGTCAAGAGTGGCAAGATCAAGCCCCTGGAAGAACTGAACCAGGCTGCCTTGAAGTTGCACCCGGGTGCCACGATTACCGACACCGACCTGGATAACCACTTCAACGGTTACGAATATGAAGTTGAACTGCGCAGGGCTGACGGTACCGAATGGGACGTGGACTTCGATGCCACTACCGGCAAGGTTCTGAGCAACAAACAAGACACGTGATTCAACTGCAAAAAAGCCGCACGACTTTCGGGTCGTGCGGCTTTTTTGCGTTCGGCGTCAGGCAGTTCGCTGAAGCGACGAACGAAGCCGCGACAATTCGCGCAAGCCCGCTAGAATCCCTCCAGACCATTTGGCATGTTGAAGCAGAGAACCAAGGATATGGGGCAAACAGCGGCAGCAGACGTCGCCACGATCAGCCGGATCAGCGCGGTGCCGGCGATTCTTCAGGTGATCAGTGAGCTGACCGGCTTGCGGTTCGCGGCGGTGGCTCGCGTCATCGAAAACACCTGGACCGCCTGCGCGGTGCTCGATCGACTGGGTTTCGGTTTGCAGGTGGGCGATGAACTGGATCTGGTCTCCACCCTGAGCAACGAAATTCGCCAGGGCCACCACTCGATGGTGATCGACAAGGCCAGCGAAGATCCGCTCTATCGCAATCACCTCATGCCTCAGACTTATCAATTCGAAAGCTACATTGCCGTCCCGATATTGCGCACTGACGGGCGCTTTTTCGGCACTATTTGTGCCCTTGATCCCGATCCGGCACCGCTCAAATCCAGCACGATCCTTAGCACCATGGAGTCGTTCGCCCGGATGCTGGCGCTACAGATCGAAGCTGACGAAAACCTGCAACGGACCGAAGCGGCGCTGATCAAGGAACGCCAAACCGCCGAACTGCGCGAACAATTCATTGCCGTGCTCGGCCATGACCTGCGCAATCCCTTGTTCGCCATCAGCGCCGGCGCCGAAATGCTCCTGCGCAAACTTTCCGATCCGGCGAATGAGCAACGAGCCCGGCACATCCTCACCAGCGCCCGACGTGCGACCAAACTGGTGGAAGATGTGCTGGACTTCGCGCGGGGTTCACTGGGCCGAGGCATCCCCGTAAATATCGAGCCGTGCCCGGATCTGGCGGATGCGTTGCGGCATGTGATTTCCGAGATCCAGAGCATTTACCCTAAACGCATCATTCAGTCGTCGATTGGCGACCTGAGCAACGTTCATTGCGATCGCGAACGGGTCGCGCAATTGCTGTCCAATCTGCTGGCGAACGCGGTTGTCCACGGAGATCCCGACAGCCCGATCGAGGTCAGTGCTCAGGTCGAGGATGGACACTTCGAATTGAGCGTGAAAAACCAAGGGCTGATTGCCGAGGATGCGCTGCCGCATCTGTTCCAGCCCTACTCGAAACCAGCCGGCGCAATACCGCAGGCAGGTCTCGGGTTGGGGTTGTACATTGCCAGTCAGATTGCGCAGTCCCATGGCGGGAAACTGGAGGTGGTATCGACCGAGCAACAGGGCACGACGTTTACCTTCAGCTTGCCCTCACGGACTTAAGCGGTGGTGCTGACCACCGAACCCGACGTGCTGCCACCCTCATCCTGCAACGCTTGCAACAACGCCGCCGTCACCGTCTGCAACGAAGCCGACGTGGCCGCAACCTGCGACTGAGCCGCCGCGACGTCCGCAGCTTTGGCTTCGGCGCTGTCTTGCCTGGCCTGGGCTGCTTGCAGTTGTTGCTGTTGTTCCTGTAATTGCTTTTGCAGCTCGGCGAGCTGCTTGCGCAGTTCTTTCACCGTATCGGATTCGCTGCTGCTGGAACTGCTGTCGCTCGACGCGGATGCACCGCCAGCGGCAACCTTGGTGGTGTCGCTGGACACCTCAGTCGTCGCTGCGATGTGGTGTCTTCGGTGCTGTCGCTGATCGCGGTTTTGCTTGAAGGGGTCGACAGGGTCTGGTTGATCGAAACGGAGCTGATGCTGACCATGGGATTTATCCAATGTGGCGTTTGGGTAAATCCCTCATCGACGGGCACGGCAGGAACTTGAGAGCGACTGTGTACCGGCTCGGTAACCGAACCGGTACACAGCCCGTTCCACTAGGCGCCCAACCGCGCCGTCACTTCATTCAACTGCCCCGACAACCCATGCAGATTGTGGCTGGCCGCTTCGGTGCGTTGCACGTTATCCAGGTTGGTACTGGCGATACTGGTGATTTCGGTGAGGTTGCGCGAGATATCCTCGGCCACTGAGGTCTGCTCTTCAGCGGCGGTGGCGATCTGGCGGTTCATGTCGCGAATGGCTTCCACGGCATGGGTGATGCGCTCGAGCATGGCGCCAGCCTGGGTCACTTGCTCGACGCTCTCTTCACTGCGCGACTGGCCGCTTTCGATAGCCTGGGCCGCGTCCACCGCACCGGTTTGCACGGTTTGAATGATCTGGTTGATCTCGATGATCGACGCCGCCGTGCGCTGGGCCAGACTACGCACTTCATCGGCGACCACCGCAAAACCGCGCCCGGCTTCACCGGCACGGGCCGCTTCGATTGCGGCGTTGAGCGCCAGCAGATTGGTCTGTTCGGCGATGCCGCGAATCACTTCCAGCACCTTACCGATGCGCCCGCTGTCGGCTTCCAGACGACGGATGACGGTGGCGGTATTAGCGATTTCACCGCGCATTTGGGTAATGGTGTGAATGGTGCCCTGCATGACTTTTTCGCCCTGCTGAGCGGACTGGTCGGCATCATCGGCCGCTCGTGCCGCATCGGCCGCGTGGCGCGCGACTTCTTGCGCGGTGGCGGACATTTCGTTCATCGCCGTGGCCACCTGATCGGTACGGTTGAACTGCTCGTTAGTGCCGCTGGCCATGAGGCCGGCAATCGAGTTCAGTTCGCCGCTGGCGCTGTCCAGGTCCGTCGCGCTGCGCTGCAAACGACTGAAGGTTTCGGCGAGGAAATCGCGCAAGGTGTTGGCGGCCTTGGCCAGGTTGCCCAACTCGTCTTGACGGGTGCTGGCCACGCGCTCGGCGAAGCGCCCTTGGCTGAGCTGTGCCACATAGTCGATCAGTTTGCGGATCGGCTCCACCAGGTTGCGGTTGACCAGCCACAGACTCAACAGGCCAATCAGCAGGCCCGACACCAACATCACGATGATCCCCAACAACACCGTCTGATCGGCGCTGGCGCTGATCAGTTTCGATTGCTCGGTGCCCTGCTTGCGCAACTCGCTGACCAGTTCACTCATCTGCTCACTGGCGGCACGGTCCACGCCTTTGACCGCGTTGTCGCCAGCCGTTGGATCGGCACCGGCTGCCACGTAGGCATCACGGCCCTTCTGATAGGCCCCACCCAACAGACGATGTTCGTCACGCAGGCGTTCGATGCGGGTCTTGAGTTGCGGCTCGATGCCCTTCTGCCCGGCCAGTTCACCGAGGATGCCCTGCACGTCGCGCTGGCGGTCCTCGAATTGCTTCCAGTATTTGTCCAGGTCCGCAGGTTGCTTGCCGCGCAGCAGGACGTTTTTCCATTCCTGAACCTGCACCTTGAATTGCAGGTTGGCTTCATCGATCAATTGCGACGTGTGCAGCGGGCCTTCGATCAGGTTCGCGTAGCTCTGAACGCCGTTGGACAGAAAGTGAAAGCAAGCCAAAGCGATCAGCAACATCGCCAACAGGCTGCCGCTCAACAGGGCGAGGATTTGCGCTCTCAAGGATTTTTGCAAAAACATTCGAGTGGTATCTCATGACAGGGATAAGGCACGCCAAAGTGGCATGCAAGATGTCCGGACAATCCCTGTCAGCGACACTGGTTCACCACCAGAATCGGAAGATCAACCTTAGCGTCATCGGCGGGCCAGAGCCTTTCTTGAGCCCTTCCGACCACCGGTAGGAGGCCGGATTTGCGCCGCCCTCAAACTGTCACAAAACCTTCAACATACGTTGCGATGATGGGGCTCAAGTGAACCTGTGAAACCCGCGACAGGCGCCTCCTCACAGCGAGACCTCATGAATCACAGCATTGACCAACGCCATCGCGATTCTGACCTGTTCGGCCTGCTTTACGGTTTCAGTTTTCGCCCCGGCGAGCGCGGTCGGGAAATCGATTCGGCCAGGGCGCTGCACTGCCTGCAGCACCCGGACGACAGTGATGAATTCCTCTGGCTGCACCTGAACCTGGCCCATGCCGCGTGCGAGCGCTGGATGAAAAGCCATCTGGCATTGCCCGACGAGTTTTTCGAAGCGCTGCACGAAGGCTCCCGTTCGACACGCATCGAGCATGTCGATTCGGCGTTGCTGGCGGTGGTCAACGACGTGGTGTTCAACCTCAGCAGCATGGTCTCCTCGGATGTCTCGACGCTGTGGGTTTGCGCCCGCAGTCGGCTGATCATCAGCGCACGCCTGCAACCGCTGCACTCGGTGGACAAATTGCGTTCTTCGGTGAAGGCCGGTGAATGCTTTCGCTCGCCGCTGGAGTTGCTGGTGCATTTGCTGCGCGATCAGGGCGAAGTGCTGACGCAGATCGTGCGCAAGACCAGCCTCAGCGTCGATCAGATCGAGGATGAGTTGCTGTCTTCGCGCCTGTCGACCAACCGGGCTGAGCTGGGCGCCAACCGCCGGGTGCTGGTGCGCCTGCAACGGTTGCTGGCGCTGGAGCCGGGCTCGTTGCTGCGCCTGCTCAATCGCCCGCCGCAATGGTTGCAGAAAGAGGACGTCAAGGAGCTGCGCAAGTCCACCGAGGAGTTTGCGCTGATCATCAACGACCTCACGGCCCTCGGTGAACGGATCAAGCTGTTGCAGGAAGAAATCGCCGCCAACCTCAACGAACAGAGCAACCGCACGCTGTTCACCCTGACCGTGGTCACGGTGCTGGCGCTGCCCATCAACATCATCGCCGGCTTCTTCGGCATGAACGTCGGTGGCGTGCCGCTTGCCGGCGATCCGGAGGGGTTCTGGATTCTGGTGGCGCTGGTCGCGACGTTTACCCTGATTGCCGGGCGCTGGGCGTTTCGCAAGCGCCAGGATTATTAAGATCAAAAGATCGCAGCCTTCGGCAGCTCCTACATTTGAAATGCGATCCCTGTAGGAGCTGCCGAAGGCTGCGATCTTTTGCCTCTGCGCTTTAAGACTGCAAAAAACCCAAACACTGATCCAGCGCAGCCTGTCTGTAATATTTACCAACGATCATGGGAGACACTCCTTCTCTGCTCAGGATTGTCCGGCATGGCTACGCCTTCCTTCACCGCCGCTGCCCAGGCTCCCGCCAGCAGTGCCAAGCCACAACTCGATAAAAAGCCCGGCCTGTTCACCATTGTGCTGTTCTTTGTAGTGCTGGGCAGCGGGCTGTTATTCACCGCCTACAGCCTGATGCACGACATGAGCGAACTCGGCACGGTGGTCACCACCTGGACGCCGTTTCTGTTGTTGGGCGTCGCGCTGCTGATTGCTCTGGACTTCGAGTTCGTCAACGGTTTTCACGACACCGCCAACGCCGTGGCGACGGTGATTTACACCAACTCCCTACCGCCGAATTTCGCCGTGGCCTGGTCCGGGTTCTTCAACTTTCTGGGGGTGTTGCTGTCGAGCGGCGCGGTGGCGTTCGGCATCATCGCCCTGCTGCCGGTGGAGCTGATTCTGCAAGTCGGTTCCTCCGCCGGTTTCGCGATGATCTTCGCGCTGTTGATCGCCGCGATCCTGTGGAACCTCGGCACCTGGTGGCTGGGCTTGCCGGCGTCTTCGTCGCACACCCTGATCGGCTCGATCATCGGTGTCGGCGTGGCCAATGCCCTGATGCATGGCCGTGACGGCACCAGTGGCGTGGACTGGGCCCAGGCGACCAAAATCGGTTACGCGTTGCTGCTGTCGCCGCTGATCGGTTTCGTGTTTGCTGCGCTGTTGCTGCTGGCGTTGCGCGTCTTCGTCAAAAATCGCGCGTTGTACAAGGCGCCGAAGGGCGACACCCCGCCACCGTGGTGGATTCGCGGCATGTTGATTCTGACCTGCACCGGTGTGTCCTTCGCTCACGGTTCCAACGATGGCCAGAAAGGCATGGGCCTGATCATGCTGATTCTGGTCGGTACCCTGCCGATGGCGTATGCGCTGAACCGCACCATGCCGGCGGATCAGGCCTTGCAGTTCGCTGCGGTGGCTGAAGTTACCCAGCAAGCGCTGATGAAAAATTCGCCGCTACCGGCACCCGCCGATCCACGCCCGGTGCTGACTGATTACATGCGCAGCAAGGAGGCCACGCCGCAATTGATCCCCGCCCTCGCCGCGCTGGCAGGCCACATCGGTAACGAAGTGAAGGGGTATGGCTCGCTGTCGAAAGTCCCGGCCGAAGCGATGGGCAACGTGCGCAACGACATGTACCTGACCAGCGAAACCATTCGCCTGATGGACAAGAACAAGGTTGGCAACTTCGACGCCGACACCACCGGCAAGCTGCAACTGTTCAAGCAACAGATCGACAATGCCACTCGGTTTATTCCGCTGTGGGTGAAAATCGCAGTAGCCATTGCCTTGGGGCTGGGCACCATGGTTGGCTGGAAACGCATTGTGGTGACGGTCGGCGAAAAAATCGGCAAGACGCACCTGACCTACGCCCAGGGCGCCTCGGCGGAAACCGTGGCGATGCTGACCATCGGCGCTGCCGATATGTTCGGCCTGCCGGTGTCGACCACCCACGTATTGTCTTCAGGCGTGGCCGGGACCATGGTCGCCAACGGTGGCGGCTTGCAGATGAAGACCATCCGCAACCTGCTGATGGCCTGGGTGCTGACCTTGCCGGCGGCGATTGTGTTGTCGGGCAGTTTGTATTGGTTATTTACCAAGCTGTTCTGATCACACAAGCCTCGCTCCTACACGTCGTCCGTTGTTGTTCAGGTCGGGGCTAGGGTTGGATATTTTCTGGAATCAGGATCAAAAGATCGCAGCCTGCGGCAGCTCCTACGCCGATTGGGTACATCCGTGATGATGGTTGTACTCAATCAACGCAGGAGCTGCCGAAGGCTGCGATCTTTGCTTTAAACCTCGCAAGCCCTGCGCACCAACAGCCGCTCACGCACCACGTCATAACCCCAGTGATAAACGTAGGTGTACGGCAGGAAAAACAGCAGCACGCCGATGTCCAGCAGGAACGCCTGCCACAGGCTGACCTTCAGCCACCAGGCAATCAACGGCACACCAAACGCGACCAGACCGCCTTCGAACAACAGCGCATGCACCACGCGCACCCAAGCGTTACGCACAATGGCAAAGCGCTTGAGCAACCGGTCGAACAGGCCGTTGAAGACCACGTTCCAGGCCAGGGCAAGGGCTGCAATGGCCATGGTTACCGCGCCCATTTCCAGCATGGGTTTGTCCATGACCCAGGCCAGCAGCGGGGTACAGATCAATATCGCCAGCAGTTCGAAACCGATGGCCTGGAAGATTCGTTCAGTGATGGATTTGTTGGCGTTCATGGCCAGACTCCCTGAGTGACTATGGTTGCCATGATCTGTCATCACACCGATACTTCATAATCAATAACCATCGATCAAGGCGATAGTTAATGGCTTCCCACGAAGTGTTGCTGGCGTTTGTCCAGGCGGCGACTCAAGGCTCGTTTTCTGCTGCGGCGCGCAAGCTCGGTCGCAGTCAATCGACCATCAGCGCCGCAGTGGCCAGCCTGGAAATCGACCTGAACCTTGCCCTTTTCGACCGCAGCAGTCGCAAACCAAGCCTGACCCCGGCCGGACACGTCATGTTGCAGCGGGCCGAGGAGATTCTGGCCGCCACCAGCCGTCTGGAAATGACCGCCAGCCAACTGTCCCAAGGCGTCGAGCCGAAGCTGACCGTGGCGATTTCCGACACCTATCAGTCCGACCGTTTCGAAGCGGCGCTCAGTGCTTTCGAGCAGCGCTATCCCGATCTGGAACTTGAATGCCTGATCGCCGAATGCGATGACCTGGTGGCTCTGGTGCAACGCGGCCGAGCGCATGTCGCGTTCGCCGAGATGCAAGACAGCTACCCACCAGACCTGGTCAGTTCAACGGTGGACGAGCGCACGGAAATCGCCCTGTTCGTGTCCCACGCTCACCCACTGGCGAAGCTGGAGGGAATCGATCAGGACGTGCTGCAACAGCACCGCGAGCTGCGTCTGGCAACGATCGTCAATCCGTATGAAAGCCGGGCAAAGGGGCGCGTCTGGTCGGCGCCGAGCTACCTGATGCTGCTGGAAATGGCCCAGGGCGGGTTCGGCTGGGCGCCGTTGCCTCGCTGGCTGGTAGGCCGGTTCGGAGCCGGATTGTTGGTGGAGCTGAATGTGCGCGGCTGGCCGAAACCGGTATGCGTCGATGCGCTGTGGTCGCGGCTGCATCCGCCGGGGCCGGCGGGGAGTTGGTTGCTTGGCAAGATGCTGGAATAGCGGTGCTGCCATCGCGAGCAAGCCCGCTCCCACATGGGTTCTATGTCGGGCACATATTCTCTATCCACCGACGATCAAATGTGGGAGCGAGCCTGCTCGCGATGGGGCCAGTGAAATCACATCACTCCAACGCCTTGAGCCGCCCCTCGATAAACCGCCGCTCCGGCACTTGCTGTGTCAATTCCAGCGCCCGCTCATACGCCGCTCGCGCCTCATCCACCCTCCCCAACTGCCGGTAAAACTCTGCCCGCGCCGAGTGCGCCAGGTGGTAATCGAGCAACTCGCCCCGGGCCAGAATCCCTTCGATCAACGTCAGCCCGGCCAACGGTCCATCGCGCTTGGCCAGCGCCGCCGCGCGGTTCAGTTCGATCACCGGTGACGGCACGGCCCGCAGCAGCACATCATACAAACCGACAATCTGCAGCCAGTCCGTCTCCGCCGCCGTGGGCGCTTCGGCATGCACCGCCGCAATCGCCGCTTGCAGGCAATAAGGCCCGAAACGCCCCGTCGTCAGCGCCCGCTCCACCAATGCACAGCCTTCGGCAATCAGCTCGTCGTCCCACAACGAGCGATCCTGCTCGTCCAGCACAATCAGCTCGCCGTCGGGCGAAGTCCTGGCCGGGCGCCGGGACTCATGCAACAGCATCAGCGCCAGCAGCCCCATCACTTCCGGTTCGGGTAGTAATTCCATTAACAATCGACCGAGACGAATCGCTTCACGCGTCAGGTCTTCGCGGGTCAATTCGTTGCCGATAGACGCCGAATAACCTTCGTTGAACACCAGGTAAATCACCCGCAGCACGCTGTCGAGACGCTCGGGCAGTTCTGTCAGGGTGGGCACCTGATAAGGGATTTTCGCGTCACGAATCTTGGCCTTGGCCCGCACGATGCGTTGGGCGATGGTGGCCGGTGCCGAGAGAAAGGCCCGGGCGATTTCTTCCGTGGTCAGGTCGCAGACTTCACGCAGGGTCAGCGGCACTTGAGCGTCCGCCGCGAGTGCCGGGTGACAACAGGTGAAAATCAGCCGCAAGCGATCGTCTTCCACATCTTCATCACTCCAGTCAGCCTGCTCCAGCTCTTCCAGTTGAGCGATCAACATCGGCCGGGACGCATTAAAGCGCGCGCGCCGACGCAACACATCGATGGCCTTGAAGCGCCCGGTAGACACCAGCCAGGTGCGCGGATTGTCCGGCACACCGTCACGCTGCCAGCGTTCGACCGCGACGAAAAACGCCTCGTGCAGCGCTTCTTCGGCGAGGTCGAAATCGCCGAGCAGACGGATCAGGGTCGCCAGAATCCGCCGCGAGTCTTCGCGGTAGACCTGCTCGACTCGCGCCCGTACCAACTCGCCAGGCATCAGTCCGGCATGCCTTCAGTCACCAGCGTCTCCAGCCGATCGAGGCTTTGCCCCCAACCGTCGTGAAACCCCATGGCCTCGTGCGCCTGACGATCTTCTTCGCTCCAGTGCATGGCGCGGGCGGTGTAGAGGGTTTTGCCGTCCCGGTCTTCGAGCGTCACTTCGGCGGTCATGAACGGTTTGCCGGAGGGAATCCAACCGGGAAGAAAAGCGTCGGTGAACACCAGACGCTCCGGGGCGACGATCTCCAGAAACACGCCCATGGTCGGATACTCGGAGCCATCCGGCGCCCGCATCAAGGTGCGAAACTGACCGCCCACCCACAGGTCCATTTCGCACTCCGGCGTGGTCATGCCGTGAGGCCCCCACCATTGGGCGAGCAGCGCGGGCTCGGTCCAGGCGCGGAAGATTTTGCTGCGCGGCGCATCGATCAGGCGACTGATGGACAGCTCGAATTCGGCCGGTTTTCGCTGGACGGATTGCGGACTCATGAAAGAACTCCTGTTGTGATTGTTATTTTAGGGATTCAACTGGCGAACGGGTCGCACCTCGACACAGCCGACCCGGGCCGCAGGAATGTTGCCGGCGACCTGGATGGCCTCATTGAGGTCCTTGGCATCGATCAGGTAAAACCCGGCCAACTGCTCCTTGGTTTCAGCGAACGGGCCATCGGTGACCGACATTTTGCCGTTGCGCATGCGCACGGTGGTCGCGGTCTGCACCGACTCCAGCGCTTCGGCGGCGATCATCCGGCCGCTGCCCTGGATCGACTCGCTGTAGGCCATGCACTCGGCGTCATTGGGGCTTTCGGGCAACGAGTGCAACTCGTGCTCGTTACTGTAGACCAGGCATAAATACTTCATGGGGACTCTCCATTCTTTGGGGCTCTCCATCTCTTGGAGCTCTGCCCTGATCGAACTGATCAACTATGGCTGCAGATGGGTGTTTTGGCGTTGCTTTCCGATAAACAGCCCGACGAATCAGGCCGACCATCAGGGTTCCAGATTGAATAGCGCCGCACCGCTCGTCATGTCGAACGGTGCCGACCAGTGCTCGTGAACGATCTGCCATAGCCCCGCTTCCTGGCGGTAGCACGCGGTGACGCGCATCCAGCAGGCCTGGGTTTCACCCTTTTCATTGGTGCCGCCGCAATGCGCCAGCCAGTGAGCGAAAGCGATCTCCTGCGACGGCACGATGTCGATCTCGTGGAACTCGAAAATGTGCGGGCCAGGGCACATCTCCATGCATTCCTGCCAATGCGCACGGTAGGCCGCCTTGCCCTTGAATTGCAGCGCTTTGACGGCATCGAAGGAGACGATGTCGTCGGCGTAAAGGGCCATGACCTTTTCCACGTCCTTGGCGATGACCGCCTGGCGATAGTTCTCGATCAGGTTATGGATTTGTGTCTGAGCATTCATGATGGTTTCTCCGTGTTTTTTTATTGAAGACACCCTTAGTCGTCTGGTGATAAGCCAAATCGACAACCGAAATAAAAATAATCCATGGCTGCAAACTCGCTAGAATCCGAGCCTCATTTCCGTTGGAAAAAGGACACTCCAGTGACTGCCCGACTCGTGCCTTACGAAAGCCTGAACGCTCTGCAGCGCCAACAGGTCGAGGCCATCGAAATCCACGCTGAACAAATCAAATTCTCCGGCGACATTCATGGTGCGTTGCACACCTTGCTGTCCAAGCCTGGCCCTGGCGTCAAAGGCTTTGCGCTACTGGTGGAGGATGCTCCGGTGGCCTTCCTGCTGCTCAAGCGCCCGCCGGTGCTGCCGGCCTGGGCCGATGAACACAGCGCCACCCTGCACGCCCTGCAGGTCGATCGCCGCGCCCAGGGCAAAGGCTATGGCAAAGCCTGCCTGCAAGCCCTGCCCGAGGTTGCGCGCCAGGCCTGGCCGGAAATCAAAGGACTGGAGTTGTCGGTGGATGCAGACAATGAGTCGGCCATCGCGTTGTATGCCAAATATGGCTTTGTCGACAGCGGCGAAGCGTACAAAGGCCGAATCGGTTACGAACGGCGAATGGGGCTGGTTTTCTGATTCGTAGAGGGATGAACGATGTTGAATTCAATCGAAGCGCTGGAAGCGATCTACGGCCTGCCCCATGACCGCGCGGTGCGCAAGCAGATCCCGTTTCTGAACGAGGACTATCAGGCGATGGTCCGCGCCTCGCCACTGGTGATTATCAGCTCGGTCGGCCCCGACGGCATGGACGGTTCGCCACGTGGCGATACACCGGGTTTCGTGCGGATCGTCGATGAACGCACGCTGGCGATCCCGGATCGACCGGGCAACAACCGCATCGACACGCTGCGCAATGTCGTGCTCGATTCGCGGGTATCGCTGCTGTTCATCATTCCAGGGATAGGCGAGACATTGCGGGTCAATGGCACGGCGCAGATCAGCGCCGAGCCCGAGTTGCTGGAGAGTTTTGCAGTCAACGGCAAACAAGCACGCACGGTGATGCTGGTGACGGTGCAAGCGGCGTATTTCCATTGTTCGAAAGCGATTGTGCGTTCGGATTTGTGGAACCCGCAGAAACACCTCGAACGCTCTGCACTGCCGACCGCCGGGGCGTTTCACAAGCGCCTGAACGATGGGCAGTTCGATGCCGAGGCGTATGACCGGGAAGCACCGGCGAGAGTGCGGGAGAGCCTCTACTGATCACCCGCTCCCACATTAGATCGGCGAACCGCCACAACCCTTTAAGCAGGGCCCTGGCGGTTTTTTATGGTCACTGGAATTTCATTAAAACCCTGCTGTACTCAGCCAAGGTTCTGGAGATGGTTCTGTAGTCCATCTGCTGGATGCACAACGACAGTGTTATCTCGACAGGGAAATTCGCTATGTCTTTGTTCAAACGCTCGGCTACAGAATTGGTGGGGACGTTCTGGTTGGTGTTAGGGGGGTGCGGCAGTGCGGTCCTGGCAGCGGCGTTTCCAGACGTGGGGATCGGTTTGCTGGGGGTGTCTTTGGCATTCGGTTTGACGGTGCTGACGATGGCCTTCGCTATTGGCCACATTTCGGGCTGTCATCTCAACCCTGCGGTTTCGGTCGGGCTGGTGGTCGGTGGACGGTTCCCTGCCAAAGAACTGCCCGCCTACATCATCGCCCAGGTGATTGGCGGGATCATCGCAGCGGCTCTGCTGTACTTCATCGCCAGCGGCAAACCTGGCTTCGAACTGGCCAGCGGCCTTGCATCCAATGGTTACGGCGAACACTCGCCAGGCGGCTACTCGATGGCAGCGGGCTTTGTCAGTGAACTGGTGATGACCGCCATGTTCATCCTGATCATTCTCGGCTCCACCGACAAACGCGCCCCGGCCGGGCTGGCGCCCATCGCCATCGGCCTGGCGCTGACCCTGATCCACCTGATCTCGATTCCGGTCACCAACACCTCGGTGAACCCGGCCCGCAGTACGGGCCCGGCGCTGATTGTCGGCGGTTGGGCGATTCAACAACTGTGGCTGTTCTGGCTGGCGCCGATTCTGGGTGCCGTCATCGGCGGCGTGACCTATCGCTGGCTCGGTAAAGAGGACAGCTAACAAGGGACATAATGCGAAGATCAGCCTTGTCGGTAGGGCAAGGCTGTCTTCGCTTCTTCTGCATAGCCCATGACCCCGACCCGCTCACGCTCAAGGAAGTCTTTCACCGCCGACTTCAAGCCCGGGTGGCGCAGGTAATGCCAGGAATGGGTGATCACCGGTTCAAAGCCACGAATCAATTTGTGCTCACCCTGAGCGCCAGCGTCGAAACGATGAAAGCCGTTGGCAATCGCGTAGTCCATGCCCTGATAGAAACAGGTCTCGAAATGCAGGCGATCGAACTCTGCCAGGCAGCCCCAGTAACGACCATAAAAACTGTCGCCACCGACCAGACTGAAGGCCATGGCCACCGGTCGTGAGCCTTGTTTGGCCAGCACCACACGGATCGACTCCGGCATGCGCTCGGCCAACAGACTGAAAAATTCTCGCGTCAAATACGGCGCTTGCCGACGTACTGCGTAGGTATTGGCGTAGCAGGCATACACAAAGTCCCACTGCGCCTGGTCCAGTTGTCGTCCTTCCAGCCATTCGAAATCGATGCCCTGCCCCGCCACTTGCTCACGCTCCTTGCGCATTTGCTTGCGCTTGCGCGAACTGAGGGCGTCGAGGAAGTCCTGAAAATCCCGATAACCGCGATTCTGCCAGTGGTACTGACAGCCAATGCGCTGCAACCAGCCAGGCTGTTCGGCCAATGCCGCGTCGGTGAATGGATCGGTGAAGTTGATATGGGCGCTGGAGAGTCCTTCGATCTCCAGATAACCCGGCAGGCTCTGCAGGAGTTCGAAACCGTCCTCGATCGTCGCCGCCAGCAATCGCGGCCCGCTGACCGGGCTGAACGGCACCGCCGTCAACAACTTGGGGTAGTAGTCGATGCCGGCACGCTCACAGGCTTCGGCCCAGGCATGGTCGAACACGTACTCGCCGTAGGAATGCCATTTGCGGTAACTGGGCAACGCGGCGATCAGGCGATCGCCTTCAACATGCAGCAAATGCTCGGGCTGCCAGCCGGAATGCGGGCCAAGGCTGCCGCTGTCTTCCAGCGCGCTCAGAAAGGCATGACGCAGAAACGGCTGAGTTTGCGGTACCAGCGCGTCCCAGGTGTGCGGCGCGATTTCGGACAAACTTTTCAGACGTTGCAGCGGCATTAGCATCCCAACCATCATTTTCTACAGATGGGACGAGTATCGCTTATCTGATTGCCTAACCCGAAACAAAAAAAACCCCGCCGAAGCGGGGTTAAAACGAGAGGAGCTTTAACGGATGAAGAAAGAGCTCTTACAGCGTTTACTGCAATTTAGAACACGTATTGAGCGCGGACCACGAAGCCGTCACCGCTGTCATCACCGGTACGACGTGCCGGGGTAGTACCGCTGGCAGCCGTGGCATTGGTCACGTTGTCAGTCTTGGCCTTGAGGTAGGCGCCAGTGATTTTTACCGCTTCGTTGGCGTACCAGTTGACGCCCAGGGTATGCACCTTGGCTTCGGCATCGCCGACATCGCGGGTCAGGCTGGCGGTGGTGATGTTGTCGTCTTCGACGGTCAGGCTGTCGTAACGATAGAACAGCTCCCAGGCGCCGATGGATTTGTTGGCTGGCTTGATCGCATCGAACTTGCCGACTTTATAGCCACGGGCTTCGCCGGTGAGGGTGTAGGCACCCTGAACGTAGAAACCGTGACCCTTGATGTCTTCAAGGTTGCTGGCATCGGCCTTGGTTTTGCGGGCGACGTATTCACCCTGGATCGAGGCCGGGCCCATGGCGAATGCGGCTTCCAGGCCGTAAGCGTCGTCACGGTCATAAGAGCCGGCAGCCGAAGTGGAACTGCCGCCCAGCACCGGACGGTTGCCGTTGGTGCCAGCATCATTGCCGCCGAGGGTTTCCACACCACGCATGCCCATGCGGGTGCGATAACGCGAATCGAAGGCCGTGTCGGAGACATCACGGGAAGCCACGTTCACACCAAAGTGCAGCACGTTGCCGGCGTCATGCATCGGCGCGAATACAAAGCGGCCGTTGACCTGTTTGACGCTGTTGCCATCGGTATCGTCGGTGTCTTTGCTGAACACGCCGGCGGAAGCGTAGAACGAATCAGCGAAGGTGCTGGAGGCTTGCAGGCCCAGACCATTCTGGTGGCTGTTCGCCCAATCGACCATGTCGTAGGCCATGTTGCGTTCTGGTGCGGTAACCCACTTGGAGCTGGTGGCTTTTTCCAGGCCGAAGTCCGGATCGAAACGACCGACTTTGATTGAGACCGGTTTGAAGCCGTTGTAGGCCAACGACGCTTCGTCGAAGTAACCGTTGTCGGAATCACCGCTGTTGTGGGAGAAGTCGTAGTTGATGGTGTAAGCCCAATCCGTGTACAGCACACCAGACAGCTCCAGGAAGCCACGACGGATGTAGGCAGCGTCAGCGGTATCGCCGTTTTTGGTGTAGACGCCATCGAACTGGCTATAGTCCGCCTGCAAGCGACCGCCGAGTTTGAAGCTGAATTCTTTATCGGTAGTGGCGACTTCGAGGCCGCCCTTGGTTTTGACTACGATATCGGCGCCGTCAGAGGTGACGGTGCCAGCGAAAGCCTGGGCGGTTACTGCCATGGCCAGTACGCTGGCGGCAAAACCGGCGAAGTGCTTACGGATCATCGAAGAGTTCCCCTAATTGGTGGTCTGTAGCTTGGAAACACGCGGGTCTGGCCCGCTTGTGTTGGGAGGGAATCTTGGGGGCGCGGTATTTCAGCCGGGTTGCTGATAGATAAAGATTTTATGACAGGGGAACTTTTTTACTTCGAATTGAAATAACAGAAAAGCAGCCACGGAAGATGAGCTGCAAGCCGCAAGCTAGAGCGGCTGAAGAGGTGTGTTACGGACGGGGAAACTACGGTTTGTTCTTCAGATGCTCGTTGGCAAGCCGTTCAGCCAGCGCATCCAGATCAGCCACAGGTGGCTCGGGCATCACTTTCAGGGTGGCCTGCATCAACCGCATCTGCCGAATGAACCGTCGGCAATTGGGGCAGAACATCAAATGATGCCGCACCATCAGTCGCTCGCGAAAACTCAACTGGCCATCGAGATAATCACTGGAGCGCGCCACTTGTTCCTTGCAGGTCAACATTCGCCGGTTTCCTCAAAGTGCTCCACGGTCGCAAAGACCTTCAACCGAGCCCGATGCAGCAGCACACGAACATTGGAGAGCGAGACCTCCAGAAGATTACAGATCTCCTCCAGCTCCAGTCCTTGTCGTTCGCGTAACAGCAAAACACTGCTTTGCAGTTCCGACAGGCTGAGCAACGTGTGCTCCAGACATTCGCGCAGTTCGTTTTCGGTCAACAGAGCCTCTGGCGTGTCCTGATGCCAGGCGTACGGCGCCACCAGCCAATGACCATCAGTCGATGAAAAACGATCGTCATCGACCGTGCCGTGAGGCGACGGCAGGTCATCGAGCAGCACTTCCCGGCGGTTTTGCTTGTAGCGGCTTTTGGCCGAGTTGGCGGTGATGGTCAGCAGCCAGGTCTTGAGGCTCGAACGCCCCTCGAACCCGCCGAGATTGCGCACCACCGACAGCCAGGCATCCTGTACTACCTCGTCGACGTGTCGGTTGCCGACGATGGCATAGGCCACCGCGCGCATGGCGCTCTGGTAAGTGCTGACCAGTTCCTTGAAAGCCCTCTGCTCGCCCGCCAGCAGGCGTTCGATCAATAGGGTGTCGTCAGCTGCGGCCATGCAAACCTCGTTTCAGAACCCACCGATATTCCAGTGTCGGACACCATTGTGGGAGCGGGCTTGCTCGCGAAGAGGGAGTGTCGGTCGACATGAATATTGCCTGATACACCGCCTTCGCGAGCAAGCCCGCTCCCACAGGTTCCGCGCCTTAACCGAGAATGGCATTGGGACAATGCCACCTCGCGACAGCTTCAGCGCTTGCGCAGAATCACGCTACCGATCGAGTAGCCAGCGCCGAACGAGCTGAGTACAGCCAGCGAACCGCTGACCAGATCGTCCTGATTTTTGTGAAACGAAATCACCGAACCGGCCGAACTGGTGTTGGCATAGGTGTCGAGAATCACCGGGGCTTCTTCTTCGGTGGCTTCGCGGCCCAGCAGCTTCTTGACGATCAAGTGGTTCATGCTGAGGTTGGCCTGGTGCAGCCAGAAGCGCTTCACGTCGCTGACGTTGAGCTGGTTTTCTTCCAGGTGCGTGGCGATCAGCTCGGCGACCATCGGGCAGACATCGCGGAACACCTTGCGGCCTTCCTGGACAAACAGTTTGTCGGGGGCACCGATGCCCTCTTCCGCAGCGCGGTTGAGGAAGCCGAAGTTGTTGCGGATGTTGTTGGAGAACTTGGTCAGCAGTTTGGTGCTGACCACGTCGAACTGATACTTGGACGTCGCGAGATCCGCACGTTCGATGATCACCGCGGTGGCGGCGTCGCCGAAGATGAAGTGGCTGTCGCGGTCACGGAAATTCAGGTGACCGGTGCAGACTTCCGGGTTGACCATCAGGATCGCCCGGGCCTGGCCCAGTTGCACGCTGTTGGCCGCAGCCTGGATGCCGAAGGTCGCCGAGGAACAGGCGACGTTCATGTCGAAACCGAAACCCTGAATGCCCAGCGCTTCCTGAACTTCGATGGCGATGGCCGGGTAGGCGCGTTGCAGATTGGAGCAGGCGACGATCACACCGTCGATGTCAGCGGCGGTCTTGCCGGCACGCTGCAAGGCTTGTTCGGCTGCACCGATGGCCATCTGGCAAAGCACCGACCACTCGTCGTTGGAACGTTCTGGCAGGCGTGGTGCCATGCGCTGCGGATCGAGAATGCCGTCCTTGTCCATGACAAAGCGGCTTTTGATGCCAGACGCTTTTTCGATAAACGCTGCGCTGGATTCGGTCAATGCCTGGATTTCGCCGCGCGCGATGGCGTCGGCGTTGTCGGCGTTGAACAGCGCGACGTAAGCGTTGAAAGACTGCACCAGCTCTTCATTGGAAATGCTGTTGGCCGGGGTGTACAGGCCGGTGCCGCTGATGACGACGTTATGCATGGTCGTTTCTCTAATCCGTTCAGGCAGAAAGCGCTGGCACCGACGTACCAACACACAAAGGGTCTATTCCAGGTTCCGGACGCAAACCTGGCATCGCTTTATTCCGATCCGCCCGGGCCCGTGAAGGCTCAAAACCGCGGGACTGGCGTTTATAGGCGCGAAGTTTGCCATAAACGTTGGCTTTTGGCGCCTTTTGCTGGAACAACAGCATACGTGTGGGAGCCGGTGTGGCGAGGGGGCTTGCCCCCGTTCGGCTGCGTAGCAGTCGTAAAACCAGCGCACTCGGTATAACTGATACACCGGGGCCGCAGGTTTGGGGCGGCTTCGCCACCCAACGGGGGCAAGCCCCCTCGCCACACCGGCTCCCACAGGATCAAGGTTCGACCTGGCTCCATTGCTTGTTCAGGCGCTTGTCGGAGATCGGTACCTTGGTCCCCAATTGCTGCGCGAACAGCGAGACCCGGTATTCCTCCAGCCACCAGCGATAGAGTTCCAGCTGCGGATCGCGCTTGCCTTCCTGGGCGTGTTTGTTGGCGCGGGTCTGGTATTGAGCCCAGAGGCCGGACAACTCACCACTCCAGACCCGGTCTTTCTGCACCTGAGCGCCGAGTTTTTCGAAACGTTGCTCGACAGCCTTGAGGTAACGCGGCAGTTCCTTGAGCCACGGCATCGGCGTTTCACGCACGAACCCCGGATACACCAGATGACTGAGCTGCTGCTTGATGTCGTTCAAGGCCACGGCTTGCGCCAGATCGATCTTGCCCTTGAAGCGTTTTTGCAGGCCATGCCACAGTTTGAGAATCTCCAGCGTCAGCTTGGCCAACCGTTCGGCGTGCTCGGTCCAGCCACCGCGTTTACGCTCAGCCAGCGACGCCAGTCCGGCGCCATCGCGTGGCAATGGGTCTTCACCGTCGAGAATGCAGCTGTCGAGACTGGCCAGCAGAATGTCTTCCACCAGGCTGTCGATGCGCCCCAGTTCGCGGTACATCAGGCCCAACTCGGTCAGCCCCGGCAACTTGCCGCGCAGGAACTTCGCCGGTTCCGCCAATTGCTGCATCAGCAAACGCTGCAAGGCCCGGCGATGCTGGAACTCGGCTTCGGCCGGGGTCGAGAATCGACCTTCCTTGACGGTGCCGCCCTCTTCCACCAGCGCCGGATACACCGTCATCGATAGCCCGGCGATTTTCTGCTGGGTTTTTTCGGCCACGGCGGCAAAGACTTTCGGCTCCACCGGTTGTTGGCTCTTCGCCGTTTGCGGTACCGCCAACGCAGCCTGACTGGCCTCGGCAAAGCGTGCGGTCAGTTCGGCCAAGTCACGGCCTTCGCCGAGAAACTTGCCCTGACCGTCGACGATTTCCAGATTCATCCGCAAATGGCTTTCGACCTGCTGCGAGGCTTCGGCCCAGGCTTCATCGCTGACCCGCGCACCGGTCATGCGCAACAACTCGCGGCCCAGCGCCAAAGGCAACGAGCCCTCGGCAAACGTGATGCGCTGCAACGCGGCTTTGACGAAGTCCGGCACCGGCACGAAATTCTTGCGCAGAGCCTTGGGCAGGTTGCGCACCAGCGCGATGCACTTGGCCTCGATCACCCCCGGCACCAGCCATTCCAGACGTTCCGGCGGCAACATCGGCAACAGCGGCGCCGGCACGCGCAAGGTCACGCCATCACGGGGATGGTTGGGCTCGAAGTGATAACTCAGCGCCAGTTCCAGATCGCCGATGTGCAGGGTATCCGGGTAATGCGCGGCGGTGACCTCGCTGGCTTCGCGAGCCAGCACGTCTTCTTCGCGCATGATCAGCAACTGCGGATCTTTCTGGCTGTTGACCCGGTACCAGCTGTCGAAAGTCGCGGTCTGGTGAATCTCTGCCGGCAGTCGCGCATCGTAGAAGGCGAACAAGGTTTCTTCGTCGGCGAGGATGTCGCGGCGGCGGGCCTTGGCTTCCAGTTCGTCGAGCTGTTCCAACAACTGTGCATTGGCAGACAAACACTTGGCTTTGGATTGAATCTCGCCACGCACCAGACCTTCGCGAATAAAAAATTCACGAGACACCACCGGGTCGATCGGCCCGTAATGCACCGGCCGACGCCCGACCACGATCAGCCCGAACAGGGTGATTTGCTCGAAAGCCACGACCTGACCGCGCTTCTTCTCCCAGTGGGGTTCGAAGTGGTTTTTCTTGATCAGGTGCCCGGCCAGCGGCTCGATCCAGTCGGCGTCGATCTTGGCGACCATCCGCGCGTAGAGTTTGGTGGTTTCCACCAGTTCGGCGGTCATCAGCCATTGTGGACGCTTCTTGCCCAGGCCCGACGACGGGTGAATCCAGAAGCGCCGCTGACGGGCGCCGAGGTAATCGCCGTCTTCGGTTTTCTGGCCGATCTGGCTGAGCAATCCGGAGAGCACGGCTTTGTGCAGTTTCGGGTAATCCGCCGGCTCTTTGTTGAGGCTCAACTGCATGTCGCGGCAGATCAGGCTCAACTGACGATGGGAGTCGCGCCACTCGCGCAGGCGCAGGTAATTCAGAAAATTCTTGCGGCACCAGTTACGCAGCGGACTGGCCGTCAGCGCCTGGCGCTGCTCTTCAAAACCACGCCACAGATTAACCAGCCCGGCGAAGTCCGAGTCCACGTCTTTCCACTGGGCGTGGGCCTGATCCGCCGCTTGCTGACGCTCCGGCGGACGTTCGCGCGGGTCCTGAATCGACATGGCGCTGGCGACGATCAGCACTTCCTGCAAGCTGCCAAGTTTCGCCGCTTCCAGCAGCATGCGGCCCATGCGCGGGTCCACCGGCAGCCGCGCCAGTTGGCGACCAAGCGGCGTCAGCTGACTGTTGCGGTCCACCGCCGAGAGTTCTTGCAGCAGGTTGAAACCATCGCTGATGGCTTTGCCGTCAGGCGGCTCGATAAACGGGAAGTCGGTGATCTCGCCGAGGCGCAGATGAAGCATCTGCAGAATGACTGCTGCGAGGTTGGTCCGCAGGATTTCCGGGTCGGTGAATTCCGGCCGACCGATGAAATCTTCTTCGCTGTAGAGGCGGATGCAAATACCCGGCTCGACCCGCCCGCAACGGCCTTTACGCTGGTTGGCGCTGGCCTGGGAAATCGCTTCGATGGGTAGGCGCTGGACCTTGGCGCGGTAGCTGTAACGGCTGATGCGCGCGGTGCCGCTGTCGATCACGTAACGAATGCCCGGCACCGTCAGCGAGGTTTCGGCGACGTTGGTCGCCAGTACCACGCGACGCCCAGGGTGCGACTGGAAAATCCGCTGCTGCTCGGCCGGCGACAGCCGCGCGTACAACGGCAGAATCTCGGTGTGTTTGAGTTGGGCCTTGCGCAGCATGTCGGCGGCGTCGCGAATCTCCCGCTCGCCGGGCAGGAACACCAGCACATCGCCGGGGCTCTTGCGCTCACTGCGTTCGAACGCGGCAATTTCGTCGAGGGTGGCGAGGATCGCCTGATCCACGGTCAGGTCATCCTCGACACGGTTGCCCTCCTCGTCCTGCTCCAGGGTCAGCGGGCGATACCAGGTTTCTACCGGGAAGGTACGGCCGGAGACCTCGACAATCGGCGCATCATCGAAATGCTTGGAAAAACGCTCGAGGTCGATGGTCGCCGAAGTGATGATGACTTTCAGATCCGGACGACGCGGCAGCAGGGTTTTCAGGTAACCGAGCAGGAAGTCGATGTTCAGGCTGCGTTCGTGGGCTTCGTCGACGATGATCGTGTCGTAGCGTTCGAGGTAGCGGTCGTTCTGGGTTTCCGCCAGCAGGATGCCGTCGGTCATCAGTTTGATCAGAGTGTTGGAATCGCTCTGGTCCTCAAACCGCACCTGATAACCGACCAGCGCGCCCAGCGGTGTCGCCAATTCTTCAGCGACCCGGCTCGCCACGCTGCGCGCGGCGATTCGACGGGGCTGGGTGTGGCCGATCAGACCATGCTGGCCGCGGCCGATTTCCAGGCAGATTTTCGGCAACTGGGTGGTTTTACCCGACCCGGTTTCGCCGGCAATGATCAGCACCTGATGCTTGAGCAGCGCGGCTTTGATTTCGTCGCGCTTGGCGGCGATCGGCAGGCTGTCGTCGTAACGAATCACCGGCAGGCTGGCGCGCCGCGCCAACACCTGATCACAGGACGCCTGCGTGCGCGTCACCCACTGGGCCAGTTTGGCCTCGTCAGGTTTCTTGCGCAGCTCAAGCAACTGCCGCCGCAGCCGGTGGCGGTCGGCGAGCATGGCGTGATCGAGGTTTTTCAGCAGTTTGTCGATGGAAGGCGATTCGTCAGTCATCAGGTACGCAAAAGTCGTCTAGTGGCGCAGGGGGCGGATTGTCGCAGATTTGAGGCGCTGAGTGACGCGCTTTTGTGGCGAGGGAGCTTGCTCCCGTTCGGCTGCGAAGCAGTCGTAATCCTGTCATCGCGGTTTGCCTGAAGTTCCGAGATGAATGGTTTTGGGGTCGCTTCGCGACCCAGCGGGAGCAAGCTCCCTCGCCACAGTGTGTTCACTCAGGCGGGCTACTCGTTATCGAGGCCCTTGCGCCGATACGGGAACACATCAATCACCTTCCCCGCTCGAATTGCCTCCTGCAAACTCTTCCAGTAATCAGCGTTGTACAACTCGCCATGCAACTGATCGAACAACTTTCGTTGCCCCGAATCGGCAAACAGGAACGGTGGAAACTCCTCGGGGAATACATCCAGTGGCCCGATCGAGTACCACGGTTCGGAGGCCATTTCATCTTCCGGTGTGCGCGGTTGCGGGATGTGGCGGAAGTTGGCTTCGGTCAGGAAGCAGATCTCGTCGTAGTCATAAAACACCACACGACCGTGACGGGTGACGCCAAAATTCTTCAGCAACATGTCGCCGGGGAAAATGTTCGCCGCCGCCAGTTGCTTGATCGCCAGACCGTAATCCTCCAGCGCCTCGCGAACCTGCGCCTCGTTGGCGTGTTCCAGATAGAGGTTCAGCGGCGTCATCCGGCGTTCGGTCCAGCAGTGGCGAATCAGCACCGTGTCACCTTCCAGCGATACCGTGGACGCGGCCACTTCGAGCAACTCTTCCAGGCATGCCGGCTCGAACTTGCTCAACGGGAAACGGAAGTCGGCGAACTCCTGGGTATCGGCCATGCGCCCGACCCGGTCGACGCTTTTCACCAGGCGATACTTTTCGATCACCGTGGCGCGGTCGACGTTTTTCGACGGTGAAAAGCGGTCCTTGATGATCTTGAAGACGGTGTTGAAGCCCGGCAAGGTAAACACGCTCATGACCATGCCGCGCACGCCGGGGGCCATGATGAACTGATCGTCGGTGTTGGCCAGGTGATTGATCAGCGCCCGATAGAACTCGGACTTGCCATGCTTGTAGAAGCCGATCGAGGTGTACAGCTCGGCGATGTGCTTGCCCGGCAGGATGCGTTTGAGAAAGCCGATGAATTCCGCCGGCACCGGCACATCGACCATGAAGTACGAACGGGTGAAGGAGAAGATGATCGACACCTCCGCCTCGTCGGTGATCAGCGCATCGATCTGGATGCCCCGACCTTCGCGGTGCAGCAGCGGAATCACCAGCGGCCATTGCTCGTCATGGGTGTAAATGCGCCCCACCAGATAGGCGCCCTTGTTGCGGTAAAGCACCGAGGAAAACAGCTCGACACTCAGCTCCGGGTCCTTGCAGACCCAGTCCGGCAGGTTCTCGCGCAATTGCGCTTCGAGGCGACGCAGGTCGCCGGAAAGATCGGCGTAATCTTCGCTGAAGCGGTAGTCGGCAAAGATGCTCGTGAGCATGCCGGCCAACTGCCCCTGCGGCTTGTAGGTGCGGGTTTGCGCGGCCCGGGCGCGGCGCAGGCTCGGCCGGGTGGTGTGGATGAACATGCAGCCGTCGCTGATCAGGTCATGGCTGAACAGCCCGCAGAAAATCGAGTTGTACCAGGTCTCGGACAGTTCATCGTCGAAGCGCAGGTCGATCAAGCTGATGTAAGCGCTTTTGACCAGCGGCCAGTTGCTGACATCCATCAGCACCTCGGTCGCGAACGACGCGTGCAAGCGCCCTACCGTTTCGCCGACCTTTTCCTCGTAGAGGTTGATTCGCGCCGCCGACGCGACTTGCGTTTCCTGCCACTGGGCCTGCTCGAAACGGGCTCGGGCGCCGTCGGTGATCTGACGGAAATGCTCGCGGTAATCGTCAAAGCCATCGAGGATCGTTCGGGCGATGTCGGCGGCTGGCCATTGCTGCGGCATAGGTAAAACCTCGGCGGCTGTTCTTGTCGTTGGAGTCTGAGCTTAGTGGCCCTGTATGAAGCAACGCAACCATTGCCTTGTGCCCTGACTGGCGCGACACTTGCGCGCCAATCAAGGAAGGAAAGTGCTGTGAACCCCGTCGATATCCTGCGTATGTTGTCGCTTGCCGCCATTTGGGGTGCGAGTTTTCTGTTCATGCGCGTTATTGCCCCAGTGATTGGCACAATCCCCACTGCTTTTTTTCGCGTGTCGATTGCCGCCGTCGGGCTGCTGGTGATCCTTGGGCTGATGCGCATCAGCTGGGATTTCAAAGGCAAGCTCAAGACGGTGATGCTGCTCGGGATGATCAACTCCGGGATTCCAGCAACCCTCTATTCCGTGGCCGCCCAAGTGCTACCGGCCGGTTACTCGGCGATTTTCAACGCCACCACGCCTTTGATGGGGGTATTGATCGGCGGCCTGTTCTTCCATGAAAAACTCACCGCCGCCAAGTTGGGTGGAGTATTTCTCGGCCTGTTCGGCGTCGGCATCCTCACCCGGGCCGGGCCGGTAGCGTTCAACCTGGAACTGCTGATGGGCGCGCTCGCGTGTCTGATGGCCACCACCTGCTATGGCTTTGCCGGGTTCCTCGCCCGGCGCTGGCTCGACCATGCCGGCGGCCTCGACAGTCGCCTTTCGGCGCTGGGCAGCATGCTCGGCGCGACGTTGTTGTTGCTGCCGCTGTTTGGCTACAGCGTGATCAGCCAGCCACCGGCGAGCTGGGGCGGCTGGAATGTCTGGTTGTCGTTGCTGGGGTTGGGTTTGGTATGCACGGCCTTTGCCTACATTATTTACTTCCGTTTGCTGACTTCGGTTGGCCCGGTGAAATCCATGACCGTGACCTTCATGATCCCGCCGTTCGGGGTGTTGTGGGGGGCGTTGCTGCTGGATGAGCCATTGTCGATGGCGCACCTCTATGGCGGGGTGTTGATTGCAGTGGCGTTGTGGTTGGTGTTGAAGCCGGCGGTGGTGAAGACGGCTGAGGTGGCTGCCCGGTAGTGATGGGGTGTTGCTGATGACGCCTTCGCGGGTAAGCCTCGCTCCTACACTGGAAATGCATTCCCCCGTAGGAGCTGCCGAAGGCTGCGATCTTTTGATCTTGCTCTCCGGTGGCCCCGAAAAGATCGCAGGCTACGCCAGCTCCTGCATTGGATCGAAGATCCAGTGCGGGAGCTGTGCCTGGAGCGGCCTTTCGGCTTCAAGCGCTCTTACGGAACACAAACATCAGGCCGACGATGATCAGCCCCATGCCCAACAGACTCAACGCCGCCAGTCGGTTGCCGAAAAACAGGTAATCCATCACCGCCGTCACTGCCGGCACCAGGTAGAACAGGCTGGTGACATTCACCAGATTGCCCCGGGCGATCAGTCGATACAGCAGCAGCGTCGCCAGCACTGATACCACCAACCCCATCCACAACACCGGCACGATGAACCCTGTGCTGTGTTCGACGTGAAACGGCTGGAACGGCACGAAGATCCCGCAGAGCAACAACCCCGCCAGGTACTGCACCGGCAGCGTGCCGAGGGGATTGTCGGTGATGCGCTTCTGCATGATCGAACCGAAGGTCATGCTCGCCAGCGCCAGCAAACCGAAGAGCATGCCCGCCAAAGACATACCGGCCAAACCAATGCCCTGGTAAACCACCATGATCAACCCGACCAGGCCCAACGCCAGACCGAACATCCGGCTTATTGATCGGTGCCGCTCCATGATCACTACGGTGAGAATCGGTTGCACGCCCATGATGGTTGCCATCACACCCGGTGTGACTTTGAGGTCGAGAGCCAGCAGATAGAAAATCTGATAAGCACCCAGCAACACCACGCCCGTGGCCATCGCATACAACATCGGCTTGCCGCCCTTGGGCAGTTTCAGCTTGAGCAACGGCGCCAGTAGCACCAGCCCGCACAAGGCAATGGCGAAACGAACCAGCAGAAAGGCAAAGGGTGACGCATGGGCCAGGCCCCATTTGGAGAAGATCGCCCCGCTGCTCCACAGCAGAACGAACAGGCTCGTGGACGCCGCCGCGAGCGCGGTTTTTTTCGAAAGGACAAACATGAATACCACCTGTAGTCAGGCAAAAAGCCAACTCAGCCGAGGCTGAAATTCAGTAGTTTTTTCAGGCGCTTTTCAAACGGGCATGGGAACAGCAGAAAAAAGCTGATCAGCCCGAGAAGCCAACGCCTGGCGGTGATACGACTGCGCACACCGGCGTGCTACTGACAGGTGGAGGGTAATGACTGATCTGCGCAGGCTGCTGATTCCCGCACGGCACGACGCCAGCGTTGACCGCTGAATCGACTACCGCGTTGATGAGGGAAGCTGGCATGGGCTGATCTTTTTTTGATGGGTGAAAGCGTGGTTCAGGAAACCACAGAGCGCCGACTATAACCAGCGTGTGACATGGATTGCAATGACTTGGACAAAGGGCCAGTAAGGACAGCCAGGGAAGCGCTGGTTACTCTGGGAGAAATGGAATCGCCCGTGATGGGGACATGGAATGCAAGAGATCAAATGCCCAGGGAACGGAGGGAAGATGCGCAAAGTGATCAAAAAATCCCCCACAAGGAAGAGCTCATCCACTACAAAAAAGTCTATTGCGGTAGAACTGACAGCCAGTCAACGGCGCATTCTGCAGGTTGTTGCAATGGGTACCGAAACCGAAGAACCTAGCCTGCTCGCCGGGCGTCCCTAAAACTCGCGGGCAAAAAAAACCGCTCTCCAGGAGCGGTTTTTCATCCCGTAATCGGCCTCAACCAAACAGCCAATACCCCAACAACGTCAACACCGCCACCGCCAGCACCGGCCGCAGTACGCGGTAGGCCTTGGGGTTACGACGCTTCCACTGTTTGATCACGCCGCTGAATTTGTCGCTTGAGTTCTTGCTCCAGGCGTAGGCCTGGTTGATCCCGCCAACGCGTTCATCATCAAGGTTCTGGGGTGCAGTGGCGCGCCCCAGCAAGCCGCTGATCCAGCGGTTGATACGGGTCATGAGGCGATTGCTCAGCGGTCGCTCGATGTCGCAGAACAGGATGACCCGGGTTTGCTCGGTTTCGTTCTTGACCCAATGCACGTAGGTTTCATCGAACATCACATCTTCCCCATCACGCCAGGCGTAAACCTGACCGTCGACGAAGATGCGGCAATGATCGGAGTTCGGTGTCGACAACCCAAGGTGATAACGCAGGGAACCGGCGAACGGGTCGCGATGCGGGTTGAGGTGACTGCCACCCGGTAGCAGCGCGAACATGGCGCCTTTGACGTTGGGAATACTGCTGACCAACGCCACGGTTTTCGGGCACAAGGCTTCGGCCGATGGCAGCGGTTTGTCGTACCACTTGAGGTAGAAACGCTTCCAGCCCTTCTTGAAGAACGAACCAAAACCGGCGTCGTTGTTCTTTTCGGCGGCGCGAATGTAGCCCTCGTCGAACAAGTGCATGGCTTCGTCACGGATAACTTCCCAGTTGTCCCTGAGCACATCCAGTTCCGGGAACTTGCTGCGGTCCAGATAGGGTTTGGACGGTACGCCGGAGAACAGATACATCAAGGCGTTGTAAGGCGCGAACAGGGCCGAATGATTGACGAACTGACGCAGGACCGGCAATCGCGCCTTGCCACGCAAGTGGACATAGAGTGTGCTGCCCAGGAATAGCAGCAACACCGACGCCTTCGCGACAAAAGAAAAGCTCATCTACGACTCCTTCAGGATAGGTAACTCCGCACAACGCCATTTACCCGACGTAGCAGTCGGCCATGATAAACACTACCGGCCTCGGGAAAAACCCACATAACTCAACATTCAGTGTTAAGGATTGCGCAATAAAGCACTTCTTAACATAAGGTTCCTGAACAGGGGCTGACCTGAATCAACCCCTTTTACACGAGAATCAAAAGATCGCAGCCTTTGGCAGCTCCTACGGTTGATTTTCCTGTTCGGTAAACAGGTCACTAAACAGCATGCTCGACAGGTAGCGTTCGCCAGAGTCGGGCAGGATCACCACGATGGTCTTGCCCTGCATTTCCGGGGTTTCGGCCAGCCGTACAGCCACCGCCATGGCGGCGCCGCACGAGATACCGCTCAAAATCCCTTCTTCCTGCATCAAGCGCCGGGCCATCGCCTTGGATTCGTCGTCGCTGACCAGCTCGACCCGGTCAACCATCGACAAGTCCAGGTTCTTCGGCACAAAACCGGCGCCAATGCCCTGGATTTTGTGAGGGCTCGGTTTGATCTCTTCCCCGGCGATCGTCTGGGTGATCACTGGAGACACCAGCGGCTCCACCGCCACCGAGATTATCGGTTTGCCCTGGGTATTCTTGATATACCGCGAAACCCCGGTAATGGTTCCACCTGTCCCGACACCCGCCACCAGAACGTCGACTGCGCCGTCGGTGTCGTTCCAGATTTCCGGGCCGGTGGTTTTTTCGTGGATGGCCGGGTTAGCCGGGTTTTCGAACTGCGCCGGCATGAAGTAGGTCGATGGATCACTGGCGAGGATTTCGGCGGCCTTCTCGATCGCGCCTTTCATGCCTTTGGCCGGCTCCGTCAACACCAGTTCGGCACCAAGGGCTTTAAGCACCTTGCGTCGTTCGATGCTCATGGACGCGGGCATCGTCAACACCAGCCGGTAACCGCGGGCGGCGGCAACGAACGCCAGGCCAATGCCGGTATTGCCCGAAGTCGGTTCGATGATGGTCATGCCAGGCTTGAGTTTACCGCTGCTTTCAGCCTCCCAGATCATGTTCGCCCCGATCCGGCACTTGACCGAATAACCGGGGTTGCGCCCTTCGATCTTGGCCAGGATGGTGACACCGCGCGGGGCGATACGGTTGATCTGCACCAGCGGCGTATTGCCAATGGAATGGGCGTTGTCAGCATAAATACGGCTCATGGCTGGGTCCTTATACAGCGTTGAATTAGCTGTCCAAGGTATGCCTGTTACCCGTGGTCGTCCAGTCAGTCGAACGTCCGCTTACCCCAGCAGTCAATCGCTTTATACAGCCAGAGATTTGTCGTCATGAAGCGTCGATACAGTTGGCCCCTGTGGACCCTCGCCGGCCTCGTTCTGCTGCTGGTTGCCCTGCACATTGCCCTGCCCTACATGGTGCGCGATTACCTCAACGAGAGATTGGCGAACATGGGTGACTACCGCGGCCAGATTACCGACGTCGACCTGGCCCTGTGGCGCGGCGCCTACAAAATCAACGGCCTGAAAATCGTCAAGGTCAATGGCAAGGTCCCTGTGCCTTTCGTCAACGCGCCATTGATCGACCTGTCCGTCAGCTGGCACTCGCTCTGGTACGACCACGCCGTGGTGGCCGAGGCGCAGTTCGACAAACCCGAGGTGAACTTCGTCGACGGCGGTGCCAACAAGAAAAACTCCCAGACCGGTCAGGGCACCGACTGGCGGGCACAATTGGAAAAATTGCTGCCAATAACCCTGAACGAAGTGCGGATCAACGATGGGCGGGTCACCTTTCGAAACTTCAATTCAAAACCACCCGTGAACATGAATGCCACTCAGGTGAATGCCAGCATTTACAACCTGACCAATGTGGTCGACACCAAAGGCAAACGCGACGCCCGTTTCGACGGCAAAGCTCTGTTGCTGGGACATGCACCGCTGGAAACAACGGCAACCTTCGATCCGCTGAGCGACTTCCAGAACTTCGAGTTCCGCCTGCGCGCCAGAAACCTTGAACTCAAACGAATGAACGACTTCGCCTCGGCTTACGGCAAGTTCGACTTCAATGCCGGCCATGGTGACCTGGTGATCGAAGCCGAAGCCAACGAGGGCCAACTCACCGGCTACATCAAGCCGCTATTGCGGGACGTCGATGTGTTCAATTGGCAACAGGACGTGGAGAACAAAGACAAAGGGATTTTTCGCTCCATCTGGGAAGCACTCGTCGGAGGCACCGAGAATGTGTTGAAGAATCAGCCGAAAAACCAGTTCGCGACGCGCGTCCAGCTCAGAGGCAGCGTGCATCAGAAAGATATCAGCGCATTCGAGGCTTTTTTGCAGATTTTGCGTAATGGTTTCATCCAGGCGTTCAATGCCCAGTACGAACGACCCAAGCCGGATACGGACTGAGTCAAGATGTGACGCCCCATTCAGAGACTGAATAAGCCGTCTGCGTTCACAGTCGACCGGGCAGCGCGTTATAGTCGAGCCTGACATTTATTGCGCCCCGCCCTGCCTCGTTCAGGTCGGCGTACCGTTCGAGGATTAGCAGATGAAGTTCGAAGGCACCCAGGCCTACGTCGCCACCGATGACCTGAAGCTGGCGGTCAACGCCGCCATCACCCTGGAGCGGCCACTGCTGGTCAAGGGCGAGCCAGGCACCGGCAAAACCATGCTCGCCGAGCAACTGGCCGAATCCTTCGGCGCCAAGTTGATTACCTGGCATATCAAGTCCACCACCAAGGCGCATCAAGGCCTGTACGAGTACGACGCGGTCAGTCGCCTGCGGGACTCGCAGCTGGGAACGGAGAAGGTCCACGACGTTCGCAACTACCTGAAAAAGGGCAAGCTCTGGGAAGCGTTCGAGTCCGAAGAGCGGGTGATTCTGCTGATCGACGAAATTGACAAGGCCGACATCGAGTTCCCCAACGACTTGCTGCAAGAACTCGACAAGATGGAGTTCTACGTTTACGAGATCGACGAGACCATCAAGGCCAAAAAACGCCCGATCATCATCATTACCTCCAACAACGAGAAAGAGCTGCCGGACGCCTTCCTGCGCCGCTGCTTCTTCCATTACATCGCTTTCCCGGATCGCGTCACGATGCAACGGATCGTCGACGTGCATTATCCGAACATCAAGAAAGACCTGGTCAGCGAAGCGCTGGACGTGTTCTTCGACGTACGCAAGGTGCCGGGCCTGAAGAAGAAGCCATCGACTTCTGAACTGGTGGACTGGCTGAAGCTGCTGATGGCCGACAACATCGGCGAAGCGGTGCTGCGCGAGCGCGATCCGACCAAGGCCATTCCGCCACTGGCAGGCGCCTTGGTGAAGAATGAACAAGACGTGCAATTGCTTGAGCGCCTGGCGTTCATGAGCCGTCGCGGCTCTCGCTAAGTCCCGATAGAGAGAGACGATCGCCATGCTGCTCAACCTGTTCAATGAAATGCGTGCAGCCAAGGTGCCGGTCTCGGTACGTGAGCTGCTGGACCTGATCAACGCGCTGAAACAGCGCGTGACCTTCGCCGACATGGACGAGTTCTATTACTTGTCGCGGGCGATTCTGGTGAAGGACGAAAAGCATTTCGACAAGTTCGACCGGGCGTTCGGTGCCTACTTCAACGGCCTGGAAAAGCTCGACGATCACCTCCAGGCGTTGATTCCGGAAGACTGGCTGCGCAAGGAATTCGAGCGCTCCCTGACCGATGAAGAGCGGGCCGCGATCCAGTCCCTGGGCGGCCTGGACAAGCTGATCGAAGAGTTCAAGAAGCGCCTGGAAGAACAGAAAGAACGCCATGCCGGCGGCAACAAGTGGATCGGCACCGGCGGCACCAGCCCGTTCGGCTCCGGTGGCTTCAACCCCGAAGGCATTCGGGTCGGCGATGCCGGCAAGCGTCAAGGCAAAGCGGTCAAGGTCTGGGATCAGCGCGAGTACAAGAACCTCGACGATTCGGTCGAACTGGGCACGCGCAACATCAAGGTCGCCCTGCGGCGCCTGCGTAAATTCGCCCGTCAGGGTGCGGCTGAAGAACTCGACATCGACGGCACCATCGACCACACCGCTCGCGATGCCGGCTTACTGAACATCCAGATGCGTCCGGAGCGGCGCAACACCGTCAAGTTGTTGCTGTTGTTCGACATCGGCGGCTCGATGGACGCCCATGTGAAGATCTGCGAAGAGCTGTTCTCGGCCTGCAAGACCGAGTTCAAGCATCTGGAGTACTTCTACTTCCACAACTTCATTTATGAATCGGTGTGGAAGAACAACATGCGCCGGAGTTCCGAACGCACCGCCACCCAGGACCTGTTGCACAAGTACGGCGCCGATTACAAAGTGATCTTCATCGGCGACGCCGCCATGGCGCCCTATGAAATCACCCAGGCCGGCGGCAGCGTCGAGCACTGGAACGAAGAAGCAGGTTACGTGTGGATGCAGCGCTTCAAGGAAAAATACAAGAAGCTCATCTGGATCAACCCGTACCCGAAAGACACCTGGGGCTACACCTCGTCGACCAATATCGTGCGGGATTTGATCGATGACCAGATGTATCCGCTGACGTTGCGGGGGTTGGAGGAAGGGATGCGGTTTTTGTCCAAATAATCTTCGTCGTCTGTTCGGCCGCCATCGCGAGCAGGCTCGCTCCCACAGTTGATCTCCAGCGAACACACTATTTGTGTACGACTAAAATCCAATGTGGGAGCGAGCCTGCTCGCGATGCTTTTAGCGGCGCAAAAACCGGCGCAAATACTCGACCTGCTCCCGGTGCGCAACGTCCTGCACCACCGGTTTCAACCGCACCTTCGCCCCTGGCAAACACTGCGCCAGCCGCGCCAATGCCAACAGCGTCAACGCCCCCAACCGCGGGTAACCACCAATGGTCTGCCGATCATTGAGCAGCACAATCGGCTGTCCGTCCGGTGGCACCTGGACCGCGCCCAGCGGGATGCCTTCGGAAATCATCGGTTTGCCCTGATACTGCAACGCCGTTCCCAACAGACGAATGCCCATGCGGTCGGCGCGGCTGTCGAGGGTCCAGACGCTGTTGAACGCATCGAACAAACTCTGTCCACTGAACTCGCCGATCTGGGCACCGAGCACCAGGTCCAGCGGCGCATTGAGTTTGAAGTCCGGCACTTGTTCGGGCGCCAACGCCCGCAGCAGTAACAGCGAGCTCCCCGAGTAGCTCAACTGCGCATCTTTGGCCAACGCCCGCCCCCTGCCATCCAGCCCACCGAGCTCCTCACGGACCACCGTTGCGCTACTGCCCAACACCTTTGGCGCATCAAATCCGCCCGGGGCCGCCAAATAAGCCCGAGCGCCAAGCCGCGGCTGAGTGAATTGCAATTGCTGACCTTTGTGCAGCCTGAAACTGCGCCACGGTGCCAATGCTTCGCCATCCACCTGCGCCCCCAGATCCGCCCCGGCCAACGCCAGCACGCAATCTTCCTGGGCAACGACCGTAAACCCGCCGAGGGTAATTTCGATCACCGATGCATCCAGCCCATTGCCCAGCAGCCAGTTGGCCCACGACATCGATCGCCAATCCGCCGCCCCGCCCTGGGTCACGCCCAGATGCCGCACGCCAAACCGCCCGGCGTCCTGCAACAGGCACAGCGGTGTACTTGCTTCAATCGTCAGTCGGCTCATGCCAGGGCCTCCAACGGCGTGTCATCACCGCCCAGATTGATGAACTCTGCGTGGCTGACCGCTTCGAAACGCACGGTGTCGCCCGGTTGCATCAAGCTGTAGCCGTCGCGCTCGCGGTCGAACAATTTGGCCGGGGTGCGGCCGATCAGGTTCCAGCCGCCGGGGGATACCACCGGATAAGCCGCCGTCTGGCGTTCGGCGATACCAACACTGCCGGCAGCCACTTTTTTGCGCGGAGTATTCATACGCGGTGCAGCCAATACTTCCTCCACCAATCCCATGAAGGCGAACCCCGGCGCGAAGCCCAACGCGAACACCTGATACTCGTGTTCGCTGTGGCGACGGATCACCTCTTCCACCGTTAATCCACTGCGCTGAGACAGCAACGTCAGTTCCGGGCCGACACTCAGGTCATACCAGACCGGCAACACATGGCATTTACCGCTAGTGCGAGCGTTGGGGGACAGATCGATCAAGGCTTCAGCAATCAATTCCCGCGCCTGGGCCGGATTCAGCGCCATCAAATCGTAATGCACCATCAACGTCGTGTAGGACGGCACCAGATCGATCAAATGGCTGGCGAACGCTTCTCGCAGACGCTTGCTGGCCGCAAGCATCCACGGCATGTTGGCCTCGCTGATTTCATCGAACAGACGCACCATCAGGCAATCCAGCGCCACCACTTCCACCCGTGGTTTCATGATGCACTCTGCTGATTCAAGGCTTCGCGAATGCGCTGCACGGCGGCCACCGAACCGGCGTTATCGCCGTGTACGCACAAGGTGTTGGCCTGCAGGTGCAAGGCGCTGCCATCGCTGGCCGTAAGATTGTCACCGCGAGCAATGATCAACGCCTGTTCGATGATTTTCTCGGGATCGTGATGCACGGCTCCCGGCAGTTGCCGCGAAACCAGCCTGCCTGCGCTGTCGTAAGCGCGATCGGCGAAGGCTTCAAACCACAATGTCACGCCATATTCATCGCCAAGTTGCTGCGCGGCACTGTTGTCGCGGGTGGCCATCAGCATCAATGGCAGCGTCCGGTCGTAGGCCGCCACGGCCTGAATCACCGCGCGCAGTTGCGCCGGGTTGGCCATCATGTCGTTGTACATCGCGCCGTGGGGTTTGACGTAACTCACCCGCCCGCCCTGAGCCCGGCAAATGCCGTCGAGGGCGCCGATCTGGTAATGCAACAGGTCCTGCAGTTCCTGGGCGGTGTAAGCCATGGATCTGCGACCGAACCCCACCAGATCCTGATAGGCCGGATGAGCACCAATCTGCACGCCGTGGCTCAGGGCCAGGCTGACGGTCTTGCGCATGATGCTCGGGTCGCCGGCGTGGAAGCCGCAGGCAATGTTGGCGCAATCAATGAAAGGCATGACCTCGGCATCCAGACCCATGGTCCAGTTACCGAAACTCTCGCCGATGTCGCAGTTCAATAGCAGGCGGTTCACGGTGAACACTCCTGTAGGCTTTTATCTTCTTAGCTGAAGGACATATGCCCCTCAGATTATCAGTTACCGGATATTCGGTTATTGAGCGTCGAGTTGCTTGCCACGGGTTTCCGGCAGGCTCAGGGCCGCCAGGATCACTACCCCGTAAGACACCGCCGCGAAAGCCCCGATTCCCACACTCAGTGGCACCTTCTGGCTAAGCAAGCCGATCAACAGCGGGAACAATGCCGCCAGCGCCCGACCGATGTTGTAGCAAAAACCCTGGCCCGAGCCGCGAATCCGCGTCGGAAACAGCTCAGTCAAAAACGCACCCATGCCGCTGAAGATCCCCGAAGCGAAGAAGCCCAGGGGGAAACCCAGCCAGAGCATCACGCCGTTGCTGACCGGCAATTGGGTGTACAGCAGAACAATGGTGAACGAGCCGACCGCGAATAGAATGAAGTTCTTTTTACGACCCAGGATGTCAGTCAAATACGCGCTGATCACGTACCCGACGTAGGACCCGACGATCACCATGGCCAGATAGCCACCGGTGCCGAGTACGCTCAAGCCCCGTTCGTTTTTCAGAAAGGTCGGCAGCCAGGAGGTGATCGCGTAGTAACCGCCGAGCGCGCCGGTGGTCAGGATCGAAGCGCGGATCGTGGTGAAAAGGATGCCGGGGGCGAAAATCTCGTAGAACTTGGCCGGGTTGCTTGGTTCTTGCTTGGCCTTGGCTTCGCGGTAGATCTCCGGGTCCTTGACCAGGCGACGGACGAAGATCACGAAAATCGCCGGCACGATGCCAAGGATGAACAATGCCCGCCAGGCGTCTTCCGGCGGTAATACGGAAAATAGCAGCGCGTACAGAATCGCTGTCAGCCCCCAACCCAATGCCCATCCCGATTGCACCATGCCGACGGCTTTGCCACGGTCCTTGGCGCGAATCACTTCGCCCATCAGCACCGCGCCGGCGGTCCATTCACCGCCGAAACCGAAGCCCATCAACGTGCGGCTGATCAACAGTTGTTCGTAGTTCTGGGCGAAGCCGCAGAGGAAGGTGAAGAAGGCAAACCACAGAACGGTCAGTTGCAGGGTGCGCACCCGGCCGATGCGGTCAGAGAGAATCCCTGCCACCCAGCCACCGATGGCCGAGGCGATCAAGGTGCTGGTGTGAATCAGCCCGGCTTCGCCAGTGGTAATGCCCCACATGGCAATCAGGGTCGGCACCACGAAGCTGAGCATCTGGGTGTCCATGCCGTCCAGGCCATAGCCGATCTTGCAGCTCCAGAACGTACGACGTTCCTGCTTATTGATGTTGTGGTACCAATCGAAGGGTCCCGGGCGAGCCGTGGCTTTGGGAATGAGGGTGTCGGGCGCACTCATGGCAAGTCTCCGTGCAAATTTTATTGGTATTGTTCTGAGCCCCGACGACGCCTATCGTGGGAACCGGATGCGTCGATTTTTGGACGCTTGGCCCTGCTGCGTCCAACTAATAAAAACCCGGCCAAGGCATAAGAAAAAGTTGATGCCATGAACCTGAAGTTTCTCGAGACCTTTGTCTGGGTCGCCCGACTCAAGAGTTTTCGCCTGACGGCAGACAAGCTCTTCACCACCCAGGCGTCGATTTCCAGCCGTATCGCCGTACTCGAAGGCGAGCTCGGGGTGAAGCTGTTCCTGCGCGATTCTCGCGGCGTGAGCCTGACGCCTGAAGGCTTGAAAGTGCTCGAATACGCCGAGCAGATGATGGACACGATGCAGGCGCTCAAGCAGTCGATCGAGACGCGTTCGAGTAAGGTCGGGCGGGTCCGGATCGGCGTCATGGACACCGTCATCCACACCTGGCTCAGCCCGTTGGTGGCGCAGATGATGGATCATTACCCGCTGGTGGAAATCGAGCTGGTGGCCGATACCGCGCTCAACCTCTGCGATCAGCTGCAAAAAGGCTTTCTCGATCTGATCTTGCAAACCGACTTGTTGCGTCAGGAAAGCGTGCGCAGCCTGGAGCTGGCCAGTCATCCGATGGGCTGGATCGTGGCCAGCAATTCCATCTACAACCGCGAGTATTCAGGTGTCGCCGATCTGGCGCGGGAGCGGATCATCACCTATTCGAAAAACTCCCATCCTCATCAGGACATCTTGAGCCTGATGCAGGCCAATGGGGTCATGGCGCCACGGCTGAACTGTGTGAATTCAGTGTCGGCGATTACCCGATTGTTACGGGACGGATTTGGCATTGGCGCGCTACCGCCGGTATTGGTAGCCGAGGAATTGGCGCGTGGGGAATTGACCTTGCTGGCCATCGATCAGCGACCGCCGAATTTGCAGGTGGTGGTGTCGTGGCGGGTTGGCGTGGAATGGGTCGAAGAAATCGTGGCGTTGTGTCAGCAAGTCGTGGAGCGCTATTCGCAGAAAGTGGGCGAGCACTACATCGTCTTGAGCAAACCACAGGTCAGCATCTGAAGGATATTTCTCAAACTCTAAATCCGAACCACTATCATTTGCATTATTTTTTCAAGGAGGTATTCTCTGCGCGCTTTCAGCTAAACAATTGTCCAGAAGGAGTCGGACCTGATGCGCGCTCACACGCAAAAACAGCAACAATTGCTCGCTCACTGGAGCGAAGCGCTTGGCACTCAGGCTTTCCAGTCCCACCGCATCACGCTCGATCATTTGAGCAATGCGCTGGAGCCCGCCGCCCAACGCTGTTTCCAACGCCTGATCCAGGCGCTGTTTCGTGAAGATCTGATCAACCCCGACGCCTGCGAATACGACGACTCCAGCCGTTGCTGGCTGCCACTTGGCGATGGCGCGCATCTTTGCTTCGAGCACTTGTCCGGCGGCAGAATGAACAGCTGGGACGTACGCGGCAGCATCGTCCTGCACACTCCCGACAGACTGCCCCAAAAAATCCAGTTGCCCAGCGAACTGCTTGCTCATCTCAGCACTCAGCTCAACCCGCCAGCCTCCCCGCAGGTACTGGAACGTCTGGCCCGGGAGCTGGATGACAGCTTCAGCAACGACACCCTGTGCCTGGCGTTTCACCATGGATGGACCGAGCGCCTGAGAGAGCAGATCGATACCGAATACGACGACAATCTGCTCGCTTGGCTCAAAACCGGCCCCAGCCACCAGAACCCTACGTCATTGCTCGAACAGTGGGGCACGCTCGGCCATCCGTGGCACCCGAACTACAAGACCAAACTGGGCTTGAGCGCCGCTCAGGTCATCGCTTTCTCGCCAGAATTCGAAGCGAGTTTTCCGATCGTCCTGTGCGCCCTGCACCGCCAGTACGCACACGTCGAAGCGCTGGCCGGCACCACCGATTACTGGGACTGGTGGCAAGGTCACTTCCCTCAGGCCGCCGAGCAATTGCAACGCCATTTGCAGCAGCTGGGCCTGGATGCAAAGGATTACCTCCCGCTTCCGTCTCACCCATGGCAAGCCCATGAAGAGCTGCCACATTCGTTCGCCAACGAGATCGCCGACAACCTGCTGATTGTCACTGACATCATGGCTTTTACCGGTCACCCGACCATGTCCTTCCGCACGGTCCTGCCGCAGGCCAGTCGCGTGGCGCCGATGGTCAAACTGCCGGTGGCTCTGCGACTGACCAGCGTGCAGCGCACCGTGTCACCGCGCTCCGCCCGGATGGGGCCGCGCATCAGCCAACTGGTATTGGATATTCTCGATCAGGAGCCGCAGATTCAGCGTCTGCTGAACATCGTTCCCGAGCGCATCGGCGTGCACTACGCACCACTGCCGGCCGATGACGAGCGCTCCCGGCATGCTGCCGTGCTGTATCGCGACAACCCGCTGACCCTCCTGCAAGAAGGCGAGCTGGCGGTGCCGGTCGGCAGTCTGTTCGCCGTCAACGAATTCGAACAACCGTTGCTGCGTGATTGGGTAAGGCTGGCTCAGGGCAGTGACGACAGCGAGGCCATGTTGACGTTCTTCGAGGATTACCTGTCGATTGCCGTACCGAGTCTGCTGGGCATTTACCTGATGTATGGCGTGGCGTTCGAAGCGCATCAGCAAAACAGTTTCATGGTGATGGGTGCTGACGGGCAGTTGAATCGGCTGCTATTACGTGATTTCGGCGACGTTCGTATCGATCGCAAAACCCTGCATGCCAAGGGCCTGGATATCCAGCTGCACGATCCGAAAATGACCCTGTATGACGACTCCGGCTTTGTCCGCGACAAACTCTTGCACACCACCTTCATGTGCCACCTCGGTGAGCTGACTTTGCTCTGTGCCCGCCACTGGAATGTGTCGGAGAGCATCCTTTGGGAGCGATTGGCATCGCACGTTGCGCAGTGCTTCGAGACCTTGCGCGAGCGCGTTGAACCGGCACGTTGGGAAAGCGAGCGCCAGGCCTTGCTGGAACAGGATTGGCCCGCCAAATCGTTCATGCGCATGCGCTTGCTCGACAGCCATGCCGACATCGTCGGACGCCTGAGTAACCCTCTGCGACCCAACACCCATGCTCGCTGACGGTCGCGCCTTGCGACTGCTGATCGTCATCCAGTTTGTCTCCATGGGCGCAATGGAAATGAGCGGCCCGTTCTGGCCCTTGCAGATCCAGCATCTGCTCGGGCCGGAGGGCGCCGGCTACACCGCGCTGCTATCGGCGCTGGTTTATGCCGGTCCGATGCTGGCGGCCATGCTCCTGACGCCCATGTGGGGCCGGTTGGGGGATCGCACCGGACACAAACCAATGATTGTTCGGGCGTTGCTGGCACTCGCGCTGTGCCAAGGGTTGGCGGCCATCACCCTCGACCCGTGGCTGCTGGTGGGTATTCGCGTGATGCAAGGCGCATTGGCCGGTTTTCTCGCTGCCGCGCAAGCCTATGCCTTGGCCTGCTGCGACAGTTCCAGACGTGGTCACACCTTGGCGCGCCTGCAATCGGCCACCGCCGTCGGCTCATTGATCGGCCCGGTGCTGGGTGGCTGGCTGATGGACGTCTCGGGGTTTGCCCTGCTCTGTTATGGCGCGACGGCGATTTGCCTGCTGTGCGCACTGGGGAGTTTTTTCCTGCCGGCCGACAAGGCTCGGACCTCGAAGAAAAAAGCGGTTGAACCGGTCGCCCTGCCCAAAGGCTGGCTCGGTGGAATCCTGTTGGTGATCGTGTTGATTCAGGCCGCGAAGATGATGCCGCAGTCGTTCTACGCGCTGTATGTCGCGAACATTCTGCATGCCCCAAGTTGGCTGATCGGCGCCACCTACGCGGCGAGCGCCGCGACCCTGGCGATTTCCGCACCGCTGTGGGGACGCCTGTTCGACCGCTGGCAGCCGGCCTACACCTTGCGCGTCATCGAAGGCGTGGCCTGGCTGTGTGCGCTGACGCTGGCGGCCACGGCATTGGCCAACGAATGGCTGGGGTTTCTCGTCAGTCGACTTGTCTGGGGCATCTGGCAAGGCGCCCTGCTGCCCGTCGCCTATGCACTGATCGCCAACACCATTTCCGTAACCCAGCAGGGCTTCGCGCTGGGCCTGGGCAACAGCGCGGCAAAGGCTGGCGCTCTGCTCGGCGTCGTCCTTGGCGGGATCGGCATGGGCCTGGTCGGCCTGGCTCACAGTTTCTGGCTGGTGGCACTGACCTACGCCATCGCCGCCATCGGGATCCGCTGGGTGCGCTCGTTCAACGCCGCGCCTGACCGCTCGACCTTATCGCCCCACACTTATCACAACTAAAAAAGACCACGTCATGATCCGAACCAAACTCTCCCTGCTGATCCCGCTGCTCGGTACCTTCAGCGCCCAGACCTGGGCCGAGGATACCGAGCAGCAGCCCGGCACCTTGAACATGCAAGCCACCGTCGTATCTGCTACTCGCAGCGAAGCGAGCATTGCTTCGATTCCGGGCTCGGTCCAGGTGATCGACGAACAGCAAGTCCGTGAGCAGAGCGGCGCGGGTCGCCGGGTCTCCGACATCCTCGGGCAATTGGTTCCCGGTCTTGCGCCGTCCAGCGGCGGGATGAGCAACTTCGGTCAGACCCTGCGCGGGCGCAACATGCTGGTGTTGATCGACGGCGTATCGCAGAACGCCACGCGCGACAACTACCGCCAGCTCAACAGCATCGCCCCGGCCAGCATCGAACGCATCGAAGTGATTTCCGGCGCCAGCAGCATCTACGGTGCCGGTGCTTCAGGCGGCATCATCAACATCATCACCAAGCGCAATCAGGGCCAGGACATTGCCTACAGCAGCAAACTGGGCCTGACCAGCGGCAACAACCTCAACCGCAAAGGCTTCGCCTACGAAGCCTTCCAGAGTGCGACGGGGCGCAAGGATGCCCTTGACTGGTACGTCTCCGCCGATCTGACCCAGCGTAACGATCAGTACGATGGCAACGGCAACCGCATCCCTCAGGACACTTCCCAGGGCAGCAACATGGACACCGAAACCTATGACCTGCAAGGTCGTTTCGGTTACGAACTGGATGCCGACAAAAAACTCAGCCTGTCGTTGCAGGACTACAAGGACCAGCAAGACACTGGCTACACAAAAGACCCGACAAACCGCCAGCAAGCCGTGGCCGTCAAAGGGCTGAAACTCGACGACCAACCCTATACCCATAACCAGGCGGTCAACCTCAACTACGCCGACAAGGACTTCTACGGTCAGGGCCTGCAACTGGAAAGCTACTGGCGCCGCACCGATGCACTGTTCTTTCCGGACCTGTCGCGAGGCAGGGCCGGGATCTCCGATAACAACAGTGTGCAGGATGTCTACGGACTGCGCGCGGCCATCGACACGCCGCTGCCGGCGATCGGGAGTGCCACGGGCAATCTGGTCTGGGGCGCCGACTATGATAATGAGCGCTCTCGCCAACGAGGTGATCAATACACGCTCAATGGCCTGAACTACACCAAGACCGGCACCACCTACGAGCTGGGCCCGGACATCGAAACCACCACCAAGTCGCTGTTTGGGCAGATGTCCTGGGACATCGGTGACTGGACCTTGCGTGGCGGTGTGCGCCGCGAATGGATCGAAAGCGATGTCTCCGACAGCATCGCTTATGGTCAGATCGTCCAGACCGGCGTACGCGCAACGCTGCCCGGTGACACCCTCAAATACGATGCCACGCTGTACAACCTGGGGGCGGTGTACCACCTGAGTGAAAACCAGGACGTCTTCGCCAATTACAGCCAGGGGTTTTCGCTGCCGGATATCCAGCGCTTCATGCGTGATGTCAGCAGCACCTTCGACATTCAGAGTCTCAACGCCCAGGCCATCAAGGTCGACAGTTACGAACTGGGCTGGCGCGGTAACTGGGACCAGTGGCAGGCCGACGTCACCGTGTACGAAAACACCTCGGACGTGACCCAGTTCTACGATGCCAATGATCGCGTATTGCGCCTGATCAACCAGAAAGAGCGGGTTCGCGGCATTGAAAACAGCCTGACCTACCGCGCGACCGATCGCTGGTCGGTGGGTGGCACTTATGCCTGGGCCAAAGGCGAGACCGAGCAGAACGGCAAATGGATCGATCTGCCGGCTACGCGCATCTCACCGGCCAAGACCACACTGTTCGTCGGCTACACAGAAGACGACTACACCCTGCGCCTGCAAGGCATGCATTTGTCCAGTTACGACGCCGCCGCCAAGGACAACAACGGACGCGAGATCGAAGGCTATACGCTGGTGGACCTGCTCGGGTCCGTGCAACTGCCGGTCGGTCGTCTTGAAGGCGGCGTGTACAACCTGACCAACCGCACCTACCAGAACCTGTTCACCCAGGCCAACGCCAGAGCGCCGTACGCCAACGCGGAAGGCCGCACGCTGAGCATGAGCTACTCGGTCGATTGGTAAAAACAGGAGCCGACTTGCCGGCGATGCGATCTGCCAGGCATTCGTGTCGCGGCAATCGCCGGCAAGTCGGCTGCAGGAGCTGCCGAAGGCTGCGATCTTTTGATCTTTTTCTTACAAACCGCGCACATCCCGGTCTTCAATCGGCCGGCTCTGGCGCAAACGCTTGCCGCCCAACACCACCCAGTCGATCAGTCGGAACAGGCATTCAATGCCGAACGACAGCAGCAACGCGCCGCTCATGCCCCAGATCATCGCTTCCGGCGTCAGCAGGATCTGATAGCTGTAGCCGTTCCAGGTTTCCTTGCGAATATCCGGGTCGGCGGCCAGGGCCACTTGCAGGACGCGGATGTACCACGGGCCCTGCATGGCCTGGAATTGCTTGTCGAGGGCCAGTTGACGGGTGAGCAAGGTGCTCAGGCTGTCGGCATCGCTGCGAAAGATCGGATCTTCGCTGGCACGGTAATGGGCCACGAGCGCCTGCATGTCACCCTTGAAAAACTGATTGGCAGTGCCCTGAAAACCGCTCAAACCGGTCTGCGCCTCAATCAGATGCGCCTCGACCCGCTTGGCATAGTCACTGATGAACCCAGGCACCTGGACACCGATCAACAGGCCCGCCGCGAACAACACCAGCCGAAGATAACTGAGCAACATGGGGGAGAGATCCTTATTCGGTCTTGCCCTGGCTGACGCATTCACCGCGTCGCCAGAGGCTCCATTGGCCCGGTTCGTAGCGGGTCCAGGTTTCGTTTTCGGTCAAGGGTTCGGTGGCAATCACCGTGACCACATCGTTGGGCGTGGTTTCGGCCTGAAAGTCGACGATCACATCGACATCCTTCAAGCGCGCCGGGCCAAAAGGCGCACGGCGGGTGATCTGCGCCAGTTTGCTCGAGCAGTAGCAGAACAACCAGTCGCCATCACTGAGCAAGCAGTTGAACACGCCTTTGCTGCGGTACTCGGCGCAGGCGGCCACCAGGTCCGGCAACAGTGCTTCGATCTCTACCGGCTCGGGGAACGCAGCGCGTACCCGATTGAGCAAATCGCAAAATGCCGCTTCGCTGTCGGTATCGCCAACGGGGCGGTAAAAACTGGCGGTCGGGTTGAAATCGGCCAACTGGCCGTTATGGGCGAAACACCAGTTGCGCCCCCACAATTCGCGCACGAACGGGTGGGTGTTGGACAGGCAGACCTTGCCGACGTTGGCCTGGCGAATGTGCCCGATCACCACTTCGCTTTTGATCGGATAGCGCTGCACCAGGTTTGCCACTTCCGACTCGCTGCTCGCCGCCGGGTCCTGGAACAGCCGCAGGCCACGGCCTTCATAAAAAGCGATGCCCCAGCCGTCACGGTGCGGCCCGGTGCGGCCACCGCGCTGCATCAGCCCGGTGAAGCTGAACACGATATCGGTCGGGACATTGGCGCTCATGCCCAATAACTCACACATGCTCGGACTCTCGATTCAGTACAGGGGCACCGTTACAGACGCGGTTCGACCCGCAAACGCTGAGGGTTGCTCGGCACCGGTGGCCGGCCGTAACGATCATCGCCGGCACCGCCGAAAGGCTGATCATCGTCAGGCTCGTCGGCCCGCGCCGCTGCCTTGGCGGCAGCCGCCTGTTCCTTGCGAGCGTTGGAGGCGCGCTCGATGGGAAAACGGATCGCCACGAACACCAGGTAAATGCCGAAGGCAATCATGCCGTACATGAACAGATCGGAAATCGCGCGCCAGGCGTTGTTGCCGACCTTGAACAGCAGATCGAGGGCAGTGATGGCGATGGCCGGAGCGACCTTTTCCTTCACCGGGTCGATGATGGTCGGGCTGAACAGCAACACCGCCACCAGCAGCCGCAACGGCTCACGCAGCCAGCGCCACATCCAGCGGGTGATGCGCATCCACACCAACAGGCAGCCTAAAGCGGCAAAGGCGTAGAGGCCCCAAGCGATCAGATAGTCGTTCTCGGTCATGGTGTCCATGGCAAGGCAGGCAAAGAGGCGCTTATAGTAACGACTTTTCGCACGTCAGGCTTGTCCCAATACCAGTGAGTTAAGCGCATTCCATGTGGGAGCGGGCTTGCTCGCGAAGAGGGAGTATCACTCGACATTGATGTTGCCTGACACACCGCCTTCGCGAGCAAGCCCGCTCCCACAGGTTGCGAAGCCCCTATTCCGTACATTGTTCGAGAGCCATTCATGCCCCTATCCGCCAACGTCACCAGCGCTCCGATTGCCCACAAGGCCGACGGTTCCGACCCGTATGCCTGGCTGCAGGAGCGCGACACCGACGCGGTGCTCGATTACCTGAAAGCTGAAAACCGCTATCAAGAGGCACAAACCGCCGATCAAGCCGGGCTGCGCGAAACCCTGTTCGAAGAGATCAAGGGGCGGATTCTCGAAACCGACCTGTCGCTGCCCTCGCCCTGGGGCCCGTACCTGTATTACACGCGCACCACTGCCGGCGACGAGTACGCCCGCCATTACCGCTGCCCGCGTCCGGTCGATGGCAGCCTGCAGATTGACGAAAGCCAGGAACTGCTGCTGCTTGATCCGAACGTGCTGGCCAAGGGCGGCTTCTTTTCCCTGGGCGCGTTCAGCATCAGCCCGGACCACCAGCGTCTGGCCTACAGCATCGACTCCAGCGGCGAAGAGATTTACACGCTGTTCGTGAAGGAATTATCCAGCGGCCGCGTCAGCGAACTGGAATTCCAGGATTGCGACGGCAGCATGACCTGGGCTAACGACAGCCTGACGCTGTTCTTCGGCGAACTCGACGACACCCATCGCCCGCACAAATTGTTCCGCTATCGGCTGGACGGCACCGCGGCCGAAGAAGTGTTCCATGAGCCGGACGGCCGATTCTTCCTGCATTGCTACCGCTCAAGCTCCGAACGGCAACTGCTGTTGTCGCTGGGCAGCAAGACCACCAGCGAAGTCTGGGTGCTCGACGCCTCGCTGCCGCATCAGGCCTTTACCTGCCTGGCGCCGAGGGTCGAAGAACATGAATACGATGTCGACCACGGCAAACTCGATGGTGAGTGGACGTGGCTGATCCGCACCAACCGCGACGGCATCAACTTCGCCCTGTACCAAGCCATCGATACTGGCGTCGCGCCGACCGAAGCCGACTGGCAGAACCTGATTCCCCACAGCGACACAGTGATGCTCGAAGGCATGAGCCTGAACGCCGAGGCCATGACCCTGAGCCTGCGCGAAGGTGGCCTGCCGATCATCGAAGTCCGCCCACGGGATTTAGTGCCATATCGCGTGCAATTGCCGGACGCGGCCTACAGCCTGCATGTGCAGAACAGCCTGGAATTTGTCAGCGACCGGATCCGTCTGCGCTACGAAGCCTTGAACCGTCCAGCGCAGATCCGCCAACTGATTCTGACCACCGGCGAGCAGCAAGTCCTCAAGGAAACCCCGGTGCTCGGCCCATTCGACGCCGATGCGTATGTCAGCCAGCGGCTTTGGGCAACCGCACCGGACGGTACGCAAGTGCCGATCAGCCTTGTGGTCAAACGCGAGTTCCTCGGCAAGCCGACGCCGCTTTATCTGTACGGCTACGGCGCCTACGGCGAAAGCCTCGACCCGTGGTTCTCCCACGCCCGCCTGAGCCTGCTGGATCGCGGCATGGCGTTTGCCATCGCCCATGTACGCGGTGGCGGTGAGCTGGGCGAAGCCTGGTACCGCGCCGGCAAGCAGGAACACAAGCACAACACCTTCAGCGACTTCATTGCCTGCGCCGAACACCTGATAGCCAACGGCTTCACCACCCCATCGCAGCTGGCGATCAGCGGTGGCAGCGCCGGTGGTTTGCTGATCGGCGCGGTACTCAATCAGCGGCCGGAGCTGTTCGCTGCGGCGATTGCCGAAGTGCCGTTCGTCGACGTGCTCAACACCATGCTCGACCCGGAACTGCCGCTGACCGTCACGGAATACGACGAGTGGGGCAACCCGCAAGAGCCGGACGTCTATGATCGGATCAAGGCCTACGCCCCGTACGAAAACGTCACCGCGCAAGCCTATCCGGCAACGCTGGTAATCGCCGGCTACAACGACAGTCGCGTGCAGTACTGGGAAGCGGCCAAGTGGGTGGCGAAATTGCGCGCGACCAAAACCGACACCAACGCCTTGTTGCTCAAGACTGAACTGGGTGCCGGCCATGGCGGGATGAGCGGTCGTTATCAGGGATTACGTGACGTAGCCCTCGAATACGCATTTGTTTTCAAGGTTTTGGACATCGCCTGAGGAACTTGGCCCGGCGTACCGGTCTTAACACCAGTACGCCAGACCGGATGCAACACATATCCCCTGTGGGAGCGAGCCTGCTCGCGATGAGGGCATCACATTCAATATCCATGTTGAATGTGCCTCCGCCATCGCGAGCAGGCTCGCTCCCACAAGGGATTGGGGACATCCAAAAAACCGGAACCAGACACAAGAAAAAGACCGTGACGACATGTCAGAACCGACCTTACTGAACAACGAAATTCGCGACTGGCTGATGGACTGCGGCCTGTTCGATCAACTGCTGCCGGCAGACTTCGTGGCGGCTTCGGGTTATTTCAGCATCAGCACCATTCCCGAAGGCAAAGAGATTTTCCATGAGGGCGATGCCGGCAGTTTCATGTGCATCATCCACACCGGACAGGTCGCGGTGCAGAAGACCAACAGCGACGGGCAACGGGTGACCATGGCCACCTTGCGCAGCGGTCGGGCGTTCGGCGAAATGGCTGTGCTCGACGGTGAACGGCGCTCAGCCAGTTGCGTGGCCGCGAGCAATTGCCAGTTGCTCAACCTGGGCAAGGACTCCCTGGAAAAGATGCTTAACGACGCGCCGAAAATCGCCGCCAAGATCATCCGCGCCCTCGCCGTTTCCCTTTCCAAGCGCTTGCGCATGGCCGATGGGCAACTGCTCTCGCAGCAGATTTAGATACTTACCCGCCCGGCGTTTTGATTTTCGTTGTACTCGGCTCAAGGCCCGGCAAGGTCTGGTCCTTGGGCGGGTTGGGCATTTCGATCGGTGGCAACAACGGTGGTCCGCCATTGCCGGAACCGGCCTTGGGCACGCTGGTCGGGGTGATCTGCGGGTACGGCGTCGGGGTGGCGGTGCCGGGTGAACCGGGCATCGGCACGGGGCTGGTGGGGATGGTTTGCAGCTCCTGGGCCTGCACTGCAGTTATCGAGAGCGCGGCCAGGGCAATGACCGTTAGAATGGTGCGCTTCATCAATGGCTCCGTTGGCCTTGTTGTCTTTTGCAGGCTACTCCCAACTGCGCTCGTTTGCCTTCCTCGGTATATCAATTTCTCCTCAAGAGAGCCCCATGAAACGTTTCGTTCTGCTCGACACCACCCCCATTCCTGAAAACGGCGGTGCCCTGTGCCTGTTCGAATACGGCGAGGATTTCGTCATCAAGATTCAGGGCGGTGACGGCGGGCAGTTGATGAACACCCGCATGCACGGTTCCGAAGATGCCCTGGCCGAAATCCCTTGCCGCAAGGTCGCCGGCCGGCCAAATTCGCGGGTATTGATCGGTGGCCTGGGCATGGGCTTCACCCTCGCCTCGGCACTCAAGCACTTGGGCAAGACGGCTGAAGTGGTGGTCGCCGAACTGGTACCCGGCGTGGTGGAGTGGAACCGTGGCCCCCTTGGTGAGAAAGCCGGCAACCCACTGCTTGACCCGCGCACCGTGATCCGCATGGAAGACGTGGCCAAGGTGCTGCAAGCCGAGCCACAAGGTTTCGATGCGATCATGCTCGACGTCGACAACGGCCCCGAAGGTCTGACCCAGAAGGCCAACAGCTGGCTCTACTCCGCCGGCGGCCTGAGCGCGTGTGCCAAGGCCCTGCGGCCAAAAGGCGTGCTGGCGGTGTGGTCGGCCAGCGCCGACCGGCAGTTTTCCGACAAGCTGAAAAAAGCCGGTTTCAAAGCCGAGGAAGTGCAAGTCTTCGCCCACGGCAACAAGGGCACCCGCCACACCATCTGGATTGCCGAAAAGCTCAAGGGCTGAGCGTGGGCCTGTCATCACTTATTTCCTAGGCCGCGTTGCGCCACAGCAGACCCGGCGCGGCCTAGGAAATAAGTGATGACAGGCCCTACACTTGGCTCATAACCGTCATTAGTCTTTTTACAAAGGTGAACCCATGAGTTCGTCAACGCCTCCGTCCAACACGTCGAAGCTGGACCGCATCCTTGCCGACAACCAACGCGACAAGGAAATGGGTTACCGCGACAAGGCCCTGAAGATGTACCCGCACGTGTGCGGCCGCTGCGCCCGTGAGTTCTCCGGCAAACGCCTGAGCGAACTGACCGTGCATCACCGCGACCACAACCATGACAACAACCCTCAGGATGGCTCGAACTGGGAGCTGTTGTGCCTGTATTGCCACGACAACGAACACTCGCGTTATACCGATCAGCAGTATTTCGATGAAGGTTCGCTGAGTACACCGAAGATTGCCAAGGCGACGCACAACCCGTTTGCGGCGTTGGCGGGGTTGATGAAGAAAGAAGATTAAAGATCTTCAGTGCCCTAACTGGCCTCATCGCGAGCAGGCTCGCTCCCACAGGGGATCTTCTGTGCATATAGTACTTGTGAACACCCAAGATCCAATGTGGGAGCGAGCCTGCTCGCGATAGCAATTGCTCAGACACCACCAATCTCCAAACTGAACACCCCTCCCCCAATCCCCGTATAATCGCCGTTTTTTCCCCGAAGGCACCCCGCTCGTGGCAGATAAACGGTACAGCTGCATTGGTTTGTACAACCCCAAATCACCGGAGAACGTCGGTTCGGTAATGCGCGCCGCCGGCTGCTATGGCGTGGCGTCGGTGTTTTACACCGGCAAGCGCTATGAACGCGCTGCCGATTTCGTCACCGACACCAAGAAAGTCCATTACGACATTCCGCTGATCGGCATCGACGACCTGAAGAGAATCCTGCCCCTGGGCTGTGTCCCGGTCGCTGTTGAACTGGTCGACGGCGCCCGCTCGCTGCCGGAATACACGCACCCGGATCGCGCCCTCTACATCTTCGGCCCCGAAGACGGCTCGCTGGATAAAGAAATCCGTGACTGGTGCGAAGACGTGGTCTACATCCCGACCACCGGCTGCATGAATCTGGCGGCCACCGTCAACGTTGTGCTGTACGACCGCATGGCCAAGGGCAACAACACCCGCTCGGGGCCGAAATTCCGCTGAATTGCCGCATATTCGATGGAACAAGCCGCTCGCCCAGGCAGTCAGCTAAATATCTATTGCTGAAGCAACCCTTCCCTGCCTGGAGACAGATCATGCGCGAGTTCAATCCTGTAGAACGTATCGAAACCACCCCGTTCCAGAGCCCTTCCGTACAGAACGTTCATGGTTGGGAGCGCGCCGGCTCCCTGGCGGGCGGCGTGGTCATGCTGAGCAAGGGCCTGCGACGCGGCGGCGTGTTCGGATTGATTGAAATAGCCATCGGCGGCATGGCCCTGGCCCGGGGAATCACTGGGCATTGCTCGGCGAAAAGGCTGTTGGAAAAGAACCGTCAGGACATGAAAAACGCACGCGCGAGAATCGAGCGCGCCGGGGATGAGCTGGCCCGCATGAAAGCCAATGCCGAAGCGGCGACCAGCACGGCGACCGTGACGGGAAATGATTCGTTGAATTCGCCGAAGGCTGGGGTTTAACCCTTTTAGATCAAAAGATCGCAGCCTTCGGCAGCTCCTACAGGTGGTACACCATCCCAATGTAGGAGCTGCCGAAGGCTGCGATCTTTTGATTTTTTATTGCAACAATCCGGTATCAAGCACCTTGGAAGACTCGCCAATAACGCTTTCCGCGAGCTGAACGAATGCCTTCGTATCCACACTCTCCAACTGCATCGCCCCACGCAGCACATCATCGAGCGAGCGCTTGTTGCGGGTCTTCAGGCGAATCTCGCGGTCCAGTTCCTGTAGCAACACCACCGCTTTGGCCACCTGCGCCGGGTTGATCTGCTCACCGCGCAACGTGCTGACCTTCTGGCTGTCCTTGACCAACTTGCTGTGTAGGCTTTCATACCGCTCATCACTCATGCCGCCTGCGCGGCGCACCAGTTCGATGGCGTAATACTCGGCAACCCCTTCGCTGATCCAGTCGCTGCGCTGGCTGTCGTTGATCCGCCCGAACACTTGAGCCAATTCACGCACCAAGGCACTGCTGCCGCTTTCGCTGACCAGCGGCAGACGCGTGTTCAGGTAGATCGATTCATGCGCGGCCAGGCTGCCGCGCCACATCGGGTCGTTGGCGCCGACAATCAGCAACTTGCTGGGATGACGCGGAAAAGTTTCCTGCACTTGCGGCCAGACAAAGGTCAGCAGCGTCAGCACGTCCATGCGGCGCATGCCCTGCCCCTGTGGCGAGGCGACGGTGACTTCGGTTTCTCCCAGCCGCGTGCGGCGGCTGCCGAGGTGGCCGGCGAGCATCCAGCCAGTGGGACGATCGAACAGGCGCGAGACGTTGTCGATCCGGAACTTGTTCTTACCGATCCGCGGCCAGGCGGTTTCGACGCTTTTCCAACCGGTGGGCAATTCGAATTCAAGGCGTGAGACCAGCTCGATACCGTCCTGTTGATCGAGTTTGGCCGCGGGCACCAGGTCATCGCCACGCATCAGCGCCCAGTTCGGCGTCATTCGGGTGTCGAAGCTGCCGCTCTTGCGCCCATGGCTGATGCGCACGCGGTAGGTCAGGCTGGCCTTTTCGGCGGTCGGACGCCAGACACCACGGGCCTGTTTGCCCGGTGTGAGCTGCCATTGGCCATCGGCCTTGAAATCACTGTAGTGACTGCCATCGCCCAAGTCGAAATCCAGACTGCGCACCGCCGAGCCCTGGGCCAGGGTCAGGCGCACTTCGGCCTGATCGCTTTGCGGCAACAGGCGCACGTGATAATCCAGATCGACTTTCTTCGCCGCCCATACAGGCAAACTCAGGGCCAGCAGCCCGACAGCCAACGCCCGCCGCACTCCCACAGCCATACACACTCCTATTGTGGCGAGCGAGCTTGCTCGCGCTGGGCTGCGTAGCGGCCCCGAATTTTTGTCATCACTTCCTATTTTGTGAGTGCTACGCACTCAAGCGCGAGCAAGCTCCCTCGCCACAAAGCAATGGGAATCAACCCGCGCGAAAAATCAGATGGTCTTCCCAATCGTCTTCGGCCACGCTGCCCTCGGCGAGCATGCGCCCGGACTGGGAAATACGTTCGTGATGCACCGCCTCGCGATCACCGCATACCAAGTGATGCCAGAGCGGTAAATCCTTGCCTTCGCTGACCAGTCGATAACCGCAGGTCGGCGGCAGCCATTTGAACTCATCGGCCTTGCCCGGCGTGAGCTGGATGCAATCGGGCACAAAGTCGCGGCGGTTGGGGTAATCGGTACACTGACAGGTTTTGAGGTCCAGCAGTTTGCAGGCGATACGCGTGTAGTAGACGGAGTTGTCGTCTTCGTCCTCGAGTTTTTGCAGGCAGCACAGGCCACAGCCATCGCACAGCGATTCCCATTCCTCTTGATCGAGTTGATCGAGGGTTTTGCGTATCCAGAACGGTTCGACTTTGGCGGCCATGGCTCAAGCATCAACATCAGGTGGTGAAAAGGCCGCCAGTCTAGTGCCAAGGCACCGGCGGGCCAAGCATTGGCGACTGCCGGTACACGGCACTTGTGAGTTTTTGCGCCGCCCGGTAGCTTTGCCAGCTGCAAAGAGCCCTGCCCACGTGCCATTAACGCTCAACCGCGTTGCATTCAGGTGAACGGCCCAGGCTCTCGAAAAACTCTATCGCTCAGCTCAACTGCGCCCGCCGGTTTTTTAGACGACCCTCACTTTCAGACGTAAAGGAATCTCTTGATGAGCGCTAACCCACGCGTTGCCGATTACGCCATTCACCCTCAGTTCACCGATCGCTGGTCGCCCCGCGCCTTCACCGGCGAAACCATTGCCGAAGAGACGCTGCTGAGCTTCTTCGAAGCCGCACGCTGGGCACCTTCGGCGTATAACTCGCAGCCTTGGCGGTTTCTCTATGCGCGTCGCGACACGCCGAACTGGGAGCGTTACCTGGGCCTGTTGAATGAATTCAACCGCAGTTGGGCGCAGCATGCCTCGGCGCTGGTGATCGTGGTCTCGAAAACCACCTTTGCGATACCTGGCGCCACCGAAGAAACACCGGCGCTATGGCACACCTTCGATACCGGTTCGGCCTGGGGCCACCTGGCGCTGCAAGCGAGCATCAGCGGCTGGCACACGCACGGCATGGCTGGTTTCGATCAGGAACTGACCCGCAAAGAGCTGAATATTCCTGAGGGCTATGCGCTGCACGCGGCGGTGGCGATCGGCAAGCTGGGCGACAAGGCGACGCTGGCCGAGTACCTGCAAGCGCGCGAAGAGCCAAGCCCGCGTCGTCCGCTGAGCGAGTTGGCGGCTGAAGGTGATTTCACCCTCTAACCAACGATGAAGTTCAAATGTGGGAGCGGGCTTGCTCGCTCCCACATTTGATTGGTGGTGGATTCAATACCCGCGATTGAAATCCACTTCCCCGCGCAACGCTTCGCCCGCCTGATACGCCCGCAGGTTTTCGGCGAACAACTTCACCATCATCGGTGGCGACGTCGGTGCCGAACTGTGGCCGGTCAGCAGCAGGCCCCACGCGGTCCAGAACGGATGGCGTTGCGGCAGAGGTTCCTGACGGCAGACGTCGATCACGGCCCCGGCCAGATGCCCCTCCTTCAAGGCTTCCACCAGATCCGCATCGACCACCGCCACGCCGCGCCCAACGTTGATGAACAATCCGGTCGGCTTGAACTGCTTGAACAGTGCGGCGTCGTACAGGTCGTGAGTATTGGGGGTATTGGGCAGCAGATTGATCACGTAATCCACTTCACCGACCAGACGCGGCAGATCAGCCAGGCTTGCGACTTCGACAAACGGCGTCTGCTCGCGGGCTTCGCTGGCGATGCCATACAACTCGACGCCAAACGGCAGCAGAAACTGCGCCACGGTCTGGCCGATATCACCGGTGCCGACGATCAACACCTTGCGTCCGGCCAGGCTTTGACCCTGGCGGTTGTCCCACTTTCGCTCGACCTGGCTGACCAGCCGCGCCAGTACTTCGCGCTCGTGGCCGAGCATGTAAGTCAGTACGTATTCGGCCATAACCTGACCGAAAATTCCTACCGCGCGAGTCAGGCGATAGTGCCGTGGCAGGCCGTCGGCCAGCAACGGCGTGATGCCGGCCCAGGTCGACTGCAGCCATGCCGGCGTGTGGCCCTGGCGCAACAGTGTCGCCAGCAGGTCCGGCTGACCGAGCCAGACCTGGCAATCGGCGGCCTGACGGGCCAGTTCGGCGGAGTCGCCGCTGGTCAGTACTTCCAGATCAGGCGCTGCCTGACGCAACAGTTGGGCATACACAGGGTGGTCGTGTTCAGCAATCAGAACGCGCATGGTTCAAACCTTTCAAAAACAGTGCAGACGGCCGCCGACGGAGTATCACTCCATCGCCCTGGCCATCGCCAAAATCATTCCAGTATTTCATACAGGCTCTGAACAGAGCCTGTCTGCCGATCACATCGGGTCGTTGCGTCGCAGCAATTCTTCCGGCAGATGCTCGATGTATTCGTCTTCGGCCGGCGGCATTTGCAGGTGGTAGCCCTGCTTCTCAAGGTTTTCCAGCACCACAGTGATGTCTTCGCGCGACAGCTTGCGCTCGGGCGTCAGCACCAGATCGAAAGCGTGATGCGGTTTGCCGAAGGCCGCCATCAGGCTTTCCGGAACGCGCTCCAGTGCATCGCTTTTGAGCACATAGAGGTACATCTCGTTTTTCTTCAGGCTTCGATAGATGGAGCAAATACGTTTCAAGGCTGTTCTCCGGCGGTGGCCAGGCTGTCGAGCAGCGCCTGGCCCATCAACTCGCGGCGCCAGCCACGCAGCGAATCAGGCAATTGGTAAGGACCATTGGGGAAGCCGCTCTTGAGCAGCGCTTCCAGGGTTTTCTTGCGCAGCATCAGCTCTGGCGCGATGTTCAGGCGTTCGGCTTCGGCCTGGCCGATCGCGCGCAGCTGTTTGACCAGCGCGGCGGCATCCACCGGCAACGGCTCCGGCACCGCAGGTGGCCATTGATCAGGCGACACACTGCCAGAGCGCTTGATCAGATCAAGCAGAAATTCGCCGTCCTGACGCACGGTACGCGGGTGCATGTCTTCGATTTTCGCCAGCGCGCCGAGGTTGTCCGGTTGCGTGCGCGCCAACGGCCACAGGGAATGTTCACGGACGATGCGGTTGCGCGGCAGATCACGGGCACGGGCCTGCGTCTCACGCCAGGCGCAAAGTTCACGCAACACGGCGAGTTGGGCGCGGGACAGTTTCCAGGCCAGTTTGGCGTCGCGATAGACCTCATACGGGTCGACCTCGCGACGCAGATTGGCCACCAGCTCGGCACCGTCTTCCAAAACCCAGGCGTATTTTTCGTCAGAAAGCTTCGGACGCAGCTGTACGAAAACTTCCGCCAGGTGCAAGGCATCTTCGGCGGCATAGCTGATCTGGGTGTCGGACAGAGGACGTTGCAGCCAGTCGGAACGGGTTTCACCCTTGGGCAGGTCGATGCCGAGCACTTCCTGCACCAGCCGCGAATAGCCCATGGAAAAACCGAGGTTCAGGTAAGCGGCGGCCAATTGGGTGTCGAACAGCGGCGCCGGCAGGCTGCCGGTCAGGCGCAGTAACACTTCGAGGTCTTCGCTGCACGCATGCACGACTTTGACCACGGCCGGGTTTTCCAGCAATGCGGCCAACGGCTGCCAATTGTCGATGGTCAGCGGATCAATCAGGTAAGCGCGTACGCCATCGCCGATCTGCAGCAGGCCGGCGATCGGGTAAAAGGTGTCGACCCGCATGAATTCGGTGTCGAGGGCAACGAATGGCAGCTGCTGCCACTCGGCACAAAACTGACCGAGGCTATCGTTGTCGCGAATCCAGTGAATATCGATGGCCACACGGCTCTCCCTTGAAGAATGGCGCGCAGTATATATCGCCCCCGGCGATTTCCGCGCATCCACTGAACAAGAGCTTTAGCGAAAATACCTGCTGGACCACAAGAATAGTCTGACAGGAGGAGACAAGGGGGCGTTCTCAATTAGTTTCCCCGCCGGTGTGGAAACTAATTGAGAACGCCCCCTAGCTGCCCTTACGCAGCACGTAGACCCGCATCCGCGCACAACCCGGCAGGAAGTCCTGATGGTTGAGCAAGTGGAAACCCGCCTGCCTGAACTCTGCCTCAAGTTCGGCCTTGCTCGCCTGTGGCTGGACCTCTGCGCCCTCCCCATCCGATCGGCGGAGCTTGAAACGCCCATCAACCCGCACCGCCACAATCACGGTATCGCGACTGACCCGGTGGAACTCGCCCAGCATGGCCAACCGATGCTCAGGACTGACGATGCGTTGAAACAGTTGCATGCAAAAAATGCAATCAACCGCGTTCTCCGACAAACCGATGGTGAAGGCTGAACTCTGAAAGGTCTTGACCCGTTCCAGCAGGTGCTGCGGATGGTGGGTGCGGGCATGATCGAGCATGTCCTGAGACGGATCAGTCGCAAGAATCACCCGATTCGCATGCTCGGCCAGTATCGACCAGAAGCGCCCGGCACCGCAGGCCACATCAAGAATCAATCCCGGTTCGCCGGCGACCTGAAGCGCGTTACGCACCAGTTGCTCGTCGCGCCAGAACGTCAAACGCCCTGCCAGGCCACGCGGTCGCGACTGAAGGCAGACGCGAGCGTGTTCCTGATCGTAGCGCCGGGCGAACTCGAGTTCGATGGCGGATGGGGGCTGCGCGGACATGTGCAAGGGCTCTTGTTGGACGTTCCAGGCGCCGCAGGTTAGCGGTCGCTACGTGAAAAAAAGGTCGAATCATTCATTTTTTGGCCAGAACACCGTCGATCACTGCACCGCGACAACCGGCAAACATGTCCAGCCCCGGGTCGTAGACCTTGCTGTTGACCTCCAGCAGGCCAAGCATGGAATGGAACAGGTTGTCCTGGCTCAAGGGCTTTTCGCGACTCAGTTGCAGGCAATGGGTGTCGACCGAGAACGATTTTTGATAGCTGTCGGAGAACCATGCCAGCATCGCTACATGCTTCTGTTGTTCCGGCGCCAGCATGTAAGGCGTGCCATGAAGGAACAGGTTGTATTCGCCCAGCGATTCGCCGTGGTCCGACAGATAAAGCATCGCGGTATCGACTTTGTCCTGATTACTGCGCAACAAATCAATCAAGGTCGACAGCACATGGTCGGTATACACCAACGTGTTGTCGTAGCCATTGACGATACTTTCGCGGCTGCAATTGTTCAGTGCATTGCTTTCACACACCGGGGTGAAGTGTTCGTATTCTTTCGGGTAGCGCTTGAAGTATTCCGGACCGTGACTGCCCATTTGGTGCAGTACCAGCACGGTGTCTTTATCCAGCGTGTCAATGAAATGCTGCAAACCTTGCAGGAGAATTTCATCGCGGCACTCGCTATTGGCACACAGCACCGGATCTTTCAGGTTACTCACGTTGTCGACAGTGACTCGATCGCAAGTACCTTTGCAGCCTGACTGGTTATCCCGCCAGATAACCTCCAGACCCGCGTGTTTGAGCACGTCCAGCAGACCTTCCTCATTCTTCGCCTTGCTGGCGTTGTAATCCTTACGGCCCATGTTGGAGAACATGCAAGGCACCGACACGGCAGTTTCCGTGCCGCACGAATGCACATCGGTGAAGGCAATCAGGCCGGCCTCTTTATCCAGTTTGGGTGTGGTGTCGCGGTCATAACCCAGGATCCCGAAGTTCTCGGCCCGGGCACTTTCACCCACCACCAGTACCGTCAAGGATTTACGGTCGTGGGTCTGCCAGATCGGGTTTTTCCGAGCGTCTTCACCGATGTTGATGAAGGGCTGCCGGGCAGAAACTACTCGCTCGTGCAGATAACCGAACGAGGCTCCAATGTAGTTGCTTGGTACCACCATCAGGCGCAATTCATGGTGATTGCGAAACAACGACGACAAGCCTTGATAGTTGACCAAGGCTACACCACCAATCACCGCAACCGACGCCACACTCACCAATACTTTACTTAATAATTCACGGTGCCAGCGCCGATAGTGGACGGGAATCTTCCACAACAACCACGACGGCAAAATTCCGAGAAGTACAATATAAACAAACAATTTCGTGGACAGTAAGTCCCGTACTTCCGTGGCATTGGTTTCTGCGAAGTTGCGCAACATACCCGCGTCGATCAATACACCGTATTGGCTCATGAAATAAGCCACGCCGGCACTGATCAAAAAGATCAGCGTCAACAGGGGTTTCATCACTGGCCGGAATGCCAGCATGGTCAGCACAATGTTGAAGACCGCCAGGATCATCACCCCGAACGCGACACGCATGACGATGCCTTGACCGTCTGCAGCGGTGATATCGAAGAGGTGTTGCCAGAGAACTGAATTGAACCCTGCCAATAAAAAGGCACTGACAATCAACGTCACCCACTCGGGGCGCACGGCTTTGAACTTCAACATGATGAACGGCTGTTCCTGGAAAGAAGTGCCCACGGCAAATGTGAAAATTTCATTTACCGCGACAACACTAATTTTAAGCAGCCGACCATCAATTTTTCGTGAAAAAGAAGCCAACGAATAGTTGGTTCATGGCATTGGGCCAAAACTTTCAGCAATGAAAACCAGTTTCACGCCTGATGCAGATACCAGCGCCAGTCCTGCTCACCGACTTCACCCATGAACTGCCGGTATTCGGCACGTTTCACCGCCAGATACACGCCAAGAAATTCACTGCCGAATGCCTCCCGCGCCCAGTTCGATGCCTCCAGCGCTCGCAACGTAGTCAACCAGTCGGTGGGCAACAATTCCATAGACTGGGCGTACCCGTTACCTTCCACGGGTGATCCTGGGTCAAGCTGCTCGCGGATGCCGCGATGAATCCCGGCCAGGATCGACGCAGCCGCCAGGTACGGGTTGGCATCGGCACCACAGATGCGGTGCTCGATATGCCGAGAGAATGCCGGCCCGCCGGGCACCCGCAAACTCACGGTGCGGTTGTCCACGCCCCAGGTGGCCGCCAGTGGTGCGTAGCTGTTGGTCTGGAAACGACGGTACGAGTTGGCGTTCGGACAGAACAACAGCAATGAATCGAGCAACGTGCTGAGCATCCCGCCGACCGCTTGCTTAAGCAGCGGCGTGCCGTCCGGGGCTTCGCTGGCGAACAGGTTATTGCCGTTCTTGTCCGCCAGGCTGACGTGCATGTGCATGCCAGTGCCGGCCAGATCATCGAAAGGCTTGGCCATGAAACAGGCCGCCATCCCATGCTTGTGGGCCACACCCTTGACCAACCGTTTGTAGCGCACCGCTTCGTCCATCGCCTGTAAAGCATCGGTGCGGTGTTCGAGGGTGATTTCCACCTGCCCCGGCGCATATTCGGAGATCGCCGTGCGCGCCGGAATGCCCTGAAGTTTGCAGGCGCTGTAAAGGTCGGCCAGAAACGGCTCGATCTGCTCCAGCTCGCGCAAGCCATAAACTTGAGTCCCATGGGGGCGCCCGCCATCGACATCCCGCGCCGGCTGCGGCCGACCGTTGCTGTCGCGCTGCTGATCCAGCAAATAGAACTCCAGCTCCGCCGCCATCACCGGGTAATAACCGTCGGCCTGCAAACCTTCGATGACCTTGGCCAGCAGGTGCCGTGGGTCGGCGATGGTTGCGGGCATGCCCTCTTTTGGATGCATGCTGACCTGCACCGCCGCCGTGGGAATCAATCGCCACGGCATACGCTGCAAACTGCCGCTGATCGGGTAGGCCCGGCAATCGATATCACCGACGTCCCAGACCAGCCCGGAATTTTCTACATCATCGCCATTGATGGTCAGGCCCAGAATGGTGCTCGGCAGCGGCCGCCCGCTCTCGTACACCGCCAGCAGTTCATCGCGATGCAGCAGCTTGCCCCGTGGCACACCGTTGTTGTCGAGGATGAACAGCTCGAACATCTCGATATCCGGATTATGTTCCAGGAAGGACAGGGCTTCTTCTTTCGTGGCGAAGGATGTCGTGGCACAGCTCATGGGAATTCTCGTCTATCCGCGTCGGGCAAACGCACAGGCGCCGCCGGTTTGATCCCGGCGCACCGCGCGGGACCTGTCAGAACAATCAACGGGACATGCAGGAATCCGGCGGGCGGGCGTGGCGACAGTGCCACAGCGCCCAGAAGGCCAGTTCGGAGGGAAGTGCGACCGGACAACCGTCCATAGAGAAGACCGCAGTAAACAGATGAGCAGCAGCGTCACACGGGGGGTTAAGTCGTTAAATCGGGATTTGAAGAACCTTGGGTGTGGATTGGCTAAACATTCACTAAATGCCTTAAGTGAACAAAATCTACCAAACACCACATCCCCCTGTGGGAGCGAGCCTGCTCGCGAAGAGGCCATCACATTCAATATGTATGTTGACTGTCACACCGCTATTGCGAGCAGGCTCGCTCCCACATTGGATCTGCGTTGCATCACAGCTATTTAATTTTTAAATACCGCTCCAGACTTTCTGATTTGCCGCCTTCGGGGCTCGCGCGCCTAATCGGCTCCTTGTTTTTGAAGGTCCGATTATGGAAAACGTTCGCGCAACCTCCCGTCCTGCCTTCTGGCTGATGTTCGGTATCATTCTTGTCGCCCTGAACCTGCGTCCGTCCATGGCCGCTGTCGGTCCTTTGCTATCAGCCATTCGCGGTGATATCCCGCTGAGTTTCAGCCTGGCCTCTCTCCTGACGATGCTGCCAGTCATGGCCATGGGGCTGGCGATGTTCTTCGGTATCGGCGTCAGTCAGCGCCTGGGCGAGCAGCGCACCGTGGTGCTGTCACTGCTGATCATCGGCCTGGCCACGGTATCGCGGCTGTTCCTCGATTCGGCGGCGGAACTGATCTTGAGTGCCGTGTTGGCCGGCATCGGCATTGCGTTGATCCAGGCGTTGATGCCCGCCCTGATCAAGTCCCGTTTCAGCGACAACGTTTCCGTATGCATGGGCCTCTACGTGACGTCGATCATGGGCGGCGCGGCAATCGCCGCGTCGTTTGCGCCGCTGGTGATGACCCGCACCGACAGTTGGCGAATGGGCTTGGCGATCTGGGCGGCGCTGGCACTGGTGGCATTGCTGCTCTGGTGCGCTCAACGCTCGGGAATGCCGACGCTGGATGCCAAATCATCAGGCAAGGAATCCTTTTTCACCCATTCCCGCGCCTGGTTACTCGCGATCTTCTTCGGCCTCGGTACGGCGTCCTACACCTGTGTGCTGGCCTGGCTGGCGCCGTACTACGTGGAAAAAGGCTGGAGCGAACAACAGGCCGGTTTGTTGCTGGGCTTTTTGACGGCCATGGAAGTGTTGTCGGGGCTATTGGTACCCGCCATCGCCAACCGCAGTCGCGACCGGAGACTGGTGCTGGTGGTGTTGCTGACACTGATCATGGCCGGTTTCTGCGGGCTGATTCTGAGCCCGAAAAACCTGAGCCTGTTGTGGCCCTGCCTGCTTGGACTGGGCATCGGCGGGCTGTTCCCGATGAGCCTGATTGTGTCATTGGATCATCTGGACAATCCCCAACGCGCGGGCGGATTGACTGCCTTCGTGCAGGGCATCGGTTACCTGATTGCCGGCCTCTCGCCGCTGATGGCCGGGATAATTCGCGATCAGTTGGGCAGTTTCGAATGGGCCTGGTGGTCACTGACTGGCGTCATGGCGTTAATGATCCTGATGGCTCTGCGCTTCGATCCGCGGCATTACGCCAAACACATTCACTGACCCGGAAAACCCACCATGAAACGCACAGGTTTTGCTGCCGCTCATGTCGGCATGCTGCTCTGGGCACTATTGATTGCCGTCTCGTTTTCCGCGGCAGCCCAGGTCAGCCAGGCCATCGACCCGATTCTACTGACCGGTTTGCGCTTGCTGTTTTGCGCCCTGGTGTTTTTTCCCCTGCTGCTGTTCAAGGGCGACACCGCCATGAACATTCAAGGACTGCTCAGCCATGCGGTGCTCGGTATGCTGTTGGCGCTGTATTTCGGCTCGTTGTTCGAAGCGCTGCGCTACACCTCGGCAGTGAGCACCGGAACGATGTTCACTCTGGTGCCGTTGCTGACGCTGCTGTTCGAAGCTTTCCTGATACCCGACAGCAGCCTGAAACAACGCGTATTGCCCATGCTGATTGCCGCAGTCGGTGCCGTGCTGCTGGTGTTGAAAGGCGCTGGCCCCGGCGAACTGCCGTCGCTGTATGCGGTGTCGGTGTATGGGATCGGTTGTTTGGCAATGGCGCTCTACTCGCCCCTGAGCCAACGGCTCAAGGCCAATAGCCTCAAGGGGCGCGGCCCGGTGGCCATGACCTTCTGGAACATGCTGTTCGGCGCGCTGTTTCTATTGGCGTTCTGTGGGTTCAGCGGCGGCTGGCGCTCGGCGTCGTTGCTGACCGCGAGCGATCTCTGGTGGTTGATATACCTGGCACTGTTCGCCACGCTGGCGACCTTCTGGCTACTGCATCGAGCCATTGGAATCATCGCCCCCTCCTCGGTCATTTCCTACATCTACCTGAGCACTCTGTTCATCACGCTGTTCCACTGGTTCTGGCTACGCCAGTCGCCACTAGCCCTGGAAATCATCGGCGCATTACTGGTGGGCATCGGCATGTTGGCGCTGCTAATATCCAGTCGCGACGCGATCCCCGCGCAGCCATCAGCGTTAAAGGCCTCTGGCCAGCTTTCAAGAGATTGAATTCATAGGTCGTGTTCGTAACATTTTCTGTCCCACAACTGACCATGAAAAATCCTACAAGGCATTCTCTTGGCACCATCGTTCCGTTAGGATCGTTCGCACACGTTTGCGCACAGTCAGCGCAAGGAGCACAGCGAGACAGAACGGATGCTGAACAGTAACTTGCTTAGAAAGCTCGATATGCAGGACCTCATGGTGTTTGTCGCCGTGTATGAGCAAAGCAGCGTCACCGGTGTGTCGGAGGCGCTCTGCGTCAGCCAGTCCACCGTGAGTTACTGCCTGAAAAAACTGCGCACCAGTTTCGAAGACGAATTATTCATCAATACCCGTATGGGTATGCGCCCCACCTACAAAGCCAGCACCATGCATACCCATGTGCTGAAAATTCTCGAAAGCATCAACCTGTGTCACGCCGGAGCGCCGACGTTCGACCCGACCTTGCAACCGGTCACCTTCAATATCTGCGCGCCGGAGTACTTCGAGCAGTTGATCCTGCCGCGCCTGTTGAAGAGCTTCGATTTCGCCGACCTGCCGGTAATGGTCAACATGCACAAGTTCGAAACCGACATTCCGGCTGAAGAGTTACGCGACGGTAGCCTTGACCTGGTGATCTGTTTCGGTCCGAACTTTCATCGCAGCCATACCGATTTCAACTCCAGGATGTTGCTACAAGACGATCTGGTTTGCGTCTTCGACAAACGCGCTACGCCGCTGGAACCGCGCTTGAGCCTGAAAGCATTTACTCAACGCCGGCATGTGTTCCCGACGCCTTGGACATCTACTACCAATATGGTCGACGGCTGGCTTGCTCAACAGGCCCACAAACGACAGATAGTCGCGCGCTCCAACAGCTACAGCGCGGCGCTGAAGATGATCACCGGCACCGATTACATCCTGACCTTGCCCCGACGCATCCAGCAATTGCTGGCCAACGAGGCAATCTTCAATCACTGCGAAGCGCCCAACAACTTACCGGGCTTCACCCTGGACATGCAGTGGAGTCAAAGCGTCGATCAGGACAGCGCCAACACCTGGTTACGCGAGCAAGTGATCAAAGCCTGCGCCGAGCAGGAAATGGCCTGAACTCAGAGGCCAATGGCAGTCTTGGTGTAGGACTCTCGATCGATGTCGAGGATTTCCACACACAGCTGGACCTCAACCCCCGCCGGCCATTCACACAAATCCTGCACCACGGCCAACAGGCTTTCAGACAACTGCTTTTTGATCTCCGGTGAACGACCGCTCAACAGCGCCAGCTTCACATGCACAAACGCTCGCTCGCCCAATGCGGTGCCAACCTTGAAACTCTCGACCTTCACTGCACGGCTCTTGATATCGAACTCGGCCGCAAACTGACCGGAAGCCATCAACGCATTATTGAGTCGGATCAACGCCATATCGGCATTCAGTTCGGGCAAGTTAGCGGTGTATTCCATGTGCAGGTGAGGCATGACAGGGCTCCTGAAGATTGGCAGAAAGGTTGTACATATAACACAGCGCCGCCGCCCTACTCACTGGGACAGCGGAAGGATCGGCCGCTCACTCATGAACGCCTCCAGACGCGACCGTAGCCACCGTTCAGCTGGATCGCTGTCAACATGGCTGAGCCAGACCATGGACAGGTCCAGGGTCGGCGTCTTGAACGGAAACGGCTCCTTGAATAGTTGGCCTGACGCGGCCATCGCTTCGGCCGTGTAATCCGGCAGGCTGGCGATCAGATCGGTGCCGGCGAGCAAGGCCGGCAACGAGCTGTATTGCGGGACGGACAGCACTACGTGGCGCGTACGACCAATCTCCGCCAGCCATTCATCGGCGTAGCCACTGACATTGGCAGTGTGGGACACCAGCACATGCGGCCGCGAGCAATATTCATCGAGGCTCAGCGGTGTGTCCGATGCGTCTGCACGCAAAATACTGGGCTGGATGTTTCGCAGCAATTTGCGCTTGGCGTTGGCTGGCAAGCCCCGGGTCTGGCTGATACCAACGGTGATATCGCCAGACGCCAGCAGGTCCGGAATGCGCCAGTAGTCGACATGCTGGACCACGAACACCACCTTCGGCGCTTCCTGGCGCAAAGCACGCAGTAGCGGCGGCAACAGGCCGAACTCGACATCGTCCGACAGCCCGATGCGAAACGTCATGGTGCTGCTGAGCGGATCGAAATCGTGGGTCAGGCTCAAGGCCACCGACAGCGAATCCAGCGCCGGTGACAGGTGCTGAATGATCTCCTCGGCCCGCGCCGTCGGCTCCATGCGATGGCCGACCCGAATGAACAGCGGATCGTTGAACATCGTCCGCAAGCGGTTCAGCGCCGCACTGATGGTCGGCTGACCGAGAAACAGCTTCTCCGCCACCCGTGTGACGTTGCGCTCAAGCATCAATGTCTCGAATACCACCATCAGGTTGATGTCGGCCTTGCGCAGTTCGTTGCGGTTCATCCATTGCACCCCAGTCCCCAAGACTGGAGACAGTTTAGGGAGGTGTGGCAATCGGCGTCTATGCTGGCTGGCAAATGACCTGACCCATAAAAACCTGGGAGCCCGGGGAAAAACGAAGCTGCTCTGATTGAGCAGCTTCACCGCCCTGGAGTCTATATCTCCTTGACCGGGGTCTGATCATGAGTCCCTTTGATCAAACTGATGGCATGCACGCAATCAGACTTGTTGACGTAAGCCTCCCCACTGGCAATCGTTTCATGATTCCCCGCCCGCAAACGCCAGCGCCATTGGCCCTTGCCAGTTTGTGCGATACCACGGGTTTGCCTGTAAATCTCAAAATACATTGATCGCTCCTTGCGACTGCTGATTACGACAGATCAGTGACCTGCGAAACCAGAGTAGATGAGGAATTTTTGAGGCAATGGCTTTCAATGTCAGGGGATGTTTCGGAGAAAAACCCTTGATTCGCGGGACGATCAATAGATACGGGGGGTGGTAATTAAAGAGACTCGGTGACGTCAGCTTTCCCGTAAATATGCATATTTTTCTTACGCTGTTGGCCTGATTTATCCGACACCAAAAATTTGGGGTAAAAAGTCGGAGGAGCGCGAAATGGTCCAATATAAAAAGCTGCGCAAACGAAAAAGCCCCGTAGCTTATTCAGCTACGGGGCTTTTTCTATGTAATGGCGGAGAGATAGGGATTCGAACCCTAGGTACCGGTGAAGGTACAACGGATTTCGAATCCGTCCCATTCGGCCACTCTGGCATCTCTCCAACGGCGCGCATCATAACAACACTTTTGCCGGAAGCGAACCCCCCAAGCGAAATTTTTCCGTGCTATCAGATGCTTGCGTCGATTACAGCGGTACGCCCAGACGATTGGCGACTTCTTCATAGGCTTCGATGACGTCACCGAGACCCTGACGGAAGCGGTCCTTGTCCATTTTCTTGCCGGTGGCCTTGTCCCACAGACGGCAGCCGTCCGGGCTGAACTCGTCGCCCAGGACGATGGAGCCGTCGGAGAAAACGCCGAATTCCAGCTTGAAGTCGACCAGCAGCAGGCCGGCGTCGTCGAACAGTTTGCTCAGGACTTCGTTGACCTTGAGCGACAGTTCTTTCATGCGAACCAGTTGCTCGGCGGTGCCCCAACCGAATGCCACGACGTGGGATTCGTTGATGAACGGGTCGCCCTTGGCGTCGTCCTTCAGGAACAGCTCGAAGGTGTAAGGGTTGAGCTTCATGCCTTCTTCGACGCCCAGACGCTTGACCAGGCTGCCGGCGGCGTAGTTACGCACGACGCACTCGACCGGGATCATGTCGAGTTTCTTCACCAGGCATTCGTTGTCGCCCAGCAGTTTGTCGAATTGAGTCGGCACGCCGGCTGCTTCGAGTTTCTGCATGATGAAGGCGTTGAACTTGTTGTTCACCATGCCTTTGCGGTCGAGCTGCTCGATGCGCTTGCCGTCGAACGCCGAGGTGTCGTTGCGAAACAGCAGGATCAAGCGGTCAGCGTCATCGGTCTTGTAAACCGATTTGGCTTTGCCGCGGTAGAGTTCTTCACGTTTTTCCATGATGGGCTCCGCTTGCTAAGTAGGTGGGCTAGGCGATGTGTCGCCAGTCGAGCCCTGAATCTTGATCGGCCAGTTGCAGCCAGTCCGGGTCGCACCCGAGGGTGTCGACAAAACATTGCCGGGCCAGCTGCGGCAGGTTGTTCTTGCTGCTCAGATGGGCCAGGACCAGATGTTGCAGGCCTTGCCAGCCCAACTCGGCCACCAGGAATGCCGCCTGATGGTTGTTCAAATGTCCCAATTCACCGCCCACCCGCTGCTTGAGAAAGTACGGGTAGTGACCGCGAGCCAGCATGTCACGGCAATGGTTGGACTCGATCATCAATGCATCGAGGTCCCGGTAGCCGTCCAGCACCGTGTTGCAATACGAGCCCAGGTCGGTCAACAGGCCGAAACGCCGCTGACCATCGCTGAAGACATACTGCGTCGGCTCCTGTGCATCATGGGCCACGGCAATGACGCCGATGCTCAGGTTGCCGATTTGCAGTTGCTCGCCGCCAGCCAGAAAGCCTGCGGGTTCAATCGGTTTGCGCATCCCGCGCAGTGTCCCGCGACTGAGGTAGACAGGCAGATTGTAACGCCGAGACAGCAAACCCACGCCATGCACGTGGTCGGCATGTTCGTGGGTCACGAGTATCGCGCTCAGTTGCGAAGGGTTTACACCCAGTCGCAGCAGGCGTTTTTCGGTTTCTCGCAGGGAGAAACCACAATCCACCAGTACATACGTGTCGTCGCTGGCTATCAGCGTGCCGTTCCCTTGGCTACCGCTGCCGAGAACGGCAAAACGCATGTGATCAGCCCAGGTTGTCCTGAATCACGCTCAACACTTTACGCGCCACGTCTGCTGGCGCCACGGTGTTGATGTTTTTCTCGACGGTGACTTGTACGTTCTCGCCAACCTTGCTCAGGCGAACCTGATAACGCTCGGCGCGGGCTTCAACTTCTTCCTTGCTCGGCGCGCTGCCGAACAGACTACTGAAGAAGCCAGGCTTCTCGTCTTTCTTCTCGGCTTTTTCGGCGAGGTTGATGTAGTACAGCCCCAGGCTGCGGTTGATGTCTTCAACGCGCCATTCGCCCTGTTCCAGCGCACGACCGACACTCGACCAGGCACGATCCAGATCGGAACCGACGTTGAGCACCGGGTTGCCGCTGCCATCTTCGGTCAGGCTGACACGACTTGGCGTATCGAAATCACGAGAGGCCAGCATGGAGACCGAACCGCCCTTCTCCGAGGTGCGGCTCATGCTCGCGAGCATGTCGTCGACCAGTGCTGCGTCCAGGCCGGTGTTAACCGAACGATTGGTGAAATCCACATTGGCGGTGCTGCCGGCAGGACGCTCGGCGCTGACCACGTAGACTTCACTGGTGTTGCGCTGCACGCCCGGCTCGATACGCACCCGCACACGGCTTTCACTGTCGGCGCCGACACCGGCCGCGCTCAGACGCTTGGCCATTGCTGCGGACAGTTCGTCGGAATGCTGCCAAGTGGTGGTGAATTCACCGGTTTGCGGGCGTTGCTCGTCCAGACGGAAACCGTTGTCCTGGAAGAACTGCACGGCCACGGGCCAGACTTCAGCCGGTGGGTGCTGGGCCATGACCCAACGCGAATCGCCGCTCTTCTGCAGGGTGTAGTCGCTGGCATCAGCCGCTGCCGACAGCGGCTGCGGACGAGGCACGATGTATTCGCCCTTGGCGGTGTCATCGGCCACGTTGCGCGGGATCGGCAACAGCGGATCCAGACGCTTGGCGGTGCTGACGTCCGGTGGCAGTTGCATCGGTGCAGTCTGTTGCGCTTCCAGGTAATCGCTACCACGGTCACGGAAGTAACCTTCCGGGCCCCAGATCCATCCGCAGCCACTGGTGCTGGAGATAATCAAGGCAAGTGCGGAAAGTCCGGCCATTCGCTTCATGCGTAGTACTTCCTCAATTAAACCAGGACGCCGGACTGGCGCATGGCCTGCCGCAGCGGTTCGTGACAGGCAGCACTGAGCCAGGTGAGCGGCAGACGGATACCGTCCGGCATCAAGCCCATTTCATGCAGAGCCCATTTCACGGGGATAGGGTTGGATTCGATAAACAGGGTTTTATTGAGCGGCATCAGCTTTTCGTGGATCGCCCGGGCTTTGACGGCATCGCCGGCCATGGCCGCGGCACACAACTCGCTCATGGCGCGCGGTGCGACGTTGGCAGTCACCGAAATATTGCCCTTGCCGCCGAGCAGCATCAGCTCGACCGCGGTCGCGTCGTCACCGGAATAAACCAGGAAGTCGCTGCTCACGCCGGCCAGGATGTCCTTGGCGCGCTGCAGGTCACCCGTGGCTTCCTTGATGCCGATGATGTTCTTCACGGTCGACAGGCGGATCACCGTCTCGGCCTGCATGTCGCACGCGGTACGGCCCGGCACGTTGTAAAGGATCTGCGGGATATCGACCGCTTCGGCGATAGCGCGGAAGTGCAAGTACAGGCCTTCTTGCGTCGGCTTGTTGTAATAAGGGGTTACCAGCAGGCACGCGTCGGCGCCGGCGTTCTTCGCGTTGGTTGTCAGTTCGATCGCTTCGCGCGTCGAATTGGCGCCCGTACCGGCGATCACCGGAATACGCCCTGCAACCTGGGCAACCACGCGACGAATCACTTCGATGTGCTCGTTCACGTCAAGCGTGGCCGACTCACCTGTAGTGCCGACCGCCACGATGGCGTTGGTGCCCTCTTGCAGGTGGAAGTCCACCAGTTTGCTCAGGCTGTCCCAGTCGAGACGACCCTGTGCATCCATGGGTGTGACCAGTGCCACCATACTGCCCGCAATCATGCAACCGCTCCTGCCGGAAAAAGAGAGCGGTAATGGTACTGGCGCCAAGATGCTTGTACAAGCGAAGTACTGCGCTGCTGCCATTCCCCTTGGCGCTGCTTTTCGCTACCCTTCAGACTTTGATCGGTACTGATAAGCTCGTACGCCGCGTTCCAGCCTTCATTTTCGGCATCACAAGCCCCGATCCAGCGTTGCCACCCCTCGCTCTTGCCATACTGGAGCACGTTGCAACCTTCGGCCGGGTTTTCTGAATTCGCATCCGCTGGCTCGTCCCGGTAAAAAAGCCCATAAAAGTATCGACCGCTCATCGCTTTAGGAATGCTGCATGTCCACCCCCACAGTTCGCGAACAATTCCTTGTCATCAGTGCCCTCGGCGCCAACCCCATGGAGCTGACTAACGTCCTGTGCCGCGCCAGCCATGAAAACCGCTGCGCCGTGGTCACCTCTCGCCTGACGCGCCATGGCGAATGCAGTGCGTTGATCCTTGAAATCTCGGGCAGCTGGGACGCCCTGGCGCGCCTCGAAGGCAGCCTGCCAGTGCTGGCCAAACGGCACGCCTTCACCGTTAACGTGGTCCGCAGCGCTGCCCTGGAGAACCGTCCCCAAGCCCTGCCGTACGTTGCTTATGTCAGCTCGGCCTACCGCCCGGACATCATCAACGAACTGTGCCAGTTCTTCATGGATCACAACGTCGAGCTGGAGAACCTGACCTGCGATACCTACCAGGCCCCGCAGACCGGCGGCACCATGCTTAACGCCACGTTCACCGTGACCTTGCCGGCCGGCACCCAGATCAGCTGGTTGCGTGACCAGTTCCTGGATTTCGCCGACGCCATGAACCTGGACGCACTGATTGAACCGTGGCGCCCACAAAACCCAATGTAAGGAAGCTTTCATGGCCGTAGCCATCGACCAACCGGTTGCCGACTTCGAAGCACCCGCCACCAGCGGGCAATCCGTCAGCCTCGCGGGCCTCAAAGGCAAGCAAGTGGTGATTTACTTCTATCCGAAGGACAGCACGCCGGGCTGCACCACCCAGGGCCAGGGTTTTCGTGATCAGCTTGAAGCCTTTAAAGCCGCCAATACCGAAGTTTTCGGCGTGTCTCGCGACAGCCTGAAATCCCACGAAAACTTCAAGGCCAAGCAGGCGTTCACCTTCGAGCTGATCAGCGACAAGGAAGAAGCGCTGTGTCAGCTGTTCGACGTGATCAAGCTGAAAAAGCTCTACGGCAAGGAATATATGGGCGTTGATCGCAGCACGTTCCTGATCGACAAGAATGGTGTGCTGCGTCAGGAATGGCGCGGCGTGAAGGTGCCGGGGCATGTGGATGCGGTTTTGGCTGCTGCTCAGGCCCTCAATAAAGCCTGATTCATTAGTGCCCGTTCGGACGCCATCGCGAGCAGGCTCGCTCCCACAGGATTTGCGCAAACCTTGTGGGACCGAGCCTGCTCGGGATGAGGCCATCAGCCTCACCACATTAACCAGCACTGGCCATTAAAGCAGTGGCGCCACCATCGGCTCTTTACGCGGCCAGGCATCCAGTACGGCCTTGAACAGCGTCGCCAGGGGAATCGCAAAGAACACGCCCCAAAAACCCCACAACCCGCCAAACAACAGCACCGCGCAAATGATCGCCACCGGATGCAGGTTGACCGCTTCCGAGAACAGCAGCGGCACCAGCACATTGCCATCCAGCGTCTGGATGATCCCGTAGACCGCCATCAAATAGATGAACTGATCGCTCCAGCCCCACTGGAACAATGCAATCAGCAGCACTGGCACAGTCACCACCACCGCTCCGACGTAAGGCACCACCACCGAAACACCCACCAACAACGCCAGCAGCGCCGAATAGTTGAGCCCCAGCGCCACGAATGCGATGTAAGTCACGCCACCGCAAATGAAGATCTCGATGACCTTGCCGCGAATGTAATTGGCGATCTGCCGATTCATTTCCTGGGCTACCCGGGTGATCAGCGCCCGCTCGCGCGGCAGATAACCGCGCACCCACTGGCCGATCATCTCCCGGTCCTTGAGAAAGAAGAACACCAGGATGGGCACCAGCACCAGGTAGATCATGATGTTCACCAGCAGCGGCAGACTCGACAGCGAGAATGTCAGCGCCCACTGACCGAACTTGCCGATCTCGCCCCGCGCCACTTCGATCGCCTGCAGCACTTGCTCATCCGACACCAGATGCGGATAGCGTTCGGGCAGCAGCAACAGCAGCGACTGCCACTTGGCGAGCATGCCGGGCAATTCGTTGAACAGCGTGATCAGTTGGTGCCAGAGCAGTGGTACCACGATGATGATAAAGACCAGCAACAACCCCATGAACAACGCGAAGACCAACCCCACCGCCACGCCACCGGGCACACGAAGGCGCTCGAGGGTCACCACCAGCCCCTGCATCAGATACGCCAGCACCATACCGGCCAGTACCGGCGCGAGCATTCCACCCAGGGTGAGCACCGCGGTAAATGCCAGAAACAGCAGCACCGCCAGCACCACGGCTTCTTCATCCGAGAAGTAGCGCTGAATCCAGTCGCGTAACACCTTGAACATCAATAATCCTTAGAAACGAACGCAGCAGGTTTCAGGCTTTTTTCAACCAATAGCGGTAAACACCCGCCTCATCTTCTTCACGAAGCAGGGTATGACCGGCCAATCGGGCAAAGGTGCGAAAGTCGCGCTGAGAGCCTGCATCGGTAGCGATCACCTTGAGTACCGCACCGCTGGCCAGCCGGTTGAGTTCCAGTTTGGCCTTGAGCAACGGCAACGGGCAATTCAGACCGCTAGCGTCCAGCTCGGCGTCGTGGGTTACAGCGTCAGTCATCGAGTCACTCCGGGGCAGGGGGTTAAGCCGCTTAGAATATCTGGTCCCAAGCGTAGTGTCCGGCTACAGTAAGGTCTTTGTCGACTAAGGCTTTGTGCATGACTTTTTTGCGCCCTACCCTGCTGACGCTCGCTTGCCTGCTCGCCTCACCGGGCTTCGCCGACGACTTGCCGTCACTCGGTGACGCCAGTTCTGCCATCGTCTCGCCGCAACAGGAACATCAACTGGGCCGTGCGTGGCTGGCGCTGTTGCGCAGCCAGGTGTCGCAGCTCAACGATCCGCAGCTCAAGGATTACGTCGAATCCAGCGTCTATCGGCTGGTGGAAACCAGCCAGGTCAATGACCGGCGCCTGGAGTTCATCCTGATCAACAGCCCGCAGCTCAACGCTTTTGCCGCGCCGGGCGGGATCGTCGGCGTCAACGGTGGCTTGTTCCTCAATGCCCAGACCGAGGGCGAATATGCCTCGGTACTGGCCCACGAACTGGCTCACTTGTCGCAGCGTCACTTCGCCCGCGGTGTCGAAGCGTCGCAACGCATGCAAGTGCCCATGATGGCTGCGCTGCTGGCCGGCATCGTGATTGCCGCGGCCGGTGCAGGCGATGCCGGGATCGCGGCCATTGCCGGTACTCAAGCGGCGGCGATTCAGGAACAACGACGTTTCTCGCGCCAGAACGAACAGGAAGCCGACCGCATCGGCATCATGAATCTGGAAAAGGCCGGTTACGATCCGCGCTCGATGCCGACCATGTTCGAACGGCTGATGCGCCAGTACCGCTTCGACGCCAAACCACCGGAATTCCTGCTGACTCACCCGGTGACCGAATCGCGGATCGCCGACACCCGCAACCGCGCCGAACAGGCCAAGCCGGGCGGTATTGAAGACAGCATGCGTTACCAGCTGATTCGGGCACGCGTGCAACTGATCTATGAAGAAACCCCAGGCCTGGGCGCCAAACGCTTCCGGGCCCAACTCGATGAAAACCCGAAAAATGACGTCGCGCGCTATGGTCTGGCGATCGCCCAGATCAAGGGCGGCCAGTTGAATGAGGCTCGGGAGAACCTCAAGTTGCTGCTGGCCAAATCGCCGAACGAGATCATCTACAACCTGGCGCAGGCCGATCTCGACATCACCAATAATCGTCTGCCTGATGCTCAATCACGGGTCGACCGGATGCTCACTCAATACCCCGGCAACTACCCGCTGAATCAGGTGCGTGTCGACCTGCTGCTCAAGCAGAATCGAGCGGCCGATGCGGAAAAAGCGCTGGAGAATCTACTCAAGAGCCGACCTGATGATCCGGACGTCTGGTACATGGTGGCCGAGACTCGCGGCCTGTCGGGCAACATCATCGGCCTGCATCAGGCTCGCGCAGAGTACTTTGCGCTGGTCGGCGACTATCGCCAGGCAATCCAGCAACTGGACTTCGCCAAGCGCAAGGCTGGCAGCAACTTCCCGCTGTCATCGCGCATCGACGCACGGCAACGTGAGTTGATGGAGCAGGAACGTATGGTCAAGGACATGATGGGCTAACGTCTTCAGATACAAAGCTCGGTAACAAAAAATGCAGGTACAAAAAAACCGCCTCTTTCGAGGCGGTTTTTTATTCAGCCGACAACCGGTTTATTCAGCCAGCTTGAAGGTGATGAAGCTGGCGCGACCTTGACGCAGAACCCGCATCGACACCGAGCGGTTCTTCGGCAGTGCCTTGGCAATGTCCGTGAACTCCTTGGATGAGCCGATCGCCTGGTTGTTCAGGTGAGTGATCACATCGCCCGGCTGCAAGCCGATCAGGGCAGCAGGACCGTCCTGAACTTCCTTGATCACCACACCACCTTTAAGGTCGAGGGTTTTCTTCTGCTCTTCGGTCAACTCGGCCACCGAAACACCCAGGCGATTGCTACTGCGCTCGACGCTGGATTTAGGCAGGGCTTCCAACTCTTTGCCTTCTTCGGGGATAGCGCCGACGGTCAGCTCAACGTTCTTGCGCTTGCCTTCGCGGATCACTTCAAGATCGGCTTTCGAGCCAGCCTTCAGCGCGCCCACCAGGTGCGGCAGATCGGCGGACATGACGATCGGTTGACCGTTCATGCTGAGGATCACGTCACCCACTTGCAGGCCACCCTTGGCAGCCGGACCGTCATCCTGGATCTGAGCCACCAGCGCACCGGCCGGTTTCTCGAGACCGAACGACTCGGCCAGATCCTTGTTCACTTCCTGGATCACTACGCCCAACCAGCCACGACTGACCTTACCGCCGCTTTTCAGCTGATTGGAAACGTCCATCGCCACATCGATCGGGATTGCGAACGACACGCCCATGAAGCCGCCGGAGCGGGTATAGATCTGCGAGTTGATGCCGACCACTTCACCGGCCAGGTTGAACAGCGGACCACCGGAGTTGCCCGGGTTGATCGGCACGTCGGTCTGGATGAACGGCACATAGTTTTCGTTCGGCAGGCTACGGCCGATGGCGCTGACGATACCTTGGGTCACTGTGTGATCAAAGCCGAACGGCGAACCGATGGCCACGACCCACTGACCGGCTTTCAGGTCCTGCGACTTGCCAAGCTTCAGAACCGGCAGGTCCTTGCCTTCGATTTTCAGCAAAGCGACGTCAGAGCGCGGATCAGTACCGATCAGCTTGGCCTTTAACTCACTGCGATCGGCGAGGCGCACGAGAATCTCGTCGGCATCGGCAATCACATGGTTGTTGGTCAGGATGTAGCCGTCGGACGAAATGATAAAGCCCGAGCCCAGGGATTGCGCTTCACGCTGACGATCGCCACGAGGGGAACGTGGCTGCTGCGGCATGCCCCGCTCAAAGAATTCGCGCAGCATCGGCGGCAAACCTTCAAGGTCAGGCATTTGCTCGCTGGACACCTTACGGTCCGGCAGTTTCTGGGTAGTACTGATGTTAACCACCGCGGGCGAGGCTTGCTCGACCAACTGCGTGAAGTCAGGCAACTCGACCGCTTGCGCAGCGACCGCCTGACCGAGCACCAGCACGGTGGCAAAAATGGAGAGATAAGACTTCAAGCGTGGTATCGACATACGGCTCCCGTTACGACGAGCATGGTTAAGCGATATGGAGCAAGGAACACCGGAAACGATACGCCGGTATTTTTGTTCCGGGAACAACAAACAAGGCCAGAGCCGAGGGGGCTCTGACCTATAAAAAATTTTCGGGATATTTGCAAATGAAAATGCTCGGCAAAACATTTCGAGGCATCAACGGCGGGATAGCCATTGTCGACCTCCCGCACCATCCAGACCCCGATTGGTGAGCATGGCTGATCAGCTTACTGCTTGCTGGTAGCCGCGGCATCGTTGCGCATGGACAGCGCAATCCGTTCGGCAGTGCCAATCGGTATTTCACCGACCACGGTCACCATCATCTCGCCTTGCGGAGTAGTCAATCGCCGGGAGACAGCAACGGTTGGCCCCAGCTGGGTGCGCGTATCAGTGACTGTCGCGCCATTCAACGGCTCAAGGAACACCGAGAATCGGGCCAGACCGTCGTCGAACATCAGACTGTTGACCTGGGCTTTGGTCTCCGGGTCCTTGTGAGAGGTACTACTGGTCAGCTCGAAACCTGGTGGTAACCAGTCCGAATGCCAGACCTGCGCAGTTTTGACGGCGGAAGCCTTGTCACTGTCGAGGGTAATGGGTTTGCAATCAGAACCTGCCTGCAAATCGTTGTCGGAAGGCACCTCGGCAGTATCCAGTCGGGTGAACTGGAAGCGCTCCAGCAGTTGCCCTTTGTCATTGAGCAACAATGACTTCAACGGCAAACCGGTTTCCTTGTCCAGATGCAGCTCAAAACCGTAGCGATGCTGATCGCGAGGCGTCAACGACACGATCACTGCCGAACGCCCGGCCACACGCGACTTGCCAATGACGGCAAGGTCGTACCAATTCTTTAGCTTTTGTGGATCGAGTGCACGAGCGGTGGAGTTGGGTGAGTCCCCCAGCCCTGCTATCAGGGTGCCGCTCACGCATTGAGTATGCCCATCAATGCGCACGACTTCCTGTGCCGAGCCGTCGAGCTGGAGTAAACGCTCGCGGACCTTGCCATCCTGGACGCGATGCCAGATGTTATGGGTAGAGAAACTACCGTTACGCTCGTAGACGAAAGTACCGTGAAAGCTCTGCGTTTGCTCCGCCTGTCCCAGACGCTTCAGCCAGTCCTGGGCTTCATCGGCGTGGGCTGGAACAACGAACCAGCCACTGAGCAGAAGCGTAAGTAGAGGTATGGCGCGCATGATCCTCCTTAGCGGTTTTCCAGGCTTGCTGCACGAGCGTAAGGCAGAGCGCTCTCAGTACCTTTCAGTGCAGCCTGTTGAGCATGTTGGCGCAAGTAACCTGGCAAACGCTGATCGTGCCAGCCTGGCTGACCTTGCAATACGCCGTTGGCCATAGGGCCAGTAGCTTCCGAACTCTCATTGTAGCCTGCCAATACAGCGGGCCCCTTGACCTGAGGAGCGGCCAGACCCGGTTGACTGGATTGCTGGGCCAACTCGACACCGGCGATTTCGTCCTGGTTGTACAGACGAACACCCGCCAGCACGGCAATAGTCACCGAAGCAGCGACTGCCAGACGACCCAGGCTGCGCCATGGACCGCGAGAGGCTTTTGCCGGTACGGCTTCGTCAGCCAGCGCAGCAGAGACTGCAGCAGCGATGTCCAGACGAGGAAGCAACAGGTCTTTGTGCATGACTGCCCGAGCGATCTGGTAACGAGCCCAGGTTTCGCGGGTTTCAACATCGTCGAAGGCATTCAACACCCGACGCAATTCCAATTCGTCCGCTTCGTTATCCATCACTGCGGACAGCGATTCCTGCAGGGCTTCACGACTCATGGCGTTCCTCTCTTGGCTGTCGCCGCTGTCTCAGTTTTCCTGCAACAACGGCTGCAGGGCTTTATCGATGGCTTCCCGAGCGCGGAAAATCCGGGAGCGCACGGTACCCACCGGACACTGCATGACGCTGGCAATGTCCTCGTAACTCAGACCATCGAATTCACGTAAAGTTAAAGCCGTACGCAAATCTTCTGGCAGTTGCTGAATGGTTCGATGGACGGTGCCTTCGATCTCATCCCGCAGCAATGCACGTTCTGGCGACTCGAGATCCTTGAGGCCATGATCGCCATCGTAGAACTCTGCATCCTCGGAACTGACATCGCTATCCGGCGGCCGGCGGCCGCGTGAAACCAGATAGTTTTTCGCCGTGTTGATGGCGATGCGGTAAAGCCACGTATAAAACGCGCTGTCTCCGCGAAAATTACCAAGTGCACGGTATGCCTTGATAAAGGCTTCCTGTGCGACATCCTGGGCTTCATGGGTGTCGTGCACGAACCGCACGATCAACCCGAGAATTTTGTGCTGGTATTTCAGCACTAGCAGATCGAAAGCTCGCTTGTCGCCGCGTTGAACGCGCTCGACCAGCTGCTGATCCTCTTCCTGGGTTAGCATGAACACTCCTCGATAAGCTCGAAGGAGGCTTGCATTACTGAACGACCAGACTTGCAAACATAGACTCGGGCTTTTCGCAAAAGTTCTCCCCCTTCAAGCAAGTTTCCTGCGCGCTCTGATTTGGCACGCACGAAAAGCGCAGCGCGGGATAACCCGGCTGCGCGAATAATCTTGTCATCGGAATCGTCAGCAAGGACCCAACCGCAAGTCCCGCTCTGAAACCGACACTGTCCCTTGTTTCAGGCAACCTTCTATTGATCTTGGGCCTTTGGCAAAAGTTCCATATTTATAGCTGCCCGCAGCCGACATTGTGCAACTCTGAAGAGAAAAAGACTGTTAAATCCACGATACAGTCGCCTTGTCGCCGAAGCCCTCAAAAAAACTTCCGACGAAGCGTCCAGCCTTTTCCGTCACAGTAGTTTCACAATGCCATGCTGGCCCGGCTATTGTGCCGATCCCCCCCTCTATATACTAGTGGGCTGTGTGGCTGTCTTGACTCGCCGACCCAGCTGTCTTGCGCCAACCCCGTCCCGGGTCGCTTTGAGCGGAATCCTGAAATGAGCCAACAGTTTCAACACGATGTTCTGGTAATTGGCAGCGGTGCTGCCGGCTTGAGCCTTGCGCTGACCTTGCCCGGTCATTTGCGCATCGCCGTATTGAGCAAAGGCGACCTCGCCAATGGCTCAACTTTCTGGGCCCAGGGTGGTGTCGCTGCCGTTCTGGATGACACCGATACTGTCGAATCCCATGTCGATGACACCCTCAACGCCGGTGGTGGCCTGTGCCATGAAGACGCCGTGCGCTTTACGGTCGAGCACAGCAGAGAGGCGATTCAATGGCTGATCGACCAAGGTGTGCCCTTTACCCGCGATGAACAGTCCGGCACCGAAGACGGTGGTTTCGAGTTTCACCTGACCCGCGAAGGCGGTCATAGCCATCGGCGCATCATCCACGCCGCCGATGCGACGGGCGCGGCGATCTTCAGAACCCTGCTCGATCAGGCCAAACAGCGTCCCAATATCGAACTGCTGGAGCAGCGGGTCGCGATCGACCTGATTACCGAAAAGCGCCTGGGTCTTGAAGGCGACCGTTGCCTCGGCGCCTATGTGCTCAACCGCAGCACCGGTGAAGTCGACACCTACGGCGCGCGTTTCGTGATCCTTGCCTCGGGCGGCGCGGCAAAAGTCTACCTCTATACCAGCAACCCCGACGGCGCCTGCGGTGATGGCATTGCCATGGCCTGGCGTTCGGGCTGCCGGGTGGCGAACCTGGAATTCAACCAGTTCCACCCCACTTGCCTTTATCACCCGCAAGCCAAGAGTTTTCTGATCACCGAAGCCCTGCGCGGCGAAGGCGGACACCTGAAGCTGCCCAATGGCGAACGCTTCATGCAGCGCTTCGACCCACGGGCCGAGCTGGCACCACGGGACATCGTCGCCCGCGCCATCGACCATGAGATGAAGCGTCTGGGTATCGACTGCGTCTACCTGGACATCAGCCACAAGCCCGAAGACTTCATCAAGACGCACTTCCCGACGGTCTATGAACGCTGCCTGGAATTCTCCATCGACATCACTAAACAACCGATTCCGGTGGTGCCAGCGGCGCACTACACCTGCGGCGGCGTGATGGTCGATCAGCGGGGCCGCACCGATGTGCCGGGCCTGTATGCGATTGGTGAAACCAGCTTCACCGGCCTGCATGGCGCCAACCGCATGGCCAGCAACTCGCTGCTGGAATGTTTCGTTTACGCCCGTTCGGCTGCAGCGGACATTCTTGAGCAGTTGCCAGACGTGTCGATTCCGACCGCCCTGCCCGTTTGGGATGCGAGCCAGGTCACCGATTCCGACGAAGACGTGATCATTGCGCACAACTGGGACGAACTGCGGCGATTCATGTGGGACTACGTCGGTATCGTGCGCACCAACAAGCGTCTGCAACGGGCTCAGCACCGAGTGCGCTTGCTACTGGACGAAATCGATGAGTTCTATAGCAACTACAAGGTCAGCCGGGATTTGATCGAGCTGCGTAACCTGGCGCAAGTAGCCGAGCTGATGATCCAGTCAGCCATGGAGCGTAAGGAAAGTCGCGGCCTGCATTACACCCTCGACTACCCGAACATGCTGCCGATCGCCCTGGACACTACTCTGGTGCCGCCCACCTACGCCGACTGAACTTGAGCCGAACCCGCAGGCGTCGGTGCATATCCGCCGCCTGCGAATCGCGCGGCACACAGATCGCCCTGACCCGTCGTTCATCACGCAAACGAAAACGCAGTACCACAATCAATGGCAACGCCAGACTGTCCGGCCGCAGTTGCACGGGCTGCCAACCCACCGCCTGATTCCACAACTGCCAACCATCGGCATCTCGCCGCAAGCCGCGAAACGCCTGCGGGTGTGTCAGCAGAATCTGTCGCGGCAATGCCCAGACGCCATGAGCCAGGCAGCAAAAAGCGCCGAACAAACTGGCCCAGACCGGTAGGGAAAGAAGAAACAACGAACCCAGCGCGAACAGCTGGGCCAGAAGATAGGCCGCCAGCAATTGCCGTGAGGCATGCCAGCGGCATTCGAACGCGTTACTTGGGCTGAACACGATCCAGAATCATGCGAACCATGCGCTGAAGCTCAGGATCTTCCGATTCGGCACGTTCCATGAACCAGCCGAACATGTCCTGATCTTCGCATTCGAGCAGCCTGACGTAGCATGCGCGATCAACTTCGTTGAGGTGCGGGTAAACCTCTTTCACAAACGGCACCAGCAACACGTCAAGCTCAAGCATGCCGCGGCGGCTGTGCCAGTAGAGGCGATTCAGTTCAACATCTTCGACCATGGAGCGCTCCTCAAATAGGCGGCAAGTATACAGCCCCCGGCCCGCTCGAACAGTCGGCTTTGGTCGCCCCCATCGATCCTTTGTGAACTACCCATTTCATGGGCGCCCCCTTATGATGTCCCTCGGACTCTTTACCCTGCGATGACCCATGGCCGATTCTGCTTTTTTCTGCACCCTGTCTCACGAAGGCGTTCTCGCGGTACGCGGCGCGGATGCCGGCAAATTCCTGCAAGGCCAATTGACTTGCAACCTTAATTACCTGAGCGACACCCAGGCCAGCCTTGGCGCGCGCTGCACGCAGAAAGGCCGGATGCAGTCGAGTTTCCGCATTCTGCTGGAAGGCGACGGTGTGCTCATGGCGATGGCCAGCGAACTGCTGGAGCCGCAACTGGCGGACCTGAAAAAGTACGCGGTGTTCTCCAAATCGAAACTGACCGATGAAAGTGCCAGCTGGGTTCGTCTTGGCCTCGAGCATGGTGATGCGGCACTGACCAGTCTGGGCCTGGAACTACCGGCGGAAACCGACAGCGTGGTGCGCAATGACGGCCTGATTGCCCTTCGCGTCTCGCCTGACCGCACTGAACTCTGGGTTCGCGCCGATCAAGCCGACACCATCAAGGGCAAGCTGTCCGCTCTGTTGGCCGAAGGTGAACTGAATCAATGGCTGCTGGGCCAGATCCGCGCCGGGATCGGTCAGGTCATGCCGAGCACCCGCGAGCTGTTCATCCCGCAGATGCTCAATCTGCAAGCCGTCGGTGGCGTGAGCTTCAAGAAAGGCTGCTACACCGGCCAGGAAATCGTCGCGCGCATGCAATACCTTGGCAAACTCAAGCGCCGCCTGTATCGCCTGCAACTGGATGCTAGCGAATTGCCGGAGCCCGGCACCCAACTGTTCTCCCCGACCCACGGCAGTTCGATCGGTGAAGTGGTGCTGGCCGCCCGCACCGGGCAAAACATTGAACTCCTTGCGGTGCTGCAAGCCGAAGCGGCAGAAGATGGCAACCTGCACCTTGGCGCACTCGACGGTCCGGGCCTGCATCTGCTCGACCTGCCTTACCAACTGGATCGTGATCGCGAAATCCAGCGTTAACAGCAGCATTTGTCGCAATACCCTAGAGAAAAGAAATGATCGAGCTGGCGGATAAGGTCCAACAGGATTTGGTTGAGGCCATCGATAACGATGACCTGGTTCTGCCAACGTTACCGGAAGTGGCCCTGCAGATTCGCAAGGCCGCTGAAGACCCGGAAATCAGTGTCAGCACACTGAGCAAAGTGATTGGCCGCGATACCGCGCTGTCGGCGCGCCTGATCAAAGTGGTCAATAGCCCATTGCTGCGTGCGACCCAGGAAGTGACTGATTTGCACACGGCCATTACTCGGTTGGGCGTCAATTACAGCAGCAATCTGGCCATCGGCCTGGTGATGGAACAGATCTTCAATGCCCGTTCCGAAGTAGTGGAACAGAAAATGCGCGAGGTCTGGCGCAAAAGTCTGGAAATCGCCGGCGTCAGTTACGCGTTGTGCCGCAGTTATACGCAACTCAAGCCGGATCAGGCGGCGCTCGGCGGGCTCGTGCATCAGATTGGTGTACTGCCGATTCTGACCTACGCCGAAGATCACTATGAATTGCTGTCTGACCCGGTCAGCCTCAACCATGTGATTGACCGGATTCATCCGCTGCTCGGCGATAAATTGCTCAGGGTCTGGGAGTTTCCGGAAATGCTGGTGCAATTGCCGGGGCTGTATCTGGATTTCAAGCGGCAATCGGAACGGGTCGATTATGTCGATCTGGTGCAAGTGGCCAGCCTGTACTGCCACAAGGACACCGATCATCCACTTGCCCGTATTGACCCCTTCAGCGTACCGGCCTTCAAGAAGCTGGGGATCGATCCGGAGAACGAGGCGATGTGCAAGGATCTGGAAGAGTCGCGGTCGATGTTTTACTGATTTCTGTGGCGAGGGAGCTTGCTCCCGCTGGGCCGCGAAGCGGCCCCACTCTCTACTAAAAAGAAAGGGACTGCTGCGCAGTCCAGCGGGAGCAAGCCCCCTCGCCACAGGGTTGTGTTCACTCTCCAGCAATAAAACTCACCCGCACCTTCAGCCCCGCCTGCTCGCCATCGTGCAGGCTGATCTGCGCCAGGTGGGCTCGGCAGATCTCGCCGACAATGGCCAAACCCAGTCCTGATCCGGCCACCTGTTCGTTACGCCGATAAAAACGCTCGAACACCCGCTCCCGTTCTTCAAGAGGAATCCCCGGGCCATCGTCCTCGACCTCCAGCACCGCGGGTGACATGACCCGCAGGATCACATTGCCGCCCGGCGGCGTGTGGGCCAGGGCGTTGTCCACCAGATTGCTCAACAGCTCATTCAACAGTGTCGGCTCGCCGCGCAGCCATACCGGCTCGTCGGCTTCCAGCGCCAGTGCCACGCCACGTGCGTGGGCCAGCGGCGCCATGGCCATGCCCAATTCACGGGCCAACTGACTGAGGTCGAGCAACTGTGCGCCACCCTCGGCGATTGCCCGGGCGCCATTCTCGACCCGTGCCAGCGAGAGCAATTGATTGGCCAGGTGGGTCAGACGATCTGTGCCCTGGGCGGCGGTTTCCAGGGTGCTGCGCCAGGTTTCGGGTTCGTTCGACCGCATGCCCAGTTCGAGTCGTGCCTTGAGCGCCGCCAACGGGGTACGCAATTCATGGGCGGCATCGGCGATGAACTGCGCCTGACGCTCGAACTGCCCGCGTAAACGCTCGGTGAAGTGATTGAGCGCACGCACCAGCGGCCCCAACTCGTGCTGCACTTCCACCAGCGGCAAGGGCCGCAAGTCATCAGGCTGACGCTCTTCCACCGCCGTGCGCAGCCGTTCCAGCGGACGCAGCGCCGCACTGACCGCAAACCACACCAGTAGCAGCGCACCGATCGCCAGCATGCCCAGACGCAACAACGTGTCGGCCATCAAACTGCGGGCCATGCGGACCCGCGCCTCATCGGTTTCCGCTACGCGGATTTCCGCCATGCCGTTCATGTTCGGCTCGCTGACCGCTTTGAGCAGGCTGACCACTCGCACATTCTGCCCTTGATAAGTGGCGTTATAGAAACGCGCCAGCGCCGGATAGTCATCGGTGCGCGGCGTTCCCGGCGGCGGTGCCGGCAGGTTTTCGTAGCCCGAGATCAGCTTCTGATTGATATCGTTGACCAGGTAAAAAATCCGCCCGGCGCTGTCGTAGGCGAACGTATCGAGGGCCACGTAAGGCACATTGGCGCTGAGGCTGCCATCGCGCTGGGACAGGCCCGCGGCGATGGTCCGCGCCGAGGCCAGCAAGGTCCGGTCATAGGCGGTGTCGGCGGCTTCACGACCGTTCCAGTACGCGCTCAAACCACTGGCGAGCATCAACACCACCAGCAACAGCGCAAGGTTCCACAGCAGCCGCCAACGCAGGCTGCTGAGCTTATGCATCGCGGCTTTCCAGCAGATAGCCAAGGCCGCGGAAGGTCACGATAGCTACCGGTTGACCGTCGAGTTTCTTGCGCAAGCGGTGAACGTAGATTTCGATGGCATCGGGACTGGCCTCCTCGTCCAGACCGAACACCTGGGCGGCCAGTTGCTCCTTGCTCATCACTCGACCGGGACGGGCGATCAGGGCTTCGAGCACCGCCTGTTCGCGGGAGGTCAGGGTCAGCAATTCTTCGCCGAGGGTGAAGCGCCGGGTGTCCAGGTCATAGGCCAGCACGCCACAACGCTGCTGGCGTTCACCGCCGAGCACACTGCGGCGCAGCAAGGCTTTGACCCGAGCTTCGAGCTCTGTCAGTTCGAAGGGTTTGGCCAGGTAATCGTCAGCCCCAAGGTTCAGGCCGTGAACCCGATCCTTGACGTCGCTGCGAGCGGTCAACATCAGCACCGGCAGGTTCTTGCCCCGGGCCCGCAGACGCGCCAGCACTTCGAAGCCATCCATGCGCGGCAGGCCCACATCGAGGATCGCCACGGCGTATTCCTCGCTGCTCAAGGCCAGGTCGGCCGCCACACCGTCGTGCAACACATCCACGGTCAGGCCGGTGCTCTTGAGCGCCTGAGCGACACTTTCGGCAAGCTGCAGATGGTCTTCAACGAGCAGAACACGCATGGATCTTTACCTCATTCAGGGATGGTCGACGCCATTCTTTGGCGCGGAGTTTACAGCCGCATCCGTCGCTGTGAAGCCCGAAAACCGTGAAAGTCAGCTGAAAGGTTAGCGAAAGGTTGGCCGGTTAGAGTCCAGCCACGGACAGTTTCGACTGCCGTCGCTACCGCACATAGCGTACGAAAAACGCCTCGAAGCGTTTTCGCCAATAAGAACAATAAACGGAGTACGTCACCATGCTGTCCATGCAGCTTCAGGCTCGCCCGCCTGCTCGTTTTTCCCGTCTCAGCCACACCGCCCTTGCCAGTGCCGCCGCCCTCGCCGGCTTTTCGCCGTTGAGCCAGGCTGCCTTCGTCGAAGACAGTACGGCAACCTTCGAAACCCGCAACATGTATTTCAACCGCGACTTTCGCGACGGCACCAGCGCCCAGCAATCCAAGCGGGACGAATGGGCCCAGGGGTTCATGCTCAATCTGCAATCGGGTTACACCGACGGCACCGTGGGGTTCGGTGTCGATGCGTTGGGCATGCTGGGGGTAAAACTCGATTCAAGTCCGGATCGCACCGGCACCGGTTTGTTGCCGACCCATGACGACGGGCGCGCGGCGGATGAATATTCCAAGCTCGGCCTGACCGGCAAAGTGAAAATTTCCGCCACGGAACTGAAAATCGGCAGCCTGATTCCGGAACTGCCGATCCTCAAGCCCAACGACGGGCGCATTCTGCCGCAGACCTTTGAAGGCGGCCTGCTGACCTCCAAAGAGATCAAGAACCTGACCTTCACCGGCGGACGTCTGGAGAAAGCCAAGGACCGCGACAGCACCGATTTCGAGGACATCGCCCTCAACAACAAGAACAGCCGTTTCGCCGGCACCGTGGCCGGCAAGCATTTTGACTTTGGCGGCGTGGACTATAAGTTCACCGACAAGATCACCGGCAGCTACCACTTCGCTCAGCTCGATGAAGTCTACAACCAGCACTTCCTCGGTGTTGTCGCGTCGCAACCATTCGGCCCCGGTACATTCGGCACCGACCTGCGACTGGCCATCAGTGACGACGAGGGCGCGGCCCGGGGCGGCAAGATCGATAACCAATCCCTGAACGGTCTGGTGAGCTACGCCTTGAACGGGCATAAACTCAGCGCCGGCTATCAACACATGTCCGGTGACAGCGCTTTCCCTTATGTCGACGGCAGCGATCCGTACCTGGTCAACTTCGTGCAGATCAATGACTTTGCCGGCGCCGAAGAACACTCCTGGCAGGCACGTTACGATTACGATTTCTCCAAACTCGGCATTCCCGGCCTGAGCTTCATGAGCCGTTACGTGAGCGGTGACAACATCAAGCTCAAGAACGGTGACGAAGGCAAAGAGTGGGAACGCAACACCGAGATCAAATACGTTGTACAAAGCGGCACCCTGAAAGACGTCGCCGTACGCCTGCGCAATGCCACCTACCGTTCCAACTACTCCGCTCGCGATGCCGATGAAGTGCGTCTGCTGGTGAGCTATAGCGTTGCACTTTGGTAATTCAGTACGTCCATAACAAAAATCCCAAGGAGACTTGAATGAACCTATCACTGCGTAAAGTTGCTCTGGCCGCTGGCGTCATGCTGTTCGCCGGCCAATTGATGGCCGAACCGAAACGCCCGGAATGCATCGCCCCGGCCTCGCCAGGCGGGGGGTTCGACCTTACCTGCAAACTGGCGCAAAGCGCGCTGGTGAACGAAAAACTGCTGACCAAACCGATGCGCGTGACCTACATGCCCGGCGGTGTCGGCGCGGTGGCGTACAACGCCGTCGTTGCTCAACGCCCGGCCGATGCCGGCACGCTGGTGGCGTGGTCCAGCGGTTCGCTGCTGAACCTGGCGCAAGGCAAGTTCGGTCGTTTCGATGAAAGCGCGGTGCGCTGGTTGGCCGCCGTTGGCACAAGCTATGGCGCCATCGCGGTGAAAAGCGATTCGCCTTTCAAGACGCTGGACGATCTGGTCAAAGCCCTGAAGAAAGATCCGGGTTCCGTAGTGATCGGTTCCGGCGGCACCGTCGGCAGCCAGGACTGGATGCAGACCGCACTGATCGCCAAGGCAGCCGGGATCAACCCGCGCGACCTGCGTTATGTCGCCCTCGAAGGCGGTGGTGAAATCGCCACCGCCCTGCTCGGTGGCCACATCCAGGTCGGCAGCACCGACATCTCCGACTCCATGCCACACATCCTGAGTGGTGACATGCGCCTGCTCGCGGTGTTCTCCGAGAAGCGCCTGGACGAGCCGGAAATGAAAGACATTCCGACGGCTAAAGAGCAAGGCTACGACATCGTCTGGCCAGTGGTTCGCGGCTTCTACCTCGGGCCAAAAGTCAGCGACGAAGACTACGCCTGGTGGAAAAACGCCTTCGACAAACTGCTGGCCTCCGAAGACTTCGCCAAGCTGCGCGATCAGCGTGAACTGTTCCCGTTCGCCATGACCGGTCCGGAGCTGGACACCTACGTGAAGAAACAGGTCGCGGACTACAAAGTGCTGGCCAAAGAGTTCGGCCTGATCCAGTGATCGCCTCTGTCTAGCGGCCACGACCCCGGTTCTCGGGGTCGTGGCCCAGGAGTTCCTCATGCTCATACAACGCATTTTCGCTTCGGTGCTGTTGCTGGCCTGTATCGGCCTGGCATTGATGGCGTGGCCGTATCAAGCGGCTTTTTCCTACGAACCGGTCGGGCCTCGGGCCTTCCCTCTACTGATGCTCGGTCTGATGGGCCTGGCTTTGCTGTACATGGTGTTTCGACCGGCGCCGATCGTGCATAGCGACGATGAACCGAAACTGGACCGCGAAACCCTGACCAAAATCGGCATTTGCGTGCTGCTGTTGCTGGTGTTCGCCGGGACCTTCGAACCCCTTGGTTTCATCGTTGCCAGCATTCTGATCGGAGTCCCGATGGCACGCCTGTATGGCGGCCGCTGGCTGCCCAGCGCGGTGATCATCAGCCTGATGGCCATCGGTCTTTATCTGCTGTTCGACAAGTTGATGGACGTTCCACTGCCGCTGGGCGTGCTCGACGTTCTGGAGAACTGATATGGATACTCTTGGCTATTTGGGTCAGGGCTTCGGCGTCGCGCTGACCCCATACAATCTCGTGACCGCGCTGTGCGGCACCCTGATTGGCACCGTCGTCGGGCTGTTGCCGGGTCTGGGCCCGATCAACGGCGTGGCGTTGCTGATTCCGATCGCGTTCGCCCTCGGCCTGCCACCGGAGTCGGCGCTGATCCTGCTGGCGGCGGTGTACCTGGGTTGCGAATACGGCGGCCGGATCAGCTCGATCCTGTTGAACATTCCGGGCGAAGCCTCCACCGTAATGACCACCCTCGACGGTTACCCGATGGCCCGCAAAGGCCTGGCCGGCGTAGCGTTGTCGCTGTCGGCGTGGAGCTCGTTCATCGGTGCCTTCATCGCGACGTGCGGCATGGTGCTGTTCGCCCCGCTGCTGGCGAAATGGGCGATTGCCTTCGGACCGGCGGAGTATTTCGTGCTGATGGTGTTTGCGATTGTCTGTCTCGGCGGCATGGCCGGCGACCGACCGCTCAAGACCTTCATTGCGGCACTGATCGGTCTGTTTCTGTCGAGTGTCGGGATCGATGCCAACAGCGGCGTATACCGTTTCACCGGGGATAACATTCACCTGACGGACGGCATTCAGTTCGTCGTACTGGTACTGGGCCTGTTCTCCATCAGCGAAATCCTTCTGCTGCTGGAAAAAACCCACCGAGGCCAGGAAGCGGTGAAAGCCACCGGGCGCATGATGTTCAACTTCAAGGAAGCCTCGGCGGTGTTCGTGGTGAACATCCGTTGCGGTTTTCTGGGCTTCATCATGGGCGTGTTGCCGGGTGCCGGCGCGACATTGGCCAGCGCTGTGGCCTACATGACCGAGAAACGTATCGCCGGCGCCAAGGGCACGTTCGGTCAAGGCGACATGCGCGGCCTCGCGGCTCCGGAAACCGCCATCGGTGGCGCCGCCTGCGGTGCGCTCGTACCGATGCTGACCCTCGGCGTTCCGGGTTCGGGTACCACGGCGGTGATGATCGGCGCACTGTCGCTGTACAACATCACCCCCGGCCCTCTGCTGTTCCAACAGCAACCGGACATCGTCTGGGGCCTGATCGCATCGTTGTTCGTCGCCAACGTGATGCTGGTGATCCTCAACATTCCGATGATCCGCATCTTTACCCGCATCCTCGCCGTGCCGAACTGGGCGCTGGTGCCGGTGATCGCGATCATCACCGGGATCGGTGTCTACGCGGTGCATGCCACCACGTTCGACCTGTTCCTGATGATCGGCATCGGCATTTTCGGCTACATCCTGCGCAAGCTGGACTTCCCGTTGTCGCCGGTACTGCTGGGTTTCATCCTTGGTGGTCTGATGGAGCAAAACCTGCGTCGCGCGCTGTCGATTTCCAACGGTGCGCTGGAAATCCTCTGGTCGAGCCCGATCACGTTCGGTTGCTGGGTACTGACTGCAATCATGTTGCTGATGCCGCTGCTGCGTATCTGGCGCAAACGTTCGGTCGCCCGGCGCGCTATCGCCGATGTCTGATCGGCCCCCCTTCAAAAGCTGGTGGGGAACACCGCTGGTCGGTCTGCTGGGCGGTTACCTCGCCAGCCAGATCGGCTGGCCATTGCCGTGGATGGTCGGCTCGTTGCTGGCGATCATCCTGGTGCGCTGCCTGACGCCCTGGCAATTGGCGGAAATCCCTGGCGGGCGCAAGTGCGGCCAGTGGATCGTCGGCATCGGTATCGGCCTGCACTTCACCCCGGTGGTGATGGAGCAGGTGCTGAGCCACTTCGGTTTGATCTTCTTCGGTGCGCTGGTTACCAGCCTTTCCGCCGTGGTGGGGGTCTGGTTAATGCGGCGCACCGGGGAAGATCGCGCCACCGCATTCTTTTCCAGCATGCCCGGCGGCTCCGGGGAGATGGTCAACCTCGGCGCCCGCAACGGCGCGGTGCTCAGCCGGGTCGCGGCGGGGCAGAGTTTGCGGGTGTTGGTGGTGGTGCTGTGTGTGCCGGCGGCGTTCAAATATCTGTTAGGCGACGGTGCGCCGGTCTTGCATCCAACGACCGTCGACTGGTGGTGGCTGGCCCTTCTGTTCCCTGCGGGCGCCCTTGCCGCCTGGATCTGGGAGCGGCTGCGACAACCCAATCCCTGGCTGTTCGGACCGTTGCTGGTGACTGCTACGGTGAGCATTGCTTGGGACCTGCACATCGGTCTGCCCAACGGCGGCAGTCAGATCGGCCAGTGGTTGATTGGCAGCGGGTTGGGGTGTCACTTCAATCGACAGTTCTTCCGGCGGGCACCGTCGTTCATGGGCCGAACCCTGCTCGGCACGGTGTTGACCATGTTGATCGCCACGCTGGCGGCGTTGGGGTTGAGTGCGCTGACCCATCTGGATCTGCGCTCGCTGACCTTGGGCATGATGCCCGGCGGAATCGCCGAAATGAGCCTGACGGCGGAGACCCTGCAATTGTCGGTGCCGTTGGTGACGGCGATGCAGGTGATGCGGTTGTTGTTTGTATTGTTTCTGGCAGAGCCGTTGTTTCGGTATTGGAACCGGGAGCCGGATTCTCCCTGATAGACCGAGTCGCCTTCTTCGCGAGCAAGCCCGCTCCCACATTAGACCGTGTATGCCTGGACAACTCGGCCTAATGTGGGAGCGGGCTTGCTCGCGAAGGGCCCCTCCCGGCCAACACATCAGACCGACGGCAATCGCCACTCGATCGGCGTCTCGCCATTCTGTTCCAGAAACTTGTTCGCCCGGCTGAAGTGCCCGCATCCAAGGAAGCCGCGATAGGCGGACAGCGGCGACGGGTGGACCGAAGTCAGCACCAGGTGTTTGGTGGCGTCGATGAGTTTCTGCTTGCTCTGGGCATGCGCACCCCATAGCAGGAACACCAAATGTGACTGATGTTCGCTGACCACTTCGATAATCCGGTCGGTAAAATATTGCCAGCCCTTGCCCGCATGGGCGTTGGCATTCGCGCGTTCCACGGTCATGGTGGTGTTGAGCATCAGCACGCCCTGCTCTGCCCAACTCTGCAGGTAGCCATGATTGGGAATGTCGATGTTCAGGTCGCGCTTCAACTCTTTATAGATGTTCACCAGCGATGGCGGTGCCGGCACGCCCGGTTGCACCGAGAAGCACAACCCATGGGCCTGACCCGGGCCGTGGTAAGGGTCTTGACCTAGAATGACCACTTTGACCTTGTCCAGCGGCGTGGAATTGAGCGCGTTGAAAATCATCGGTCCGGGTGGATAGATCTCTTTGCCCGCCGCGCGTTCCTGTTGCAGGAATGTGCGCAACTCTGCCATGTAAGGCTGGTCGAATTCGGCACGCAGTGCCTCCTTCCAGCTCGGTTCGAGTTTGATACGGTCGTCAGCAGTCATGGTTACATCCGGCAAAAACAATGGGGCGAACCCTAGGAAACCCTATCTCCCTTGTCAATTGATCTGACGCAGATCCGGCACTTTCCTATAGAGCGATCATACTGAACGCTCAATTTCCCGATCGAGGTCACGATGAATCTGCACTTCGAAGAACTCACCGGCACCGACGGCGCACGCATCGGCATCGCCAGCCTGGATGCCGAAAAGTCCCTCAACGCCCTCTCCTTGCCGATGATCAACGCCCTGCGCGATCAACTGGACGCCTGGGCCAAGGAGCCACAGATCGTTTGCGTGCTGCTGCGCGGCAATGGCGCCAAGGCTTTTTGCGCCGGCGGTGAAGTACGCAGCCTGGTGGAGGCGTGTCGCGCCCACCCCGGCGAAGTGCCGCCCTTGGCTGCACACTTCTTTGCGGCAGAATATCGCCTCGACTTCAACCTGCACACCTACCCGAAACCGCTGATCTGCTGGGGTCATGGGTATGTGCTGGGCGGTGGCATGGGGCTGCTGCAAGGGGCAAGCATTCGGATTGTCACGCCGAGCAGCCGGTTGGCGATGCCGGAGATCGGCATCGGCTTGTACCCTGACGTCGGCGCCAGTTGGTTTCTGTCGCGGTTGCCCGGCAAGCTCGGATTGTTTCTCGGCCTGACCGGCGCCCAGATGAACGGTCGTGATGCAATCGATCTGGACCTCGCCGACCGTTTCCTGCGCGATGATCAACAGCATGAGCTGCTCGAAGGTTTGCTGCAATTGAACTGGCAGGAACAGACAGCCATGCAGCTCAACAGCCTGCTCAAGGCCTTGCAGCAGGAAGCGATCGCGCAGCTGCCCGAAGCGCAGTGGCTGCCTCGACGCGAGCAGATCGACGAACTGTTGGATGTCAGCGACGTTCGATGCGCCTGGAAGGCCATCAGTACGCTGAGCGATCATTGCGACCCGCTGCTCGCTCGTGCCGCCAAAACCATGACTGAAGGCTCGCCCCTGACCGCTCATCTGGTGTGGGAACAGATCGATCGCGCCCGGCATCTATCGTTGGCTCAAGTCTTTCAGATGGAATACACCATGAGCCTCAACTGCTGCCGTCATCCGGAGTTCAGCGAAGGCGTGCGAGCGCGGTTGATCGACAAGGACCAGAAACCTCACTGGCACTGGCCGGACATCAACAATGTGCCAGAGGCGACGGTGGAGGCGCATTTCCATAAGGTCTGGGAAGGCCGGCATCCTCTGGCTGATCTCTCGGAATACTAAAAATCAGGCACAAAAAAAGCGGCGCTTCATGCGCCGCTTTTTTATTGAGTGGTTTACCGGCGGTGGCCTCGGCCATCGCGATCGCCATCACGGTGATCGCCCCTACCGCTACGATGATCCGACCTATTGTGGCCTCGATAGTCATCGCCTCGACCGCCTCGTTGACGGCCGTCCCAGCCACCGCGGTCATGACGGTCCCATCCGCGATTCTGGTAGCCGCGGTAGTCGTAATAGCGCGGTGCCGATTGATAAACCCGCGGCTGGTGGTAATAACGCGGCGTTGGCTGGTAATACCGTGCAGGCGGTGAGTAATACCTGCGCGGGGACGTGTAGTAACCACCGTCGGAGTAGTAAGACCCGCCACCGGAGTAATACGGTGCTGGGGACGTGTAAACCTCGGAACGGTAGTAGCTGTCTCCTCCGTCGGAATAGGGTACGCACGCACCAAGAAACAATCCCAATAGAGCAATCAGCAGAATTTGGTGGAGCTTTTTTTGACAGAGCATGGCGGCCTCCTGGACCGCGAGTGAGCCATACCAGCGACGCTGGCAGGCGACAGTCAATTGTTCACAACTGTCGAAAGATCAGACAGTGAAATCGGAATCTGGTGCGTTCCTGCAACACTCTGAAACAAGTAGCCGATGAAAGGTTTTTCATCCACCCAAAGAAAGCGGCGCCTCCATAAGGTCAGACGCGCCGTCGAATTCATGACGTGATTAACGGTGCCCGTGATGGTGTCCACCGTGGTAATGACGGGGCCCACTGAAATAATAGTAGCGATAGCCCCCGTAAAAACGCGGACCGCCATAGTAGTAAGGAGAGTAGTAATAGCCGGGATAGTAATAAGGTGCCGGATAAACATCGGCACCACCTGCGTAGTAATAGCAGCCGGACAAGCCCAAACCAAAAAACACACAGAGCAGTATTCGGCGGAGCTTTTTCTGACAAAGCATGGCGGCCTCCTGGAAGACCCGCAAACAGCAGTCGGCACAGGCCGGCTGACACCTGTTTGGACTTTCAAAGCGGCACCGAGTGCCAGACAGCGCCTGGCCTTCAGATCAGCGGCCACTGCGTCCATCTACGGTGCATAGACATGCACCAACGCACCATGACAAGGCAGGGCATGCCGTTTGTTTATCCCTCCCCTTTTCCTCCATGCCCAAGCTAGAGGGCTCAAGCCGACTTGGCACGGCTCTCGCTTAACCAAAGGCGTGCAGGAGTCATCACAGGTTCGCGGCACCACAATTTGCAATGGCTGACTAGGGTTCCGGCTCGCTTAGGCGAGTGGCTGGTCCGAGAGTTGGCGACCTCCAGTTGAGGTTACACGGCGGGACAAAAGCCCGGGAGACAAGCCACCGTTCGCGGTGCCGCTGCCTTCCTGTCCGCCCTTGATCAACTGGAGAACCATCCCATGTCCCGACTTCGTTTACCCGCCCTGCTCGCCGCTGCTTTTGCAGCCCTCGTGAGCGTCTCGTCCCAGGCCGCACAGAAAGACCATTTCAGCGTCTGCTGGACTATTTATGCCGGCTGGATGCCCTGGGAGTATGCCGGCAGCCAAGGCATCGTCGACAAATGGGCGAAAAAGTACGGCATCAAAATCGATGTGGTGCAGCTCAACGATTACGTCGAATCGATCAACCAATACACCGCCGGCCAGTTCGACGGCTGCACCATGACCAACATGGATGCGCTGACCATTCCGGCTGCCGGTGGCGTCGACAGCACGGCGCTGATCGTCAGCGACTTCTCCAATGGCAACGACGGCATCGTGCTCAAAGGCGAAGGCAAGAAAGTCGCCGACCTCAAGGGCATGGACGTCAATCTGGTCGAGCTCTCGGTGTCCCACTACCTATTGGCCCGGGCACTCGATTCGGTAGACCTCACCGAGAAAGACCTGAAAGTGGTCAACACCTCCGACGCCGACATCTCAGCCGCCTTCAACACCGATCAGGTCAATGCTGTCACCACCTGGAACCCGATGCTTTCGGACATCAAGGCCAAGCCCGGCGTGACCGAAGTCTTCAACTCCAGCCAGGTCCCCGGCGAAATCATGGACATGATGGTGGTCAACTCATCGACCCTCAAGGACAACCCGGCCCTCGGCAAAGCGCTGACCGGTGCATGGTTTGAAGTGGTGGAGTTGATGAACGCGAAAAACGCCGCCAGCAAAGCCGCCCTCGAACACATGGCCAAGGCCTCGGGCACCGACCTGGCGGGTTTCCAGTCGCAACTCGACACCACCAAATTGTTTGCCACGCCCAAAGAAGCCCTCGCATTTTCCACCAGCAAGCAACTGCCCGACACCATGCGCAAGGTCGCCGAGTTCTCCTTTCAGCACGGCTTGCTGGGTGAAGGCGCCAAGGACACCAGTGCCATCGGCATGGCCTTCGCCAATGGCGTGACCAGCGGCGACAAGACCAACCTCAAGCTGCGCTTTGACCCGAGCTACGTGCAGATGGCCGCCGACTCCAAGTTGTAATAACGGAGGACTAGGCCATGCGCCTGATCAATCGCCACCCGGATCGCCCGAGTCGCCTGCTGTTGGTGATCCTGCCGTTCGCCCTGGTGTTGTTCGCCTACTTCATGGGCTCGGCCGATCGGCTGATGGACAACCCCAACGACAAGCTGCTGCCCAGTGCCGTGCAGATGACCGACGCGGTGAAACGCCTGGCCTTCACCGCCGACACCCGCACCGGCGAATACCTGCTCTGGCAAGACAGCGCCGCCAGCCTGCGACGGCTGGCCATCGGCCTCGCAATCAGCGCGCTGGCCGGGCTGTGCCTGGGCATCGCCGCCGGGACCCTGCCGCTGTTTGGCGCACCGTTGTCGCCGGTACTCACCGTGTTGTCGATGGTGCCGCCGCTGGCGATCCTGCCGATTCTGTTCATCGTGTTCGGGCTGGGGGAGTTGTCGAAAGTGATGCTGATCGTGATCGGTATCACCCCATGCCTGGCCCGCGATCTGGAACAGCGCGCCCGGGAAATCCCCGTCGAGTTGCTGATCAAGGCGCAAACGCTTGGCGCTTCGACCTGGACTTTGATGCTGCGCGTGGTGCTGCCGCAATTGTTGCCGCGCCTGTTGATCTCGCTGCGACTGATGCTGGGTTCGGCGTGGTTGTTCCTGATCGCAGCGGAAGCCATCGCCTCCACCGACGGTCTCGGCTATCGGATTTTCCTGGTGCGCCGCTACCTGGCGATGGACGTGATCCTGCCGTATGTCGTCTGGATCACCCTGCTTGCCTGGCTGATGGACTGGGGCCTGAAACGCCTGACTCAACGGGCGTTCCCTTGGTATGCGGGGGCCCGCGCATGAGCTTCATCACCGTGAAAAACGTCTGGCAGCAATACGCCGATCAGGTGGTGCTCGAAGGTCTGAACCTGAACGTCAACGAGGGCGAGTTCTGCACCTTGGTGGGTGCGTCAGGTTGCGGCAAATCGACTTTCCTGCGGCTACTGCTGGGCCAGGAGCGGGCCAGTCGCGGCGAGATTCTGTTGGACGGCCAGGCCCTGGCCAGTGAACCGGATGCCAGCCGTGGCGTGGTATTCCAGCGCTACTCGGTGTTCCCGCATTTGAGCGTGCTGGACAACGTCGCCCTCGGCCTCGAACTGCCGCGCTCGCCCCTGCTGGGGCGGTTGTTCGGCAGCGCCAAACGCGAGGCGCGGGAACAGGCTTCGGTGCTGCTGCACAAAGTCGGCCTCGGTCACTCGCTGGACAAGTACCCGGCGCAGCTCTCCGGCGGTATGCAACAACGGCTGGCGATTGCCCAGGCGCTGATCATGAAGCCGCGCGTGCTGCTGCTCGACGAACCCTTCGGCGCGCTCGATCCGGGTATCCGCAAAGACATGCACGGCTTGCTGCTGGAACTGTGGCGCGAGACGCAGCTTACGGTGTTCATGGTCACCCATGACCTGTCCGAAGGTTTCAGCCTTGGCACCCGTTTGCTGGTGTTCGACAAGGTCCGCATCGATCCGCACGCCCCCGGCGCCTATGGCGCACGCATCACCTACGACATCCCTTTGAACAGCGACCGCCGTGCCAATCGCGCCGCCGTCGACGCCCTGCCGGCTCAGCTGGCAGGTTCGCTTCGCATCGCTTAGAGGAATTTACACATGACTGATTCGACCCAACTATTTCCGCCCTTCGCCGAAGAAATGCTCCCCGGCGGCGGCCATCGTTCTTTCATTCTGAAACGCGGCCAACTGCTGCGCCTGACCGACCTGCGCGGCGGTGCCAACGTCAGCCTGACGTTGCTCAACGCGCATGAAAAAACCGAACGCCTGAACCTGCCCGACAGCCTCAAATGCCAACACACCGCCAAGCTCACCACTGGCCATTGCCTGTACTCGGACATGGGCCGCGTATTGGCGGCAATCACTGCCGACACGTGCGGCTGGAGCGACAGCCTCGGCGGCGTGCTGTGCGCTGAAGAGGTCGCACAAAAGTACGGCGCGGGCCGCTATCAGGAACTGCGCAACGGCTTCTTTCGCAACGGCACCGACAACCTGTTGGTGGAATTGGGTAAATGGGGTTTGGGCCTGTCCGATCTGTTGATGACCCTCAACCTGTTCAGCCGCGTGAACGTCGATGAGGCCGGACGTTTCCACTTCGTCGAAGGCCATTCCAGGGCCGGTGAGTACATCGAGTTGTACGCGCCGATGGACACTCTGGTGGTACTCACTGCGCTGCAACATCCGATGGATCCGGCGCCTGAGTACGCCCCCAAACCGCTGAAGCTCAGCTGGATGAACGCCGATGCGAGTGTCGCCGAACACTGCCGCACCTCGCGCCCGGAAAACGAGCGCGGCTTCATCAACACCGACCGTCTGTTCGCCTGAGGATCGCTGCCATGTCACTCGCTATCGCCACCGCTCAACAGCTACCTGAAACCGCGGTGTACCGCGCCACCATCCCCGCCGGCGAACCCTGGCTGATGGAGGTCAAGGCCGGCCAGACCTTGCGCATCCTCGACCTGGAAGGCAATCAGGCCGTCGACACCTTGTTCTACAGCCTCGCCAATCCCAAGGAGCGCTATGACGTACAGCGCACGTTGCGTCGGCAGAACAGCGTCTACCTGAGCACCGGCAGCGTGCTCTATTCCAACCTCGGCAAACCGATGCTGACCATCGTCGCCGACACTTGCGGGCGTCACGACACCCTCGGCGGCGCCTGCGCCCAGGAGAGCAACACCGTGCGTTATGCGCTGGAGAAGCGCTACATGCACAGCTGCCGCGACAACTACCTGCGCGCCTGTGCCCACGATGGTCGGCTGGGCAAGGGAGACATCGGGCCGAACATCAACTTCTTCATGAACGTGCCGGTGACGGCCGATGGTGGCCTGACCTTCGAAGACGGCATTTCGGCGCCAGGCAAATACGTCGACCTGCGGGCCGAGATGGACGTGATCGTGCTGATCTCCAACTGCCCGCAACTGAACAACCCATGCAATGCCTACAACCCGACTCCTGCGGAGCTGCTGGTATGGAACTGAAATTTTCGCGCTTGCGGCGGTGGTTGTTTGCCCTCTGCCAGGCCCGTTCCGGCCAGTGCATCAAATAGAAGAACACCCTCAACCCAATGTGGGAGCGAGCCTGCTCGCGATGGCGTCAGCACATTCACCACTGATGTCGACTGGTACACCGCTTTCGCGAGCAAGCCCGCTCCCACAGGGGGTCAGCGGTGCTTTTTAAGTGAACTGATTCTGCCGCCGAGGACGACCTCGGTGCCTGTCGAAAAACTGCGGGACGGCCCGCATCCCAGGTCGAGGCTGATGCGTTATCGCCTCCGGGGGTTATGCCATGTTCGAAAAAGTCCTCATTGCCAACCGCGGCGCCATTGCCTGTCGCATCTTGCGTACCTTGGATGAATTGCAGGTCAAGGGCGTTGCCGTTTACTCCGAAGCCGATGCCGCCAGCCTGCACATCCTCCAAGCCTTTGAGTCTCACAGCCTCGGCGAAGGCGCTGCCGCTGGCACTTATCTGGCGGTCGACAAAATCCTCGCCATCGCAAAAGCCACCGGCGCCACCGCGATCCATCCCGGCTATGGCTTTCTCTCGGAAAACGCCGCATTCGCCCAAGCCTGCGAAGCGGCCGACATCGCCTTCATCGGTCCCACACCGGAACAGCTGCGGGTGTTCGGCCTCAAGCACACCGCTCGCGCATTGGCCAAGCAACACGGCGTGCCAATGCTTGAAGGCACCGAGCTGCTCGATAGCCTCGACGCAGCGTTGATAGCCGGCGAACAGGTCGGCTACCCGGTGATGCTCAAAAGCACCGCCGGCGGTGGCGGCATCGGGATGCGCGAATGCCGCAGCGCCTGCGAATTGAGCGAATCATTCGAAACCGTCAAACGCCTTGGTCAGAACAATTTCAGCGACGCCGGCGTGTTCATCGAGAAGTACATCCAGCGCGCCCGGCATCTGGAAGTGCAGGTCTTCGGCGACGGCCAGGGCGAGGTGCTTGCCCTCGGCGTGCGCGACTGCTCAGTGCAGCGACGCAACCAGAAAGTCCTCGAAGAAACTCCGGCACCGAACCTGCCCGAGGGCATGGCCGAGGAGCTCTGTGCAGCGGCAATCAAATTGGCCAGAGCGGTGAATTACCGCAGCGCGGGCACTGTGGAGTTCGTCTTCGACAGCGATGCCCAGCGTTTCTATTTTCTTGAAGTGAATACCCGTTTGCAGGTGGAGCACGGCGTCACCGAACAAGTATGGGGCGTGGACCTGGTGCGTTGGATGGTGGAATTGGCGGCCGGTGATTTGCCGCCGCTGCGCGAGTTGAGCCAGGGTTTGAAAGCCAACGGTCATGCGATTCAGGCACGACTCTATGCCGAAGATCCTGGTCGGGATTTCCAGCCGAGTCCCGGTCTGCTCACAACCGTCAACTTCCCCATTACCGATGGCAAACACCTGCGCATCGACACGTGGGTCGAGGCCGGTTGCGAAATCCCACCGTACTTCGATCCGATGATCGCCAAGGTCATCAGCTGGGCACCGACTCGCGAAGCAGCGCGCGTAGATCTGCATCAGGCTCTGGGTGACAGCCTGCTGTACGGGGTGGAAACCAACCGCGATTACTTGCGGCAGATTCTGCTCGATACGCCCTTTGCCAGCGGCCAGCCGTGGACCCGTTGCCTGGAAGGCCTGGTCTATCAAGCCAACACCTTTGAAGTGCTCAGCGCCGGCACGCAGACCAGCGTTCAGGACTATCCGGGACGCCTCGGTTACTGGGCGGTGGGCGTGCCGCCGTCGGGGCCGATGGACAGCCGGGCACTGCGTCTGGGCAATCGCTTGCTGGGTAACGACCAAGGTGCAGCGGCGCTGGAAATCACCATGAGCGGGCCGCTGCTGCGTTTCAATTGTGAGGCGGTGGTGGCCGTCACGGGTGCGGTGATTGCGTTGATGCTGAACGGTGAAGCGGTGCCGATGAATACCGCACTGTTGATTCCTGCCGGTGCCACTTTGAGCCTCGGCACCCTTGGCGGTGCAGGCGCGCGCAGCTATCTGTGCCTGCGCGGTGGCGTGCAAGTGCCGGATTATCTGGGTAGCAAAAGTACCTTCACCCTCGGCCAGTTTGGTGGGCATGCTGGTCGTGCATTGCGCGCTGGGGACGTATTGCATATTCCGGCCTTGAGCGACCACAGCGCCGGGCAAAGCCTGGCGATCCAGCACGTTACCGAGTTGCCCGCCGTGCGGCAGATTCGGGTGATCTACGGCCCTCACGGTGCCCCGGAATACTTCACCGAAAACTACATCGGCACCTTCTTCGCCACGCAGTGGGAAGTGCATTTCAACTCCAGCCGCACCGGTGTGCGGCTGATCGGGCCGAAACCTGAATGGGTGCGGGCCGACGGCGGCGAAGCGGGATTGCACCCGTCAAATATTCATGACAATCCGTACGCGATTGGCGCGGTGGACTTCACTGGTGACATGCCAGTAATCCTCGGTCCCGATGGCCCGAGCCTCGGTGGCTTTGTCTGCCCGGTGACGGTGATCGAGGCGGACCTTTGGCAACTGGGACAGCTCAAGGCTGGGGACAAGGTTCAGTTCGTCCCGGTCGATCTCAAGACCGCGCGCAATCTCGCCTTGAAATGGGATCAATGTGGGAGTGGGCTTGCTCACGAAGAAGTTGATGCGGTGCCTGATCTGGCCCCTTCGCGAGCAAGCCCGCTCCCACAGGGGATTGTGTCGCCTGTGGTGTTGGATTTGGGTCAGGACGACACAAGACTGGTTGCGAGGTTATCGGGCGACACTCATTTATTATTGGAAATCGGTGCCCCCGAACTGGACCTGGTCCTGCGCTTTCGCGCTCACGCATTGATGCAGGCATTGGAAAGCAAACACCTGCACGGCGTGATCGACCTGACGCCGGGCATTCGCTCGCTGCAAGTTCACTACCAACCCGAACAACTGCCGCTGGCCGATCTGCTGGGCATTGTCGCCGGTGAATGGGACGCCGTGTGCGCTGCCAAGGACCTGCAAGTGCCGTCGCGCATCGTCCATCTGCCACTGTCCTGGGATGATCCGGCCTGCCAGTTGGCCATCGAGAAATACATGACCACTGTGCGCAAGGACGCGCCCTGGTGCCCGAGCAATCTGGAGTTCATCCGCCGCATCAACGACCTGCCGAACCTCGACGAAGTGCAGCGCACCGTGTTCGACGCCAGTTATCTGGTGATGGGCCTGGGCGACGTCTACCTCGGCGCACCGGTCGCCACCCCGCTCGATCCTCGGCATCGCCTGGTGACGACCAAGTACAACCCGGCCCGCACTTGGACCGCGGAAAACTCGGTAGGCATCGGCGGCGCCTACATGTGCGTGTACGGCATGGAAGGCCCCGGCGGTTATCAGTTCGTCGGTCGCACGCTGCAGATGTGGAATCGCTACCGCGAAGTCGCCGCGTTCGACGGCAAGCCGTGGCTGCTGCGCTTCTTCGACCAGATCCGGTTCTACCCGGTGAACGCCGATGAACTGCTGCGCATTCGTCGGGATTTCCCGCTTGGGCGCTTTGATCTGAACATCGAACACAGTCAGCTGAATCTGGCGGATTACCAGGCGTTTTTGACGAAAGAAGCCCAGGGCATCGCGGCATTTCGGGATCAGCAAAAAAACGCGTTCAACGCCGAGCGCGAACGCTGGATCGCCAGCGGCCAGGCGCATTTCGACAGCGAAGAGCTGGCCCCTGAAGTGACCGAAGATGCACCGTTAGCCGATGGTCAGCAGAGCGTCGACAGCCACATCGCCGGCAACCTCTGGCAGGTTCAGGTGCAGGCTGGCAGCCGGGTCGCGGCGGGGGATGTGCTGGTGATTCTGGAGTCGATGAAGATGGAAATCCCGCTGCTCGCGCCCATCGCGGGCGTGGTGCGCGAGATTCGCGTGCAACCGGGTTCAGCGGTGCGCGCCGGGCAGCGTGTGGTGGTGCTGGAACTCGACTCAAGCCATTAAAAAAGGATTAACGCCATGAACATCAATCTGCAACTCGACGCCCTGCGCAATGCTTACCGTGACGGCAGCACTACGCCTCGACGACTGCTGCTGAGCCTGCGGGAAAAAGCCGCGGCACTGAACCCGGATTATCACCTGTTCATCCATTTGCTCAACGCCCTGGAACTGGAACCGTACCTCGCTGCCCTCGACGATCGTGACCCAGGCAGCCTGCCGCTGTACGGCGTGCCGTTCGCGATCAAGGACAACATCGACCTGGCGGGCATTCCCACCACGGCGGCGTGTCCGGCGTTTGCCTATGTGCCGGAACGCTCGGCAACCATCGTCGAGCAACTGCTGGCACTGGGTGCGATTCCGTTGGGCAAGTCCAATCTCGACCAGTTCGCCACTGGCCTCAATGGCAGCCGCTCGCCGTATGGCGCTTGCCCGAACAGCGTGTGGCCGGAGTATCCGTCGGGCGGTTCCAGCGCCGGGTCTTCACTGGCGGTGGCGCTCGGCGTGGCGAGCTTTTCCCTGGGCACGGACACGGCAGGCTCCGGTCGTGTGCCGGCGGCATTGAATAATCTGGTCGGTTTGAAAGCCAGCAAAGGGCTGATCTCCACTGCCGGTGTGGTTCCGGCCTGTCGAACGCTCGATTGCGTCACGACCTTCACGGCCACTGCCCGGGAGGCCAGTGAGTTGCTCGCGCTCACCGCTCATCTCGATCCACGGGACGAATACAGCCGCAGTAATCCGCTGTGGAATGACGGTTCGGCCTTCGGCACACCGCGTCCATTCCGTTTCGGTGTACCCCGTGCGCGGGATCTGGCGTTCTTCGGCTGTCATGAAGGCCCGTTGCTGTTCGGCGACGCCATCGACCAGCTCAAAGCCATGGGCGGCGAAGCGGTCGAACTGGATTTGTCGCCGTTTCTCGAAGCGGCGCGGTTGCTCTACGAAGGGCCGTGGGTGGCGGAGCGTTACAGCGTGGCCGGCGAGTTGATGGAGCAACATCCTCAAGCCGTGCTGCCGGTGATTCGCGCCGTATTGGCCAAGGCTCCAGCGGTGACCGGCGTGCAAACCTTCCGCGCCCAATACCGTCTGCAGGCCTTGAAAGTGCTGTGCGACAAAGCTTTGGAAGGCCTTGATTGCGTGGTCACGCCAACCATCGGCCGCCCGGTGACACTGGCGGAGCTTGCGGCCGAGCCGGTGCTGCGCAACTCGGAACTGGGCTACTACACCAACTTCATGAACCTGCTCGATTACGCCGCCGTCGCCGTGCCCAGCGGATTCATGGGCAATGGTTTGCCATGGGGCGTGACGTTGTTCGGCCGGGCGTTTACCGATCAGTATCTGTTGAGCGTGGCGGATGCCTTGCAACGTCAGCAAGGCTTGGCCGCGCCTGCGCCGACGAATATTGCGCGCAATGATCGCGCACGGCTGGTGGTCTGCGGCGCACACCTGGATGGGCTGGCGCTGAACTGGCAACTCAAGCAGCGTGGAGCCCGTTTGCTCGAAGTCACTCACAGTTCCCCCGACTATCGGCTGTATGCCCTGGCCGGTGGCCCACCCTATCGCCCTGGCATGGTCCGAGTGAAGGAAGGTGGCGCGGCGATTGCGGTCGAAGTATGGGAGTTGCCAAGCAGTGAGTTGGGTTCGTTCCTGACCGCCATTGCGGCGCCGCTGGGGTTGGGCAAGGTGCAACTGGCGGACGGGCGCTGGGAGAGCGGGTTTATCTGTGAGCCCTATGGCCTGGAGGGGGCGGTGGATATCAGTCATTTGGGCGGGTGGCGGGCGTATCTGAACGATCGGCGTTGATTTCCAGGATCACCGGCTTGCGCAGGAGTGCTTGCCGGCCGATCATGCGCGGTCTCGGGCCAAGCAAACCGGCCGTAATCGAATGCCCTTCATGAATAAACCTGACCTCTGCCCGGCTTGCGGCGCCTCCAACGACTGCAGCCTGGCTGACCCGCGAACCGTCGATCGTGCCTGCTGGTGCTACGGCGTCAGCATCGATCCGGCGGTGCTCCAGGCGTTGCCCGCCGAACTGCGCGACAAGTCCTGCCTGTGCCCGGCCTGCGCCCAGGTCGAGATGCAGTTGCAAGCAGCCGCTGAGCCGATCACGTAAGATGCGCGGTGCTCTCCCACCGAATCCTCCCACCGAACCCTAGCCATGCGCGTTGACCGCTTCCTCAGTAACCTGCCCCGCTTCAACCGTAAGCAGGTACGCCTGTTGCTGGTGGAAAAGCGCGTCAGGGTCAACGGAGAAGTCGTCAGCGACCCCCACGCCGAGGTGCTCGAGTTCAGCCGCGTGGAAGTCGACGACGAGGTGCTGCAAGTTGGCAAGCCGGCCCGCTACTTCATGCTGCACAAACCACCCGGCTGCGTCAGTGCCACCCGCGACCCGCAACACCCGACGGTGCTCGACCTGATCGATGAACCGGACAAGGATGACCTGCACATCGCCGGTCGCCTGGACTTCAACACCACCGGCCTGATGCTGATCACCAACGATGGCAGCTGGTCGCGACGCCTGACCCAACCGCAGACCAAACTGCCCAAGATCTACCACGTCGAGACGGAACAGGACATCACTGCCGAATACGCGATCACCTTCGCCAAAGGGCTGTATTTCGCCTTCGAAGACCTCACCACACAACCTGCCGAACTGGTCGTACTCGGGCCAAAATCTGCGCGCCTGAGCATCGTCGAGGGCCGCTATCATCAGGTCAAACGGATGTTCGGCCACTTCGACAACAAGGTGTTGCGCCTGCACCGCGAATGCATGGGACCGCTGGTGCTCGACGACACGTTGAAGCCTGGCGAATACCGGCCGTTGAGCAGCGATGAGATCCGAATGATCTAAGCAGGCGACCGCTCAGCAGAAGCCGCTGAAAATTTTACGAAAGATACTTGCGCGATGACGTGACCCCTGCTTGAATCAGGACGTCGGCGCGAAATGTGACCGACGAGTCACCAAAACTACTCTAAGAAACTTTTTGCCGGCAGAGAACCCTCAGGTTCCGCCTTCCCCCGGCAAACTGCCCGCTTATAACAATACCCGTCGACCGGCCTTCAATGGATCGACATGGGCCTTCAAAAATTCCAGGCGTATGCCTACCTGTCACAAAGCTCGTGCAATCTGATTTGCGCGCATACCCGCTTGCCAGGAGTCTTTGACATGAGGCCAGAAATCGCTGTGCTGGATATACAAGGGCAGTATCGGGTTTACACGGAGTTCTATCGCGCAGACGCCGCAGAAAAGACCATCATTCTGGTCAACGGCTCGATGTCCACGACTGCGTCGTTTGCACAGACCGTGAAAAACCTTTACCCAGAGTTCAATGTGGTGTGCTACGACCAGCCCTACGCGGGCAAGTCCAAGGCCCACAATCTGCATGAGAAAATGCTCACCAAGGAAATCGAAGGGCAGATCCTCCTTGAGCTGATCGAGCACTTCGCCGCCGAGCACGTGCTGTCGTTTTCCTTTGGTGGCGCCGCCACTCTCGTCGCCCTCGCCCAACGGCCACGGCGCATCGAAAAGGCCGTGATCAGCTCGTTCTCGCCGGTGGTCAACGAGCACATGCTCGACTACCTTGAGCGCGGTGTCGATTATCTCGGCAGCCGTGACGGGAACCGGGTCGGTGACTTGGTGAACAGCACCATCGGCAAACACCTGCCCTCGCTGTTCAAGCGCTTCAACTACCGTCACGTCAGTTCGTTGGCCGAACATGAATACGGGCAGATGCATTTTCACATCAGCGACGTGCTCAACAGCGACCGTCAGTGCTACCTGAACGCGGCGAAGAAAATCAACGTGCCGGTGCTGTTCATGAACGGCGAATGGGACGAGTACACCGCCGCCGACGATGCCAGGCTGTTCGCCGGCCACGTGCAGCACAGCACCTTCAGCACCCTTCAGGCCACCGGCCACTTTCTCGACATGGAGCATAAAGCTGCCTGCCGAGACAGCCGCAACGCACTGCTGGGTTTCCTGAAACCGGCGCAACACGAAAGCCGGCCGCGTTACCACTACGTTCAGGACCACCATGCATTGGCAATTTGAAACAGAGTCATCGCGAGCAAGCCCCGCCCTGCAGCCTTAAACGTTCCTGTGAGAGCGTGGCTTGCCCGCGAAAGACCGCAATACGGTCTCTGCTTTCGTTTCACCCGTGCTAAAGCCATCGCGTGCAAAGAAAAACTTCATTTTCACACGCACATCTGGTACAAAGTCAGCCGCTCTGAGCGGGTGTCGTATAATGGCATTACTCCAGCTTCCCAAGCTGATAACGAGGGTTCGATTCCCTTCACCCGCTCCAATCGAATTTTTGTCTCACGTCAGTTTTTTTGGCGGGGGATGCAGGAACAAAAAAAAACCGGCCTCGATGGCCGGTTTTTTTGTGTCTGGGGTTTGGTGGAATCGGGCTCTGAAACATCCCCCAATTTTCGTCCATTATCCGCTGATCGATGAGTAAGTGCTCTCGGGCGTTAACGACTACCCTGAATTCTGTTAGCGTTTTTTTCTAAAAGCACGGGTTTATTATCAAATTTCATCAGGCGTTAATGTTTTCACATCTATGAAAATTAACGTTTTCGCATATGATTGATCTTCTGTTAGCGTTTTTCTTGCCCCAGTAAAGGATTTCGTCAATGCAAGTCGGTTTCAAGACCCTCGCGAACCGTTACGACATCGCACTGGCACAACCTCTACGAGTCGACTCGATGATCGGCACTGTACGTGTCAGTCGCGAAAGTGCCGGAAATGTGGAGAACCGGTATCCGGCAAGCTATCGGCCCGCAGACGATTTCGCAGGACACTTCGAATTCGGCCTCAAGTACGAAGAGATCCATCTCGAGTTCTTCGCCCGCCTGTTTGCGGCCATTGGTCCGCAGCCTGTCGAAGACTGGTGCCGACGGGAGCCATTCGGCCAGTACGCCCGTCGCACGGGGTTCCTCTACGAATGGCTGACAGGGGAACGTCTGGATGTGCCAGACGTGACGAATGGCGGCTATGTTGATGTACTTTCGCCACAAGATTACCTGACTCGTCGCGAAGCACTGCGAACGCGGCGCTGGCGAATCAATAACAATCTGCCGGGGACGGCTGAGTTCTGCCCCTTGGTTCGTCGTACGGCGCCAGTGCAGGACGCTCTGCAATTCGATCTGCGCGAGGCACTGGATGAATTGGACCAGGCCTTTGGCCCCGACATCCTGATGCGTACCGCCAGTTGGCTGACATTCAAGGAATCGCGCGCGAGCTTTCTCATCGAAAAGGAAGCCGACCAGGCCGATCGCATCCAGCGGTTTGCCCATGTCATTGCCCAGTACTGCGGACATATCGAAGATCCGTTGAGCGACGACAGCCTGCACTCCCTGCAAGCCGGCATTCTAGGGCGTGACGCCATTGGACTGGGCTTGCGGCGCTCCCCTGTGTTTGTGGGGCAGGCCACGATGCGCGAGGACATCGTGCATTACATTGCCCCCCATTTCGCGGATCTTGCGCAGCTATTGGCAGGACTCAACGAGTTTGAGGTCGCAACGCGTGGTGCGGAGTCAGTGGCACGTGCCGCTGTGTTGGCATTTGGCTTCGTGTATATCCATCCCATGCGCGATGGCAATGGCCGGATTCATCGCTTCCTTATCAACGACACCCTGATTCGGGATAAAGCAGTGGCCGACGGCGTAATACTGCCGGTGTCAGCCACAATCACGAGTTCGATCGACTTCAGGGCCGGCTACGACCGTACGCTAGAAGTGTTCTCGCGACCGTTCATGCGACGTTACGCAGCGGCCTATCGGTTCGGCGAACTCGTGACCTACGAGGACGGGACTCGCAGCAACTTCATCTTCGATGAATACGAGGACGCGTGTTTTGCCTGGCGGTATCCCGATCTGACCGAACACGTCCTGTACACCGCACGCGTCGTCGAACACACGATTCGAAAGGAAATGGCGGATGAAGCCAGAGTACTGGTGATCTTTCAGCGAGCTCAGGAGCAGCTGAAAGAGGTACTGGAAATGCCAGACCTGGATGCGAACCGCATCATCCGTTCCATCAAGGAGAACAGCTGGGCGGTGTCCGGTAAGCTAAAGAAAGGGTACCCGCAGCTTGAAGATGAGCGCATGGCGGGACGCGTCGTGGAGGCCGTGCGTTCTGCGTTTGAGGATCGAGAGATGGGTGCAGGCGAAGAAGGATCTTTCGGCGAATCTGGATAAGGCGCTGGGGTGGATTAGAAAAAACCGGCTTGATAGCCGGTTTTTTGTGTCTGGGGGTTTAGGGGCTTGCAACGACTGTTTTGAATATCCGCCCCCTGCTTCCGCCCTCGTTGAGCGAATTTACCAATGGCACTTCGACACAGAATTCGTCGGGCTACGCCAGGCCCTGCTGCCACCTCTCAGATCTTGACGTTGCCCGCCCCGCATGCTAGCGAATGCTATACTTCCTACGAATTGCATCAAGTGTGCAACGTTCCCCACGGGTACAGATACCGACTGCAAATCTCAGTTAACGGCTGCAAGACAAAGGAGGTCTACAGCCAATACGAGATGGGAGGTGTGGCATGAATCGGCACTATTACATCAGTGACAATCTCGATGATCTCGAGTCCGTTGAAAATGAACTGGAAGCCAACGGCATCAATACCGAACAAATTCATGTGCTCAGTGAACAAGTTGCTGATGTTGAAGAACATCACCTCCACGAGGTTAACTCGTTGATGAAACAGGATGTTGTTCACTCTGGCGAGATTGGTGCGTTGGTCGGCGTGCCACTCGCGGCGCTGATCCTTGGCGGCGCCTATTGGATGGGCTGGACCGAATCCGCCGCAGGCTGGGTGCCTTTTATCTTCCTGGCCATTGTTATATTTGGCTTCTGCATCTGGGAAGGCGGTTTTTTTGGTATTCAGGTGCCGAACGCTCACTTCCGCAATTTTAAACAGATGGTAGAAGAGGGAAAACATATCTTCTTCGTGGATGTTGAACCGAATCAGGAACCGGTATTGGATCGAGTCATTGAACATCATCCAAAGCTGACGGTCGCCGGCACAGGAACCGCTGCCCCCCACTGGACAGTGGCCTGGCAGCACAAATGGCATCAGTTCAAGCGAGTGATATCGGGTTAGCCCTGGAGACTCAAGGCCACCGGACGCCGCTTATTGGCCGAAGGAAATGACCCGGCTGAGGAAAACATAGTCTGCCTCGGTGGCCATCAGTCCGACGAGCACCAGTAAACACAAAGGTGGCAACAATATGGCGTAGACCATGGCCAACCGTTCCCAGGCCATGTGCATGAAGATGGAGACAATCAAACCTGCCTTCAACAACATGAAAGTGATAATCAGGGACCACCGAAGGTAGCCATGGAAGTGGAAATAGTCGACAAGGTACGACATCGTGCTGAGGACGAATAACAGCCCCCAGATTTTAAGGTACAAACTGATTGGATGTTGCTGACCCTGAGCATGTGCCATCACCCGTGCTCCTCTACCATAAATAGAAGAAAGCAAAAATAAACACCCACACCAAATCCACGAAGTGCCAGTAAAGCCCGGCTATCTCGACGTTCTGATAGTTTCCGGAGCGCTCATAATCTCCCCGAAAAACTTTCATCGCCACAATGCTGAGGTAGATGGCGCCAATTGATACATGCAGTCCGTGGAAACCGGTAATCATGAAAAAGCTGGCACCAAATTGCGCCGCTCCCATGGGATTCCCCCAGGGACGCACTCCTTCTGCGATGAGCTTGCTCCATTCAAATGCCTGCATGCTGACGAAGGTCACCCCCAAGGCAGCGGTCGCCAGCATCAGGGCAGTGGTTTTCGCGCGATCACGGCGATAGGCGAAATTAACGGCCATGGCCATGGTGCCGCTGCTACTGATCAGCACAAAGGTCATGATCGCGATCAGAATAAGCGGGATTTCTCTACCGCCGATCGTCAATGCGAACACTTCACTGGGGTTCGGCCAGGCGGTGGTGATGGTCATGCGTACCGACATGTAGCCGGTTAAAAAACAGGTGAATATAAACGTATCGCTGAGCAGGAATATCCACATCATCGCCTTGCCCCAAGGGACCTGCTTGAAGACCTCTCTATCCGAGGACCAGTCGCTGGCGATGCCCTGCCATCCCGGAGCAGGCGGTGAGTCTGGTGGATTGGATGAACTGGATTCGCCTGGGGCAAATGGGTGCGATGCCATGGCTTTTCACCTCAGGCCGCAGAATCTGGCGATGACTTCATAGGTTTGCGGCGTGCTGGCCAGCAAAGCGAATAGCACGAACCAAAGACCCAGTAAGTAGTGCCAATAGGTGGTACAGAGCTCTACGCTGACGCTGAGTTGCGCCAACGGCACGCGACGCAGGAATTTAGCGCCGATTATGCTCCAGGCTATCAGCCCGCCCAGCAGGTGGAGCCCATGCAAGCCGGTCAACAGGTAGAAGAAACTGTTGGCCGGATTGCTGGCGACAAAGTAGCCCCAGGCGACAAACTGCTGCCAGACCCAGAGTTGCCCCACCAGAAAGGCAATGGCAAATACGCCCCCCAACGCAAAACCAATGACCGTAGCGTCCAGTCGAGCCTGCCGGGCGGCCATACGCGAGCACTGCAATGCAATGCAACTCAATACCAGAAAAGCCGAATTCAGCCATAGCTGCCAGAGATTGGCTAACGGCGCCAAGGGGTCTGTCAGGGGGAGCCAGTCGGCCATTTGTGAACGGGCGATAAAGGCGATCAGGAAAAGAAAGAATAACGAGCTCACCACGCCCAGAAACAAGCGCAGGCCCGTTCTTGCGATTTGGCTTCTATCAGCCTCGGTGGCCTGAATCCCCCCAGGGTCGCGACTCCAACTGCCGCCGGGGTCAGCGCCGTCGGCGTTTCTCAATAGCAGCCTTTTCATGTTTTAACGTCCGCTATCTTGGTTCCGGCACTCAGTTGCCGCATCTGCTCCAGCTCCTCGGCGGAGACCGTTTGCGGAACGAAATCCTGTTCTATCCCCGGCACACTGTAGTCATAGGCCCAGCGATGCACGACCGGCAGCTTCGCTCCCCAGTTACCGTGTATCGGCGGGGTGTTCGGCGTTTGCCATTCCAGACTGGCCGCCCCCCAGGGATTACTGCCTGCGGGCTTGCCCTTGAATGCACTCCAGGCCAGGTTGAACAGGAACAGCAGTTGGGAAACGCCGACGATCAATGCGACCACCGTAATGAAGGCATTCAACTCTTGCGCTGACTGCGGAATGAACGCGTAGTTTTCATAGGCGTAGTAACGACGTGGCATGCCCTGGAAACCCAGATAGTGCATGGGGAAGAAGATGGCGTAGGTACCCAGAAAGGTAATCCAGAAATGCAACTTGCCCAGGGTGTCGTTCAACATGCGCCCGGTGACTTTCGGGAACCAATGATAAATGCCGCCGAACACCACCAATACCGGTGCAACCCCCATGACCATATGAAAATGGGCGACGACGAAATAGGTGTCCGAGAGCGGGATATCCACGATCACATTGCCGAGAAACAACCCGGTCAGACCGCCGACCAGGAAAGTGACGATAAAGGCCAGGGCAAACAGCATCGGCACGGTCAGATGGATATCGCCCCGCCATAGGGTCAGCACCCAGTTGTAGACTTTCAGTGCGGTCGGCACCGCGATGATCAAGGTGGTAGTGGCGAAGAAAAAGCCAAAGTACGGGTTCATTCCGCTGACATACATATGGTGCGCCCAGACCACAAAGCTGAGTACGCCAATCGCAATAATGGCCCACACCATCATTCGATAGCCGAAGATATTTTTACGCGCATGCGTGCTGATCAAGTCGGAGACCAGGCCAAACGCAGGGAGAGCAACGATGTAGACCTCCGGGTGGCCGAAGAACCAGAACAGGTGCTGGAATAATATTGGGCTGCCACCCTGGTGATCGATCTGCTGCCCCAGCGAGATCATCGCCGGCATAAAGAAGCTGGTGCCCAACAGCTTGTCAAACAGCATCATGACCGCACTGACGAACAACGCCGGGAAGGCCAGCAAGGCCATAATCGAGGCAGTGAAAATTCCCCATACGGAGAGCGGCATGCGAAACAAAGTCATGCCATGCGTGCGCGCCTGCAACACCGTGGTGACGTAGTTCAATCCACCCATGGTGGCTGCGACAATAAAAATCGCCAGTGAAACGAGCATCAGGACGATGCCCCACTCGACCCCCGGTGTCCCCTGAGAAATGGACTGTGGCGGATAGAGCGTCCAGCCCGAACCAGTGGGGCCGCCAGGGACAAAGAAACTGGAGAGCAACACCACTACCGCTAGCAGGTAGAACCAGTAACTCAGCATGTTGACATAGGGGAAGACCATGTCGCGGGCGCCCACCATCAGCGGGATCAGATAGTTACCGAAGCCACCCAGAAACAAGGCCGTCAGCAAGTAAATGACCATGATCATGCCGTGCATGGTCATCGCCTGATAGTAAGCACTGGCGTCCATGAACGCCAAAGTGCCGGGGAAGCCAATCTGTATACGCATCAAGCCGGACAACACCACGGCGATAACGCCCACGAATAAAGCCGTCAAGGAATATTGAATGGCGATGACCTTGTGGTCCTGACTCCAGATATATTTGGTCAGGAAGCTTTTGGGTTCGTGTAGCGCTTCTGTTTCGGCTTGCTCCGCATAGGCCATCACGTCATCCTCCTGTTCGAAGTTTCGGTGCATTCCTGGCTGCTTTACGGCTACTTCCCTGGCTCCGCCTTGCTCGCATCAGCGTCGGCATTCGCTTTGGATTTGATAAAAGCGATCAGCGCGTTCAACTCCTGATCACTGGGGGTAAAGGCTGGCATGACGGCTGCATAGCCTTTGACGATTTTGGCGCCGGGATTAAGAATCGAGTCCTTTATATAGCCCTCGTCGGCATTGATACTCGTACCGTCGGCAAGGGTTACGGTCTCGCCATAGAGGCCCTGCCAGCTGGGGCCGACACCCTTGCTGCCATCAACACTGTGGCAGGCCAGACAGCCGAGCGACTCGGCCAGCCGCTGCCCCTGCGTCGCCAAGTCGTCACCTCTGTCCAATTTTTCGCTGGCAGAAGGTTCTTGCTCCGCGGCACCCAGTGATTTGATCAGGGCGACGACAGCACCCAATTCATCTTCAGTGAGAGTATAGGCCACCATGACCGGCGGGTAGCCCTGTACCAGTCGGGCCTTCGGATCGAGGATCGACTCTTTCAGGTAGGCCTCATCGACCAGCGCACTGGTGCCATCGGCAAACTGTTCAGTGCGGCCGTACAGCCCCTTCCATCCCGGGCCGAGACTGGTACTGCCATCCTGGCTATGGCAGGCACCGCAGCCATATTTTTCGACCAACAAGCGACCTTTTTCCAGCACGCTGTTCTGACTGGGTTTGGCAGCTGTCGTTAATGTCTGCGCAAAAGTCGGTTGGCTGTTCAGCCATTGATCGAAGGCGCCCTGCTCTTCCACGATCATCTGGCCGCGCATGTTGTAATGACCTACGCCACAATATTCAGCGCAAAGGATTTCATATTTCCCGGTTTTAGTCGGTGTAAACCAAAAGTACGACACCATCCCCGGCACCATGTCCATCTTGCTGCGAATTTGCGGGATATAGAAATTGTGCAGCACATCTTTAGAGCGCAGTAAAACTTTCACGGGCTGATCGAGCGGAAGGCGAACTTCATTGTTTTTTATCAGCACATCGTCCTGCCCAACAGGATCCTTGGGATCAAGGCCGAGGGGATTGGTGGAATCAACAAACTTGATATCCGACTTACCCAGCTTCCCGTCCTGGCCGGGAAAACGAAAGGCCCACTGCCACTGCTGGGCGACCACTTCAAGTTCATAAGCATTTTTCGGCACCCGGATGAAATCACTGTAAACCACCAGACCTGGCGCCAACATCGCGGCAATACCTACCGATGTCACGATAATCAACCATGTTTCGAGTTTTTTATTTTCTGGCTGATAGTGCGCCCTGGCACCCTCCTTGTGACGATAACGCATCACGGCTACCGCCATAAATACCGTGATGGCGATGAAAAATATTCCGCTAATGATCAGGGTGATGAACAGGGTGGTGTCTATGGACCCCCAGTTGGAAGCTGCCGGTGTCGCATGCCAAGGCGCTAGTATGTGGAACAACACTGATGCAATAACGATTAGTATCAAGATAATTGCTATTGCCATTTTCTGCTCATCCTATTCCTGTTGTTCACTGGTTATGCAACAGCATCGCCACTGACGTCCAAGCAGGGCAGACAAGTACCATCCATTCCGACGGTAAAGTCAGCACAAAGTATAGTGCAGGGACGGGAACAAGCGCTTTTTCTGAAAAATCTGCTGGCCAGATATTCCAATTCGAACATTAAGTTAACCGTTTAAAACTATTCGCTACATATAACTATGGATATCAGCAATACGTCTCTCGGGACTAAATGGGCGTGGCGAATTGACGTGGGTACAGCAAGCAAGGCCGGGTTGCCAGCTATACTCAATCCGGATGATGAGAAGAGACAAGAGCTACAGAGTCCAGCAGTCCACGACGGAGATTTCGTCATGAGTAACCTGACGATCGAAGGCTGGTGCAAACCCAGCGGCGCCCCAAAGTCCACCCCGGTGGGTGAGATCAGCTTTGATGTCGATGGCCCCCTCCATCTGCGTCTGGAGCAAGCTGAAGAACGCCTACAGAAGACCCATGAGCCTGAAGCCATGGTTGATGTCGACATGAGCTCAATGAATTTGATCCTGCCAGAGGGATACGACCCCTTGTCCGACTGCCAAATGCGCGTCTACTTGCAGCACGGGCGCGGTCAGTTCCATTTGGTCGGGCATCGAGCGAGCGACGGAAGCTTGGTCTATACCAACGCGGTTTTGATTGATCAGCTGCTTTAGAAGCTCGGCATTGGTTTTTCTTCTGGTTCGATTCCCTTTGCCCGCGCCAGTCTCACGTCATGATGGTTTTGACGGGAAATGCAGAAAACAAAAAAACCGGTCCGAAAGTGGCCGGTTTTTTATGCATGAAATTGGATCTCCCTCGCTCCCCAGCGCCTCGGTAAACCCTGCAATACAGAAAGCCGGCCTTCCCCAAGCCATCGCCAAATGCCCTCCTAGACTCTTTTCATGCCGCTAACACATCGGTGCCCAGGATGCATTGGTGGTTATAGTGTTGATTATTGGATTTCAGTAGGTATAGTAACCACAAGCACAGCACAGGGAGGTGATGTGAATAGCCGGTTTTTGATAAGCCAAATCGTTGCAGACGGCTGGTACTTGGTACGAATCAAGGGCAGCCATCACCATTTCAAGCATCCGACCAAGCCGGGACTGGTAACGGTTCCTCATACGAAAAAGGATCTGCTCAAAAAAACGGCCATCAGTATTTTGCAACAGGCGCTGCTCTGACGAGCCGATGGCAGCGCCTTCGGAGGATGACGAACATGCTTTACCCAATTGCAATTTCCATGGGCGATGACGAACACGCCTGGGGGGTGGAAGTACCGGATATTCCAGGTTGTTTCTCCGCCGGGGAGGATCTGGATGACGCCATGGCCATGGCTCGCGAAGCCATCGAAGGCCATTTCGAGATATTGGCCGAAGACGGATCACCGATTCCGCCCGCCAACAAAGTGACCCTGCATGCGGCCAATCCGCAGTACGCAGGGTGTACGTGGGCCGTGGTGGACATCGATGTCACCAAATACCTGGGCAAAGCCCAGAAACTAAACATCACCTTGCCGGGCTACCTGCTCAACCGCATCGACGAATACGTACTGCATCATCCGGAAGAGAAAAGTCGCTCCGGGTTTCTGGCCTCGGCGGCGCTCAAGGTTTTGCAGCAGGGCTGATGGTTCGAAGGTTGGTAAACCAAAGGGGCAAACGACCAGGCGCGCCCCTTTGTAGGTCAGCGCGTCGCCACCATGAACAACCGCGGAAACGGCAACAGCACTGAACCATCGCTCAGTGCCGGATAGGCCTGCTCAATCGCCGCCTGATACTGCTTGAGATACTGCACCCGCTCCGCTTCATTCAGCGGCTCAAGAAAAGGTCGCAAACCGCTGCCCTTGAACCACTCGACCACGCCCGATGCGCCATCCGCGAGCGGATGATAGTAAGTGGTGCGCCATACATCGACGCGGGTGCAGTGGGCACGCAGCATCGAGTAGTAACCAGCCGCATCCTCCATTTCCGTTCGCAACCCAGCGGCCCTTGCCAGTTTGTCAGCCCAAGGGCCGTTCGCTGCGACCTCGCGCATCAACCGGTGCGACGGTTCGTTGAGGTTGTCGGGCATCTGAATCGCCAGGCTACCACCGGGGGCAAGCCTGGCCACCAATGACGGCAGCAACCGGGCGTGATCGGGCAACCACTGCAACACCGCGTTGGCGAAAATCACGTCGAACGGGCCGGTCTCGTTCCAGGTATCAATGTCAGCAATGTCGAAACGCAGGTGAGGCAAGCGCTTGCGAGCGGCCTCGATCATATCGGGTGAACTGTCCACCCCTCGCACCGCAGCATTGGGAAAGCGCTGCACCAGCAACTCGGTGGAATTACCCGGGCCGCAGCCGATGTCGATTGCCGATCGGACGTCCACTGCGGGGATAGCGGCCAGCAAGTCACGCGCCGGGCGCGTGCGTTCATCTTCAAAAGCTACGTATTGTTTGGCGGACCAACTCATATCACTCTCCTGTCGGTGCAGGGTTGTAGCCAGAGGCAGACAACCGGTTCGCTGACGATACATCGTCCGCGTCAGTTAACCCACGCCCCCACCCGCCAATGCCAGCCATCGTTACGTTGCTCCCAGTGCGGATGCACATAACGATACCCCGGCCGTTCCGGGACCCAATGGCCATGAACCGCGACATAACGCCCACCTTCCCAACGCCAGTACCCCCTGGACCAGACATAACCCGGCCGTCCCGCAGGCTCTACCTCAACAACGCGTTCCGGTGGCGGCTGCGGTGCGATGACCTCAACATATTCACGCTGCACCGGACGCCGGTCATGAACAACCCGTTCCTGCACACAACCCGCAGCGGCCACCACCACCGCCAGCAACACCATGTAACGTAACAACATGCCGCCTCCTCAGGCTTGAAAGCCAAATCGAGTGAATCAGCAAAAAAACAGCCCCCCTTTTCTAACCATGCTCCTGCCTGGTTCATTACTCTTTTAACAGGCCTTGTCTGTCTATTGCCTGAACCCGGATCACTTGACGATTGAAAAACACAGGGGATCTGAATGAGCCTTTTCTTATCGCAAAATCATTGAAAGTCATAACCAAAAGGACCGTTCGTCGACCGAATAGCAAAGCGATTTTGACAGTATAAAAATGACATCTATAGTCCTACTCGCGGCCTGTTGGAAGGAACCCGACCCGTCATTTCAAGGCAAGGAGCAAGGCCAGCTCGTACCCCGTGATCGAGTGGGTTCCCCAGTAGTGTGTTCGCAACGGCCGCAAGGCAAACAAGCGTTGTCGTACCTGGTAGGTAGCCAGGTAATCACTATGTTCAAAGGAGCTTTACTATGTCTCGAGTCACGGATGTACTTGTTTCCATCGACACTGAAACCATTCTGAAAAACTACCCGAACATCAGCAAAAATCCTGCTGCGCCGACGATGATCGACGTCAATCATGTGTACATGGTGACCAATCAGAACAACGTGGTGAGTGGCCAGGCCGGTGGCGAGCTCAACCTGAAAGCCCAGGTAGGCGATTTGATTCGCTGGCGTGAAGCCAGCCTGTCGCTGGGCTTCGAGCAAGCAGTGATTTTCTACAAATTCGTCGGTAACGCAGGCAACGAGTTGATCTCTACGCCCACGCCACGCAAGGCTACCGCCTCCTTTGCAGTCCCGAACACCAGCAATCCGTCGGTGCCCAGTTGCCAGAAGGTCGATAACCATTACTGGTCTTCGGAAACCCTTGCCTGCGGCAGCGTGACCTATCACTTCCAGTTTCTGATCGTGAATCGCGACTGCCAGATCATCGGCTGCTGCACATGGGATCCGTTCATTACCATCCATAACTGATGATGGCTGGGCCCCTTGGCAACGAGGGGCCTACCGAGCTCGTTGCCGCCTCGGCTGGAACAGGATGTCTCGCTTGAACCGAAGCGGTTACCGTTTTGCGTCAACATCATGAAAGGATCCATGATGACTTCCGAACCGATTAGCTCCCCTTCGGCGGGTGCCGTGATAGCCAGTAGCGTGCTTCTGATTGTCGATGCCGAATCACTGCTTTCACGCTATCCGCAACCCAGTCTTGAATCGCAGAATCCGACTGTGATTGAAGATGGTTTCATCTTCCCCGTGACTAGTAGCACGACGACACAAAGTGCTGAAAATGACAGTAAAATAACGCTGACAGCCAGCAACGGAAAAGTCTTCCATATTCGCGGCAGGACCGTCAGCCTGCTGACCGAACATACGGTGGTATTTCACAACCTGACGGTGGACGATGCCGGGGTCCTTTCCCCGCCCAAACTGATCGTTCATAGCGACCAGACAGTCCCCGCGCCCGACCCCACCAATCCGACCCAGCCTGGCAGCCACAGCGCCGATGATCATTATTGGGAGTGTTCGCAACTGAGCACCGGCGTGACAGCCTGCGAACTGAGCTTCATGCTGATCAACCAGCGCTGTGAAGCGTTGGGGTACTTCAGCTGGAAGACTGAGGTGACGCTGTCGGCGTGAATAGATATGTAAAAAGAAACCGGCCTCAAGGGGCCGGTTCTTTGTATGCCGTTTATCCAACACGTCAGTCGTAGTATCCAACTGTCTTCTTCAAGTGATCCGAATAATCGTAAATCTCATCAACCGAGCCAATCGGATGCCGCGTTTCATTTTTTTCTTCGTCAAAAATCCCAATGTACTTTTGTGAACGATTGAAATGAAGGCGACAAATCGGCTTGCGATTATTGTCATCGAGCAAGATCCCAAAATAGCTTTGCGTATCGCGCTGCACTATCCGTTTTGCGTCTACAACTGAACGAACCACCGCACGGACAATGTGATAACCCTCCAATTCTTCCAGGGTCGTCAGCACTTTATCCTCTGATTCGTCACGCTGATCTGTCGGATCACTGCCGCCGGCAGGAACCGATCTCGATGCCAGCGCAGGCTGAATGGCACCACTCATAGCTGATTTGAGTCGGTCATTGATCTGATCATTGAGAAACTGCACGACTGCTTTTCTCGTCAGCTCGTGGAACTGCTCACGGACTTTCTGAGTTATGACCCCGTCGTACACTCGGGAGGCGAAGACTTTTACAAAGTCGTCATCAGGTTTGATGACCTGCGAGGCGATGACCTTTTTGATCTGACTGACGTATTTCAGCTCACCTGCAGCATTGATGATCGAATCCACGTCGAATGCAGACTTGGTGAGCTTGATCAATTCGGGGACGGAGTACTCATCGATATCCAGAAGATCAAGTTCAAGAAACGGTTTCTCATCCATCTTGTTTGGCGCATCCAGGTCGGTGAAGAATTTATAGACCTGGCCGTTGGTGAGGATAGAGATTCGAGCGCTGGTGACATGGAAATAGCGAAACAGCTGGGAGGCGTGATTGATGTGCAGCGACTCGCCTATTTTTTTGCACTCGATGAGGATCTGTACCTCTCCTTCCTTCATGATTGCGTAATCAATTTTTTCTCCTTTTTTCGTTCCGATATCGCAAACGAATTCTGGAGTCACCTCACTCGGATCAAAGACATCGTAGCCCAGCACCGTACTGATGAAGGGCATGACGAAAGCATTCTTGGTCGCCTCCTCCGTCTGAATTGCAGCGCTTTGCAAACGAACCTTGGCGGCTAGGCTTGCTAACTTCTCAAAGAATTCCATGAGTGACCTCTTACTTGGTTTCGATCCGTGTGTTTGCATGCTGGCAAATTGACTGCCATTTGATACTAGACACAAACCGGCACAAAGAAAGAATCCAATCAAAGATTCCAGACGCAGCAAGGCATAAGCCACATTCCTATGAAGAGCGCGAGCGATTAACTCACAGGCAAGTCATTCACTGCTTATCCGCCCCCTTCTCCTGCATCTGCACCGAAGACTTGGTGCCGTCAGTATTGTCTTTAGTCTCGTTATCGGAGTTATCGAAGCAGCCCTGCAACACAAGCAGGCTGCAGCAAAGGTAGAACGTGCGAGCGAGGTTCATGCTGTTCTCCAGTTTCAGGGGCTTGAAGTAGTGACCCATGTCGGTAGAAATGGTTGCGACTTTCTCGGCCCCAAGCGACGAGCATTGACAGAGGCTTCAGCACACCGGCTTTTCATCCCGCAGGCAATATTCAGCAGAATTTTCGTCATGCCCGTGCTGTCTGAAAATCAGGCGCATCCCTATAAGGAACACGGCAATGAAATTCGCAAAAATTGCACAGAAACTCTCCCTGTGGGCCGGCCTGCCCCGGACATTTCTGGGGGCGATCGTTCTGCTGATCCTGTGGGGTTTGAGCGGGCCGATTTTCCATTTCAACGATACCTGGCAACTGATCATCAACACCTCGACCACCATCATCACCTTCCTGATGGTGTTCCTGATCCAGAACACCCAGAACCGCGACACGGACATTTTGCACTTGAAGGTCGATGAGTTATTGCGAGTAACGAAAGAAGCGCAGAACGCGATGCTGGGGCTCGAATCGCTGGATCTCAAACAGTTGGAAGAATTGAGAAAGAAATATCGCCACCTCGGCGAGGGCGAAACGATTTCCCTGGACGGCACTGTCGTCCCGGAAACAAAGAAACAGGATGAATGAATGTTGATCCATGCCCCGCGGGTGACCGACGTCACCCGCGCAAAACAGGGTGATTAGCGACTGGCTTGCAGGGCCCTGGCCATTTGCAGATGGTTTTGCAGTTTGGGCAGGGTTTCTTCGGCGAACGCTTTGATTTGCGGCACGTCCGTGGTCTGCGCTTGTTGTTGAAGCTGCTCGATGGTCTCTTGGGTGGTTTTCACCTGACTGGCGGCATACGCCTGATCGAACGACGCATCGTCCTTGACCTCCGGAATCAAGGCTTTGGCCTTGTCCATCACCTCTTCGCGTGGTGCGACCGGTAAATCGAGTTGCTTGGCAATTTTCGCCAGATGCTGGTTGGCGGTGGTGAGGTCGTTGATCACCACGATGGTGTAATCCTTGACCTCTTTGGACTCGGTTTTCTGGTGCGCCAGGCGACTGGCTTCGATGTCGGCCATGCCTTTGGCTGACGCTTCGTTGATGAATTCAGCGGCTGACTGGGCAAAGGCACTGTTGGCAAACAGGCCCAGTAACGTGACAAAACTGGCATTGCGTAAACGGGTGGCCATCCGGCTCATGGTCGCGCCCTCCTTCTTTGAAAATTCCAACGGGGGCTTTCGCCCCCGTCTTTTAATAAAACCATCTTCACTATTACCGGGATTTCTGACCACCTTTGCGGCCCATGCCGCCTTTCGCGGAGTCTTTATCAACGGTCGTCGTGGTGGTTTTCCCACCTTTGCGACCGGCTTCAGACGCCTTCGTTCGATCATGGGCACTACCCGGACTCGGATTTTTTGAAGTAGGCATGGTTTTCATCCTCTTGATGATGAGAGCAGCGAGCAGCCGCCCGCATAGAATAAGAATTTCCATAGCCAAAAAGGTTTAGAAAAACTGGCAACGCTGCGACGAACGGTGACGGGCTTTCAGGCCCCGAGACGCAGGTGATGCTGGCGCTTGGCGCTGTACATCGCCTCATCGGCATGCCTGAACAGCTGGTTTTCTTCAGTGCCGTGCTCGGGGTATCGCGCAACACCGATACTCGGTTGAATGTTCAGGCTATGCCCGTCCAGGCGCAGGGGCTGAACCAGTACCTGGCGAATTTTTTCCGCCACACTCTCGGCATCCTCCGCGGCGTGGATGCTGTGCAACAACACGACAAATTCATCACCACCGATACGCGCTACGGTGTCAGTTTCGCGCACGCAACCCTTGAGTCGATTGGCGACCGCTTGCAGCAGCATGTCGCCGACCGCATGACCAAGGGTGTCATTGACTTGCTTGAAGCGGTCGAGGTCGACGTAGAGCAATGCCATTCGACCGGAGTTTGTCCGGGCCTGCGCCAGCGAGGCTTTGAGGCGTTCGCGCAGCAATTCGCGATTGGGTAACTGAGTCAATTGGTCGTACTGGGCCATGCGCTGGAGCCGGGTATGCAATTGCTTGCGCTCGATAGCGGTCGCGACCTGAGCGCAAACATACTGCAGCAGTTCCTTGTCTTGCTCGGTGTAACGCTCGCCGCCCGGTACGCTTTTAACGATCAGCGCACCAATGGTGCCATTCTGCGAACTCAACGGCACGCCCAGCCAGCAGGGCGAATCCTGGCCCGCGACCAGTGCCGCAAACCCCGCCGGCGGATTGTCCTGGTCCGGGGTCAGCAGAATCGGCAGGCCGCTGCGAATCACTTCACTGCAAAGACGCCCGGTCACCGTCCCGGGCTCCTCGGGTTGCAGTTCACGGTCGTCGACGTGATAGGGAAAATTCAGCTGCGCGCAGTGCTCGTCATGCAGCGCTACGGAAAAATTCAATGCCGGGAGCCATTCGCCGATGATCGAATGGATGCGTTTGAACAGCGCCAGCAGATCTTCCGCCGCGTGGGCCGCTTCGGAGATCGCATACAGCGCCGCTTGCCGGGACTCGGCCTGTTTGCGCTCGGTGATGTCGCGCGCCACGGCAATGCGCAGCTGATCGACCTCCGACCAGCGCGCCGACCAGAGAATATGCACCACCCGGCCGTCCTTGCGCAGGTAACGATTTTCAAAGTTGAGCTTGGGCTCGCCCCCCATGATCTCCCGCGCGGCGTCGAGGGTGCGCTGTCGGTCGGCGGGATGCACCAGGTCGATCATCGGCTGGCCGATCAGCTCGTCGGGGGTGTAACCGAAAATGCGCTCGCAGGCCGCGCTGACAAATACGAAGCGACCTTGTTTGTCCACCGCACAGACGGCGTCCAGCAAGAGGTCGATGTAGCTCGCCAGTGGGGCGGAATTTCTGCTTTCCATGATGCCGAGAGCGTGTCCGGACAATGCAACATTGAACAACCCTCCCTGACCGGTCATACGCCCGAGCGATGACTGTGCAGCTGACGCTTCCCTGCGATCAGCCTCAAGCCTTGTTCGTCACCAGCCCCGGCAGCGCATGCACCAGGGCATTGATGGCAAAACCGATGAACATTACCCCGCACAACCGGGTGATCGCCAGTTCATGGCGCTGATACAACGTGCGCACCTGACGCGCACCGACGATGCCTATGAGGATAGCGTAGGCCATCAGGCCACCGACGAAGCTCAAGACGATCAACCATGGCAGCATCGACCAATGCAGCAATTCTGCACGGCTGGACAGCAGCGCAGTAAAGGTCGCCACCGCCACCGGGTATGCCTTGGGGTTGGTCAGGCCGAACATGATGCCGTGCCAGAATGGCTGCCGCGCCGGGCCTTGAGGAGCTTCGGCACTGCCGCGACGAGCCCGCACCGCGCGCAGGCCCAGCCAGAACAGATAGAGCCCACTGAATACGCCCAGCACATCGAATGCGGTACTGCCGATTTCCCGCGCACCGACAATCGCGATCAGCGCCGTACTGCACCAGACCACGTCGCCCAGCAAATGCCCACACAGAAACCCCGCTCCGGCCCGCCGCCCGCGCGCCGCGCCGATGCCGAACACCGCCAGCACACCCGGCCCCGGCGTGATGCCATAAATGAAGCCCGAGGCGAGAACGGCCATTAGCAGCGATGGGGTCATGGGAATTCCTGTTGAAACGCCGGATGAATGGACGCAAGTCTATCTCAGGACCCCGAGCATCGACTCACTGATCGTCGAAGAACTTCATCCCCGCATATGGTCGTTGCCGACAAGCTGCCAGCCGCGACGCCAGATCCCCGACATGCGCCTCAAGCTTGTGCCCGTCCGGGTCGAGAAAATAGAACGACGCGCCTTCGCTGCGGTTGTCCCGCCATTCCCGCACGTTGGCCGATCGCAGGCGTTCGACGAACATCGGGAAGTCCGCAGCGCCGATACTGAAGGCGTAATGGGTGTAGTCCGCGGCGGGCGTGGATTCGCGTAGAGGATCGAGAGAAAGGCACAACCACAGATTTGGTAATGAGAGATAGGCGCCGGTGTCCCACGTGGCTTCAAGCTGAAGTTGCAGCAGATCGCGATAAAACGCCACGCTGCGGTTCAGGTCGGTGACGGCGAGGGTCAGGTGGTTAAGGCCGGTTAGCATGGGTTAAGTAACCTTGAGGCTGAGTCCGACCGGAGCGTACAACTTAAACGTCCTTGAGCGTATAGCCGCTGGGGGTTTGTTGGCTGTGAGTCAGTCATCGCGAGCAGGCTCGCTCCCACATTGAATGCGTCGGGCACAGGATTTGTGTCCGACGCCAACCCCTTGTGGGAGCGAGCCTGCTCGCGATAGCGTCCGGTCCAGCACCGCAGATTTCAGAACTTATCAAGCGTACGCAGCTTCTGCGGCAACCCCCACAGCAACAACGCAGCGGCGATCAGCGCGGCAACGCCGATGACATACAGGGCCGGCGTGGTGCTGCCGGTCAGGTCCTTGATCCGCCCGACCATGACCGGGCTGACGATCCCACCGAACTGGCCGAGGGTGTTGATCACCGCGATCCCGCCAGCAGCACCTGCGCCAGCCCCGGCCAGCAGTTTCGGCGGCAAGGTCCAGAAGCTGGGGATGGAGGCGATGATTCCGGCACCGAGCAAGCCCAGCGCGACAATCAGGAAGGTCGTGTGGTTAGCGAAGATCCCTGCGCTGAAGAACCCCACCGCGCCTACCGCCACCAGACCTGCGACAAACTTGCGCCGCTCGCCGGTGGCATCGGACAACCGCCCGATCACCACCATGCTGATGGCGCCGCAGACATAGGGAATGGCGGTCAGCAAGCCGATCATCACCGGGCTCTCGGTGCCGGCACTGCGGATCAGTTGCGGGGCCCAGAAGTTCAAGCCGTAGGACGCCACCTGAATCAGAAAGTAGATCAGCCCCAGCATCAGGAAACCTGGAATCCGCAAGGCTGCCAGCAAGGAACCGCCGCTCTTGTGCGGTTCGTGGTGAGCGATTCGGCTGGCGAGCAGGGTCTTCTCCGACGGCGTCAGCCAATGGGCGTCTTCGATGCGGTCCTTAAGCAAGGTCAGCACCAACAAACCGAGGCCGATGCAAGGCACGCCACCGAGCAGAAACAGCCAATGCCAGCCGCGCATGTCAAGGAAGCCATCCAGGTGTTGCAGCACCAGCCCGGAGAACGGTGCGCCAACCAGCCCGGCAAACGCCGACGCGAGAAACAGCATCGAGGTGATGCGCCCGCGATAGTGCTGCGGGAACCACAGCGTCAGGTAATACAGCACGCCGGGGGCGAAACCCGCTTCCATCGCGCCGATCACAAAGCGTAGGGCGTAGAACTGCCATTCGCTGTTGACGAAAACCATGGCCGCGGTGGCGATACCCCAGGACATCATGATCCGGGCGATCCAGCGCCGCGCACCGACCTTGTAGAGCATCATGTTGCTCGGCACTTCGAAGATCACGTAACCGACCACAAACAGCCCGGCGCCGAGGCCGTAAGCGGTGTCGCTCAGGCTCAGGTCGGTCTGCAACTGGAACTTGGCGAAGCTGATGTTGATGCGGTCGAAAAACGCGAACAGGTAGCAGACCATGATCAACGGCATCAGTCGCCAGGCGACTTTGCGGACCAGGGCTTTTTCGGCGTCGTGGCTAACGGACGGGCTCGCGCCCGCCTCCAATACATTGAGGCTCATAGTGTTTCTCCAGATGGACTTCACGAGGGAGTCCCGATTGTTTTTGTTGTCTGGTTGAGGTGTTCAGTGAACGCTTTTCTGTGGGAGCGAGCCTGCTCGCGATAGCGGTGCCTCAGTCGACATCCATGCTGGATGTGACTCAGTCATCGCGAGCAGGCTCGCTCCCACAGGGATTTCAGGGATCAGGAAGGTGTGGGGTGCAGGTCGCAATTGCGCCCGGCCTTGGCGAGTTGCCCGTGCACTTCGTGACTCAGCAATGCGGGTAACCCTCGGGACAACTTCAGCAACAACGGCAGATCGATGCCGGTGTGAATACCGATTTCATCGCACAGGTTGACCAGATCTTCAGTGCAGATATTGCCCGAAGCACCCGGTGCAAACGGGCAACCGCCAAGGCCACCGAGGGCCGCGTCGAAGCGTCGGGCTCCGGCCTCGTAGGCGGCCAGGACGTTGCACAGACCGAGGCCGCGAGTGTTGTGAAAATGCAAGGTCAGATCCGCCGGCGAAATCCGCTGCAAGACTCTGCGCACCAGCCGATCGACCTGACGCGGATTGGCCATGCCGGTGGTGTCAGCCAGGGTAATGCCCTTGATCCCGAGTTCCTGATAGGCGTCGACGATTTGCAGCATTCGGTCCTCATCGATCCTGCCTTCGAACGGGCAACCGAAGGTCGTGGCGATGCTGCCGTTGAGCCGCACCTGGGTGCCGCGAACGAATTCAACGATCTCGCCAAACGCCGCCAATGACACCTCGCAGCGCATCCGCATATTCGCCAGGTTGTGGGTCTGGCTAGCGGACATCACCAGATTCAGCTCATCGGCCCCCGAATCCAGCGCTCGTTGTGCGCCTTTGAGGTTGGGGATCAATGCGACATAGATCACGCCCGGCCGTCGGGCGATACCCTTGAACACTGGCTCGCCATCGCGCAGCGCTGGAATGGCCTTGGGCGAAACGAACGAGCCTGCTTCGATGCGGCTGAACCCCGCCAGCGACAACTGATCGATCAGCGCAATCTTGTCGACGGTTTCGACCCAAGTCGGCTCGATCTGCAAGCCATCACGAGGGGAGACTTCCTGGACGATCAGTGTCTCGGAATAATCAGTGATCATTGCACCACCCCCTCAGCTTTCAGCCGTTCGATGTCCTGGTCAGTCAGGCCCAGCCCCGCGAGGATGCCGTCGGTGTGCTGACCCAGACTCGGTCCCGACCAGTTCACGCCGCCGGGGGTCTCGGACATTTTCGGTACGATGCCCGGCATCTTCACCGTGGCGCCGCCGGGCAGTTCGGCGCTGAGCAGCATGCCCCGCGCCTGGTAGTGAGGATCGGCGACGATATCTGCCACCGAATAGATGCGGCCGGCCGGGACTTCGGCGGCTTCCAGGGCCGACAGCACTTCGTCGATGGGCAGGCTGCTGGTCCAGTGAGTGATGGCGGCGTCGAGCACATTACTTTTGGCGGCGCGGCCATCGTTATGAGCAAATTCTGGTGCTTCGGCCAGGTCAACCCGGCCGATTACCGCCATCAGGCGCTTATAGATAGGGTCACTGTTGCCGGCGATCACCACATAGGCGCCGTCGGCAGTCAGGTAAGTATTGGATGGCGCGATGCCTGGCAATGCCCCGCCGCTGCGCTCACGAACATGGCCAAGCATGTCGTATTCCGGCACCAGACTTTCCATCACATTGAACACGCTTTCGGCCAAAGACACATCCACCACCTGCCCGCCGCCCTGCCCGGTCTTGACCCGCAGCAGCGACATCAAGGCGCCGATCACCGCATGCAGCGAGGCCAAGGAGTCGCCGAGGCTGACACCGACCCGAGCCGGCGGTGAACCGGGGGTGCCGGTGGTGTAGCGAATCCCGCCCATGGCCTCGCCGATCGCACCGAAACCCGGACGATCACGGTACGGGCCGGTCTGGCCATAACCGGAAATGCGCACCAGTGTCAGGTTGGGATTGAGAGCATGTAACACGTCCCAGCCCAGGCCGAGTTTTTCCAGGGCGCCGGGGCGCAGGTTTTCGATCAGCACATCGGCGTCGGTCGCCAGTTGCTTGACCAGCTCGATGCCTTCCGGGGATTTCAGATTCAGTGCCAGGGATTTCTTGTTTCGCGATTGCAGGTACCACCACAGCGAAGTGCCTTCGTGCAGCTTGCGCCATTTGCGCAGGGGATCGCCCTGGCCCATGGCTTCGATCTTGATCACTTCGGCGCCGAACTCGGCGAGCATGCGCGCCGCGAATGGCGCGGCGATCAGTGTGCCGATCTCGATCACTTTGATTGCACTCAAAGGGGCAGTCATCGCGGGGTACCTCTTGTTCTTGGAATATGAGCCAAGGCTAGAGGACCGAGGGGCAAGGAATCCAACCTTCAGTTGGCAACGACCGTTCGCGAGACGCGAATGCTCGGCAGCAGAATTGCCGCGACCTTAAGTCCGCCATCGCGAGCAGGCTCGCTCCCACAGGGGATTTGTGAACACCGAAGATCAATGTGGGAGCGAGCCTGCTCGCGATGAGGCCAACCCATTTAATAGAGAACTGTCAGACCACCCCGCGCAACTGCTCAAACAACATCCGGCTCACCGGCGACAGCCTCGCTTCATCACGCACCACCAGAATCAACGCACGATCCGACCAGTCATCCGTCAGCGGTACCGCGTGTAAACCCAGCGCCCGGCCAAACAGTTCGTAAGCCTTTTGCGGCAGGATGCCGATGCCCATGTTGGCCTGGACCATCCGGCACATGGCATCGAACCCCGGCACATGAATCCGCAGCCTCAGCACCTTGCCGGCCTTGCGCGCGGCCGCATGGGTGCGCATGTTGATGGAACTGGCGGCGTGCAAGCCGACGTAATCGCTGTCCAGCGTGTCGGCAAAAGCCAGGGTCGAACGACTCGCCAACGGATGATCGGGCGGCATCAACACCATCAGTTTGTCCCGGCGATAAAGAACACTGTGCAGGCCTTTGACGTCACTGTCGCTGGAACAAATCCCGAGGTCCGCGACGCCATCGAGCACACCTTGAATCACCCCACTGCTGGGGCGTTCTTCGAGGTCGGTCTTGACCTGCGGATGGCGCTCGGAAAAGTCTCGCAGGTCTTCGGGCAGGAACTGAATGATCGCCGACAGATTGGCAAGCATCCGCACATAACCGCGTACCCCGTGACTATGTTCGCCCAGTTCGAGGCCCATTTTCTCGACGTTGAACAGCATCTGCCGGGCGTGGTGCAACAGGGTTTCGCCGGCTGGCGTCAGGGTCATGCCTTTGGCCTGGCGCACGAACAAGCTGATGCCCAGCGCCTCCTCCAACTCCATCAAGCGCTTGCTGGCCGCCGACACCGCAATCGCTTCACGGGCGGCGGCACGGGTCAAGGTGCCCTCTTCATGGACAGCGACGAACAGTTGGAGAGTGATCAGGTCGAGGCGGCGAATCAGGCTTTTTTGCAGCATCAGGCACTCGGCAATGTCGGCTCGGACGAGATCGCAGCATAGCGTTCTTTGCGTCCGAACCGTGCCCTGGTTAAAACGCGCTGCGGAAAATCTCCTCGATCTGCCGCTGATCCGCCTTCCGTGGATTGGTCAGTCCACAGGCGTCTTTCAGGGCATTGCCGGCAAGCACCGGGATGTCGTTGAGCCGGGCACCGAGCTCGCGTAAACCGGCGGGGATTTCCACGTCCTTGGCCAGGTTGCGAATGGCTGCGATCGCTGCTTGAGCGCCCTCTTCCGGGCTGAACCCGCGAACGTCTGCGCCCATCGCACGGGCAACATCGGTCAGGCGGTCGGCGCAGACCAGCGCGTTGAAACTTTGCACATGAGGCAGCAACACCGCATTGCACACTCCATGGGGCAAGTCGTAGAACCCGCCCAATTGGTGGGCCATGGCGTGGACATATCCCAAGGACGCATTGTTGAACGCCATACCCGCGAGGAACTGCGCGTAAGCCATGTTTTCCCGCGCAATCATGTCACTGCCGTCGCGTACGGCCAGGCGCAGGTTATTGCTGATCAAGGTGATGGCTTTCAGCGCACAGGCATCGGTAATCGGGTTGGCTGCCGTGGAAACGTAGGCTTCGATGGCGTGGGTCAGTGCGTCCATGCCGGTGGCGGCAGTCAGGCTCTTGGGCATGGCGACCATCAGCGCCGGATCGTTGACTGACAGCAGCGGTGTGACGTTGCGATCGACGATGGCCATTTTCACGTGACGGGATTCGTCGGTGATGATGCAAAAACGGGTCATCTCGCTGGCGGTACCGGCGGTGGTGTTGATCGCGATCAACGGCATTTGCGGTTTGGCCGACTGATCGACACCTTCGTAGTCACGAATCGTCCCACCGTTCGTGGCGCACAAGGCGATGCCCTTGGCGCAGTCGTGAGGCGAACCACCGCCCAGAGACACCACGAAATCACAGCAACTTTCCTTGAGCAGGCCCAGGCCAAGTTCGACGTTAGCAATGCTCGGATTCGGCTTGGCGCCGTCGAAGATCACCGAGTCGATGTCCTGGATCGCCAGTTTCCCGGCAATCATCGTCGCCACGCCAGCCTTGGCCAGCCCGGTGTCGGTGACGATCAGCGCCTTGCGAAAACCATACTTGCGAATAGCGTCCATGGCTTCGTCGAGACAACCGGTGCCCATGATGTTCACAGCGGGGATGAAAAACGTACTGCTCATGCGCGAGTCTCCTGGCTGAAGCCGAATCAACAACACCGATCCGGCGGGTGCGCACAGGATCGACCCATTAGTCGTGCGGTAACTTGATCTGGCTCAAGTCCGGGTCGTGATAAAGTCGCCGTCCATCAGACCTTTTGCTTTGAGACTTTAGATCGCAATGACCGATTTCCAGGATGTCGATGCCCAACTTGAAGACTGGAACGCCTTGCGCACCACCGCCTCTTTCGGTGGCCTGCTGGTGGGTAACGGTGCCAGTCGTGCGGTATGGGACGACTTCGGCTATGACTCGCTGTTCGAAAACGCCCGCACGGTTGAAGAAAAGCCTCTGAGCCAATCCGAACTGAGCGTGTTCGACGCGATGCAGACGCGTAGTTTCGAGCAAGTTCTCAGCGCGCTGAAAACCACCAGCCGGGTCAACAAGGCGTTGGCCGTCAGCTCTGCCGCGCCGCGCAATCGCTATTACGCGATCAAGGAAGCGCTGATCAACACCGTGCATGCGGTGCATATCCCTTGGCGGTTGGTGGTGCCCTCGACGCTGGCGACGATCAATCAGGAACTGGGCAGCTATCGAACGGTGTTCACCACCAATTACGACTTGCTCAACTACTGGGCGGTCCAGCACCGGCCTGACGCTATTACCGATCTGTTCCAGGGCACCGAGCCACGCTTTGATCTGAGCCTCACCGCGACAGACAAAACCCGGTTGCTGTACCTGCACGGCGGCCTGCATCTGGTGCGCAATCAGGACGGCACGGCGCGTAAATTGATGTCGACCGAGGGTACGTTGCTGGGCAGTTTCGCCATCAACAATACGATCAAGACCCTCGACGACGTGCCCCTGTTCGTCAACGAAGGTCCGACCCAGGACAAGCTCAAAACCATTCGCAGCTCGGATTACCTGTCGTTCTGCTACGACCAGTTACTGGGCCATGGCGATGGGCTGTGCATCTTCGGGCATGCCCTTGGCGAGCAGGACAGTCACATCATTCATGCATTGCGCCAGGCGAAGCCGAAGACAGCGGCGATCTCGATTTACCCGCGCAGCAAAGCGTTCATCCAGCATCAGAAGCGGCATTACGCGAAGGTGTTCGAGGGGACGGGAGTGGAGCTGCGGTTTTTTGATTCGAAGACGCATGCGCTCGGTAGTCCCAAGCTGACCGTACCGGTCGAAGTTTAGCGGCGCTGAGGCCGGCCCCTTCGCGGGCAAGTCGAATCGTCGCACCGCCGCTCCCACAGGGATTTGTAAACGCCGCCGAACCAATGTGGGAGCGAGCCTGCTCTCGATAGCGGTCTGACATTCAACATTTATGCTGACTGTTATGGCCTCATCGCGAGCAGGCTCGCTCCCACATTAGGTATCCGGTGTGTTTAGAACACCGGCAAGGTTTTGTCCTTGATTACCGTGGTCGGGCCGTTGGCCTTGACGCTGGCGATGCCTTTATCCCTTGCGGCATCCGATGAGTAGGATTCGCTGCTGCCGATGATCTCGTGGTTACCGGCCTTCAGGTTGAAGTAAGGATGACCGTCCTTGGTGGTTTTTTTCTCGTAGCGTTCGTCCAGCGGACTGTTGGCCTGAACCGAGGCAATACCGCCATCGGCCGCACCGCGAGAGGTATACAGCTCACTGGTCAGAATGGTTTCGGCGTTGGCCGCTTTCAATACAAACTTGAACTGACCGTTGCTGGTTTTGCTCACTTCGTACCATCCAGACATGCTTTTTCTCCTTGGCGATTGAGAGGTTTCGCGCTTCAGAGTAAAGACTAGCTTGCTGCTTCTGTCGCCTATACCGCCGCCATCGCGAGCAGGCTCGCTCCCACAGTGAGTTTGTGTACATCAATCCATTGTGGGAGCGAGCCTGCTCGCGATGAGGCCGGCAAAGTCAGCACAACACCTCGCTACTTCACCACCGCCCGCACCACCGACAACTCAGGTGCCTGCACCCGACGCTGGCTCAAATAGCGCATGCAACTGACCCGCAAGAACGAGGCGAAATTCACCACTTCGCCGCGGTAGTCCATCACCTCTTCATACAGCTTGGCGATCAACTGATTGGTGGTCATGCCATCGACCTCGGCGATTTCGCTGAGGATGTCCCAGAACTGATTCTCCAGCCGCAAGGTGGTCACCACCCCGCAGATGCGCAGCGAGCGGGAGCGCGACTCGTAGAGAATCGGATCGGCCTTGACGTAGAGCTCGCACATGAACAGGTCCCTCGTTACAGCGTGATTTTGGTGCCCAGCAACCCAAGGAAACCGGCCAGCCAGCTCGGGTGCGCCGGCCAGGCCGGAGCAGTGGCCAGATTGCCTTGAACGTGACCTTCCGTCACCGGGATATCGATGAACGTACCGCCAGCCAGGCGTACTTCCGGGGCGCACGCCGGGTAGGCGCTGCACTCGCGACCTTCAAGAATGCCTGCCGCGGCCAACAGTTGCGCACCGTGACACACGGCGGCGATCGGTTTGCCGGCCTTGTCGAACGCTCGCACCAGGTCCAGGACTTTTTCGTTCAGGCGCAGGTACTCCGGCGCACGACCGCCCGGCACCAGAAGCGCGTCGTAGTCCGCGGCGTCTACCTTGGCGAAATCGAAGTTCAGGGCAAACAGGTGACCGGGTTTTTCGCTGTAGGTCTGGTCGCCTTCGAAGTCATGGATCGCTGTGCGCACGGTCTGGCCGGCGGTTTTGTCCGGGCAAACGGCATGCACCGTGTGGCCGACCATCAGCAGTGCCTGGAAGGGCACCATCACTTCGTAGTCTTCGACGTAATCGCCGACCAGCATCAGAATTTTTTTAGCCGCCATGGGGAGGACTCCTCTGGAAAATGCGTGGGCATGCAGGAGTATTCAAGGTAGTCCTTAATCTGCATGTCAGGTAATACCCGACTACTACGCTGATCACCTGTAGGAGCTGCCGAAGGCTGCGATCTTTTGATCTTGGAGTGGTGATCATTTGATTTGCCGATGTGCACGGCCAGCAGGAGCTGGCGAAGCCTGCAATCTTTTGGCGGTATCCAGGGGCAAGATCAAAAGATCGCAACCTTCGGCAGCTCCTACGGTTGGGGGCATTACCCCCAACTGTACGGATAACTCTGCGCCTATCTGTAACAGAGCAGCGCCTGCGGTTTATGGCTAGATAAAGAAACTTCCCGCCATCCTGAATTCTGGTCACCCATCATGTCCTCGCGCGAAAACACTGGCATGGCCCTCGGCCTGCTCGGCGTCGTTATCTTCAGCCTGACCCTGCCCTTCACACGGATCGTCGTGCAGGAACTTCATCCGCTGCTCAACGGCCTCGGCCGTGCGCTGTTCGCGGCGATTCCAGCGGCGTTGCTGTTGCTGTGGCACCGTGAAAAGTGGCCCACCTGGAAGCAGGTCAAAGGCCTGACGCTGGTGATCGCCGGGGTCATCCTTGGTTTCCCGGTGCTGTCGGCCTGGGCCATGCAGACGTTGCCCGCTTCCCACGGCGCACTGGTCAACGGCTTGCAACCGCTGTGTGTGGCGCTGTATGCCGCGTGGCTGTCCCATGAGCGTCCGTCGAAAGCCTTCTGGGCCTGCGCCGCGTTGGGCAGTGCGTTGGTGCTCGGTTATGCGCTGATCAGCGGCGCGGGCAGCATTCAGGCCGGTGATTTACTGATGCTCGGCGCGATTGCCGTGGGTGGGTTGGGTTATGCCGAAGGCGGCCGATTGGCCAGGGAGATGGGTGGCTGGCAAGTGATCTGCTGGGCGCTGGTGTTGTCGACGCCGCTGCTGATCGGGCCGGTGCTGTACCTGGCGCTGCAACATCAGGGCGAGATTTCAGCGAAAACCTGGTGGGCGTTTGGTTACGTCTCGCTGTTTTCACAGTTCATCGGGTTCTTTGCCTGGTACGCCGGGCTGGCCATGGGCGGCATTGCCCGGGTCAGCCAGATCCAGTTGCTGCAGATCTTCTTCACGATCGCGTTTTCGGCGTTGTTCTTCGGTGAGCATGTCGAGCCGATGACCTGGCTGTTTGCGGGCGGGGTGATCGTGACGGTGATGTTGGGGCGCAAGACCGCAATCAAGCCCCATGTGGGAGCGAGCCTGCTCGCGAAGGGGCCATGACATTCAACATTTATGCTGACAGTTAAGCCGTCTTCGCGAGCAGGCTCGCTCCCACAGGTTTAGAGAAGGCCGTCGGCCCGCAGCAATGTTTCCAGGCAATGTTCGCTGATGTGGTAGAAATCCTTCAGTTCCTGGATCTTCACCAACAGCTGAGCCGGGTCTACCGGTTCGGCGCGTTTGACCGCCAGGATCATCTTGTTCTTGTTGGTGTGGTCCAGTGAGATGAACTCAAAGACCTTGGTCTCGTAACCACAGGCTTCCAGAAACAGTGCGCGCAAACTGTCGGTGACCATTTCCGCCTGCTGGCCCAGGTGCAGGCCGTATTGCAACATCGGCTTGAGCAGCACCGGGCTCTGGATCTGCAGGCGGATCTGCTTGTGGCAGCACGGCGAGCACATGATGATCGAAGCGCCGGAACGAATGCCGGTGTGAATCGCGTAGTCGGTGGCGATGTCGCAGGCATGCAACGCGATCATCACGTCCAGCTCGCTCGGCGCGACGCTGCGCACATCACCGCATTTGAATACCAGCCCCGGATGCTCCAGCTTGGCCGCCGCGCTGTTGCACAGGTTGACCATGTCTTCGCGCAGCTCGACGCCGGTCACCTCGCCCTCGGCCTTCAAGGTGTTGCGCAGGTAGTCGTGGATCGCGAACGTCAGGTAGCCCTTGCCCGAGCCGAAATCCGCCACTCGCACCGGTTTGTCCAGCGCCAGCGGCGACGAGGTCAGCGCATGGCTGAAGACTTCGATGAACTTGTTGATCTGCTTCCACTTGCGCGACATCGCCGGGATCAGCTCCTGCTGCGCGTTGGTCACGCCGAGGTCTTTGAGAAACGGCCGGCTCAGGTCGAGGAAACGGTTCTTCTCGCGGTTGTGCTCGGCGGACGGCACTTCGCGCAATTGCTGAGGTTTGCTCTTGAACAGCGAAGATTTGCCCTTTTTGCTGTATTCGAGCTGAGCTTCGTCGGTCAATGACAGTAAATGCGCATTTTTGAACGATGCTGGCAACAGCGCCGCAATGGTCGCCACGCCTTCGGCCAGCGGCAGGTTTTTGGTGATGTCGCGGGTCTTGTAGCGGTAGACGAAGGACAGGCATGACTGATCCTTGACCGTCAGTTGCTTGATGATCAGCCGCTGCAAGTCCGCTTCGCCACCGACGTACTTGGCCAGCACCAGTTTGATGAACGCGTTCTGATCGAGGCTGGTTTGCAGCAGGTCGATGAACTGGGCGTGATGATCCGGCGCGAGGCTGGCGGGAGTGGCGGTGACAGACATGGGAAAAAACGGCCTCGGACGGTGCGAATCGGGGAATGGAGGGTATTTTAGGGGGGATGGAGTTGAGGAACACTGTTATTTGCCAAACGGCAAATATTCTGTGGCGAGGGAGCTTGCTCCCGCTCGGCTGCGCAGCAGTCGCCAGGCAGACAACGAGGTGTGTCTGATGGAGTGCGTTTACCGATTTTGGGGCCGCTTCGCAGCCCAGCGGGAGCAAGCTCCCTCGCCACAAAAGCATCTCAAACAAAGTGCCTCAGGCTGGAAATGGCGTCAGCTCAACACCACCAACCGATTCGGCAATTCATTGCGCACATGGGTCACCGGCACATGCACTTTGAGCAACTCGCCGCACGCCTCGATGCACGTCACAAACCCCTGCAACGTCTGCCCCTGTTTCACCTGCTGCGTAAACGCCGCCACAATCGCGTCCCAGTTCTTGTTGTCCAGCCGTTTGGAAATGCCTTCATCCACCAGAATCTCCACATAGCGCTCGGCCTCGGAGACAAAAATCAGCATGCCGGTGCTGCCCACGGTGTGGTGCAGGTTTTGCTCCAGGAACTGCCGACGCGCCAGGTTCGACGCGCGCCAGTGACGGACCGAGCGCGGGATCAGGCGCGTGGTGACTTTCGGAATACGGAACACCAGGCACAACACGATGAAGCTGAGCCATTGCACCAGCAACAGGCTGTGCATGGTCAGCCAGCCCGTCAGGTAATGCACGATACCCGGCACCACCAGCGCCAGCAGACTGGCCCAGAGCAGCGGGATATACGCGTAATCGTCGGCGCGGGCCGCAAGCACCGTCACCAGTTCGGCGTCGGTATCGCGTTCGACCCGGGCAATCGCCTCGGCGACTTTGCGTTGTTCGTGTTCAGTCAGTAATGCCATGTTTATGAATGCCTGCTCGCTATTGTTGTTGTGTTACCTGCAGTGTGATCACCAGCCGCCCGACGAACCGCCGCCCCCGAAACTGCCCCCGCCGCCGCTAAAGCCCCCGCCGCCACCGCCGCCAAAACCTCCGCCGCCGAAACCGCCTCCCGAGCCGCCACGGCCTCCTCCGCTTGGCAGAATACCGAACATCTGGCCGACGAAGATCGTCAGGATAAACAGCAACACCAGGAACACGAACAACCCCGGATGCCGCTCAACGAAATCACTCTCCTGATCGCCACGCGGTTCATACACCGTCGACGGTTCATCCAGCGGATTGCCGCCCAGCACCACCAGCATCGCCGCGACCCCGTCGCTGATGCCTTTGCTGAAGTTACCGGCCTTGAAGGCGGGCGTGATCACTTGATTGATGATCACCGAACTCTGCGCATCGGTCAGGCGCCCTTCCAGGCCATAGCCGACTTCGATCCGCAGCTTGCGCTCGGCACGCGCAACGATCAGCAACGCGCCGTTGTTCTTGTCCTTCTGGCCGATGCCCCAGTAGCGTCCCAGCTGATAACCGAAATCCGCGATGTCGGTGCCCTGCAAGTCCGGCAACGTGACCACCACCAACTGCTCGCCGGTGGTTTTTTCGTGGGCGTTGAGCTGTTGCGTCAGTTGCTCGCGCACCGCAGGCTCGATCATCTGGGCGTTGTCCACCACCCGACCGGTCAATTCCGGGAACTTCAACTCGGCCTGGGCCGTCAGGGCAAACACCCAGAACACCAGCACCAGGCCCACTTTCAACACGCGCATTGGCAACCTCATCCTTGGTGACGCTTCAAGCCCGTTCCGGCGCTTACTGGAACTTCACTTCAGGCGCTTTCTCGGCGCCGGGGCTGGTGGCCTCGAAGGTTTCGCGGATTGGCAGATCGCTATACATCACGGTGTGCCACAGGCGACCGGGAAAGGTGCGGATCTCGGTATTGTATTTCTGCACCGCCAGGATGAAGTCGCGACGCGCCACGGCGATGCGGTTCTCGGTGCCTTCAAGTTGCGATTGCAGCGCCAGGAAGTTCTGGTTGGCCTTGAGGTCCGGGTAGCGCTCGGACACCACCATCAACCGACTCAGCGCGCCGGTCAGCTGATTCTGCGCCTGCTCGTACTGTTTGAGTTTTTCCGGATTATCCAGCGTGCTCGCATCCACCTGAATCGACGTGGCCTTGGCGCGGGCTTCGATCACCGCGGTCAGGGTATCTTGCTCATGCTGGGCATAACCCTTGACGGTTTCCACCAGGTTGGGAATCAGGTCGGCGCGACGCTGGTACTGGTTCTGCACCTGACCCCAGGCGCCTTTGGCTTGTTCGTCGAGGGTCGGGATATTGTTGATGCCGCAGCCGGCCAGCAGTGTTGTCAGCAACATCAAGGCTGCAACCTGCAGGCTCGACCGATAGTGATGTCGTACATTCATCTGGTTGATGCTCCCTTGCACATTCCGTTGATGAAACAACCTGCGAACTTTGAACCCGGCTCTTGGGGCATAATCGGCGCCGCTACTGGATTGCAACGAGCCAATGGGCTAAAAGATGGCCCAGCGCTGACACACTGCGCAAGTGTGTCTGCATTTACCTGAACAACAATAGTCGCTCCCTAAATTTTGGCTGACCGGCGCGTATTCACTGCCGTTTAGGCTTTTGAGAAAACAATTCATGAAGAAGCTGTGTTTGCTGGGCCTGTTCGTCAGCCTGGCCAGTCATACCGTATTGGCCGCCACGACGCCCGCACCTATAGAGAACAAGGACGCCTTCATCAGCCACCTGATGAAGCAAATGACCCTCGATGAAAAGATCGGCCAGTTACGCCTGATCAGCATCGGCCCGGAAATGCCGCGGGAGATGATCCGCAAGGAGATCGCTGCCGGCAATATCGGCGGCACCTTCAACTCGATCACCCGCGCCGAAAACCGTCCGATGCAGGATGCGGCCATGCGCAGCCGGTTGAAGATCCCGATGTTCTTCGCCTATGACGTGATCCACGGCCACCGGACCATTTTCCCGATTCCGCTGGCCCTGGCCTCGAGCTGGGACATGGACGCCATCGGTCGCTCCGGGCGCATCGCCGCCCAGGAAGCGGCAGCTGACAGCCTCGACATCACCTTCGCGCCAATGGTCGATATCTCTCGCGACCCACGCTGGGGCCGCACGTCCGAAGGCTTCGGCGAAGACACCTACCTGGTTTCGCGGATCGCCGGCGTAATGGTCAAGGCGTTCCAGGGCTCAGGCGCGAACGCGGCCGACAGCATCATGGCCAGCGTCAAGCATTTTGCCTTGTACGGCGCGGTCGAGGGCGGTCGCGACTACAACGTCGTCGACATGAGCCCGGTCAAGATGTACCAGGATTACCTGCCACCGTACCGTGCGGCGATTGACGCCGGTGCCGGCGGGGTGATGGTTGCGCTGAACTCGATCAACGGCGTGCCGGCCACCGCCAACACCTGGCTGATGAACGACCTGCTGCGCAAGGAATGGGGCTTCAAGGGCCTGGCGGTCAGTGATCACGGGGCGATTTTCGAGCTGATCAAGCACGGCGTCGCCGCTGACGGTCGCGAAGCCGCGAAGCTGGCGATCAAGGCCGGCATCGACATGAGCATGAACGACACCCTCTATGGCAAGGAACTGCCGGGGCTGTTGAAGGCTGGTGAGATCGAACAGAAAGACATCGACAACGCCGTGCGCGAAGTGCTCGCCGCCAAGTACGACATGGGCCTGTTCAAGGACCCGTACCTGCGCATCGGCAAGGCCGAGGATGACCCGGCCGACACCTACGCCGAAAGCCGCCTGCACCGTGCCGAGGCCCGTGATGTGGCGCGTCGCAGCCTGGTGTTGCTGAAGAACCAGGGCGACACCCTGCCGCTGAAGAAAACCGCAAAAATCGCTCTGGTCGGTCCACTGGCCAAGGCGCCGATCGACATGATGGGCAGTTGGGCTGCTGCTGGCCGTCCTGAGCAATCGGTGACCTTGTTCGACGGCATGACCAGTGCGCTTGGCGCGCAGTCGACGCTGATCTACGCCCGTGGCGCGAACATCACCAGCGACAAGAAAATCCTCGATTACCTGAACTTCCTCAACTTCGATGCACCGGAAGTGGTGGATGATCCGCGCTCGGCCAATGCGTTGATCGCTGAAGCGGTGAAAGCCGCGCAACAGGCCGATGTGGTGGTGGCAGCGGTGGGCGAATCCCGTGGCATGTCCCACGAATCGTCGAGCCGCACCGACCTGAACATCCCGGCCGCCCAGCGCGAGCTGATCAAGGCGTTGAAAGCCACCGGCAAACCGCTGGTGCTGGTGTTGATGAATGGCCGTCCGCTGTCGATTCTCGAAGAGAAAGAGCAGGCTGACGCGATTCTGGAAACCTGGTTCAGCGGCACCGAAGGCGGCAACGCCATTGCTGACGTGCTGTTCGGCGACTACAACCCGTCGGGCAAACTGCCGATCACCGTCCCGCGCTCGGTGGGTCAGATTCCGACGTACTACAACCATTTGAGCATTGGCCGGCCGTTCACCCCGGGCAAACCGGGCAACTACACCTCGCAGTATTTCGAAGACACCACCGGGCCGCTGTTCCCGTTCGGCTTCGGCCTGAGCTACACCCAGTTCAGCCTGACCGACATGGCCCTGTCGTCGACCACACTGAACAAGACCGGCAAGCTCGACGCCAGCGTCGTGGTGAAGAACACCGGCAAGCGTGACGGCGAAACCGTGGTGCAGTTGTACATCCAGGACGTGACCGGTTCGATGATCCGCCCGGTCAAGGAACTGAAGAACTTCCAGAAAGTATTGGTCAAGGCCGGCGAACAGAAAGTCGTGCATTTCACCATCACCGAGGATGACCTGAAGTTCTACAACGCCCAGCTCAAGTACGCCGCGGAACCGGGCAAGTTCAACGTGCAGATCGGCCTGGACTCCCAGGACGTGACGCAGCAGAGCTTTGAGTTGCTGTAACCCCTGACACACTGCAATAAAACTGTGGGAGCGAGCCTGCTCGCGATAGCGGCATAACATTCAACATAGATGCTGAATGTTATGGCCTCATCGCGAGCAGGCTCGCTCCCACATTGGTTTTGCGGTGTTGGGAAAATTGGGCTCAGTCCCGCCGATCCAGCAGATTCACCACCAGCCGATCCACCCATCCCCATACCCGTTGCTTGACCCGCCGCCACAACGGTCGGCGCTTCCATGCCTCGAGGCTGACTTCCTGGCTCAGGGCAAAGTCATTTTCGAAACTCGCCGCCACCGCCCGGGTCAGTCCGGGGTCCAGTGCTTCGAGGTTGGCCTCCAGATTGAAGCGCAGATTCCAGTGATCGAAATTGCACGAGCCGATGCTCACCCAGTCATCGATCAACACCATTTTCAGATGCAGGAAACACGGCTGGTATTCGAAGATCTTCACCCCGGCCCTGAGCAGTCGCGGGTAATAGCGATGCCCGGCGTAGCGCACCGACGGGTGATCGGTGCGCGGCCCGGTCAGCAGCAGACGCACATCGACGCCACGAGCCGCCGCCCGGCGCAGTGAGCGGCGGACTTTCCAGGTCGGCAGAAAATACGGCGTGGCCAGCCAGATTCGGCGCTGGCCGCTGTTCAGCGCGCGAACCAGCGATTGCAGAATATCGCGGTGTTGGCGGGCGTCGGCATAAGCGACCCGGCCCATGCCCTCGCCCACGGCCGGCACTCGCGGCAGGCGTGGCAAACCGAAGTGCGCAGTGGGTTTCCAGGCGCGCCGATGGCGGTTGGCGATCCATTGGCGGTCGAACAGCAGCTGCCAGTCGAGCACCAGCGGGCCACCGATTTCCACCATCACTTCGTGCCATTCGCTGGTGTCTTCGCCCGGCGTCCAGAACTCATCGGTGACCCCGGTGCCGCCGACCACCGCCAGGCATTGATCCACCAGCAGCAGCTTGCGGTGATCGCGATAAAAGTTGCCCACCCAGCGTCGCCAGCTCAGGCGATTGTAGAAACGCAACTCGACACCGGCAGCCATCAGGCGCTGACGCAAAGTCAGGGTAAAGGCCAGACTGCCGTAGTCATCGAACAGGCAACGCACTCGCACACCGCGTTCGGCAGCCTGGACCAGCGCCTGAACCATGGCCTCGGCGCAGGCTCCCGCCTCCACCAGGTACAGCTCCAGTTCAACTTGTTCTTCGGCGCGGGCAATCGCCACCAGCATTCGCGGAAAAAACTGCGGGCCGTCGATCAGCAGCTCAAAGCGGTTGCCTTCGCGCCACGGGAAAATTGCGCCGCGCATCTCAGCGCGCCGTGAAAATCAGCACCGCACCCACCGGCACCGACAGACTGATGGCCGACAAACCGGCAACCTTGCGCAAACTTTCCAGGCCCGGGGCCAGGTCGAAATCTTCAGCGCTGATCACCAAAGGTTCGAGAGTCACCACTTGAAAGCGCCGGTCATCGAGACGGGTCGCCAGCAGTTCGGCGTTGTATTGGTGTTGTTTGCCATGCAGGTTGACGGTCAGCGGCAAGCGCAACTCCAGTTGCGCACCCGGCGCCAGGTCGTTGATCGGCCGCAGATCGATTTGCGTGGTGATCAGCGCTTCAGGAAACGTCTGGATCTCGAACAGTTCGTTGCGCATACGCTCGTCACGCAGCGGAATGCCGCTGTTGACCGACTCCATTTCAACCTCCACCTGCGCCAGGCCTTTGGGATCGACCTTGCCGTGCAGCACCAGAAAGCGCTGCACTTCGGAGATGTTCGCGTTTTTAGTGCTGATGAACGACAGCCGCGAGGACTCGCCATCCAGATACCAATTGGCCTGGGCCGACACGGTGACACCGGCCAGCAGCAGGAAAGCGAGGGTTTTGCAGACAAAGCGGTTGAACATAGAGACTCATGGGCAGATAAACCTGAGCGAACCTTAACTGGCCTGAGGCAGGTTGCAAACTTTCTGTTACTCCAACCTAACCTTTGTGGCGAGGGAGCTTGCTCCCGCTGGAGTGCGAAGCGCTCCCAAAATCAGACAATGAGTTCTTCCCGTCAGACCTCGGCCACTGGCATTACGACTGCTTCGCAGCCGAGCGGGAGCAAGCTCCCTCGCCACAAAAAAACTGACCACTGTCAGGGTTGCAGGCGACAGCCTTGGCGTTCACCAACCCAAGCAGCGCTATTGCTGCGCCCCATACCACCAACCGTCACGCGCTTGTTCACGGCGTCATCGACGAACCCTGTGGTGGGCAAATACTGCTTCACATAGCTCTGGCAATACTCGGCCGGATTGCTCATCACATAGCGGCAAGAACAGTATTCCTTGGCGGTGTAGGCGCTGATGATGTCGGGGAAGGCCCACAGCGCCACCCGCTCCTGCCAGATCCAGCCAAGCAAGGCGATCAGCAGCACCAGCAACAGCGTGCTGAATGGCCGACGGCGAATAAAACGGCGGCTCATGGCTGCACCTTCATGGCAAACGCCTTGAGCGCAAGTTTGAGCAATTCGTTGTGCCGATACCTGCCATCGCGATCATCGCCGTAACGTACGATCACCAGCTTCTCGCTGGGAATCACGTACATCGCCTGCCCCCAATGACCCAGCGCGGCGAAGGTATCGACGGGGGCATCGGGCCAAGGTTGTGTCGCGCCATCCACCGCGCGATTGAGCCACCAGTGACCGCCGGGCACTGCTTCATCCTGGTTGGCTTGATAGCGGGCGAAAGGCTCGCGACTGAAGTCGACCCAATCCTTGGGCAGCAATTGCCGCTCACGCCAACGACCGTCGCGCGCCATCAACAGGCCGACCCGCGCCAGATCCCGGGCGGTGAGGTAGGCATAGGACGATGCGACAAACGTCCCCGTGGCATCCGCTTCCCATACCGCACTGCGAATCCCCAAGGGTTCGAACAGCGCGGTCCATGGATAATCCGGATAACGGGCCGGGCCGACGATGGTTTTCAGCGCTGCCGCCAGCAGGTTGCTGTCGCCGCTGGAGTAGCGGAATGCCTGACCGGGTTTGGCGTACTCGTCGTGGTCGGCAGTGAACGCGGCCATGTCGCGGTGACCACGGGTGTAAAGCATGGCCACCACCGAGGACTTCAATGGGGCGTATTCGTAGTCTTCCTGCCAGTCCAGGCCCGAGGCCCAGTGCAACAGGTCGGCCATGGTCATGGCGGGATGTTTTTCCAGCGGTGGATAGAACTTCACCGCCGGGTCCTGCAGTTTGAACAGCCCTTCGCCATAGGCCACCCCGAGCACCGCGGCCATCAAGCTTTTGCTGATCGACCAGGTCAGGTGCGGTGTTTCAGCAGTGGTCGGGCCGGCGTAGCGTTCGTAGACGAGTTGACCGTCGCGGATCACCAGCAAGGCATCGGTGCGAATGCCTTGGTGAGTGGCATCGTCGCGGGGTGGGAAGGCGTAACTCTCCAGGGCCTGAAGTGCCGGCCCGGTGACTTTCGGGCCGGGCGACCATTGCTCGGCCGGCCAGTTTTCGGCCTGGGCCGTGAGGCTGAGCAGCAGCATGACAATCAGGGACAAGCCTTTGAACATGAGGGGCGCTCGGAGGGATGAACCTGCAGAGCCTAGTCGAGCTTGATGACAGTTTTGGAATTTGTGTCGCCCATGGAATCGCTATCGCGAGCAGGCTCGCTCCCACAGGAGGGCTGTGTTGAGCACAAATCTGCGGCACGACACAAATCCAATGTGGGAGCGAGCCTGCTCGCGATGAGGCCCGTCAATACACCGCCAACGCCTTGGTCAACCGCTTCCCCCGCGCCCCTGCCGCCAGATCCATCACGGTCTGATCGCGCTGCCACATCGCCGCCCATGTTGGCGGGCCATCGGCCAGGGCCTGATTCACTTCAGCCTTGAGCCCATCGAACTGCGCAAACAACCCGCCCAGCAACACATGCCCGGCCGGATTGTTCGGCGCCTGGCGGCTGACTTCCGCGCACCCGGCCAGCAGGGCGAGCAAGCGCAGTTGCAAGGATTGCGGCCAGTCGCTGTCTTGGCCCACGCCGTACAGCCAAGCGGTCATGGCGCTCAGCACATAGGTGTCTTCAAGGGTTCGGAACGGTTTGACGTAAGCATCCCAACCATCCCCCGCCAGTAATTCGCACAGCGCGTTATCGAGAAACAACCGGCCGTGGCCTATGTCCGGCATCAGAGGCATCGGCGCGAGCTTTTCCAGACGCACACCCGGTTCGCCGGGATAAACCACCGCAAGGTTCAAGCGCGGCACTTCGCCGGGTTCTTCACTGCGTGCGGCGACTAATAGCCAGTCGGCGGAATCGCCAGCGGTGACGAAGTCCTTGCGCCCGTTCAGGTGCAAATCGCGCAGCCGGGTCTGCATGTCCGCCACCCGCAAACTGCGCTGTTCGGTCGCGCACAGCGCGCCGAGGCTCAGTGGCGCGCTCGGCCAGAGCATGCGCAACGCCGCCTGATAACCCACCAGAAACGCCAGCCCCGGCGTCGCCATCAGCCGTCCGCCGGCCACCGCCAATTCGAACGGCGACACCGCGCCCAATTGTTGCAACAAGGTTGCAAAGCCTTCGCCCAGATCAGGATTGGCGGGCAGACGATCGCGACGTTTCAACAGGGATTGCCAAGGCATAAGAGGCTCCTCGTGGGCTGTCATATAAGCATCACCAAAGCTTCATGGCGATGACACCGGGGCTACATAGCCTGACTTTGCACAACACGGCTGCATAAAGAAAGTCGATCGGCTGCAACCCAAGACGGGTGGCCAGCCCGTACGGAGACTCACAATGACTCAGATCGCCCGCATCAGCGACACCGGCAATGAACGCCGCCTGCAAGCCGAACGCCTGGTGGGCGCCGAGGCGTTGCAGGAAGCCCAGGCCTTGCGCTTCAACGTGTTCAGCGGCGAATTCAACGCCAAGCTGAAAGGCGCGGAGCTGGGTCTGGACATGGATGACTATGATGTTCACTGTGCCCACATCGGCGTGCGTGACTTGAACACCGGGCGCCTGGTGGCGACCACCCGTTTGCTCGACCACACAGCGGCCAGCAGCCTGGGCAAGTTCTACAGCGAAGAAGAATTCAGCCTGCATGGCCTGGTCCATCTGAAAGGCCCGATCCTGGAAATCGGTCGCACCTGCGTCGACCCGGCCTACCGCAACGGCGGCACTATCGCAGTGCTCTGGGGTGAACTGGCCGAAGTGCTGAACCAGGGCGGTTACAGCTATTTAATGGGTTGCGCGAGCATTCCGATGCAGGACGGCGGCATTCAGGCCCACGCGATCATGCAGCGCCTGCGCGAACGCTACCTGTGCACCGAACACCTGCGCGCCGAACCGAAGAAGCCACTGCCGACGCTGGATATTCCGTCCAATGTCATCGCCGAAATGCCGCCGCTGCTCAAGGCCTACATGCGCCTGGGCGCGAAAATCTGTGGCGAGCCGTGCTGGGACGAAGACTTCCAGGTGGCCGACGTGTTCATCCTGCTCAAGCGCGACGAGCTGTGCCCGCGCTACGCCAAGCACTTCAAGGCGGCTGTGTAATGAGCCGCTTGCGGGTGTACGCGCGAATTGCGCGAGTGCTTTTAGTGGTGACGCTGGGCTTGAGCATGGCCAGTGTGTTCGGATTATTCGAGCGACTGGGGATTGCCCATTCGATGGTCCGTCGCCAGCGCTGGTCGCGGTTTTTCATGGCGCGGCTGAGCAATGCCCTGCCCTTTCGCGTGACCGTGCATGGTGAGTTGCCCAAGCAACCGATGCTCTGGGTCAGCAATCACGTGTCCTGGACTGACATTCCGTTGCTGGGCATGCTCACGCCGCTGTCGTTCCTGTCCAAGGCCGAGGTGCGCACCTGGCCGGTGGCGGGCTGGTTGGCGGCCAAGGCCGGCAGCCTGTTCATTCGCCGTGGTTCAGGTGACAGTCAGTTGATCCGCAAACAAATGACCCGTCATCTGGAGCAGGAACATCCGCTGTTGATGTTCCCGGAAGGCACGACCACCGATGGCCGCTCGCTGCGCACGTTTCATGGTCGTTTGCTGTCCGCGGCGATCGATTCCGAAGTGGCGTTGCAACCGGTAGCGATTCGTTATCTGCGCAATGGCGAGCTCGATACCCTGGCACCGTTCATTGGCGATGATGATTTGCTCTCGCACCTGATGCGCTTGTTCGCCAATGATCGGGGTGAGGTGGAAATTCATCTGCTCAAGCCGATCGAATGCCAGGACCGGGAACGTGCGGCGCTGGCGTTCGAAGCGCAGCAGGCGGTGCAGAAGGCGTTGTTCGGGGCGATTCCGGAAATGCAGCAAGCACCAATGCGACCCGCAATCGCGGCTTAAACACACACATCCCCTGTGGGAGCGAGCCTGCTCGCGATAGCGATTTAACATTCAATGATGATGCTGAATGTCACACCGCTATCGCGAGCAGGCTCGCTCCCACATTGTTTTTATGTCGCTGGATAGTTTTGGGCAAAGTCCTGCAACTCGGGATAGAACAACCGAAAATCCTCACTCAACGGTTCATACAATCGTCGCAATTCCTGCATCGCCCCGGCCAACTCCTCCGGTCGGGTCAACCTGCGCGAAATCCCCCGCAGTACCTGCTCCAGCACCGCAAATTCCCGGTAAGAACCCAACCAGTCATTGGCCACCATGTGCGGCGCAATCATCGCCAGGCGCTCCGGCAACTGCGGCTCGGCGGACAGCACCCGGTAAACGTCGGAAGTGAACTGCGCCAGCGGACGGTCGGCGTACAACTCCCAGTCCCGCGCCAGGCAGTGGTCGAAAAACACATCGAGCACGATCCCGGCGTAACGCCTGCGTGTGATGGAAAACCGCGACAAGGCGATGTCCACCAGCGGATGGCGGTCGGTAAACACGTCGATGCTGCGGTGCAACTGGATGGCCGCTTCGATCTCCGGATCGAACTGCCCTTGCAGCCGTCCTTTGACGAAATCGCCATACAGACTGCCGAGCATTTGACCGGGGCGCTGGCCACCGAGGTGCAGATGTGCGAGATAGTTCATGCGCGCAGCTTAACACTGCGACATCCATATCGTTATAACCCGATATACCGATTTACATGGCTATCAGACCAAAATCATATTGGTATATCGCGAAGTACCGATTTAAAGTTCGCTTCATCGCGATATAGCGTTTTACTCATCACGAGCCCAAACCATGACCATCGACCTCGACGAAATAATAAAAGCGCTGGCACACCCAGTACGCCGAGACATCCTCATCTGGCTGAAAGACCCCAAGGCCCAGTTCCCGGAACAGCTCCACAACCATGAGTACGGCATTTGCGCCGGACAGATCGATCAACGCTGCGGTCTGTCGCAGTCGACCGTGTCCGCCCATCTGGCGACCTTGCAACGGGCGGGACTGATCAGCAGCCAGAAAGCCGGTCAATGGCACTTCTTCAAACGCAACGAGGACGTGATTCAGGCGTTTCTCGACGCCATCGACAAGGAGCTCCGCGCTCCGACAAGGAACTGACAATGCCCCTCTCGCTACTCATTCTGGCCTTGAGCGCCTTCGCCATCGGTACCACCGAGTTCGTCATCATGGGCCTGTTGCCCGAGGTGGCGGCCGATCTCGGTGTGTCGATCCCCGGCGCCGGCTGGCTGGTGACCGGTTACGCCCTGGGCGTGGCCATCGGTGCACCGTTCATGGCACTGGCCACCGCCAGACTGCCACGCAAGGCCGCTTTGGTAGCGTTGATGGGCATCTTCATCATCGGCAACCTGCTCTGCGCCTTGGCCAGTGACTACAACGTTTTGATGTTTGCCCGTGTGGTCACCGCGCTATGTCATGGCGCCTTCTTCGGCATCGGTTCGGTGGTGGCGGCAGGTCTGGTGCCGGCCAACAAACGCGCGTCGGCCGTGGCCCTGATGTTCACCGGCCTGACCCTGGCCAACGTCCTCGGCGTGCCGCTGGGCACTGCGCTCGGTCAGGAAGCCGGCTGGCGTTCGACCTTCTGGGCGGTGACCGTGATCGGTGTGATTGCGCTGATCGGCCTGATCCGCTTCCTGCCGGCCAAGCGCGATGAAGAGAAACTCGACATGCGCGCCGAACTGCGCGCCCTCAAGGGGGCCGGCATCTGGCTGTCCCTGAGCATGACTGCGCTGTTCGCTGCCTCGGTCTTCACCTTGTTCACCTATGTCGCGCCTCTGCTGGGCGAGGTCACCGGAGTTTCGCCACGCGGCGTGACCTGGACCTTGATGCTCATCGGCCTGGGCCTGACGGTCGGCAACATCATCGGCGGCAAGCTGGCGGACAAAAGCCTGGCTGCGACGCTGATCGGTGTGTTCATCACCATGGCGGTCGTGTCCACCGTGCTGACCTGGACCAGCATTGCCGTGATCCCGACCGAAATCACCCTGTTCCTCTGGGCCACCGCGTGCTTCGCCGCCGTACCCGCCCTGCAAGTGAACGTTGTGACCTACGGCAAGGCGGCACCGAACCTGGTATCGACCCTGAACATCGGCGCTTTCAACGTCGGCAACGCGCTGGGTGCCTGGGTCGGCGGCAGCGTCATCGCCCACGGCTTCGGTCTCACCAGCGTGCCGCTCGCGGCTGCCGCGCTGGCAGTACTCGCCCTGCTGGTGACCCTGATTACTTTCCGTCAGAGCGGCGATCCCAAACTGGCCCCTGCTACTTCTAACTGATCTCCAAAAGAGAGCTATTAAATGACGACTATTTTCGATCCGATCAAACTGGGCGACCTCGAGTTGGCCAACCGCATCATCATGGCGCCACTGACCCGCTGCCGCGCCGATGAAGGCCGTGTGCCGAACGCGCTGATGGCCGAGTACTACGTGCAACGCGCCTCTGCCGGCCTGATCCTCAGCGAAGCCACGTCGGTCACGCCGATGGGCGTCGGCTATCCGGATACTCCCGGCATCTGGTCCAACGACCAGGTGCGCGGCTGGAGCAACGTGACCAAAGCGATCCACGGCGCGGGCGGCAAAATCTTCCTGCAACTGTGGCACGTGGGTCGGGTTTCCCACCCCTCTTACCTGAACGGCGAAGCACCGGTCGCGCCGAGCGCCATCCAGCCTAAAGGCCATGTCAGCCTGGTTCGTCCATTGGCCGACTTCCCAACCCCGCGCGCGCTGGAAACCGCTGAAATCGCCGACATCATCGACGCTTACCGCGTCGGTGCCGAGAACGCCAAGGCCGCCGGTTTCGACGGTGTGGAAATCCACGGCGCCAACGGTTACCTGCTCGATCAGTTCCTGCAAAGCAGCACCAACCAGCGCACCGACAACTATGGCGGCTCCCTGGAAAACCGTGCGCGTCTGTTGCTGGAAGTGACTGACGCTGCGATCGAAGTCTGGGGCGCGGGCCGCGTCGGTGTGCACCTGTCGCCGCGCGCCGATTCCCATGACATGGGCGACGACAACCTGTCCGAAACCTTCACCTACGTCGCTCGCGAATTGGGCAAACGTGGCATCGCCTTCATCTGCTCCCGCGAGAAGGAAGGTGCCGACAGCCTCGGCCCGCAACTCAAAGAAGCCTTCGGCGGCCCGTACATCGCCAACGAACGCTTCACCAAGGACAGCGCCAACGAGTGGCTGGCCAGCGGCAAGGCTGATGCGGTGGCGTTCGGTGTACCGTTCATTGCCAACCCGGATCTGCCGGCGCGTTTGAAGGCCGATGCGCCGTTGAATGAAGCACGTCCGGAACTGTTCTATGCGAAAGGGCCGGTCGGTTACATCGACTACCCAGCGCTGTAAACGTCCGCGTAGAAATGCAAAAGCCCCGACTCGAAAGAGCCGGGGCTTTTGCGTTGGAAGATCAAAAGATCGCAGCCTTCGGCAGCTCCTACAGATCCTGTCAGCGCTTGCGCTGTCCCCAGGCGACCGCAAGACCGCTGAGGCAAATCACCGTGATACCGATCACGCCAAAGCTGTCCGGGGTATGGTCGAAGATCAAATACCCGTATATCCCGGCAAATAGAATCTGCCCGTAACTGAACGGTGCCAGCATCGCCGGGGCCGCATGGCGGAAGGCCTGGGTCAGCAACATGTGACCGAGCATGCCGCAAGTGCCCAGCCCGATCATGAACAGGCCATGCAGCAGCGTCGGCGTGCTCCAGAAGAACGGCAACAGCGCAGTCATGATCAGGCTGTTGAGAATGCCGGTGAGAAAGTTGCTGGTGGTCGGGCTGTCGATACCGCTGAGCAGGCGGGTGAGCAATTGATAGAAGCCAAAACACAAGGCCGAGCACAGTGGCAACAAGATCGCCGGGGTGAACAGCGCACCGCCGGGCCGCACGACGATCAACACGCCGACAAATCCACCCAGCACCGCCAGCCACTGATTGCGGGTTACCCGCTCATGCAGCAACGGTACGGACAACGCGGTCACCAATAAAGGAGCAAGAAAGGTGACGGCGGTGGCTTCAGCCAAGGGGATGTAACGCAGACCGGTAGTGAAAAACAGGCTGGTGCCGATCAGGCACAGGGCGCGTAATAACTGCAAACCCGGACGCTTGGTGCGCACTACCACCGAGAAACCACTGCGTGGCACGAAAATCACCAGCATCAACAAGGTATGCACCACGTAGCGTGCCCAAACCACCATCACAATCGGGTAGAACCCGGACAGGTACTTGGACAACGTGTCGTGACTGGCGAACAACAAAACCGCCAGGCAGATCAGCGCAATACCCTTGATCGGCTGCTCGGCGCCCTTGTAGCCCGGGTTGTTAACATTCATTCACAGACTCGACACAAAATTCCTACAAAATACGTAGCTCGCTACCTATCAACCTGGCAAACGTACGTATATAAAAGCACCCCATTACAGAAAGGCGAGCGAAGCAGGGACATTCCCCGCTTCAAGTCTTGACACAAACGGATCCAATTACGCATTTTGTTTCAATTGCGCAGGCTCGGACTCAAGCGCAGCATATCCAACCCTGTATCGACGCAACGCTCGGCTTCGGTGTGCAGTTGAAAACTGTCGGGAGCCAACAGCCACTGATACAGGATGCCATCGATATACGCATGCAGGCTGATGGCCGCGCGGGCAGTGTCGAGGTTTTCCGGCAACTGCCCGCGATTCACCGCATTACTCAGGGCCAGAGCGATTCGCACATTGCAATCGAGACTGGCCGTTCGGCGCTGCTGGCGCAGATCGCACATTTCATCGGTGAATTCGCACTTATGAAACAGAATCTCGTTGATGCGTCGGGTTTTCGGGTCCAGAGCAACTTGATGAAACAAATGAATCAGCAGCTTGCGCATGCAGCCCAGCGGATCGAGTTCATCTTCGCTTTCACTGGCCTTGGCCATTTCATCCAGCGGCTCATGCAAGGTGTCGAGCATCGCCTGCACCAGATCCGCCTTATTACTGAAATGCCAGTAGATGGCCCCGCGAGTCACACCGGCCAGGGTCGCGATATCCGCCAGCGTCGTGCGGGCCACGCCCCGCTCGTAAAAGGCTTTTTCTGCCGCTTCGAGTATCTGGCTTCGGGTTTCTTGAGCTTCCTCTTTGGTACGACGGACCATGGCAGTAAAACCTCAATCAGGGTGTGCTTCAGCGATGTCTGAATATCAGCTGAATAAAAGTGGGGCGAGCGCTCTCGAGCTTCGTCTGCGGCCTACAATTCCAACCTTTGAACGGCTTATGTAACCGTGTGGGTACACCGCCAAGGCCTTTACAAACAACCATGAACGTAAGTATATTCATTAGCAAGCTACTTATCCACCCGGAAAAAATTTTTTAACCTTCCACATTTCTTGTGCGCAATTTGCGCGCCTGACCCGAGGATCTTCATGCAATTCAAGCCAGCTGTTACCGCTCTGGTTACTGCCGTCGCCCTGGCATCGCTGCTCAGCGGATGTAAAAAGGAAGAGGCGGCACCTGCCGCACCAGCCCCTCAGGTCGGCGTCGTAACCCTGCAACCACAAGCCTTCACCCTGACGTCCGAACTTCCGGGGCGCACCAGTGCATTCCGCATCGCCGAAGTTCGCCCACAGGTCAACGGCATCATTCTCAAGCGACTGTTCAAGGAAGGCGGCGACGTCAAGGCCGGTCAGCAGCTCTACCAGATCGACCCATCGGTCTATGACGCGACCCTGAAAAGCGCCGAAGCCAACCTGCGTTCGACCAAGTCGATCTCCGACCGCTACAAGCAACTGGTCGACGAACAGGCTGTCAGCCGTCAGGAATACGACACCGCGCTGGCCAATCGCCTGCAATCGGAAGCGTCCCTGCAGAGCGCCCAGATCAACGTGCGCTACACCAAGGTTTACGCACCGATCTCCGGTCGCATCGGTCGTTCTTCGGTGACCGAAGGCGCGCTGGTCAGCAGCGGCCAGACCGACGCCATGGCAGTCATTCAGCAACTGGACCCGATCTACGTCGACGTCACCCAGTCTTCGGTGGAGCTGCTTGAGCTGCGCCGCGAGCTGGAAACCGGTCGTCTGCAAAAGGCGGGTGATAATGCCGCCGCGGTCAAGCTGACTCTGGAAGACGGCAGCCAGTACAAGCTGGACGGCAAGCTCGAGTTCTCCGAAGTTTCGGTTGACCAGACCACCGGCTCCGTGACCCTGCGGGCCGTGTTCCCGAACCCTGATCACACCCTGCTGCCGGGCATGTTCGTTCACGCACAGTTGCAGGCCGGTGTGGACAGCGCGGCGATTCTGGCCCCGCAACAAGGCGTGACCCGCGACCTCAAAGGCTCTCCGACCGCGTTGGTCGTCGGTCCGGACAACAAGGTCGAACTGCGTCAGCTCAAGGCCAGCCGAACCGTCGGTAACCAATGGCTGATTGAAGACGGTCTGAAGGCAGGCGATCGCGTGATCACCGAAGGGCTGCAATTCGTCAGACCTGGTGTCGAAGTCAAGGCCACTGAAGCCACTAACGTTGGCGCAAAGAGCCCGGCCCCCGCACAGGCAGCTAACACAGCTGTCGGCGGCAAAGGGGAGTAAACCATGTCAAAATTTTTTATCGACCGTCCGATTTTCGCCTGGGTGATTGCCCTGGTGATTATGCTGGTCGGGGCTTTATCGATCCTCAAACTGCCGATCAACCAATACCCGAGCATTGCGCCTCCGGCCATTGCCATCTCGGTGACCTACCCGGGCGCGTCTGCACAAACCGTGCAGGACACCGTGGTGCAAGTGATCGAGCAACAGCTCAACGGTATCGACAACCTGCGTTATGTCTCGTCGGAAAGTAACTCCGACGGCAACATGACCATTACCGCGACCTTCGAGCAGGGCACCAGCTCCGATACCGCGCAGGTTCAGGTCCAGAACAAACTGAACCTGGCCACCCCGCTGCTGCCGCAAGAAGTGCAGCAACAGGGTATCCGCGTGACCAAGTCGGTGAAAAACTTCCTGATGGTCATCGGCGTGGTGTCGCGCGACGGCAGCATGACCAAGGACGACCTGTCCAACTACATCGTGTCGAACATGCAGGACCCGATCTCGCGCACCGCCGGTGTCGGTGACTTCCAGGTCTTCGGTGCCCAGTACGCGATGCGGATCTGGCTCGACCCGGCGAAGTTGAACAACTACAACCTGACCCCGGTGGACGTGAAAACCGCCATCGCGGCGCAGAACGTCCAGGTCTCGTCCGGTCAACTCGGCGGCTTGCCTGCCCTGCCCGGCCAGCAACTGAACGCTACGATCATCGGCAAGACCCGTCTGCAAACCGCCGAACAGTTCAAGGCGATCCTGCTGAAGGTCAACAAGGACGGCTCGCAAGTACGTGTCGGCGACGTTGCGGAAGTCGGTCTGGGCGGTGAAAACTACTCGATCAGCGCCCAGTTCAACGGCGCCCCGGCCTCCGGTCTGGCAGTGAAACTGGCCAATGGCGCCAACGCCCTCGATACCGCAAAAGCCCTGCGCAATACCATTGACACCCTCAAGCCCTTCTTCCCGGAAGGGATGGAAGTGGTGTTCCCGTACGACACCACCCCGGTGGTGACCGAGTCGATCAAGGGCGTGGTTGAAACCCTGGTCGAAGCGATCGTGCTGGTGTTTTTGGTGATGTTCCTGTTCCTGCAAAACTTCCGCGCCACCGTCATCACCACGATGACCGTGCCGGTGGTATTGCTGGGTACGTTCGGGATCCTCGCGGCGTTCGGTTTCAGCATCAACACCCTGACCATGTTCGGTATGGTGTTGGCCATCGGCTTGCTGGTGGACGATGCCATCGTCGTGGTGGAAAACGTCGAACGGGTCATGAGCGAAGAAGGCCTGTCACCCAAGGAGGCCACCAAGAAATCCATGGGGCAGATCCAGGGTGCCCTGGTCGGTATTGCCCTGGTTCTGTCGGCGGTACTGTTGCCGATGGCGTTCTTCAGTGGCTCCACCGGTGTGATCTACAAGCAGTTCTCGATCACCATCGTTTCGGCCATGGCCCTGTCGGTACTGGTGGCGTTGATCTTCACCCCGGCGCTCTGCGCCACCATGCTCAAAGCAATTCCGAAAGGTGAGCACGGCACGCCGAAACGCGGCTTCTTCGGCTGGTTCAACCGCAGCTTCGACCGTGGCGTCAAAAGCTACGAGCGCGGCGTGGGCAACATGCTCGCGCACAAGGCTCCGTACCTGCTGGCGTACCTGATCATCGTGGTTGGCATGATCTGGCTGTTCACCCGTATCCCAACGGCATTCCTGCCGGAAGAAGATCAGGGCGTACTGTTTGCTCAGGTGCAGACACCGGCCGGTTCCAGCTCCCAGCGCACGCAAGTGGTCGTGGACGAAATGCGCGAATTCCTGCTGCGTCCGAGCAACGAGGGCGGGGAAGGCGACGCGGTGGCCTCGGTGTTTACCGTGACCGGCTTCAACTTCGCCGGCCGTGGCCAGAGTTCGGGCATGGCGTTCATCATGCTCAAACCGTGGGAGGAACGTAACGCCGACAACAGCGTGTTCAAACTGGCGGCCCGTGCCCAACAGCACTTCTTTACCTTCCGCGACGCCATGGTGTTTGCCTTCGCGCCACCGGCGGTACTGGAACTGGGTAACGCCACCGGTTTCGACGTGTTCCTTCAGGACCGCGCCGGGATCGGTCACGAGAAGCTGATGGCGGCACGCAACCAGTTCCTCGGCATGGCAGCGCAAAGCAAGGTCCTGTCGCAAGTGCGTCCGAACGGCCTGAACGACGAGCCGCAATACCAGCTGGAAATCGACGATGAGAAGGCCAGCGCCCTGGGCGTGACCCTCACTGACATCAACAACACCCTGTCGATTGCCCTGGGCAGTAGCTATGTGAACGACTTCATCGACCGCGGTCGAGTGAAGAAGGTTTACATACAAGGCCTGCCCGGCGCTCGCATGAGCCCCGAAGACCTGAAGAAGTGGTACGTGCGCAACAGCGCCGGCACCATGGTTCCGTTCTCGGCGTTCGCCAAGGGTGAATGGATCTACGGTTCGCCGAAACTGGCCCGTTACAACGGCGTAGAAGCGATGGAAATTCTCGGTGCCCCGGCGCCAGGTTATTCCACCGGTGAAGCGATGGCCGAAGTCGAAGCCCTGGCCAGGAAACTGCCGGCCGGTGTCGGTATTTCCTGGACCGGTCTGTCGTACGAGGAACGTCTGTCCGGCTCGCAAGCGCCAGCGTTGTACGCCTTGTCGCTGCTGATGGTGTTCCTGTGTCTGGCGGCGTTGTATGAAAGCTGGTCGATCCCGATCGCGGTGATGCTGGTGGTGCCGCTGGGGATCATCGGTGCGCTGATGGCGACCAGCCTGCGCGGCCTGTCCAACGACGTGTACTTCCAGGTGGGGCTGTTGACCACGATCGGTCTGGCAGCGAAAAACGCCATTCTGATCGTCGAGTTCGCCAAGGAACTGCATGAGCAAGGACGTAGCCTGCGCGATGCCGCAATCGAAGCCTGCCGGATGCGTCTGCGACCGATCATCATGACCTCGCTCGCGTTCGTGCTCGGTGTGGTTCCACTGGCCATTTCCACGGGCGCAGGTTCGGGTAGCCAACATGCGATCGGTACCGGCGTGATTGGCGGTATGCTCACGGCCACGATCCTGGCGATCTTCTGGGTTCCATTGTTCTTCGTCACTGTGTCGTCCATGGGCCAGCGCAAAGTCGCCGACCAGGATGACGCCATTGAACCTTCTAAAGAGGCTGGCTAATGAGCAAGTCGCTACTCTCCATCGCAGTCGCCGCCTTCGTGCTGAGCGGCTGCTCGCTGATACCCGATTATCAGCAACCCGAAGCACCGGTGGCGGGCCAATACCCGCAAGGCCCGGCGTATTCGCCGGCCCAGGCGCCTAACCAGGCCGCCGCCGAACAGGGCTGGAAGCAGTTTTTCCACGACCCGGCGCTGCAACAGATGATTCAGACCGCGCTGGAGAATAACCGTGACCTGCGCGTCGCGGCGCTGAACATCGACGCGTATGCGGCTCAGTACCGCATCCAGCGTGCCGATCTGTTCCCGGCCGTTTCGGCCACCGGCAGCGGCAGCCGTCAGCGAGTTCCGGCACGGGCCTCGCAAACCGGTGAAGCGGCCATCAGCAGTTCCTATTCGGCCACCGTCGGCATCAGTGCCTATGAACTCGACCTGTTCGGTCGGGTTCGCAGCCTGAGCGAAGAAGCCCTGCAGAAATACTTCGCCACTGAAGAAGCGCGCCGCAGCACGCAGATCAGCCTGGTGGCCAGTGTGGCCAATGCCTATCTGACCTGGCAGGCTGACAAGGAGCTGCTGAAACTGACCCAGGAAACTCTCGGGGCCTTCGAGGAGAGCTACAAGCTCACCTCGCGCAGCAACGAAGTGGGTGTAGCCTCGGCGCTGGATCTGGCCCAGTCGCGTACCTCGGTGGAAAACGCCCGTGCGCAACAGGCTAAATACACCCGTCAGGTCGCCCAGGATGAAAACAGCCTGGTGCTGCTGCTCGGCACCGGTATCCCGGCCAATCTGCAAGCGGCCAGGCCACTGTCGGACGACCTGCTGAGCGAAGTACCGGCCGGCCTGCCGTCGGACTTGCTGCAACGTCGTCCGGACATCCTTCAGGCCGAGTACAACCTCAAGGCTGCCAACGCCAACATCGGCGCGGCACGGGCTGCGTTCTTCCCGAGCATCAGCCTGACCGCCAATGCCGGCTCCCTGAGCCCGGACCTGTCCGGTCTGTTCAAGGGCGGTTCGGGCACCTGGTTGTTCCAGCCGCAGATCAACCTGCCGATCTTCAACGCCGGCAGCCTGCGCGCCAGCCTGGATTACTCCAAAATCCAGAAAGACATCGGCGTGGCGAACTACGAGAAGTCCATTCAAACGGCCTTCCAGGAAGTCGCCGATGGCTTGGCCGCACGCCAGACCTACACCGAGCAGTTGCAGGCTCAGCGTGACTTCGTCAGCGCCAACCAGGACTACTACCGTCTGGCCGAGCGTCGCTACCGCATCGGTGTCGACAGCAACCTGACCTTCCTCGATGCCCAGCGCCAGCTGTTCAGTGCCCAACAAGCGCTGATCACCGACCGTCTGGCGCAGCTGGTCAGCGCGGTCAATCTGTACAAGGCGTTGGGTGGTGGCTGGAATGAACAGACGGCGAAGAACGAGCCGTTGAAAGAAGAAGCGCCGAAGATGAAGTTGTTCTGATAGCGCGGTAAACACGAAGCCCACCGATTGGTGGGCTTTTTGTTGGCTGCAGGAAAAGCCAGATCAAAAGATCGCAGCCTTCGGCAGCTCCTGCATGGAATCGCGTACCTGCGTAGAAGCTGCCGAAGGCTGCGATCTTTTGATCTTTTGCTGTTCGATAATCGCCCAGAACCCGCCCTCCCCCGATTGAACCATTTAGTCCGTTTCCCTCACCATCTGTCGTACAAAACCAATAACAACAGGTTCGACACCATGCTCCCGCGCCCTGCCCTGTCCGGCTGATTTCGCCCCCGCTTTTCTGAATTCGAATCATTTGTCTGCAACCCGAACGTTGCGGCACCGCCCTGTTTCACCTCCAAGAATTAGAGAGACCCGAGCTCATGACGCCTTCCACGCAGTATTTCTTTCCCAGCCTGATCGCCATCGCACTGGCCGGTGCGGCCCTGCCCGCCATGGCCGAGGAAGCCGGTTTTGTCGAAGGCGCCAAGGTCAACCTGAACCTGCGTAATTTCTACATCAACCGTAACTTCACCAACCCGACCAAGACCCAGGGCAAGGCTGAAGAGTGGACGCAAAGCTTCATCCTCGACGCTAAATCCGGGTTCACCCAAGGCACCGTCGGGTTCGGCATGGACGTGCTGGGGTTGTATTCGGTCAAGCTCGACGGCGGCAAAGGCACCGGTGGGACGCAGCTGCTGCCACTGGACCACGATGGTCGCCCGGCAGACAACTTCGGTCGCACCAACGTGGCATTCAAGGCCAAGCTGTCCCAGACCGAAGTGAAGGTCGGCGAATGGATGCCGGTATTGCCGATCTTGCGTTCGGACGACGGCCGCTCGCTGCCGCAAACCTTCCGTGGCGGCCAGATCACCTCGAAGGAAATCGACGGTCTGACCCTCTACGGCGGCCAGTTCCGCGCCAACAGCCCGCGCGATGACAGCAGCATGAACGACATGTCGATGACCGGCAAAGCGGCGTTCACCTCAGACCGCTTCAACTTCCAGGGCGGCGAATACGCCTTCAACGGCAAGCGCACTCAGATCGGCCTGTGGAACGCTGAACTCAAGGACATCTACAGCCAGCAATACGTCAACTTGATCCACACCCAACCGCTGGGCGACTGGACATTCGGCGCCAATTTGGGGTTCTTCTACGGTAAGGATGACGGCAGCGCCCGGGCTGGCGAGCTGGACAACAAGACCTGGTCGGGCCTGTTCTCGGCCAAATATGGCGGCAACACCTTCTACTTCGGCCTGCAAAAACTCACCGGCGACAGCGCCTGGATGCGGGTCAACGGCACCAGCGGCGGCACCCTGGCGAACGACAGCTACAACGCCAGCTACGACAACGCGAAGGAAAAATCCTGGCAACTGCGCCACGACTACAACTTCGCCGCCCTCGGCGTGCCGGGCCTGACCCTGATGAACCGCTACATCAGCGGCGACAACGTACACACCGCAACCACCACCGATGGCAAGGAATGGGGCCGCGAAAGCGAACTGGGCTATACCGTGCAGAGCGGTACGCTCAAAGACCTCAACGTCAAATGGCGCAACTCGACCATCCGCCGCGACTTCAGCAACAACGAGTTCGACGAGAACCGGTTGATCATCAGCTATCCGATCAGTCTGCTGTAAATCCCACTACCGCCATCGCGAGCAGGCTCGCTCCCACAGGATCTTCGGTGAACACAAAACTTGCGTTCACGCCGGACAACTGTGGGAGCGAGCCTGCTCGCGATGGCAATCTTTCAGTCACACCAATATTGAATGTACTGCCGCCATCGCGGGCAAGCCCGGCTCCCACAAGGATCTTCAGTGAACACAAAACTTGCGTTCACGCCGGACAACTGTGGGAGCGAGCCTGCTCGCGAAGGCAATCGTTCAGTCACATCAATATTGAATGTACTGCCGCCATCGCGGGCAAGCCCGGCTCCCACAGGAATCTTCGGTGAACACAAAATTAGCGTCACACCGCACACCTGTAGGAGCGAGGCTTGCCCGCGAAGGCGGCAGTTCAGGTAATACAACTTTCGCGGATCACTCGCGCGATTCAACCCCCAACTCATCCCACACCGATTCCGCCAGGTGGAAGGTCGCGTTGGCCGCCGGGATGCCGCAGTAGATCGCGCTCTGCATGATCACTTCCTTGATCTCGGCGCGGGTCACGCCGTTGTTGGCGGCGGCGCGCAGGTGCAGTTTGAGTTCTTCGTTGCGGTTCATGCCGATCAGCATGGCGATGGTGATCAGGCTGCGGGTATGGCGCGGCAAGCCCGGGCGGGTCCAGATGTCGCCCCAGGCGTGGCGGGTGATCATCTCCTGAAACTCCGAGTTGAACTCGGTCAGCGCGTTCAGGCTGCGGTCGACATGGGCGTCGCCGAGTACTGCGCGGCGAACATTCAGGCCCTCGTCGTAACGTTGTTTCTCGTCCACAACAATCCCCTCAATGAGCTGACAAAAACGCCACTACTCGGTCGCTGAACGCAGCGCCGGCCTGGACGTTGGACAGGTGCGCGGCGTAGAACTCGGCGTACTCGGCGCCACGCACATGTTCCTGAATGAAATGCCCGCCGGACGGCGGCGTCACCGCATCTTCAGTGCCGGCGATCACCAGCAGCGGCACCTGAATCGAGGACAACTGATCGCGGAAATCGGCATCACGTACAGCCGCGCAATTGGCCGCATAGCCTTCGGGCGAAGTCGCCGCGAGCATGTCGGTGATCTGTTTGGCTGTGTCTGGATGCGCCGCAGAAAAATCCGGAGTGAACCAGCGTGCAATCGACGCATCGCGCAGGGCAACCATCGCCACCCCGCCGTCACGCAGCACGGTTTCGATCCGTGGATTCCATACCGACGGATCGCCGATTTTCGCCGCGGTGTTGCACACGATCAGTTTGTTCAATCGCTGACCGGCATTGATCCCCAGCCACTGACCGATCAACCCGCCCATGGACAGACCACAGAAATGCGCGCGTTCGATATGCAAGGCATCCAACAGCGCCAGCACGTCGCGGCCCAGTTGCTCGATGCTGTACGGCCCCGGCGTCACCAACGACTGGCCGTGACCTCGGGTATCAAAACGCAGCACGCGAAAATGCTCGGTGAACGCCGGGATCTGCGCGTCCCACATGTGCAGGTCGGTACCCAGTGAGTTGGACAGCACCAGCACCGGCGCCTCGATAGGGCCATCGAGTTGCGGCCCTTGAATTAGGTAGTGCAGTTCGCCCTCGGCGAGTTGTACGAATGCCACAGCAGTCTCCTTCAAGAGGTCAACGCAAAATGTTCAGCCACCGCTCGCTCGACCCAGGTATGGGCCTGACCGAGGTAATGGGCAGGGTCCAGCAGACGATCGAGTTCGGCATCCGACAGTTCGGCAGTCACCTGCGGCTCGTCACCGAGTACCGCGCGCAAATGACGTTGCTCGGCCACTGCGCGTTTGCAGCATTGCTCCAATAGATGGTGCGCAGTGTCGCGACCGACCCGTTGCGCCAGGACGATGCTCACGGCTTCGGCCAGCACCAGGCCCTGGGTCAGGTCGAGGTTGCGCGTCATTCGGTCGGCGTCCACTTCCAGTCCGTCGGCCACCAACAGCGCTTGCTGCAGACTGCCTGACACCAAACAGCAGATCTCCGGCAGGGTTTCCCATTCGGCATGCCACAGGCCAAGGCTCCGTTCGTGCTCCTGCGGCATCGCGCTGAACAAGGTCGAGAGCAAACCCGGCACCCGCGTCGCCGTGCCGATCAGCACCGCTGCGCCCACCGGGTTGCGTTTGTGCGGCATGGTCGAGGAACCGCCCTTGCCCGGCGCCGACGGCTCAAACACTTCGCCGGCCTCGGTCTGCATCAACAGGCTGATATCGCGGCCGAGTTTGCCGAGGCTGCCGGCGATCAATCCAAGCACCGCACCGAACTCCACCAGACGATCACGCTGGGTGTGCCAGGGTTGATCCGGCAAGGTCAGTTGCAGTTCTGCGGCCAAGGCTTCGGCAATCGGCATCGCCTGCTCGCCGAGGGCCGCGAGGGTGCCGGAAGCGCCGCCGAATTGCAGCACCAGCAAACGTGGTTTGAGTTCCTGCAGACGTTGACGGCTGCGCGTTACTGCCCCCAACCAACCGGCGATCTTCATGCCGAGGGTGACCGGTGTCGCGTGTTGCAACCAGGTGCGCCCGGCCAGCGGCGTGGCGACATAACGCCAGGCCTGGGTCGCGAGGGTTTCCCCCAGCTGCATCAGATCAACTTCGATCAATTCCAGCGCGCGGCGCAGTTGCAGCACCAGGCCGGTGTCCATTACATCCTGGCTGGTCGCGCCCAGATGCACGTAACGCTCGGCTTCGGCATCGTTCTTCGAGATCTGCTTGCCCAGTGCCTTGACCAGTGGAATCGCCGAGTTCCCCGCCGTGGCAATGGCCTCACCAAGCGCGGCGAAGTCGTAATGCTCGGCCCGACATGCCGCTTCGATAGACGCGACAGCCGTCTGCGGAATCAGGCCAACCCGTGCCTCAGCGCGAGCGAGTGCCGCTTCGAAATCAAGCATGGCCTGAACCCGGCCCTGATCACAGAACACCTCACGCATGTCGCGTGCCGTGAAGTAGGCATCGAACAATTGATTGCCCGGTCGCTGATTCATAAACAGTCCTTGCAGGCGAGGGCCGGTCAGGCCCCCGCGTAAAGATCAAAGGTCGTTTTGCAAATACTTCGCCTGTTTCGGCAGACGCAGGCTGAACAGGAACGCGACCGCCATCATCACCGTCACGTACCAATAGAACGAGTTTTCCATGCCCCCGGCTTTAAGGCTCAGCGCCACATACTCCGCCGAACCGCCGAAGATGGCATTGGCCACCGCATACGCCAGGCCGACGCCCAAGGCGCGCACCTCTGGCGGGAACATTTCGGCTTTCACCAGACCGCTGATCGAGGTGTAGAAACTCACGATCGCCAGCGCCAGGGTAATCAGGACAAAGGCCAGGAACGGACTGCTGACACTTTTCAGGCTCAACAGGATCGGCACGGTGAACAACGTTCCGAGGGCACCGAACCAAAGCATCGAATTGCGTCGGCCGATCTTGTCGGCGAGCATGCCGAAGAACGGTTGCATGCACATATATAGGAACAGCGCGCCGGTCATGATGTAGCTCGCGGTCTTGGCGTGCATGCCGGCAGTATTCACCAGGTACTTCTGCATGTACGTGGTGAAGGTGTAGAAAATCAGCGAACCGCCGGCGGTGTAACCCAGCACGGTGATGAACGCAGCCTTGTGATCGCGGAACAGCGCACGGATGCTGCCGGCGTCCTTGTTTTCGCGCATTTCCTTGCTGCTGGTTTCCTTGAGCGCACGACGCAGGAACAACGAAATCAACGCAGCGGCCGCACCGACCACGAACGGAATTCGCCAGCCATAGGCACGCAATTCATCCTCGCTGAGAAACTGCTGCAGGATCACCACCAGCGACACCGCCAGCAACTGCCCGCCGATCAGCGTCACATACTGGAATGAGGCAAAGAAACCGCGCTGGCCCTTGAGGGCGACTTCGCTCATGTAGGTCGCGGTGGTGCCGTACTCGCCGCCCACCGACAAACCCTGCAGCAAGCGCGCGAACAACAGCATGATCGGCGCCCAGACCCCGATGCTGTTGTAGGTCGGCAAGCAGGCGATGAGCAACGACCCGAAGCACATCATCAGAATCGAGATCATCATCGAATTCTTGCGCCCGTGTTTGTCCGCCACCCGACCGAAGATCCAGCCGCCGATGGGCCGCATCAGAAAGCCGGCAGCGAAGACGCCCGCCGTGTTCACCAGCTGCACCGTGGGGTTGTCGGAGGGGAAAAACGCCGGGGCGAAATAGATTGCGCAGAAGGCGTAGACGTAAAAGTCGAACCATTCAACCAGGTTGCCGGACGAGGCGCCGACAATCGCAAAGATCCTTTTGTTGCGTTCTTCACTGGTGTAGAGAGCTGTGAGAGTTGTCATCATTCTTCACTCTTTTGGGGACCGTGAGAGTCTAGACACATTTAGCAACAGTCCCGTTCCGCAAATGCATAACCTGAGAGCAACGCAATCTCTGTGGCGAGGGAGCTTGCTCCCGCTCGGCTGCGAAGCAGTCGTAAAACCGGTTGGCGCGGTTTGCCTGATACATCCTGTAAGCCGGGTTTGGGTTTGCTTCGCAAGCCAGCGGGAGCAAGCTCCCTCGCCACAAGAGCAACGATCACTCAATAATCAAAAAACACCGTCTCCGCATCCGTCCCCTGCAAAATCACATTCCACTGATAAACACCCGCAACGTCCTGCTTCGCCAGCAAGGTGCTGCGGCGTTCAGCCGGCACGCACTCCAGCAACGGATCCGCCACGTTGGCCGGTTCGCCGTCGAAGTAAATCCGCGTCAGCAAGTGCTTCACCAACCCGCGAGCAAACACCAGCACCACCAAATGCGGCGCCTGGGTCGTGCCTTTCAAGCCTTCCACTGTGCCCGGTTTGATCGTGGTAAAGCGGAAGCGCCCTTCTGCATCCACCGGCACCCGGCCAAACCCTTCGAAGTTCGGGTCCAGGGGTTTGTCTTGATCGTCTTCGGGGTGATCGTACTTACCGGCGGCGTTGGCCTGCCACACTTCGAGCATGGCGTCGTTGACGAAGTCGCCATTGCCATCGACGACTTGCCCGGTGATCGCCACGCGCTCGCCGAGGGTCTGTGCAACGGTCAGGTCTTCACGGTTCAGCCAGGTCAGGCCGATGTGGTAATACGGCCCGACGGTGTGGGACGTGGTCGCGTTCAGCGTCATCTTATTTCTCCATCGGCGTGGCTTCGCGGCCGCGCAAGACGATGTCCCAGCGATAACCGAGGGCATAGGAAGGGATGGTTTTTTCCAGGTCGAAACTGGCGATAAGGCGCTCTTTAGCACTCGTATCAGGCACGCAGTTGTAGATCGGGTCGTAAGCCAGCAACGGATCGCCCGGGAAATACATCTGGGTCACCAGGCGCGTGAGAATACTCGGTCCGAACAGTGAGAAATGGATATGCGCCGGGCGCCAGGCGTTGTGGTGATTGCCCCACGGATAGGCGCCAGGCTTGATGGTCTGGAACTGATACCAGCCATCGGCGTCGGTCACGGTGCGGCCGGTGCCGGTGAAGTTCGGGTCCAGCGGCGCGTCGTGCAGGTCGCGCGCATGGTTGTAGCGACCGGCGGCGTTGGCCTGCCAGATCTCTACCAAAATGCCCGGCACCGGCAGGCCGTTTTCATCCAGCACACGGCCGTGGATGATGATCCGCTCACCCAGTGGTTCGCCTGAGTGCTGGGAAGTCAGGTCATTGTCCTGCTCCGCGATGCGCTCGGCGCCAATGATCGGGCCGGTGATTTCCGACAGAGAATGAGGCAAAAACACCAACGGCTTGGACGGCGAGCGAAGGTTGGTGGATTGATAAGGAGGGTGCAGGTATTCCGGCTGAGTGCCCGCCTGCGGGCGACGGTAACCAGGTTTGTCAGTCATTGCGCTTTCCTCAGTTCTTATTAGTCGACGCTTTTAATTCACAGCCAGCGTGTCAGACCCGTTCGATCGCCAAGGCCAGACCTTGGCCGACACCGACGCACATGGTCGCCAGGCCTTTCTTGCCGCCGGTCTTTTCCAGTTGATGCAACGCGGTCAGTACCAAACGAGCACCGCTCATGCCCAGCGGATGGCCCAAGGCAATGGCGCCACCGTTCGGGTTGACCTGGGCCGCATCATCCGCCAACCCCAGTTCACGCAGCACGGCCAAGCCCTGGCTGGCGAAGGCTTCGTTGAGTTCAATCACGTCGAAATCGCTGACCGCCAGGCCCAGGCGTTCAGTCAATTTGCGCACCGCTGGCACCGGGCCGATACCCATCACCCTCGGTGCGACACCGGCACTCGACATACCCAACACACGAGCGCGGGCGGTCAGGCCATGTTTCTTCACCGCGTCGCCGGAGGCCAGAATCAACGCCGCCGCACCGTCGTTCACGCCGGAAGCGTTGCCGGCGGTAACGGTTTTATCCGGACCATTGACCGGTTTGAGTTTGGCCAGGGTTTCCAGTGTCGTGTCAGCGCGGGGATGCTCGTCTTGTGTAACGACGCTTTCACCCTTCTTGTGGGCAATGCGCACTTCGACGATTTCTTCGGCGAAAAATCCTGCGGCTTGCGCGGCCGCTGTGCGTTGCTGACTGCGCAGGGCGAAAGCATCCTGATCGGCGCGGGAAACCTGGTAATCGTCGGCCACGTTATCGGCGGTCTGCGGCATCGCGTCCACGCCGTACTGGGCTTTCATCAACGGGTTGATAAAACGCCAGCCGATGGTGGTGTCTTCCAGTTTCATGTTGCGCGAGAACGCCGCATCGGCCTTGCCCATCACGAACGGTGCGCGAGACATCGACTCGACGCCGCCGGCAATCGCCAACTCCATCTCGCCACTGGCGATGGCCCGGAACGCAGTGCCGATCGCATCCATGCCCGAAGCGCAAAGACGATTGAGGGTAACCCCGGGAATGGTTTCCGGCAGGCCCGCCAGCAGCAATGCCATGCGTGCCACGTTGCGGTTGTCTTCGCCGGCCTGGTTGGCGCAACCGAGGAACACCTCGTCCACCGCGTTCCAGTCCACCGAGGGGTTGCGCGCCATCAGCGCCTTGATCGGCACGGCGGCCAGGTCATCGGCGCGAACTGCCGACAGGCCGCCGCCGAAACGGCCGATGGGGGTGCGAATGGCGTCACAGATATAAACGTCACGCATCAGGCTTCTCCGGGTGCTTGGCCGTGGGCCGCAGCGGTGCGGGCTTCCAGACCGCGCAGCGCGGTCAGCTCGACATCGGTTGGCTCGGCGGTGTTTTCCACCTGATCGGCAAAACGAATCGCCCAACCGGTGGCGGCAATCACTTGCTCGCGAGTCACGCCTGGGTGCAGCGCAGTCACCACGAATTCATGAGTATCCGCTTCGGGTTCCATGATGCACAGGTCGGTAATAATGCCGACAGGACCGGCGCCCGGCAGGCCGAGACGCTTGCGTGAGTCCCCGCCCTCGCCATGGCCTACCGAGGTGATGAAGTCGAGTTTGTCGACAAAGGAGCGCGCCGACTGCTTGAGAATGATCAGCACGCTCTTGGCGGAGCCGGCGATCTCCGGCGCGCCACCGGCACCCGGCAGGCGAACTTTCGGCTGATGGTAGTCACCCACCACCGTGGTGTTGATGTTACCGAAGCGGTCGACTTGCGCGGCGCCGAGAAAACCGACGTCGATGCGCCCGCCCTGCAACCAGTAGCGAAAAATCTCACCGGTCGGGACGACAGTGTCGGCGGTTTCCGCCAGTTCACCGTCACCGATCGACAGCGGCAATACGCTCGGCTTGGCACCGATCGGACCCGATTCATAGATCAGGACTACATCTGGCGAGGAAGTCAGACGCGCCAGGTTGGCGGCTTTCGACGGCAGGCCGATGCCGACGAAGCATACCGAACCGTTTTTCAGACGGCGGGCGGCGGCAACGGTCATCATTTCATTGGTGGTGTAAGTCATTACTTGGCCTCCGAAGCAGCGGCCAGCTTGGCCTGGAACTCGCTGAAGTCAGCGCAACCGTGGATGTACTCGTTGATCCACGCGGTGAAGGTTTCACGGTCGCGGGCAATCGGGTCCCAGGCTTGATAGAAGCGGTTGTCGCGCTCGGTGTAACCGTGGGCGTAGGACGGATGCGCGCCACCCGGTACATGGCAGACCGCGCTCAAGGCCCAGGTCGGCAGCACGCAAGCGTTCATCGGTGCATTGAGGTCGTCGACAATTTCTTCAACAGTGACAATGCAGCGCTTGGCGGCCAGCGCCGCTTCTTTCTGCACGCCGAGAATGCCCCAGAGCAGCACGTTGCCTTTGCGGTCGGCTTTCTGCGCGTGAATCACGGTGATGTCCGGGCGCACCGACGGCACCGCCGCCAACACTTCGCCGGTGAACGGGCACGTGACGGTTTTGATCAGCGGGTTGACCTTTGGCAGGTCGGAGCCAGCGTAGGCACGCAACACAGCAAACGGTAAGCCCGAAGCGCCCGCGACGTAGGCATTGGCCAGGTCGGCGTGGCTGTGTTCTTCGATTTCCAGCGCATGCGGCCACTGCCTTTCGACCGCGTCACGCAGACGGTGCAGCGAGCCCACGCCCGGGTTACCGCCCCAGGAGAAAATCAGCTTGCGAGCACAACCGGCACCGATCAACTGGTCGTAGATCAAGTCAGGCGTCATCCGCACCAGGGTCAGATCTTTCTTGCCCTGACGGATGATTTCGTGACCCGCCGCCGTAGGAATCAGGTGAGTAAAGCCTTCGAGCGCGACGGTATCGCCGTCGTTGACGAACTGCTTTACCGCGTCATGCAGCGAAAGGATTTCAGCCATGGGGCAGGCTCCCGTTTTGTTATGAACCGACAGTGGTAGAAAAAGGCGCGAGGTTCAGCGCCGGAATGACTGAAGAGTAAGCCCCTGAAAAACGCCAAACAATCCGATAATCGACTGAGTGTTCGTTTATCGAACAGATTGTTGTCTGGCTATCGTTCTCTGTCGCCTGCAAAAGATCGCAGCCTTCGGCAGCTCCTACGGGTGTTCACTTTCCTCTGTAGGAGCTGCCGAAGGCTGCGATCTTTTGCTACACCACTGTCTCAGCCGGATCAGGTCGCATCCGCATGACTGACCATGCCCTTGATCACCACTGCCGTGGTCGCCAATGCGGCCGGGATCACCAGCGCCGTCAGTACCTGTTCGAAATTCCAGCCCAGGCCCAGCAAGGTTGCCCCCATCCACGCACCGAGGATCGCGCCGAAGCGACCAATCCCGAGCATCCACGACACACCGGTCGCCCGCCCTTGAGTCGGGTAAAACCGCGCCGCCAAAGACGGCATCGCCGATTGCGCACCGTTGACGCACATCCCGGCCACCAGCACCAGGGTTGCCAGCAATGTAATGTTGCCCAGGCTCTGCCCTACCGCGTAGGCAAACACCCCGGCGAATAAGTAGAAAATGCCGATGACCTTGTGCGGATTGAACCGGTCCATTGCCCAGCCCACACCCACTGCGCTCAACACCCCACCAAACTGGAACAGCGCACCGATGAACGCCGCCTGTTCCATGCTCGCGCCGCTGTCGCGCATCAGCGTCGGCAACCAACTGGTCAGCAGGTAAACGATCACCAGGCCCATGAAGTACGTCAGCCACAGCAACAACGTACCGGTGCTGTACGTGCCGGAGAAAATCACCGCAAACACATTGCGCGCCTTCACGGTTTTCTGTTCCGGCACGCTGAAGCTCGAAGCCTGAGCCACCACCGTCGGGTCGATCGGCGCCAAGGCCTTGCGCACTTTGTCCGTGCCACGGTTGCGCACCACCAGATAGCGTGCCGATTCCGGCAACCAGAACAGCAAAACGACGACGAGGATCAACGGCAGAATCCCGCCGATCATCAACAGGCTGTGCCAGCCGAAGGCCGGGATCAGTTTGGCCGAGATGAACCCGCCACCGGCCATGCCAAGGTTGAAGCCACAGAACATGCTGGTCACCAACAGGGATTTCTTGCGCTCCGGGGTGTATTCGGACAGCAGCGTGGTGGCGTTCGGCATGCCGGCGCCCAGGCCCAGGCCGGTAAGGAAACGCAGTACCAGCAACTGATCGACGTTGGTGCTGTAGGCCGACACCAGGCTGAAAGCGCCGAATAACAAAACCGCGCCCACCAGTACGACTTTTCGCCCAAAGCGGTCAGCCAACGGACCGGAACCCAAAGCGCCGAAGACCATGCCGATCAACGCCGCGCTCATCACCGGGCCGAGACTGGCGCGATCGATGCCCCAGTCCTGGGACAGTGCCGGCGCAATAAAACCCATGGCCGCGGTGTCGAGGCCATCAAGGAAAACAATCAGGAAACATAGAATCACCACCCGCCATTGGTAGCGCGAAATGGGTTGAGCGTTGATGAAGGACTGCACGTCGAGGCAGTTTCCTACAGCAGACTGAGGCTGGTTCATTATTTTTATTCCACGCAAAGAACGCTGTCGAACAGGTGCCAACCAGGGCTGACGCTGTCACAGGAAAGGAGGTCGGGATCAGGCGATTCGGTTTCGGCAGCTAAACCGGAGGGAACAGCGACAGTCGGGAAACGTGCGCATGACGATGCCTCTTCTCATTATTATTGGGGCGTGATCCGGCGGCTGACTGAAGGTCAACAGAGCCGGATGACGCTGCCGCGACATTAATGATCCAAGGGAAAGAGCGTCAATTCGATAAACGCGACTCTGTGCGTTTATCGAACAGCTTAGGCAAAGAGTTGCGCGCTCAGATCACGACTGGCGCTTAGCAGACCGGGCAGGAAACGCTGTTCCAGCTCGCTGCGACTGACCCGGCCGGCGTGGGTGCTGACGTTTAACGCCGCTACTACTTGGCCAGAAGCGTCGTACACCGGAACGGCAATCGAGCGCAGGCCCTGCTCCAGTTCCTGATCGACGATGCACCAGCCCTGTTGCCGTACCTCTTGCAGGCATTCGAGCAATGCCTCGGGGGTATGCAAGGTGCGACTGGTCTTGGCTTGCAGCTCTGCATGGTCGAGGTATTCGCGCAGCGATGTGTCGTCCAGCGCGGCGAGAAGAATCCTGCCCATGGACGTGCAATAGGCCGGCAGTCGCCCGCCCACCGAGAGGTCGACGGAAATCAGCCGCTGGGTGGTCGCCGAACGCGCAATGTACAAAATGTCATCGCCTTCCAGCGTGGCCATGTTGCAAGCCTCATGCAGTTGCTCGCTCATGCGGTCCAGATATGGCTGGGCAGAAACCGCCAATGGCGTCGACGACAAATAGGCATGGCCCAGAGTCAGTACTTTGGGCAGCAGCGAATAGGTACGCCCGTCGGTGGTGGCGTAGCCGAGCTTGATCAGCGTATGCAGGCAACGTCGCACTGCGGCGCGGGGAATTTCCGTGCGATGGCTGATTTGCGCAATGGTCAGGTGCCGCTTGCGCTCCTGGAACGCTTGCACCACCGCCAGACCACGGGCCAAGGAGGTCATGAAATCCGGGTCACCGGTCAGGGCCTGGATTCGCTTGGCGGGCGAGGCAACGATCGGCGGTGCCACTGAAGCGAAGGAATTGCGCATTTGATCGTTCATATCGGTTGTTTCCCACACGGATCAGCGACTATTACAAGCGGCTCCCGGTCTGACACACAAGCCACCGGCCACCAAGATTGGGCGATTATCGAACCGCAGGCCGATAATCGCAATCGATGGTTGCTTATGGTGAGTCATGCTGCTTTCACTCCTCATGCAATACGATTGTTATTTTCGGTCACGATTTAAAGAAGCACCTGTGTACTAATTCGTCCGGCTTAATGACGCCAGAAAGTCATCGCTGTAACTGGCATCACAGCACCGTAGTTACCGGTAAAAGTTTGCGAGTAACAAAACAATCACACACGAGGAACTACTTTTAACTCTCAAGAGATAGTGTTCTTCGGATCGACCGCTATAATACATCTCAGTGGCGACCGGTTTTTTACGTGCCGATTCCGCCAACCGGCAGCGCAATATCCATTGCCGCTGTCCGCAGCAAGCGCCTGACGCTCATTTCATATGCACCGCCAACGCGCTCGCTGAAACAGGAGACTGATGCTACGTCAGCTGTTCTTCTCTGGTGCCGTGGCCGCCTGCAACAAGGACGAATTGATTGCTCCGAGGGAACGATGCCGTGTCAGGCATTGTCCCTTCTACGAGCGTGGTCAATAAATCGATGCAGCGCGTTTCACCAGAATTAATCTCAACTCAATCAGGTAGCACTGTGACGAAAGACGAACTGCGCGCGGAACTTGAGCGCCAGGAACAACGTTACAAGGAAGTTTACGGCGGGGAAGTCACCACCTACGCCGCTCAGCCCGAACCCGAACGCAAACCCTGGCGTAAACGCGCCACCGTTCAGGACCAGGCCTTCTCCCAGGAATTGCAGAAGATGGAAAAGGAACTCAAAGCCGAAGAGCCATGACTGCCTCGGCTTGAATCCTTTCAAGAGCCTGCGTCTGCACCCGTTAAAAGCGGGTTGTATGGATGATGCTTTTCGCGCCCGCTACAAGCGGGCAGCGGTCTTCCCCATCCGTTGGATGAGGCAAATGGCTCCTGTCTGGCGCTCTTCTCAGATATTTCACACAAGCGTTCAAGCCTCTCGCTTCGTCGGGAGAAATCCTTGTGGCTGCGGCCTTTCCAAGTAATTTCAACGACTTGTAAAGCCCTGAAAAAACCCGGAGCCCGGGGGATTGCCACAAATTAATTCGTTGAAGAATGTTACCGATGAGCAGCAAGTGCATCGATTAGCAGTCTTTTCTGGCATAATCGCGCCCCCTTACGACCGGGTCAGAAAACCTTCATGATCGATTTATTCAGCGGACTGGATGCTTGGGTGCTTGTGAGCCTCTTGCTCGCCCTGGCCTTTGTCCTCGCCTTCGAGTTCATCAACGGCTTTCATGACACCGCAAACGCGGTGGCCACTGTTATCTACACCAAAGCCATGCCGCCTCATCTGGCGGTGTTCTTTTCCGGTGTGTTCAACTTCCTCGGCGTGCTGCTGGGCGGTGTGGGCGTGGCGTATGCCATCGTCCATTTGCTGCCGGTAGAACTGCTGATCAATGTGAACACCGGTCACGGACTGGCCATGGTGTTCTCGTTGCTCGCCGCCGCCATCACCTGGAACCTGGGCACCTGGTACTTCGGTATCCCCGCCTCCAGCTCCCACACGCTGATCGGTTCGATCCTCGGTGTCGGTCTGGCCAACGCCTTGATCAACGATATTCCGTTGGCCGACGGCGTTAACTGGCAGAAGGCGATCGATATCGGTGCGTCCCTGGTGTTCTCGCCGATGGCCGGGTTCCTGGTCGCTGCCCTGGTGCTGATCGGCCTTAAATGGTGGCGCCCGTTGTCCAAGATGCACAAGACACCGGAACAACGCCGCAAGATCGACGACAAGAAACACCCGCCGTTCTGGAACCGTCTGGTGCTGGTGATTTCAGCGATGGCAGTCAGCTTCGTGCACGGCTCCAACGACGGCCAGAAAGGTATCGGCCTGATCATGCTCGTGCTGATCGGTATCGTGCCGGCGCAGTTCGTACTCGACCTTGGCAGCACGACTTACCAGATCGAACGGACTCGCGACGCGACCCTGCACCTGAGCCAGTTCTATAAGCGCAATGCCGATACACTGGGTGAATTCCTGGCTTTGGGCAAAAGCGTGGAAGGTGATCTGCCGGAGAAATTCCGTTGCAACCCGCAACAGACCGAACCGACCATCGCCGCCCTGCTGGACACCCTCAAGGGCGTAGCCGACTACCACTCGCTGCCGTCGGAAAGCCGCATCGAAGTGCGTCGTTACCTGCTCTGCCTGGACGACACGGCGAAGAAAGTCAGCAAGTTGCCTGGCCTCGCAGCCCGTGAAAAGGCGGACCTGGACAAGCTGCGCAAAGACCTGACCACCACCACCGAATACGCTCCGTTCTGGGTGATTCTTGCGGTCGCACTGGCCCTCGGCCTGGGTACCATGGTCGGCTGGAAACGCGTGGTATTGACCATCGGCGAGAAAATTGGCAAGCAGGGCATGACCTATGCCCAAGGCATGTCGGCGCAGATCACCACCGCGTGCATGATCGGCCTGGCCAACATCTTCAGCCTGCCCGTCTCCACCACCCACGTCCTGTCTTCAGGCGTGGCCGGCACCATGGTCGCGAACAAAAGCGGCCTGCAAGGCGGCACCGTCAGAACCATCCTGCTGGCCTGGGTCCTGACCCTGCCAGCCACCGTGGCCCTGTCGGCCGGCCTGTTCTGGCTGGCGTCGAAGGCACTGGGTAGCTGATACACCGCTACTGAAAAAGGCGCGTTCCGTGAGGTTCGCGCCTTTTTTATTGCTGCAATCTTCGCTACACCACCGACCAACTGTGGGAGCGGGCTTGCTCGCGAAGAGGCCATAACATTCAACATCTATATGGGCTGCCAAGCCGCCTTCGCGAGCAAGCCCGCTCCCACAGTAGTTCTATGTACATCCGACAGATTTTCGCAGGCAAAAAAAAGGGCGACCGAAGTCGCCCAAAATGCCTTGCGTGCTCATTGCTCCAGAAAGACCTACGGTTTGCGCTTATGCGAATCCTTCCAGATAAAAAATCCAAACCCTGCAAAAAACAGAACCATGAGGCCGACTGTCAGCACTCCGGCGATCACCACGTTGTCGAAAAACATGACGGGTCTCCTGCACTTGCCCTGTTGCGATGGGGCTAAGTTAACCAATCGGGCAGGAGAGAAAATTGACCGGGATCAATGCCGCCCCAGACGGGCGTAAAAGGAAGGGAAATAACTGACCTGCATCAACCGATGCAGGGTGTTTCAACGCTTTTTCGGTTTGTTCTTCGGCTTTTTCTTTGCTTTGCCCAACGGCATCGCCTGCTCGAATGCCTGGCGCACTTCGTTCAGGCGCTTTTCATTAAGGTCATGAACCCGCTTGGCGCGTTCGGCGTTGAGGTCGATCAGCTTGTCATCTTGGCTCATGGCGTTCAGTGCATCGCTTGGAAATGAATTCAACTGCCGGTTAAAGGCGACAGGATTACGCCAATAATGCGGTCTGGCGCGGACGCTGACCAGTGATCCGACACTTCAGATCTCGATATCGACCCACAATCCCTGGCGTGGCTGATCCTCCATCAACGGCACCACCGGTACGGTGTTGTCGGCATTGAGCTCATTACCGGGAATCGCCAGGTGCTCTTCGGGATCTTCATCGGCCTCACGACGTCGCCGTTCCCGTTCCTGCTGTCGACGCTGTTCCTCGCGCAGTTGCAGGCCAGCCTCTTCCGGGTCGCGCTTTTGCAGGTCGATGGTGCTTTCGTTGGAGCTTTCCTGCACTGGCACCACGGGCGGAATATCCGGGCGCTGGCGGATCGGATCCTGCTGTGACGTGATCGGTACGGCGCTCAAGGGGAGCATCGGTGGCAGCATATTATTAGTCTCCTGTCAGCAGGCTGTCGGCTGCGGGAATGGCGACTTGAGCCATCGGTCGCAAACTTGTAACCCACCTGGCATCGTAGGATGCTGGCGCAGCCGGCGATCTTTTGATCTTCATCTCCCGAAAAGTTCGCATCCTCCCTCAGCGCGCGCATGTATTCCTTTGGTCCTGAAGGCTCATTCCGTTAAGATAGCCCGCTTTTTCAAGGTGGGAGTCAGGCAGCATGGCGCAGCAGTATCAACCGGGGCAACGCTGGATCAGTGACAGCGAAGCCGAGCTGGGTTTGGGCACCGTTCTGGCACAGGACGGCCGCTTGTTGACCGTGCTCTATCCGGCCACTGGCGACACTCGCCAGTACGCGCTACGGAATGCGCCCCTCACCCGTGTGCGGTTTTCGCCGGGTGACAGCATCACTCACTTCGAAGGCTGGAAACTGACCGTACAAGAAGTCGACGATGTCGATGGCCTGCTGGTCTACCACGGCCTCAACGCGCAGAACGAAGCGGTCACCCTGCCGGAAACCCAACTGTCGAACTTCATTCAATTCCGTCTGGCCAGCGACCGTCTGTTCGCCGGCCAGATCGATCCGCTGGCCTGGTTCTCCCTGCGTTATCACACCCTGGAACACACCAGCCGCCAGTTGCAGTCCTCCCTTTGGGGCCTGGGTGGCGTGCGTGCGCAACCGATCGCGCACCAACTGCACATTGCCCGTGAAGTCGCTGACCGCATCGCGCCTCGGGTTCTGCTGGCAGACGAAGTGGGCCTGGGCAAGACCATCGAAGCCGGTCTTGTGATCCATCGCCAACTACTCTCGGGCCGCGCCAATCGCGTGTTGATCCTGGTGCCGGAAAACCTCCAGCACCAATGGCTGGTGGAGATGCGCCGCCGCTTCAACCTGCAAGTCGCGCTGTTCGACGAAGAACGCTTCATCGAAAGCGATGCCGCCAACCCGTTCGAAGACACCCAGCTTGCATTGGTTGCGCTCGAATGGCTGGTGGATGACGAGAAAGCCCAGGACGCATTGTTCGCGGCCGGCTGGGATTTGCTGGTGGTCGACGAAGCGCACCACCTGGTGTGGCACGAAGACCAGGTCAGCCCTCAGTATTCGCTGGTGGAGCAACTGGCCGAAGTCATTCCCGGCGTCTTGCTGCTGACCGCGACCCCGGAACAACTGGGTCAGGACAGCCACTTCGCCCGTCTGCGCCTGCTCGACCCGAACCGTTTTCATGACCTGCACGCTTTCCGCGCCGAGAGCGAAAACTATCGCCCGGTGGCCGAAGCCGTTCAGGAGCTGCTGGACAAGGGACGCCTGTCGCCTGAAGCGCACAAGACCATTCACGGCTTCCTCGGCAACGAAGGCGAAGCCCTGCTGACCGCCGTCAACGATGGCGATGCCGAAGCCAGCGCCCGTCTTGTCCGCGAACTGCTGGACCGTCACGGCACCGGCCGCGTGCTGTTCCGTAACACCCGCGCCGCCGTGCAGGGTTTCCCGGAGCGCAAACTGCACCCGTACCCGCTGCCGTGCCCGGCCGAATACCTCGAACTGCCATTGGGCGATCACGCCGAGCTGTACCCGGAAGTCAGCTTCCAGGCCCAGCCGGACGCCAACGAAGAAGAACGCTGGTGGAAATTCGACCCGCGCGTCGAGTGGCTGATCGACACCCTGAAGATGCTCAAGCGCACCAAAGTGCTGGTGATCTGTGCCCACGCCGAAACCGCCATGGACCTGGAAGACGCCCTGCGCGTGCGTTCCGGCATTCCGGCCACGGTCTTCCACGAAGGCATGAACATCCTCGAGCGTGACCGCGCCGCCGCCTACTTCGCCGACGAAGAATTCGGCGCTCAGGTGCTGATCTGCTCGGAAATCGGCAGTGAAGGTCGTAACTTCCAGTTCTCGCACCATCTGGTGCTGTTCGATCTGCCATCGCACCCGGACCTGCTGGAGCAGCGTATCGGTCGTCTCGACCGGATCGGTCAGAAGCACATCATCGAACTGCACGTGCCATACCTGGAAACCAGCCCGCAAGAACGGCTGTACCAGTGGTACCACGAAGCGCTGAACGCGTTCCTCAACACTTGCCCGACCGGCAACGCCTTGCAGCATCAGTTCGGCCCACGCCTGCTGCCGCTGCTGGAAAACGCCGACGATGGCGAGTGGCAAGCGCTGATCGACGAAGCCCGCGCCGAACGTGAGCGTCTGGAAGCCGAACTGCACACCGGTCGCGACCGCTTGCTGGAACTCAACTCCGGCGGTGCTGGCGAAGGTGATGCGCTGGTCGAGGACATCCTCGAACAAGACGATCAGTTCGCCCTGCCGATCTACATGGAAACCCTGTTCGATGCCTTCGGCATCGACAGCGAAGACCATTCGGAAAACGCGCTGATCCTCAAGCCAAGCGAAAAAATGCTCGACGCCAGTTTCCCGCTGGGCGACGACGAAGGCGTGACCATCACCTACGACCGCAACCAGGCGCTGTCTCGCGAAGACATGCAGTTCATCACCTGGGAACACCCGATGGTTCAGGGCGGCATGGACCTGGTCCTGTCCGGCTCGATGGGCAACACCGCCGTGGCGCTGATCAAGAACAAGGCGCTGAAACCGGGTACCGTGTTGCTGGAACTGCTCTACGTCAGCGAAGTGGTTGCCCCGCGCTCGCTGCAACTGGGCCGTTACCTGCCGCCGGCCGCCCTGCGCTGCCTGCTCGACGCCAACGGCAACGACCTGTCGACCCGGGTGTCTTTCGAGACGTTGAACGATCAACTGGAAAGCGTACCCCGCGCCAGCGCCAACAAGTTCATCCAGGCCCAGCGCGACCAGCTGACACCTCGGATCAACGCCGGCGAAGAGAAAATCACCCCGCGTCACGCCGAACGTGTGGCCGAGGCGCAACGTCGCCTGGCGGCGGATACCGACGAAGAACTGGCACGCCTGACCGCGTTGCAAGCGGTCAACCCGACCGTGCGCGACAGCGAACTGGTTGCCCTGCGCAAGCAACGTGAGCAAGGCCTGGCCATGCTCGACAAGGCGGCGCTGCGACTGGAAGCGATTCGGGTGTTGGTGGCGGGTTAAGTTCTTCTGCTCCACCACTAAAAAGAAGGCCCGCAGCGATGCGGGCCTTTTTTTGTCTGTTTGGTTGTTGTGGTGTTGCTGATGGCCTCATCGCGAGCAGGCTCGCTCCCACAGGGGATCTGATGTGGCCACACTATTTATGAACACCATTAATCAACTGTGGGAGCGGGCTTGCTCGCGATGGCGATCATGCAGTCACCGCAGAACCCACAGGCTCAACCACCGCCACCAACCCTTCCTTCATCCGCTTGGCATCCCTGACAAAACACCGCGAGGCCAAAAACAGAAACACCATGGTAAAGAACAGCGCTACCGGAATCAGGTACATCGCATCATGCAAACCAACAGCCTTGAACGCTTCAGTCATCTGCTCAGCACCTGCCGATAGCATGGCCGTTTGCGCAAAGTGATCCGACAATCCCCCCACCACCACCGGCCCCAAGCCACCGCCCAACAGATACAACCCGGCAAAGAACAACGCCATCGCCGTCGCCCGCAAACGCGGTTCGACCACGTCCTGAATCGCCGTGTACACGCAGGTATAGAAGTTGTAGGCGAACAACCAACCCAAGCTGAACACCGCGACAAATACCCCGATCTCGATCCGTCCGGCGTGCAGCGCCCAAGCCGTGCATACGGTCGAAATGATCAGGCTGAACGCCGCGAACAGCAGCCGCCCATTGGCCACGCGCTGGTGAATCTTGTCGGCGATCCAACCGCCGAGCGTCAGGCCGAACAACCCGGTCACCCCGACAATCACCCCGGTCGCCACCGCCGCGTCCTGCAACGGCATCAGGAAATAACGCTGCAGCATCGGCACCAGAAACGAGTTGCAGGCATAGGTCGCGAAGTTGAAGCACAGCCCCGCCATCACTAGCCACAGGAAGGTCGGCACCGCCAGCACTCGACGGATCGGCCGGTCTACGCGCTCCTGAGACACTTGCACACTTTCGGCCGCGCCGCGTTTCGGCTCTTTGATGAAGAACATAAAGACCGCCAGGATCAGCCCCGGCACTGCCGCGATAAAGAACGGCGCACGCCAGCTATCGAACGTCTTGACCATCCAGCCGATGGTGAAGAACGCCAGCAGCAACCCCAGCGGCAGGCCAAGCATGAAAATGCCCATGGCCCGAGCCCGACGATGAGCCGGGAATAAATCGCCGATCAGCGAGTTGGCGGCCGGCGCATAACTGGCTTCACCGATGCCGATGCCCATGCGCACGATCAGGAAACTCCAGAAACTGCCCACCAACCCGTTGACCGCAGTCAGCCCGCTCCACGCTGCCAGGCCCCAGCCCATCAGCTTGCTGCGCGAACCGGTATCGGCCAATCGCCCCAGGGGCAGGCCGGCAATGGCGTAAACGATGGTGAATGCGGTCCCGATGATCCCCAGTTGAAAGTCGCTGAGGTGCCACTCCATGCGGATTGGCTCGATGATGATGGCCGGGATGGTGCGGTCGAAGAAGTTGAACAGGTTGGCCAGGAACAGCAGGAACAGAATGCGCCAGGCATTCGCCGCTTGGGTCGAGTTCTGCATGGGTCCGTCTCTTTTATTGTTATTGGGCTTCATTGCCAACGCATTCGAGCCCGGAACCGTCAATCTAGTCAGGCCCGCCAGCGCTGTCTGTAATTATTCGTAAGGCTGATACCCACCCATGGCAGCCAATGCGGCCCATGCAACCATTCATTTCCAATTGTTCTAAAGGCCATTCCAAAAACATAGGCATTAATATGCCACCACCTCTTGCGCTCCGTGCAAGGCCTCTATACTGCAAGCATTCGCCAGCGTACATGGCGCAGGATGATTCAGAGATGGGGCATGCTATGGAGTGGCTTGGTTTGCATTTCATGACCGGGCTACCGGAGAGCGGGCAGGTCATACTCGATTGCACCCATAACCCTTTTCTGGTGTTGCTGGCCTATCTGGTGGCCTGTGCGGCCGGCTTCGCCACGCTGGACATGACCGAGCGGGTCGGCCATGTGGAAAAATCCGCCTCCCAACGCCTCTGGCGCTGGGTCGGTGCCGGGTGCTTGGCGGGCGGCATCTGGGCCATGCATTTCATCAGCATGCTGGCGTTCCAGGCGCCGATCGAAATCCATTACCACTTGCCCACTACCCTGCTCTCGCTGTTGTTCGCCCTGACCGCCTCGTGGCTGGCCATGCACACCCTCAGCCATCCTCAGTTGAATTTCTGGCAATACCTGCGGGCCGCGGTATGGATCGGCCTGGGCATCGCAACCATGCATTACGTGGGCATGGCCGCCCTGCGATCGAATGCGATGGCCTACTACCAACCCGTCCTGTTTGTGCTTTCCATTGTGATCGCCATCGGTGCCAGCCTGGCTGCCCTGTTGATTTCCAGCCACCTGCGCGATGGCGCCGGCGTGTTTCATCAATTGCTCAAATACACCGCCAGCCTGGTGCTCGGGGCCGGCATCGTCAGCATGCACTTCACCGGCATGGCGGCCTTCAGCCTGGTGCTGCCCGTTGACAGCCTTCAGCCGCTGCCCGGCGACAACAATCATCTGCAACTGGGGCTGACGGTAGCGGTGATGACGCTGCTGATCATCGGCAGCAGCATCAGCGCTGCCCTGGCAGACAAGAAGCTGCAACACAAGGAGCATGACCTGCAGCGGGTCAATGCCCTGCTCAGTCAACTGGATCAGGCGCGCATGTCGCTGCAACAGGTGGCCCATTACGACCCCTTGACCAACCTGATCAACCGCCGGGGCTTCAATCAGATCTTCGCCGAGAAGCTCATCGAGAAAACCAACGAAGGCGGCATGCTGGCGGTGATGTTCCTCGACATCGACCACTTCAAGCGAATCAATGACAGCCTCGGCCATGACGCCGGCGACGAATTGCTCAAAGTCCTGACCGGCCACATCAAGGCCTCGGTGCGCAGTCATGAAGACGTGGTGGCGCGCTTCGGAGGCGACGAATTCTGCATCCTCATCACCCTGTACGACCGTGAAGAAGCGCGGCAAATGGCCCAGCGCATCATGCTGAAAATGAAGGAGCCCATCGAGTTGTCCGGACGGCGTATGGTCATGACCACCAGCATCGGTATCAGCCTGTTTCCGGAAGACGGCAAGAGCTGCGAAGAACTGCTGAAGAACGCCGACCTGGCGCTGTACCAGTCCAAGGATAGCGGTCGTAATGCCCTGCATTTTTTCAGTTCAAACCTGAGAACCCGCGCCACCCTGGAGTTGCAACTTGAAGAGGAACTGCGTCACGCCCTGCGCGAAAACATCGGGTTGATGCTGTATTACCAACCCATCTATGACCTCAGAATCGGCCAAGTCACCAAACTTGAAGCGCTGATTCGCTGGCAACACCCGGTTCACGGATTGCTCACGCCGGATCGGTTCATCGCCATTGCCGAAGCCAATGGCCTGATCGCTGAGCTGGACAACTGGGTGCTGCGCAAGGCCTGCGAAGACTTGGGCGAGCTGTCCCGGCACGATTGCGAACAACTCAAAATCGCGGTGAATTGCTCGCCCCTGAACCTGGCGCGAGACGAACTGGCCAATGAAATCGAACACGCCCTGCACGCCTTCGGGGTGGCACCACACCGGCTGGAACTGGAAGTGACCGAGAATGCGCTGATGGGCAATATCAGCAACACCCTGGTGCTGCTGCGGCAGATTCGCGCCCTCGGGGTCTCGTTGTCGATCGATGACTTCGGCACAGGCTATTCATCCCTGGCCTACCTCAGGCGCCTGCCATTAAACACGTTGAAGATCGACCGTTCGTTCATTCAGGACATCCCCAAGGCCACCCAGGACATGGAAATCGTCCAGGCCATTATCGTCATGGCCCACACCCTGCATTTGCAGGTCGTCACCGAAGGCGTCGAAACCTTCGAGCAATACGACTTTCTCGAACGCCACGGCTGCGATTTCGTTCAGGGCTACCTGCTCAGCCGTCCAGTGCCGCTGGCCGAGTTGCGTCCGGTGCTGGCCGAAATCAACCAGCGCAAGCATATGCACACCGTCAATCCTTTGAGTCTGGCTCGCGGTATAGCTGCACTAGCGTCGACGGATCCTTTTCCAGAAACCCCTGCCCCCCATGGAGGCGCATCAGTTGTGCGGCCAATCCGCTGATCGGCGTGGCCGAACCCTGTTCGCGGGAAAATTTCACGGCGGTGTCGAGGTCCTTGAGCAGCGTGCGCACGTGCCATTTCACCGGCTCGAAACGACTCTCAGCCATTTGCGGCGCGAGAATCTGCAAGGGTTTTGAATCGGCGAAACCACCGGCCAACGCTTCGGCGATCAGGCGCGCGTCGACCCCGGAACGCTCGGCCAGGGCCACCACTTCGGCAATCACCAGGGCATTGCAGGCGACGATCATCTGATTGCAGGCCTTGGTCACCTGCCCCGCGCCGACGGCGCCCATGTGGGTCACGCGCTGACCCAGGGTCAACAACACCGGCCGCACGCGCTCAAGGTCTGCCGCTTCGCCACCGACCATGATCGCCAGGCTGCCGGCCTCGGCACCGACCACCCCGCCGGAGACCGGCGCATCGAGCCAACTCATACCGGTTTTACTGGCCAATGCGCTCGCCATTTCCCGCGTCGCGGTGGGTTCCAGGCTGGAAAAATCCACCAGCAACTGGCCGCTTTTCGCGCCCTCGGCAACGCCTGCCGGGCCAAACACCACCTCACGTACAACAGCAGTGTCGGCCAGACATAGCATCACCAGGTCCGCGTGCTGACACAGTTCAGCCGGTGTCGCCACTTGCCGAGCTCCGGCCTCAACCAGCGCTGCGCACTTGGCGGGATTACGGTTCCACACCGTCAGCGGACACCCCGCCGCCAACAGGCGTCGGCACATTGGCAAGCCCATCAGGCCGATTCCGGCAAACCCCAGCGCAGGTAACGTTGCCATCATTTAGCCTCTTTTTGATTAAAGATCATCGAATATTGGCCGATTCATCATGATTAAGGAAAGGATTCCCCCAGCGATGCTCAGGCCAAGGCCCTGACGCTTGGGCCACATTCGCGCTGCAAAAAGACGCGAGATCCCATTCCGTGATGACTCGATGACACTTGTCGCCGAGCCGACCAGTCCAGGTATATGGCGCACAATGACTTCTAAAAACAATCCGGCCACCGCGGTATCCGACCTGACCCTGAGCCCCGCGGCGAACAGCCCTTCATCGTCGAAGCCATTGAGCCCGTCGCGTCCGCTGGCGACTCAGCAATACCTGTACTTCACCGAAACCAATACCGACCGCATCCTCGATAACCTCGACGGCCTGCGCGATATGGTGTTCCCGCGCCCGCCCCATCTGGAAGGCGACAGCGAACAGCACAACGATCAGGAATTCCCCTCGGTGTGCCTGATCGGCCTGGGCCGCTGTGGTTCGAACATCGCGCTGGACGTGGCGGAGCTGGTGTACAACGCCCGCAAGTTCTACCTCAACGAATTCAACAACGAAGACCGTCTGTCGCCGGACAAACGCTACGCCGAAAAAGGCTACAGCCCGGCGCAGTGGATCCGCAACAACCTGCGCCTGGGGTCGAACAAGGCCAGCAAACCGGTGTTTCTGGTCGAGCCGTTGGTGATGCTCGGCGACCTGGACAAAGACATCGCCGGTCGCATCCGTTTCTCGCGCAAGGGCGAAAAAAGCGGCTTTTTGCGCGACTACAGCAAAATGAAAATCATGGACTTGTCGGAAGTCCATGCCGGTGGTGCCGGTAACGCGCCGATCCTCGGCCAGTACCTGGCCAAGATCATCCTGAACAAGGATACCCAGCGCTTCTCCAGCCCTGACTGGAAGATGATTCACTCGTACCTGATCGACAGCTGCGGGATCAAGGCCAACCAGTCGCGCCTGTATTTCTCGATCTTCAGTGCCGGCGGCGGTACCGGCTCTGGCATGGCCTCGGAGTTCGGCCTGGCCCAGCAACACTCGTACATGAACAAAACGTTCGACACCAAACCAATGGACGAACACGACGGCAAGAGCGGTCATTCCTTCGTCTTCGAGCCGATCTTCACCAGCGGCATTTGCGTACTGCCGAACATTTCCGATCACCGCAGCGAAATGTCCGAGGCGCTGCACATCAACGCCGGTCGTCTGCTGTGCAAATACCTGTCGGAAGAGTGGGACTTCTCCTACAACTTCGCCAATGAAGACAGCAGTGAAGCCAGCGTCATGGGCCGTATCCGCCCATGGAACGCGATGATGCTGATCTCCAACGACATCATGCGTTATGCCGAAGAAAGCGATGACGGCAACATCCAGAACATTGATGTCAATGCCATGGAAAAGCACGCCAACCAGTACATCTCACAGCAGATCTTCAACATTCTGACGGCGCAGGCGGTGACCACCGACTACGACCAGAACTATTTCCGTCGTGCCGGCATCGACATCGGCGAAACCATTCGCCTGGACGCCAACGACCTGTTCATGAGCCTGGCCGGGCCGGTGGCGATTGCCTACGCCGAGTCCGTGGTGCCGGAAACCCCGCCGCCGAGCAGCGACAAGTTCAAGGTGTTCGAGAAAGAGCCGCAGCGCCTGAACATCGACGACCTGTTCTTCCGCTCCATCGACCTGCCGCACTTCAACAAGGTCACCCAGGCGATCGAAGGCATCAGCCTGTTGCCGATCGAGTCCAAGCGCTATCGCGCTTCGCTTGAGCAGTACAAGAATTCGGGCTATGACGCGGCCGCGCTGCATGACCTGCACTTCTTCAAGAATTGCTCATCGGTGGTGTCGATTGTTTCGCTGCCCAAGGACTACAAGCTGTCCTACATGGACCTGAACCGGTTGAAGACTCACCTCAACAGCCTGTTCCCCAACACTACGCTCAAGCGATATGCGCTGGTGATCGGCGCGTCGGCCAACCTGTCGCTGACCACTTTGATCGCCAAGAGCCCGTGCCTGTCGGACGACTTTCTGACCCTGATCGTGGCCTTCATCAAGCGCTGCTTTGCGAAAAACCCGTACCGCTTCGACGAGACGCTCGACAACTCAATCCTGGACTTCATCATCAATGAAGACTTCGACGAAGACCGCATCGACGAACTGCTCAACGAATTCGAAAACCCGGCGAAAATCCTCGATACCAACTGGTACGCGATCAAACCGATGTACGAGAAGAAATACCGTGAGCTGATCAACGACAAGGACAAGTTCGTCTCGATCAATGACATCCGCCTGTCCCGGGATTGCGTGAAGAAGGCGATCAAGTATCTGCGCGAGATTTACCGTCACCGGATTGGCAAGACCAAGGTTATTTCGCTTAATAACCATACGGGCAAGACGGCTTAATTAGCGGCGCGCCCAATCGCGAGCAGGCTCGCTCCCACAGGGGACCGCGTTCTTTCAGGAGGAATGCGATCACATTGTGGGAGCGAGCCTGCTCGCGATGGCGGCATAAGAATCACCACAAATCCCAACATCCAGAAACAATTAAGCAGCCCATCGGCTGCTCAATAAACTGTTCCCGTTACGTTTACGTCACCCTCGCCAAGACCCTTCTGTGGCCTTTCTCTACGGCAACATGCCATCACGCTACTCGGCTACACACTTTTAACCGGCAAAACCGCGCACCAGATAAGTGCAAGCACTCAGCTCGTCGCCCTTTCCTGGATCAGAATCCACGGCGAAACCACCACGGCCCAAAGCTCCGGATCGCGCTCGAAAAGATCCAGCGCCCGCGTTTCAGACAGTTTGGCGACCTTGTCGGCGGCCAGCCAGGCAGCGACTTTCTCGCCTTCATCGGTTGCCACTGCTTCTGCTGCAGCGATCAAATCCAGGTCTGGATCGACCCACAATAGGGCACCCCTGGCGAAGAACGGCTCCAACTCTTTCCAGGTAATAGATGCGGTTTCACCAAGCAGCTTGGCATAGAGGGTGCTAGGTTCTTGAGTCATGGGTTTCTGTCCGTAAAGAAAATCGACGTGAATGATAACGTCGGTATTGCGCCAGAAAAACCCGGACGCAATTGCGTTACCGATTGAAAAAACGCAGGAAAGCCAAGGAATGCTGCTGAATCAAGTATTAGCCAGCTAACATCCCGCCGCGATTCTGTCTTTTTCTTTCAATAAAGCGACACCCTCAGGTTTTGCCCCCTGGCGCCAGCTTCCCAGGCTAACAATCGGCGCTCTACACTGTACCGGTACAGTTGCCGGGGGCATTTTCCGGAGGATATCAACGATATCTGACCCGGTTCTGCTGCTACGGCGCCAGGACTATAAAAACTACAACAGTAAGAGTGGAGCACTATGACTAAGGCTACTAAGCAGATTTCAAAACTGTTTGCCGCTATGGTTCTGGCCGGGGTTGCCAGCCATTCGTTCGCCGCTGACACCATCAAGATCGGCATCGCCGGCCCTAAAACCGGCCCTGTAGCCCAATACGGCGACATGCAATTCAGTGGCTCCAAAATGGCCATCGAACAAATCAACGCCAAGGGCGGCGTCGACGGCAAGAAGCTCGTCGCTGTTGAATACGACGATGCCTGCGATCCAAAACAAGCGGTTGCTGTTGCGAACAAAGTCGTCAACGACGGCGTCAAGTTCGTGGTCGGTCACCTGTGCTCCAGCTCCACTCAACCGGCGTCCGACATCTACGAAGACGAAGGCGTGATCATGATCACCCCGGCTGCCACCAGCCCGGACATCACCGCCCGTGGTTACAAAATGATCTTCCGCACCATCGGTCTGGACAGCGCCCAGGGCCCTGCTGCCGGTAACTACATTGCTGACTTCGTAAAACCGAAAATCGTTGCTGTTCTGCACGACAAACAGCAATACGGTGAAGGCATCGCCAGCGCCGTGAAGAAAACCCTCGAAGCCAAAGGCGTCAAGGTTGCCGTGTTCGAAGGCATCAACGCCGGCGACAAAGACTTCTCCTCGATGGTCTCCAAGCTCAAGCAAGCCAACGTCGACTTCGTCTACTACGGCGGCTACCACCCGGAGCTGGGTCTGATCCTGCGTCAATCCCAGGAAAAAGGCCTGAAAGCCAAGTTCATGGGTCCGGAAGGCGTGGGTAACGACTCCATTTCGCAGATCGCCAAGGAAGCTTCCGAAGGCCTGCTGGTGACCCTGCCGAAATCCTTCGACCAGGATCCGGCCAACATCGCCCTGGCTGACGCGTTCAAAGCCAAGAAAGAAGACCCGAGCGGTCCGTTCGTGTTCCCGGCCTACTCGGCTGTGCAAGTCATCGCCGAAGGCATCAAGGCCGCGAAGAGCGAAGACACTGCCAAAGTCGCTGAAGCTATCCACAAAGGCACGTTCAAAACCCCGACCGGCGACCTGTCTTTCGACGAAAAGGGCGACCTGAAGGACTTCAAATTCGTGGTTTACCAGTGGCATTTCGGCAAACCTAAAACTGAAGTTTCGCCTCAGTAAGGCCTTGGCCTGACTGACTGCCAATAAAGCCCACGGCGTGCCGTGGGCTTTGTTTTACGAACGTATTGGGCCGCGCTGGCGTGATCCGCCAGTCTCCCCACCTGAAAATCTCAAAACCGTCATCAGCGGTTCGCTGGCAAACCTCGAATTCGAAGTGGATGCAGATCCACGGGGCTCGAGCGGGAAAATGACTCCACCAGTGAAATGCGTATCAGGTTTTTAGGAGCGCAGTAATGCCTGACATCTATCACTTCTTCCAACAGCTGGTTAATGGTCTGACCATTGGCAGCACGTATGCCCTGATCGCCATCGGCTATACGATGGTTTACGGCATCATTGGAATGATCAACTTCGCCCACGGCGAGGTGTACATGATCGGCTCTTACGTGGCGTTCATCGCCATCGCCGGGCTGGCCATGCTGGGGCTCGAGAGTGTCCCGCTATTGATGACCGCCGCTTTCATCGCGACCATTGTCGTTACCAGTGCCTACGGTTACAGCATCGAACGGATCGCCTACCGCCCCCTGCGCGGCAGCAACCGTCTGATCCCGCTGATCTCCGCCATCGGCATGTCGATCTTCCTGCAGAACACGGTTCTGCTGGCGCAAGACTCCAAGGACAAATCCATCTCCAACCTGATCCCTGGCAACTTCGCCATCGGGCCAGGTGGCGCACATGAAGTGCTGATTTCCTACATGCAAATCGTCGTGTTCGTGGTGACTCTGGTCGCCATGCTCGGCCTGACGCTGTTCATCTCCCGCTCTCGCCTGGGTCGCGCCTGCCGCGCCTGTGCCGAAGACATCAAGATGGCCAACCTCCTGGGTATCAACACCAACAACATCATCGCCCTGACCTTCGTCATCGGTGCGGCACTGGCGGCCATCGCGGCCGTGCTGCTAAGCATGCAATACGGCGTGATCAACCCGAACGCCGGTTTCCTGGTCGGCCTCAAGGCCTTCACCGCAGCAGTGTTGGGCGGTATCGGCAGCATCCCCGGCGCGATGCTCGGCGGGCTGGTGCTTGGGGTGGCGGAAGCCTTTGGTGCCGATATCTTCGGCGACCAGTACAAGGACGTCGTGGCGTTCGGTCTATTGGTCCTGGTGTTGTTGTTCCGGCCAACCGGCCTGTTGGGCCGTCCGGAGGTTGAGAAAGTATGACTAGGAATCTTAAACAGGCGTTGTTCAGCGCCTTGCTGGTGTGGGCTGTCGCCTACCCGGTACTGGGTCTGAAACTGACCATTGTCGGCATCAACCTCGAAGTCCATGGCACCAGCACTGCAACGCTGATCACCATCGCCGTGTGCTCGGTGCTGATGTTCCTGCGGGTGCTGTTCGACCAGCAGATCAGTTCGGCCTGGAAAGCCTCGCCCAACCTGCCGGTGATGCCGGCCAAGGCCAGTACCTTCCTGACTCTGCCGACCACCCAGCGCTGGATCATCATCGCGTTGATCATCGGTTCACTGGTCTGGCCGTTCTTCGGCTCCCGCGGGGCGGTGGATATCGCCACCCTGGTGCTGATCTACGTGATGCTCGGCCTGGGCCTGAACATCGTGGTTGGCCTGGCCGGCCTGCTCGACCTCGGTTACGTCGGCTTCTACGCCGTGGGCGCCTACAGCTACGCGCTGCTGTCGCACTACTATGGCCTGAGCTTCTGGATCTGCCTGCCGATCGCCGGGATGATGGCGGCCACGTTTGGCTTCCTGCTCGGTTTCCCGGTACTGCGTTTGCGCGGTGACTACCTGGCGATCGTGACGTTGGGCTTCGGTGAAATCATCCGCCTGTTCCTGCGTAACCTGACCGGCCTCACGGGTGGTCCGAACGGCATCAGCAACATTCCCAAGCCCACGCTTTTCGGGCTGAGCTTTGATAAAACTGCCGCAGAAGGTCTGCAGACCTTCCACGAGTTCTTCGGCCTGGAATACAACTCGATCAACAAGGTGATCTTCCTTTACCTGATCGCGGTGTTGTTGTCGTTGTTCGCGCTGTTCGTCATCAACCGCTTGCTGCGCATGCCACTGGGTCGTGCCTGGGAAGCGCTGCGTGAAGACGAAATCGCCTGCCGTGCATTGGGTCTCAATCCTACGATCATCAAGCTGTCGGCCTTCACCCTGGGTGCCTGCTTCGCCGGTTTCGCCGGTAGCTTCTTCGCCGCGCGCCAGGGCCTGGTGACACCGGAGTCCTTCACGTTTATCGAATCGGCGACCATCCTCGCCATCGTGGTGCTGGGCGGCATGGGCTCGCAACTGGGCGTCGTCCTCGCCGCCACGGTGATGATCCTGTTGCCGGAAATGATGCGTGAGTTCAGTGAATACCGCATGTTGATGTTCGGCGCCTTGATGGTGCTGATGATGATCTGGCGTCCTCAAGGTCTGCTGCCGATGCAACGCCCCCACATGGAGCTGCGCAAATGAGCCGTGAGATCCTGAAAGTCACTGACCTGAGCATGCGCTTCGGCGGCCTGTTGGCGGTCAACAGCGTGGCCCTGACCGTCAAAGAGAAACAAGTGGTGTCGATGATCGGCCCCAACGGTGCCGGCAAGACCACCGTGTTCAACTGCCTCACCGGTTTCTACCAGCCAACCGCCGGCAGCATCGTGCTGGACGGCGAGCCGATCCAGGGCCTGCCGGGCCACAAGATTGCTCTCAAAGGCGTGGTGCGCACCTTCCAGAACGTGCGGCTGTTCAAGGAGATGACGGCGGTCGAGAACCTCTTGATCGCGCAACACCGTCACCTGAACACCAACTTCCTGGCCGGTCTGTTCAAGACCCCGGCGTTCCGCAGAAGCGAACGCGAGGCTATGGAGTACGCCGAGTACTGGCTGGAAAAGGTCAACCTCAAGGAGTTCGCCAACCGTCCGGCCGGCACCCTGGCCTATGGTCAGCAACGTCGCCTGGAAATCGCTCGCTGCATGATGACCCGCCCGCGGATTCTCATGCTCGACGAACCGGCCGCCGGCCTCAACCCGCGGGAAACCGAAGACCTCAAGTCACTGATCGGCACCCTGCGTGAAGAGCATGACGTGACCGTGCTGCTGATCGAACACGACATGAAACTGGTCATGAGCATCTCCGACCACATCTTCGTGATCAACCAGGGCACCCCCCTGGCCAATGGCACGCCGGAACAGATCCGCGACAATCCTGAAGTGATCAAAGCCTACCTGGGGGAAGCGTAAATGCTGCAGTTCGAAAACGTTTCCACCTTCTACGGCAAGATCCAGGCGCTGCACAGCGTCAACGTCGAAGTCCGCCAGGGCGAGATCGTGACCCTGATCGGCGCCAACGGTGCCGGCAAGTCGACCCTGCTGATGACCCTCTGCGGTTCGCCGCAAGCCCACAGCGGCAGCATCCGCTACATGGGCGAGGAGCTCGTCGGCCAGGACTCGTCGCAGATCATGCGTAAAAGCATCGCGGTGGTCCCGGAAGGCCGTCGGGTGTTTGCCCGTCTGACCGTGGAAGAGAACCTCGCCATGGGCGGATTCTTCACCGACAAGGGCGATTATCAGGAACAGATGGACAAGGTCCTCGGACTTTTCCCACGCCTGAAAGAACGCTTTGCCCAACGCGGCGGCACCATGTCTGGCGGCGAACAGCAAATGCTCGCCATCGGCCGTGCGCTGATGAGCAAGCCCAAGCTGTTGCTGCTCGACGAGCCATCGCTGGGCCTGGCACCGATCATCATCCAGCAGATCTTCGACATCATCGAACAGCTGCGCAAGGACGGTGTAACGGTGTTTCTGGTGGAGCAGAACGCCAACCAGGCCCTGAAAATCGCTGACCGTGCCTACGTGCTGGAGAACGGCCGGGTAGTGATGACAGGGACAGGTGAAGCACTGTTGACCGACCCGAAAGTGCGCGAAGCGTACCTCGGTGGTTAAGCGATTGCGGTAAACAAAAAAACGGCCTTCGGGCCGTTTTTTTATGCCTGCCACAAACCTCACAACAATGAAGATCCAATGTGGGAGCGGGCTTGCTCGCGAAAGCGGTATCACATTCAACAGAGATGTTGGCTGACACACCGCTTTCGCGAGCAAGCCCGCTCCCACAGGGAATTCGTGTGTTTTGAGAATTTCTGAAAAAGTTTTGGCGTGAGCTGTAACGCATCGCCCTGTCGTTTCTCTAGAGCAGTAAGCAAGCACAAACGCTTGCCAATCCAAGCTCAATTCCGGAGAAATATCATGACTGCTACCACCCGCACCCTGTCCGCCACCGCCCTGGTTCTGGCACTCGGTTCTGCCCTGAGCATTGCCGCTGTCTCCACTGCCCATGCCGCTGACGCCAACATGGAAAAATGCTTCGGCGTGGCCATGAAAGGTCACAACGATTGCGCCGCAGGCGCTGGCACCACTTGCGCCGGCACGGCAAAAACCGACTACCAGCCAAATGCTTTCAAACTGGTTCCTAAGGGCACCTGCGCCACCACGATGAGCAAGACCTCGCCAACCGGTTTCGGCCAGATGGAAGCCTACAAAGCCAAGTCGTAATCAGAACCCAGCCTGAGTGTCGACCATGAACCCTTCATCTTCCGGGCTCCCGCCCCGCTCCGGGCTGGGGCTCAAGACCGAGCACTTTCGTGAAGTGCTCGGTACACAACCGGACATCGGTTTCTTCGAAGTCCACGCCGAAAACTACATGGTGGCCGGCGGCCCGTTTCATCATTTTCTGGGGTTGATCCGCGCGCAATATCCGCTGTCGCTACACGGCGTTGGCCTGTCCATTGGTGCCGAAGGTCCGCTGGATCTTCAGCACCTGCAAAGGCTTGCCGCGCTGATCGAACGCTATCAACCCCAATCCTTTTCCGAACACCTGGCCTGGTCCAGCCATGGCCCGGTGTTTCTCAATGACCTGCTGCCCCTGGCCTATGATGCGCCGACGCTGAACCGCGTCTGCGAGCACATCGATCAGGTGCAGGGCACCCTCAAACGCCCGATGCTGCTGGAGAATCCGGCGACGTATCTGGCGTTCCAGCGCTCGACCCTGGATGAGGCAGACTTCATCAGCGAAGTCATTCGCCGCACGGGTTGCGGCCTGCTACTGGACGTCAACAACGTCTACGTCTCCTGCATCAATCACCAAAAAGATCCGCTGGCCTATATCGACGCGCTGCCTCTGCATGCGGTGGGAGAGATTCATCTGGCCGGGTTTGCCGAAGACACCGACAGCCTCGGCGACCGTCTGCTGATCGACGATCACGGTGCGCCCATCGATAACGCGGTGTGGGCACTGTATGCGCAGGTGCTGGAGCGAGTTGGTCCGATCGCCACGTTGATCGAGCGCGACAATCAGTTACCGGCCTTCAGCGTTCTGCACGCCGAAGCCCGTCAGGCTGATGAGTTGCTGCATTGCGCGGGGGGCCGATCATGAGCACTCAAGCTGCGTTTGCCGCCGCCCTGCTCGATCCGCAACGGCCCTGCCCCGAGGGCTTGCTCAGCACCAATGGTGCCGATCCCGCCAGCCGATTCGCGGTGTATCGCAACAATGTGCAGAGCTCGCTGATCAACGCCCTGGCCGACAGTTACCCCGTGGTTTCGCAGTTGGTGGGCGATGAGTTCTTTCGAGCGATGGCGGGGTTGTATGTGCAGCGTTGCCCGCCTCAAGGCCCACTCATCAACGACTACGGCAAGGACTTCGCCGAGTTCATCGACCGCTTTGAGCCGGCAGCCGGCGTGCCGTATCTGGCCGACGTGGCGCGATTGGAGCGGTTACGCGTTCAGTCCTATCACGCCGCCGATGCGCAGCCACTGCGCCATGAGCAGATCGCCGCCGCGCTATCGGACCCGCAGGCGCTGAGCGAGCTGACGGTCGGGTTTCATCCCTCCCTGAATCTGCTGACTTCAGCTTTTGCCGTGGTTGCGATCTGGGCCGCGCATCAACAGGACGCGACGCTGGCCGGAATCGACCTCGACCACGGGCAAAACGCGCTGGTGCTGCGCAATGGTCTGACGGTTGAGGTTTTCGCCATCGACCACGGCGCCAGCACCTTCATTCAGCACCTGCAAAACGGCCAGTCCCTCACCCAAGCGTTAGAGACAGCGCCCGCCTTCGACCTCAGCCAAACCCTGGCGCTGCTGATCAGCCACAACGTCATCACCCATTTACACCACAATCAGGTATCGCCATGAACACCCATCGGAACCCCATCGCCCGCGCCATCGCGCTGCTGGAAAAAATTCCCCACAGCCTGATCGCGTTTATCGCGCGCTTTTCCATTGCCGCGGTGTTCTGGAAGTCCGGGCAGACCAAAGTGGAAGGCCTGGCCATCGACTTGATCGACGGCACCTTTCAACTCGGCGTACCAAGGCTGGCGGACTCGACCATCCCTTTGTTCCAGAGCGAATATCACCTGCCGTTGCTCTCCCCGGAACTGGCGGCACACCTGGCGGCCTTCGCCGAGCATTTCTTTCCGGTGCTGATCCTGATCGGCTTCGCCACACGGTTTTCGGCGCTGGCACTGCTGGGTATGACGCTGACTATTCAGCTGTTCGTGTACCCCGATGCCTATCCGACCCACGGCACCTGGGCGGCGGTGCTGCTGTACTTGATGGCGACCGGGCCGGGTAAGTTGTCGATTGATCATCTGATTGCCAAGCGTTACGCCCGCTGATCTCTACCTCGTAATTCCAGAAAAATGAAGATCCAAATGTGGGAGCGAGCCTGCTCGCGATAGCGGAGTGTCAGCCAGCATCAATGCCGAATGTCACACCGTCATCGCGAGCAGGCTCGCTCCCACAGGGGTTGCGTGGTGAGACGCTACCGTTGAAGCCGATCCAACGCCTCACCACTGCGCTTGAACCAACCCATCAAATAATCCGCCAGCACTTGGGTGCGTTTCGGCAAACCTCCCTGATACGGATGCACCAGGTACATCGGCATGCTGCGGGTCTGATAATCGCGCAGCAGCCAGCGCAAACGCCCGTCAGCCAATTCCTCTTGCAGCAAGTACGACGGCAAACGCGCAATGCCCGCATCCGCCAGCGCGGCTTTCTTCAAGAGGTTGTAATGGTTGCTGGCGAACGGCCCCGACACTCGCACCCGCAGTAACTCGTGCTGTTGGTGATAGAGCCATTCTTCGCGACCGCTGTAATGGCTGTTGAGCAGGCAGCGGTGTTCGGCCAGTGCCTGAGGCGTCAGTGGTTCACCGAATCGCTCAAGGTACGCAGGGCTGGCGCAGGTCATCTCGTGCCAGGCCAGCAGCGGGCGGGCAACCAGGCGTTCGTCGTTGGCCACTTCCGAGCGGATCGCCAGGTCGAAACCGTCCCGGGACAGGTCACGGTAGTTATTGTTGAGCTCCAGTTCGATCTGCACCTCGGGGTACTGCCGGGAAAACTCCAGCAGCGCGCCGTCAAAGAAGGTTTCCCCCAGCGATACCGGAACCGTCATCCGCACCGGGCCGGCCATGTCGTCTTTCAACCGCGCCAAGGCCTGACGCGCTCGCTCGACTTGAACCACCAGTGCCTGGGCTTGCGGCAACAGCGCCGCGCCCGCCGCGGTCAGGCTCAAGCGGCGCGTGGTGCGTTGCAGCAACACCACGGCAAACCGCGTTTCCAGCAGGCTGATGCGTTTGGAGAGTTGCCCTTTGCTGCAACCCAGTTGCTGGGCGGCCAAGGTGAAACTGCCCGCCTCGATCAACACCGCGAATGCCGCCAGGTCGTCCATTTCGCTCATGGGATTGTTTCCATTTGAAAACCAAAGGTTGCCTATTAGCCCGCTTATCAATGGGAAAAACCACTCTAAACTTAAATTTAAATCCAGCCCATTCAGGTACAGCACGATGAAAATTCTTTTGATTGGCGCCTCTGGCACCGTCGGTTCGGCCATTGACCATGAACTGTCCCAGCGCCACGAAATCATCCGTATCGGCCGTAAAAGCGGTGAGTTCCAGGTCGACATCAGTGACAGCGCCTCGATCCGCAAATTGTTCCAACAGACCGGCAACTTCGATGCGCTGATCTGCGCCGCTGGCAGCGTCAACTTCGTGCCGCTGGCGACCATGACCGAACAAGACTTCGAGCTCGGCTTGCGGGATAAGCTGATGGGTCAGGTCAACCTGCTGCTGATCGGCCGGGAATTCGCCAATGACGGTGCGTCATTCACCTTCACCACCGGCATCCTCAGCCACGATCCGATTCGTACCGGCAGCTCGGCATCGATGGTCAACGGCGCCCTAGACAGTTTCGTCCGCGCAGCGGCGATCGAGCTGCCGCGCGGCTTGCGCATCAACTCGGTCAGTCCGAACGTGCTGGTCGAAGCCATGGGCAGCTATGCCCCGTACTTCCGCGGTTTCAAACCGGTTCCCGCTGCCGACGTGGCGCTGGCCTACGCCAAAAGCGTGGAAGGCTTACAGACCGGCCAGACCTACCGCGTCGGCTGAACCAAACACGACCCGTAGGAGCTGCCGCAGGCTGCGATCTTTTGATCTTGCTCTTTTCGGAGCTGCTAAAAATCAAAATCAAAAGATCGCAGCCTTCGGCAGCTCCTACGGAAAACAAGAGGACCGAGATGAGAGGACATTGCAGGGTTGTGATGAGCGGTCAGGCTAAGTAACGTGGCGACACTTGTCAGGAGACTCAAAGATGCGTGTTGCCCGTTCCTTAGTGCTTGTTGCCCTGCTTCCGCTGTTCGCAGCCTGCCAGTTGCTTGATGGTCCGCGCGAAAGTGCTTCCCATGTGGGCCAGACCCGCATGCAGGGCCAGTTGACAGCGGCCGATGGCAAGTTGCTGTTCCAGCCGTGCAATGAGCAGCGCAGTTATGTGGTCAACGACACCGGCGGCACCAGCGTCCTGCAAGAGGCCGCGACCCTGGCCAATGATCAGGGCAAGTTATTTGCTGACGTGCGTGGCCGGATCGTTGCCAGTGGTGCCGATAGCCGGCTCGATCTGGAGCAGCTGTACCGCGTCGAACGCTCGGGCACAGCGTGCGACGATCCCAATTTCAAACAGCTGACTCTGCGCGCCGCCGGCCATGGCCCTGAATGGAACGTCAAAGTCAGCGGCAAAGGCATGGTCATCGACCGCGCCGGCCAGCCACCGTTGGCCCTGCCGTACGTTGAAGAGCAACTGGGCGATGGCCGCTTCAACCTCAGCACCGAAGCCAATAATCAGCGCATCGAGCTCTGGGTCGCGCCGCAACGTTGCGTCGACAGCAGCACCGGCAGCGTGCAGCACATGAGCGCCGAGCTGCGCATCGATGGCCAGGTGCAACGCGGCTGTGGGTATTTTGGTGGATCGCGCGACGACTGATCGTTTTTGCCTCACGGGAATCATCCTTTGAGGCTTATAATCGCGGGCTTCAAACGCCTTGGCGCAGTTGTGCGCCCCGCGAACCGGATCCCGTCATGTTACGAATCACCGAACTCAAGCTGCCGATCGACCATCCCGAAGAAGACCTGCGCCCTGCCATCGTGCAGCGCCTGGGCATCGCCAGTGATGACCTGCTCGACTTCACCTTGTTCAAGCGCAGCTACGATGCGCGCAAAAAGTCCTCCGAACTGTGCTTCATCTACACCATCGACCTCAACGTTCGCGATGAGGCGTCGGTGCTGCACAAATTCGCCGATGATCGTAACGTCAACGTGGCGCCGGATGTCAGCTACAAAGTGGTCGGCCAGGCGCCGGCTGATCTTGAGCAACGTCCTGTCGTCGTGGGTTTCGGCCCGTGCGGAATCTTCGCCGGCCTGCTGCTGGCGCAAATGGGCTTCAAACCGATCATCCTCGAACGGGGCACCGAAGTGCGTCAGCGCACCAAGGACACCTGGGGCCTGTGGCGCAAAAGCGTGCTCAACCCCGAATCCAACGTGCAATTCGGTGAAGGCGGCGCGGGTACGTTCTCCGACGGCAAGCTCTACAGCCAGATCAAGGACCCGAAATTCATCGGGCGCAAAGTCTTGCACGAGTTCGTCAAGGCCGGCGCGCCGGAAGAAATCCTCTACGTCAGCAAACCGCACATCGGGACGTTCCGTCTGACCGGTGTAGTGGAAAACATGCGTGAGCAGATTCGCGCCATGGGCGGCGAAGTGCGCTTCCAGCAGCGTGTCACTGACGTCTTGATCGAGGACGGCCAACTGGTCGGCGTCGAGCTCAATGGCGGCGAGCAGATCCATTCGAAACATGTGATTCTGGCCCTCGGCCACAGCGCCCGGGACACCTTCCGCATGCTCCACGGTCGTGGCGTGTACATGGAGGCCAAGCCGTTCTCGGTGGGTTTCCGCATCGAGCACCCGCAATCGCTGATCGACCGCGCGCGCCTGGGCAAATACGCCGGGCACCCGAAACTCGGCGCGGCCGACTACAAACTGGTGCACCACGCCAGCAACGGCCGTTCGGTCTACAGCTTCTGCATGTGCCCGGGCGGCACCGTGGTGGCGGCGACCTCCGAGCCGAACCGCGTGGTCACCAACGGCATGAGCCAGTACTCGCGTAACGAGCGCAACGCCAACTCCGGGATCGTCGTCGGGATCACCCCGGAAGTCGATTATCCAGGCGGCCCGCTCGCCGGCATCGAGTTGCAGGAACGCCTGGAATCCCACGCCTTTGTGCTGGGCGGCAGCAATTACGAAGCACCGGCGCAACTGGTTGGCGACTTCATCGCAGGCAAGCCATCCACTGAATTGGGCAGCGTTGAGCCGTCCTACAAACCGGGCGTTGCCTTGGGCGACTTGGCCCTGGCCCTGCCGGCGTTTGCCATCGAAGCGATTCGCGAAGCCTTGCCGGCGTTCGAGAAGCAGATTCGTGGCTACTCGTTGCATGACGCGGTGTTGACCGGGATCGAGACGCGCACGTCATCGCCACTACGGATTACCCGTAACGAGTCGATGCAGAGCCTGAACGTGAAAGGCTTGTTCCCGGCCGGTGAAGGCGCGGGTTATGCCGGCGGGATATTGTCGGCGGGCGTCGACGGTATTCGAATTGCTGAAGCGGTGGCCCGAGACATCCTTGGCCTCGAGGCCTGACCGGCATTTCCTGACAAAATGCAAAACCCTGTGGGAGCGGGCTTGCTCGCGATAGCGGATTAACATTCAACAGAGATGTTGACTGATCTACCGATATCGCGAGCAGGCTCGCTCCCACATTGATTTCAGCGTCCGACCAATATCAAATATTGGCGCGCAACACGCTGGCCGGCAGCGGCTCGCCGCGCTCGACACTCGCCGCCACGGCATCCATCAAACCACTCAACTCATACCCCTGGGCCTTGAGCCAGGCCTGATCGTAATAGGTGGTGGCGTAGCGCTCGCCGCCATCGCACAAAATCGCCACGATCGACCCCGACTCCCCCGCCGCCACCATCTGCTGGGCTGCCATCAAGGCGCCGATCAGGTTGGTCCCGCTCGATCCGCCGACCCGTCGCCCCAAATGCTGCGCCAGATAATGCATGGCCGCCAGCGACAACGCGTCCGGTACTTTGACCATCGCATCGATCACCTTGGGCAGGAACGACGCTTCCACCCGCGGCCGACCAATGCCTTCAATCCGTGACCCGCAATCCAGGCGCAGGCTGGCATCGCCGGTCTGGTAATAATCGAAGAACACCGAACGCTCGGCATCGGCGCACAGCACGCGGGTGCAATGCTGGCGATAGCGCACGTAACGGCCGAGCGTCGCGGTGGTGCCGCCAGTGCCGGGACTGGAAATCAGCCAGCTCGGCTCCGGGTGCAGCTCGAAGCGCATCTGCTGGAAGATCGATTCGGCGATGTTGTTGTTCGCCCGCCAGTCGGTGGCACGTTCGGCGTAGGTGAACTGGTCGATGAAGTGCCCGTCATGTTCGCGAGCCAGGCGTTCGGATTCGGCGTAGATCTGCGTCGGATCGTCCACCAGATGGCTCTTGCCACCGTAGAAAGCGATCTGCGCGATCTTTTCCCTGGACGTGGTCGCGGGCATCACCGCAATGAACGGCAACCCCAACAAGCGGGCGAAGTACGCCTCGGAAATCGCCGTCGAACCGCTGGAGGCTTCGATCACTGGCGCACCGGGTTTGAGCCAGCCGTTACACAGGGCGTAGAGGAACAACGAGCGCGCCAGCCGGTGTTTCAGGCTGCCGGTGGGATGGCTCGACTCATCCTTGAAATACAACTCGATGCCCGGCAACCCCGGCAGCGGCAAAGGGATCAGGTGGGTGTCGGCGCTGCGCTGGAAGTCGGCTTCGATGATCCGGATGGCTTCGCGGGCCCACTGTCGGTTGTCGCTCATGATGGTTTTCTCGTTGAATCAGGCAAGAGTCGGCCTTGTCGCAAGGCTCAGCCCACAAGCTTAGGAAAGAACCTACATCATGCACAGATACAGCTGAGGTCCAATACGTCCGGCAACTGCTAGGCTCAGGCCTTTGCTGACCGTCCGCGTTGTAACGACATATAACAAAAAAGAATATAACTTTTGTTTTAACAACTAACGGTACGGGTTAGGGTGTGACACCTTTTGAATTCATCGATGGAGAGCGACCTTGCCTCTGCGTAGCACGTTCACGCGTTTCTTTCAGTTGGAAGCTGCCAGCGGTCTGTTATTGATCGCCGCGGCCGCTCTCGCCCTGATCATCAACAATTCATCGCTGTCGTGGCTCTATAGCGGCCTGCTGGACACCCCCGTGGTGGCTCAGATCGGCGCGCTGAAAATCGCCAAGCCGCTGCTGTTGTGGATCAACGATGGCCTGATGGCCCTGTTCTTCCTGTTGATCGGCCTGGAAGTGAAACGCGAAGTCCTCGACGGCCAACTGTCGAAACCATCGCAGATCGTCCTGCCCGGCGCGGCGGCGATTGGCGGCATGGTGGTGCCGGCGCTGATCTACTGGTTCCTCAACCGCGACAACCCGTCCGCCTTGGGTGGCTGGGCCATTCCGACCGCCACCGACATTGCCTTCGCCCTCGGCGTACTGGCCCTGCTGGGTAAACGCGTGCCGGTGTCGCTGAAACTGTTCCTGATGACCCTGGCGATCATCGATGACCTGGGCGCGATCATCATCATCGCGATCTTCTATTCCGGCGCACTGTCGACCTTGTCCCTGGCGCTGGCCGCAGCCTGCATCGCGGCCTTGATCGGGATGAACCGACTCGGCGTGGTCAAGCTCGGGCCATACATGATCATCGGGCTGATCCTCTGGGTCTGCGTGCTCAAGAGCGGCGTACACGCCACGCTGGCCGGTGTGACCCTGGCCTTCTGCATTCCACTGCGCACGAAAAACGCTGAGCCTTCGCCGCTGCTGACCCTGGAACATGCCCTGCATCCGTGGGTGGCCTACGGCATCCTGCCGCTGTTTGCCTTCGCCAACGCCGGTCTGTCCCTGAGCGGCGTGACCGTCGAAAGCTTCACCCACGACGTGCCGATGGGCATCGCCGTCGGCCTGCTGCTGGGCAAGGCCATCGGTGTCTACGGCCTGACCTGGCTGGCGGTAAAAATCGGCATCGCCACCCTGCCCCAAGGCGCCAACTGGGGTCAGGTGCTGGGTGTAGCGATTCTCTGCGGCATCGGTTTCACCATGAGCCTGTTCGTCGGCTCCCTGGCCTTCGTGCCCGGCAGCAGTGAATACGCCGGGATGGATCGAATGGGGATTCTGACCGGCTCGATACTGGCGGCATTGATCGGTTATGCGGTGACGGCGGCGGCGAGTCGCAAGAGCACTGCGCTGCAGTCCTGATCGTTAGAGAACACTCTTAGCGACATTCAGGATTCGTCCTACAGCCACGATTAGCCACGTTCGTTAACGTCGTGCAGCCCCTCTTTCCGGGGTTGCCGATGGACGAGCGAAAGGACAATCAGTGGCTGGTAACAAGGACATTCCCCGGGTTCAAAACCCACCGTCCGGCGACGGGCATCACGTCACCCACCGTTACATGACGGCCACCGAACTGGCCGAGCGCGATGCCAGGCAAAACGCCTACGACGCCATGCTCGCCAGGCAGCAGGCCTTCGAAGCCAGCCTTCAAGTCGCTGCGAAAAAGGACGACGTTGTCCGCGCGGGATGCGTGTTCGCCAAGTCCTGCAAGCTGCCCGACGCAATCATCGACTACACGAATCCCTCCGGCGTTGTTCCGACTGACAGCCTGAAAGACTACGGCGAGCTGGTTCTGCTCGGTGCTCGCGAAGCCGATGAAAGCGGTGTCGTGCCGCTCAAGAAAATCAGTGGCACTGCGATTCCGGCAGGTTTCGGCAGCTTTGCTTTGACCGGCTCAGCGTTCGCCGCACTGCCCGCCGTCGCCGCCAGCACCGCTGCGGCCACCTTGGCAGGTTTGGTGGCCCTGGTCATACCGTCGAGCCTTGGCGACAGCTCGCTCTACACCGAAGACCAACTGCGCGCCCTTAAACAGGCCCGCACTCGCGTGCGCCTGCGAGTCGAACAACAGGCTGACGGCAGTCTCAAGGGATACGGTTTCTACACCGGTAAAAACCGTGACTGGGAAATGGTCGATGTCGCGCAATTCACCTTGCGCGGCAGTCAGCAGGTGGCTGACCTTGGGGACGGGATCGAGCTGATCTGGACACCGGCCGAGGACGGTTCAAATATCCTCGGCATCCCCGCTTTGGAAGCCGCACCGCAAGCACCGCACATCTGGGTTTATCCGCCGACGAAGGCGGCTGACAGCATCATCGTCAATCCGGTGTACCCGCCCGAGTACAAGGATTTCATTCTGGTGTTTCCGGCGGATTCGGGGGTGTTGCCGGTTTATATTGTGGTGAGTGTTTCAGGAAGACGGGTTCCTAACCCCGATCACGACTATCACTCTGCACCTGAAACAGAGGAAATCACTGGTTTCTTGGGCTTGAAAGAAGCAAAAAAGAAAACCCCACGACAAGGGGGCGGTGGACTTCGAGAGCGTTGGATTGATGCCAAAGGTCGAACAATTTATGAATGGGACTCTTTGCATGGGGAGCTGGAAGCTTATCGGGCAAGCGATGGAAGCCATCTAGGCTCGTTCGACCACCTGACAGGCAAGCAAATAGACCCGCCTAAAAAAAACCGCAGCATTAAAAAGTATTTGTGAGGCCAAGATGGGACTGAAGATCAGATTGGACTGGTATGACAAAGAAACGGAAATAGCAGCCGGAAAAGAATACTCCGCTGATCTTGGTGATGACGGTTCAGTAATCGATGCATTAGGCCTGATGGCGGAAAGCGAGATCTACGACGGTGGATTTGACGTTTTATCGGCGTGGGTGCCAGAGCTCCAGCCTCTGTTCAAGCATAAGATCAATATTGCCGCTTTTGATTACCAAGTTGCATTTCGATATCGGAAAGTATGGTAATTCCCCCAAAAAACACAAAACCCCGACCAGTCACCTGATCGGGGTTTTCTTTTACCCGTATTCCCGCTTAGTGCGCAACGCGGCTCGTACCACCCACAGTGGAAATCCGCACCCGCTCACCCACACGGAACACTTCATTAGGCTGAACTTCCTGCACGTAGGCGCGCATGCTGCCATCGTCTTCGCGCACGGTGATTTCAACACCTTGCGTACGGGTCAGGCCTTCTTCGGCAGCCGAGCCCATCAGGCCGCCGGCGACAGCGCCGATGACCGCTGCGACGATGCTGCCGCGACCGCCGCCGATGGCGCTACCGCCGACACCACCCACGACTGCACCGGCGGCGCCGCCGATCGGGGTTTTGGTGCCTTCGATTTTCACCGGACGCAGGGCTTCAATGGTACCCATGCGAATCGTCTGCACACGACGCGCTTCGTCACGGGAGTAGGAGTCACCGGTCAAGCTCGATTGGCAGCCAGTGAGCAACATCGCCATCGTGGAAAAGGAAGCAACCAGCAGAACAGACTTACGCATAGCATCAAACTCCATAGGACAGGTATCCATTAAACTCCGCAGCTTGACGCCTGTCACGACATCGCCCGGATAAAATTGGTTTCATTCAGGCCAAGTACAGGCGCTTTCTCGAACTCACACACAGTAGCGTCAAATTACAAAATCTGCGCCGCTGACCCAAGGATTTTCATGGATTACTTCATCATTGTCGTCACGACCGTCGCCGGCTTGTACTTCCATTGGTGGCTGTACGTGCGGATCAAACGCTGGATGGACCGCGATCTGGCGTTGTCACTGGCGGGTAAAGACCAACAGAAAAGAGCCTTTATGCTCCAGCAACTGGCGAACGCTCAAACGCAGAAGATCAAGCGGCGGGACCTGCCCCAATGGCTGGAGGCCGCTGCGGCAGGGTATCCCGATCGGTAGACTATTTACGGCGCCAGGCGTTCACGAACCCAGTCGGTGCCTTGCAAGCGGTAGTTGAGGCGATCGTGCAGACGGCTCGGACGGCCCTGCCAGAATTCGATGCGCTCGGGCAGCAAGCGATAGCCGCCCCAGTGCTCGGGGCAGTGAGGCTGAGTATCGCTGAAACGTTGCTCGGTGTTCTTGAGCAGCGCTTCCAGTTCGCCGCGATCAGCAATCACCCGGCTCTGGGGCGAGGCCCAGGCACCGAGACGACTGCCCAGAGGACGAACCTGATAATAAGCGTCGGACTCTTCAGGCGTGACCTTCACCACCCGCCCTTCGATGCGCACCTGGCGCTCCAGGGCTGGCCAGAAGAACGTCATGGCCGCAAATGGATTGGCTGCCAGTTGCTGACCCTTGTCGCTTTCATAGTTGGTGAAGAAGGTGAAGCCCTGCTCGTCCAGGCCCTTGAGCAGCAGGATGCGGCAATGCGGCCGACCGTCCTGATCGACGGTGGCCAGCGTCATGGCATTCGCCTCCACCGGCACCTGCTCGGTTTTCACCGCATCGGCAAACCACTGATGGAACAGCGCGAACGGCTCGGCCGGGGCTTGCGCCTCGGTCAGGCCATCTCGGGTGTAGTCGCGACGCATATCTGCCAAGGGCCGGGTCATGGCGCATTCCTTTTGGTTAACGAATCACTTCTTTGTGTCATCGCCGACAGCGACTTTCTTGGTGTCGACAGCGGCTTTGGCCGGCGCAGTATTTTTCACCACTGCTTTTTTGGCTGGAGCCTTGGCAGCCGCTTTCTTGGCTGGTGCCTTTTTCGTCGCCGGCACAGCCGCTTTCTTCGCAGCAGGCGCCGGGGTCACCGGCTTGGCCACTGGCTTGATGTCTTGCGCAGCGACCATAGTTTTCACCGGTGCCGGAGCCGGCATGTTGTACTTGCTCAGCAACGCGACCATGGTGTTTGCCGGGGTCACCAACAGCTCGACGCGACGGTTCAGGGCACGACCTTCAGAACTGTCGTTGGCAGCACGCGGAGCCTCACCACCCATGCCGCGCAGCATCAGGCGATCACGCTGCAGACCGCTGAGACGGAAGATTGCCGCCACTGCCTGGGCGCGTTCCTGGCTCAGCTTCACGTTGGCCGGTGCGGCGCCCGACGTATCACTGTGACCGAGTACCAGCACGGCAGTCTTTGGATCGACTTCAAGGATTTTCGCGACACGGGTGAACGGGCCGAGGGTCACCGGCAGCAGCATGGCCGGACGATCAGGGTTGAACGAGCCTTCTACCGGTGCCGTGACGACCAGCACGTTTTCGCGGCGCTCGAGTTTCAGGTTGCTGTCCTTGATTGCCTCGCGCAGGCGCGGTTCGTAGTCGTCGAGCCAGGCCTGGGTGACTTTCGGATCGGGCATCGGCACGGCTTTGGCGGTGCTCTGCTCCTTGCCGCCGAACGGCCACCACCAATTGCCACCGGCATCGGCTTCAGCCTTGGCTGCAACGGCCGGTTTGGCTTCAGGTTTAACCTCAGGCTTCACTTCGGGCTTGGCGACCTTGCCGGCACCATCATCGGAACCGAACGGCCAGTACCAAGGGGATGCACTGTCAGCCTTGGCGACGGGTGCTGTTGCAGCAGGTTTCAGTGGGGTCGGGGCCGGCTCTTTGGTCGCAACCTTGTCGGAAGAGCCGAACGGCCACCAGCTGCCGCCGTCTGCGTCATTTTGTGGGGTTTGTGCGCAACCGGTGATAGCGAAGCACAGGGCCAGGGCGAGAGTTTTATTGGATGACATTGGATATCCACAAAATGAGTAATGAAGAATCAGACCGGGTTGGCCCGGATAAACAGCGCTTTGAAACCACAAAGGCTTTCGGGTTCCGGCCCTGGCCCCCTTGAGCGTGATTTACAGACAAGTGGCCAGTACTCGCACAAGCTTTTGGGCTCGTGGATCCATCAAGACGTACGGCCCCAGGGTATTTGTCACAAAGCCGAAGGCCACATCGTATTCCGGATCAGCAAAACCGATGGAACCGCCGGCACCCGGGTGACCGAACGCCCGTGGGCCGAGGCCGTAGGTGGCGTTGGGTACGTCCGGTTGATCGAGCATGCAACCCAGGCCGAAGCGGGTCCGGGTCAATAAAGTCTTGTCTTCGCCGACGCTGTGTTCGCGGGTCAGCTCGTCGAGCATTTCGCTTTCCAGCAAGCTGCCGTCGAGCAGACCGGCGTAGAACCCGGCCAGGCTGCGGGCATTGCCATGGCCATTGGCGGCCGGCTGCTGCATGCGCCGCCATTCCGGTTTGTTGGTGCTGGTCATTATAGACGGCGGGTTGGTGAAGGCCCGCGTGCTCATGGCCGTCGGCTCGCGCATGGTCACTTGCAGCAAGCGCTGGGCCGCGGCATCGCCGAGATTGCCCTTGCCACGGGCGATGTGCGCCACGCGATGGAACTCTTTGTCGGCGAGGCCGACGTGGAAGTCCAGCCCCAAAGGCTTCGCGACCCGTGCCACGATGGATTCGCCCGGCCCACGACCGTCGGCGCGACGCAGTAATTCACCGACCAGCCAGCCATAGGTGATCGCCGCATAACCATGACCTTCACCCGGCGTCCACCACGGCGCTTCGGCAGCCAGGGCATCGACCATGGTCTGCCAGTCATAAAGTGCTTCAGGGGCCAGCAGTTCGCGTAGCGCAGGCAGGCCGGCCTGATGGCAGAGCAAGTGGCGCAGGGTCACGGATTCTTTGCCGGCGGCAGCGAACTCGGGCCAGTAACGGGCAACCGGGGCATCCAGTTGCAGCTTGCCTTCGGCCACCAGTTGCAGCGCGGTCACGGCGGTGAAGGTCTTGGTGCAGGAAAACAGGTTGGCAATGGTGTCGCTGTGCCAGGCTTCGGTGCCGTCCTTGTCAGCGGTACCGCCCCAGAGGTCGAGAACGGTTTCCCCGCCAATGCGGATGCACAACGCCGCGCCACGCTCCTGAGGATCGTCGAACAGCGCCGCAAACGCTTCGCGCACCGCTTCGAACTTAAGCTCGTAATGACCCTGAATCTGCACCCACAACTCTCCCGGATAAACGCTCTATAAAGTGGCCCGCATTGTTCCAGCCCTTGAGGGTTTTGGGAACAGGGTCGGGCCGGGCGGTGTACCCGCCCATAAAATTAATCAGAAAACTTTGTGGCGAGGGAGCTTGCTCCCGTTGGGCTGCGCAGCGGCCCCAAAAAAGGGACTGTTACGCAGTCCAACGGGAGCAAGCTCCCTCGCCACAGGGGATATCGGTGCTTAATGACCATTACCCGAATGCCCACCCGCATGGCCGGCGCCCTGCTCCGCACCTTTGTCGGTAGCGCCTTGCTTGCCGCCCTCGCCCTCATGGTTCTCGGCAGCTTTTTCCGCCTCGGCTTTGGCCTTCTCGGCCTCTTTGCCGAGTTGATCGACAGTCTGCACATTGCTTTTGCGCACCGTGTCGACAAAGCCCTGGAACGGCAGGTCAGTAATGCCTACCAGCCCGAAGTGGCCGTTCTCGCCATCCAGCAGGCGACCCGTCACCGGTTGATCGAGGTACTGGAACCAATGCACTCCGACAATCGACGGCTCGCTCATCGCTTGTTTGAGGAAGTTGGCGTAGGCCGGGCCGCGGTCTTCTTCTTTCGCCAGTTGCGTCACGCCGCCCCAGAACGGGCCGCGATCCTTTGATCCGAAGTTGAATTCGGTGATCAGTACCGGTTTGTCCAGGCTGCGCAGTCTGGCGAAGTCGTAACCGTCCTGGGGTTGCAGGGTGTACATATTGAAGCTCAACACATCGCAGTATTGCGCGCAGGACTCGACGGCTTCCGGGGTACTGACGGCAAAACGGCCGCCCAATAACAACTGGTTCGGCGCATGCCATTTGAGCGAGTCAGAGACGGTTTTGAAGTAGGTGTCGGCGAACACTTTCTGGAAGTATTTGAAGTCGGCTTCGATTTCCGGGTATTCGGCGCTCGGCTGCGGTGGCACGAAGCCCGGGTCTTCCATCAATTCCCAGGCCGGCAGATCAATGCCCCATGCCTTGGAAAGGCCCGCCTGGTTGCGGTACTTGTCACGCAGTTGTTTGAGGAAGGCACGTTTTGCCGGCACATCGGTGGTCATTTTCAAGGTGCCGTAGGCCAACGCATAACGGGCCTTTGGGTCATCGCCGGGACCGGCCCAGGCCAGTTCATTGTCGGCGAAGTAACCGATCAGCCACGGATCGTCGCGATGGTCGCGGGCGGCGATGGCCACGGCGCGTTCGGTGGCCATGGCGAAACGCGGATCGAACGGGTCGGGCATGCCGCCCCACCAATCGGTGCCGGTGCTGATGCTGGCGTAATCGCCGACGATCGACAGCGGCAAGGTGTACGGCACACGGTCAGCATTGCCAAACACCGATGCGCTCCAGTTGCCGAGGGTGTTGAAGCCCCAGGCTTGCAAGCGATCGAGGGTATGGCTGGCCCAGCGTTGTTCGTCGAAAACCACTTTGCAGGGTTCGGCGGCCGTTTGCTCGGCCGCTTTTTCGACTGACGCTTCAACGGCGCCGGTCTTGGCCGCTTCGGCAACACCAGCCGCGGATTCGGTCGCCGCAGGAGCGGCTGATTGCTCAGCAGCCTTATCGGCCGTCGCCTCGACCGCATCGGCCTTGGCCGCTTCGGCGACACCGGCCTTGGTGTCGCTGCCCGGTGCGCAAGGTTTGCCATACAGACGCTGCAGGTTGGCGCCATAGAAATCGTACCAGCGCCCGGCGTTGTAGGCTCGGCCCTGATCGGCGCCATTGCCGCCACGGTTGTCGCCTTCGCCATAATAGCTGGCAAGAGGCTCATCGGGTTTGGGCAGGGACTCGAACATCCACTCTCGACCGGCGATGTAGGTCTGGTTGACGTTCGGGGTCACGCTGTTGACGCCCAGGGAATAGAACGGATGCCCTTCCGGCGTCACCAGATACCAGCGGCCGTCACGCTTTTCAGTGCGGAAAAAGCCGCTGGCCTTGAACGCCGGGCCTTTGGTCCAGCCGCCGAACTTGTCCAGCGAGGCCTTCTCGCGCTCGGCCAGCCAGGTTTTCAGTTGTTGCTGTTCTTTGGCCGCGGCGGACTTCAGTTGCTCGTCGCTGCTGATTTTTTCCGGCCATTTGGCCCGGGTCGATTGACCGAAAGCATCCACCAGACCGCCATAAACGGCCTTGGTGACAGCCTCGCCGTCCTGCACGCCGAAGCGTTCGAGCAGGATGCTTTGGGCGACTTTCGGCTGATCCATCGACAAGGTCACCGACACCACCTGGCTGCGGTCCAGCTCACCGGCGCTGCTGGCCAGCAATACACGCTGGCCTTCAAAGTCGAACGGCATCGGTGGGCCGGCTTTCATCCCCTGGCTCAGCGGCGAACTGGCGACCAAAGGCACCAGCAGGGTCTGCGCAGGGCCGGCCGGCAGATCGACACGGCTGACCAGGGTCTTGCCGTCGTTGCTCTGGATTTTCACGTACAGGGTCACGGCCCAGTTCATCGCACTCTGGATCCGCAGGCTCATGACGCCCGACTGCGACCAGTCCCAGGCACCGGTCTGCGGCGTCAGGCGCAAGGTCGGCTGGGCCACTGGGTTGAAGGTCACACGGCGCAGCACTTCGCCTTCGGCCGTTTGCTCCGCGTTCGATTGCGGCAGGCTGGCGTCCTGGGTCGCCACCTGAACCACGTCGGCGGGACGCACAAAGTTGAACAGCGTTTGCTGGCCGGCAGGGGCCGCCAGCAAAGGGGCTGCGAACATCAAGGCAAAAACAGCAGGCAACGAACGGCGAATCATAGGAACGTGGATCTCCCAAGCGACCATCAATGGGCCAGTGGAAAAGCGGTGGCAGTGAGGTAGACAACGCGGTGGGCCTATTTGCCCACCGGTGCATCAGGAAATTTCACGACGGAATGGCGGCAATGAATTGAGAATAGCTTTGCCGTAGCGCTGCGTGACCAGACGACGGTCGAGCAAGGTGATGGTGCCGCGGTCTTCTTCGGTCCGCAGCAAGCGACCGCAGGCCTGGACCAGTTTCAGCGAGGCGTCCGGCACGGAGATTTCCATGAATGGATTGCCACCGCGGGCCTCGATCCATTCAGCCAGCGCCGCTTCGACCGGATCGTCGGGCACCGAGAACGGAATCTTGGCGATCACCACGTGCTCGCAGTACGCACCGGGCAAATCCACGCCTTCGGCGAAACTCGCCAGGCCGAACAGCACGCTCGAATCCCCGCCATCAACCCGCGCCTTGTGCTTGTTCAGGGTTTCCTGCTTCGACAGGTTGCCTTGAATGAACACTTGCTTGCGCCAGTCGCGATCCAGTCCGTCGAACACGTCCTGCATCTGTTTGCGTGAGGAGAACAGCACCAGGGTGCCACGTGAACCTTCTACCAGTTGCGGCAGGTCGCGGATGATTGCCGCGGTGTGAGCCGGCGCGTCACGCGGGTCGGCTTTCAGGTCCGGCACCCGCAGCACGCCGGCGTCGGCGTGATGGAACGGGCTCGGGACCACCGCGGTGACGGCGGTTTTAGGCAGGCCGGCACGCATGCGGAAGCGGTCGAAAGTGCCGAGAGCGGTCAGGGTCGCCGATGTCACCAGCGCCCCGTAGGCCACGTTCCACAGGTTGCGCCGCAGCATGTCTGCCGCGAGGATCGGGCTGGCATTGACCTCGATGTCGAACAGCGAACCGCTTTCGGCCAGGGTCAGCCAGCGGGCCATGGGCGGGTTGTCTTCCGGGTCTTCGACGGTGAAGGCGGTCCACAACTCCCAGTTGCCCGAAGAACGGGACAACAGGCTGCCGAACAGCGGATACCACTCTTCGGCCTGGTTGCTGGCGATGCCGATGTTGACCTCACCGTCCATGCCTTCCTTGAGCAGCTCGGTGAGCCGGGTGAACAGGTCGGTCAGGCGGGCAAAGCCCTTCTTCAGCTCGATGCCCATTTCGCGCATGTGCTCGGGAATCACCCCGCCGACGAAACGGTGACGTGGCCGCTCGCGACCTTCGACATCTTCGCCGGGCTTGAAGTCGGCGGCTTGCTCGCAGGCGCTGAACATGAACTGCTGCTGGGTCTTTATCTCCCGGGCCAGCTCCGGCACCTGCTCGATCAACTTGCCCAGATCGCCCGGCAGCGGGTGCTGGGCCAGCAGTTTGGTGAGGTTCTTGGCGGTGGTTTCCAGCCAGTCGGCGGTGGAGCGCAGACGCGTGTAGTGGGCGAAGTGACCGATAGCCTTGTCCGGCAGGTGATGACCTTCGTCGAACACGTAGATGGTGTCCCGCGGATCGGGCAGAACCGCGCCGCCGCCCAGGGCCAGGTCGGCCAGGACCATGTCGTGGTTGGTAACAATCACGTCGACTTTGCCCATGCCTTCGCGGGCCTTGTAGAAGGCGCACTGGCCGAAGTTCGGGCAATGACGGTTGGTGCACTGGCTGTGATCGGTGGTCAGGCGCGCCCAGTCGGCGTCTTCCAGCGCCGTCGACCAACTGTCGCGGTCGCCGTCCCACTTATTGCCGGCGAGCTTCTCGATCATGCTGGTGAACAGCTTCTGGCTGGCCTCATCGACCTCGATCTTGAAACCTTCTTCTTCGAACAGCTGCGCGGTGGCAGTCTGCGCATGACCTTCCTGGAGCAACATGTCGAGTTTGGACAGGCACATGTAGCGCCCGCGGCCCTTGGCCAGGGCGAAGCTGAAATTCAGCCCGCTGTTGCGCATCAGGTCGGGCAAATCCTTGTAGACGATCTGCTCTTGCAGGGCCACGGTGGCCGTGGCGATCACCAGACGCTTGCCGGCGGCCTTCGCGGTGGGGATGGCCGCCAGGCTGTAGGCCACGGTTTTGCCGGTACCGGTGCCGGCTTCCACCGCGACAATCGCGGGGTCGCCACTGCGCCGGCCTTCGTCGTCGGTGTCGATGGCACCGAGGACCTTGGCAATTTCGGCGATCATCAGGCGTTGGCCGTAGCGTGGCTTGAGGCTCTTGGCTTCGAGAAAACGCGAGTAGGCGCCCTGGATCGTGGTTTTGAGTTCGGTGCTGATCATGGATTGTCGGGCGCAAAAAATGCTGGATAAATTTTCAGTGGTTCGGATCGGCCGCTATCATACCCCGCTAATCAATCCCGCGCAGAACGGAGTACCTCAATGACACCTTTTGGCATCGTTTATACCCTGCATGTCCTGGCCGCCCTGGTGTGGGTCGGCGGCATGTTTTTCGCCTGGATGGTCCTGCGCCCCGCGGCGATGAAGGCGCTGGAAGGCCCTGCCCGGTTGAAGCTGTGGGTAGAAGTGTTTCAAGGTTTTTTCCGCTGGGTCTGGATCGCGGTGGTGCTTTTGCCGATCAGCGGCGTGGGCATGATTCATCTGCAGTTCACCGGATTTGAAGCCGCGCCGCGGTATGTGCAGGTGATGATGGGATTGTATGTGGTGATGACGGCGCTGTTTATCCGGATTCAGGCGTTGTTGCTGCCGGAACTGCGCACGGCGGTGGCGGCTCAGGACTGGCCGACGGGCGCAGCGGTGCTGGGTAGGATTCGTCGGTTGGTGGGGATTAACCTGATGGTGGGGTTGGCGCTGGTGGCGATTGCTGCGGCTCGGCCGATGTTCTGAGGAAGATGTAGTCTCTGTGGCGAGGGAGCTTGCTCCCGCTCGGCTGCGCAGCAGTCGCAAATCAATCACTGCGCACGTTCCGAAAGAACAAGATCGCCGGATTTGGGGCCGCTTCGCGACCCAGCGGGAGCAAGCTCCCTCGCCACAGAGTTGTTGCCGGTTCTTACAACCGCTGAATGCTCACCGAACCCGCCACCCCCGCAGGCCCTGCCTGGCCATCGGCACCGGGACGACCGCTCTTGCCGCCATCGGCTTTATAGACGATGCAGCCCTTGGCCTTGCCGCCCGATCCAGGTTTACCCCCCGGCCCTGCCGCGCCACCCACCCCGCCTGCAACCTCGACCTTGATCTGCTCCGTCGGGTAATCACGTGGCACTTCCAGCCGAACCAGCGCCCCAGGCGCGCCCGGCTGGCCATCGCTGCCATCGCTGCCATCAGCGCCGCGTCCGGCCTGGCCCCAGGTGCAACCCGGTGCTTGACCGTTGGCCCCATCAAGGCCGACAAACCCGGGAGCACCCGCGCCACCGCGAGCGTCTACCGACAATTGCGGCGCGTTCAACGCTTTGATCTGCAAATCCAGATTGCGTCCGGAGCGGGCGGCCTTGAGGTATGTCCCCGGCGCGCCCCGTGCAGTGATCTGGCTACCTTCTGCCAACTCGGCACGGCTGACCTTCAACGCCAGAGCTTGTTCGCTCGGCACAATGGCGATCCGCGCGTCACGTCCCAGGTGCAGCTCGCCGACCGTCACTTCGGTCACGTTCGAGGGAATGAGCAAAGTGCCGTAATCGGCCACTTCCAGCCGTTCCAGTTGCAAGGTACTGGCCGTGTTGGGCAAGCGCATCAGCGAGTTGGTTTCGACGCTCACCACCTGCGCGCAGGCCAATGGGCTGATAAGTGCAGCGAGCAGACAGAGTTTACGCATGGGAGGCCTTCGAAGCGGCCGGGGCCGGAATGGTTTGCAGGTGGAAAACGCCGAAAAAGACGATCTTCAGACGATCACGCCAAGGGTGGGCTCGACCTTTGAGGCTGCGGTTGCAAAACACCAGCTCCAGAAGATGGAGCCCTGCCAACACGCTGCCCGCCAGATTGACCAACAGGTGCAGCGGATGAACAAACGGTATGAGCAGGTTGACGAGCGCCACCAGCCAGAACAGCAGGGTCAACAACTTCCCCAGCCCCCAAAACACCTTCATACGCGCCCCCGTTGAGAATTATTCTTTGCGCGCACAGTAACGGCTTACGCGCGGGATAAGCCAGAGGCCAACAAAAAATTCTTCCAGAAGGTCGCCACTTGGCCGCCGAAACAACCTGAATGGTCGTCCGACGGCTCTATCACACGGCTCAGCGATTGATGTGCAATTCCACGCGACGGTTTTGCGCCCGCCCTTCTTCCGTGTCGTTATCGGCCACCGGCTGGCTTTCGCCCCGGCCTTCGCTAGTGAGTTTGTTCGGCGCCAGCCCTTGACTCAACAGGTAGGCCGCCACGCTGCTGGCACGCCGTTCCGACAGTTTCTGGTTATAGGCATCCGACCCCTGGCTGTCGGTATGACCGACGACTTTGACGCTCACCACATCGGCGCTCTGCAACTTGGCCATCAGCGAATCCAGCTGACTGCGCGCTTCGGGCATCAGCTCGGATTGGTTGTAAGCGAACAGCACGTTACCGTTCAGGGTGATGACTTCGGATACCGGAGGTTCAACAGGTTTCACGCTGGCCGGGTATTGCGGCAGCGGGCAACCGTGATGTTCGACAGGCGTATCGGCGGGTGTATCGGGGCAGCGATCACGTCGATCGAAGACGCCATCATCATCTTCATCGCCATCCTGGGCGTAGCAGATCAGGCCACCGGTCAAGATCCCGAGCGCCGCTCCACCCGCTGCCCAGCCACCGCTTTCAATTGCGCCCAAACCGCCGCCGACCAGTCCGCCTATGACGCTGCAGATCGGCCAGGTACGTTGATTGAGGGGGGCGGTGCCATCGCTGTGAGTCGCACAACCGGTCAGAAGACTGCCAAGCAACAGAACCGGCAAGACGGTCCTTGTGAGAACGCTCATTGTGAATGCTCCTGTGTCACCGGCCCATACCGGTCACACAGGAGTAAAGACCCGCATCCGCGACTGTACAAGCCGCGGAGTACAAGGGATCTAGCGGTTGATTTTGATTTCCGTGCGACGGTTCAACGCACGGCCGTCAGCGGTTTTGTTATCGGCCACCGGCTGGCTTTCACCGGCACCGGTCACAGTCACGAAACTGCTGCGTGGCACGCCTTGGGAAATCAGGTATTCCACCACCGAATGGGCGCGTCTATCCGACAGTTTCTGGTTGTAGGCATCGCTGCCGACACTATCGGTATGACCGGTCACGGTCAGTTGGGTGCTGGAGGACTCCTGTTTCAGGCGCGTGGCAATGGTGTTGAGTACGTCTTTATCGGCAGGGGTGAGCTTGGCCGAGTCGAACTGGAAGTGCACATCACGGATAACGATGACTTCTTCCTTGACCACCGCCGTTTCCTCAACCACCGGCGCAGGCGCTGGTGGAGGGCAGCCGTCGGCATCGACCCGCACGCCTTTAGGTGTACCCGGGCACTTGTCGCGGCTGTCCAGCACACCATCGCCGTCTTCGTCGCCATCGCCATGCACCCAGCACCAGGCTGCTGCCGTGCCGCCGACCAGCAGCGCACCATACCCCGCCCATGCCGAGCTCTCGGTCGCGCCGAGCCCTGCACCGACGACACCACCGACCGCCGCACAGGTCGGCCAGTCGGTTTTCTGCAAACCTGCGCAACCAGTCAACACACTGGTTAGCAGAACCAAGGGTAATGCTGTCCGAATTATGCTCATCTAGTTCTTCTCCTGAGGGATCGGCTTAAAACCGATTCTAGGGAGTAAAGACCCGTCTTTTAATCTCCGCCAGCAATAGGCCATTGCTGTTTTGCCCCATGTTCACTGAAGATCGGCGCTTTTTGGCAATACCCGCAAGACAGGACACTAGGCCCGGACGTTGGGGCAGGCTAGTCTTGGCGTTCTGATTGAGGATCTTCGATGATTGCAGGTATCTCTTCGCGCACGCCCCAACAGGCGTTGGCCGCTTTGCTTGATCGTTATGCCCCGGCACGTCTGTTGCTGATTGGCGCCAGCGAATTCCCCGCGCTTGAGGCATTCAAGCTCGCCCACCCGGACAACATCGTCGCCTTTGCGGCGCCCGGGCCACTGCCGGCCGAGCTGGCGGCGCAGCGGTTTGACCTGGCGCTGGTGGTCGATTGCCTCGAGCACTTGCCCAAGCGCGACGGCCTGAATCTGCTTGGCGGAATACGCAACCTCAATGCCAGTCGCATTGCGGTGCTGGCCGACTTGCCGGCATGCGGTTGGCAAGAGACGGATTTTTTCTCCCTGGCGCTGCAAGCCAGCGAACGCTTCCAGCGCGACGATCAAGTGCTGACCCTGTTCACCTACGATCTGCTTGACTATAAACAGGTGCCCGACTGGCTGAACTCACGCTTCTGGGCCAATCCGGAAAACTTCGGGAAATATTGGTGGTAACGCAATGAGTACATCCATTTGCCCTTGCGGCAGCGGCACGCTGCTCGATGCCTGCTGCGGCCATTACCATGCCGGCCATTCGGCCCCTAGCGCCGAAGTCTTGATGCGTTCGCGCTACAGCGCCTATGTACTGGGGCTGATCGACTATCTGGTGACGACCACTCTGCCCGCACAACAGGCCGGCCTGGATCGCCAGTCGATCAGCGACTGGAGCGCCCAAAGCACCTGGCTGGGCCTTGAGGTGGAAAGCGCCGAGGTCTTTGGCGGTCAGCCGGAGCACGCTTTCGTCACCTTCACCGCTCGCTGGCACGACAGCAGCGGCGAACACAGTCACCGCGAACGTTCGTCATTCGTACAAAACGCCGGCCATTGGTACTTCATCGATCCCACCGTGCCACTCAAGGCCGGGCGCAACGATGCGTGCCCGTGCGCCAGCGGGCAGAAGTTCAAGAAGTGTTGCGCGAGTTATTTCGGCGCTTGAGTTGATCAACCGCAAAAAGATCGCAGCCTTCGGCAGCTCCTACGCGCCTATGGGCGCCGCGGAAGGCTGCGATCTTTTTAAGGCTAGACTGGGTCTCAAGGGAGATACCTCACCATGACCCGTCAACGGCGCGCTTTACAGCTGCTCACCCTGCTCCTGTTTCTGGGGCTCGGCGGCTGCGCGTCGTGGTTCGGCGACGACTTGCCGGAGCCACAAGTGCATCTGGTCAAGGTCGAGGTGGTCCGGGCCAAACTACTGGAGCAGAAGTTCCTGTTGCACTTTCGCGTCGACAATCCCAATGACCAGGACCTGACGGTGCGCGCCCTGGAATATCGCATTCACCTCGGGGACATCCTGCTGGCCGAAGGTGAGCACGAACACTGGTTCACGGTCGGCCCCAAACGCAGCGCTTATTTTAAAGTGCCGATCCGCACCAACCTGTGGCCCAAGGTTCGGGAGCTGGTGAAACTGCTGAAAAAACCCGACCAACCGATTCCCTATCGTCTGGAAGGTGAACTGGAAACCGGTATATTCATCGCGCACTACGTGCACCTGGCGCGCAATGGCGTGATAATCGCCGCCGATTTAATTCCGGAGTGACCCCGATGACCCAGCAACCTCATGTCCATGGCCCTGACTGCAACCACGATCATGACCATCACGACCACCATGATCACGACCATGGCCATGTCCACGGCCCGAACTGCGGTCACGCCCACCAGGAACCGGTGCGCAACGCCCTGAAAGATGTCGGCCGCAACGACCCTTGCCCATGCGGCAACGGCAAGAAATTCAAGAAGTGCCACGGCGCTTGATGCTTCGGGCGGATATCTTTTTCGCCTGTTGAATCGCTATCGCGAGCAGGCTCGCTCCCACATTTGATCGGCGGTGCTCACAATTTTGTGGTTCACAAAAGATCCCTGTGGGAGCGAGCCTGCTCGCGAAGACGGCGGCACATTCACTATCAATTTGGCCGTTAGACCGCTATCGCGAGCAAGCTCGCTCCCACAGGTTTTCAGCCAGCCGTTAATATTTCTGCTGTGCCGACAACCGTCGCATACTCCCCATGCAAATTACCCAGCGACATCGCATGCACTTCCTCGGCTGAATGGGCGTTACCGAAAAAATCCGCCTTGTCGAAGGTAAAGCACGCATCCTGCGCAACCCACGCTTCAAACCCCAGACTCCCGGCCGTTCGCGCCGTGGACTCCACCGAATTGTTGGTCGCCACACCCACGATGATCAACTGATCGATCCCCTCCTCGCGCAAACGCGCTTCCAGCCCCGTCGAACAAAAGGCATCCGGCACCTGCTTCTGAATCAGCCACTCACCCATCGATGGTTGAAAACGCTCCTGAAATTCAACCCCCGATTGCTGCGGCCAGAACACTGAATCCTCTGAGCGGGACAGGTGCTGCACATGAATCACCGGCCGCCCGGTTCGGCGCCAATGTCCCAGCAATTCCAGGATGCGCTCTTCGGCTTGAGGGTTGTTTCGACGACCCAGTTTGGGATGCAGGATGCCTTTTTGTTGATCGATGATGATCAGCGCTGCGTTTGTCTTGAGCTCCATGCCGACTTTTCTCCTGCCGGGGCATTGAATTCCCCGCACTTCAGCATCACCTCTTGCTACTGGCAAGCCATCAAACGCAAACAGGACGATCTGATGCCGACGGTCGCTGTCCGTACCTGACGATGTCTCTTGATTTGGAGTACTTCATGATCGACTTGTATTACTGGACCACCCCAAATGGCCACAAGATTTCGATATTCCTGGAAGAAGCCGGCCTGCCGTACAACGTTTACCCGATCAACATCAGCCAGAATGACCAATTCAAACCCGAGTTCCTGAAGATCTCGCCGAACAACAAAATCCCGGCCATCGTCGATCATGAGCCGGCCGATGGCGGCGCTCCACTGTCGCTGTTCGAGTCGGGGGCTATTCTGCTGTACCTGGCGGAGAAAACCGGCAAGTTCCTGCCCAAAGACCTGCGCGGGCGCCAGCAAGCGCTGCAATGGCTGTTCTGGCAGATGGGTGGCCTGGGGCCGATGGCCGGGCAGAATCATCATTTCAGCCAATTCGCACCGGAAAAAATCCCTTACGCGATCAAGCGCTACATCGACGAAACGGCCCGTCTCTACGGGGTGCTAGACAAGCAACTGGCCAACAATGAATTTGTTGCCGGCAGCGAATACAGCATTGCCGACATGGCGATCTACCCGTGGATCGTTTCTCACAAATGGCAGAGCCAGAACCTGGAAGACTTCCCCAACGTGCTGCGTTGGTTCAACCACATCCAGAACCGCCCGGCGACGGTGAAGGCGTATGCGCTAGTGGCAAAGATTAATCCACCGAAATCCTGATAGAGAAAGATCAAAAGATCGCACCCTTCGGCAGCTCCTACAGGGGATCGGCGTACACCCGTAGGAGCTGCCGAAGGCTGCGATCTTTTGGGTTTAACAATTAAATCCCGAAATAAGATCTGTACCCCGCTTGCGCGGCCACCTCCTGCTCACTAACGTAGCGCCTTTATTGTGCCCCGCCTCGGAAGTCCGTTCAGTTTTGGCGAGTGGCTAATGTTGTCAGGCAAGGCGCCGCGACGAGTCATAGCCCGCTATGGCGAGGAGCGGCAACGCAGTCTGACGACATTAGACGCCGTCAACACTGAACAGCGACTTTCGAGGCGGGGCACCACTACCCCCGCAGGAGCTTTGCCATGGCCTCGCCAGCCCTCACACATTTACTTCCCCGGTTCGGCGTTGCCGCAGCAGTGGCCAGTGTTTTGAGCCTGACTGGTTGTCAGACCTGGAACACCCAGGACACCCTCCCGCAGACCTCCGGCGTGCAACCGCTCAAGGGTCTGGCGCAGAATGTTTCGATTCGACGCAACGCCATGGGCATGCCGCTGATTGAGAGCAACAGCTTCCACGATGCACTGTTCACCCTCGGCTACGTTCACGCCAGCGACCGCATTACGCAAATGGTCACTCTGCGTTTGCTGGCCCAGGGCCGTCTGGCGGAGATGTCCGGTTCGGACCTGCTCGATGCCGACCGCTACATGCGTGCAGTCAATCTGAAGAAAAGCGCGGGTGAGCTGTACAAGGCCTCTTCGCCGCGCCTCAAACGTTTCTTCGAAGTCTATGCCCGTGGGGTCAACGCCTACCTGTTCCGCTACCGCGACAAACTGCCTGCGGACCTCGCGGCCACTGGCTACAAACCGGAATACTGGAAACCTGAAGATTCAGCGCTGATTTTCTGCCTGCTGAATTTCAGTCAATCGGCGAACCTGCCGGAAGAAATCTCCTTATTGATGCTGGCCCAGACCGTCAGTACCGACAAGCTGGCGTGGCTTGCGCCGTCCGCACCCGATGAAAAACTGCCGGTCGCTGAAGCCGAAAAACTTCAGGGCATCAAGCTCAACGGGCAAATCCCGGGGCTGAGCGAAATCAATAAAGCCACGGGCCAACTGTCCGACCTGAACTTGTTGGGGGCCACGTCTTCGAACAACTGGGCGATCGCTCCGCAACGCAGTCGCAGCAGCAAAAGCCTGCTGGCCAGCGACAGTCATGGGCCGCTGGGCGTGCCGTCACTGTTCAGTTACGTGCAGATTCGCGCGCCGAAATACCAGGCCTCCGGCGTGACCATTGCCGGGTTACCCATGGTGCTCGGTGGTTTTAACGGCAAAGTGGCGTGGAGCATGACCACGGTCATGGGCGACAACCAGGACCTGTTCCTGGAAAAAATCAAACGTCAGGGCAATGGCCTTTCCTACGAAGTCAGCGGCAAATGGCAGCCGGCGATCGTGCGCAACGAAACCTACTTCGTCAAAGGCCAGAAGCCGATTCGCGAAGCGGTGTACGAAACCCGCCACGGGCCGTTGCTCAACAGCGCCCAAGGCACCGCGTTGGCGAATGGTTTCGGCCTGGCCTTGCAGACGCCGAACTTCACCGATGACAAAACCCTGGACGCCTTTTTCGATCTGTCTCGAGCGCAGAGCGTCGAGAAAGCCTCGGACGCCAGCCGTGAAGTACGCGCCATTGCGCTGAATCTGGTGTTTGCCGATGCCAGCAATATCGGCTGGCAAGTCACCGGTCGCTACCCGAACCGTCGCGAAGGCGAAGGCTTGCTGCCATCGCCGGGTTGGGAAGGTCGCTATGACTGGGACGGTTACGCCGACCCGATGCTCCATCCGTATGACCAGGACCCGGCCCAAGGCTGGCTCGGCACCGCCAACCAGCGGGTCATTCCCCATGGCTACGGCATGCAGCTGTCCAACTCCTGGTCGGCGCCGGAGCGCGGCGAACGCATGGCCGAACTGGCGGGCGTGGGCAAACACGACACGCGTAGCCTGATCGCCATGCAATACGATCAGACCACCACCTTCGCCGCCAAGCTGAAGAAGGTGTTTGAAGCGCCGGGCATGGCTCAGCCACTCAAACAGGCCATCGAAGCGCTGCCGGAGGCTGATCGCGGCAAGGCGCGCGAGGCTTACACGCGCTTGATGGCTTTCGACGGCAAACTCAGCCCGACCTCCGCCGACGCGGCGATCTACGAGCTGTTCCTGCAGGAAAGCACTAAGCAGATTTTCCTCGACGAACTCGGCCCGGAAAGCACCCCGGCGTGGAAAGCCTTTATCGCCAACGGCAAGTTGTCTTACGCGGCGCAGGCTGATCATCTGCTGGGCCGTGAGGACAGTCCGTTCTGGGACGATCTGCGCACCCCGCAGAAAGAAGACAAACCGACGATCCTCGCCCGTAGCCTGGCGGCCGCGATCAGCGCGGGTGACAGCCAGTTGGGTGGCGATCACAAAGCCTGGCAGTGGGGCAAACTGCATCGCTACGAGTGGAAGAACGCCAGTGGCCAGACCGTGCGCGGTCCGCTGCCAGCCGGCGGCGACCACACCACGCTCAACACCGCCGCGTTCACCTGGGGTCAGGACTTCAACACCACGCTGGCGCCGGCCATGCGCTTTATCGTCGATTTCGGCCAGGCCGAACCGCTGATGGGCCAGAACGGTACCGGTCAATCCGGCAACCCGGCCAGCCCGCACTATCTCGACAGCGTCGATCCATGGCTCAAGGGGCAATACATGAGCCTGCCAATGCAGCCGCAGAACTTTGACAAGGTGTATGGCAAGACGCGGTTGACGCTGACGCCTGGCAAGTAACCTCGAGTGGGACCGGGATTGCTCGCGAAAGCATGCTGCCGGTCCCATTGTTGTTGAATGTACCGCCGTCTTCGCGAGCAAGCCCGCTCCCACATTTGATCGCATTCTTTCTGACAGAACTCGATTAAATGTGGGAGCGAGCCTGCTCGCGATAGCGGCCTGTTTAACCCCACCATCCTTCCTTGAAAAAAATAGAACTTCTCGCCACGCGCAAACCTCCTAGCTAACAGGCCTCTCCATTTGGGTAACAATATGGACCTTGTTATCGCCCGTCCTGAAGGTTTGTACTGCCCGCCTGGTGATTTCTATATCGATCCATGGCAGCCGGTCGAACGCTCGGTCATCACCCATGCCCACAGCGACCATGCTCGCCGTGGCAATCAACATTATCTGGCGGCGGCATCGGGTGCAGGCATTCTGCGCGCGCGCCTGGGCCAGGACATCAATCTGCAAACCTTGCCCTATGGCGAGCAGTTGCTGCACCGCGGCGTAAAACTGAGTTTCCACCCTGCGGGCCATGTACTCGGCTCGGCCCAGATACGACTGGAATACGGCGGTGAGGTCTGGGTCGCCTCGGGGGATTACAAGACCGAGCCCGACGGCACCTGTGCGCCGTTCGAGCCGGTGCGCTGTCACACGTTCATCACAGAATCGACGTTCGGCCTGCCGATTTACCGCTGGCAATCCCAGACGCAAATCTTTGCCGAGATCAATCAGTGGTGGCAGACCAACGCCGCAGTCGACAAAACCAGCGTGCTGCTCTGCTACGCCTTCGGCAAGGCACAGCGGATTCTCCATGGCATCGATGCCAGCCTCGGCCCCATTCTGGTACATGGCGCGGTTGAACCCATCAATCGGATTTATCGCGAGAGCGGCATCTATTTACCGCCAACGATCTATTCCGGCGAAGTAAAAAAACATGACCCGATGATGCGCAAGGCCTTGGTCCTCGCACCACCTTCGGCTGGCGCCAGCCCCTGGATACGGCGTTTCGGTGACTACAGCGATGGCTTCGCCAGCGGTTGGATGCGATTGCGCGGGACACGGCGGCGGCGCGGCGTGGACCGCGGTTTCGTGCTGTCCGATCACGCCGACTGGCCCGGCCTGCTCTGGGCCATCGAACAAACCGGAGCCGAACGCGTGATCGTCACCCATGGTTCAATCGGGGTGTTGGTGCGCCATCTGCGCGAACTAGGCCTCGATGCCATGAGTTTCAGCACCGAATACGGCGATGATGAAGACACCACAGTTCTCGAACCCGAGGGCGCCGAGGTGCTGGCATGAAAGCCTTCGCCGACTTGTATGCCGAACTCGATGCCACCACCTCGAGCAACGCCAAACTGACGGCGATGCAGAACTATTTCGCCCAAGCCTCGCTCGAAGATGCCGCCTGGGCGGTGTACTTTCTGTCCGGTGGACGACCTCGGCAATTGGTGCCGGTACGAATGCTGCGGGAAATGGCAACAGCGTTTTCCGGACTCTCGCCCTGGTTGTTCGAAGAAAGTTATCAGGCCGTCGGTGATCTGGCGGAAACCATCTCGCTGGTGCTGCCCGAAACGCGCCACACATCGACCGACGGGCTGGCGGTGTGGATTGAAGACAAACTGCTGCCGCTGCGTAACGCGCCTGCGCAGACCCTCGCCGAATGCTTGCCCGCCCTGTGGGCACAACTGGATCGCCAAAGCCTGATGCTCTGCATCAAATTGATCACTGGCAGTTTCCGTGTCGGTGTCTCCAAGTTGCTGGTTACCCGCGCCCTGGCGGCGATGGCTGGGCTAGACAGCAAACGCGTGGCCCAGCGGCTGGTGGGTTACACCGATCTGTCTAACCGCCCAAGCGCCGCCAGTTACCTGAAGCTGATCGCCCCCGAATCACCCAATGAGCATGCCCAACGGGGTGGCCAGCCGTACCCGTTTTTCCTTGCCCATGGGTTGTCGCACCCGGTCGAGCAGTTCGACGCCCTGCTCGGGCCGGCCAGTGAGTGGCAGGTGGAATGGAAGTGGGACGGCATCCGCGCTCAAGTGGTCAAGCGCGATGGGCGCTTGTGGATCTGGTCGCGAGGTGAAGAACTGGTGACTGAACGCTTCCCCGAACTGGAGAGCCTGGTCCATGACTTACCCGATGGCACGGTGATCGACGGTGAAATCGTCGCCTGGAAAGCCGCGCAACCGTCTACCGAGGATGCCTTCGACGCGCAATCGCTATCGTCTCCTTCAGTGCAGCCTTTCGCCCTGTTGCAACAGCGGATCGGCCGTAAAATGCTGAGCAAAAAAATCCTCGATGAGGTGCCCGTGGTCATCCAGGCCTACGACTTACTGGAATGGCAGGGTGAGGATTGGCGTAACCAGACTCAAGTCACGCGCCGCACTCAGCTGGAGCAACTCATCCTCACCTGCGCAAACCCGGTGTTACTGAGCTCGCCCGTGCTGACCGGTGAAGACTGGTTCGACCTCGCCCGCCAACGAGAGGCCTCCCGCAGACTGGGCGTCGAAGGCATGATGATCAAGGCCCGCGATGCGCTGTATGGCGTCGGACGGACCAAGGACATGGGCGTGTGGTGGAAATGGAAAGTCGACCCGTTCAGCGTCGATGCGGTGCTGATCTATGCCCAACAGGGTCATGGCCGTCGGGCCAGTCTCTACACTGATTACACCTTCGCTGTGTGGGACGGCCCACCCTCTGCCCGCGAGCGAACGCTGGTGCCTTTCGCCAAGGCTTACTCCGGGTTGACTGACGAAGAAATGCGTCAGGTCGACAGCATCGTACGCAAGACCACGGTGGAAAAATTCGGACCGATGAGCAGTGTGAAGCCGACCCTGGTGTTTGAGCTGGGATTCGAGGGCATTGCCCTGTCGAAACGGCACAAGAGCGGAATTGCTGTGCGGTTTCCGAGGATGCTGCGTTGGCGGCAGGACAAGTCGGTGGAGGACGCTGACAGCCTGGCGACATTGCAGGATTTGCTCACCTGACCTGATCCTGCTGCCCCAATGCAGGTCAGTGAAGTTGCAGAACCTGTGGGGGCGGGCTTGCTCGCGAAAGCGGTGTGCCCGGCAACATTAATGTCGACTGACACGCCCTCTTCGCGAGCAAGCCCGCTCCCACATGGATTGTGGCTTAACTGATCAGGCATTAGGCTCCCCACACTTGGCACCACCCTGGCGCAAGAATCTGGCGATGCCCGTTTTCGTGCATAGATCGCGCTTTGCCACTTCTTGTATTACCTTTTAAACGCTTGTTCGGGACTCTGGTTCGGAAATTGCTACTTTTAATAGGTCTTACGCTTTCCAGTAACAGTACTTCTGCGCCACAAGCGCTCATATTGGTTCTTAGGGATTGAATAATGAAAAAAGCATTGCTGACCCTTTCTGCACTGGCGTTGTGCATGGCTGCTGGCTCCGCGCTGGCCAAGGAATACAAAGAATTGCGTTTTGGCGTTGACCCTTCTTACGCGCCGTTCGAGTCCAAAGCAGCCGACGGCAGCCTGGTAGGCTTCGACATCGACCTGGGCAATGCGATCTGCGCCGAGCTGAAGGTCAAGTGCAAATGGGTCGAAAGCGATTTCGACGGCATGATTCCGGGCTTGAAAGCCAATAAATTCGACGGTGTGATCTCTTCGATGACCGTCACCCCGGCCCGCGAAAAAGTCATCGACTTCTCCAGCGAGCTGTTCTCCGGCCCAACCGCTTACGTGTTCAAGAAAGGTTCCGGCCTGACTGAAGATGTCGCTTCGCTGAAGGGCAAAACCGTCGGTTACGAGCAAGGCACCATTCAGGAAGCCTATGCCAAAGCCGTGCTGGACAAGGCCGGCGTGAAAACCCAGGCCTATCAGAACCAGGATCAGGTGTATTCCGACCTGACTTCCGGCCGTCTCGACGCAGCCATTCAGGACATGTTGCAAGCCGAACTGGGCTTCTTGAAGTCGCCAAAAGGCGCCGATTACGAAGTCAGCAAGCCAGTCGACAGCGAATTGCTGCCAGCCAAAACAGCGGTCGGTATCTCTAAAGGTAACAAAGACCTCAAGGCGCTTTTGGATAAAGGTATCAAAGCGTTACACGACGATGGCACCTACGCCACCATTCAGAAGAAACACTTTGGCGATCTGAATCTGTACAGCGGCAAATAATGCCCGGCGCCCATCTCGCGATGGGCGCTTTTTTCACCCGATCAGGTTGCTGATTTATGTTCGAAAACCTATTACAAAGCCTGGGGCTTTCTGCCTTCAGCCTCCAGGGCTTCGGTCCGTTGCTGATGGAAGGCACCTGGATGACCATCAAATTATCGGTGTTGTCGCTGTTGGTGGCCGTGTTGCTCGGCCTGCTGGGCGCCAGTGCCAAGCTGTCAAAAGTCAAACTGCTGCGCGTACCGGCCCAGCTCTACACCACGCTGATTCGCGGCGTGCCCGACCTGGTGCTGATGCTGCTGATTTTCTACAGCCTGCAAACTTGGCTGACCTCGTTTACCGATTTCATGGAATGGGAATACATCGAGATCAACCCGTTCAGCGCCGGGGTCATCACCCTGGGCTTCATTTATGGCGCGTACTTCACCGAAACCTTCCGTGGGGCGATCCTCGCCGTACCGCGGGGCCAGGTTGAAGCCGCCACCGCCTATGGCCTCAAACGCGGCCAACGTTTTCGTCTCGTGGTGTTTCCGCAAATGATGCGCTTCGCCTTGCCAGGCATCGGCAACAACTGGATGGTAATGCTCAAGGCCACCGCGCTGGTTTCGATCATCGGCCTCGCCGATTTGGTCAAAGCCGCGCAGGACGCCGGTAAAAGCACTTATCAACTGTTCTACTTCCTGGTGCTGGCAGCCCTGATTTACCTGCTGATCACCAGCGCTTCCAACGTCGTCCTGCGCTGGCTCGAACGCCGCTACGCCGCCGGTTCCCGGGAGGCCGTACGATGATCGAACTCTTGCAGGAATACTGGAAACCCTTCCTTTATACCGACGGCTACAACATCACTGGCCTGGCCATGACCATGTGGCTGCTCAGCGCCTCGATCTTCATCGGTTTTCTGGTGTCGATCCCGCTGTCCATCGCCAGGGTTTCGCCCAAGGTCTACATCCGCTGGCCGGTGCAGTTTTACACCTACCTGTTCCGGGGTACGCCGCTGTATATCCAGTTGCTGATTTGCTACACCGGCATCTACAGCCTGGCCGCCGTGCGTGCTCAGCCAGTACTCGATGCGTTCTTTCGCGATGCGATGAACTGCACGATCCTGGCCTTCGCCCTGAACACCTGCGCCTACACCACGGAGATCTTCGCCGGGGCGATTCGCAGCATGGCGCACGGTGAAGTCGAAGCGGCCAAGGCCTACGGCCTGTCAGGCTGGAAGCTCTACGCTTATGTGATCATGCCGTCGGCCTTGCGTCGCTCGTTGCCTTACTACAGCAACGAAGTGATCCTGATGCTGCACTCCACCACCGTGGCATTCACCGCGACCATCCCGGATGTATTGAAAGTCGCTCGCGATGCGAACTCTGCGACCTTCCTGACATTCCAGTCGTTCGGCATCGCCGCGCTGATCTACCTGACCGTTACCTTTGCGCTGGTCGGCCTGTTCCGTCTCGCCGAACGCCGATGGCTGGCCTTCCTCGGGCCGACTCACTAGGACAATTCGTACATGCGCCACCAGATTCATGACCTGCTGGCCCCGCTGCCGGGGACCGTGCGACAGATTCACAGCTTCCACTTCGGCCCGCAGTCGGCCAAAGGCAAGATTTACATCCAGTCCTCCCTGCACGCCGATGAATTGCCCGGCATGTTGGTGGCCTGGCACCTCAAGCAACGTCTGGCGGAGCTGGAAGCCGCCGGCCGGCTGCGCAGCGAAATCGTGCTGGTGCCCGTGGCCAACCCGGTCGGCCTGGAACAAGTGTTGATGGACGTTCCACTGGGCCGCTACGAGCTGGAAAGCGGGCAGAACTTCAATCGCTGGTTCGTCGACTTGAGTGAAGAAGTCGGCAACGAGATCGAAGGCCTGCTCGGCGACGATCCGCAACGTAACCTCGAACTGATCCGCGACAGCCTGCGCAAGGCGTTGGCGCGGCAGACCGCAGCCACGCAGCTGCAATCCCAACGCCTGACCCTGCAACGGCTGGCCTGCGATGCGGACATGGTGCTGGACCTGCATTGCGATTTCGAAGCCGTGGCGCACCTTTACACCACGCCTGAGGCCTGGCCGCAGGTCGAGCCGCTGGCGCGCTACATCGGTTCCGAAGCCAGCCTGCTGGCCACCGATTCTGGCGGCCAATCGTTCGATGAATGCTTCACCCTGCTCTGGTGGCAGCTGAAAGAGCGCTTCGGCGAGCAGTTCGAGATTCCGCCGGGCAGTTTTTCAGTCACCGTCGAATTGCGCGGCCAGGGTGACGTCAATCACCCGCTGGCCAGCCTCGACTGTCAGGCGCTGATCGATTATCTGATTCATTTCGGCGCGATTGCCGGTGAGCCGGCGCCATTACCCGAACTGCCCTACCCGGCCACACCGCTGGCCGGCGTCGAACCGGTGGCGACGCCGGTGGGCGGGCTGCTGGTGTTCACTGCCCTGCCTGGGGAATACCTGGAGGCCGGGCAACTGATTGCCGAAATCATCGACCCGATCAATGATCGCGTCACCCCTGTTCATTGCACCGCCGCCGGGCTGATGTATGCCCGTTCGCTGCGGCGCATGGCCACTGCCGGCATGGTGATCGCCCACGTCGCGGGCACCGAAGCCTATCGCAGCGGCTACCTACTTTCGCCTTGAGGATGCATGCCCCATGTACAAATTGACCATCGAAGGCCTGCATAAAAGCTATGGCGATCATCAGGTGCTCAAAGGCGTTTCGCTCAAGGCCAAAACCGGCGACGTCATCAGCCTGATCGGCGCCAGCGGCTCGGGCAAAAGCACCTTTTTGCGCTGCATCAACTTTCTCGAACAACCCAACGACGGCGCCATGAGCCTGGACGGTCAGACGGTCCGCATGATCCACGACCGTCACGGAATGCGCGTCGCCGATGACGATGAACTGCAAAGAATCCGCACCCGCCTGGCCATGGTATTCCAGCACTTCAACCTGTGGAGCCACATGACAGTGCTGGAAAACATCACCATGGCCCCGCGCCGGGTACTGGGTTGCAGCAAGAAAGAGGCCGAAGACCGTGCCCGACGTTACCTCGACAAGGTTGGCCTGGCGGCACGCGTGGCGGATCAGTACCCGGCGTTCCTTTCAGGCGGTCAGCAACAACGGGTAGCCATTGCCCGCGCGCTGGCCATGGAACCGGAAGTCATGCTGTTCGACGAACCGACCTCGGCGCTCGACCCGGAACTGGTCGGCGAAGTGCTCAAGGTCATCCAGGGCCTGGCCGAAGAAGGCCGGACCATGATCATGGTCACCCACGAAATGAGCTTCGCCCGCAAGGTATCGAGCCAGGTGCTGTTCCTGCACCAGGGGCTGGTGGAAGAAGAAGGGGCGCCGGAGGATGTGCTGGGCAATCCGAAGAGCGAGCGACTGAAGCAGTTCTTGAGCGGCAACCTGAAATAAAAAGATCGCAGGTTTCGCCCCCCCCTACAGATCGCTCTGTAGGAGCTGGCGAAGCCTGCGATCTTTTGATCTGGCTTTTCGGCTGTGAAATCTCGCAACCCACCAAAGATCGCAGCCTTCGGTAGCTCCTACAGGTATCAGGCAACAGGCGCAGGAGGCGGCTCATCCGGCAGGGTGGGCTCTCCAGGTTCTGTCGGTTGTTCGTTGGGGGTGTCAGGATCAGGCTGGCCGGGGATGCCCCCTGCCATGCTGACGGGCGGATGTGCCAACAAGGACCAGGCCAGCACGCCAACCTGATTGGGCTCAAGCCTTGCCAGTTCGGCACTTATTCGCGGATCGATCTTCATGAAGCACTCCTGAGCGATGGCCCGATCCGCCTTGCGCGAATCGGAGCAGTACATTCCATAGAGTGTACGCCCGCTCAGGAATTCCAACGGTTTGTCAGACGGCTGACTCAGGTACGCGGCAGGGTCACGCCACGCTGGCCCTGGTACTTGCCGCCACGGTCCTTGTAGGAGACTTCGCACTCTTCGTCCGACTCAAGGAACAACATCTGCGCCACGCCTTCGTTCGCGTAGATTTTCGCCGGCAGATTGGTGGTGTTGGAGAACTCCAGGGTCACGTGACCTTCCCACTCAGGCTCGAGCGGCGTGACGTTGACGATGATGCCGCAACGCGCGTAGGTGCTTTTACCCAGGCAAATGGTCAATACATTACGCGGGATGCGGAAGTATTCGACGGTGCTGGCCAGAGCGAAGGAGTTCGGCGGAATGATGCACACGTCGCTGTGGATATCGACGAAGCTGCCAGCATCGAAGTTTTTCGGGTCGACGATCGCCGAATTGATGTTGGTAAACACCTTGAAGTGATTGGTGCAACGCACATCGTAGCCGTAGCTGGACACGCCGTAGGAGATCACACGGCTATCGTCGCTGCCGCGCACCTGGCGCTCGACGAAGGGCTCGATCATGCCGTGCTCTTGCGCCATGCGGCGAATCCACTTGTCCGATTTGATGCTCATGGCGGGTGTCCTGAATAGCGAGGTGGAAAAATTCTGTCCGGCATCTTACCGGGCAGGCGCTCCGGGTTCAAAGTCCGGGAGACAATTCTCGACGATCCCCCGTGAATTCAGGGCCTTCACCGCCATTCGATGCACCGTCAGTCATGAAAACAGAGAAACCTTCGCACGAACCATTGGCACGTTCCGGAAAAAGGGTTAAGGTGGCGCCACTGTGCTGCTTGTGTCACTGAGAATCTCTACACGATATGTTGAATTTCGATCCAACCATCTACAAGAATTTTTCCTGCTCTTTGCACTCAGTCTCGGCCAGGGTTCTTCCTGCGTCGCAGTTATCTTTGTTCAAGGAGTTACACCATGTCTAATCGCCAAACCGGTACCGTTAAGTGGTTCAACGATGAAAAAGGCTTCGGCTTCATCACTCCACAATCCGGTGACGACCTGTTCGTTCACTTCAAAGCTATCCAATCCGACGGCTTCAAAAGCCTGAAAGAAGGCCAACAGGTTTCTTTCATCGCTACCCGCGGTCAGAAAGGCATGCAAGCTGAAGAAGTTCAAGTTATCTAACTTGTAACTGCTTTAGTAAAAAGCCCCGCCCTCAAAAGCGGGGCTTTTTTGTGCCTGAATGTTTTGCATCGCCCTATCTCCGCTTCACCTCTATATGATTCGCGCCCTGGAAAATCACATGGAAGAAGCAGGATGCAATTCATCTCCTGGAAGTCATTCGGCACCGCGCTGCTGATCCTCACACAGCCACTCACAACCCACGCGGAAACGCCTCCTGAGCATCCGACAGTAATTGTCGGCATGAACCCTCGAGCAACCTATTTGGCGAAGGGGCCCGAGGTAAATGGTCACGCCCCTATTCAGCTAAGAGCAGCGGCACTTTTGACGCTTTCGACTCCTCATGCTTGCGGGAGCAATGAGGTTTACATGACCCCCGAGTCTGCGGGCATCCCCAACGATTCGTTTCGCCGAGCCCTCGACGAAATCCAGCAACTAATCGATCAGAAAACCCCTCTTCTACTTACACATTCGGCCTGCGAACGCAAACGAGCGTTTCTCGAGAAGGTGCGCCCCTGTACGCCTGAAGCATGCGGTGAACTCATGGCATCCCTTGTGGATGGAAAACAGTACCTGAATCGCGATTTTTCACCCATAGGTCAAGGGCAAGCGTCTTACTACCTGAAGATGCCAATGGACTACGACAGCAAACGCAAGGCATGGGCAGCACAGATCTTCTATGTCGAAACCCAAACTCCGAGTCATGAATATTTCGTCGATGCCGAGGATTTTGTTTCAGGTAAGGCAGTCCATGCCTACAGAAGCTATTACCGAAGCGGCAAGCTCCGCCGAAGCTATCAGCACGACGCTAATGGCATGCGCCAAGGCAAGGCACTGACGTATTCTGAGAACCTCACCGTAATCAAACGCGAAAGCTATCTAAACAACGAGCTGGAAGGCTGGCAGACCGTTTACCACGACAATGGCAAGATATCGGAGTCGTACAACTGGCGCCAAGGCAAACGGGTGGATGGCGAATATTTGGAATACGACGAGAACGGCGCACTAATCGGCCGCATCAGTTATCGCAACGACGTATTGCACGGACCCATTTTTGGGTATTTCCCCGACGGCCAGATCAAGCATCGCGGACAGTATGTCGAGGGCAAAATGGTCGGCCCGAGCACGCATTATCACCCAGACGGCACACTCCAACACAGCGGGGATTACGTTGACAGCAAACCGCTGGGCTGGCACACCGAGTATCACCCCAACGGAAAAGTACGACAGAAAGTCTTCAACGACGAACAAAACGTGCGGCGCAGCTACGCCACCTGGAATGACCAAGGCATCCAAACTGTGCAATGGCAGTGGGATAAGCAGGGCCGCGAGCAAGGCGACTTCAAGGAATGGTACAAAAATGGCCAACTCAAGGAACAAAAGACCTACAAGGACGGCAAACTTGAAGGGTCGCTTCGCACTTGGTACGACAACGGACAGATGAACACGTCAGTTGCATACCGGGATGACCTGACGCAGGGTATTGGCCGTTTCTGGGCACAAGACGGCAGCCTGACTCTCGAGTGTCACTACGAGTCAGGTGAACGCCAAGGCGAATGCAGGCGAATGAATTAACTGAGGACTAGAGAACAATCCATCTGGTAAAAAGCCCCGCCCTTAGGCGTAATGCTGTTCACTTAAGCGCGACTCTTCAGTCATGCCTACCTTTGTGGCGAGCGAGCTTGCTCGCGTTGGGCTGCGTAGCGGCCCCAAAAATCTGATAACAATCGCCGATTTTTGTGAGCGCTACGCACTCAAGTGGGAGCAAGCTCCCTCGCCACAGGTTACTCACTGACTCAAGACTCTTAAGTGAACAGCATTACACCCTTAAGCGGGAGCTATGCTTTTGCCGGGCAAAAAAAGATCGCAGCCTTCGGCAGCTCCTACAGGACGTACCTCAATCCCGCGCAGGAGCTGCCCAAGGCTGCGATCTTTTGATCTTTCAGCGTGTTACCAGGCCACGCCAAACCCTGCGGTGTATCGGGTTTTGCTCAGGTCAGCCTCATCGCTGCCGCTGATGATATCTCTCTCGGCCTTCAGGTTCAGCGACGCCCAATCGGTGACTTTGTAGCGCAGGCCGACCTCGGCATCGAGGGCGTAATCCGCCACGCCCGACAATGGTTTTCCGACCTCACCATTGGTGAAGAACTCGACCTTCTTGCCGACCAGATAACGGTTGTAGTCCCACTTCATCGCCAAGGAATAGAAGTTTTCCTTTCTGCCGTTGGAATACTCATAATCCGTGTTATTCAGCAGCGAACCCAAGGAGAAGGCGCCCAGTTCGTTATCCCAGAATTGATAACCGGGGCCGGTGCCGATGGTGCGCTGACGGGAAAGCTCTTCGACCTTGTCGCGCTTATAGTTCAAACGACCTTGCCAGAACCACTTCTCGGTGAGGAAGCGGTCGAGAGAATATTCGGCACGCCAGTTATCAGTGGTAACGACGTCATCCTGGAACTCGCGGTTGTATTCACCTTCCGCCGTATGACGCCACCGACCGTGACGCGCGCTGGTTTTGAAGCCGACGTCATAATCATCGGTATCTTTTTCGGCCCGCCGATAATCCAGCGCCATGTCGACATTACCTTTCCACACCAGATCCTCGACCACCGGTTTGGGCTTGAGCATCTGCTGAATACTGGCCAGCTCCACGGTCTTGGGGCCATCGCCGTTGGCCAGGGTGACTTTGCCATCTTCTGCCGCGTGCAGCGACTTGGCCTTCTCGCCGGTGTAGGCATCCTGCTTGACGAGCATTTGCTGATCGCTTTCCAGGGTTTTGACCTCTTTCCAGTCAATTGGAACCGCCCCGGCATACTGGGTCTCGATCAACAGCTTGCCACCGTCGAAGAGGGTGATTTTGCCGCTCAATTTGTCACCGTTCTTCAACCAGACGGTATCGGCAAGCAAGGGAGTGGAAGCAATGACGAGAGCAAGGCACAGCAAGGTTCTGGACAACATAAGCGAATCGAAGGCTCAACTTTGCGAAAAAAAGTCGGCATTATCCTTACGAATAAGGCCCTGACAAGGACTGACCCGACTATTTCTATGGAGTTCATTTCTCAATAGGCGATCCAGGATTTACTCTACAGACGGTCAATGCGCATTTTTTCAGGAAGCCCGGGACGTGACCGATTCAACCTCTGAAACCGAAAGCGCAGCGCAAATCCGACGCACGGCGCTCTACCTGACCCTGGCACAAGTGCCCGAGGGCAAAGTCGTGAGTTATGGTCAGCTCGCCGAGCTGGCGGGATTGGGTCGTGCTGCCCGCTGGGTCGGGCGCACACTGAGCCAATTGCCCGGCGACACCAAATTGCCCTGGCACCGCGTGCTGGGTGCCGGCGGACGAATCAGCCTGCCCGTGGGCAGCCCCTCGGGGGATGAACAACGAGCCCGATTGCGCATGGAAGGCATCAGTATCCTGAACAATCGTGTTGATATTCAGCGCCATGGCTGGCGCCCGGTAGAGCACAGCGGTTAGAGTGCGCGCTTTGTTTCCGTAATTCTTGAGGCAGACTCCAGCCCATGCCCCGTAAAACCTGGCGCGCCGCGCTCGCCGCCTATGCCAGCCCCTCGACGCTCGTGCTGTTACTGCTTGGTTTCGCCGCCGGCCTGCCCTACATGCTGGTGTTTTCGACGCTTTCAGTCTGGCTGCGCGAGGCCGGTGTTGCCCGCGAAACCATCGGCTATGCAAGCCTGATCGGCCTGGCCTACGCCTTTAAATGGGTCTGGTCCCCGCTGCTCGACCAATGGCGCCTGCCACTGCTCGGCAAGCTCGGTCGACGACGCTCCTGGCTGGTATTGTCCCAGGCGCTGGTGATCCTCGGCCTGGTCGGCATGGGCTTCTGCGACCCGCAGAAACATCTGTCCTGGCTGATCGCTATTGCAGTGGTTGTCGCCTTCGCCTCCGCGACGCAAGACATCGCCGTCGACGCCTATCGCCTGGAAATCGCTGAAGACAGCCGTCAAGCAGCGCTCGCCGCCAGCTATATGTCCGGCTATCGGATTGCCGCACTGCTGGCCACCGCCGGCGCCCTGTTCTTCGCCGAAGGCTTCGGCTCCACCGGTTTCAACTATAAGCATTCGGCATGGGCCGGCACTTACCTGCTGTTTGGCGCACTGATGGTCCCGGCACTGCTGACGTCCCTCTTCATGCGTGAACCGCCGGTGCCGTTGCGAACCCAACTTCAGGCCGGGCGCTATAGCTTTGCGCATCAATTGGCCTCAGTGTTTGTACTTATCGTGCTGCTGGTGTCCGTACCGGCCATGTTCACCCAGCTCTACAACACTGACTTCGCCAGCGTACTGTTCGAAGGCGTCAGCGTGCTCGACCTGTTGCTCGAAGACCGCGCGTTCCTGCGGGCGATCCTCTATATCACGCTTACCGGCCTGTGCTTGTCGGCCATGGGCCGCCGTGGCCTGGCGCCGGTGCTGACGCCGGTCAACGACTTTATCCTGCGTTACCGCTGGCAAGCCCTGCTGCTGCTCGGGCTGATCGCCACCTATCGGATGTCCGATACGGTCATGGGCGTGATGGCCAACGTGTTCTACATCGACCAGGGGTTCACCAAGGATCAGATTGCCAGCGTCAGCAAGATATTCGGCCTGATCATGACACTGGTCGGCGCCGGCATGGGCGGCCTGCTGATCGTGCGTTTCGGCATTCTGCCCATTCTGTTCATTGGCGGTGTGACATCGGCCGGCACTAACCTGCTGTTCCTGATGCTCACGGACATGGGGGCCAATCTGCAGATGCTGATTGTCACCATTTCACTGGATAACTTCAGTTCGGGCCTGGCGACTTCTGCATTTGTCGCTTACCTGTCGAGCCTGACCAATCTCAAGTTCTCCGCCACCCAGTACGCCCTGCTCAGCTCGATCATGCTCCTGCTGCCCCGCTTGATTGGCGGCTATTCAGGGGTCATGGTGGAGAAATTCGGTTATCACAACTTCTTCCTGATCACCGCCCTGCTGGGTGTTCCGACCTTGCTGTTGATCGCCTTGCACTGGTTCCAGGAGAACCGTCGCGCAGGTCCGACACCGACGCCGGAACCGGTTCAGACCCAGGTCGCGGAAGAATCGTAGGCTCTTCACGCAGGAAGCATGGCAGAGGGCGGGCAGATTCTCGCCCTCTGCCACACAGCCGGCCGGACTCCTGTACGCCAGCAGATCTCGCCCGTACAATGTTCCGTCATTTCTCGTCATCAGCAACCGACAACGGCCAACCATGCGCACCAGTCAATTTTTGCTCGCCACACAGAAAGAAACGCCTTCCGACGCGGTCGTCATCAGCCATCAGCTGATGCTGCGCGCCGGCATGATCCGCAAACTCGCCTCGGGCCTGTACACCTGGCTGCCCATGGGCTTGCGAGTGATGCGCAAGGTCGAAGCCATCGTGCGTGAAGAAATGAACGCCGCCGGCTCTCTTGAAGTGTTGATGCCGAGCACCCAACCGGCTGAGCTGTGGCAGGAGTCCGGTCGCTGGGAAGAATACGGCCCGGAATTGCTGCGCTTCAAGGATCGCCATGGTCGCGACTTCTGCGCCGGCCCGACTCACGAGGAAGTCATCACCGACCTGATGCGTAACGAGCTGAGCAGCTACAAACAGCTGCCGATCAACCTGTATCAGATCCAGACCAAATTCCGTGACGAAATCCGCCCACGCTTCGGTTTGATGCGCGGCCGCGAATTCATCATGAAGGACGCCTATTCGTTCCACGCTGATCAGCCTTCGCTGCAGATCACCTACGACCGCATGCACCAGGCGTACTGCAACGTGTTCACCCGCCTGGGCCTGAAGTTCCGTCCGGTTGAAGCCGACAACGGCTCGATCGGTGGCGCCGGCTCCCACGAGTTCCACGTGCTGGCCGAATCCGGCGAAGACGATATCGTTTTCAGCAACGGTTCCGACTACGCTGCGAACATCGAAAAGGCCGAAGCCGTACCGCGCGAAACTTCTCGTGCCGCGCCTACCGAAGAGCTGCGCCTGGTCGACACGCCGAACGCCAAGACCATTGCGCAACTGGTCGAAGGCTTCAATCTGCCGATCGAGAAAACCATCAAGACCCTGGTGGTGCATGCTGAAGAGCAAGGCAAACTGATTGCCCTGATCATCCGTGGCGACCACGAGCTGAACGAAATCAAGGCCGCCAACCAGCCTGGCGTTGCCAGCCCGCTGGTCATGGCGTCTGAAGCCGAATTGCGCGACGCCATTGGTGCTGGCGCCGGCTCCCTTGGCCCGTTGAACCTGCCACTGCCGATCATCATCGACCGTTCCGTCGAGCTGATGAGCGACTTCGGCATCGGTGCCAATATCGACGACAAGCACTACTTCGGCGTGAACTGGGAGCGCGATCTACCGGTTCCGACCGTTGCCGACCTGCGCAACGTCGTGGCCGGTGATCCGAGCCCTGACGGCAAAGGCACCCTGGAAATCAAGCGCGGCATTGAAGTCGGGCACATCTTCCAGCTGGGCAACAAGTACAGCAAAGCGATGAAGTGTGAAGTGCTGGGCGAGAACGGCAAGCCAGTCACCCTGGAAATGGGCTGCTATGGCATTGGCGTGTCCCGCGTGGTGGCTGCCGCCATCGAACAGAACAACGACGAGAACGGGATTATCTGGAGCGACGCTCTGGCTCCGTTCCAGGTAGCCCTGGTTCCGCTGCGCTACGAAACCGAACAGGTTCGCGAAGCCACTGACAAGCTCTACGCAGAACTGACTGCCGCCGGCTTCGAAGTGCTGCTGGACGACCGCGACAAGAAAACCAGCCCGGGCATCAAGTTCGCGGACATGGAGCTGATCGGCATTCCACACCGGATCGTGGTCAGTGACCGCGGCCTCGCCGACGGCAATCTGGAATACAAGAGCCGCACAGAGGCCGAGGCGCAAGCGCTGCCGGTCGCCGACGTGTTGTCTTTCCTCCAGGCCCGTATCCGCCGCTGACACCAGATAGAGACGTCATGTTCAAGCGAAACACCTTAGGCCTCGGTAGCGCCGCCCTGTGCGGCGCGCTGCTGGTCAGCGGCTGTGCCAATCAAATGTCACAACGCAGCGAGCACGAGGAACGGGTCGAGCGCAAATTGCTCGATCACAGCCTGCAGATCGATGTCGGCGAGCCTAAGGTGCTTGAGCTGCCGCAACGTCGGGTGAAAATCCACGAGCAGAAAACCTTCGAAGTCACCGAGTTCGAAGTCACGCGTCGTTATGATCGCTATACGCCTTACCAACCCTGGAGGGAGGTGTACGAGATCCCGCTGGGCGCGGTAGCCGTGGTGGCCGGTGTCGGTGCGAACGTGGTCAACGTGTTCGCCCTCGGCAATCTGCCGGACAGCGTGACGAAGGACTGGCTCAGCTATGGTTTCGCCGGGCTCAACCCGTTCATGAACGCGCAATCTCATGGTCGGGCGCAACAGAACCTGGCGGGTATCGACGAAGTCCAGCGCGACAAGCGCACGGAATACTCGAGCCTGCCGTGGAGCGAGCGCCCGGTGCAGGTCAAGGCCGGCAAGAACACCTTCGAGCTGAGCACTGACCGTAACGGCGTGTTGCGCCTGAACCTGCTGGACAGCCCGTTCGCCGAACATGACCTCAATCATCTGGGCAAGCTGCAGATCAGTGTCGAGGACAACAAGGACGATGTGCATACTGATTCGTCCCTGGCTATCAGCAGCACCTTGCGCAGCAAGTTGCTCGAAGCGCACGGGCTGATTTACGACGACCTCGAAGACGACGAAGTGAGCCAGTGGGTACACCGGGTCAAACGTCTGTCGGAGCTGGGTCTGGAAGAAGAAGCCAGCGAGCTGGAACAGAGCCTGATCGAACTGACCCGCAACGATCCCGAGTTGCAGACCGAATTCCTCAAGTCATTGACCAAGGATGCCGGGCGACTGGTGGCGGATCCGGGGCCGAATTAAGGCCGAAAAGCATCGCGAGCAGGCTCGCTCCCACAGTTGACCGAGTTGTTCAGACGAACGCGGTCTAATGTGGGAGCGAGCCTGCTCGCGATGAGGCCCTTAAATCCCCCCCCAAACTACCGCTCAAACAACTCCATCTGCTCAAACCCGCCCCGCAAATCCTCCAGCCTCACCCCAATCCCCAACAACCGCACCGGTTTCCCGCCTCGATTAAAGGCCTGGGTCAGCAGCAACTGATAGCTCCCCAGATCCCGCCCTGCCCCGGCCTGTTCCAAAGTAGTCTGGGTAAAGTCATGGAATTTCACTTTGACGAACGGCTTGCCCGGTCGATAGCTGCTGTCGATCCGCGCCATGCGGCCATTCAGGGACTCCAGCAACTCGGGCAATTTATCCAGACAACTCACCAGATCCGGCAGATCCACGTCGTACGTGTTTTCGACGCTGATCGACTGCCGGCGACTGTCGTTATGCACCAACCGCTCATCGATCCCACGGGCCAGGCTCCAGAGTCGCTCACCAAAGCTGCCGAATTCCCGCACCAGCGCCAACTTGTCCCACTCACGTAAATGCGAGCAATCGACGATGCCGAGCCTGCCGAGTTTGTCGGCGGTCACTTTGCCAACCCCGTGCAGCTTGCTCACCGGCAAACCACTGACGAAGTCTTCCACCTGATCCGGCGTGATCACGAACAAGCCGTTAGGCTTCTTCCAGTCACTGGCGATTTTGGCGAGAAACTTGTTCGGCGCCACGCCAGCTGACACGGTGATGTGCAACTGGTTGGAGACCCGGCGACGAATGTCTTGGGCGATTCGCGTGGCGCTGCCGCCGAAATGCGCGCTGTCCGACACGTCGAGGTAGGCCTCATCCAGGGAAAGCGGTTCGATCAGGTCGGTGTAATCGCGAAAAATCGTATGAATTTCCTTCGACGCTTCTCGATAGGCCTCCATGCGCGGCTTGACGATGGTCAAGTCCGGACAGAGCTTCAAGGCATGCCCGGAAGACATGGCCGAGCGTACGCCATAAGCCCGCGCTTCATAGTTACAGGTGGCAATCACCCCCCGCCGATCCGCCGAGCCGCCCACCGCCAATGGCTTACCGGCCAAGCGCGGGTCGTCACGCATCTCGATGGCGGCGTAGAAACAGTCACAATCGACGTGGATGATTTTTCGCTGCGTCATATAAAAGCAGTGTTCATGGCGAAGAAATGAGGTGTTGGTGAGTCGTACCGGCAGTATCTCACTGACACCTGTATATAGCACCAGTACTCTGAATGTTCTTTTTCCTTTGTAGGAAAAGCGCCGGAGGAATTTATTTTCTCAATCGAAAGAGCCCTACCGATAGAGCCACAAGCCTTGCCCTGCCTGCGTTTCAGGCCGGTCAGCCATTGCTTTTTTCACCTAAGCGCTTGAACAGGAACAGGTTTTACCGAGATTGAAGGTTGACAGCCCTGCGATCCTCTGTAGAATGCCGACACACAGACGCGGGATGGAGCAGTCTGGTAGCTCGTCGGGCTCATAACCCGAAGGTCGTCGGTTCAAATCCGGCTCCCGCAACCAAACATCAAAAAAGGCTACTCGAAAGAGTGGCCTTTTTTGTATCTGTTGAAAAAGTCCTTTCGCAACAAAGACCTGTCACTGTGCAGTGAGCCGTTCGGGATCTCCAGACTGTGAGTTCAGAGCAGACTGAACCGCAGATGAAACCTTCTACGACTGATGACGCGCCATCGCCCACATCCGGTGAGAGGCGTTAATATTTGTGATTATTTTTTTCTACAGGGATTGGTAACTTGGCTGGATACCTCCATCCTGTCGCGCACAATCCAAGAGGTGATTGATGCGCGCCAACTCGTCTGATTCACAAGACACCGTCACAGCGACACAACCGATCAAAGCCGAGCGTCTGCGCTTGCTGGATCGAATCAGCAAATATCGTCAGCCCATCGGGCTGGCGGTCACTTTGCTGTTGTTCGCCATTGCGCTGATTGCCTGTCGTCACCTGCTGAGCGAACTCGATCTGTACGCATTGCACGACTCGATTCTGGAAGTGCCGAAACCGGCCTTGCTGGGTGCGCTCGGCGCGACTGTCATCGGCTTCATCATTCTGCTGGGTTACGAATGGTCGGCCAGCCGTTATGCCGGCGTGACGCTGGCGCCGCGAATATTGGCATTGGGTGGCTTCACCGCGTTTGCCATTGGCAATGCTATCGGCCTTTCGCTGCTGTCAGGCGGCTCGGTTCGCTACCGTTTATATGCACGTCATGGCGTGGGGGCTTCGGAAGTCGCGCACATGACCTTGTTTGCCAGCCTCTCGCTCGGCTGTGCCCTTCCGCCCCTGGCCGCCCTCGCCACCCTCAGTAACCTGCCCGCCGCCTCCATGGCCCTGGGCTTCTCCGAAACATTGCTGGGTGCGATTGCAGTGGCCGTGCTGCTGCTCTCCACCGTACTGGCCATCGGCATCTATCGCCGTCGCTTGCCGGAACAGCCTTACCCCGACAACCTGCTGGTCAAGGTCGGCCGTCGCACCTTGCGCCTGCCGGGTCGGCGCCTGACGTTCCTGCAACTGGTCATCACCGCTCTGGACGTGGCCGCCGCCGCGACGGTGCTCTATTTGTTGCTGCCGGAAGCACCGCCCTTTGGTGCGTTCCTGCTGGTCTATCTATTAGCCCTGGCCGCTGGCGTGCTCAGCCATGTACCGGGCGGTGTCGGGGTATTCGAGGCGATTTTGCTCGCGGCCTTCGCCGACAAGCTCGGTGCCGCGCCACTGGCTGCGGCCCTGCTGCTCTACCGCCTGATCTACGTGGTGTTGCCGCTGCTGGTGGCTTGCGTACTGCTGCTGGTCAATGAAGGCCAGCGCCTGTTTCAATCGCGCCAGTCCTTGCGTGCTGCATCTGGCATGGCCGCGCCGATTCTGGCGGTGCTGGTGTTCCTGTCCGGCGTGGTGTTGCTGTTTTCCGGCGTGACGCCGGAGATCGATACCCGCCTTGAACACATCGGCTTTCTGATTCCGCATCGATTGGTCGACGCCTCGCACTTCGGCGCCAGCCTGGTGGGCGTGCTCTGCCTGCTGCTGGCTCAGGGGCTGCGTCGCCGCCTGTCAGCCGCGTGGATGCTGACTACCATTCTGTTGTTGGTCGGCGCCCTGCTCTCTCTGCTTAAAGGCTTCGACTGGGAAGAGGCTTGCCTGATGACCCTGACGGCGAGTTTGCTGGGGGTATTCCGGCGCTCGTTCTATCGCCCCAGTCGCCTGACCGAAGTGCCGTTTTCGCCGCTGTATCTTGTATCCAGCCTCTGCGTACTCGGCGCGTCGATCTGGTTGCTGCTGTTCGCCTATCAGGACGTTCCCTACAGCCATCAACTCTGGTGGCAGTTCACCCTCGACGCCGATGCTCCCCGTGGCCTGCGCTCGCTGCTCGGCGCCGCGGTCCTGCTGGTGGTGGTGTCCCTGACCTGGCTGCTGCGTACCGCGCGCCCGGTGATCCATCAGCCAACGCCCGATGAGCTGGAGCGCGCGGTAAAGATTCTCATGGCCTCGTCCCAACCGGATGGCGGCCTGGCCCTGACCGGTGACAAGGCGCTGCTGTTTCACCCCAACGACGAGGCGTTTCTGATGTACGCCCGCCGCGGCCGCAGCCTGGTGGCGCTGTATGACCCGATCGGCCCGACCCAGCAACGGGCGGAAATGATCTGGCAGTTCCGCGACCTGTGCGATATCCATCACGCCCGCCCCGTGTTCTATCAAGTACGCGCCGAGAATCTGCCGTACTACATGGACATCGGCCTGACCGCGATCAAGCTCGGCGAAGAAGCCCGGGTCGATCTGCACCGCTTTGATCTCGAAGCCAAGGGCAAAGAGATGAAGGACCTGCGCTACACCTGGAACCGCGGCACCCGTGACGGCCTGTCGCTGGAGATCCATGAGCCGGGGCAAGCGCCGATGGACGAGCTCAAGGTGATTTCCAATGCCTGGCTGACCGGCAAGAACGTGCGCGAGAAAGGCTTCTCGCTCGGGCGTTTCAGTGATGACTACCTCAAGCACTTCCGTGTCGCGGTGATTCGTTTCGAAGGGCGCCCGGTGGCGTTCGCCAACCTGCTCGAGACCTACGGCCATGAACTGGCCAGCCTCGACCTGATGCGCGCGCACCCCGACGCCCCGAAGCTGACCATGGAGTTCATGATGGTTGGCCTGATTCAACATTATAAAAATCATGGATACGCGCGCTTCAGCCTGGGCATGGTGCCGTTGTCGGGGTTGCAACCCCGGCGCGGCGCACCATTGACCCAGCGCCTGGGCTCGATGGTATTCCGCCGTGGTGAGCAGCTGTACAACTTCCAAGGTTTGCGCCGCTTCAAAGACAAGTTCCAGCCCGACTGGGAACCCCGTTATATGGCCGTGCCCGCCGGACTCGATCCGCTGGTTGCCCTGGCCGACACTGCCGCCCTGATTGCGGGCGGCTTGACTGGATTGGTGAAACGCTGATGATTCAACGCTCCCTGCGGTACGTACTGGCCACACTGGTAGTGCTGGCCCTGATTGTCGGTGGCGGTTACTGGTACCTGAAACGCCCGGCACCGGAACCGACCCTCGAACGGCTGACGCCGGCCGATGGCGCCGCGATGACCCGCGTCATCCCCGGCAGCACGCCGAAGGCTCAGGTGCTGGTGGCGGTCAATGAAGACCAGAAACTCAATGACAAGCAATTGACCACCCTGAGCCGCAGCGCCTCGGCACAGATCGTCCAGGTGATTCTGCCCAAAGACTGCCTGCTGCAAAGCCGCGCCCTGCAAGCGGGCCTGCGCGAACTGAAAGGCCCGGCCACTCTGGTTAGCGGCATCGGCCCTGGTGCCGTGCTGGCGTGGCGCTGGCTGGCCGAGCAGAAGGACGACAAGGCCCAGGCCATTTCGGTTGACCTGGCCCTGGAAAAACCCGAGGGCTGCACTCACCTGCTGCCAAAAGGCGCCGCCCACGGCCACTGGCTCGTGGCATGGAACGACAACCCGGACGACACCAGCGCCGGCTTCGTGCGTGACCAGCCCAACGCCGAAACCAGCATCAGCGACTACGACATCAACCTGCCGCAAGTGCTGAACAACGAACTGCGCAAAATCCTCGTCGGTGGCGATAAAGCCGCCGGTGGCCTGCAGATTCCGGTGGTCGAAGTACCGGCCGGCCAGGCCAAGGACACCGTCACCCTGTTCCTTTCCGGCGACGGCGGCTGGCGCGACCTGGACCGCGACGTGGCCGGCGAGATGGCGAAGATCGGCTACCCGGTGGTGGGCATCGACACCCTGCGCTACTACTGGCAGCACAAGAGTCCAGAGCAAAGCGCTCTGGACCTGACTGAACTGATGCAGCACTACCGGCAGAAATGGGGTACCAAGCGCTTCATCCTGACCGGTTACTCGTTCGGCGCGGACGTATTGCCCGCCATCTACAACCGCCTGCCTGAAGCCGAACAGCAGCGCATCGACGCAATCATCCTGCTGGCCTTCGCCCGCACCGGCAGCTTCGAAATCGAAGTCGAAGGCTGGCTCGGCAACGCCGGCAAAGAAGCCGCCACCGGCCCGGAAATGGCCAAGCTACCGCCTGCAAAAGTGGTGTGCATCTACGGTGAAGAAGAAGTCGACGAGAGCGGCTGCACCGACAAGACTGCCGTGGGCGAAGCGATGAAACTGCCTGGCGGCCATCACTTCGACGAGAACTACCCGGCCTTGGCCCAACGGTTGGTCGATGCTATCGAGAAGCGTCAAGCGAAGGACACGGCGGCTCAAGAGTGATCTGAGCCGCGCTCACAAAAAAGCCCCCGCAGCCTTATGGTTGCGGGGGCTTTTTCATTCTCGCAGATGCCACAGATCCCTTGTGGGAGCGAGCCTGCTCGCGATATCGAGCTGACCTTCACCATTGGTGTATCTGACAGACCGCTATCGCGAGCAGGCTCGCTCCCACAGGGATAACCTCTAACTTCAAGGGTTTCGTCGTTAAAGACGGCGCTCTGCTGCGTCGTAAACCTCTTCGTCACGTCGCGCACCGACGGCGACGATCAAAACCTGGATCGCTTGTCCATCGACTCGATAAACAATTCGCGTGTCACCTGTGCGGATACGCCTACAACCCGCGAGACTGGCCCTTAGGGGCTTACCGCTCTTGTCTGGCTCGCCATTGATAATCCGCTCTTCGATAACATCAAGAATGCGATTCGCCGCCACAGCTCCCAGCAGATCCAGATCCTTCTGGACCTCTGGATGATAGATAACGCCCCAAACCATCCATAGCTCCTTTAGTCTTTCCTGGCATACCGCGCCCGCATATCGTCGTGGCTGATGGCCTTGGCCTGATCAAAACCGATCAATCGCTCCCGAGCCGCTGCTTCAACCCGAAGGTCCTCAAGCTCGTCGAGCATTTCCTGATACGCGTCGACATTGATGATGACCGCTGCTGGCTGATTGTCTTTGAAAATGACCAGCCGCTCAGTGGCTCGGCTGGAAATTTCTTTTAGCCTCGCGCTGAACCCCCTGACCATTGCCGTCACCGAAATCGCTTGGTCAGCACGCTCCAGTAATGCCGTCATACTCACCTCTCTACACATTCATGCAAATTTGAACATACAGTTCTACGCAGAGTATCGCGTCGAATTAGACATACAGCAAGCTGCAAAAAAACGCGAATCTACCAACCTGCGTTTTTCCATTCCTACAAAAAATGAGCCGAACGGCTTGTGAATGCTCTGCCCCGTTTAGTTTCGTTTACTTAAGGTGTCGCAATATCAGATGACGCCCGCAGACCTTGTAGGCAAACTCCTAATCTTGCCAATTGGGTGCATTTGGGCACTTTGCCGCCTTGTTGCGTTTTTCTTCGAAGGGATACTCTCCGGACGTCGCTGAACCTTCAGCGATCGGGCTTGGAAACCCGTCGGATACTAGCCGCAACAGCGCCCCGTCATGATTGCATGCGTTTTGTGATCATGAGTTATGGCAGCTGTGCGTGGGACGTCCTCGGGCGTGCCGGTTCCTAGTTCCCGGTTTTCCAACCTGCGTACAGCTGTCACCCATTCGCTTGGAAACGAATGTGTCAGCTCCTCGACTAGGATTTTGATATGACTAAAATAGATTCATCCGCGATTTCAGAACTAAAAACCATCGGCTTCACCCCGCTCATCTACTGCTCGGATCAAGCGTTGTTCAACGTCCGCGCCGGCGTCCCCATCGTTGATGCATTGTCACAAGCCTCCGATCTGCTGTTCCTCGCCAAATCATTTACCGAGGATGCAGCCTACGCAAAAAACACCGACCGCCACGCCTGGGCCGCGCATTATTTGACGGCTATGTCCAAGGCAGTGATTGATGATGTGGTGAAGGTGCTGACACCGCGACCTGCCCGGACAAAGACCGAATCTGAAGAAGAGCTGCCTGAAAGCAAGTAAAGGCGCCAACACCGCAGATCCCTCGTGGGAGCGAGCCTGCTCGCGATGAGGCCATTACATTCAACATCTGCGTTGGCTGACAGATCCTCATCGCGAGCAGGCTCGCTCCCACAGGGGATTGTCAGTGGATTCAAGTCACCGGACACAAAAAAGCCCCCGATACCTTCATGGCAACGGGGGCTTTTTGATGGGGCTTACATCTCGACTTGCGTACCCAGCTCAATCACCCGGTTCAGCGGCAAATTGAAGAACCGCAGGTTACCGTTGGCATTCTTCAACATGAAGGCAAACAACGCCTCGCGCCAGCGAGCCATGCCTTCGAGTTTGGAGGCGATGACCGTTTCGCGGCTGAGGAAGTAGGTCGTGCGCATCGGGCTGAAATTCAGGTCATCCAGATGGCACAGTTTCAAGGCCTCAGGCACGTCCGGCTCGTCGGTGAAGCCGAAGTGCAGGATCACCCGGAAGAAGCCTTCGCCGTAGGAATCGACATCGAAACGTCGTTGTGGCGGGACGCGCGGAATGTCTTCGTACACCACCGTCAGCAGCACCACTTGCTCGTGCAGCACCTGGTTATGCAGCAGGTTGTGCAACAGCGCGTGAGGCACGGCATCCGGGCGAGCGGTAAGGAACACAGCCGTGCCCTGGACCCGATGCGGCGGTTGCACGCGGATACTGCTGATGAAGATCGGCAGCGGTAATCCGCCTTCGTCGAGACGCTCCACCAGCAGTTGCTTGCCGCGTTTCCAGGTAGTCATCAGTACGAACAGCACGATACCGGCGATCACAGGGAAGGCACCGCCCTGAACAATTTTTGGCACGTTGGCAGCGAAGTACAAACCGTCTACCAGCAGGAAGCCAAGCAACACCGGGACCGCGAGAACCGGTGGCCATTTCCACAGCAGCAGCATCACCGCCGACACCAGAATCGTGGTCATCAGCATGGTCCCGGTCACTGCCACGCCATAGGCCGAGGCCAGGGCGCCGGAGGACTCGAAGCCCAGCACCAACAGAATGACGCCAACCATCAACGACCAGTTCACCGCGCCGATATAGATCTGGCCTTGCTCGGCACTGGACGTGTGCTGGATGTGCATGCGCGGAATGTAGCCGAGCTGGATCGCCTGACGGGTCAGGGAGAACGCACCGGAGATGACCGCCTGCGAGGCAATCACCGTGGCCATCGTCGACAACCCCACCAACGGAATCAACGCCCAGCTTGGCGCCAGAAGATAGAACGGGTTACGCGCGGCTTCCGGATCACCAAGCAGCAATGCGCCCTGCCCGAAGTAGTTCAGCACCAGGGCCGGCAGAACCAGAATGAACCAGGCCCGCGCGATCGGCTTGCGACCGAAGTGGCCCATGTCGGCGTACAACGCCTCGGCACCGGTCAATGCCAGCACCACGGCGCCAAGAATCGCAATCCCCATGCCCGTGTGGACCATGAAAAAGCGCACGCCCCACACTGGATTGATCGCTTGCAACACTTCTGGATGCTGACTGATGCCATAGACACCCAGTGCGCCCAGCACCAGAAACCAGGTGACCATGATCGGCCCGAACAGAATGCCGATCCGCGCCGTACCGTGGCGCTGAATCAGGAACAACGCCACCAGCACGACCAGCGACAGCGGCACCACCCAATGGTCGATGCCCTCGAATGCCAGTCCCAGGCCTTCAATCGCCGACAGCACGGAAATCGCCGGGGTGATCATGCTGTCGCCATAGAACAGCGCCGCGCCGATCAGCCCGCAGACCACCAGCAACGTGCGCAATTTTGGATGCCCCGCCGCTGCTCGCCGTGCCAGTGCGGTCAGGGCCATAATTCCGCCCTCACCCTGGTTGTCGGCACGCAGCACGAACAGCATGTATTTGATCGAGACGACCCAGATCAGCGACCAGAAGATCAGTGCCAGAATACCCAGCACGCCGTCATGGTTGACCGGCACGCCATAGCCACCGGAAAACACTTCTTTGAGGGTGTACAGCGGGCTCGTGCCGATATCGCCATAAACCACCCCGACTGCCGCGACCAGCATGCCGATCGGCTTCGCCGCCGAATGCTCGGCGCCCGCCGCCTGACTACTTGCCTGCCCCATCCAAAACTCCTACTACTCAGACCCGGACTTCTTATAAGAAGCACTATGCTTTGCCGTGGCAGCATGCGCTGTTTTACTTAAGGTTACAGACGTTTTGTTGACTGTAAAAATTCGGTAAAACGTAACGGCGCGAAGCATAGCGCAGCACTCGTCGTAATTCCCTGCATAAAGCTGGTCAAGTGCGCCTCTCACCGCTAGAATTGCGCACTTTTTGACCAGAGGCGCAACATAGCGCCCGTCTGTCGCCTTGCCGTCTTCGGCTGGAGGCGTCCCAAAACACCGAGGTTAGACATGTCCACCACTCCTGCGCCGGCCAATCCAAAGGTTGGCTTCGTTTCCCTGGGTTGCCCGAAAGCACTGGTCGACTCCGAGCGCATCCTTACCCAGCTGCGCATGGAAGGCTATGACGTTGTGTCCACTTATCAGGACGCCGACGTCGTGGTGGTCAACACCTGCGGCTTCATCGACTCGGCCAAGGCTGAGTCCCTGGAAGTGATCGGCGAAGCCATCAAGGAAAACGGCAAGGTCATCGTGACCGGCTGCATGGGCGTCGAAGAAGGCAACATCCGCAACGTGCATCCAAGTGTGCTGGCCGTGACCGGTCCGCAGCAGTACGAGCAAGTGGTCAACGCCGTGCATGACGCCGTGCCGCCGCGTCAGGATCACAACCCGCTGATCGACCTGGTGCCGCCGCAAGGGATCAAACTGACCCCGCGCCACTACGCCTACCTGAAGATTTCCGAAGGCTGCAACCACAGCTGCAGCTTCTGCATTATCCCGTCGATGCGCGGCAAGCTGGTCAGCCGCCCGGTCGGTGACGTGCTCGACGAGGCCCAGCGCCTGGTCAAGGCCGGCGTCAAAGAGCTGTTGGTGATTTCCCAGGACACCAGCGCCTACGGCGTCGACGTGAAATACCGCACCGGCTTCTGGAACGGCGCGCCGGTGAAAACCCGCATGACCGAACTCTGCGAAGCCCTGAGCACCCTCGGTGTCTGGGTGCGTCTGCACTACGTTTACCCGTACCCGCACGTCGATGAGCTGATCCCGCTGATGGCCGCCGGGAAAGTCCTGCCGTACCTGGACATCCCGTTCCAGCACGCCAGCCCGAAAGTCCTGAAAGCCATGAAACGCCCGGCCTTCGAAGACAAGACCCTGGCGCGGATCAAGAACTGGCGCGAGATCTGCCCGGACCTGATCATCCGTTCGACCTTCATCGTCGGCTTCCCTGGCGAAACCGAAGAAGACTTCCAGTACCTGCTGAACTGGCTGACCGAAGCGCAGCTGGATCGCGTTGGCTGCTTCCAGTACTCGCCGGTCGAAGGAGCACCAGCCAACCTGCTGGACGCAGCCATCGTGCCGGACGACGTCAAGCAAGACCGCTGGGACCGCTTCATGGCGCACCAACAGGCCATCAGCTCGGCGCGCCTGCAAATGCGCATCGGCCGTGAAATCGAAGTGCTGGTCGATGAAGTCGACGAGCAAGGCGCGGTCGGCCGTTGCTTCTTCGATGCCCCGGAAATCGACGGCAACGTGTTCATCGACAACGGCAGCAACTTGAAGCCGGGCGACAAGGTCTGGTGCAAAGTGACCGACGCCGACGAATACGACCTGTGGGCTGAACAGATCTAAACGCAAAAAATACAAAAAGCCCCGCTCTCTTGACGAGATGCGGGGCTTTTTTACGTCTATTGTTTTGTGAGAGAAAGAACTCGCGTCATCCACGCAAGAGAGGCCAGCGGGCATGCGTCAACACTCGGTCATTCACACACCGAAACAGAGCGACTACGAAGAACTTACCCAAGTGTGGGAAGCCTCGGTGCGCGCCACCCATGACTTTTTGCCCGACAGCTACATCGACCTGCTGAAAAATCTGGTGCTGACCCGCTACCTCGACGCGGTGATGCTGATCTGCACCAAAGACTCGCGCCAGCGCATCACCGGGTTCGCCGGCGTGGCGGCGGGCAAGATCGAAATGCTCTTCATCGACCCGGCACATCGGGGCAAGGGCCTGGGCAAGCAATTGCTGCGCTATGCCATGGAACACCTGAACGCCGATGAGCTGGACGTCAACGAGCAAAACCCGCAGGCGTTGGGGTTTTACTTCAAACAGGGCTTTGAGGTGATCGGTCGCTCGGAAGTCGATGGCATGGGGCAGCCGTATCCGTTGCTGCACATGCGTTTGCGCCAGTCTCAACAACTGACGCGTAATGGCTGACACAACATGAAACCCTTGTGGGAGCGAGCCTGCTCGCGAAAGCGGCCTATCAATCGACATTGATGTTGAAGCTGATGACGCTTTCGCGAGCAGGCTCGCTCCCACATTAAAAGCACATGCGGCAAATGGAGCCGGGATTAACCGGCGCCAGACAGGTACAATGCCCACCCCTTTTTTGTTACGGCCCTGTCATGACTGACCCGATTCGTCTCTCCAAACGCCTCATCGAACTCGTCGGCTGTTCCCGTCGGGAGGCTGAGCTGTTCATCGAGGGCGGCTGGGTCACCGTGGACGGCGAAGTCATCGACGAGCCGCAGTTCAAGGTCGACACCCAAAAAGTCGAGCTTGACCCAGAGGCCAAGGCCACTGCACCGGAGCCCGTGACCATTCTGTTCAACGTCCCTGCGGGCATGGACGCGGACACGGCCATGGCGGCCATCAGCGCCGAGACCCTGAGCGAAGAACACCGCTACGGCAAACGTCCGCTCAAGGGCCACTTCCTGCGCCTGACCGCCAGTACCGATCTGCAGGCCAATGCCAGCGGTCTGCTGGTGTTCACCCAAGACTGGAAGATCCTGCGCAAACTCACCGCAGACTCCGCCAAGATCGAGCAAGAGTATGTGGTCGAAGTTGAAGGCGACATGGTGGCTCACGGCCTCAACCGCCTGAATCACGGCCTGACCTACAAAGGCAAGGAACTGCCGCCGGTCAAAGCCAGCTGGCAGAACGAAAACCGCCTGCGTTTTGCGATGAAGAACCCACAACCGGGCGTGATCGCCCTGTTTTGCCAGGCCGTGGGCCTGAAGGTCGTCGCCATCCGCCGCATCCGCATCGGCGGCGTGTCCATCGGCAAAGTGCCGTTGGGGCAATGGCGCTACCTGTCCGGCAAAGAGAAGTTCTAAGACTTTTCACGCCGCCATACATTTCGGCGCCGCTGCTTATGCGGCGCCCACTGCTGAATATCAGGATTGCACACCATGATTCATAACGACGTACTGCGCAGCGTGCGCTACATGCTCGACATCAGCGACAAGAAAGTCATCGAGATCATCAAGCTCGGCGGCATGGACGTGTCCATGGAAGACCTGCTGACCTACCTCGACAAGAAAGAGGAAGACGAGGAAGGCTTCGTACGCTGCCCGGACGAGGTCATGGCGCATTTCCTCGATGGCCTGGTGATCTTCAAGCGCGGCAAGGACGAAAGCCGTCCACCGCAGCCGATCGAAGTGCCGGTGACCAACAACATCATCCTGAAGAAGCTGCGTGTGGCCTTCGAACTGAAGGAAGACGACATGCACGCCATCCTCAAGGCCGCCGAGTTCCCGGTGTCCAAGCCTGAACTGAGCGCGCTGTTCCGCAAGTTCGGCCACACCAACTACCGTACCTGCGGCGACCAGTTGCTGCGCAACTTCCTCAAGGGCCTGACCCTGCGCGTTCGCCCGCAGTAACGTGCGAGACGGATCTACTTTGTAGGAGCTGTCGAGAGCAACGAGGCTGCGATCTTTTGAATTTCACTGGGCCGAAAAAGGTCAAGATCAAAAGATCGCAGCCTCGTTGCACTCGACAGCTCCTACAGGGCTGTATAGACCCTCATTCCTCGCAAAAATAGTGGCTCCGCTTCTGGCGGCTGACGACTAGGGTGTATTGACCCTCAGCTCTCAGGACTCGCCATGCATCCCTACTTTTCCCTGCAAGGCCGCACCGCTCTGGTGACCGGCGGCACCCGTGGTATCGGCAAAATGATCGCCAAGGCTTATGTCGAGGCTGGCGCCACTGTGTACGTGTGTGCCCGCGATGCCGACGCCTGTCAGCAAACTGCCAACGAACTGAGTGCCTTAGGGGTTTGTCACGCGGTAGCTGCCAACCTGGCCCATGAAGAAGGCGCCCAGCAATTGGCTGCGCACCTGAGTGAACAGATCGGTCAGCTGGATATTCTGGTGAACAACGCCGGTACCACGTGGGGCGCGCCGCTGGAGAGTTACCCGGTCAAGGGCTGGGAAAAGGTTATGCAGCTCAACTTGACCTCGGTGTTCACCTGCATCCAGCAGTTTCTGCCGCTGCTGCGCAAGGCCGGGTCCGAAGCGAATCCGGCGCGAATCATCAACATTGGTTCGGTGGCCGGGATTTCGTCCTTTGGCGAACAGGCGTATGCCTACGGCCCGAGTAAAGCCGCCCTACATCAACTGTCGCGGATTCTGGCGCGGGAGCTGGTGAGCCAGCACATCAACGTCAACGTGATTGCACCGGGGCGGTTCCCGAGCAAGATGACTCAGCATATTGGCAATGATGAGCAGGCATTGGCGGAAGATACCGCGCTGATTCCGATGAAGCGCTGGGGGCGGGAGGAGGAAATGGCGGCGTTGGCGATCAGTTTGGCGAGTACGGCCGGGGCGTATATGACTGGGAATATTATTCCTTTGGATGGTGGGTTCAGTCTCTGAGATTGGTGGTGCGGCTATCGCGAGCAGGCTCGCTCCCACAGGGGCCTGCTGTGACCACAACATTTGTGCCCGCCGCAAATCAAATGTGGGAGCGAGCCTGCTCGCGATGGCCGAGAGACAGGCGCCACCGATCTTCCGGTCGATCGGGTTATCATGCCAGCCCACACCCCGCCTCGACCCCAAACCATGACCTACAGCGTTTCCCCCATCGGCTTCGTGCGCTCCTGTTTCAAGGAGAAGTTCGCCATTCCGCGCCAGCCGCAACTGGCCCCGGCCGCTCGAGGCGTGCTGGAGCTGGTGGCGCCGTTCGATCAGGGTGATGCGGTGCAGGGACTCGAGCAGGTCAGCCATGTCTGGCTGCTGTTCCTGTTCCATCAGGCCCTGGAAGAAAAGCCACGCCTGAAAGTCCGCCCTCCGCGTCTGGGTGGCAACAAATCCATGGGCGTGTTCGCCACTCGGGCGACGCACCGGCCCAATGGCATTGGTCAATCGGTGGTCAAACTGGACAAGGTCGAAGCCAATCGGCTGTGGATCTCCGGCATCGACCTACTCGACGGGACGCCGATTCTCGACATCAAACCCTACGTGCCCTACGCCGACATCATCGACACAGCGTCCAACAGCATCGCCAGCGCCCCGCCATTGCTGATTCCCGTGCAGTGGACAGACTCAGCGCTGCAACAGGCTCATGGCCACGCTCAGCGGCTTGATGAGCCCTTGATCGAGCTGATCGAGCAATGCCTGGCACAAGACCCACGCCCGGCGTACCAGACTCCTGCACCGGAAAGGGAATATGGCGCGCAGTTCTGGGATGTGGATGTGCGCTGGCATTACCCCACGCCTGACCTGATCCGCGTCCTCGAAGTCATTCCTGTGTACAACACGTAGGAAATTTCGTCCGGCATAAAAAAGCCCGCGCAGCCTTAAGGCTATGCGGGCTTTTTATGGTCAACACCAAACCAATGTGGGAGCGGGCTTGCTCGCGATGGCGGCGTAACATTCAACGATTGACTGACAGTCCGCTATCGCGAGCAGGCTCGCTCCCACAGGTAGAGCAGTGCTGCGGCTTCTTACTTCTCGACGAACGCACGCTCGATCAGGTAATCACCCGGCTCGCGCATCCGCGGCGAAACTTTCAGGCCGAAGCTGTTCAACACTTCGCTGGTCTCGTCGAGCATGCTCGGGCTGCCGCACAGCATGGCGCGGTCGTCCTGCGGGTTGATCGGTGGCAGACCGATGTCGCTGAACAGCTTGCCGCTGCGCATCAGGTCGGTCAGACGGCCTTCGTTCTCGAATGGCTCGCGGGTCACGGTCGGGTAGTAGATCAACTTGTCACGCAGGGCCTCGCCGAAGAACTCGTTCTGCGGCAAGTGCTCGGTGATGAACTCGCGGTAAGCGACTTCATTGACGTAACGCACGCCGTGGCACAGGATCACTTTTTCGAAACGCTCGTAGGTTTCCGGGTCCTGGATGACGCTCATGAATGGCGCCAGACCGGTACCGGTGCTGAGCAGGTACAAATGTTTGCCAGGCTTCAAGTCGTCCAGTACCAGCGTGCCGGTAGGCTTCTTGCTGATGATGATCTCGTCGCCTTCCTTCAGATGCTGCAACTGGGAAGTCAGCGGGCCATCAGGCACCTTGATGCTGAAGAACTCGAGATGCTCTTCCCAGTTCGGGCTGGCAATCGAGTAAGCGCGCATAAGCGGGCGGCCGTTGGGCTGTTGCAGGCCGATCATCACGAACTGACCGTTCTCGAAGCGCAGGCCCGGATCGCGGGTGCACTTGAAGCTGAACAGAGTGTCGTTCCAGTGGTGAACACTGAGGACACGCTCGTGGTTCATGTTGCTCATGTACGTGGGACTCCTGGAGATTTGCCTGCGCCGATGATGTGCGCAATTGCAGCGCATTCTAATGGCAGCGACAATATCTGTTAACTGGATTATTAAGATAAGGGTTATCGGTTATATCGATATGCGATTTACTCTCCGTCAACTTCAAGTATTCGTCGCCGTCGCCCAGCAGGAAAGCGTATCCCGTGCTGCCTTGACGCTCAACCTCTCGCAATCGGCGGCGAGCACCTCGATCACCGAGCTAGAGCGTCAGTGCAGCTGTCAGCTGTTCGATCGCGCCGGCAAACGGCTGAGCCTCAACGCCCTCGGCAAACAGCTGTTGCCGCAGGCGGTGGCCCTGCTCGATCAGGCCAAGGAGATCGAAGACTTGCTCAACGGCAAGTCCGGTTTCGGCTCTTTGGCGGTCGGCGCGACCCTGACCATCGGCAATTACCTCGCCACCCTGCTGATCGGCAGCTTCATGCAGCGCCATCCGGAAAGCCAGGTGAAGCTGCATGTGCAGAACACCGCCAACATCGTGCAACAGGTCGCGCACTATGAAATTGATCTGGGTCTAATCGAAGGCGATTGCAGTCATCCGGACATCGAAGTGCAGAGTTGGGTCGAGGATGAGCTGGTGGTGTTCTGTGCGCCTCAGCATCCGCTGGCCAAACGCGGCATAGCAACCATGGAGGAGTTGAGTCATGAGGCGTGGATTCTCCGCGAACAAGGTTCGGGCACCCGGCTGACGTTCGACCAGGCCATGCGACACCATCGCAGCGCGTTGAACATTCGCCTGGAGCTGGAACACACCGAAGCGATCAAGCGCGCGGTGGAATCAGGTTTGGGGATTGGTTGCATTTCGCGCCTGGCGCTGCGCGACGCGTTCCGCCGCGGCAGCCTGGTGCCGGTGGAAACGCCGGATCTGGACCTGGCGCGGCAGTTCTATTTCATCTGGCACAAACAGAAATATCAGACATCAGCCATGCGCGAGTTCCTTGAACTGTGCCGCGCGTTCACCGCCGGGGTTCAGCGCAGCGACGAGATCGTCCTGCCCACCATCGCTTAAAGCAGGATCACCGCCCACACCAGCGCAATCATGCTCAGCGCCACCAATTGAGCGGCGCTGCCCATGTCCTTGGCGTTCTTGGACAGCGGGTGCAACTCAAGGGAAATGCGGTCGATGGCCGCTTCCACCGCCGAATTGAGCAACTCGACGATCAAGGCCAACAGGCAGACCGCAATCAGCAGCGCCTGCTCGACGCGGCTGACGTTCAGGAAGAACGACAGCGGAATCAGGATGACGTTAAGCAACACCAGTTGCCGGAAGGCCGCTTCACCGGTGAAGGCCGCGCGCAGGCCGTCCAGGGAGTAGCCGGAGGCGTTGAGGATGCGTTTGAGGCCGGTCTGGCCTTTGAAAGGTGACATAAAGTGGGCAACTGACAAAAAAGGAGTGGGAAAGCTAGATCAAGCAAAGTCAAAAAAGCGTGAACATGTAGCACTTAGTGGCTCGAAATTGACTCCAGTTGTTGCAAGAGCAGCGCTGCCTGAGTCCGGGTCCGCACATTCAGCTTACGGAAAATTGCCGTGACGTGGGCCTTGATCGTCGCTTCGGAAACGCTCAACTCGTAAGCAATCTGTTTGTTCAGCAAACCTTCACAGACCATGGTCAACACCCTGAACTGCTGAGGTGTCAGGCTGGCAAGGCCTTCGCTGGCAGCCTTGGCTTCGGCGGAAACGCTGACCGCTTCAAAGGCCTGGGGTGGCCAGAAAACGTCGCCATCGAGCACCGCGCGTACGGCCTTCTGAATGACGCTCAAATCACTGGACTTGGGAATGAAACCGCTAGCGCCGAATTCACGGGATTTCACCATGATCGACGCTTCTTCCTGAGCCGACACCATCACCACCGGAATCTGCGGGTACTGCCCACGCAACAGCACCAACCCGGAAAAACCGTAAGCCCCCGGCATGTTCAGGTCCAGCAATACCAGATCCCAGTCGGCCTTTTCGTCCAGGCGGGTTTCCAGCTCGGCGATGCTCGCCACTTCCACCAGACGGACATCCGGGCCCAGGCCCAGGGTCAACGCTTGATGCAGGGCGCTACGAAAAAGAGGGTGATCATCGGCAATCAGGATTTCGTATGTGGCCATTTTTCAAATGATCCTGTTTTTTTATGGGACGCCTGATGCATTTCAGGCCTCGCCAAAACAACTCGAGGTGCAGCCACGCAGCAGCACCAACAGGGCACGTTCAACGCCAATTACGTAAAAAAAAGCAGCGTTTCAAACCTTGGCCGCGCCCTAATCGGCGCCAAGCATGCCCAGCGAAGCCGGGGTGGTCAAGTTGCATGGCCCTGCCAGCAAGCCTGGTTCTTTTGCAGTATGGGCGACTCTCAGCAAACGACGGGAGCCGCGTGCTGCACAAAGGGCATCAGCTCGGCATGGGCCGGTGTTGCAACATTCATATCCAGCTGATGTTTAGCGTCCAGGTAATGCTGACTGAACACATCAAAATAAGCGTCCAGCGCCGAGGCAGCGTCTGTATCACCGGCAAGATCAAGGCACAGCGCCGCCACTTCAGCCGTGCACAGGTGCTCGCTGCGAGTGGACCTGCGCAATCGGTACCGTGAAAGCTTCTCAGGAAGCAGGCTCAGAATCGGGAACGCATCAAAATAGGGGCTTTTACGGAAAATCTTCCGGGCTTCGGTCCAGGTGGCATCCAGCAGAATAAACAGTGGGCGCTTGGTGCTATCGACCTCGACGCTGTGGGTCACTCGCTCGGGCTCGACGTATTCGCCCGGAAACACCAGATAGGGCTGCCATTGCGGGTCGGCCAACAGCGCCAGCAGTTGTTCATCGACTTCCGTGCGCGACCAGATGAATGCATGGTTGTCGCGCACCACATCGGCAATCAGCCAACCGGTGTTGCTTGGTTTAAACACTTCTTTATTGGTCATGATCAGGCACACGCCGCTACGGGTGTCGACTTGCGGGCGCCAGGCGCATAGGCAGTGGCTCTCGATCACACGGCAGGCACGGCAACGGGGTGCTCGCCAGCCACGGGCCTGAATCGGCTTGATGCCCTCTTCCTCTCGCTGATCACGCAATCGGGCTACGGCGTTGGGAGCTTGGTTCATCGTGGGCAACACCGGCAGACAGGAAAACTCGACACAAACGGCACTCGGCAAGGCAATAAAGGCCAGCAGTTTACCAGAGCGGCCGGCGCAAGCCTGTACCGACCAGGCCACCTCCCCTATAATTCGCCGCCACTGAACGCACAGTCACGTGACGGGTCGAACCACCAGTCACTGAACCAGGAGAGTTTCATGCTGCGCCTTATCGTTCCCACCGCTGCCATTCTGCTGGCGTCGTCCTTCAATGCTCAGGCTGCGTCCTTGAGTGAGCAGAATCTCAACAGAGAGCTGCGAAACGTCGCCGTACAAAGCAGTGTCGGCACGCCACGGGCGATCAACGAAGACCTTCTGGATCAGGGTTATACCGTCGAAGGCAAACAGCTGATCAACCATCTGAGCGTTCAAAGCAGCCACGCCGACAAGATGCGCGCCGATCCGAAAGCCGTGTACTTCCAGCTTGGCGCCTCCGTCTGCAGAAACGAGGGGTTCCGCAAGCTGATGGCCAAGGGTGCGATCATGCGTTACGACTTTACCGAAGTGAAAACCAATCGCCCGGTCGGCTCCGCAAGCTTCCAGGAATCGGATTGCCCGAAAGCCACACCGGCCAAGAAAAAGTAATCAACGGGAATTGGCGCGTCGCTGTTCATCCTCGGCGCGCAGTTCTGCCAACAGCGCCTGTAAGTAGCGCGAACGTCGCTCTCCGCCCTCCAGACGTCGGCAGCACTCCTCTTCAAGACTCAAATGATTGGTCTCGGCTGATAATTTCAGCAATCGATACAGTTGCGCATCGATCTCCAGAGTGACTCTGGGCATGGTTTCCCGCCTCCTTGCACGCATTGATCGTCGTTGATCACGCGAAAAATCCCTGAATTGCTAAAACGTTGCGTCCTGCCATTGACGCAAAGTTGTCGTGTCACGCCTGTAACTTAGTAAATCAGAGCGCAGGACATACGGCTTGTGTTCAGACGAGCGGTGAAAGCACCTTGCAAATCGTCAATAAGCGGTTGCCAGGAAAGACTTTGCGGCGCAATGATCAAGCAGCAAAAATCGTTGCGAGGGTCTAAATTCAAAGTGTTCACGTTGATTTTTTTCAGGACAGAAAAGGGGCTGCCCATTGCGTGTCTTATTGTGCAAACGTTTCTTTCATTCAAGGGATAAGCAGAGCCCGTATGGATGGCTCGATTGCAAACGAGTCAGGTGGAGCGCCCAGGCAAGGGCCTGGGCAGACAGCGACACAAGGGGTGTCGCGGCGCCGACGATTGTTTTGTCGGGCCAAGGGTTCTGCGCAGAAGGAGAAGTTGAATGCCTTACCAACCGAATGACCTCCTGAGCCGTCATTTTCAAGAAAGCGGCCACGACCTCACCAGCAAGGTCGAAGAACAACTCAACCTGGTTTCACCCAACAGTCCCAACATCCCGATTTACCGCGACATGATCCTGACTGTGCTGCGCATGGCCCAGGAAGATCACAACCGCTGGAATGCCAAGATCACCCTGCAAGCCTTGCGCGAACTCGAGCATGCCTTCCGTGTGATGGAGCAGTTCAAGGGACGACGCAAAGTCACTGTTTTCGGCTCGGCCCGCACGCCGATAGAACACCCACTGTATGGTTTGGCCCGAGAACTTGGCGCCGCTCTGGCGCGCTCGGACATGATGGTCATCACCGGTGCCGGTGGCGGCATCATGGCAGCGGCCCATGAAGGTGCCGGCCTGGAACACAGCTTGGGATTCAACATCACCCTGCCCTTCGAGCAGCATGCCAATCCCACGGTCAATGGCACCGGGAATCTACTGCCCTTCCACTTTTTCTTTACCCGCAAGCTGTTCTTCGTCAAAGAAGCCGATGCGCTGGTCCTGTGCCCAGGCGGTTTCGGTACGCTGGATGAAGCGCTGGAAGTGCTGACCCTGATCCAGACCGGCAAAAGCCCATTGGTGCCCGTGGTGCTACTGGATGCGCCGGGCGGCAAGTTCTGGCAAGGCGCGCTGGACTTCATTCACCATCAACTGGAGGAAAATCGCTACATCCTGCCAACCGACATGAAGCTGTTGAGTCTGGTCTACAGTGCCGAAGAGGCAGTGGAGCAGATCAATCAGTTCTACAGTAACTTCCACTCCAGCCGCTGGCTCAAACATCAGTTCGTGATTCGCATGAACCACAAACTCAGCGACCGGGCGCTTGAACACATGCAGGAGGCATTCGCCGACCTGTGCCTGAGCGATCATTTCCATCAGCACGCCTACAGCGGTGAGGAGCACGACGAACCGCAATTCAGTCATCTGGCGCGACTTTCCTTCACCTTCAACGCCCGTGATCATGGTCGCCTGCGGGAGTTGGTGGATTACATCAACCTGCCGGAAAACTGGGCCCAATCCAAACCCCAGGCGCAACAACGCACACGGGAACCGTCCAAGGTAACGTGAGGCAAAAAAAACGGCCCGCTATCGAAATAGCGAGCCGTTTCAGTCAATCGTCCATCCCTCGGCCGCTGAACAAGCGGCTGATCATTTCCATGGAATACCCCCGATAACTCAGGAACCTGCCCTGTTTGGCACGTTCCCGGGCATCTATCGGTAGGTGCCCAGCAAATTTGCGCCGCCAGGTGTCTTCCAGTTGTTCCTGCCAGTTGATACCGCTCTCGCGTAATGCCAGTTCGATGTCGGTACGTTGCAGGCCGCGCTGGCTCAACTCTTCACGAATTCGCAAAGGGCCATAACCGGAACGGGCACGGTAGGAAACAAAGCTTTCGAGGTAACGGGACTCGGACAGCAGGCCCTCTTCCGTTAAGCGGTCGAGTGCTGTGTCGATCATTTCAGGGAGGGCGCCGCGCTGACGCAGTTTACGCGTCAGCTCGACTCGACCGTGCTCGCGTCGCGCGAGCAGGTCCATTGCGGTTCGCCGCACCGCGACGAGTGTATCGAGTACGGCGGTCATCGGATCAATCAGATATCAGCGTCAGCCAGGTCATCAGCCGTCTCTTTGACTGGCGATGCTTTGACGTCCGGCGCTGGAGTCAACAGCTTGTCGCGCAGTTGCTTCTCAAGTTTCGCGGCGATTTCCGGGTTGTCCGCCAGGAACTTGGCCGAGTTGGCCTTGCCCTGACCGATCTTGGTGCCTTCGTAGGCATACCATGCACCGGATTTCTCGACGAAACCGTGCAGAACACCCAGGTCGATCATCTCACCGTTGAGATAGATGCCCTTACCGTAAAGAATCTGGAACTCGGCCTGACGGAACGGCGAAGCCACCTTGTTCTTCACGACTTTGACGCGGGTTTCGCTACCGACGACTTCATCACCTTCTTTCACCGCGCCAGTACGGCGGATGTCCAGACGAACCGATGCGTAGAACTTCAGCGCGTTACCACCAGTAGTGGTTTCCGGGCTGCCGAACATCACGCCGATTTTCATACGGATCTGGTTGATGAAGATCACCAGGCAGTTGGCGTTCTTGATGTTACCGGTGATTTTACGCAGCGCCTGGGACATCAGACGGGCTTGCAGGCCCACGTGCATGTCGCCCATCTCACCTTCGATTTCAGCCTTTGGCACCAGAGCCGCCACGGAGTCGACGATGATCACGTCAACCGCGTTGGAACGCACCAGCATGTCGGTGATTTCCAGGGCCTGCTCGCCGGTGTCCGGCTGGGAAACCAGCAGATCGTCGACGTTGACGCCCAGTTTGCCGGCGTACTCAGGGTCGAGGGCGTGTTCGGCGTCGACGAATGCGCAGGTCGCGCCGGCTTTTTGAGCCTGGGCGATTACCGACAGCGTCAGGGTGGTTTTACCGGAGGATTCAGGACCGTAGATCTCAACGATACGGCCTTTTGGCAGACCGCCAATGCCGAGCGCGATGTCCAGACCCAGAGAGCCTGTGGAAATAGCCGGGATCGCCTGACGGTCCTGATCGCCCATACGCATTACGGCACCCTTGCCGAATTGACGTTCGATCTGACCCAGGGCCGCAGCCAAGGCTTTCTTCTTGTTGTCGTCCATTAAAGTCCTCACGTAATCAATAAGGCCTGACGGCCAACACCTGTATAAGTAGCCAGTATTATTCCACAGCGTTTCAGGATCGCCTACCCCTGATTTGAGATTTCTCCAGCGGCATGCCGCAGCAGCCCCTCTAGCGCGGCCTTCACCGTTTGTCGGCGGACCTCGTCACGGTTGCCGGGAAAGTACTGCACCTCGCTGAACACCTGCTCACCGACGCCCCAGGCCAGCCACACCGTGCCCACGGGCTTGTTCGGCGAACCGCCGTCCGGCCCTGCCACACCGCTGACCGCCACGGCAAAACGCGCCCGGCTTTTTTCCTGCGCGCCGCGAACCATGGCCTCGACTACCTCGCGACTGACCGCCCCGACCGTTGGAAACAACTCGGCCGGGACGTCCAATTGCTGGGTTTTCTGGCGGTTGGAGTACGTGACATAACCGGCCTCGAACCACGCCGAACTCCCCGGAATGCGGGTGATCGCCTCGGCAATCCCGCCACCGGTACAGGATTCGGCGGTGGTGACGTGGGCATTGAGAACCTGCAAGCGCCTGCCAAGTTCAGCGGCCAGCTGAGTGATATCTTTCACGGCTCTCTCCTGATCGAGCGGAATGAGGCCTACCGTACACGAGCCGATCACGCTTGCAAGGTTCAGGATCGATCAAAATGTTAGCGAGCGAGGGCTCTGACATAGGCCTGACACGCCTGAAGGGCAATCAGTCCGCTATCGCCTGCGGCGGTGATGAGGATAATTCGCTGAGCATCGGTTTTTTTTCGATGATGGCAGGCATTAATGGCCACCCTAATAACAACGCGAAGATCAGCGACGCCGCTTCACCGTTGATCGGGACGAGGAATCGCGCGGTGGCACTTCGCAAACGCCAATCCGCTTGGCGGCCCAGCGCTCATAAAGTCCGATGGCCACGTCCGCCCCGGCCATCGCCGTCAGGCAGCCGAAGGCACCTGCGGCCCAGATCGACACGCCGGCGGCGTATAGCAGCATGATTGCCGAGATCCCGCAGATCATGCAGGCCCCGGAACGCAGTGCCAGGCGCCGCAACAGCGACCAGCCCCGAGCACCCTCCTTGTCGGCGCGCCACATTTCGCCGGATACCCCGCCCACCAGGGCGAGACCGATACCCAGCCAGATCGGCATGTCCAGCAACGCTTGCTGCTCGTTTGCCATGTCGCGCCTCCCGGAGGTGAGTGAAGTGTGTTGGGTTCAAACGGTGTCTCTTGCAGTAGGCATTCCAAAAAACTTTGTCACCCAGGCTTTTCAGTAAAGTGGTCCTGCGCCTTTCCTGACCGACAGCCCTTTGTTGAACGGCTTGGGACAAAGAATATGCATGGATGCATATCCAGTCAATGCATTAATGCATTTATTTTCAGTCAATGAAATGCACAAACGCATTGGATACCCGGTAGACAAAAGGGTTTGGTCGGTTTTCGCCAGGCGAAAAAAACCCGCTGGGGAGCGGGTTTTATCTGACCGCGGTGCGGTTAACGGGCGTACATGCCCCACCAGAAGACGTGACCGAGGATGACAATCTGCTCTTCCTGGATTTCCTGGAAGCTGTAGTCCTCATCCGGATGCTCATCGCGATTGAAGCTACGCAGGCGAATCCCTGTCGGCAGGCGATAAAGCTGTTTCACCCGCAACTGGCCATTGTGGTTGATGGCGTACAGGTCGCCGTCGACGATGTCGCCAATCCCGCATTTGCCGGCATTCACGCCAACGGTGGCGCCATCGCGCAGCACCGGCAACATACTGTTGCCGCGCACGGTTACGCATTTGGCCTGGTCGAACTGCACACCGTTGTGGCGCAAGCTACGCTTGCCGAAGCGCAGGCTAGAGCGTTCGCTCTCTTCGATGACGAATCTTCCTGATCCCGCAGCCAATTCAACCTCGCGAAGAAAGGGAACCGACACCTCGTCGTCATCGACTGGCGTATCGTCGTCCCACAGGCTTATGTCCTTGAGTTCCGAATGCGACTCATCGCGCCCAGCGCTGGCGGCATGCGCGACAGCTGCGCGCCCCCGCAACTGATCGGTGCTCACGGCGAAGTATTCGGCAATCTTCGAAATATGCTTATCCGAAGGATCGACGATCTTCCCGCTGAGGATCCGCGAGAGAGTGGATTGAGGCACGCCGGTGCGACGATGAAGCTCCGTGGGGGAGATCCCGTGCTGATCGAGCAGTGCTCTTAAGACGGTAGAAACGTTGCGTTTTTGCATAACGCGCATAGTGCTTGATCTTTTTTCGGAAGACAAATGCTGATTTGCATAAATCGTGCATAGCCAGCAGAAATGTGCCTTGGAGCTTTCATGCCTGCGTAGGTCGGACCGCCCATGTTAACCTTGCGTCCATCGCGGAAAAGCCGGGCCAATGCCCCTCCTTTGCCCTACACCTTTCAACGAGTTTTCCTGAATTTCCGATGAATAAAGCCCTCTCCGATCTGTCCTCCCACACTCCGATGATGCAGCAGTACTGGCGCCTGAAGAACCAGCACCCTGACCAGCTGATGTTCTACCGCATGGGCGACTTCTACGAGATCTTCTATGAAGACGCGAAGAAGGCCGCCAAGTTGCTGGACATCACCCTGACGGCTCGTGGGCAATCGGCGGGCCAGGCGATTCCGATGTGTGGGATTCCTTACCACGCCGCGGAAGGTTACCTGGCGAAACTGGTTAAGCTCGGCGAGTCGGTGGTGATTTGTGAGCAGGTCGGCGACCCGGCCACCAGCAAAGGCCCGGTGGATCGTCAGGTGGTGCGGATCATCACCCCCGGTACGGTCAGCGATGAAGCGCTGCTGGATGAGCGTCGGGATAACCTGATCGCGGCGGTGCTGGGGGACGAGCGTCTGTTCGGTCTGGCGGTGCTGGACATCACCAGCGGCAACTTCACTGTGCTGGAGATCAAAGGCTGGGAAAACCTGCTGGCGGAACTGGAGCGGGTCAATCCGGTAGAGCTGATGATCCCGGACGACTGGCCGAAAGACCTGCCGGCGGAAAAGCGCCGTGGGGTTCGTCGCCGTGCGCCGTGGGATTTCGAGCGTGACTCGGCGCTGAAAAGTCTTTGCCAGCAGTTTTCCACCCAGGACCTGAAAGGTTTTGGCTGCGAGAACCTGACCCTGGCGATCGGCGCTGCTGGCTGCCTGCTCAGCTATGCCAAGGAAACCCAGCGCACTGCCCTGCCGCACTTGCGCAGCCTGCGCCATGAACGCCTGGACGACACCGTGGTGCTGGACGGCGCGAGCCGTCGCAACCTGGAACTGGACACCAACCTGGCCGGCGGTCGCGACAACACCTTGCAATCGGTGGTCGACCGTTGCCAGACCGCCATGGGCAGCCGCTTGCTGACTCGCTGGCTGAACCGTCCGCTGCGGGATTTGACCGTATTGCTGGCGCGTCAGAGCTCGATCACTTGCCTGCTCGACGGCTACCGCTTCGAGAAACTGCAACCGCAGCTCAAGGAAATCGGTGACATCGAGCGGATTCTGGCGCGAATCGGCCTGCGCAATGCCCGTCCTCGTGACTTGGCGCGTCTGCGCGATGCCCTCGGTGCATTGCCAGAGTTGCAGGTAGCGATGGCCGAGCTTGAGGCTCCGCACATCATTCAACTGGCCACCACCACCAGCACCTATCCGGAACTGGCGGCGCTGCTGGAAAAAGCCATTATCGACAACCCGCCCGCCGTCATCCGTGACGGCGGCGTGTTGAAAACCGGTTACGACAGCGAACTCGACGAACTGCAATCGCTCAGCGAAAACGCCGGGCAGTTCCTGATCGATCTCGAAGCGCGTGAGAAGGCCCGCACCGGCCTGTCGCACTTGAAGGTCGGCTACAACCGGATTCACGGATACTTCATCGAGTTGCCGAGCAAGCAGGCCGAATCGGCGCCCGCAGACTATATTCGCCGGCAGACCCTCAAAGGTGCCGAGCGCTTCATCACGCCGGAACTGAAGGCGTTTGAAGACAAGGCGTTGTCCGCCAAGAGCCGCGCCCTGGCTCGCGAGAAGATGCTCTACGAAGCGCTGCTCGAAGACCTGATCGCCCAGTTGCCGCCCTTGCAAGACACGGCCGCCGCACTGGCCGAGCTGGACGTGCTGAGCAACCTCGCCGAGCGTGCATTGAATCTGGACCTGAACTGCCCGCGTTTCGTCAGTGAGCCGTGCATGCGCATCACCCAGGGTCGTCACCCGGTGGTCGAGCAAGTACTCACCACGCCGTTCGTGGCCAACGACCTGAGCCTTGACGACAACACCCGCATGCTGGTGATCACCGGTCCGAACATGGGCGGTAAATCCACCTACATGCGTCAGACCGCGTTGATCGTGCTGCTGGCGCACATCGGCAGTTTCGTGCCGGCGGCCAGTTGCGAATTGTCCTTGGTAGACCGAATCTTCACCCGGATCGGTTCCAGCGATGACCTGGCGGGAGGGCGCTCGACCTTCATGGTCGAAATGAGCGAAACCGCAAACATCCTGCATAACGCCACCGAGCGCAGTCTGGTGCTGATGGACGAAGTCGGTCGCGGCACCAGCACCTTTGACGGTCTGTCCCTGGCCTGGGCCGCGGCTGAGCGTCTGGCACACCTGCGGGCCTACACTCTGTTCGCTACCCACTATTTCGAGCTGACAGTGCTGCCGGAAGCCCAGCCGCTGGTGGCCAACGTTCACCTCAATGCCACTGAACACAACGAACGCATCGTGTTCCTGCACCACGTGTTGCCTGGGCCTGCCAGCCAGAGCTATGGCCTGGCGGTTGCGCAGTTGGCCGGTGTGCCTGGCGAAGTGATCGTGCGTGCTCGCGAACATCTGAGTCGACTGGAATCCACAGCGCTGCCTCATGAAGTTCCAAAGCCAGCGAAAGGCAAACCGGCCGCGCCGCAGCAGAGCGACATGTTCGCCAGCCTGCCGCATCCGGTACTGGATGAGCTGGCCAAACTTGATCTGGACGACATGACGCCGCGTCGTGCGCTCGAAATGCTCTATACATTAAAGACACGGATCTAACGCACTTGCCTGCAAGCTGTTAGAATCTCGCGCGGTTTGGGATGCTGCAGGCTAATAGCCTGGCCTGCAGACTATCGCTCCCGAACCTGGCGACCCCGTCCTGAAGGGGCTCCGCTGCCGCCGCCTGAGGAGAGAATTAGAAATGACCTTCGTCGTCACCGACAACTGCATCAAGTGCAAGTACACCGACTGCGTAGAAGTCTGTCCGGTGGACTGCTTTTACGAAGGCCCGAACTTCCTGGTGATTCACCCGGATGAGTGCATCGACTGCGCACTGTGCGAACCCGAATGCCCTGCCGTGGCCATCTTCTCCGAAGATGAAGTTCCGGAAGATATGCAGGAGTTCATTCAGCTGAACGTTGAGCTGGCGGAAATCTGGCCCAACATTACCGAGAAGAAAGAATCGTTGCCCGATGCCGAAGAGTGGGATGGCGTCAAAGGCAAGATCAAAGATCTCGAACGCTGATTACCCCGTGTTCTCGAAAAGGCCCCTTGTGGGCCTTTTTGCTTTTCTGCAGGCAAAAAAAAGGGGCGGTATGAACCGCCCACATTTTTTCCCTATTCCTTGTGTTCCTTTTCATCGTCCTGATGAACCGCTTCCTGCGATGTCCGTTCCCCTCTTCCTTGAAGGGCGTGTCTATCCGTCGACACAGTTCAGATACTAGAGAATTCCCCACCAAGAGCAATCGCCCTTCATGGCTGAAATCATCTGTAATATGCCGTCAATCTAATAAAATAACGATACAAATCAAATAGTTATTCTAGAACTACACTTTGAATAGACGACTTCCCGAGTGTAAAAATAACGAACACTTACGAAAGAGTAAGCAAAGACTTACAACACGAGACTACAAACCTGAGGTGGTGCAAAAAACATCGCACCTCTCATATTCCGGGCAACAAAAAGCCCCAAACCAGTCGGGGCTTTTTGTACCGGCTGAACGAGTTGCTTATTGGAACAGCGACTCGCTCGACAGGCCGTTTTTCTCGAGAATCTCCCGAAGACGCTTGAGGCCTTCAACCTGGATTTGCCTGACCCGCTCCCGGGTCAAACCGATTTCCAGGCCTACGTCTTCAAGTGTGCTGCTCTCGTGACCTCGCAAGCCGAAGCGGCGAATGACCACCTCGCGTTGCTTGTCGGTCAGCTCCGAGAGCCATTGATCGATGCTCTGTGACAGGTCGTCGTCCTGCAACAGTTCGCATGGATCGGTCGGGCGGTCGTCGGTAAGGGTGTCCAGCAGGGTTTTATCCGAATCAGGACCCAGCGAGACGTCGACCGAAGAAACCCGCTCGTTCAGGCCGAGCATGCGCTTGACCTCGCCTACCGGTTTCTCCAGCAGGTTGGCGATTTCTTCGGGTGAGGGTTCATGATCGAGCTTTTGAGTCAGCTCCCGTGCAGCTCGCAAGTACACGTTGAGCTCTTTGACCACATGGATCGGTAACCGGATGGTCCGGGTCTGATTCATGATCGCGCGCTCGATGGTCTGACGAATCCACCAGGTGGCGTAGGTCGAAAAGCGGAATCCACGTTCGGGATCGAACTTTTCTACTGCCCGGATCAGGCCGAGGTTGCCCTCTTCGATCAGGTCCAGCAACGACAGCCCACGATTGACGTAACGCCGGGCGATTTTCACCACCAGCCGCAGGTTGCTTTCAATCATGCGCTTGCGTCCGGCCGGATCGCCACTTTGCGACAAGCGCGCAAAATGAACTTCTTCTTCCGGGGAAAGCAATGGGGAAAAGCCGATTTCGTTGAGGTACAGCTGCGTGGCATCGAGTGCCCGTGTGTAGTCGATGTACTTGTGTTGCTTAAGCGAAGCGGAGTGTTTGGATTTGGCACGAACGGAAGGTGGTGCATCCCCTTCATCATTCGACATCGAATCCGTGGCGATGCCGGTCTCCATCAGGAGAACCTCATCGTCGATGTCAAACTCCGGCACTTCTTTACTGAGAGCCATTGTTATAGTCCTTTGGTGAGTTCGACCTCAAGCTCAAGCGGCGCCTTTATCCCTGGCAACGCTGGAGCCTGTTCCCTCTACGTGACGGAACAGGCTGGCTAACAAATCAACGACGTGGCAGGAATTGCAGCGGATCTACAGGTTTACCTTGTCGGCGAATCTCAAAATGCAGTTTCACCCGGTCTGTACCCGTTGACCCCATTTCGGCAATTGTCTGTCCGACTTTGACCTGCTGCCCCTCCCGAACCAACAGCCTGCGGTTATGTCCGTAGGCACTGACGTAGGTATCGCTGTGTTTGATGATGACTAATTCGCCGTAGCCCCTTAAGCCACTCCCGGCGTATACCACCGTCCCATCAGACGCAGCTAAAACAGGCTGTCCCAAATCTCCGGCGATATCAATTCCTTTATTCAAACTACCGTTTGAAGAGAATTTTCCAATCAGAATGCCACTAGAAGGCCACCCCCAGCCCGTCGGGGCCGGACCGGCAGGAGGTAGTGGCGCGAGTGCCGGCTTGTTGGCGACGGACGGTGCAAGCACTGTTGTACTGGTCGTCGTGCCATTTGCCTGGCGCCGAATTACGGTGGTTTTACTCGACGACGAAGGTGAGGAACTGGACGAACTCACTACCGCCGTCGCCGTTGAACCGCTACGACCGTCGAAGCGAATTGTCTGACCTGGATGAATCGTGTAAGGCGTAGGAATGTTGTTCCGCGCCGCGAGGGCTTTGTAGTCCCAACCGTAGCGAAAAGCGATGGAGAACAAAGTGTCCTTGGGGCGGACAACGTACTGGCCGGTGGTCACGGCCGGGCGCTGGGCGACCGCGTTGTTACGATCGACGACGTTCGCACTACCTGATTTGGTGCTGGAACATCCGACCAGCAAGGTACTCAAGACAAGGCCAGTCACCAGACGCTGAAAACTCGTTGTACCCATTCGCTGCGCAATGACTGTGAGACTCACCCGCCGCTCCCTTTGTGGTGGCTGAAAATATGGATTGCCGTGCTCCGGCACGAAATGTCGCAAGTATAACGGGCCGAACAGGCTTTACCTTTAATGAAGCGGATTCGCTTCGCGCACACGTTTGCTGTCTGACGATGAATTCCGTTTAACCAATCGATGCCGCTGTAAGACCTGGGCAATCGAAGAGAATTCAGCGTGCTTAAACAAATGCTCAGGCCAACGGCCCGTTGAGCAATGGCACAAAGCGCACCGCCCCCAGAACACGCCTGGAAAAGCCCTGTTCTTCACGGATGATCAACATCAATTGTTGAACTTCACCGGAGCCGACCGGGATCACCAGTCGCCCGCCCGGTGCCAACTGATCGAGCAGTGCCTGAGGCACGTCGGTGGCCACGGCGGTGACGATGATGCCGTTGTATGGCGCCAGTGCTGGCCAGCCTTCCCAGCCATCGCCCCAGCGAAATACCACGTTGCGCAGGTTCAGCTCCACCAGGCGCTCCTTGGCCCGGTCTTGCAGCACCTTGATACGTTCCACGGAAAAAACCCGCTCAACCAATTGCGACAACACGGCCGTCTGGTAACCCGAACCGGTGCCGATTTCCATCACCTTGTCCAACGGACCGGCTTCCAGCAGCAGCTCGCTCATGCGCGCCACCATATAAGGCTGGGAGATGGTCTGGTTATGCCCGATCGGCAGCGCCGTATCTTCATAGGCGCGATGGGCCAGCGCCTCATCGACGAACAGATGACGCGGTGTACGGCGGATGACTTCCAGTACCTTGGCGTTGGATATTCCCTCTTCATAGAGACGCTGAATCAGACGCTCACGGGTCCGTTGAGAGGTCATCCCGATACCGCGATGCAGAATATGGTCTTGTTCACGAGCCATTAACGCAGACCCTCCAGCCAGCCATCGAGACTTCTGAAGGCATCATTAAAGGTGCGATCCAGTTGCAGTGGCGTGATTGAAACATAGCCTTGCATCACCGCATGGAAATCGGTACCCGGGCCGCCATCTTCAGCGTCCCCCGCCGCAGCGATCCAGTAACCGGATTTACCGCGCGGGTCGACCACTTTCATCGGTGCCGCGGCGCGGGCGCGATGGCCGAGGCGGGTCAGCTGGATACCGCGGATGTGCTCCAGCGGCAAGTTGGGAATGTTCACGTTCAGTACCGTGCGCGGTGGCAGATCAAGGTCCGCGTGAGCCTCTACCAGTTTGCGCGCAAAATAAGCGGCTGTGGGAAGGTTCTCTACTTGCCGTGAGACGAACGAAAAAGCAAACGAAGGACGTCCAAGGAAACGACCCTCGAGAGCCGCCGCCACGGTGCCGGAATACAGCACGTCATCTCCCAGGTTGGCCCCCAGGTTGATACCGGAAACCACCATGTCCGGCTCGAACTCCAGCAAGCCGTTAAGGCCCAGATGCACGCAGTCGGTGGGTGTGCCGTTGAGGCTGATAAAGCCGTTGGCCAGGGTTTGCGGGTGCAACGGACGGTCGAGCGTCAGCGAGCTGCTGGCGCCGCTTTTGTCCTGGTCCGGGGCGATAACCACGCATTCGGTGTAATCCGCCAGCGCAGCATAAAGCGCGGCAAGACCGGGTGCGGTTACCCCATCGTCGTTAGAAATCAGAATACGCATGGGCTGTCCGTCTGCCCCACCGGCACCAGATCGACGAGTTCACGCACCAATACGGTGGCGAAGCATCCGGCCGGCAGGACGAATTCCAGTTGCAGAATGTCAGGCTCGGGATAATGCCACGTCAACCCACCAATGGGCAGCCGCAGGATGCGACGTTCGTGGCTCATTCCAGCGTTAATCAACCAATCGCGCAGATCCGCTTCGCGCGCGGCGATTGCCTGTTCCAGTTCATGGACTGCGCCCGCCGTCGGCGAGTCACCTTCGCCCCACTGCGGGCCGGTCGGGTGCAGGTCAAGAATTGCCAAGCGCGGGTCGCTGCATTCGGCAACACCTGCCGGAAAAAAGCTGCGGCTGTCGGTGAACGCCAGCAGATCGCCCACTTGAGCGTGCTGCCAGGTGCCATCGGCGACACGCGCCGCCAACACTTGATTGAACAGAAAACTGCGCGCGGTGGAGAGCAGCCGCGAACGCACATTACGTTGTTCCGGCAGGGCCTTGCGCGCCGCCCAGGCACGGGCATCGACCACGTTGCCGCCATCAAAGCCGAAACGCTGGGATCCGAAATAATTGGGAACACCTTGCTTGGCGATCAGTTGCAGACGCTCTTCGATCGCCGCTTTGTCACCGGTGAACTGGGTCAAGCGCAAGGTGAAACCGTTGGCCGAGTGGGCACCGCGTTGCAGTTTGCGTTTATGCCGACCGGTCTTGAGGATTTTCAGCGTGTCGTTTTCCGCCGCCGACAGATCAGGATCGGCCTTGCCCGGCAGTTGCACGCTGAACCACTGGCGAGTCAGTGCCTGACGGTCCTTGAGGCCGGCATAGCTGACGGTGCGCAACGGCACACCCGCCGCCTTGGCGATGCGCCGTGCCGCTTCTTCGGTATTCAGACCGCGCTTTTCCACCCAGATCCACAGGTGTTCGCCGTCGCCGCTCAGGGGAATATCAAGGACTTCGTCGACCTGAAAATCTTCCGCTGTGGCTTTCAGTACCGCAGTACCGAGAGCGTCACCATAGGCCCGAGGGCCGAGCAATTGCAGTTCGTTCATGCGCGCAGCAACAGGGCAACGGAGTGTACGGCAATGCCTTCTTCGCGACCGACAAAGCCAAGCTTTTCGGTGGTGGTAGCTTTCACGTTCACTTGATCCAACTCAACTTGAAGATCCGCGGCAATCAGCGCGCGCATCGATTCGATATGCGGGGCCATTTTCGGGGCCTGGGCAACGATGGTGTTATCGACGTTGCCGACTTTCCAGCCTTTGGCGTGGATCAGTGCGACGACATGACGCAACAGCGCACGGCTGTCGGCGCCCTTGAATTGCGGGTCGGTGTCTGGAAAGTGTTTGCCGATATCACCCAGCGCGGCAGCGCCGAGCAAAGCGTCGCTCAAGGCATGCAGCAGGACATCACCGTCGGAATGGGCGAGCAGCCCGAAGCTGTGTGCAATCCGCACGCCGCCCAGAGTGATGAAATCGCCTTCAGCGAAACGATGCACATCGTAGCCGTGGCCAATACGCATAAAAAAACGCCCCGATTTTTGTCAGGGCGTGATTCTACCTGCTTTGTCGGACATTAGGCGCCTAGAGCGCGCGCATGATGTTGCAGGTGGTCGTCGATGAAGCTGGCGATGAAGAAATAACTGTGGTCGTAGCCCGGTTGCAGACGCAACGTCAGCGGATGACCCGCCAGTTTGGCGGCCTGTTGCAAGGCTTCAGGCTTGAGCTGGGTGGCCAGGAAATCATCGCGATCACCCTGATCGACCAGCAGCGGCAGTTTCTCGTCAGCCTCGGCGATCAATGCACAGGCATCCCATTCGCGCCATTTCGAACGGTCTTCTCCCAGGTAACGGGAAAAGGCTTTCTGGCCCCAAGGGCAATCCATCGGATTGTTGATCGGCGAAAACGCCGACACCGACAGATAACGCCCCGGATTGCGCAACGCACAGACCAACGCACCGTGGCCGCCCATGGAGTGACCGCTGATGCCACGCTTGTCTGATGTCGGGAAATGCGCTTCGACCAATGCCGGCAATTCCTGCACGACATAGTCATGCATCCGATAGTGCCGGGACCAGGGTTCCTGCGTGGCATTCAGATAAAACCCGGCACCGAGGCCGAAGTCCCAGGCGCCGTCCGGATCACCCGGCACATCAGGACCTCGTGGACTGGTGTCCGGCGCGACGACGATCAGCCCCAGCTCGGCGGCCATGCGCATGGCGCCGGCCTTTTGCATGAAGTTCTCGTCGGTGCAGGTCAGGCCGGACAACCAGTACAGCACCGGCAGTTTACCGCCCTGCTCCGCTTGCGGTGGCAGGTACACGGCAAACACCATGTCACAACCGAGCACGTCGGAGCGGTGCCGATAGCGCTTGTGCCAGCCGCCGAAGCTTTTCTGACAGGAGATATTTTCCAGGCTCATGACCAACCTCAGAAATGGATGACGCTACGGATGCTTTTGCCTTCATGCATCAGGTCGAATGCCTTGTTGATGTCTTCCAGGCCCATCGTATGGGTGATGAAGGTATCCAGCGGAATCTCGCCGCTCTGGGCCATTTCGACATAGCTTGGCAACTCGGTACGCCCACGCACACCACCGAACGCCGAACCGCGCCAGACGCGACCGGTCACCAGTTGGAACGGACGAGTAGAGATTTCCTGACCGGCGCCGGCCACGCCGATGATCACCGACTCCCCCCAACCTTTGTGGCAGCACTCAAGTGCAGCACGCATCAACTGGACGTTGCCGATGCATTCGAAGGAAAAATCGACGCCGCCATCGGTCATGTCGACGATCACTTCCTGAATCGGACGATCGAAGTCTTTCGGGTTTACACAATCGGTAGCGCCCAATTGCTTGGCGATCTCGAACTTGGCCGGGTTGATGTCGATGGCGATGATCCGCCCTGCCTTGGCTTTGACCGCGCCAATCACAGCCGACAGACCAATGCCGCCCAGACCGAAGATCGCGACGGTGTCACCCGGTTTGACCTTGGCAGTGTTGATTACCGCGCCGATACCAGTGGTGACGCCACAACCCAGCAGGCAGACTTTTTCCAAGGGTGCTTCTTTAGGAATTTTGGCAACGGAGATTTCCGGCAGCACGGTGTACTCGGAAAAAGTCGAGGTGCCCATGTAGTGGAAAATCGTTTCGCCCTTGTAGGAAAAACGCGAAGTGCCATCCGGCATCAGGCCTTTACCCTGAGTCGCACGAATCGCCTGGCAGAGGTTGGTTTTGCCCGACAGACAGAATTTGCACTTGCCGCATTCCGGGGTGTACAGCGGGATCACATGATCACCTACGGCGACCGAAGTCACGCCCTCGCCGATCGCTTCAACCACCGCGCCACCTTCATGACCCAGGATCGACGGGAAGATACCTTCCGGGTCCGCGCCCGAGAGGGTGTAGGCGTCGGTATGGCAGACACCGGAGGCGACTACGCGCAGCAGGACTTCACCCGCCTTGGGCATGGCGACATCAACTTCAACGATCTCGAGGGGTTTTTTGGCCTCGAAGGCAACGGCGGCGCGTGACTTGATCATGCTGACTCTCCAGTGAATAAAAACGAGCCAAGGAGTGTAATACAACGCCGTACGATGAATAATCAGGATAAAAGCAAAACATTATTGCCATACAGGGATAATCCTGATGTCCGAAAACCGCTGGGAAGGCATCGATGAGTTCGTCGCCGTCGCCGAATGCAGCCAATTCACTGCCGCGGCCGAACGCCTTGGGGTGTCTTCCTCCCACATCAGTCGCCAAATCGTACGACTGGAAGAACGCCTGCAAACCCGTTTGCTCTATCGCAGTACCCGCCGGGTCACATTGACCGAGGCCGGGCAAACTTTTCTGCAACATTGCCAGCGTTTGCAGGACGGTCGCGAAGAAGCGTTGCGCGCTGTCGGCGACTTGACCAGCGAACCCAAAGGCATGCTGCGCATGACCTGCGCCGTGGCCTACGGCGAACGATTCATCGTGCCACTGGTGACTCGCTTCATGGGGCTGTATCCGCAACTACGCGTCGACATCGAACTGAGCAACCGCCCGCTCGATCTGGTACATGAAGGGTTGGACCTGGCCATCCGCCTCGGCCGTCTGCAGGATTCAAGATTGGTCGCCACACGTCTGGCACCACGGCGCATGTACCTGTGCGCCTCGCCGTCCTACCTGGAACGGTATGGTCGCCCACACAGCTTGTCGGAATTGAGTCGCCATAACTGCCTCATCGGTAGCTCGGACATCTGGCAACTGGAACAGAACGGGCGGGAATTTTCCCAGCGCGTGCAGGGAAACTGGCGCTGCAACAGTGGGCAAGCAGTGCTGGATGCGGCGCTACAAGGGGTTGGGTTGTGTCAGTTACCGGATTACTACGTCCTGGAATACCTGAAAAGCGGCGAATTGATTTCGCTGCTGGAAGCCCATCAACCGCCAAACACAGCGGTTTGGGCGCTTTACCCACAGCAACGGCATCTGTCGCCGAAGGTGCGCAAGTTGGTGGATTACTTGAAGGAAGGCTTGGCCGAACGGCCGGAGTATCGAACTTAAGATCAAAAGATCGCAGCCTGCGGCAGCTCCTACGGGTGTACACATAACTTTGTAGGAGCTGCCGAAGGCTGCGATCTTTTAGCGGCGGTTAGCCCAACGCTGCCGCAACCACTCCAGATCTTCGGGGCGAGTGACTTTGATGTTATCGGATCGCCCCTCAATCAAGCGCGGCGCCTGGCCTGACCACTCCATGGCCGAGGCTTCATCGGTGATGACAACGTCCGCCACCAGACTGTCCGCCAACGCCCGATGCAATGTGCCAAGGCGAAACATTTGCGGCGTATACGCCTGCCAGATCACACTGCGATCCACCGTTTCCAGCACGCGCCCATGCTGGTCGACCCGCTTGAGGGTATCGCGCGCAGGCACCGCCAACAGACCGCCTACCGGATCGTCAGCGAGTTCACTGAGCAATTTATCAAGATCATCACGCGCCAGATTCGGTCGTGCGGCATCGTGAACCAACACCCAATCCTCATCGTCAGCGCCTTGAGCATGCAGATGCAGCAACGCATTGAGCACCGACCCGGAACGCTCGGCGCCACCCTCAACCCGCTGAATACGCGGATCGGCAGCACACGCCAGGTTCGGCCAATAAGGATCGTCGATTGCAAGACTGACCACCAACCCTTTCAGGGAAGGGTGATCGAGGAAACAGCCGAGGCTGTGTTCGAGAATAGTGCGCCCGCCCAGTTGCAAGTATTGCTTGGGACGGTCCGCGGCCATACGGGCACCGACGCCCGCGGCAGGAATCACGGCCCAGAAGGCCGGTAACGAATTAATCATTGGGCCAACTGGTAAAGGGTTTCACCGTCCTTGACCATGCCCAACTCATGACGAGCCCGCTCTTCAACGGTCTCCATGCCCTTTTTCAATTCGCTGACCTCGGCGTCCATCACCCGATTGCGCTCCAGCAACGCCTCGTTCTCGGCGTGTTGATCCGCAATCTGCTGCTTCAGCTCGGCCACTTGCGCCAGACTGCCATTACCCACCCACAGGCGGTACTGCAGGCCAGCCAGCAGCAAGAGCAAGACGAGGAACAACCAATTGGGACTGCGCATCGAATATCAGGTATCCAGTGAAAAAAGACAGCCATGCCAAAACTTTGAAGCTTCTGATAGCACGAAGCCTGGAAGAACCAGGCTTGTGCTCTTAAGGCATCAGATTAGTGGCAAATCCATCGCTGCTGCGATTTTTTCGACACAATCCGGTGTCTTTTTACCAGTTAACAATTAACCGCGGAATTCGCTACGACCGTTGTACTTGGCTTTGCCATTCAACTGCTCTTCGATACGCAGCAGTTGGTTGTACTTGGAAACACGGTCGGAACGGCACAGGGAGCCGGTCTTGATCTGGCCAGCCGCGGTGCCCACAGCCAGGTCGGCAATGGTCGAATCTTCGGTTTCGCCGGAGCGGTGCGAGATTACGGCGGTGTAACCAGCGGCCTTGGCCATCTGGATCGCTTCCAGAGTTTCGGTCAGGGTGCCGATCTGGTTGAACTTGATCAGGATCGAGTTGGCGATCTTTTTATCGATGCCTTCTTTCAGGATCTTGGTGTTGGTTACGAACAGGTCGTCGCCCACCAGCTGAGTCTTCTCGCCGATCTTGTCGGTGAGGATTTTCCAGCCCGCCCAGTCAGACTCGTCCAGACCGTCTTCAATGGAGATGATCGGGTAACGCTCGGTCAGACCTTTCAGGTAATCGGCGAAACCTTCAGCGGTGAACACCTGGCCTTCGCCGGACAGGTTGTACTTGCCGTCTTCGTAGAATTCGCTGGCTGCGCAGTCCAGAGCCAGGGTCACGTCGGTGCCCAGCTTGTAACCGGCATTGGCCACGGCTTCGGAGATCACTTTCAAAGCGTCTTCGTTGGAGGACAGGTTCGGCGCGAAACCACCTTCGTCACCAACAGCAGTGCTCAGGCCGCGAGCCTTCAGAACGGCTTTGAGGTGATGGAAAATCTCGGTGCCCATGCGCAGACCTTCCGAGAAAGACTTGGCGCCTACTGGCTGAACCATGAATTCCTGAATGTCGACGTTGTTATCGGCGTGCTCGCCACCGTTGATGATGTTCATCATCGGAACCGGCATCGAGTAAACACCCGGGGTGCCGTTCAGGTTAGCGATGTGTGCGTACAGCGGCAGGTCCTGGTCCTGTGCTGCTGCCTTGGCCGCGGCCAGGGAAACGGCGAGGATCGCGTTGGCGCCCAGGGTCGCTTTGTTTTCGGTGCCGTCCAGCTTGATCATCGCGTGATCCAGCGCTTTCTGGTCGCTTGGGTCTGCACCCAGCAACAGGTCGCGGATCGGACCGTTGATGTTGGCGACGGCTTTCAGAACGCCTTTGCCCAGGTAACGGCTCTTGTCGCCATCACGCAGCTCGAGTGCTTCACGCGAGCCAGTGGAAGCACCGGATGGCGCGCAAGCGCTGCCGATGATGCCGTTATCGAGAAGCACGTCTGCTTCCACAGTGGGATTGCCACGGGAGTCGAGAACTTCACGACCTTTGATGTCGACGATTTTTGCCATTGTTGTAAACACTCCAAAGTTGACGAAAACGACGCAGCTGAAGGAAATCTTTTATCGTCGGCAAGTGACGGACAGCGGGCAGGCTTGCGGACGATAAGGCTCAAGCCCGAGGGCCTGAGCATTAAATCGTGCGGTACTTTACCGGAGAATTGAGGTTTACGCGGTTTCTACCGTCGGAAAACTCTTCACCAGTTCGTCCAGTGCTTTGAGCTGGGCCAGGAAGGGTTCCAGTTTGTCCAGGCGCAAGGCGCAAGGGCCATCGCATTTGGCGTTGTCCGGATCCGGGTGCGCTTCGAGGAACAGACCGGCCAGCGACTGGCTCATGCCGGCCTTGGCCAGGTCGGTAACCTGGGCGCGACGACCACCAGCGGAATCGGAGCGACCGCCGGGCATTTGCAGCGCGTGGGTCACGTCGAAGAACACCGGGTATTCGAATTGCTTCATGATGCCGAAGCCAAGCATGTCGACCACCAGGTTGTTGTAGCCGAAGCTCGAACCACGCTCGCAGAGAATCAACTGATCGTTACCGGCTTCTACGCATTTGTTCAGGATGTGCTTCATTTCCTGAGGCGCGAGGAACTGGGCTTTCTTGATGTTGATCACCGCGCCGGTCTTGGCCATCGCAACCACGAGGTCGGTCTGGCGCGACAGGAAGGCCGGCAACTGGATGATGTCGCAGACTTCAGCGACAACCGCGGCCTGATCAGGCTCGTGGACGTCGGTGATGACCGGCACGCCGAAGGCTTGCTTGATGTCCTGGAAAATCCGCATGCCCTCTTCCAGGCCGGGGCCACGGTAAGAGGTCACAGAAGAACGGTTCGCCTTGTCGAAACTGGCCTTGAACACGTAAGGGATACCGAGTTTTTCGGTGACCTTTACGTACTCTTCGCAGACCTGCATCGCCATGTCGCGGCTTTCCAGCACGTTCATGCCACCGAACAGCACCATTGGCTTGTCGTTGGCAATCTCGATGTTGCCTACGCGGATGATCTTCTGCGCCATCAGGTTTATGCCTTCTTCTGGTGTTGGGTCAAAGCGGCTTTAACGAAGCCGCTGAACAATGGGTGACCATCACGTGGCGTCGAGGTGAACTCAGGGTGGAACTGGCAAGCGACGAACCATGGATGATCCGGTGCTTCGACCACTTCAACCAGCGCGCCATCACCGGAACGACCGGAGATTTTCAGACCGGCCTCGATGATTTGCGGCAGCAGGTTGTTGTTCACTTCGTAGCGATGACGGTGACGCTCGACGATCACGTCTTTGGCATAGCAATCGTGCACCAGGGAACCTGGCTCAAGCAGGCAATCCTGAGCGCCAAGGCGCATGGTGCCGCCCAGATCGGAGGTTTCGGTGCGGGTTTCGACTGCGCCGGTGGCATCTTCCCACTCGGTGATCAGACCCACGACCGGGTGACCGCTGGTGCGATCGAACTCAGTGGAGTTGGCGTCTTTCCAGCCCATGACGTTACGAGCGAACTCGATAACGGCCACTTGCATGCCCAGGCAGATACCCAGGTATGGAACCTTGTTTTCGCGAGCGTATTGAACGGCAGTGATCTTGCCTTCAACGCCACGCAGACCAAAGCCGCCCGGTACCAGAATCGCGTCGACACCTTCCAGCAGCGCGGTGCCCTGGTTTTCGATGTCTTCGGAATCGATGTAGCGCAGGTTGACCTTGGTGCGGTTGCTGATGCCGGCGTGACTCATCGCTTCGATCAGCGACTTGTAGGCGTCCAGCAGCTCCATGTACTTGCCGACCATGGCGATGGTGACTTCGTGTTCCGGGTTCAGCTTGGCATCAACCACCGCTTCCCACTCGGACAGATCAGCGCTGTCGCATTGCAAGCCGAAACGCTCGACGACGAAATCATCCAGGCCCTGGGAGTGCAGAATGCCCGGGATCTTGTAGATGGTGTCGGCGTCTTCCAGCGCGATCACCGCACGTTCTTCAACGTTGGTGAACTGGGCGATCTTGCGACGCGAAGAGATGTCGATCGGGTGATCGGAACGGCACACCAGCACGTCTGGCTGCAGGCCAATGGAACGCAGTTCCTTGACCGAATGCTGAGTCGGCTTGGTTTTGGTTTCGCCGGCAGTGGCGATGTACGGCACCAGCGTCAGGTGCATCAGCATCGCGCGCTTGGCGCCGACTTCGAAACGCAATTGACGGATCGCTTCGAGGAACGGTTGCGACTCGATGTCACCCACGGTGCCACCGATCTCGACCATGGCCACGTCGGCATCACCGGCGCCCTTGATGATCCGGCGCTTGATTTCGTCGGTGATGTGCGGGATCACCTGAATGGTTGCGCCCAGGTAATCACCACGGCGCTCTTTGCGCAGGACGTGTTCGTAGACACGGCCGGTGGTGAAGTTGTTGTTCTGGGTCATGGTCGTGCGGATGAACCGCTCGTAGTGGCCCAGGTCCAGGTCGGTCTCGGCGCCGTCGTGGGTGACGAACACTTCACCGTGCTGGAACGGGCTCATGGTGCCCGGGTCAACGTTGATGTACGGGTCCAGCTTCAGCATGGTGACCTTAAGTCCCCGCGCCTCCAGGATGGCCGCCAATGAAGCCGAGGCAATGCCTTTCCCCAATGAAGAAACAACACCGCCCGTGACGAATATGTAGCGCGTCATGAAAAACCCTAGAAGTCTGCGTTAAAGCGGTCCGAGCCGCCGGGGAAAGCGAAGGAAGGCCGAAGCCCCCGATCACCTGCATTAATCACAGTGCACCTTTCAAAAAAACCGCCGCGTTGGGACAGACCGGTAGATGAAACACCAGTAGGTTGCTCGCTACACATTTTTTGGAATCGCCCAGCAAAGACTGCTTGGTAATCGGCAACTCCTGCGATTCAGGCGAATCCACAGAAGTTGTATCAAGAAGGGAGCGTAGTCTACCGGAAAGCCCCTTTCAGCTCAAACCTTGATCTTCAATCGGCGGCTGCCAATGCAAATACCAGCCACCTTGCTCACCGCCATTTAGCCCCCGCAGGTTCGCCACCGCCAGCAATTGCGGGCCTCTGTAGACCAGCGGCAATCTGCCACGGACAAAGCTCGGGATGCCGCTTTCGTTGAGCAAACGCTTCAGGTCACGGTGGCCGCGATCGGGCAGGTTCATCACCTCGCCCCCCTCACGATAGCGGATCTGCAGCGGGCCAACGGGGATCTGACCGGTGAACGTGAGTACGCCATTATCCGGCAACGCCAGCGATACCGAAGGATCAGCCCAAGATGCCGGCGATGGCGGAGTGTGCAGCCAGCCACCAGACAACCACCAGAGACGCCCGCCCGCACGATGCAATTCCCCCGCCGCCAGCCGCCAGACCGGACGCGCATCGCCGGTCGCATCGCGCAAACTTTCCCAACCCGACCAATGGTCACTGTCCGGCAAAGTCGTCAACGGTTTGAGCCAGTGACTTAGCGCGTTGCGCTGGCGCGCATCAGACAGTTTTTCCAGTGGCGCCAGCTCCAGCGACGGCAACCCCAGCCAATCGAAATCACTGACCGTCGTGGCGTGGGCCAGATCGATTTGCGCCAATTCGTCGAGCAGTCCCTGCGCTTCGCTCAGATGCGCTGCGCTGCGGGCCATGGTCGCCACCGCTTGCGGCCAGCGCGCGGTCAACACCGGGAACACCTGATGTCGCAGATAATTGCGCGAGAACTGGCGGTCCTGGTTCGACGGATCCTCGATCCAGCTCAACTGATATTCCGTCGCGTAGGCCTCAAGCTCGGCGCGAGTGACGTCGAGCAACGGTCGCAGCAGATGCCCCCGGCCCAATGGACGCTCACTCGGCATTCCCGACAAGCCCCTCACCCCTGCCCCACGCATCAGCCGAAACAACAGGGTTTCCGCCTGATCGTCGCGGTGCTGGCCAGTGAGCAGCGCGTCACCAGCATGCGTCGCCGCGTTGAAGGCGCCATAACGCGCATCCCGCGCCGCACGCTCAAGGCTGGCGCCCGATTCAACCTGGACGCGCACGACCTCTAGCGGCACTCCCAGCGCATTACAGACCGACTGACAATGTTCCGGCCACGCATCAGCCGCAGCCTGAAGGCCGTGGTGGACATGGATGGCGCTCAGCGCCGGCAGGGATTGGGTTTTTGCAAGATGGACGAGTAGGTGCAGCAGGACAGTGGAGTCGAGACCACCGGAGAAGGCGATGCGCCAGGTTGTAGCGGCGCGCCAAGGTGTGAGGTTGCGCAGGAGTCTGGTAGACAGATCAATCTTCGAAGGATTCATAGACGTCGGCACTTCACATAGACCCAATGTGGGAGCGAGCCTGCTCGCGAAGGCTGCTTAACATTCAACAAATTCGTTGTCTGTTATACCGCTATCGCGAGCAGGCTCGCTCCCACATTGGTTTTGCGTCGTTTGCCCAAGCAGCGTCAGATCAGAGACCGTAGCTCATCAGACGCTCGTAACGACGGGCCAACAGCGCCTCGTTATCGAACTTCTTCAGCATCGCCAGTTGCGAGCTCAGCTCTGCGCGGATCGAGGCAGCCGCAGCGGCCGGATCACGATGAGCGCCGCCCAATGGCTCGCCGATCACTTTATCGACAATGCCCAGGCCCTTCAGACGCTCGGCAGTAATGCCCATGGCTTCAGCAGCATCCGGGGCTTTCTCGGAAGTTTTCCACAGAATCGAAGCGCAACCTTCCGGCGAAATCACCGCGTAGGTCGAGTACTGCAGCATGTTCAGCTGATCGCAGACACCGATCGCCAATGCACCGCCGGAACCACCCTCACCGATCACGGTGGCGATAATTGGGGTTTTCAGACGAGCCATGACACGCAGGTTCCAGGCAATTGCTTCGCTCTGGTTGCGCTCTTCGGCGTCGATGCCTGGGTAAGCGCCCGGGGTGTCGATGAAGGTCAGGATCGGCATTTTGAAACGCTCGGCCATTTCCATCAGACGGCACGCCTTGCGATAGCCTTCCGGACGCGGCATACCGAAGTTGCGGCGAACCTTCTCGCGCACTTCGCGACCTTTCTGGTGACCGATGATCATCACCGGCTGGTCGTCCAGACGGGCAACACCGCCAACGATGGCTGCGTCGTCGGAGAAGTGACGGTCGCCGTGCAGTTCGTCGAACTCGGTGAAGATGTGTTCGATGTAGTCCAGGGTATACGGACGTTTCGGGTGACGCGCCAGACGTGCGATCTGCCAGCTGGTCAGCTTGCCGAAGATGTCTTCGGTCAGCGTGCTGCTCTTGTCCTGCAGGCGGGAGATCTCATCGCCGATATTCAGCGAATTGTCATTACCGACCAAGCGCAACTCTTCGATCTTGGCTTGCAGGTCGGCGATCGGCTGTTCGAAATCTAGAAAATTCGGGTTCATAGGCGTCCGTCTTGGGTCGACCTCCAAGAGAGCTTGGGCCGGCCGGTTGTCTATTCGCGCCCTACCATAAGGGACAGGCGCGTTCAGGTCGAGATTAAAAGTTCGGGTCGGGATCAGGCGCGTTCCAATGGTAAAGAATGCCACCTGACCGTCAACGGTATTGGAGGAAGACGTTGTCTCGCCCGAACTGGTCACGCAGGGCTTGAATCAAGGCATCCGCCGGATCGATCCGCCAGGTCTCGCCGAACTGCACCAAGGCCTTCGCATCGGGACTGGTGTACTCCATGGTGATCGGGCACGCGCCGCGGTGGCGCTTGAACAGCTCACCCAGCCAGCGTAGCTGATCGCCCTTCAAATCCCTGGTGTGCAGTTTCAGGCGCAGGCTTTCGGCCAGGTTGGTGCGCGCGTCTTCCATGCTCATCACCCGCTTGACCCGCAACCGCAGGCCACCAGAGAAGTCGTCGTTGCTGACTTCGCCTTCGACCACCACCATCGCGTCGGTCTGCAACAGCGACTGCGCGGAGTGGAAGGCGTCGGCGAACAACGAGGCTTCGATCCGCCCGGAGCGGTCGTCGAGGGTGATGAACCCCATTTTGTCGCCCTTTTTGTTCTTCATCACTCGCAGGGCGATGATCATGCCCGCGACCGTCTGGGTATCGCGAGCCGGCTTCAGGTCGATGATGCGCTGACGGGCGAAACGACGGATTTCGCCTTCGTATTCGTCGATCGGGTGACCGGTCAGGTACAGGCCCAGGGTGTCTTTCTCCCCTTTCAGGCGTTCCTTGAGGGTCAGTTCCTTGGCCTTGCGATGATTGGCGTAGACGTCGGCGTCTTCCTCGACGAACAGGCCGCCAAACAGATCGGCGTGGCCACTGTCGTGGGTGCGAGCGGTTTGTTCGGCAGCCTTGATCGCCCCTTCCATCGCGTTCAACAAGACCGCGCGGTTCTGGTCGATGCTGGCTTGATAGGCTTTGGGTTCGTCATGGAAATACGGGCCCAGACGATCCAGCGCGCCGCTGCGGATCAAACCGTCCAGGGTGCGCTTGTTGATCCGTTTGAGATCGACACGGGCGCAGAAATCGAACAGATCCTTGAACGGTCCGTCCTGACGCGCCTCAGTGATCGCTTCAACCGGCCCTTCGCCCACACCCTTGATTGCGCCGAGGCCATAAATAATGCGGCCTTCGTCATTCACCGTGAACTTGAACTCCGAAGTATTCACATCCGGCGCGTCGAGACGCAGCTTCATGGTGCGAATTTCTTCGATCAAGGTCACGACCTTGTCGGTGTTGTGCATATCCGCCGACAGTACCGCGGCCATGAACGGCGCCGGGTAGTGGGTTTTCAGCCACGCGGTCTGGTACGACACCAGGCCGTAAGCGGCGGAGTGGGATTTGTTGAAGCCGTAACCGGCGAACTTTTCTACCAGGTCAAAGATGTTACCGGCCAGGTCGGCGTCGATGTTGTTGGTGGCGCAACCTTCAATGAAACCGCCACGTTGCTTGGCCATTTCTTCGGGTTTTTTCTTACCCATGGCTCGACGCAGCATGTCTGCACCGCCAAGGGTGTAACCGGCCATGACCTGGGCAATCTGCATCACCTGTTCCTGATACAGGATGATGCCGTAAGTCGGCGCCAGGACTGGCTTGAGGCCTTCGTACTGGTAATCCGAGTGCGGGTACGCGAGTTCCGCGCGACCGTGCTTACGGTTGATAAAGTCGTCAACCATGCCTGATTGCAACGGGCCCGGACGGAACAGGGCCACCAGTGCGATCAAGTCTTCCAGGCAGTCGGGCTTGAGCTTTTTGATCAGCTCTTTCATGCCGCGCGACTCGAGCTGGAACACTGCAGTGGTTTCAGCTTTTTGCAGCAGCGTGTAAGTCGGTTTGTCGTCCAGCGGGATAAAGGCGATATCCAGCGGCGGCTCGTTGACCTTGGCGCGATCGCGGTTGATGGTTTTCAGCGCCCAGTCGATGACCGTCAGGGTTCGCAACCCCAGGAAGTCGAACTTCACCAGACCGGCAGCCTCGACGTCGTCCTTGTCGAACTGGGTAACCAGACCATCGCCCGCTTCGTCGCAATAGATCGGCGAGAAGTCGGTCAGCTTGGTCGGCGCGATTACCACACCACCGGCGTGCTTGCCGACGTTACGCACAACACCTTCAAGCTTGCGCGCCATCTCCCAGATTTCCGCAGCCTCTTCATCGACCTTGATGAAGTCGCGCAGAATTTCTTCCTGCTCGTAGGCCTTTTCCAGGGTCATGCCGACTTCGAACGGAATCATCTTCGACAGACGATCCGCCAGGCCGTAGGACTTGCCCTGCACCCGCGCCACGTCACGGACCACGGCTTTCGCCGCCATGGAACCAAAGGTGATGATCTGGCTAACCGCGTTACGGCCGTATTTCTCGGCCACGTAATCGATCACCCGGTCACGACCGTCCATGCAGAAGTCGACGTCGAAGTCGGGCATGGAAACCCGTTCCGGGTTAAGGAAACGTTCGAACAGCAGGTCATATTCCAGCGGGTCGAGGTCGGTGATCTTCTGCACATAGGCCACCAGCGACCCGGCACCCGACCCACGCCCCGGACCTACCGGCACGCCGTTGCTCTTGGCCCACTGGATAAAGTCCATCACGATCAGGAAGTAACCGGGAAAGCCCATCTGGATGATGATATCCAGCTCGAAATTCAACCGGTCGACGTAGACCTGGCGCTTGGCTTCGTAGTCTTCGGTGGTGTCCTTGGGCAGCAGAACAGAGAGGCGCTCTTCCAGACCGTCGAAGGAAACCTTGCGGAAGTACTCGTCGATGGTCATGCCATCGGGAATCGGGAAGTTGGGCAGGAAGTGCTTGCCCAGTTTCACGTCGATGTTGCAGCGCTTGGCGATCTCGACGGTGTTTTCCAGCGCCTCGGGCAAGTCGCTGAACAGCTCGGCCATTTCCTCGGCGCTTTTGAGGTATTGCTGATCGCTGTAATTCTTCGAACGCCGCGGATCGTCGAGGGCGCGGCCCTCACCGATGCACACGCGGGTTTCGTGGGCTTCGAAGTCTTCCTGCTTGATGAAGCGCACATCGTTGGTCGCCACCAGCGGCGCGCCGATTTTCGCCGCCAGCGCTACGGCGCCGTGCAGTTGCTCTTCGTCATTGGGGCGGCTGGTGCGCTGGACTTCCAGATAGAAACGATCCGGGAACACCGCCATCCACTCGCGTGCCAGGGTTTCGGCTTCGTCCGGGTTGCCGCTGAGCATGGCCAGACCGATCTCGCCCTCTTTCGCCGCCGACAGCATGATCAAGCCTTCGCTGGCTTCGGCCACCCACTCACGCTCGATGATGACCGAGCCATTGCGCTGGCCGTCGATGAAGCCGCGAGAGATCAGTTCGGTGAGGTTGCGATAGCCCACGGCGTTCATCGCCAGCAGGCTGATCCGGCTCAAGGAGTTGTCCGGATCCTTGTTCGACAGCCACAGGTCGGCGCCGCAGATCGGCTTGATCCCCGCACCCATGGCAGCTTTATAGAATTTGACCAGGGAACACATGTTGTTCTGGTCAGTGACCGCCACGGCAGGCATGTTCATGCCGACCAGAGTCTTGACCAGCGGTTTGATCCGCACCAGACCGTCGACCAGGGAATATTCAGTGTGCAGGCGTAGATGAACGAATGAAGCCGGCATAGTGATCCTGTCTAGAAACTAGAAACGTGAAGACAACAAGGCCCGGATTGTACCGGGCCTTGAGTAAAACATCAGCCTTGCGACTAACTACCGATCAGGTTTTCCCGCGCCTCATACGCCAAGCGTACCGGGGCGAACGAGCGGCGATGAATTGGTGTCGGCCCCAAGCGGGCCAGCGCTTCCAGATGAACGGGCGTCGGGTAACCTTTATGGCCTCCGATCCCGTAACCCGGATAAATCAATTCGAACGCCGCCATTTCTCGATCACGGCTGACCTTGGCCAGAATCGATGCCGCGGCAATGGCTGGCACCTTGCCGTCGCCCTGAATTACCGCTTCGGCGCGCATAGAGAGTTTCGGGCAACGGTTGCCGTCGATCATCGCCAGTTTCGGCTGAATGTGCAGCCCCTCGACGGCACGCTGCATGGCCAGCATGGTGGCGTGAAGAATGTTCAGTTCGTCGATTTCTTCTACTTCAGCGCGCGCGACATACCAGCTCAGGGCCTTTTCGCAGATTTCGTCGTAAAGCGCATCACGGCGAGCTTCGGTAAGCTTCTTCGAGTCGTTGAGGCCCAAGATGGGGCGGCTCGGATCGAGGATCACTGCCGCCGTCACCACCGCGCCACACAGCGGGCCGCGACCGACTTCATCGACACCCGCCACCAGATCTTCAAGTTCATCGACTAGCATAAAATCCAGGCCCAGCTGCTTACTTGCTTTGCTCATTATGCTCTGCCAATCAGGTTCAGTACCGCGTCCGCTGCCTGATTGGAGGCGTCCAAGCGCAGGGTTCGGTGGATTTCGTCAAAGCCTCGGGTCTGCTCCTGGCCACCTTCGATCAGTGGCGACAGGGTCTGGGCCAAGGCCTCTACCGTCGCATCGTCCTGCAACAACTCCGGCACCAGCAGGCGCTGGGCCAGCAGATTCGGCAAGGAGACGTAAGGACTCTTCACCATCCGTTTGAGAATCCAGAACGTCAGCGGCGCCAAACGATAAGCCACCACCATCGGCCGCTTGTACAACAAGGCTTCCAGCGTAGCCGTGCCCGAAGCGATCAACACCGCGTCGCAAGCAGCCAGGGCCAGATGGGATTTGCCGTCGAGCAAGGTCAGCGGCAGATCGCGACCGGCCAGCAGCTCTTCAAGCTGGGCCCGGCGCTGCGGGCTCGCGCATGGCATGACGAACCGTACGCCTGGGCGCATGGCGCGCAAGCGCTGTGCGGTGTCGAGGAACAACGCACCAAGGCGCCCGACCTCACCACCCCGGCTACCCGGCATCAGGGCGACCAGCGGTCCATCCGGCAAGCCAAGTTCGGCCCGCGCTGCGGCGCGATCAGCCTCAAGCGGAATCGCGTCGGCCAGGGAATGGCCGACAAACCGCACAGGCACGCCCTTCTCTTCATAAAATTTAGCTTCGAACGGGAACAGCGTCAGCATCAGGTCGCAACCTTCGCGAATCTTCAGCACCCGCTTCTGCCGCCAGGCCCAGACCGACGGGCTGACGTAATGCACGGTCTTGATCCCGGCCTGACGCAGCTTGAGTTCGATATTGAGGTTGAAGTCCGGGGCATCGATACCGATGAACACGTCCGGCTTCTCGGCGATCAGGTCCGCGACCAGTTTCTTGCGACGTGCCAACAGCTCGCGCAAACGGCCCAGCACTTCCACCAAGCCCATGACAGAAAGGCGTTCCATCGGGAAATACGACGTCAGGCCTTCAGCCTGCATCAGCGGACCGCCGACACCGATGAACTCGACTGCCGGATGACGAGCCTTGAGCGCGCGCATGAGGCCCGCACCCAGAATGTCACCGGAAGCCTCTCCCGCCACCAGCGCAATACGCAAATTGGTCATGGTTAACGGGTAATGCCGCGGGTCGAAGACTGGATGGAGTCACGGAATACCGCAACTTCCGGGAACTGAAGCGAGGGTTCGGCCAACTCGGCAAGCGCCTGTTCGACCGTCAGGCCCTGGCGGTAAACCACCTTGTAGGCACGACGTAGCGCGTGGATCGCATCTTCGCTGAAACCGCGACGGCGCAAGCCTTCGAAGTTCATGCTGCGGGCTTCGGCCGGGTTGCCGAATACCGTGACGTAGGCTGGAACGTCCTTGCCAATGGCAGTGCCCATGCCGGAAAAGCTGTGGGCACCAATGTGGCAATACTGGTGAACCAGGGTAAAACCGGACAGGATCGCCCAGTCTTCAACATGCACATGGCCCGCCAACGCGGTGTTGTTGACCAGAATGCAGTGGTTACCGATAACGCTGTCGTGACCGATGTGGGCATAGGCCATGATCAGGTTGTGATCACCCAGGGTCGTTTCCGAACGGTCCTGAATGGTCCCGCGGTGAATCGTCACGCCTTCGCGAATGACGTTATGGTCACCGATGACCAGACGGGTTTCTTCGCCCTTGTATTTCAAATCGGGCGTGTCCTCGCCTACCGAAGAAAACTGGTAGATGCGGTTGTGCTTACCGATTCGGGTCGGGCCCTTGAGAATCACATGCGGCCCGATCACTGTCCCCTCGCCGATTTCCACACCTGCGCCGATGATCGACCAAGGGCCGACTTCGACGTCGTCGGCCAGGATGGCCGTCGGATCGATGATTGCGCGAGGGTCAATCAAACTCATAGTTTGCGTTCCGCGCAGATGATTTCAGCGGAGCAGACTGGCTTGCCGTCGACCGAAGCCTGGCATTCGAACTTCCAGATCTGACGCTTGCAACTGATGAACTTGGCTTCCAGGATCAGTTGATCACCCGGCAGCACGGGCTGGCGGAAACGCAGTTTGTCGGAGCCGACGAAGTAGTAAAGCGTGCCGTCTGCAGGTTTCACATCCAGCATTTTGAAACCAAGGATCCCGGCAGCCTGAGCCATCGCTTCGATGATCAGTACGCCCGGCATGATTGGATGCGCAGGGAAGTGACCATTGAAGAACGGTTCGTTGATGCTGACATTCTTGTAGGCGCGAATGCGCTTGCCTTCCACATCCAGATCCACGACCCGGTCCACCAGCAGGAACGGGTAACGGTGAGGCAGGTATTCGCGAATCTCGTTGATGTCCATCATTTCGGGGGGAAGCCTATGTAAAGATTGGGAGCGCGCGACTGACGCGCACTCCTCTAGCAAATCAAGGAGGCAGTCTAGCGGCTGTGCACACTTGATATGGAAATGGTATCAGCCATCTGATGAAGCATTACCGTCAGGGGTCACGTCCCCTACACGCTTTTCCAGCTGTCGCAGACGTCGCGCGATGTCATCGAGCTGACGGATACGTGCCGCGCTTTTGCGCCATTCGGCTGCCGGTTGCATCGCCGTACCGGAAGAATAGGAACCTGGCTCGGTAATCGAGTGGGTCACCATGGTCATCCCGGTCAGGAAAACGTTGTCGCAAATCTCGATATGCCCCACCAGCCCTACGCCACCGGCGAGCATGCAATGCTTGCCGATTTTGGTGCTGCCGGAGATCCCCACACACGCGGCCATGGCGGTGTGGTCACCAACCTGAACGTTGTGAGCGATCTGAATCTGGTTGTCGAGCTTCACACCATTGCCGATAACGGTATCGGCCAGTGCGCCGCGATCGATAGCGGTATTTACGCCTATTTCCACGTCATCGCCGATCGAGACACCACCGATCTGCGCAATTTTCTGCCAGACACCTTTCTCGTTGGCAAAACCGAAGCCTTCACCGCCGAGCACGGCACCGGATTGAATCACCACCCGTTTGCCGATGCGCACGTCGTGATACAGCGTAACGCGCGGGGCCAGCCAACCGCCCTCGCCGATTTCGCTGCGCGCACCGATGAAGCAATGAGCCCCAACGGTCACACCGGCGCCAATACGCGCGGCACTTTCGATCACCGCAAAAGCACCGATGCTCGCCGCCGGGTCGACCACTGCATCCGCTGCCACCACCGCTGTCGGATGAATACCGGCAGGCGCTTTGGGCTTTGGATCGAACAGGTGGGAAACGCGCGCGTAGGCCAGATACGGATCCGGTACCACCAGTGCATCACCGGCAAAACCTTCAGCGTCAGCGGCCTTCAGCAAAACAGCTGCGGCCTGACTGTCAGCCAGGTATTTACGGTATTGAGGATTTGCCAGAAAGCTCAACTGAGCTGGGCCAGCCTCTTGCAAAGTGGCTAGCCCAGTAATTTCCTTCTTCGGGTCGCCACGTAAGGTGGCGCCGAGGAACTCGGCCAACTGGCCGAGCTTTATAGTCGCTGTCATGGGTTACTTCAGCTGATTCATGCGCTCGATAACCTGGCGAGTGATGTCGTACTGAGGCTTGACATCAATCACTGCGCCACGCTCGAAGACCAGGTCAAAAGCACCTTTCTTGATGACTTCTTCCACAGCGCTGTCCAGTTTCGGCTTGAGCTGTTTCAGCATTTCACGGTCGGCAACGGCCTTGGCTTCGTTCAGTTCCTTGGACTGGAACTGGAAATCACGGGCCTTTTGCTTGAACTCGAGCTCCAGACGTTCACGCTCGCCTTGCTGCATTTTGTCGCCGCCGGCCATCAGACGGTCCTGGATACCCTTGGCGCTGCTTTCCAGGCTCTTGAGCTTGGTCAGTTGCGGGCCGAACTTCTTCTCGGCATCCACGGCGTATTTTTTCGCCGCGTCGGATTCCAGCAGTGCCATCTGATAGTTCAGAACGGCGATTTTCATGTCGGCAAAAGCCGGACCTGCTACCAGTACGGTCGCCAGGAGAACCAATTGAGTCAACTTACGCACGATGCACTCCTACAAAATCCATTGTCGTTATCTTGGGTCAGACGCTTAGAACGTCTGGCCGAGGGAGAATTGGAACACTTGAGTCTCAGCGTCATCCGGTTTCTTGACCGGCATTGCCAGTGCGAAGCTCAAAGGACCGAGTGCGGTGACCCAGGTCACGCCTATACCCACGGAACTTGCCAGGTTGTTCAGGCTGATGTCATTGCACTCTGTTTGAGAGGTTGAACCGACGTTTGCGTTCGTCGTTTTTTCGCACTTGGAGTCGAATACGTTACCCACATCCCAGAATACCGAAGTACGCAGGGAACGCTGATCCTTGACAAATGGCAGCGGGAACAGCACCTCGACACCACCCTGGATAAGCACGTTACCACCGAATGGCAGCGGATCCTGGTCTGGGTCGCGGAGGGTACCGGCGTTACCCGTTGCATCCGCGCCGAGGCTAGGGGTACTGCGAGGACCAAGGGTGCTGTCCTTGAAACCACGCACCGAGTTGAAACCACCAGCATAGTAGTTTTCATAGAACGGCAAGCCATCGGTCGAACCGTAACCATCGCCATAGCCCAGCTCTGTGTGCAGGCGCATGGTGTAGTTTTCGGTCAATGGCTGGAACAACTGGCCACGGTAATCAAGTTTGAAGAACGACAGGTCACTACCCGGGGTGGTGGTTTCCAGAGTCAGGCTCTGGGAATGGCCACGGGTCGCCAAGACACCTTTGTTCAGCGTGGACTCGGACCAACCGGCCGAAGCCTTGAAGTTCAGGTAGTTGTCGCCCTCGCGTTCAACGAAGTCGAAAATCTCGTCAACGGTGTACCGACCTGTCTTGATCTTGTCCTGTTGCGCGGTCAGCCCGAAGGTCAGACGCGAAGTCTCGCTGATCGGGTAGCCGACGCTCACGCCCGCACCCAGGCTGTCTACGGCATAGCTGGCCACGTCGACGTCGAGCTCGTCATAGTCGGTGGTGCGGTAGAACGCGTTGTAGCCCAGGCTCACACCGTCAGCAGTCCAGTAGGGGTCGACATAACCGAAGTTATAGCGGCTCTGGTATTCACTGCGAGTCAAACCAATGCTGACCTTGTTACCAGTACCCAGAAAGTTGTTCTGGGTGATCGAACCACCGAGGATCAGACCGGCACTCTGGGCGAAACCGACGCTGGCGGTAATCGAACCGGAGGCCTGCTCTTCAACGCTGTAATTCACGTCAACCTGGTCATCGACACCGGGTACAGCCGGCGTCTCGACGTTGACTTCCTTGAAGAAGCCCAGACGTTCCAGGCGCGTCTTGGATTGATCGATCAGGTAAGTCGAAGCCCAGCCGCCTTCCATCTGACGCATTTCACGGCGCAGCACTTCGTCTTCGGACTTGGTGTTGCCACGGAAGTTGATGCGGTTCACGTAAGCACGCTTGCCCGGATCGACGGCGAAGGTGATGTCGACGGTGTGGTCGTCATCGTGAGGCTGAGGCACGCCGTTGACGTTGGCGAAGGTGTAACCCTCGTTACCCAGGCGACGGGTGATCAGTTCGGACGTGGTGGTCATCAGCTTGCGCGAGAACACCTGGCCTTTCTGAACCAGGAGCAGGGACTTGACCTGGTCTTCAGGCACTTTCAGGTCGCCGCTGAGCTTGACGTCACGAACGGTGTACTTCTCGCCTTCGTTGACATTGACGGTGATATAGACGTGTTTCTTGTCCGGGGTGATGGACACCTGGGTCGAAGCGATATCCATGTTGATATAGCCGCGATCCAGATAGTAGGAACGCAGACGCTCCAGGTCACCGGAGAGCTTTTCACGAGCGTACTTGTCATCGTTCTTGAAGAACGACAGCCAGTTGCTGGTCTTGAGTTCGAACAGGTCGATCAGGTCTTCATCAGGAAAAACCGTGTTACCCACCACGTTGATGTGCTGGATAGCTGCAACGGTGCCTTCGTTGATGTTGACCTTCAGGCCCACGCGGTTACGCGGCTGTGGCACCACTTCGGTATCGACGGTGGCCGAGTAACGGCCCTGAGCGACGTATTGACGCTGCAGCTCGTTACGCACACCTTCAAGGGTGGCGCGCTGGAAGATCTCGCCTTCGGCCAGACCGGATTGTTTGAGGCCCTTCATCAGGTCTTCAGTGGAGATCGCCTTGTTGCCTTCGATCTCGATACTGGCGACCGACGGACGCTCGACTACAGTGATGACGAGGACGTTGCCATCGCGACCCAGTTGGATATCTTGAAAGAACCCGGTTTTGAACAACGCACGAGTGGATTCCACCAGGCGACGATCATCCGCCTGTTCGCCGACGTTCAACGGCAAGGCACCAAAGACGCTACCCGCGGAGACCCGCTGGAGGCCATTGACGCGAATATCAGAGATAGTGAAGGACTCGGCGTGAACTTCGGCGATCATCAATACGGTGAGAACCGCAGTTAGCAGCAGACGTTTCATGAAGTCCTTTCTTATTCCAACTGGCAATAAAAACTGCCGCAAAATGCGGCAGATTCGCAATTCAGCGAAGCGTTACAGTCGACCCAGATCATTGACCAGAGCAAGTAACATCACCCCGACCACCAAACTGATACCGATCTGTATCCCCCAACCTTGCACCCGATCCGACAAGGGACGACCACGCGCCCACTCGATCAGATAAAACAACAAATGTCCCCCATCCAGTACAGGAATGGGCAACAAATTCAGAACCCCCAAGCTAATACTCAGATAAGCAAGGAAATTCAGGAAATCAGCGACGCCCGACTGGGCAGAAGCGCCCGCCACTTTAGCAATGGTTATCGGTCCACTCAAGTTTTTTACCGAGAGCTCACCGAACAACATTTTCTTGAGCGAATCGAGGGTCAGTACGCTCATGGTCCAGGTGCGTCGGGCACCCTCGCCAATCGCAGCCACCGGACCGTAACTGACTTCGCGAATCATCTCTGGTGGCCAATCGACCGCTTTCACCCCGGCCCCCAGGTAACCACTGGGTGACTTGCTCTCGCCGCGAGCGGCCAACGTCACAGGGACGTCGATTTGAGCACCATCGCGCTCGACGCGCAGCATGATTTTGGTATCCGGATGCATACGGACGATGTCGACTACCTGTTGCCAGTCGTCCAACGCCTTGCCATCAAGGGCCAACAAGCGGTCACCGGCCTTCAGGCCCGCAGCCTTCGCCGGCCCTTTCGGATCAAACTCGGCCAGCACTGGTGGCAACGCCGGACGCCAAGGGCGAATACCCAGCGAGCGAATCGGATCTGGCTCATCAGCCCCCTTGAGCCACTTGTCCAATACCAGCTCACGGGGCGAGTCCACCGTGGCGCCCTGTTCGCGGACCAGCAATTGAAGGGAACCGCTCTCACCCAGGCGACGGATCAGCTGCAGGTTCACCGCGGCCCAGCCGGAGGTTGGCTCACCATCGATGGCCATAATTTCCTGGCCCGGGCTCAAACCTGCCTTGGAGGCAATACTGCCGGACTCGACCGCGCCGATAACCGGTCGCACCTGCTCGCTGCCCAGCATTGCCAATGCCCAGAAAAACACCATTGCCAATAGAAAGTTGGCGATCGGGCCGGCCGCGACGATGGCGATACGCTGACGGACAGATTTGCGATTGAAGGATTGATCGACCTGATCGGCCGGAACCTCGCCTTCGCGCTCGTCGAGCATTTTCACGTAGCCACCCAACGGGATGGCGGCGATCACGAATTCAGTGCCTTTGCTGTCGTGCCAGCGCAGCAGCGGCATGCCGAAGCCCACGGAGAAACGCAGCACTTTGACCCCACAGCGACGCGCGACCCAGAAATGGCCGAATTCGTGGAAGGTAACCAGCACACCCAGCGCAACCAGGGTGCCGACAATCATATAGAGCGCGCTCATGTATTTTCTCCGCAACTATCAGTGCTGCATGGGGCAACGTATTGCAGCACTTATCGCCCGTGACGGCTCAACCATTGCCCGGCCAGTACCCGTGCTTTCGCATCAGCCGTAAACACTGCCTCGAGATCATCTACCGCAACCACAGGCTCGAGGTTCAACACTTCCTCGATAATACTCGCGATTTCCAGGTAGCGAACCCGTCCGTCGAGAAAGGCCGCCACAGCCACTTCATTCGCGGCATTGAGCATGGCCGGCGCGCTGTTGCCAGCCTCGGCGGCTTGTCGTGCAAGTCGCAGGCAAGGGAAACGCTCTTCATCGGGCGCCTGGAAATCCAGGCGAGCGATGGCAAACAGGTCCAGCGGCGCAACACCCGAATCGATTCGCTCTGGCCAGGCCAGGGCGTTGGCAATCGGCGTACGCATGTCCGGATTGCCCAACTGCGCCAATACCGAACCATCGATGTAGTCGACCAGCGAATGAATCACGCTCTGCGGGTGAATCACCACTTCGACCTGGGAAGGCGTGGCGTCGAACAGCCAGCAGGCCTCGATCAGCTCGAGCCCTTTGTTCATCATGCTGGCCGAATCCACCGAAATCTTGCGCCCCATGGACCAATTCGGGTGCGCACACGCTTGCTCGGGGGAAACATGCGCCAGTTCAGCCAGGGGTGTCTGCCGGAACGGGCCGCCAGAGGCTGTGAGCAAAATCCGACGTACACCGACCGCGCCAAGCCCACGTGCGAAATCCTGCGGCATGCACTGGAAAATCGCATTGTGTTCGCTGTCGATCGGCAGTAGCACTGAACCGCTTTTGCGCACAGCCTGCATAAACAGCGCACCGGACATCACCAGTGCTTCTTTATTGGCCAGAAGAATCTTCTTGCCGGCCTCGACCGCCGCCAGGGTCGGACGCAAGCCCGCCGCACCGACAATGGCCGCCATCACCGCATCGACTTCCGGATCGGAGGCGACCTGACACAGGCCCTCCTCCCCCACCAGAACGCGGGTCGACAGACCGGCCGCGCGCAACTCGTCCTGCAACCCCGGGGCAGCGCCAGCTTCCGGCACGACGGCGAAGCGCGGCGAATGACGCACACACAATGCCAGCAACTCACTCAAGCGAGTGAAACCGCTCAAGGCGAAAACCTGATAACGCTCGGGATGACGGGCAATGACGTCAAGGGTACTCAGACCAATCGAACCGGTCGCTCCCAGCACGGTAATCTGTTGTGGGCGGCTCACGGCGCAGCCATCCACAGCAGCACGGCGAATACCGGAATCGCCGCCGTCAGGCTATCGATGCGATCCAGCACGCCGCCGTGACCGGGCAGCAGATTACTGCTGTCCTTGATCCCCGACTGGCGCTTGAACATGCTTTCGGTGAGGTCGCCGACCACTGAAATGAATACGATTATTGCGGCACCGAACAGCCCCATCAGCATCTGAACGAAACTCCAGTCCCGCACAAAACCGACGATGGCTGTAATCACCAGACTCATCAGCAAGCCGCCGTACACGCCTTCCCAGCTCTTGCCAGGACTGACCTGTGGCGCCAGCTTGCGCTTGCCGAAGGCCCGACCGGAAAAGTACGCACCGATATCGGCCCCCCAGACCAGCACCATCACCGCCATGATCAGCCAATTGCCCAAGGGCTCCTGCTTGATCAACACCAGGCCTTGCCAGGCCGGTAACAGAATCAACAAACCGATCACCAGTTTGCAGGCTGCACTGGCCCAGTGTTCGCTGGACTGTGGAAAGGTCAATACCAGATAGGTAGCCACGCCCCACCAGATCACTGAGGCACCCAACACCCAAGGCGCGAGCCCCGGCACGATATGCATGACAAACAGCACCAACGCGACCACAGCCGCATAGGCAACGCGAATCGATTGAGCAGCGAAACCTGCCAGACGCGCCCACTCCCACGCTCCGAGCGTCACCACCAACCCGATGAACAGCGCAAAACCGGACCCTTCGAGCAGGAAAAACCCGCACAGGGCAATCGGCAGCAGAATCAGCGCCGTGATGATTCGTTGTTTAAGCATTAAACCCGGGCTCCAGCCTCGACCTGCTCGCTCGTTTTACCGAAGCGACGCTGGCGAGAAGCGAAATCGGCCAGCGCTTTGCGCATGGCGTCGTGTTTGAAGTCCGGCCAGAACAGGTCGGAGAAGTACAGCTCGGCGTAAGCCAGCTGCCACAGCAGGAAGTTGCTGATGCGATGCTCGCCACCGGTACGGATGCACAAGTCCGGCAACGGCAGATCACCGGTGGCCAGACACGTTTGCAACAGCTCGGGAGTAATGTCTTCCGGACGCAGATGCCCGGCCTGAACTTCCCGTGCCAGACGCTGCGCGGCTTGCGCAATGTCCCATTGACCGCCGTAGTTGGCGGCGATCTGCAGGACAAAGCGGTTGGCACCGACAGTCATCGCCTCGGCTTCGCGCATGGCGGCCTGAAGCTCCGGGTGAAAACGCGAACGATCGCCAATAATGCGCAAACTGATGTTGTTGTCGTTGAGGCGCTTGGCCTCGCGACGCAACGCCCTGAAGAACAAATCCATCAAGGCACTGACCTCATCGGCCGGGCGCTGCCAGTTCTCGCTGGAGAAGGCGAACAAGGTCAGTACTTCGACCTTGGCCTCGGCACACACCTCGATTACTGCACGAACCGCATCCACACCCGCTTTATGCCCGGCGACACCCGGCATAAAGCGTTTTTTCGCCCAGCGATTATTCCCATCCATGATGATCGCGACATGGCGCGGCACCGCGGGCGGTGCAGTCTGCTTTGTCTTATCCATTAAAACGTGACCCTTATACGGCCATCAGGTCTTTTTCTTTCTGCGCCAAATTCGCGTCGATTTCAGCCACGTACTTTTTGGTCAGATCATCAATTTCGCCAGTAGCGCGACGTTCTTCGTCTTCGCTGATTTCCTTTTCCTTGACCAGATCCTTGAGCTGGCTGTTCGCGTCACGACGGATGTTGCGCACCGCAACACGGGCATCTTCAGCGACATCACGAGCCTGCTTGGTGAAACCCTTGCGGGTTTCTTCGGTCAGGGCCGGCATGGAGATCAGCAGCAATTCACCGAGGTTGGTCGGGTTGAGGTTCAGACCCGCGCTACCGATGGCTTTGTCGACGGCACCCAGCATGTTGCGCTCAAAGGCAACCACTTGCAGGGTACGGGCGTCTTTAACGGTGATATTCGCCACTTGCTTGATCGGCGTGTCGGAACCGTAATACGGCACCATCACGCCTTCAAGAATGCTTGGGTGCGCCTGGCCCGTACGAATACGACCGAAGTTGTGCGCCAGCGACTCGACGGATTTTTTCATGCGCTCTTGAGCGTCTTTTTTGATTTCGTTGATCATTGTTGGCCTTCCTCGATCAGGGTCCCTTCAGCGCCGCCATGCACGATGTTCAGCAAGGCGCCGGGCTTGTTCATGTTAAATACGCGCAGCGGCATCTTGTGGTCGCGGCACAGGCAAATGGCCGTCAGATCCATCACGCCCAGCTTGCGATCCAGTACTTCATCGTAGGTCAGATGATCGAACTTCTCGGCATGCGGGTCTTTGAATGGATCAGCCGTGTAAACGCCATCGACCTTGGTTGCCTTGAGCACGACGTCAGCGTCGATTTCGATTGCACGCAAGCAGGCTGCCGAATCCGTGGTGAAGAACGGATTACCGGTACCGGCCGCAAAAATCACGACTTCCTTGGCATTCAGGTGGCGCATGGCTTTGCGGCGATCGTAGTGATCGGTCACGCCCACCATGGAAATGGCCGACATCACGATGGCCGAGATATTGGCACGTTCCAGCGCATCGCGCATCGCCAAGGCGTTCATCACAGTGGCCAGCATGCCCATATGGTCGCCAGTCACCCGATCCATGCCCGCCGCGCTGAGCGCCGCGCCGCGGAACAGGTTGCCGCCACCGATCACCAGACCGACCTGAACACCGATGCCGACCAGTTGGCCAACTTCCAGCGCCATGCGATCCAGAACTTTGGGGTCGATCCCGAACTCTTCCGAGCCCATCAGGGCCTCGCCGCTAAGCTTGAGTAGAATGCGTTTATAGCGAGCCTGATAACCACTGCCCTGCTGAGCCATTGCGAATCTCTCCTGCGGCGTATTTTAAAAATTCTTTGCGAGCTGTTTACAGCTGGCGTTCACTCTAGCTTGGCACTGCTTCAGCGCCATCGGAACATGGCTTTGTAAGCCAGTTCCAAAAGGAAACCAATTAAAATTGGCAACCCCATCTGAAAAGAGGCTGCGCGCGTGAGCGGGCAGCCTCTTCAGGGCGACAGTTAAAAAACCGTCTTATTGCTTGGCGGCAGCCAGCTGGGCAGCAACTTCTTCAGCGAAGTTGTCGACCGGCTTCTCGATGCCTTCGCCTACTTTGAAGTAGGTGAAAGAAACGATTTCAGCACCGGCTTTCTTGGCCAGTTCGCCGACCTTGATTTCAGGGTTCTTGACGAACGCCTGCTCAACCAGGCTCGCTTCAGCCAGGAACTTGCTGATACGGCCTTTGACCATGTTTTCAACGATGTTTTCTGGCTTGCCAGCGATCTTGTCAGCGTTGAGGGTCAGGAACACGCCTTTCTCGCGCTCGACCGCTTCAGCGGAAACTTCCGATGGCAGCAGGAATTCAGGGTTGGTGGCCGCTACGTGCATAGCGATGTCCTTGGCCAGCTCAACGTTGCCGCCTTTAAGAACAACCGCGACACCGATCTTGTTGCCGTGCAGGTAACCGCCAACAACATCACCTTCAACGCGAGCCAGGCGACGGATGTTGACGTTTTCGCCAACCTTGCCGACCAGAACCAGACGATCGGCTTCTTGAGCTTCGATCAGCGGAGCGACGTCAGTCAGCTTGTCAGCGAACGCTTTTTCTACGCTGCCAGCAACAAATGCCTTGAAGTCGTCTTGCAGGGCCAGGAAGTCAGTCTGCGAGTTCACTTCCAGCAGAACGGCGGATTTACCGTCTTCTTTAAGAGCGATCGCGCCTTCAGCGGCAACGTTGCCAGCTTTTTTGGCAGCCTTGATGGCGCCCGAAGCACGCATGTCATCAATGGCTTTTTCGATGTCGCCGCCGGCCTTGGTCAAGGCCTTTTTGCAATCCATCATGCCTTCGCCGGTACGCTCGCGCAGTTCTTTGACCAACGCTGCAGTAATCTCTGCCATTTTCAAATTCCTCTTGGATAGGTTTTCAACCATTCCACCCGATCGAACGGGCGTTCAATTCTTCCCGAACTACCCTTGTTAGCTGCTGCACGTTACAGATGCTGTAGCTGCGCTGCTCACAAATGGTTTTCGAGGTGGCAAAAAGGGGGCCAAGCCCCCTTTTTGCTTACTGAGTCAACGCCAGGGCGTCAATTACTCAGCTGCAGCTGCCGGAGCTTCTTCAACGAACTGCTCGGTGCCGCCAGCAACGTGGTTGCGACCGCGGATTACAGCGTCAGCCATCGAACCCATGTACAGCTGGATAGCGCGGATTGCGTCATCGTTGCCTGGGATGATGTAGTCAACGCCTTCCGGGCTGCTGTTGGTATCGACTACGCCGATAACCGGGATGCCCAGCTTGTTGGCTTCGGTGATCGCGATGCGCTCGTGATCAACGTCGATAACGAACAGAGCGTCTGGCAGACCGCCCATGTCCTTGATACCACCCAGGGAACGATCCAGCTTCTCAAGATCGCGAGTGCGCATCAGCGCTTCTTTCTTGGTCAGCTTGGCGAAAGTACCGTCTTCGGCTTGGACTTCAAGGTCACGCAGACGCTTGATGGAAGCACGGATGGTTTTGAAGTTGGTCAGCATGCCGCCCAACCAGCGGTGATCGACGTACGGCGAACCGCAACGTGCTGCTTCTTCAGCAACGATCTTGCCAGCGGAACGCTTGGTGCCTACGAACAGAATCTTGTTTTTGCCCTGGGCCAGACGCTCTACGAAAGTCAGAGCTTCGTTGAACATTGGCAGGGTTTTTTCAAGGTTGATAATGTGGATCTTGTTACGCGCGCCGAAAATGTATTTACCCATTTTCGGGTTCCAGTAACGGGTCTGGTGACCGAAGTGCACACCGGCCTTCAGCATATCGCGCATGTTGACTTGGGACATGATAGTTCCTTAATAAGTCGGGTTTGGCCTCCACGTATCCCAATGACCAACCAGCAGCATCAGCTGAAGGCACCCAGGTCATCGTGTCGACACGTGTGTGGATTTAAGCTTTCCAGGGTATCCCCGGAAAGCGGCGCATTTTATATCACAAGGCAGAAAAAAACGGAACCCGGATTCTGAAAACCTGGGGAATGCTTTTGGCCCCCGCCTTGGAATCCCCCCAGAATGCGCCATCCTATAGAGAGAAGCGATGCACAGAGGCTCAGATTTGCGCTGATCGTCTGATAGAATCGTGTTTTTCAGGGCCGCGACAATTATTCGCGCAATGCCCATTTCGTTTTAGAAGGCGCCATTGAGCGCAGAGAGAGCCTGTATGACCGTCACCCTCAAAACCCCAGAGGACATCGCAAAAATGCGGATCGCCGGCAAATTGGCCGCCGATGTGCTGGAAATGATTGCCGATTATGTCAAACCGGGTGTCACCACCGAAGAGCTGGACCGCATCTGCCACGACTATATCGTCAATGAGCAGAAAGCCATCCCTGCCCCGCTCAACTACAAGGGCTTCCCGAAGTCGATCTGCACCTCGATCAACCACGTGGTTTGCCACGGCATCCCGAACGAGAAACCGTTGAAGGATGGCGACACGCTGAACATCGACGTCACCGTGATCAAGGACGGTTACCACGGCGACACCAGCCGCATGTTCCACGTCGGTTCCGTGCCGGTCTGGGCCGAGCGCCTGTCCCAGGTGACTCAGGAATGCATGTACAAGGCCATCGAACTGGTCAAGCCCGGCTGCCGCCTGGGCGATATCGGTGAAGTGATCCAGAAGCACGCGGAAAAGAACGGCTTCTCGGTGGTTCGTGAGTTCTGCGGCCACGGCATCGGCAAAGTGTTCCACGAAGAACCGCAGATCCTGCACTACGGTCGCGCCGGCACCGGCATGGAACTGAAAGCCGGCATGACCTTCACCATCGAGCCGATGATCAACCAGGGCAAGGCCGACACCAAGGTGCTGGGCGACGGCTGGACCGCCATTACCAAGGACCGCAAGCTGTCGGCACAGTGGGAACACACCCTGCTGGTGACCGAAACCGGTTACGAGATCTTCACTTTGCGCAGCGACGATACCATCCCGCGCGTTTCGGCCTGATCTCGCCCGCTCCGTTCCCAGCCTTATAGAAAGGAAAGCCAATCGATGCCGCAGGTGGATCCCGAACTCTTCGACCGCGGCCAGTTCCAGGCTGAACTGGCCCTGAAGGCAAGCCCTATTGCTGCTTTCAAGAAGGCGATCCGCCAGGCCCGCGAGGTGCTCGACGAGCGGTTCCGCAGTGGCCGGGATATTCGCCGGCTGATCGAGGATCGCGCCTGGTTTATCGATAACATCCTGCAACAGGCCTGGGAACAGTTTAACTGGAGCGAAGACGCCGATATCGCCCTGGTGGCGGTCGGCGGCTACGGTCGCGGCGAGTTGCACCCCTACTCCGACATCGATCTGCTGATTTTACTGGACAGCGCCGATCACGAAATTTTTCGGGATTCCATCGAACGCTTTCTGACGTTGCTGTGGGACATCGGCCTGGAAGTCGGCCAGAGCGTTCGCTCGGTGGACGAATGCGCCGTCGAGGCCCGTGCCGACCTGACGGTCGTCACCAACCTGATGGAAAGCCGCACCATTTGCGGCCCCGAGCGGTTGCGCCAGCGCATGCTGGATGTCACCAGCACCGCGCACATGTGGCCGAGCAAGGACTTCTTCCTGGCCAAGCGCGCCGAGCAAAAGGCCCGTCACCACAAATACAACGACACTGAATACAACCTGGAACCCAACGTCAAAGGCTCGCCCGGCGGACTGCGGGATATTCAGACGATTCTGTGGGTGGCCCGTCGCGAATACGGCACCCTGAACCTGCGGGCCCTGGCGGGCGAAGGCTTCCTGGTGGAGAGCGAAAACGCCCTGCTGGCTTCCTCTCAGGAATTTCTGTGGAAGGTACGTTACGCATTGCATATGCTCGCCGGCCGCTCCGAAGACCGCTTGCTGTTCGATCACCAGCGCTCGATTGCGGGGCTGCTGGGTTTCGAAGGCAATGACGCCAAACAAGCCATCGAAAACTTCATGCAGCAGTACTACCGGGTGGTCATGAGCATTGCCCAGCTCAGCGACCTGATCATCCAGCACTTCGAAGAAGTGATCCTGGCCCCCGAAGACGAAGCACCACCACAACCGATCAACTCGCGGTTCCAGCTGCACGACGGCTACATCGAGGCGCGTAGCGATAACGTGTTCCGCCGTACGCCATTCGCCATGCTCGAGATCTTTGTGCTGATGGCCCAGCAACCGGAGATCAAAGGCGTACGCGCCGATACCATCCGCCTGCTGCGCGAGAACCGTCATTTGATCGATGACGACTTCCGCAACGATATTCGTAATACCAGCCTGTTCATCGAGCTGTTCAAGTGCAAGATCGGCATCCACCGTAATCTGCGGCGGATGAACCGTTACGGCATCCTCGGGCGTTATCTGCCGGAGTTCGGTTTCATTGTCGGGCAAATGCAACATGACCTGTTTCACATCTATACGGTCGACGCGCATACCCTGAACCTGATCAAGCACCTGCGTAAGTTGCAGTACACCCAGGTGTCGGAAAAATTCCCGCTGGCCAGCAAGCTCATGGCCAAACTGCCCAAACCCGAACTGATTTACCTGGCGGGCCTGTACCACGACATCGGCAAGGGCCGGCATGGCGATCACTCGGAAATCGGCGCCGTGGATGCCGAAGCCTTTTGCCAGCGCCACCAGCTGCCGATCTGGGACAGCCGCCTGATCGTGTGGCTGGTGCAGAACCATCTGGTGATGTCGACCACAGCCCAGCGCAAGGACCTGTCCGACCCGCACGTGATCCACGATTTCGCACAGACCGTCGGCGATGAAACCCGCCTCGATTATCTGTATGTGCTGACCGTTGCGGACATCAACGCAACCAACCCGACGCTGTGGAACTCCTGGCGCGCGAGCCTGTTGCGCCAGCTCTACACCGAGACCAAGCGCGCCTTGCGTCGTGGCCTGGAAAACCCGGTGGATCGCGAAGAGCAGATCCGCCAGACCCAGAGCGCGGCGCTGGACATCCTGGTACGCGGCGGCAACGATCCGGACGATGTCGAGCAACTCTGGGCGCAATTGGGCGATGACTATTTCCTGCGCCACACCGCCGGCGACGTGGCCTGGCACACTGATGCGATCCTGCAGCAGCCGGCCGATGGCGGCCCGCTGGTACTGATCAAGGAAACCACCCAGCGCGAGTTCGAGGGCGGTACGCAGATTTTCATCTATGCACCGGACCAGCACGACTTCTTCGCCGTGACCGTGGCGGCGATGGACCAGCTCAATCTGAACATTCACGACGCCCGGGTCATCACCTCCAGCAGCCAGTTCACCCTCGATACTTACATCGTGCTCGACACCGATGGCGACTCGATCGGCGACAACCCGGCACGGGTCAAGCAGATCCGCGAAGGCCTGACCGAAGCCCTGCGCAACCCGGACAACTACCCGACCATCATCCAGCGTCGGGTGCCGCGCCAGCTCAAGCATTTCGCGTTTGCGCCACAGGTGACGATCCACAACGACGCCCAGCGTCCGGTGACGGTACTGGAGCTAAGCGCCCCGGACCGCCCCGGCCTGTTGGCGCGGATCGGCACGATCTTCCTCGAGTTCGACCTGTCGCTGCAGAACGCCAAGATCGCCACCCTGGGCGAGCGCGTGGAAGACGTGTTCTTCATCACCGACGCCAACAATCAGCCGCTGTCCGACCCGTTGCTGTGCAGCCGTTTGCAGGATGCAATCGTCGAGCAGCTGAGCGTCAGCCAGGAACCCGATATCAAACTGTCACGCATCAGTTTCTGAACCAACAATTTTCCCCTGTGGGAGCGGGCTTGTGTGGCGAGGGAGCTTGCTCCCGTTCGACTGCGCAGCAGTCGCAAAGCTTTTGGGGCCGCTTCGCGACCCAGCGGGAGCAAGCTCCCTCGCCACACAAGCCCGCTCCCACATTTATAGAGGCCCCCATGAACAACGCTCTGAACCAGTTGCAGCCCTACCCGTTCGAAAAGCTCCGCGCCCTGCTCGGCAGCGTCACGCCAAACCCGGATAAACGCGCCATTGCGCTGTCCATCGGCGAGCCGAAACACCGTTCGCCGAGCTTCGTCGCCGAAGCACTGGCAAGCAATCTGGATCAGATGGCCGTGTACCCGACCACCCTCGGCATCCCGGCGCTGCGTGAAGCCATTGCCGCTTGGTGCGAACGCCGCTTCAGCGTCCCGAATGGCTGGCTCGACCCGGCGCGTAATGTGCTGCCGGTCAACGGCACCCGCGAAGCGCTGTTCGCCTTCACCCAGACCGTCGTCAACCGTGGCGATGATGCGCTGGTGGTCAGTCCGAACCCGTTCTATCAGATCTATGAAGGTGCAGCGTTCCTCGCCGGCGCCAAGCCGCATTACCTGCCGTGCCTGGACGAGAACGGCTTCAACCCGGATTTCGATGCCGTTTCGCCAGACATCTGGAAGCGCTGCCAGATCCTGTTCCTGTGCTCGCCGGGCAACCCGACCGGTGCGTTGATTCCGGTCGAAACCCTGAAGAAACTGATTGCCCTGGCTGACGAATACGACTTCGTGATCGCCGCTGACGAGTGCTACAGCGAACTGTACTTCGATGAACAAACCCCGCCGGCCGGCCTGCTCAGCGCCTGCGTGGAACTGGGGCGCAAGGACTTCAAACGCTGCGTGGTGTTCCACAGCCTGTCCAAGCGCTCCAACCTGCCAGGCCTGCGTTCGGGCTTTGTGGCCGGTGATGCGGATATCCTCAAGGGTTTCCTGCTGTATCGCACCTACCACGGCTGCGCGATGCCGGTTCAGACCCAACTGGCCAGCGTTGCCGCATGGAATGATGAAGTGCATGTGCGCGCCAACCGTGCGCTATATCGTGAGAAATACGATGCGGTGCTGGAGATTCTCAGCCCGGTGATGGATGTGCAGCGTCCAGACGGTGGTTTCTACCTGTGGCCGAATGTGAATGGCGATGATGCGGCGTTCTGCCGGGATCTGTTCGAGCAAGAACACGTGACCGTCGTGCCGGGCTCCTATTTGTCCCGCGAAGTCGATGGCGTCAACCCTGGCGCCGGCCGTGTGCGCATGGCGCTGGTCGCGCCGCTGGCGGAGTGCGTGGAAGCCGCCGAGCGAATTCGTCATTTCATTAAAACCCGCAACAATTAAGCCCCCCACGCCTGCACCGCGCAACGCGGTGCAAGGCAACTAAAAAAACCAGCCTAACTATTTTAACTTATTCCAGCGACCCGCCTATTACTTCAAGTATAACCAGTGCAACAACTCGAAAAAACAAGCAACTGGACGAACCCACCTTACTTTAAATATCTTCAGGACTCACCAATAACTTATATACTCAATCACATGAACCAAATTAAATATTGTAAAACCACTCCAATCACCGACCCAATCGCATCGTACAATTCAGCAATAAACGAGCGACCCAGTAACGACAATAATATCAGCGGCAATCGAAAAAAACGCAGCATTGGCGAACACACTAAGTATTGGCAGGTAGGAAAAACACTAAAAATTCTCGTTTTTAGCTATAACGAAGAGTCATTTGAAGCGATCAAAAAAGGCGCGAGCAAATGGCTTCCCTATGTCAATCTAAAATTCGATTTTATTGAAATGGATGAAGAAGATATCTATCAATCAGATCAATTTCTAGGCGACATCCGAGTCGACTTCCAGCCATACATGAACGGTAGCGGAGGTTCACGTATAGGTACCGACACAATCACGGGGAATCCTCAAGCCTCCTCAATGACTTTGGGGACAGACTTTTCTTCACCTCGTTACGAGTATGCCGTCACTCATGAGTTCGGACATGCTCTAGGCCTGCTACATGAACATCAACACCCTGAAACTGAGGTGCCTTGGGATCTAGATAAAACGTATACTTATTACGCATCGCTTGGCTTCTCTCGAACCGAAGTTGACCATAACGTGCTACCACTTGAACGTATTCCCGGTCGAACTTACGCACCCTACGACCGACATTCAATAATGCATTATGAGGTATCCAACGACATCACCACGGGTGACTGGCATCAAGCTGAGAACCACCAGATCAGCCAAGGTGACATCGCGTTCATGCGCAGGACTTATCCAGAAAGTTAAAATCAATCGTCACTTTCCTATCAAAGAAACAAGACCAAGACCTACGCTTATCCACACTTATTTTGCCTGACTCAAGTTAGCTTCATTCAAATCCAGCTTCGCCAACACCTCACGTAGTACGTCATCACCAATCTGGTGATGACGACTGAGCTTATACCGCTTCAGTCGTTGCGCCCGTAGCGCCTTCAAGCGTAACCGCCGCTCCAGCAAATCCAAGGCGGTACACGCGGCGATCAGTGAAAACAGAATCACCCCGACAATCGACAGCGTTGAAGTGCCATATTAGCCACTTAGACTGTCGGCTCGCCGTTACACCAATGTCGCAGGCAACGGCTACCCATCACGACAAACGGACAAACCCGACCACAGCCGACGCGAAACCGTCCGGTCATGGCATAATCCGTCACCTTTTTTTTTCAGCACCTGCAAAGGGGGCAATTCCTTGACCGTTTCAAGCAAAATGTTGCACCTTTTCGGCATCAAAGCCTGCGACACCATGAAAAAGGCGCGCACCTGGCTCGATGAACACGCTGTCAGCTATGACTTCCATGATTACAAAACGGTCGGCATCGACCGTGAACACCTGAACCAATGGTGCGACGAGCACGGCTGGCAAGTGGTGTTGAACCGTGCAGGCACGACCTTTCGCAAGCTCGACGACGAACGTAAAGCCGATCTCGACCAGCCGAAAGCCATCGAACTGATGCTCGCGCAACCTTCGATGATCAAGCGCCCGGTGCTCGATCTCGGTGACCGAACCCTGATTGGCTTCAAGCCAGATATCTACGCGGCCGCACTCAAGTAAGGCAGCCCGTTCCATTTTGTTAGAGGTATCAACATGTCCACTACCCTGTTCAGTCTGGCCTTTGGTGTCGGCACTCAAAACCGTCAAGGCGCATGGCTGGAAGTGTTTTACGCGCAGCCACTGCTCAACCCGTCGGCCGAACTGGTCGCTGCCATTGCGCCGGTTCTGGGTTACACCGACGGCAATCAGGCCATCGCTTTCAGCACCGCTCAAGCTTCGCAATTGGCCGAAGCGCTGAAAAGCGTCGACGCTGCACAAGCGGCACTGCTGACCCGTCTGGCCGAGAGCCACAAGCCACTGGTCGCGACTATTTTGGCCGAAGACGCTCAGCTGACCTCCACGCCTGAGGCTTACCTCAAGCTGCATTTGCTGTCCCATCGCCTGGTCAAGCCGCATGGCCTGAACCTGGCCGGCGTGTTCCCGCTGTTGCCGAACGTGGCCTGGACCAGCCAGGGCGCCATTGATCTGGCCGAACTGGCCGAGCATCAACTGGAAGCCCGCCTGCGCGGTGAGCTGCTGGAAGTGTTCTCGGTGGACAAATTCCCTAAAATGACCGACTACGTGGTACCGGCCGGCGTGCGTATCGCTGACGCGGCGCGTATTCGTCTGGGCGCTTACGTGGGCGAAGGCACCACCGTGATGCACGAAGGTTTCGTCAACTTCAACGCCGGTACCGAAGGCCCGGGCATGATCGAAGGCCGGGTGTCGGCGGGCGTGTTCGTTGGCAAGGGTTCGGACCTGGGCGGCGGTTGCTCGACCATGGGCACCCTGTCGGGCGGCGGCAACATCGTGATCAAGGTCGGCGAAGGCTGCCTGATCGGCGCCAACGCCGGTATCGGTATCCCGTTGGGCGACCGCAACACTGTAGAGTCGGGCCTGTACGTGACAGCCGGCACCAAGGTTGCGCTGCTGGACGAGCACAACAAACTGGTCAAGGTCGTTAAAGCCCGTGAGCTGGCCGGTCAACCTGACCTGCTGTTCCGCCGCAATTCGGAGACCGGTGCCGTGGAGTGCAAAACCCACAAATCGGCCATCGAACTGAACGAAGCGCTGCACGCTCACAACTAAGCAGAGCGTTACACGATCACCTGTGTAGGAGCGAGGCTTGCCCGCGAAGGCGTTGTACCTGATACAACGCTTTCGCGGGCAAGCCTCGCGCCTACAAATCAGGCGTTCCCCCCGCCCATGTTCACCAGGGCCCCATAGCATGATGATTCCCTCTCCCTGGCGTGCCGATTTTCCGGCCATCGCCGCATTGCAACGGCAAGACCAGACTTATCTGGACAACGCCGCCACCACGCAAAAACCTCAAGCCTTGCTGGATGCCCTGGCGCATTACTACGCCAACGGCGCGGCCAACGTGCATCGGGCGCAACACTTGCCCGGCGCCCATGCCACACAGGCGTTCGAGGACAGCCGCAGCAAAGTTGCGCAATGGCTCAATACCGGCGATTGCGGGCAGATCATCTTTACTCACGGCGCGACGTCCGCGCTGAACCTCCTGGCCTATGGCCTGGAACACGTATTCAATCCAGGCGATGAAATTGTCATCAGCGCTCTGGAACACCACGCCAACCTGTTGCCGTGGCAGCAACTGGCCCACCGTCGCGATGTGCAACTGGTGATCCTGCCGCTGAATGCCGACGGTTTGATTGACCTTGAAGCCGCTGCTCGCCTGATCGGCCCGCGTACCCGCCTGCTGGCGGTCAGTCAGCTGTCCAACGTGCTCGGCGCCTGGCAGCCGTTGCCCGCGCTACTGGCAATGGCCAAGGCGCACAACGCGCTGACCGTGGTCGACGGTGCTCAAGGCGTGGTCCATGGCCGGCATGACGTGCAGGCGCTGGGTTGCGACTTCTATGTGTTTTCCAGCCACAAGCTCTACGGCCCGGATGGCCTGGGTGCGCTGTTCGGTCGTCATGAAGCGCTCGAGCAGCTGCGTCCGTGGCAGTTCGGCGGCGAAATGGTGCTGGATGCCAACTACCACGACGCACGCTTTCGTCCTGCGCCACTGGGGTTCGAGGCGGGTACGCCGCCGATTTCCAGCGTGATTGGCCTGGGGGCGACCCTGGACTATTTGGCCGGGCTGGATCAGGACGCCGTGTCCGCCCACGAAGCGGCGCTGCATGACTATTTGCTTAAAGGCCTTGAAGCGCGCAACGGCATTCGTCTGCTGGGCAAGCCGCAACTGGCACTGGCCAGTTTTGTCGTCGAGGGTGTGCATAACTCTGATCTGGCGCATTTGCTGACCGAACAGGGAATCGCCGTGCGCGCTGGTCATCATTGCGCCATGCCGCTGCTCAAAAGCTTTGAACTGGCCGGGGCGATTCGGGTGTCGTTGGCGTTGTACAACGATTCAGAAGACCTTGAGCGCTTTTTTGAAGCGCTGGATCAGGCCCTGGAGTTGTTGCGATGACCTTGCCTGCCGATGCCGTCATGGCGCTGGACACTTTTCAGAAGACTGCGAGTTGGGAACAGCGGGCGCGGCTGCTGATGCAATGGGGCGACCGCCTGCCTGCGTTGAGCGATGTGGATAAAGTCGAGGCCAACCGCGTGCATGGCTGTGAAAGCCAGGTGTGGCTGGTCGGTGCGCTGCAGGATGGTCATTGGCAGTTCAGCGCCAGCAGCGATGCGCGGCTGATTCGCGGGTTGGTGGCGCTGCTGCTGGCACGGGTCAATGGGTTGTCCGCTGCCGAGTTGCAGCAGGTGGATTTGCCGGATTGGTTTAATCAGTTGGGCCTGTCGCGGCAGTTGTCGTCGTCGCGCAGTAATGGCCTTAATGCCGTGCTACAGCGGATGAATGAATTGGCTGGTTAATCGCCATCGCGAGCAGGCTCGCTCCCACACTGGAATGCGTTCCCCTGTGGGAGCGAGCCTGCTCGCGATGAGGCCATCAGCCACACCAATTAAACCTGAGGCTTGATTCGATCCGCCGGGCGCCGAACCCCAGCCACAATCTTATCCACAGCCTTGGTCGCCGCGACCATGCCGAAGGTCGCCGTCACCATCATCACCGCGCCAAAGCCCCCGGCGCAGTCGAGCTTCACACCATCACCGACAAAACTCTTCTGCAAGCAAATGCTGCCATCCGGTTTCGGGTAGCGCAGTTGCTCGGTGGAAAACACGCACGGCACGCTGTAGTGGCGGGTCACGGTGCGGGAGAAACCGTAGTCGCGGCGCAGCGTGGAACGCACTTTCGACGCCAGCGGATCATTGAACGTACGGTTCAGGTCGCAGACCTGGATCAGTGTCGGGTCGATCTGCCCGCCCGCGCCGCCGGTGGTGATGATCTGGATTTTGCGTCGCTTGCACCAGGCGATCAGCGCCGCTTTGGCGTTGACGCTGTCGATGCAGTCAATCACGCAGTCGATGTTCGGCGTGATGTACTCGGCCATGGTTTCGCGGGTGACGAAGTCCGCCACCGCATGCACCGTGCAGTCCGGGTTGATCCCGCGCAGGCGCTCGGCCATCACCTCGACCTTGGGCTTGCCGATGGTGCTGTCCAGCGCATGCAGCTGACGGTTGACGTTGCTGACACAGACGTCGTCCAGGTCGAACAGCGAAATTTCGCCCACGCCACACCGGGCAACAGCTTCCGCCGCCCAGGAACCGACGCCACCGACGCCGACGATCGCCACATGGGCCGCGCGCAAACGCTCCAGGCCTTCGATGCCATACAAGCGGGCGATGCCAGCAAACCGCGGATCTTCTGTACTCATGACCATTACCCCAAAAACCGGCGCGCATTATAGGGCCGTCGGCGGTCAAGAGCACCTTTGGGCTATGGACGGCAGTCTGGACGGCTTCAATTGACTACAAACTTATTGGAATTGGGTTATACCGCACCGGTCAAAGAACTTAAGTCGACCTGGATTGCCCAATGTCGGGCGTTTCCCTGTTCGCTGTACGGTCAGAGAACCTCCAGTGTAGGATGCGCGCCCCTGCCACCTGGCAGCCGGCCGCCAACCGTTCCTTCGTTCCACAGCCTTTGGAACCCGAAAAAGCTATGTCATCGCGTAAATTTGGACTCAACCTGGTCGTGGTGCTCGCCATCGCAGCCTTGTTTACCGGCTTCTGGGCGCTGGTCAATCGCCCGGTCACCGCCCCCAACTGGCCTGAACAGATCTCCGGCTTTTCGTACTCGCCGTTTCAACAAGGCCAGTACCCGCAAAAAGCTCAGTACCCGACCGACGATGAAATGCGTCGCGATCTGGAGATCATGAGCAAGCTGACGGACAACATCCGCACCTACTCGGTCGACGGCACGCTGGAGAATATTCCCAAACTGGCGGAAGAATTCGGCCTGCGGGTGACCCTCGGGATCTGGATCAGCCCGGACGAAGAGCGCAACGAGCGCGAGATCACCCGCGCCATCGAAATCGCCAATTCCTCGCGCAGCGTGGTTCGCGTGATTGTCGGTAACGAGGCGATCTTCCGTAAGGAAATTACCGCGGCAGAGCTGAGCCTGATCCTGGATCGCGTCCGCGCAGCCGTAAAGGTTCCGGTCACCACCTCCGAACAGTGGCACGTCTGGGAAGAAAACCCGAGCCTGGCCAAGCACGTCGACCTGATCGCGGCTCACGTTCTGCCCTACTGGGAGTTCATTCCGGTGGACAAGGCCGGTCAGTTCGTTCTCGACCGCGCCCGTGACCTGAAAAAGATGTTCCCGAAAAAACCGCTGCTGCTCTCCGAGGTCGGCTGGCCGAGCAACGGCCGCATGCGCGGTGGCGCCGATGCGTCGCCGGCGGACCAGGCGATCTACCTGCGCACATTGGTCAACAAGCTCAACCGCCAGGGCTTCAACTACTTCGTGATCGAAGCGTTTGATCAGCCGTGGAAGGCCACTGACGAAGGTTCGGTGGGCGCGTATTGGGGCGTGTTCAACGCCGCGCGCCAACAGAAATTCAATTTCGAAGGCCCGGTGGTCGCGATCCCGCAATGGCGTGTGCTGGCGATCGGCTCGGCCGTGCTGGCCCTGCTGTCCCTGACCTTGCTGATGATCGACGGCTCGGCCCTGCGTCAACGTGGCCGCACCTTCCTGACCTTTATCGCATTCCTCTGCGGTTCGGTGTTGGTATGGATCGGTTATGACTACAGCCAGCAATACAGCACCTGGTTCAGCCTGACGGTGGGTTTCCTGCTCGCCCTCGGTGCACTCGGGGTGTTTATCGTTCTGCTGACCGAGGCCCATGAGCTGGCCGAAGCGGTCTGGACCCACAAACGCCGGCGTGAATTCCTGCCGGTCGTGGGCGAATCGGACTACCGACCGAAGGTGTCGATTCACGTACCTTGCTACAACGAGCCGCCGGAGATGGTCAAACAGACCCTCAATGCCCTGGCCAATCTCGACTATCCGGACTTCGAAGTCCTGATCATCGACAACAACACCAAAGACCCGGCGGTCTGGGAACCGGTGCGCGATTATTGCGAAACCCTCGGCCCGCGCTTCAAGTTCTTCCACGTGGCACCGTTGGCCGGTTTCAAGGGCGGCGCGCTGAATTACCTGATTCCGCACACCGCCAAGGATGCCGAAGTGATTGCGGTGATCGACTCGGACTACTGTGTCGACCCGAACTGGCTCAAGCACATGGTGCCGCACTTCGCCGATCCGAAAATCGCTGTGGTGCAGTCGCCACAGGATTACCGCGACCAGAACGAAAGCACCTTCAAGAAGCTCTGCTACGCGGAATACAAAGGCTTCTTCCACATCGGCATGGTCACCCGTAACGACCGTGACGCGATCATCCAGCACGGCACCATGACCATGACCCGGCGCTCGGTGCTCGAGGAACTGGGCTGGGCCGACTGGTGCATCTGTGAAGACGCCGAGTTGGGTCTGCGCGTGTTCGAAAAAGGTCTGTCGGCGGCGTATTACCACACCAGCTACGGCAAAGGCCTGATGCCCGATACCTTTATCGACTTCAAGAAACAGCGTTTCCGCTGGGCCTACGGAGCGATTCAGATCATCAAGCGTCACACCGCCAGCCTGCTGCGCGGCAAGGACACCGAACTGACCCGTGGCCAGCGTTACCACTTCCTCGCGGGCTGGTTGCCGTGGGTGGCGGACGGCATGAACATCTTCTTCACCGTCGGCGCGTTGTTGTGGTCGGCAGCGATGATCATCGTGCCGCAACGGGTCGATCCACCGCTGCTGATTTTCGCGATCCCGCCGTTGGCGCTGTTCGTGTTCAAGGTCGGCAAGATCATCTTCCTGTACCGCCGTGCGGTCGGGGTCAACCTCAAGGATGCGTTCTGCGCGGCGTTGGCAGGGCTGGCGTTGTCGCACACCATCGCCAAAGCGGTGCTGTACGGCTTCTTCACCAGCAGCATTCCGTTCTTCCGTACCCCGAAAAACGCCGATAATCACGGCTTCTGGGTGGCCATTTCGGAAGCGCGCGAAGAGGTGTTCATCATGCTGCTGTTGTGGGGCGCGGCGCTGGGGATCTTCCTGGTGCAGGGCCTGCCGAGTAACGACATGCGCTTCTGGGTGACCATGTTGCTGGTGCAGTCGCTGCCATACCTGGCGGCGCTGATCATGGCGTTCCTGTCGTCGCTGCCAAAACCGGTGGCCGAAGCCGAGACCGCACCGGCTGTCTAAATCAGTACAGATGCACTAAACGGCGGCCAATGGCCGCCGTTTTGCTTTAAGATAACCGCCATTTTGCAGGCCTTGGCCTTTATGGCCTGACCCAATACCTGTGGGAGCGAGCCTGCTCGCGATAGCGGTCTGACAATCAACATCAATGTTGAATATACCGACCTCATCGCGAGCAGGCTCGCTCCCACATTTACAGTTTCCGGAGCTTTCCATGACGGCCCACGCCGACCTTTCGCCGACCCTTCAACTCGCCATCGACCTGATCCGCCGTCCGTCCGTGACACCGGTCGACGCCGATTGCCAGAAGCAGATGATGCAGCGCCTGGGCGATGCCGGTTTCAAACTGGAACCGATGCGCATCGAAGATGTGGATAACTTCTGGGCGACTCACGGTAAACACGAAGGCCCGGTGCTGTGTTTCGCCGGTCACACCGACGTAGTCCCGACCGGTCCGGTAACCGCCTGGCAGATCGATCCGTTCAACGCGGTGATCGACGAGCACGGCATGCTCTGCGGCCGTGGCGCGGCAGACATGAAAGGCAGCCTCGCGGCCATGACCGTAGCCGCTGAGCGCTTCGTCGCCGACTACCCGGACCACAAGGGCAAGGTCGCTTTCCTGATCACCAGCGACGAAGAAGGCCCGGCACATCACGGCACCAAGGCCGTGATCGAACGCCTCGCCGCCCGTAAGGAGCGTCTGGACTGGTGCATCGTCGGCGAACCGTCGAGCACTACCCTGGTGGGTGACGTGGTCAAAAACGGCCGTCGCGGCTCCCTCGGCGCCAAATTGACCGTGCACGGTGTGCAAGGTCACGTGGCGTATCCGCACCTGGCGAAGAACCCGATCCATCTCGCGGCCCCGGCGCTGGCCGAGCTGGCCGCCGAGCACTGGGACCACGGCAACGATTTCTTCCCGCCGACCAGTTTCCAGATCTCCAACGTCAATTCCGGTACCGGCGCGACCAACGTGATTCCGGGTGATCTGGTGGCGGTGTTCAACTTCCGCTTCTCCACCGAATCCACCGTCGAAGGCCTGCAAAAGCGCGTCGCCGATATTCTCGACAAGCATGGTCTGGACTGGCACATCGACTGGGCGCTGTCCGGCCTGCCGTTCCTCACCGAACCGGGCGCCCTGCTCGACGCGGTATCGGCGAGCATCAAGGACATCACCGGTCGCGAGACCAAGGCGTCCACCAGCGGCGGCACCTCCGACGGGCGCTTCATTGCGACCATGGGTACCCAAGTGGTCGAACTGGGCCCGGTCAACGCGACGATCCATCAGGTCAACGAGCGCGTACTGGCGGCCGATCTCGACGTGCTGACCGAAATCTACTACCAGACCCTGATCAAGTTGCTCGCCTGATGCTTGCGTGTCCGATCTGCAGCGAACCGCTGAACGCGGTGGATAACGGCGTGGCTTGTCCCGCCGGGCATCGTTTCGACCGTGCGCGGCAGGGTTACCTGAACCTGTTGCCGGTGCAGCACAAAAACAGCCGCGACCCTGGGGATAACTTGGCGATGGTCGAAGCCCGTCGCGACTTTTTGAACGCCGGCCATTACGCGCCGGTGGCCAAGCGTCTGGCGGAACTGGCGGCGCAGTACGCGCCCCAGCGCTGGCTGGACATCGGTTGTGGCGAGGGTTACTACACCGCGCAAATCGCCGAAGCCTTGCCCAACGCCGATGGCTACGCACTGGACATTTCCCGGGAAGCGGTCAAACGCGCCTGCAAACGCAACCCTGCACTGACCTGGTTGATCGCCAGCATGGCGCGGGTGCCATTGGCCTCCGGCAGCTGCCAGTTTCTCGCCAGCGTTTTCAGCCCGCTGGACTGGGAAGAAGCCAAGCGCCTGCTCAACCCTGGTGGCGGCTTGATGAAAGTCGGGCCGACCAGCGGCCATCTGATGGAATTGCGCGAGCGGCTGTACGACGAAGTCCGCGAGTACACCGACGACAAGCATTTGGCGTTGGTGCCGGAAGGCATGGCGCTGCAGCATAGCGAAACCCTGGAGTTCAAACTGACGCTGGTTAACGGTCAGGATCGCGCGAACCTGTTGGCCATGACACCCCACGGCTGGCGCGCGAGTGCCGAACGCCGGGCGGCAGTCATCGAACAGGCCGAGCCGTTCGAGGTCACCGTGTCGATGCGCTACGATTATTTTGTTCTTCAATAAACTCTTAAATTTTGGTCTTGAGCAAACTGCTTGAGGCCGGCTAAATCCGCGAATGGATTTTTCAGACCCGCAGTGAGGACATCCATGCGCCAACCCGATATCGAGATTTACCTGAAAGACGCCGACGTCGACTACAAGGCCATCGCAGCCTGGCTCGGCGCGGCTTTAGGCCCGTGCACCGATTGGGTTCAGAAAGGCCAGACCTACAAGTGCAAGGCCGGCAACGTGCCGGTTACCTGGCTGCCGAAAGCTGTCGGCAAATGGAACAGCCTGTACCTGGAAAGCGACCAGACCCCATGGGAGGACGACATCGCCTGCGCCCGCGCAGCCTTTGCCGCACTGAACGTAGAAGTGCGTTGCGCACCAGGTAGCTGGGTCGAGGAAGAAGGTGAAGAGACGGCGGATCGCTGGATGCGGATCAGCGTTGATGGTGAAGAAGAAATCACCTGGAAAACTGCTTAAAACCTGAACGCTGTATCTGTGGAGTGCCCAAAATGGCAGGCCACAGGGAGATCCATTGTGGGAGCGAGCCTGCTCGCGATAGCGTCCTTTCATTCAACATTGATGTTGAATGTCAGTCAGCTATCGCGAGCAGGCTCGCTCCCACAGTGGTTTTTGGTGATCCGAAGATCGAGTTTACAAGCCTACAACGTCTTCAGCCTGCAAGCCCTTCTCGCCGGTCACCACCGCATACTCAACCTGCTGACCTTCAGTCAGCGAGCGATGCCCTTCGCCGCGGATCGCGCGGTAATGCACGAACACGTCCACCCCGTCCTCGCGCTGAATGAAGCCATAGCCCTTGGCGTCGTTGAACCACTTCACATTGCCGGTTTCGCGCGTTGCCATATCTGGTTACCCCCTTGTTTTTATTTTGAACGGCCGAGTATATGACAGCCATCAAAACTCTCAACTCAAGTTTACTTAGGCGCTTTTTTGCCGATTTTCGGCGAATACGGCACACTATCTGCCGCCCGAGCAAACGCTCGGTTTTTTTCACTCACGCAGAAGCCGTATGACCCGTTCCCCGTTCCGCCGTCTTGTGTTTGGCACCCTGCGCCGACTGCTGTACCTCTGGGTTCGCTCGGAGACGATCAACCAGTCGTCGTTCACCCTTGACCTCGACCGCAGTCGGCCGGTGTTCTACGTCCTGCAAAATCCTTCACTGACCGACCTCGCCGTGGTCGATACCGAATGCAGCAAGGCCGGCCTGCCCCGCCCGGTATTGCCGGTATCGGTGGGTGCGTTGGTAGAGCCCGCCGCGTTCTTTTACCTGACGCCGGAGCCCGACTGGCTCGGCCGTCAGGACAAACGCGGCGCGCCACCGACCCTGACCCGTCTGGTCAGCGCCCTGAGCCAGAACGCCGCCGAAGACGCGCAGATCATTCCGGTCAGCGTGTTCTGGGGCCAGTCGCCGGACAGCGAATCGAGCCCGTGGAAACTGTTGTTCGCCGACAGTTGGGCCGTCACCGGGCGTTTGCGTCGGCTGCTGAGCATCATGATTCTGGGGCGCAAAACCCGGGTACAGTTCTCGGCGCCGATTCATCTGCGTGAGCTGATCGATCACAACAAAGGCCACGAGCGCACCGTGCGCATGGCCCAGCGGATTCTGCGGGTACACTTTCGCAACCTGAAAGCCGCAGTGATCGGCCCGGACATTTCCCACCGCCGCAACCTGGTCAAAGGCCTGCTCAATCAGCCTTCGGTCAAACAGGCGATCCTCGACGAAGCCGAGCGCGAGAACATCTCGCCGGAAAAAGCCAAGGCCCAGGCCTTGCGCTACGGCAACGAGATCGCCTCGGACTACACCTACACCGCGATCCGCTTTCTGGAAGTGGTGCTGAGCTGGTTCTGGAACAAGATCTACGACGGGATCAAGGTCAACCACATCGAAGGTGTGCAGAAAGTCGCCCAGGGTCACGAAGTGATCTACGTGCCGTGCCACCGCAGCCACATCGACTATTTGCTGCTCTCCTATCTGCTGTTCCGCAACGGCCTGACCCCGCCGCACATCGCCGCCGGGATCAACCTCAACATGCCGGTGATCGGTAGCTTGCTGCGCCGTGGCGGCGCGTTTTTCATGCGCCGCACCTTCAAGGGCAACCCGCTCTACACCTCGGTGTTCAACGAATACCTGCACACCCTGTTCACTAAAGGCTTCCCGGTCGAGTACTTCGTCGAGGGCGGCCGTTCGCGTACCGGGCGCATGCTGCAACCGAAAACCGGGATGCTCGCGATCACTCTGCGCAGCTTCCTGCGTTCGTCGCGCATGCCGATCGTGTTCATACCGGTGTACATCGGCTACGAGCGCGTGCTGGAAGGCCGTACCTACCTCGGCGAGCTGCGTGGGGCGAGCAAGAAGAAAGAATCGATCTTCGACATCTTCAAAGTCATCGGCGCGCTCAAACAGCGCTTCGGTCAGGTCGCGGTCAACTTCGGTGAGCCGATCAAACTGGCGGAGTTCCTCGACAGCGAACAGCCAGACTGGCGCCAACAGGAGCTCGGCCCACAGTTCAAACCGGCCTGGCTCAACGAAACCACCAACCGCCTCGGCGAGAAAGTCGCACAGCATTTGAATGAAGCGGCGGCGATCAACCCGGTAAATCTGGTGGCCCTGGCGTTGCTGTCCACCAGCCGCCTGGCCCTGGACGATCGCGCCATGGCGCGGGTGCTCGATCTGTATCTGGCGCTGTTGCGCAAGGTTCCCTACTCCTCGCACACCACCCTGCCGGACGGTGACGGTCGGGCGCTGATCGAGCACGTGAAGGACATGGACCTGCTGTCCGAGCAAAGCGATGCGCTGGGCAAGATTCTGTACCTGGACGAACAAAACGCCGTCCTGATGACCTACTACCGCAACAACGTGCTGCACATCTTCGCATTGCCGTCGTTGCTGGCGAGTTTCTTCCAGAGCACCTCGCGCATGAGCCGCGAGCAGATCCTGCGCTATACCCGCGCGCTATACCCGTACTTGCAATCGGAGCTGTTCATTCGCTGGTCGCTGGACGAACTCGATGGCGTGGTCGATCAATGGCTCGAAGCCTTCGTCGAGCAAGGCCTGCTGCGTTTCGAGAAAGACGTGTACCTGCGTCCGGCACCGAGTTCACGGCATTTCGTACTACTGACGCTGCTGTCGAAAAGCATCGCCCAGACCTTGCAACGCTTCTACATGACCGTTTCCCTGCTGCTCAACAGCGGCCAGAACAGCATCAGCGCCGAAGAACTGGAAGACCTGTGTACGGTCATGGCCCAGCGCCTGTCGATCCTCCACGGCCTGAACGCCCCGGAGTTCTTCGACAAGAGCCTGTTCCGTCACTTCATCCAGACGATGCTGGACCTCGACGTTCTGCGCCGCGACGAGGCCGGCAAGTTGAGCTATCACGAACTGCTCGGCGAACTGGCCGAAGGCGCGGCCAAACGGGTATTGCCGGCGGAGATTCGTTTGTCGATCCGTCAGGTGGCGTTGCATCGCAGTGAAGATGCGGCGGATCAAGTCGCGGCCCCAACGCAGACCGTCTAAATTCCTACAGGCGCCAGGCTTCTTCTGGCGCCTTCGATACGGAGATCTTCGATGAAAAAACTCTCTCTCGTCCTGCTGACTACCTTGCTCGGTGCCTGCCAGTCGACACAACCGACCGCCAACACCAGCCTCGACGGCGAAGTGTTCTACCTGCAACGCATTGCTCTGCCACCGAACGCGACCTTGAGCGTCAGCTTGCAAGATGTGTCCCTGGCCGACGCACCGGCGGTAGTGCTCGACGAGCAGAAAGGCCCGATCAAGGGCCAAGTGCCGTTGCCATTCCATTTGAGCTACGATCCGGCGCAGGTCAAACCCGGTCATCGTTATTCGGTCAGCGCCCGCATCGAAGTCAATGGCGAGTTGATGTTCATCACCACTGAAAATCACGCCGTGCAATTGGACGGCAAAGACCCGCAACCCCTGAAAATTCGCGTGGACGCCGCCCGATAACTCTCTTTTCTGAACCTTTTTGCTGAACCTTTTTTTCTGAGCCTTTTTTTCTGAATAAGGAAGCCGCCATGCTCCGCCCTACCCTTCGCTTCGCCGGCCTGTGCGCAGGCTTGATGATCTGCGCCAACGCCCTGGCAGTGTCTCTCAGTGACCTGTCGCAACAAGACGCCACCGGCGGTCTCAAGGACGCTCTGACCCAAGGCGCGCAACTGGCCGTTAAGCAACTCGGCACACCCGGCGGCTTCAGCAACAACCCGGACGTGAAGATCGAACTGCCGGGCAAGCTGGGTAAAGTCGCCAGCAAAATGAAACAGTTCGGTATGGGTGAGCAGGTTGACCAGCTGGAAACCAGCATGAACAAAGCGGCTGAAACCGCCGTGACACAAGCCCAGCCAATCCTGGTGGATGCTGTGAAGAAAATGAGCGTGGAGGATGCCAAGGGCATTCTCAGCGGCGGCAAAGACTCGGCTACTCAGTACCTGAGCAAAACCAGCCGCGAGCAGATCCGCACCAAGTTCCTGCTGATCGTCAAACAAGCCACCGACCAGGTCGGCCTGGCCAAGCAATACAACTCGTTCGCCGGGCAAGCCGCGACGATGGGTGTGGTGGATGCGAAGAGCGCCAACATCGAAAGCTACGTGACCGAGCAGGCGTTGAACGGTTTGTTCGAGATGATTGGCAAGCAGGAAGAAACCATTCGCCATAACCCTGCGGCGGCGGCGACCAGTTTGGCGAAGAAGGTGTTTGGTACGTTGTAATTGTCCAAGTGCAACAACAATGCCTGGAGCGATGAACTATCAGGTGCATCCGCAAGAAACTGGTTGGCTGTCAGGCCGCCTTCGCGGGCAAGCCTCGCTCCTACAAGTGGGGAGGCGTATGTCTGAGAGAGATTGGTCGGTTGTCAGGCCGTCTTCGCGGGCAAGCCCGCTCCCACAGTTGGACCGTGTGCATCTGCAAGGGATTGGTCGGCTGTCAGGCCGCCATCGCGAGCAGGCTCGCTCCCACAGTTGAATCGTGTACATCTGCGAGGGATTGGTCGGCTGTCAGGCCGCCTTCGCGAGCAAGCCCGCTCCCACAGTGGAGCGGCGTACACCCGCCCCTCACCACTCAACAGGCCGAGCGTTAGCTCGCCTGCCGCTTTTGATCTTGATCTGCCCGCCCCTTCGGGAGGCTGAGCGGAGGTGTTCATCTGGGGATTGGCGCGCAGCGCCGTTTGACGCAGTCGAACCCATCGCATATAGGTCGTAGCGAAGCAGACCGTAGGGCGATGCCCCCAGATGGATACCGGAGCGAAGGAACGCCGAGCCTCAGCGAGGGGCCGGACGCTTGGGGCGAGACCTTTTGGTTCCTTTTGGGGCGTTTGCCAAAAGGGACTCGCCGTAAGGGCGAAACCATTAGCCGCCATTACCACAGCAACGGATATGTACCCCACCAACCAAGAGCATGGTCGGCCCGAAGGCCGCCAAGAAACAAGGACTCACACGACCTCTTTCTTGACCCTGAACCAAGCCGCATACAACGCCGGCAAAAACAGCAACGTCAATGCTGTCGCCACAATCAGCCCGCCCATGATCGCCACCGCCATCGGCCCGAAAAACACACTGCGTGACAATGGAATCATCGCCAACACCGCCGCCAACGCCGTCAGCACAATCGGTCGGAACCGCCGCACCGTCGCCTCGATAATCGCCTGCCAAGGCTTGAGCCCGGCAGCGATATCCTGCTCAATCTGATCCACCAGAATCACCGAGTTACGCATGATCATCCCGGACAAGGCGATCGTCCCGAGCATCGCCACAAAACCGAACGGCTGGCGGAACACCATCAGAAACAGCGTCACACCAATCAGCCCCAGTGGCGCGGTCAGAAACACCATCACCGTGCGTGAGAAACTGCGCAATTGCAGCATCAGCAACGTCAGCACCACCACGATAAACAGTGGTACGCCGGCCTTCACCGAGTTCTGCCCGCGCGCCGAGTCTTCCACCGTACCGCCGACGTCCAGCAGGTAGCCGTCAGGCAATTCGGCACGTATCGGATCAAGGGTCGGCATGATCTGCTGCACCAGTGTCGCTGGTTGTTCCTTGCCATAGATGTCGGCGCGAACCGTCACGTTGGGCAGGCGGTTACGGTGCCAGATGATGCCTTCCTCAAAGCCGTACTCCAGCGTCGCAATCTGCGACAGCGCCACGCTGCGACCATTGTCAGTCGGCACAGCCAGGCTTGGCAGCAACGCCAATTCGGTGCGCTCATGCACCGTGCCGCGCAGCAGGATCTCGATCAACTCGTTATCTTCGCGGAACTGGCTGACGCTGGCACCGGTCAGCGAGCTTCGCAGGAACCCCGAAAGATTTGCCGTGCTCACACCCAGCGCCCGCGCGCGGTCCTGATCGACGTTCAGGTAAACGACTTTGCTCGGCTCTTCCCAGTCCAGATGCACGTTGGCCACGTGTGGGTTCTCGCGAACCTTGGCCGCTACTTTACGGGCCAATGCGCGGACTTCCTCGATGTGCTCACCGGTCACCCGGAACTGCACCGGATAGCCAACCGGGGGACCGTTCTCCAGCCGCGTGACCCGCGAGCGCAAGGCCGGGAATTGTTCGTTGAGGGTTTCGATCAGCCAGGTGCGCAGGGTTTCGCGATCCTCGATGGTTTTGGCCAGGACGACAAACTGCGCGAAGCTCGCTGCCGGAAGTTGCTGATCCAGCGGCAGGTAGAAACGCGGCGAACCGGTGCCGACGTAAGCCACGTAGTTGTCGATCCCGGCGTGATCCTTGAGCAGACCTTCGAGGCGTTTGACCTCCTCAGCGGTGTTGCTCAAAGACGCCCCTTCGGCCAGTTTCAGATCGACCATCAACTCCAGTCGCCCCGAAGCCGGGAAGAACTGCTGCGGCACGAAACGAAACAGCACCACTGACGCGACAAACATCACGATGGTCAGGACGATCACCGTTTTGCGTCGGCGCACGCACCATTCCACCAGCCGTCTGACACGCTGGTAGAACGGCGTGCCATAAGGGTCGGGGTGGCCGTCGCCGGTGCCGTGTTTGGCGGCGTGAATTTTCGCCAGATCCGGCAGGAGTTTTTCCCCCAGATAAGGCACAAAGACTACGGCGGCAATCCACGATGCCAGCAGCGCGATGGTCACCACCTGGAAGATCGAACGGGTGTATTCGCCGGTGCCCGATTGCGCGGTGGCAATCGGCAGGAAACCGGCAGCGGTGATCAACGTACCGGTGAGCATCGGGAACGCGGTGCTGGTCCAGGCATAGCTGGCGGCTTTGACCCGGTCGAAGCCCTGCTCCATTTTGATCGCCATCATTTCCACAGCGATGATCGCGTCGTCCACCAGCAACCCCAGAGCCAGTACCAGCGCGCCGAGGGAAATCTTGTGCAGGCCGATGCCAAGGTAGTACATGCAGGCGAAGGTCATCGCCAACACCAGCGGAATCGCCAGCGCCACGACCATGCCGGTGCGCACACCGAGGGAGAAGAAGCTCACCAGCAATACAATCGCCAGCGCCTCCACCAGCACCTGAACAAACTCGCCGACACCGGTTTTCACCGCGGCGGGCTGATCGGACACCTTACGCAGCTGCATGCCGGCCGGGAGGTTTTTCTGGATCCGGGCGAATTCGACTTCCAGCGCTTTGCCCAGAATCAGAATGTCGCCACCGCTTTTCATGGCCACCGCCAAGCCGATGGCGTCTTCAGCCATGAAGCGCATGCGCGGCGCCGGTGGATCGTTGAAGCCACGACGAACGTTCGCCACATCGGCGATGCGGAACGTGCGATCACCAACGCGGATCGGGAAATTCTTGATCTCGTCGACCGTCTGAAAATTCCCCGAAACCCGTAGCTGTAAACGCTCACTGGTGGTTTCGAAGAAACCTGCGGTGGACATCGCGTTCTGCTCTTCAAGCGCCTGCTGCACCACCGCCAACGGCAACCCGAGGGTGGCCAGTTTGACGTTGGAGAGCTCGATCCAGATCTTCTCGTCCTGCAGCCCGAGCAGATCGACCTTGCCCACATCCTTGACCCGTTGCAGTTGAATCTGGATGCGGTCGGCGTAGTCCTTGAGCACCGCGTAATCAAAACCTTCGCCGGTCAGGGCGTAGATGTTGCCGAAGGTGGTGCCGAATTCATCGTTGAAGAAAGGCCCCTGGATGCCCGGTGGCAGGGTGTGGCGAATGTCGCTGATCTTCTTGCGGACTTGATACCAGAGCTCCGGAATCTCTACCGAGTGCATCGAATCTCGAGCAACGAACGTGACCTGAGATTCGCCCGGACGGGAGAACGAAGCGATCCGTTCGTACTCGCCGGTTTCCATCAGTTTCTTTTCAATACGCTCGGTAACCTGGCGCGATACTTCCTCGGCCGTGGCACCCGGCCAGTTGGTGCGAATCACCATGGCCTTGAAGGTGAACGGGGGGTCTTCACTTTGGCCGAGCTTGGTGTAGGACAACGCGCCGACGACGGCCAGCAAGAGCATCAGGAACAGTACGATCTGGCGGTTGCGCAGCGCCCATTCGGAAAGATTGAAACCCATCGGGGATTACTCCTTGTGCGCCAGATTGACCACGCGGTTGGAGCGATCCACCGGGCGCACTTGCTGCCCGTCGTGAAGCACATGAACACCGGCGGCCACCACCCAATCGCTGGCGTTCAGGCCTTCGAGCACCGGCACGGTTTTCTCGCCGAATGCACCGACCCGCACCGGGGCTTTTTTCAAGGTGTTGTTGGCGCCGACCACCCACACATAAGTGGCACCGTTTTCCGCGGTGACCGCCGACAGCGGCACCGACAACGACACCACATCGGCGGTCTGGATGAACACCCGGGCGCTCTGGCCGAGTTCGGCGGGAACCTTGCCGGCGGTAAATGCAATGCGGGCGGCGAAGGTGCGGGATTTCGGATCGGCCGCAGGCGACAGTTCACGGATGCGCCCGGGGAAACGTTGATCGGGTTGGGTCCAGAGTTCTACCGAGACCGGTTGGCCGACCTTGAAACGACCGAAGCTCTGCTCCGGCAGGCTGATCAACACTTCGCGCTCGCCATCGGTGGCAAGGGTAAACACGGTTTGCCCGGCCGCCACCACTTGCCCGACTTCAACCGCACGTTTGGCCACCACGCCATCCTGGGGCGCACGCAGTACCGCGTAGCTGGCCTGATTGGTCGATACGTTGAATTCGGCTTTGATTTGCTTGAGACGTGCTTCACCGGAGCGGTAGAGGTTTTCCGCATTGTCGTACTGCGAACGGCTGACCATCTGCCGCTCCATCAGGGTCTTGTAGCGATCACGTTCGGCGCGCACCAGGCTCAGGTTGGCTTCGGCGGCCGCGACCTGGGCACGGGTGGCTTCCAGTTGCAGGCGCACGTCCTGAGGATCGAGTTCCGCCAGAGGCTGGTCAGCCTTGACCCGCTGGCCTTCCTCGACCAGTCGTCGGCTGACTTTACCGCCAATGCGAAAGGCCAGATCCGGCTCATAGCGCGCGCGGACTTCACCGGGATAACTTTCCATGGCCTGAGCCGAAGGCTCTGGCTGTACGACCATGGCCGGGCGGACGGTGACTTGAGGCGCCTCTTCATGGCCACACGCAGACAATAAAAAAGCCAGACTGACCGGCAATGCGAGGGGCAAGGCATAGCGGAACATGGAGAAGGACCTTTCGCTAATGGTGCTTGGAATAATTATACTGGCCAGTATGTTATTAATAGCAAACTCACCAGTCCAGTATTAAAGCGAAGAATGTCGAACAATCTTTCAACACCCAGTGGTCCGGGCCGTCCCAAGGATCTGGCCAAGCGCCAGGCCATCCTCGACGCGGCGAAAATCCTGTTTCTGAGTAAGGGATACGCGAACACCAGCATGGATGCCGTGGCGGCCGAGGCCGGCGTGTCCAAGCTGACGGTCTACAGCCATTTCAATGACAAAGAGACGCTGTTTGCCGCCGCGGTGATGGCCAAGTGCGAGGAGCAACTGCCAACGCTGTTTTTTGAATTGCCGGACGGCATTGCCGTGGAAACCGTGCTGCTGAACATCGCACGCGGTTTTCATCAGCTGATCAACAGCGACGAATCGGTGAACCTGCACCGGTTGATGGCGACGCTGGGCAGCCAGGACCCGAAACTCTCGCTGATCTTCTTCGAAGCCGGACCAGAGCGCATGTTGCACGGCATGGAGCGGTTGCTGACCAAGGTCGATCAGAGTGGCACGTTGAGCATCGATAAGCCGCGCAATGCCGCCGAACACTTTTTCTGCCTGCTCAAGGGAGCGGGGAATTTCCGGTTGCTGTATGGCTGCGGCGAGCCGGTGACCGGGGATGCCGCTGAAGCCCATGTACAGGAAGTGGTGGAGTTGTTTATGCGGGCTTATCGGCCGGAGTCGGTCTGATAAATTGAGGTGTCTGCGCTGACGCCTTCGCGAGCAAGCCCGCTCCCACATTGGACCTTTGTCGGTCACAGATTTTGTGTACACCGGAGATCCAATGTGGGAGCGAGCCTGCTCGCGATGGGGGCGACGCGGTCTTAAGGCTTGAGCGCTTTCTTCGGATAAATGTCATATCGGCTGGATTTGCCATCCAGCGCATGACTCGGCTTCGGCCCGTCGATGCACGGCGCCTTGCGTGGGCGTTTGACCACCACCCGGTGACTGGCCAGGGCCAACGCCGCTTCGAGCAATGCCGGCGCATCCGGGTCATCGCCTACCAGCGGCCGGAACAGGCGCATTTCCTTCTTCACCAACGCGGTTTTCTCGCGATGGGGGAACATCGGGTCGAGGTAGATCACCTGCGGTGGCTCGCCTTCCCAGTTGCGCATCACCTCGATCGAATTGCCCTTGAGCAAACGCATCCGCGCCACAATCGGCGCCACGTCGAAATCTTCTGCGCCGCGCGCCAGGCCATCTTCAAGCAACGCGCCGATCAGCGGCTGGCGCTCGATCAGGCTCATCTCGCAGCCCAGGCTGGCCAGCACGAACGCGTCCTTGCCCAACCCCGCCGTGGCGTCCAGCACGCGCGGGCGCACGCCTTGGGCGATGCCGACGGCCTTGGCGATCATCTGACCGCTGCCGCCGCCGTACAACCGACGATGGGCCGCGCCACCCTCGACAAAATCCACCCGCACCGGTCCCGGTGCGTCCGGCCCCAGTTGTTGCAGCTGCAACCCCTGCTCGCCCACCTGCAAGGCAAACTCGCCGTCATCCACCTGCAACGGCAACCCCAGGCGCTCGGCCCATTGCTCGGCCTGTGGCTGAAAGGTCGTGCCCAAGGCCTCGACATGGATGCGGCAAGCCGCAGGTTGCTCAATCATGGGAAAACACGCTCAAAAATTAATGATCGGCAAAAACGGCCGATAACCAAACTATCGAGCATTTTGCCAGAGCTGAGCGTCGACCGAGAGAAATGTCAGACATTCAACGCACATCGATAGGTTACATCTCGCCCCACGGCGATTTTGGCCTGCGAAACTCCCAAGCACTGAGCGGCGTCAGTCACCTGTGGCAGGATTTTTTTGCCCAGGCCCTGGCCGATCAGTCGGGCGATGTCGTACCGGAGTCTCTCAACTTTCCGCCGGTCGATCTCGACAGCCCGGTCGAACCGACTGTCGGCAGTGAGTTGCTGGCACACATCATTTCCCAGCGCGAATGTGATGTGATGGAAACACCAGTCCGCCCCCCAGAGCCGCTATTCCTGCCGATTGCCGAGCTCGAAATGGACCTGGCCGACAAACCGTTCCCGCCGTTCCCGCCGGAAGAAATCGTCGCGCAACAGAAACAACAAGACTTCGACAGCGGCTGGGTACGCCCGATCGTGCTCACCGCCGGTCAACCGCTGCCAGAGCCTGGCACCGCACCGCAACCGCGTCCGCTGCACTTGCCGATCGCCGAGTTCGAACTCGATCTGCTGGACAAACCATTCCCGCCGTTCTCGCCCGAAGAGCTGGTGGAACAACAGAAGCAATTCGATTTCGATAACGGCTGGGCACGCCCGATCGTTCTGCAGAACCTGCGCATCGCCGCGTAACCCTCAGCGACACCGCCACCACGGCCCGACATCCATATGAAAGTGATTGCGATGGGCGGCGTTGTAGTCCGGGCTCAATACCACACTGAACATGTCGCAGGCGCCGTCGCGAACCTGACGGAGAAATCTCGCGTCCTGGTTATCCTTCGGCCAATCCTTGAGCACGCTGATGAATCGACCGTCCGCCAGCCGGAATCCGCTGATATCCAGTGCATCGGCCGTGGCATGCTGGCTGCGTCTGCCGTTTTCGCGGCTGTAAACGTTGCGACAGGCGAAGCTGCCGAGATGGTCGACCCGTTTCACAGCCTGCCCGTAGACAGCCTGAGCCGCCGGTTGCAGGGCGTGGCGCTCGAACAAGGCGAACGCTACCGCCAGGCTGCAACTGGCGAGGAAACTGCTGCTCAGCGCCGCCTCGCCACCTTGCACACGCAAGGTGTTGGTCAACGGGCAAGCCGCGTCCGGGCTGTCGGCCTGACGGCTTACACGTAATCCGGAGCTGCTCAGGGCTTGGTCACACAACTGCGGATCATCGCGCAGACGCATCAGTTTGTAGCGGGTCAGCAGGTTCGGTTCGGCCTTCACGTCCAGCGGCGCCCATGGGTTCCATTGCGGGGGAATGGAAACCCAGCCGCGCCAGACGCTCAACCCGACAGCGCCGAAGATCAACAGCACCAGCAACAGCCCCCACCGAAACCGCATCGTCAGCTTTTGAACAGTTGATTGGCCTTCTGGAACGGCATCGACCGGGAGGTAAAGCCGAAGGTCCCGTGTTGCTGGATTTCCTCGGCGGCGCGGAAGAACTCGCCATACGCCGCCAAGGCCAGGGCCGAACCGACGCTGATGCGTTTGACGCCCATTTCACTCAACTGCTCGACCGTCAGCTTGAGCCCGCCGGACATCAACACATTGACCGGTTTCGGCGCCACGGCGCGGACCACCGCCAAGACCTCTTCAGCGCTGCGCAGGCCCGGTGCGTAAAGCACATCGGCCCCCGCCTCGGCGAATGCCTGCAAGCGGCGAATGGTATCGTCGAGGTCAGGATTGCCGTGCAGAAAGTTCTCGGCACGCGCCGTCAGCACGAAGGAAAAAGGCAAGCTGCGAGCCGCCGCGACGGCCGCTTCGATCCGCGCCACGGCATGCTCGAAGCAGTAGATCGGACCATCCTCACGCCCGGTGGCATCTTCGATCGAACCACCGACGGCACCAGCCTTGACCACCCGCACAATACTTTGGGCGCAGTCGGCGGGGGCGTCGGCAAAACCGTTTTCGAGATCCACCGCGACCGGCAGATCGGTGGCCGCGACAATCGCCTCAACGTTCGCCAGGGTCTCGTCGAGCATCAGCCCACCATCGGGACGGCCCCGGGAAAAAGCGTAACCGGCACTGGTGGTTGCCAACGCCTCAAAGCCAAGGCTGGCGAGCATTTTCGCCGAGCCGGCGTCCCAAGGGTTGGGAATGACAAAAGCGCCCTCGCGTTCGTGCAGTGCTTTGAACGCCTGGGCTCGAAGGGTTTGCGCATCCATTGGCAGGCTCCTGAAAGGGGGGGAAGAACCCGCTTCAGAGCAAGCCAAGTTGCTCGGCGGCGGGCTCTCTGTATAGCTCAGGCAGCGGCGGCAAGCCAGGCAAACGCAGCATCAGTTGTGCGTGAAACCGTTGTGCGAGTTTTGCCGCCAGCAGGTTATCGGCGGTGTGCAGGAAGATATAGGGTGTGCGGCCCTCTTCGATCCAGACAGCGATTTTCTCGACCCACGGCACCAGGAATGGATCGTTGGCTTCCAACTGCGGATGGCCGATGAAACGCACCTGTGGGAATTGAGTGAACGCAGCAGGACGAGGCGGCACCCTGGGCTTTTTCGATTGGGCGTGGAGCACCGAAGGATCGGTCGAAGTGCAGCTGAACAGCGCTCGCGGATCGAGGCAGATACGCTCGACACCGCGGTCCAGCAACAGACGATTGAGCATTCGCTCGGCATCGCCCTTGGCGAAAAACTCATCGTGCCGCACTTCGACCGCCAAAGGCCGGTCCACCGCATCGATAAAACCGGCCAGCTCGGACAAGCGTTGAGGGGTGAAGCTTTTGGACAATTGCAGCCAGAGGGGAGAAACCCGCTCACCCAAGGGGCTGAGCAATTGCAGGAAGGTTTCGGCAGCAGTCAGTTGTTCGCGCAGGTCGCCGCTATGGCTGATGTCGCCGGGGAACTTGGCGGTAAAGCGAAAGTGTTCGGGCATGGTTTCGGCCCAACGCTGCACAGTGGCGGCAGAGGGGCGCGCGTAGAAGGTCGTATTGCCTTCCACGGCGTTGAACACTTGAGAGTAAAGATTGAGAAACTCGGCGGGCCTGGCGTCTTGTGGATACAAGTAATCGCGCCAGGCGTTTTCACTCCAGGACGGGCAGCCGAGGTAATAAGGCAGCCACATCAGATGTACAGATCAAGACCCAGTACATCCGCATCCCAATCGACAAAAGTGGCGGTGCTCAGGTAACTGGCCAGTGCCATCGCCACGCTTTTGCTCATCGCGCGGTGATAAATCATGTCTTGTTGACGCGCGGGGAGATTGCTCAGGCGTTGCGCCGAAGCTTTGGCGGCGCGGGCGGCCAATTGCTCTTCGGTAGGGAATTCCAGTTCGCCGTCGATATCGACGGAGTCATCCTCCACCACATGGCCTTTGCGAGGCTTGCGCTTGATGGGGTAGGACTGAGAGGAAAGGCCGTCTATACGCATAAGTGCATGCTCGGTATCGATGATGGCAGCTTAGTGGCACATAGCCCACTTCGCAAACTGCCGAGTGATAACTAGAACACAGAAAAGCGAAAAGGTTTAAAAGCGCAGGAGAGAAAATGACGATTGGCTGCGGCTGGAACACTTTGTGGCGAGGGAGCTTGCTCCCGCTGGGCTGCGAAGCTGCCCCCAAGCGCAGTCAGGTACACCGCGCCGTCAGGTTCTACGACTGCTCCGCAGCCGAACGGGAGCAAGCTCCCTCGCCACAGGAATTAACGCGCTTTGGGCGTCGCAACTTTATCGCGCAGATACACCGGCTGCGCCTGATCGGCCACGATCGCTTCACCGCGTTCCCAGGCAAAACGCGCCAGGGTCAGCAGGTCTTCGGCGTGGGGCAGCATGCCCGCGTCCTGCCCGCTCAGGTTGACGGCAATGCGCTCGGCATACCCCCAACCGGTGCCCGCGCCGAACCACTCGCCGCTGGCATCGGCCGGCAATGCGGCGACTTCCGGTGGCAACACAGCTTCGTTGCCCACCAGGCGCATCTCCCCCGCCGTTTCGCGGTAGCAACCCCAATACACCTCATCCATGCGCGCATCAATGGCCGCCGCGACCTGGCTGACACCGTGTTCGCGATAGGCACGTTGAGCGAGTACGGCGAGGTTGGAGACCGGCAACACCGGGCGATCCAGCGCAAACGCCAAGCCCTGGACCACGCCGATGGCGATCCGCACACCGGTGAACGCACCCGGACCACGGCCGAACGCAATGGCATCGACCGCTTGCAGCGTGGTCCCGGCATCGGCCAGCAGTTGCTGGATCATCGGCAACAGCTTCTGCGCATGCAGGCGCGGGATCACCTCGTAATGACTCGTGACTTTGCCGTTATGCAGCAAAGCAACGGAGCAAGCTTCAGTCGCGGTGTCCAGGGCCAGCAAGGTGCTCATCGATGTTTCCGTAAGAGAGGTCTGAAAAAGTGCGCCAGTATAAACAACTACGGCCCGCAAGCGGGCCGTAGAAGATGAAGCCGATCAGACTTTTCAGCTCAGTGCTTCAAGCACCTTGCCGGTGATCACTTCAACCGAGCCCACACCCGGAATATGGCTGTATTTCGGCTTGCCCTGCGCAGAGGCCAGACCCTGGTAGAACTCCACCAATGGTTTGGTCTGGGAGTGGTAGACCGACAGGCGATGACGTACGGTTTCTTCCGTGTCGTCCTTGCGCTGCACCAGCTCTTCACCGGTGATGTCGTCTTTGCCGGCGATTTTCGGCGGGTTGTAGACGGTGTGGTACACGCGGCCGCTGGCCTCGTGAACGCGACGACCGGCGATACGCTGAACGATTTCTTCGTCATCGACGGCGATTTCGACCACGTTGTCCAGTTCCACACCCGCTTCTACCAGCGCTTCAGCTTGCGGAATGGTGCGCGGGAAACCGTCGAACAGGAAACCGTTGGCACAGTCAGGCTGCGCGATACGGTCCTTGACCAAGGCGATGATCAAATCGTCGGAGACCAGACCACCGGCATCCATGATGCCTTTGGCTTTAACACCCAGCTCGGTACCGGCTTTTACAGCGGCACGCAGCATGTCGCCGGTGGAGATTTGCGGAATGCCGAATTTTTCGGTGATGAACTTAGCCTGAGTACCTTTACCGGCCCCGGGAGCTCCCAGCAGAATGACGCGCATCGATGTGCTCCTCAATTTTTTATATAGATAACGTCAGATTCGCCTCATGGGGCCAATCTCAAAAATAGGATCGCGACCGCCCAAACGGCCAAAGGCTGATCAAGATACACAGCAGGCCCTGCCCACACAAGCCGCCGAAAGTCGGAGAAACCCGCGCCTGAGGAGCCCCTGCGAAAGGGTAACCCAAGTCGCAACCCCATCATTAACTGTCGCGTGACAGACCTTTTCGACCGCTCGCCAGCAGGCACTCGACGCTCGCGCCGGGTGCCTGTCCCCCACGATGAAAACCTTAGCCGGTATTTCGCAAACCGGCGGCAATCCCCGCCACAGACACCAGTAACGCCTGTTCTACCGGGCTGCCCTGGGCCACATCCTGTTGCCGCGAACGTGCCAACAGTTCGGCCTGCAATAGATGCAGCGGGTCTAGGTAGGTGTTGCGCAGGCGGATGAATTCAAGGGTGGCTGGGCTATGTGCCAGTAGCTGCGACTGACCGGTCAACCCCAAGACCACCGCACAGGCCTGCGACAATAGGTCGCGTAAATGCGCACCCAAAGGGAGCAGATCCGGCTCGACCAGGCGCTCATCGTAAGATTGGGCGATATCGGCGTCGGCCTTGGCCAGCACCATTTCCAGCATATCGATGCGGGTACGGAAGAACGGCCACTGCTCGCGCATCTGCCCCAGCAGCTCACCCTCGCCGCGCTCCAGCGCCTTGCTCAGCGCTGCTTCCCAGCCAAGCCAGGCCGGTAACATCAGGCGCGTCTGGGTCCAGCCGAAGATCCACGGAATGGCGCGCAGGCTTTCAATTCCGCCGGCGCGGCGCTTGGCCGGGCGGCTGCCCAAAGGCAAACGCCCCAACTCCTGCTCTGGGGTCGACTGGCGGAAATACTCGACGAACTGCGGATTTTCCCGCACCACGGCGCGGTAAGCCTTGACGCCATCGGCGGCCAATTCGTCCATCAAATGCCGCCAGGCAGGCTCAGGTGGTGGAGGTGGCAGCAAGGTTGCCTCCAGCACCGCCGCCAGGTACAGATTGAGGTTTTGCTCGGCGATGTCCGGCAGGCCGAATTTGAAACGAATCATTTCCCCCTGCTCGGTGGTGCGGAAACGCCCTGCCACCGACCCCGGCGGCTGCGACAGAATCGCCGCGTGCGCCGGACCGCCGCCACGGCCCACGGTGCCACCGCGACCGTGGAACAACAGCAGCTCCACTTGCTGTTCGCGACAGATGTCGACCAAACGCTCCTGCGCCCGATACTGCGCCCAGGCCGCTGCTGTAGTGCCGGCGTCCTTGGCAGAGTCGGAATAACCGATCATCACTTCCTGCGGCCCTTGCAGGCGCGAGCGATAGCCCGGCAGCAGCAAGAGTTTTTCGATCACCGGCCCGGCGTTATCGAGGTCGGCGAGGGTTTCGAACAGCGGCACCACGCGCATCGGCCGCAATACGCCGGACTCTTTAAGCAGCAATTGCACAGCCAGCACGTCAGAAGCGGCGCCGGCCATGGAAATCACATACGAACCGAGGGAAGCCCCCGGAGCCGCGGAGATTTCCCGGCACGTCGCCAGCACTTCGGCGGTGTCGGCAGACGGCTTGAAGTACGCCGGCAGCAACGGCCGGCGATTGTTCAGTTCGCGCATCAGGAAGGCGATGCGCTCTTCTTCGCTCCAGTCCTCATAACGGCCCAGGCCGAGGTAATCGGTGATTTCGGTCATGGCCGCCGTGTGGCGAGACGAGTCCTGGCGCACATCGAGGCGCACCAGAAACAACCCGAACGTCACCGCGCGGCGCAGGCAATCGAGCAACGGGCCGTCGGCGATGACGCCCATGCCGCATTCATGCAGCGAGTGGTAGCACAGCTCCAGCGGGTCCAGCAGGTCGCGATTGTTTTGCAGCACATCGGCTGACGCTGGCGTGGTTGCCGTCAAGGATGCGTGGGCCCAATTACGGGTCGCGCGCAGGCGTTCTCGCAGTTGTTTGAGTACTGCGCGGTAAGGCTCGGCGCTGTCGCCGGCCTTGGCTTTCAGCTCGTCACTGGCCTGCTGCATCGACAACTCGGCGGCGAGGTGATCAACATCGCGCAGATACAAATCGGCGGCCATCCAGCGCGCCAGCAGCAACACTTCGCGGGTCACGGCGGCGGTGACGTTGGGGTTGCCGTCGCGGTCGCCACCCATCCATGAGGCAAAGCGAATCGGTGCGGCTTCCAGTGGCAGGTGCAGGCCGGTGGCGGCATGCAGAGCCTGATCGGCCTTGCGCAAATAATTGGGAATCGCCTGCCACAGCGAATGCTCGATCACCGCAAAGCCCCACTTGGCTTCGTCCACGGGTGTCGGGCGGGTACGGCGGATTTCTTCGGTGTGCCAGGCTTCGGCGATCAGGCGCTGCAACTTCGTCTTGATCTGCTCGCGCTCGGCGGTGGTCAGGTCACGGTGGTCCTGGGCGGCCAGTTGCGCAGCGATCGCGTCGTACTTCTGGATCAGTGTGCGACGCGCCACTTCGGTGGGGTGCGCCGTCAATACCAGCTCGATTTCCAGCCGCCCCAACTGCCGGGCCAGGGACTCGGCATCATGGCCCGCAGTCAGCAGGCGAGCGAGCAGTTCCGGTAACACCCGGGCCTCGAACGGCTCGGGTTGCGACTCTTCGCGGCGGTGAATCAGTTGATATTGCTCGGCGATATTGGCCAGATTGAGGAACTGGTTGAACGCCCGCGCCACCGGCAGCAACTCGTCTTCGCTCAACTGGTTGAGGCTGGCGCTGAGTTCGGCGTCCATCGAACCGCGACGGTCGGCCTTGGCGCCTTTGCGGATCTGCTCGATCTTGTCGAGAAAGTCGTCCCCGTACTGTTCACGAATGGTGTTGCCCAACAGCTCACCCAACAGGTGAACGTCCTCGCGCAAGCGTGCATCAATATCGGTCATCAGCAGTTCTCCAGCGAAAATCCGGGCGGCTATGCTTGGTTATTAGAGGCTCTGATAGAGAGTGCCGTCGTAAAGCGCTTCTTACAAGCGGACGACTAAGGGACTTCAACTAACGCTAGTCTCAACAATAAGCCGTACAACGGCTTGCCGCCGGCCACCGCCGGACACTCACCCGGCCTGCCACGAGCAGGTGCGCAATGAGGTCATTATGAAAATCCGCGAGCTCGCCAAGCATTGGGAAGAAAACGCCAAGGGTCGCCTGACCGACTCGGGCTACACGATTCGTCTGGACGTGGAGGCCGCCGCACGGCTGGCGGCGATTATCGAGATGTACCCCAAGCGGCACCCCGAAGAACTGCTCGGCGAGCTGATCGGCGCCGCCCTGGAAGAGCTCGAAGCGAGCTTTCCGTACGTGCAAGGCTCAACGGTGGTGGCCACTGATGAAGAAGGCGATCCGCTGTACGAAGACGTCGGTGCGACCCCGCGTTTTCTCGCCTTGTCCCGTCGTCATCTGCATGATTTGTCGGACGATAACGACAAGCAAAAACACTAGACCCTGTGGGAGCGAGCCTGCTCGCGAAAGCGGTGGATCAGCCATCCTCAATGCTGGATTTACTGACGCTTTCGCGAGCAGGCTCGCTCCCACAGTTTGATTGCATCCATTCTTCAAAACGGCATATTCCCGGGCCATGAAACGGTCGTGAATACCACTGTACATGGCTAAAATCCCCAGTTTAGAGCCTTGTCCGCTCGATCAAGTTTTTTCGGGCGATAGGCCATCTTCTCTGAACTTTTGAAAAACACTTTGGGTCAACCCAGTAACCACGCCTGGGACGGCCGTTTAAAAATGCTCTGGAAATTGAAGGTTGCGGCTCCTTGCCCAGGATGGATTCAGATGTTTTTCAGGAGTTATCCAATGGAGTTGAAGACCATGAAGACCAGCACTGCCCCATCCTCGCTCACCCACCTGCGCGGTCTCAAACTGGCTGCCCTGGCCATCGGCAGCAGCTTCGTTCTGGCCGGTTGCGCCGGTAACCCGCCGACCGAGCAATACGCCGTGACCCAATCCGCCGTGAACAGCGCCGTCAGCGCCGGCGGTACCGAATTCGCCGCCGTGGAAATGAAGGCCGCCCAGGACAAACTCAAGCAAGCCGAAATCGCTATGCACGACAAGAAGTATGACCAAGCCAGAATGCTGGCCGAGCAAGCCGAGTGGGACGCCCGTGTCGCCGAGCGCAAGGCCCAGGCGATGAAAGCCGAACAAGCTGTGAAGGACTCCCAGAAAGGTGTTCAGGAACTGCGTCAGGAAAGTCAGCGCCCCGTGCAGTAAGCGCGCATCCCGATTTCCAGACCTGAAACTCTTATCGATAGAAAGGACGAACCATTATGCGCAAACAATTGATGATCCCTGCCCTCCTGGCCGCGAGTGTTGCACTGGCTGCCTGCTCCACACCGCCCAACGCGAACCTGGAACAAGCCCGTACCAACTACACCGGCCTGCAAGCCGACCCGCAAGCGAGCAAAGTTGCGGCGCTGGAAACCAAAGACGCCAGCGAATACCTGGACAAGGCCGACAAGGCTTACCTGGACCGGGAAGACCAGGCCAAGGTCGACCAACTGGCTTACCTGACCAATCAGCGTGTTGAAGTGGCCAAACAGACCATCGCCCTGCGCACCGCTGAAAACAACCTGAAAAATGCCGCGGCACAACGGGCCCAGGCTCGTCTGGATGCTCGCGACCAGCAGATCAAACAGCTGCAAGACAGCCTGAACGCCAAACAGACCGATCGCGGCACGCTGGTGACGTTTGGTGATGTGCTGTTCGCCACCAACAAGGCGGACCTGAAGTCCAACGGTTTGGTGAATATCAACAAACTGGCGCAGTTCCTTCAGGAAAACCCGGACCGTAAAGTGATCGTCGAAGGCTACACCGACAGCACCGGCTCGGCGTTGTACAACCAGTCGCTGTCCGAGCGTCGTGCGACCTCGGTGCAAGTGGCCCTGATCAAGATGGGTGTCGACCCGGCGCGCATCGTGGCCCAGGGTTATGGCAAGGAATACCCGGTTGCAGAGAACTCCAGTGTTTCGGGCCGCGCAATGAACCGTCGGGTGGAAGTGACCATTTCCAACGACAATCAGCCGGTCGTCCCGCGTTCGGCGATCAGCGCCAAGTAAGCAGACCACGCTGAAACTTAAAAGCCCCGCCTGAATTGATCAGGCGGGGCTTTCGTTTTTAAGATCAAAAGATCGCAGCCTTCGGCAGCTCCTACAGAGTTGTATATGCCGCGATGTCGCGGGTGTACTCGGTCAATGTAGGAGCTGCCGAAGGCTGCGATCTTTTCGGGCGGGTTACGGTTGCAGTTTTTGCGGGGTTTCCTCGCCCATGCAGCGCACGGCTTTTTTCTTGCTGTTGATCAGCACGCCGGTCAGGCCTTTCTGTTCGGTGTCGAACAGCACCAGCACGCCATCGATGCACTGGGCCACTTGCGGGGCCGGTTCCAGGGAGACCTTGTAGTCTTCGCCCGGCACGGTCTTGAGCATGGTGAAATCGCTGAGCAGTAGCGCATCTTCGGGTTTGGCGAAGTGCAGGTAGCCGTACCACCACAGGGCGCCAACGGTGCCGAGGATGCTGCAAATACCGGTGATGATCAGCGGGATAGCGTTACGTTCTTCACTCATTGCGGACTCTCTGGTAGTTCATCTTCAGAATTCGGGGGTGCCGGGTAATTCGGGACTTCACCCAGGCGGCGCAGGCCGTTGAAATGCTGCGGGTCTTCGAGGTAGCGCAGCATGACCTTTTGCCAGACCGGATCGGCAAAGGTTTGCACATGACCGCCCCGGGTCAGTTGCAGCACTCGCGGCGGCGGCGCAGCTTGATACAGTCGGATGCCATTGGAAAGGGGCACCAGTTGATCATCGATACTGTGATAGATCAGCTTCGGTACGCCGTTGAGCTGTGTCATGGAATGGATCGCGCTGTCGCCGTCCGGCACCAACCAGGACAACGGCACCTGGAACGGCCAGGTCATCCATGACGTGCTCAGGGCGAAACGCCCGACATCGCGGTAGCTGGCAGGCACGCCATCGAGCACAAAAGCCTTGAGTTGCCGCTGGCGCTCGGGATGCTGGGCCAGGAAATGCACGGCCATCGAACCGCCAAGGCTCTGACCGAGAAGGATCAGCGGCTTGCCCTTGACCTCCGGGGCCTGGTCGAGCCATTTGAACGCGGCGTCGATGTCCTGATAGATCGCCGGCAACGCCGGTTTACCTTCGGACCAACCGTACCCGCGATAGTCCACCAGCAACACTTGATAGCCCTGCTCCGGCAACCACCAGCTCCCACCCAAATGCCACGCCAGGTTGCCGCCGTTGCCGTGCAAATGCAGCACGGTGCCTTTGACCTCGACACCTTTTTTCGCCGGCAGCCACCAGCCATGCAGCTTGAGGCCGTCAGCGGTGATCAGGGTGACGTCGCGGAATTCGAGTTTGGCTTTTTCCGGGGTGAACGGCTGGCCGGGCTCGGGATAGAACAGCAGAGAGTCGCAACCGCCGAGGGCCAGGAGCAGGCAAAAGATGCCGAGGATTCTCATCCGGTGAAGCCTCGCGAAAATAGGGGGTTGGAATACACACCCCCTGTGGGAGCGAGCCTGCTCGCGATGGCGGTGTGTCAGACAACATCGATGTTGAATGTTCAGCCGCTATCGCGAGCAGGCTCGCTCCCACAGGAGATTTCATCATCGTTAGAGGATATTGGAATAATCCGCTTCGATACGGTCCAGGCTCAGGTGGTTGAGGAAGTTGGAGAAGCACATCCAGGCCGACAGCGCGTTCATGTCGCGGAATTGGTCGGGCAAGTACTTGGGCGGCACCACCAGGCCTTCGTCCACCAATTGGCGCAAGGTCCGCATGTCTTCCAGCGTGGTCTTGCCGCAAAACAATAGCGGTATCTGCTCCAATTTGCCTTTACGCACGGCCAACTGAATGTAGTTGTAAACCATGATAAAGCCCTTGAGGTAGGACAAGTCTTTGGTAAATGGCAGTCCGGTCGGCACCGAGCCGCGGAAAACCCGACTGGCATTGCCATAGCTTTCGGCCATTTCGAAGCCTTGCTCACAGAAGAAATCGTAGATCTGCAAGAAGTCCGCGCCCTCCTCCACCATATGAATGGCGCGGGTGCGGTTGGTCAGTTTGCGCAGGCGGCTCGGGTAGGAGGCGAAGGTGATGATTTCCATCAGGATCGCCAGGCCTTCCTGGGTCACGGTGGACGACGGCGGGCCTTTGGACAGGAAGGTACAGATCGGCTGATTCAGACCGTTGAGCGTGGTGCCCACATGCACCAGCCCTTCGTGGACTTCCAGCGCACGCACGTCGCGGTCGTTGAACATCGCGTCGGCACGGATCTTGATGTAGTCGGCGCCGGCCGCCGCATCGGCGACGATCCCGTCGGACTCGAATACCCGAATGGTTTCCTCGGCCTCGCCAAATACCTTGTTCAACCGATGCTGCAGCAGGTCGACGGCTTCCTTGGCGGTGAGAAGTTTCGGTTCGTCCTTGAGATCGCCACGGCCATCGATGTTGTTCAGGTAATCGGAGAGCATCAGGCCCAGGTCGGCCAGGGTCGGGTCGCCAGCGTGGAACGCATCGGACGCCGCGCCATACAATTCCTGGGAAATCAGCCCGAAATCCTCGGTGCCGCGCGCTTCGAGCATGCGCACCACCATCCGGTATTCCTTGCACATGCGGCGCATGATCTGGCCGACCGGGTTGAACTGGCCGAGCTGGCGGGTGATGTCGCGCTCGATGTTCTGGAATTCCAGCTTCACTTTGCTGGAATCAAATGCCAGCGGTCGATTGAGGTAATAGTCGCGGTCCACGGCCGGCATTTCCTTGCCCTTGCCTTTGAAGAACCCCTTGCGAATGCTGTCGTCCCACTTGACCGCATCCAGAACGCGAATCGGCGTCTGCGCCAGCACTATGCGATCGGACAAAATGCGTATCGTCTGCTGGTATTCGTCCACCCGAAACTCCTGTAGTAAAACCGTTACGTGCTGGGTTTATTTGGTTTTGGCCAGGCGCTGGTAACGCACCGCTTCGACGAAAACATCGGAATTGGCCGGGTCATCGAGGTAGGCGAACACCTGATCCAGGCTGTTGCTGATCAACACCCCGTCGCCGTCATCGGTCCGGAAGCCTTGGCCACTGAGGGCTTCTTGGCCCATGGCCTGTTTGATCTGTTCGAGGTCGAGGTTGTAGACCACCAGTTCGTGCTTATCGTTGAGCTCGAAACCGGTGATGGTGAAATTCCCGCCGAACTGCGCCGGCACCTTCGCCGACAGGTACCAGCGATTGCCATGGCGCGACACAGTGAAGGGATAGGCTTCACGCTCATGGGGCTTGGCCTTGAAGTAGCTGACCGCCTGATAGCGATTGTCGCCGATGCGTGTCAGTTCCAGGTTCATCGGCTCGCCCCAGGCATTGGTGCTGGTCCATTTGCCGAGCAGCCCTTTGGGCGCGGGCTCGCTGGCGGGCAGCGGCTCTTTGAAAGTCACCAGACAGCCACTGAGCAGCAGGATCGACAAGGCGATCACAACGACGCGCCAGGCTTTCATTCAACACTCCCTATGAATACAACACCAACCTCAAGTGAACGCCGGCCCCTGTGGGAGCGCGCCTGCTCGCGATGGGGGTGTGTCAGGCAACAGAGATGTTGAATGTCAGACCGTCATCGCGAGCAGGCTCGCTCCCACAGGGGTTAGCCTCCACTCAGGGGTTACACCGACGCCAGCACCAAATGCATGTAGCGGTTGAGGATGCCGAGCATTTCCTCTTCGGCAACAGGCTCGGCGTCGTTGAGCAGGCCCTGATATTCCATCCGTCCGATAATCGCAGTCAACACTTTGGCATCCTGTTGTGGCTCACGGGAACCCAATACTTCGAAAAGTTGGCAGGTGCCCTGCAGGAGAATTTGCTGATGGGAGCGCACCAACAACGCCAGACGCGGGTTGAGCAAGGCTTCCTGGCGGAAGGCTTGCTCGGCCATCAAGTGCTCGCGGCGATTGATCAATTGCCGATGCACATAGTCAGCCATCAGTCGTGCGATATCGTCCGCCAGCTGTGAGCGGGACTCCGTGGTGCCATCGCCGCTGACAACCATCTCGCGCAACAGGCCTTCGTTGCTGGCCCACAATCGGGCCATGAACGCCGCGCTGCGTTCCACGTATTGGGCGAAGGTATCGGTGAGCAGATCATCGATATCCTTGAAATAGTACGTAGTGGCCGACAGCGGCACACCCGCTTCAGCGGCCACTGCACGGTGCCTCACGGCCCGCACGCCATCGCGCACGACAATGCGCATCGCCGCGTCAAGAATGTCCTGTCGACGCTGTTCACTGCCCTGTCGGCTGGCTTTGCGGCCCTGGTACTGAACACTTTCAGCGACCGCAGTGGCGATACCCGCTGCACCTTCTTGAGCAATTGCACGATTCACGACAGGTATTCCTCTCTAAACGTCAAAAGTAACCAATTGATACGTTTGTACCAGACAGGCAATAAAAAGCCGCCTGTTATAGGCGGCTTTTTAATTGAAACACTTACGCTTGTGGCCGCATGTGCGGGAACAGGATGACGTCGCGGATCGACGGTGAGTTGGTCAGCAACATCACCAGACGGTCGATGCCGATCCCTTCACCGGCAGTCGGCGGCATGCCGTACTCCAGCGCGCGAACGAAGTCGGCGTCGTAGTGCATGGCTTCGTCGTCGCCAGCGTCCTTGTCGGCCACCTGCGCCATGAAACGCTCGGCCTGGTCTTCCGCGTCGTTCAACTCGGAGTAGGCGTTGGCGATTTCGCGGCCGCCGATAAACAGTTCGAAACGGTCGGTGACGTTCGGGTTCTCGTTGTTACGACGAGCCAGCGGCGACACTTCGAACGGGTACTGGGTGATGAAGTGCGGCTGCTCCAGCTTGTGCTCGACCAGCTCTTCGAAAATCATCACCTGCAGTTTGCCCAGACCTTCAAAGCCGAGCACCTTGGCGCCGGCTTTCTTGGCGATGGTGCGGGCCTTGTCGATGTCAGTCAGGTCGTCAGCGGTCAGCTCAGGGTTGTACTTGAGGATCGAGTCGAACACCGACAGACGTACGAACGGCTCGCCGAAGTGGAACACCTTGTCGCCGTAAGGCACGTCGGTGCTGCCCAGAACCAGCTGAGCCAGTTCGCGGAACAGTTCTTCGGTCAGGTCCATGTTGTCTTCGTAGTCGGCGTAAGCCTGGTAGAACTCCAACATGGTGAATTCAGGGTTGTGACGCGTCGAAACGCCTTCGTTACGGAAGTTGCGGTTGATCTCGAAGACTTTCTCGAAACCGCCGACTACCAAGCGCTTGAGGTACAGCTCAGGCGCGATACGCAGGAACATTTCCATGTCCAGCGCGTTGTGGTGAGTCTCGAACGGCTTGGCCGCCGCGCCGCCTGGAATGGTTTGCAGCATCGGCGTTTCCACTTCCAGGAAGTCACGCTTCATCAGGAAGCTGCGGATGTGCGCAATCACTTGCGAGCGAACGCGGAAGGTCTGGCGTACATCTTCGTTGACGATCAAGTCAACGTAACGCTGACGGTAGCGCTGTTCGGTGTCGGTCAGACCGTGGTGCTTGTCCGGCAGCGGGCGCAGGGATTTGGTTAGCAGGCGCACGCTGGTCATTTCGACGTACAGGTCGCCTTTGCCGGAACGCGCCAGGGTGCCTTCGGCGGCAATGATGTCGCCCATGTCCCAGGTTTTCACCGCGGCCAAGGTGTCTTCGGACAGGGTTTTACGGTTGACGTAAACCTGAATCCGCCCGGACATGTCCTGGATCACCATGAACGAGCCACGGTTGAGCATGATGCGACCCGCCACCTTGACCGGGATCGCAGCCTCTGCCAGCTCTTCCTTGGTCTTGTCCGCGTACTGTTTCTGCAAGTCTTCGCAGTAATTGTCGCGGCGGAAGTCGTTGGGGAAGGCATTGCCCTTGGCGCGCTCGGCAGCAAGCTTTTCCTTGCGCAGGGCGATCAGGGAATTTTCTTCCTGTTGCAGGGCTTGCGGGTCGAGTTGTAGGTCGCTCATGTCTTTAAATATTCCATCAGGTTCGTTGCCCCCGGCATTCGCCGGGGTTCGCGGGCAAGCCTCGCTCCCACAGGTCGTGACGACCCTGTAGCGCGTGCCTTTACAGCCCTTGTTTCAAGCTGGCTACCAGGTATTCGTCGATGTCGCCGTCGAGCACCTTGTCGCAGTCGCTACGTTCGATGTTGGTACGCAGATCCTTGATCCGCGAGGCATCGAGCACATACGAACGGATCTGGTGACCCCAGCCGATATCCGACTTGGTGTCTTCCAGCGCCTGGGAAGCGGCGTTGCGCTTCTGCACTTCCTGCTCATACAAACGCGCCCGCAACATTTTCATCGCGGTGTCTTTGTTCGCATGCTGGGAACGTTCGTTCTGGCAGCTGACCACGGTGTTGGTCGGTACGTGGGTAATCCGTACAGCCGAGTCGGTGGTGTTAACGTGCTGACCACCGGCACCGGAGGAGCGGTAGGTATCGATGCGCAGGTCCGACGGGTTGATGTCGATTTCGATGTTGTCATCGATTTCCGGCGACACGAACACGGCCGAGAACGAGGTGTGACGACGGTTGCCGGAGTCGAACGGGCTCTTGCGCACCAGACGGTGCACGCCGATTTCGGTACGTAGCCAGCCAAAGGCGTATTCGCCCTTGATGTGCACGGTAGCACCTTTGATACCGGCGACTTCACCGGCCGACAGCTCCATGATGGTCGCGTCGAAACCGCGTTTGTCCGCCCAGCGCAGGTACATGCGCAGCAGGATGTTGGCCCAGTCCTGAGCCTCGGTACCGCCCGAGCCGGCCTGGATGTCCAGGTAGGCGTTGTTGGCGTCCATCTCACCGCTGAACATGCGACGGAATTCGAGTTTTTCCAGGGACTCGCGCAGGCGCTCGACTTCGGCAGCGACGTCATCGACGGCGGCCTGGTCTTCTTCTTCGGCGGACATCAGCAGCAGGTCTTTGGCATCGGCCAGACCGCTGTGCATTTCGTCGAGGGTTTCGACGATCTGAGCCAGCAGCGACCGCTCGCGGCCCAGCTCCTGGGCGTACGACGGGTTGTTCCAGACACTCGGATCTTCAAGCTCGCGATTGACTTCAGTCAGACGCTCATGCTTTTGATCGTAGTCAAAGATACCCCCGAATAGTTTCGGAGCGCTCGGACAGGTCCTTGATACTGTTAAGGATCGGGTTGATTTCCATGGCGGGCAGCACTCGTTGGCGAACTTTTTAAAGCCGGCGAGTATAACGTAATCAAGCTGTCAAGGCAGCCCGCCTGGCGGCTTTAGGCCGAATGGTTTTTGGCTGAACACCATGTAGACGTTGCGTCTGCGAACTGTAGGAGCTGCCGAAGGCTGCGATCTTTTGATCTTCGCCTTTAAGCAACATCAAAAGATCGCAGACTGCGGCAGCTCCTACAGGGCATCGTGTTTCAACGATTTACTCGATTCCGACCTGATTGCGCCCATTGTTCTTCGCCAGGTACAACCCCTTGTCCGCCGCCGAGATCAATTGCCGGCAATCGCTGCCCGGCTGCGGGATCATGGTCGACAGGCCGATGCTGATGGTCAGGCACGAACCTTCGGTCGGGAAAATGTGCGGGATCTTCAACCCGGCCACGGTCTGGCGCAGTTTTTCCGCCACCATTCGCGCACCGCCCGGCGAGGTGTTGGGCAGGACCAGGACGAACTCTTCGCCGCCATAACGGGCCGGCAAGTCCGAAGGTCTGGAGCTGGCGTCGCGAATCGCCGTGGCGACTTTGCGCAGCGCCTCATCGCCTTCGAGGTGACCAAAGCTGTCGTTGTAGGACTTGAAGTAATCGACATCGATCATCAACAACGACAGTTGAGTCTGGTCACGCAGCGAGCGCCGCCACTCCAGCTCCAGGTATTCGTCGAAATGCCGGCGGTTCGACAGCCCGGTCAGGCCGTCGGAGTTCATCAAGCGTTGCAGCACCAGGTTGGTGTCGAGCAACTGCTGCTGGCTGACCCGCAGCGCGCGATACGCCGCGTCACGCTGCAGCAGGGTCATGTAGGAGCGCGAGTGATAGCGGATGCGCGCCACCAGTTCGATGTTGTCCGGCAGCTTGACCAGGTAATCATTGGCACCGGCGGCAAACGCCGCGCTCTTGATCAGCGGGTCTTCCTTGGTCGACAGGACAATGATCGGAATGTCCTTGGTCGCCGGGTGATTACGGTATTCGCGCACCAGGCTCAGGCCGTCGAGGCCGGGCATGACCAGATCCTGAAGGATTACCGTCGGCTTGATGCGGATCGCCTGGGCGATGGCCTGGTGCGGGTCGGCACAGAAATGGAAGTCGATGTTTTCTTCGTTCGACAAACCACGCCGCACCGCCTCGCCGATCATCGCCTGATCGTCCACCAACAACACCATGGCGGCGTTTTCGTCGGTTTTGAAGTCGTCGAGCTGTAAATCATTCATGTGCGGTCACCTGAGTACTGCCTTGGCCACGATTGCTGCTAATAATAGTCATTTTGAGAAGATCTCCAGCAATCGTGGCGCTATCTTGTCCAGTGGGCGAACTTCCACAGCCGCGTTAATGGCCGCGGCCGCCTTCGGCATGCCGTACACCGCACTGCTTTGTTGATCCTGCGCGATGGTCAGGTAGCCCTGCTGGCGCATGAGTTTAAGCCCCTGCGCGCCGTCGCGCCCCATACCGGTCAGCAGAACGCCCACGGCATCACCGCTCCAGTAACTGGCCACACTCTCGAAAAACACATCGATCGAAGGCCGATAGATCTCATTGACCGGTTCGGCGGTGTAGGCCAGCGTGCCGTTTTTCAGCAGGCGAATATGATGGTTGGTCCCGGCCAGCAGGACCGTGCCACTTTGCGGCGGTTCACCTTCCTGGGCCAGGCGCACGTTCAGGCCACTGGCGCTGGCAAGCCATTCGGCCATACCGGTGGCGAACACCTGATCCACATGCTGAACCAGCACAATGGCCGCCGAAAAATCTCGTGGCAGGCCCTTGAGCAGCACTTCCAGCGCCGCCGGCCCACCAGCGGATGAACCGATCGCCACCAAATGCTGACGCGAGGATGAGTGGCGGTGCGAGCTCGGTGCCGATCGCACCCGATTGCTATGGTCGCCGATCAGCCAGCCAATGTTCATGATCTTGCGCAGCAGCGGTGCGGCGGCTTCCTGAGGATTGCCGCCCCCGATAGCCGGGGTATCGACCACATCCAGCGCGCCGTAGCCCATGGCTTCGAACACCCGATGCACGTTCTGCTCGCGGTCGACAGTGACAATGACAATCGCGCACGGAGTCTCGGCCATGATTCGCCGGGTCGCTTCCACACCGTCCATCAACGGCATGATCAAATCCATCAGGATCAGATCCGGGGTGTATTCGGTGCAACGTTGCACCGCCTCGGCCCCATTGCCGGCGACCCAGACCACCTCGTGCGCCGGTTCGAACGCCAAAGCGCGGCGCAAAGCCTCTACCGCCATGGGCATGTCATTGACGATAGCGATTTTCATGCCCGCGCGCCTCCAATGAGCTCAACCACTGCATCCAGCAAAGCGTCATCATGAAAACTCGCTTTGGCTAGATAATAGTCGGCTCCGGCGTCCAGTCCACGGCGGCGGTCTTCTTCGCGGTCCTTGTAAGACACCACCATCACCGGCAGAGATTGCAGGCGGTTATCGCGGCGCAATAAAGACACCAGCTCGATGCCATCCATGCGCGGCATATCGATGTCGGTAATCAGCAGATCGAAATCCTCCGAACGCAGGGCGTTCCAGCCATCCATACCATCCACCGCCACGGCGACGTCGTAACCGCGATTGAGCAGTAATTTGCGTTGCAACTCACGAACGGTCAGCGAGTCGTCCACCACCAGAATCCGTTTGCGCGCCGCTTCGACGGCCTGGTTGGCGTGCCGGGCAATGCGCTCCAGGCGCCCGGTATTGAGCAGTTTGTCCACCGAACGCAGCATGTCTTCGACGTCGACGATCAGCACCACCGAGCCGTCGTCGAGCAAGGCGCCAGCGGAAATGTCCTGCACCTTGCCCAGGCGCTCGTCCAGCGGCAGTACCACCAGCGTCCGCTCGCCGATAAACCGTTCGACCGCTACCCCATAGATCGCCTCACGCTCGCGGATGACCACGACTTTGAGGGTCTGCGCGCTGTTCTGGCTCGCCGGTCGCTGCAACAGCTGACTGGCGGCGACCAGCCCGACATGCCGGCCTTCATGCCAGAAGTGCTGCCGGCCTTCGACCTGCACGATATCCTCCGGCGCCAGGTCGCACATGCGCTCGATGTGCGCCAGCGGGAAGGCATACGCCTCGTCACCGACTTCCACCACCAGGCTGCGCACCACCGACAGCGTCAGCGGCACTTGCAGATGGAAACGACTGCCCGCGCCCGCCGTCTGCTCCAGCACCACGGCACCGCGCAATTGGCGAACCATGTGCTGAACCGCATCCAGCCCGACGCCGCGCCCGGAGACTTCAGTGACGGAGTCGCGCAGGCTGAAACCCGGCAGAAACAGGAACGTCAGCAGCTCCTCTTCGCTCAACTGGGCAGCAGTCTCGGCTGGGGATAACTGCCGCTCGACAATGTTGCGACGGAGTTTTTCCAGGTCGACGCCATTGCCATCATCGCTGAGCTCCAACACCAGCAGACCGGCTTGATGGGACGCGCGCAGACGGATCAGGCCCTCCTCCGGTTTACCGGCCAATAGCCGTTGTTCCCGGGTTTCGATGCCGTGATCGACCGCATTACGCAGCAGGTGCGTCAGCGGCGCTTCGAGTTTCTCCAGAACGTCGCGGTCGACTTGAGTCTTGTCGCCCTCGATCTCCAGCCGCACCTGTTTGCCAAGGCTGCGGCCGAGGTCGCGGACCATGCGCACTTGTCCGCTCAGCACATCGGCGAATGGCCGCATGCGACAGGCCAACGCCGTGTCATACAACACCTGCGCGCGCTGGCTGGCGTGCCAGGCGAATTCATCGAGTTCGGCGTTCTTTTCCGCCAGCAATTGCTGGGACTCCGCCAGTAACCGACGGGCATCGCCCAAGGCTTCCTGGGCTTCGAGGCTCAAGGCATGGTCCTTGAGATGGACGTTAAGGTTTTCCAGCGCCCGCAGGCCGTTGCTCTGCATGCGTTTGAGGCGCTGCATGGTGGCCAGATGCGGCTTGAGCCGCTGGGTTTCCACCAGGGATTTACTCGACAGGTCGAGCAGGCTGTTCAAGCGCTCGGCCGTGACGCGCAACACGCGTTCGCCATTTTCGGTGGTGCGTTTAGTCGTGGGCGCTGGCTCGGCGGGCGCTGCCGGGGGGGCCTCAGTGGTGGCCGGCATGGGCGGCTCAACCTTGGGCGTCGGCGGTTCCAGCTGAAGTTCTGCCATCGGCGGCGTCCTGGGGGCAGTGGCCGCCATGTGATCAAGCAACCGTCCCATCAAGACGACGTAAGCGTCGATATCCGCAGGCGCCGGAGCGTTGCTCGGCGTCGCAATCCGCATCAGCAGATCGGTGCCTTGCAACAGTGCATCAATGTGTTCAGGCCGCAGGTACAGGCGCCCTTCCTGGGCGCTGACCAGGTAATCTTCCATCACATGGGCAACGCTGACCCCGGCATCGACACCGACAATTCGCGCCGCGCCCTTGAGCGAATGGGCCGCGCGCATGCACGACTCAAGGTAATCGGCCTGGGTCGGATCGCGCTCAAGCGCCAAAAGACCTGCGCTCAGCACCAGGGTCTGGGCCTCGGCTTCCAGGCTGAACAGTTCCAGCAAAGAGGCGTCACGCATTTGCTCGGGGGTCATGTGAGGCTCCGGGTCACGGCGGACAGCAGCTGTTCTTCATCCAGCCAACGCAGGCTGCGACCTTTGAATTGCAAAACGCCACGGGTGTATTTGGCGCTGGCCTGGGTGCCGGACTGAGACGCCGCATCGAGAACGCGCTCGTCGATGGCGTGAATCCCGTCGACCTCGTCCACCGGCACCACCACTGGCCCGCCGTGGGCGGCGATGATCAGCATCCGCGGCATCACCCGCGCGCCGGATGCCACGCCACTGGTGGCATCGAGCCCCAGCAGCTCCACCAGCGACAGGCACGCCACCAAGGCACCGCGCACATTCGCCACGCCGAGCAACGCCCGGGAGCGCTGATGCGGCAAGGAGTGAATCGCTTGCAGCGGCGCCACTTCGACCAGGCTGCGAGTGGCCAGGCCCAGCCATTCTTCGCCGAGGCGAAACATCAGCAGCGAGCGGGTTTTCACATCGCTCCCGGCCACTGTGGAAACTTGCTCGCGGTCGTCCTGCTGCAACGCATAGCGGTCGAGCAAGCGCGTGGCGGCGGCCGAATACACCGCGCAATTGCGGCAATGAATGTGCTCGCTCAGCAATGGGCAGGACTTGTCGCCGTGGATACCGATGCGGTTCCAGCAGTCGTCGATGGCCTGGGCATCTTCACGGGTGACGCTCAAGGTGTCGGCGGCGGTCATCGTTTACGCTCACTGTCAGCGGCGCGCTCGCTGCGGGCGGCGCGGGCCTGTAATCGTCTGGCACCGGCGGTGTCGCCCTGGGACTGCAGCAAGGCGGCCAGGTGCATCAACGCGTCGGGGAGTTGCGGCTCGAGGTACAACGCCTTGCGATAAAAACCCTGGGCCTCGAGGGCGCTGCCGGCGACATCGCTGAGCAGACCCAACCAATAGAACACCTGCGCCACCGGCTCGTGACTGCGCAAATAACTGTCGCACGCGGCGCGGGCCTCGGCACTTTTGCCTTCATTGGCCAGCGCGGCGATGTTCGCCAGCAGCGTGGCGGCGTCCGATGGGGTGGTTGTCGAAGGGGGGGCGGCGACCTGAGGCATCGGCACGACCGTCGCGAAAGGCCGACTGCGCGCTGGCGGCGGTGTCACGCTGCGCACCGGTTGTTGCACCGGCAGCGGCGTCGGCACGAAGGACACAAGCGGTTCGGGCGCACTTTGACGACTGAAGGCAAACGACTGCGGGATGCCGATCGAGCGCATGCCGAAACGCCCCAGCAGACTGCCCTCCGCCGGGCCGATAAACAGCACGCCGTCGACGTGGGTCAGGCGCTTGAGCACTTCGAACACTTGCTGCTGGGTCGGCTGATCGAAATAGATCAGCAAATTGCGGCAGAACACGAAGTCATAAGGTGGCTCACTGGCCAACAAGGCCGGATCCAGCAGATTGCCGACTTGCAAACGCACCTGTTCAAGCACGCGTCCGCTAAGGCGATAGTTGTCGTTTTCAGCCGTGAAATGCCGTTCGCGGAAGTCGATGTCCTGGCCACGAAACGAATTCTTGCCATACAGCGCGAGCCTGGCTTTTTCCACTGACAGCGGGCTGACATCCATGCCGTCGACCTTGAACTGGTGCGGCGCCAGCCCGGCATCAAGCAATGCCATGGCGATGGAATACGGTTCTTCGCCGGTGGAACACGGCAGGCTGAGAATCCGCAGGGCGCGCATGTTATTGATCGCCGCCAGCCGTTTGGCCGCCAGTTTCGCCAGCGTGGCGAAGGATTCCGGGTAACGGAAAAACCAGGTCTCGGGGACGATTACCGCTTCGATCAGCGCCTGTTGTTCGTCGCGCGAGCCCAGCAAGGTGTGCCAGTACTCATCGGTCGTTAGCACCCGAGCCGCCGTGCAGCGCTGGCGCACCGCGCGTTCGATGATCGCCGGGCCGACCGAGCCCACATCGAGGCCAATACGTTCTTTGAGGAAATCGAAAAACCTTTGATCGCTGCTCATCCCTGCTCCTCAAACTGCGCCAGGTCCAGCGGCGGCGAGGGAAACAACAAGGCGCGGACCTGTTCGTCCAGCAAATCGGCAACCCGCACCCATTGCAGTAAACCCTGGGCATCTTCGCGCACCGGCCCGAGGTATGGCGCCTGGCGATTGTCCAGGCCATAAGGCTGAAAGTCCGCCGGGTTGCAGCGCAACGTGTCGGTGGCCTGTTCCAGAATCAGCCCGAGCAATTGCGCAGGCGTCGCCTCATCCGGCCGATAGTGCACCAGCACCAGCCGCGTGCTGGTGCGAGCCTGGGCCGGTTGACCGAACGTCAGGGCGCTGAGGTCGATCACCGGCACCACCGCGCCGCGATAGGCGAATACCCCCGCCACCCAGTCCGGCGCCCGGGGAATCGGTTTCAACGGCAGTTGCGGCAGCACTTCGGCCACCTCGATGGCCTGCAAGGCGTAACGCTCGTTGCCGATGCGGAACACCAGAAACAACGATTGTTTCACCGGCATCACCGCGCCGCGTTTGACCGCGAGTTCACTCATCAGACTTTGAATCGCGAAACGCCGCCACGCAGCCCCACGGCCACCTGGCTCAATTCGTCGATGGCGAAACTGGCCTGACGCAGGGACTCGACGGTCTGGCTGCTGGCATCGCCCAACTGCACCAACGCATGGTTGATCTGCTCGGCGCCGGTGGCCTGGGCCTGCATGCCTTCGTTGACCATCAACACCCGTGGTGCCAGCGCCTGAACCTGATGAATGATCTGCGACAGCTGCTCGCCCACCGACTGCACCTCGGACATGCCACGACGTACTTCTTCGGAAAACTTGTCCATGCCCATGACCCCGGCCGACACCGCCGACTGAATCTCGCGCACCATCTGCTCGATGTCATAGGTGGCCACAGCGGTCTGGTCCGCCAGACGCCGCACTTCGGTGGCGACCACGGCAAACCCGCGACCATATTCACCGGCCTTCTCGGCTTCGATGGCGGCGTTCAGGGACAACAGGTTGGTCTGGTCGGCGACTTTGACGATGGTCACCACCACCTGATTGATGTTGCCGGCCTTCTCGTTGAGGATCGCCAGTTTAGCGTTCACCAGATCTGCCGCGCCCATCACCGAATGCATGGTGTCTTCCATGCGCGCCAGGCCTTGCTGACCGGAACCGGCCAGCACCGAAGCCTGATCGGCGGCGGTGGAGACTTCAGTCATGGTGCGCACCAGATCCCGCGAAGTGGCGGCAATTTCCCGCGATGTCGCACCGATTTCGGTGGTGGTGGCAGCGGTTTCGGTGGCGGTGGCCTGCTGCTGCTTGGACGTCGCGGCGATTTCCGTGACCGACGTGGTGACCTGCACCGAGGAGCGCTGGGCCTGGGACACCAGCGAGGTGAGCTCGGTCATCATGTCGTTGAAGCCGGTTTCCACCGCGCCGAACTCGTCCTTGCGATCAAGATCCAGGCGACTGCTGAGATCGCCCGTGCGCATGATTTCGAGGATCTCCACGATGCGATTCATCGGCGCCATGATCGCGCGCATCAGCAGCAGGCCACACAGACCGGCGACGATGATCGCCACCAGCAAAGAGACGCCCATGCTGATTTTGGCGGCCGTCACCGCGTCACTGATGGCCAGCGTGGATTGTTCAGCCAGGGCGTGATTATTTTCAAGAAGGCTGTTCAACTGCTTGCGCCCATTGGTCCAGGCCGGCGTGAGCTTTTGCTCCAGGGCAAGTCGCGCTGCCTCGTACTCTTTGCGCTGATAGAGGTCGAGGACATTGGCCATTTCTTGATTGTAGAGCCGATGACGCACTTCGAACTCCTCGAAGAGGACCTGATCGTCCTGCGTGAAAATGGTCTTGCGGTAGTGGGCCATCTGCTCGTCCAAGCGCTCTTCGAAGCTCTTGAACATGGCTTGGTCGGCGGCAGTTATTTCGCGACGTCCGGAAAGGCCGACAATCTGCTGGGTGAGGTTATAACTGTCGACCCAGGCACCGCGGATCATCGAACTGAAATACACCCCGGGAACCGCATCGATACGGACCCTTTCTGCGTCGGCGTCAATCTTCATCAACCGAGAGAAGGACACCACGACCATCAACAGCATGATCGCGATAATTACCGCAAAGCTCGCCAAGATGCGTTGGCGCAACGTCCAGTTCTTCACAGTCAGTCCTCGGTGCGGTTCAAATTGCGAGGGAGTATAGCCGAGGGTGGTGTTTCATTTATCAGACGCTGAGCTCCGCTGCTCATCCGGCCTGCATAAAGCCGGGATTCGGCAGAAACGGACCGTGAATCGGTCATTGGGGAAAGCTGTCGCGGCTGAGGACGGCATCGCGAGCAGGCTCGCTCCCACACGTTGATTACTGTCGCGCACAGACTGTATGCACTGCAGATCTATTGTGGGAGCGAGCCTGCTCGCAATGGCGTCCACCCAGTGAAAATATGTAGCCTGACGGTCTGAAGACCTACATAGCCACCTGACGCACCTGCTTCTCCAACTCTGCCTTCAACCCCGGCTCCAGCTTGAGCTGCCGCGCCAGTTCATCGAGGTAGGATTTCTCCATGAAGTTCTCCTCATCCACCAGCATCACACTGGCGATATACATTTCAGCCGCCATTTCCGGGGTGCTGGCGGCACGGGCGACGTCGGTCGGGTCCAGCGGTTTGTTGAGTTCGGCGTGCAGCCAGTGTTGCAGCTCCTGATCATTGTCGAGCTTGGTGAACTCGCCTTCGATCAATTGACGCTCACGCTCATCGACATGACCGTCAGCCTTGGCCGCGGCGACCAACGCCTTGAGAATCGCCTGGCTGTGTTGCTCGACTTGCGCCGCCGGCAAGCGGTCGAGAGTTTGCGGCTCGGTTGTGGCTGCGGTGCCCTGCTGGGCCTGCCAGTTGCCATAGGCCTTGTAGGCGATCACGCCCAATGCCGCGAGACCGCCGTAGGTCAGGGCCTTGCCGCCAACACTGCGAGCCTTTTTGCTGCCCAGCAACAGGCCCATGGCGCCAGCTGCCAACGCACCACCACCCGCGCCTGAAAGTAAACTGCCGAGGCCGCCGGAACTGCCGCTGCCGCCGAGCAAACCGCCCAAACCACCGCTGGACGCTTTGTTCTGGGCACCGCCGGCCTTGTTCTGCAACAGATCCTGACCGGATTTGAGTAGTTGATCGAGCAATCCACGAGTGTTCATTTTGCTGCCTCCACGAATTCGGGTTAACCGGATCTTTAAGGCCACCCGCCTGGATCGAAAGTGCCCGACGTCTCTCGATGAGAGTGCTTCCAGATGTTGCTCACGTTTAGGCAAACAGGCTGGAACGCCCTCCACGCAAACTATTTCATCGAATGCAGCCTTTGAGATTTGTCGACCGTGGGGCCGCGCACTAGGCTGGATAAATCCATAAGACAGCCCGGCCTCAATCTGCCTCTCACAAAGCGCACTAAGCTAATAACAAGCCACTCACGGCGCATCACCCCGTTCAACACTGCCCCGACCATAATTTAAAGAAGAGGGTTCACCATGCTTGTGCACAAGACCGCACTGCTCAGTGCAATCACCACGGCGCTACTGGCCGGCACCAGCCTGCAGGCCGCCGAGCCGCTGAAAGCTGTCGGCGCCGGCGAAGGTCAGCTGGATATCGTCGCTTGGCCTGGCTATATCGAACGGGGCGAAACCGACAAGGCCTACGACTGGGTCAGCGCTTTCGAGAAGGAAACCGGCTGCAAGGTCAACGTCAAGACCGCCGGCACGTCCGATGAAATGGTCAGCCTGATGACCAAGGGCGGTTACGACCTGGTGACGGCGTCCGGCGACGCTTCCCTGCGCCTGATCGCCGGCAAACGTGTGCAGCCGATCAACACCGCACTGATCCCCAACTGGAAGAATCTCGACCCGCGACTGAAGGATGCGCCGTGGTACGTGGTCAACAAGCAGACCTACGGCACCCCATATCAGTGGGGCCCGAACGTGCTGATGTACAACACCAACGTATTCAAGCAACCGCCAACCAGCTGGAGTGTGATATTCGACGCACAAAACCTGCCTGACGGAAAACCCAACAAGGGCCGGGTGCAAGCCTACGACGGTCCGATCTACATCGCCGACGCGGCGCTGTACCTCAAGACCACCAAGCCGGAACTGGGTATCCAGAACCCCTACGAACTGACCGAAGCCCAGTACAAGGCTGTGCTTGATCTACTGCGCGCCCAGCAAAAGTTGATCCATCGCTACTGGCACGACACCACCGTGCAGATGAGTGACTTCAAGAACGAAGGCGTGGTGGCCTCCAGCTCCTGGCCCTATCAGGTCAACGGCCTGATGAACGAGAAACAGCCGATCGCCTCGACCATTCCGAAAGAAGGCGCCACCGGGTGGGCCGACACCACCATGTTGCACGCCGAGGCCAAGCACCCGAACTGCGCTTACAAGTGGATGGACTGGTCGCTGCAACCGAAAGTCCAGGGTGATGTGTCTGCCTGGTTCGGCTCGCTGCCGGCGGTCCCGGCGGCGTGTAAGGCAAGCGAACTGCTAGGGGCCGAGGGTTGCAAGACCAACGGTTTCGACCAGTTCGAGAAGATCGCCTTCTGGAAAACCCCGCAGGCTGAGGGCGGCAAGTTCGTGCCTTATAGCCGCTGGACCCAGGATTACATTGCGATTATGGGCGGCAGGTAACACACCGGCCCCTGTGGCAGATGAGCTTTTGTGGCGAGGGAGCTTGCTCCCGCTGGGTGGCGAAGCCGCCCCAAAGCAGTCACTGCGGTCTTTCAGCTAAACCGCATTGACCCTTTTTGGGAGTGCTACGCACTCCAGCGGGAGCAAGCTCCCTCGCCACAAAAGCACACCGTTTCAGGTTTTTCAGAAGGCCAGACAAGGCCACTGTGACGATTCTCGCCTTTCGGAGCTCCGCACCATGACGCTTGCAGTCCAGTTCACCAACGTTTCCCGTCAGTTTGGCGAAGTGAAGGCCGTTGACCGGGTTTCTATCGATATCCAGGACGGCGAGTTCTTTTCCCTGCTGGGCCCTTCCGGCTCGGGCAAAACCACCTGTCTGCGCCTGATCGCCGGTTTCGAACAACCGAGCACTGGCTCCATCCGTATTCATGGCGCCGAAGCCGCCGGGCTGCCGCCGTATCAGCGCGACGTGAACACCGTGTTCCAGGATTACGCGCTGTTCCCGCACATGAACGTACTCGACAACGTCGCCTACGGTTTGAAAGTCAAAGGTGTCGGCAAGTCCGAACGCCAAAAACGCGCCGAAGAAGCCCTCGATATGGTCGCCCTTGGTGGCTACGGCGAGCGCAAACCGGTTCAACTCTCCGGCGGCCAGCGTCAGCGTGTGGCCCTGGCCCGCGCACTGGTTAACCGCCCTCGCGTGTTGTTGCTCGACGAACCCTTGGGCGCCCTCGATCTGAAGCTGCGCGAGCAAATGCAAGGCGAGCTGAAGAAGCTGCAACGCCAGCTCGGCATCACCTTTATCTTCGTCACTCACGATCAGACCGAGGCGCTGTCGATGTCCGACCGCGTGGCCGTGTTCAACAAGGGCCGCATCGAACAGGTCGACACGCCGCGCAACCTGTACATGAAACCGGCAACCACCTTCGTCGCTGAATTCGTCGGCACTTCCAATGTGATTCGCGGCGATCTGGCGCGGCAGTTGAGCGGCAATCCACAGCCGTTTTCGATCCGCCCGGAACACGTGCGTTTCGCCGAAGGCCCGCTGGCCAGCCATGAAATCGAAGTCAGCGGCCTGCTGCATGACATCCAGTACCAGGGCAGTGCGACCCGCTATGAACTGAAGCTGGAAAACGGCCAGACGTTGAATATCAGCCAGGCCAACGTCCAGTGGCTGGACGTCAGCGCGCAACATCAGACCGGGCAACGCATCAGCGCTCGTTGGGCGCGCGAAGCGATGATCCCGCTGCACGACAATGTTGTGGGCGGGGTATGAGATGAACAGCGTGGCCCCCTCTCAAACCCCGGCCAGCGACTCGCCGTTGCGCCGGCTCTCCAACCTGCTGTACCGCCGACCGAACCTGTATCTGTCGCTGTTGCTGGTGCCGCCGTTGCTCTGGTTCGGCGCGATCTACCTCGGATCGCTGTTGACGTTGTTGTGGCAAGGCTTCTACACCTTCGATGACTTCACCATGGCCGTCACCCCCGAGCTGACCCTGGCGAACTTCGCTGCGCTGTTCCAGCCGTCGAACTTTGACATCATCCTGCGCACCCTGAGCATGGCCGTCATCGTGTCCATCGCCAGTGCGGTGGTGGCATTTCCGATCGCCTACTACATGGCGCGTTACACCACTGGCAAGACCAAGGCGTTTTTCTACATCGCGGTGATGATGCCGATGTGGGCGAGTTACATCGTCAAGGCCTACGCCTGGACCTTGCTGCTGGCCAAGGGCGGCGTGGCCCAGTGGTTCGTTCAGCACCTGGGATTGGAGCCGGTGTTGCAGTTAGTGCTCGGGATTCCGGGCGTCGGCGGCAGCACCTTGTCGACCTCGCATCTGGGGCGGTTCATGGTGTTCGTCTACATCTGGCTGCCGTTCATGATCCTGCCGATCCAGGCGTCACTGGAACGCCTGCCGCCCTCCTTGCTGCAAGCCTCGGCGGACCTCGGCGCCAAGCCGCGTCAGACCTTCATGCAAGTGATTCTGCCGCTGTCGATTCCGGGCATCGCGGCCGGCTCGATCTTCACCTTTTCCCTGACCCTGGGCGACTTCATCGTGCCGCAACTGGTGGGCCCGCCGGGCTACTTCATCGGCAGCATGGTCTACGCCCAGCAAGGAGCGATCGGCAATATGCCGATGGCGGCGGCCTTCACGCTGGTGCCGATCGTGCTGATCGCCATTTACCTGTCCATCGTCAAACGTCTGGGGGCTTTCGATGCGCTCTGATGCTTCATCTCAAGATCGGGCATCCCTGGGCCTGCGCATCGCCGCCTGGGGTGGGTTGATGTTTTTGCACTTCCCGATCCTGATCATCTTCCTCTACGCCTTCAACACCGAAGACGCGGCGTTCAGCTTTCCGCCCAAGGGCTTCACCCTGAAGTGGATCGGCGTGGCGTTCTCCCGGCCGGACGTGCTGGAAGCGATCAAGCTGTCGTTGCAAATCGCGGCCGTCGCGACGCTGATTGCGCTGGTCCTCGGCACCCTCGCGTCGGCGGCGTTGTACCGGCGGGATTTCTTCGGCAAGCAAGGCATCTCGCTGATGCTGATCCTGCCGATTGCCCTGCCCGGGATCATCACCGGGATCGCGCTGCTGGCGACCTTCAAAACGCTGGGGATCGAACCGGGGATGTTCACCATCATCGTCGGTCACGCGACCTTCTGTGTGGTGATCGTCTACAACAATGTCATCGCCCGCTTGCGCCGCACGTCATATAGTTTGATCGAAGCGTCGATGGACCTCGGCGCCGACGGTTGGCAGACCTTCCGCTACATCGTCCTGCCAAACCTCGGCTCGGCGTTACTCGCCGGAGGCATGCTGGCGTTTGCCCTGTCGTTCGACGAAATCATCGTCACCACCTTCACCGCCGGCCATGAACGCACCTTGCCGCTGTGGCTGCTCAATCAGCTCAGCCGCCCACGGGACGTGCCGGTGACCAACGTTGTCGCAATGCTGGTGATGATGGTGACCATGCTGCCGATCCTCGGCGCCTATTACCTGACCCGGGGTGGCGAAAGCGTTGCGGGCAGTGGCGGGAAATAACTGACAACGACTACCCCTCTGTTGGAACGGAGATCTAATGTGGGAGCGGGCTTGCTCGCGAAGGCGGTGGGTCAGCCAACATCAACGTTGAATGTGATGACCTCTTCGCGAGCAAGCCCGCTCCCATATTAGATCCGGTTCCCATAGAGGAAATACAATCGCTTCGATGAGGACATAGCCATGCAAACCAAACTCTTGATCAACGGCCAACTCGTCAATGGCGACGGCCCCGCCCAAGCCGTGTTCAACCCGGCCCTCGGCCGTGTGCTGGTAGAAATCAACGAAGCCAGCGAAGCCCAGGTCGACGCCGCCGTGCGGGCCGCCGACAACGCCTTCGAAGCCTGGTCGCAAACCACGCCGAAAGAACGCTCGTTGCTGCTGCTCAAACTTGCCGACATCATCGAAGCCCATGGCGAAGAGCTGGCCAAGCTGGAGTCGGACAACTGCGGCAAACCCTACAGCGCCGCGCTGAACGATGAGATCCCGGCGATTGCCGACGTGTTCCGTTTCTTCGCCGGCGCCAACCGTTGCATGAGCGGCGCGCTGGGAGGGGAATACCTGCCCGGCCACACCTCAATGATCCGCCGCGACCCGGTGGGCGTGATTGCCTCCATCGCGCCGTGGAACTACCCGCTGATGATGGTCGCCTGGAAAATCGCCCCGGCCCTGGCCGCCGGTAATACCGTGGTGCTCAAACCGTCGGAACAAACCCCACTGACCGCCCTGCGCCTGGCAGAACTGGCGTCGGAAATCTTCCCGGCTGGCGTGCTTAACCTGGTGTTCGGTCGTGGTCCTACGGTCGGCAGCCCATTGGTCACTCACCCGAAAGTGCGCATGGTGTCGCTGACCGGCTCCATCGCCACCGGTTCGAACATCATTTCCAGCACCGCCGGCAACGTCAAACGCATGCACATGGAACTGGGCGGTAAGGCGCCGGTGATCATCTTCGACGATGCCGACATCGACGCCGCCGTGGAAGGCATTCGCACCTTCGGTTTCTACAACGCCGGTCAAGATTGCACCGCCGCCTGCCGCATTTACGCGCAAGCAGGCATCTACGACCAGTTCGTCGAGAAGCTCGGTGCGGCCGTCAGCAGTATCAAGTACGGCTTGCAGGACGATCCCTCGACGGAGCTGGGCCCGTTGATCAGCGCACAACATCGCGACCGCGTGACCGCGTTGGTCGAACGTGCCATGGCGCAACCGCACATTCGTTTGATCACTGGTGGCAAAGCGGTGGAAGGCAATGGTTTCTTCTTTGAACCGACGGTGCTGGCCGACGTGCAACAGGACGACGAGATCGTGCGCCGCGAGGTATTCGGGCCGGTAGTGTCGGTCACCCAATTCACCGATGAAGCCCAAGCACTCGCCTGGGCCAACGATTCAGACTATGGCCTTGCGTCGTCAGTCTGGACCGCGGACGTTGGTCGCGCGCATCGCCTGTCTGCACGCCTGCAGTACGGCTGCACATGGGTGAACACCCACTTCATGCTGGTCAGCGAAATGCCTCACGGCGGTCAGAAACTGTCCGGTTATGGGAAAGACATGTCCATGTATGGGCTGGAGGACTACACCGTTGTGCGGCATGTGATGTTCAAGCATTAAAAGCTTCGCTCCTACAGGAACTGCACTGAACCTGTGGGAGCGTGGCTTGCCCGCGATGGCGTCGCCGCACAATCAAGGAAGGCATCGATAACGCGCACCGCCAGATTCCACGCCAAAAACCAGAATAAATTGAACCGATCTAACACCATCAACCCTGCTCACATCTGTGGGCAGGGTTGATGGCGTTAGATCGGCTGAGGCTTGGAGAGGGATTCGAATTCATCCATCAGCAGATGGATTTCGGTACTGGGATTGGGTTCGCCGCTGATGGCGACGTCTTCGAGAATCTTGGGTGCCAAAGCTCTGGCTTTTTGAAAAGGCTCACCCAATAGCTGAGCAAAATAGTTGATGCCTTTGCCCTTCTGGTACTTATCCATGTTCGGCTTTTCTCTGAGACTCTTGGCCACCAAGTCACCCGGAGAGTTTTTCCCAACAGCTCTAAATGGCTTTCGATTGAAGCCGAAGTGCAAAAGAAGCCAAAACTCAAAACAGGGAAACGATGCTATGACTTTGATTTTCGGATGAGGTCTCGCCAGATCTATCGCTCTCTCAAAACATTGATGCGTATCGCGATCCAATGCACAAAACACTCTGTCGAAACGTTTCTGACGGGCAATGGCTCTTTCTACTATTCCGCTCGGGTGCGTGACACCGCAGTGGGCAATTTCTACCTGAGCTTTGGCGCGAAAATGAAAGGCGGCCTCCTCCAGATACCGTTTTCCTGACTTGCTATCTTCACAGAGAACCAGCACTTGGGGCTGAGGTTTGAATCTTGATTTCTTCCGATCAAATGATTTTGTCGAGTGCACCATTGGTCACCCCCGCCTGATCAGCGGCAAACCGCGGTAACGGCCTTCAAAGTAGCGTTTCTCAACATCCTCCCCCTCTCGCCCTTCAAAATCGTGAACGGAAAAAATACTGGTTGCACCATTGGCATCGCGCTCAGTGATCCAGAACTGATCACGCCGCAGAATTTTTGCATTCATTAGATGAGTATCGTGTGTCGTAAATATCAGCTGAGTATCCAATCCGCTATCGAGATGTTTCCCGATCAGATCAGCAACTATTTCAGGATGGAGGCTGCTGTCCAACTCATCGACAGATAGTATCCCGCTTCCATCTGCGCGATTGATCATGAACCAGGGCAGCCAAAAGCCAATCAGGTTTTTTGTGCCTCCGGACTCCTCTGAAAAATCAAACTCTGCTGTTCCCAAAAGACTTGTATGTGTCAGGGTCACTTTGTCCTTTTGCGCCGCCGCGAAGAATTCTTTAAACGTGAGCTTCTTCTTGGTCGGAACAGCATCTGCACCCTCAGTATTGAGTTGAATAGCAGACACCGGAATATCCACTGCCCTTAAGAACTCCTTCAAATCAACTGTGTAGTCCGAGGCAACCTGCAAAAACCTGATGGAGGCGGCAGACAGCCCCATCATATTGTTCTGTTCAATGACAAGAAGACCGGTTTGAAACCAGGTAAACGGCGCTCGCAACTGCGTCAATTCTTCGCTGCTGTTCGCAACAGCCTGCGAAATAAACAACACCTTCGGGCTCGTCAGGCGCCGCCAGGCATTGTGGACATCCTTCCCCCCTTCAAGACTTGAACCAAAAACATACTGCTCTCCCTCATCACCAAAATGACGTTCATACAGCAGTGTTTCTTTCCCTTTGGGATAGAAGACCAGCTGCTCCTTGATTATCCGTTGCGAAGTAATGCGCAGAACAAACCGGTATCGGAGCCCTTTTTGAATGAAGTTGTACTCAAAAAAACTGGGCTCGTTCTTGAGCTGCGGATCAAAACGAAACGGTGAAACCGGCAGCGGTTCATCATTTGAGGAGGGGGTCGTTGCGAGCAAGCGTCCCATGATCCCCATCGCCTGGATAAGGGAAGATTTACCGGACGCGTTTGGCCCGTAAATCGCCGCTACCTTCAACAAGTCCGGTAGTTTTTCGCCACTCACGGAAGGTTTGAATACATTGCGTTTTTTACTCAGACGTGGGGTCGCAACCATGGACAGGGTTTGCGCATCACGGAAGGAGCGATAATTGGAAACCGAAAATTCGATCAACATGTAGAAATCCTGCACTTAACTCCGGAAAGCAGAATGAATATAGGAAAAACCATTCATTTGGCGCTGTCTCCCTGCACCTAGTGCAAAAACAGGAAATTCCTACAGATGGAGCCTTCAAGTAAAGGCAACGATTCCTACAACAAGCGTCGCCAGAGTAGACTTGGCGCCGCGAGCGCCTGAACGATAGGCTTCACCTCGTCGCTGCCAAATCAGCGACCCGGGGTCGAAGCCGGTACATCATCAACATGGCGCATCCGCGCCACCATATGAGCTGAAGCTTTTTTGCCTTCCAGTCTCGCTTTATGGTGGGCTGTGTGGCGCGGGCCTCTTGGCTTCCATGTTGATCGAGAATGTCCCGACTTCGAACGCCGCACGGTCCGCCACCCAAATCTGTCGAAGGATTAGTGGCGGCTCCCTTTTCAACATGGAGTCGAACAAATGCTTAGGCACATCCCAAATTCACCTGAAGCCTTCGTAACAAAATGCCCTCTCGCTAACATTGGAGGCAGGCCATGACCCATCCTCATTTCATCCCTACCGTCTTCACCCGCCACAACCGATTCCTCCACTCCATCATGCAAGCTAACCAAGCTTGGTTCTGCGTTCAGGATCTAGGTCGCTTAATGGGCCGCCCACTAGACCAACGACTCACCCTGAAGCTCGACCCTGATCAGCGCCAATATGTCTGCCTGCTGAAGAACGGCAAAACGGTCGAATCACTGATGGTCAGCGAATCAGGGATGTATGCCCTGCTCGTTCATCATTTCGTCCCGGAAAACCGAAACCTGCGCCAGTGGCTGAGCAACGAGGTCATGCCAATGTTGCGTGATTCGAACGCGGCATCGATGGAAAACATCCCGAGCCTGAGTTCGTTGCAGTGGGCGGGGATCTCTGTGCCGCTGCTGCATTGGCAGCATCAGGCCTGGATCAAGTGGCGGGACATGCCTGATTTAATGCAGGCGCAACGGCCGTTCACGATATGTAGCCGTTGAGCTGATGCACAAAGGGACGGACTTTTACAGTCCGTCCCTTTGGTTTTCCAACACCACTCAATCCCCTACCGTTAAAACCGCGAAACACTGCGCATCGCATCCACCAGATACCGCATTGCAATCCGGTCACTCTCCGACAGCTCGCGATACCGCTCCACCAACTTCAACTCCTCCGAACTGAGCCGACGCCTTCGCCGACCGATGGCCAGGCAAGGGAAGATTCCTAATATTTCAGTGATGCCTTGTACTTTCGACATGGACGATGTCCTTCTATACGTCAGAGAAAACTTCAAAACCGCATCGCCCTATCACTTTCAGCGGTCACCTTGTGCCTGCCGAACCCACCGGCCTGAAGGGCCGAAACCGGTCATGCCCATAGAATAGAAATTAATTCGGCGCTGAAAAGCGGTTTTTAGAGTAATTAGTCGAAAAAAGCAGATATGCCCTATAAATCAGAAAGTGCTGTGAGAAACGTTACCTGAAATGTCTTGTTTCATTGCCGCGCTGTCGCGGTGCCATCAATCATTTTTGCTCTGCAACCGAACGGTTTAAAGTATTTGGCATCTCTTTAAGGTCCGTTGCGTTTGGCCAAGGCATGTCCGAACCGATATTTCTGATCCAGCACGTGCCAGGAACGGCGCGGGATTGTTCACGACAGGTTGTACTTATGCACCGCAGGAATTTGCTCAAAGCCTCCATGGCCATCGCGGCTTACACTGGTCTCTCGGCCACCGGCCTATTGGCGGCACGCGCCTGGGCTGGCAGCAGCACTGCTGATGGCGACGCTGTGGCGTTCGACTTCGAAGCGCTGAAGAGCCAGGCCAAACAGCTCGCTGGCAAGCCTTATCAGGACACCAAGCAGGTGCTGCCGCCGACGCTGGCGACCATGACGCCGCAGAACTTCAACGCGATCCGCTACGACGGCAATCACTCGCTGTGGAAGGACTTGAAGGGTCAGCTGGACGTGCAGTTTTTCCACGTCGGCATGGGTTTCAAGCAACCGGTGCGCATGTACAGCGTCGATCCCAAGACTCGACTGGCGCGCGAGGTGCATTTCCGCCCGTCTCTGTTCAACTACGAAAAAACCACCGTCGACACTAAACAGCTCAAGGCCGATCTGGGCTTTTCCGGGTTCAAGCTGTTCAAGGCCCCGGAGCTGAATCAGCACGACGTATTGTCGTTCCTCGGCGCCAGCTATTTCCGCGCGGTAGATGCCTCCGGCCAGTACGGTTTGTCGGCCCGCGGCCTGGCGATCGATACGTACGCCAAGAAGCGCGAAGAGTTCCCGGATTTCACCAAGTTCTGGTTCGAGACACCGGACAAGGACAGCACCCGCTTCGTGGTTTATGCCTTGCTCGATTCGCCGAGCGCCACTGGCGCCTACCGTTTTGATATCGATTGCCAGGCCGAGCGTGTGGTGATGGAAGTCGACGCCCACGTCAATGCCCGCACCTCCATCGAGCAACTGGGCATCGCACCGATGACCAGCATGTTCAGCTGCGGCACCCATGAGCGGCGCATGTGCGACACCATTCACCCGCAAATCCACGACTCCGATCGCCTGGCCATGTGGCGCGGCAATGGCGAGTGGATCTGCCGCCCGCTGAACAACCCGGGCACCCTGCAATTCAATGCCTTCGCCGACACCGATCCGAAAGGCTTTGGCTTGGTGCAGACCGATCACGAGTTCGCCAATTATCAGGACACCGTCGACTGGTACAGCAAGCGCCCGAGCTTGTGGGTAGAACCTACAACCACGTGGGGCGAAGGCTCTATCGATTTGCTGGAAATTCCTACAACCGGTGAAACCCTGGATAACATCGTCGCGTTCTGGACGCCGAAAAAACCGGTCGCGGCCGGGGACTCCCTCAACTACGGTTACAAGCTCTATTGGAGCTCCCTGCCACCGGTGAGCACGCCGCTGGCGCGGGTCCACGCGACCCGTTCGGGCATGGGCGGTTTCATTGAAGGCTGGGCGCCGGGCGAGCATTACCCGGAAGTCTGGGCGCGACGCTTTGCCGTGGACTTCACGGGCGGCGGTCTGGACCGCTTGCCCGAAGGCGCGGCAATCGAGCCAGTGGTGACCTGCTCGAACGGCGAAGTGAAGGAGTTCAACGTGTTGGTGCTCGATGACATCAAGGGCTACCGCATTACCTTCGACTGGTACCCGACCAATGACAGCGTGGCGCCGGTGGAGCTGCGATTGTTCATTCGCACCAATGACCGGACGTTGAGTGAAACCTGGTTGTACCAGTATTTCCCGCCGGCGCCGGATAAGCGTAAGTACACCTGAGAGTTAGTCGGGGTCTGAAATGGCCCCTTCGCGAGCAGGCTCGCTCCCACAGGGGGTCTGCGTTGTTTCACAATAATGTGATCGACATCGATCCAATGTGGGAGCGGGCTTGCTCGCGAAGACGGCCGGACAGCCGAGCAATATCCCGACCCAAAAATCAAAAAGCCCCGATCAACACGACCGGGGCTTTTTGGTTTTTACAGCGGCATTCAGTCACGCAAATCCGATTCATGAATCGGCTGGTCACGATGGGTGGCCCGCTGGTATTGCGCCGGCCAGATAGCCTTGTTCCCGCCCAGATCATCATCGGCATGCAGCGGCCAATACGGATCACGCAACAACTCTCGAGCGAGGAAGATGATGTCGGCCTGACAGGTACGCAGAATGTGCTCGGCCTGGGCCGGTTCGGTGATCATTCCTACGGTGCCGGTGGCAATGCCTGACTCCTTGCGTACCCTCTCGGCAAAACGGGTCTGGTAACCGGGGCCTGTAGGAATCTCGGCGTTTACCGCCGTACCACCCGATGAGACATCGATCAGGTCCACACCCAGATCTTTGAGGCGTCGCGCCAGCTCCACGGTTTCATCGGGATTCCAGCCGTCTTCCACCCAATCGGTGGCCGACACCCGCACAAACACTGGTAATTCTTCAGGCCACACGGCCCGCACCGCTTCGGTGACTTGCAGCACCAGCCGAATCCGATTCTCGAACGAACCGCCGTACTGATCGCGCCGCTGATTGCTCAAGGGCGAAAGAAATTGGTGCAACAGGTAACCGTGGGCGGCGTGTACTTCGACTACTTTGAAACCGGCGGTCAGCGCCCGTTTGGCCGAATCGACGAAGGCCTGGATAACCTCAGCGATCTCGCCCTCATCGAGTTGCTTGGGTGGTGTGTGCTGGGGGTCGAAAGCGATCGGCGAAGGGCCGACCGGGATCCAGCCGCCATCTTCCGGCTTGACGCTGCCATGCTTGCCGAGCCACGGCCGATGCGTGCTGGCCTTGCGCCCGGCATGAGCCAACTGGATGCCGGCAACGGCGCCTTGGGCGGAGATGAAGCGCGTAATACGCTGTAAGGATTCGATCTGTTGATCATTCCAGAGGCCGAGGTCCTGGGCGGTAATGCGCCCATCAGCGGTGACCGCTGTGGCTTCGGTGAATACCAGACCAGCGCCGCCGATAGCACGGCTGCCGAGGTGGACCAGATGCCAGTCATTGGCCAGCCCATCGACGCTGGAGTACTGGCACATCGGTGACACCGCAATGCGGTTAAGCAAGGTCAATTGACGAAGGGTATAGGGTTCAAGCAGCAGACTCATGGGGCACCTCTCGAATCAGTGGGCAGGCTCCAGGGTTCTGTTTGAATAGTCGACGAGTGACAGGAAAAAGGTGCAGCACCCGCCCCCGCGGGCAAAAAATTCGACAAAACGTCACAAGGATAATCAAGCAGTGCTTAGAGCCTAGTCGACATCGGAGATCAGCGGAGGGTTCAAGAAAAGATCGCAGCCTTCGGCAGCTCCTACAACGGCATGACGTACACCTGTAGGAGCTGCCGAAGGCTGCGATCTTTTGATCTTTAATGCACTATCGAGGTTCGATGTGGGCAATCATCAACTGAACGGTCTCGTTCCCACGGAACTCGTTAAGGTCGAGTTTGTAAGCCAATTCGACCCACTTGATGGTCGGATTCGGCCAGATATCACGGTCGATCCCGAAGGCAATGCCGTCCAGCTTCACCGAACCGCATTCACTCTTCAGCACCACTTTGAGGTGTCGTTCACCCACAACACGCTGCTCGACCAACTGAAACACCCCGTGAAACAGCGGCTCCGGGAAGTGTTGCCCCCAAGGCCCGGCGTGGCGCAGGGCGCGGGCCAGTTCCAGGTGGAATTCTTCGACCGCCAAAGTGCCGTCCGACAGCAGGCGCCCGGTCAGGTCTTCTTCACGCAATTGCCTACGCACTTCAGCGTCAAAGGCCTCGGCAAACAACGGAAAATTCGCTTCCGGCAACGTCAGGCCCGCCGCCATGGCGTGACCACCGTATTTACTGATCAGGTTCGGATGCTGCGCCGCGACCACGCTCAAGGCATCGCGAATGTGAAAGCCCTGGACCGAACGCCCCGAGCCCTTGAGCAGGCCATCACCTGCATCGGCAAAGGCAATGGTCGGACGGAAATAGCGCTCTTTCATACGCGACGCGAGGATTCCGATGACGCCCTGGTGCCACTCAGGATCGAACAGGCACAGGCCGAACGGCATCGATTCCACTGGCAAATCCTTGAGCTGGGCCAGCGCCTCACGCTGCATGCCCTGTTCGATGGATTTGCGGTCCTGGTTCATGCCATCCAGTTGAGCGGCCATTTCACGGGCAGCGCCCGCGTCTTCGGTGAGCAGGCATTCGATGCCCAGGCTCATGTCATCCAGACGCCCCGCCGCGTTCAGACGCGGGCCGAGGATGAAGCCCAGGTCGGTGGAAGTGATGCGCGAATGGTCACGTTTGGCCACTTCAAGGATCGCCTTGATTCCCGGCCGCGCGCGCCCCGCGCGAATCCGCTCCAGGCCCTGATGCACCAGAATCCGGTTGTTGGCATCCAGCGGCACCACGTCGGCGACGCTGCCCAGCGCCACCAGATCCAGCAGTTCGCCAATGTTCGGCTGCGGCTTGCTCTCGTACCAACCCAGGCTGCGCAAGCGCGCGCGCAGGGCCATCAGCACATAGAAGATCACCCCGACACCGGCCAGGGCTTTGCTCGGAAACTCACAACCCGGCTGGTTCGGATTGACGATGGCATCGGCCAACGGCAGCTCGTCGCCGGGCAAGTGGTGATCGGTGACCAGCACCTTGAGCCCGGCCTTTTTCGCCGCCGCCACGCCTTCGACGCTGGAGATGCCGTTGTCCACGGTGATCAGCAGTTGCGGCTCGCGGGTCAGCGCCACTTCGACGATCTCTGGCGTCAGGCCATAGCCGTACTCGAACCGGTTCGGCACCAGATAGTCGACATGCGCCGCGCCCAACAGGCGCAACCCCAGCATACCCACGGTACTGGCCGTCGCACCATCGGCGTCGAAGTCACCGACGATCAGAATCCGCTGACGTTGCTCCAGGGCCGTCACCAGCAAATCCACCGCCGCATCGATGCCTTTGAGTTGCTGGTACGGAATCAGCCGCGCCAGGCTCTTGTCCAGTTCAGCCTCGGATTGCACGCCCCGCGCTGCGTAAAGGCGGGTCAGCAGCGGCGGAATATCACCGAGGAATGGCAGGGTGTCGGGCAACAGGCGAGGTTCGATGCGCATGGGGTGACAGGTGCTTCTCTTGAATACGTAGGATAAAACCGGGTAACGCGGTTCAGCGGCGAATAATCAGCCGCGTTCGCCGCTCAGCCATTGCAACTGGACTTCGTGCTGACCACGGTCGTCGGTGACGAAAATCGTTCCTTCGCTGATCATCACATCCCACTTGATAACGCGCGGCATGTCCTTGGCCAGGGTTTCCAGCACTTCCTGAGGCACAGCGGCGATGTGAACGTTTTTCAGGTTTTTGATCGCCGGAATCACTTTGGTTTCCCAGACACGCAGGCTGCCGTAAGCCAGCAGGCTGGTGCGCTCGGTGCGGCGCGAGCACCAGGTCAGGCGATCGGCGTCTGGCTGGCCGACTTCGATCCAGTGCAGGACACGATCATCCAGGCTCTTTTCCCACAGCGCTGGCTCATCCACGTCTGACAGACCGCGACCGAAGGACAACTGCTCGTTGTACCAGAAGGCGTAGGCCAGCAGCCGCACGGTCATGCGCTCTTCGGTTTCCGAAGGGTGACGGGCGATGGTCTGCTTCACGCTCTCGTAGACGCTGCGGTCGAGGTCGGTGAGGTTCAGTTCAAACTTGTAGGTCGTGGACGGCTGGGCCATGAACGGGCTTCTTGATACGAGGAAAGGCGGCAAGTCTAACCGATGCAACAGGCAATCAACGAATTGAAGGCGATCAACTTTGGGCGACGGACGTCGGCCTATGTTAAAACTCTGCATCCGTTCAGCCTTTGTCCTACAGGATTCAGCATGCCGTTCTCCAACAAACCGCTCTCCGGTCTGAAAGTCATCGAATTGGGTACGTTGATTGCCGGACCGTTTGCCTCGCGTATTTGCGGCGAGTTCGGCGCCGAAGTGATCAAGATCGAGTCCCCGGACGGCGGTGATCCGTTGCGCAAATGGCGCAAGTTGTATGAAGGCACTTCGCTGTGGTGGTTCGTTCAGGCACGGAACAAAAAGTCTCTGACCCTGAACCTGAAACATCCGGACGGCTTGGCGATTCTGAAACAGCTGCTCAGCAAAGCGGACATTCTGATCGAGAATTTTCGCCCCGGCGTGCTGGAAAAGCTCGGTCTGGGCTGGGAAGTCTTGCACGCACTGAACCCGAAACTGGTAATGGTGCGGCTCTCGGGCTTTGGCCAGACCGGGCCGATGAAAGATCAGCCGGGCTTCGGTGCGGTCGGCGAGTCCATGGGCGGCCTGCGCTACATCACCGGGTTCGAGGATCGGCCGCCAGTGCGCACCGGGATTTCCATCGGTGATTCGATTGCCGCACTCTGGGGCGTGATCGGCGCGCTGATGGCCTTGCGTCATCGCGAGGTCAACGGCGGCTTGGGGCAAGTGGTGGACGTGGCGCTGTATGAAGCGATCTTCGCCATGATGGAAAGCATGGTCCCGGAGTTCGATGTGTTCGGCTTCATCCGCGAGCGCACCGGCAACATCATGCCGGGCATCACGCCCTCCTCCATTCACACCAGCGCCGACGGCAAACACGTGCAGATCGGCGCCAACGGTGATGCGATCTTCAAACGTTTCATGCTGATCATCGGTCGCGAAGACTTGGCCAACGACCCTGTGCTGGCCAGCAACGACGGACGCGACAGCCGTCGCGACGAGATTTACGGGGTGATCGATCGCTGGGTCAACTCACTGCCGCTCGAGGCGGTGATTGAGCAACTGAACCAGGCCGACGTTCCCGCCAGCCGAATCTTCAGTGCCGAAGACATGTTCAGCGATCCGCAGTACCTGGCCCGGGAAATGTTCCTGCAAGCCAAGCTGCCCGACGGCAAGGACTTCAAGATGCCCGGCATTGTGCCGAAACTCTCTGAGACACCCGGTAGCTCCGAATGGGTCGGGCCGCAGCTGGGTGAACACAATGCGCAGGTACTCCACGATCTTGGCTACGACTCGGCACAGATCACACAGTTGCGTGAAGACGGGGCCATCTAAGCTGAAGCGCCTGCTTTCATCAGTCATCGGTTACGCCGGCACAGGTCGCGCGCTGACGGCGCTCGGGCTGTTGGCGGGGCTGATATCCCCGGCCCTGGCGCAACCTAAAGAGCATTTGCTCTGGCTGCTGCGCGATCTGCCGCCACTGACGGTCTTCGAGGGCCCGAAAAAAGACCAGGGGGTTATTGATCAACTGATGCCGCTGTTGATCGCCGACATGCCGCAATACGAACATACCCTGATGCGGATCAATCGCGCCCGTGGCATGCAAATGCTCCATGAAGAATCCTTGACCTGCGACCCCTCGCTGATTTGGAGCAGGGAGCGCGAGCAATGGATCGCCTTTTCCATCCCGGCTTTCCGGATGGTCAGCAATGGGTTGGTAATCCGACGTGAAGATCGATCGGTGCTGGAACCCTTTCTCTTTGGCGATGAAGTCGACCTGGCAGCTCTGTTGGCCAGTGGTCAAGAGAAAGTCGGGGTGATCGCCGAGCGCCGTTACGGTCAGTTCCTCGACACGCTGCTACAACAGGCGCCGCCCGGCGTGCTGACGCCCCACTACGGCAATAACGCCCTTGGCAGTCTATTGCAGATGCAGCGGCTGGGTCGTTTGCAGGTGGTCTTGGGCTACTGGCCGGAAATCCGCTATCAGGCTCGTCAGGAACATATTGCCGATGATCAGTTGGAGTTTTATCCGGTCAAAGGCACGGGCAAGTACCTGTCCGGGTACATCGGTTGCTCGAATACGCCCCAGGGGCGAGAGGCAATCAGTGAAATCAATCAGCTATTGCGCGCCCTGCCCCGCGAGCGCCTGGACCCGCTGTACGCCGACTGGCTCGATCCGCAAAGACGCAAGGACTACCTGGAAGAAACCCGGGCCTTCTTCGAGCGTCAGGCCGCGCAGTGACAAATCACAGGCAAAAAGAAACCCCGAGAAGTGGGGAGACGACTCGGGGTTAAACGTGGCCTACATAAAGACCAGTAGCAACAAGCTACAAGCACCGGAGCACAATGCTTGATCCTGCTGTTACATGGTCTGACTGACCTTGGCGCAGGAAGGTTCCCACAAAAAACAATTCAATTTCGGCTGGCCAGGATCTTGTCCTGAGCAGCATTGCGCAACGCCGCGATGACACAGGGCTCCAGACGTCCTTCAGCGATCAGCACGTCGCGGTGCAGCCCGTCGACGACATCCGTCAGCAGACGTTTGTCGGTTAACTGGGCCTGATTGAACGCCCGTTCGACCACGATAGCGCCGCTCGTACTCTTCAGTGTCACCAGGCATTCGCCATGGGCACCCGATGGGGTCAACTTGACCAGATACGGGCTCAGAGCCTCACCGAGCAATAGACTGATACTTTCCATCTCGATCACCACTCAATAGTCCGAAAACAAAGTGCCTGGGGCGTGTCCACAGTAAATGACCACAGGCCCGAGAAGAAAGTTCTGGATTCCAACGGCAGGCGCACCGGCGCCTCTGGTAGTTAGAGCATGCACGGTAAAGATGACAGTAAAAAAACAGCTGATCCGTGCTTAATGCCAGTCAGTGAAGAAAGGATGTCAAGTGCAAAACCTGTGGCGAAGGGGGCTTGCCCCCGTTGGACTGCGAAGCAGTCCTAAAACCTGCAACCTCATTCTGCCAAGCACACCGCATGCACCGGATTTGCGACTGCTTCGCAGCCGAACGGGGGCAAGCCCCCTCGCCACAGGTTTTGGCCTTCACTTAACTGACTGGCATTACCCTTCATGCCTGCCTTGTACGCTTGCCGACATCGCTCCATCCGCCGAGCAGTCCTCGCAATTGACCGTCCGCACTGTAGAACGGCACCGTCCACTGGTAGATATCCCTGACGCCGTCCTTGAACGTCAACTGACGTTCGCTGAAGCGGGTCTTGCGAGTAGCGAGCTGGGCCATGAACTCGGCGTGCAACTGCTCGGCGGTCTCTTTGGGCAAGACATCGAGTTCGGTCAGTTGTCGCCCCTGAACCTGGTTGAAACGGGTCGACAAGCGCTCCTCATAACTTCTGTTGCACATGATCAAACGCCCTTCCAGATCACGCACGAACATCGGATCCGGCATGGCATCTATCAATGCATGCTGGAAGGCAAGCTGGTCATTGAGGTCTTTTTCGGCATCCAGACGTTGCTTGATCAGTGCAGCGAGCCGGCGGTTCCAAAGCAATGAGAGCACGCCGAACAGGCTAACGATGAATAGGCTCCAGCAGCCCCACTGGGTTATACGCTGCCAGGCCGAAGGGGCGTGTACCGGTGCAACTCCATTCAGCCATTTCAACCGCATGGCGCGTAACTTGGCGGGTGGAAATGCCTCCAGCGCCTTGTTGAGGATGCTCAATAACTGCGGCTGTCCTTTGCGGACGGCCAAATGATCAGCCTCCCATTTGCCCTCCACCGCCTGCCCTACCTTGAGCCGGCCCAAGGGGTAGAGCTGCGCTCCGATTTCGTTTTCAATGGTGGCGTAAGCCTCACCACTTTCGACCAGTGCCCGGGCTTCAGCGTAGGTTTTGACTGAGCGCAGCTCGATCGCCGGGTAGTCACGACGAATGACCCCCTCCAGGGCGTGCCGGGTCGGCAAGACCAGGACTTTTTTCGAAAGCTGTTCCAGGGACTGTAACGCAGGCGTGCCGGCCAGCCCCACGAGTACCCAGCCCGCCCCGCCGAACGCATGACTGAAATCGAGAAACATCTTGCGCTCGTCATTCATCGCCAGCGTCGTGCTCATGTCCGCCGCGCCGCTTTCCAGTCGCTCCAGCAGTTGGTCGGTGGAAAACGACTCTTCATGGACGAACCGCAACCCTGTCATGGCGCTGATGCGGTTGAGCACATCGTTGTTCAATCCGCTCCAGTGGCCATGCTCATCCTTGAACAGATACAGCGGGTACTGAGCCGACGCGACGATAACTATCGGATGTTCAGCGATCCATTGCCGCTCCTGAGCGTCCAGCTCAATGCGTTCGACGGTGGTTGGCTCCCGGGATTCATGTGTCGCCAATTGTGCGGCCTTCACCCATTGCCCAAAGCCCAGGGCGCCCAGCAAAAACATCCAGCATACGACTGGTTTAAACCCTCTAAAAAACAGCATTGCCACTTCCTTGGTGATCGTCTCGCCCGTCCTTCATGGGCGGCTCTTCTTTTACGAAACCCGACAAGTGTGGCATGCAGAAATGAGAAAGCCCGTCAGGAGACGGGCTTCAAAATGTGACAGCTTTTACCGGTTACAGCGGCTTGCCGCGGTTGCCATGCTGACTGACAAAGGCCTGCACGGCTTTCAGGTCGTTCGGCAACACGGTGCAACGCTCATCTCGCTCAAACAAATCAGAAAGATGTGCAGGTAGTTCAAGCGCTTTTCCTACACCGGCTTTTTCCACCGCATCCGGGAATTTGACCGGATGGGCCGTGCCCAGGATCACCATCGGGATATCCAGGCTGCGACGGCATTCGCGCGCGGCCTTCACGCCGATGGCCGTGTGCGGGTCCAGCAGCTCGCCGGTTTGCTCAAAGACTTCGGCAATGGTTTCGCAGGTTTGGGCGTCGTCCACGGCCAGCGAATCGAACAGTTTGCGTGCCTCGGTCCAGCGTTCCTCTTCGACGCTGAAACCGCCGCCCTGCTTGAAGGTGTCCATCAAACCGGCAATCGACGCGCCGTTACGACCGTGCAGGTCGAACAGCAGGCGTTCGAAGTTCGACGACACCATGATGTCCATGGACGGCGACAGCGTGGCGTGCAGGGTTTCCTTGACGTACTGATTGCCGCTCATGAAGCGGTGCAGGATGTCGTTGCGGTTGGTGGCGACGATCAACTGGTTGATCGGCAGGCCCATGTTGCGTGCCAGGTAACCGGCGAAGATATCGCCGAAGTTGCCGGTCGGTACCGAGAACGACACCGAACGCGCCGGGCCGCCCAATTGCAGGGCTGCGTGGAAGTAGTAAACGATCTGGGCCATGATCCGCGCCCAGTTGATCGAGTTCACCGCCACCAGGCGCGTGCCCTTGAGGAAGCTCTGGTCGGCGAAGCTGGCCTTGACCATTTCCTGGCAGTCATCGAAGTTGCCTTCGATGGCGATGTTATGGATGTTCTCGCCGAAGATAGTAGTCATCTGGCGACGCTGCACTTCGGACACACGGTTGTGCGGGTGCAGGATGAAGATGTCGACGTTTTCGCAGTGCTTGCAACCTTCGATCGCCGCCGAACCGGTGTCGCCGGAGGTAGCACCAACAATCACCACGCGCTCGCCGCGCTTTTCCAGCACGTAGTCGAGCAGACGACCCAGCAATTGCAGGGCGAAGTCCTTGAACGCCAGGGTCGGGCCGTGGAACAGCTCCAGTACCCATTCGTTGCCATTGAGCTGACGCAACGGTGCCACGGCGTTGTGGGAAAACACGCCGTACGTTTCTTCAAGAATCTTTTTGAAATCGGCATCAGGGATGCTGCCGGTCACGAATGGGCGCATCACCCGGAAGGCCAGCTCGTGATACGGCAGGCCGGCCCAGGAAGCGATCTCTTCCTGGGTGAAACGTGGCAGGTTTTCCGGGACGTACAGACCGCCGTCGGTGGCGAGACCGGCCAGCAGGACATCTTCGAAATTCAGGGCCGGTGCCTGGCCGCGGGTACTGATATAACGCATGACTGGCTCCAATAGACAGTGTTCGCAATGCCGGGCACGCGTGCGAGCCCGGTGAACGATAACGGCTTAGTTCAGGTGCTCGACGCGGATCCGTACGACCGGGCCGACCACGCCTTCCAAAGCCTCCAGGGCGGTGATCGCGTCGTTCATGTGCTGTTCCAGCACACGGTGCGTCAGCAGGATCATTGGCACCAGGCCGTCGTGTTCCTCGACTTCTTTCTGCATGATCGATTCGATGTTGATACCGCGCTCCGACAGGATGCTCGCCACCTGAGCCAACACGCCCGGATGATCCTTGGCCTGAATGCGCAGGTAGTAAGCGCTTTCGCAGGCTTCGATCGGCAGGATCGGATGGGCCGACAGCGAATCCGGCTGGAAAGCCAGGTGCGGTACGCGGTTTTCCGGATCGGAGGTCATGGCGCGAACCACGTCCACGAGGTCAGCGATCACCGACGAAGCCGTCGGCTCCATACCGGCGCCGGCGCCGTAGAACAGGGTCGAACCGGCGGCGTCACCGTTGACCATCACCGCGTTCATCACGCCGTTGACGTTGGCGATCAAGCGATCGGCCGGGATCAGCGTCGGATGCACACGCAACTCGATGCCGGCCGCGGTGCTGCGTGCCACGCCCAGGTGCTTGATGCGATAGCCCAGCGCTTCGGCGTAATTGACGTCAGCGGTGGTCAGCTTGGTGATGCCTTCGGTGTAAGCCTTATCGAATTGCAGCGGAATGCCGAACGCGATGGACGCCAGGATCGTCAGCTTGTGGGCCGCATCGATGCCTTCGACGTCGAAGGTTGGATCGGCTTCGGCGTAACCCAGGGCTTGCGCCTCGGCGAGTACGTCTTCGAAGGTGCGACCCTTCTCACGCATTTCGGTGAGGATGAAGTTGCCGGTGCCGTTGATGATCCCGGCCACCCAGTTGATGCGGTTGGCGGACAAACCTTCACGGATCGCTTTGATCACCGGGATGCCGCCGGCCACGGCCGCTTCGAACGCCACAATCACGCCCTTCTCGCGCGCCTTGGCGAAAATTTCATTACCGTGAACGGCGATCAGTGCCTTGTTCGCGGTGACCACATGCTTGCCATTCTCGATGGCCTTGAGTACCAGCTCGCGGGCAACGGTGTAGCCGCCCATCAGCTCTATAACGATGTCGATCTCAGGGTTCGTGGCCACTTCGAACACATCGTTGGTAATCGCAATACCGGTCGTCTGGAACTGAGGCTTTGGCGTGCGCATGGCAATTTGTGCCACTTCGATTCCACGCCCGGCACGACGAGCAATTTCCTCGGCGTTGCGCTGAAGTACGTTGAAGGTACCGCCACCGACGGTCCCTAACCCACAGATGCCTACTTTGACCGGTTTCACTGTGAACTCCCCATAAAACGGCCGACTCAAGGCCGGCCGTGAAAACAACCGCATGCTCGCGGCTCTCTATTAATGGCCCGACAATGTTGCCGCCAGACCATGATCGTCAAGGCTGACCGTGACGATGCGAAACTATTTCGCGCCCAGTGCCAGTTTGGCGACTTGTGGCGCAGGCTGGTAGCCCGGAATGACCTGTCCGTCGGCCAAAACGATGGCCGGTGTACCGTTCACGCCAATCGACTGACCGAGGGCGAACTGCTTGGAAACCGGGTTCTCGCACTTGGCGGCCTTGATTTCCTTGCCATCGACCATTTTGTCCATGGCCGCTTTCTTGTCCTTGGAGCACCACACGGCTTGCAGTTGCTCGTCACCCGGCGAGCCCAGGCCCTGGCGCGGGAACGCAACATAACGCACTTCGATACCCAGCTTGTTCAGTTCCGGCACTTCGGCGTGCAGCTTGTGGCAGTACGGGCAGGTGGTGTCGGTGAAGACCGTGATGTGCGACTTGGTTTCGCCGACAGCCGGGTAGACCACGGTTTCAGCCACTGGAATTCCGTTGATCAATTTGGAAATGCCCAGGCGTTCAGTCTTCTCGGTCAGGTTGACCGGTTTACCGTCCTTGAGCTGGAACATGTAGCCCTGAACGACGTACTGGCCGTCGGCACTGGCGTACAGCACGCGACTACCCTTGAGTTTGACTTCGTACAAGCCTGGTAGCGGGCTGGCGGTGATGGTTTCGACCGGGACATCAAGCTGGAGGTTTTCCAGGCTTTTACGAATGGCTTTGTCGGCCGCGTCATCGGCGACGGCAAAGGTGCTGACCAACGCAATGGCTGCGGCGGCGAAAATCTGGGTCAGACGCATGAGAACTCCTGAAGGCGGACAAATGGAACGTTCAGAACGCCCGTGCCGAAACACCGGGTCATAACCGCCCATCGTGCAAACCGGCAAAGCCTACCACATAAGGCCCCTGTGGCCGAATGCGGGTGACGCGAGACACCCTTGCCTGACTGACACCCATTATTGTGGCGAGGGAGCTTGCTCCCGCTCGGCTGCGTAGCAGTCGCAAATAGGCCAGTCGGGCTTTCCTGAGTAAATGCAACGCCTGGTTTTGGGGTTGCTGCGCAACCCAGCGGGAGCAAGCTCCCTCGTCACAGCAAGCTCCCTCGCCACAAGGTTTGCGCTAGCCTCTGGGGTGATGTTTGGCGTGCAGGTCCTGCAAGCGTGCGCGAGCGACGTGAGTATAGATCTGGGTGGTCGAAAGATCGCTATGGCCGAGCAGCATTTGCACCACCCGCAAGTCGGCACCGTGGTTGAGCAGGTGCGTAGCGAAGGCATGGCGCAGGGTATGCGGCGACAACGACTTGCCGATCCCGGCGACCTTGGCCTGATGCTTGATGCGATGCCAGAAGGTCTGGCGGGTCATCTGTTCGCCGCGAAGGCTGGGGAACAGCACATCGCTGGGACGCCCGCCCAGCAGCTCGCCACGGGCATCGCGCATGTAGCGCTCGACCCAGACAATCGCCTCCTCGCCCATCGGTACCAGCCGCTCCTTGCTGCCCTTGCCCATCACTCGCAGCACGCCCTGGCGCAGGTTGACCTGTTCCAGCGTCAGGCTGATCAGCTCCGTGACCCGCAAGCCACAGGCATAAAGCACCTCAAGCATGGCGCGGTCCCGCTGGCCGATGGCTTCGCTCAAGTCTGGCGCGGCCAGTAGCGCTTCCACATCGGCTTCCGACAAGGATTTAGGCAAGGGCCTGCCCAGTTGCGGCATATCGACGCGCAAGGTCGGATCGACAGCGATCAGCTTTTCCCGCAACAAATAGCGATAGAAGCCACGCACACCGGAGAGAAACCGCGCCGTAGAACGGGGCTTGTAGTTTTGCTCCAGGCGCCAGGCCAAGTGGTCTAGAATCAACTCGCGACCGGCGTTGATCAGTTCCAGGCCTTTCTCCTGCAACCAGCCGTTGAATAAGGCCAGGTCACTGCGATAGGCATCGCGGGTGTTATCGGAAAGGCCTTTTTCCAGCCACAGGGCGTCGAGGAACTGGTCTATCAGGGGATGATCGATGGCAGGCATGGAGTCTCAGAAAGGCAAGCATAAGGCCGCGAAAAATGAAGAGTCTTTCATAGCACGTTGGCGGTGAACATAAAATTCAGGCACAAAAAAAGCATCCCTTTCGGGATGCTTCTTTTTGCGTGAGGCGCTCAACTCATTACTGAGCCGGTTCGTTCTGCCCCAGGATCAACTTGCCTTCCTTGTCGACCGGAACCTGGTTGCCCGGATCGCGATCCATCCGCACTTTGCCTTCCTTGCCATCCAGCGAATAACGAACGTCGTAGCCTACAACCTTGTCGCTGATGTCATTCACCGTGTTACAGCGGGTTTGAGTGGTGGTGTAGGTATCACGCTCCTGCATGCCTTCCTGCACCTTGTTACCCGCATAACCGCCGCCGACCGCACCGGCCACTGTGGCGATTTTCTTGCCTGTACCGCCGCCGATCTGGTTGCCCAACAGGCCACCCGCCAGCGCGCCGACCACCGTACCGGCGATCTGGTGTTGATCTTTTACCGGCGCTTGCCGGGTTACTGCAACGTCCTTGCACACTTCACGTGGAGTCTTGATTTGTGTCTTGACCGGTTCAACGGCTAGAACTTGCGCATACTCAGGGCCGCTTTTTTTGACCAGGCTGTAGGTGGCAACAGCACCCCCGGCCGTCACACCAACAGCACCCAATACTGCACCAACCAGCATCGACTTGTTCACATGAACCTCCTGACCATCACATGCGGGACATGCCCGCGCTTCTCCCAGCCTTGGAGCATAAAAAAAGGCGCGAGTTCAATACTCGCGCCTTCTCGGCTTACAGCTGGAAAAGCGATAACCGTTATGGACGGTCGTCGACTTCCGTCTCTACCGCCGCAGCGGGAATCAGGTCCTCGCTGCTCAGGTTCAGCCAGATCAGCACCACGTTCGCGATGTAGATCGACGAGTAAGTACCCGCCAGAACACCGATGAACAGGGCAATGGAGAAGCCGAACAGGTTGTCGCCACCGAAGAACAACAGGGCCGCGATCGCCAGCAACGTGGAGATCGATGTCGCCATGGTCCGCAGCAGGGTTTGCGTGGTCGAGATGTTGATGTTCTCGATCAGGCTGGCCTTGCGCAGTACCCGGAAGTTCTCGCGAACCCGGTCGAATACCACGATGGTGTCGTTGAGCGAGTAACCGATGATTGCCAGCACCGCCGCCAGTACCGTCAGGTCGAAGGTGATCTGGAAGAATGACAGGATACCGATGGTCACGATCACGTCGTGGATCAGCGAAACGATCGCACCGACCGCAAACTTCCACTGAAAGCGGAAAGCCAGGTAGATCAAAATGCCGCCCAGCGCCATCAGCATGCCGAGGCCGCCCTGGTCGCGCAGCTCTTCACCGACCTGAGGGCCGACGAACTCGACACGCTTGACCGTCGCCGGGTTGTCGCCGCCGACTTTCAGCAGCGCTTCTGCCACTTGATGACCCAGCTGCGGGTCTTCACCTGGCATACGCACCAGCAAATCGGTAGTCGCACCGAAGCTCTGTACGATCGCTTCGTGATAACCCGATGTAACCAGCTGTTCACGCACCTTGGTGACATCAGCCGGACGCTCGTAGGTCAGCTCGATGAGCGTACCGCCGGTGAAGTCCAGGCCCCAGTTCATGCCCTTGGTGGCGACACTGAACAATGCCAGTGCGGTAAGGAACAATGTGACGCCGAACGCAATGTTGCGAACGCCCATGAAGTTGATTGTACGTAACATGGCAGCCCCTTAAATCCACAACTTCTTGAAGTCACGACCGCCGAAGATCAGGTTGACCATCGCGCGGGTCACCATGATGGCCGTGAACATCGAGGTAAAGATCCCGAGGGACATGGTCACTGCGAAACCCTTGACCGGGCCGGTGCCCATGGCAAAGAGAATCCCGCCGACCAACAAGGTTGTCAGGTTGGCGTCGAGAATCGCGGTGAATGCCCGGCCGAAGCCTTCGTTGATTGCCCGCTGCACGGTCATGCCGGCCGCGATCTCTTCACGTATCCGCGAGAAGATCAGTACGTTGGCGTCGACCGCCATACCCATGGTCAATACGATACCGGCGATACCCGGCAGGGTCAGCGTTGCACCCAGCAGCGACATCAGGGCCAGCAACATCACCATGTTCACCGTCAGCGCGACGGTGGCGATGAGGCCGAAGAAGCGGTAGATGGCCATGATGAACAGCGAGACAAACAGCATGCCCCACAGCGATGCATCGATACCTTTGGTGATGTTGTCAGCACCCAGGCTTGGGCCGATGGTGCGCTCTTCAGCGAAGTACATCGGTGCGGCCAGACCACCGGCACGCAGCAGCAGCGCCAGTTCGGACGATTCGCCCTGGCCGTTCAGGCCAGTGATGCGGAACTGGGCACCCAGCGGCGACTGGATGGTCGCCAGGCTGATGATCTTCTTCTCTTCTTTAAACGTCTGAACCGGCACGTCTTTCTCGACGCCGTTGACCACTTGCTTGGTGTAAGTGGTGACCGGACGTTGTTCGATGAAGATCACCGCCATGCTGCGACCGACGTTGCTGCGAGTCGCACGACTCATCAGCTCGCCACCGTGGCCATCCAGACGGATGTTCACTTCTGGCGTACCGTGCTCGCCGAAGCCAGCCTTGGCGTCAGTCACCTGGTCACCGGTAATGATCAGGCCACGTTCGATCAGCGCCGCAGGACGCTTGCCTTCACGGAACTCGAATTCCTCGGAAGTGGCTTTTGAAGCGCCAGGCTCAGCCGCCAGACGGAACTCAAGGTTGGCCGTCTTGCCGAGGATACGCTTGGCTTCTGCAGTGTCTTGCACGCCCGGCAGCTCAACCACGATGCGGTTGGCGCCCTGGCGCTGAACGATAGGTTCGGCAACACCCAGCTCGTTGACGCGGTTACGTACCGTGGTCAAGTTCTGCTTGATGGAGTATTCGCGGATTTCCGCCAGCTTGGCCGGGGTCATCGCCAGACGCAGTACCGGTTGGCCATTGAGGTCGGCCGGAACAATGTCGAAATCGTTGAAATTCTTGCGAATCAGCGCACGCGCCTCTTCACGGGCTGCTTCATCAGTGAAGCCCAGCTGAATGGCACCACCCAGTTGCGGCAGGCTGCGATAGCGCAGACGCTCTTTGCGCAACAGGCTCTTGACGTCGCCTTCGTAGACTTTCAGGCGTGCGTCGAGGGCTTTGTCCATGTCCACTTCCAGCAGGAAGTGCACACCACCGGACAAGTCCAGACCCAGCTTCATCGGGTGCGCGCCAAAACTGCGCAGCCATTGCGGGGTGGTTTGTGCCAGGTTCAGTGCAACGACGTAGTCATCACCCAATGCCTTGCGCACGACGTCTTTGGCTGGCAGCTGATCTTCAGCCTTGATCAGACGGATCAGACCGCCCTTGCCGCCCGCAGCCAGGGTGGCCGCCTTGACGTTGATCCCGGATTCCTTGAGCGCGGTGCTCACACGATCCAGATCAGCCTGAGTAACCTGCAGTGCAGTGCTTGCACCGCTGACCTGAATGGCCGGGTCATCAGGGTATAGATTGGGAGCGGAATAAATCAGACCGACCGCCAGCACCGCCAGGATCAGAATGTATTTCCACAGAGGGTATTTGTTCAGCATCACGCCGCCCGCTTATGACGCGGGGCGCCTTGCGCGCCCCGTCGATTGAGTAGAAGTTGAAACTTAGATCGCTTTGAGCGTGCCTTTTGGCAGCGTGGCGGCGATGGCGCCTTTCTGGAATTTCATTTCGACGGTGTCGGAGACTTCCAGAACAACGAAGTCGTCGGACACTTTGGTGATCTTGCCGGCGATACCGCCGGTGGTCACAACTTCGTCACCTTTTTGCAGGCTGCCCAGCAGGTTTTTCTGCTCTTTGGCGCGCTTGGCCTGTGGACGCCAGATCATCAGGTAGAAGATGACCAGGAAACCGACCAGGAAAATCCACTCAAAGCCGCCGCCCATTGGGCCTGCCGCAGGTGCAGCAGCGTCAGCCATGGCATTAGAGATAAAAAAGCTCATTTAGCACTCCAGTTGCAAATGTTGAATCTTGGGGTCAGAAAACTCAGTCCAAAGGCGGAACAGGTAACCCGCGTTTGGCGTAGAAGGCATCGACAAAGGCGGCCAATGTACCCTGTTGAATAGCCTCACGCAAACCAGCCATAAGCACCTGGTAATGGCGCAAATTGTGGATGGTATTCAACATGCTACCCAGCATTTCGCCGCACTTGTCCAGATGGTGCAGATAAGCACGGGAGAAGTTCTGGCAGGTATAGCAATCACAGGTCGGATCCAGCGGCGAATCATCATGGCGATGGAACGCGTTACGGATCTTCAGCACGCCTGTATCAATGAACAGATGCCCATTGCGGGCATTACGGGTTGGCATCACGCAATCGAACATGTCCACACCGCGGCGCACACCCTCAACCAGATCTTCCGGTTTGCCAACGCCCATAAGGTAACGAGGTTTGTCAGCCGGCATCTGGCCCGGCAGGTAATCCAGCACCTTGATCATCTCGTGCTTGGGCTCGCCCACCGACAGACCGCCGATGGCCAGGCCGTCGAAGCCGATCTTGTCGAGGCCTTCCAGGGAGCGCATGCGCAAATCCTGGTGCATGCCGCCCTGAACGATGCCGAACAGCGCCGCCGTGTTGTCGCCATGGGCGTTTTTCGAACGCTGGGCCCAGCGCAACGACAGTTCCATCGAGACGCGAGCGACGTCTTCGTCAGCCGGGTACGGAGTGCATTCGTCGAAGATCATCACGATGTCCGAGCCCAGATCGCGCTGGACCTGCATCGACTCTTCCGGGCCCATGAACACTTTGGCGCCGTCGACCGGAGAAGCGAAGGTCACGCCCTCCTCCTTGATCTTGCGCATCGCGCCCAGGCTGAACACCTGAAAACCGCCGGAATCTGTAAGAATCGGGCCTTTCCACTGCATGAAATCGTGCAGGTCGCCGTGCTTCTTGATCACTTCGGTGCCAGGACGCAGCCACAAGTGGAAGGTGTTGCCCAGAATGATTTCCGCGCCAGTGGCGGTGATATCCCGCGGCAGCATGCCCTTGACCGTGCCGTACGTGCCCACCGGCATGAAGGCCGGGGTCTCGACGGTACCGCGCGGGAAGGTCAAACGACCGCGACGAGCCTTGCCGTCTGTGGCAAGGAGCTCAAAAGACATGCGACTGGTGCGACTCATTCTGTTTCCTCAGGGCCTGTTTCTTTAGGGGCGGTAGGCGCGGGATTACGGGTGATAAACATCGCATCACCGTAGCTGAAAAAGCGGTATTCGTTGTCGACGGCGGCTTTATAGGCGGCCATGGTCTCGGGATAACCGGCGAACGCCGAAACCAGCATCAACAACGTGGATTCAGGCAAATGAAAGTTGGTGACCAGGGCATCGACCACATGAAACGGCCGACCCGGGTAGATAAAGATGTCGGTATCGCCACTGAACGGCTTGAGCACGCCATCGCGCGCGGCGCTTTCCAGGGAACGCACGCTGGTGGTCCCCACCGCCACCACGCGACCACCGCGAGCGCGGCAGGCTTCGACTGCATCGACCACGTCCTGACCGACTTCCAGCCATTCGCTGTGCATGTGGTGATCTTCAATCTTCTCGACGCGCACTGGCTGGAACGTGCCCGCACCCACGTGCAAGGTCACGAACGCAGTCTCGATGCCCTTGGCGGCAATCGCCTCCATCAGCGGCTGATCGAAATGCAGCCCCGCCGTCGGCGCCGCCACCGCCCCCAGGCGCTCGGCGTACACCGTCTGATAACGCTCGCGGTCCGAGCCTTCATCCGGGCGGTCTATATAAGGAGGCAACGGCATATGCCCGACGCGGTCGAGCAGCGGCAACACCTCTTCGGCAAACCCCAGTTCGAACAACGCATCGTGACGCGCCAGCATCTCGGCTTCGCCACCGCCGTCGATCAGGATCTTCGAACCCGGTTTCGGCGACTTGCTGGAACGCACATGGGCCAGCACGCGATGACTGTCGAGCACCCGCTCCACCAGAATTTCCAGCTTGCCGCCGGAAGCTTTCTGGCCAAACAGCCGCGCCGGAATCACCCGGGTATTGTTGAACACCATCAAATCGCCCGGGCGCAAATGCTCGAGCAAATCAGTGAATTGACGGTGTGCCAGGGCGCCGCTGACCCCATCAAGGGTCAACAGGCGACTGTTGCGACGCTCGGCCAAAGGGTGGCGAGCGATCAGCGAATCAGGGAGTTCGAAAGTAAAGTCAGCAACGCGCATGATGGGGTTCGTCTAGCAGGGGCCGGAAGTCTAGCCGAAATAATGAAAATTCTCTATGTACCTGATTGACCGACGGTAATCTCATCTCTATACTTCGCCGCCATTGAGCCCTGATGGCGGAATTGGTAGACGCGGCGGATTCAAAATCCGTTTTCGAAAGGAGTGGGAGTTCGAGTCTCCCTCGGGGCACCATGTACATATATCCAGCGGTCCCTACCAGACCCTGGAAAGCAGATAAACCGGCACTTACGCCGGTTTTTTTGTGCCTGCGATTCCCGAGCACTCCCTTGCAAGCCCCAGGTTATGTGAGTAGATTCGTGAGTAGATGAGTTTGGTCTAGAAATCTACTCACACATCGACGGGTACTCACTCCCGCCAGCGCTAGCGCTGAGGGGATGCCGTGGCACTCACCGATACAGCCGCTCGAACAGCGAAACCGCGCGAAAAGCTTTACCGCATGGCAGATGCGGCGGGCCTATGCCTCGAAGTAACACCTAGCGGTTCAAAGCTATGGCGATTCCGATATCGCTTCGGTGGCAAAGCTAAAATGATGGGGTTGGGCGCTTATCCCACCGTCACCCTCGCCAAGGCCAGGGAGCGCCGCGAAGATGCCCGTCGTTTACTGGCCAACGGCATAGATCCCACCGCCCACAAGCAAGCTGAAAAAACCGCCCAATCCGCCCTCGCTCATACTTTCGAGGAGTTGGCACGCGAGTGGTACGCCTACAACTCACCCCGCTGGGCCACCTCCACAGCAGCCAAGGCGCTGCAATATCTGGAGGCTGACATTCTCCCCGTTATCGGCCAACGCCCGGTGCAAGAAGTCACACGACCAGAACTGGTCGCTCTTGTACGCAAGGTCGAGAAGCGCGGTGCGCTCAACGTCGCCGGGAAAATACGCCAGTGGTTAAGTCAGATTTTTCGCTACGGTCTCGCCAAGGGGTCAGTGGAGTCGAACCCTGCCACCGACTTGGACGTGGTCGCCGCAATCGCACCGCGAACCAAAAACCACCCACATGTTCCCCTCTCGGAAATTCCCATTCTTCTGGGCAAACTCGATGCGGCCAAATGCGACGTCATGACCCGCATCGCCGTGCGCTTGCTTCTATTGACGGGCGTACGCCCCGGAGAACTGCGTCACGCACCTTGGGACGAGATCGATTTGGAGTCAGCCACCTGGACGATACCGGCTGCCCGAATGAAGGCACGTCGACCGCATGTCGTCCCACTCCCCCGTCAGGCGGTCGCCAGTCTGATCGAGCTCAAGGAGATCACCGGGAGTTACCCCATCGCATTCCCGGGCCGGAACAACCGGGAACGCCCTCAATCCGAAAACACCGTTAACAAGGCACTGCACCAGATTGGCTATGAAGGTCGACAGACCGGCCATGGATTTCGTCACCTCCTCAGTACCGAGTTAAACAGCCGCGGCTACAACCGGGACTGGATCGAGCGCCAGCTCGCCCACGGCGACCATGATGAGATTCGCGATACCTACAACCACGCCCACTACCTCGAGCCACGCCGGCAAATGATGCAAGCCTGGGCAGATTCGATAGACGCTCTTTGTGCTGGTGTGAATGTGGTGAGCATCAAGCGCAAGGCATGACAGCCCCAGCTCACCTCGCCCTGGAAATGGACGACGGACATCCCATCCGCCTAGCTGGCTGGCCGAACCATTCAAAATGGGAATTATCAGGTACGCATAGTAATGGCCAAATTTATCAGCATTGAAGAAATTCCGAAGTGGTACAACATCGATCACTACTTGTGTGTTGCTAAACTTCGAATGATCGACTTGTACAAACAACTCAGGCATAGACAATCTTTATTATACCTATTGGAAAAGAGCAACAATAAGGCTGACCCCCTTGCCGAAGAATACTTCTCTGCGTTTTCACGGGGTATCAAATACACGAGGGGAATCGCCGTGGAAGATGCGGAAATTCCAGACTTGCCCAGCATTGATGGAATGGACCTATCCCTTACAAATGAAAAATGCGGTGCTACCCCCCTGACGTTCAGGCACTTGTATGACCACGCGAGCAGCGTGCCGGGTTATGAATTTGACCCAGTACAATATTTTATTGATATGTGTAGCCTTATGTCAGAAAACCCACCCCCTACCAAGACACAAGATCCCCCACTCTTGCTCACTAACGAGATGTCAGTCAACGGAGTAAAATACGCCCTCCTCCGAGTAGATCAGGAGCTGCCTATTGAGCTTTTAAGAGAAAACGTTATCGAGCAGATTTTAAAGATGCGAGCCGCAATGCCCCCTTCCCCAAAGAAAAAGAGGTACCGCACTCCCTCTTTTGAGAGCTGGGCACGAAACGGCCTTTTGCCTTTCCTAGATTTGTTGATCTGGAAAATGGAGACAGGCGCCAACATTCCTGACCGAGTTATGGCAGCCGCAATCCGCCCGGGTCATGACATAGGTGAAAGCAACCTCCGAAAGACCGTAATCCCGCTAGCTAAAAGGCTGATGGCTGACGGTGGTTTAGCCGAGCTTCTGGAATTGGCTGCTACAGAGGCCTCACTGCATACGCCCATCAATGTGGAAAGTTAAGTGCACAATAGTTTTCCGGAATATTTCAACCGTTGAAATTTGGGACGTAAGTCGCAGCATAAATGTATCTAATCCGTAGCCATACCCAGCAGCCCCTTACGAGGTATACGGAATGGCTACTCAAGAACCCTGCCGCTTTATCCGCATCAAGGAAGTCCTGTCGATCACCTCGTTGAGTCAGTCGGAACTCTATCGCCGAATCAAGACCGGCACCTTTCCGGCCCAAGTAAAGTTGGCGCCAGGCCATTCGGCTTGGGTGCAGTCCGAGGTTGACACGTGGGTGACCGAGCGCATCGCCGCATCACGCACCGAGGCGGCGTGATGATTACCCAATCGATCACTCGTGACCTTTTGGTCCAGTTATGCCCATGCCCCGGACTGGGCACGACTGAAAGCGCAGCGGCACGACTGACGGAAATGGACGGAGTGATACCACTGACGTTCATCACTCGACGTCGGGCGGTGCTGGAGAAAGTTTCGGCCCCGCCGATTTCCCTAATAACCAGTATTCCAAGCCCACACCACGCCGTCGTCCAATCCCGTAGGAAGGCCGCTAGCGCTTCCTTTAACCGAGGAGCGTCAGTGATGCAGATCTTCCACGTCCACAATCCATCGGCAAACGTGGGTGAAGTACCATGCACCGCGCACTGGCCATCGTCGCCCTTCGCGCCAACGCATCAGTATCTGTCCGCCTCGCCCGCTATAACAACCATATGGCAATTGCCCGTAGTCTGGCGCTGACAGCGGCACCGAATAAAGACCTTGAAACACCTGAGCACCGTCCGCCATCAACTGGCCAGGACACTGGAGGGCGCGCCTGATGAGCGCCATCTCCAGATCAACGAACCATCAGGCTAATGGCCCGCCCCACGGCATGCCTGGGTGAACCATACCCCCTGATCGACGCGGGATCAGCATTCTCCTTTTGGCGCAACGCCATTAAGAAAAGGGCTTAATCATGACGATTTTTCAACGCTGCCATATGGCGGCCACGCCGAAGGCATGCCCGAAAAAAATTACTTGGGCATCACGTGGACTGTGGGTTCACGACGGCCAACCCTCCGGTATTGACGACTTCCTGCTCATGCAGCGGGTCGGCATTTTCGACGGGCTGACGGCGCTGCGCGGTAGAGAGCACCAGCGCTTGCCCGCGGACCAGCCATCTATAAGCACCACCAAACTGTGCGCGGTTCGAGCGAGGCTGGAACCACTTCAGGAGGCCGTATGACCGACGCCTCGATCCTTTTTCGTAACGCCCTGCAAACGGTCTATGGGCAGCTCGACTGGTTACCGGTGGCGGACGGCGCAATCCATCGATTCCATGTTCCGAACGACAAACCCGGCACAGTGAACGGTTGGTATGTGCTGTATTTGGATGGCATCGCCTCGGCCGCATTCGGTAGTTGGAAAGCGGGAGGGAAAAGCACTTGGAATAGCCGTGATTCTGCCGAGCCTCGCAGCGTTGAGCGGCTGCGTCAGCACATTGAGCAGTCCCGTCAACAGCGAACAACCGCGCAGTTCAGCCGCCAGCAGGCTACCTCTGAAGTCGCACAGCGGTGGTGGGTGAATGCCCCTCACGCCGATCCAGACCACCGTTATCTAGTCGTCAAAGCTGTACGGCCATACGGTCTGCGCCAGCGCGGCGACCATTTGTTGGTGCCTCTGTATGTCAGTGGGCAGCTGGTCAACTTGCAACGCATCTCCCTTGACGGCTCCAAGCGGTTCCTCTCCGGTGGACGGATCAGTGCCAGCTACTCGCCGCTGGGCCGCGTCGCACCGGGTCGGCCGCTGTATATCTGCGAGGGGTGGGCAACCGGAGCGACTCTCCATCGGGGAGGGTGCACCGTCGCCGTGGCCATGAACGCCGGCAACCTCAAATCGGTGGCGCTGTTACTGCGGGCCAAGTACCCCGATATCGAAATCATCATCGCAGGCGATGACGATCGACAGACGCGGGGTAACCCTGGCCGCGCGGCGGCAATTGATGCCGCTAATGCATCTGGGGCACGGGTGAGTTTCCCCGACTGGCCCGCTGGCTCACCGGATGACCTTACTGACTTCAACGACCTTCACACCTGGAGGGCCGCCCAATGAAGCCAGCAGACAACAGTATGACGGTTCCACTGCGACCTGATGCCAAACCGCAACTTTGGAGGGTCAATGCCGTCAGCGCCGCCAGTATCAAACCGGTGGCCATCCGCTGGCTTTGGCCGGGTTGGTTGGCCAAAGGCAAGTTGCACATCCTTGCAGGTGCCGGCGGCACCGGGAAAACCACGTTACTGCTGAGCCTGATCTCGACCATCACCACCGGTGGACGTTGGCCGGACGGCGAGCAGTGCGAAGAAGCCGGTAATGTGCTGATCTGGTCGAGCGAAGATGACCCAGCGGATACGCTGGTGCCACGCCTGGTTGCCGCTGGCGCCGATCGGTCACGTATTTACATTATCCAAGGTCGAATCAACATCAGGGGCGAGGCCGACCCTTTTGATCCATCCAACGACATTGGCTTGTTGCGAGAGACAGCCCGTGAGATCGGTGGGGTGTCCCTGCTGATGCTCGACCCGGTGGTCAGCGCCGTTAAAGGCGATATGCACAAGGCCAACGACGTTCGCCGCGGCCTGCAAGGCGTGGTGGACTTTGCCGAACAGCACCTGTGTGCGGTGATTGGTATCAGTCACTTCGCCAAAGGTGGAGCTGGCTCAACACCCGCCGATCGGGTGATCGGTTCACAGGCCTTTTCCGCATTGGCTCGGACGGTGCTGGTTGCCGCCAAACAGCAGGACTCCGATGCTCGAGTGCTGGCGCGCGCCAAGTCCAATATTGGCACCGACGAGGGCGGCGTCTCCTACACGATCGAACCTTGCACCATTGCCGGAGGTATTGAGACCACCCACGTTCTTTGGGGTGACCTCATACAAGGATCTGCTCGGGACATTCTTCGTGATGTTGAGTCGGTGGACGATGAGTCACTCAACGACAGCGACGACCCCGCCGAAGCGCTGCGCCGTATTCTCAGCTCCGGATCACTGTCCGGAAAGGAAGCCAAGAGGCTGATGCTGGGCAACGGCTATACCCAAAAACAAATTAGGACTGCCCGCGAGCGACTCTCTGTCGTCACAGTTCGATCCGGCTTCGGAAGCGAGACGGTGACCCACTGGTCATTGCCCCAAGCGGAAGAGGAGACTCGCCCCTACCCTGCCCTCGCGCCCTCAAAACAACAATCATGCCCACGGCAGGACATGGGCACGACTGATGAAAAAGGGCATGACTGGGATAAACCGAGTTGTTCCCCGAAGGCGCTCAGTCATAACAGTGAGCCCCTTCAAGAGTTGATGAGCCCCGTTAACGCAGATCGCTCAGAGCCGGGTTGTGCCCGCAATCACCTTGATAACGATTGGGAGGACCTTTGATGGCCGCTCTCGATTACCTCAAGGATCGGGGCTTAACCGCCCGCCGAACCGGCATGCGTATCCGTGTATCCCCCCTCTCGAAACTGACCGATGAGGTTCGGCGATATGTGAAACGCAACCGCTTGGCCTTGATCGCCGAACTGGTTGCTAACGATGGCGTGGAACGGCGATGTCACTGGCAGGTGATCCGAGCAGGCAAGCCCCTGTGCATCATGCTTGGTGAGCCCCTGTCCAGGGATGAGGCACTGAGCGAGGTTCGGTGGCGATGGCCAGATGCCGACCTCCCGTAGCGGTTCAGGCCTACAACTTGAATGCGCACAAATGCCTGGGCCGCCAGGATCCATCGACTGTTGTTGGACCACGGGAGCACCTCCTTATGACCGCCTCCAAGACGCTGCACGTGATCGTTACCGACACGGAAATTCGTCGCCAGGCTGACTCAACTGTCCGCCAATTACGTGACCCGCGCTTCCCTGCTTTACGTTTTCGCTACTCCTCCATCAACCGCGCCAAAGGCTCGTGGTTTGTCGTGGTCGGTGACCAATGGGGCAAGGCCGGTAACTATCCCGATATCAACGCCAAAGCCATGCAGGCCACACTGCCGGCGATTCTGCTGCGACGGGCTGCCGAGCCGGGTGCACGCTCCACGGTCAACCGCTGGCAAACGGTCGGTGATCTGCTGGCGTGGTACCTGGAGCGCATGTCCCGTGATCGCGGTTTATCGGCCAAACGCAAAGCCAGCGCCAAGTCGGCCGTGCGCTGCCAATTACAACCCCGACTGCACACCTTGCCGTTGACTGGCCTGGACCGCGCGTCCCTGGACGAACTGTTGCTGTGGCCGATGCAGGAACACTACGCCCTGTCGTTTGTTCGCTCGGTGTACGGCGTGTTGACCGTGGCCTTCCGTCAAGCTGCGCGACTGGGTCTGATCGTGGTCAATCCCATGGCCAGCTTGAAATTCAACGATTTTGTGCAGACACGGATCAAGCCCAAGCCGGCGCATTTGCGCGCGGAAGACCTGGAAGAGGTCTTGGCGAACCTCAGCACAGAGTTCGCGACATCCCCCGTCGGAGGCATGCTGGTGCTGATGATGCTGTGCCACGGCACCCGTTTGGGTGAAACCCGGGTGGCGCGCTGGAAGCACATCGACCTGACCCGCCGCCACTGGTTCATCCCTGCGGACGACACCAAAACCAAGCGCGAACTCACCCTGCCCCTGACCGATCAAGTATGTGCGTTGCTGCGGCGCTACCGACAGCACCAAGCAGACCGCGGTTATGTTGGCGCCTACCTGTTTCCCGGCCAGACGCGACAACCTTTGAGTGCGAGCAAGGCCAGCCAGGTGTTTGTTCGTTTGAGTCAGGGTAACTGGACCAGCCACGACCTGCGCAAAGTCGCCCGCACCGCCTGGATGGACCTGGGCGTGGACTACCTGGTGGGCGAGATGCTGGTCAACCATGCGATGAACACCCTGACCGCCACCTACATCCACACCAGCGCCGACACGCTGAAACGCAAGGCGTTGGAGGACTGGCATGCATGGCTGGATCAGCGAGGGTTTGCGGCGCTGCATCACGGGACAGGACCGGGACAGGTGACTTCGACAACCGTGCTGCACGCCCCTGTGCACGAGGCTCTCGGTCAATCCCAGGATCCATTGCCGAGGAGGATATTTTGACGCTGGACGAAGGCCTCATCTCCCATGCGGATCACACCTTTCGCCGCCAACAACTGACGGTGAACTGCCGATGGTCTGACCGGCGAACCTCACGGTGCATCCCGAGCAGAGATCGCAATAGCGCAGAGGTTAATCGAACGTCTGAAGAGGCCGCGAAGGCCAACCCGGCTGGAGTCGAACCACCCAATCTGAAAAGGTACTCCTGGCCCCCACCCCCCATTGCGGGTAATTCGAGCCCCGACTTCGAACGATGTATGAGTTTTTTTGACGACTTCCGCTTCCGCTTTCACTTATGTGTATTTGAGGTAGTTATGGCGAATCAAAAAGAGCTTGCCCAACACTTGGACTTGACCGATCGGCAAGTTCGCTACTTGCTCGCAGACGGTATCCTGCCCACCTCGCGGGGCAATGGCGGTTTAAATCTTCAGCACTGTCGCCTGGCTTACTTTCGTTACTTAAGAGGACTCAGCAGGGGCCAGGTAAAAGCGGAAGCGGGCCATCTGGTTGGGGACGGTATCGATCCCTTGGTCGAATACCATCTGATGAAAGAGAAAGTGAGGCTTACGAAGGCGCAGGCCGACGCCCAAGAGAAAAAGAACGAGGTCATGGAGCAGCAATTGATACCCGTGGAGATTGCCACTTTCGTCTTGAGCAAAGTCGCTTCGCATATCGCTTCGGTGCTTGAAACCGTGCCGCTCAAACTTCGACGTAAACATCCCGAGATGGACCCCAGGCACCTTGAGTCTCTACAGCGTGAAATTGCAGTGGCACGCAACCTGGCGGCAGAGGTAGATGAGAAACTACCGGAGTATTTGGACGAGTACTTCGAGAAATATGTCTGACCTCAGATGTTTGTTGCGAGCGAGTCGCTAGACGCATCTAGACGCCAGGTTTAAGTCGATGGCTACCTTTCACGAGCGGTGGTTTCAGCCGAAAGCAGACGGTCTGCCCTATAAGCAGATCGCCCCCTTTCCACTTCCCCCTTTTCCATGCACCGCCACTCGCGACGAAGCCGTACTCAACCAATGCGTGGGTCGTGGCATTCCAGAAGTCGGACTGATCGGCGGCGGCTACGACAAGAACTGCATGGCCTTGATCACGGCCATGAGTTTCTGCATTACAGCGCAGCGCGAGTCTGGACGGAGCGGGCTCAGGCTAAACGTGCTCGCAGGATGGTGGTGGGCGCACGATACCCATTGGTAGCTATCGGCAACTGCAAAAGAAATGACGGGTATCGCATAGCTCAACTGAAGGCCCTTTCCAGTTGGCACGTGGAGATTCACAATAGCCATGTTTTACTACGGGCCATTATGAAGAGCGCAGAGCACCATCAATGAGCGAGCAAAAAACCGAACGAAGCTTCATAGACAAGCTAGTTGAGCTCAAATACACCTACCGCCCAGATATCACAGACCGCGCCTCACTGGAGCGCAATTTTCGCGAAAAATTCGAGGCCCTCAACCGCGTTCGCCTCAGCGATGGCGAATTTGCGCGCCTGCTCGACGAGATCGTCACCCCCGATGTTTTCGCCGCAGCCCGCACCGTTCGCGAGCGCAATGCCTTCACCCGTGAAGATGGCACCCCACTGAACTACACCCTGGTCAACATCAAGGACTGGTGCAAAAACACTTTCGAGGTCGTCAACCAGCTGCGCATCAACACTGACAACAGTCACCACCGCTTCGATGTCCTGATCCTCATCAACGGTGTTCCGTGCGTACAAGTGGAGCTGAAGACTCTTGGCATCAGCCCACGCCGCGCCATGGAGCAGATTGTCGAATACAAACACGACCCCGGCAACGGCTATACCAAAACCCTGCTGTGCTTTCTTCAATTATTCATCGTCAGCAACCGCACTGACACCTGGTACTTCGCCAACAATAATGCGCGCCATTTCGCGTTCAACGCCGACGAGCGTTTTCTACCCATCTATCAGTTTGCCGACGAGGCGAACAAGAAGATCACTCACATCGACAGCTTTGCCGAGACCTTCCTCGTCAAATGCACGCTCGGCCAAACACTCAGCCGCTACATGGTGCTAATTGCCAGTGAGCAAAAGCTCATGATGATGCGTCCGTATCAAATCTATGCCGTCAAGGCCATCGTGGACTGCATCCATCAAAACTGCGGCAACGGCTACATCTGGCACACCACCGGCAGCGGGAAAACGCTCACCTCCTTCAAGACCTCCACCTTACTCAAGGACAACCCTGACATCGAGAAATGCCTCTTTGTGGTGGACCGCAAAGACCTCGATCGTCAGACGCGCGAAGAGTTCAACAAGTTTCAAGAGGGCTGCGTCGAGGAGAACACCAACACCGGGGCGCTCGTGCGTCGCCTGCTTTCCGAGGACTACGCCGACAAAGTCATCGTCACCACCATCCAGAAGCTCGGCCTCGCCTTGGATGAAAACAGCAAGCGCAATAAGCAGCGCAAAAGGAACGAGCAGCTCACCTACAAAGAGCAACTGGCCCCGCTGAGCGACAAACGCATCGTCTTCATCTTTGACGAATGCCACCGATCCCAGTTTGGCGAGAACCACAAGGCAATCAAAGCGTTCTTCCCCAAGGCCCAGCTCTTCGGCTTCACCGGCACCCCCATCTTTGAGGACAATGCCTCCCGCGTTAAGGTGGAAGACCAGCAGGCCTCGTACCAAACCACGGAAGAACTCTTCCAAAAGCAGCTGCACGCCTACACCATCACTCACGCCATTGAAGACGCAAACGTTCTGCGCTTCCATATCGATTACTTCAAGCCAGAAGGCAAAAAGATCCCCAAGTCCGGTGAAGGCCTGGCCAAGCGAGCGGTCATCGAAGCCATTCTGGCCAAGCATGACATGGCCACCGGCCAGCGCCGCTTCAATGCAATCCTCGCCACCGCCAGTATTAACGACGCCATCGAATACTACGGCCTATTTGCTGAATTGCAAAAAGCCAAGCAGCTTACCAACCCCGACTTTCAGCCATTGAATGTTGCCTGTGTTTTCTCGCCGCCCGCTGAGGGCAATGCTGATGTGAAGCAGATTCAGGAAGACCTTCCGCAGGAAAAGCAGGACAACGAAGTAGATCCAGAAGGCAAAAAAGCAGCCCTCAAGACTATCCTAGCCGACTACAACACTCGCTTTGGTACCAACCACAGCGTCAGCGAGTTCGACCTCTACTACCAGGACGTACAAAAGCGAATCAAAGACCAGCAATGGCCTAATGCCGACCACCCGCATGCGCAGAAAATCGACATCACCATCGTGGTGGATATGCTGCTCACCGGCTTCGACTCCAAATACTTGAACACGCTCTACGTGGACAAAAACCTCAAGCACCACGGCTTGATACAGGCCTTCTCTCGCACTAATCGCGTACTCAACGGCACCAAGCCCTACGGCAACATCCTCGACTTTCGCCAGCAGCAAGAAGCTGTGGATGTCGCCATCACCCTATTCTCTGGTGAAAAATCCGACTCGCAAGCACGCGAAATCTGGCTGGTGGACAAGGCCCCTGTGGTTATTGAAAAACTGCAAACCGCCGTGCAAAAGCTGGATGATTTCCTGCAATCACAGGGCTTGGACTGCGCTCCAGAGGCTGTACCCAACCTCAAGGGCGACGAAGCCCGCGCTGCCTTTATCTGCCACTTCAAGGAAGTGCAGCGCCTCAAGACCCAGCTTGACCAATATACCGATCTCACCGCGGACAACGCCGCCGCCATTGAGCACATCCTGCCAAAGGAAAATCTGCTCGGCTTTCGCGGCGCCTATCTGGAAACGGCCCAGCGCCTCAAAGCTCAGCAAGACAAGGGCGGCAAAGATGCAGATGGCCCCGTAGACGAGGTGGACCAGCTCGATTTCGAGTTCGTCCTCTTCGCCTCAGCCGTCATTGACTACGACTATATCGTGGGGCTCATGTCCCGCTTCTCGCAGCAGGAACCTGGAAAGCAGAAGATGAGCCGCGAACAGCTCATCGGTCTGATCCAGGCCGATGCCAAGTTTTTGAACGAGCGAGATGACATTGCCGCTTACATTGCCACCCTCAAAGCCGGAGAAGGCCTCAGCGAAACCGCTATCCGTGATGGCTACGCCCACTTCAAAAACGAAAAGGACAGTGCTGAACTCGCCACCATTGCCACAAAACATCGGCTGCCACCCGGCGCCCTGCAAGGCTTTGTGGAGGGCATCCTACAACGCATGATCTTCGACGGCGAACAGCTTAGCGACCTTATGGCTCCGCTCGAACTCGGCTGGAAAGCCCGCACCCAAGCCGAGCTGGCCCTGATGGAAGATTTGCACCCTCTGCTAACCAAACGCGCCCAAGGCCGCGACATTTCAGGACTTAGTGCGTATGAGCAGTAAACTTAAAACCATGAGCCTACAGGAAGACGATCTACCCACATTGGTGCCCAAGCTGCGATTTCCACAGTTTCAGAATGCGGAGAGTTGGGGGCCAAAAGAGTTGGGAGAATGCTTGGAATATCTCCAGCCTACAAAGTTTTTGGTGAATAGCACGGCCTACGACGACAAGTACGAAACACCCGTCGTCACGGCCGGAAAAACCTTCATTTTGGGATATACGAATGAGACCGAAGGGGTTTTTGACCACCCCCTTCCAGTTATTATTTTTGATGATTTCACAACCGCATCCCAATATGTGGACTTTCGGTTCAAGGCAAAATCGTCAGCAATGAAGATTTTGTTGGCAAAAGAAGGCGCCAACATTAAGTTCATTTACGAATCAATGCAGAGAATTGATTACGAAGTCGGTGCCCATGGACGACATTGGATATCTGCCTATTCAAAAATCAGGGTTGCAGTCCCCAAACCTGACGAACAAAAAAAAATCGCCGACTGCCTCAATTCAGTAGACGATCTGATCGCGGTGCAAGCTCGAAAAGTGCATGCGCTTAAGACCCATAAAAAAGGGCTGATGCAGCTACTTTTCCCTCGCGAAGGCGAAACCCAACCCCGCCTCCGCTTTCCCGAATTCCAAAACGCCGGGGAGTGGGAAGTGCGTCCATTTGATAAGTTTGTAAGCAAGTCCTTCTATGGAACATCGAGTTCAACGTCACCGAAAGGCCAGTATCCGGTTCTGCGCATGGGAAACATGGTCGACGGTGGACTAGATTTTAAAAACTTAGTCTATATCGATTTAGATCCCGATTCGTTCGAATCCTTCCGGCTGGAGGACGGAGACATTCTTCTCAATAGAACCAATAGTCCTGCTCTAGTCGGAAAGATTTCTCTCTTCCGGCTCAAATCAGAGTGCATAACAGCCTCCTACATCGTCACATATCGTCTGAACAAACAGCGGATCGATCCTTCGTTCTGTAACTTCATGCTAAATACGCCATTGCATCAGGCGAAAATCAAGACACTCGCCAAGCCAAGCATTAGTCAGGCCAACATTAATCCAACCACTTTCCGAAAAGAACTAATCGTTGCTGTTCCTACCATCCTAGAACAACAACGCATCGCCGATTGCCTGACCTCCCTCGACGACCTCATCACCGCCCAAACCCAAAAGTTAGCAGCTTTCAAAACGCAAAAGAAAGGACTAACGCAGCAGCTTTTCCCTGCGCCGGAGACAGCTGCATGAGTGGGAAGCCGAAGATTCAGAAGTTCACGAACATCGGAAAACTGGTCACCCGGTTGCGGGATGACCTGACCGGTGGAAATCAGGGCTTTGTGCTGCTTTACGCATACAACGGCACAGGCAAAACCCGCCTGTCCATGGAGTTCAAAGACGCGGGGAAGCGCAAAAACAAGGGGAATCCCGACACGCTCTATTTCAACGCCTTCACCGAAGACCTTTTCTCTTGGGACAACGACCTGGATAACGATAGCGCGCGGTACTTACGTCTCAACGCGGCTTCCAAGTTCTTTAATGGCCTCAAGGACTTGGCCCTGGAGGAAAGCATTGGGGGCTACCTCAGCCGCTACACGGATTTTATTTTTGATATCGATTACGACAAATGGACCATCAGCTTTCGGAAAGATGAGGCCAGCTACATCAAGGTATCCCGCGGAGAGGAGAACATTTTCATCTGGTGCCTGTTCATGGCCATTTGCGAGCGAGTGATTGACGGAGCCGAGTCCTATGCGTGGGTGGAATACCTCTATATCGACGACCCCATCTCCTCCCTGGACGACAACAACGCCATTGCCGTGGCGAGCGATCTGGCGAAACTGCTCCGCAGAGGCAAAGATCGCTGGAAAGTCGTCCTCTCTTCCCACCACGCTCTGTTCTTCAACGTGGTGTGCAATGAATTGAAGAAGGAGCCGCATAAGAAATATTTCCTCCATCGGCCCGAATGCGGTACCACCTACACCCTGCGCGCAACGGATGACACGCCATTTTTCCATCATGTGGCAACGCTGGCTGAAATCCACAAGGCTGCTGAGGGTGGCAAACTCTATACCTACCACTTCAATATGCTGCGTAGCATCATGGAGAAGACCGCGACCTTCTTCGGGTATGACGATTTTTCTGCCTGTATTCACGGCGTAGAAGATGAGGTGCTCTATTCCCGAGCGCTTAACCTGCTGAGCCACGGCAAATACGCCATTTATCAACCTATGGAGATGGTGAACGATACCAAGCAGCTATTCCGGCAAATCCTCAGTGCCTTTCTCAACCGCTACCGTTTCGCTCTGCCCGACATCCTAGAGCAGCCTGCCACCACGTCAGCACCAATCCCGACTCTTGAGCTAAAACCATGAACGACTCCAGCCAAAAACAACTGGGCAAGACCCTCTGGGCCATTGCCGACCAATTGCGCGGGGCCATGGATGCGGATGATTTCCGCGACTACATGCTGTCCTTTCTCTTCTTACGCTATCTGTCAGACAACTATGAGGCGGGAGCCAAGAAGGAGCTGGGCAGCGATTACCCCAAAGTCGAAGATGAAGACCGACGTGTGCCACTGGCGCTTTGGTACGCCAACAACCCGGACGACATCACCGAATTTGAAAAGCAGATGCGCCGCAAGGTGCATTACGTCATCCAGCCGCTGCACCTCTGGAACAGCATCGCCAATATGGCCCGCACCCAGAACGGTGACCTGCTTAATACACTGCAGGCGGGCTTTAAATACATCGAAACCGAGTCTTTTGAGAGCACCTTTCAGGGACTTTTTTCGGAAATCGACCTGAGCTCCCCAAAGCTGGGCAAGAACTATACAGAGCGCAACACCAAGCTCTGTACCATCATCCAAAAAATCGCCGAGGGTCTGGCGGAGTTCTCCACGGACATCGATGCACTGGGCGATGCCTATGAATACCTGATCGGCCAGTTTGCCGCCGGCTCAGGCAAGAAGGCGGGGGAGTTCTACACGCCCCAACAAATTTCCGACATCCTGTCCACCATCGTTACCCTCGACAGCCAGGATCCGAAAACCGGCCCCAAGCAGCGCCTGGATAGCGTTATGGACTTCGCCTGCGGCTCAGGCTCGCTGCTGCTTAACGTGCGCAAGCGCATGGGGCCGCATGGCATTGGCAAGATTTACGGTCAAGAAAAGAACATCACCACCTACAACCTAGCTCGCATGAACATGCTGCTGCATGGAGTAAAGGACACTGAGTTCGAGATCTATCACGGTGACACGCTGACTAACGACTGGGACATCCTGCGCGAGTTGAATCCCGCCAAAAAACCCGCGTTCGACGCCATCGTGGCCAATCCGCCCTTCAGCTACCGCTGGGAGCCCACTGACGCCCTGGCCGACGATGTGCGCTTCAAAAACCACGGCCTCGCCCCCAAATCGGCTGCCGACTTTGCCTTTCTGCTGCACGGCTTTCATTTCCTGAAAGACGAGGGCGTAATGGCCATCATTCTGCCCCACGGCGTGCTGTTCCGGGGCGGTGCTGAGGAGCGCATCCGCACCAAGCTCCTGAAAGACGGCCACATCGACACCGTGATCGGCTTGCCATCGAACCTGTTTTACTCCACCGGTATCCCGGTTTGCATTCTCGTGCTCAAAAAATGCAAGCAACCGGACGACGTGCTATTCATCAACGCGGCTGAACATTTCGTTAAAGGCAAGCGCCAGAACCATCTGACGGATGAGAACATCGCCAAGATCATCGAGACCTACCAGTTCCGCAAGGAAGAACCCCGTTACGCCCGCCGGGTGACGATGGAGGAGATCGAGAAGAACGACTACAACCTGAATATCTCTCGCTATATCAGCACGTCAAGCGCAGAGGTAGAGATTGACTTACAAATTGTGAATGCCGAACTGGTTACACTGGAAAAAACCATTCAGGTGGCACGGGACAAACACAATGCGTTCCTGAAAGAGCTGGGTCTACCAGCCTTAGCGTGAACCGTAAAGCGATTCAATGAGACCGCATAACTAGGCACTGCGGACAGCAATGCCTTGTTATGCGCTTACAAATCACAACTACTCCGCCAACACCTTGGGTAAGAGTCGTAAGTTGACCTCAGGATTACAGGCTCCACCATTTTGGCCAAGGGATACGGCTAGAGCCATACCCGGCGGCAAGTCGAAATGCCGGGATGCCTCAAAACCGTCAGACGATACCTGTGTAGAGGCGCATATCCTCTGCCTCACGTTCATCTTCTGGCAATAGGTCCCAAAGCCGGCCGTTCACCTGATTCAGGTCGTCCCAAGATTCGCTGGAGATGTGGCGCTTCCCATTTTCAAAAAGCTGTTTGGCCTGCATTTGGTCGTTCATAGAAGCACGGTGTTTCACAAGGTGCTCGAACATCCCAACCAGGAAGTCAGGCATGCGCATGAGAATCTGCCACTTTATCCGTGCCAACTCGCTAGTCGCAGCCTCAACCCGTTCGGGATTGGTCGAGTGGATAAACGTCTGCTCACGCGCAAGAAGCTCGCGTAACTGATGTTTTTCCCGATCATTCCCATTCTCTTGAACTAGAGAAGCGACGTCCTGCCTCGATTCCGCATAAGTCGCCCTCGCTCCGTCTAAGCGCTTAGAGGACGTCAACTCGAATACCTCTTCAGCCACCCGACGTTTCTTGTCCTCGAGTTTGAAACGATCGTCTGTCACGTCGTCAGCAGAAAGAGTCCCGCTCTCGGAGATGAGGCCTCGTACCTTTCCGAGCAAGCGCTCCAGCTTCTCCGCCGCTTCGTGGTTGCCGTTAGCCGCCGCTTCGTCCACCTCGGACTGGACGCTCGCCTCGAGTTGCAAAACCTCAGAAGCCAGCTGGCGTGAGTCAACATGGCGCGCAGTGCCATTGAAGACCTGCGAGAACTCCTGACCAGTGCCGTTGAGATAGGCCGAGATTGTGAGATCGCGTGATTCTGAGATATCGAAGGTGAGGTCAATCTCGGTACCCTTAATGAGATCACGGCTGATCTGCTTTCCGGTGATCAGCAGGCTCCCAATGGGCTTGTTTGTGGAAGAGTGCTTCTCGGCTGGCCCCTCGACCACCATAATGCGGAGCTCTTCGTCGGATCCTTTGACGATGGTCTTGGCCACCTCGACAGTCCTTTTCGTTTTCGCCGGCAACACGCAATTCTTCGTGAAAATCTTATTGAGCCGCGTGTCCTTGTTAGCAATGTCGTCGGTAACAAGGCAAAGATCCTCAGGCAGCATCTGCCCTGCCACGCTATAACGGCCCTGAGCAATCTGGATGGAGTCCAGGCCGACATCGATAGGGTTGTTCTGCACGTCCAGTATTCTGAACTGAAATAGATTGAAGGCCCCTTCCCGAAGCGGGAGGTCCTCCATGATCCTGTTAGAAAGGGCCTTAAGGCCGCTATCGAAGGCTCCGTCTTCGCTATAAATGCGGTAGAACAGGCTCGAGATGTCTCCCTCTACCTTGGCACTGAAGGTTTCCTCGGACTCCTGGGAGTTGCGATTGTAAACCTGCCTGATCTTGAGCTGACGGCTGTTAGAGGGGACCTTGACAGTATCACCACCTGCCTTGAACTCCTTGGTGCCCGCGAAATAAGCCGCACCAATGGCTATCGCGTTGCTCGGGTCGATCGACGTGTTTACCGGGATGCCCATCAATTCCTCAATGCGCTTGCGTACGTAGGGAATATACGTTCCGCCACCCACCATAAGTACGAACTTCAAATCCTCTGGCCGCAGGGAGTTCCGAGTGAGTATCTTTTTCATCATATCGGCTGTGCTATCGATAGCCGCCGTGATGACATCCTCGAACTCCGAACGCGTAATATTTAGTAGGGAGTCGATCGCGACTCCATCTTCGTCCACGAGGCTGACCATCTCAAGATCGATCTCTGCGGATGTCTTCGTAGAGAGTTCAATCTTCGCGCCCTCGGCGGCGTGCAGCAGGCGGTACCAGAGTTTATTGTATTTCCCCTTCTCGCTCTTCATCTGGCCAAGCAGGTCCGTGAATCTCCCACGACGCAAGATCTCGGGTACGAGGACCTTCTCGATGATCTGCTCATCGAAGTCGCAGCCGCCAAGATAGTTGTCACCCTCGTGATCGACAACAGTCAGCTCGCCCTCGACGATCTTCACCAAGGCCACGTCAAAGGTTCCGCCGCCCAGGTCGTAAACCATCCACTGGCTGTTGCGCAGATCGACGTTCTTCTCCCTGTTAGCGTAGGCAAGGCTAGCTGCGATGGGCTCCTGAAGGAGCACCACCTGTTTGAAGCCTGCGGCCACGCCCGCCTCTTTGGTTGCGTTCGACTGCACGGTATCGAATGAAGTGGGAATGGTGATAACGACTGCCTCCACAGCCTCGCCCGAATGAACGAAATTCTTGAGCTCCTTAAGGATGAAGGCTGAAAGCTCGATGGGCGTCTTGGAGCCGACAGACTGTATCTTGATCGTCTCAGTCGTACCCATTTTTCGCTTGAACCTGCTGGCGACGTTCTTGGGATCCTTCTCCACGTACGTACGCGCTTGGTCCCCTATCAGAATGCGATCGTTCCTGAAAAACACTACTGAGGGAAGCGTCTCCTTGAAGCCGTTGGGATTCTTAAAAACCTCGACCTGCCCCTTGTCAAACTTGGCGATCAGGGAGTTTGTTGTACCAAGGTCGATGCCAAAACTCACCATCTTGCTCATTACACGCCCCCCTCTTTCGATTGAACTACCACAATTCCCTTCTGGACTACCCGCGAACTCTCGGCATGCCCCCATTGGACTCGGATGATGGGTTTTATGACATCCGCGACAACTAGGTTCTCGGTACCCGATCCGGAGATGGCCGCCTCAAGGTCCGTCCTAGTCTCCCTGAACGGCTGCCCCATGGGGTCCTCATAAAAAATTCCCTCGCTCATAAAAGCGTCTTTCATCTTCTCCACATTGCGACCAGCGTTTCCCGGATCGCCATGCAGCGCGAGCTTCCTTTCAATTTCATAAAGATTGTTGAGCAGCGAGAGGGTCCACTTGGGAACCTCTATCGCAGGGAAGTGAGCCATCTTCATTCCTCGTTTTAGTTATAGGTATTAGCTAGGAAGCTGAGCATTGGCGCGTTATCTACTTCCCTGAGCGAGAGAGAAATTCTGACCTTGCGGGATTGCTCGTCCGACACGATTACATCTCCGTTCTCGATCGTTACGCGCACCCTACGCCATGGCACTAGGTGGGGCGTGGTGAAAATCCAGCCCGATGTTTCAAACTTGATCCCTTGAGAGGAGACCTTACAAGGCCCTATGTGTAGAGTAAGCCCTGCCTGCAATTGATTCTCCATCCACCTCATGACTTGAGGTAGGAGGTAGTTAATCGCAGCATTTATCAAATCCCCGAAATACTTCTGACCTACTGTTATATCCTTCGTTTTCCAACTAAAGATGATTTTCATATCATTCTTTTTGCTTGTTGCTACAAAGAAGAAGTCATAGACCTCTCCCAACGAATCTCTCGTGACCAGCGCTCCCCACCGGACAGAATGGACGTCGGCAGCAGCAATGAATCTCTCACCCTTCTTAACGCCTTCCTTAGTAATCTCCCAAGATTCTGAGCCACTGGACAATTTTGCCTCGTCCTTGCGCTCTTCAAGGATCAGTTCTTCTATTTTCTCGAAGTCCTCCTCAAGCCTTTGGTTAAGGTCGATTGATTTGAAACGAAACACTTTCGTGAGTTGAAGCATTTCACGAGCCAAACTGCTGTCACCATGGCTGTTGGAACAGCTGATGGCGATGGAACGTATCTGTGTGACGGCGTCGTTCTGATAATCACGAAAATACGCTGGAAGTAGGTTAAGAATGACGACCAACGCATTTGTTTCCAAAATCTCTCTGATGGATGAAGTCGAGTATTTTTTGCTGTCTGCATTATGTTTGGCTTTTCGTAAAGGATCTAAAAGACGGTCAACAAGCCTACGCGCGTTCTCGAAGCATATATCCGCGCGGGAAGATGCAACCCAACGCCGCCCGTCGAGCAAGCATTCAAGTACAATGAAGTTTCTAGAGTCGATAACTTTAGATAGCACTCGATCGAACTGCGACGCAAAAATATCACTGAGCCACTCGCGGAAACCATTATCTTCGTTATTGAGTAGTTCAATGGTGTCCAAATGCGACTCTAGCTCGTCGACGAGGAAATGCTCGTGCGCCCCCTTGCAAAGAAACGCCAACAACGGTTTGTTCTGGAAGACATACCAGTGGAATGCCCGTTTGCGCTCATTGTTCAACTCTTCGCAAACACCGATGGCTTTTGACTTATCGATGGTGATACCTGGTATCCAAGAAACGATCCCATCTTCCAGATCGATTTCCTGTAACAGCGACTTTTTGAGTCTCTGCATAGCCTTAGAATCAAAATCATCCAGGTCTAGGTTATTTGGCGGGTTGAGTAGCTCGAAAGGGTTGAGGTAATGCGTGTACCACTGCTCTTTCGGCAGAAGAGTATCGCCTTGGAGACGGGCGTTGCTGGCCAACTGTTGAAGTCTCGGTAGGGCATTGGAGAGGCTTTTGATCGGAGGTTCGTAATCTGGGAAGCGACGCGAGGTAAGCCTCCACATGTCGACAGCGTCGGCGTCCTGCGAAATCTCAGGATGGCTGTAGGCAAGACCGAGGTTGTAAAGGCTCGCTGGATGGTCGGAGAACGTTGCACCCTGTTGCCAATACTTAATGGCCTCGAAGAAATGATTGTTGCGATAATTCAGTATTCCGAATCTGTTTATTTGAAAGTTGGACAAACTTGCCAACATCTCAATGTGAGTAAGGATCAAAAGTTCCTCATCGTCCTGGTCGACATTGTCTTCATTGGCATAAATGCCTGACAGTGCCTCGAGCGCTTCTAGGCTGTCCGAATCACATTCGAGCGCCTCCATAAACGCGTCCTTAGCTCCCTTCTCGCCGACCTTCATCAAGGCGCGACCAAGGTACACCCAACCAGTAGTAAATTGAGGTGCCAATTCGAGGGTCTTGCGTAACGCCGGAATGACGTTATTAGCATCCCCCATGTCCCACCGACTCAGTGCGACATGCCACCAAGCGCTGGCATTGTCCGGCTCAGCCTCAGCTGCAGCCATCGCAGAAACCAGAGCCTCCTTGTACCTTTTTCGAACTCTTTGATCTTTGGCCTTCTCAATGAGCTCATCCGCAGTCAAAGACATTTGTAACTCCTTGTCGCGTGCTCCTGCATGCCGTACGTATCGCTACAGGCGGTGAGTGTAGTCAAGGATCCTGAGTCATATTTGAAATTGCCAAAATCTGGCCTGCTGCTCCCATCGCGTAAATTCGCCTCCCCCCATTAAGGTTTGAGCTTGATGTGCAACCTAGAGGTACCGAATATGAAAAAATCGAGATTGAACGGTCTGAGAGCAGAACAAACTGTTTCGTGAGCAACAACGCCTGATCCTGTCTAGGTTCAGCGAGCTACAGAAGTACCCCTAGGGGCCTTGGAGCGAGGTGTTGCCCTCGAGTCGGCCATCGGCCTGATATGCATCGGCGTATTGCTTGGTTATGGACTAACCAAGCTTGTTTAAGCTCAAACCAAACGCTGATCGGTCGCTTTTGCGCGAACGAATGGAGAAAACTCTCCGCAGGTTAGAAAGCAACAGCAGGTGTTGTGAGTAGAAATGTGAGTAGATATTGGCGACACCATCCCTCTTACAGCTTAATATGGCGCCTGCAAGCCAAAGTTCGAGTCTCCCTCGGGCACCAAAATTAAGAAAGGTCTTGCTTTGCAAGGCCTTTTTTTTCGCCTAAAGAAAAGTGAGCCCACCCCGCCGCCCCGTAGGAGCTGCCGAAGGTTGCGAGCTTTTGATTTTGCTCTTTCGGCGCGACAGCCCAAAACCGCTCGCTAACGAATCAAGGATTCACACAATGGAATTGCCACTGGAAACCGTTGCCCTTTTCGCCTTCAAGCTGGCTTATGAGACGGAAGGTGAAAGTCCGATTCTGCGGGATGATCCGATCATGAGTGACTATGAGCGGGAGGTATTCGGCTTGCTGGTGCGCAGGGGTGATGTCGAGGGTATTCAGTTTAGAGTGGCGCATTGTGTGGGTTTGGCGCTGGACGCTATAGGCGGCGTAGATACGCCGCTAGGGCGCGAACTACATAGATTGTCGGCTGATTTGCGTGGTGCGCAGACCCTGGAGCAACTTGATGCACCGCTCATCGCACTCAAGGACTACTTGAAAGCTATTCAGTGAGTGCAACCAAAACCCACCCGGACAACAACGCCCTTCAGCACAGAGCTATCAGTTTGATATCGTGCCTCCATAGCTTCATCTCATCAAAGATGACCAATAGCGGTTTCAGGGGCATTGTTAACAAGGAAAAGGATTGAATGCAGCTAATCGGCGTGTTGGTGTTCTTCGCTGCGACAGTGGGGATGTGGATTTGGGTGGTGAGGAACCGTGGTACCGGGAATCTGTGGCTCGCTAATCTGGCAGGTGCCGTGGGTAGCTTTATTGTCGGGCTTGCGGTGCTGATTCTGTTCAACAGATGGTTTGTCCCCGGAGGAAACTCGGCACGGGGCGTAGTATTCATGTTCTATACGTTGATGGCGGTTTTAGGGGCCTTTGTCGGAACTTGGCTTCTGGTGATTGCCTGGCTCAAGCAGTCTGAATACCCCGTCGTCCGTCATGTCATCGCCGGAGCGTGCAGTGTGTTGGCGGCACTGACCACGGTGGTGTTGTGGGTGATGATCCTTCCCGCCAAGTGAGTGTTTTGACACCCCGCCCATGGCGCTCAAGGGTTACCTGAAAACTACTCAGTGAGCGAACGCCTCGGCCTGCGCTCTTCTAGACTTAATAGATAGTCGTAGACAGAATCGAACACGTCGCTTTGGTGCTGATGAATCAAAGGCAGCATGGCAAGCTGCCTGTTATGCCCTGAAGAGGTGCGGCAAAGACCGCACCGGGCCCAACAAGATGCCCGCTCAGGGTGCCTGGCCAACGGCCTGAAAATGCCACGATGCCGTGACGTGGTGTGACTGCCGCAGCCGACACTTTCGGACAACTGACAACCGCCTGGTTTGTCCGTGATCGTGAGGAATGCTGTATGCCTGATGAGATGTTGCACCTGCCTATGGTCAACAGCCTGCTGGAGCGCCACAAACGCTCCCCCGGCGCACTGTTGCCCATCCTTCATGAGATTCAGGAGGGCATCGGTTACATCCCCGATGCCGCCATCCCCGAGATTGCCCACGCCCTCAACCTGAGTCAGGCCGAGGTTCGCGGGGTGATCAGCTTCTACCATGACTTCCGCACCGCGCCTCCGGCCCGGCATATTCTGCGTCTGTGCCGGGCCGAGTCCTGCCAGAGCCGCGGCGCCGAGCAGCTCGCCGCGCAGTTGCGCGAACGTCTGCAACTGGACGACCACGGCAGCAGCGCCGACGGCAACATCAGTCTGCGCCCGGTGTATTGCCTCGGCGCCTGCGCCTGCTCGCCAGCCCTGGAGCTGGATGGTCAGCTGCATGCGCGGCTCAGCCCCGAGCGTCTGGATGCCCTGCTCGATGCTTGCCGGGAGGATGCATGATGCCGCGCCTCTATCTGCCCTGTGATTCTCTGGCCCGCGCCGTGGGCGCCGATGAGGTGGCCGTGGCCCTTGCCACTCAGGCCCAACGCAATCTGCAGCTGGACCTGCAACGCACCAGTTCTCGCGGCCTGTACTGGCTGGAACCGCTGCTGGAAGTGGACAGCCCGCAAGGTCGTATCGGCTTCGGCCCGCTGACGGCTGCCGATGTGCCGTCGGTGCTCGATGCGCTGCAAGGCGAGCCGTCCGCCCATCCGCTGGCCCTGGGGCTGGTGGAAGAGTTGCCGTATCTGAAGACTCAACAACGCCTGCTGTTTGCCCGCGCTGGCATTACCCAGCCGCTGTCCCTGGAGGATTACCGGGCTCACGGCGGCTTCGAGGGCTTGACCCAGGCCATCGCCTTGGGCGGCGAGCAGACCGCGACTGCTGTGTTCGATTCGGGGTTGCGTGGCCGTGGCGGCGCGGCCTTCCCGGCCGGGATCAAATGGCGCACGGTGCGCGCCACCCAGGCTGCGCAGAAATACATTGTGTGCAACGCCGACGAAGGCGACTCCGGCACCTTTGCTGACCGCATGCTGATGGAAGGCGACCCGTTCCTGCTGATCGAAGGCATGGCGATTGCCGGTCTGTGCGTTGGAGCGACTTACGGCTACATCTATGTGCGCTCGGAATACCCGGCTGCCGTGGCGACACTGCGTGCGGCACTGGATATTGCCCGGTCCGCCGGTTACCTCGGCGCCGATGTCGGCGGCAGCGGCCAGGCCTTCGATATGGAAGTGCGAGTTGGTGCCGGCGCGTACATCTGCGGTGAAGAAACTGCGCTGCTGGACTCGCTCGAAGGCAAGCGCGGGATTGTTCGCGCCAAGCCACCGATCCCCGCCTTGCAGGGTCTGTTCGGCCTGCCGACCCTGGTACACAACGTGCTGACCCTGGCCTCGGTGCCGCTGATTCTGGCCAAGGGTGCGCAGTTCTACCGCGATTACGGCATGGGCCGCTCCCTGGGCACCATGCCCTTCCAGCTGGCGGGCAATATTCGTCACGGCGGCCTGGTGGAACGGGCCTTTGGTCTGACCCTGCGGGAACTGGTGGAAGACTACGGCGGCGGGACCGCCAGTGGCCGACCGCTGAAGGCCGCTCAGGTCGGTGGCCCGCTCGGCGCTTGGGTGCCACCGTCGAAATTCGACACGCCGCTGGATTACGAAGCCTTCGCTGCCATCGGCGCCATGCTCGGTCACGGCGGTGTGGTAGTGGCTGACGACACCTTGGACATGGCCCACATGGCGCGCTTCGCGATGCAGTTCTGCGCCGAGGAATCCTGTGGCAAATGCACCCCATGCCGCATCGGCTCGACCCGGGGCGTGGAGGTGATCGACCGCCTGCTGGCCGCGCCTGACCAGAACAGTCGTGATGAGCAGGTGATCATCCTCAAGGACCTGTGCGACACCCTGCAATACGGTTCGCTGTGCGCGTTGGGCGGCATGACCTCCTATCCGGTGGTCAGCGCCCTCAAGTACTTCCCCGCCGACTTCGGTCTGCAGTCCTCGGAGGCCGACCAATGATCACTCTCTTCGACCCGAATACAGATATCGACTTGGGCACCCCGGCCCGCGACAGCCAGGTGCAGGTCACCGTGAACATCGACGGCCGCAGCATCAGCGTGCCCGAAGGGACCTCGGTGATGCGCGCCGCCGCGCTGCTGGGCACCACCATTCCCAAACTGTGTGCCACCGACAGCCTGGAAGCCTTCGGCTCCTGCCGCATGTGCCTGGTGGAGATCGATGGCATGCGCGGCTACCCCGCGTCCTGCACCACGCCGGTCAGCGAAGGCATGAGCGTGCACACCCAGACGCCGAAGCTCGCCACCCTGCGCCGCAATGTCATGGAGTTGTACATCTCCGATCACCCGCTGGACTGTCTGACCTGCTCGGCCAACGGCAATTGCGAGCTGCAAACTGTCGCCGGTCAGGTTGGCCTGCGGGAAGTGCGTTACGGCTATGAAGGTGAAAATCATCTGGCCGACGTGAAGGACACTTCCAACCCCTACTTCGATTACGACCCGAGCAAGTGCATCGTCTGCAACCGCTGCGTGCGCGCCTGCGAAGAAACCCAGGGCACCTTTGCCCTGACCATTACCGGGCGCGGTTTCGAATCCCGAGTCGCGGCCGCCGGTGGCGATAACTTCCTCGACTCCGAATGCGTGTCCTGCGGCGCCTGTGTGCAAGCCTGCCCCACCGCGACCCTGATGGAAAAAAGCGTGGTCGAACTGGGTCAGCCCGAACGCAGCGTGATCACCACCTGTGCCTATTGCGGCGTGGGCTGCTCGTTCCGCGCCGAGATGAAAGGCGACAAGCTGGTGCGCATGGTTCCGGACAAGAACGGCCAGGCCAACCACGGCCACTCCTGCGTCAAAGGGCGCTTTGCCTGGGGCTACGCCACCCACCCGGATCGCATCACCAAACCGATGATCCGCAAAAACATCAACGATCCCTGGCAGGAAGTCAGCTGGGATGAAGCGGTGACCTACGCAGCCAGCGAATTCCGCCGGCTGCAGCAAAAGTACGGCCGCGACTCCATTGGTGGCATCACCTCCAGCCGCTGCACCAACGAAGAAACCTACCTGGTGCAAAAACTGGTGCGCGCCGCGTTCGGCAACAACAACGTCGACACCTGTGCGCGGGTCTGCCACTCGCCGACCGGCTATGGCTTGAAACAAACTCTTGGCGAATCCGCCGGCACTCAGAGTTTCGACTCGGTGATGCAGGCCGATGTGATCCTGGTAATGGGCGCCAACCCCAGCGACGCCCACCCGGTGTTCGCCTCCCAGCTCAAACGCCGCCTGCGTGAAGGCGCGCGGCTGATCGTCATCGACCCACGACGCATTGATCTGGTGGACTCGGTGCATGCCCGCGCCGAACTGCACCTGGCCCTGCGCCCGGGCACCAACGTCGCCATGCTCAACGCACTGGCTCACGTTATCGTCACCGAAGGACTGCTCAACCAGGCCTTTATCGACGCTCGTTGCGAGGACGTTGATTTCGCCCACTGGCGAGAATTCGTCAGCCGCGCGGAAAACTCGCCGGAAGTCCTTGGCGCCATCTGCGGCGTAGACCCTGCCGACATCCGCGCCGCCGCCCGTCTGTATGCCACCGGCGGCAATGCGGCGATCTACTACGGCCTGGGTGTCACTGAACACAGCCAGGGCAGCACCGCCGTCATGGGCATCGCCAACCTGGCCATGGCCACCGGCAACATCGGCCGCGAAGGCGTGGGCGTGAACCCGCTGCGTGGGCAGAACAACGTTCAGGGCTCGTGCGACATGGGCTCCTTCCCTCACGAGTTGCCTGGCTACCGCCACATCTCCAACGAGGTGGTACGGGCGCAGTTCGAACAGGCCTGGAATGTCACCCTGCAACCCGATCCGGGCCTGCGCATTCCCAACATGTTCGAGGCCGCCCTCAGCGGCAGCTTCAAGGGCCTGTATTGCCAGGGCGAAGACATCGCCCAGAGCGACCCGAATACCCAGCACGTCACCGCAGCCCTGTCCGCCATGGAATGCATCGTGGTGCAGGACATTTTCCTCAACGAAACCGCCAAGTTCGCCCACGTGTTCCTGCCGGGCTGCTCGTTCCTGGAAAAAGACGGCACGTTCACCAACGCCGAACGACGCATCTCCCGGGTGCGCAAGGTCATGGACCCTCTGGGCGGCAAGGCTGACTGGGAAGGCACCGTGGCCCTGGCCAACGCGCTGGGCTACCCGATGAACTACAAACATCCGTCAGAAATCATGGATGAAATCGCCAGCCTGACGCCGACCTTCACCAACGTCAGCTACGCCGAACTGGATCGCCACGGCAGCCTGCAATGGCCATGCAACGCGGCGGCACCGGACGGCACGCCAACCATGCACATCGAGGAATTCGTGCGCGGCAAGGGGCGATTCATGCTCACCGGCTACGTGCCCACCGAGGAAAAGGTCAACAACCGTTATCCGTTGCTGCTGACCACCGGGCGCATCCTCAGCCAGTACAACGTCGGCGCCCAGACCCGGCGTACCGACAACGTCGCCTGGCACCACGAAGACCGCCTGGAAATCCACCCGACCGACGCCGAGAGCCGTGGCATCAACGAAGATGATTGGGTCGGCATTGGCAGCCGCGCCGGACAGACCGTACTGCGCGCGCGGATCACCGAACGGGTAGCCCCAGGCGTGGTGTACACCACCTTCCACTTCCCTGAATCGGGGGCCAACGTCATCACCACCGACAACTCCGACTGGGCCACCAACTGTCCGGAGTACAAGGTTACCGCCGTTGAAGTCAGCCGCGTCTACCACCCTTCCGAGTGGCAAAAACGCTATCAGGAATTCAGCGACGAACAACAACGTCTGCTCGACGAACGCCGCCAGGCACGCACTGCTGGAGCAAAAGCCGAGGTACGCCGATGAGCACTGACAATCTGATCAAAATGGTCAACCAGATCGCCCAGTACTTCGCCAGCGAGCCGGACCAGCAAACGGCCGTGCTCGGTGTGCGCAATCACCTGCAGATGTATTGGACACCCGGCATGCGCAAGGAATTGCTGGCCTGGCAGACGGAGCATCAAGGGGCAGACCTGCACCCACTGGCGCAGGCGGCGGTCAGTGGGGCGGGCTGGGAGGCTTAGGTTTACACAATCCTTGGGGAGGATTTCCCCTTGGCCTGTTGGCTGAAAACTGTGGCGAGGGAGCTTGCTCCCGCTGGACTGCGCAGTAGTCCTTTCTTTGGGGCCGCTTCGCGACCCAGCGGGAGCAAGCTCCCTCGCCACAGGTTTTTGATCATTTCGAGGCGAGTCCTTCGGGACCTAATGCACCGGCAACACCACCAACGCTTCCAACCCGCCCGTCGACCGATTACGCAATGTCAGCTCGCCTCCGTGCTCCAGCACAATCGCCCGCGCCGCCGATAACCCTAAACCAACCCCCCCAGTGCTTTTGTTCCGCGAGCCTTCCATCCGGAAGAACGGCACAAACACTTGCTCAAGGCAGGCATCTGGAATGCCCGGTCCACGATCCAGTACTTTGATCCGCACCTGGCCAGCGCTCGGGACCAGTTCAATCCCCGGCTCACTGCCGTACTTGATAGCGTTGTCGAGCAAGTTGGTCATCACCCGTTTAAGCCCCAACGGACGCCCGAAATACACCCACCGCAGCGGCCCGCTGAACGTAATGTCGACTCCCTGATCGCGGTAATCATCAAGCAATGTTTGCAGCAGTTCCGCCAGATCAAACTGGGTCGCCGGTTCAAGCCGCGCATCATCACGAAAGAACTCCAGCGCCGAGTTGATCATTGCCTGCATTTCATCCACATCACGAAAAAGCCGCTGCTGTTGCTCGCTGTCTTCGATGAATTCGCCACGCAAGCGCATCCGCGTCAGAGGAGCGCGCAGGTCGTGGGAAATGGCGGCGAGCATTTGCGTGCGATCGCGGATGAAGTGTTGCAACTGGGCCTGCATGGCGTTGAACGCGAGAATGGCCTGGCGGATTTCGTGGGGGCCGAGCGGTTCGATCGGCGGTGCGCGAAAGTCCACGCCGAAGCGGCGGGCGCCTTCGGCGAAGCGCTGCAAAGGAGTGGCGAGGCGTCGGGTGGCGATCAGTGCGACCAGTGCGGTGGAGATCAGCACTAGCAGGATCACGATCAGGTAGCGTGGTGCTTCGTCGAGCCCCCAACTGCGCGAGGGCGCGGAGAACATCAGCCATGATGAATCCGATAGCTCGATCAGCAGCGCGTAATGCGCGTCTTCCATGTGCTCCGTCCAGTCGGCCGGTTCATAGGCTTCGATGCGCCGGTCAGGGGCTCTGAGCATCGGCTGCAGGATGGTCGAGCCGATGTCAGACTTCGGATCATCCACTGTCGGCAGGTTGAGATCGTGCCGGTCAGGGTGCCAAGTGACAGTGAAGCCGTTCTCGTTGGCAGCTTGCGCCAATGGGTTGCGCAGTGGCGCCGGGGCGGCCTCGATGATGCGGGCGATGGCGGCGGCTTTTTCCAGCAAGCCGATTTCGGTCAGTGGCGGGCGCGCCCAAACCCCGGCCAATTGGATAAACAACCCATTGAGCGCCAGTGAAATGAGCATGGCCAGGATGATCGTCAACGCGATCCAGCGCGCCACCGTATCTTGCGCCCAGTCTCGGGCGCGAGTCCGCTTCAGCCAGCTCATCGCCGCGTCACGCTGGGCGTAAACAGGTAACCGCCGTTGCGCACGGTGCGAATCATCGCCGGGCGCTTGGTGTCGGACTCGAGTTTGCGCCGCAGACGGCTGACCTGAACGTCGATGCTGCGATCGAACGCCTCATGGCAATGCCCGCGCGCCAGGTCCAGCAATTGTTCACGAGTGAGAATGCGTTGGGGGTGTTCGACAAAGACCAGCAGCAGGTCAAACTCACCGGCCGACAGCGGGATCATCACGTTGTCCGGCGAGCGCAACTCACGGCGAGTGACGTCCAAGTGCCAGTCGGCGAAGTCGATCAGCGGCCGTGGCCGTTCCTGCAACACCGGACGGCGTTCGTCCACTCGGCGCAGCACGGCGCGCACTCGGGCCAGCAGTTCACGGGCGTCGAAGGGTTTGGTCAGATAATCATCGGCGCCCAGCTCCAGACCGACTACCCGATCACTGAGCTCGCCCATGGCCGTCAGCATGATTACCGGTATTGCGTGTCGAATCCGCAGTTGCTGACACAGGACCAGCCCGCTGTCGCCGGGCAACATCACGTCCAGAATGATCAGGTCCGGCGCCTGGCGCTCTATGGCCGACCACAGCGACGCACCGTCTGTGGCGACCTCGACGCTGTAGCCGTGCTGCACGAAGAATTTTTTCAGTAGATCAAGGACTTCAAGGTCGTCGTCCACAATTAAAAGGCTGTTCACCGAAGGTCACTTAAGGGGCGAATGGAACCGCCATCTAAAACCATTCACGGCCGCGCGTCATATATTTCAACTCTGCAATAAAACATCAGCGCCGCAATAAACCAGACATCTTGGCGCAAGGCTAGGAGCTCAGCATCACGGCGAATTCCTCCTGAGACTTGTGTCCATGTTGCCTTTCAAGTGTGCTCCCTGGTTGACCCGCAACACCTCAATTGCCGTGTTGGCCGCAGGACTTACGGGTTGCAGTAGCCAGCCGCCGTCCACCACCAACGTGGCCTGCGCCGACATCGCCTATTCGGTGTACGACCCGGCGGAACCGTTCAATCGCGGCGTCTTCGCGTTTAACCGGGTGGTTGATGATTACGCCTTGGCGCCGGTCGCGCGCGGCTACCGCTACACGCCAGACTTTTTCCAGACCGGTATGCATAACTTTGTAGCGAACTTTGGCGAACCGAAGGTCTTTATCAATGACCTGTTGCAAGGCAACCCGATGCGCTCGGTCAATACCCTGGGACGTTTCGCGCTCAACACCACGGTCGGGGTAGTGGGCTTGATCGACGTCTCCGGCATGGCCGGTATCCCGCGCCACGACTCGGACTTCGGCCAGACCTTCGGCGTGTGGGGCATCGGCAACGGTCCGATCGTCGAGCTGCCATTGCTCGGGACCTCCAACAGTCGCGACGCCGCCGGACGCGTGCTCGGCTTTGTGGTCGATCCATTCGGCAGCAATAGCGATACCGTCGAGACGCTGTCCACTATCAGCACTGTCGGTGGCATCATCGATGATCGGGCAGAAGCCTTACCGCTGACCGACAGCCTGCAAAAACTGCCGGACTATTACAGCGCGTTGCGTAATGTGGTGGCCGAGCATCGTGCTGCTTACGTGGCCGATGGCAAACAAGGCTCGCCAGAGAACACTACCCCTCAATGCACAGGAGCACCGGCCGATGGTTTCTGAAAGCAATAGCCTGACTCTGCAGCAACGGGTGATCCGGGACGACACGGCCAATCTGCATCTGCACTGTCGGGAAATCACCCTGCGCCTGTCACCGGACTGTCGCCAACTAGTGCTCAGCCGCTACACCGAACATTACGGCCCGGCGCTGGTGCGCTGGATAGAGCGCAGCCACACGGTGTCGGTGACCGAGCTGTTTCGCTGGCTCGTGGCCAATGGTGAGATGGGGGTCATGAGAGCGGGTAGCCAGTCGCAGCCTTGATTTCAGGGTGATGATACGGAGGATTGAAGTCTTCCGGTCATCATCCCGCTCGAAGCCTAAAGCGAAACAGAGACAAATCTTTTTCCCCTCCCACAGATGCTGCGACCCTTACCAGCACTCACGCTCGTGCATAGACCCAGGCGGTGATGCCGGACTTGAGGGTCACACTGACGCGCTTGTAATCCGCCACCTCGTATTCGTCGGCCGCGGCAAGCTCTTGCGCCGATATCTCGAAAACGGTGCCGGCGATCTCGTCCGACAGGTCGCCACTCTCCTGCACGATGGGATGATGGGTTTTCCCACTCATGGCCAACACCCGTGGTGAGACTTGTCCCTGCATCACCGTCGTGCCCTTGCCGAACTGCGCCCATGTCGATGAAGAAAATGCTCATCGACATGACGCCTGAGCGAGACGTGACCGCCGGGAGCGGTCCGATGATGCTGTACGAACTTTCCTGCGGACAAAACAAAAC
>NZ_MOBM01000040.1 GCF_003732275.1 Pseudomonas frederiksbergensis
TTGTGGGAGCGAGCCTGCTCGCGATAGCGGCGGCACATTCAGCATCAATGTTGGCTGGCCCACCGCTATCGCGAGCAGGCTCGCTCCCACAAGGGTGATTGGTTCAGGGTACAAATGACCCTGTGATGGTCATTTAAACCCTAAAGATCACGGTGTTTTTTACCCTGATCACTGACACCCCCAATAAACAAGGCCCTCCAAGCCTGGCCCGCGTCTTGCTCTGCATGGGCAGCCTTTTAGAAATCCTGGATCCCTCTCGATTACCCGGAGTCGTCATGAAAAAAGTCATCCAGCCACTGGCCTGGTTTGTTGTGTTGACCTCAATCCTGGCCCTGGCCAGCGGCGTTTCTCTAGGTCTCGTCTGACCTGATCCCCCTTCTCTATCTTCAGGATGAATTCTCATGGTGCTTCATCGCGTCCATCACCAGATTCTGCGCAGTCATCACTTGTTCGAGCCGTTGAACGAAGAACAGCTGGATGAACTGATGAGTACCAGCCACTTGCTGAGCATCGACAAGGGCGAGCCGTTGTTCCGTCAAGGTGAGCCAGCCGATTCGTTCTATTTCATCATTGCCGGCGCGGTGAAGATCTACCGGCTGACACCCGATGGGCAGGAGAAAGTGTTCGAGGTCATCAGTGATCGGCAAACCTTCGCCGAGGCGATGATGCTGATGGACACCCCGAACTATGTGGCCTCGGCCGAAGCGATCTGCCCCACCCAGCTCTACCGGTTATCCAACAGCACCTACATGCGCCTGCTGCAGAGCAATAGTCGGCTGACCTTTGCACTGCTGGGCAAGCTCTGCGTTCGCTTGCATCAACGGGTCAACGAAATCGAAACCCTGTCATTGAAAAACGCCACCCACCGGGTCGTGCGTTATCTGCTGACGCAACTGGTGCGCCAGCAAACCGTTGACAGCCAATTCGAGCTGCCGATGGCCAAGCAGCTGATTGCCGGGCATCTGTCGATCCAGCCGGAAACCTTTTCGCGGATCATTCGCCGCTTGATCGATGAAAACATCATCACTCAGGACGGCCGTCAGATCGCCATTCTTGATCGTCTGCGCCTGGAACAGTTTGAGTGAGTGCCATGCCCGTCTGCCTGTATTGCCAACATGCCAACCCACCCCAAGAAATCGAGTGCCGTCAATGCGGCATGCCCCTGCCGGCATTGGCCGCACACGCGGCGCAACGTCGGTTGCGTCGATTCAAGTGGTTCTGCATCGGCCTGACAATCTTCTGCGTGACGATGTTTTTCTGGCTGCCGCGCAGCATCTCCTGAGCCATACCGCAATTTTCAATTCCACACATCTCGCGCCTGCGAAACACAGCCCCTGTGGCGAGGGGGCTTGCCCCCGTTGGGTCGCGAAGCGGCCCTGACCCGGTAATCACGTTGTGGCAGATAAAACACACTGGCTGTTTTTACGACTGCTTCGCAGCCGAACGGGGGCAAGCCCCCTCACCACAGAGTCTGCGCTTTGCAGGCTCGGCAGTTGCTACATGTACCCAGGTGGCCAAGGACATCACGGTTGAGTCAGCTGGCGATATAACTGCGGCAAGCGTAGCGGTAACTGCTCGGGCTGACGGATCAAGGTGTAGCCATTGGCGCCAAACATGTACGGCAGGTAATCCCCGGCCTCGCGATCGATCGTGATACAGAACGGCGTCAGCCCCTGACGTCGCGCCTCCAGCACCGCCTCGCGAGTGTCTTCGACACCGTAGCGGCCCTCATACAAATCCAGATCATTCGGTTTGCCATCCGTGAGCAGCAGCAACAGTTTGCTGCGCCGCTTGCTCGTGCCCAATAGTTGCGTGGCCTGGCGAATGGCGGCGCCCATGCGCGTGTAATACCCCGGTTTGAGACCTTGAATACGACCTCGTGTGGTGTCGTCATAACGCTGGGTGAACGCCTTGAGTTCCTGCATGCGCACTTGCTGACGACGCAGCGAGGAAAACCCGTACAGGGCGAAATCATCGCCCAGCACTGACAAGGTTTCGCCGAACAGCAGCAGGCTGTCGCGGATGACGTCGATGACGCGATGCTCATCGTTCAGGTGGGCGTCGGTGGACATCGACACGTCGGCCAGCAACAGACACGCCAGGTCGCGGCGGGTCTGCCGTTGCTCCATGAACAGACCACGTTCGGCACACTGGCCATGCTCGCGCTCAACGTGAAAATCCAGCCAGGCCTGCATGTCCAGTTCAGAGCCCTGGGGTTGCTGGCGTAACCATTGGCGGTCATTACGCAGGTGCTCGAACTGGCGCCGCAAGCGGTGCGCCGAGGCCTTCAACCGTAATGGCAGCGGCTGCGCCTCACAGTCGCGGGGCACCATCATTTGCAGATTGACGAAGCTGTCCTGCATCTGTTGTTTACGGTAGTCCCACTCCGGCAACTTGATGCCCTCTCCGAGGGGAATATCGTCGACATCGGCCGGTGGCAAATCCAGGTGCAGCTTCAGACCGCCGCCCTTGCGCAGACGGGTGCGCGACAGGGTCAATTCATCCAGGTCGTCGGCGACTCTGGCAGCGTCCGGGTCTTCGCTGTCGTCCGACCAACGATCCAGGTCGACGTGCTCGGTCCAGCTGAACAGGTTCTCCAGGCGCACGATTAACAACCCACCGTCGCGGGTGCTTTCGTCGATCCGCGTCGCGCGTTTACGCCCGCTTTTCTGTTCGCCGGGCGGCGTGGTCAAAGACTCTTCGGATTCATCGCCCAGATCCGCAGCCTGCGGGCTGGCGAGGTTTTGTGGCGGGTACAACCACAGCGGCAGCGGCCACGCGGCCCGTTCGCTGCGGGGAAAATGTTCGACACTGCCTGGCTCACGCAATGCCTGGCATAACGCCCGTTCCAAGGCCGCTTCGCCGGGGTTCAGTGTTGCCGGATCCGGGCGCAATTGCAGATGAGCATCGACCAGTCGTTTGTAGCGAACACGCAGCGCGGGATAGCGTCGCAACAACTGTTGCGTCCAGCGTTGATTGTCCCGCCCCCAGTGACGCATCTGCCCGGCTTGTGCCGCCAGCAACGCGAGCCAGCGATAGAGTTCCTCGTTCAGTGCGACTTCAGGGAAGACTGCCAGACTCGATGGCAGCCGCAAATTACTCGCGTCGCACCACGCCAACGGCACTTGTTTGCAGGTGCCGGCGATCTGCTGCAACACGTTGCGCCGCAGCAGTAGATCGCGGTCGCTGGCCGCTTCCACGCCGATGCCATTGGCGCCGCCCATGGCATGAAACAACAGCGCCAGCGGGCGTTGCTGACTGGCCAGTTCAACCCGCGCTTCAGGGAAGTCCGGGCTGGCACGCCGGGTGATAAAACGATGCCAGACACTGCCGACCCACTCTTCCAGTTCGACGGTAAACGCCATGATGCTTGCCCTTCCTGGAAACCAAAGAAACGGCCCGCTGTATTAGCCGGGCCGACCTTTTCTAGCCGTTACACCGGCTCATGAAGGAACCACCGCAGCCGGGGCACGCAAGGCGGCGCGGCTACGCTGTTTGAAGCTGAACAGGTAACACGCGAGCCCGGCGAAGAACCCGAGACCGGCGCCCAGACGCGCCCAGAACAGTACCTGCAGATGTTCGACCGTGGCCATGAATGGCAACGCGATCCCGTCGGCCTGCCAGCGTTGCAGGTAAACCTGTACGACACCGGCAGCGGTGAGGAACAGTGTGATCATCACCATCGACAAGGTCATCAACCAGAAACCCCAGATTTCGAAGGTCTGCGAACGCTCGTCAGCGGCTTCACCCAGCCCGCGCAAACGCGGCATGGCGTAGCTGATCAAGGTCATCACGATCATCGCGTAAGCACCGTAGAAGGCCAGGTGACCGTGAGCCGCGGTCAGTTGCGAACCGTGGGTGTAGAAGTTGACCGGTGCCAGGGTGTGCAGAAAACCCCAGACGCCCGCACCGAAGAACGCGGTGACCGTGGTGCCTTTGGCCCACAGCGTGGCGGCGCGGTTCGGGTGTTGCCGGCGACGGTTCTTCACCATGCTGAAGGCAAAGATCACCATGGCCAGGAACGGTAGCGGTTCGAGTGCCGAGAAGATCGAGCCGACCCACAACCAGACCTCGGGCGCACCGATCCAGAAGAAGTGGTGACCGGTGCCGATGATCCCGGTAATCAGCGCCATGGCGATGATCACATAGAGCCATTTCTCCACGACTTCCCGGTCGACACCGGTGATCTTGATCAGGACAAAAGCGAGCATCGAACCCATGATCAGTTCCCACACGCCTTCCACCCAAAGATGCACCACCCACCACCAATAGAACTTGTCGCGGGCCAGGTTGCCAGGGTTATAGAAGGAGAACAGGAAGAACACCGCCAGGCCGATCAGCCCGGTCATCATCACCATGCTGACCGTGGTCTTGCGACCTTTGAGCAGGGTCATGCCGATGTTGTAGAGAAAGCCCAGGCACACCACCACAATGCCCATCTTGGTGATGGTCGGCTGCTCCAGAAACTCCCGGCCCATGGTCGGCAGCAACTCATTGTGGGTCAGTCTGGCCAGGCCCGCATAAGGCACCAACAGATAGCCGAGGATCGTCAGCACGCCCGCGGCGGCGAATACCCAGAACAGAATGATCGCCAGTTTAGGGCTGTGCAGTTCGCGGTCGGCCTCTTCCGGAATCAGATAGTAGGCAGCGCCCATGAAGCCGAACAGCAGCCAGACGATCAGCAGGTTGGTGTGTACCATTCGCGCCACGTTGAAGGGAATGATCGGGAACAGAAAGTCCCCTATCACGTATTGCACACCCATGATCAAACCGAACAGCACCTGACCGAGAAACAGCATCAGGGCAAACACGAAGTACGGTTTGGCCACGGCTTGCGAGGCGAATTTCAGATGCGGATTAGCAATGCTCATCGCTTAGCCCTCCTTGTTTGGCGGCCAGCCATTGGTGTTGATGTTCGAACTCCATTTGAGGAACTCGGCGATGTCATCCACCTCCTGCTCGCTCAACTTGAACTGCGGCATCGCTCGCCGGCCCGGTACGCCCAGCGGCTGCATTTTCATCCAGGCATGCAGAAAGGGTTTGAAGCCCGCCTCCCCGCCGCGCCGCTGGAACACGTTGCCCAGCTCAGGCGCAAAGTAGGCGCCTTCGCCCAGCAGCGTGTGGCAGCCGATGCAGTTGTTTTGCTCCCAGACCGTCTTGCCGCGGATCACTGATTCAGTTAACTGCGCTTCATTGCTGCGCACTGGAAAGGTCTGTTCCGTGTGATAGGTCAAGGCCAGGAATATCAGGAAGAAGAAGATGCTTCCCCCGAAGTAGATATTCCTGGCCATGCCTTTGGTGAAGGTCTCTGACATGGTCGCTTCCTCTTTGCTTGGCGTGCCCATGATAGGAAGCGAAGGGTTGAAACCAGCTTGATGGCGATCAAGAAAGGCAGATGGTTTTGGTCGGGTATTGGCATCAGGACCCCAGGTACCAACCTGTGGCGAGGGAGCTTGCTCCCGCTGGGGTGCGCAGCGGCCCTAAAACAGTCACCGCGAATATTCAGATAGAAAGCAGGCACAGGTTTTACGGCTGCTTCGCAACCGAGCGGGAGCAAGCTCCCTCGCCACAGGTAATTAACCGACTGAAACCAGCGTCAGCCCCACAACCACCGCCAACACCAACGCCCAGCTCACCATCAACCGGCGCCACAATCGCGGGGCATGGCGCATTTCCATAAAGCCATCGGCAATCAGCCAGGCCTTGCCGACCGCCACCAGCAAAATGGCCACCGACAGCAGCCACGTCACGCCCATCTGTGCCAGCACCACCGTGCATACGCTTAATGTGGCCAGCGCTGCCCAGCAGACCAGCAAAAACCTGGAAGCCGACATCCAAACCTCCGTCAATTCAGCACGTAGACCAGTGGAAACAGCACGACCCAGATCAGATCGACCATGTGCCAATACAGCACACCCGATTCAAGCCCGCTGCGGTTGGCGGCGTGGTACAAGCCACGACGGCAACGCTCGGCCAGCCATCCGAGGATGACCATGCCGAGCAGTACATGGAGAAAATGAAAACCGGTGAGGATCCAGTAGAGGGTGAAAAACGTGTTGTGCTCCATGCCCAGCCCCGTGGCCAGCAAGTGCCGGTATTCCGTAAGCTTCAACACCACGTAGACACTGGCGGCGAGCAACGCTGCCAGCAGGTAGACAGCGCCGTGGCGAGACCGGGAGCGCTTGACTTGCTCTTGAGCCAGCGCAGCGAACAGCCCGGCGGTGAGCAGGCTCAGGGTCATCGCCAGGCCGGTAGAGGTGTTGAGCAATAGACGGCTTTCACCGAACAGCTGCGGCTTGAGTGCCTGGGTCACGGCGAACGCCAGAATCAGGATGGCGAACACCGACAGCTCAGCCAGAATGAAAAACCACATCGCCAGATCGCCCGGCAAGTGACCCGGCGCAACGCGTCTGGCCTCAGCCGAAGTGGACATCGACTACGTCCATCAGCGCCGCAACCGTCAGCGGATCATCGCTCAGCGGCTCGGCCAGGCAGGCCATGCACGCTTCACGCGGGCTCATGCCGGAGCGGATCATTCGCGCGGTGAAAATCAGCAGTCGCGTTGAGGCGACCTCCTCCAGATCATGTTGATCCAGTCGTCGCAGGGCCTGGCCCAGCCTGACCACTTGCGCCGCCAGCGCGCTGTCCACCTGCGCTTCCCGGGCGACAATGCGCTCTTCATCGGCCACCGGCGGATAGCCGAAACGCATCGCCACGAAACGTTGTCGGGTGCTGGGTTTCATGCCCTTGAGCAGGTTCTGGTAGCCGGGGTTGTACGACACCACCAGCATGAATGATGGCGGCGCCTGCAGCACTTCGCCGGTGCGTTCCAGGAACAACTCGCGACGATCATCAGCCAGTGGATGCAGTACGACCACGGTGTCCTGGCGCGCTTCGACCACTTCGTCCAGATAACAGATGCCGCCTTCACGCACCGCGCGGGTCAGTGGCCCGTCCTGCCACCAGGTGCCTTGGGCACCGATCAAATGACGGCCGATCAGGTCGGCGGCGCTCAAATCATCATGGCAGGCCACGGTGTACAGCGGCAGTTTCAACCGATGGGCCATGTGCTGGACAAAGCGGGTCTTGCCGCATCCCGTCGGGCCTTTGATCAGCACCGGCATGCCGTGTCGCCAGGCTTGCTCGAACAGCGCCTCCTCATTGTTGAGCGGTTGATAGAAGGGTTCGCAAGACTGGATTCGGTCCATGGGCTGTCTGTTCCAAAAGCGGATTCAAGCCACACGCTACGGGCCCCTGCGACAACCTGGCAAGTGACATGGCCGGCAAACTTGATCGCGGTCAAGCGAGCATTGGCCTGCTCGGGCATAGCCTTGCACGGCACTAAGAACCTGCGTTCTGCGCTGCCGTTTCAGCACATCGCAAAGGTCTTGCCTGAGGAGAAATGGAATGCTGATCAGCAATAGAAAAACGTTTGCTCTGACTGTCGCCACATTGTGTTCGGCGCTGGCCCTTGCGGTGACTCATGCGGCCCGGGCCAACGAGCCCGCTGCCGCTACGACCAGCCCGCTGATGGTCAAAGCCGCCGGAGCACCCGACATGAGTCAGGCCGAGTTCGACTCTTCCAAGGAAATTTACTTCCAGCGCTGCGCCGGCTGCCACGGTGTTCTGCGCAAAGGCGCCACCGGCAAACCACTGACACCGGACATCACCCAGTCCCGCGGGCAACCGTTTCTGGAGGCGTTGATTACCTACGGTTCACCGGCGGGCATGCCGAACTGGGGAACGTCGAATGCGCTGACCAAGGATCAGATCACGTCAATGGCCAAGTTCATTCAGCACACGCCGCCGACACCGCCTGAATGGGGCATGGCCGAGACGCTGAAAACCTGGAAAGTGCTGGTCAAACCCGAGGACCGTCCGAAGAAGCAACTGAGCAAACTCAACCTGCCGAACCTGTTTTCGGTGACGTTGCGCGATGACGGCAAGATTGCCCTGATCGACGGTGACAGCAAGAAAATCGTCAAGCTGATCGAGACCGGTTATGCGGTGCATATCTCGCGGATTTCCGCCTCCGGTCGCTACCTGCTGGTGATTGGTCGAGACGCGCGGATCGACATGATCGACCTGTGGCCGGTGGAGCCGACCAAGGTCGCCGAAGTCAAAGTGGGCATCGAGGCGCGCTCGGTGGAGACCTCCAAATTCAAGGGCTACGAAGACAAATACACCGTCGCCGGCTCCTATTGGCCGCCGCAATTCACCATCATGGATGGCGAAACCCTGGAGCCCAAACAAATCGTCTCGACTCGCGGCATGACCGTCGACAAACAGGAATACCACCCCGAACCCCGGGTCGCGGCGATCATCGCTTCCCATGAATGGCCGGAGTTCATCGTCAACGTCAAGGAAACCGGCAAGGTCATGCTGGTCAATTACCAGGACATCAAAAACCTCACCATCACTTACATCGATGCCGCGCCCTTCCTGCATGACGGCGGTTGGGACAGCACCCACCGCTACTTCATGACCGCCGCCAACAACTCCAACAAAGTCGCCGTGATCGACTCCAAAGATCGCAAATTGGCAGCCCTGGTGGATGTCGGCAAAACCCCTCACCCGGGGCGCGGCGCCAACTTCAACCACCCGACCTACGGCCCGGTCTGGGCCACCAGCCATCTGGGTGATGACGGCATTTCCCTGATCGGCACCGACCCGGTCAAACACCCGCAATACGCCTGGAAACAGGTCGCCTCACTCAAGGGCCAGGGCGGCGGATCGCTGTTTATCAAAACCCACCCTGACTCCCGTCACCTGTATGTCGACACCACCCTCAACCCCGACGCCAAGCTGAGCCAGTCGGTGGCGGTGTTCAACATCGACAAACTCGACGCCGGCTACACCGTGCTGCCCATCGCCGAATACGCCGGCATCAAGCAAGGCGCGATGCGGGTGGTACAGCCGGAATACAACAAGGCCGGCGATGAAGTCTGGTTCTCCGTGTGGAGCGGTCAGTCAGAGGAATCGGCGCTGGTAGTGATCGACGACAAAACGCTGAAGCTCAAATCAGTCATAAAGGACAAACGACTGATCACACCCACCGGAAAATTCAACGTCTACAACACCCAACACGACATCTATTGAGCTCCATCAATGCAAGGAATCCCCATGAAAAATATTCTGTTTTCACTGTTCGCCCTGACCGCTGCGCTGAGTGTGCAGCCGGCCACGGCCCAAGACGCGCAAGAGCTGTTCAAGAGCAAACCCTGCGCCGCCTGCCATTCCATCGACACCAAGATTGTCGGCCCGGCGCTCAAGGATGTCGCGGCCAAGAACGCGGGCGTGGCCGGGGCCGTGGACACCTTGGCCAGCCACATCAAGAACGGTACGCAAGGCAATTGGGGCCCGATGCCAATGCCCGCCAACCCGGTGACAGATGAAGAAGCGAAGACACTTGCAACCTGGGTCCTGAGTCTCAAATAGCCAACTGGAGGGCGTCATGAAGGTTTATCGACACGCTGCGATTCTGGCGGCCCTCCTCCTCATTTGCGCAACTGCGATTGCCGCGCCGGACGCCAAGCGTCAGGCACAACTCGAACACTTGTTGGCCCAGGACTGCGGCGCCTGCCATGGCCTGCACATGACCGGCGGACTGGGTCCCGACCTGACCCGCGCAACGCTGGCGGGCAAGTCCAGGGACAGCCTGATAGCCACCGTTAGCCAAGGCCGGCCCGGCACCGCGATGCCCGGTTGGGCCCCGCTGCTCAGCCCGGATGACATCCGTTGGCTGGTCGATCTTCTCCTCCAGGGATATCCCGCACCATGATCCGTTCAACCCTGCTTTTAGCGGCGACCGGGCTGTTGTTGTCCGCGTGTGTTCAGCCACCGCTGCGTGGTACCGGCGATCTGGGCGTGGTGGTGGAGCGCGCCACCGGCAGCGTGCAAATCATCGAAAGCGACACCCGCACGGCACTGGTCCGACTCGAGGGTTTGGGCGATCTGTCCCATGCCTCGGTGGTGTTTTCCCGCGACCAGCGTTATGCCTATGTGTTCGGCCGCGACGGCGGGCTGAGCAAGATCGACCTGCTGACCCAACGCATCGATCAACGGGTGATACAGGGCGGCAACAGCATCGGCGGCGCGATCAGTCAGGACGGCAAACTCATCGCCGTGTCCAACTACGTGCCCGGCGGGGTCAAGGTGTTCGATGCCGAAACCCTGCAACTGGTGGCCGATATTCCGGCCACGTCCCTGGCCGATGGCAGCAAGCGCTCACGGGTGGTCGGCCTGGTCGACGCGCCGGGGCAACGTTTTGTGTTCAGCCTGTTCGATACCGGCGAGATCTGGACCGCCGATTTCAGTCAGGGCAACACGCCGCAGATCAGCCGATTCACCGACATCGGCCAGCAACCCTACGACGCGCTGGTTACCCCGGATGGTCGCTATTACATGGCCGGACTGTTCGGCGAAGACGGCATGGCGCAACTCGACCTCTGGCATCCGGAGCGCGGTGTACAGCGAGTGCTCGGTGATTACGGACGCGGCCAGGCGAAATTGCCCGTCTACAAAATGCCGCATCTGGAGGGCTGGGCCGTCGCCGATCACCAGGCCTTCGTGCCCGCCGTCGGCCGTCACCAGGTGCTGGTAATGGATTCGCGCACGTGGCAGCAGACCGCGGCCATCCCGGTGGCGGGCCAACCGGTGTTCGTCACGTCGCGGCCGGACGGTCGACAGCTGTGGGTCAATTTCGCCTACCCGGACAACGATCGGGTACAGGTCATCGACAGCGAAACCCACGCCGTGGTCGCCGATCTGCGGCCAGGGCCGGCGGTGCTGCATATGGAATTCACTGCCCGTGGCGATCAGTTGTGGCTGTCGTTACGCGACGGCGATCAGGTTCAGGTCTGGGACCCGTACACCCTGAAGCAGCTGAGCACCCTTCCCGCCACCGCGCCGAGTGGCATCTTCTTCAGCAGTCGCGCGCAAAAAATGGGCTATTGAAATGAACCTCGACCTGCTCAGCCGCCAACTGATCGACCGCTTCCAGCACGGCATGCCGCTGTGCGCGGAACCGTACAAGGAGATGGCGCGGATTCTCGGTTGTCGCGAGGCGCAGGTGATGGCTTGTCTGGAAGAAATGGATCAGGCCGGCACCCTCTCACGGATCGGCCCGGTGTTCGAACACAGTCGCGCCGGCGCCAGCACCCTCGCCGCCCTCGCCGTGCCCGCCGAACGCTTGCAACAGGTCGCCGAGCACATCAGCCAATACCCCGAGGTCAACCATAACTACGCGCGGGAGCATTTCTACAACCTGTGGTTTGTGCTGACCGGCCCCGATCGCCAACACATCGAGCGCGTTCTCGAACAACTTGAGAAAGACACCGGCCTCATGCCGCTGGATCTGCCGATGTTGACCGCTTACCGCATCGACCTCGGTTTTTCCCTGGGAGAAAATTCATGACGCCGGGGTTGAGTCCCAAACAGGCACTGGCGCTGCGTCGGCATCTGGAAGGCGGGTTGCCGCGGGTATCGCGCCCTTATCAGGCCCTCGCCGAACGGATAGACGCCGACGAAAACCAGGTGCTCGGGCAAATGCACCAGTGGCATGAGCAAGGGCTGTTTCGCCGGGTCGGTCTGGTGCTCAACCATCGCGCGCTGGGCTTTACCGCCAACGCCATGCTGGTGCTGGATGTTCCGGACGCGCTGATCGACGAAGTCGGCCAACGCCTGGGCCGAGCGCACGGGATCACCCTCTGCTATCAACGGCCACGGCGTTTGCCGCAGTGGCGCTACAACCTGTTCTGCATGGTTCACGGGCGTCAACGCGCGCTGGTCGAGGCGCAGATCCAGGCGTTGCTGGAAGAACACCTGCTGAGCGACCTGCCCCACCAACTGCTGTTCAGCACTCACGCGTTCAAACAGTGCGGCGGACGCTTTGCACCCTCACCAACCGGAGCCCCCAAACATGGATGACCTCGACCGTCGGCTGATCAACCGTCTGCAACTGGGCCTGCCGCTGGTGCGCCACCCGTGGCAGGCACTGGCCGCCGAACTGGAGAGCAGCAGCACCGAACTGCTCGACCGCCTCCATGATTTGCTGGAAGACGGCATGCTCACGCGCTTCGGCCCGATGTTCGACATCGAACGCCTGGGCGGCGCCTTCACCCTTGCGGCGCTGGCGGTGCCGGAAGAGCGTTTCGAAGACGTCGCCGAGCAACTGCAGGCCCTGCCTGAAGTGGCGCACAACTACCGACGCGAACACGCCTGGAACATGTGGTTCGTGCTCGGCTGCCCGACCGAGCAAGGTATCGCCGAAACCCTGCAGCACATTGAAACCCTGACCGGCCTGCCGCTGCTCAACTTGCCCAAAGAGGAGACCTACCATGTCGGTCTGTATTTCCCGGTCTGAAGACACCCTGGCGCACCGTCTGATCGAGTTGACCCAGGCCGGCCTGCCATTGCTGGACGACCCGTGGGCCTGGCTCGCCGAACAACTGGAACTGAGCATCGAATCCACCCTGGACTTGCTCAAGCGCTTGCAGGCCGAGGGCGCCATCCGGCGCATCGCCGCCGTCCCCAATCACTATCGCCTGGGCTATCGCTACAACGGCATGACGGTCTGGGATGTGCGCGACACGGACATGCCGCGCCTTGGCGCACTGATCGGTGCGCAGCCCTTCGTCAGCCACTGTTATCGGCGCCCGCGACGAACCGCGTGGCGCTACAACCTGTTCGCCATGGTCCACGGTCGCAGCCGCGAGGAAATCGACGGCTACCGCGAACACCTGCGCTACTTGCTGGGCGACGCCTGCGCCGCCGACGAGATGCTGGTGAGCAGCCGCATCCTGAAAAAAACCGGTTTGCGACTACCGCCAGTGCCACGCTGAACACGCGCTTGTTCAAGGAGATTTGCATGTTGAGGATCAGCCAATACTTGCGTGCCCTGACCGGCCAGGCGCCTGCCCCCAGAACCAGCCCACCGGGCAGCAACCGGCCGCCGGTGGTGATCTGGAACCTGCTCAGGCGCTGTAACCTGACCTGCAAACACTGCTACGCCACGTCCGCCGACAGTGTCTTTCGCGACGAACTGGATACGCCCGCCGCGCTGACCGTGATCGACGATCTGCACGACGCCGGGGTGAAGGTGCTGATTCTTTCCGGCGGTGAACCGCTGTTGCGCGACGATCTGTTTGCGCTCAGCGCCTACGCCCGCACCAAGGGTTTCTTTGTGGCGTTGTCCACCAACGGTACGCTGATCAATGAGCAAAACATCGCGCAGATCCGCGCGGCGAATTTCGACTATGTCGGGATCAGCATCGATGGCCTGGAAGCCACCCATGATGCGTTCCGCCAACTCAAGGGCAGTTTCGCCAGCTCCATGCGGGCGATTCGCCTCTGTCGCGAACAGGGCATTCGTGTCGGCCTGCGCACCACCCTGACCCAGGAGAACCATGCCCAGCTTGCGCAATTACTGGCGCTGATGCGCGAGTACGACGTGCAGAAGTTTTATCTGTCGCACCTCAACTACAGCGGTCGCGGCAAACGCAGCCGCAAGCTCGACGCCCGGCAGCAGATGAGCCGCGAGGCGATGACGCTGATCTTCGAACGGGCCTGGGAAGACATCCAGCAGGGTCGCGACAGCGATTTTGTCAGCGGCAACAACGATGCCGACGCGATTCTCTTGCTGCAATGGGTGGGCCTGCGTCTACCCGAACATTACCCGCGCCTGGAAAACATGCTCAGGGCCTGGGGCGGCAACGCCTCGGGCAGTGGCATCGCCAACATCGACAACACCGGCGAAGTGCATCCCGACACCTACTGGTGGCAGCACTCGGTGGGCAATGTCCGGCATACGCCGTTTCGCACGCTCTGGCTGGACCAGCCAGACGCCTTGTTGCAGCAGCTGCGTGTGCATCCGCGCGCCGTCGGTGGCCGTTGTGGCCAATGCCGCTGGTTGAACATCTGCAACGGCAATACCCGCACCCGCGCGTGGGCCGAAGGCGACCTCTGGGGCCAGGACCCCGGTTGCCACCTCAGCGATGAAGAAATCGGTATGCCGCCATTAATGACCATCCCTTGCGTCATGCACTGAAACACCCGCCTGGCGAGGCATCTGGCAAAGGATGGAGCCCGCCGACCTGATGAAGAACCAAGGACGTCCCATGCACCCATCGATTGTTTTACCGGCCGCACTTGCGTCCCCGTTCAGACCGGGCGAAGTGGCCCTGGTTGGCGCCGGCCCCGGTGATCCACGCTTGCTGACCCTGCGTGCCTGGAGCCTGTTGATGCAGGCCGACGCCGTGGTTTACGACCGCCTGATCAGCCCCGAGCTGCTGACGTTGATCCCCCTCACCTGCGCCCGGCATTACGTCGGCAAGGCCAGCGGCTGCCACAGCCTGCCCCAGGAACAAATCAACGAACTGCTCGCCGACCTCGCCGATTCGGGGCAGCGCGTGGTCCGGCTCAAGGGAGGCGACCCGTTCATATTCGGCCGTGGCGCCGAGGAGCTGGAGTATCTGCTGCAACGCAACATTGACTGCCAGGTGGTCCCGGGCATTACCGCCGCTTCCGGCTGCAGCGCTTACGCCGGCATTCCGCTGACCCACCGGGACCTGGTCAACTCCTGCCGCTTCATTACCGGGCATTTGCAGCGCGATGGTGAGTTGTCACTGCCCTGGAGCAGCCTCGCCGACAGCAGCCAGACCCTGGTGTTTTACATGGGGTTATCGAACCTCGGAATTATCGCCCAGCGCTTGATCGAAGCCGGAATGGCCGCCGATACACCGGCGGCGCTGATCAGCAATGGCACACGTCCCGACCAGCACGTCGCGCGAGGCATGCTGCACCAGCTGCCGACCCTGGCGCTGGATTGCCCACCGGGCATTCCGACGCTGACGGTGATCGGCAAAGTGGTCGATCTGTTCGCGACCCAACAGCAGGAATACCCGGCGCGCTTTTACTCCGCTCCCGTGCTGCAACGCCACGGCAAGGTGGCGATATGAGGCGCATGCTGCTTGCCCCCTTGTTATGGGTCAGCGCGGCCGATGCCGGTGCAGCGCTTCCATCCTCCGACGCGGCTGCCGACCTCTACCAACAACATTGCCAGAGCTGCCATGGCGCCAACCGTTTCGGCGGTACGGGGCCGGCCTTGCTGCCGGAGAGTCTGAGCCGGATCAAACCCGATGAAATCCGCAGCGTCATTCAGAACGGTCGCCCCGCGAGTCAGATGGCCGGGTATGCCCATGTGTTCAGTCCCGCGCAGATCGACGCGCTGGTGGATTACCTTCAGCAACCACCCGCCACCCCGCCCACTTGGAGTAACGATGACATTCGCGGCAGTCATTCCATTCTCGCCGATATCAGCAAACTGCCCGACACACCCCAGCATGGCGCCGATCCGCTGAACCTGTTTGTGGTGGTGGAAGCCGGCGACCATCACATCAACATCCTCGACGGCGATCGTTTCGACGTACTGGCGCGGTTTGCTTCGCACTTTGCGGTGCATGGCGGGCCGAAGTTTTCGCCGAATGGACGCTTCGTCTACGTCGCCTCACGCGATGGCTGGATCAGCCTGTACGACTTGCACAACCTGAAGCTGATCGCCGAGGTCCGCGCCGGGCTCAATACCCGCAACCTGGCGGTGAGCAAGGATGGCCGATGGGTGCTGGTGGGCAACTATCTGCCGGGCAACCTTGTGGTACTCGATGCCCGCGATCTGTCCCTGGTCAAAACCATCCCGGTGATCGGCAAGGACGGTACCGCGTCACGGGTCAGCGCGGTCTACACCGCCCCGCCACGGGACAGTTTCATCGTGGCGCTCAAGGATGTGAAGGAAGTCTGGGAACTGTCGAGCGCCGGCACGCCGGACTTCGAACCGCGACGGATCCAGGCCGAGGATGTGCTGGACGACTTTTCCTTTTCACCGGACTACAAGCAACTGCTGGCGACGTCGCGCAAGGCCAAGGGCGGCCAGGTGATCGACCTCGACAGTGGCAAGGTGGTCACCGACATACCGTTGCCGGGCATGCCGCACCTGGGGTCCGGGACCTACTGGAAACGCAACGGTGAATGGGTGTTCGCCACGCCGAACATCAGCAAGGGGCTGATCTCGGTCATCGACTTCAAGACCTGGAAACTGATCAAGGAAATTCCGACCCTGGGGCCGGGTTTCTTCATGCGCAGCCACGTCAACTCGCGGTATGCCTGGACCGATGTGTTCTTCGGGCCGGACAACGATGCGATCCACCTGATCGACAAACAGACCCTGGAAATCGCCCACACCTTGCGCCCGATGCCCGGCAAGACGGCCGCCCACGTCGAGTTCACCCGCGATGGCCGCTACTTGTTGCTGAGCATCTGGACCAGCGATGGCGCGTTGATTGTGTATGACAGCAATACCCTTAAGGAGATCAAGCGACTGCCGATGAACAAGCCGTCGGGCAAATATAACGTGGGGAACAAGATTGAGTTTGTGGAGGGGACTTCGCATTAGGGTTTGGGTTTGGGTTTGGGTGTATATCCGTTTCTGCGGTAACGGCTGCTGTTGGTTCCGCTCTTACAGCGGGTTACTTGGAAAAGCGCCAAGTAACCAAGCGCTTTTGCCCCTTTCGTTCGGTGCCTCGCCCAGGCTCGCCATGCCCTCGCTCCGGTCCTGCTCCGTGGGCCCGCCGCCATCGGCCATCCATGGCCGGGGGCGGCTAACCCGGCATCCATGCCGGGTTGCCCACTGCGCAGAACCTGCGCTCGGCCTCTCGAGAGGGCGAGTACCGCAACAGCAAAAGCGAGGCGGCCTGCGGGCCGACCTGTCTTTTCAAGCGTACGCATTTCCCTGTGGGAGCGAGCCTGCTCGCGAAGAGGCCCTGTCAGTCGACATCAATATTGAATATAAGTCCGCCTTCGCGAGCAGGCTCGCTCCCACAGTTGGATTTTTTGGCAGGCATGACATAGGTGTCCACCGCCGATTACCTTGACGGACATCAGGTCGGCTATCAGGCCGCCTCGCTTCTGGCTTTTGATCTGGCTTTTGATGTTGATCTTGACCTGCCCCGTCGGAAGGCCGAGCGCAGGTTCTGCGCAGTGGGCACCGCGGCAAGGATGCCGCGGTAGCCGCCCCCGGCCATGGATGGCCGATGGCGGCGGGCCCACGGAGCAGGACCGGAGTGAGGGTACCCTGAGCCTAGGCGAAGGGCCGTACGTCAGGGGCGAAAGCGTTTTGGTTACTTTGGCGCTTTTCCAAAGTGACCCGCCGTAAGGGCGGAACCCTAAGCCGCCGTTACCGCAGAAATGGATATGTACTCGGTCAACAAACCACGGACCACATCACCCCAAGGTATAACCATTATCAACCTTCCAATCCTGCCCATAGACACCCCGGGCGCCCTGGGACAGTTGAAAAATAATCACATTGGCCACCGCCGACGCATCGAGAAAATGACCAGGCAGCAGACGCTTGCCAAGGGTATTAGCGACATCATCGAGCTCCCCATCGCTCAACCCCAGATTGTCCCACATCGAGGTAGCGGTCGGCCCCGGCGAGACCAGATTGATGCGCACGTCATAACGCGCAAACTCCACCGCCAATGTGCGTGCCTGAGCCGCCAGCGCGGCCTTGCTGGCAATGCAGGCAGCCAGACCGGGAAAACTCGAACCGGTCAGAAAACTACCGACAAACACCACCGAAGCCGGGTTCGCCAACTCACCGCGCAACGCCGCCAGAGTGTTCAACGCCCCGGCACCATTGACCGCCCATTGGCGCTGAAAGGCCGGCATGTCCAGGCTGTCGGCCATTTCGGCAATGCCCGCGTTGGGCACCAGATAATCCACCCGCCCTAGCGCCGCCGCCCTCCGGGCCAGTTCTTGCAAATCTTCCTCGCACGTAACGTCCCCTGCGAACCATTGCAGCCGTTCACCGTAGATCTGTTGCAAAGTCGGCAAATCACCGACAGTCCGTGACATCGCCAGCACCTTGACCCCACGCGGCAACAGCGCGGCGCACAACGCCAGGCCAATCCCGGAGCTGGCGCCGGTGATCACCGCCAGACGATCCTGAAACTCGGTTTGCATCATGTTCTCCTGGGCATCGTTAATGCCAAGCACTGGGGACGTTGTGAGCCCCTATCTTTGAACAGACGCAGAAATATCGACTTGACGGCGATCACTTTTCTCGATGGCTCGCCGATCAATGAGTCGAGTGCGACATCGCGGTCTGTTGCTGAAGCACCGCCTGATCGATCTCGCTGAACCGCAGCACACGACCGCCCCGGTCGGCGGCCAGTTTTTCCGCAGCCTGCGGGCTGGAGAAAGACGCCAACACCACACCCATTGCCCCTTTGAGCTGGGTGCCGACCACGTAAAACGCATCCTTGGCATCGATCAGATGGGAATCATTGGGTGCGTTCCACGGACTGCGGCCCATGTCGTGGACATACAACCGGGCCTCGCCATGATGATTTTCCGGTTGCAGCCACCAACCGATCATCTCCGCCGTGGAGCAGAATTTCTTGATGCCGCTGCGCTCGACCACTTCGCCCTTGGGCCCGGGGAATCCGTCGATGATCATGCCGCAAACATGGCATTCATCACTGGGATGAAAAGCAGTGGGGGCGTCGCTGTAGGTGGCTTGCACCGGTTTGTCACAGGCCGCCAGCAGCAGACAGACCATCAGGCCCGCCACGGCGCGTACCGTCGTCGAATACAGATTACTCATTGTCAGAGGCTCCAAAAACCAAGGTGTGAATTCATGTCGCCCGTCGACGGAACAGCAACCAGGCCAAGCCCAAAGGCACCGCCACCCACAGCAACAGGCACAACCAGAGCATCGAGCCCGGCACAGGCAAATCGCTGCCCAGCGTCAGCACGCCAGCGCTACCGGCGCCGGGCTCGAAACCGGAGAGATTGATCAGGCGATAGACATCGGCGGGGTTGAGCAGCAATAACCAGGGCAGCACCTTCGGGTTGAACTGCCCTTCGCTCAGCACCAGCAGTGCCAGCAGCGCCAGGTCGAACACCAGCACGAAGAAGAACCACACCCCCAGCGCCAGCCCGGCGGCGGTGGATTTCTCGGCGGACACACTGCTCAGCACATAGGCCAGTCCTAGAAAGCCCCAGCCCAGTAATGTCGACGACAGCATGAATCGTCCAAAAGCCCAGAGCAGCAGGTTCAGTTCGACGTCCTCCACCAGCACGGCGATCGCGAGCATCGCGCAGCCAAAACCGATGAGGGTCGCCAGCGCCAGGATCAATCCGTGGCCGACAAACTTGCCGAGCAGGATGTGCCCGCGCCCCAGCGGATAGGTCAGCAACAGCAGCAACGTGCCGCTTTCGTCTTCGCCGACGATGGCGTCATAGGCCAGCAGCAAGGCAATCAGCGGCATCAGGAATGTCGCCAGGCTGGCGAGGCTGGCGATGGTCGCGGGCACCGAGGTGAAGCCCAGTTGCCCGGAAGCCGCCGCACCCAACCAGGCGATGCCGGTCGCCAACACCGCGAACAGCAGGCTGATCGCCAACAACCAGCGGTTGCGCAAACCGTCATTGAATTCCTTGCGGGCCATGTTCCAGATCGGGTTCATACGGTCTCTCCACTGGGGATCGCACCGGCCCGCCCCATGTAATAGCGGTAGATGTCCTCCAGGGACGGTGGGTCGATTTCCACGTCGGCCGGCTCGTGTTCATTGAGCAATTGGCGCAACAGGTCCAATTTGTTGCCATTGAGCGCAGCCACTTCAAGGCCCTCCGCGCCCCAGCGCTGGGTGATGTGCCCGGCGTTGTTCCAGGATGCCTGCAAGGGCCCGGCGTGCTTGAGCCCATTGGCGCGAATCAGCGTCGGCAACCCGGCTTCCTCGCGCAGGCTGCGCAAACTGCCAAGGGCCAGCAGGCGGCCCTGGGTCAGAATCGCTGCACGGTTGATATGTGCCTCGACCCCCGGCAATACGTGGGAACAGAGAATGATGCTGGTGCCCTGGCTGCGCAGCCGGTCGAGCAACCGATAGAGGTCTTGAGTGGCGATAGGATCGAGGCCAACGGTCGGCTCGTCGAGCAGTAACAAGCGCGGCTCGCCGAGCAAGGCTTGCGCCAGTCCCAGGCGCTGGCGCATGCCCTTGGAGTAGGTTTTGACCCGTCGATGTGCCGCGTTCGCCAGGCCTACTTCCTCCAGCAGCACGTCCACCTGGGCGAACGCGGCGCCTTTGAGTCGGGCGAAATGACGCAAGGTCTCCAGGCCGCTCATCTGCGGATAGAAGGTCACGTTCTCCGGCAAATAGCCCAGCAAACGCCGAACCTGCGGATCACTGGGCAAGCGGCCGAACACCCTGACGTGCCCTTCACTGGCCTGAAGCAGACCGAGCACCAGTTTCATGCTGGTGGTCTTGCCCGCGCCGTTATGCCCGAACAAGCCCAGCACTTCGCCTTCGCCCAGGCTCAGGTTCAACTGATGCAACACGGTGGTGTACCCATAGCGCTGGCTGACGCCTTCCATGTCGATGACGTTCATGCGGTGGGCTCCTGGGTCAGGGGTCGTGTGGTGGGATTCATCAGTGGATGGCTGTCCAGGACGCCCGGCGATTTCATCACCGGAAAGGCCCGTTGTACCCAACGCAGCAATTCGATCCCGGGGCTGTTCATCAACAGCCGCACCTGCGGGTACAGCCACAGCAAGCGGTCGACGTTGTCGTTGGGTTCGTAGGCGATATCGCCCAGGCCATCGTTGTTGCGATCCCAGCCCAGGTAATCGCTCCAGTAATTGCCCCGGCCATCCGCCGACCATTCCTGCAAGCGGGTGGCGACGTATTTGACCTGCCGTTGGTTGCCGACAAAGGCGTTGTCGGCAATGCGGTTGTCTTCGGAGCCGGCGGTGAGGTGAATGCCCACGGCGCTGTGCTCGAAGTGGTTGTGTTCGATGGTATTGAACAGCGAGTTGTAGATGAACAACGCCTTGCCTTCGGCGCCGCTGATCATGCTGTCGCCGGTCGAGCCGTCGCGCACGTCCGTGACGAAATTGTCGCGCAAGGTTGAATAGGTGATGTAGTTCATCAGGATGCCGTAGTTCTGATCCTGTTCGGAGCGGTTGCCGATCACCGTGAGCTTGCGGCTTTGCATCAAGGCGTAGCCGGTGCGGGTGCGGCGGGTGGTGTTGCCTATCAATTGGTTGTCGTTGGCGAACATGTAATGCACGCCGTAACGCAGGTCTTCCAGGGTATTGCCCTGCAGCAGGTTGCCGTTGGAGGTGTCGATGTAGATGCCATCGCGGGTGTCGCGCACCTGGTTGCCGATGACACGGGCGCCATGCACCGCATACAGATGAATGCCGTTGCCGCGATCCTGGGAGCGCAGCGTCGGATCCCCCTGGATGCGGTTGTCGATCAGGCTCGCATCCTGCGTACCGTCGACCCAGATACCGAAGCCCTGGCCTTGCAGGCGATTGCCTTTGATCACCGCACCACGGGCCTGTGGCTGGAGGAACACCGCCGCATTCATGGCCGTGAGGTCGTGCCCCCAGTCCAGAAAGGTACAGCCCTCGATCCGGACATCGGGCGCGCTGACGATCACGCCGTTACCCTGCCCTTGCGCCTGAAACACCGCGCCGGGCTCGCAAACAATCTTCATCGGTTGATCGACGCTGAACGAGCCACGGTACTCGCCCGCCGGCAAGTGCCAGCGTTGTTCAGCGTCAACCCGCAACGGCAACGTGGTGATGGGTTGCACCGCCAGCGCACTACCGGACATCAGCAGGAGCGCAAACGCGACCAGCTTGATCGGATTGCACTTGATATCGGTCATCGGCCCGCTCCCGTTGATTGGCAAACCGTCAGGCTCGCTCGACCTTCATGCGACCGACCATTTCCATGTGCAGCGCATGGCAGAACCAGCTGCAGTAGTACCAATGCAGGCCGGCCTTGTCGGCGGTAAAGGTGATGGACGACGTTTGCTGCGGACTGATCTCCATGCTGGCGCCATGGTTGGTCATGACGAAACCGTGGGTCACATCTTCAATCTGGTCGATGTTGGTAATGGTCACGGTGACCTCGTTGCCCTGCTTGACGGTGAACTCGGTCAGACCATAGGCCGGCGCCATGGAGGTCATGTAGACCCGCACATGATTGCCGTCGCGGATGACCTTGTTGTCGGTCTCCAGGTTGATCCCGTCTTTCTTGGCCAGCTCCACGGTGGCGGCGAAGAACGGGTCGTTGCGGCTCCAGATCTTTTGGGTCTTGATCTGGTCCCGGCGCGCGAGGATGCAATCGTGAGGTTCGGCAAACGCAGGGCCGTCATGCACCAGCTTCATTTCGTCGCCGGAAATGTCGATCAACTGGTCGTTCTCCGGGTGCAGCGGCCCGGTCGGCAGGAAGCGGTCCTTGGAGAATTTGCACAACACCACCAGCCACTTGCCATCCGCTTCACTGGTTTCGGTCAGCGAGGCATGGTTATGGCCAGGCTGGTACTGCACGTCGAGCTTCTGCTTGATGTAATTGACCTTCTCGCCCTTGTAGGCGCGTATCGCTTCCTCCATGTTCCACTTCACCACCTGACTGTCGATGAACAGCGTGGTGTAGGCATTGCCGCGACCGTCGAAGGTGGTGTGCAACGGGCCCAGGCCCAGTTCCGGCTCGGCGACGATGACCTCGCGCGGGTCCTTGAATTTATCGGCGAACAGGTCGTCCAGCCGGTCGATGGCAATCATCGAGACCGTTGGCGACAGCTTGCCGTTGGCAATGAAGTACTTGCCATCGGAGGACGTGTTGAGGCCGTGGGGGTTCTTCGGCACCGGGATGTAGCGAGTGAACTCAGAGTCCTTGCCATCGGTTTTACGACCGTCGACCACCGGCACTTTCGAGTCTTCCAGGGTGATGAACTTGCCGGCCTTGATGGCAGCCTCGATGCGCGGGATGTTGAACACCACGACCCAGTCGCGCTCGTTGCGCATCATGCCGCCAAGGTCGTAAGCCTTCTCCGAGTTGTAGCAGGTGGATGCGGCGTACTTGCCGGTGTAATCGGCGTCGGAGTTGTCCAGGTTGCCGTCGACAATCACCTGGAAAGCCATCTCCATTTTCTCGGCATCGATGGCGTTGAACATGGTGAAGCTGTTCTTGTCTTGCAGGTCGAAGGTGCGGCCGTCATTGGGGTGCGGGATGACGAATTCGGCATTGGCGAACACGTACTTGGTGTAAGGCACTTTTTGCAGACGCAGGCCGTGAATGGCTTGCACGTTCGGCACGGTGAGGATCTTGTCGCACTTCATGATGTCCAGGCGGATGCGCGCGACACGGGAGTTGGCCTTGTCGTTGATGAACAGGTACTTGCCGTCGTACTTGCCATCGGTCATGGAGATATGCGGGTGATGGCAATCGCCATTCTGAAACTTTGCACTGTCGCCCAGGATCCGCTTGCTTTCGTTGGTCAGGCCCCAGCCGGTGGCCGAGTCGACGTTGAACACCGGAATACGCATCAACTCACGCATCGACGGCACACCCAGCACCCGCACTTCGCCCTGATGACCACCGCTCCAAAAGCCGTAGTATTCATCCAGTTCACCGGGACCAACATGGATTTTCGCCTGCGCATCCTTGACCGCGGCCGCCCAGGACTCACGGCTGAACACTGCGCCGCCCAACGTCGTGGCACCCGCCAGCACCGCACCGGTGACGGCGCTGCTGCCCAGAAAACCGCGACGGCTGAGTCCCGCCGGCTCCGCTTCCTGCACGGGTTTTGTGGATTCTGTGTCAGTCATGTTGCGTACTCCTTGAAGGGAAAAAACAGTCACTGCAGACGTGCGCTCGCGAGTTTCATTCAGCAGCCGGCACTTCCACGACAGGTATCAGTTGCACCGCCACGGGTGCCGGTTTGCCGTGCTTCTTGCGCTTGTTGATCAGCGGCGGGCATTTGTCTTCGTTGTGGTAGGTCATCTGGCAATCGAGGCAGTAGTGGCACTCGTTGGCATTGATCCGGCCATCGGGATGAATCGCCTGGATCTCGCATTCCTTGGCGCACAACTGGCAAGGGCTGCCACATTCCTTGCGGCGCTTGAGCCAGTCGAACAGGCGCAATTTGGTCGGGATCGCCAGCGCCGCGCCCAAGGGGCAGATGTAGCGGCAATAGACTTTGCGCGTGAAAATGTTGATCACCAGCAGCCCCACCGCATAGAGCACGAACCACCACTGGCGGTCGAACTTGAGGGTGATGGCGGTTTTGAAGGGTTCCACCTCGGCGAACAGTTCGGCGGTGGACATCGATTCCAGGGAGATGCCGAAAAGCAGCAGCAAGATGATGTATTTGATCGCCCACAGCCGCTCATGCACCGCGAATGGCAATTCGTACTGGGGAATTTTCAGCTTGCGCGCGGCTTCGTTGATCAACTCTTGCAAGGCGCCAAACGGGCACAGCCAGCCGCAGAACACGCCACGGCCCCACAACAGAATGCTCGCGGCGGTGAAGACCCAGAGCATGAAGATCAGCGGATCGGTGAGAAACAGCTCCCAGCGAAAGTGCTCGAACAGCGCATGCACAAAGGTCAGGACATTGACCACCGACAATTGCCCCAAGGCATACCAGCCCAGAAAGACCACGGTAAAGAGCAGGTAACCACGACGCAGCCAGTGCAGAAAGCGTGGCCGGCGGGTGAGTTTGTCTTGCAGGAACAGGATGGCCGTCAGCAGCAACAACGCGCTCGCGAGGACGGCGATCTGGAAGTGTTTCTGGTACCAGATGTTCAACCACATCGGCCGGCTTGCTTCCTCGATGGCCGCCCGTTCTTCGGCACTGGGCGCAGGTCGCTCAAGGTAGGGCTCGGGCAGTTGATAAGGCAGTTCGAAGCTGCTGAAGGTGCCGCTGACCGGTCCCGTCTGACGCCGCACCAGGAGTTCCAGGGACCAGGGCGATCCCGGATCGAAACCGGCCGGTTTGCGGACAATGAAAATCGACATTTCATTGAACTCGGGCATGCCCTTGGCAAACACGTCGGAAAGTCGCTGATGGTCCATGTCGCGAAAGCTGATGACGTTGCCGAACTGGCGCAATTGCACCCGATCGAAAATCCCGCCGCGCACATAACCCGAGCCTTTATAGGAAAACAGCCCACGACCCAGCACCACGATGGCCTGCTCGCCAGGTTTGAGGTCCTGCATGAGGAATCGATATTGGTTGTCGCCCAGCAGCGCGCGGCCAATGGTCGGTGGGTTCAAGTCGGCGGTGTACAGCTCGATAAAGGTGTCATCGACTTGATCCGGGCCGGCGTTGTCGACGCCTTCGGCTTCGGTGCCCTTGAAGGCGGCATCGACCTGCCCACGGGTCAGGTTCAACCGGCGAATGGCGCCGTTACCGGTCAGTTGCTCCCAGGTGGCAGGCTCGAAAAAATCCTGGCGCACGATGGCGGGCTTGTTCACCACCCCGCCCCTGTCCTCAATCAGCTTCAACGATACGGCCACCTCATGGGCGGCACGCATGATGACCTCGTTGACCACCATGGCGGTGACGGTTGCGCCGGCGATGGCATCCACGGTGACCGCGCTCGGGTCGCTGGAATGGCCGACCACTACCCGCTGGCTGACCTTGATCCCTTTGTATCGGGCGCTGAAACCGTGGAGTTTTTCTTCGGGGATGCCGATCAGCAGAATCGGTTCGTGGTGCTCCAGCACATAGGCGTCCTGAATCACCCCGGCGGTGTCGAGGATCACCTGAGTGTTGATCGGCTTGCCCGAGTAGGCCGGAATATCCACCACATCCAGGCTCTGGAACACATACCCGATGACCTTGTCGGCCGCCGACAGCGTGCGCACCTTGAACGTGCCTTCGGCTGCGGACACCGAATCGGTTTGAGGGAAGACCTTCTCGATGCGCTGCTGCTCGATGTCGCCGTATGACTTGGCCTGCACCGTCGCGAACACTGCGTTCATCAGCAAGACCATCACCACCAGCCCGACGCTCCAGATGCGCAGGTTGCCATGTGTCGAAGGCTGATGGATTGTCATGAGCTCGCTGATTTCAAAGGGGCTTGCGGCCATGTTAGGGAGCGTTGTGTGCCCCGCCCTTGATTGAAATCAACTCGATAACATTCCTTGCGCCAGAGCGCCCGAAGCCTCAAACGGTGCGGGAAAACCGGCCTTTTTGCTCCCCTCCCAGATAGGCGTCAAACGCCATCGCGGCACTGCGCATCATCAAATGCCCTTGCGGCAACAACACCAATTCGTCGCTGTGAATCCGCAACAGTCCGTCACGCACCTGCTCGTCCAGTTGTGCCAGCGCATCGGCAAAATACTCGGTGAAGCAAATCCCATGACCCGCTTCGAACTTGGCGAAATCGATCCTGCCGTGGCACATCAGGTCGCTGATCACCTCACGGCGCAGCAAGTCGTCGGCGCTCAAGCGATAACCCCGATGCACCGGCAACAAACCTTGATCGATACGGGCGTAGTACTGCGAAAGCTCCTTGACGCTCTGGCTGTAGCTGTCGCCGACCTTGCCGATCGAAGACACTCCAAGGCCGATCAAGTCGCAATCGGCATGGGTCGAGTAGCCCTGAAAATTGCGTTGCAGGGTGCCATGGGTGCGGGCCAGCGCCAGCTCGTCGTCCGGCAAGGCGAAGTGATCCATGCCGATATAGACATAACCGGCCTCGGTCAGACGGCGGATGGTCAGCTCGAGCAACTCCAGCTTGCGCTCCGGTGGCGGCATGTCCGCCGGGCGAATCAACCGTTGCGCGCGCACCAGCTCCGGCAAATGCGCGTAGCTGTAAGCGGCAATCCGGTCCGGACGCAAGGCGATGATCTTGCCGAGGGTGACGTCGAAACTCTGCACCGTTTGCAGTGGCAGGCCGTAAATCAGATCGACGCTGATCGACTTGAACTGCACCTCACGCGCCGCCGCGACCAGCGCATAAATCTGTTCTTCACTTTGCTGGCGATTGACCGCGGCTTGTACGTCGGGATCGAAGTCCTGCACGCCGAAGCTCAAGCGATTGAAGCCCAGTTGGCGCAGCGACTGGATCTGCTCGGTGTTGATGGTGCGCGGATCGACCTCGATGGAAAACTCATGGTCATCGCTGTCGTCCATATCGAATGCCTGGTGCAGGCAGTCCATCAGGTCCGCCAGCTGTTCATTGGTCAAATACGTCGGCGTGCCCCCGCCCAGGTGCAGTTGCGTGAGTTTGCGCGTGCTGTCGAACAACGCGGCCTGCATGACGATTTCACGTTTGAGGTACGTCAGGTATTCGACGGCCCGATGGGTTTTCTGGGTAATGATTTTGTTGCAGGCGCAGTAGTAGCAAAGGCTCTTGCAGAACGGAATGTGGATATACACCGACAATGGCTTGGGCACCGCCGCCAGGTTGCTGTCGGCTGCGGCACGCTGATAGTCGTCGACGGCAAACGCCTGATGGAACTGAGGCGCCGTGGGGTAAGAGGTATAGCGCGGCCCGGGGCGGTCATACTTTTCGACCAGGGCTCGATCGAAATCGAATGCAGGTTTCATGATCAATCAACTCGCAGGTGGGTTAATGCCTTGCACTGCCCGAATCCTTTTCAAACAGGTTGCAAATGGCATCCACTTCCGGCCGGCCGGCGGGAAGAATGCTGATGAAACGGTCCGACAATTCAATCAACCCGTCGCGACTCAATTGCTCCAGCAATGGCCAGACAGATGCAAAGTACCTGGAGAAAATCAGCCCATAGCGCCGCTCGATGGCGCGGATATCCAGCTCTTGATCACACGCCAGTCGCTCCATGACTGTGTGCCTTATCTGATCCCCCGCCTCGAAACGCCAGCCACGACACGTCGGCAATTGGCCCCGGTCCAGCTGCTGCTGATAACGCTCGATTGCATCGGTGTTTTGCGTATACAAATCATCGATCTGACTGATGGCACCCAAACCGAAGCCGATATGGTCGCAATAACCGTGACGGGTAAAACCGTCACAGGTGCGACGCAACCGGCCCCGCTCCTGAGCGATCGCCAGATCATCGTCGGGCCGCACAAACTGCCCCATACCGATGTAGTGATAGCCCACGGCGATCAACTGTTCGAAGGCGATTTGGCGCATCGCGCCTTTATTGTCCTGGCTGCACAGTTCCCTGACCTTGTCGCCGAGCCTTGGACGATAACGGCGTGGTGGCCGGGCATAGTCGAACACCATCAGCCTGTCCGGCTCCAGCTCAATGATCGCCGCCAGCTTCAGCGCAAAGCTTTCTGGCGTTTGCCAGGCATGACCAAAACCCAGATCGACATTGATCGATCGATAACCAAAGGTGCGGGCGGCATCGATCAGTGAATGAATGGGGGCCGGGTTCTGGTAGCAGGCCACCGACATGTCACAGTCGGTGTCGATATCCGGAACGCCGATGCTGACATGATTGAATCCCTGGTCGCGCAGCGCACCCATGGTCGACCAATCGGTATGGTGAAGGTCCACATCGACGCTGTAGTCGCCGCACTCATGTTCGAGAAAGTTGAATCGGCCACGCAGATGACTCATCAGCCGTTCCAGATGAGCGATGGTGGGTGTACCGCCGCTCAGATGAAATTGTTCGACCCGTTGCTCCGCGCCCAGATGACAACCGACGAGGTCGATCTCCTGTTCCAGGCGTTGAAGGTACTGTTCGATGCCGCCGTGCTCGCAGGCGACATCGCGCGGGGAACAAAAGGCTGGCTGGAGGCAGGAAGGCAGCTGCACGTTCAGGGCGATCGGGCGTCGTTTCTGGCGGCTGACGCGCAAGGCACGAAGCAAATCCAGAGAGCCGATGCCGTCATGAAACTTTTGCGTGTCGGCATGGCAGTTGGGGTCGAGTACGCCCTGATCGCACCGAGCGATCAGATCGCCGGGGGCGTGAGAGAAATCGAGCATGACAGGTCTCCGAGACTGGCTGCGGATCAACAGTGTCCGGGATTGGCGATCAATGCTCCTTGACTTGTATCAAGCGCAAGCCAAGTGCTTTCAGGACAGACCTTGGGGCAAGGCCGCTCACCACGTCAGGTAAAACATCCCCTTGGCCAGCAGCACGATGACGACCATATGGCAGAACACACTGCCATGGATGAAATGCAGGTATCGAGCGTTCATTCGGCCGCTTTTGAACAAAAACATGGCTGCCAGGAAATGCAGCAGCACGCTCACGGCGACCATGATTTTCAACAGCAACAAGGTGCTGAACGATGAGGCCATTGGCGTTGCAAGTACGGGTAAATAGCGCAGCCAGACCATGCCCAGCCCCGCGCCGAACAATACCAGCAGCACCCACGGCATCAGGGTGCGGGCTCGGCGGCCAATACCTTCCTCGACCAGCAGCATCACTTTGGCGGGCAACTGTTTGCGGATGCTTTCCAAAAAAAGGACTTCGAAGAACACCGTGCCGATAAAGATCAGGGCGGCAAACAGATGAAAGGTTAGAAACAGCGGATAGAGCATGATCTTTCGCCCTCAGTTCAGCTGTCGGTTTCTCCAGAGAATACAGAGCAGGTCGACTCAGGCGATTGACATCAATCAAGAAAACCGCGAATCCCGGATGCGTCCTGGCGCGTGTCGCGAACGCCAGCGGCGGCCATGCGGGTTAGACAGCCTCAAGGATCACCTTGAAACTATTGTCTAAGCTTAAGCTTCAGCATGAGGGCTCAGCCATGTGCGGACGACTTTCGCAGTATCGAGGTGTTCACGAATTCGTGGCGGCGCTGAGTATGCCCAACGCCCTGGTCAACAATGCTGGTGATCAGCCGCTTGAGCTCTATAACGCCGCGCCGTCGACTCAGCTCGCCCTGTTCCACGAGGAAAGCGGCATGCTGCACGCCGACAGGGTACGTTGGGGCTGGCGACCGCACTGGGCCAGGGATCACGCGACACCGATCAACGCCCGGGTTGAGAAAGTCGCCCACGACCCATTCTTCAAGGAGATATGGCCGCACCGGGCAATTATTGCCATCGACAACTGGTTCGAATGGGTTTACGAGGGCGGTCCGAAGAAACAGCCGTACCTGATCCGTCGCAAGGATCAGGCGCCGATCCTGTGCGCCGCAATTGGTCAGTATCCAAGGTACGAAAAGGAGCCGGACGAGCATGACGGCTTCGTGATCATCACTGCGGACAGTGAAGGCGGCATGGTAGATATTCACGACCGTCGGCCTGTGACGCTCAGTCCCGAACTGGCCCGGGAATGGATTGCCCCCTACACGCCCAAGGAGCGCGCCGAACAGATAATCCTGCAGCAACGCGAACCCTGCGACGTCTTCGAATGGTTCAAAGTGGACATGGCCGTGGGCAATGTGAGGAACCAGGGCTCAGAACTGATAGAGCCTGTCTCCGCCACCATGACGAGTGGAGACAAAACAATCTGAACCCGCCCTTCCCCTCTCAGTCGAAAAAATTGGCAGCCCTTATTCACTGAGCATCACTTTAAAGGAGTCTTTTCATGAAGATTTCGGAAGTTATGACGAAAGATGTTTTAACAGCCAAGCCAAGCCAGACGATCCAGGAGGCCGCGAACATGATGGCCAGGATCGATAGCGGCGCCATCATGGTTGAGGAGCAAGAACGTCTGATTGGCATGATCACGGACCGGGATATCGCCATTAGAGCCGTAGCCGAAGGACTCCCCGGCAAAACCCCAATCAGTAAAGTAATGACTGGCGGCATCCGCTATTGCTTTGAGGATGAAGACATAGAGCATGTGGCAAAGAACATGGCGGACGTGCAACTGCGTCGCCTGCCCGTGCTCAACCGAGACAAGCGTCTGGTTGGTGTCGTATCGCTGGGAAACATAGCCAGCACTCGATCTCAATCCGCCGCTGCGACGGTTTTGCGCGGAGTGGCACAGGCTCATCATTAACCGGGCCGCTAAGCGTTCATCAGGATTAAAACTCGCCTGGATCTGGCACGCTCGCCTGGCCTGGAATCCCGTTCGAAACCCGGCTTCAGGGTCAGGCGAGTCCTTCGGCACACATCTGCCGCAACCGTCTCGCCAAGATAACCTTCCCACACCCAGTGCGTCGTTCGCTGGGGCGCATGCTTATTGCGCGACACATCAGTTTGGCTCGACGAGCAGGTCTTTGTCCTCCGCGCCCAGCGCCGGCTCTTGGTCTTCCAAATTGTCGGTTTCACGCTTCTTTTTCAGTCGGGCTCGAGTGCGCTCGGTGTCATAGGTTTTTCCGTCGGCCAAGGCATTCAGGGTTGTTGAAATCCGATAGAAACCACCACACGGCTCACAATAAATGCGCAAGCCGCCCCCGAACGAAAGATCTTCCAGCGCATTGGTGTTTCCACACAGCGGACAGTTCATAGCCACCTCCTGATCATTCAGTTAGCCGCTTTCAGCCCGCCATCAATGCTGACAACCTGCGTAGGGTGTGATGACGAATAGCGGGGACATGTTGATATCGACAGGGGCTATCCATGGAGGTTGCTTGTTTTTTGTCGATAGATCGAGCAATGCCTGCCTGAGCCCCTGCAGGAGCTGCCGAAGGCTGCGATCTTTTGATCTTGATCTTTCAGGAGCCGCTGAAGGTCAAAAGATCGCAGCCTTCGGCAGCTCCTACGGGGACAGGGTTACAGCCAGGACAAACGGTATCTAATCCGAAGTCAGCGGCTGCCTGGAGCGAATCGGCGCGATGACCGACCTATCCTCGGTGTCACGATGCAATAAGGAAACGTTGTAATCGTAGGTGGATATCAACGGCACTGGCTCGTCGTAGCGGGACATCTTAAGCCATCGCCTTGTGCGTTCGATGTCAAAGAACTCGTTCTTGAATTTCATTTTCGCCACAAGGTTCGCCGAGACCTTGTAGTGTCCACATCCGGCCGGGCATTTGACTTCTGACCAGTCTCCAGCCGCGTGAACAGTGTGAGAGACAGCCTGACAGATTAGGCACTTCATGTTCGATCTCCGTATCCATGAACTACCAACTGTAGACGATCCCCGACCAAGGAGCGTTCACTTGGAAGAAAGATAAGAACCTCAAAAAAGTGAAGAGCCCAGCGCAATGGCTGGGCTCCGGTTATCTTCTGTTTTCCAGCATCTTGTCGGCGAGTGCTTTGGCCCTTTGGATTAACAGATTCTGCCTGTCTTCGTGGGTGGCTTCTCCAACCACCGGTGCCGTCAGATTGCTTTCCGCAATCAACGCGGCACAGAAGTATTGATCCCAAACAGCGCTTTGCTCCGACTCCTGTCTGTTCATTTGGTCGGCGATCATATGCGGCTCCTTTTGATGAGGTAGCCTCTTTAGTTTACGCCCGAATCGTGGACTACCCCCGTCGCGAAGGATGATCGGCACCTCATTGCAAACCGTTCACTGGCAACAAGTCGTTTCCTCAACTAGGATTTTTAGCGCACAGGACTTCGCCCACTGTGTTGTCGGGCGATTCATCAAAGGAGAGATAGATGACATCTACTCGAATTTCCGAGCAAACCTATCGTGGATGGTCCAACCCCATCTTGCTCGAACTCAAGGAGAGAGAACATCAGTTAAGCCCTTCGGCACGCCAGGCCCTGCAAAATGTCCTGGTAGAGAGGAGGCTTCTTGACACTGGCAACCCATCCGGCAGCGATCGTCGCAAGGCTGATCCGGCCGGGTAACAACAGGCATCAATAACGTTTGTCCATCACGCTCATCATCGACGCTGCTGGCGCTCTGCCGGCAGCACGCTCATAAGCCCTTCCAGATTCCAGACAAAAAAAAGCCCAGGCAGCTGATGGACGCCTGGGCTTTAAAAATGCATAAACCGTGGTGGTGAACGCGGGGCAATATTACCCAATCGCGCGACTTGTAACAAGATATTCTGACTCACTATCCAGTTACTAAATATCCTAACTCATTAAATATCCACACTATTTTTAAGTCATCTACTGACGACTCCACTCCCGACACCATCGATTGAAGCAGAAAAAGCGCCCCGTGCATCGCGCACCAGTTCACGCCATTCGGCATTGTTGATGAGCCCGGCGCCCTCCATTTCATCCGCCGTTTTCAGCAGTTTGTCGTAGTGTTCTTCACAATCCATCCCGGCTTCCGGTTCTCTCAAGAGCCGGTACCAGGCATCGAGGGCTGCCTTTTTTCGATCATCATTCATAGCCAAACTCCCAAAGACTGTTTGCTGTTGGAAGTTATTTGAGGAATGACCGTTCCTGGATTCCGACATATGGCTTCGACATACGGCACAGGCCGTCATGCATGAACGAAGCGAGCGTTACAAACAATCCCGGACAGCTTGGCGCAGCGCCCCTGACTTGGCCCACGGTGGCCCCTGGTAAAGCGATACCCGGCTGCCATCCTTCGACTTCACGATAACCAGAATTTCGTCAGCTGTGATGACGCTCGGTGCGGTGATCCGGTAGCCATTGGAAATCGCCGATTGCGTCGATCCCGGAATGTCCTGACGCCACAACGGCAATACACACGCGGCATATTCCTTGGGCGCCTTAGCGCTGTATTTGCTGATATTGGGCTCGCCGGGCACCACGGATGCGGGTAATGAACAGCCCGCCAACACAGCCACCGCTATTCCCGCTATCAACATGCGCATAACGCTTCCCTATCCTGAAAAACGGGAAATGTAGCCTGTACTTGCGCAGACATCCAGCGGACACCTGACGAGTCTTTATACAGGGGCTTCGCCCTGCCCCGGCTCGGCCCCAGAGCCGGAAGCGGGATACGACCTCGCATTCAGGTACGTCATCCAACGCTCATACGCTTCATGCTGCCATTTCGTGATTCGCTCCCATTCCGGGCCGCTCAACTGATGGGCGGAGATCAGTTTCATCATTTCCGTGGTTGCCGCATCCAGGTCAACGATCAGCTCATGCGCATGGTGCCGAAAATCATCGGTAGTCGTCATTTTGAAGATGGCCTCGCCCCAGCGAATAAATCACTCACTTCAATACGACAGCAGAGCTTTTCAATCGCGTTAATGTTCCCGACCAATGGAAGCACCTTTCATCACTATCCCTTCACACAGACCACCTGTCGCAATGTGTGGAGCACTTCCACCAGATCACGCTGGGCGTACATGACTTTGTCGATGTCCTTGTAAGCCATCGGAATCTCATCGATGACCGCCGCATCCTTGCGGCACTCCACATGAGCGGTCGCGCGGATCTGGTCTGCGACAGTGAAGGTATTTTTGGCTTTGGTGCGGCTCATGGTCCGACCGGCGCCGTGGCTGCAGGAACAGAACGACTGCTCGTTGCCGAGGCCGCGAACGATGAAGCTTTTGGCCCCCATGGAGCCGGGAATGATCCCCAGCTCGCCCTTCTTTGCCGACACCGCGCCCTTGCGGGTGACCAGGACGTCTTCGCCGAAGTGCCGCTCTTTCTGCACGTAGTTGTGGTGACAGTTCACAGCCTCCAGCGCGACCTCGAAGGGTTTGCGGATCACTTGCCGCGCTGCCTGAATTACCGCCTGCATCATCAACGCCCGATTCTGCCGGGCGAAGTCCTGAGCCCAGCCCACCGCTTCGACGTAGTCATCGAAATGCCGGCTGCCTTCCTTGAAATAGGCCAGATCGCGGTCCGGCAGATTGGCGATGTGCTGGCGCATGTCCGCCTGGGCCAATTGAATGAACAGGGTCCCGATGGCATTGCCAACGCCGCGAGAACCGCTGTGCAGCATGAACCAGACGCGATTGGCCTCGTCCAGGCAGACCTCGATGAAGTGATTACCGGTACCGAGGGTGCCCAGGTGCTGACGGTTGTTGGTGCTGGCGAGTTTCGGGTACTTGTCGGTGATCGCCTTGAACCGCGGGCTCAGCACAGCCCAGGCTTGATCGGCTTGCTCAGGCACGTGGTTCCAGGCGCCTTCATCGCGGTGGCCACGGCTCAACGTGCGGCCATGGGGCACAGCCTTCTCGATGGCGCTGCGCAAGCCGTGCAGGTTGTCCGGCAAGTCGGCGGCGGTCAGTGAAGTGCGCGCGGCAATCATGCCGCAGCCGATGTCCACCCCCACGGCCGCCGGAATGATCGCGCCCACGGTGGGGATCACGCTGCCAATGGTGGACCCTTTGCCCAGATGCACATCCGGCATCACTGCCAGGTGCTTGAAGATGAACGGCATCTTCGCGGTATTGATCAATTGCTGCCGGGCTTCGCTTTCAACCGGCACACCCTCGGTCCAGAGTTTGATCGGCTTGCCGTTGGCGACTTCCAGCAGTTGGTAGACAGGTTGTTGCATGATTTCGACTCTCTTGCGATCAGACGAACATAACGCTCCAGACAGGTAAATGGGATTACTATTTCGTAGGAGAATTGCAGGAGGTCATCATGTGGCTTAACGAATATGAACAGCAACTTCGGCGCGACCTGCAAGGTGTAGCTTCGGACTTGAGGTGGTCGGCGGTAGAGCTTTTGCGTATCGCAGAGCAGTTGCGCCAGGCCGGCAATGATGTGGACGCAGAGGCAACGCTAAGGCTGTGCGCGTTGTTCCAGGGCGATGAAGAGCGACTGGCGGGCTATGCTGAAGAAGTAAAAGCAAAATCCATCAGTCGAACGAAAGCTCACTAGAGAGCGCTGCCATGAACAAGCGTCTATGCGCGCTGATCGCCGTGCTGGCGGCGTCAGGTGGCTGCAACACGGAATCACACGTTTATCGAGACCAACCGCTGGTCGCCAAGGTCGAGACCGGCATGAGCAAGGAACAAGTCCAGCAGATTGGCGGCCAGCCTTTATCGATAACGCAGCGCACGGTGGAACCTGGCACCTGCTTTGACTACAAGCTGACCCAGGCCGGCCATCAGCAGCCTTACAATGTCAGCTTCGATGGCACGGGCAAGGTCGACCACAAAAGTTTCATGACCTGCGCGCAATGGAGTCGTACCCAACAAAAAGCCAGAGAGTATTCCCCCTCCACGGGCGGGATGGGCGGCGGTTACTAGTCCATTGCCGACCGTTGTCAAAAGCCCCGGCGAACCGGGGCTTCAAGCGCACTATTTGTCTGATTTGTGGCTTTCTGATTTGTGGCTGCGCGACGCTTTACCCGACTGGGCTCGGTAGGCGGGAAGCGCAGCCGCATAGGCCAGTGCTTCCTCTCTGCTGCCAAAGGCGCCAAGCCGGTCACCTTTGGTGCATACCCGCCAGGGGCCGTTGTTCACGCTGAGTACGTCGTAGCCGTTCATGTGCATTTTGGTCAGCATCGGAACACTCATAGTCACCTCCATTTTGGCAGTGATAGTCCTGGATCGACTCAACTACCTTACACCCGACCTTCACTGAAGTGCCAACCAGACGTCGCGTCAGGATTCCGGCAGTTCATTGCACTTTCAGCCCCCCTGTCGACTCCAACCCTTGAAGCAGACACTTCTGCGGATGTCGGTCTGAATATTGCATTTTTATGACTATTTTGTGACAACGGCAGTCGGATAACCCATGAAAGTACGTGCAACCGTCATTTGCGAGCAGGATCGGCATATCCTCCTCGTGCGCAAACCCAGGGGGCGCTGGACCCTGCCAGGCGGAAAAGTCGAGCCTGGCGAAACTGCTGCGGGCGCGGCCACAAGAGAGCTTTACGAAGAAACAGGGCTTGAGGTCGACGACCTGCTGTACTTGATGGAGTGGGAAACGGCCAGCACCCGGCACCATGTCTACGAGGCGTTGGTCGTAAACATCGCAGAGGCTCGCCCACAAAATGAAATCTTTGACTGCATCTGGTATCCGTTGGACGCGGTACAGAACCTGAACACAAGCAACGCCACGCTCAGAATCGTCAAAGCGTTTCAGCGTCGCTTGTAGGTCACAGGTTTATCCAGAATTGGGCCAATGTTGCTTGCCAGTCCGTCAGCCCAGATCGCCGCCACCGACCGGCATGATCATGCCGGTGATATAGGAGGCTTCGTCGCTGGCCAGAAACAGGATTGCGCTTGCCTGCTCATCCAGCGTGCCGTAGCGCTTCATCAAACTGCTGTCGAGGGTCTGGTCCACAATCTGCTGATACCAGAGCTTTTCCTGAGTACTTTGTTCCGCAGTGTTGCGCGGGATCAGCCGCGGCGGCGCCTCGGTGCCACCGGGGGCGGTTGCGTTGACCCGCACGCCACGACCGGCCGTTTCGAACGCCAGGCACGCGGTCAGCGCATTGACCCCGCCCTTCGCCGCACCGTACGGCACGCGATTGACGCTGCGGGTCGCAATGGACGAAACGTTGACGATGGCACCGCTGCCTTGTTCGAGCATGAACGGCAGCGCAGCATGGCAACACCACAATGTAGGGAACAATGAACGGCGGACTTCGGCCTCGATCTGCGCCTCTTCATAATGCTCGAAAGGCTTGGCCCAGATCGTGCCGCCAACGTTGTTGACCAGCACATCGAGGCGATCAAAACGTTCGACAGCGGTGCGCATCACGCGGCTGCATTCGCTGTATTGCTCAAGGTCGGCGGTCAGGGCAAGTACCTGGCTGCTCTGCCCCAGTTGCTTCTGGAGTTCGAACACCAGGTCGGAGCGGTCGACCAGAATCAACCGCGCACCTTCGCCGGCCATGCGTTCGGCCACACGCCGGCCGATGCCCTGGGCGGCACCGGTAATCAACGCGACTTTTTCGTGAAATCTGTTCATGTGTACCTCGTGACGAAGTATGCCGGTCCGTTAAGACGTACCGGACGAAACACTGTCCTGTGGGAGCGAGCCTGCTCGCGATAGCTATCACTGGCGACATCCCAGGTGAATGTTCCGGCCTCTTCGCGAGCAGGCTCGCTCCCACATTGGGATCTTTGCCGAGCACGGTATTTGTGTGCGACTTCGCTCGCGCAACTGCACGAATCAGGCCGCGCTGGCGGCAAATTTCTCGTAGTAGAAGTTCGCAGGCGCAATGCCTTGCTGGCGGATGAACTGGCTGACCGCTTCGACCATGGGCGGCGGGCCGCACAGGTAGACGTCGACGTCGCCATCGTTCAAATGCCGTGGCTCGATGTGTTGGGTCACGTAGCCCTTGAGCGGGTGCCGGCTGTCGGGATTGGCCACGCAGGCGCTGAAGCTGAAGTTCGGAATGCGTGCAGCGAAGGCTTCGAGTCGATCGAGTTCCACCAGATCGAAGTCGTTGGTCACGCCGTAGATCAAATGCAGCGGATGCTCGCTGCCCTGTTCGGCGATTCTTTCCAGCATCGCGGTGAACGGCGCCAGACCGGTGCCACCGGCCAGCAACAACAATGGACGGCGGATGTCGCGTAGATAAAAGCTGCCCAAAGGCCCGGCCAGGCTCATGCTGTCGCCGGCCTTGGCCATGCCGGTCAGGAAACTGCTCATCAAGCCGCCGGGCACGTTGCGAATCAGAAAGCTGACTTCACCGTCACGCTGCAACGAGCTGAACGAATAGGCGCGGGTCTGCTCGCTGCCGGGAACCCCGAGGTTCACATACTGCCCCGGCAGAAACGCCAGTTTGCTCAGGGCTTCGCCCTTGATCGACAGCGCGATGGTGCTGTCGGACAACTGACGCACGGCGCTGATAGTCGCGTCATAACTGGCCTGACGGGTACGGCAGACATCCGATGCAACCGGCACCCGCACCACGCAATCGCTCTGCGCCCGCATCTGGCAGGTCAGGACAAAACCCTGCTGCGCTTCGTCGGCGCTGAGGGCATCTTCGATGTAGTCCTCGCCCAAATCGTAGCGGCCGGCCTCGGCGAAGCACTTGCAGGTTCCGCAGGCGCCGTCGCGGCAGTCCAGTGGAATATTGATGCCCTGGCGATATGCGGCATCAGCCACGGTTTCCCCAGCATTGGCGTCGATGAAACGGGTGACGCCGTCTTCGAAATTGAACGCAATGGAATGAGTCATGACGGCCGCCTCAGAGGTGGTAAACATCGATGACCTGGCGAACGTAGTCGTTCTTCAGGATCACTTTCTTGGCCAAGATCTGCGTGTTCTCGCCACGCACATCCAGGGTGTAGAAACTGCTGCCGAAATAGCTGTCGACGGTCTTGTAGCGAAAGCTCAGGGTGTGCCAGTTGAAGCGCACCTTGCACAGCCCGTCGGCCTGTTCGATCAGCTCGATGTTGCTGAGGTTGTGCGAGGTGCGGGTGTCCGGCACGCTGGCACTGGAACGCTCGGTCTTGATGCGGAAGATGCGGTCTTCCAGGCCCGTGCGGTTGCCGTACCAGATCAGCGAGATTTCCCGCTGCGGGTCTTCAGTCAGCTCGTCGTTGTCGTCCCAGGACGGCATCCAGAAGGTTGCGTCGGGCGCGTACAACTCCAGCCAGTCATTCCATTGTTTGTCGTCGAGGTAGCGTGCTTCGCGATAGAGAAAATCGCGCACGGCGTCATAGGTAATGGTCATTGCACGGCCTCCACTGCAATCAGTTCGGACTGTTCAGCGGCCAACGCCTTGAGCATCGTTTGCTGCCAATATTTGTGTTGCAGCACGAACAGGCCTTCGTCTTCGGTACGCACGCCGCTGAGCAGCGGGTGCAGGTCGATCTCTTTGGCCGCGTCATCGGCGCCTTCAACCCAGTGTTCGGCGCCACGGGACATGTCGTTCCAGGCGGTGACACTGCCCTGGTAACCCGTCTGGCAGGAGCGAAACTCTTCCAGATCGTCCGGGGTGGCCATGCCGCTGACGTTGAAGAAATCCTCGTACTGACGAATCCGGCTCGACCGGGCGTGGTCGCTTTCGCCTTTGGGGGCGATGCAGTAAATGGTGATTTCGGTGCGGTTGACCGAGATCGGCCGGGCGATGCGAATCTGCGAGCTGAACTGGTCCATCAGGTACACGTTCGGGTACAGGCACAGGTTGCGCGAGTTCTCGATCATCCAGTCGGCGCGGGCCTGGCCGAAGTCCCGGGCCAACTCGTCGCGACGCTCGTACAGCGGACGGTCCTCGGGGTTGGACCAACGGGTCCAGAGCAGCATGTGGCCCTTGTCGAAGGAATAGAAACCACCGCCCTGCCTGGCCCAGGTGCCGGCGCTCATGGTCGGATTGCAATCGCCGGCTTCGCGCTGCTTGCGCTGGTTCTGGGTCGCCGCGTAGTTCCAGTGCACCGAGCTGACGTGATAACCGTCGGCACCGTTTTCGGCGGTGAGTTTCCAGTTGCCTTCGTAGATATAGCTGGAGGAGCCGCGCAGCACTTCCAGGCCATCGGCGGACTGATCGACGATCATGTCGATGATCTTCGCCGACTCGCCCAGGTGCTCAACCAGCGGCACGACATCGGCCCTGAGGCTGCCGAACAGGAAGCCGCGATAGGATTCGAAACGCGCGACTTTGGTCAGGTCGTGGGAGCCTTCGCAATTGAAGCTCGCCGGGTAGCCGGCCACCGCCGGGTCCTTGACCTTGAGCAGCTTGCCGGAGTTGTTGAAGGTCCAACCGTGGAAGGGGCAGGTGTACGAACTCTTGTTGCCGGTCTTGTGCCGGCAGAGCATCGCTCCACGGTGGCTGCACGCATTGATAAAGGCGTTCAGTTCACCGTCCTTGTTGCGCGCGATGAAGATCGACTGACGCCCCATGGTGGTGGTGTAGAAATCGTTGTTGTTGGGGATCTGGCTTTCATGCGCCAGGTACAGCCAGTTGCCTTCAAAGATGTGTTCCATCTCGAGGTCGAACAGCCGCGGATCGGTGAACATCTCGCGCTTGCAGCGATAGATGCCCTGCTCAGGGTCTTCTTCAAGCAGGGAGTGAAGGTATTCGGGTCGCAGGGTCATGGCCGCCGCCTCCATTGTTTTTATTTCAGGCAGGGCCATGCTAGGACGAGGGGATGGAGCGGACTATCCGCGGGGTGCAGACCTGTATCCGTTTTGTGCAGAGGGTATCGCGCACGCCCGTAACATATCGGGCGGACACAAAACTGTAGGAGCTGCCGAAGGCTGCGATCTTTTGATCTTGTCTTTTAAAAACAAAGTCAAAAGATCGCAGCCTTCGGCAGCTCCTACAGGGATTGGGGGCACGTTCAATGGCGGCGCTTCAGGGTGTCCGACGGCAATTCGCCGAACTGTTTGCGGTAGCTGTCGGAGAACCGACCCAGGTGCAGGAAGCCGTAATCCATGGCCACTTCCGTGACGTTGCGCACGTTGCAGGTCGGGTCGCTCAGGTTGGCGTGAATACGTTCGAGCTTTTTCTGCCGGATGTAGTTTTTCGGCGTGTCCCCCGCGTTGCGTTCGAACAACCCGTACAGCGAACGCAGGCTCATCCGCGCCTGGCGTGCCAGTTCTTCGCTGTCGATGTCCTGCTTGAGGTTGCACGCGATGTAATCGACCAGCGCCTCGAACGTGGCCGAGGGTGAGCCGGGATCGGTGCGCATGACGTTGGTCTTCATCAGGCCAAGCATCTTGCTGACAACGATTTGCGCATAGTGCTCCTGCACCCGGGGAATCTGCTCGGTGGCCTCGGCCTCCTGGCAAATCATCGCCAGCAGACCGACGAAACCTTCCAGTTCATTGAGCTGATAACGGTTCTCCAGAAACCGTATGCCCTGCCCCGGATACCGCCAGCGCTGCTCTTCGCATACCGACGCCAGCAGCCGCGTGGGGACTTTCAGGATGAATTTTTCGCAATCGCTGGAATAGGTCAGATCCACCGGATCGTCAGGGTTGATCAGCAGTAACTCGCCGGGCGCGAAGTAATGTTCCTGACCATGGCCACGCCACAGGCAGTTGCCGCGCAGCAGCACTTGCAAGTGATAGATGCTGTCCAGCGCGCCGGACATGACCCGCACGCTGGCGCCGTAACTGATGCGGCACAGGTCGAGGCTGGCGAATTTGCGATGATCGAGGCTGGCCAGCGGCCGGCCGGCCCTGGGCATCTGGAGGCAATGATTGCCGACGTGCTGATTGACGTAGCCCGACACCGCGTAGGGGTCGGCATGGTCGAAGACTCTGCTGCGATGACTCAACAATTGCGCTTGCATCATCGGTTCACTCTCATTGTTATTGTTGATTGCGTCAGGCCATTCCAGGGCAGTGGTCGCCTCGATGTGTCAGTTGACCGACCTGTGGGAGCGAGCCTGCTCGCGAAAGGGCCGTCAGCTTCAACATCAACGTTGACTGACACTCCGCTTTCGCGAGCAGGCTCGCTCCCACAAAGGTTCGGCTGGTCGAGGGTATCAGTCCTCGAGCGCGCGAACCCGTTCGGGGCGTTGCTGCTCTTCAGGCTGGGCGGAGGACTGCAAGGTGAAATCGAAGTCGATTTCAGCAAAACGCCCGCTGACACCGTGGACCGCCGCACGCTGCGGATCATCGCTGAAGGTGATTTTGGCAATCAACTCATCACGGGTGGCATAGGCGAAATCGTCGTGCAGGTACTGATCGCCGTCGAGGTTGATCTGGGTGGTCAGGTGACGATGATCCGCTGCCGAAATGAAGAAGTGGATGTGCGCCGGCCGCTGACCATGACGGCCCAGTTGATCGAGCAATTGCTGGGTCGGACCGTCCGGCGGGCAGCCGTAGCCCGACGGCACGATGCTGCGAAAACGATACCGGCCCTCGGCATCGGTGACGATACGACGACGCAGGTTGAATTCCGATTGAGTGGTATCGAAGTACGAATAGGTGCCGCCGGTGTTGGCGTGCCAGACATCCACCACCGCGCCGGCCAACGGTTCACCGGCGGTGTTGCGCACTTGGCCTTGCATGAACAGCACCACACCCGAATCGACGCCGTCATCCAGCCGCGCTTCGCCTTCCGACAGTGGCGCACCCGCCACGTACAGCGGCCCTTCGATGGTCCGCGGTGTGCCGCCGGCCTTGCCGGCCTGCTCGTCTTCGGCATCCATCAGCAGGTCGAGGTAATGCTCCAGACCGAGCCCGGCCACCACCAACCCGGCCTCTTGACGCGCGCCCAGCACGTTGAGGTAGTTGACGGCTTTCCAGAACTCTTCCGGGGTCACGGCGAGGTCTTCGATGATGTTCACCGAATCGCGCAGGATGCGGTAAATCAGCGCCTTGACCCGCGGGTCGCCGGCTTCGTTATGCAGACCGCTGGCGTCTTCGAGAAATTTCTGGGCACTGGCAGTATGGGAAATCTTGACGTTCATTTTAGTGGGTTCCTTATCTTGTAATTATTAGCGTAGCGAACTGAACAGGCTGGGTTCAGCGGTCATCCTCGCGAATGGAAGAAGGATGCCGGCACAGCGCGTTGACCTCGATGGCCATGTACGGGTACAGCGGCAATTGCATCAGCAGGTCGTGCAGTTCCTGAACGCTGTCGACATCGAACACGCTGTAATTGGCATAGAGCCCGGCGATGCGCCACAGATGACGCCACTTGCCTTGCTCTTGCAGGCGCTGGGCCAGGGCTTTTTCGTCGGCCTTGAGCTGAGCGGCGCGTTCCGGGTTCATGTCGACCGGTAAATTCACCGTCATTTTTACGTGAAACAGCATGATGCCCTCCTCAGGCTTGATGAACGGCAGTGGATATGGCAGTGGATATTTTGTCCCGACGGAAAAACGCCAGGCGCTCTTCATCCAGAGCCAGGCCCAGCCCCGGTGTTTGCGGGACGTGCAGTTGGAAATCGCGGTAGACCAATGGCTCGCTGAGGATGTCTTCGGTGAGCAGCAGCGGGCCGAACAACTCGGTGTCCCAGCTCAGTGTGTTCAGCGTGACAAAGGCATGGGCCGAGGCCAGCGTGCCGATACCGCCTTCAAGCATGGTGCCGCCGTACAGGCCAATACCGGCCGCCTCGGCAATCGCGGCGGTTCGCAGCACGGCGCGTGGGCCGCCGTTCTTGGCGATTTTCAGGGCGAATACCGAAGCCGCGCCCTCCCGCGCCAGGTTGAAGGCGTCCTCTACGCACTCGATGGATTCATCGGCCATGATCGGCGCCGGGCTCACGGCATTCAGGCGCACCATGCCGGCGCGGTTATTGCGCGAGATCGGTTGTTCGATCAGGTCGATACCGTTGGTTCCGAGGATCCGGCAGGCCCGCAGCGCGACCGCTTCGTCCCAGGCCTGATTGACATCGACCCGCACGCTGGCGCGATCGCCCAGCGCCTTTTTGATCGCAATGACGTGGGCCAGGTCGCGGTTGACCTCGCCTGCGCCGATTTTCAGCTTGAAGATCCGGTGCCGGCGCAGGTCGAGCATTTGTTCCGCTTCGGCGATGTCCTTGGCGGTGTCGCCGCTGGCGAGGGTCCAGGCCACCGGCAGCGCATCGCGAACGCGGCCACCCAGCAGTTCGCTGACCGGCAGGCCCAGGCGCTTGCCCTGGGCGTCGAGCAAGGCACTTTCGATACCCGATTTGGCGAAGGTGTTGCCACGAATGCTGCGCTCCAGGTGCAACATCGCAGCATTCACATTGCCGCTGTCCTGGCCAAGCAACAATGGCGCGAAGTGTTTATCGATATTGGTCTTGATGCTGTCCGGGCTTTCGTTGCCATAGGCCAGACCGCCAATGGTGGTCGACTCACCGACACCTTCAATGCCGTCGGCACAGCGCACACGAATGATCACCAGGGTCTGGTTCTGCATGGTGTGCATCGCCAGCTTGTGCGGGCGAATGGTCGGCAGATCGACGATGATCGTCTCGATCGATTCAATGGCAGTTGCACGCATGTCGATACCCGTCAGGTTCTTAAAGTTCTGGAACGGATTCTCGTACGGCTTTTTCCGGGCGGCCAATATAGAATTGGTCTGGCTCGATACCTTAAAGGTATTTAACAGATCAACGTCCGGAGGCCTCATGGAACTGCGTCACCTGCGGTATTTTCAGGTGTTGGCTCAAACCCTCAACTTCACCCGCGCCGCCGAACTGCTGCACATCGCCCAACCGCCGCTGAGCCGGCAGATCCAGCAGCTGGAAGATGAACTCGGGGTGCTTCTGCTGGAGCGCGGCCGACCGCTGAAGCTGACCGACGCCGGGCGGTTTTTCCATGAACATTCCACCGCCCTGCTCGAACAGTTGGCCAAGGTTTGCGACAACACACGACGGATTGGTTTGGGTGAAAAGACCTGGCTGGGCATCGGCTTCGCGCCATCGACCCTCTATGGCGTGTTGCCGGAACTGATTCGCCGACTGCGCAGCGGTGAGCCGCTGGCGCTTGAGTTGGGGCTCTCGGAAATGACCACGTTGCAGCAGGTGCAGGCGCTCAAGGCCGGGCGCATCGATATCGGCTTCGGGCGAATTCGCATTGACGACCCGGCGATCATCCAGACTGTTTTGACTGAAGACCGGCTGGTCGCCGCCCTCCCCGCCGGCCATCCACTACTGGCCGGGCCCATCAGCCTTCGTGAACTGGCAAAAGAACCCTTCGTGCTCTACCCCGGCAACCCGCGCCCCAGTTACGCCGATCATGTGATCGCGTTATTCGAATCCTATGGCGTACACATCAACGTGGCGCAATGGACCAACGAGCTGCAAACAGCAATCGGTCTGGTGGGGGCGGGAATCGGAGTGACGTTGGTACCAGCCTCAGTGCAGTTGCTGCACCGCGACGACATTGGCTTCACCCCGGTACTGGAAGACAACGCGACCTCGCCGATCATCCTCAGCAGGCGCGTGGGCGATGTATCGCCGGGGTTGAATCATTGTTTGCAGATGATCGATGAACTGCTGCCGCGCGACAGGTTCTAGGCCATTACCCCGGCGAAGGCTCGGCGCCCGGCGCGCATTTCTGTGCGAAGTTCGCCGATCAGGTTGGAAATATCGCGGACACTGGTCAACTCGTCGGGTGATACGCCGGTGATCAACAGCTCAATCCGCCCGGTGGTGTGATCGAAGACCTTGATCCGCAATGTTTCATCGCGATTCACGGTGCATTCGCAGGACAGCGGTTTGAAACCGGACTCCACAATGCTGCAAAGCTGGGGAACTGGAACCATGGCGGGCGCCCTCGGGGACGGTTTTCCGATTGGATCCACTCAGAGTAGGTCAACTAGCGCAACACGCCAGCGAGTTTCGTAGGAGCTGGCGAAGCCTGCGATCTTTTGATTTTCGGCATTTGTCGAAACCGCTGAAAATCAAAAGATCGCAGCCTGCGGCAGCTCCTACGCCGCTACACATCATCCCGACACCCCTCAGTGAGCATCCCCGTCCCACAACCAGTTCCAGATCCCTGGCAACTCAACCGCCTCAGAACTGTCACGGACAGTACGCGCCATGGCCGCCCGCTGCAGTGCTGCCGTGTCGTCGTAAAACGGTTTCTGCGCCGTGACCAGACCTGTGGCACTGGCACTGTCGAGGAGGATTTGCAGGTATTCCCGGGTATGCCAAGCGGTATAACGATTCAGGTCATGAAAGGTCACTACCACCGGAATCACCCCGTCCACCGTCGGCAACTCGCCGAGGGCAATGCGCTCGCGGACTTCGGATAGTTGCCGCAGCATATTGGCCCGCCGCCGAGGGCTGGCGTTGAAGCCCCAGATCTTGCCGTCATTGGCGCTCAGGTCGGTCAGCAGTACGTGCATACCATGCTGTTGATAGGCCGCGAAGGTGCGTTTGTCGTAGTTCCAGAACGGCGGACGCACCAGGGTCGGCGAGGCTTTGCTGATCGCGGCGATGTCTGCACTGCCATCAGTGAGCGACTGCTCCAGTTCTTCCGGGTCCAGTGAACGATGGTTGGTGTGCCGGGGCGTGGCCGTGTGGAAGCCCAGCAGGTGACCTTCGGCGTGTTCGCGACGCATGATTTGTCGACCCGCTTCACTGCCGCCGGCGCGTGAGTCACGGGTCTGCACGAAGAATACGGCTTTAATGTCGGGTTGCAGCGGATTACGCGCGAGGCTATCGAGCACGGTGACGGTCGGGTTGTAAAAACCGGACGCGCTGGGCCCATCATCAAAAGTCAGCAGGAAGCGGATCGGCGCTTGCACGCGCAAACGCTGTTGCGTCTGCGGCGTCATTTCAATGGGCGCGGCGATGCAGCCAAACAGGCCGACTGCGATGGCGAACGCGGAGAAAACCTTGACCAGCTGCTTCATGTTTAGCCTTGGACCAGACCTTGCGGTTATCACGTTTAACGGCAAAAATCCTTCGCCCATTATCCCTGGACCGGCCCGCAAATCGCTGCGAGCCGGGGTTGGATAAGGGTACACAGTGTTTGGTTCCGGCGCCCGCTCCCGGACTCGCGTTATGCCTTCGATTTTTGGTTATTGCGCCAGCGCCTGCTGGAACGAGCTGTCGATAATCGGTGCCGTCGCCAGGGCGGCCGGCAATGCCTTGACCTTGAACAGGAAGTCTGCGGTGCTTTGCAGATCTGCTGCGGCTTGTTGATCCACCGGGCCGACAGTCATGTGGGCCTGGCGCAGCCAATGGCGCGAGACGTTCTGGTCCAGGTTGGCCTTTTTCGCCCAAAGATCGGCGTACTCGTCGCTATGACTGTCGACCCAGGCCCGGGCCTTTTTCAGGCGCACCAGGAAGTCGGCAATGGCTTCGCGTTTGTTGTCGATCGAAGGCGTCGAAGCGGCGATGGCGCTCAGGCCCGGCATCAGGTTTTTGGCGGTGAGAATCGGTCGAGCGCCGGAGAACAGTATCTGCTGGGAAATGTAGGGTTCCCAGACCGGAAACGCGTCGATGCTGCCTTGGGGCAACGCGGCGGCTGCATCAATCGGCATCAGTTTGATGAAGTCGACGTAGTTCTCCGGCAAATCGGCTTGCTCCAGAGCGCGCAAGGTCAGCTGCTGGCTCCAGGCGCCGGGCCAGTACGCGACTTTCTTGCCCTTGAGGTCGGCGATGGTCTTGACCGGCGAATCCTTTGGCACCAGCAAGGCGATGGTGTCCGGGTTCTGCCGCGACACGCCGATCAGTTTGACCGGTGCCTGTTTGGCGGCCAGAAACAGAAACCCCGAATCGCCGAGAAAACCCAGGTCCAACGCGCCGGTATTCAGCGCTTCGGCCAACGGCGCAGCGGCCTGGAAGTGCTTCCAGTCGACGCTATAGGGCGCCCCTTGCAGCACACCCGAAGCCTCCACCGACGCACGAATGTTGTAGTAGTTCTGATCGCCGACGTGCAACACCACGGGGTCGGCGCCGTAGGTCAAAGGCGCGGCAAACAGGGCGCTGGCCAACAGACCGCGCAGGTATTGGGACAGGTTCATCAGGGGCTCCTGGAGGGTTATTTTTATAGACCATAGCGCTCTTACAGAGGCAGATTTAAATTCTATTTATGCATAAGCTCATGACAGGGAACAGAGAGTGTTTACCCAGCAACACTGGCTCAACAGACTGCATTTCCCGGTACATTCTCTGTCTGCAGCCACACATTGTCTTACCTGTGGGAGCGAGCCTGCTCGCGATGGCGATGTAACAGCCGACATTGATGTTGAATGTTATGGCCTCATCGCGAGCAGGCTCGCTCCCACAGGGGATTGCATTTCAGGCTGCTGAAATTAAAAAGCCCCGCTATCTATGGCGGGGCTTTTGGATATGTGCGGACCGGTCAGGGCTTCAGCGGGCGCTCCTGGTCGCGGTCCGACAGTTCTTTACCGTCGTCGGGATGCTTCCAGTCCGGCCTCGAACGCCTCTGCTGCTCAAGCTCTTCCTCCGTCGGTTCATCGATGTCCTCATCCGGGTCCGGATGCTTTGGTTCAGTGGCCATGTCCACCTCCCTTCCTCAAAAGATCAGTCATCTATTTTTAAGCGTAGAACAGTTTCGGATGGGACGACTCAGAGCCACCATCGCAGCAAAAAGAAGAACCCCATGCTCAACAACATGCTGAGCAAGGTGTTGCGGGTGTAAAGCACCAGTCCCACGGCCACCAGCGAACTGATCAGATAGGGGTTGTCCCACTGCAGGTTCAGCTGCTTGTCGGGCATGAACACGATCGGTCCGCAGATTGCTGTAAGCATGCCCGGGACCGCGAAACCGAGGAATTGCCGGGCATTGCTGCTCAAGCGCACCGGCAGCCGAGGCTCAAGAAATACGTAGCGGTTCAGGAACACCAGCAGGCCCATCCCGATAATCACAGCCCAGACCATCATGTGCGCCCCACATAGAATTTGTTGCAGATAAAGCCTGCGGTCATGCCCGCCAACCCCGACAACACCAGGGCCGAGCCCCATTGCCAATAGCTGAACAGCACCGAACAGAACAGCGAGACCGCCACGCAGACCACCGTCGGAACGTTGCGCACCACGGGTGTGATCAAGGCGATAAAGGTCGCCGCGATAGAGAAGTCCAGCCCCAGGTGTTCAAGACCCGGAATGCTGCTGCCCAGCACAATGCCCGCCAGGGTGAAGAGGTTCCACGCGATGTAGAACGTCAGGCCCACGCCCAGGGCGTACCAACGATTGAACTGCTGCTTGTCATGCTGACTGGTCAGGGCGAACAACTCGTCGGTGAGCAAAAAGCCCAGCCCCACACGCCAGCGGCCCGGCAACGGGGAAATCACCGAACGCATGCTCATCCCGTAAAGCAGATGCTGGGAGGTCAGCAACAACGTGGTCAACAGAATCGAAAAGACCCCGGCGCCGCCCTTGAGCATGCCGATGGCGACCAATTGAGCCGCGCCGGCAAACACGATGCTCGACAGCCCCTGGCCTTGCAGCGGTGTGAGATTGGCCTCGATGGCCATGGAACCGGCCAGCAACCCCCAAGGCGCGGTCGCCAGGGACAACGGCATGATGGCCGCGGCACCGCGAAGGAATGCACTGCGCGGCATGAGTGAGTTGGACATAACGCTCTACAACCAGGGAAAGACCCCAGACTGTGCCAGCAGTCGCGGTGGATGGCTTGAACAATCTTGCGCACTTGCCCGCAACCGGTGCTGATTATCGAGATTGACAAACATCGCGCCGACTTTTAAAACTGAGCACCTCATTCAGGGTGTAAGCAACCATGTCCGCAACCTTCAACCTCAACACTGTCGTCATTGGCTTGAATGCCAAGGCGCAAGGTTGCGTTGCGCACGCCCTTAAATCGAAGAAACAGTCGCTCATGTGACCGGGGCGCGCTGTCCCGTCAGATGAGCTGACAGGACATTGAGCGCGGCGGACACTCCCTCCTTCTTGCTGACTTCCTTCTACGCTTCTGACGGTGACGAAATCGGTCAACCTTCAGGAGAAAGTGCATGTCATCGTTTCAAGGTATCTGGGTTCCCATCGTTACGCCGTTTCAGCATGGAGCGATCGACTTCGACGGGTTGCGGCGGCTGGTCAGTCATCTGCTGGAAAAAGGCGTCGATGGCATTGTAGTCTGCGGCACCACCGGGGAAGCCGCGGCGCTGGGCAAACATGAGCAATTGGCAGTGCTCGATGCGGTGCTGGAGCAGGTTCCGCCAGAACGTGTGGTCATGGGCCTGGCCGGCAACAACCTTGCCGAGTTGCTGACATTTCAAAGCGAAATCCTCAAACGTTCTCTGGCGGGTTTGCTGGTTCCGCCGCCGTACTACATCCGCCCGTCCCAGGCCGGCCTTGAAGCCTTTTTCAAGACCGTCGCCGATGCTTCCAGCGTCCCGGTCATTCTCTACGACATTCCCTATCGCACCGGCATAGCCTTCGAGCAGGCAACCTTGCTCCGGATCGTCGGCCATGATCGGATCGTCGCGATCAAGGACTGCGGCGGCAATCCAGCCACCACGCTTGCGCTGCTCTCCAGCGGCAAAGTCGACGTGCTATGCGGTGAAGACAACCAGATCTTCGGCGCATTATGCCTGGGAGCCAAAGGCGCGATTGCCGCCTCGGCCCATGTTCATCCCGAGCTGTTCGTGACGTTGTATCAACAGATCCGCGATAACCGGTTAGCGGCCGGCCGAACGACCTTCTTCCAGTTGCTGCCGCTGATTCACAGCCTGTTCATCGAGCCCAATCCCGCCCCGGTGAAAACCGCCCTGGCCCTTGAGGGGTTGATCCACGACGAGCTGCGCGCGCCGATGCAATGCAGCAGCGAAGCCACGGCGGTGCGCTTGAAAGAAGTACTGGCAGTGCTCGAAAACCGCAATCGATAGAGCACACGCGCCCAGCCCGAGTACCATGGAGCGATTCACATAACGCGTCAGGGAATCGACATGCTGTACCGAATCGCCGCCGACGGGCTGGTGCTGTCTCACTTGCTGTTCATTCTGTTCGTGCTGTTCGGCGGGCTGCTGGTGCTCAAATGGCACCACCTGGCCTGGTGGCACCTGCCCGCCGCCGCATGGGGTGTGATTGTGGAAGTTTTCCACCTGACGTGCCCACTGACCGATTGGGAAAACCTCATGCGCCATGCGGCCGGGCAAACCGGTTATGGCGGCGGTTTTATTGAACATTATGTGTGGCCGATTATTTACCCGGCCGGGCTGACACCCACGATTCAGCTGGGGCTGGGCAGCGTGGTGTTGGCGATCAACGTGCTGATCTACCTGCGGCTGATCCGCTTATGGAGGTTGCGGCACCCGACTCGTTCAGGGCAGTAACCGGTCGGCCTGAGTTCAGTTGGCAATGACGCTCATGTTCCGGCCACTGGCCTTGGCCACATACAGCGCCTTGTCTGCTGCGCCGATCAAGTCTTCGGGCTGGGCCTGTGACATCTGGTTGTAGGCGCAGACCCCCAGACTGACGGTGACGGTGCCTTCAGGACTGTCGCTGTGCTTGATGCCGGCCTGCTGAACCGCGCGGCGAATCTTTTCCGCTACCAGAAACGCCCCCACATAATCGGTGCCAGGCAGTACCACCGTAAACTCCTCACCACCGAAGCGGGCAGCAAGATCGCCGGGGCGCTGGATGTTGTCAGTGATGATGGTGCTGATCTTGCGCAAACACTCATCGCCCGCCAGATGACCGTAGTGATCATTGAAACTCTTGAAATGATCGACATCGATCATCAGCAACGCCAGGCTGGTGTGGGTACGCCTGGCACGGCCCATTTCCGCCAGGATGAACAAATCGAACTGACGCCGGTTGGAAAGCCCGGTCAGTGCATCCTCCAGGGCCAGCAACTCAAGGCTGCGATTAACCTCGATGAGTTTTTCCTGAGCCCCCAGCAATTCGCTCTGAATATTGTTCTGCTGCCTCATGAGACGAATCAGGCGATAACCGAGAACGCCCAGGAACCCCAGCAGCAATACGACGACGCCTGCGCTCAGCATTGACTCCTGCCGCCAGCCGGCCAGGACTTCATCCTTGTCGAGCGCGGTAAAGACGACAAGCGGATAGCCCTCGACCCGCCGAAACCCCACAACTCGCTCCACCCCGTCCATGTAGGACTTGACCACGGCCGTACCGGAATCGCCCTTGGGCAACAGTTGGGTAAACAGCGGCCCATTGGCAACGCTGGCGCCCATCTCAGCGTCGTTGAACGGGCGGCGAACAACGATGGTGGCATCGTCGGCGATCAGGTTGATCACACCATTCCTGCCCATGTCGATGCCGTTGTACAGGTCCAGGAAATGGTTGAGATAGATCGTCGCCAGCGCCACGCCGGCAAACCGGCCATCGGCGTGATTGATCCTGCGCGACACGGTCATGATCCACTCGCCGGTCGAGCGGCTTTTTATCGACGGACCGATATGTGGCCCCCGGTCGGGATGATCACGGTGGTAGATGAAATATTCACGGTCGGCGTTATTGGCATTGGGCAGCACGGCGTTATTGGAGTTGGCGAGCCAACGGCCTTCTTCGTCGTAAACGAACAGCCCATGGATCTGCGTCAGTTCACTGCGCTGGGCGTGGAGCAAACGTTGCAGTCTGGGAAATTTCTCCGGTTCCATGCCGTCGTTTTCGAGGCGATCCACCAGAGCAAACAGCAGCGTATCGGCCTGCTTGATCGAGGCCTGAGCCTGCGAGGCCAGGGTTTGCGCCATGTTGGACATCGCCACTTCGCTGTCGCGTAAATGATACTGGCGCGAGTTCCAGCCTTCCACGATCACAATGGCCATCAAGGACAGGCACACCGCGAGCAGAAAAACCGCGTATCGAACCTTGAGCGTTGATTCAAGCTGCTCGGGTACCGAAGGCGTGGCGAGCCGGGTGCTTTCAGTGCGATCTTTGACGAACGGATGCCCCATGACGCTCCCTGAATCCCTTATGACATGGCGAATTTTCCTGTTCGCCCTTTTAACGCCGGCCAGCCGTGCCTGGCGCTCACACCACTATGACTCATCAACGAATACGATAGGTGATTTGCACGAAAACGCTCATGGAAATCATCCGTGCCTGTTACAGCGGCGCCTGCTTTATTGACTCAAGCCAGGCAGGATTCAATTGAGTCTGTTCGGTTTCAATGCCCAGCGCTTGCATCCGTACCTTGTGCTGGTCCATCTCACGGGTCAACTGGCTATGGTCGCTGGAGTTGCCATCGAGCTGATGCATCTGGCTCAGTCCCAGATGATAAAAACGCAGCAGCTTCATGGCGCTCGGATCACCTTTCTCCACCGCCGCCGTCACCTGGTGCATGACGTTGGTGATGCTCATCAGGCTGCGCTTGAGCTGCCAACCGTACACCGCTGGCGCCATCCACGCCTGGGTCCAGAACGTGCCGCGTATCAGCGTCACCGTCAGCAACAACGCGGCGAACACGCCGCCAACGTTGAAACGCAGATTGTCGCCACCGGGCTCACCGAACAGCGCCACCGCCGCCGTGGACAGCACCATCGCCAGCGCCAGGAACATCAGGGCGATGATCACCGTGCTGCGCCGCGTCTGGCGTCGATAGGTTTCAGCATTCATCGGCTGGATTTCGAACATCGCGGCAGGCTTCCTTGGGTCTGTGAGCAAAAAGAGCGCAGGGCATTATCGCCTCCCCGAAGGATTTAGCTATGCTGGGGCTCCTTTTCATCTTTCCATCGTCAAACGGGGAACATGGCGATACAGCGCAGTTCGTGCCATCTTCTCCATGGATACACACTATTCGGATGCCATGCGCCTGCCGGCGGGTGACATCGTTTTAAGGATCATTGAATGACCCAACGACATGTAATCAACGCCTCGGTCAGCCCTAAAGGCAGCCTGGAAACACTGTCCCAACGTGAAGTACAGCAACTGAGCGAAGCCGGAACCGGCCTCACCTACACCCTTTTCCGCCAGTGCGCCCTGGCCATCCTCAATACCGGCGCTCACGTCGATAACGCCAAGACCATTCTGGAAGCCTACAAAGACTTCGAAATCCGCATTCACCAGCAAGACCGCGGCGTACGCCTGGAACTGCTGAACGCCCCGGCCGACGCCTTCGTCGACGGCGAAATGATCGCCAGCACCCGGGAAATGCTCTTCAGCGCCCTGCGCGACATCGTCTACACCGAAAACGAACTCGACGCCTTGAGCATCGACCTGAGCACCTCCCAGGGCATCAGCGACTACGTCTTCCACCTGCTGCGAAACGCCCGCACCCTGCGCCCCGGCGTCGAACCGAAAATCGTGGTGTGCTGGGGCGGTCACTCGATCAACACCGAAGAATACAAATACACAAAGAAAGTCGGCCACGAACTCGGCCTGCGCAGCCTGGACATCTGCACCGGCTGCGGTCCGGGCGTAATGAAAGGCCCGATGAAAGGCGCGACCATCGCCCACGCCAAGCAGCGCATCCACGGCGGCCGCTACCTCGGTTTGACTGAACCCGGGATCATCGCCGCCGAAGCGCCGAACCCGATCGTCAACGAACTGGTGATCCTGCCGGACATCGAGAAACGCCTGGAAGCCTTCGTACGGGTCGGCCACGGCATCATCATTTTCCCGGGTGGCGCGGGCACGGCCGAAGAGTTCTTGTACCTGCTCGGCATCCTGATGCACCCGGACAATGAAAGCCTGCCCTTCCCCGTGGTCCTCACCGGGCCGAAAAGCGCCGCGCCATATCTGGAGCAGTTGCACGCCTTCGTCGGTGCCACCCTCGGTGAAGCCGCGCAGCAACACTACGAGATCATCATCGACGACCCGGTTGAAGTGGCGCGGCAGATGACTCAGGGCCTGAAAGAGGTCAAACAATTCCGTCGCGAACGCAACGACGCGTTCCATTTCAACTGGCTGCTGAAGATCGACGAAGGCTTCCAGCGCCCGTTCGACCCGACCCACGCCAACATGGCCAACCTGCAACTGAGCCGCAACCTGCCGTCCCACGAACTGGCCGCCAACCTGCGCCGCGCGTTCTCCGGCATCGTCGCCGGCAACGTCAAGGACAAGGGCATTCGCCTGATCGAAGAACACGGGCCGTACCAGATCCGTGGCGATGCCGCCGTCATGCAGCCGCTGGACAAACTGCTCAAAGCCTTCGTCGCCCAGCACCGGATGAAACTGCCGGGCGGCGCGGAGTATGTGCCGTGTTATCAGGTGGTGGCGTAACAATATTGATGTGAGCTATAGCCCTTGTGGGAGCGAGCCTGCTCGCGATGACGGACTGACAGACAACAGTGATGTTGAATGTGATGACCTCATCGCGAGCAGGCTCGCTCTCCCTCTTTGACAAGAAACCCCGCGTGATGCGGGGTTTCTTGTTTTTGGGGACTGTGTCAGTGGACCTCATTGTGGCGAGGGAGCTTGCTCCCGCTGGGTTGCGAAGCGACCCCAAAACCTGCAACCGCATCTTTTCAGGCTCACCGCATTCATCGGCTTTACGACTGCTGCGCAGCCGAGCGGGAGCAAGCTCCCTCGCCACAGATGCCCAGTCACTTCAGATCCAGTATCAGGCAGGTGGATCGAGGTTATCCAGTACCCGATTCACCGCCAATTCCCCAAGCATGACCACCTGTTGAATCCCCAACATCACGTTGCGATGTGGCATGTCCATCAAGCCGGCGAACTCACTGAGCATCATGCTCGCTGACGCCAGGGATTCGCAGGCGTTGACCAGCAGGGTTTCGTTATCGACCTTCGCACCCACATGGTAAATGGTGCTGGGTTTGCGCTTGGTGTCTTTGGGGATGGGCGGTTTGAGGTAGTGATCGAGGGCGCGGTCGGCGGCTTCGTGGAGTTTTTTGGAATCGAGGGATTCGTAGGGGGACGTCGGATCGGTTTCCGGCGGGTTGGGTGTGATCTTGAACATAGATGGAACTCCAGATAGTAAAAGTGGAGCCATCACCCTCGCTACCAAACGAAGGGTGGCGGCCATACGCAGGTTGGTAGACCGGTCATCTGGCAACCCGGCGCGCCCAAGGGCGCCCTACGCATAGCCACCATAAAAACAGAGGACGAAAAAGGTCCCTGTATTAGGTTGCGCTATGCGCCAGAAAACCGGGCTACCAAACCCGATCGCTGGTTTGTCAGCGACCGGCAAACGATAGAGCCCGCCCCTAAGGCGCACAAGCCGGCGGATTCTGGCGCAGTCGTAGGCAGCGGCGCAAGAATGTGTAGCCTGAGTGAGTATCTGGAGATGTCTATTAAACATCGCCTGTTTATTGGTCTGACTGTGAGTCTTGTGGTGGCTGTACCGGCCTCATCGCGAGCAAGCCCGCACCACAGGGGATTTTCGGTGAACACATTATTTGTGTACGCCCGAGATCCAGTGTGTGCGGGCTTGCTCGCGAAGAGGCCCGAAAAAACACCCTCCAACTTTCGGTCAAACCACCGGATAGACGGAAAATAGCAGTAGGGACAGACGACGTTTTTGCTTATCCATCAAAAATGAATCGCGGTCTGCCCCCCCACCCTACGACCAGGCTTACCCGGCCGGCGCGAATCTCGCCGGCCATAGCGTTGCGAATGCTGTCTGTTTTCAGTTACTCGGGTGGGCGCTCTGACAAACTTTTTAAAAAATCTGAAAAAGATGGCGCAACATCAGATAACTCCAGATCGCCACCAGGCGTGGCTTCGTGATGCCACATTACGACGGGAGGACTATCGGATAGTAAATTTTTACGGTAGTCAAAACACAGCGCATCCCCATTTCCTAAAACTGAGAAAATTATTAAATCCTGTACAAAATCCTCTGGTGGATATTGATATTTTATCTCCATGGTTTCGAATGACCCGTCAATCTTACCAAAAGGTAAAAACATGCCTGGACTGCATGTAACCTCTTGCCCTAGGAGTCGATTATAAAACTTGAAGGCGGGTTTATTCACAACAAAAGCGCCATTGAACTCTAAAGCAATTTTTTTGTACTCGGCAGGTAAAATCTTACCCGTCAGCGCCTCAAAATCCCGTATTTCTGCAGAATTTCCATGACCATAATACGAATCAAAACTTACACCCGAGAACATGTTATTTCCCCTTACTCATCGATTCCCACCCGACATGCCGAGCACCGTTATGGACAGCTTCGGGAACTAATTGCATCCTACCGGTATCCTGATGATGATGCCAAGTGAGTCCAGGAATCTTATCCTGACCACTGCGTATAGCTTTTAGTTGGACATCTGAGAATAGCGAGCTTGGAATGGCACCACTGTCTATTTGCGTTCGCAAATCACGAGTCGCCATTCTCAACTGCCCATCGTAACTTGCAGCCCGAAAATCTCCGATATTGATATGCGTATCGAATTTTGCAACATCATCAAATATCGGAAAGCCTTTATTGTCAAAAACGACTCGTGTTTTCGAACCATCTGGCAGCGCAATGTCCTTATGCAACCCAGCCAGCTTCACATTTGGCATCCCAGCGGGGGGTACAGTAGTAGACACCACGTTTTCGGCACCATATTTTTCACCCAGCTCCTCTCTAATATTCCTAGAGTCATAAGGGACATCACCGAGATTACCTTGAATCGAGCAAGTCCCGCCGTTACAGCTATAGCAAGGCCCGATGTTATGTACCCATGTACTCAGCTTTCCGACATAGAATGTGTGCCCTATATCAACAGTCAGGTTATACGTCGTACCTTGAGGCTGCAGCAATTCAACAGATAAAACATTGATCGAAGCATCCTGAGTCGCACCATCCCCCAACGACTGCAACTGATCACCCGGTTTGAGCTCTATCAGCGGCACAAAGCCCTTCCGCGCCGGTACATAAAATGGGTGGCCCGGTGTCACTTGCAAGGTCTCAGTTGTACCCACGCCAGTGACGCCATTCTTTTCCAGTTTCAGCTGATAAATCGGCTGATCCGTTCGAATATGAGTGGCGGAGACCTTAGCGGCGAATGGTTCACCTCCCTGCTCAGGCTTGGTCCAAACGATATCGCCCACCTTGAGCGCATCAATTGCTCGCTCACCCTCAGGGGTGGCGACCATGGTTCCTGCAGCAAAGCAGCATGGGCTGTAGCCCGCCAACTTTGCCTCGGCTTGGGTAACGAACTGTTCAGTGCTTTTCCCGGCAGCGGCAGCTACGCCTTTCCCTGCTACAGACTCAAGCCCCTTCCCGGCAATAGCCTCCGCACCTTTGACCGCCAATACATCTCGCGCTGCCAAGTCCTTGATTGCGCTCAGAAGCGTTCCCTTGCCCACCCCGCCTATGGGCATAAGCTCAACAAGTAGCTTGAGATCAATATTGGAATTGACTCCGCCACTCGCCAGAACACGTAACCGGTCCATTTGCTCTGCTTGGGTCCTAGCATCGGCACTGAGCGCACCAATTTCAGGAAGCTTCCTGATAGCAATGGAATCCCCGTATTGCTCAGCCCACTGGTCCGGTACTACACCCATACCACCTGGGGCGTTGTTGTAGGTGGAGTTGCTCGAAGGATTGAAGAGACGCGAGTCGTTGTACTGCCTGTCCGTAGACGTGAACGCAACGACCTTGTCGCCGTTCGCGACGATGGGGCTCCCATCCGCCCACGTCAAAAGCACCTTCTCGTTCTGCAGTTGAGTGACCACTCCTCGGGCAACACGCAGGTCGTCAGCCAAGTGCTGACCCTCTGGGTTATTCGGGCTATAGCCGGACAGAATTCCCTGTAGTTCATTGTTGGTCTGCTTATCGACCTCACCACCTGCTACGAATGTCAGTAGAGCGTTCCATTCGAAGCCAGATTGGCTTTTGCCAGTTGAGGCATCTAAATTCTTGGCCTCAAGAGCAAGTCTTTTCTCTTCTTGAACGTGCAATTTGCGGTTGTAAGACTGCGCATTCCCGGCGATTTCCGAGCCTAGAGAAACGTCGCCATCAACGCTTGCTGCCGCCAGCAACCCCACCAGCTTGGACGCAGCGTTTACCAACCGGTCGTGCTCTGCGGGATCATCGCCACTGAGTAACGGTGTTTTATCCAAGGTCGCGATAAGCGCCTCATTAGCGCCCGCGGCGATCGCCCCCGTTTTAAAGTCGCCACCCATTGCTTCTGAAAGCAACCCACCCACGACAGCATGCAGGGCGGTTTTACTTAGGCCGCTGTCTTGAAGTTTGAAGGCATCGCCAAAATCACCAACACCTGTGAAAGCAGTTGCCTGAAGCACATCGAAGACGCTGCCCTTCATTGCGTCCTTGAAGCTGCCTTGCCCAAGGGCTTCGGAAAGCGTTCCGCGCACCGCTCCGCCCGCCAATTGGATCGTACCGAACCGACCAAGAGCCGCCGGGTCGTTCCAATGAGGTACTACGCTGGGACCACTCACTTTGTTAGTGACAGGGTCGCTCTGTGCGCCAAACCAGTTGCCACTGGCGTAATTCACAAATCCTGCTGAGGCGCCCGCGATCAGCGCTTGTTTCATGCTGTCGCTGCTGAAGGTTTCCTTGAATGCGGTTCCCAGGTTGCCCTTGTTGTTTATCGTGCTGACCACGCCCGTACTGGCAAGGGAGGTCAACGACGCGGTGGCAATGATATTTCCCAGACCTGCTGCCGTACCTGCGACAGCCGCACTGGTCGTCGTTGCAGCTGTGGCTGCCGTTGCCGCCGCCATCGTCGAGCCGGCGCCTGCAGCACTACCGGCTGCTGCCGCAAACGTACTGGCGGCACCTGCCGTCAACACCGTTACGACGATGATGATCGCAAGCATCGCCCCCTGACCAAGGCTGGAATGGCTGTATTTGAAGGAATCATGCAACTCCTTCACATGCCGCCAATCCACATCCCCACGCTTCTCAGCCTCCTTCAACCAAGCCAATTGCGGATCAGCCTTCACCATCACATCAATGGTCTGGCTAACCGTGTTCTGATTGATCTGCCTGATATCAATCTTCAAGCCATCTACGGCCTTGATCGCCAATTGCCCCTGTGCCATCAACTCACTCTGGCGCAGTGTTTCGTCGGTATTGCCCTTGCCCTTCGCGCTGGTCCATGCCAGGTCGCCCTTGCTCTTCTCGTGGCTCTCCTGATGCAGGTCCTTGACCGCCTCAAACGTCACCGCGCCGCCGCTGGCAATCGTCAGGTCGTTACCACTATTGAGCTTGGCCCGCTGATACAGCTGATCGCCACCACTGGCCAATGTCAGGTCGCCACCGGTCTTGATTTCTGTCCCTACGTTTGTGACGCGGGTGACTTCATCACGCTGGGTTTTCTTGGCGCCCCAGCCGCCTTTTTCTTTCATGTCGTAGAGGGTGTAGGTGCTGTTCTGCGCGGCCAGCAGGTTCAACCTATCCCCGCTGTACAGATATGCCTCATTCCCCGCACTGATCTTGCTCGCCACAATCGTCGTGTCGCGCCCAGCCTGGCTGGTGAAGTTCCCGCCCGCCGTCAGCACACTCGCCACTTGCGTCGTCTGATCATCCGAAGTCTTGATGCGCTTCTTGCCGTGCTTTTCCTTGCCCTCAACGTTGTGTATATCGCTGACCGACACGATGTTCAGGTCGCGCGCGGCCTGAACGTTCAGGTCTTTGCCGGCGGTGGCGGTGCTGCCGATGACGTTGACGTCTTGCCCGGCTTTCATGTTGAGGTTGCCGCCGACGGTAACGGTCGCAGCGAGGTTCTTCACGTCGGTGGTGATGCTCGACTTGTGGCCGCCGTCGCTGAATTCGTGTTTCACGCTGGTGTCGGTTTTGGCCGCCAGATTGATGTCCCGGCCCGCCGTCAGGGTCGCGTTGCCACCACTGCTCAAGGCCCCGTGGTTGGTCAGGTCGCGGCCGGCCGCAACGGCCAGGTTTTCCCGGGCGCTGATGCTGGCGCCCGCATCGGTCAGGGTGCGCATGCCGGCGCCGTCACGAACCTGGATCGCGGTGCGATCGTTGATGATGTCGCCCTTGAGCGCGACAAGGCTGACCTGGCTGGCGCGGATCTCGCCGGCCATGGCATTGCGAATGCTGTCTTGCGCCAGTATTTGCAGGTCGTTACCGGCCTCGACCAGCCCGCCCTGGTAGACGCTGCCGGCGCTTTGGATGTTGAGGTTGTTGCTGGCGCGCAGCGTGCCGACGTTGACCAGATCGCCGCCGGTGAACAGGTTCAAGTCCCTACCCTGGATCAGGCTACTGCCGCGTACGTTACGGTTATCTGCCTGGGCCAGGTACAACACCGGCACGAGGACTTTTTGCCCGTCGACGATGCGGTTTTCCATCCAGACAATGTCATGGGTCAGCGCGCTGACCTGCTCGCCCGTCAACGAGACGCCAAGGCTCAGGCGCAGTGCATCTTTGCTGGCGAGGGCGTTGTCCATCAGGTAGCGGTATTGGTCGTAATCGCTGGTCAAACCGCTGGCGAGAAAACGCTGGCCGGTTTTCGCCAGCACTGCATCGCGAATCAGGCGCTGCTCGTACAGGCCATCGCCGAGTCGACGCCAAGTGGCGTCGGCGTTGACGTTCAACTGCTTGAGCAGGTAGTCCGAACCAAAGAACTGCGACAGGTTCGTGAGGTTCCGGTTGGTCTCGATCAGGTAGCGGCTGGTCGGGTCGGGGTTCTTGATGAACAACCCGTAATCGCCCTTGGGCGTTTGGAAATTCGGCCCGGCCGTCGGGTCCACAGAGGTGAACGGTAGCCCGCTGTAATCCACCGGTTTGAAGATGGTCTGTACGCTGCCATCCGCCGCGATACGCTCGATGGGTTGCACAACGGCAGGCGTCACGGCGGCGGCACTGGTCGCCTGCGGGTTGAGGTTGATATTGACCTCGCCAACCTTGACGCCGGTCTGGTCGTCGCCCAGCGTACCGGTCAGTTGTTCGAGCGTGTTCTGGTGCAGCGTTCCGTTTTGCACGGTACGCGTGACGTTGAGGTTGACGGTGGCGCCGGCCTGAATCGTGGCGGCGTAGGTCGGCTCAGGGTTGTCGGTCCAGACGGTGACGTTGCTTTGCTCCTGGAAGCGGCTGTCGCTGGAGCGCGATTTCAGCAGCTCGAAGCGAGCGTCGTCGTAGTTGCCGGCGGCAACGGCCGCGTTGAAGGCCGGGACGTCGGTGAACTCCATCTGGTCCCAGTAACCGGTGGAAATGCGCCTCGGTGTACCGATCACGATGGTGTTCTGCCCGGTGCGAGTGGACGCGCCCTGGTTGAGCAGGTCATCGGCAATGATGGTCAGACTGTTGTTGGCAGCCAGCAAGCTGTAGCGGTTCTGCACGCTTGAGGCCTGGATGTTGAGGTCTTTGCCTGCAACCAGGCGCGCCGAAGCAGAGTCCTTGATGGCACGCTCGATGAACGTTTGGCCGATGGTGATCTTGCCGCGCTTGAAGGAGTCATGACCGCCACAGTGTTGGCCGCACACCCAGCTCAAGGTGCCGCTCACCCGTTGTTGGCCCAGCTCGAATTCGGCTTTGGCATTTTCCAGCGAGACGGCGCGAAGGTTGATGTTGCCTTGGCTTTCGACGGTCCCGGAGAAGTTTCTGAAGCTTTGCGCGGCGCCGCCGTCGATGCCGGTGAAGCTTAGATTGCCGGCGCTGTAGAGGTCGCCATACCAGTTGAGCAGGCTACCGGCGCGCAGGGTCATGTCGCCGCCGCTGAACAGCAATGTATCGGCACCGTTGGTGATGCCGCCGGTGGCGGTGAGGTCGACTTTGCCTTGGGCACCCAGTGTGCCGTGGTTGTCGATTTGCGCCGCGTCGATGCGCAGGTTCTGGCGGGCAGTCAGGTAACCGAGGTTATCCAGCGTACCGCTCAGGTTGAGGCGTGTGTCGGTGCCGGCCCCCATGCGTCCGCCGTTCTGGCGGACGTCATGGGCGGTGATAGTCAGCATTTTCTGTGCGGATAACCGACCGCTGTTGTACAGATCACCCGTAAGGTTCAGCGTGAGATCGCCATCGCTGAGCAGCTCGCCGCCGTTGCTCAGGCTGCCAAGGTTGAGCACCAGTGCGGTGCTGCTGGCCAGGCGATCGCCAGACTGTAGCGTCAGCGAATCGTTGGTGTAAGTCAGGGCCTCGTTGAGCTGTGCATGCCCCAGCCCATCCACCGCGCCAAAGTTCCAGTCGCCGCTGCCCAGGCCGGTGATATCACCACCGGCACCGGTGAGGCTATCGAGGCGCAGGGTAAATAACCCGGTGTTGGCGTGTTCGAGGGTCCCGGTGCGGTTATCCAGCGAGCTGGATTTGAAACTGAACGACGAGTTACCGACCTCGATGGTGCCGTTGCGGTTATTGACGGCGCCGCTGAAATCGACGGTGCTGATGTCGTCTGGCGAGGCTCGAAGCGTACTGGTGTTGTTGCCCAGCGCGCGGATCCGCCCCGAAGCGCTGTTGTCCAGCGCGCCACCCCGGAGTGCAAGCCAGGTGTTGGATTCGATCAGGCCACCCTGGTTGGTCAGTTGGCCGGCCGTCAGGTCAACGGTGTTGCTACTGAGCTGTCCACCGCTGTTGTCCAGCGTGGAGCCTTTGAACACCAGCGCGGTCTTGGCGAAGAGTTTGCCGGCGCGGCTGGTCAGTGAATCGACGGTCAGCTTCAGTTCGCCCGCCAGGCTGGCGATCATGCCGGCCTTGGTGCCGTCGCTGCTGTTATCGAGATTGCCGGCGGTCACCTCGACGGTGTGGCCTTGGATCGTGCCGCCAAGGTTGCCGATACTGCCCTTGCCGAGCTTCAGGCTGGCAAGCCCACCGTCGGCGAGAATAACGCCGCCGCTGTTGTCCAGTCGGTTCCCGCTGTAGGTCAACCCACCGGTCCCTGCGACCAGTTGCCCCTTCTGACCGTTGAGCAAAGTGGTCGCCTGAAGGTCCAGTTGCCGGCCGCGAATCGTGCCGCCCTGGTTATCGATCAGGCTCGCGCCGGTGACGGTGACCGTCCTGATACCCGCATCGATCACACCGGTCAGGTTGCTCAACACGTTGCTGACATTCAGGACAACGTCGCCGCCATTGCTGACCAGTGCGCCCTTGCCGTTGTTGATCAGGCGTTGAGCATCGACCTGGATGGTTTTACCGAGCACTGTGCCCGCGCTGTTGTCCAGCCAGCCACCTTGCAGCAAAAGGCCGCCGTCGCTCTGAATGCGCCCCTTGTTATTGAGCAGCTGCGCCTTGATGGCCGCCGGATCGAAGATCAGGCTCATGCCCTGGGCGCCTGCCGCCAACAGCCCCGCGTTGCTGTTGTCGAGCCCCGAGGCGTTCAGATCAATGCGTTCGCCGACGATTTTCCCGCCGCGGTTATCGACCTGCCCTCCTGGCGCACGAATGTTGACCTTGGCCCCCAGCATGCTGCCGCGCTGGTTATCGAGGCTCGAGGCTTTCAGGTTGAGATCACCTTTGACCGCCAGCAGTCTGCCGCCCTGGTTGATGACTTCCTGGCTCGTGACTGAAAGCTGGTTTTGCGCCTGGAGAGTGCCCGAAGTGTTGTCGAACCTGCTGCGGGTGTTCACCCGTGCATTACCTACGCTGGCAGAAAGCAGGCCGGCGCGATTATCCAGCGTGGCGGTATCGACGATAAGGTCATTGGCGTCGATTTGCCCGCCACGGTTATCCAGCTGGCGGGCGGTGATTGTCAGGCTGCCACCCAGCACCTGGATCAAGCCTTCGCGGTTGTCCAGGCTGTCGAGTTGCAAGGAGGCCGCCTGCCCCGCGCCAAAGCGGATTACCCCTGCCAGGTTGACGACAGCCGGTGTAGTGATCACCAGCGACCGCTCACCGACGATTCGCGCGGCAGCCCCCTGGTTGGTTACCCGGGCGCTGGTCAGATCGACCGCCGCGCCCTGAACCACGCCTTGATTGGTCAGGGTTGTGCCAGCACGGATGCTCAACGAGCGACTGGCTTCGAGGCTGCCGCTGTTGGTCACGGTGGGGCTGGTAATGCTCAGGTCGCCCGTGGTGTTGCGGCTGTTGTCGGCTTCGATGCCAGCGGCAATCACGCCCGAGTTACTGAGTTTGCCGGCATTGATGTCAATGCGATTGCGGGCAGCCAGGCTCTGCCGGTTGACCAGCTCGCCGGGCGTGCGCACATCGACGCTGCCGGCGTAAGCCTTGCCGGTCATCTCGACACTCTGCGCGTTGACCCGCAAGGCACCTTGGGCCGATGCCTGCGCCATGCTCAGATGGCCGCCGGCATCGATTTGAATATCGCCGGCACTGGCGGCCATGTTGCCCGCCAGCTTGACCCCGACACCCTGCTCGGTGCCCACCAGTTTGATGGTGTTGGCATACATCCCGCCCAGTGCCGCCGCATCGATTGCCAGTTGCGGCTTGTCGGCATCACTGGCCGCGCGAGGCGTGGTAGCCAGGCTGTCGGCGTTGACATTGTTGGCACCGGTGATGACATTCAACTGCCGGGCATGGATGTTGGCGTTGATCTTCGCCGAACGGGTAATCAGGTCGAATTGATCAATGTTGGCTGCATCAAGCCCCATGCCATCGATGGTGATGCTGCCGCCATCAACCTCGAAATGATCAAGCTTGCCGGAGCCGTCGAGTACAGGCTTGCCGGTGCTGAGGGTCACGCGCGGCGTGTTGATGAAACCGCAACCGTTACAGCTCACGCCGTAAGGGTTGGCAATGATGACCCGCGCTGACTGGCCTGCCACTTCGGTGTAGCCGTTGAGCTGGCTGGGGCTACCGCCGTTGACTTCGTTGAGGATGGTGCCGGCTGCCCGTCCACCGAGCTGACTGTTGCCCAGGATGTGGCCGCCCAGTTGGGTGTTCTGCACCGCGTTCGTCGCGTTGTTGAGGATCACGCCCTGGCGACCGACGTTGTAATCCTTGAACTGGTTGTGCGAAAGCCCGGCGCCGTTGGGCGCGGCAATATTGATCACCGGTACGCCGTTGCCAGCCTGCCCTATGCCGGTCTGCGTGTTGCCGCTGACGGCGATGCCCTCGGCCTGGGCCCAGATCGGCTGCCAGAACATGACGTTCGCCAGCAGCAATGCCAGCAAGCGTTTGGGCATGCCCAGGAAGTGCGTGCGAGGGGCCACGGCAGCCGAAGGCTGGCGGGACAGAAAGGCAAACTGGTGAACGTCCATATTCAGAATCTCGACGCAATAACAAATGAATTAAAGAAACAGGTCGACCTGGAAATAGATCGGCGCCTCGCGCTCGGTGAGCACGGAGGGGCGTTCCAGCGAGTGGGCGAATGTCACGCGAGTGGCGACGTACTGGCCACGGGCAAAGAACTCCAGAGAGTTGCTGGACATTCGGCCATGCACTTCGCTGTTGTATCGGTCATTGCTGATCACGCCTTGGTCATAGCCGACACTGGTGCCGTACTCGCTCAGTACCGGGCGCAGCCAATCGGCCGTCACCGGGCGGGTCCAGCGCAGTTCGTTGCGCCAGTAGCCGCCGCTGTCCCCGGATAAAAACTGGTCTTTATAGCCACGCACCGATGAGCTGCCACCCAGGCTGATGCGTTGCGGACTGAACAGCACGTCTTCACTGCGCTGGCCCGTGGCAAGGCTGCTGAACGTGAAGGACTCGCCCAGCCAGTTGAACGGCAACAGGTAACTGGCCGTGGCGGTGTACTTTCGATAGCGAGCGTTGGCGGTAAGGTTGCCGGCATCGTCACGACGCTGGTCGTTGCCTTGTGCGTCCAGCGCGCCGATGCCCTGCTGCATGCCCAGGTCCAGGTTGACGAACGAATGGCCGATACGCCGGCCATGGTTGATACCCAGCTGGGCTTCGGTAATACGCTGGCTGCTGTTATCCAGGCGGCTATCTTCGATGTAGTTGTTAGTGCGCAGGTGGGCGAAGCCGGCATTGATCGAGGTTTTGCTCACCGCATCGCGATGGACGAGGCGCTCGGCGCGCAATTGATGACTCTCGCTGTCGCCGCTCTGGCTGAAGTTGAAACCATTGCCTTGGGCCTGGGAGCGGTATTCGCTCTGGCTGTAGGTATAACTGAAGTTCCACCAGCCCCAAGGCACGTTGTAATAGAGCATGGCGTTTTTCGAGGTTTTCTGGTGATCGCTCAACGCGTCATGGCCGCCGCGCAACATCAGCTGGTCGGCCAGCCCCAGTGGGCTGTCCCACTCAAAGCCTGCGCCCCACTGCTGTTCACCGGTGCTTTTCTGCCCGTCGTTGTTACGCGACAGGCTGGCACGCCAAGGCTTCTGTGGGGTGTTCTTGACCAGCACGCTGCTGCCGCCGACCTGAACGCCAGGGGTCAGTTCCATTTGCGCCTGGTTGGAGGGCAAGCGGTTCAACTGATCCACCAGTTGTTCTATTTCACGAAGATTGAGCAATTCGCCCGTTTTACCGGGAAAGGTCATGGACAGTTCCCGATCGGAGATATGGCTGTCGTCAGCGCCCTTCAAACCCTCGAGTTTGCCCTCGACGACATACACACTTAAGTGGCCGCTGGAGAGGTCTTGCTGCGGCAAGTAAGCGCGGCTGGTGATCATGCCCTTGTCGATGTAATGGTCGGTGATGACCTTGAGCAACTCGTTGAGTTGCGAGACGCCCAGGCATTGACCGAGATAGGGCTTGAGCAAACGCTCGCGGTCGGCAGCGGACAGGCTGTCGGCGCCCTTGAGTTCGATGTCTTTGATAGGAAAGCAACGTGTATCCACCGGGGCGGTCGGTGTTGCGGGCAATGTTGGCTTGCCCGGCAGTTCCTTGAGTTCTTCCAGTCGACGCTGTTGTTCTTCGATCAGACGGTTCTGGCGATCGCGGATCAGGTCCTGGTCACCCGGCGTTGGCAGGCTGGCGCCATAGGCGCTGCTCTGCATACTCAGGTTAAGCAATAGCGCGCACAGCACCGGCCACATCCGTGGGGAGATAAACATAACGCTCCATGTCATAGAGTAGTGCTGAGGGCGCAAATCAATGCCCGCAGGGGAAGGGTCGTAGACGCCCTGAAATTGATGTCAGAAATACTGGCTAAATGACGCCAGCCATCATGGACGGTAAACAGACCGCACACATTTTGAAAAATTCAGCCGACAAGAAAATTAATATCAACTGTGTCAGACCAACCGAACCACGCGGCGGGCTTGATACTGCGGCGAGTGGCTTGCCCACCCCCCGTTGGGTTGCCGTCAGCAGGGTTTCTGGGTCGACGTGGGAAATGGTGCTGGGTTTGCGCTTGATGTCTGTGGAGGGTTGGCGGGTTGAGCTAGTGTCGAGGGCGCAGTCGTAGGCAGCGGTGCAAGGCCGAGTAGCCTGAGTGAGTATCTGGAAGTGTCGTTAAACAGTGTTTGTTTAGTGGTCTGAGCGTGTAGTGGCTGCACTGGCCTCTTCGCGAGCAAGCCCGCTCCCACAGGTATTTGCTGTGACCAAGGATTTGTGAACGACACCGATCACTGTGGGAGCGGGCCTGCCCGCGATGAGGCCCAAAAAAACACCGTCCAACTTTCGGTCAAACCACTGGGTAAATTAATTCGTCCCCTTTTCCCGCTCACTTCGGGTTTTGTGGTGGACGGGCTGGCCCTATCGCGAGCAGGCTCGCTCCCACATTTGATCTGCGGCGTTCGCAAAAAATGGATTCACAGCAAATCCCCTGTGGGAGCGGGCTTGCTCGCGAAGAGGCCCGAAAAAACACCCTCCAACTTTTGGTCAACCCGCCAATCGCGCCGCAAGAAACTTGGCCTGGCTCGCCACGTCGGTCACCGCCGTGCTTTCCCACCACATCCCGCGCAACGGAGGGCCCATGGCGAACAAACGGCTGGCGGCCTGCCCATCGGCGCTTAGCACTGCGCCGTCATCCGCCGCCGCAATCCCCAACGCCAATGGCCCCGGCCGCACCAGCCCGCGCGCCAATAGCTGCTGCGGTAATGGCCGCGCCACCCGCCGCCAGTCGTATTCGATGCCACTGGAATTGATCAGCGCCGCGCCGCTGACGACGCAGGTTTGCGCCTCGCCACGCCGTCGAATGCGGATACTCACCCCGCTCAACGAAGGCTCAAGCCCTTTGAACGACGCCGCCTGAATCCGCAACCGCCCTTCCCCATGCAGCCGCGCCACCAACTCGGCGCTCAATGGCGGCGAGCGATGGTGATGGCTTTCCCACCATGGCCGCACATGCCGCACAAACTGCCGACGTTGCACATCCGTCGCCTGACTCCACAACCGCCCGATGTGCGCCCGCACCGTGTCGAGTGGCGCTTGCCAATCGATGCCTTGCGCGATGGCGTCCCGACAGTGCCGACGCAGTTCGCGCATCAGCTGACGCGGTGTGCGAACGCTGTGATCCTCGGCGAGAAAATCCACCCAAACCGGCGGCTGCCGACGCACATGAGGCAATAGCCCATGCCGGGAAAACACTTCGATCGGCCCGCGATGCCCGGCCTGTTCCAGCGACACCACGGCATCGACCATGGTCAGGCCCGAGCCGATGATCAGCACCGTCGACTGCGGATCGAGCTGACGCATGGCGGTCACATCCCATGGATCGAGCGCCGCTGCGTTCAAGCCGCTGGATTCGGTTTGCGGCGTGCGCGCGGCGGGGAACATGCCAGTGGCTAGCACCGCATAGGCGCCCTGCAAACGTTGGCCATCGTTCAAGGTCAGGCGCACCGAATCGATATCGGTCTGCACATCGACTACTTCCGCGCGCACATGCTCCACCGTCGAGCCGTACCGCGCGCCCACCGCCTGCGCCTCGGCCAAACGCTGCTGCACATAAACGCCAAACAGCCCGCGCGGCGGAAACAGCTCACTGACCGGCACATGCTGCTGATCCGACTCCGGCCAACCACCCGCCGCAATGTACTCGGTCAGCCATTGGGTCAAATCATCAGCGTTGTCAGGATCGACGCTCATCCGCGCCGCGTTGCCGTTGAGCGTATGGCCCAACTCCACCGCGCTGTACGCTTCGCCCCGACCAAGTTCGGCGCGAGGTTCGATCACCAGCACCTGACGCTTGCCCGGCAAGCGCAGCAACTGCGCCGCCAGCATCGCGCCGCTGAGGCCGCCGCCGATGATCAGGATGTCCGCGTGGCGGCTGGCGTCGGTCGCCTGTCCGCTTGGGGTGTCAGTCATGGCGTGCTCACTAATCAATGTTTACCTAGATAGAAGTCGTGCAGATCGCCCCGTGCCAGTAACTCATCGGCGGTGCCGGACAGCACCACGCGACCAGTGTCGAGGACGTAGGCCTTTGAGGCGTACTTGAGTGCCACGTTAATATTTTGCTCGGCAATCAGGAAGCTCACCTGCTCGTCTCGATTGAGTTGCGCCACGATTTCGAAAATTTCCTGGACGATAATAGGCGCCAAACCCATGGAAGGTTCATCGAGCAATACCAAAGTAGGACGTGTCATCAACGCCCGGCCGATGGCGACCATCTGCTGCTCGCCACCGGAGGTCAGCCCGGCCCGGGTCTTGCGCTTGGTTTTCAGGCGTGGAAACCAGGCGTAGATGCGCTCCAGATCCGCCGCCAGGTCCTTGCGGCTCAGACCGCGAACGAAGCCGCCGCTGCGCAGGTTGTCCTCCACCGTCAGTTGTGGGAACACGTGCCGGCCCTCCAGCACATGCACCATGCCCTGGCGCACGCGAACGCTCGGATTAACCTCTGCGGTATCGCGCCCGAGAAACTCGATCGTCCCTCGACTGACTTCCGCGCGCTCGGCCCGCACCAACCCGGAAATCGCCTTGAGCGTGGTGCTTTTGCCCGCACCGTTGGCCCCGAGCAACGCGACGATGCCGCCCTTGGGCACCGTCAGCGACACCCCGGCCACGGCGAGGATCGCCCCGTCGTAGATCACCTCGATGTCTTTGACTTGCAACAGGTCATTGGTGGCAATGTCGCTGGCGGCTTGGCTCATACGTTATTCATCCCCGGTGCAGGTGCGTGGTGTCAGGCCTTTTTCCTTGGCGAACGCGGCGGATTTTTCATCGATCAATGGCCGCAGCAACGCGCGGTCGGCGGGGATCCAGTCGCTGATCAGCGTCCAGTTGGCGCCGTCCCACTGTTGCACCCGCGCCGAACCGCCACCCTCATGATCCTTGCACGACAGCTTGAGGTTCTGCATCAGGCCGAAGTAGCCCATGTCCTTGAGCCGCGCGTCGTCGATGTTCAGGTGCTCCAGGCCCCAACGACCCTCTTCGCCATTAAGCGGCCGCTTGCCGAACTTGCCTTGGGCGGTACGGATCGCTTCCACCATCACTGCCGCGTTCACCAGCCCGGAGTTGTAATAGACGCTGCCGAAATTCTTCAGGTCCTTGAGGTCGCTTTTGCCTTTGTCGAGGATGGCTTGCTTGAGGCGTTTGTGGATCTCGAATTCGCTGCCGGCCGGGTATGGCGTCAGCGCCAAATACCCTTTGGCGGCGGCGCCCGCGGGCAATACGTCTTCGCTGGAACTGGCCCAGATGTCGCCGACGATATGGTCAACCGGGAAGCCGAAACGCGCCGCCGTCTTGACCGCCACCGGCGTCGACACGCCCCAGGTGCGCAGGAACACCCAGTCCGGGTTGGCCTGGCGCACTTGCCGCCATTGCGCCGATTGCTCGTTGCCCGGATCGGCCACCGGGATCTGGATGTTTTCGAAGCCGTATTTTTCAGCCAGCAATTTCAACGGACCGAGGGTTTCCCGACCGTAAGCCGAGTCGTGATAAACCGTGGCGATTTTCTTGCCCTTGAGTTTGTCGAACCCGCCCTCGCGCTGAGCGATGTAGTTGATCAAGCTCGAGGCCTCGCTGTAGAAGGTCAGCATCACCGGAAAATTGTAAGGGAACACCGTGCCATCGGTGGCTTCGGTGCGACCGTAGCCGAGGGTGATCAGCGGGATCTTGTCGACTTCCGCCCGCTCGCTCAGCGCATACGCCGCGGGTGCACCATTGGGTGAATAGATCGCCACCGGGGCACCATCCAGGCCTTTCTTGAAGCGCTCATAGCACTCGATGCCCTTCTCCGCCGTCCACTCGGTTTCGCATTCCTGCCAGACCAATTTGACGCCGTTGATCCCGCCTTCCACATCGTTGATGTAGTTCAGGTAATCGAGCATGCCGGCCCACACTTGCACACCGCTGGAGGCGTAAGCGCCGACCCGGTAAGTGGCCAACGGGAAGAACTGCTGGTCCGGCGAGGCCTGAACCATCGGCACCGCGCTGCCGAAAATCGCCAGCGTCAGAGCGACGCCGGCCAATGAACGTTTCAAGGATGCACGCATGTTGTCTCTCTACCAGGTTGGGGATTCAGAAGCGCAGCGGCCAGTGACCCAGCCGTTCACGAAGATTGCTCAAGAGGCGAATCAGGCCTTCCGGTTCCTTGATCAGAAACAGGATGATCAGCACGCCGAAGATGATTTTTTGCAGGTTCTGCAACTGGCCGGCGTCCACCGAACCACCGAACAAGGCTTGCCCGGCATGGCTGAGCAGGATCGGCAGCAAGCTGATAAACGCCGCGCCGACGAAGTTGCCGGCGATGCTGCCCATGCCACCGATAATGATGATGAACAGGATCTGGAATGACCGGTTGATATCGAAGCTGCTGGCGCTGGCCGTGCCCAAATAAGCAAAGGCCCACAGCGCCCCGGCGATGCCGAGGTAAAACGAGCTGACGGCGAACGCCAAGTGCTTGTAGCGCACCACCGGAATGCCGATGACTGCGGCGGCGGTGTCCATGTCACGGATCGCCATCCAGTTGCGGCCGATCTGGCTTTTCACCAGGTTCACCGCGACCCAGGTCAACAGCAGCACCGTGGTCAGGGTCAGCAGATAGCGGCCCAATGGAGTGTTGAGGTCATGGTCAAACAAGGCCAGTTTCGGCGCGGAAATGGTTCCGGACGAACCGTAGTTGTAGAACCAGGGGAATTTGACGAACAGCCACTCCAGGAAAAACTGCGCGGCCAGGGTGGTGACCATCAGGTAAAAGCCCTTGATCCGCGAACTCGGCAGGCCAAAGACAAACCCCACCACCGCGCTGATCACCCCGCCGCCGAGCAGCGCCACCGGCAAGCCCAGCTCTGGCAAACGCAGTAGAAAACCGTAGGTGGCAAAGGCGCCGACCGCCATGAAGCCGGCCGCGCCGACCGAGGTCTGACCGGTGTAACCAGTGAGCAAGTTGAGGCCAAGCCCGGCCAGGGACAGCACCAGGAACGGAATCAGAATCGCGTTCAGCCAATAGTCGTTGCCGGTCAGCGGCACGACCACGAAGGCGATCAACAACAGCGCAATCAAACCAATCGGCACACGGCGCTGGATCAACACCGCCGGCGCGGTTTCGCGGGTAAGGGAAATCGACATGGGTTCAGACTCGCTCGATGGCGCGCTCGCCGAACAGGCCGGCGGGACGGATGTACAGGAAGGCCAAAGCCAGGACGTAAGCGAACCACGGGGTAATGCCACCGCCGATCAGCGGGCCGATGTACACCTCGGCGAGGTTCTCCGCCGCACCGACGATCAACCCGCCGACAATCGCCCCGCCAATCGAGGTGAAGCCGCCGATGATCAACACCGGCAAGGCTTTGAGCACCACCAGCGACAGCGAGAACTGTACGCCTTGGCGGGCGCCCCACAACAATCCCGCCACCAGCCCGACGATGCCGGCCACCGCCCAGACGATCTGCCAGATGCGGTTGAGGTTGATGCCGATCGACAGCGCGGCGGTGGTGTCATCCGCCACTGCGCGCAGGGACACACCAATGCGGGTTTTGTTGAACAGCAGCGCCAGCACCGTCACCAGCACGATGGCGGCCGCTGCGGCAATCAGGTCGAACTGGCTGACCATCATCCCGCCGATAAACAGCGGCACGTCATCGATGCCCAGATCCAGCGCTCGCACTTGCGAACCCATCAAGCCCTGAGCCAGACCTTCGATGATGAACGACAACCCGAGGGTGGCCATGAACAGGGTGATTTGCGAGCGATTGACCAGTGGCCGCAACACCAGCCGCTCGATCAGCAACGCGCCGACGATCATCACCACAACGGTCAGCAATAGCGCCAAGGCGAACGGCACGCCTTGATCGTGCAGGCTGACAAAGGTCAGCGCGGCGAACAGCAGCATCGCGCCCTGGGCGAAATTGAACACGCCGCTGGCCTTGTAGATCAGCACGAAGCCGATCGCGACCAGCGAGTACATGGTCCCGGCGAGCAAGCCGCCGAGCAGGGTTTCGAAGAAGAACGTCATCAGTGCACCACTCCCAGATACGCCGCGATGACGTCGGGATTGGCCTGCACCTCTGCCGGCGTGCCGTCCCCGACCTTGCGCCCGTAATCGAGCACTACCACATGGTCGGACAGGCCCATGACCACGCTCATGTCGTGCTCGATCAATACCACCGTGGTGCCGAGGTCGCGGTTGATGTCGGCGATGAAGCGGGCCATTTCCCGCTTCTCTTCGGCGTTCATCCCGGCCATCGGCTCATCGAGCAGCAACAGGCTGGGGCCCGCGATCAAGGCACGGCCAAGCTCCACACGTTTTTGCAGGCCGTAGGACAGCTTGCCCACCGGCACATCGCGATGGGCTTGCAGTTCGAGGAATTCGAGAATGCCCTGGGCCTGCCGACGGAAGTCTTCAGCCTCACGCCGGGCTCTTGGCAGGTTCAGCGCCTGCTCAATGAAACTGCTGCGCAGGTGCCGTGACAGGCCGGTGAGGATGTTGTCGATCACGCTCATTTTCTTGAACAACGCGTTGTTCTGGAATGTGCGACCGATACCCCGGCGTGATGCGCTCAGCGGGTCGATACGCTTGAACGGCTGTTGCTCGAACACAATCGCACCGGCATCGAAGCGGTACACGCCGTTCAGCACGTTGAGCAGCGAACTCTTGCCCGCGCCGTTGGGGCCGATCAGCGCGCAGATCTCGCCCCGGCGCACATCGAACGACAGTTCATTGATCGCCTTCACACCTTTGAAGGACAGGGAAATACCGCTGACTTGCAGAATGGAATCAGTCGAGCTCATGCGATGTCCCGTTTGAATTCAGCGAGCCAGGTCGGCTCGGGTTGAGCATCGGAAATGCGGGTGGCTTGCCAGATAAAATGCAGGTTGTGGAAGCCCAACAGGCGGCGAACGCGGTTCTTGATCAAGCGTTGCAGGCCTTTTTCGGGATGGGCGATGGCCCAGTCGCAGAGGCGTCGACGCCAGGTGCCGTGGGGGGCGAGGCGGCTTTCGATTTCTGCGGCCAATAGTTGCAGGCGTTCGGCGGACAGCAGCAGCCCGGACGGTGCGACTTCACGACGGTCGCGGCTGGCGCTGCCGGGGCTTTCCGGGAAGGCCAGGGATTGGCCGCTGTTGAGCCATTGCTCCAGCAATACCGTCAGGCCGTGCTGCCACTGGGAGCCCTCTTCGCTCCACAGTTGCGCGTCTTGATTCCAGCGGTTGAGGCGTTGTGCAGGTTCCACCGGGCCGAGCAGGTCGGCGAAATCCAGCAGCGTCAGGCCTTGGTTGATCCAGAGTTGCTGCGTCTGTCTCCCCTGGACGAACGCGTGAGTCGGACGGCTGCGCCACAGGGCCTTGTGCAGCGCCTCGGAGTCGAGGTTATCCGGCAACGTCAGCAATTCGGCGCCGATGTGCCGGGCGGCCAGTGCGAGCAGCAACAGATTTGGCTCGAACGCACCGCTCAAGGCCAGGCGCGAATCTTCGGTAAAACCCTGCTGACGCAAGCCATCGGCCAACCGCTCGACATCGCGCAAAACATCGATCCAGCGCCAGACGAACCACTGACCGTGGCGCTTGTGTCGCAAGGCCGGCTGCAACGGACTGACCTGCGCCCAGTGCCGCAACTGCTCCAGGGCGCCAGGCGCCTTGACCTGCCATTCGGCGGTGTCCGCGATGGGCGGACGCTTGAGTTCATGCACGCTCATTGGCTTACCTCTTATCCATGGGCGAAAAGCGTGCGGTGGTCCGCTGGGCTGAAGAATTAACGCAATCTCTAAAACACCCTGCTCCCACATTGGATCTTCGCCGGGCGCTGTATTTGTGTACGACGCCGATTACCTGTGGGAGCGGGCTTGCTCGCGATGGCGGTGTGACAGACGACATCGATGTTGAATGTGCTGGCCTCATCGCGAGCAGGCTCGCTCCACAGGGGATGTGTGTTGTGCTCAAGTTTTCTACGCAGACACCACTTTCTTCTCCTGCCGCCGCAACCCCGCCAGGTCTCGATAACCGGCACCCGGATGTATCTCCGGCAATCGCGCGCCTTCGCCAAACAACTTCTCGCGCAGGGTCCCCGGTGCGTATTCGGTCTTGTACACCCCACGCTTCTGCAACTCAGGCACCAACAACTCAACGGCATCGATGAACGTTTCATGGGTCAACGCATAAGCCAGGTTGAAACCATCCACATCAGTCTCGTCGACCCACTCCTGCAGCAAATCAGCGACGGTCTCGGGGCTGCCGACAAACAGCGGCCCGAAACCGCCAATCCCGACCCAATCGGCCAGTTCGTTCGGCGTCCAGACCTTGTTCGGGTCCGCCGTGGAGAACGCCTCCACCGCCGATTGAATCGCATTGGTATGCACGTGTTTGAGCGGTTCATCCGGTTTGAACTGGCTGAAGTCGATCCCGGTCCAGCCAGAGATCAACGCCATGGCGCCCTCATAACTGACCCAGGTTTTGTATTCTTCGAATTTGGCTTTGGCCTTGGCGTCGGTCTCGCCGAGGATCACCGTTTGCAGATTGAAGATCAGGATCTTCGACGGATCGCGCCCCGCCTCGGCCGCGCGACGACGGATGTCGGCCACGGTTTTCTTCAGCAGCACTTTCGACGGCGCGGCGACAAACACACACTCGGCATGTTCGGCAGCGAACTGCTTGCCGCGACTCGAGGCGCCGGCCTGAAACAGCACCGGCGTACGTTGCGGTGAAGGCTCGCAGAGGTGAATCCCAGGCACCTGAAAGTGTTTACCAACGTGCCGGATCTCGTGGATTTTGCTCGGGTCGCTGAAGATCCGCCGCTCGCGATCCCGCAGAACCGCGCCCTCTTCCCAGCTGCCTTCCCACAGCTTGTAGCAAACCTCCAGGTACTCTTCGGCGAAGTCATAACGGGCGTCGTGTTCGGTCTGGGCTTTCTGGCCGAGGTTCTTCGCACCGCTTTCCAGGTACGAGGTGACAATGTTCCAGCCCGCGCGGCCCTTGGTCAGGTGATCGAGGGTCGACAGGCGCCGGGCGAACGGGTACGGATGTTCGAAAGACAGCGAAGCGGTCAGGCCGAAACCCAGATGCTCGGTGACCAATGCCATCGGCGGGATCAGTTGCAATGGATCATTGACCGGCACCTGCGCCGCCTGACGAATCGCCGCGTCACCGTTGCCGTTGTAGACGTCATAAATGCCCAGCACATCGGCGATGAACAAACCGTCGAACTTGCCGCGCTCAAGGATTTTCGCCAGATCGGTCCAGTACTCAAGATCCTTGTACTGCCAGGATCGATCCCGCGGATGCGCCCACAAACCCGGCGACTGGTGGCCGACGCAGTTCATGTCAAAGGCGTTGAGACGAATTTCACGGACCATCAAACGACACTCCGCACGCTGGGTGGGTGGATGCCGTTGAGGCGGAAGTTGCCGATCAAGTGAAGTTTCCAGCGCAGCGGATCGGTCACTGAGCCCGACAAGGGCGTGCGCTGGCCGGTGAGTTCGAATTCGGCATTGCTCACGGCGTTTAACGCGTCGGCGCTGGCGAGGCGCGACTCGGCGATGGCGACGCTGATTTCCGTGTCGTCATCAACGCTGCTCAGAAAGTCTTCGGCGCGTTCGAGCAGCGCGGCGGCGACTTCGATGCGGATGTGCAAGTCGCCGAAACGGCTGATGACGAAAGGATCATCCGTGGCATGGGTCTGCCGGCGGACGAAACGCAACGTCGCATCGAGCAAACTGCGAGCGTTGTGCAAGTCGTGCTGAGGCTTGGCCAGGGGCTGCCCGGTAACAATCGGTTGGGTCAAGGCGTTCATGGGTCGCTCCTCAGTTCCAGGCGTGGCGCGCAGGCTTCACGCCGTTGAGCAGGTAGTTGCCAATCAAGTGATATTTCCAGCGCGCCGGATCGTGCAGGGTGTGCGTCCGGGCGTTGCGCCAGTGACGGTCGAGGTTGTACTTGCCGAGCACCGAGCGGGTGCCGGCGAGTTCGAAGAGTTTGCTGCTGGTGAGCAAGGCGATTTCGGCAGAGAGGACTTTCGCCTGTGCGACCACCACCGAGGCGCGGGCAACCGTGTCTTCATTGGGTTTGAGCAACGCGGCGTCGATGGCTTGGCCGGCTTTTTTCAGGATCGCTTCGGTGCCATGAACCCGCCATTCCAGATCGCCGATCACGGCGATGCTGAACGGATCCTGCCAGCCGTGATCCTGCTGGCTGTCGATCCATGGTCGGGCTTCACGAGCGTAGCGCTTGGTTTCTTCCAGGGCGCCGACGGCGATGCCGGTATCCACGGCAGCCTGGATGATTTGCGAAATCGGGCCGTCGGCGGTGGGTTCGTCGAACGCCTTGTGGGCCGGGATCACCGCGCTCAAAGGCACGCTCACCGCGTTCAGGGTCACGCCGCCGCTGGCAGTGGTGCGCTGGCCGAAACCGTCCCAGCTGTCGATCACCGTCAACCCGGGATTGTCGCGCTCGATGAAGGCGATGAAAGCCTTGTTCCCTTCATCAACGGCCACCGCCGGCACGATGTGCGCGAACAAGGCGCCGGTGCAGTAGAACTTCTCGCCGTCGATTTGCGCGGTGTCCTCATCGAAGCGGATACGGGTTTCAAAGGCACCGGCATTCCGGCTTTTGGATTCGGAGAAGGCGTTGCCGAAACGGTAGCCCTGCAGGACTTTGCCGAAGTAATAGCGCTTCTGCGCTTCGGTGGCGGTTTGCAGCAGGATGTCGAGCACGCCCAGATGGTTTTGCGGGATCTGGCCGAGGGACGGGTCAGCGGCGGAAATGATCTTGATCACCTCGGCGACTGTCACGTAAGACACGCCGGCACCGCCGTATTCTTTGGGAATAGTGATGCCCCATAAACCACTGGCAGAGAACTCGTCGAGTTCGGCGACCGGCAGACGTCGCTCGCGGTCACGAGCACTGGCCTCGATAGCGAAGCGTGCGGCGAGCTTGTGAGCGACGGCAATCGCCTCGGCGTCCGAGTGGATCACATGGGCGGTTTGCGAGGGTTGGGCAGAGGCTGTCATGGGCCGACTCCGGGATTCTGGTGAATGCCCCAGGGCTTCTGCAGGAGTCGTGCCTGAACATAAATTTGTGTTATTTCAATAGCTTAATGAACTATTCGAGAAACACTTGCAGCTTCAAAACAGCAAAGTGCTTATCCAGTGTTGGTCGGCAAACAGTCAGATCACCACATTACGCACAAACCGCGCCGCCACTTCCCCGTCGTTGCGATAGGAATGCGGCTGGTTGCTGGCAAACATGAAGAACTCACCGGCAGCAATTTTCTGCGGCTGGTCGCCGAGCATCAGAGTCAGGCAACCTTCGAACACATAGAGCTGTTCGCTCCAGCCTTCCGCATCCGGTTCCGATGGGTAATGTTCGCCCGGTTCGAGTCGCCATTCCCAGAGTTCCACTTCTCGGGTGGCGATGGCTTTGGCCAGCAACACCGCTTTACTGCCGGGGATGGTACCGGCCCAGGCCAGTTCGTTGATGCGGCTCGGGTCGCGGGCGTCGGGGGCCTGGATCAGGTCGCTGAAGGCGACATCCAGCGCTTCGGCCACGCGGTCGAGGGTGGTCAGGCTGACATTCTTCTCGCCGGCCTCGATGGCCACCAGCATCCGGCGGCTGACCCCGGACTTTTCGGCCAAAGCGGTCTGGCTCATGTCGGCGGCGTGACGCAGACGTCGGACGTTCTGGCTGACGTGCTGGAGAACCGACGCCCGTTGGGTGGAATCTTTGTGCACTATATTGCTCACTCGATGGTGTTGCGCAGTATACTGCCCAACTTCCGGCGCATTGTGCGTCTCCCTCAGGTAGCGCGCAAGGTCATGACGTCGGTGAACTCCTCCCCTGCTTCCTCCCGTTTCTCACGGTTCAGCAAAGCTGAGTGCGTGTTGGTGCTGATCACCATGGTCTGGGGCGGGACCTTTTTGCTGGTGCAGCATGCAATGACCGTCAGCGGGCCGATGTTTTTCGTCGGTCTGCGTTTTGCGGCGGCGGCGAGCATCGTTGCCCTGTTCTCCTGGCGTCATCTGCGCGAACTGACCCTGTTCGAACTCAAGGCCGGGGCGTTTATCGGCGTGGCGATCATGCTCGGTTACGGCTTGCAGACCGTGGGGTTGCAGAGCATTCCCAGCAGTCAGTCGGCGTTTATTACCGCGCTGTATGTGCCGTTCGTACCATTGCTGCAATGGCTGGTGCTGGGTCGGCGCCCGGGGTTGATGCCGAGCATCGGGATCATGCTGGCCTTTACCGGGTTGATGCTGCTATCGGGACCAGCCGGCGCGTCGTTCAATTTCAGCCCAGGTGAAATCGCCACCTTGATCAGCGCCGTGGCGATTGCGGCGGAGATCATTTTGATCAGCACCTATGCCGGCCAGGTTGACGTGCGCCGGGTGACGGTGGTGCAACTGGCAGTGACTTCGGTGCTGGCATTTCTGATGGTGGTGCCGACTCAGGAAGTGATTCCGGGGTTCTCCTGGTTGCTGTTGTGCAGTGCATTGGGCCTGGGCGCGGCGAGTGCGGCGATTCAGGTGGCGATGAACTGGGCGCAGAAGAGTGTTTCGCCGACGCGGGCGACGCTGATCTATGCCGGGGAGCCGGTGTGGGCCGGAATTGTCGGGCGGATTGCCGGAGAGCGGTTGCCGGCGATTGCGTTGGTGGGCGCGGGGTTGATTGTGGCGGCGGTGATTGTCAGTGAGTTGAAGACTAAGGGTAAGGTTGCTTCGCCTGAAGAAGAGTTAGAGCAGGAAGCACAGGGTTAAGCCGCAATATCTGCGTTGCTTGATAGAAAGCCATCGCGAGCAGGCTCGCTCCCACATTTGGAACGCATTACCCCTGTGGGAGCGAGCCTGCTCGCGATGGCGTCCGACGGGTTGACCTCCGTACATTGAAACAATGTGAATCAGGAATTTTCCGTTTACCTTGTAGGATTCTGCGACAGCTTGGCGTTTGGTGATCCGGGAACTGGCACGTATGATGCTTCACAAACTTCCGCAGATTAGAAGCCTATGTCTCTGATAGTTCTACTGCTTCTGCCTTTTATCGGCAGCTGTCTGGCAGCCTTGCTGCCGCACAACGCGCGTAATACCGAATCGCTGTTGGCTGGCCTGGTTGCTCTTATCGGCACCCTCCAGGTCGCCCTCTTGTACCCGCAAATCGCCCATGGCGGCGTGATCCGCGAAGAATTCTTCTGGTTACCGAGCCTCGGCCTGAACTTCGTTCTGCGCATGGACGGTTTTGCTTGGCTGTTCTCGATACTGGTGCTGGGCATCGGCACGCTGGTTTCTCTATACGCCCGTTATTACATGTCGCCAGACGATCCGGTGCCGCGTTTCTTCGCGTTTTTCCTGGCGTTCATGGGCGCCATGCTGGGGTTGGTAATCTCCGGCAACCTGATCCAGATCGTGTTTTTCTGGGAACTGACCAGCCTCTTCTCATTCCTGCTGATCGGCTACTGGCACCACCGCGCCGATGCGCGACGTGGCGCCTATATGGCGTTGATGGTCACCGGTGCCGGCGGTTTGTGTTTGCTGGCGGGGGTCATGCTGCTCGGCCATGTAGTCGGCAGCTATGACCTGGATAAGGTCCTGGCCGCCGGCGATCTGATTCGCGCACATGCCCTCTACCCTATTCTGCTTCCCCTGATCCTGATCGGCGCCCTGAGTAAAAGTGCGCAATTCCCCTTCCACTTCTGGCTGCCCCACGCCATGGCGGCGCCGACACCGGTTTCGGCGTATCTGCACTCGGCGACCATGGTCAAGGCTGGGGTCTTCCTGCTCGCACGCCTGTGGCCCTCGCTATCCGGCAGTGAAGAATGGTTCTACATCGTCAGCGGGGCCGGGGCCTGCACCCTGTTGCTCGGCGCTTACTGCGCGATGTTTCAGAACGATCTCAAGGGCCTGCTGGCCTACTCGACCATCAGCCACCTGGGCCTGATCACTTTGCTGCTGGGGCTGAACAGTCCGCTGGCCGCCGTGGCCGCAGTGTTCCACATTCTCAACCACGCCACCTTCAAAGCCTCGCTGTTCATGGCCGCCGGGATCATCGACCACGAAAGCGGCACCCGGGACATTCGCAAACTCAGCGGCCTGATCAAACTGATCCCGTTCACCGCCACCCTGGCCATGGTCGCCAGCGCGTCCATGGCTGGCGTACCACTGCTCAACGGTTTCCTGTCGAAAGAGATGTTCTTCGCCGAAACCGTGTTCATCAACGCCACGGCCTGGATCGAGATGACCCTGCCAATCGTCGCGACCATCGCCGGGACGTTCAGCGTGGCCTACTCCCTGCGCTTCACCGTCGATGTGTTCTTCGGCCCGACCGCCACCGACCTGCCGCACACCCCGCACGAGCCGCCACGCTGGATGCGCGCGCCGGTGGAGTTGCTGGTGTTCACCTGTCTGGTAGTGGGGATCTTCCCGGCGCAAGTGGTCGGCCCGCTGCTCGCGGCGGCGGCGTTGCCGGTGGTGGGCGGCACGCTGCCCGAGTACAGCCTGGCGATCTGGCACGGCTGGAACGCGCCGATGATCATGAGTCTGATCGCCATGTCCTGCGGCATCACCCTCTATCTGCTGCTGCGCAATCAGCTCAAGCGCGGGCGCTTCATGCACCCGCCGGTGATCAGCCACTTCAACGGCAAGCGCCTGTTCGAGCGCTGCCTGGTGATCATGATGCGCCTGGCCCGTCGTCTGGAGCGGCGAGTCAGCACACGGCGCCTGCAAACCCAACTGTTCCTGGTGGTACTCGCCGCGGTGCTGGCCGGGTTGATCCCGATGCTGCACAGCAGCCTGAGCTGGGGCGACCGGCCGAAGATTCAGGGCTCGATCGTGTTCGTGATCCTCTGGCTGCTGGCGATCGCCTGCGCCCTTGGCGCGGCATGGCAAGCCAAGTATCACCGGCTCGCAGCCCTGACCATGGTCAGCGTCTGCGGCCTGATGACCTGCGTGACCTTCGTCTGGTTCTCGGCGCCGGATCTGGCCCTGACGCAACTGGCGGTGGAAGTGGTGACCACGGTGTTGATCCTCCTCGGCCTGCGCTGGCTGCCGCGACGGATAGAAGAGGTCTCGCCGTTGCCGAGCAGTCTGCGCAAGGCGCGGGTGCGAAGGGTTCGCGACCTTGCGCTATCGATCACGGTCGGTGGCGGCATGGCATTACTGTCCTACGCAATGCTGACCCGCCAGACGCCCAACGACATTTCCTCGTTCTACCTCAGTCGCGCCCTGCCCGAAGGCGGCGGCAGCAACGTGGTCAACGTGATGCTGGTGGACTTCCGTGGCTTCGACACCCTCGGCGAAATCACCGTGCTGGTGGCGGTGGCCCTGGCCGTGTTCGCCCTGCTGCGACGCTTCCGTCCACCGAAAGAAAGCCTGCAACTGCCGGCCCAACAGCGCTTGCTGGCGCCCGACGTGGTTACCGATCTGGTCAACCCGCGTCACGCCAGCGACACCGCGCTCGGTTTCATGATGGTGCCAGCGGTGCTGGTGCGTCTGCTGCTGCCGATTGCGTTTGTGGTGTCGGTCTACCTGTTCATGCGCGGGCACAATCAACCGGGTGGCGGTTTCGTCGCCGGTCTGGTGATGTCGGTGGCGTTCATCCTGCAATACATGGTCGCCGGCACCCAGTGGGTCGAGGCGCAAATGAGCCTGCGACCGCTGCGCTGGATGGGCACCGGGCTGCTGTTCGCCACGGTCACCGGGCTTGGGGCGATGGCGGCTGGGTATCCCTTCCTCACCACCCACACCTGGCATTTCGCATTGCCGCTGCTGGGCGACATTCACATCGCCAGCGCGCTGTTCTTCGACATTGGCGTGTACGCCGTGGTGGTCGGCTCGACACTGTTGATCCTCACCGCCCTCGCCCACCAATCGGTACGCGGCCATAAAACCAGCGCGCAACCCAAGCCCGTGGCCAAAGCGGCTGCCACGCAAGGAGCCACCTGATGGAAGAAGTCATCGCAATCGCCATTGGCGTGCTGGCCGCGTCCGGCGTGTGGCTGGTGCTGCGGCCACGGACATTTCAGGTGGTCATGGGGCTGTGCCTGCTGTCCTATGGCGTCAACCTGTTCATCTTCAGCATGGGCAGCCTGTTCATCGGCAAAGAGCCGAATATCAAGGACGGCGTGCCTCAGGATTTGCTCCACTACACCGACCCGTTGCCGCAAGCGTTGGTGCTGACCGCGATCGTCATCAGCTTCGCCATGACCGCGCTGTTCCTGGTGGTGCTGCTCGCCTCCCGGGGCCTGACCGGTACCGACCATGTGGATGGCCGGGAGCCTAAAGAATGAATCCGATGGCGCACCTGATTGCTGCACCGATTCTGCTACCGCTGCTGACCGCCGCGGTGATGCTGATGCTGGGCGAGAAACACCGCCCGTTAAAGGCCAAAATCAATCTGTTCTCCAGCCTGCTGGGGCTGGGCATTGCCGTGATGCTGCTGCAATGGACCCAAACCACCGGCGTGCCCGGCTCCATCGGTGTGTACCTGCCGGGCAACTGGCAGGTGCCGTTCGGTATTGTGCTGGTGGTCGATCGTCTGTCGGCGCTGATGCTGGTGCTGACCGGGATCATCGGCGTCAGCGCGTTGCTGTTCGCCATGGCCCGTTGGGACGGTGCCGGTTCGAGTTTCCACGCGCTGTTTCAGATTCAGTTGATGGGCCTGTACGGCGCCTTCCTGACGGCAGACCTGTTCAACCTGTTCGTGTTTTTCGAAGTGCTGCTGGCCGCCTCTTACGGGCTGATGCTGCATGGTTCGGGCCGGGCGCGGGTGTCGTCGGGGCTGCATTACATCTCGATCAACCTGCTGGCCTCGTCGCTGTTTCTGATTGGCGCGGCGCTGATCTACGGCGTCACCGGCACGCTGAACATGGCCGATCTGGCGCTGAAAATCCCGCTGGTGCCGGAAGCCGATCGCGGCTTGCTGCATGCCGGCGCGGCGATCCTGGCGGTGGCGTTCCTGGCCAAGGCCGGGATGTGGCCACTGAATTTCTGGCTGGTACCGGCCTATTCCGCGGCCAGCGCGCCGGTGGCGGCGATGTTCGCGATCATGACCAAGGTCGGCGTCTACACCTTGCTGCGCCTTTGGACGCTGCTGTTCTCCGGGCAGGCCGGGGCATCCGCGTACTTCGGTGGCGACTGGCTGATCTACGGCGGCATGGCGACCATCGTCTGCGCCGCCGTGGCGATCCTCGCCGCGCAACGCCTGGAACGCATGGCCAGCCTGAGCATTCTGGTGTCGGCAGGCATTCTGTTGTCGGCCATCGGTTTCGCCCAGCCGAACCTGATCGGCGTGGCGCTGTTCTATCTGGTCAGCTCGACCCTGGCCTTGAGCGCGCTGTTCTTGCTGGCCGAGTTGATCGAGCGCTCGCGTTCAGCCAACGAAATGCCACTGTTCGATGACGGCGAGCTGCTTCCACGCCCCCTGGAATCCTTGCAGCCGCCCAAAGGCTTCAACCTCGATGACGACCGCAAAGCCGTGGTCGGCCAGGTGATTCCCTGGACCATGGCTTTCCTGGGCTTGAGCTTCATCGCCTGCGCCCTGCTGATCATCGGCATGCCGCCGCTTTCCGGGTTTATCGGCAAACTCAGCCTGCTCAGCGCGTTGCTCAATCCGCTGGGGCTGGGTAATGGCAGCGACGAACCGATATCGAATGGCGCGTGGGGCTTGCTTGTCCTGTTGATCCTGTCCGGGCTGGCCTCGCTGATCGCTTTCTCGCGTTTGGGCATCCAGCGTTTCTGGACTCCGCAAGAGCGGCCGTCGCCCTTGCTGCGGCGCTTGGAATGCGTGCCGATTGTCATTCTGCTGGGGCTGAGCATTGCGCTGACGTTCAAGGCTGAACCGCTGCTGCGCTACACCCAAGCGGCTGCGCAGACGTTGAATAACCCTCAGCAATACGTGATGGCGGTGCTTGGCACCCGGGCGATTCCGAGCCCGGAAGCCAAGGCCGCACGGCTGGAGGTGCAACCATGAAGCGTCTGTTTCCTGCACCGTGGCTGTCGCTGGCGTTGTGGCTGCTATGGCTGGTGTTGAACCTGTCGATGAGCCCCGGCAATCTACTGCTGGGCGCCATGCTGGGGTTCTGCGCGCCGTTGATGATGCGCAAGTTGCGACCGCTGCCGATCCGCATTCGTCGGCCAGGGGTGATCCTGCGTTTGTTCTTGCTGGTCGGGCGCGACGTGATCGTGTCCAACCTGGCCGTGGCCTGGGGCGTACTCAACGCGGGCCGTCGTGCGCCCCGCTCGCGGTTCATCAAGGTACCGCTGGATTTGCGCGATGCCAACGGCCTGGCGGCGCTGTCGATGATCTGTACGGTGGTCCCCGGCACGGTCTGGTCGGAACTGGCGCTGGATCGCAGCATTCTGTTGCTGCACGTTTTCGATCTGGATGACGAAAGCCAATTCATCCAGCACTTCAAGACGACCTACGAGCGCCCCTTGATGGAGATCTTCGAATGAGCGCATTGCTGTCGAACGCGATCCTGCTGAGCCTGTTCGTCTTTTCAATGGCGATGATTCTGACCCTGATCCGGCTGTTCAAGGGCCCCTCGGCCCAGGATCGGGTTCTGGCCCTGGATTACCTGTACATCATCGCCATGCTGATGATGCTCGCGCTGGGCATTCGTTATGCCAGTGACACTTACTTCGAGGCGGCGCTGCTGATCGCCCTGTTCGGCTTCGTCGGCTCGTTTGCCCTGGCCAAATTCCTGCTGCGTGGCGAGGTGATCGAATGAGGCCTGAACTGTCTCTGTGGGTGGAAATTGCGGTGGCGATTTTGCTGGTGCTCAGCAGCTTGTTTACGCTGATCGGTGCCGTTGGGCTGCTGCGGATGAAGGATTATTTCCAGCGCATGCACCCGCCAGCGCTGGCCTCGACCTTGGGCGCGTGGTGCGTGGCATTGGCTTCGATCATTTACTTTTCGGCGCTCAAGTCGGCGCCGGTGCTGCATGCCTGGCTGATTCCGGTTCTGTTGTCGATCACCGTGCCGGTGACCACGCTGCTGCTGGCTCGGGCGGCGCTGTTTCGCAAGCGCATGGCGGGGGATGATGTGCCGGCGGAGGTGAGCAGTCGGCGCACGGAAACGGGGAGCTAAGTTCAGAAGTTTTTGTTGATTGGGTTGACCTCATCGCGAGCAGGCTCGCTCCCACATTGGATCTTCAGTGTTCACAAAATCCCTGTGGGAGCGAGCCTGCTCGCGATGGCAATAGTCAGATCGGCTCAGATCCAGGCGACTGCCAACAATCCTGCTCCCAACACCACACACAACGGCGAATACGCCCACGTATCCAGCCGGGCAAACCTCGAGCCCTTCTCCTGCTTGAAGAACCCCACCAAATTCGAATCACCGATCGCCCGGGCGAACATCAGCATCGCGATTGCGCTGATCACCCATTGCAGCGACCAGTGATGCACCGTAGGCAGATACAGCCCGACCCGCAGGCACACCAGCATCGCGATCAGCAGTAAACCCACCGCCACCAGCAACGTGGCAAAGCCCGACGGCTTGAACGCCGGCCTTGATGCCTCACCGCCCTCCCCGGGCACGCGCGGCACCACCGCCTCGCTGCCCCACTTGCCACCCGCCGCCCAATACAGGTGGACCAGGCTGATCAATAAAAAGATTGCAGCAATCCATTGCGCGACCAAAAGGCTCATATTCAGACATCCAGCGTGAAATGTTGCAGCAGGATGAACTTCCTTACGCGTTTTTGTAAGGGTATTCGCTATCTCCCCCGTAGGAGCTGCCGCAGGCTGCGATCTTTTGACCTGGCTATGAAAAACAAGATCAAAAGATCGCAGCCTGCGGCAGCTCCTACGAGATTTATGTATACCCGAGAATTTCGGGTGTACATAAACCGGTTTATTTCAGGGCGGCAGAAACCTTGTCCGCCACATCCTTGGGTACCCAGGCCTGCCACACGTCCGGGTGCGCCTTCATGAACGCCTGCGCCGCTTGACGTGGCGGGGTGTGTTTTTCACTCATGTCAGCCAGGGCCTTGTTCAACGCTTCGATCGGCAAATCGACCTTGCTGAAGAACTCGGTAATCTGCGGATATTGTTTCTGGAATGGCGTGGACACGCCGATGGACAGCTTCGAGGGCAGCGAGCGAGTCGGTTTCGGATTGGGGTTGCCGGCGTCGGTCAGGGTTTTCCAGGCTTCGGCGTCGAACGGCGGCTCTTGCAGCTGAATCAGCTTGAAACGGCCGAGCAACGGCGTCGGCGACCAGTAATAGAACAGGACTGGCTTGCCGCGACGAATCGACGAACTGATCTCTGCGTCCAGTGCAGCCCCCGAACCACTGCGAAAGTTCACGTAGCTGTCGTCCAGCCCATACGCCTTGAGCTTCTGCTTGTTGACCACTTCCGACGTCCAGCCGATCGGGCTGTTGAGAAAACGCCCCTTGCCCGGGGTTTCCGGGTCTTTGAACACGTCTTTGTAGCGTGGCAGATCACTGATACTGCGCAGATCCGGCGCCATCGGCTTGATGCCCTTGGCCGGGTCGCCCTTGATCACGTACTCCGGCACCCACCAGCCCTCGGTGGCACCCTTGACCGTATCGCCCAGGGCCGCGACTTTGCCCTCGGCCTCAGCCTTGACCCAGACCGGACTGCGACCGGCCCATTCTTCGCCAATGACCTGGATGTCATTGTTGGCCAGTGCGGTCTCCAGGGTAATGGTCGTCCCCGGCAAGGTGTCGGTTGGCAAGCCATAGCCCTTCTCGACGATGATCCGCAGGATATCGGTGATCAGGCTGCCGCTTTCCCAGTTCAGGTCGGCGAAATGGATCGGCGCCTGGGCAGCGAACACCGGTACGGGTGAAGCCAATAAACCGAACGTGGCCAGGGTAGCGGCCAGTAACCGTCGAAATCCCTTCATGCTTTGCACCTCGTGCTGTTCACAGCAATAGCAGGATGGCCTGACAAAGAAGACCGCAAGCCTCTGAATACTCAGTCATATGACTGTAGTTGAGGTTCCTGCTTTCGAGGGACAAGGATTAATTTTCGGAAGGTTCCTGCAAGCGTGCAAGCTCTCTTCTGACCATGCTGGCGTACGCCGCCGGACGCAACAGGTAAATCTGTGACGCCACCCAACTCAGCCAGGCTCCCTGCAGAACGGCCTTTTGAGCCAACAAGCGCTGCGCCTCAGCGTGGGCACTGGCCTGGTTCTGTTCGTGGAAGTCGGCGCGGGTCAGGGTCATTACTCGCTGGCCTTGAAGGTCACCAGTTCACCTTTACGCCACTTGGCGGCCTTGGCGGTCACGGCTTTCAGGGTTTTGGTCAGGCCTTCCTGCAATTGTTGGTGGGCCGCGAACACCATCACCACGCTATGACCTTCCTTGAACACAATGCCGTGGCCGTCTGCGGTGGTCACGAACGCGTAATCCCCCAGCCCGTACACCGTCAGCTTGATTTCGCGGAACTTGATGTCCAGCTTGCCGCCTTCGCGGCTGGGCAGTACGGAGGCGCTGAAATGATCGCCGACCTTGAGTTTAAGCCCTGGCTTGTCATCCACCACCAGCGCTGACTCAGTGTCGAGCTCGGCAATGTAAATGCCTTCGGCGTTCTGTTCGGTGATGTAGACGAAACGTGACTGAAACTGTTTAACCAGCTTTGCGCGCAAATCACCAAGGACGAACAAAGCATGCATATCGAGATTACTTACTGCCAAGGAAACATCCCCACATCTGAAAATGACGCCATACGCGGGAAACGCGCACAGCAGAAAAAAGCGGCAATGCCGAGGTGTAGCCAAATGACCCGGGTCGAATCCTGGAATGAGCAGAGGGCCCATTCATCGCGAGGTTTGAGAAGATTACTGGAACATCCCTCACGTCGTCTTGCCTGGCGGTCGTCAGATGTTGAAGGAAAACGCCCTCCTGACGGCCAGATAAAATCGGATTACCAACTTTAGGGAAAAATCTCTTTAAAAAAAGCACTTTTCCGACATATCGCCAGTAAAAAATTGCTTTAGATGGGCATCAATCGCCAACCATTGATGGCGATTCTAGAGCAGCCATGCTCACCGAGACTACCCATAACAACGTACACACGTCGGTAAAACCACGAAAAGGACTTCATATGTGCACATTGACTCACTTTGCCCAGCCTCACACACGGCACACAAACGGCTCGTCACCTCTGCATTCGATGGTGCTCCGCCAGCAGGACTTCCTGCCCGAAGAGCGTCTGCTCCCGCGTTTTCGGGTGGTATTGGCCGGCAACGCCTTTTTCCACATCAGGGAAATATCCACCGGACGTGTAAGAGGTTTCCGCGGCAATCATAATGAAGCCTGCGCCCTTGCCCGCTCACTCGAGGCAAGCAGTTGAGACACCTGCAGCGTTCACTTCCATAGACGTTTCGTCACGCCGGCGACTTAACTCAGCCGCCGGCAGGCAACTACTGCCATACTGCCCGACCAATGAAACCCGTCCCCAAGGCGGACGGCGCTCAACACAACAGACTATTTCCAAGGGAAGACTGCTACGTGACGGAATTTGATATCGGTGAATTTTTTATCCGGGGCGAAGCCAGAGAGGTCGAAGGCGAATTCCAGGCCGTCATTATCATGCGTGCCAAACCGCCGTTGACCACTGTGACGTATCACCAGGTCGAAAAGGATCGCTGGTTCAAGACCGCGGATGTCGCGACCGTCGCCGCCCAGGAAGCCGCGAAAGCCCTGAAGCTTGCCGTCGATGAAGGGGCATTGAAAGCCTGATCATCGGATTTGCAGTCTATGCTCATCCCTGCTTTTGAATATCGCTATCGAACGCCTGAAGCGCGGCTTTCTCAGATGCCTCTCAGATGCAATGAAGCCGCACCTCGGATCTCGCACTCGACGCGATTATCTGCAAGGAGATGAAGATGGACTCACCCACACATGACTTGAAAGGCTTGTTCGACCAGCTCGGCCTGGACTCCAGCGAGAAGGCCATCGACGATTTCATTGCCCGTCATTCACCTTTGGCCGATGACAAAAAACTCATCGACGCCGACTTCTGGACCCCGCAACAAGCCGGCTTCCTCAAGGAACAACTGCGTGAAGACGCCGATTGGGCGCACGTGGTCGACGACCTGAACCTGCGCATGCACCAGATCCACTAGCCAGAGGCTCAATGCAGACTGTCGGGCATTGAGCCCTCAGCGAGGACTTTCCGGCTTATAACCCAAGCGCAAACCACCCCAATGCCGGCCCTTGAGCATGATCGGCACCGAGAGGTCGTGCATCAGTTCACCGGTATCGCGGGTGTAAGTCTGCAACAGCACGGCCTGTTGATGGCTGCCACAGCGGATCCCGGTGCGGTCGGCGAACTTGCGTTTGGTACGGTTTTGCAGGGTATCGACCTGCACATCACCGGTCAGCGGTTTGCTGAACACGGTGTTGTGGGTCGGCACATAACCCTGCTGCGTGCAGGCGATGGCGAACACCAGGCCTTCATGGCGCGGCAGCAACGGTTCCTGAATCGCCGGCAATACCTGATCGGTGTAGCGGTCGAAGCGGGTCTGGTATTTGGCCGGGCTGGTGTTGGGGATCGCCTGGTAATTGCGATCAAACAAGTCATCGAGGCTGATCCGGCCCTGATCGATATCCGCTTCGAAGCGTGCCGCAATCTGACTCGCCCCTTCGCGGGCCAGGTCGTAAATCCGCTGGTGATAGTCATCCAGCCCGACTGCGGCCAGGCGTTCGCTGATAGTTTCGGCCTGCCCTTCCATTTGCACCGCTGCCTGGGCGAGCCGCTGAGTCTGCTGGTCGCTGATCGCCAGATCGCTGCGCATCTGTTCGATGGCGTGGAACAAACTGTCGAGCTGTTCGCGGTTGGTGTCCGCGCCCTGAGCGATTTCCCCGACCTGCCTTTCGACGCCGGCGGCCAGGCGCGCGATGTTTTCCAGGTGCTGACCGGTGTGCTCGACCTGCGCGACACCGGTATTGAGATCGCTGGCCAGTTGACGAATCTGCTCCACCACTTGCGCCGTGCGTTGTTGAATGTCAGCGACCATCTCCCCGACTTCACCGGTCGCCGTCGCCGTGCGTGCGGCCAGCCCGCGAACCTCATCGGCCACCACCGCAAAACCGCGACCGTGCTCGCCGGCCCGCGCCGCTTCGATGGCCGCGTTCAGCGCCAACAAATTGGTCTGGCTGGCGATGGACTGGATCACCAGCGTCACCCGCTGGATATCGTCGCTGCGCAGGCTCAGGGCTTCGATCAGCTCGCGGCTGCTGCTGGCGCGCTGACTGAGTTGATGCATGCGCGCAATCGACTCGACCAGTTCCGTGCGCCCTGCCGCGCTGCTCTGATGAGCTTCACTGGCTGCGCTCAAGGCTTCCCGACTGAGCTTCGATGTAGCGTGTTCGGTGGCGATCATCACTTCGGCGCTGCTGACAATCTGCGCCGCGGCGTTGAGCTGCGATTGCAGTTTGTCCGCCAGTTGCTTGACCGAATAGGCCACGCCGGCGGCCGACAAAGCGTTATGACTGGTGGTGTAGGAGAGATCGCGGGTCAATCCGGCGATGGCGCTGGTGCTGTCCGCAGCGGTCGCCTCAGGGAGAGTGCGCGAGCGCAGACGCGGCAGCCAGATAATCAGCACGGCCAATGGCAGGCCAAGGTAAAGCGACCAGCCAGCCAATGCCATGCCGCACAGCAACAGCATCAGGGCGATGCTTTGCAGGGTCGGCGTCAGCCAAAGTTTTTTCGGCAAAAGTACTGGTGCAGGCATGGCCTCAACCAGAGATCCGTCCCTCGTCATCTTCGTCACCCCACGCGTCTTCTAGTTGTTGTGATCGCATTAAACGCCACTACAAAGCCATTATCTATGGTCCGTTAGTAGTGGGGGGGTGAAGCAGATCAATAGAAGTGCGCAAGATTTTTCGCAGACGTCGAAAAGCAAAGATCGCAGCCTTCGGCAGCTCCTACAGAGGTTCGCATAAACCTGTAGGAGCTGCCGAAGGCTGCGATCTTTTCAGGGGCAACCAGTTAACTGGTTACCCCACAGAATCAGGCCTGACGCTGGTGCTTGTCGATCTGCTCGTGACGCTCTTGAGCTTCGATGCAGTACTTGGTGGTCGGGCTGATCAGCAGGCGTTTCAGGCCGATGGCCTCGCCGCTGTCGTCGCACCAGCCAAAGCTGTCTTCCTTGATGCGTTCCAGGGCCTGTTCCAACTGAGGCAGCATGCGCTGGTCGCGATCGATCGCGTTCACCAGCCAGGTGCGCTCTTCTTCGACGGAAGCCGCGTCAGCCGGATCGGCCGGAGTGTCCAGGCTCTCGATGGCGATGCGATTCTGTTCGATGCGCTCATGGGTTTCGACTTTCATGTTCTGCAACAGCTCAGAGAAAAAAGCATGTTGCTCGGCATTCATGTAGTCATCCGCCGGCATGGCCAGCAACTTGTCCTTTGTCATTGATATCTCTATAAAAAAACGTGCATTAAGGCGAATTAGGGAGCGATCCGTTGAACCTGAAACGGTCATTGGAAAGGCGCCGTTTATTCCAAGCGCCACCCGGCACTCAATTTACGAGGGGCGGCAGTCTAAGGCCGACTTGAGGCCTCAGCAACTGAAAAGACAGCAAATCTGTCCGACAAAGCCCTGAAAGTGCGCTACGGCAGGCTTTGAGCCGCTTATCGGAGTGCGTTTATAGCAAGAAATTCAGTCGAGCGGCTGTATATAGAAGACAAACGGCTGCGCCACGCGGGTCAGGCGTGGCGCATTTTCGCGTTTAGTCCGGCTTCAGCGCTTGAGTTTGCGCTTGTTGCGGTATTGGTCGATGACCACCGCCACCACAATAATCAGCCCCTTGATGATGTCTTGAATATAAGCATCAACACCGACAAAGGTAAAGCCGCTGGCCATGACCCCGAGGATCAACGCGCCGATCACAGTGCCGGTGATCCGCCCTACGCCGCCGGCCAGGCTGGTGCCACCGATGACCGCCGCGGCAATCGCGTCCAGTTCATAAGACATGCCCATCCCGGCCTGCCCGGTCGCGGCCCGCGCCGACGCCACCACCCCGGCCAGGCCCGCAAGCAACCCGGCGATGCTGTAGACGATCACCAGATGCCGCTTGACGTTGATCCCGGAGGTGCGTGCCGCCTGCATGTTGCCGCCGATGGCGTAGGTGTACTTGCCGTACTTGGTGTAGCGCAGGGCGATGTGAAAGATCACCGCCACCACCAGAAAGATGATCACCGGCATCGCGCCGTGTCCGATGGCCGTGTAGGAATCCGAGAGCATGCTCACGGGCTGACCTTCGGTGTAGTAGCGCGCCAGTCCACGGGCCGAGACCATCATGCCGAGGGTGGCAATGAACGGCGGAATCCCGGTGATCGCAATGATGCTGCCGTTGATCGCCCCGGCCAGCAATCCCACCCCAAGCCCGACGATCACTGGAATCCACACCGGCAAGTCAGTCAGGGACGGAAACACCGCCCGGGCAAAGTCCGAGGTCTGCGCCAGGCTGGCGGCAATCATCGCCGACAACGCCAGCACCGAACCGGAGGACAGGTCGATACCGGTGGTGATGATGACCTGGGTCACCCCGATCGCCAGCAGGCCGATGATCGACACTTGCAGGATCATCAGCACCAGGCGCTGAGAGTTCATCAGGAAGCTCTGGTCCCGCACGACCCAGCCGAACATTTCGAAGACCAGGCCGATGCCGATCAGCACCAGGAAGATACTCAACTCGGTCGGAAGGCGCCGGCGACTCTTGACCGGTGCCACTGCAGGCTTGTTTTCCAGTATCGCGTTCATAACCACTCACCCTTCAAATGAAATCCGTGTGGCGAGGGAGCTTGCTTGTGGCGAGGGAGCTTGCTCCCGTTGGACTGCACAGCAGTCCCTTCTTTTAGGGCCGCTTCGCAGCCCAGCGGGAGCAAGCTCCCTCGCCACACAATCCCCTTTCACCCTTGAACTGTGTTTACCCTTGACTTAATGACACTGGGACATGCCCGAGGCCAGTTGCATCACCCGTTCCTGGGTCGCTTCGCTGCGGTCGAGGGTGCCCATCAGGTCACCCTCGTGCATGACCATGACCCGGTCGCTCATGCCCAGCACTTCCGGCAGTTCCGAGGAAATCATGATCACCGCCATGCCTTCGCTGGCGAGGTAGGAAATAAGCCGGTAGATCTCGGCCTTGGCGCCGACATCGATGCCCCGGGTCGGCTCGTCGAGAATCAGGATGCGCGGATTGGTCATCAGCCAGCGCGCCAGCAAGGCCTTCTGCTGATTACCGCCGGACAGCGTGTCGATGCATTGCTCCAGCGACGGCGTTTTCACCCGCAGCTTCTTGCACATGTCTTCACACAACGCCCGCAGGGCTTTCTGCTGGATGAAGCCGTTGCCGACGTAATGGGGCAAGACTGCCATTTCCATGTTCTCCAGCACCGACAGGCACGGGAACAGGCCGCTGAGTTTGCGATCTTCGGTCAACAGCGCGAAGCCCTTCTCGATCGCCATGTGCGGATCGCTGATGCGCACCACTTCGCCATCAAGGCGGATTTCACCACCGTCGCTTGGGGTGATGCCGAAAATCGCTTCGGCGACATTGGTCCGCCCCGAGCCCATCAACCCGGCGATGCCAAGGATCTCCCCGGCATGCAGGTCGAAGGAGACGCCTTTGAAAATGCCGTCCAGCTTGAGGTCGCGTACCGACAGCAACAGATCGCCGATCGGCTTCTCGCGCACCGGGAACAACTGGCTCAGCTCGCGGCCGACCATCATTGAAATCAGGCTGTCGCCGTCCATGCTGTCGGCTCGCTGCAGGCCGATGTAGGCGCCATCACGGAACACCGCCACTTCATCGGCAATGCTGAACACTTCGTTCATTTTGTGGGTGATATAGATGATGCCTTTGCCCTGGCTCTTGAGGTCGGCAATGATCGAGAACAAATGCGCGACTTCCTTATCGGTGATGGCCGAGGTTGGCTCGTCCATGATCAGGACGTCGGAGTCATAGGACACAGCCTTGGCGATCTCGACCATCTGCCGTTCGGCGATGCTCAGGTTGCCCACCTGCTCTTCCGGGTCGAGGTTGATCCGCAGACGCTCCAGCAATTGCGCCGTGCAACGGTGCATCTCGCGATGGTCGATCATGTGCAGGCCGTTGAGCTGTTCGCGGCCGATCCAGATGTTCTCGGCGATGCTCATGTGCGGCATCAGGTTGAGTTCCTGGTGGATCATCGCGATCCCGGCCTGGAGCGCAGCCAGTGGTGTTTCAAAAACTACCGGCTTGCCCCGCAGGCGCAACTCGCCGGCGTCCGGCTGGTAGATGCCGGCAATGATTTTCATCAGGGTGGATTTGCCGGCGCCGTTCTCGCCCATCAGCGCCAGCACGGAGCCGGGACGCACCCGAAGCTGCACATCGGACAAGGCCACCACACCGGGAAAACCCTTGCTGACGTTGATGATCTCCAGCAGGTACGGCTCATCGACAGGTGTTGCAGTTGGCTGGACACCCATTAACGGGGTGCTCGAAGCAGTCGCTGAAGCGAACATGATCAGGTACTCCATCAGCAAGGTCGCATCGCAACCTTGCGTGCTTATTGTTGTTATCGAACGGACGGGCTATTTGAAGGTGTCGACGTTTTGCAGCGTGATCAAGCGATACGGCACCCACACGGCCGACTCGACCGGTTCGTTCCTGGCCATTTTCACCGCCGTGTCGATCGAACCGTCCGCCTGCCCCTTGGCATCCTGGAACACCGAGACCAGCAGAGAGCCCTTCTTCACCGCGTTCAAACCGTCAGGCGTACCGTCGACACCGGCGATCAGCACACTGCCTTTGGCGACGCCAGCCTGTTGCAGGGCCATTGCCGCGCCAATCGCCATCTCGTCGTTGTTAGAGACCACCGCGTCGAATTTGCGGCCCTGGGTCAGCCAGTCGTTGACCAGGGTCATGCCCTTGTCCCGCGACCAGATGCCGGACTGTTCTTGCTCGATCTTGATGTTCGGGTACTTGGTCAGCACCTCTTTTACGCCCTTGGTGCGGTTGGTGGTGGAGTTGTTGGCCAGATCGCCAAGCAGAATCACGATGTCGCCCTTGCCGTCCATTTTTTCGGCCAGGTACTGCATCTGCATCTGGCCGGCCTCCAGATCGTTGGAAGCGACAGTGACCACGCCTTTGGGCAGGTTCATGTCATCGGGACGACGATTGACGTACACCAGTGGAATACCGGCCTTGACCGCTGCTTCAGTGATTTTTTTGGTGGCGGCGGTATCCACCGGGTTGACCACAATGGCGTCGACCTTCTGACTGATGAAGCTTTCTACCTGGCTCAACTGCCTGACCACGTCGCTGCGCGCGTCTTCGAACTGCAGCTTGACGCCATCGGGATAGGACTTGGCTTTGGTGTCCATGGATTCGCGCAGGTAGGTCAGCCAGGTGTCATCGAACTGCGACATGCTGACGCCGATCTTCATGTCAGCGAGTGCGGCGCCGCTGGCGAACATCAGGGACAAGGCCAGTGAGGCGAAACGGATCTTGGTCTTCATGAAAAGTCTTTCTCCACATTCTTGTTGGTTTTATGGATAAGGCGTGACGATTTCAGTGAGTGGGCAAGCGGACAATCGGTGCACCCGGAATACAGCAGACCAGGGCGCCGTTGCGTTCGACGCAAAGCAAGCGAAAGAAGGAATGAAACGAGACGCGAGGCAGGTCGCGAGAGAGGTGCAGCGCGCAACGTAAAGCATGCAAAGCAGAGTTGAAGGTTTTCATCGACGGTACCTGGCTTTTGTTTCTTGTTTTTGGTGCGTCCTTCACCCGTTCAAGGCCTGCTTGAGCGTGATCGGACGTTGATAGTCGGCAACCTGGAAATGACTTTATTGGAAAATAATTTCTATATCAACTCATTTTAGAATTTTATTCTGATTTTATTCCATGGCTCTCGAACGGGCTCAGTGCCACCATTTGATGCCGCTCGAAGCTGAGCCGCGCAGCGTCTAGCACGCGGGTGGTCGCCAGTGCATCACGGGCATCGACCGGCAGTGGGCCACCGCTCTGCAAGGCGGTTTGTAGCTGCAAATAGAACTGGTTCCAACAGCCACGCTCGGACGGCACCCGTTCACGCACCTCGCCCTGCTCGAACCAGCCCCAGCGCCGGTGCTCTTCGACGCCCCAGCGCTCGCCTTCGGATTTCGGCGTAAGCCCGGCAAGGGTCGACGCCTCCTGCCCATCCAGACCGTCGACGCTGTAGCAGCCCTGGCTGCCGGTCACGCGAAAGCGCGGGCCGGGGGTGTTTTGCAGGCAACTGCCGCCCAAGTGCGAGATCACGCCGTTGGCATGGGTCAGGGACATAAAGAAGCCGTTGTCGAAGGGCTGGCCTTTTTCGAGGTAATCCAGTTCGGCATAAACCCGGGTGACGGGGCCGAACAACAAGAGCGCCTGATCCACCAGATGGCTGCCCAGATCGCGCAGGAAACCGCCGCCGCTGCCGTTGTTCACTGACTGTGGCGAATAGCGCTCGATCCGCGATTCGAAACGGGTGACCTGACCCAGGGCACCGGACTCGATGAGTTTGCGCACGGTGAGAAAGTCCGAATCCCAACGCCGGTTCTGGTAGACGCTCAGTTGCACGCCTTGGCGCTCGGCCATGGTGATCAAGGTTTGCGCCTGTTGCGCATCGGCGGCGAACGGCTTGTCGCTGACCACCGCCACCTCGTGTTCGATGGCGTCGAGCACCAGCGCCGGGCGACCTTTGAGCGGTGTGGAGATCACCAACACATCGACCCCGGCTTCGACCAATTGGCCGATGCTGTCGAAAGCCGGCACACCGGGATGTTCCGCCGCCAGCAGTTGCCGGCGCTCGGCAGAACGGGTGACCACGCCCACGAAGGTCGCCGCCGGCAAACTGCTGATCAGCGGAGCATGGAAAAACCGGCCGCCATGGCCGTAACCGACAAGTCCGAAACGCATGGATCAACTCCTTCTTATTGTTATGCACACTGTGTAGGAGCTGCCGAAGGCTGCGATCTTTTGATCTTGTTTCTAAAAGCCAAATCAAGATCAAAAGATCGCAGCCTTCGGCAGCTCCTACACGGGAAGTGTGAAGGCCGCTAGCGGCAGAGTTCTCGCGTCACGCGTTCGAGCATCATGCGATTGGACTCGTCCGGCCGATCCTCCCAGGCGAATACCGAGACGGTAGCGATGCCATCGAACTTGATCTCGCGCAACGTGCCGAAAAACGCTTCCCAGTCGACTTCGCCCTGGCCGATGTCCAGGTGCTGATGTACGGTGGCGGTGACGCCCGGCGGGTTGACGATGTAGCGCAAGCCCGAGGAAGCCTTGTGGTTGTAGGTGTCGGCGATGATCAGGTGGCTCAGCTTTGAGCCGGCGTACTTGAGCATCGAGGCGATATCACCGACACCGTCGTCATAGAAAAACGTGTGCGGCGCGGCGTAGAGGTAGTTGATCCAGTCCCGGTCCAGACCGCGGATGATGTCGACCGACTCGTTATTGCGCTCGCAGAAGTCATAAGGATGGGCCTGGATATCGAGCTTGATGCCTTCGCGTTCGAACTCGGGGATCAGCTCGTCCATGGAGCGCATGAACTGGTTTTCGCACACCAGCGGGTTGTCCGACTGGCCGGTGAACTCGGTATTGACCAGTTCGCAGTCCATCTCCACGGCAATCTGGATCGCGCGCTTCCAGTTACGCACGGCGGCCACACGCAAACCTTCATCGGCGGCAGCCCAGTGGTACATCGGTAATAAGGAAGAGAGTTTGACCCCGGTGTCGCTCAGGGCTTTGCGAAATTCCTTGATCCGCGCCTTGTCGACCCGCGGGGCTTTATAGAACGGCAGGAAATCTTCCCGGGGCGACAGCTCGATGTGTTCGTAACCGAGCTCGGCGACCTTGTCGACCATCTTGCCCAAGGACAGGTTGCGGTACATGTAGGGGTCTAGTGCGATGCGCATGTTTTTTTGTTCTCCTTAACCAGGTCCTCAGCCTTACCACTCCTGTGGGAGCGAGCCTGCTCGCGATGACGACAGCACATCCAACATCAATGTGACTGTCAGATCGCAATCGCGAGCAGGCTCGCTCCCACAGGGGATCGGGGTTAGCCGTAGAAGCGGGGGCGGTCTGGCAGGCCGACTTTGACGATCTGCCCGCTGTTCTGCGCTTCGATGCAGGCATCCGCCGCCACCGCCGCCGCGTAACCATCCCACGCTGACGGCCCGCCGACCTGCCCGGCCCGCACGCCATCGATGAACGCCTGCAATTCGACGTCATACGCGGCGATGAAGCGGTCCTTCCAATCCATCAGAATCGCATTGGACAGTTTCGCCCCACTGCGCAATTGAACCTGCGACGGTTCCGGCAGTTTGGCGATGCCGGTCTCCCCCACCACTTCGCACTGGATGTCGTAGCCGTACTGGCAGTTGACGAACACTTCCACATCGATGCGCGTGCCCTTGGCGGTTTCCAGCAGCACGATCTGCGGGTCTTTCAAATGGGCGTGGGCCTTGCTGGTCTTGCGCGGGAACACCACTTGCACCGACACATAATCGTCGTCGAGCAACCAGCGCAACACGTCCAGCTCATGGATCAGCGTGTCGGTGATCGCCATGTCGGTCTTGTAGCTCTCACCCACGGTCGGGTTGCGGTGGGCGCAATGCAGCATCAACGGCTCGCCGATCTCGCCGCTGTCGATCACTGCTTTCAACGCCCGATAACCTTCATCGTACGGGCGCATGAAACCGACCTGCACCAGCCGTTTGCCGTGGGCCACTTCGGCCTCGACGATCTTGCGGCAGCCTTCGGCGGTGACCGCCAGTGGCTTCTCGCAGAACACCGGTTTGCCGGCGGCAATCGCCGCCAGCACGAACTCTTCGTGGCTCGGGCCCCAGGAGGTCACGAGGATCGCCTCGACTTCCGGTGCCTTGATCAGCGCATGACCGTCGGGATAGACCTCGGCAGTCAGTTTCAGATCGGAAACGACCTTGGCCGCTTGCTGCAAATTGATGTCGGTGACCGCGACAACCTGGCTGTTGAGCAAGGTCTGGCTGCAACGACGGATATGATCCTGGCCAATGGCCCCGGTGCCGATAACGCCGATCCGCAACGAATTGGAAAGCAAAGACATATAAACACTCCTGTGAGTTCGTTCAGGGCAATCAGTATTGACGGGCCTTGGCCAGTCGTTCATTGAGGGTCTTGGCCACCGCATCGGTGCGGGCGCTGGTGGAGACTTGCGCCACGCCGACCCGCCACCACGACAGGTATTTTTGAATCATGGTTTTGGGCAGAACCTTGATATCGATCAGCGTCGACACCGTCTGCAACCGCGCATCCGCCAACGCAGCTTGCAACGCTTCAACGGTGTTCACTTTGTAAGTCTTGCAGCCGTAAGCCGCCGCGCTCATGGCGAAATCCACCGGCACGAAACCGCCATCGAGCTTGCCGGTTTCCGGATTACGGAAACGGAACTCGGTGCCGAAGCTGTCCATGCCGTGTTCCATTTGCAGGTTGTTGATGCAGCCGAAGGTCATGTTGTCCAGCAGCACCACATTGATCTTGCGTCGCTCCTGGATCGAGGTCGCCAGCTCCGAGTGCAGCATCATGTAGGAGCCGTCGCCCACCAATGCGTAGACCTCGCGCTCGGGCTCGGCGAGTTTCACGCCCAATGCAGCGTTTACCTCGTAACCCATGCAGGAATAACCGTACTCGACGTGGTAAGTGTTCACGCCCTTGCTGCGCCAGCTGCGCTGCAAGTCACCGGGCAGACTGCCGGCGGCGGCGACGATCACGGCGTCATCGGCCAGGGTTTCATTGAGCACGCCGAGTACCCGGCTCTGGGTCAGGCAGGAACCGGTCAGCTCGATGAATTCGCGCAGCACTGCCGGGTCCATGTGGTCGTTGATTTCCGGAACGAAATCTTTCGCCTGGTATTCGACCTGATAAATGCGATCGACTTCCTCATCTAGTTGCGCCTTGGCCTGGCGGGGTTGATCGCCCCAGCTCGAGCGGTAATCACCCAACGCTTCGGCCAGTGCCTGCAAACCGGTTTTGGCGTCCGCCAGCAGTTGCACGCCATCGAGCTTCAGGGCATCGCAGGGGCTGATATTGAGGTTGAGAAATTGCACGTCCGGGTGCTTGAACAAGGACTTCGACGCGGTGGTGAAATCGCTGTAGCGAGTGCCGACACCGATGATCAGATCAGCATCCTTGGCCAGCAGGTTCGCCGACAGGCAACCGGTTTCGCCGATCCCGCCGACGTTCAGCGGATGGCTGGACACCACCGCGCTTTTGCCAGCCTGGGTTTCGGCGAAGGGAATATCGAAGCGCTCGGAAAACGCCTGCAAGGCGGCATTGGCGCCAGAGTATTTGACCCCGCCACCGCAGATGATCAGCGGTTTGCGCTTGCCTTTGAACAGTGCCAAGGCATCACCGAGCATCGCTTCAGTCGCCGGACGACGCTCGATACGGTGTACGCGTTTTTGCAGGAAGTAATCAGGATAGTCGTAAGCCTCGGCCTGCACGTCTTGCGGCAAGGCCAGGGTCACCGCGCCGGTTTCGGCGGGGTCGGTGAGCACGCGCATGGCGTGGATCGCCGCGGTCATCAGTTGCTCGGGACGGTTGATCCGGTCCCAATATTTACTCACGGCCTTGAACGCATCGTTGGTGCTGATGCTCAGGTCGTGGAACTGCTCGATCTGTTGCAGTACCGGGTCCGGTTGGCGGCACGCATAAACGTCGCCGGGCAACAGCAGCAAGGGAATACGGTTGGCGGTGGCCGTCGCGGCAGCGGTCAGCATATTCGCCGCACCCGGGCCTACCGATGAAGAACAGGCGTAGATCTTGCGCCGCAAGTGTTGCTTGGCGAAACCGATGGCGGCGTGGGCCATGCCTTGCTCGTTTCGGCCCTGATGGACGATCAGGTCGCCGCTGTCCTGTTCCAGGGCTTGCCCCAGACCCAGCACATTACCGTGGCCGAAAATGGTAAAGATCCCGGCGACGAATTTGCTCTGAACCCCATCGACCTCGATGTACTGGTTATCGAGGAATTTCACCAGGGCCTGGGCCATGGTCAGTCTTGTTGTGGTCATGCTTGCACCTTTTCCGTATGCAAATCCGATCCCCTGTAGGAGCTGCCGAAGGCTGCGATCTTTTGATCTTGATCTTAAAAAACAAGATCAAAAGATCGCAGCCTTCGGCAGCTCCTACAGGGAAGGTGTCAACTCAGAGATTTGTTTAGGTGATCCATGCTCGCGCCAATCGCCGTCTGGATATCCGCCAGGCCATGGACGCTGTCGGCGAACGGTTCGAACGACAGGTAGCCGCTGTAGCCGGTAGCGAGCAAGGTTTCGATCTGCGCCGCGTTGCCGAGGATGTCGCCCTCGCCCACCAGCACCCGGTGGCCGTCGCGGATGGTCGCCAGCGGCGCCTCGGCATCTTCGACGCCGGAGATATGCACCAACCCGGTCAGCTCGGGGAAGAACTCATGTTCGCTGGCCAGGTGATGGTGGAAGGTGTCATGCACCAGACGGAACACATCCAGCCCACCGATGGCCTTGATTGCATCGACCGCCGTGCGTTTACGCCGCAGCGAGCATTCTTCGAAACCCAGCGGCTCGATGAAACCGAGGATGCCGTGATCACGCAGGATCGGCGCCAGTTCACTCAACGCCGTGCGCAGGCCGGAAGCACGCTGCGCTTCGGTTCGTGGGTCGGCGCGGTCGTTCAACGGGCACATCACCAAACCCTGCGCCCCGCAATCACGGGCATAAGCAGCAAGCTTCAGCGCGTGTGCGCGGCGCTCGTCATTCCAGACATCGAACGGATACAGCGCGTTGATCGACAGCACGGTGATGCCTTTGGCCGCGCACAGCTCACGCACGTGTTCGGGCGCGGTGCCGTCCTCGATCTCGACGCCCTTGAGGTCGTTGCGGATCTCGATGGCATCGGCCTTGAGCGTCACCGCCAACTCGATGAACGCGGGCAGGGACAAACGTGGGGCGACCATACGGTTCAGGGCGAAACGCAGGGGTTTGCTCATTTTTTGTTGTTCTCCGCACAAGTGCATTATTTGGCTGTCGGCATGCTGAATTCAGGGCCCTTGGCGATGCTGTCGGGCCAGCGCTGCATCACGCTTTTGTAGCGGCTGTAGAAGCGAATGCCTTCTTCACCGTAAGCGTGGTGATCACCGAACAGCGAGCGCTTCCAGCCGCCAAACGAGTGCCAGGCCATCGGTACCGGAATCGGAACGTTGATGCCGACCATGCCGACCTTGATGTTGCGGGCAAACGAGCGGGCAATGCCGCCATCGCTGGTGAAACAGGACACGCCATTGCCGAACTCATGGCCGTTGATCAGCGCCACGGCGCTGGCGAAGTCCGGCACCCGCACGATGCCCAGCACCGGCCCGAAGATCTCTTGCTGGTAGATGCTCATCTCGGTGGTGACGTTATCGAACAGCGTCGCGCCGACGAAGAAACCGTTCTCGGCGCCCGGCACCTTGAAGTTGCGCCCATCGACAATCAGCTGCGCGCCCTGGGCCACGCCTTCGCCGATAAAGCCCTCGACCTTGGCCTTGTGCTCGGCGGTCACCAGCGGCCCCATGTCGCTGTCGCCCTGCATGCCGTTGCCGACTTTCAGTTGATCGATGCGCGGCAGCAGTTTGGCAATCAATTGGTCGCCGACATCACCGACGGCCACGGCAATCGAAATCGCCATGCAGCGCTCACCGGCCGAGCCGTAAGCGGCGCCGATCAGCGCATCTGCCGCTTGGTCCAGATCGGCATCGGGCATGACGATCATGTGGTTCTTCGCCCCGCCCAGCGCCTGTACGCGTTTGCCGCGCGAGGTCGCTTGCTGGTGGATGTACTCGGCAATCGGCGTCGAACCGACAAAGGAAATCGCCTCGATGTCCGGGTGTTGCAGCAAGGCGTCGACCGCGGCCTTGTCGCCCTGGACCACGTTGAACACACCGTCCGGCAACCCGGCTTCGGTCAATAACTTCGCCATCAGCAAACTGGCCGACGGATCACGCTCGGACGGTTTGAGGATGAAGCAGTTACCGGTGACCAGCGCGATCGGAATCATCCACAGCGGCACCATCACCGGGAAATTGAATGGGGTTACGCCGGCACAAACTCCCAGCGGCTGGCGCAAATTCCAGTTGTCAATGCCGCCGCCGATGTTGTCGCTGAACTCGGTTTTCAGCAGGTTCGGCGCACCGCAGGCGTACTCGACGATTTCGATGCCGCGCGTCACTTCGCCCTTGGCGTCCGAGAACACCTTGCCGTGTTCGCGGCTGATGATTTCCGCCAGTTCGTTGTGATGACGGTCGAGCAGCTCCTTGAACTTGAACATCACCCGCGAACGGCGCAGGGACGATTGCTCGGACCACGCCGGGAACGCCTTCAAAGCCGAGGCGACGGCTTCATCAATGGTCTTCTGACTGGCCAGCCCGACTCGCGCCTGAACGCTGCCGGTGGCCGGATTGAAGACATTGCTGAACCGCTCGCTGCCGCTGTCCTGCACCTGACCGTCGATGTAATGGCCTATTACCGGGGCGTCACTCATTGTTCTTGTTCTCCGTTCGGATGTTGAAATTCAGGCTTTTTAGTTCAGAGCTCAAGCAGCCAACTGTGCTGCGGATCGTTATGGAATTGCCAGACGCGTTTCGGTCCGGCCATCACGTTCAGGTAATACGACTCGTAGCCGTAGGGCACGCTGACCGGGTGATAGCCTTTGGGCACGACCACCAGGTCGCTGTTTTCCACGGCCATGGCCTGGTCGATGCTGCGATCGTCGGTGTAGACCCGCTGGAACACGAAGCCTTGAGGCGGGTTGATCTGGTGGTAGTAGGTTTCTTCGAGAAAGCTCTGGTGCGGCAGATCGTCGGTATCGTGCTTGTGCGGTGGGTAGCTCGACGAGTGCCCGGACGGCGTACGCACCTCCACCACCAGCAGCGAATGGGCCGGTTCGGTGTCCGGCAAAATGTCGCAGACGTAACGGGTGTTGGCGCCCTTGCCACGCACGCTGCGTTTCATGCTGTCGGGCTTGATCAGCCTTGGGCTGTAGGAGCTGCCGAAGGCTGCGATCTTTTCGCTATTGGCTTCAGTAGTGAAGCCGGGCGCGGCGCAGACGGCGATTTGCACGTCGCTGAGTGCGACCACTTGCGCCTGACTACCCGGTGGCAAGTACGCGGCGAACGGGGATTTGTCTTCGAACACCGACTGGCGATCACCGATATTGTCCCAATCGAACGCGCCCTGCCCCGGCGCTTCACCCTTGATGCTGACCCGGCCGCTGAGCAGCACCAGGCACAGTTCCTTGTCACCGGCGCTGACTGGCAGGGTTTCGCCGAGGCTCAGACGGTAAGCTGCGAAACCGACGTACTCCAACTCACCCTGCCCCAACTCGACCATGGTCCGACCACATGCATTGCTTTTGACCAACAGGCTCATCGCGCGGTCCTCTCGTTGAGCAGTGCACGTAAGGTGTCATAGCCTTTTTTGGCGTAGACGTAACTCGGTGCCACCGCTGGGTCCTGCTCGGCCTCGACCACCAGCCAGCCGTGGTAATCGGCGTCCTGCAGGACGTCGAGCAAGGCACCGAAATCAATGTCGCCATCGCCGGGCACGGTGAAGGTGCCGTTGATGATGCAGTCCGGGAAGCTCCACAGGTTGTTGCGCGCCAGTTGCACCACCGGCTTGCGCACGTCCTTGAAATGCACGTGGCAGATGCGTTCGATGTGTTTACGCAGCACCTGCAAGGGTTCACCACCGCCCATGTAGCAGTGGCCCGAATCGAACAGCAGGCCGACTTCGCTGCCGGTCAGCGCCATCAGTTTGTCGATGTCGGCCGGGGACTCGACGTAGGCGCCCATATGGTGGTGATACGCCAGGCGCACGCCCTGGGACAGGGTGAAGCGTGCCAGTTCGGTGAGTTTGTCGGCATATTCCTGCCACGCCTGCTCGGTGTGAAAACGCGGGCGCTCGACCAAGGGAATGCGCTGGCCTTGAATCGAGTCAGCGACTTCGCCATAGACCAGCACCTTGGCGCCGTTCTTCGCCAGCAGCTCGACATGGCTGGCGATGGCGTCGATTTCCTCGGCCACGGAACGGCGGGCCAGACGGCTGGAATACCAGCCGGAGACCAGCGCCAGATCGTAGGGCCGCAGCACGTCGCCGACGCCTTTGGCATCCTTGGGGAATTTACCGTTGAGTTCGAAACCTTCGAAACCGATATCCTTGCCTTCGCTGAGGGCGGTGCTCAACGGCGTCTCGCCACCGAGGGACGGCAGGTCGTCGTTGCTCCAGGAGATCGGGTTGATGCCAATTCGGATAGCGGGCATGGCTGCACCTTTTATTGTTTTACATAACCAGTAAGAGCGACACAAAACCCTGTGGGAGCGAGCCTGCTCGCGATAGCGGTGTGTCAGGCGACTTTAATATTGACTGTCAGTCCGCTATCGCGAGCAGGCTCGCTCCCACAGGTTCAGTGTTCACACATTGAAAATGTTCAACTCCGGGCCGTGCGCCAGGCATCGATCAATTCGACGAACGTGCCCTGCACCTGGCGAATCAGCGTTTCGTCGTCGATTTCACCGGCCATCCACGCGCGGCTCGGCTCCTGGAAAATCGTCCGGCCTACGGCAAAACCTCGGCAGGTCTGGCTCTGGCTGGCCTGTTGAAACCCTTCGGCCAGCGCCGCCGCCGGGGCGTTCAGGCCAAGCAGCACCACGCCACGGCAATACGGATCGCGTTCTTGAATCAGTTCGTCGAGCTGTTTCCATTCCTCGGCGCTTTGCGCTTCGATCTTCCACCACGCCGGGTAGATGCCCAGGTTGTAGAGGCGTTTGAGCGCGCGATACAGCACGTCCGGATGCGTCGACGGGTGATCCTTGGGCGGAATGATCTCCAGTAGCAGTTCATGACCGCTGACCTGGGAGGCCTGATACAAACCCTTGATTTGCGCTTCCTGCTCCAGACGCAGCAACGGCTCGTCGTCGGGGTGGAATTGCACCAGGCATTTGATGATCTGTTCTTGCGGCCAGGCGATCAGGTTGCTGCCGATCGAGCGCCCGTGTTCGAACGCCAATGGCCGCGAACCCTGCACTTCCACCGGCCGCGCCACCCACCAGCTGCGACCGGTGGCGGCGTTCAGCGCGTCCTGGCCGAAGCGTTGATCGGCCAACAAGCCGACATCGGCATCGACGCCCTGCTCACGCAAATCGGCTTCGACCCGCTCCACAGCCTGGATAAAGAGTTGTTTGAGATCGCCGATAGCGCTCAGGTCGCGCCCGCCCTTGTGGGCCAGCTCCACCAATTGCCCGCGATGATCGAAGGCGAAGATGAACAGTTGCTTCCACTGTTTGCGCGGCACGCTGACCTGATGCAGACGCTGCAACACGGCGTCCTGATCCGGCCGGGTGATCGGCACCGGGCTGTTGAATAGATAGTCGAGTTCGGCACGGGTCGGCATCGCCGGGGCGCAGGCATGGCGCGACACCACCAGCCCGCCGCAGGCATTGGCCAACTGGCAGCAGCGCTCGTCGCTGGCATCCTCCAGCCAGCCGCTGAGGAAACCCGACATGAAGGCATCGCCGGCCCCCAGCACATTCAGCACTTCGACGCGCACGCCGGGATAGATCGCGCCGTCTTCGAGTCGCGCCGGAATCACCCCGTGAATCACCGTGCAGCCTTGCGGGCCGAGCTTGACCACCAACGTCGCCGCGCTCAGTTGCCGGACGTTGCGCAATGCGGTGAGCAAATCCTCGGAGCCGCCAGCAATCAGGAATTCTTCTTCAGTGCCGACGATCAGGTCGAAACGCGGGAGGATTTTCTGCACGTGCTGACTGACGTTCTGATCGGCGACGAACCGGGTTTCGCCGTCCGCCTTGCCGGCCAGGCCCCAGAGCACCGGACGATAGTCGATGTCCAGAACCCGTTTGACGTTGTGCTTCTCGGCATAGTCCAGCGCCTGGATGCTCGCCTTGTAGACGCCGTCGGTGGAGAAATGGGTGCCGGTGATCAGCAAGGCTTTGCTGGAGGCGATAAAGGCTTCGTTGATGTCTTCGGCACGCAACGCCATGTCGGCGCAGTTTTCGCGGTAGAACACCAGGGGAAAGGTTTCGCGGTCCTTGAGGCCCAGCAAGACCATGGCGGTCAGTCGTTCCGGATCGACCTTGATGCCGCTGACATCGCAGCCTTCGCGGGTCAGCGATTCAACGAGGAAGCGGCCCATATGGTCGTCCCCTACCCGGCTCAGCATCGCCGACTTCAGACCCAGCCGAGCGGTGCCGAAAGCGATGTTGGCGGACGAGCCGCCGAGGTATTTGGCGAAACTTGAAACATCTTCCAGCCGCGCCCCGACTTGCTGCGCATAGAGGTCGACGCCAAGGCGCCCCAGGCAAATCAGATCCAATTGACGCCCACTGGCAAAACGAGTCTGGCCCATGCTGGCTCCTGTTATTTTTATCAGCCTGCGTTCGGGGCGATGAAGGCGCCGAACACTCTTGGTGGATGCAGACTAAAACGACCGGGACCGAACAATCAATAATTATTCTAAATATTTTTTACGTGGAATATTTTTTCCAATAAACTTCTGCACAAGCGTTCCAGACACATGCATCGTTTCAGCAAACCCCAGGGCGCCCGCAAGCTCAAGATTTTATTCCGGCCTACCCTGTAGACTGCGCACAGCCAACCTATTGTCAGGGGATGACGCAATCAGTCATCTCTATAAGCACAAGCCAGAAGGATTCCTTATGTCCCGCACCGATCAGCCGGCTACGACCGAGAGCACGCCCGACAGCGATCTCGCCAGCCCTCCGATCAATGCCGAGCGTTTGTTGCAGCTGATCACCGATGAATACGAAAGCCTGCCTCGCCAGCTCAAACGCATCGCCAGCTACATGAGCCAGCAGAGCGACCGCATCATGGTCGACCGGATCAGCGACATCGCCCGCGAATGCGAAGTGCATCCGTCGGCGATCGTGCGGTTTTCCCAGCGTTTCGGGTTCAGCGGTTTCAGCGAAATGCAGGCGCTGTTCCGCGAGGCCTACACCCACAAAACCACGCCGGTACAGAACTACCAGCAACGCATCCGCAGCATGATCGCCAACAAGTCGCAGAAGGCCAGCGGCGGCGATCTGGCGCGCGAGTGCATCAACGCCACCCTGTCGGGCATCGAGCGGCTGGGGCTGGAGCTCGATGACCAGGCCTTCGACAAGGCCGTGGACCTGGTGGTGAATGCCGACAACATCTATGTGGTCGGGGTGCGCCGTTCGTTCGCAGTGGCCGATTACCTGGTCTACAACCTGCAACACACCAACAAGCGAATCCATTTGGTGTCGGGCCTCGGCGGCAGTTATCGCGAACAGATGCGCAGCGTGCGCGCCAATGACCTGGTGATCGCCATCAGCTTCACGCCCTATGGCAAGGAAACCCAGCACTGCCTGCGTATTGCCCAACACAATCAGGCGAAAACGCTGATTATCACCGACAGCAACCTTTCACCTTTGGCCAAGCGCGCCAACACTGTGCTGTTGGTCAACGAAGGCAGTTCGTTTGCTTTCCGCTCGCTGAGTGCGACCTTGTGTCTGTGCCAGGCGCTGTTTATCGCAGTGGCTTATCGACTGGAACTGAAGGTTGATGAGATTCATGAGCAAGTAGGCTTTGAGGATTAGCCTTCGAGGATTAGCGGCAGCCTTTGAGGATTAACGCAAGGCCGTTTGCAGGTCGCTGAACCTCAGCTAAGGTTGTCCATCCCCAAGGACCGTCTGAAGGAGAGGCTCAATGAAACTGATCGGCATGCTGGATTCGCCCTATGTGCGACGCGTCGCCATTTCCGCCAAATGCCTGGGCATACCGCTGGAGCATGAGTCGGTTTCGGTGTTCAGAAACTTGGAGCAGTTCCAGCAGATCAACCCGGTGGTGAAGGCCCCGACCCTGGTGCTGGATGATGGCGAGGTGTTGATGGATTCGACGCTGATCATCGACTACCTGGAGGCTCTCGCCGCGCCGGGTAAAAGCCTGATACCCAACAATCTGGAGCAACGCTTGCGCTCGCTGCGGCTGATCGGTCTGGCGTTGGCGGCGTGCGAAAAATCGGTGCAGCTTTACTACGAACGCAACCTGCGGCCAGCGCAGATTCAGTACGCGCCCTGGGTGGAACGGGTTGAAGGGCAATTGGCCGCAGCGTATTCGGCGCTGGAGCGGGAGCTGGAAAAACAGCCGCTGAAAACCGACGGTTCGATTGCGCAAGACGGGATAACCCTGGCGGTGGCCTGGAGCTTTACCAACCTGGTGGTGCCGGATCAGGTGCAGGCCGCGCAGTTTCCGCGGATCAGCGCGTTCACGGCGTATGCCGAGGGGCTTGAGGTGTTTGTCGGTACGCCGATCGATTGAGAGATGCGGCGACAGTACCGACCCCATCGCGAGCAGGCTCGCTCCCACAATTGATCTCCATCGATCTCATATTTCTGCATCCGACACAGAACCCCTGTGGGAGCGAGCCTGCTCGCGATGGCGTCCTCAGGCCATTTCCTTCAAGTCAGGCTCCAGCACCACGTCTAGCCGATCCGCCCCGCGCTCGGCTTCGGTCATCAGCTGGAAAACACGTAGCGTCCTTTGACCTTCTTCGAGCCGAGGAATCCCAGGTCCGGGAACAACTGCGTTTTGAGGTAAGCGACAAAAAACACCATGCCCAGGGTGATCCCGGCACCGACGAGCGTCAGCAGCGGATCCTCCTCAAACCCCTGGAACATTCGTGGAAACTGGCTCAGGGACAGGATCACGTAAATGGTGTAAGCCTGCGCAACGTTCTTATAAAAACCCCAGGCGAACAGCAGCGGCACCCCTGCGGCAAACAGGGTGAACAACACCGCGGCACCTGGCCCGATCATCGAGCCGAGGAAGAACCCCAAGGCTGCACCGAGCAACGCTTGAGCAATCGTCAGAAAAAGTAATGTCTTGATCTTGCCGGAGTGCCGCTGACACAGCGCAGGGTCCGCATAGGCACCGATCCAGTACGCCAGCACCCGATCCTTGACCTCGCCGCCGGACAGCGTCTTGAAAATTTCGGTCTTCGAATGCCCGCTTTCGAGCATCGCCACCAGTTGCCGTTTGCTTTCCTTTTTGTCCAAGGTATTTCTCCTGTGAGGCAACACAAAATTCAAGTGGAAGCAGCTGTGCGTCCACAGGGGTGATTCTCGCTGTATCAGGGACGGAAAAGCAAAACGCCGCTTCTACCTGACGTAAAAGCGGCGTAGACAAGCGCCTCAAGGAATCAATGCGTGAGCAGGGCAATCAGAATGATGATCGGGATCGGTACGCCGAGAAGGAACAGCAATATAGAGCGCATGATGGTTCTCCTGGGTTAGCGAACAGGTGGCAGCGTCGTGGTTGTAGTGGTGGTCACGTAGGCATCGGTTTCCAGGTACTCCACGGCATCCCGACGACGACCGCCGAAGATCGCGGCGAGGCTGGCAAAAAATGCCCCGGCCAGCAGCGCGACGAACATCCACAACGCGGTCAAGGCTGCGGCTTTGGCCGCGGTGTCAGCCGCTTGTTGCGCGGCCAGTTTGGCGTCGGCGACGGCTTTTTGGGTGCGGGCATAGACTTCATCGACACGGCGCTCCGCGTCCGCTTGAGTGAGGTTGGTCCGCTGGGCGACCAGTTGTGCCAGGTAGGTCCGATCCTCGGGCGCCAGTTGACCGTCGTTACGCAGGCTGCGCGCGAAGATCCGGGTGACGGTGCCATTGACGGCGTCCTCGCTGACGGCGACTGGCCGATCATCGCGAAACAGGCTGTCGACGAAGTAACCGTAAGGGTCACTGTCGGTATTACCGACCGCGCTGCCGGCAGCCTGGGTCATGGCGCTGGCGGCACCGCCGGCGACCGTGGCCCCGGCCCGCACGCCGCCGCTGACGATGTTGCTGACCGAACCGACCACCAGGGTCGCGGTCACCAGCGTCGCGATGCACCAGGCCAGGAAGCCATGGGCCGTGTCACGAAAGTAGACCTCATCGCCGTGCATGTAGGCCCACCTCACCCGCAGGCGACCGGCGATGTAGCCGCCAAGCCCGGACGCCACGATCTGGGTAAAGGCCAGCCAGACAATCGTCGAGATACCCAGGCTCTTGGCGCTGACGCCTTCATGGGCCCACGGCGAAACCGCCGAAAAACCCAGGCCAAAACCAAGCAGCACGAAGATCAGCGACAACGCCGCAGCCGCCGCGGCTCCGGCGAAGATAGCGGCCCAGGACACGCCCGAGAGCGTGCTGAACTCATCTGCGACAGGATAAAAACCATCAGAGGATCTGTTCATTATTGTAGTGCTCCAGGCAGGTGTTACAACTCGTCAAACGAGCAATTGCAGTCAACGTGCCAGTCGCACTACTTAAATAAATCGTTCTATTTCAAATAGTTGAAAACAATGAATTTCTCAGGGTCATGCAGTTTGCAAGGAGCCGGCCATATCGGCGGGTTTTATGCATTGCGCTAAACGAATTACTTGCGCTTGTAGCTCTTGTTGCCGCTGGGCGTCAGGCAATACACCCCGCCTCTTGGCCCGGTGCAGAACGTGCCGGTGCCGCAGGCGCAGCCATCGGAATCCTGCAGCAGCGTCTGCGGTCGCGCCTGGTCTTTACTGCCAAACATCGCCGAGCAACTTTTCTTCGAACCACTGATGGAGCCGTCATTGCACAGGAACAGATCGCCGTCGCAACGATCGATGCCGCCCTTCTTCCCCGAACATGGCGTGTTGGCAGCCCAGGCGGAGGAGCCGAACATGCACAACAACAGCAGAAACATCGGCATCCAGCCACGAACCATTAAAGTGCGCACAGTGCAGCTTCCCTTTAGAGTTATGGCCGGATGATATCAACGTTCCAGTCAGGCTCACGAGGCAACATGAAAGTTAATTTAAAAAGCCGCGCGTAATTCTTGGCAAAATGAGCCCCACTTCGTATTGAACCGATTATCAGGCAAGCCCTATGACCCGCATCTTGACCATCGAAGACGACGCTGTGACCGCCCGGGAAATCGTCGCCGAACTGAGTAGCCACGGCCTCGACGTGGATTGGGTCGACAATGGCCGTGAAGGCCTGGAACGCGCGGTCAGCGGCGACTACGACCTGATCACCCTCGACCGCATGCTGCCGGAGCTCGATGGTCTGGCGATTGTTACCACCTTGCGCACCATGGGCGTGGCCACGCCGATCCTGATGATCAGCGCCCTCTCCGATGTCGATGAACGGGTTCGCGGCCTGCGCGCCGGCGGCGACGATTACCTGACCAAACCGTTCGCCACCGATGAAATGGCGGCCCGGGTCGAAGTCTTGCTGCGCCGGCAGAACACAGTGACCGCCCAGGCCACCACATTGCGCGTGGCCGATCTGGAGCTGAACCTGATCAGCCACGAGGCCAGCCGCGACAGCCAGTTGCTGACGCTGTTGCCCACCGAGTACAAGTTGCTGGAATTTCTGATGCGCAACACCGGGCAGATTCTGTCGCGGATGATGATTTTCGAAGAGGTCTGGGGTTATCACTTCGACCCCGGCACCAACCTGATCGACGTGCATATCGGCCGTCTGCGCAAAAAGATCGACCCGCCAGGCAAAGTCCCACTGATTCGGACGGTGCGAGGCTCGGGTTATGTCATTGCTGAACCCCTCTAAAGGCTGGCGCTCCTCCAGCAGCCGCTTGCTGGCGCTCTACAGTTCGCTGTTCGTGGCCTGGAGCGGGATTCTCATGGGCGTCATGTACTACGAGGTATCCAGCTACCTGGACACCCTGGCCAAGCATTCGTTGATGCAGCGTCAGCATCTGTTTTCTCGCTTCCAGGGCGAGCAATTGGAGGACGCCCTCGCCGCCAGCGTGACCTTCGACATTCGCGGCATCGACGCCTATGGCCTGTTCGATGACCAGCAGCGCTACCTCAGCGGCCCCTTGCGCCAGATCCCCCAAGGCCTGCTGCTGGACGGCAAGATTCACATCCTCGGCGACTGCGTCGATGCCGACGACCCGACCCTGCCCGCCGACAGTTGCGACGCCGTGGCGACCCGGACCCTCGACGGGCGTTGGCTGGTGCTGGTGCGGGACAACGGTTCGTTGTTTGCCGTGACCCGGATCATCCTGCACGCGCTGCTGTGGGGCGTGTCGCTGACCATTCTGCCCGGCATCGCCGGTTGGCATTTATTAAGGCGGCGCCCGCTGCGGCGGATCCGGGCGATCCAGGCCAGCGCCGAAGCCATCGTCGCCGGCGACCTGACCCGGCGCCTGCCGCTGTCCAACCGCCGTGACGAGCTGGACATGCTCGCCGCAATCGTCAACGCCATGCTCGAACGCATCGAGCGCTTGATGAACGAGGTCAAGGGCGTGTGCGACAACATCGCCCATGACCTGCGCACACCGCTGACGCGCCTGCGGGCGCAGTTGTACCGGATTCAGCAACAGGCCGATGACGGTTCGACACTGGCCGTGCAACTGGATTCGGTACTCGGCGAGGCCGATACCTTGATGGCGCGTTTCCGTGGCTTGCTGCGAATTTCCGAGCTGGAGGATCGCCAACGCCGTTCGGGTTTCGTGCAACTGGACCCGATGCCGTTGCTGCAAGAGCTGCACGACTTTTATCTGCCGCTGGCGGAAGAAGGCGAACTGACCTTTGAACTGCAACTGCCCGAATCCCTGCCCTGGCTCAATGGCGACCGGGCGTTGCTGTTCGAAGCCGTGGCGAATTTGCTGAGCAACTCGATCAAATTCACGCCGCCGGGTGGCAAGGTGATTTTACGTGGGGTGAATGACGCCGGGCATCCACGAATCGAAGTACTTGACTCCGGCCCCGGCATTGCGCTGGCCGAGCGTGAGGCGGTGTTTCAGCGCTTCTATCGCGCCGAGGGCGGTAACCCGCAAAGCGGTTTCGGGCTGGGGCTGTCGATCGTCGCGGCGATTGTCAGCCTGCATGGGTTTACGCTGGAAGTGGGCAGCAGCGAACTGGGTGGCGCGCTGTTGGTGCTGGATTGCCGGCAGAGTTTGATTTCTCAGGCCTGACACTCACTCACTGACAAAGAAGCCCCCCTGTGGGAGCGAGCCTGCTCGCGATGGCGCAGTGTCAGACAACATCAATGTTGACTGGAAGGCAGCCGTCGCGAGCAGGCTCGCTCCCACAGGGATTTGCTTAGGCCGCGCGAAAGCGGTGTGTCAGACAACATCATTGTCGACTGGCAGTCCGCATTCGCGAGCAAGCCCGCTCCCACATTGGATTTTCCTGGGTCGGGAAACTCGATTCAATACCCCGGAACCTCGCGCAGAAACACCGGCAGGTCGGTGATCGGCGGCAGGGCCGGAATCTCGACGTACATCTGGACCACCCAGCCTCGGTGATAACTGGCGTGGTTGACCACATGCAACAGCATCGCGCCGGCACTCATGACCCCGCTTTCCCCCGAGACAGAGGTGAATTCGATGGGTTGATCCAGCGAGTCGTCGGTCTGGGCCGAGGTCCATCCACAGAACCATTGATCGATCTCCTGTTGCGCCATGCGCAGCTCGGGGAGTTCGGTATGGAGCAGATCATGGGAGGTTTTGAAGTCGTGCCCTCGGCCCTCCAGATGCGCTTGCCAGATGCAGTCCACCACGTAGATGTGGTTCAAGGTGCCGATGATGTTGTTGAACACCGACACCCGTTTGCGGTTGAGCTCTTCCGGTGGCAGCGCCATGAGGCTGTCAAAGAGTCGCTGATCGGCCCAGCGCCTGTAATCGGCGAGCATGCGGGCAGTGCGTACGTTGATCATCAGAGGTCTCCCATGAGGATGGGCGCATTGCCAAGAATAGCCCTCGCGGCTGGCAACATCGTAAACGCTGATCATCGGTCACGCCGTACGCGCCCTTGTAGCCGCTAGCGCATTGTGGGAGCGGGCTTGCTCGCGAATACGGATTGCCAGTCGACAATGATGTTGCCTGACACACCGCTTTCGCGAGCAAGCCCGCTCCCACTATTGCACTGGCGGCTACAGGATTTCGTCGCGAATTCAATCAAGACAAACGCTGTACCACCCGGTCGGCCAGCGCCAGGCAACTGGTCAGCCCCGGAGATTCGATGCCGAACAAGTTGACCAACCCCGGCACGCCATGCACATCCGGGCCGCTGATGACGAAGTCGGCAGCCGGCTCGCTCGGCCCGCTGATTTTCGGGCGAATGCCGCTGTAGGCCGGTTGCAGGCTGTCCTCGGGCAACGCCGGCCAGTAACGCCGGATCGCCTGATAGAAACTTTCGCTGCGGCGGGGATCGACGCGGTAATCGACGTGCTCGACCCATTCGACATCCGGCCCGAAACGCGCCTGACCGCCCAGGTCCAGGGTCATGTGCACACCGAGCCCGGCGCTTTCCGGTGCCGGATAGACCAGATGCCGGAACGGCGCCGGACCGCTGAAACTGAAATAGCTGCCCTTGCACAGCCAGGCCTTGGGCACGTGCTGCGTTGGCAAGCCTTCGATCCGGCTCGCCACGTCAGGCGCGGACAATCCCGCGCAGTTGATCAACTGACGACAGCTCAACGTCATCGGCTGAGCGCCGCCCATGTGCAGCTCGAAACCGTGCCCGGTGCAACGGGCCGATTCCAATGGTGTGTGAAAGGCTATCGAAGTACCGCACGCTTCGGCATCTGCCTGAAGCGCCAGCATCAGGGCATGGGAATCGACAATACCGGTGGACGGCGACCAGAGCGCGGCAACGCAGGACAACGCCGGCTCTAGCCCCCGCGCCTGCCCGGCATCCAGCCATTGCAGGTCATCGACACCGTTGCGCCGGCCCTGCTCCAGCAACGCCTGCAAGGCATGGCGCTGGTGGTCATCGGTGGCCACGATCAGCTTGCCGATACGCTGGTAATCGACGCCGCGCTCATCGCAGAAGGCGTACAGCCGTTGCCTGCCCTCCACGCACAATTGCGCCTTGAGACTGCCACTCGGGTAATAGATGCCGGCGTGGATCACTTCCGAGTTGCGCGAACTGATGCCCACGCCAATCCCCTCGCCCGCCTCGACCAGAATCACTTCTCGCCCGGCCCGAGCCTGCGCCCTGGCCACTGCCAGCCCGACCACTCCGGCCCCGACCACCACGCATTCGATATCGATGCTCACCTGCCCTCCACTCATTCAAGCCATCCCTGGCTCCCGATAATCGACCACGCTGAAGATTATCGCCAGCATGACCACGAAGATCCCATCACGGGTTGCCTACGGTCTATGTAGGAGCTGGCGAAGCCTGCGATCTTTTGATCTTGATTTTTAAAAGCAAAGTCGAAAGATCGCAGGCTGCGCCAGCTCCTGCAGGGTCGGGTGTTCGTCAGATACTGCGGTCGGCTGCATGCTCAGTGGCTGACCGTAGGGGCAACCGTGCGGTTCTGAGCGCTCGCCTATGCATATATCGAATCGGTAGGGAACTCCTGAGCGCTACCAGGCATCCTAAATTATGTGTTACTTCCTTTACGCTTTCGGAGGACGCCGTCATGCGCCGTCTGTTGCTCATATCTTCACTAGTGCTTTGTTTGCCCGTTGGTTCGGCCATGGCCGATGTAGATGCAAAAGATGTCGCCACTTCGGCTGGGGTCTCCGCATCGCTGTACTCGACGTTCAAAGATGACAAAATCGTAATTCCCGCACGGGATGATGCCTCTAGCTTCGTGGCGAGTGGCGGTACGATTCGCGGCGTTTATCTGGAGTCGGTGTTGAAGGAAATTCGACAAAATCATCCCGACCTCAAGGCCAGCGACGAGGACCTGGCCAAAGCGATCCTCGCTCAATAAGGTCCAATCGCTCCCTAAAACCTGTAAAAACAAGCCGTGGGGCCCGCAACACCGGATAGTGTTCGGGCCCTAGGTTGCTTGCGCCCCAGCGGACAGGCACGCCCAGCCGGCGACCAACTGCGCGCTGATGCTGACGCCGCCGCACACCACAATCACCACATCATGGGCCTCGGCAATCGCTGGATGGTCCAGATACGCCACCGCCAATGAAACGCCGCACGCCGGCTCGACCAACTGACGCAAGTCGTTGGCGTAACGAACCACGCCCATGATCGCCTCATCATCGCTGAGCACCACGCACTCGTGCGCAAAGTCGAGAATGTGCTGCACCGGCCAGGCCGCCACTTGCGCAGCGCCAAGTGACGTGGCGACGGTATCGATGCGCGGCAATCTGACCGGGTGCCCGGCACTGACGGCGGCCGCGAAAGATGCTGCGCCCCGGGTTTCGCAAGCAACGATTCGACAATCCATGCGCTGATGACGGATCAATCCAGTGAGCAGGCCCGCCAGCAACCCTCCGCCGCCCACCGACGTCACCAACACATCAACCTGAGGACAGTCCTCGAGAATTTCATCGACCATCGTGCTGTGCCCTTCCCACAACACCGGATGATCGAAGGCCGGCACGTATTCCGTATCCGCACCCTGTGCGAGTGCTTTGGCCCGTTGATTCGCTTCGTCCCACACCTTGCCGTAAACGATCACCTCGGCACCGGTTTTCCTGATCCTGGCGCGGGTGGTTTCCGGGGTGGTGTTCGGCACCACGATGCAGGCTTTCAGCCCAAGGCTGGCGGCGGCCACAGCGGTGGCCAACCCGGCATTCCCCCCGGAAGGACAAACCACTTTGCGCTTGCCCTGCTCCGCTGCCTGACTGCACAGCAGGCCCATGCCGCGCAGTTTGAACGAGCCGCTGGGTTGCAGGTTTTCCAGCTTGAGCCAGATCCGCCGGGCGGGTGTCGACAGGCCCGGGTGCAGAATCAGGGGCGTTCTGATGTGAAGCATCGCGTGCTCCTTGTGGCGCTCCCGGCTCATCGAGAGGTTCAACGAGCCGGGAGTGAATAGATAGAATCATCCTTATCCAAGCTTAGTTCACCCTGCCCCGCGGCTACCGTTCTGGCCATACCACGACACCGCGTCGAATGATCGAACAACCGCGCAGGAGCTGCTGCAGGCTGCGATCTTTTGATTTTGATCTTCAGCAAATTCGAAATCGCGAAGATCAAAAGATCGCAGCCTGCGCCAGCTCCTACACTGGTTTTATGCCCCTTGCGAAGTCAGTCATGAACATCTCGGCCAAGCTCGCGTTTTTCGCCCTCGTCAGCACCCTTGCCTACCTCGCTCTCGCGGTGTTCGGGCTGGGCGGGTTGGCAGCTTTTTTCTCGCACCCGCCGCTGGTGGTTATTGCGCTGGCAACCGTGGTGATGGCGATCATCTCCTTGTTCAGCGAGGGCAACCTGAGCTCCGGCGAACGTGAAGACAGGGCCAATCGTTGGGTGTTGCCGGTCTTCGGGGTGCTCGGATTGTTGAGTGGGTATCTGCCGGCTTACACCGACCGGATCGACTTCTGGACCTTCGGTGGTGAGGGCGTGCGTTGGCTGGGCGCGTTGCTGTTCATCGGCGGCGGCACACTGCGGATGTGGCCGGTGTTTGTACTGGGCAAACGCTTCAGCGGACTGGTGGCGATTCAGCCGGGCCACCGTCTGGTCACCGACGGGATTTATCGGACCTTGCGCAACCCCAGCTATCTGGGACTGCTGATCAATGGCGTGGGTTGGGCGCTGGCCTTTCGTTCCGGGGTCGGGTTGCTGCTGGTGGCGCTGATGTTGATCCCGCTGATCGCTCGCATTCGCTCCGAAGAAGCGCTATTACGCACGCAATTCGGCAGTGAATACGAGGCTTACTGCGCCCGTACCTGGCGATTGATTCCGGGTATTTACTGAACCCACCACAACTCTAATGTGGGAGCGAGCCTGCTCGCGATAGCGATCTTTCAGTCACATAGATGCTGAATGTGCTGACGCTATCGCGAGCAGGCTCGCTCCCACATTAGCTCGCTGGAACATCAGATTGTGTACAGGCTGATCTGGCTGTGAAGATCCACTCGCGCCTCGACCGAGTCATATCCAGCCAAAGTGGCGTGCGGGGTCTGGAGCGGATGAACATGGGTCGCGGTGATGACCATGACGTGGGCGCCCGCCGCTTCGCCGGCACGAATCCCCACGGCGGCGTCTTCGAAGATCAGGCAATCGACGGGCTCGACCCCTAACCGACGAGCGGCCAGCCGATAGCCCGCAGGGTCGGGTTTGCCGGCACTGACGTCTTCGGCGGTGACCATCACCCCAGGTTCGGGAATGCCTGCCGCCGCCATTCGGCGCAGGGCCAGCGGCCGTGGCGCCGAGGTGACGATGGCCCATTGATTGGCGGGCAACGAATTCAGGAAACTCGCCGCGCCGGATACTTCGACAATCCCTTCCACATCCTCGATTTCCGCCTCGGTGATCCACGCGGCTTCAGCTTCAGCATCCACCCCGGGCAAGGCCAGACGGCTGATGGTGTCAATGGCGCGAACGCCGTGGATGGTCGGCAGGAAGGTTTCAACATCGACACCGTGGCGCAGGGCCCAAATGGTCCAGATCCGCTCGGCGGCAGCGATGGAATTGAGGACAGTTCCGTCCATATCGAACAGAAAGGCGCGGTACGAGGTGTTGAACACGGATACTTGAACTGTCAAAGGGCGATACCAGGCGAGTATTTTCAAGCAATGTACATCACCCACGCAGGAGCTGCCGCAGGCTGCGATCTTTTGATCTTCGTTTTTAAAGCAAATCAAAAGATCGCAGCCTGCGGCAGCTCCTACACGGTCCGGTTCGAATGCAAGGCGCTTTGCACACAATCGAGCAACTGTCCCACCGCCCAAGGCTTCTTGATGAACGCAACCCGATGCTTGACCCCGGAGCTTTTCGGGGTTTCGAAGCCGGACATGATCATGATCGGTTTGTCCGGCCAACGGTCGCCAAACTGATTGGCCAGGTCTGCGCCATTGAGCTTGCCCGGCATGGTGATGTCCGTCAGCAACAGTCCTACCTCCGGCGCGTGCTGCTCCAGAAACTGCGACGCGGCATCCGCGCTGACCTGGGGTTCAACCACAAAGCCTTCCTCCTGAAGAATTTCGCACAGAAACTCCAGGATCAACGGGTCATCCTCAACCACAAGAATCAATCCGTCAGACAAGTGCCCCCCCGCCGCTGATACTGGACCCATGACTGTGCCACTCCCTGATTGCATAAATGATTTGCGCGGGCTCAAATCCGCCACCTACAGGTAGGAACATCGGACTTCGTGGAAAATTCATTTTTGATACACCTGACGTGGACATTCGCCGTCCAGGCTGACACATACGACCGTTTGTCAGCGCATAATTGTGGTTAAAATGCCGCCCCCCCATGCATGGCCGACTTTGCCCGATGAACCCAGATGCCCTCTCCGTCCTCCACGACCATTTGCTGACTGCGCTTGCGGCTGCGCCCGCAGAAACCCGTCGGCTGTTCCACGGCCGTGGCCGCTGCTGGCCGGGGCTGGAGCAATTGACTGTCGATTGGCTGCAGGGCGTGGTGCTGGTCTCGCTGTTCAAGGAGCCAGACCCTGCGCAGCTGGAAGATTTGAAGCGGTTGCTGATGGAGATCACTCAGGCGCCAGCGTGGAAACAATCCGGCGCGCACACCTTGCTGCTGCAACATCGCTATCTGCTGCAAAGCACCACCGAATGGCTGCTCGGGGAGCCGATCGACGAGATGACAATCACTGAGGGCGGCCTGGATTATCGCGTGGACCTGGGCCGCAAACAGAACACCGGACTGTTCCTCGACATGCGCTACGGCCGCGACTGGGTGCGGGCCAATGCTCAGGGCAAACGCGTGTTGAATCTGTTCGCCTACACCTGCGGCTTCTCGGTAGCGGCCATCGAGGGGGGCGCCTTGCATGTGGTCAATCTGGACATGTCCAGCCCGGCCCTGAGCCGTGGCCGCGACAACCACCGGCTGAACGGGCACGACCTGAGCAAGGTGACTTTTCTCGGCCATGACCTGTTCAAGTCCTGGGGCAAGGTGATCGGCAAGGGTCCATACGACCTGGTCATCATCGACCCGCCGTCCTTTCAGAAAGGCAGTTTTCTGCTGACCAAGGACTATCAGCGCGTGCTGCGCCGTCTGCCGGAACTGCTCAGCCCTCAGGGCACGGTACTGGCCTGCATGAACGATCCGGCTTTCGGTGCCGACTTTCTCATCGATGGCGTCACCCGCGAAGCGCCGAGCTTGCGGTTTGAACAGCGGCTGGAGAATCCGCCGGAGTTTCCCGATGCCGATGTTGAATGCGGGTTGAAGGCGTTGGTGTTCAGACAGGGTCAGGAGTTGCCGCAAGCTGCGATCTTTTGATCTTGATTATCACCCTGTGGCGAGGGAGCTTGCTCCCGCTCGGCTGCGAAGCAGTCGCAAAACAGACGCCGATGTTCTACCCGAATACGGTGCCGGGCCTGGATGCCAAAACCTTGCTCAAAGCACTGCGCTAGGCAGGCTGGCCGGGGGGATTAGACTAATGGTACTTGAGTGCCAGCCACCGGTTTCTTACGATGGTAATACGTAGCGGTTGGAGGTTTAAGCCGTTGCGTAGGTGGTGAGTGAACTGAACCCCAATAAGCTCACCACTTGTTTCATGCGCATCTTGAGCCTCTGGCTCTACTTCCTCCCCATCAAAGAGCTTTGAGGCTCTTTTTTTGCCTATATGAATTCCACGAACCATTAAAGCCCGGCATCCGACCGGGCTTTCTCATTTCATTGCCGGCTGCAAAACAGCTCATCCCGAGTGAGACAAGCCCCGTCAAGACAGCAGCGTAATGCCACCTATACTACAAACCACCTTCCCCCACGGGGGTCTGCGCTACCAACAATAAAAAGCAGAGGTGGAACATGGTCTGGCAGCAAATCTACGACCCCTTCGGCAACCCGTTGCTATCAACCATCATGGCGGCGGTGCCGGTGGTGGTGATGCTGGTCTCCCTGGCGTTTTTCCACATCAAGGCGCATCTGGCGGCGTTGCTGGCCCTGGGCTCGGCCTTGCTGATTGCGATTTTCGCCTTCGGCATGCCGGCGGACATGGCGGGCTCGGCTGCACTCTACGGCGCCGCCAACGGCATGCTGCCGATTGGCTGGATCGTGCTCAACATCATTTTCCTGCATCGGCTGACCACCGAGAACGGCTCGTTCAAAGTGTTGCAGGATTCCCTGGCGCGCATCACTGACGATCGACGTCTGCAACTGCTGCTGATTGCCTTCTGCTTCGGTGCCTTCTTCGAAGGGGCCGCCGGTTTCGGCACCCCCGTGGCGGTGACCGGGGCCATTCTGATCGGGCTGGGCTTTTCGCCCTTGGCCGCGTCTGGTCTGGCGTTGATCGCCAATACCGCGCCCGTGGCCTTCGGTGCCTTGGGCACACCTATCATCACCCTGGCCAAAGTGACCGGCCTGGATGAAATGGAACTGTCGATGATGGTCGGCCGGCAACTGCCGTTCTTCTCGGTGATCGTACCGTTCTGGCTGATCTGGGCCTTCGCCGGCTGGCGCAAGATGCTGGAAATCTGGCCGCCGATTCTGGTTGCCGGGGTGAGTTTCGCCATACCTCAGTTCCTCGTGTCGAACTACCACGGCCCGATGCTGGTCGACGTGATTGCCGCGCTGATTTCCATGGCCTGCCTGACCGGTTTCCTCAAGGTCTGGAAGCCGGCCACTGTGCATACCTCAGCCGCGTTGTCAGGCCGGACCGACAACTCCACGGTGGAGGCGGACCCGAACGAGAAACCCAGCGCGACCTTTGCCCGCGACGCCAAACCCGCCGTAATGCGCGCATGGATGCCGTGGATCATCCTCACGGTCTTCGTCTTTGCCTGGGGCACTCAAAGCTTCAAAAACCTGTTCGACACCCGCCCGGTCATGGATCCGCAAACCCACTCGGCCAAGCTCGATCCCCAAGGCAAACCGATGCGCGAGGCCAACCCGATCTTTGCCCCGACCTTGACCTTCGCCACGATTCACCAACAGATCGAGAAGGTCCCGCCGGTGGTACCCGTGCCTAAAAAAGAGGACGCGGTCTACAAGTTCACCTGGCTCACCAGCACCGGCAGCGGCATCTTGCTGGCGGCGATCCTTGGCGGGCTGCTGATGGGTTATTCGATCCCGCAGCTGCTGAACCAATACGTGCGAACGATATGGGTGGTGCGCTACTCGCTCATCACGATTGTGGCCATGCTCGCTTTGGGTTTTATCACTCGCTACTCGGGCCTGGACGCCACGATGGGTCTGGCCTTCGCTGCTACGGGCATTTTCTATCCCATGTTCGGCACGTTGCTCGGCTGGCTGGGCGTTGCCCTGACCGGTTCGGACACGGCCTCCAACGTGCTGTTCGGCGGCTTGCAACGGGTCACTGCCGAGCAACTGGGCCTGAGCCCGGTATTGATGGCCGCAGCCAACAGTTCCGGCGGGGTCATGGGCAAGATGGTCGACGCCCAGTCGATCGTGGTCGCGTCCACCGCCACCCGCTGGTACGGCCATGAAGGTGAAATCCTGCGTTATGTGTTTTTCCACTCCGTGGTGCTGGCGATTCTGGTCGGCGGGCTGGTGACGTTGCAGGCGTATGTGGCGCCGTTCAGTCATATGGTGGTCGGCGGGCATTGACCGAGGCGACGGCTGTTGGCTATGGCCTGGGTGCGCAACCCGGGTCATGGCTCAGGCCAGATAACCGCCGTTCACATCAGGCCGAAACTTGCGCATAGCAACAGTAGGCTAAGCTTTCAGCAGCTCATTGCTCACGATGCTCGATTCTGCAGGTTTTGGTTTGTTCTGGAGAGCGTCTGCAACAGCTATTTCAGACAGGCCCAAACCTTTCACGCAGGATTGACGTGATGACCGAGCCCCTCCTCAGCTTTGATGCACTCAAGCGCGCCGCTGCCGCAGGCGAGATCGATACCGTGTTGGTCTGCATGGTCGACATGCAAGGGCGACTGGTCGGCAAGCGATTCCAGGTCGAGTTTTTCATCGACAGCGGCCACGAAGAAACCCACTGCTGCAATTACCTGCTAGCCGACGACATCGACATGGAACCAGTGCCGGGTTACGCCGCAGCCAGCTGGAGCAAAGGCTATGGCGATTTTGTACTGAAACCCGACATGGCCACGCTGCGTCGTGTGCCTTGGCTGGAATGCACGGCACTGGTGCTCTGCGACGTGCTTGATCATCACCACAGAAAAGACCTGCCGCACAGCCCGCGGGCGATCCTGAAAAAGCAGATCGAGCGACTGCGCGAACGCGGCTATACCGGCATGTTCGCCTCGGAGCTGGAGTTCTATCTGTTCGACGAGAGTTACCAGGCGATCCACGAGCGCAACTACCACAAGCCGAAGACCGCAGGCCATTACATCGAGGATTACAACATCCTGCAGACCACCCGCGAGGAGCCGGTCCTGCGGGCGATTCGCAAACACCTGCAGGCCTCTGGCATTCCGGTGGAAAACTCCAAGGGTGAATGGGGGCCGGGGCAGGAAGAGATCAACATCCGTTATGCCGACGCCCTGACCATGGCCGACCATCACGTGATCATCAAACACGCCTGCAAGGAGATCGCGCAACTGCAGGGCAAGGCGATCACGTTCATGGCCAAGTGGCGCTATGACGCCGCCGGTTCCAGTAGCCATGTTCACAACTCGCTGTGGGACAAGAATGGCAAAAAATCGCTGTTCTTCGACCCCAAGGCTGAGTTCGGCATGTCGAAACTGATGCGCTCCTGGGTGGCCGGGCAGCTCAAATACGCCAACGACATCACCTGTTTTCTCGCGCCCTACATCAATTCGTACAAGCGCTTTCAGGCTGGCACCTTCGCCCCGACGCGGGCCGTATGGAGCCGGGACAATCGCACCGCAGGCTTTCGCTTGTGCGCGGAAGGCAGCAAGGCCATCCGCATCGAATGCCGAATCGGCGGTGCCGACCTCAACCCCTATCTGGCCTTCGCCGCCTTGATCGCCGCGGGCCTTGCCGGTATCGACGAAAAACTCAGCCTGGCGCCGCCCTTCGAAGGCGATGCCTACGTCGACGAGCACTTGCCCGAAGTGTCGAAAACCCTGCGCGATGCCTGCACCGCGCTCAAGGCGTCGAGCATGTTGCGCGAGGCGTTCGGCGATGAAGTGATCGACCACTACGTGCATACCGCTGAGTGGGAACAGAAAGAGTACGACCGGCGAATCACCGACTGGGAACTGCAGCGCGGCTTCGAGCGCTATTGAGCACGCCATGACTGAGATCGTTCAACTTATCTCCCCGGTCGATGGCCGGGTCTACGCCGAACGCCGCCGTGCCGATGCGGCGCAAATCGAGCAGGCTCTGGCGGCTGCCGTAACTGCCCAGGCGCAATGGAAGCGCCGGCCACTGAGCGAACGCGCAGCCTTATGCAGCGCCGCCGTGGACGCGATGCTGGCGATGAAAGGCGAGATCGTGCCGGAACTGGCCTGGCAGATGGGCCGCCCGGTACGCTTCGGCGCCGGCGAGCTGCGCGGTTTTGAAGAACGCGCGCGGCACATGATCGCCATTGCGCCTGAAGCGTTGGCAGCCATTGAACCTGCGCCCATCGCCGGTTTTCGGCGCTGTATCAAACGTGAACCGCTGGGTACGGTGCTGGTCGTCGCGCCGTGGAATTACCCCTATCTGACGGCGGTGAATACGATCATTCCGGCGCTGATGGCGGGCAACAGCGTCATCCTCAAACACGCTTCGCAAACGCTGCTGGTCGGCGAACGGTTCGCCGAGGTGTTTCGCCGCGCCCATCTGCCCGAAGGACTGTTCCAGAACTTGCTGCTCGATCATCAACAGACCGCCGCGATCATCGCTTCAGGGCGCGTGCAGCAGGTGAACTTCACCGGTTCAGTCGATGCCGGCAAGGTCATGGAAAGCGCCGCCACCGGATGCTTCCTCGGCGTGGGCCTGGAGCTTGGCGGCAAAGACCCCGCCTACGTCCGGTCAGACGCCAACCTTGAGCATGCGGTGGAAAACCTGGTGGATGGCAGTTTCTTCAACTCCGGACAGAGTTGCTGCGCCGTCGAGCGTATCTATGTCGATGAAAAAATTTACCCGGTCTTTGTCGAGCGCTTCGTCGCCTTGACCCGCCAATACGTACTGGGCAACCCGCTGGACGAAGCCACCACCCTCGGCCCGCTGATCACTCCGAGCGCCGCTGAGTTCGTTCGCGGGCAGATCGCCGAGACGCTGGCACAAGGAGCCAGGGCGTTGATCGATCCAAAGGACTTTCCTGCCGACGCACCGGGCAGCGCCTACCTAGCGCCGCAGGTATTGGTGGACGTCACCCATAAAATGTCGGTGATGCGCGAGGAAAGCTTTGGCCCGGTGGTCGGCATCATGCCGGTGGCCAGCGACGACGAAGCCATCGCCTTGATGAACGACAGTGAGTTCGGGCTCAGCGCGTCTATCTGGACGCAAGACCTCGCCGCCGCCGAACGCATCGGCGACGAGATCGCCACCGGCACCGTATTCATGAACCGCTGCGATTATCTGGACCCGGCCCTGGCCTGGACCGGGGTGAAAAACAGCGGGCGCGGCGTAACGCTGTCGCGCCTTGGCTACGAACACCTGACCCGCGCGAAATCCTTCCATCTGCGCCACGAGATCTGAGCCATGAGCCTGACCGCGAACTGGAACTACCCCACGAGCATCCGCTTTGGCGTCGGCCGCATCGCCGAACTGGCCGAGGTCTGCCGCAGCCAAGGGATCCAGCGACCGTTGCTGGTCACCGACAGTGGCCTGGCGCGTGCCCCGATCACCACGGCGGCCCTGGAGTCCTTGCGCTCTGCCGGCCTCGGAGTAGCGCTGTTTTCTGACCTCAAACCCAACCCCGTTGAAGCCAACCTCGCGGGTGGGCTCGACGCCTGGCGCGCCGGCAAACACGATGGCGTGGTCGCCTTCGGCGGTGGCAGTGGCCTGGATATGGGCAAGCTCATCGCGTTCATGAGCGGCCAGACCCTACCGGTCTGGGATTTCGAAGACATCGGCGACTACTGGACACGCGCCGACGAAAGCAGCATCGCCCCGGTCATTGCGGTGCCGACCACCGCGGGGACCGGTTCCGAGGTGGGACGTGCGGCGGTGATCATCGACGAACGTACGCACACCAAACGCATCATCTTCCACCCGAAAATGATGCCGCGGGTGGTCATCAGCGACCCGGCCCTCACCATCGGCATGCCGGCAAAAGTCACCGCCGGCACCGGCATGGACGCGTTTGCCCATTGCCTGGAATCCTACTGTGCTCCCGGTTTTCATCCGATGGCCGAAGGTATTGCGGTGGAAGGCATGCGCCTGGTGGCCAATGCCCTGGTACGCGCCGTACACACCCCCTCCGACCTCGACGCGCGCGCGCAAATGCTGGCGGCTGCGGCGATGGGCGCCACCGCTTTCCAGAAAGGGTTGGGCGGGATGCACGCACTCGCGCATCCGGTGGGCGCCCTGTACGACACCCACCACGGCATGACCAATGCCACTTTCATGCCCTACGTGTTGAAGTTCAATCGCCCGGCCATCGAGGAACGCATCACCCGTCTGGCGGCTTATTTGCGTCTGCCCTCCCCGGGCTTCGACAGCTTTCTGGCCTTCGTCCTCAAGCTGCGCAAAGACATCGGCGTGCCTCATACACTGTTTGAGTTGGGGGTGGATGACAAGCAGGCCGATCTAATCGCGGACATGGCGATTGTCGACCCCTGCGCTGGTGGCAACCCGTTGCCGTTGACACGAACTGGCGCGGCAGAAATTTTCGACGCGGCGTTTCACGGACGTCTCTAGAGCAATCGTCTGTCCATGGCCAACGTGTGAGCACGCAGCCTGGATGGATTTCAACCGTTAGAGGCAGGAGCAGTACGACAGGGGGTTGAAGACAAACCCATTCGGCAACGCATCACGCGGATGGATGTGGATCAAAACCTGAACAAGAGCACACGTTATGAGTCCAGTAAGCCAACCCGGCGCCACCGCGCCACAAGACGACGACCTCAAGGTGTTGCACAGCATGGGCTATGCCCAGCAACTCTCGCGACGCATGGGCGTTTTCTCCAACTTTGCCATTTCCTTTTCGATCATTTGCATCCTCTCGGGTGGCATCAACTCGCTGGCCCAGGGCACTTCGGGTGCGGGCGGTGCGGCCATCGGCATCGGCTGGCCACTCGGCTGCCTGATCTCCGGGGTTTTCGCCATGGCCATGGCGCAGATTTCCTCGGCCTACCCAACCGCCGGCGGGCTCTATCACTGGGGCTCGATTCTCGGTAACCGCTTCACCGGCTGGCTGACGGCCTGGTTCAATCTGCTGGGGCTGATCACGGTGCTCGGCGCGATCAACGTCGGTACCTATTACTTCTTTTTCGGTGCCTTCGGACCGGCCCTGGGAATGGAAGACACCATCACCACACGGATCATTTTCCTGGCGATCCTGACCGGCATCCAGGCCTTGTGTAACCACTTCGGCATCGGCCTGACGGCAAAGCTCACCGACTTCTCGGGCTACCTGATCTTCGCCACGGCGCTCGCGCTGACCATCGTCTGCCTGATCGCCGCACCCAGCTATGAGTTCGTCCGGCTGGTGACCTTCGGCAACTATTCCGGCGAGGCTGGCGGCAACGTCTGGCCACAGGTGTCGAACGGCTGGATTTTCATGCTCGGCCTGCTCTTGCCGATCTACACCATCACCGGCTATGACGCCTCGGCGCATACCTCCGAAGAAACCCATCAGGCATCCGTGTCGGTACCGGTCGGGATGGTCAGCTCGGTGGCCTGGTCGTTGCTGTTCGGCTGGGTCATGCTCTGCTCGTTTGTACTGATGCTGCCAAGCATGGACGAAGCGGCGAAGCACGGTTGGAATGTGTTCTTCTGGGCGATGGACACTCAGGTGAACCCGGTGATCAAGATGGCGCTTTACCTGGCGATTTTCATCTCGCAGGTTCTCTGCGGGCTGGCGACCGTGACCTCGGTTTCACGCATGATCTTCGCGTTTTCCCGTGACGGCGGCCTGCCCTTCTCGAAAGCATTGGCCTCGGTCTCACCGACCCATCGCAGCCCGGTGGCGGCGATCTGGACCGGTGCCATTCTCGCGGTATTGTTCGTGTGGGGATCGTCCCTGGTATCGATCGGCGAAACACCGGTTTACACGATCGTGGTCTCCTGCACGGTGATCTTCCTGTTCTTCTCTTTCATCATTCCCATCGTGCTGGGCCTGTTTACTTACGGGACCTCGAAGTGGCCACACATGGGGCCGTGGAACATGGGACGCGGGTTGTACTCATTGTTCGCCATCCTCTCGATCCTTTCGATGGTGCTGATCTTTGTGATCGGCATTCAGCCGCCGAATGAGTGGGCGCTGTACATCACGCTCGGTTTCCTGATTCTGACGGCAATCATCTGGTTCGCCTTTGAAGCCCGGCGCTTCCAGGGCCCGCCCGTGGGCGAAATGATCATCAAGCGTCAGGCAGAAATCGCAGCGGCTGAAGAGGCGTTGAATAAACAGGTTGGGAGCTGATTGCCGTAGCCATGAACAGCGGAGGGGTTGAGCGCTAATACCAGTCAGTTCAGCAATCCATGTGGGAGCGGCGGTGCGACGATTCGACTTGCTCGCGAAAGCGGTGTGTCAGGCGACATCAATATTGACTGTGCCTCCGTCTTCGCGAGCAAACCCGCTCCCACAGATTTCGCACGCTTTAAGCATCTGATTATCAAGTACGAATAATGGCGATAAGTAACTTAACGCTTATGAATAAGTAACTGAACATATCTTCCTTCATCGCCAATCTTAATATTGAACACGCCGCCTCCTAACCCATGGCGATTAATAAAATAATATTAAAAATTACTCCCCCATTGTCCATTGCATATTTATCCGCGCCTGCTTAACTGCAAAAACTGCTGATGACAGCAGTGCCCGTAAACACCACGGAAGGAATCGTTATGAGCAGTTCAACTCGCCATAGCATGCCCCCCTATGGGGTGGCCATTCAAAGCGCGATCAAGACCGGCGACCTGCCGCAAATGAAGACGCTATTGAAACAACGCGATGCATCCACACCCGAAAACAAAGAGCTAAGTAACGCTTACGAGCAATTGGCCAAGGAAGTCGCACGCCTGGAAAAGCACTAACCGCTATTTCCGCTCCCCTTATTGCAATGGAGGCAATAACCATGTCTGGTTCTAATCAGCAACTTGTCGGTTTGTTCCCGCTTGGCTACCGAATTGGTACTTCGATGCCGGGTGCACAAAGTCTGGCACTCAATCTTCTGGTCTTTACCCCTGATGAGACTGTCAACGGCACCGCTGCAATCACTCAGGCGACCAACCCGCCGCTGGATGTGCATTCCGATGTCTGGGGCGAGTACACCTACCTGACGGTCATGTCACCCGGCGTCAGCAAAATCCTGATCACCGCACAAGGCAATCACGGCAGCTCAGGCTCGAATTCCATCGTGAATTTCAAGTTGCAACTGGTGGTGGGCACCGACTGGAAAGAAGGTGTCGCCACCTATTCCTACTTGAATGCTCAGCAGCAGTGGGTCGAGGTCAACAATGCGCCCGCCCATCTCATTGAGGCGGTGCCGTCCCACGTCTCCTCGCTGCCGTTGGAACCCGGCCCGGTCATTCCGCCGGAATCATCGTATCCGCCAATCATGCCGCTGTACGCCGCACCGATTCAAAGTGCCATGGCCAGCGGTGACCTGGCCCAAATGAAAAACCTGGCACGCCTGGCCCAGCAGCAACTGGATCAGCAACCCAAACTGCAGAGTGCGCTTGAAACGGCCAAGGAAGAAATCAGCAGACAGGAACGTCGCTGAGCCGACCACGAAATGCCCGACTTGTCTTGAATACAAATAAGGGAGTAGCACCATGTCAATCGGACTTTTTCATACCCGCCTCAATGTCAGTAATCACCTGCTCGGCGCACCGGTTTTAACCCTCGATCTGCTGGTGGATACCACAAAGAAAAAAGTCAGCGGGATTGCCAGTATTTTCCAAAGCACCTACCCGCCCCTCAACTTTCGTGCCCGTGTATGGGGTGAGTACTCCGAGGCCAAACTGGTGCCGACGGCGGAGAACCACATCATCCTCACCTTGGCCGGCAGCCCGAGCGGCCCTCTCAGCCAGATCGCCCAGACCTTCGGTTTGAAGGGCATTTTAGGTGGCGATTGGGCGAGCGGTTACGCCGACTACAAGTACGAGAATCAGGGCCAATGGCATTACGTGAAACACGCAGCGGTCAGCCAGGCTCCCGTTATTGTGCGCCCAGAGCACCCGCACCATGCGGTACCGCTCTACGCCGTAGCGGTACAGCAAGCGCAAGCCAGCGGTGACCTGGCGCAACTGAAAGCCGTGGTCAGCCAGGGTGAACAGCAACTGGCCCATAGCGGTGCACTGCGCAACGCGCTGGACCAGTTGAACGTTGAAATCGCTCGGCTGGAGGCTCGCTAACCGAACTACCCGGGCCCGGCCCCAACCTGTGGGAGCGAGCCTGCTCGCGATGACGGCGGTACATTCAGCGCCAATGTTGGCTGACCCGACGCTATCGCGAGCAGGCTCGCTCCCACAGGGCTGCGGTGTTCAGTTCTTAACTGACTGGCATCAGCCGAGCCCGGGTTCTTTTCAACTTCACCAGGTAAATCCGGTCGCGCCACTGACACAGGGAAGGCGCGAACACTTCGATGGATTCGTGCCGCGCACGCGTTGTGCGCAAGGATTTTCCATGTCAGACAGTCGCCCTGCCCGCTACCTCAGTGAAACCGACCTCAAACGCTACGTGCCGGTGCATGTGGTCTGGGAAATCACCCTGGCCTGCGATCTCAAATGCCTGCATTGCGGCTCACGCGCCGGCCATCGACGCCCCGACGAATTGAACACCCGGGAATGCCTGGACGTCATCGATTCGCTGGCGGCCCTTGGCACTCGCGAAATCACCCTGATCGGCGGTGAAGCCTATTTGCGCAAGGACTGGACCCAACTGATCCAGGCCATCCACGATCACGGCATGTACTGCGCCATACAAACCGGTGGGCGCAACCTGACACCGGCGAAAATGCAGGCAGCGGTGGATGCCGGGCTCAATGGCGTCGGTGTTTCACTGGATGGATTGGCCCCGCTGCATGACGCCGTGCGCAATGTTCCGGGCTCGTTCGACAAGGCGGTAGACACCTTGCGACGGGCCAAACAGTCCGGCCTTGCGGTGAGCGTCAACACCCAAATCGGCGCGGCCACGTTGCCCGATCTGCCCGAGTTGATGGACCTGATCATCGGCCTCGGCGCCACTCACTGGCAGATCCAGCTGACGGTCGCGATGGGCAATGCCGTCGATCATCCGGAGCTGTTATTGCAGCCGTATCAACTGCTGGAAGTGATGCCGTTGCTGGCGCGTTTGTATCGCGAAGGCGTTGACCGCGGCCTGCTGATGAACGTGGGCAACAACATTGGTTACTACGGTCCTTATGAACACATGTGGCGTGGTTTCGGCGACGAGCGCGTGCACTGGAGTGGCTGCGCCGCCGGCCAGACCGTGCTGGCGCTGGAAGCCGACGGCACCGTCAAGGGTTGCCCGTCATTGGCGACGGTGGGGTTTTCGGGCGGCAACGTACGCAACATGAGCCTGCACGATATCTGGCATTACAGCGAAGGCATGCACTTTGGCCGCCTGCGCGGCGTCGAGGATCTGTGGGGTTACTGCCGAAGCTGTTACTACAACGATGTCTGCCGTGGCGGCTGCACCTGGACGTCACACTCCCTGCTCGGCAAACCCGGCAACAATCCCTACTGCCATTACCGCGCGCTGGACCTGCAAAAAAGCGGGCTGCGCGAGCGCATCGTCAAACTCGAAGACGCGGCAAAGACCTCCTTCGCCGTCGGACGTTTTGACCTGATCACCGAACGCATCGACACCGGCGAGAAGGTCAATAGCGTCAGCGACAGCGGCCAGGTGATCAAACTGGCCTGGGCGAACCAGGGCCAGAAATCGCCGGACGAAGGACGTATTCCACCGCAACTGGCGCTGTGTCGGGGCTGCTTGCAGTACATCCATGCGCACGAAGTGACCTGCCCTCACTGCAACGCCGATGTCGTCGCCGCTGAAGCCGTGTACCAGACAGACCGTGCGCGGCAACAAGCGATAATCAACACCCTGACCGGCCTGCTGGGGATGCCGCAAAATACCTTGATGTAAGGGAGTAATGGCGCAATCCATGTGGGAGCGGCGGTGCGACGATTCGACTTGCTCGCGAAAGCGGTGTGTCAGCGACATCAATGTTGACTGTGCCGCCGTCTTCGCGAGCAAGCCCGCTCCCACAGGTATCGCATCTTAGCTGACGGGCATTTGCCAAGGCGGCCCTTGCGCAAATCTGGCCTCCAGCCATTCCTTGAAGGCCATGAGCGTTGCCGGTGTGAACGCGGCGGATGCTCGCACCAGATAGATCCCGCCCTGGGCATCCAGGTCCCACTCCGGCAGAACGCGAACCATCTGGCCGTTGGCGATTTCCCGGCTCATCAGCCACTCGCCAGCGCCCAAAATACCGACGCCGGCCTTGGCCGCGGCGAGCAACGCTTCGCCGTCGTTCGAGGTCAAGGTTCCCCTGGTGATGACCCTCTCCTGTCGATCACCCTTCGACAAACGCCATTCAGGAAACGCCGCAAGGCCGGTAAAGCCCAGGCAGTTGTGCTCGGTCAGTTCTTTCGGACTGGCCGGTAAGCCGTGCTGTTCAATGTAACTCGGTGAAGCGCAGAGAATGCGGCGATGATCGCTGAGCTTCTTCGCGACGAGGCGGTTGTCGTTCAATTCGCCGATACGAATCGCCGCATCAAATCCTTCACCAATGATGTCGACCACGCGATCGCTGTAATCCACCTCGACGGAAACCAATGGATGAGCCGCCAGAAATTCCGGCAACATCGACGCCAGCCACAAGCGCCCCATCGCGGCGGGAAAAGCCAGGCGCAAGACGCCGCGAACCTGCGCCGCGCCCAGTGACGCTTCCTGCTCCGCCTCGATGATCAACCCCGTGGCGGAGCGCAGGCGTTCGACGAGGCGGCTGCCGGCATCGGTCAACCGCACTTGTCGCGTCGTACGCTCCATCAGCCGCACGCCCAAGCGCTTTTCCATGGCCGCCAGGCGCTTTGAAATCACCGTCGGATGGCGTTGCAGCAACCGTCCGGCGGCCACGAACGAATGCGCCGAGGCGACCGCAAGGAGTGCTGCAATTTCATCGATGTGGCGGCTGTCCAGTGGGTTCACAAAACACTCTTTTTTCAGGTAACAGACGATCAGGGTTTGAGGACGATCGCTCCGCGAGATTGGCCACCTTCCAGATCGGCATGAGCCTTGGCCACATCGGCCAATGCATAGCGGCCCCAGATGCCGGGTTTGATTATGCCCGCCTCGACCGCGGCCAGTACATCCTCGGCCCGTTGCCGGTATTCGGCGATGTCAGTGGAGTGCGCGGCGAGTGAAGGACGGGTCAGGAACAACGAGCCCTTGGCATTGAGGGTGCCCACTTCGACCGCTGTCGGCGCTCCGGAGGATGCCCCGAAAGACACCATCAACCCACGTGGTCGCAAGCAGTCGAGCGACGCTTCGAACGACACCCGCCCGATGGGATCGTAGACCACATCGGCTTTCTTGCCGTGGGTGATCTCCGCGACGTCCGCGGCGAGTGTCTGGGCATTGAACACCAGCACCGCATCGCAGCCCAGCGCCTTGGCTGTCTCGACACTCTCGGCCCGGGACACAATGCCGATGACAAAGGCTCCCAAGTGTTTGGCCCACGTTGCCATGATCTGCCCGAGGCCGCCCGCTACGCCATACAACACCAGGGTGGTGCCGGGGCCGACCGGATACGTCGTCTTCAGCAGGTACTGCGCGGTAATGCCTTTGAATAACACGGCGGCGGCCTCTTCAGCCGTCAACGCGTCAGGAATCGGCACCAGCCGCTCGGCCGGAAACAGGCGCGCACTGGCGTAAGCGCCAACAGGCCCTGTTGCGTAGGCCACCCGATCACCTACCTTGACGTTGCTCACTCCCGCGCCGATGGCGGCAACCCGGCCAGCCCCTTCAAGGCCCAGACCCGACGGCAATGGCAGCGGCACGGCACCCTTGCGCTGACTCACATCGAGGAAGTTGACGCCAATCGCCTCCTGCTCCAGCCAGACTTCACCCGGCCCCGGCTCACGCGCCGGCACTTGCTCGATGGTCATCACCTCAGGTGCGCCGGTGTGTGCGATACGAACGACAGAAACCATTGCCTGACTCCTTCACTTCAGCGCAGCCCATCTGCGCCATGTGCGGGAAGTATCGACATTCGATTTCAGATGAACAATACAGCTTCACTGCAGTTCATTACTGCATGCAGTGCAGCAGTGTGAATCTCGCAGCGCCAGCGCAATCACCAGTGCCAGAACGATCAACAGCGCGGCGACGGCAAACGTTATCCGCATACCGTTGGCGATGGCGGCGGGAGATGCCGTAGCGATGTCTGCCGTCGCCGAGGCAAAGGCAAACACCGCGCCCATGACCGAGGCTCCGGTGATCAGGCCGAGATTGCGCGACAGGCTGAGCAGGCCGGCAATCACACCGCGCTGATCCGGACGGATGTCGGTCATGATCGCGGTGTTGTTGGCCGCTTGGAACAACGCGTAGCTGGCAGTGACCACCGCGATGGGCGCGAGATAACCGAGGATGCCAAAACCCGCTGGCGTCATGGATAACGCACCTGTGCCGAGCGCCATTGCAGCAAGCCCGACGACGGTCATGCGCCGAGAGCCAAAACGGTCCACCAGGCGACCGGCCGGCACCCCGGTCAGCGTCGCCACCAACGGGCCGACCGACAAGGCAAGGCCGACAAATGCCGTACAGAGCCCAAGCGCTCCCGAAAGATAAAACGGCCCGACCACCAGCGTCGCCATCATCACCGTCGAAACGAGCGTGCTCATGGCCAGGCTTGCGCTCAATCCCGGCTCCCGGAACAGCGCCAATTTAATCAATGGCGATGCAACTCTGGCCTCCACGAATATGAAAAGCCCAACGCCGAAAACAGCCGTCAGCAGCAGCGCGATATTGAGCGGACCAAAATCACCGTGCCCGATCGTCATGGCCAGCGCATACGCCCCGAGCGTCAACGCCAGCAGTAACGTGCCTGCCTTGTCGAAACCCACCCGCCGCGCTTTCGCTCGCTGAGGATCCGCCGGCAAATGGCGATGCGCGAGCCAGATATTTAGAATACCCAGCGGCACGTTGAGCAGAAAAATCGCCTGCCAACCAACACCCGCGATCAACATCCCACCGAGCGACGGCCCCAACGTGGTACCGACCGCCGACATCGTGCCAAGCAGCCCCATGGCGCTGCCTGCCTGCGCTTTCGGCACCGTCTCACCGATAAACGCCACGGTCAGCGCCAACATGATCGCCGCCCCGAGCCCCTGCACTGCCCGGGCGCCAACCAGCCACCCAAGCGACGGCGCGGCACCACACGCCAGCGATGACAGGGTGAAAATGCCGATGCCCGCCAGCAGCAAACGTCGACGGCCGACGAGGTCACCGAATCGTCCGACGCTGACAATCAGCGTGGTGAGCGCCAGCAGATACGCCAGAACGATCCACTGCACTTGCTGAAAGGAAGCATCGAACGCCTCGGCCAGTGTCGGCAAACCCGCGTTGGCGATGCTGGTGTCGAGTGAGGGCATCAACATCGACAGCGAAAGACTGGCGAGCGCCCAGCGAGCCGAGCCTGATTGGGTAATGAGTTTCATGGTTTGGCCACATCTGAAAGGTAGATCAGCAGCGTATGCCCGCACGTGACATGGCGGAAGGCGCACGACTTGCACTTGATAGATGCGTTTGACGCCATGTCACTCGCTCGCCGTGCTAACGTTGTGGCATGACGACTCCCGATCTGAATTTGCTGATTACCCTGGATGTGCTGCTCGCCGAAGGCAGCGTCGCACGCGCCGCCCAACGACTGCGCCTGAGCCCGTCGGCCATGAGCCGGGCGCTGGCGCGATTGCGCGAAACGACGGGCGACCCGCTGCTGGTCCGGGCCGGACGCGGGCTGGTGCCGACGCCCCGAGCGCTGGAACTGCGCGAACACGTCAGTCGATTGGTGCAAGACGCCGGAGCTGTGTTACGCCCCGTCGAACAGCTCGATCTCAAGCAACTGGTTCGAACGTTCGCGCTGCGCACCAGCGACGGTTTCGTCGAAAACTTCGGCCCGGCGCTGATAGCACGCGTCAGCGAACAAGCACCCGGCGTGCGTCTGCACTTTATGCAGAAGCTGAACAAAGACAGCGCAGCGCTCCGCGACGGTTCCGTCGACCTGGAAACCGGCGTGGTCGGCGGCACGACGAGCCCGGAAGTGCGCACCCGGGCGTTGTTCGAAGATCGCTTCATCGGCGTCGTGAGCACGGGGCATCCGCTGAGCCAGGGCGAGGTCACCGCCTCCCGTTATGCCACTGGCAAGCACATATTGGTCTCACGTCGCGGGCTCGATAAAGGGCCGATGGATGAAGCCTTGAAAGTGCTGGGACTGGAGCGGGAAATCGTCTCCATCGTCGGCGGTTTTTCGGCCGCGTTGGCGCTGACTCGCGCCTCGGACCTGATCGCCACCGTGCCTGCGCAACACACCCGAAACCTGCGCGCCGGCCTGCACAGTTTTGACCTTCCGTTCGACCTGCCACCGATCACCATTTCGATGCTCTGGCATCCGCGGATGGATGCCGACTCAGCACATCGGTGGCTGCGTGAATGTGTTCGGGAGGTTTGTGCGCAGCCCTAGAATTTCAGACCTGACTTCATTTTTTCTGCAGCCCCTTCAACCGTAAACTCGCCCGTTGCGCCGCCGCCATTTTTTCCGGACGCTTCATGCGCTTCCATTTTCTGATGTCGTCCTTGGTGCGGCCGCAACTGACACACAGTTCACCGCTCAGCTGGCAAATGGAAACACACGGATTTTCGATATCCTTGGCCACGCTTCAACCCCGCGTCGAGCGCTTGGGCGCCAGGCGTTGCTGCCAGTTGCCGGCATTGGCGCGCTGACATTGTTCTTCAGAATCAAACTGCACATGGGCCTCTACCGGGCTGACGAGAACGTCCGCTTCGCTTAACGCCACGGCCGTCAGTTCGACCATGCGCTCACCCTGCCCGCTCGCCAGCGCCTGATCCTTGTTGGCCTGCGTATCGAAGACCCAGATCACCCGCAGGCTGGAAGGAAAGACGTCGTAATCGATTTCGTGGGTCAGCCAGCAGAACCCGACTATTTCCGCTTTGGCGGTTTCACACGCCTCGGTCAGGGTGGCGACCAGGCGACGTTCGATGTGGGCCTGATCGCGTTTGCTTAAAGACATCGGGTAAGGGTCCTCGGGTGGGCGTCGATGCAAAGGGCTCATCATACGATACCGTTCAGTGAAAAACGGTGGAGCGGACATGGATTCGGGCTGATTCAAGAGCGGCTGCGTCTGTGCTGCCGTCATCGCGGGCAAGCCACGCTCCCACAGGTTTTGTGTTGGAACATGATCATGTAAACGACGCATGCCCTGTAGGAGCTGCGAAGGCTGCGATCTTTTGCTCGGCCCCATCTCGACGGCTCAGATAAAAGAAAATGCCTATCACCCCCTAATACTCCACCTATTAGCTGACTGCTTTATAGGCGTCTAACCTTAATGCAGCGCTGGCGCAAGTCGGCCGGTTGATACCTGATAAAAGATACGAATGAGTCAGAAGCGTACTAGGCTTGCCGTGGGCCACCGTGCTGGCAACTCGATTGCTGCTCTCCAGACTTCCCGCGTGACCACGACGATCAATTGATCGAACTGCTGGCCCTGCAGCCTATGTCATTGATTTCGCTCGTCGCTATTGCGCGCCCACCCCGGGCCGGATAGCCGGATGAATACGACCAAAGGTAGCGCACACATGGCAAATGAATCGAAATGCCCGTTCAATCACGCCGCCGCGGGCGGTGGTACGACGAACCGCGATTGGTGGCCGAACCAACTGAATCTGAAGATCCTGCACCAGAATTCGCGGCTGTCCGACCCCACGGATGAGGGCTACAACTACGCCGAAGCGTTCAAAAACCTGGACTTTCAGGCGCTCAAGCAAGACCTGCACGCGCTGATGACCGATTCGCAAGACTGGTGGCCGGCAGACTTCGGTCACTATGGGCCGCTGTTTATTCGCATGGCCTGGCACAGCGCCGGCACGTACCGCACCGGTGACGGTCGTGGCGGTGCCGGTTCCGGTCAGCAGCGCTTCGCGCCACTCAACAGTTGGCCGGACAACGTCAGCCTCGACAAGGCACGCCGGCTGCTTTGGCCGATCAAGCAAAAGTATGGTCGCAACATCTCCTGGGCCGACCTGATCGTGCTCACCGGTAACGTCGCGCTGGAATCCATGGGCTTCAAGACTTTCGGCTTTTCCGGCGGTCGGCCAGACGTTTGGGAACCGGATGAGGCCGTCTACTGGGGCTCGGAAAACAAGTGGCTGGGCGGCGACACCCGCTACGAAAAAGACAAAAAGGAACCCATGCAAGAACCCGGCGAAGGCCCACTCGTTGCTGAGCCGGGGGAAAACGAGGACAGCCGTACCGACGGAGGACGCAACCTGGAAAACCCGCTCGCCGCGGTGCAAATGGGCCTGATCTACGTCAACCCGGAAGGCCCGGAAGGCAACCCGGATCCGGTCGCTGCGGCGGTGGACATCCGCGAGACCTTCGGGCGCATGGCGATGAATGACGAAGAAACCGTAGCGCTGATCGCCGGTGGCCACGCCTTCGGCAAGACCCACGGCGCCGGCCCTGCCGACAACGTCGGTGCCGAGCCCGAAGCCGCTGGCCTCGAAGCTCAGGGCCTGGGCTGGAAGAGCACCTTCGGCAGCGGCAAGGGCGGTGACACCATCACCAGCGGCCTGGAAGTGACCTGGACCACCACGCCCACGAAGTGGAGCAACAACTACCTGGAAAACCTGTTCGGCTTCGAGTGGGAACTGACCAAGAGCCCGGCGGGTGCCAGCCAGTGGACGGCGAAAGGCGGTGCTGGCGCGGGCATCATTCCGGATGCTCACGACCCGTCGAAGCGGCGTAATCCGACCATGCTGACCACGGACCTGTCCCTGCGATTCGACCCGATCTATGAGCCGATTTCACGGCGCTTCCTGGCAAACCCGGACCAGTTGGCCGACGCATTCGCCCGCGCCTGGTTCAAGCTGCTCCACCGCGACATGGGCCCCCTCTCCCGCTACCTCGGCCCGGAAATGCCCAACGAAGAACTGCTGTGGCAAGACCCGATTCCGGAGGTCGATCATGCCCTGGTCAACGACAGCGACGTCGCCGCACTCAAAGGCAAACTCCAGTCTTGCGGCCTGACCGTTTCGCAACTGGTCTCGACCGCCTGGGCAGCAGCTTCCACCTTCCGCGGCTCCGATAAACGCGGCGGCGCCAACGGCGGGCGCCTGCGTCTGGCTCCGCAGAAATTCTGGCAAGCCAACCAACCTGAGCAACTGGCGAGCGTACTGACGAAACTCGATAGCATCCAGAACGAGTTCAACAGCGGCGGCAAGAAAATCTCGCTGGCAGACCTGATCGTGCTGGCTGGTTGTGCCGGCGTCGAACAAGCAGCGAAAAATGCTGGCCAGACCGTGACGGTGCCTTTCACTCCGGGCCGGATGGACGCCTCGCAAGAACAAACGGACGTCGAATCCTTCGGGTTCCTCGAACCCGCCGCCGATGGCTTCCGTAACTACCTCAAATCCCGCTACAGCGTACCGGCCGAGGCCTTACTGATCGACAAGGCGCAACTGCTGACTCTCACCGCGCCAGAAATGACCGCGCTCATTGGTGGGCTACGCGTGCTCAATACCAACGTCGGACAAACCCAGCATGGCGTCTTCACCAAACAACCAGAAGCGTTGACCAACGACTTCTTCAAAAACCTGCTCGATATGAGCGTGGAATGGAAACCGGTGTCGGAGGCCAATGAAGAGTTTGAAGGCCGCGATCGGAAAACCGGCGACCTTAAATGGACGGGTACGCGTGTTGATCTGGTGTTTGGTTCGAATGCGCAGTTGAGGGCATTGGCTGAGGTCTATGCCTGCGACGATGCGAAGGAGAAGTTTGTGAAAGACTTCGTTGCGGCTTGGGTCAAGGTGATGAATCTGGATCGGTTTGATCTTAAGTAACGCCAGCGGTATTGCTGAAAACCCGCAACGCCTCCCTGTGTGGAGGCGTTGTGCTTTTTGCTGATCTATCGGCCAGGATAGATACCCAATCGTGGACTTATTGAACTAGCTGCCGAATCCCCAGAGACAAAATCAAACCGCCGCACAGTCGATCGATAGCTTTTTTCCTCCTTCGATACGCTGAAGCGATCTCAGGTTGCGACAGAGCGATTGCGACCACTCCATACCAAGTCATCGAAACCACCACTACGACTGCCAGCATCGACAAAAACGTGCCTGGTGCAACGCGGGTGGGGGCTGCCGCTGAGAAAATAGCGGCATAGAAGGCCATGGATTTAGGGTTGCCAATGTTCGTAACGACCCCCTGAATGAATGACTGCCGAAAGTTTCCGACGACAGCATTATCACAGGGGGCGAGTGCGCTCTTCCCGGCCTTGAGCAGCAGTCCGAATCCAAACCAGATCAGATAGGCTGCCCCCATAACTTTTACGATCAACGCCGCCCAAGGGAAAGCAGCAAATACAACGCCGATACCTGCGATTGCACAGGTGGCCCAGAATAAATTGACCAATACGATGCCTGCTACCAAGGCCAAAGCTTCTGCCCGCGTAGCTGCCACCGCTTTGTGGACTACTGCAACGAAATTTGGCCCTGGAATAACGACACCGGCCAGGTAAACCAAAAAGACTGTCAAAACGGCGGGACCATCGATCATCTGCATTCCTTGCGAGTGTTGTGGCTAGGGACGGTCTTTCAGATCAAGGCCTCCCGCAGACTCAACGTACAACGAAACAATAATTCGATACAGGGCTTTTCGGCGTAGTTGTATTTTTACGCCAGGAGCAATCATTTCAGGCTCGGGCCGCGCTTGATCTGCAAAAAGAAAAAGCCCCACCCCCCTAAAAATGGGACGGGGCTTTTTGCTGCGCAACTCGCTGGAATATGGGCAACCCACCTTCTCCTTACACCGGAGAAATCGTGGCAAGCGCGCCAATCAAAATGGTCAACACCAGAAATCCACCCAGGAAAAATGCCATCTTGCCCATGGGGCCTCCTACGTAATGAGTTTGCGGTGCAGCGGCTACCGCACTGCTGACCGTGTTGTCATTGTGAGCCGCAGGCTGACTCCATTACAGATGCAGATAGCCCAGAAAAACACGGATCAGCACGACGCCGCCCCCCGAACAACCCCCCGAATTTCCTGCCCCGTAGGAGCTGCCGAAGGCTGCGATCTTTTGATCCTGGCTTTACATTCCATTCCAGACTCTGTCGGTCTCTTCTTCTGGCCACAGCGGTAGCCGACTGGAAGCCAGGTCTATCCGTTCGCTTGAGTCACACAGCTCAAGTTTCTCTAATCGGTCACGCAGATACCTGGCGACCTTGATTGACTGACTGTTTGATCTATTCGATCCGGACAGCAGAACGATATGACGACTCATCGCGCCACCTTCTGGTTAGCGTTGACCTTGGGTGCGGAACGGCGGGAACGCACGACGGGCCAGAACAATTCTTCTTTCCAGCTTATCGGTGACAAGTGTTCGATTCCGTAGGCTGGCGGACGCCGGCGGGTAATTTTTGCGGTTCCGAACAGTACGTCCCAAAGAAATAACAGGTTGCCGAAATTGCCTTTGTAATGGGTAACGCCATCTTCGGCAGTCAAACCGTGATGCGCAGAGTGAGTGGAGGGTGTGGAGAAGGTTCGCTCCAAAACCCAAACAAGTGGGCGTAACGCGGGGATACGATAAAGTTTGTCGTCCCATGCAATGCTGCTGTGTGCAGCGAAGATGACGCTCATTTTCAGAATCAAATAAACGTAATAAATGGGTGCAAGCCCAAGATAAATCAGCACGCCGGATAACCAGATGCCGGGCATCAGAAGATAGTAGAAACTGTTGTTGCGATAGACGATGCGTACGCTCATATAAGGCGCGGAATGATGCGCACGGTGCAAGGCATAAAGTGCGGGAACCCGGTGAGTCAGCCGATGCCACCAGTATTGGGTCATGTCATCGAGCAGTAAAAACAATACAAATCCTGCCATCCACGGAATTCCGGCCAACGCGTCCTTCATGTCCGGCACAGCCTGACTTAGCATCTTGCCACTTAGCCACATGACTAAAGGAAATGTGACCGCCACCAGTATGCCGGAGCCGACGACTTCAATGAGTACGTCACGTTTACCGCCTGATGACTGACGAAACGACGAACAGGCAAGCTCCAGCAAAATGAAGGCAAGGAAAATCCCGGCCACGATTACAGCAGGGTTATTGGCGAGCATTGTTATATTCATGGCACTCTCGATTTAGGCCCTTGCGGGCAATGCCATGTCATTAGAAACCCAGGAGTCAGCCCTCCCAATGCGCGAAATGGACAGAATTGAGCTAGAACCGGCCAATCGCCCCCCCCAGCGCTTTCATCGAGGCAGGCTGGGCCAAGTGCTGGAGCGCTTTCTTGACAACCAGGTTGCCCGAAAAAGCACGGATTACAGCCTGATCGAGCTGGATCAGCTGTGGCGCGAGGCGGCGCGTATTGATCCGGCTATCGGGTTAAAACTGTTCGCGCTGTTCACCCCTCAGGACTGGCACGTCCTGGCTTATCTTTGTCTGTATAGCCCCGACGTTTTGTCGTCCATGCACCTTTGGGCCCGCTACGCACCGCTTGCATCGGACACCGACAATGTAAGGTTGGTGAATGATGAAAACGGCGTCGGAATCGAGCTGTGCGTCGATGCGCCAGGAGAGTTGGCGCGGTATGTCATCGAACACTACGGCGTGATGTCCATCGCGCAATTGCGACGTGGAACCGGGCAGGATGTGCAGCCGATTCTGGCAAAATTCATGCATTCGCGTCCGTCGTATTACAAGCAATACACCCAGTGGTTTGGAGACCGTATCGAGTTTGACTGCCCGGTTAACTGCTTCTATTTCCATGCTCAAAGCTTGAGCCTGCCGATGCAGACCCGTCATCACGGGATGTTGGAGTTATTGACTCAGGAGCTGGATCGGCGGATTGCCGCGCATCGCAACTTCAGCGGTTGGTCAGCCAAGGTTGCCGAAGGTGCGCGACGGTCTTTGGCGAGAGGTGAAACTCCAAATCTGGACAATCTGGCAAAGGCGCTGCACCAGACGCCCAGGACATTACGTAGACGCCTGGAAGAGCAAGGCACGACCTTCAGGCAATTACTCGATCAGATTCGTGCAGAACTGGAACTGCATCTTGAGTTGCAAGGCGAGTCGCTGACGGAGATTGCGACTCAATTGGGCTACAGCGATTTGACGGCCTATCTCCATGCCCGAAGTCGATGGCGTGACGCTAAATAATCGGCATCTGCCGCTGAAAATCAAAAGATCGCAGGCTTCGCCAGCTCCTACGCCAGCCGCATGCATCCCTGAGATACGCCATCTCCGTAGGAGCTGCCGCAGGCTGCGATCTTCGATCTTGGCATTTTCGAAATCGCTGATAGAAAACTAGTTGCCCCGCCCGCCACCAAACGACCATTCATCTGGCGCGGTAGTGGTAATCACCACCATGACGTCCTCAGGGTCGATGCCTGGCGCCCGACTCAGTCTCTCGACCAGGTTGCGATAGAAACGCTGTTTCGTCTCGATGTCTCGAGGGCGACCGGCAGTAATCGCGATCAGCACAAAGTCATGGCTGCGCGGACCGCCCAGGTAGCCGGGATCAAATACCAGTTCGCCCACTTCATGTTGGTGAATGACCTGGAACCGGTCGGCCATCGGCACTTCGAAGCTTTCTACCAACGCGTCGTGCAACCCCTGTGAGAGGGCCTGTAAATACTCGGCAGACTTTCCCCGGTGCAATGAAATACGTGCAAATGGCATAACGGTCTACTCCTGAAAAACCCACTGACAGGAGAAAACTACCAAGTCGCGATAATTCCGAATATCCGATTTAATGGCGACCATAGTCCTGAATTAGTGGATGATTCGATGCGCCGTCCAACCTTCGATCTTGATGTGCTGCGTACGTTCGTGACCGGTGTGGAATTCAACAGCTTTGCCAAAGCGGCGGACCGGCTCAATCGCTCCACGTCAGCGGTGAGCGCACAACTCAAGAAGCTTGAGGAACAGATAGGCGCGCCAGTGCTGTCCAAATCCGGTCGAGGGCTGGTGTTGACGCCGGTGGGTGAGTCCCTGCTCAGCCATGCCCGCCAACTGCTTGAACTGAACGACAGCATTTTCCAGACCCTGCACGAAAGCCAGACCGCCGCAACGGTACGCCTGGGGCTGCAGGAAGACTTTGGCGAACACTTTCTCAGCGACATTCTGCGACGCTACGTCAAGATGTACCCGAGGGTGAGCCTCGAAGTCAGGATCGCGCGTAATACCGAATTGCTTGCGTTGATCGACAGCGGTGGCCTGGACCTGGCCCTGACTTGGGACACAGGGCACAAATCCCCTTATGCCAAACGCCTGGGTGAAACGCAGATGCACTGGATCGGGCCTCGTGACACGCCATCGCTCAACTGCTCTGTAGATTCTCCCCTGCCATTGATCATGTTCGACGCCCCTTGCGTGTTGCGCAGCGCGGCAACCCAGGCACTGGATGAGGCGCGAATCCCTTGGCGAATCGCGCTGACCAGCCCCAGCGTTGGTGGAATCTGGGCGGCCGTTGCGGCCGGTTTGGGCCTCACGTTGCGAACCCGCATTGGACTGCCCGGACATCTCGCCGTCATTGCCGGTCTACCCACACTGCCGACCCTTGGCTATGTGCTTTATCGTGGAGCAGAACACCTGGCGCCTGCCACCCGACAACTGGCTGCGTTGATACAAACCAGTCTGGAAGAGCAGGCGTTCAGTATTACTGCGAGCGCCACCGTTTGATGCTGTTCAAAGCAAGTCACCCAAGGTACTTGTAGTACTGGCTGTCATTCAGCACATCTCGAGGTGTTCACCGCAATGCGCGCCTTAGGGTTTGGCACCCCAACGTCGTTGTTTGCTCGGCGCGCATCACTCTTCGTTTCGGATATGGACATTAGCTTTGTCGATACTTTATCTCCGAACAGTATCGTAATCGTAGGGTTTAGTTCCATAGAAAGAATGGATTTCTGTTGCCCAAGACTCATCAGCCATATTAGGCCAATTGTCCTTGTCAAAACCTGGCGCATTTTCCAAGCGCTCTTTCTCTACGTTTAGTACGAAGCGCTTATTTACTGTATCGAGTGTCAATGCATTCCAAGGCACCGCAAACAGTTTTTCTCCCATGCTAAGAAAGCCACCAAAAGATAGAACAGCATAACTCACTCTACCGCTGCGAACATCCAGCATGATTTCCTTAATATCTCCCAAGTCTTCTTCATTATGGTTATAAACATCATTTCCAATGAGTGTGTCAGCCCCCATCAGGTCGGGGCCAGGCCCCTGTTCCTCAGAGCCGGCATCTCGTAGGAGGTTGGTTTTGTATATGCCATAGGTATCGCGATCTTCGTAGTTCATTGTTATCTCCTATCAGCAATCGTCAATCAATCAGAAAAATATACCCACCGCCTTGATGGCTGTATTAGTGGGAGTCACCCGCTTTCGAAAAAGTTGAATTTTTTTTCTGCATGACGACGAATGGCAAGTTGGAGTAAAAAGTCAACAACTTTTAATTAGTGCGCTATCCATGTGGATGCTTGTTTTTATTTTTGGCATTAACCAGATCAATATCATGGATGCATGGATGAAACGATTTCTCATTAATGGCAACAGGTTTGCATGTAACGCATAAATATGACGATTAAGTTTTGCTCACCACTACGACCAAACTTATTTAAATGACAGTTAATATAGGGGAAAGTTCAGAAAAATCTGGAGCAAGACATAAAATTGGCAGGCCCTACATTCCTTATGGGAATGCAGTATATAAAATTAATGAATTTTTATTATGACTGTGTGTGGCGTAGCGTGATGTGATGACATGGAGAACCGCCTTGAATTCATCCCCTCTCAACGCTGCTGAAAAATTTGATACCTCTCGAGCCAATGAGTACGGACGACAGAGCCGTATCGCACTAGCCGGATATGACGCCTGCCACGACCTGATTGCATGCATGCTGGCGGCAAGCCTCGGCAATTCAAGCTCGACAAAAATACTGGTGGTTGGCGCTGGCGGTACTGCACAGGAAATTATTGCTATGGCCAAACTTGAGCCGGGTTGGCACTTCACTGCTGTTGATCCATCTGAGCCGATGCTGGAGGCAGCGAAGCAGCAGTTAGAGGCAAACAATTTGCTTGAAAGGACGACCATGCAACTTGGGCATGTTGAAGACCTGGCTGCAGATGCCTCATATGACGCAGCCACTTTGATCGGGGTACTCCATCATCTCGATGGCGATGATACCAAGCGGGAAATTTTACGATCCATTCGAGCTCGTCTAAAGCCGGGTGCGCCGTTGATTGTCGCGGGGAATCAATATGCTTATGCCAGCCAGCCGTTACTGCTTGCTGCCTGGGGGCAACGGTGGCGGCAGCATGGAGCCAACTCGGATGAAGTGAAGGCCAAGCTTGGGAAAATCCTTCAAGGCGCTGACCCACCACATTCCGAGGCGGCGGTTCAAAAACTTTTGCATGACGCCGGATTCGGAGGCGCTACTCGTTTCTTCAGTAGCCTGTTCTGGAGTGCCTGGTTGACGTGTAAAACGGGTTGAACCTGGAAGCGGGTGGCTGCTTCTGACCGATTGCTGTTCGACCCGAAGGGCTGCTTTCGACTGTGGATTCAACCCGGAGCAGTCATCGAGACTGCCGGTCGCGATGGTTCTGAATCAGGTTCGCAAGTCACCCGCTCTGATGAATTCGATGAGTGCGTTCAAGGCCGGTGGCACATGGCGCCGGCTGGGGTAATAAAGAAAGAATCGGCTTGGCGGTGCTTTCCATTCCTGGAGTATTTCTCTGAGATGCCCGTTGCGGATTTCGTCGCGCGCCAGCTCCTCGTAGACATAGGCAATACCAGCGCCATCTTTCGCCGCCTGGATCATCAGCGCATCGTCTTCCAGAATGAGCGGGCCTGTGACGGATAACCGTATCGGTTGACCGTCTGCCTGATACTCCCAGGCGTAAAGTTTGCCACTGGGAAAACGCCTGGCAATGCACGCATGCTCGAGCAAGTCGCGGGGGGCGTGCGCGATCCCCTTTTCGGCCAGATAGGCATCCGCAGCGACGGTCACGAACGATTGAGGGGCGCCGACAGGGACTGCGATCATGTCGCCGGCCAGGCTTTCACCAAAGCGGACTCCAGCGTCAAATCCACCGTTCACGATATCGGTCAATCCATCGTCGGTGATCAGGTCCAACTGAATACGTGGATACCTGGCCACGAAGGGCGCGAGCACTTTCGCAAACACGATACGAGCCGCCGGGCGCGCCACGTTGAGGCGGAGTTTGCCTGCCGGAACTTCCTGCATCGAGGTCAATTGCGCCAATACATCGGCAACCTGGTGCAGGGTCGGGACTAGCGTCGCCAATAGCTGCTGGCCGGCCTCGGTCGGGGTCACGCTACGAGTGGTTCGGTTCAGCAGCCTGATGCCCAGGCGTGCCTCCAACGCTCGCATCGCATGACTCAACGCGGAAGCCGAAACGCCACGCTCGTCGGCTGCCTTGCGGAAGCTGCGATGGCGAGCGACGGTGGCAAAGGCATCGAGTTCAGAGAGATCGGGGTGATTACTCATGAATGTCGTTCAGTAGTTCAAATACGATTACCCATCTTATCGTCATCAGATCTCTCCCGGATACTGCTCACATCATTTGTGGAGAGGTCGCTATGCAAAAGAATCGTCTTGGATCATCGGAGTTCCTGATTTCGCCTATTGGCTTGGGGACATGGGCAATCGCCGGCGCCGGCTGGGAATACAGTTGGGGAGCGCAGGATGACAAGGACAGCCTGAGTGCACTTGAATATGCCGTCGAACGCGGCGTGAACTGGATTGACACCGCTGCGGTTTATGGCTTGGGCCATGCGGAGCAATTAGTGGGGCAATTGCTGCGTCGGGTGCCGGTCTCTCGGCGTCCTTTGGTGTTCACCAAAGGCAGCCTGGTCTGGGACCCGGTCACGAAGCAGATTTCGCACTCCCTGGCCCCCCAATCCTTGCTCGCCGAGATCGACGCAAGCTTGCGCAGGCTCCAAGTCGAGACGATCGATCTGTATCAGATCCACTGGCCTGCCTTTCCTGCCGACGCAAGCAGTGAAGGTATTGAAATGGCGCTTTCGGCTTTGGCAGCCGCGCGCGATCAAGGAAAAATTCGCGCTATCGGTGTATCGAATTTCGATGTCGCTCAACTCAAGCGGGCGCAGGCGGTGACCGAGATCGTTTCGCTCCAGCCGCCGTACTCCGCCTTGATGCGGGACATCGAGAAAGACGTCCTGCCATTCTGTGAACAGGCCGGATTGGGTGTCCTTGCCTATTCCACACTTCAATCGGGGCTACTGTCCGGCAGCATGACGCGCGAACGCATCTCTCAACTGCCCGAAGACGATTGGCGCAAGGCCCGAAGTGCTGATTTCCAGGAGCCCCGTTTGAGTGCAAACCTGACGTTGGTTGATGTCATGGCACGCATTGGAGAAAGGCACGGGGTGAGTGCTGCGGCGGTCGCTATCGCCTGGGTACTTCGCCAACCGGTAGTGACGGGCGCCATTGTCGGAGCCCGCCGCCCAGCACAAGTCGACGGGCTGATTGCAGCCTCGGCGTTGCGCCTTAGCGCCGCGGAAATCGACGAAATTCGACCGTTCCTGCCGTCGGGCATGGGAACAAATGTTCCTGGCGCCGCCGCCTGACACCCGGGGTGGTCCGAGTGCTCTCCTCCATCGCCATCGCTGGCGGGTGGGCTGTCTCACGCTACAGGTCGCGAAGCGCGCACTTTCTCGTATCGCGCGAATCCGATTTTTATGCCGACCAGAATGGGGGCAGCGATTACAAAAAGCAGGGCCACTGCGATGAACGCTGTGTCGAAGGCAATCACCGTGGACTGACTGGTCACTGACCGGCCCAGAAGGCTCATCGCTGCCCGGCCAGCGGCCACTGCATCCATTCCTTTCGCGCTCAGCATGGCTGCCGTGGTCGTCATCCGTTCGATGACCGCGGCCCCGCCTGGGGTGACGTTGGCGCCGAGGACCACGGCATTGGTGACGACGTTATGGTCGATCAGCGTCTGGAGCCCTGCGACCCCGATAAGGCCACCTAGCTGGCGACCCGTATTGAAAAGGCCTATTCCACTGGCGAGGTTTCGGCTGTTGAGGTGGCTGAAAGCGATCAGCGTGATCGATAGAAACAGGAAGCCAAGCCCCAACCCGCGCAACAGGATAGCCGCCATCATATCGTCCGCGCCGCTTTCGCTGGTCGAACCGGACAGCATCCACATCGCCACCATGATCATCAGGATTCCAAAGGGCACGGTGGCGAACGGCGCAACGCGGCGGGCCTGCATGAGCCAAGCAGATATGAGAAGCGCACCGACAAAAAACGCGCCACTGGGCAACAGCAGCTGACCGGCATCGGTAGGCGTGAACCCGAGGACCGACAGGGCGAACGCCGGAATCAGGAACGCGCTGCCGAACAAGACGGCGCCGGCGACAAAACTGACGATAAAGGCGAAGGAAAAATCGCTCGATTTGAACAGGGTGAAGTCGAACAAGCCCTGCCCTTTGGCCAACACCTGTTGGCCGAGAAATGCCAGCAAAGCCGCTGCGCCGATCACGGTTAGCCACAGGATGCGAGGCTCCTCGAACCAGTCCCATCGGCTGCCCTGGCTGAGAACGTAGGTGAAACACAACAGAGTGGCAGAGATCAGCGAGAAGCCGATCCAGTCAAACGGACGGCACCGGACCTTGGCGGGCATTGGGCCGCCTGCGATCAGCACAAGTCCGGCAGCCGCCAAGGCAATCGGCACAACGCTGAAGAAGATCCATGTCCAGGATTGGCTATCGATCAACCACCCTTGAAGCGCCGGGGCGAGTGTCGCGGGCGCGACAACGGAGCCCATGGCAAACAGGGCCTGGAGGATTGGCTGAAGGGACCGCGGATAAGCGCGAAATATGATCGCCTGGCCCCCGACCAGCAGGGTGCCGCCGGCGAAGCCCTGAATCACCCGAAGTGCAACCAGCAGATCCAGCCGAGCGGTGATGGCGGCAATGCCGCACGCCAGGCCCATGATCAGGATTGAGCTGATGATCACCTGACGCGCAGCGAAACGGTTCATCAGCCAAGGGGCGGTCATGAACCCGATCAACTTGAGCGCGATGTAGCCGATATCCAACCAGGCAAACTCATCAGGCGTTGCATAGGTGTCGCCGATGATGTCGCTGCGTCCGAGCGACAGAACGGTGCTGGCGATCGCTTCCGTCAGCGTGGCAAGCACGATGCCCGCCATGAGCAGGACACCGGTCGTAGCGCTGGCGTTGCTGCGCGTGGCGCTGGCAACCGTGTTCATGAGCCGCCCCCTTGCTCAACCTCGACCCGCGCGGACAGGCCAGGGACGATGCGGCCCGGCAACGGGTTGTGGGCAAGCCGGATCTTTACCGGAACCCGCTGCACGACACGCACAAAGTTCCCTGTTGCGTTGTCGGTGGGCAGCAAGCTGAACGCCGATCCACTACCCGGTGCAAAGCTGTCGACCACGCCTTCAAGTGCTCCGTCGGGATAGCCGTCGACCGTGATCCGCACGCGCTGACCGGGGCGGATATGTTCAAGCTGGGTTTCCTTGAAATTCGCCACGACCCACACATCATTGACCGGCACGATATCGAGCAACGAAACACCCGGCGTAACGAACCGGCCGACGCGGACCTGACGGTTGCCGATAACGCCATCAACAGGCGCGTGTACCACGGTGCTGTCGAGATCGATCTGGGCCAGATCGCGCGCGGCCTGTGCCTGCGCCACAGCAGCAACGGCAGCTTCTCGCTGGGCCACAAGGACGGCGATGCGTTGCTGTTGAGCCTCGACCGTTGCCGAAGCGGCCGAGACCGTCGCCTCGGCTCTGGAGCGTGCCGTGCCGGTTTCATCGACGAGGGCTTGGCTGACCGCGTTGCTGACGATCAGTTTGCGGCTGCGCTCATCGGTCTTGGCCGCCAGATTCATCTGCGCGGCGGCCGAGCGTCGCTGGGCTTCGGCCTGTCGAATCAAGGCACGCTGAAGCTGGGTTTCGGCATCGACATGGGTCAGGCGAGCCTCGGCAGCGCTGACATTGGCCACTGCCTGCGCAAGCCGTGCGCGATAGTCCCGATCGTCAATCCGGAACAGCACGTCACCCGCCCGGACGGTCTGGTTGTCCTCGACCTCTACCGCCGTGACATAGCCGGCAACCTTGGCGGCGAGCGAGGTGAGGTCGCCGCGCACATAAGCGTTATCGGTGGAGGTCGTACCGCTCGAAAACGCCATGGCCCATCCGCCAGCCAATACCACCACGGCACCGATGCACAGCAGGATGCCGATCATCTTTCTCTTGCTTTGCCGCGCCACCACGACAGGGATCTCGACGCTTGCGCCGGTGGCAATGGCGGCCTTGTCCTGAAGCGCGTTCATGTTCTCATTTCCTGTTCAATGCCTGGGACTACAGCAGCCACGGGCGGTAGTGGCCTGCCGCCGGGCTGTCGAGCATTCATGAGCGCGTGATCGGCTCACTTTTTGATAGGTGTAACGAGCGTCTTTTCATCGGTGTCGAGGACGAATACGGCCAACAGGCGTGCGGATTTCGTGTCGCTGGCGTTGGCGCTGACTTCGTGCACGGAGCCCGGCTCCTCTACGAAGTTTTCGCCGACGTTGTAGATCTTTTCCGGCTCGCCTTTGACTTTGATGCGAAACGAGCCCTCCAGGACCGTTGCATAAATGAAGGCCGTTTTCGGATGCGTGTGGGCCGGCGACGCGGCGCCCGGCCCGTACTCGACCACCACGCCCTTCATGCTCTTGCCAGGGATGTTGGGAATTGGGCGGTCGAATACGACCGTCACCTTGCCTGCGGGCGGCTCGGCGGCCGACGCTGCGCTGATCGACAGCACTGCAAAGGCGGCGGCCAAGAGATATCGGGTAAACATGGCAATGCTCCTTGGTGCGTAGGTGTTGTGAGCGCGCGGCCCGTTACCAGGCCGACGCTTTCCTGATGTGTCTTGGGTAGCCTCAGCGCGCCGCTTGGGCCGTCGACTGACCGAGCCAGTCCTCGAAGCGGATTGCACCCAGGCGCGGGTTCTTGCCGGGCGTCAACGATTGATCGTCGAGCACCGAACCGAAGTAGCGCGCATGCACGTCCGGCACGACCTTGCGCGAGTCCTGAGTGGCCCGCAGGAAGCGCCTGACCAGCTCGTCGAGCGGCATGGCCTCGGGACCGGCGACTTCGACCGTGCCATTGACCGGCGTTGCCAGCGTGACCTCGGCGAGCGCCGCCACCACGTCGTCGGACGCCATCGGCTGGATCAGCGCCGGCGACAGGCAAATCTCCTCGCCGACGGTGGCCGCCTGCGCAATGCCGCCGACAAACTCGAAGAACTGTGTGGCACGCAGGATGGTGTAAGGAATGCCGGACGCCTTGATAAGGTTTTCCTGCGCGACCTTGGCCCGGAAATAGCCATTCTCGGGCAGCCGTTCACTGCCGACGATCGACAGGGCTACGTGATGGCGAACCCCGGCAGCCGCTTCGGCAGCCAGCAGGTTACGGCCCGACGTTTCGAAGAAATCGAGAACGGCCTGGTCTTCCCACGAAGGCGCGTTCGCCACGTCGACGACAATATCGGCGCCATCCATCGCCTGGGCCAGGCCCTCGCGGGTGATGCTGTTCACGCCCGTGCTGGGGGCGGCTGCGAGCACGTCATGGCCGCGCTCGCGGAGGATATTCACAAGTTTCGATCCGATGAGGCCGGTGCCTCCAATGACGACGATCTTCATGGTTTCTCTCCGCTTCTCGACGGCAACCATTGCCGTCGATGTAGATCGAGAGTGCCAGCGCGTGTCAGGCAAGTCCTTGTACCGGCCTTGGGTTTGCCTTGAGGCAAGCTTGGTTTTTCGTCCAAAGACTGGCGTCCCTTGCTGGACGGTGCAGTGGATTACACGCTGTCGTATTATTCGATACCACTTACTAATCGCCAGCTCAGACACGGAGTCGGGGGCGCTCGACCAGGGGATTCTCACCTTGCCATTCGTGTTTGAAGACTACGTGCTCGATCAGCAGCGCCGGGAACTGACCTTGCGCGGGCAAGTCGTGGCTGTCGGGCCGCAGGTCTTCGATCTATTGCTGCAGCTCGTCAGCAACAGTGATCGCGTCATGAGCAAGGACGACCTGCTAAAGGCAGTGTGGAGCGGTCGGATCGTCTCGGAATCGACGATCACCAGCCACATCAATGCGGTGCGCAAGGCCATCGGCGATACCGGCGAGGAGCAGCGCCTGGTGCGCACTGTCGCCCGTAAGGGCTATCGCTTCATCGGCGAGATCAAGGTGGATGAGGTCGGAGAAACGCGACAGCCTGACATCGAAGAACCGGCGCCCGTGGACCTGAAGCAAACACCTCCACCCACCCTCGTCCTGCCGGACAAACCCTCCATTACCGTCCTGCCCTTCCACAACCTGAGCGGCGATCCGGAGCAGGAGTATTTCGCCGACGGCATGGTGGAGGACATCATCGCCGCCCTGTCGCGTATCCGCTGGCTGTTCGTCATCGCGCGCAATTCGAGCTTCACCTACAAGGGTCGGGACGTGGACGTCCAGGGCGTCGGCCAGACGCTCGGCGTGCGTTATGTGCTGGAAGGTAGCGTGCGCAAGTCCGGGAACAAGATACGCATCACCGGGCAGCTCATCGACGCGACGACCGGGACGCATATCTGGGCGGAGCGCTTTGAAGGAATGCTCCACGACATCTTCGAGCTGCAGGATCAAATCGCCGAAAGCGTCGTCGGCGCCATAGCGCCGCAGCTGGAACGGGCGGAAATCGAGCGCGCCAAGCGCAAACCGACAGAAAGCCTGGACGCATACGACTATTACCTGCGCGGAATGCCGAAACTGCACAACGGCACCCGCGAAGCCATTGAGGAAGCGCTGCCGTTGTTCTACAAGGCCATCGAGCTCGATCCGGAGTTCGCATCGGCCTATGGCATGGCGGCCTGGTGCCACTTCTGGCGCAAGTTGAATGGCTGGATGACCGATCGGCCTCAAGAAATCGCCGAGGGCGCACGACTTGCGCGTCTGGCAGTAGAGCTCGGCCGGGATGATGCGGTGGCGCTGACGCGAGCCGGACATGCACTTGCCCATCTCGCCGGCGATGTCGATGGCGGCATTGCCCTGCTCGACAGGGCACGCCTGCTCAACCCCAACCTCGCCCCCGCCTGGTTCCTGGGCGGTATCCTGCGCGCACTGCGCGGCGAAACAGACGCCGCCATCGAGCATCTGACCCATGCCGTTCGCTTGAGTCCGCTGGATCCGGAAATGTTCAGGATGCAGGTCGGGATGGCGCTCGCACACTTCGTCGCCGGGCGCTTTGATCCCGCTTCTGACTGGGCGGAAAAGGCGCTGAGGAACCTGCCCTGCCTCCTGGCATCGGTTGCCCTGATCGCGGCCAGTCACGCACTCAGCGGACGCATGGACAAAGCGAAGCAGGCGATGCAGCGTTTGCACGAGCTGGATCCGTCCTTGCGCGTTTCTAACCTGAAGGATTGGCTGCCAATCCAGCGTCCTGAGGATTTTGCGCGGTTCGCTGATGGGTTGCGGCTGGCTGGGTTGCCTGAGTGACTGCGGTTCGGTACCTGATCCAACACCCGATTCACCCGTGTTCCGCTGCCAACATTGACCTGAACTGAGAAATGATCTCTGAAGATAGCCCGGCAGCTTCGAACACTGCGCAGGTGAAGCTAACGGGCGCAGGGCCTGGAGCAGTTATGATGCGGTCTGCAATCACAGCGACTGGACTGTTTCGATAAAGCGTGCGCCCTTCATAACCTACGGCATTCTGTTGTAAGAAGTCAGCGCTGTTCGAGGTATGAGGAACCGTGTCGAGAAGCCCGGCCCTCGCAAGTGCCAGCGTTCCCCCACAGATACCGGCAATTGTCGCTCCACTTGAGCGACTAGCATGAAGAAAGCCTCGAATATCCGGTGCTTCTGCACGTTCCCAGACCATTCCTCCAATGACGACAACAACGTCCGGTTTCCAATCCAGACATTGTTGCAAACTGCTATCGACCGTTACAGCCAATCCACCCTGCGAGCGGAACTGCCCCGTAGCAGAAGCGAAAAACCTGACGTCGATCCCGTAAAACGGGGACGCAGTTCCAGCAATGAAAGCATATTCCCAGTCCGCAAAACCGGGTGTCAGTATCAAACTCACGCGTGCCATCAGTCAGAATCCTCCATGAATGCCGATAACATATGGCGACAACAAACAGACATCAAGGGCTGCTTTGGGTCGCTTTCTGACGGTCGTCGTGACAGGCAGCTATCGGCCCAGAGTGTGTAAAAACGCTTCGCCAAAATCGAAGTGTATGCGTCTACCTTAACTCTGAAATTTATCGGCACGTCAGCAGATGTGGATTTCTCGTAGAAGCGCGATTTTAAGTCCAGCTTGCGACTGAAAAAAGATCGAAAAAAAGTTCGGAGCGATGTAAGCGGGCAGGCATCACACCTTGGCTTGCGAAATACGCATAGACGATCACGGCCCGGGCAGTCCCTGCACAACCGGTTCGATTAACCGCATCAGCCCTTTGGCCAACGGGATAACCAAACCGCTAACGTTAGTCGTCTTCGTATCGTCACATGCACAGACGACGGGTCAGATCATTCAGAAGCCATCGGCCTGCTTTCCCTAAAGAGCGATTTTGCATGTGCGCTGCGTAGATCGTAAGTGTGTCTGGTGTGCGCTGAAGTTCGGCGGTTAATTCAAGCGGTAGGAGGCGTCCTGAAGCCAGATGATCCGCAATCAGATGCTCTGGCATTCGGCACCAACCGAACCCGGCGAGCAAAAAATCCAGCCGCCGTGCCAAATCTACAAACCGCCACTGGTGACTGCCCGTCACCCCATAGCTAGGGCTGTCGGGAGAAACCGGATCGGAAAGTACCAGTTGCACATAAGGCTTGAGGTCTGCGCTTGTTGCCCGACGGCCTAACATAGCCAGGGGATGCCCGCTGGCTACTACTGGCCTCAAGTCGACGCTGAGCAGCGGCTGTGCGGTGATATCGTCGGGCACTGTCGGAATCAATGTGCAAAGCGCCAGTGCCGCATCGCCGTTGCGCAATCGGCGCTCTGCACCGCCTAAGCCTTCTGTAGAAAAACTCACTGCCAGATGCGGAAAAGCCTCTCGGATAGCGCGCAGGCTTTCGATGAGCGGTGCGCTAGGGACTAAAGGGTCTATGGCGAGAGCCAACTCCGGCTCAACCCCTGATGCTGTACTTGCGGCCATTGCTTCAAACTGGGCAGCGCTTGCCAGCACTGCGCGCGCTTGAACCACTAGCACTCTACCTACCTCAGTGAGAGTTGGACGATGGCCGCTGCGATCAAACAGCCTCACACCTTGAACGGACTCAAGTGTGGCAATCGACTGGCTAATGGCAGATTGAGCACGCCGCAGGTGACGTCCTGTTGCCGAGAAACTGCCTGTTTCAGCAATGGTTACAAGGATCCGCAACTGATCCAAGCTGAGATTTCCGATCATGACCCATCACTTAAACAGATGGATTCAATCATATTTACATCACTCCTGCGTAGAGATCGCATTGGGTAGAGTGTGTCGCACATCGCCTAAAGCGACAACGCAAAACATACCGCCGCGTAACCGCGCAGGAGTTACTTTCATGTCCAGGCTTCTCACCATTGAAACCAGCTCACGTGGGGATGCTTCAATCTCCCGGCAGCTCACTCGCCGATTTGTGGCCGCATGGGAAGCTGCACACCCTGGGGGCGCCATCAAAATACGGGATCTGACGGACACTCCACTTACATTCGTGACGGCTCCCTGGTTACAGGCTTACTTCACCCCAGAAACCCAACACTCGCCTGAAATGAAAGCCGTGTTGCAGCTATCCGATGAGCTTGCAGCCGAGTTGCTGGAAACCGATCACGTGGTTATTTCAACGCCGGTCTACAACTATAACGTCCCCGCGGCGCTCAAGGCGTGGCTAGATCACGTGGTGCGTAAAGGCCTGACCTTGGGCTTTGATGGTAAAGGGCTGGTGACCGGTAAAAAGGCAACGGTGCTGCTCGCCTCGGGAGGTGTATACACCAGCGGCTCGCCGATTAGAGACCGTGACATTGCGACCCAATATTTGAAACTGATCCTGAACGTCCTGGGTATCACTGACGTCACCTTTATTGCGGCCGGCGGCGCTAAAGCTGTAGATCTCGGAGAAATCGGCATGCACGATTTTCTGGATACATTTGATCATCAAATTCAACAGTCGCTGGTTTAGACACGCGCTTAGAAGAGTCGGCCGGCATGGGCTAGGGGACATATGGGCCTTTCTTTCGTTTCGATCAGATGCGTTGACAGCTGTCGCCACTAGCAAAAATAACGGCGAGATGTGAATTTTTTCGTGTTCTCTTGTATCTGATCAGTAAGAAGCCGTGCCATCAAAAAGATGGCATCGGCAAAAGCAAACCCGTCTGGGCTGCACCACACCGGAGCTCAGCAGTTTGCATCAGGACAGATTCAGTTACAGAGTGGCTCGCATGAAATCACGTGAGAAAACCGTCAATCCGATCGGATTGGAAGACATCACCATTGTCGACGACGCGAAAATGCGCAAGGCGATCACGGCCGCTGCACTCGGCAACGCGATGGAGTGGTTCGATTTCGGCGTCTATGGGTTTGTTGCCTATGTTCTTGGCAAGGTATTTTTCCCCGGCGCTGATCCCGGTGTGCAGATGATTGCCGCGTTGGCCACCTTCTCGGTTCCCTTCCTGATCAGACCTCTTGGCGGTTTGTTTTTCGGTACGTTGGGCGATAAGTACGGTCGGCAGAAAGTCCTGGCGGCCACCATCGTGATCATGTCGCTCAGCACCTTCGCCATCGGGTTGATTCCATCGTATGCCTCGATTGGCATCTGGGCGCCGATCCTCCTGCTGCTCGCTAAAATGGCCCAAGGTTTTTCAGTGGGCGGTGAATACACCGGCGCCTCGATCTTCGTCGCCGAATATGCCCCGGATCGCAAGCGCGGTTTCCTTGGTAGCTGGCTGGACTTCGGCTCGATTGCCGGCTTCGTCTTCGGCGCAGGTCTGGTCGTGCTGATTTCCACCATTCTGGGCGAAGAGCAGTTCGAGGCATGGGGCTGGCGCCTGCCCTTCTTCCTTGCCCTGCCCCTGGGCATGATCGGGCTCTATCTGCGTCACGCGTTGGAAGAAACACCGGCGTTCCAGCAGCATGTCGAGCAACTGGAACAGGGTGATCGCGAAGGCCTCGCCAGGGGCCCGAAAGTGTCTTTCAAGGAAGTGGCCACCCAGCACTGGCGCAGTCTGATGACCTGCATCGGCGTAGTGGTAGCTACCAACGTCACCTACTACATGCTGCTTACCTACATGCCGAGCTATCTGACACACAACTTGCACTACAGCGAAAATCACGGCGTGTTGATCATCATCGCGATCATGGTCGGGATGTTATTCGTCCAGCCGATGATCGGGCTCATCAGCGACAAGATTGGGCGCCGCCCCTTCATTATCTGCGGTAGCGTCGGTCTGTTCTTCCTCGCCATCCCGGCCTTCATGCTGATCAACAGCGGCAAGATCGGTCTGATCTTTTCCGGTTTGTTGATGCTGGCGGTGCTGCTCAACTTTTTCATCGGCGTGATGGCTTCCACCCTTCCGGCGATGTTTCCCACTCACATCCGCTACAGCGCCCTGGCCAGCGCCTTCAACGTCTCGGTGTTGATCGCGGGCCTGACCCCTGCCGCCGTGGCCTGGCTGGTGGAAAGCACGCAAAATCTGTACATGCCGGCCTACTACCTGATGGTGATTGCCGTGGTGGGTCTGATTACCGGCGTGACGATGAAAGAAACAGCAAAAAAACCGCTGCGTGGTGCAGCTCCGGCGGCTTCCGACATCGAGGAAGCGCAAGAACTGTTGGAGGAACATCACGACAATATCGAGCAGAAGATCGAGGACATCGACGCAGAAATCGCTGAGCTGAAAACTAAACGTGAGCATCTCGTACAGCAGCATCCGCGAATCGAATAACAGGGGCACTATCGTGCAGAGGCTACCGTCCAATTCTGTCCACAGAAACCCAATCGACTACGCGGTAGCATATGACTACAGCCATCGGGCTGGCAAAAAACAGACTGAGGGTAAGCGCGTGATCTATCGGATGCGTTTTTATACACTCTGGGCCGAAAGCAGAAATCGCCGAGGGCGCACGACTTGCGCGTTTGGCGGTGGAGCTCGGCCGGGATGATGCGGTGGCGCTGACGCGAGCCGGACATGCACTTGCCCATCTCGCCGGCGATGTCGATGGCGGCATCGCCCTGCTCGACAGGGCACGCCTGCTCAACCCCAACCTCGCCCCCGCCTGGTTCCTGGGCGGTATCCTGCGCGCACTGCGCGGTGAAACAGACGCCGCCATTGAGCATCTGACCCATGCCGTTCGCTTGAGTCCGCTGGATCCGGAAATGTTCAGGATGCAGGTCGGAATGGCGCTCGCACACTTCGTCGCCGGGCGCTTCGATGCCGCTTCTGTCTGGGCGGAAAAGGCGCTGAGGAACCTGCCCTGCCTCCTGGCATCGGTTGCCCTGATCGCGGCCAGTCATGCACTCAGCGGACGCATGGACAAAGCGAAGCAGGCGATGCAGCGTTTGCATGAGCTGGATCCGTCCTTGCGCGTTTCTAACCTGAAGGACTGGTTGCCAATCCAGCGTCCTGAGGATTTTGCGCGGTTTGCTGATGGGTTGCGGCTGGCTGGGTTGCCGGAGTGACTGTGGTTCGGTGAACTGCGAATGGCTTGCTAAAACCAACGCGGGAATTCCCTACCGTAGATACCGTCTTGAACCTCACCGAGCAAGCGCAAGTTTCGGGACAAATGGTCGGCCAGATTTGGACATTCAGAAACCGCGCACCAGGTAGGCTCCTGAGGGAACTCGATATCGCAGCTTCTTGCATTTGCCGGGTGCAGGCTGATGCCCCGGCGGGCGATCAGGAAACCAAATTCGGCATTTGCCCGGAGGCGGCATATGGCCGCGGGGAATCTCAACCTCAGCGTATGCCCGCTCTGGCTCGACACTAGCCATTTGCAATTTTCCTTCGGGCCCGGCTCTGCCAGCCGTCGGTACATCCGAAACCCGATCTGTCTCTGCGCTAGCGAAGTTGCCAGCGTCGCGCCCAGTGTCCGGAGTGGATTGCTCAACAGCCGCCATTTCCACTTCGCGGCGCCTGTGGGTCTCCTCTTCCAGCCCCTTCTGTACCGCGACCAGGTCCTCTTTGGCATTGGGTGGGGTCCCCGAAGACTGGGCCTGCTGCGCCGCCTGGATCAATTGGAAGTTGCGGTTGCGTAACTCGACGTTGCGACCAACCCGCATGTTCGAGCGCACCGCCAAGGTTTCAGCCTGCTGGTACTCCCCCTGCTGAAGACGCAACACACCGAGGTAATGCAGAGTCGCGGGATTGTTCGGCTGGATATGCAGGGCACGCTCCAGCGTGGCGGCGGCCTGGTCCAATTGGCCATTTTCATACTGCCGCGAGGCTGTTTCGATCAGGGTGGTTGATGCGCTGTTGCTTTGCGCGGGCGCTCTTCGCTCGGCAGCGACAGAACAAAACGACGCGACGGTGCAGAACACCAGGATGAGGCCGGGCAGAAAACTCTTGGTTGGCATCAGGGGGCGGACTCGACTGAACTCGCAGGCACTGCCGTAATGCAGACCACAGCGCTGCTCGGCATTTCCGAAATAGGGCCGCTATTGACCTGGCCAATACCCTGAAGTTCCTGCTGCAACGGTCGTCGCAACCGGTATCATTTTTTAACCACTCCAACATCTAAGCATGATCTGTTGCTGCACTTCACGCAGAGCAGAAAGCGCCGCGCTGCCGACTCGCATCCGCTTTGATGACGCTGGCGTCCGTGCAACGACGCAGCACCTTGTTGAACAACCAGCGAAACAGATTGCTGTCCCGAAAACGGCCGTGTCGACTTTGGGAAAAGGTCGAGTGGTTGGGGACTTCATCTTCAAGGCTCAACCGGCAGAACCAACGATACGCCAGGTTCAAATGGGCCTCTTCGCACAACCGCCGCTCTGAGCGAATGCCGTAGCAATAGCCCACGATCAGCATGCGGATCATCAGTTCAGGGTCAATCGACGGACGCCCGATCGGGCTATAAAAATCGGCGAGGTAATGGCGCAGGTCGCTCAGATCGAGACACTGGTCAATGCTGCGCAGAAGGTGATTGGCTGGGATGTGATCTTCAAGGTTGAACGAGTAAAACAGTCAATCCTGCCCACTCGATAACTGTCCCATCATGCTGTGCGCTTCCCTGCTGGCCAATGCAGAGATTTTGCCGCAGGCCAGACAGGGGAGCTACTTTTTCAACAGAATCGGTCGATTGCTGTCTGTCACGAAGACTGCAATCGGGTCGCGGCAGGGATGGCAGTTACCCTGCCACTCCTGCCGCGACCTGATCTAATCCGGCCAGCCGAACATTTCCTTGGCTCGCGCTAGCGACGATAGTAGTCGCGATTGTCCTCGTAGCGGTGCCGCATGACCCGATCCTGGTGGCGCTCCCAGTCACGATGGCGCTCCGCTTCTCGGCGGGCTTGCTCTCTACCCCAGTTATCTCTACGCCAATTATCTCTACGCCAGTCGTCTCGGCGCCAATCATCTCTACGATCGTGCCGACGGTGGTCATGCCAGTATCGGTCGTCATGGGCAAGCAACGTCCCTGACTCCTTGCCGGCCATACTGGCCAAGGTCGGCCAAGGGTTGCCAGCCGCCTCGACAGGAGCCTGAACGGCAGTGACTTCAGTTGCGAAAACAGGGGTTGATGTCTTCATCTGTGTTGCTGATGCCGAGCCCATTGCCGCGAACGCGAACAGGCTGAAGAGCACCATCCGTGGGTCATGAAATTTCATGAGCGAAGACAACCTCTGATTGACAATTGGACGGGTAACCATCTGGTTGCGGGAAGCCTGCGGGTTCGCGCTTACCGAGCGAATGTGCCTATCCACATAGACAGATAAATAGGGAAAAGTTCTAAGGAGCCGCTGCTTAAATAGCCAAACAAAAAGCGGACGTTCGGGCCTCTCACTAAAGACCGCGATTCGAATGTGGGCTTTAATGTCCGTGCTTATAGGCAGCCACATTAGCTTCGATTCCGTACGAAGGTGGATGCGCCTAACGGCGGGTCCAGGTTGCTATGCACTTATCTAATCAAGGAAGAAACGACATTGAAAATAGCTTTCGGCGCCCTATTGTTGACCTGGCTGACGACTCTCGCACTCGCTGACGAGAACCCTGTCGGCTTCCAATCTTCCACACTGCCGGACTCGCACAATGACCGCTCACTGGAGTTGGTCGTTTGGTACCCCAGTGCAACTACCGCAGCCACGCAACTGATCGGCGATGATGCGGTGTTTGTCGGTGCTTCTGCCGTTCGTAATGCGCCGCCCGCGGCTGGCAAGCATCCATTGTTGGTGCTCTCCCACGGGTACAGAGGTAACTGGAGCAACCAGATCTGGCTTGCCAGTGCTCTGGCTCATAGGGGTTACATCGTCGCCGCAATCAATCACCCTGGCACCACGACCCACGACCGTAGCCCTCAAGCAGCGGCGCAATTGTGGCAGCGGCCCGTTGATGTGCGCCGAGCCATTGATAAGGTCACGACTCAACCTGAAAAATTCGGCTTGGTCGCCAATGACCGAATTGCAGTAGTGGGCCATTCACTCGGCGGCTGGACCGCCCTGGAGATCGCCGGTGCTCGTTTCGATCCAGACCGCTTCGCCCGTGACTGCAAAGCCCACCCGCAGTTATCAAGTTGCACCGTCTATGAAAAGATAAACCCCGCAAGCACCTCAGAATCAAAGGCCGCATTGGCCGCCGATTTGCGCGATAAACGCGTCACTGCAGTGATTACATTGGACCTGGGCCTTTCACGGGGTCTGACCGATGAAAGCCTGGCCGCGCTGCCGGTACCAGCGCTGGTGATCGCTGCCGGCGTACCGTCGCGCGAGCTTCCCGCTGAGCTGGAGTCTGCCAACTTGGCCAAACGCCTGCCGGCGGCGTCAAGCCGTTACGTCGAAATCAGCGACGCCAGCCATTTCAGCTTCTCGTCGGTGTGCAAACCTGGCGCGGAGCTAATGCTTGAAGAAGACGTACCAGGCGATGGCATCATTTGCCGGGATGGCGACAGCGCTCGCCCGCGCGGGGTGATTCAACAGCAGATTACATCGCTGATAGCGGAGTTTCTTCAGTCCTCTATCTACGAAGAAGAAGACAGTTTGTAAACTCGTGGTACGAGAACTACCGGCAGACAAGACTTCATCGCGAGTGGTAAATCCTTGCGCGACTTCGTTTTCCCGTAGCGGCACTTGCTTCGCCAGCTGGCGTGAAGTGAGTTTGTGGGCTATTTGTTGATGGCCCGGCATACGGCCGGATCTAGGAGAATCGATATGACTCATTGGGATTCATACGGCTACCCGGAGAACGATCCAAAAGTCTGGATCACGTTTGGCCCGCAAAAGAACGGTCCACCTTCGGTGGCGTTTATCGGACCTATTCGCCATCCAGAGGGTGATAGCCCCAAAGCGGTCGAGCACTACCAAGAGGTGGCTGGGCGCTGGACTGATGAGCTTGTAGCTCATGAAGAACTGGACAAAATGGCTCAAGCGATCATTGAGCAGAAACACCTTTAGCAATAGGTGAGGATGGGCAGGCCGGTCGCCCGGCCTGTGTGGTTTACCCCGTCTCGCTGACGGTGTGATTGGATTCGGTTGCAAAGCCTTAGTCGTGATGGTGCGCAATGCTGCAATGGCCTTTGTTGTCAAAGGCTGTCCCCCAGCGTATTCAGGAGATCTCCAGCTCGCCTTCGAGAAAAATCTTGCGGCGTTTCTTATGACTGAACTTGTTGTGCTTGCTCGCCGTGTAAATCCGCGCGAACGCAGCGCTATCGATGTCCACGCACTCACGCAGAAACTCGACGACCAAACCGTCATACAACGCTTCGTCGATGAAATGGTGCATTTCTTTGTGATAGAGAAAACCCAGCTGAAAACCCAAGGTTTCGGAGGTGAAACCCGATGGGCGGGTGAAAACATTCTCCATATCGATGACCCGCAGAGTACGCCACTGCTTTTCAGGCACCATGATGTTCGCCACCCATAGGTCGAGGTGAATCAGGCCACGCTTGTGCATGTCGACAATGAGGTTCATGCACCCTTTAATGAACTCAACCACCCGCTCAGGGTGCTTCTGCAGCCATTGCAAACCATTCGAGTGTCTCTCGAGGAATTCTGTCAACAGCACGAACTGCTGGATAATACCGAACCTCGGCTTGACCACCCCGAAGCCCACGATGCGGGCGGTCTCAACGCCGCGTTCTGCGGCTATGATCGTGTTCAACAGCTCCTCGATAGGCCAGTCGAACCTGCCTGAGCGCTTTGGGCGTCCCAGCGCTATGCGGAATTTCTTTGGCAGCGTCTTGACACGTTGAACCTTCATGAAGAACTGGCATTCGCCATCACCCACGATTTGTCTGATGCGGTTGGGGCGGTCCCGGTAATGCGGTTCTATAAACGTACCGATGGAATCGAGGACCGCTACGCTCGGGGGGTGCGAGAAATTCAAGGTCGCCTTAGCGATTTGATGGCAGAAGGGAAAAGCGGATCTGACGGTTTTAAGCGATTGCACAGGACATCTGTCTTCTTTCGACACGGCGCATAGCGCCAAAATTCGGGCAATTGTATCAAGATTTTTATATTAGTAATCCTCCGTTGGGCTGGGACTCCCTGTAACGAGTGGAGGTCTACCTACGATGATGTGCCTGACACATCTCCGCACCCAACCGGGAGCTGGCCTTTGTGCTGCAGTAGAAACTCGGTTTGGCTGTTCTGATATGGGCGAATTCAGATACTGCACTGCGAATACGAGGCGGCTGGGGCCTAGCCTTTAATTCGGCACGACAGACCTTTTTTCATCGCAATGCGCGCCTTAGGGTTTGGCACCCCAACGACCAGCCTTGACATATCGCTGTTTGCTCGGCGCGTATCATTTTTCTTTCAATAGCTCTTGTCGATAATTTATCTCCGGACAGTATCGTAATCGAAGGGTTTAGTTCCATAGAAAGAATGGATTTCTGTTGCCCAAGACTTATCGGCCATATTAGGCCAGTTGTCCTTGTCAAAACCTGGTGCATTTTCCAAGCGCTCTTTCTCTACGTTTAGTACGAAGCGCTTGTTTACTGTATCCAGTGTCAATGCATTCCAAGGTACTGCAAATAGTTTTTCTCCCATGCCAAGAAAGCCACCAAAGGATAGAACGGCATAACTCACTCTACCGTTGCGAACATCCAGCATGATTTCCTTAATATCTCCCAAGTTTTCTTCATTATGGTTATAAACTCGTTTCCAATGAGTGTGTCTGCCCCCATCAGGTCGGGGTCAGGCCCCTGCTCCTCAGAGCCAGCATCTCGTAGGAGGTTCGTTTTGTATATGCCATAGGTATCGCGATCTTCGTAGTTCATTACAATCTCCTATCAGCAAGCGTCAATCAATCAGAATAGGTATTCACCGCCGTGATGGCTGTATTGGTGGGAGTCGCCAATTTTGAAAAAAGTTAGATTTTTTTTCTGCATGACGACGAATGGCAAGTTGGAGTTAAAAACAGTTAATCAGCTTTTAATTAGTCTGCTATCCAGGTGGGATGCTTGGGGTTTTTTTATTGGCATTTACTAGATCGGTATTATAGTTGCCTGAATAAAGTGATTCCTTTAACCGCAACTAAATCTTGGGCCTTCATATATCTTTATAAAATGATGAAGATTAGGCCGCTACTAATGGCCGGCCTCAGTCAGCGAAGCGAATTTACTTGAAAAAAAAGCCCACTGACCGTCACCGGTTCAGTGGGCTTTTTACAAGGCCTCTAGTTACAGAGCCATATCAGTCGCAGCATTAGCCTTCGGCGCCTTGGCCGGAGCGGCCGGAGCAGCAGCCGGAGCCACCACCTGACCAATCGTCGGCGGCGGAGTCAGCTCAAGCACTTTAGCGGTATAAGCCCACTCTTGAGCCACTTTCTCAGGGCTGCTGTTCAGCTGAGTGCCATAGCTCGGCACGATCTGATGCAGCTTTTCCTGCCAGGCTGGCGAGGCAACCTTGTCCTTGAACACTTTCTGCAGCACGGTCAGCATGATCGGTGCAGCAGTCGATGCGCCTGGCGATGCGCCCAGCAGACCAGCAATGGTGCCGTCAGCAGAAGCAACAATCTCGGTACCCAACTTCAGCACGCCACCAGCCGCTTCATCACGCTTGATGATTTGCACGCGTTGGCCGGCTTGCCACAGGCGCCAGTCTTCGGCTTTGGCGTTCGGGAAGTATTCTTTCAGGGCATTCATGCGGTCTTCGTCAGACAGCATCAGTTGGCCTGCAAGGTACTCGACCAGCGGGTATTCCTTGATGCCGACCTTGGTCATTGGCCACACGTTGTGCGTGGTCGTGGTGGTCAGCAGGTCCAGGTACGAGCCTTCTTTCAGGAACTTGGTGCTGAAGGTCGCGAATGGGCCAAACAGGATGACGCGCTTGCCGTCCAGAACACGGGTGTCCAGGTGCGGAACCGACATTGGCGGTGCGCCAACGGAGGCTTTGCCGTAGGCCTTGGCCAGGTGTTGCTCGGCAATGGTCGGGTTTTCGGTCACGAGGAACGAGCCGCCAACCGGGAAGCCTGCGTATTCCTGGGCTTCAGGAATGCCGGATTTCTGCAGCAGGTGCAATGCACCGCCGCCCGCGCCGATGAAGACGAACTTGGCGTCGGTTTCGGTTTTGGTGCCGTCTTTCAGGTTTTTGTAGCTGACGCGCCAGGTGCCGTCTTCGTTCTTGGTGATGTCTTGCACTTCGCTAGACAGTTTCAAGTCGAACTTCGGCGTGGTTTGCAGGTGCGCGACGAACTGGCGGGTGATCTCGCCAAAGTTCATGTCGGTGCCGATCGGGCTCCAGGTGGCCGCGACTTTCTGGTTCGGGTCACGCCCTTCCATCATCAGCGGAACCCACTTCTTGATCACAGCCGGGTCTTCGGAGTACTGCATGCCGGCGAACAGCGGGCTCGCTTGCAGGGCTTCGTAGCGTTTCTTCAGGAACTTGATGTTGTCATCGCCCCACACAAAGCTCATGTGCGGAGTGGAGTTGATGAACGAACGCGGGTTCTTCAGCACGCCTTGCTGAACTTGCCAGGCCCAGAACTGACGAGAGATCTGGAAGGCTTCGTTGATTTCAACGGCTTTCGCGATCTGGACGTTGCCCTTGTCGTCTTCCGGGGTGTAGTTCAACTCGGCCAGGGCGGAGTGACCGGTACCGGCGTTGTTCCAGCCGTTGGAGCTTTCCTGGGCGACGCCGTCGAGGCGCTCGACCATTTCCATCGACAAGTCGGGTTCCAGCTCATTGAGCCAGACACCCAGCGTTGCACTCATGATGCCGCCGCCAATGAGCAGCACATCGACTTTCTTTGCCTCTTCCGCGTAGGCGGACGTGATCCCCATCGACAAAGCCAGCCCCAGCAGGGCTGTGTTCAGTTTCTTAAACATCTGTAGCACCTATGATAAACGCCATCCGCCTCCAATCCTCGATATCATGAGCAACCCAGGTGTACGGGTACGCAGGCAGCGTGCCGTGGGTTCCTGCATCTACAAGGATTTGAAGGTGGGCACACAAGGCCGACGTGACTCCATCGACCTCAGTTATATGTCCCTCGTGCACTGACTTCTTATCGTTATTGGCTCAGCTACTTGAGCGACATTGATTCTGTCGGACGTCTGTAGACGTACGAACCGAATAAGTCAAACCAAGTTAATGCGACAGAATATCACGCCTCGACCAGCCTGCGTGCCCGAAAGGACTCAACAGTCTAGACGGGACGAGGCCCGCGCACGGCGTCTTTGCTCAAACGTTCCAGCACAAATGCCTTGGCGTTGCGCGTCATCTGGTCGAGATGCCGGTCGCGCTGCTTCTCCGCATCGATCATCGCCCGCTTGCCGTGTTTCTGCAGCAGATACGTATGTATCTGCCGCACCTCCAAAGAACTGTAGATCGATGCGACATCCAGCAAGCCCATCAAGCCTTCGGTGCCGTGATCACGGGTGTTCATCAGTACCTGAGTGCCGCGCACGCCCAGCACCTGGAAGCCCATCGATTCGAACCAGGGCACCTTGGCGACGGTGCAGGTCAGTTCGGCATGCGGGTAGCGGCCGAGCATGTCTTGCAGCATCGCCCGGGCGACGCCCCGCCGCCGATGGCTGGCCTGCACCGCCATGTACGCCACGCCGCACGCCTGGGGATCGTCCTTGACCGGCAGGTACAGCAGAAAGCCGATGACCGTCTCGGGGTCTTCGTCATCCGTTGCAACGATCAGTTCGACAGCAATGCCTTTGGCGCCGCTGAGCGCTTCGAGGTAGAGATGAACCTCGTAGCCCACCGTGTATTGATAGACGTTGTACAACGGGTTGCTCGGCGCGATGCCCACCATGCTGATGTCGGTTAAATTGTCGACGACCATCTGCAGAATCTGGCTGTTGATGGGCTCTGGGCATGGCGTGGCAAAGTGGGTGAGCTTGGGCATTACGTTTCTGACTCCGGATTAAGCTGAGCATCAGCCCCGCTATTGTCACAGATCGAGCCCCTTACAGGAAAATCACCGCTCGGGCGCGACGATGCGGAAGCGGATGTTGATGTCGTTGGAGACAACCGTGTCGCCCCACTCCCCTTCGCCGATCTTGAAGTCTCTGCGTTTAACAATGATGTCGCCATCGAAGACCCCGATGGCATGTTCCGGTTTCAGCAGCACCTTCACCTGCAACTCGCGCGTCATGCCCCTGAGCGTGAGGTTGCCGGTGATCAGGTAACGGTGATTGCCCAGTGCTTTCACCCCGGTCGATTCAAAGGTCGCCACCGGATAGTCCGCCGTATTGAACCAGGCAGGCTTTTGCAGCTCGCTGTTGGCATCGCTGCCCCCGGCGTCGATGCTGGCAAGGTCGATGGTCAGCTTGGCGTGGGCCGCGGTGGGGTTCGCCGTGTCAAAATCGAGCGTGGCGTCGAACTTGCCGAAGGTGCCGTACGCCCTGGAGCCGAACTGGTTATAGGTGAACGAGATCTTGCTGGCGGTGGTGTTCACCTGGGTGTATTCGACGGCGTGGGCGCAGGGCAAGGTGCCGACCAGGAGGATGGCGAGCAATGCGGCGAAACGCGGGAATCGAGGGGTCATGGGATTCTCCGGTTGAAGCGCCTTGGGATTCAATCACCGCACAGGTGTGTCAGTGGACTTAAGCAAATAATCACCGGTTACGCTAGGTGCGGGGATAAATGTGATCTGTCGAGGCTCACATTGATTGGAAAGTCCTCGGCGTTGAGGACTTTCCTGGTTTTTTCAAACGGTAGCGTCACCCACCCGAGGGATCAGACGCTCGGATGGGTATGGTAAATCTTGCTGACGATGGTCCATTTGCCTTCTACCTTCAGCAGGTTGAAGAAGTCGGTGAAGCGCAACCCCGAGACGTTGTCGGTATCGACCCGCGCACTGGCAGCCGTGCCGACGATGTCGATGCGCACGATGGCGGCTTTGGCTTCCGGGGATGGACGGAACACGTTGTCGATGACGTCGTAGAGATTCTGGATCGCGCCGCCGACGAGCTTGTCGCCATCGACACCAAACATCGTGGCCTGCTCGTTGAACGCGGGCTTCATCAGTGCGCTGTCGGCCTTCGCGCCACCTTCGTTGTACTGGTTAAGCACATCGACAATCGCGTTGTATTCCTGAACGTAAGTAGGACTGCTCATTGCATGACTCCTGATAAGTAACGGGTGTGGAACCTGTGGGAGCGGGCTTGCTCGCGAAAGCGGATTGACAGTCGACATAGATGTTGAATGTTATGACGCCTTCGCGAGCAAGCCCGCTCCCACAGGGATTTGCGCTTAACTGACTGGCATTAGGTTTTCTGCACCACTCGGGCAACTCCCGAAGGCTCAATGCTGACCTTTTCCCACTTGGCGATGACCAGGGGCGCAATCGCATTGCCCAGCACGTTCAGAGTGGTGGTACCGCTGTCGATAATCCGGAAGATGCCGGCAATCAGCGCGACCCCTTCCAATGGAAGACCGGCCGATGCCAAGGTGGCGGACAGGATGATGATGGCGAAGCCGGGAACCCCGGCGGCCCCTTTAGACGTCAGCACCATCGTCACCACCAGCAGTATCTGCTGGGACAGCGACAGGTCGATCCCATAGAGTTGCGCGACAAAAATCGTCGCCACGCCGAGGAAGATCGACGCGCCATCCAGGTTGAATGCATACCCCACCGGCACCACAAAACTGACGATACGACGCGGCACGCCATAGTGTTCCAGCTTGCTCATCAGCTGCGGCATGACCGATGCCGATGCGGCGCTGGAGAACGCCAGAATCAGCTCATTACGGAAATACTTGATCAGGGCATCAGAGATGCCTTGAACCACCGCCACCACTGGTGCGCTTTTTTCTCTGGGGAGGGAGTTCAATGCCAGACCAAACAGCACGGCAAAGAACAGCACCGAGAGCAACTTCGCTTCCGACATCGCAACAAAAACGTTATCGGGAACGATGTTCTGCAGGATGACGAGAGCGCCCTTCGAAGGCTCCATGTTGACCGAAGCGGTGCTGTGGGAAATGCCCGAAATATCAGTGCCCGTGCCGGGCTCGAAAATATTGGCGAAACACAGCCCTATCACTATGGCCAGACCGGTAATCGCGAAGAAATACCCCAGCGACTTGATGCCCATGCGCCCAAAAGACTTGTTATCACCGCCGCCGGCAATACCTAGGATCATGCAACAGAAGACAATGGGAACAACGACCATCTTCATCATCTTGATGAAGATATCGCCAAGGGGTTTGAGGATTTCAGAACTGATCCAGCCTTGATATTGCGGGTGTGTATTGAAGTACCAACCGACGAGCACGCCAAGCAACAGCCCGGCAACTATTTGCCAAACCAAAGGGATACGTTTCATGTCTAGCCTTCTTGTTGGAATGAAAGGACTGCGTTACGTAGCAGTTGCTAGAGTCATGAGCTTCCAGCTCATTTGAATTCGAATGGCACAACAAGGTTGTGCCATTGCTTTTATTACTTGGCGAAGAGCTGGCTCATATCCTTGAACGCCTTGAACTCAAGTGCGTTGCCACACGGATCGAACAGGAACATGGTGGCTTGTTCGCCGACCTGCCCCTTGAATCGAATGTAGGGTTCAATCACAAACTCGGTACCAAAGGACTTCAGCCGCTCGGCCAGGGCTTCCCACTGCTGCCACTCCAGGATGATGCCGAAGTGCGGAACAGGGACGTCGTGCCCGTCTACCGGATTGCTATGCACGCTCTCCTGGGAAGCAGTTTTTGGGTGCTCATGGATAACCAGTTGGTGACCATAGAAATCAAAGTCGACCCACTGCGTGCTGGAGCGACCTTCTTGCAGCCCGAACACTTCACCGTAAAAGGTACGTGCCGCCGCGAGATCATAAACAGGGATCGCCAGGTGAAAAGGAGAAAGGCTCATCGGAACTCCAATCAAGGTGTTTTATCGGTTTTGTTTTTGATTACGGAGCCAATCGTAGAGCCGCAGACCAAGCAAAAAAATCAATATATATTTCTTAGAAACACAATTAATATTTGTGAATGATCAAAGAACTGAAAACACTTATCGCCGTCGCGCGGGAAGGCACCTTTGCCGCTGCCGGGAACAGGATCGGGCTGACCCAGGCCGCCGTGAGCGCCCAGATGCAACGTCTGGAGGCCGAGCTGGGTTTCCAGATTTTCGACCGCAAGGGCCGCTCGGCTCACTTGAACAGGATGGGGCATCAGATACTTCTGCAGGCGCAGGAGCTACTTCGCCTTTATGACAACCTGGGGTCCACCACGGTTGGGCTCCCAGCCAGCGTGTTGGTAAACATCGGCGCCATCGCTTCCGTGCAGCGCTCGTTCTTGCCGGACGCGCTCGCCCAATTTCATCAACAATGTCCGCAATGCCGAACCCGTGTGATCCCGGGACTGTCGATGGAGTTGGTCAACCTGGTGGATGCCGGCGAGATCGACATGGCGGTGATCATTCGCCCGCCCTTCTCGCTGCAAAGCGATCTGCGCTGGACGACCCTGGCCCTTGAGCCCTACCGGCTGATCGTTCCGCGCGATGTGCCCGGAGAAGACTGGTCAGCACTGCTTTCCAGCCAACCCTTCATTCGCTATGACCGATCATCGTTCGGCGGCAGGCAGGTCGATCGTTTCTTGCGGCAGATGCATTTCACCTTGCGGGAAGTGTGCGAGCTGGATGAACTGCAGGCCATTATCAAGCTGGTTGAAAATGGCGTCGGTGTAGCGCTGGTGCCGCAGACGGCGACCCATCAGGACTGGCCCGCCGGGGTGCGCGCGTTGGATCTGGGGCAACACACGTTCCATCGCGATATTGGCCTCGTCCATCGGGCTCGGCAAAGTTTTACCGAACCGGTACGGGTACTGGCCCAACTGATCGTTGAGCAGGTTCAGAGCGGTTACGAATAAGCCCCAATCATCCACTTCACTTTTTCCAGCGCCTCCCTCAATGCGCCCATCTCCACCGAGCCCAGCGCCAGGCGAAACGCATGCGGAACGTTGGCCGAAGTGGCAAACGGTTCGGCGGTGGAAACCGAGACGTTTTCGCGCATCAACGCCATGGCGATCTGGTCGGCCCTTGCGTCTTCCGACAACGGCAGCCAAAGAAAATACGACGATGGATGGCGAATGCAGCGCAGCCCCGTCAGTACTTCGCCGGCCACGACTTGCCTGGCTTGCGCGTCCTGGCGCTTTTCAGCTTCCAGTTGCATGACGGTGCCGTCGTCGAGCCATGCAGTGGCGATCGCCGTCATCACGCCAGGGGTATTCCAGGTGGTCGCTTTGATCGTGCGCTCCAGCACGGGCACGTGTTGAAGGGGGGCGACGACGAAGCCGACGCGCAATCCAGTGGCCACACTCTTGGACAGCCCTGACACGTAAATCGTCCTCTCGGGGGCGAGTACCGCCAGCGGTGCGGGGGGACTTTCCGCCAGGAAGGCGTAAGCGCCGTCCTCGATGATCAGCAGCCCATGCCGGCGCGCAATCGTCACCAGGTCGTCGCGTTGATCGGCACTCATCACCCACCCCAGCGGGTTGTGCAGGGTCGGCATCGTATACACGGCCCGCACGCGTCTATGCCGGCACAGGCTTTCCAGCGCCTCCAGATCAGGCCCATGATCGAGCACCGGAATGGGCACGATTTCAAGGTGCAGTGAATCGGCCAGGACCTTGAATCCTGAATAGGTCAACGCGTCCGCCGCAATCACGTCACCGGGTTGCAACAGCGCCATCATCGTCACGGCCAGCCCCTGCTGGGCACCGGTGACGATCAGCACCTGCTCCGCCTCGACCGTCAAACCCCGGACGCGCAGATGGCGCGCCACAGAGGCGCGTTCATGCAGGCGCCCCGCGTGTAGCTGATAGCGCAGCAGCGATTCCAGATCGCCGGCCGACGCGAGCTGGCGCAGGGCATTTCGCAGCAATTCTGCCTGCCCGGGAAGTGCCGGATAGTTGAAGTTCAGGTCCGTCATGCCAGCGGCAACGCTATGCTGGTCGATACTCTGGCCCGGCGACCACGACGTTTCCCTGACGAACGTCCCCCGCCCCATCTCCCCGCTGACCAGGCCCATGGCTTCCAGCTCCGCATAAACCCGGCTAGCCGTCACCAGCGCCAGGCCTTCCGTTGCCGCCAACTGGCGGTGGGTCGGCAAGCGCGTGCCTGGCAACAGTCGTCCGGAGCGGATATCCGCCGCAAATTCATCCACCAGTGATTTGTAGCGTGAACGAGGCATGCGCAAGTGTATCCATGACAATATTTTGATTGTATTGAGTTTCGTCCATACGATGCCTTCCATGCAACCGGCATAAAGGGAGTCCTCAATGGAACGCACATCGAACCTGCAAACCCACACCACGGAAAAGGGCGCGAGCGGATGGCTCAACGGGTTCATCGGCGTGCTCATTTTCAGCGGCTCGCTGCCTGCGACGCGGGTGGCCGTTCTGGAATTTGACCCGGTCTTTTTGACGGTTGCGCGGGCCAGCATCGCGGCCATTCTGGCGCTGTGCATGTTGCTGCTTTTCAACGAAAAGCGGCCGGCCAAGAGTCAACTTCTCTCCCTGGCAATCGTGGCGCTGGGCGTTGTATTCGGCTTTCCGCTGCTGACTGCGCTGGCGCTGCAATATGTGACGTCTGCGCATTCCATCGTCTTCGTTGGCCTGTTGCCACTCGCCACGGCAGCGTTCGGGGTCTGGCGCGGTGGCGAGCGTCCCCGGCCGGTTTTCTGGTTCTTCTCGGTATTGGGAAGCCTGCTGGTGGTGGGGTTTGCCGTCTCCCAGGGCCTGACCGCGTCTCCTGCGGGGGACATCCTGATGTTGCTGGCCATCCTCGCCTGCGGATTGGGCTATGCAGAAGGTGCGAAGCTTTCAAGAACACTAGGCGGCTGGCAGGTGATTTCCTGGGCCTTGGTGCTATCGCTGCCGATCATGATCCCGCTGACCTGGTTCCTGGCCCCGCCTTTGCTCTCGGGAATCACCCCGACTGCATGGTTCAGCCTGGCTTACGTCTCGCTGTTCAGTATGTTTATCGGCTTCGTGTTCTGGTACCGCGGGTTGGCCCAGGGCGGAATTGCCGCCGTCGGTCAGCTTCAGTTGCTACAGCCGTTTTTTGGCCTTGCGCTGGCGGCCACGCTGCTGCATGAGCAAGTCAGCCTTGGCATGTTGGGTGTGACCGTTGCGGTGATCCTTTGCGTGGTCGGTGCGCGCAAATTCTCGAAATAGACGGCTCACGGCCAGAAACCGACTGTTGGTCGGCTTTAGGGCCGCAGGAATACTAACCTTTTAAGTAAGGCCTGAATCTGTCGTGGTGGACCGGCCTCCGAGATGTTTCCCGGCCCACCGCAGTACTCGATAGGAGGAATGAGAAATGGCCAATTTCGAGAAAAAAATGCCGGTGCATACCGACGACGAAAAAACCAGTCAGCAACCGATGGCGACAGACCCTTGGCGGCCGCTGGATAAACTGCGCCAACAGGTCGATCACCTGTTCGAAGACTTCAATCGTGGCTCGGGGCTGACACCCTTCCGACGTGGGCTGTTTGATGTCGAACCGTTCTGGAGTCGGGATTTTATCGGTCGCAGCCTGCCGGCTGTGGACATCACCGAGAAAGAGAAAAGCTTCGAAATCACCGCTGAATTGCCTGGCATGGATCAGGATAATATCGACATCACATTGTCCAACGGCAATCTGATCATCAAGGGTGAAAAGAAAGAGGACAAGGAAGAAAAAAGAAAGGGCTATCACCTGTCAGAGCGGCACTATGGTTCCTTCCAGCGGGCATTCAGCCTGCCCAAAGGCGTCGATACCGACAAGATCGAAGCGAATTTCAGCAAAGGCGTGCTGAGTATTTCGCTGCCGAAGAAGCCCGAAGCCATGAACGCGGACAAAAAGGTGCAAATCAAATCAAGCTGAATCGCCGTTCGCGTAATAGAAAGCCCCTTGCCGGGAAACCGGCCGGGGGCTTTTTTTTGGTCGCGAGGGCGCCCGGCAGAACCTGTCAGTCGACCCGGGGCAATGGCTTGACGATCGTCAGACTGGAGGGCGACCGGTTCAACACACTTTCGGCCGTACTGCCGATGAACCTATCGATCCCGTCGACGTTGAGCAGGTGCAAGGTGGCGCCGCAGGACTCGGCCAGCGTCGAGGCCAGGTCGAGAATCCGGTCATTAAGCCCTTGGGTCAACGCCTCCAGATGGGACAGGTCGACGGGCTATAGGGCTCGGATGCGCGTCAGTGCAGCAAGATGCCCGCCCACATTGCCAGCGTCAGCAAGACCTGGCCGGGGATGACATACGCGGCGAACCGTCGCCCGCCGCTGACCCACGCCACCAGGCATTTGCTCAGGGAGTTACTGCTGACCGCGATCAGCACGGGCTCGGCAATGGCGTCGAATGGCAACAGCCCGGCCTTGGCCAGGGAGGCAATGGACGCCGTCGAGGAATGGGCATCGGCAAAACCAGTGAGCGTCGCCGTGACCATCACGCCCACTTCACCGAAGTGGCTGAGCACCATTGATGACAGGAAGGTGATGCCGGTCATGGCCAGCGCCAGGCCCAGCGCCAGCTTGAGGTTGAACGCACCGCCGACCTTGATCGGTTGGTGGGTGCCGCTTGCAGGGTTGGGAAACATCAAGCCCAGGCCATACAGCGCCGTGGCGGCGAGGCCACACAACAGCGGTCCCCACATGTGCCGCAACAGACCGATGTCGACCGCCCCCAGGATCAAGCCGACCTGAGTGACCGTGGCCAGATTGGACAACATCGCGGCTGCGCTGAGGATTTTGACGTTGTCTGGCTCCTTGGTAGCAAGGTGCCCCATGCTGGCGATGGTCACGATGCTGGAAGCAAACCCGGAGGCGATGGCGCTGACCGTATAGCCGTAACGGACGCCCAAGTTACGAACGGCGACATGCCCTATCGCCCCTACTGCCATCAGCAACACGGTCAGGGTGCAAATGGTGCGTAGATTGATGGCGGCATACGGGCCGATAAAGCGGTCCGGCGCCAATGGCAACACCACCAGCGCGGCGACCAACAGCACCAGGCCGTCGCGCATTTCCGCTTCGGTCAATTGGCTGCGCGCAAAGTGGTGCAGCTTTTGGCGATAAGTCAGCAGCCCCGCCACCACCACACCAATGGCGATGGCCAGCTCGGGCGCGGTGCCACACAACGCCCCCAGGACCAACACCGTGAATAACGCCACCTCACTGGTTACGCCAGGATCAGTGCCCAGGCTTCGCCAGTAAGCCGCGGAGACCAGCACGGCCAGACAGATCGCCATGATCCCCACCAGCAGACCACCACCGACCTGCATCGCCACATAACCCAACAACGCGGTGATCGCGAACGTGCGCAATCCGGCACAGGCACGACTGTCCCCCCGCCCCTTGTGCCGTTCACGTTCAAGGCCGATCAGCATGCCGATCCCCAGCGCTGCTGCCGCCCCTGCCAGGCCCAAGATGTCGTTCATGCGATTCCCGTCCGGGTAAGCCTTGCCATCCTGGTCCGACGTGTCATTTCACGAGGTCGGTGCGAGCCTTTTGATCTGTGGCAAACGTGATGCGGTGGTCAGGCGTCGGTCGCGCAAATGCCGCCGGGCCAGTAGTCATCGGCCATTCGTGCGGCGCCTCGATACGCGCCTTGAGTTGGCCAACAAATACCTTCGCGGCGTCCAGGCTGTTGAAGTTCACTTTCAGGGCATCCATCTGCACGACCCAGCCATGGGTTGTCCGCTCCTCTTTGATATCAATGATCATAGACAACCTCCGTTAAACCTCGAGAGTCTCCCTGACACGCCATTACGGTGTAATCACAACACCCTCCAAGCCTGCGCCGGTATGACGGAAGAGACGTTGATAATGGTCAATATTTGCTGGCATCCGGCATTAACTGGATGACTCCACCCGCGAGGGAAAAGCTGAAGCAGTCTATCTTTATTAGACGGGTCGGCCGCAGGCCCACAAAAACAGGATTGCTGTAACTCAATGATTTTTCAGCGCCCGGACGAAGAACAACCCTGACCGGACGGTCGCGGCCCGTTGTAAACGACCCTACGTTCCCACTCTGAGCCAAGGCCATGAAAAAGAACGACCAGTGGAACCTGTCCTACTTCGCGATCGCTTTTATCGTGCTGAGCCTCATGCAGATATTCTTTGGCGAGCGCCAGACGGTGCAGCCCCTCCCGTACAGCCAATTTCTGCAACTGTTGAGCGAGCAAAAAGTCAGTGATTTGCGGGTCGATAAGGACCAGATCAGCGGCAAGTTGCAAGAGCCCATCGACGGACGCGACCGGTTCTCCACCGTGCGGGTCGATCCGGCGCTGGCGACCGAACTCTCTCAATCGGGCGTCGGTTTTACCGGGACCACCGAAAACACCTTTATGAACAGCCTGTTGGGCTGGTTGTTGCCGTTTGTCCTGATCATGGTGTTCTGGAATTTCCTGTTTCGCGGGATGGCGGACAAACAAGGCCTTGGCGGGCTGATGAATGTCGGTAAGTCCCGGGCCAAGGTGTTTGTCGAACGCGACACCGGAGTGACCTTCGCCGATGTCGCCGGCATCGACGAAGCCAAGGCCGAGCTGGTGGAAATCGTCTCCTTTCTCAAGGACAAGGAGCGATACGCACGCCTGGGCGCGCACATTCCCAAGGGCACCTTGCTGGTCGGCCCGCCCGGCACCGGCAAGACCCTGGTGGCCAAAGCCATCGCCGGTGAAGCCGGTGTGCCGTTTTTCTCGATCTCCGGCTCCGAGTTCGTCGAAATGTTCGTCGGGGTCGGTGCTGCCCGGGTACGCGACCTGTTCGAACAGGCCCGGCAGGCGGCGCCCTGCATCATCTTCATCGATGAACTCGACGCGCTGGGCAAGATGCGCGGCGTCGGTACGCTGGGTGGCAATGACGAAAAAGAACAGACCCTCAACCAGTTGCTGGCCGAGCTGGATGGCTTCGATCCCCGTGAGGGCGTCGTGTTGCTGGCCGCGACCAACCGGCCAGAGGTCCTCGACCCGGCGTTGTTGCGGGCCGGGCGCTTCGACCGGCAGATTCTGATCGACCGCCCCGATCGCAAAGGGCGGGAGGCGATCCTCAAGGTTCATATGCAGAAAATCACCGTGGAGCCAGGGCTCGATGGCGCACGTATCGCCGAAATCACCACCGGTTTCACCGGCGCCGACCTGGCCAATCTGGTTAACGAAGCGGCCATTGTCGCCACCCGACGCGGCGCCGAATCGGTCAGCATGAACGATTTCACCGCGGCGGTAGAGCGCCTCATCGCGGGGCTCGAACGCAAGAGCAGCCTGCTCGATCCCGACGAGCGCCGGGTCGTGGCCTATCACGAAATGGGGCATGCCTTGGCCGCCAGCACACTGCCGGCGATGGATCCGGTGCATAAAGTGTCGATCGTGCCCCGCGCCATCGGCTCGCTCGGCTATACCCTGCAGCGACCGACCGAGGATCACTTCCTGATCAGTTGCCAGACCCTCAAGGACAGGATTGTCGTGCTGATGGCCGGGCGCGCTGCCGAAGACCTTGTCTATGGCCAGATCTCCACCGGCGCCGCCGATGATCTGGGTCGTGCGACTGATATCGCCCGCCAACTGATCACCCGGTTCGGCATGAGCGCCGAACTCGGACAATCAGTGCTGGAGCGGCAAAACGCGACGTACCTGGGAGACCGCATGGCCACGGTGGGCGAGAAGGATTATTCGGAACAGACCGCCCGGGAAATCGACCTGGGTATCCGCGCCCTGCTCGATGAAGCCTACCAACGGGCCAAGGCATTGCTGGAGAGTCGCCGGGCCGACCTGGATGAGGGGGCCCGCCTGTTGCTGGAAAAGGAAACCCTCACCCCCGAGGAATTCCCGCCTCTGCTGCCGTTGAAGCCACCCCCGGCATTACCGCGGCTGTGACGCCACTGATCCCCGTTCAGTGTTTTTTCCGACACTGTTCGCCAACAACGCTAGGCTTACAAACAATGTGGTGATTATCGCCATTTTGCAGGGAGCGCAAAAATGGAAATCATTAACCGTTGGCAAAACCTCTCTCTCAGGATGGCCCAGGGAGGAATGCCGCAATGAAGCTTTCCAATCATTACAAATGGACTGCCTTGGGCGCCATTGCGCTTACCCTTTTCAGCGTACTGATATTTTTGCTGATCAAATCATATTCCTACGACACATCGACCTACTTCGAGTCCCGCGACTTCGTTCGCCAACTCAAGCAGTTCGATGCCAATTGGAACGTGAAGGTTCTGAGAGCCAAAATCGGCATAAACAACAATTTGCTTCTGGTGGCGCATCCTGAAGCAGAGCAACGATGGCAACAGCTCGACAACCTCAACGCTACCAGCCCGCTTTCGACCCTTTGGCAATCTCGACGGCAGGGTTATCTGGATGCGGTGGAAAACAAAACCCGCCTGGTTGAGCAATTCAAACAGCACAACACGGTGCTGCGAACTTCACTCGATGCCCTGCCTGAACTGGAAGATGACATTCAGGCGTTGCGGGAAGATTTCAATGACAAACAGCCGGTGGAGCATCCTGCAGCGGCCTCACTGGTGTTCGATGTTACGTTGGACACCCTTGAATACGCCCTCTATGTCTCCACCGAAAGGGCTGAGGAAATCTCCGAACATCTGAAAGATCTAAATGAATATGTCAATCAACTACCGCCGGAACAGCGCCCGCCTTTCACTGCCTTTGTAGGCGCTGTGAACGCCATCGTTCGAGAGCAGCCCATCGTCAATGACCTGGTTGATCGTATCAGTGTGATCCCGGTCGCACAGCAACTGGACAGCATCAACGAGTTATTGAACGAGACACAACGGCGCACCGGCGCGACAGACCGCCAATATCACCTTTATCTCGGGATATGCGCCGGCATCATGGCGCTGCTGTTGTTGTACCTGGCCGGCCGCCTGATTCGCAGTTATGCCCTGATCAACAAGATGAACAGTGAGTTGCAAACGGCAAACGAACGGCTGGAACAACGCGTAGAAGAACGCACCCGTGAACTGCTGGAAGCCGAGCGCGAACTGGTGGAAGCCGCGCGGATGGCCGGCATGGCGGAGATCGCGACCAATGTGCTGCACAACGTCGGCAATGTGCTGAACAGCGTTAACGTCTCGGCAGACTTGATTACCCGCAAATTGGCGGCCAGCAAAACCCTCGGCCTGGGTAAAGCGGTGAAAATGATGAACGAACATGCCGAAGATCTGGGGCAGTTCATCACGCTTGATGAGAAAGGCAAATTGCTTCCCCTTTATCTCAATCAACTGGTCGACTCCATCGCGGCCGAGCAATCGAGCATCGTTGACGAACTGTCACAACTCACCAAAAGCATCGATCACATCAAGGACATCGTGTCCACGCAACAGGCCTATGCCGGCGCCGCCAGGCTGGTCGAGCCGTTGAACATCGTCGATCTGTTCGAGGACGCGTTACGCATGAATTCCGGCGCGTTGAGTCGGCACCATGTCGTAGTCACCAAGGACTACCAGGACACGCCGACGATCATCGGCGACAAACACCGACTGCTGTTGATCCTGATCAACCTGATCAGCAATGCCAAGTATGCGATGACCAAGGTCAGCGACCGTCAGCGCCATATGACGCTGGGCGTCAAGATTATCGATAACGCAACGCTGCGCCTCAGCGTGGAGGATCAGGGCGAAGGCATCGCTGCCGAGAACATGACCCGCATTTTTAATCACGGCTTCACCACCCGCAAGGAAGGTCATGGTTTTGGCCTGCACAGTTGCGCGCTCGCGGCGGTAGAGATGAACGGGCATCTTCGCGTCCACAGCGATGGACCAGGCCACGGAGCGGTTTTCACCCTGGAGATTCCGCTGGAGACTGCTGACGTATTGCCGACCGCTGGCATGTCAGTCAGTTAAGCGCAGAACCTGTGGGAGCGGGCTTGTGTGGCGAGGGCGGAACGCCGCATCGCCCCGTTCGGCTGCGTAGCAGTCGTAAAACCATTGCATGCGGTGTACCTGATACACCGCGATTGCAGGTTTTGGGGCCGCTTCGCGACCCAACGGGGGCAAGCCCCCTCGCCACACAAGCCCGCTCCCACAGGGATTGTGGTTTTACTCACTATCATTAGTCGTCCCGCCAACGCGACTAACCAATCAGAGCCATCAACTGTTGACGCTGCGCATCCGTGAGCATCGGGCCGAAACCGGCACCGGCATTTTCCGCCATGTAGCGCGGGTTGCTCGTGCCGGGGATGACGCAAGTCACCGCCGGATGAGCCAGCAGGAACTTGAGCGCCAGTTGTGCCCAGCTATTGACCCCCACTTGCGCGGCCCATCCCGGCAGCGGTTTGCCTTTCAATCGAGCAAGCAAGCCACCGCCGCCGAAAGGCCGATTGCAGATCACTGCCACGCCACGTTCGCGACACAGCGGCAGGATTCGTTTCTCGACGCCGCGGTCGTCCAGGGCATAGTTGATCTGCAAAAAATCCAGCGGCTCGGCTTTCAACACGGCCTCCACTTCGTCGTAGGCCGACGCCGTGTAATGGGTGATGCCGATGTAGCGGATGCGCCCTTCTGCCTTCCATTGGCGCAGGGTGGGCAGGTGGGTTTTCCAGTCCAGCAGGTTGTGAATCTGCATCAGATCGATACGGTCGGTCTGTAACAGCTTGAACGACTGCTCCATCTGCGCAATGCCTTCTTCGCGACCCTGGGTCCAGACCTTGGTAGCCAGAAACGCAGGCGAACGAGGCCGATGGATCGACAGCAATTCACCGGTCGTTTGCTCGGCGCGACCGTACATGGGCGAGCTGTCGATCACCGTGCCGCCTTTCTCAAACAACGCGATGAGCACGGCGGGCAGTTGCTTGTAGGACGCGTCGGAAGGCGCGACATCAAAGCCGCGATAGGTGCCCAACCCGACCATGGGTAACGGCTCGTTGCTGGAAGGAATGGCTCGGGTCAGCATGTTCTTGCCTCCTGTTTCCGTCGACGGCGCCGATGCGGCAAAGGCCGGATCGAAGGTGAAGACTGCCGAAGCACCAGCAGCCAGCGTGAGTATTTTTCTGCGGCTGAAAACAATCATAGGCAAAGACCAATGCCAGTCAGTTTAGGTGCGCAACCTGTGGGAGCGAGCCTGCTCGCGAAGAGGGAGTGTCAGTCGAAATTAGTGTTGCCTGACACTCCGCATTCGCGAGCAAGCCCGATCCCATAGGGATTGCGTTTGATTGACGGGCATCGGGCACCTCTCCTGTACAGCTGAAATTACTGAACTACACTCTGGCGGCACTCAAGAAATAGCTGTCTCAAGGCCCAAAGCAGTCAATGTCGTCCACTAAACTTAGCCGAATGTCGCGAACCCTGGTGTTTCTCTTCGCTTTCATTGCAATTGCGTACCTGGTGCTCTGCGTCGCACTGTTCGTGTTTCAACGCGCCCTCATCTACTACCCGCAACCACGCGCCATCGATGCGCCCGAAACGCTGCTGACGCTGCAAGTCGCCGATGCGCAGGTGCTGGTGACCGTCAGGCCGCACGACGGCCCGAAGGCGTTGATCTACTTTGGTGGCAATGCCGAGGACGTTTCCCGCAGCCTGCCCGGGTTCTCGCAAGCCTTTGCGGATCATGCGATCTACTTGCTGCATTACCGAGGCTACGGCGGTAGTTCCGGGTCGCCTTCCGAGGAGGCGATTCAGCGCGATGCCATGAGCTTGTTCGACAAGGTTTACGACACCCATCCCCAGATCGCCGTGGTCGGGCGCAGCCTGGGTTCGGGCGTCGCCGTACGCCTCGCCAGTCAACGCCCGGCTTCGCGGCTGATCCTGATCACGCCCTACAACAGTCTTGAAGACCTCGCCGCACGCCAGTTCCGCGGGTTCCCGGTGAAATGGCTGCTTCGCGACAAGTTCGAATCCTGGAAATACGCCTCTCACATCACGGTCCCGACGCTGTTGATGGCGGCCGAACACGACGAAGTCGTACCGCGCTCAAGCACGGAGCGGCTCTACACGCATTTCGCCAAGGGCGTGGCCTCGCTGCAGGTCATACCGGGCACAGGCCACAATTCAATATCCGAGAGCCCCCAGTACCTGAAACTGCTAGGCGCCGCGTTGTAAGGGCCCGCAGGACGACTGGCACATCAGGGGACAGTCACAAAATCGACATCAACGCTTAACATTTTTTTTACATATGAACAGGCACGGTATACGGCGGCGGGCACTGCGCTCATGAGCACCGCGCAAGCCTGTGATTAACAACGGAGCAAGGCATGGAGCCTACAGTGGTATCAACCAAAAAAAATAAGCTGATCAACACACACTCAGGGGTGATTGTCATGCAAGGGCCTCCTTTGCAGAGGGCGGGGATTGGTCGCGCACAGGTGCAGGCCTCATGACGGTTCTGGTCACGGGCGCCGCCGGTTTCATCGGGTATCACACCGTCAAGCGTTTGTGTCGGGAAGGCCTTGAAGTGGTCGGTATCGACAATCTCAACGACTACTACAGCGTGGAACTCAAACATGCACGGCTCAAGGAGCTGGAATCCTTGCCGGGCTTTCGTTTCCAGCACCTGGACATCGTCGACAAACCGGCCTTGATGGCGTTGTTCAACGACCATGCTTTCACCGAGGTTGTGCACTTGGCGGCCCAGGCGGGCGTTCGCTATTCACTGGACAACCCGGACGTCTATGCGCAGTCGAACCTGGTGGGTTTCCTGAATATGCTGGAAGCCTGCCGGCACCACCGCCCCGCGCATCTGATCTATGCCTCGAGCAGCTCGGTGTACGGCACCAACCGCAAAATGCCGTTCAGCGTCGAAGACAGCGTCGATCATCCCATTTCGCTGTATGCCGCCACTAAACGGGCCAATGAACTATTGGCGCACAGCTACTGCCACCTCTATGGCCTGAAGGCCAGCGGCTTGCGCTTTTTTACCGTTTACGGACCTTGGGGGCGCCCCGACATGGCGCTGTTCAAGTTTACCGAGGCGATCATCAAAGGCTTGCCGATCGACATCTATAACCATGGCCAGATGTCGCGCGACTTCACCTACATCGACGACATCGTCGAAAGCATCGCTCGCCTGCGCTCAAAACCGCCGGTACCGAGCGAGCCCGGTGATGGCGCAAACCGAATCTTCAACATAGGCCGTGGCCAACCGGTGCCGCTGCTGGAATTCGTCGATTGCCTGGAATCGGCACTGGGCATCAAAGCCCAGCGTAATTTTCTGCCGCTACAGGCAGGCGATGTGGTCAAGACCTGGGCCGATATTTCGGCATTGGCCGAATGGGTCGATTTCCGCCCTCAGGTGGCGGTTGAAACAGGTGTAGCTGAATTTGTGAAGTGGTATCGCCACTTCTATCAGATATGAAACGTGAGCCCTTGATAATAAAAGACCAAGGAGCAAGGGGGACTCTATGAGCCAAGATATTTTTGTATCTGTATTGATTCCAGCAAAAAACGAAGCGAACAACCTCAAACCTTTACTTGAGGAAATCCATACCGCATTGGCCAATGAGGCTTACGAAATCATTGTCGTGGACGACGGCAGTACCGATTCCACCTTGCATGAACTGCGACAGATGAAAAGCAATGGCCTGAACACGTTGCGCATCCTGCGTCATGAGCGTTCGCTGGGGCAAAGCACCTCGCTCTACCATGCAGCGCTCGCGGCTCAAGGACAATGGCTGGCGACACTCGATGGCGACGGTCAAAACGACCCGGCGGACATCCCCGGGATGTTGGCGCTGGTGCGTGGTGAACAGGGTCTGGTCGACGTTCAGTTGGTGGCCGGGCACCGGGTCAACCGTCGCGATACCGCCAGCAAGCGCTGGGCCTCGCGTTTTGCCAATGGCCTGCGCAGCCGCCTGCTCAACGACGCCACCCCGGACACCGGCTGCGGGCTGAAACTGATCGAGCGTGCGGCGTTTCTACGCTTGCCGTACTTCGACCATATGCATCGGTTCATTCCTGCGCTGATCCAGCGTCACAACGGCCGCATGATCGTCCATCCGGTCAACCACCGCCCCCGCACGGCCGGTGTGTCCAAATACGGCAACATCGACCGCGCGCTGGTGGGCATTCTCGACCTGTTCGGCGTTTGGTGGCTAATCAAGCGCACACGGTTGAACACCAACGCACAGGAGATCGAAGGATGAACCTCTCCCGCGAAACCCTGTGGCTGGTGATCGGCTTCGGTGGCCAGATCGCCTTTACCGGGCGCTTCCTCTTGCAGTGGCTGTACAGCGAATACAAGAAACGCAGCGTGATCCCGGTGAGCTTCTGGTACCTGAGTATCGTCGGCAGCACCCTGCTGTTCGCTTATGCCATTTACCGGCAAGACCCGGTCTTCATTGTCGGCCAGGCCTTTGGCTCCATCGTCTATTTGCGCAACTTGCAATTGATTGCCCGCAGCAGACATTTAAAGGACTGAGCCATGCGCAAAACCCTATCGCCCGGCATCGAATGCCTGGGCTTGGTGCTGCTTGCCTTGCTATTAATTGGCGCCGGGCTGGGGCTGCGTCAACCGCAGAATGTGGACGAGGAACGCTTCCTCGGCGTGGCGCTGGAAATGCTGCACAACGGTGCGTGGTTCATCCCCCACCGCGCCGCGGAAATATACGGCGATAAGCCGCCGATCTTTATGTGGACGGTGGCGTTCTTCGCGTGGCTCACCGGCCTGCCCGCCCTCGCCCTTTATATTCCGGGGCTTTTGTCCGCCGCGACGGTCACGGCGGTGGTCTACGATCTGGGTCGCAGGCTATGGAATCAGCGCATCGGCCGGACGGCGGCGCTGTTATATCTGGCGACTTATCAGACGTACAGCATCCTGCGAACCGGGCAGATCGACAGCCTGTTGATTCTGTTCACGTCGCTCGGCCTGTACGGGCTGGCTCGGCATCTGCTGCTCGGGCCGGCCTGGCGCTGGTTCTATGTGGGCTGCGCCGCCATGGGCATTGGCGTGATCACCAAAGGGGTCGGCTTCGTCCCGGTCCTGATGCTGATTCCGTATGCCTACGCGGTACGCAAAAACTGGCCCGGTGTCGTGGCCATGCCTGGCGAGAAGCGCAAGTGGTTCCTGGGCTTGCTGGTCGCGCTCGGCGCCATCGCAATCTGGCTGCTGCCCCTGGCGCTTTCCATTGTGCTCAATGGCACCGCGGATGAAATCGCCTATGCGCGAGAAATCCTGCTGCGCCAGACGGCGGGACGCTATGCCGCCGCGTGGGACCACCGCGAACCGTTCTGGTATTTCTTCGTCCACGTGATTCCGCAATATTGGCTGCCATTGGTGCTGGCCCTGCCGTGGCTGGTGCCGGCCTGGCGCAGGCAACTGCGCAAACACGACGGTCGAGTGCTGGTGCTGCTGGGCTGGGTCGTGCTGGTGGTGCTGTTCTTCTGCCTGAGCAGCGGCAAGCGCAAGTTGTACATCTATCCGGCGCTGCCAGGGCTGGTGCTGGTGGCGGCGCCGCTGATTCCATGGCTGCTCAAGCGCTGGTTCGGCAAACGCCCACGCGGTCGGCGAATATTCCAGGGGCTGGTGGTGACCTGGTTTGTGCTGTGGTTTGCCCGCGGTTTCGTCGAGCCGATCAAGGAAGGTCGCAACCCCCATGAAGCGATAATGGCGCAGGCAGCGACCATGACCCACGGCGCCGACCTGGTGTTGGTTAACTGGCGCGAGGGCCACTGGTTATACGCCCGGCAGCCGATCGTGCATTTCGGCGTTAGAAACTCCTCGGTCGAACAAGCGGCGCAGTGGCTGCGCGACCACCGTGAGGCGTACGCCTTGGTCCCGGGCGCCGTGTTGAGCCAGTGTTTCAATCCTGAAGCTGCCCATGCGCTGGGCGAAACGTCTCGTGCGCAGTGGTCGATTGTAGGTGCCGATGCCGACAACGGTCGTTGCCATCCCGGACAGCCGCCCAAGGTCTATCGCTTCAGCTGGGACAAGGAAAAGTCATGAGCAAGAGATGGAAAACGGGAATATTTTTCATTGTTGTACTGCTTGGCGCCTACGCGGTTTCCGCACATTTCATGGTCCACCAGCAGCTGTATGCGCACTGGCAAAACCGCTGGCACGGCAATCAGGCGCCGGACAAAAACATCTGGTTGCCGGACTATAAAGCCGTGATCCAGGCCAAGCCTATTGCGAGCGTCACCGATTTGTCCGGCATCACCTATGACCCGGACCGGGATCGTCTGTTGGGGATCACCAATAGTTCTTCCATGGCGATTGTCACGCTGAGCCGTAACGGCGATCTGCTCGAACGTTATCCGCTGATCGGGTTCCAGGACACGGAAGGCATTGCTTACTTGGGTAAGGGGCGAGTGGTGATCGCCGATGAAATGTTGCAGCGACTGTACGTCGTCACTTTGCCGAGTACCCCTGGCCCCATCCATGCGGAAAATGCACCGTTTCTCGCCATCGAGATCAACCTGAGCGAACACAACAAGGGCTTTGAAGGCGTGACATATGATCCGGTCAATGATCGCGTCTTCGCGATCAAGGAACGCGACCCGCGGCAGCTGTATTCGGTCACGGGCATGCTCGCGTCCATCGACGGCTCGTTGCAGGTCCGCATCAAGGACTTGACGAACTGGATCGACCGCAGCGTCTTCGGCATGGACCTTTCCGAGGGTTACTATGATCCACGGACCGGTCACTTGCTGATACTGAGCGAGCAGTCCGACAACGTGACCGAACTCGACGAGAAAGGTAACTTCGTCAGCATCCGCTCACTGCTCGGTCTGACGGATGATCTCGAAAAAAACATACCGCAAGCCGAAGGCATGACCATGGACGCCGATGGCGAGCTTTACATTGTGAGCGAGCCCAACCTGTTCTACCGGTTCAGCAAATCGAAGGCCGCTGTGGCGCAGAGTCAGCAGAAGCATTAATGGTTTTGTGTTGGATGGGCCGGCCTCTTCGCGAGCAAGCCCGCTCCCACATTTGATCGGTGTTGGTCACAAATTTCGTGATCCCAGTAGATCCAGTGTGGGAGCGGGCTTGCTCGCGAAGAGGCCCGCAAGAACACCCTCAATCTTTCGTGGCCGTGCAGTGCCTGATTCACCGCCAATTCACCAGAGGTGGCGATTGGTTTTTTGTGTTGGGTGCGCTGGCCTCATCGCGAGCAGGCTCGCTCCCACAGGGGATCTGCTGTGCACCCATTTTTTGCGATCGTTCAGATCAAATGTGGGAGCGAGCCTG
>NZ_MOBM01000041.1 GCF_003732275.1 Pseudomonas frederiksbergensis
CTAGTGCTCGTGACATTTCGTTGGCGGTAACACCGGGGCTGAGCGAGGAAGTGTTGACCGAAAGAATGTTGCAGGCGGCCGGCGACTGCTCTGACTGGATCGAGGAGATGCAAGTTCAGGGGCGGTGGGAGTTCTCGGATTTACCCGCGCAGGCAATTGAGCGGCTCGGGCTGCTGCCGGGCCAGGAAAACGTGCTTTTACGCGTGGTGCTGCGCGATTGTTCGCGATCAATCACTACCGCTGAGGCGAACGCCTTGTATGCGGACATTCAGGCGGCGATGCATGAAGGAGCGCCTGGGGCGGGTTACAGAATGGACCTGCCAAAGGCTTGAAACCGAGGTGTTCGAGTAATAACTGAATCGCCGCGTTATTGTCATCTCGGAACGCCACCCGGAGCGAGCTCTCTCCCACAGTTGACCGAGTTATCCAAGCGGACGCGGTTTAATGTGGGAGCGAGCAGGCAGGAGATGCGGTGTGGCGGTTTATTCGATGAAGGTTACAACGCCATCCTTCAGCGACTGCACCCGCGCCAACGATTCAACGCGATAACCCTGGGCATCCAGTTCCGCACGGCCGCCCTGGAACGACTTCTCGATCACAATACCCAAACCGGCCACGGTCGCTCCGGCCTGTTTGATGATCGAGATCAGTGCTTGCGACGCCTTACCGTTAGCCAGGAAGTCGTCGATGATCAGCACGCGGTCGCTGCTGGTCAGGTGGCGCGGGGAGATCGCCACGGTGCTTTCGGTTTGCTTGGTGAACGAGTAAACGGTCGCCGACAGCAGGTTTTCAGTCAGGGTCAGGGACTGATGCTTGCGGGCGAAAATCACCGGCACGCCAAGGTTCAGGCCGGTCATGATCGCCGGGGCAATGCCCGAGGCTTCGATCGTGACGATCTTGGTGATGCCCGAATCCTTGAACAGCGTGGCGAATTCGTCGCCGATCAGCTTCATCAGGGCCGGGTCGATCTGGTGGTTCAGAAAGGCGTCGACTTTCAGAACCTGGTCGGAAAGCACGATGCCTTCTTCGCGAATTTTCTTGTGCAGTGCTTCCATGAAGCTTTCCTCTACTGGCGCCGTGTGCGCCTAGCTTGTAAAAAGTGTTCGGTTAAAAAACGCATCGGCTAAAAAGTGCTCAATTCTAGCGCTTTAACATCGCGCGTATATCCGCCAATGCGGTATTACCGCGAACGGCTTTGACTTCAACGGGAGTGTCGTCGTTGCCTTCCCAGGCCAGGTCGTCCGGCGGCAGTTCATCAAGGAAACGGCTAGGCGCGCAGTCGATGATCTCGCCGTATTGCTTACGCTTGGCGGCGAAGGTGAACGCCAACGTCTGACGCGCTCGGGTAATCCCGACGTAGGCCAGGCGGCGTTCTTCTTCGATGGTGTCGGCTTCGATGCTGGAGCGGTGCGGGAGAATTTCCTCTTCCATGCCCATGATGAACACGTAGGGGAATTCCAGACCCTTGGAGGCGTGCAAGGTCATCATCTGCACACCTTCGGCGCCATCCTCTTCTTCCTGCTGACGCTCCAGCATGTCGCGCAGGACGAGTTTGCCGATGGCGTCTTCGACGGTCATCTCGCCTTCTTCGTCTTTCTCCAGCGTGTTTTTCAGCGCCTCGATCAGGAACCAGACGTTACCCATGCGGTAATCGGCGGCCTTGTCGCTGGAGCTGTTGGTGCGCAGCCAGTTCTCGTAGTCGATGTCCATGACCATGCTGCGCAGGGCGGAGATCGGGTCTTCGCCGGCACACTGCTCGCGAACCTTGTCCATGAAACGCTTGAAGCGCGACAGGCGATCGGTGAAGCGTGTGTCCAGATGCTCCCCCAAACCGATTTCGTCGGTGGCGGCGTACATCGAGATTTTTCGCTCGGTGGCGTAGTTGCCCAGCTTCTCCAGCGTGGTCGAACCGATCTCCCGGCGTGGGACGTTGATCACCCGCAGGAAGGCGTTGTCGTCGTCCGGGTTCACGATCAATCGGAAGTAGGCCATCAGGTCTTTCACTTCCTGACGTCCGAAAAAGCTGTTGCCACCGGACAGGCGATACGGAATCTGGTGGTGCTGCAGCTTCAGCTCGATCAGCTTGGCCTGGTAGTTACCGCGATACAGGATCGCAAAATCGCTGTATGGCCGATCCGTGCGCAGGTGCAGGGTCAGCAGTTCCACGGCCACGCGCTCGGCTTCGGCGTCTTCGTTGCGGCAACGGATCACGCGGATTTCGTCGCCGTGGCCCATCTCACTCCACAGCTGCTTTTCGAACTCGTGCGGGTTATTGGAGATCAGTACGTTGGCGCAGCGCAGGATGCGGCTGGTGGAGCGGTAGTTTTGCTCGAGCATCACCACTTTCAGGGACGGGTAATCGTCCTTGAGCAGCATCAGGTTTTCCGGGCGGGCGCCGCGCCAGGCGTAGATCGACTGGTCGTCGTCGCCCACCACGGTGAACTGATTGCGTTTGCCGATCAGCAGTTTCACCAGCAAATACTGGCTGGCGTTGGTGTCCTGGTATTCGTCCACCAACAGGTAGCGGACCTTGTTCTGCCATTTTTCCAGGATATCGTCGTGTTCCTGGAACAGTTTTACCGGCAGCAGGATCAGGTCGTCGAAGTCCACCGCGTTGAACGCCTTGAGCGTGCGCTGGTAGTGGGTGTAGACGATGGCGGCGGTCTGTTCCTTGGGATTGCGCGCGTTTTCCAGGGCTTCGGGCGGCAGGATCAGATCGTTTTTCCACGAGCCGATCATGTTCTTGATCTCGTCGACGCCGTCGTCGCCCGAGTATTCCTTCTGCATGATGTCGGTCATCAAGGCTTTGACGTCAGTCTCGTCGAAGATTGAGAAGCCCGGTTTGTAGCCTAGCCGCACGTGTTCCTTGCGGATGATGTTCAGGCCCAGGTTGTGGAAGGTGCAGACCGTCAGGCCGCGGCCTTCACCGCCCTTGAGCAGAGTGCCGACCCGTTCCTTCATCTCCCGCGCGGCCTTGTTGGTAAAGGTCATGGCGACGATGTACTGGGCGCGGATGCCGCAACTCTGGATCAGATGCGCAATTTTGCGGGTGATCACGCTGGTCTTGCCGGAGCCTGCGCCGGCGAGCACCAAAAGAGGGCCGCCGACGTAGTTCACGGCTTCTTGCTGCCGGGGATTGAGTCGGGACATACGAAGTCAGGGAGTCATTAGCGAAATGGGCCGGCATTTTAACAGGCTCAGCGAATTGTGCTGCTCTCTCCGACTTGTGACGCAACACGCTATCTCTATTTGCCGGTTTTGCTACTTTCACGCAGGATGCGCAGTGAATTTGCGTCTAATGTTCGTATTCAATACGCCAAAGCCGTGTTTGATAACCGATGTCATGTTGTCATTGGTTATCTGCGCGGCATAATGCCCGCCGCCTACATCTTTGCAGAGTCTAGGGAGCTAGCTTGTCTACGCCTGTCGAACCCTTGCGTTTGCTGCTACTGGCCGAAGAGCCGGCGTGGGCAGCGTTGTTGCGCGAGTGTCTGGCTCCGATGGGGAGTTCGGCTGTGCTGCTCAGCGCGCCGAGCTGGGAGTCGGTCAGCAACCTGTTCGATGACAACCGCAGCGCGGTGTTGTTGACGATTCCTGCTCTCCAGCCGGCGCCCGGCCGTTGCAACCTGCCGACGGTGTTGCTGCTCGAACACGAGCCGCTGGCGCCGCCCGACGGTGTGAGCGACTGGCTGGTGCGCAATCTGCTGGATCCCGGCATGTTGCGCCGCTGCCTGCGCCATGTGCGCGAACGCGGCGTGCTGGAAAACACGTTGCAGCGCCTGGCCGAGCAGGATCCGTTGACCGGTATCGCCAACCGTCAGGGTTTCCAGACCTTGCTGGCGGCGCGTCTGGCTGAAAACGAAGGCCGCGGCCTGGCCCTCGGTCACCTCGACCTCGATAACTTTCGACACGCCAACGACGCCCTCGGCCACCAGGCCGGCGATCGGTTGATCCTGCAAGTGGTCTCGCGGCTGAAAAGCCAGCTGGAGGCCAGCGATCAACTGGCGCGGCTGGGAAGCGATGAATTCGCCCTGCTGATCGACACCCGCCGCGCCCCTCAGCGCGCCGAATGGATGGCCGAACGCATTACCGAAGCCCTGTCCGAACCCTATTGGGTCGATGGCGAAAGCCTGCTGATCGGTTCCAGCCTTGGCATCGCTCACGCACGAGCGCAGGCCGGTGCCGACCCGTTGATGTGGCATGCGCACATCGCCATGCAGCAGGCCAAGAGTACTCAGGGCTGCACCTTTCACATCTTCAACGAACGGATCAATCGCAATGCCCGCAGCATCGCCGACCTCGAAAGCGAGCTGCGTCGGGCCTTGCGCCGCGATGAGCTGGAATTGCATTACCAGCCACGCCTGAATCTTGAGGACGGCCAGATCGTCGGCCTCGAAGCCTTGGTGCGCTGGCGTCATGGCGAGCGCGGATTGCTGCCCCCCAGCGAATTCGTGCCGCTGGCCGAGCAAAGCGGCTTGATTGTGCCGCTGGGTTACTGGGTGATTTCCCGGGCCCTGCGAGACATGCAAGCGTTGCGCGAACGAGGTCTGCCAGCGCTGCACATGGCAATCAACCTGTCGTTCCGGCAGTTTCAGGACAGCCAGTTACTGTCGACCCTGAGCCGGCTGATTACCGAGCGAGGCGTCGAGGCGCAATGGCTGGAATTCGAACTGACCGAAACAGCGGTGATGCGTCGCAGCGATCTGGTCAAGCAGACCATGGATGCCCTCGGGCGTTTGGGCGTGCGCTTCTCGCTGGACGATTTCGGCACTGGTTTCTCTTCGTTCGTGCACCTCAACAGCCTGCCGATTGCGTTGTTGAAGGTCGACAAGAGCTTTGTCGGCGGCATGGAAGAACGGGAAGAGAATCGCAAACTGGTCCACGCGATGATCAACCTGGCGCACAACCTCAACCTCGAAGTGGTTGCCGAAGGTGTGGAAACACCGGAGCAGCTGGATTTGTTGCGCGGGTTTGGTTGCGATCAGGTTCAGGGGTACCTGATCAGCAAGCCGTTGCCGTTGGCGGAGTTGGTGGAGTACCTGACGTTCGGCAGCAGTCAGCAGCCCGCACTGGAAGTCGTGAGCTAACCACAAACAACTGTGGGTGCTTTTGTGGCGAGGGAGCTTGCTCCCGCTCGGCTGCGAAGCAGTCGCAAAGCTTTTGGGGCCGCTTCGCGACCCAGCGGGAGCAAGCTCCCTCGCCATAAAGGCCCGCTCCCACAGGGGATCTTAATCTGGCTGGGCGACCTGGAAACTCGCCCCTGACGACGGCTCCCGCCGAATCATCTGCTTCATCTTCCACTCAAACGCCAGTGTCAGGCTCACCGCCGCACACGCCAGCCCCAGCGCCAATCCCCACCAGACCCCCGTTGGCCCCCAATTCAAATGGAAGGCCATCCACCAGGCGGCCGGTGCGCCGATCAGCCAGTAGCAACCCAAACCCACCAGGAACGTGGTCTTGGCATCCTTGAGCCCGCGGATGCAGCCCATGGCGATGGTTTGCGTGCCGTCGAACAGCTCGAACCACGCCGCCACCGCCAGCAGGCTCACAGCCAGATTGATGACTTCGCGGAACGCCGGGTCGTTGTGGTCCAGGAACAAGCCGATCAACTGATGAGGCAGCAGCCAGAAGACCATGGCAAACCCCAGCATCGACGCAGCGCCGAAGGCAATCCCGACCCGTCCGGCCAGCCGCGCATCAAGCAATTGCCCGGCGCCGTAATGCTGGCCGATGCGCATGGTGATCGCGTAGGAAAGCCCCGCCGGAATCATGAACGCCACCGAGACGATTTGCAGGGCGATTTGATGCGCCGCCAGTTGCGTACTGCCCATGGTGCCCATGCACAGCGCAGCGAAGGCAAACAGGCCGACTTCCACCGCATAGGTGCCGCCAATCGGCAGGCCCAGGCGCCACAATTCCTTCAAGTACTCACGGTTGGGCCGCGACAGACCCTGGCGCAATGGGTACGCGTCGTAAGCCGGATGCCGACGAATGTGCAGCGCGAGCGCCAGCGCCATGAGGTTGGCAACGATCGCCGTGACCAGGCCGATGCCCACCAGACCCATTTTCGGCAGACCGAACATGCCGGTGATCAACGCATAGTTGAGCAGGAAGTTGGCCACGGTGCCGGCGAGGCTGATGACCATCACCGGTGTCGCCCGGCCGATGGCGCTGGTGAAACCGCGCAGCGCCATGAAGCTCAGGTAGCCGGGCAGGGCGAACGGCAGAATCAACAGAAACTGGCCGGCTGCCTGGACGTTGGTTTCGGTCTGGCCGAACAGCAGCAACACCGGTTTCAGGTTCCACAGCAGCAAACCCGCCACCAGCGCCATCAACCATGCCAGCCACAATCCGGCCTGGGTCAGTCGCGCCGCGCCAATGATGTCGCCCGCGCCCTGACGAATCGCCACCAGAGTGCCGACGGCGGCGATTACGCCGATGCAGAAAATCGACACGAACGAATACGTCGCCGCACCCAGACCGCCACCGGCCAGAGCCTCGGGGCTCAGGCGAGCCATCATCAACGTGTCGGTGAGGACCATCAACATGTGCGCCAACTGCGAGGCAATCAACGGCCCCGCCAACCGCAGGATGGCCCAGAGTTCAATACGCGCTGGATGCTGCATGATCATCACGCTCGATTGTCAGAGAGAACAGGAAGCGTCGATTCTCGGCGCTCTGCGGGGTTTTCACAAAGGGATAAAAAGGATGGGTTGCATGATTAAAACTCATGCTGGGGAGTTTCTGATAAGTTGGTGCAATCGCGCTATAGGAGCTTTCCTGATGTCTCGTCGTCTTCCTCCCTTGTATGCCCTTCGAGCATTTGAAGCGGCGGCGCGGCATAGCTCGTTTACCCGCGCGGCCGAAGAACTGTCGATCACACAAAGTGCGGTCAGTCGGCACATTCGTACGCTCGAAGAGCATTTCGCCTGTCGGCTGTTTCATCGCAGCGGGCGCAACCTGCAACTGACCGAATCGGCGCGGCTGATTCTGCCCGGCATTCGCGAAGGCTTCACCGCCCTTGAGCGGGCCTGCAATACCTTGCGTGCCGAAGACGACATCTTGCGCATGAAAGCCCCGTCGACCCTGACCATGCGTTGGCTGTTGGCGCGGCTCAGTCGTTTTCGGCACTTGCGACCGGGGAACGAGGTGCAATTGACCAGCGCCTGGATGGACATCGATACGGTGGACTTCAACCATGAACCCTTCGACTGCGCCGTCATCCTCAGCAACGGGCATTTTCCACCGGACTGGGAGACGACTTTCCTGTTCCCCGAAGAGCTGATTCCGGTGGGCGCGCCGAATCTTCTGAAGGATCAACCGTGGGACGTTGCGCGCCTGGCCTGCACCGAGTTGCTGCACCCGACGCCAGACCGTCGTGACTGGCGCAACTGGCTGGAGCGCATGGGCCTGACCGATCAAGTCTCGCTCAAGGGCGGGCAGGTGTTCGACACGCTGGAACTGGGCATGATCGCCGCTGCCCGGGGTTACGGCGTGTCCATGGGCGATTTGCTGATGGTGGCGGAGGATGTCGCGCAGGGACGTCTGAGTTTGCCGTGGCCGACGGCCGTCGCTAGTGGTGAGAATTATTACCTGGTCTGGCCGAAAACCCGCCCCGGCGGTGAGCGTTTGCGCCGCCTCAGCGATTTCCTGCAAGGCGAAGTCCGGGCCATGGAATTACCGGATGTCGAACGCCTGGGCTGAATCGATGGAGCCGCCGCAATGGCGGCCTTGAGCCATATCCCCGTTAATTACTCAAGTATTCAGCTTTGCCGCCGAAAATCTGCTGATGGGACCTTCGTGCAGGTTCCATGTTTTCCCCACAATCAGAAATTTTGCCGAGTGTGCGATGCGATCAAAATGATCCGGCCACTGGGTCAGGAGCTGTCATGTCTCAACCTCGTGCTCGGATTGCCTCACAGCTGGGTCTTGCGCTTGCCGTGATTCTGGCGATTGTCATCAGTGGCAGTACAGTATTCGCCCTGCGCTCGCTGGACACCGCCAACCTCGCCACCCGCGAAGAACACCTGGCCAGCGAGGCCCGCTTGCTTGCTGATCAGCTGAGCACCTTTCATGGCACCTTGCGTGAAAGCACCCAGCGCCTGGCCGGCCTGTTCGAGAAGCGCTTCAGCGCCGGTTTGAGCGTGCATCCGGATGAGTCGGTGACCGTGGCGGGTGTGCAGACCCCGGGCCTGCACTTGGGCAGTGAAGTGTTGAACAACAACTTCGCAGAAGTCGACGAGTTCAAGCAGATGACCGCAGGCGTCGCGACCGTGTTCGTGCGCAGTGGTGAGGAGTTCATTCGGGTCAGCACGAATGTCAGCAAACAAGATGGCAGCCGTGCCATAGGCACTCTGCTCGACCACGCGAACCCGGCTTACGCCCGTTTGATGGCGGGGCAGAGCTACGTGGGTCGAGCTTTGCTTTTCGAACGCTTCTACATGTCGCAGTACACACCCGTACGCGATAGCAGCGGTAAGATCATTGCCGTGCTGTACGTAGGATTCGATTACACCGACGCGCAGAACGCGCAGTTCGCCAACCTCAAACGCTTCCGCATCGGCCAGACCGGTTCCCTGGCGTTGCTGGATGAACAAGGTAAATGGCTGGTGCCGATTGCCGGTGTACAGGCGCTGGATCAGGCGGTCTCGAGCATTGTCGGTTTGGCCAAGACACCGGGCAAAGGCGACTTCTGGAACGACAAGTCGCAAGACTTCTACAGTGTTGCCGTGCCGTTCGAAGGCGGGCCGTGGTCGGTGGTGGCGAGCATGCCGAAAACCGAAATCCGCGCCGTGACCTGGAGCGTCGGTATTCAATTGGCAATCGGCAGTCTGCTGGCGATGTTGCTGGCAGTCGGTGCGGCGGTCTGGTTGTTGCGCAGCAAACTGGCACCACTGGGTGATCTGGTGCATCAGGCCGAAGCCTTGGGCGCTGGTGATTTGAGTGTTCGCCTGAACGTGTCGAGCAATGACGAAATCGGCCAACTTGCCCGCGCCTTCAACCAGATGAGCCAGGCCCTGTCGACCATGGTCGAGCACATCCGTAAAGCCTCGGGAGAGGTCAACAGCCGTGCCCAGGCGTTGTCTGGGCTGTCCGGTGGTGCTTATGAAGGGATGGAGCAGCAGTCCGGCGAAATCACCAGCATGGCCGGCGCCGTAGAAGAATTCAGCGCCACCTCGCTGAACATCGCCGACAACATGGGCAACACCCAGCGTCTGGCGCAGGAAAACGCACAGCAAACCCAGATCGGTCGTACGTCGATGGACGAAGCGTCCTCATCTCTGGAGCAAATCGCCGGTGCATTGAACAGCACCGCGACGGTGATCAATACCTTGGGTCAGCGTTCTCAGGAAATCGGCGGCATTGTCGGGGTGATTACCGCGATCGCCGAACAAACCAACTTGCTGGCGCTCAACGCCGCCATCGAAGCCGCCCGCGCCGGTGAGCAGGGCCGTGGGTTTGCGGTGGTGGCCGATGAGGTGCGTAACCTGGCCTCACGGACCCGCCAGGCCACTGACGAAATTTCCGGGATGATCCAAAGCATCCAGCAGGAAACCGGCAACGCCATCAGCACCATGGAGCAGGGCAACGTGCTGATGCAGGAAGGCCTGTCGCGCAACGCCAACGTCGCCTCGGCCCTGGCGCGGATCGATGAGCAAAGCCGCTCGGCCGGCCAGCAATTCGCGGCGATTACCACCGCAACTCAAGAGCAGAGCAGCACCGCGACCTTGCTCAGCAGCAATCTGCAAAGTATTGCTTTGGCGAACAGTGAGCAGCGCGAAGTGGTGTCGAACCTGGCTGTGACTGCCAAAGAGCTGGAGAAGCTCGCGGCGGATTTGCGGCATGAGGTTGACCGGTTTCGTTGAGTCGCCTCTGAAATCGCCTTCGCGAGCAAGCCCGCTCCCATAGTAGATCTGCGGTGAACACAGTATGTGTGAACACCCGAGACTAAATGTGGGAGCGGGCTTGCTAGCGAAGGGATCGACTCAAATCCCAATTTGTCTCAAATCTGCGGATCAATTCCTCACTAATAGTCTTCCTTGGCATTTAGCACCAGTGTTTCGATTTTTATGCTTGCTGAAACGTTTCATCAAGTCTATAAAAATGGCACAAATCCAAGAAAGGCTGCTGCCATGACCCCGCTCAAACTCTTCGTTGCTCTCAGCGCACTGTCCGCTGCCTCCCAAGCCATGGCCTGGGACTACGTCCTGCTCGACACCGACAAAGCCGCCCAGAACTGGCAAATCACCAGCCAGCAACTCGGCGTAAAAACCGACAAACCCTTCAGCGTCACCCTGCGCACCTTGCACGGCGGTCGGCAAGAGGGCGTCAGCATCGTCGACATCGATAACGGCACGATGAAACTTTCGGTAGTGCCGACTCGCGGCATGAACGTCCTGCAAGCGTCTGTACGTGATGTGCGCATGGGCTGGGATTCGCCGGTCAAGGAAGTGGTCAATCCATCCTTCATCGAACTCAACGGCCGTGGTGGTTTGGGCTGGCTGGAAGGTTTCAATGAGCTGGTCACCCGCTGCGGCTACGAATGGGTCGGCCACCCCGGCATGGACAACGGCGAGCTACTGACCCTGCACGGTCGTGCCGCCAACATCCCTGCGAACAAAGTCACCCTGCACATCGACGAAAAACCGCCGTACGCCATCACTCTGCGCGGCGAGCTGAAAGAACAGGCGTTCAAGAAAGTCGACTTCTCCGTCGCGACCGAACTGGTCACCGAGCCCGGCAGCGTAGCGTTCGCCCTCAACGACACTCTGACCAACAATGGCGACTATCCGAAGGAATACCAGGCGCTGTATCACAGCAACTTCAGTACGCCGTTCCTGGAGCAGGGCGCCCGCTTCGCCGCGCCGGTGAAACAGGTGTCGCCATTCAACGACAAGGCCAAGGGCGATCTACCCGACTGGCAAACCTACCGCGCACCGACCAAGGACTACGACGAAACGGTCTACAACGTGGTGCCGTATGCCGATGCCAAAGGCGACACGTTGACCGTGCTGCATAACAAGGCCGGCAGCCTGGGGGTTTCGGTCGGCTTCAATACTCAAACACTGCCCGTGTTCTCTCTGTGGAAAAACACCGATACCCAGGGTCAGGGCTATGTCACGGGACTGGAGCCGGGGACTAGTTTTTCTTATAACCGCCGCTATCAGCGGCCACTGAATCTGGTGCCGACGATTGGGCCGAAGGAACAGAAGCAGTTCCGGATCAGTTACAGCTTGTTGGCAGATAAGGTGGCTGTGGATAAGGCTTTGAAGCAGGTGACTGAAATTCAGGGTGGGCGGGAGACTGAGGTGCGGCAGACGCCGTTGGTTGATCTCACCAAGGAGTGACGCCGGCTAGAGTGTTGTCGGCCGATATTGCAGCGCTTCGGCCAAGTGCTCGCGTCTGATCTCATCGACTTGTTCAAGGTCCGCCAGAGTGCGCGCTACTTTGAGCAGTCGATGGGCCGCTCGCAGCGACAAGGTCAGCCGTTCACACGCCGTTTCCAGCCAGGTTTCGTCGACTGTGGATAACTTGCAGTGTTTGCGCAGGCCCGGCAAATCGAGGAATGCATTGGCACAGCCTTGGCGCTTTTGCTGCCGTTCTCGTGCATCGGCAACCAACTCGGCGGCGGTGGCAGTGTCGTCGCCGGGTTTCGACGCAGGATTCAACGCCGTGGCTTCGCGAGCAACCGTCAGGTGCAGATCGATACGGTCCAGCAGCGGTCCCGACAGTTTGTTGCGATAGCGCTGAACCATGTCCGGTGTACAACTGCATTTACCACTGGGCTCGCCAAGATATCCACAGGGGCACGGGTTCATTGCGGCCACTAATTGAAAGCGGGCCGGAAACCTCACTCGATCCTTGGCGCGGGATATCACGATGTGGCCGGATTCCAGCGGTTCCCTTAACACCTCCAACACCTTGCGATCAAATTCCGGGAGTTCATCGAGGAACAGCACACCATGGTGGGCGAGGGTGATTTCGCCGGGTTGCGGTTTCGAGCCGCCGCCCACCAGTGCCGGACCTGAAGCGGAGTGATGTGGTTGTCGGAAGGGGCGTTGCGGCCAATGGCTCAGTGGCACACAACTGGCGACCGATTGAATCGCCGCGACTTCCAGCGCTTCACTCTCGGCCAATGGCGGCAACAGGCCGGGCAGACGACTCGCCAACAACGTTTTTCCCGTCCCCGGCGGTCCGCTGAACAGCAAGTTATGAGCCCCTGCCGCTGCAATCAGCAACGCGCGTTTAGCCGCAAGTTGTCCCTGCACTTCGTTCAAGTCGGGGTAGGGTTTGCTGGCGTAGAGCAAGCCATTGGAAGCGTAGGGGGCGATGGGCGTGTGGCCGTTGAAATGCGCGACCGCTTCCAGCAAATGATCCACTGCAATCACCTTCAACCCCGATGCCAGGCAGGCTTCCTCCGCATTCGCCCGTGGCACCACCAGCGTGCGCCCGGCCTTGCGCGCCGCCAGCGCCGCCGGCAACACACCCCGAACTGCCCGCACCGCCCCCGACAGTGCCAACTCCCCAAGACACTCCACGTCATCCAGCGTCAATGTTGGCACTTGCACACTGGCCGACAGAATTCCCAGGGCGATCGCCAGATCGAACCGTCCGCCGTCCTTCGGTAAATCGGCCGGGGCGAGATTCAACGTGATGCGTCGGGCTGGAAATTGCAGCCCTGAATTGATGATCGCGCTGCGTACCCGATCCTTGCTTTCCTTCACGGCGGCTTCGGGCAAACCGACCATTGTCAGAGAGGGCAAACCGTTGGCCAGATGCACTTCTACGGTAACGGCGGGTGCTTCCACGCCGACTTGGGCGCGGCTATGGACGATGGAGAGGGACATGGTCGTTCCTTGAGCTGTACGGGCACCGCTTCCTGCGGTTTTTGAAGGGTAGCCGGGAAGTGAGGGTTTAGCGTGGCGGCAAGGGACGGAAACTTTCGCAGGATGTTGCGAGTGTTGGTGAGCTAATTCGGGAGCTTCGTCAGGCTCGTGCCTGCAAGCCAGCCACTCGGTTCAAGTTCTTTGCCCTGAGCAGCGGCGACATCAAAAAGCGGCGTTGATTGGCCGATACGCTCCTAGCTAACCGGAGTGCCTCAACATGATATTCAGCGACGAGTAACTGTCTGGCTTTTTGTTTTTTAGATTTCATAGCGACCTCTTTTGGCCTTGTAGATTGGTTTTTTGGTCAGTCAGCTTAAGAGGTGGACACGGTTTTGATGCAATGGGAATTGGCGCTTGTTTTTGTAGGACTCGGCTGGATTTCGAAAGCCTTCTGAAGGGCGCAGGTAGTCCTTTTCCTAAAGTTTTGAAAGGGAGGCCAAGAATCGCAACACCGCGTTTGCATTAGTGAATTCAGGTTATACACTCAAGATTAATGCATAACGTTAAGCTTTAAATTATGATCGTTAGCTTTAAATGTTCTGAGACCGAGTACCTGTTTCGCAACGGTAAGACCCGTATGTGGTCAGCCATTCTGAGTGTCGTGGAACGAAAGCTGACGCTGCTTGATGCTGCTGCCGTGCTGATGGACCTTCGGTCACCACCAGGCAATCGACTGGAGGTGCTGGAAGGAAATCGAAAAGGTCAGCACAGCATTCGCATCAACGCTCAATGGCGAATTTGCTTTGTTTGGGGTTTTAACGGACCAGAGAATGTCGAAATCGTCGATTATCACTGAGGTGAGTAATGACTAAGAATGGTATGCGCCCGGTTCACCCTGGCGAGATCCTCAAAGAGGAATACCTTGAGCCTCTGAACCTTACAGCTGCGGCTTTGGCCAGGGCACTGAGTGTTTCGACGCCTACGGTGAACGACATCGTGCTTCAGCGTCGAGGTGTCAGTGCCGATATGGCTCTAAGGCTATCTATCTGTCTGGACACGACTCCCGAGTTTTGGCTGAACCTGCAATCGACATACGATTTGCGAAAAGCCGAGATCGAACGAGGGGCTGCGATCCGGGATCAGGTTGAGCGTCTTCCGCACTGCGCCTGACCCTCTATTCCTGAACGAACCCCACGTTACAAACGTGGGGTTTTTTTGGTGTGTTCAGAATGCCTGGAGCATTCGGGAGGCACGCTTCCACCACGACGCATTCACCGCACGTTGTGGCCGTTCATCCTCCGGCAGCATCTGCGGCACATCCTGCAACCGAATCCACGGCTGGTTATTCCAGTGCAGCAAACTCAACGACATCTCCGGCCAATTCAGCAGGCTCAGAATCGAGCGTTCGGTTGAAGTGGGTTGCTGCGCGTCTCTGAGGGCTGGCACGACATCGTGGGTCAGCCATTCGCGCAGGCACCGGTATTCGGGGCAGTAGTGGTAGACCAGTAACGCGTAGACACCGGATTCGCTGATCAGCAGTGTGTTTTCGACGGTGCCGTGGATGAGCGTCTGCAGATTCTGGTGTTGGTCGGGATCGAGTTTGCGTAGCGCTCGTTCGTCGAGGAATAGCCTGAGCAATCGACCGAGGTCGCGGGCGCTGAACCAGGGTTGGTTTTCCAGAAGGAGGGCGTGGAGGTGGAGTTTGTGGCGGGTGAAGACGTGGGGGATTAGATAGTTTTCGTCCATGGTGCAGTGCTCGGGATCAAATGAAGAAAACTGCCTCTGATCGTCGCCAAACGAAAAGGGTGGCAGCCATGCGCGGGTTGGCGAACCGGTGACACCCGAAAACCGGCAGACCCGAAGGTCTCCCACGCATAGCCGCCATAATTCGAGATGGGAACAAATTCCTCGGTCGAATGTGGTCGCGGTGCGTCGGGGTCTTCCGGGTCGCCAAACCCAGAGCTGAACATTCAGCTGGGGATGAGCATAGAAACTGGAGGCCTTACGACGCAATCGGACGGCGGTGCTGATCTTTGTAGGACGTTGCCGGGATATTTGCGGGGCTTAAGATCAAAAGATCGCAGCCTTCGGCAGTTCCTACAGGGGTGGTTGTTCCAGCGAGGGGCTGCTGGAACACCGTGGTGACTCTATCGCGAGCAGGCTCGCTCCCACATAGACCCCATTGTCAAAAGGGATCGGCGGGGTTACTCGGCAGGTGGGCTGAGCTTCGCTTCCAGCTCCGCCACTTTCGCCTCGAGGCTCTCCAACCGTGCCCGGGTCCGTGCCAGCACAACCATCTGGCTATCAAACTCTTCCCGGCTCACCAGATCCAGCTTGCTGAAGCCGCTCTGCAACAAAGCCTTGAACTGGCTTTCGATTTCGCTTTTTGGCAGTGGAGTATCGCCGCTGAAGAGGCGGGAGGCGGTGCCGCTCAGGGCGTCGAGGAAGTCTTTGGGCGCGAGCATGGGAAATGTCCTGTCAACAATGGCGGGCAGTGTATCACGCAGTGTCTATAGTCAATCCGGCAGCTGCGATGCACGCTTTTCGCGCATGCGAGTGGGCGGCCGCGCACTGTTGTTGTGCGTAACCGATGTGTCAATCGGGCGATGGGGCCTGCAGTAGCGGCCAAGGGATTGAAATCTATGGGTTTTGGATAGATGGCAAGCTTTCTGCTTAGTCGCTGGTGACCCATGCACTGATGCAGTCGCTGTGACGAATGCAGTGCGCCAAGCGGAACGGGGGAAGTTTCGTGCGGAGTGGTTCGCTGGCGTCGGACGGGCAGGTAAGGCCGACGATGCGTTACAAAGCCAGGCACTGCGCTTAGACTTGAGTCGGGTTTGTTTTCCTGGGGCAAGTCCACCAATTCGGGAGAGAGTTTTCATGAAGCTAGTCACTGCCATCATCAAGCCGTTCAAACTGGACGACGTGCGCGAGTCGCTGTCCGAGATCGGCGTGCAGGGCATTACTGTTACTGAGGTCAAAGGCTTCGGTCGGCAGAAGGGTCACACCGAGCTGTATCGCGGCGCGGAGTACGTGGTCGATTTCCTGCCCAAGGTGAAGATCGATGTCGCCATTGACGACAAGGATCTGGACCGGGTTATCGAGGCGATAACCAAGGCCGCCAACACCGGCAAGATCGGTGACGGCAAGATCTTCGTGGTCAATCTGGAACAGGCGATTCGCATCCGTACCGGCGAAACCGATACCGACGCAATCTAAGCCGCCACAAACCCAACGCCCCAGGAGAAAACAATATGACTCTGCGTAAATTCGCAGGGCTAGGAGCCCTGTTGTCCCTCGTAATGCCCGGCCTGGCCATGGCGGCAGACGAAGTGGCGGCCCCAGTCCTCAATTCCGGCGATACCGCCTGGATGATGACCTCGACAGCCCTTGTGCTGTTCATGACCATTCCCGGCCTCGCGCTGTTCTACGGCGGCATGGTTCGCTCGAAAAACATTCTTTCCGTGATGATGCAGTGCTTCGCCATTACCGGTCTGATCAGCATTCTGTGGGTCATTTATGGCTACAGCGTTGCGTTCGACACCACCGGCATGGAGCAGGGCGTCGTCAACTTCAACTCCTTCTTCGGCGGCATGGGCAAGGCGTTCCTCGCGGGCATCACACCCGCCAGCCTGACCGGTCCAGCGGCGCTGTTTCCTGAGGCGGTGTTCGTCACCTTCCAGATGACCTTCGCCATCATTACCCCTGCGCTGATCGTAGGTGCCTTCGCCGAGCGGATGAAGTTCTCCGCCATGCTGGTCTTCATGGGGATCTGGTTCACCCTGGTTTACGCACCTATTGCGCACATGGTCTGGTCCGGCAACGGAGGCCTCTTGTGGGACTGGGGCGTGCTGGACTTCGCGGGCGGCACCGTGGTGCATATCAACGCCGGTGTGGCCGGTCTGATTTGCTGCCTGGTACTGGGCAAGCGTAAAGGTTTCCCGACTACCCCGATGGCTCCGCACAACCTCGGCTACACCCTGATGGGCGCCGCGATGCTGTGGGTCGGCTGGTTCGGCTTCAACGCCGGTTCCGCTGCCGCCGCCAATGGCACTGCCGGCATGGCGATGCTGGTCACCCAGATCGCCACCGCTGCTGCGGCGCTGGGCTGGATGTTTGCCGAGTGGATCACCCACGGCAAACCAAGCGCACTGGGTATCGCTTCGGGTGTGGTGGCCGGTCTGGTTGCAATCACTCCAGCGGCAGGCACCGTGGGCCCGATGGGCGCTTTGGTGATCGGTCTGGCGGCGGGCGTGGTGTGCTTCTTCTGCGCCACCACCCTGAAACGCAAACTCGGTTATGACGATTCCCTGGATGCCTTCGGCGTGCATGGTATCGGCGGTATCCTCGGCGCAATCCTGACAGGTGTGTTCGCGGCACCATCGCTGGGCGGTTTCGGCACCGTTACCGACATCGCTGCTCAAGTCTGGATTCAGTGCAAAGGTGTGGGCTTCACGGTGATCTACACCGCGATCGTTACCTTTATCATCCTCAAGGTCCTGGACGCCGTCATGGGTCTGCGTGTCACTGATGAAGAAGAGGCGGTCGGCATCGATCTGGCGCTTCACAACGAACGCGGCTACAACTTGTAAGCACGCGCATGAAAAATTTGCCCGGCTTGCCGGGCATTTTTTTGTCTGGAATTTGTCAGTGGAGGAAGGGCTGAAAGGTTTTTTCATACACGTTCAGTCGCGTTTATGACGGGCGTTTTTCTGCGGCCAATGGCTTACACGATTGAAGGAATATTAGGGCCTTTGTTTTTTCACAGAGCGCGCTAGAATGCGCCCCGAACGTGCGGAGAACTGTATGTGGCAACAGACTCTGATTACCCTGCGGGCACGGCCCCGGGGCTTTCATCTGGTAACGGACGAATTACTCGCCGGCTTGCCTGAACTCAAGGCGTGTCGGGTCGGTCTGTTGCATTTGTGGCTACAGCATACCTCGGCGTCGTTGACCATCAACGAGAACGCCGATCCGGCGGTACGTCGCGACTTCGAACGATTTTTCAATCGTCTGATCCCACAAGGAACAGACGGCTATGAGCATAACGACGAAGGCCTGGACGACCTCCCGGCGCACTTCAAGGCCAGCGTGCTTGGCTGTCAGCTCAGTTTGCCGATTTCGGCAGGCCGACTGGCGTTGGGGACCTGGCAAGGTGTTTATCTGGGCGAGCACCGTGATCATGGCGGTGCCCGCAAAGTCCTCGCCACCGTGCACGGTGAAGGGGCATAAAACCGCTGGTTACCAGCGGTGGTTGATTTTTTTCCGGCAGCCGTCGACAGACGGCAAAGCTGGGCTATAACTAATCTGCTTTTCGCAAGTCATGAGGTAGAACATGAGCGACGATGATCTGGAAAACGACGACCTCGAAGTAGGCGACGAAGACGAAACCGAAGAAGGCCTTGAAGCGGCGGCCGAAGACGTCGCTGAAGATGACGGTGGTGATACGCCCGTTCCGACTGCCAAAGGCAAGGCCAAGGCTGCGGTATCGGTCGATGAGCTGCCGAGCGTCGAAGCCAAGAACAAGGAACGCGACGCCCTGGCCAAGGCCATGGAAGAGTTTCTGGCACGGGGCGGCAAGGTGCAGGAAGTGGAGGCCAATGTGGTCGCCGATCCTCCCAAGAAGCCTGATAACAAGTACGGCAGCCGGCCTATCTAAGCGCCTGCTTCTTGCTTGCTGAAAAAGCCCGCCGTCGCTGCGGGCTTTTTCATGGGCGGAACAAAGGTCTTGGGTTCGATACGATCCAATGTGGGAGCGAGCCTGCTCGCGATGAGGCCGTCACATTCAATATTGATGTTGGCTGACACACCGCTATCGCGAGCAGGCTCGCTCCCACAGGGGTATGTGTGTACTGAGTCAGTGTTGGGCGTTCCACCGCGCCAACAACCCCGGCAATTCGTTCAGGCTACGAATCTCTGCATCCGGCGCCTTCTCGGCTTCCCATACCTTGCCCGCCGGGTTAAACCAGATTGCACGCAACCCCGCCTGCTGAGCGCCGGCAATGTCGTCGCCGGGATGGTCGCCGATATGCACCGCCGTTTCGGCGGTCGCGCCGCCACGCTGCAAAGCCTCATGAAACAGTCGCGCATCGGGCTTGGCGATGCCGATGTCTTCGGCGCACAGGGCAAACTTGAAGTAATCCGCCAGCCCCAATCGACGCACATCGGCATTGCCGTTGGTCACCACGCCAAGCGCATAGTGATTGGCCAGAATTTCCAGGGTCGGTTGCACCTCCGGGAAGATCTCCAGCTGATGCCGCGCATGCAGAAACACTTCGAACCCCTGATCGGCCAGGTCGGATGCTTCGGTATGTCTGTAACCGGCTTCTTCCAGCGCATGGAACAACACCCGCCGACGCAGGGCACTGATGCGGTGCTTGAGGCTCGGTTCGTGGCTCAGCACTCGCTCGCGAATCGACCACAGATGTTCCACCGGCACCGCGCCCAGGTTCGGTGCATGCTCGGTCAGCCATTCACGCAATATGACTTCGGCGCTGGCAATCACTGGGGCGGTATCCCACAGGGTGTCGTCGAGGTCGAAGGTGATCAATTGGATGGTCATGAATCATCGCCTTTAATGCGTTTAGCCCGTGGGTGGGCACTGTCGTAGACCGTCGCCAGGTGCTGGAAGTCCAGGTGGGTGTAGATCTGGGTGGTCTTGATGTCCGAGTGGCCAAGCAGTTCCTGCACCGCCCGCAAGTCCTGAGAGGACTCCAACAAATGGCTGGCGAAGGAGTGTCGCAACATGTGCGGATGCAGGTTCTGCCCCAGTTCGCGCTCGCCGGCGGCCTTGACCCGCACCTGAATCGCCCGAGGGCCGAGGCGCCGGCCTTGCTGGCTGACAAACACTGCGTCGTCTGCCGGGTTGGTCATGGCTCGTAGCGGCAGCCACAACTCCAGCGCTTCGCGCGCCTTTTTGCCCACCGGCAACAGGCGGGTTTTGCTGCCCTTGCCGAGCACCTGGACCATACCGTCAGCCAGATCCAGCTGATCAAGGTTGAGCCCGGTCAGTTCAGAAAGGCGCAGGCCGGAGGAATAGAACAGCTCCAGAATCGCCTGATCCCGACGCGCGAGAAAATCATCCTCTACTGCACCCTCAAGCAGTTGCAGCGCGCGGTCAGTGTCGAGGGTCTTCGGCAGGCGACGTTCGCCCTTGGGCGGTGCCAGGCCATTGGCCGGGTCGTGATCGCACAGACCTTCGCGGTTCAGATAGTGATAGAGCCCGCGTACTGCCGACAGCAGGCGCGCCAGACTGCGGGATGATTGGCCTTGGGAGTGCAGGCGAGCGATCAGGCTGCGCAGGCGCTGGATGTCCAGCGCGGCCCAGCTGTCGATGTTCTGTTTGACGCACCAGCCCAGCACTTTGTCGAGGTCGCGGCGGTAGGCGTACAGCGTGTGCGGCGACACCTGCCGCTCACTGCGCAGGTGTTCGCAGTAAGCGTCCAGTTGTCGTTCCATGGTCAGCGTACCGAGCGCAGGGAGCTGTTGACCCGTGGCAGCACGCGGCCCATGACTTCGGCGATGTAGCTCAGGAACAGCGTGCCCACCGAGCTCTTGTAGTGCTGCGGATCGCGGCTGGCGATGGCCAGAACGCCGTGGATGCCCTGGTGACTGATGGCGACGACGGCGGTGGAGCCGATCTGCTTGCGCTGTTCTTCGCCGAACAGGAAGTCCAGTTCATGCTCACGCAGGCTGCCGCTGACGCTCTTGTCTTCCGAGAGCAAGCCGCCGATGGCCGTTTGCGCGTCGGCATGCGTCACCCAGCGGCCCACCGGCATCGGGTTGTCGCCCAGCAGGATCAGGCTGACAAAGGGCACCTGGAAGTCTTGGCGCAGGCTGTCTTCAACGCTGATCACCACATCTTCCAGGCTGGTGGCGTCCATCAGCGCGAGAATCAGGCGGCGGGTTTTGTCGAAGAGTCGATCGTTGTCCCGGGCCACGTCCATCAATTGCGAGAGGCGGTGACGCATCTCGATATTGCGGTCGCGCAGAATCGTCATCTGGCGTTCGACCAGCGAAATGGTGTCGCCGCGCTGGTGCGGAATGCGCAGGGCCGGGAGCAGTTCTTCGTGCTCGATGAAGAAATCCGGATGAGCCTCCAGGTACGCGGCAATCGCCGCCGCCTCAAGGCTTTCGGAAGGGGATTCGTCGGGCTGTAGGGCGGGAACCTGGGGCTTGTCGGTCATGGATTTCGCTCACTCAAAGACGCACTTGTCCTTCGTATACGCGCACTGCCGGGCCGGTCATCATGACCGGTTGGCCAGGGCCTGCCCATTCAATGGACAGACGCCCGCCGGGCAGGTCGATCAATAGCGGCGAATCCATCCACCCCTGGCTGATCGCGGCCACTGCGGCAGCACAAGCGCCGGTTCCGCACGCCTGGGTTTCCCCGGCCCCGCGTTCCCAGACGCGCAACTGCGCGCGGCTCCGGTCGATGACCTGGAGAAAACCGACATTGACCCGCGCCGGGAAGCGCGGGTGATGTTCGATTTTCGGTCCCAGTTCATGCACCGGTGCGTTGTTGATGTCGCTGACCCGCAACACGGCATGGGGGTTGCCCATGGACACCGCAGCCAGTTCGACCGTGGTGCCGTCGACGTCGACCTGATAGCTCAGGGCCTGGCTCGGGGCTTCGAACGGAATCTCGGCCGGCACCAGGCGCGGAGCGCCCATGTTGACGCTGATCTGGCCATCGTTGCGGATGTCCAGTTCGATGATGCCGCTTTTGGTCTCGACGCGAATCAGCCGCTTGGCGGTCAGGCGCTTGTCGAGTACGAAGCGGGCGAAACAGCGCGCACCGTTGCCGCACTGTTCCACTTCGGAGCCGTCGGCGTTGAAGATCCGATAGCGGAAATCCACGTCCGGGTTGCTGGGCGCTTCGACGATCAGCAACTGATCGAAACCGATCCCCGTGTGCCGATCGCCCCAAAGCTTTGCGTGTTTTGGCAGGATGTGCGCGTGCTGGCTGACCAGGTCGAGAACCATGAAGTCATTGCCCAGGCCGTGCATCTTGGTAAAACGCAGCAGCATGGTTTTACTCCGGCAGCAGGCTTTCGCCAGCAAACAACTCGGCTACCGTCTCACGGCGACGCACTTCAAATGCCTGATCACCGTCCACCAACACTTCAGCGGCACGGCCACGGGTGTTGTAGTTGGAACTCATGACAAACCCATAGGCACCGGCCGAATGCACGGCCAGCAGGTCGCCTTCTTCCAGCGCCAGTTGACGATCCTTGGCCAGGAAGTCGCCTGTTTCGCAGATCGGGCCGACGATGTCGTAGGCGCGAGCGGCGCTGTTGCGCGGGCTCACGGCGGTGACGTCCATCCAGGCTTGATACAGCGCCGGGCGGATCAGGTCGTTCATGGCCGCGTCGACGATGGCGAAGTCTTTGTGTTCGGTGTGCTTGAGGTACTCGACCTGGGTCAGTAGCATGCCGGCGTTGGCGACGATGAAACGGCCAGGCTCGAACACCAGCGCCAGGTCACGACCGTCGAGACGCTCGCGCACGGCTTTGATGTAGTCGGCAGCCAATGGCGGCTCTTCATCACGATAACGCACGCCCAAACCACCACCGAGATCGATGTGGCGCAGGTAGATGCCGCAATCGCCGAGGCGGTCGACCAGGCCCAGCAGGCGGTCGAGAGCATCGATGAATGGCGGCAGGGTGGTCAGTTGCGAACCGATGTGGCAATCGACGCCGACCACTTCCAGGTTAGGCAGTTGTGCGGCGCGGATGTACACGTCTTCGGCGTCGGCGATGGCGATGCCGAACTTGTTTTCCTTCAGACCGGTGGAGATGTACGGGTGAGTGCCGGCATCGACGTCCGGGTTCACGCGCAACGAGATCGGCGCGCGAACGCCCAGTTCGGCGGCCACTACTTGCAGGCGTTCGAGCTCATCGGTGGACTCGACGTTGAAGCAGTGCACGCCGACTTCCAGCGCACGACGCATGTCGTCACGGGTCTTGCCGACACCGGAGAACACGATCTTGTCAGCAGTGCCGCCAGCGGCCAGTACGCGCTCGAGCTCGCCACGGGAAACGATGTCGAAACCGGCGCCAATACGCGCCAGGACATTCAGTACGCCCAGGTTGGAGTTGGCCTTGACCGCAAAGCAGACCAGATGCGGCATGCCTGCCAGCGCATCGGCGTAAGCCAGGTACTGGGCTTCGATGTGGGCACGGGAGTAGACGTAGGTCGGTGTACCAAAGCGCTCGGCGATGGCGGACAGGGCAACACCTTCCGCGAACAGCTCACCGTCACGGTAGTTAAAAGCGTCCATAGCGTTCCCTTAGTAGACGTCGTGCTTATGTGCTTTCGACGGAGTCTGCTGCGATGATTTGGCTTGCTCTGCAGGATCCTGATTTTCATCAGGCAGGTACAGCGGGCCTTTTTGACCACAGGCCGACACAAGGCAGGCAACCGCGACGAGCGCAGCAAGGGAAGAGATCAGGCGCTTCATGGCGAAATCCTTGAAAATGCGTTAATTGCGCCGGAGTATACCGGCCACCCGGCAGCTTGCCTATGCGACGCGCCTCCCGTCCGGCGGGGCTTGGCACGATGTCGGTCAGCCAAGCGCAATCCCTGTGGGAGCGAGCCTGCTCGCGAAGGCGTAGTGTCAGTCAACATTGATGTTGAATATGATGGCCTCTTCGCGAGCAGGCTCGCTCCCACAGGTTTCGTGATCGCCATGGGTCGTTATCCTTTGCAATCACCGGGGCTCGCCCGTATCTTGCGGCGCTTGAGCGTGAGTAGACACTTTTTGAGGTTCCCGCAATGAGTTTGACCGAAGCCCGTTTCCACGACCTGGTCGATGCAACCCAGCAGGCGCTGGAGGATATTTTCGACGAGAGTGACCTGGATATCGATCTGGAAAGTTCAGCCGGTGTGCTCACCGTCAAGTTCGAAAACGGCAGCCAGTTGATCTTCAGTCGTCAGGAACCGTTGCGTCAGCTGTGGCTGGCGGCTGTTTCCGGTGGTTTCCACTTCGACTACGACGAAGAAAGCGAGCGCTGGATGTGCGACAAGAGCGAAGAGCAGTTGGGCGAAATGCTGGAGCGTATCGTCAAGCAACAGGCTGGCGCTGACTTTGATTTCGAAGGCCTGTGAGATCGTGACCCCGCCTGTACCCGTTCGTCCGCCCAAACCGCTTTACAGCAATGTCAGCCCGGCAGTGCCGTCGCCGTGCAGTGGTGTGTGTCGGCTGGATGAACAGAAGGTCTGCCTGGGGTGTTTCCGCCATGTCGAAGATATTCGCGAATGGCGCTCGGCGGATGATGAGCGGCGGCGGGTGATTTGTGCGCAGGCCTCGAATCGTAAGGCTACCGCCAGTTCACTGTAGGAGCTGCCGCAGGCTGCGATCTTTTGATCTTGCTCTACAGCAATCTTCAGCGCCGCCAAAAGATCGCAGCCTGCGGCAGCTCCTACAGGGGCGGGAAACCGTCCGCCGCCCCTCACTTGTATATTTATTGAGCTGTGATAGTGTCCAGAGACGCCTCAACCCATCGAGGCTCGTGAAAACCCCGCCTTTTTCTGGCGGGGTTTTGCTTTTTTCGTGCAGAAGAAAGGAGTCTGCCCTGATCATGACCGCACCTTCCATCACCCTTACCCGTCTGGACGTACAACGTCTGGAGCGCCTGATCGACAGCCTGGATGACACGCTGCCGGGCGTTATCGCGCTGCAAACCGAACTGGATCGCGCCGATACTCTGGTCGGTCACGATGAAGTGCCCGCCGATGTCGTGACCATGAATTCCCGTGTGCATTGCCGTGAAGAGAGCAGCGGCAAGGACTATCACCTGACCCTGGTTTACCCCAAGGATGCCAATGCCGACGAAGGCCGGATTTCCATTCTCGCGCCGGTGGGCAGTGCGTTGCTCGGCCTGAAGGTTGGCCAGCACATCGACTGGCCGGCACCGGGCGGCAAAACCTTGAAACTGACCCTGCTGGAAGTTGAATCGCAGCCTGCTCATGGCGGCGACTTCCCGGAATAACATCCCTTCAGACCTGCTCGAGCGCCTCGTTCAGTGCGCGTTCCAGGTCGGCCTTGTAGCGCAGATACAGATGGCTTGAACCCTGACCATCACCGAGCAGGCCCGACAGGTCCAGGTCGGTGATGTAGCAGCGATAGCGTTCGGTCTCGCGGCGCTGCTCGACGATTTCCCCGGCGACCACGCTGAACAGTTGGTCGCCATGTTCCAGCTCTGAAAATTCCCGCTGATTGCAATACAACGTGACCTGCACCTGCCCTGGTGCGGCTTTGCCGACGATGGCCTGTACGTCATAGAACGGTTTGTTGACCGGGGTTTGTGGCGCCGGCCGGGCTTCGACCCGACGCGCCCGTGCAGTACCTGAAGGCAACAACTGGTAATACAGCGTGTCCAGGCTCAGTGGCTGGGCTGCGTCCATCGGCAGCAAGGCATCGCGCCGGTACTGGATCGATTGCAGGAAGCGTTGCAGCGGCACCAGCAGGCTTTGTTCGTCGTGATAAGGCAAACACTGCTGCCACAAGGCATTGAATTCATCCAGTACATACAAATCGGCCTGGTGTTCGTGGACCCGGTAGAACACCTGAACGCAGTCGGGTTGCCCCATAGGCAGGATCAGCGCCAGATCGTGGTCTTCCAGTGCCATCGGGTCCAGATGAAACGGGCTGTAGCTCGCCAGTTCTTCGCCGAGGTAGTCGAACAGAGCCGGCAGGGTGGCGAGGGCGACGTGATTGACCTGGCCCGGCGTCAGCTCCAGCACGTGGTAGTGCTGCTGGACCTGAATCAGGTAACGATAATTGAGTTTGCTCAGCAGCAGGTTCTGCGCGGTGTCGAGGATTTCTTCGACCCGCCGGGCAATGAATTGCGCGCGGTTGTGGCAAAAACAACGCACCCGCAGCTTGGGCTGTTGTGGCCCGTCCGGCAGGTTGTTGAGGTAATCGCGCAGGCAGTCGAGCAGGGCGTGGGGGCCGTCAAAACGGCTGACCAGCACCTCGTTCCAGCTATTGAGCGTGACCTGATCCAGGGTCAATACCAGGTTTTCCCGCACGCCGGCATAGCTCAGGGAATCGGTGCGCTCGGTGGTCATCAGGATGTTCAGGTCGCGATGGTGCTTGAGCGGATCGATGCCGACGTTTACCAGAATCAGTACTTCGCTCGGCACACTGGCGCGCAGCAAAGGCTCTTCGGCGACAGTGGTCAAAGGCAGGGCGATGCTTTGTTGCAGGCTGCCGAGCAGGTTGAACAGTTCGAACTCGCTCAAGTCGCTGGTGCCGGGGTGCAAGGCCAGGCGGGTGCTGCTGTCGATCACGCCGTTGCGGTGGCACCAGGTGAGTAGTTCCAGTAACTGACGACTGCGCTTGATTGGCGCGAAATGCTCCCACTCGTGAGTGGTCAGGCTGCCGTTGTACAAACCCCATTGGGTTTGCCCCGGTTCTTTTTTGTTCGGCGCCTGCACCAGCGTCAGGGTGTCTTCGGCCAGATCGGGAGCGATGCCGGGGTTGATGAACTCGACCTTGTCAGCCTTGCGCTCGAAGGCCGCGTACAACCGCCGGCCCAGTACATTGAGGTCGCGCTTGTTGATCAGGCTGACGGTCTGCTCGTTGCGGGCGAACTGCGTCAGGAAGCGGTAGCTGTAATTCAGCTCGCCGACCAGGGCTCGGCGTTCGGCGCTGACCTGGCGGACTTTCCACTGACTGCGACTGTCGAGCAATGCGAGCTGACGCTGATCCCATTGCCATTCGTGGGCCAGGCGTTCGAGCAACGAACGCTGCCAGCTCTGGGTGCGACCGCTGCTGCCGGTGAGTTTGCGGTTGACCTTCAAGTACAGCGCGCGGCGTACCAGCTCCAGCCGTTCCGGTTCGCCCCGGGCCATGAGGTATTCCTCGATTCGCCGGTAAACCACGACATATGGATCCAGTTCATCAAGGTCCAGTTGATTGGCAAACACTGCTTGTTTGAAGCGCAGGCTCAGGCACTGGACCTTGGGGTGTTCGCTGGCATAGACCTCGGTCAGCAGCAGTTTGAGCACTGATTTGTACGGTGACTCGATGCCTTTGAACAATTGCCAGAGCCCGGCACCGATGAATTCCCCCGGCGGGATATACGCCAGATGCCCCAGGTCCAGGGTTTCGTCGGCACGGATGAAACGCTTGGATAACAGCGTGTGGGTATACCGGTCGTACGCCGCCTCTTCATAAACCGGCACCAGCCACCAGATGGGTGTACGGCCGGCCAGCCAGATCGCGGTGCGGTAGAACTCGTCCAGCAGCAGATAGTGCTGGGTGGTGCCACAGTCTTCCGAACTCAGTTGGGTATCGCGCTCGCCGAGCACGAAGCGAGCCGGGTCGATCAGGAAGAAATGCGCCTCGGCACCCTGGCTGGCGGCCCATATTTCAAGCAACTGGCATTTCTTGCGCAGTTCTGTGAGCTCGCTTTCGCTCAAGTCCGGTCCGTGACAGACCCATACGTCCATGTCGCTCTGATCGGCTTGGGCCAAGGTACCGAGGCTGCCCATCAGGAACAGGCCGTGAATTGGTCGCGGCGGATTGCTGCCGTGGCGCGGCTTATAGGAAAACGAGCGGGTCAGGCGCTGGACTTCGGCGAGGGCGTTGGCGTCAGGTTCGAAATTCGACAGCCCGGCCGGAGTGCTACCCGAAACGTAACCCGGCAACAGCGGATGATTGACGTGGAAAAACAGCGGCAGCAGGGTCAGAACCGTTTGCTGGCGGGTCGACAGCCCTTCCATTGCACGGGCCATGCGGCCCTCGTTGAGCTTCAGAAAACGGGCGCGCAGCTGGCTGAGAACCTTGCGGTCGATTCCCTCGTCCAGATCGGGGCGGATTTCATGGGTGCGGGTCATGTCAGCTCAATCCGGCTCGCGGGCTCGGACGTGGAGGGCTCGGGATGAGGGGCAGTTTAGCGCCTCGGCCCCGGGACTTTTAAGCTGATTTTGTATTTCTGGCGTCAGGTTTCTATCGCACGGCGACAGTGGGCACCAAAGTGTGCCCGCGGAAATCCCGTGACAGAGGTTTCCGTGGGCGATGCGGTGAGGCTCAGGCTGTTTCGCGCACGGACAGAATGGTTAGAACGGTTTGCACATTTTGTGCAGCGTCACGCCCCAGGCTGGTCAGATAACCGCCATCGGGCTGGGTGATCAATTCTTTGTCGAACAGTCTTTGGGCAGCGGCAATGGCTTTCGGGGCAGCGGTCTGATGAATTTTCAAACCTTCCTGGGAACTGTCCAGGTTGAAGAGGGCGAGGATTTCCAGTTCGGCAACCAACTCAGGGGTAAGCGACATAAGGACTCCAGACTTTCTAGGAATTGGACGATAGCGCTCCTAAGGTGATCCCACTCGCGCGGCATGTCCAGTGCTCGTAACAGGGTTTTTTCGCCTCGGGGTGGTTTCCAGTTTAGTCAGCGTCTGGGGCAAGGCGGTATGGATTGGTGACAATTTATGTGGAGGCGGGCTTCTGTGGCGAAGGGGCTTGTCTGTGGCGAGGGAGCTTGCTCCCGTTGGGTCGTGAAGCGGCCCCAAAAGCTTTGCGACTGCTACGCAGCCGAACGGGAGCAAGCTCCCTCGCCACAAAAGCCCCGTGACAGGACTGGCTTATTGCTTTTCCGGCGGTAACTCTGGCAGAGCGCGCAGCGCAGCTTCGTACCATTGGGTGTTAAACGCGCGGTCTTCTTCGAGGATCGCGTCGATTTCCACCGCCAGCACGTGGGCCATCAGGCTGAGGATTTCTTCACGCTCGTAACCGACCAGGGTCAGCTTGTTGAAGGTCGCCTTGGCTGCTGGCGGGTTATCGCTTTCGATCTGGTTCTCGATCGCTTCGATCAGCGTCGTTTCGGTGAACTCTTCTTCGTCGTTGTCGATATCGTTAGGCTCGCTCATGGCAGGCTCCTCAAGGAAAGGCGGCCAGTTTACCTGCATTCAGCGCTGTGATGCTGCTGGCAAGAAGTGCCCGAGCGTTCTATAACTGGCGCTGCCAACCCCTGCACGGCCTGGAGGCTATGTAATGCTCAAGCTTTATGGATTTTGCGTCAGCAACTACTACAACATGGTCAAGCTGGCGTTGCTGGAGAAGGGACTGCCGTTTGAAGAGGTGCCGTTTTACCCAAACAATACCCCCGAGACGCTAGCCATCAGCCCGCGTGGAAAGGTTCCGGTGCTGGGCGTCGAACAAGGTTTCATCAATGAAACCAGCGTGATTCTCGAGTACCTCGAGCAGAGCCAGAAAGGCACGCCGCTGCTGCCGAGCGATCCTTACGAGCGAGCGCAGGTCCTGGCCTTGGCCAAGGAAATCGAGCTGTACATCGAACTGCCCGGACGCGCCTGTTACCCCGCGGCGTTTTTCGGCATGACGGTACCGGACGCTATCCAGGAAAAGACCAAGGCCGAATTGCTGCTGGGGTTTGCCTCGCTGGGCAGACACGGCAAGTTCGCCCCCTATGTGGCGGGTGACAGCCTGAGCATTGCTGATGTGTATTTTCTGTATAGCGTGCCGTTGGCCCGTGCAGTGGCGCAGAAGCTGTTTGATATCGATTTGTTGGCCGAGATGCCGGCGGCCAGGGCGCTGCTGGAGCGTCTGGAGCAGAATCCGCATGTGCAGCGGATCGCAAAGGACAAGGACGCGGCGATGCCTGCGTTTCTGCAGATGATCGCGTCCAAAAAGTAGACGTGTAACGATCTTGAGAATGCCTTCGCGGGCAAGTCGGATCGCCGCACCGCTCGCTCCTACAAGAACAAACACGGTCTTTGTAGGAGCGAGCGGTGCGGCGATCCGACTTGCCCGCGAAGATTTTAACGGCTGGCGAGCAACGCCTGACCGCGAGCAACTGCCTTCTTGACCTGCGCCGGCGCAGTCCCGCCGATGTGGTCACGGGCATTCACCGAGCCTTCCAGGGTCAGCACGGCAAATACGTCCTGCTCGATCTGATCGCTGAACTTGCGCAGTTCTTCCAGGCTCATTTCCGCCAGGTCCTTGCCGCTTTCCACGCCGTACTTCACCGCATGGCCAACGATCTCGTGGCAATCACGGAACGGCAGGCCACGGCGCACCAGATAGTCGGCCAGGTCGGTAGCCGTGGAGAAACCGCGCAGGGCCGCTTCGCGCATCATCGCGTGTTTCGGTTTGATCGCCGGGATCATGTCGGCAAAGGCACGCAGCGAGTCGCGCAGGGTGTCGGCGGCGTCGAACAGCGGTTCCTTGTCTTCCTGGTTGTCCTTGTTGTAGGCCAGCGGCTGGCCTTTCATCAGGGTCAGCAGGCCCATCAGTGCGCCGAATACCCGGCCAGTCTTGCCGCGAACCAGCTCCGGCACGTCCGGGTTTTTCTTTTGCGGCATGATCGAGCTGCCGGTGCAGAAACGGTCCGGCAGATCGATGAACTGGAACTGCGCGCTGGTCCACAACACCAACTCTTCGGAGAAACGCGACAAGTGCATCATCGCGATGCTCGCGGCCGAACAGAACTCGATGGCGAAGTCGCGATCGGACACGTTGTCCAGGGAGTTACCGCCGACAGCGTCGAAGCCCAGCAGTTGAGCGGTGTATTCGCGGTCGATCGGGTAAGTGGTGCCAGCCAGTGCGGCGCTGCCCAGCGGCATGCGGTTGGTGCGCTTGCGGCAGTCCACCAGACGCTCGTAGTCGCGGCTGAGCATTTCGAACCAGGCCAGCATGTGATGCCCGAAGGTCACCGGCTGCGCGGTTTGCAGGTGAGTGAAGCCCGGCATGATGCTGGCGGCTTCGCGCTCGGCCTGCTCCAGCAGGCCTTGTTGCAGGCGGGTGATTTCGCTGAGGATCAGGTCGATCTCGTCACGCAGCCACAGACGGATGTCGGTGGCGACCTGGTCGTTACGGCTGCGGCCGGTGTGCAGCTTTTTACCGGTCACGCCGATGCGGTCGGTCAGACGCGCCTCGATGTTCATGTGCACGTCTTCAAGGTCGATGCTCCAGTCGAACTGGCCGGCCTCGATTTCACCCTGGATGGTGTTCAGGCCATCGATGATGCTGTCGCGCTCGGCATCGGTCAGCACGCCGACCTTGGCCAGCATGCTGGCGTGGGCGATCGAGCCCATGATGTCGTGGCGATACAGGCGCTGGTCGAAGGTGACGGAGGCGGTGAAGCGGGCGACGAAGGCGTCGACGGGTTCACTGAAGCGGCCGCCCCAGGACTGATTGGTCTTGTCAGTGCTCATGAATTCGCTCGTATCGGCTTGAAGAAAGATGGCGTGAAACGCTGACGCGGATAATAACAGGGTTGCCAATCCTGTCGCTGACACTGGTCGACAGGTTTTTTCTCATCGTGCGACCCCTGCTCGGAGCAAACGATACGGAAATTGCGCAACGATATTTTTCAATTGAGCAATATCGTCCCGGCAACCGTCTACAGTTGGACAGAGGATCAGCGCACTTCTCGATGCTGCAGCTGACTATAGAGAGAAGAGGGGTGTTCATATTGTGTATCAGCAAACCCTACGGCGATGCCTCGCCAGTGCGGGCCTGGGCCGCCAGTCACGCGGCAGATAAAAATTTAGCCGTCGGTCTCGCGGCACTTTTTGGCCCTCGCGCTAGTCTTAGCGTGGATCGCGGTGACGGACGTCACTTCACCTGTCTACGCTATCCTTGTGCGAGACTCACGCAGGAATCCAGCGCAATATGAATGTCCTGATCGTTGATGACGAACCCCTGGCCCGCGAGCGCCTGAGCCGAATGGTCGGCGAACTCGAGGGATACAATGTCCTGGAGCCCAGCGCCACGAACGGCGAAGAGGCGTTGGCACTGATCGACAGTCACAAACCGGATATCGTGCTACTCGATATTCGCATGCCGGGCCTCGATGGCCTGCAAGTGGCTGCACGATTGTGCGAACGCGAAACCCCGCCTGCCGTGGTGTTTTGCACCGGGCCCGATGAATTTGCCGTGGAAGCCCTACAGGCCAGCGCCGTGGGTTATCTGGTGAAGCCAGTGCGCACAGAACAGTTACACGAAGCATTAAAGAAAGCCGAGCGACCCAATCGCGTCCAGCTCGCGGCCTTGACTCGCCCGGCGGCCGAAACCGGTAGCGGCCCGCGCAGCCACATCAGCGCCCGCACCCGAAAAGGTATCGAACTGATTCCGTTGGGTCAGGTGGTCTACTTCATTGCCGACCACAAGTACGTCACCTTGCGTCATGAAGGCGGTGAAGTGCTGCTAGACGAACCACTCAAGGCCCTCGAAGACGAATTTGGCGACCGTTTCGTGCGGATCCACCGCAACGCATTGGTTGCTCGCGAACGCATCGAGCGGCTGCAACGCACGCCCCTGGGGCATTTCCAGCTGTTTCTCAAAGGCCTGAACGGCGATGCCCTGATCGTCAGTCGACGCCATGTGGCCGGCGTGCGCAAAATGATGCAACAGCTTTAATTCAGGGCAGATTTCTACCTGTTACCAGACATTGAGGGCCAGGGAGGCCACGCAGTTTCTGATACAAGTCAAAGTGGATTTGGCTGAGCTGTTATTATCTGCCGTATCTATTCAGTACGGATTGATCCATGTCCTCTCGCGAAATCCGCATCGCCACCCGAAAAAGTGCTCTCGCCCTGTGGCAGGCCGAATACGTCAAGGCTCGTCTGGAAGAGGCCCATCCGGGCCTGCTCGTGACGCTGGTTCCCATGGTCAGTCGAGGCGACAAGCTGCTCGATTCGCCGCTGTCGAAAATCGGCGGCAAGGGCCTGTTCGTCAAGGAGCTGGAAACCGCGCTGCTGGAAAACGCAGCCGACATCGCCGTGCATTCCATGAAAGACGTGCCGATGGACTTCCCCGAGGGCCTCGGTCTGTTTTGCATCTGCGAGCGCGAAGACCCGCGCGATGCATTTGTCTCCAATACCTACGCCAGCCTGGATGAGTTGCCGCCGGGCAGCATCGTCGGCACCTCCAGCCTGCGTCGTCAGGCTCAGCTGCTGACCCGCCGTCCGGACCTGGAAATCCGCTTCCTGCGCGGTAACGTCAACACTCGCCTGGCCAAGCTCGATGCCGGCGAATACGACGCCATCATCCTCGCCGCAGCGGGTTTGATTCGCCTGGGCTTCGAAGACCGCATCACTTCGGCCATCAGTGCCGAAGACAGTCTGCCGGCAGGTGGCCAAGGCGCGGTCGGTATCGAATGCCGTAGTGCCGACACTGAAATCCATGCGCTGCTGGCGCCGCTGCATCATCAGGACACGGCCACTCGTGTTACTGCCGAACGTGCTCTCAACAAACATTTGAATGGTGGCTGCCAAGTGCCAATCGCTTGCTACGCCGTGCTTGAAGGCGAGCAGATCTGGTTGCGTGGTTTGGTGGGTGATCCGAGCGGCGGCCTGTTGCTCAGCGCCGAGGCCCGGGCGCCACGGGCTGATGCCGAGGCTTTGGGTGTGCAAGTGGCCGAAGACCTGCTGAGCCAGGGCGCCGCCGATATTCTGAAAGCAGTCTATGGCGAGGCAGGGCACGAGTGACTGGCTGGCGCCTGTTGCTGACACGCCCTGCGGATGAATCGGCGGCGCTTGCCCGTGTGCTGGCCGACGCGGGGGTTTTCAGCAGCAGCTTGCCGCTTTTGGATATCGAGCCGATTCCCGCCTCTGACACAATGCGCGAAATCATTCCGAACCTGGAGAGCTATTGCGCGGTGATCGTGGTCAGCAAGCCGGCCGCCAGAATCGCAGTCGATCTGCTCAACCAGTACTGGCCGCAGCCACCGGTTCTGAAGTGGTTCAGCGTGGGCGCGGCGACGGCGCAGCTCCTCGAGGGTAACGGGCTGGATGTGAGCTTCCCGGTCGATGGCGATGACAGTGAAGCCTTGCTTGAGCTTGCGTCGTTGCGCGAGGCTGTCGCCGGCCCCGATCCGCGAGTGCTGATCATGCGCGGGGAGGGTGGGCGCGAGCTGCTGGCTGAGCGTTTACGCGAGCTTGGTGCTAGTGTCGAGTATCTGGAGTTGTACCGGCGCGGTTTGCCGCAGTACCCGCCGGCAACGCTGCCTGACCGGATCGAGGCGGAACGCTTGAACGGGTTGGTGGTCAGCAGTGGACAGGGTTTTGAGCACCTGCACCGATTGGCTGGCGATGCCTGGCCGAGCATGGTGCGGTTGCCGTTGTTTGTTCCAAGCCCCAGGGTCGCCGAGCTGGCACGTGCCGCCGGGGCCCAAACAGTTGTGGATTGTCGTGGCGCCAGTGCCGCGGCCTTGCTGGCGGCGTTACGGGAGCACCCCGTGCCCGTTTTCTAATGCAAAGGATGGACACGTGAGCGAAACAGCCTTGCCTAAAGATGACGTCCGGCCCGTGCTTGATGCACAGGTTGATGCACCGGTTGAAACTGCACCACCTGCTGTTGAGCAGCGCCGAGGCAATGGGTTGGCAATCGTCGCGCTGCTGTTGGGCGCTGCCGGTGTTGCCGTGGGCGGTTGGGGAGTCTGGCAGGTGCGTCACCTGCAAGCCAATAACCAGCAACAGTTGAGTCAGGTACAGGCGCTGAATGATCAGGCGCAGAGCCTGAAGCTCAACGAGCAACGCCTGACGGCCCGCCTCGAACAAATGCCGGCCGCCGAGGAACTTGACGCGCGCAGTCGTCTGGTCACTCAACTCCAAGGCGATCAGCAACGCCTGAATCAACGTCTGGAAACCGTCCTCGGCGCGAGCCGCAAGGACTGGCGTCTGGCTGAAGCAGAGCACTTGCTGCGTCTGGCCAGTCTGCGTCTGTCGGCGTTGCAGGACATCAGCAGTGCCCAGGCCCTGGTGCAAGGCGCCGATGAGATTCTCCGTGAGCAGAACGACCCGGGGACTTTTGCCGCTCGCGAGCAAGTGGCCAAAACCCTGGTAGCCCTGCGCAGTACCGAACAGCCGGATCGCACCGGATTGTTCCTGCGACTGGGTGCCTTGCGCGATCAAGTGATCAGCCTCACCGAGCTGGCGCCTGAGTACAAGGACCGTGGCGAATCCCTGCTGGGCCTGACCGCCGATGGCGACGGCGCCAGTCGCTGGGCGCAATGGTGGGATCAGATCTCGCGTTATATCCGTATCGATTTCAATGCCGACAAGAATGTCCGGCCGTTGCTGGCAGGGCAGAGCTTGAGCCAAGTTCGTCTGGCCCTGAGTCTGTCGCTGGAGCAAGCGCAGTGGGCTGCGCTCAATGGCCAGGCCGCGGTTTACACCCAGGCGCTGGCCGAGGCGCGGGATGTGCTCAAGGGCAACTTCAACCCGGATAACCCTCAGAGCAAAATCATGCTCGAGCAGGTGGTCGAGTTGAGCAAGCAGCCGGTCACGGTGGTCACGCCAGATCTGACGGGCACGTTGAGTACGGTTCAGGCCTATCTCGAGCGGCGCAACGTCAACGCCGAGGAGTCGGTGAAACCTCTGGCCAAACCTGCCGCGAGCACTTTGCAGGAGGCCACGCCATGAAGCGTCTCTATGTGATTGTGTTCGTGGTCATCGCCGCTGCCGCCGCGTTGGGGCTGGCGATTGCCGAGCATTCCGGCTACGTGCTGATCGCCTACAAGAGCTTCCGTTACGAATCGAGCCTGTGGGCAACCCTGGCCCTGGTGGTCGTGCTGTGGCTGGTGTTCTGGGGCATCAAGGCGTTGATCGAGCTGGTGACGACTTCCGGTGGAGTGGTCAATCCATGGTCGCGGCGCAATCGCAGTCGGCGGGTGCAAGTGGCGATCGAGCACGGTCAACTGGATTTGGCAGAGGGCCGTTGGGCCAGCGCGCAGCGTCATCTGTATCGCGCAGCGGAAGCCGAGCGCCAGCCGTTGCTCTACTACCTGGGTGCTGCCCGCGCCGCGAACGAACAAGGTCACTACGAGGAAAGCGACAATCTGCTGGAGCGCGCTCTGGAGCGACAGCCCCAGGCCGAGCTGGCGATTGCCTTGAACCATGCCCAATTGCAGACTGATCGCGGCGACACTGAAGGTGCGCTGGTGACCCTGCAAGCCATGCACGAGCGTCATCCTCATAACGTCCAGACCTTGCGTCAGTTGCAGCGCCTGCTTCAGCAGCGGGGCGACTGGTCGGCCGTGATTCGCTTGTTGCCGGAGTTACGCAAGGACAAAGTATTGCCACCGGCCGAACTGGCTGAGCTGGAGCGCCGGGCCTGGGGTGAAAATCTTTCGTTGGCTGCGCACCGGGAAGAGGACGGCACTGTCGGTTTGCAATCGCTCAATCGCGCCTGGCAGCAACTCACCGCCGCTCAGCGCCAGGAACCGCAACTGGTGCTGGCCTATGCCGAGCAATTGCGGCAACTGGGGGCACAGGTCGAGGCCGAGGAGGTCCTGCGTGCAGCCCTCAAGCGCCAATACGACAGCCATCTGGCACGCCTTTACGGACTGGTTCGCGGCAGCGATCCGGCCAGGCAACTGCACACTGCCGAGGGCTGGCTCAAGGATCATCCCGCCGACCCGAGCCTGTTGCTGACGTTGGGCCGTTTGTGTCTGCAAAGCAGTCTGTGGGGCAAGGCCCGGGATTATCTGGAGAGCAGCCTGCGTGTGCAGCGCAACCCTGAAGCCTGCGCTGAACTGGCGCGATTACTGGCGCAACTGGGTGACACCGAACGCAGTAATCAGCTGTTCCAGGAGGGCTTGGGTCTGCTGGATGAGCGCTTGCTGGCGGCCCCGTTGCCGGTGCCGGCTCACGCCTGATTCCTGCGCTTGTAGCGGCTGGCGCAGCCTGCTGCTACAGGAGGCGGGGATCGCTTCGAATCCGCCACTGTTTCAGCGTTGTAATCCTTCGCCGGCAAAGTCCTACAGAGGGCTACATCAAATCCTCTCGGCACTGTCGGGAATTCCCTACACTTCTGGTGAAGTGTCCGTGGTGGCCTGCCTTGAAAGGCTGCTGCGCTTTCCTCTACCGTAACCGCCTGTCTCTACTGTTACGGAAAAGCCATGTCTTTGGCCTGCTCACGCTCCTTGTTTTTCATGGTCTTCATTGCAGGTGCCCTGGCCTTGGGCGTTTCCTATTACCTGGAATATGCGGTCGGCCTCAAGCCTTGCGGGTTGTGCCTGTTGCAGCGGGTTTGCCTGGCGCTGCTCACGGGTGTCTGCCTGGCGGCTTCAGTACAGGGACCTGGCCGCTTCGGATCGTTCCTGTATTGGCTGCTGGGTCTGCTCTGCAGTCTGGCGGGGACCATCACTGCATGGCGGCAGGTGGTGTTGCAGAGCGATCCGGTGCATCAGCTATCGGCATGCTCGCCTGATCTGGCCGATCTGTTCGCCAGTACGCCCTGGTTGTGTGTCGTGCAGCGAATGTTCAAAGGAACCGCCGATTGCGCGGAAATTTCCTGGACGCTGTTCGACCTGAGCATTCCGGAGTGGAGTCTGCTGTTCTTCGTTGCGATGATGATTCTGGGCGGGTATCAGTTGCTGCGCCTTGTCTGGATCGCGTGTCAGCGACCGCTCAGCGGCGAGTCGTCGCACCGGGTACTGACGGGTGATTAAACACTTGTATGAACTTTATCTCCTGCGTACCTTGAAGCCATAGGCGCGCGGGCATAATCTGGCCCGCACGTGTCATTGGATTTATGTTGCTCGAATGACGCTCTGCCTGGTCGACTCTTGATCTTCAAGTGTGCGACAGGTGTAGAGCAGCATGACCCACAAGGGAAGAGAGAATCACCATGCTCGAAAGTTGTCAGAATGCTCAGGAACGCTGGGGTGGAGTGCATCTGCTGATCGATCGCTGGTTGCAGGAGCGTCACGAACTGGTTCGGACCTATGACGCTCTCGGCGCCAAGCCCGAAGCTTTGGGCGAGAACCGAAAACCGTTGCAGGAATTCTGCGGTGTGCTGGTCGACTATGTGTCTGCCGGGCATTTCGAGATCTACGAACAGCTGACCGGCGAAGCCAAGGCGTTCGGTGATACTCGCGGTCTGGAGTTGGCCGAGACGATCTACCCGCGCATCGACGTCATTACCGAGAAGCTGCTGGCGTTCAACGACCTGTGTGATGCCGGTAAATGTGTCGCGGAGAAATTCAAGGAGCTGGGTGGCTTGTTGCACGAACGCTTCGAACTGGAGGACTGCCTGATCGAAGTGCTGCATACCGCTCACAAGGAAGAGGACCCGGTTCAAGCCTGAACCCCCTTCCTGCAAGACCTCCAAAAACGGTGCGCTATGCGCGCCGTTTTTCGTTTCCGGTATTCAGCTCGTGGCACCGCGCAATTCGACTTCGAATACCAGCGGTGTGAACGGCGCAATCAGGTCGCCGGCACCCTCGGCGCCATAGGCTTCGGCCGATGGAATCACCAGGCGCCATTTCGCACCGACCGGCATTTGCTGCAACGCGCTGCGCCATCCGCTGATCACGCTGTCGAGACTGAACCACTGCGGCTGACTGTTCTGATCGAACACCGTGCCGTCGGGAAGGCGACCGATGTACAGCACCTGGATTTTGCCGTTGGGGCCAGCTTTGGCGCCAGTGCCCGGCGCCAACTCTGTTAGCAATATTCCATCGGCCAGCTCACGAACACCCGGTCTGGCTTTTTCCTCGGCGAGAAAGGCCTGCTCTTTTTCGAGGGCGATTTCACTTTGCGGCGTGCTCGGTTGCAAGGCGACCTGGGCTTCGTGCTCGGCAAGAATCTGTTCGATCTGCTCATCTTTCAGCGCCAGGGGTTTGCCTTGATAGGCTTGTTGCAAGCCTTGGATCAGCGCCTGAAGTTGCAGATCGGGAACCTCTTGGCGCAGGCGTTCACCGAGGCTTGCGCCCAGGCTGTAAGAGAGATCATGAGTGTCATTTTCTTTGGTTTTTTCGGCGGCGTGGGCCACGGAAAAAAACACGCACAGTGATAAAAAAAGGTAGCGCGACATGGGCACTCTCCGACCTGGGATGCGGGGGATTATGCCAGTGTGAATGTGCTCGACGGTGAACTGGTTTTACGCAGGCGCAGAAGAATTTCAATCTGTTGCAACGCAGCGCTTTGGATACTGTCAACATGCCCTAGCGGCGGTAGCTGCAGAGGTCTAGTATGAGCCGCACCCACGTCAGCCAGGAGGTAAACCATGTCGGCCACCAAGAAGCCAGTAAATACTCCGTTGCACTTACTCCAACAACTCTCGGGCAGCTTGCTCGAGCATCTGGAAAACGCTTGTTCCCAAGCCTTGGCTGATGCTGAAAAACTGCTCGCCAAACTGGAAAAGCAACGCGGAAAAGCGCAAGAAAAACTGCACAAGTCCCGTACCAAATTGCAGGACGCTGCGGCGGCCGGCAAGGCCAAGGCACAAGCCAAAGCCAAGGGCGCGGTGAAGGAGCTTGAGGACTTGCTCGATGCCCTCAAGGATCGTCAATCCGAAACTCGCAGCTACATTCTGCAACTCAAGCGCGATGCTCAAGAAAGCCTGAAACTGGCCCAGGGCGTCGGTCGTGTACAAGAGGCTGTCGGCAAGGCGTTGTCTCTGCGTTCGGCCAAGCCTGCTGCGGCTCCTGCCAAGAAAGCCGCTGCCAAACCGGCTGCTGCAAAAGCACCGGCCAAGCCTGCTGCCAAACCGGCTGCCAAAGCACCGGTGAAAGCCGCAGCAAAACCTGCCGCTAAACCTGCGGCAAAAAAACCAGTCGCTGCTAGCGCTGCAAAACCGGCTGCAAAAACAGCTGCTGCCAAACCTGCCGCCAAGCCAGCCGCTGCCAAAACAGCTGCCGCTAAACCGGCTGCAAGAACCGCCGCCGCTAAACCGGCAGTGGCGAAAACTGCAGCGGCTAAACCAGCTGCCAAACCGGCTGCAAAACCAGCGGCTAGAACTGCCGCTGCGAAACCTGCTGCCAAGCCTGCCGCGAAACCAGTCGCGACTAAAACTGCTGCCAAGCCAGCTGCAAAACCGGCTGCAAAAGCTGCAGCCAAACCGGCTGCCAAAACTGCTGCTGCAAAACCTGCCGCAGCGAAACCAGCAGCCAAACCTGCCGCTGCCAAACCGGCTGCAAAGCCAGCCGCCAAGCCAGCTGCAAAACCAGCAGTGAAAAAACCGGTTGCCGCCAAGCCGGCCGCCGCGCCAGTTGCCAAGCCAGCCAACCCGGCTCCGGCAGCAACGTCTGCTTTAGCAGCAGCCACCTCGACAGCCACGCCAGCGCCAACGCCGGCCGCCGCATCGATCGCAGCAACCACCCCAACCAGCGCTTCCTAAGTGCTGCTTACCGCGACGCGCAGCTGATGCAGCGCGTCGCGGTCCAGGTGGACGGCGCCTGCCGTTACACCTTCCAGCCAGGCCGATAGATCGGTCGCCTCACCTTGCGGCCAACTCAACGCCGATCGTTCCAGTCGTACCAACAGATGTCGCTCGGCTTCCAGCTCGAGTGCCTTCACTTGCTCGCGCAAGGCATTCAGTTCGCTATCGTCAGCGGCAACGACTTTCCAATTCACCCGCAAGGCTCGCAGCGGTTGCACCACGTCTGCGTCCCAAGGCTCGGCCACGCTACGCAGTTGCTGCAATCGTTGTTCGTTACAGGCGACGCCACGTTCTGCCAGCCACAGCCCGCAGAGCAGCAAGCACACATTGATACCCGCCGACTGTAATTGCAGGCAGGCATCTTCAACGCCGGGACGGGCGTAAGTGCCAAGGGAAAAGCTCCACAGGTCAGAGGACATAGTGCTACTCGCGCCAGTTGCGAGCGAAGCTGGTAGACTCCGCCGCCATTATGATTCGACTTCAGAACCTGACTTTACAGCGTGGCCCGCAACGTCTGCTAGAAGACGCCGAGCTGACCCTGCACGCCGGCCACAAAGCCGGCCTCATCGGTGCCAACGGCGCCGGCAAATCGAGCCTGTTCGCCTTGATCCGGGGCGAACTGCACCCGGACTCGGGTGATTGCTTCCTGCCGGCCGACTGGCGCATCGCCCACATGCGTCAGGAAATCGAGACGCTCGAACGCATCGCGGTCGACTACGTGCTCGATGGTGACCTGCGCCTGCGCGAGGTGCAACGCGACCTCGCCGCAGCCGAAGCGGCCCATGACGGTGCCGCTCAGGCCCGCCTGCACTCGGAACTCGACAGCGCCGACGGCTACACCGCCGACGCTCGGGCTCGAAAGCTGCTGGCCGGCCTTGGCTTCACCAATGAGCAGATGGATCGGCAAGTAGGAGATTTCTCCGGTGGCTGGCGGATGCGTCTGAACCTGGCGCAGGCGTTGATGTGCCCTTCGGACCTGTTGCTGCTCGACGAACCGACCAACCACTTGGACCTCGACGCCATCATCTGGCTCGAAGAGTGGCTTAAAAGCTACCCCGGCACCTTGATGCTGATTTCCCACGACCGGGACTTCCTCGATGCCGTGGTCGATCACGTAGCCCACGTCGATCAACGCAAGATCACTCTGTATCGCGGTGGTTATAGCGCCTTCGAACGCGCCCGTGCCGAACGTCTGGCCCAGCAACAACAGGCCTACGAGAAGCAACAGGCGCAACGTGCGCACATGGAAAGCTACATCGCCCGCTTCAAGGCCCAGGCCACCAAGGCCCGTCAGGCCCAGAGCCGGATCAAGGCGCTGGAGCGGATGGAAGAGCTGTCCGCCGCGCACGTCGATTCTCCGTTTGATTTCGTCTTCCGCGAGTCGACGAAAATTTCCAGCCCGTTGATCGATCTGTCGGATGCTCGACTGGGCTACGGTGACAAAGCCATTCTGGAGAAGGTCAAGCTGCAACTGACCCCAGGCGCGCGGATCGGCTTGCTCGGCCCGAACGGCGCGGGTAAATCGACCCTGATCAAAAACCTCGCCGGTGAGCTAGAGCCGTTGGCCGGTCGCCTGACGCGCGGTGAAAACACCGTCGTTGGCTACTTCGCCCAGCATCAGCTCGATTCCCTCGACTCCAAGGCCAGCCCGTTGCTGCACTTGCAGCGCCTGGCGCCGACCGAGCGTGAGCAGACCCTGCGCGACTTCCTCGGTGGTTTCGACTTCCGCGGCGCGCGTATCGATGAGCCGGTACTGAATTTTTCCGGCGGTGAGAAGGCGCGTCTGGCCTTGGCATTGATCGCTTGGGATCGACCGAACTTGTTGCTGCTCGACGAACCGACCAACCACCTGGATCTGGAAATGCGGCTGGCGCTGACCATGGCCCTGCAGGAATTCAGTGGCGCGGTACTGGTGGTCTCACACGATCGCCATCTGCTCAAAAGCACCACTGACAACTTCTATCTGGTGGCAGACGGCAAGGTCGAGGAGTTCGACGGCGACCTGGAAGACTACGCCCGTTGGCTGGTCGAATACCGTCAACGCAATGCCCCGGTCAGCAATACACCAGTCAATCCGGACAAGACCGACAAGAAGGCCCAGCGCCAGGCCGCTGCTGCATTGCGTCAGCAACTGGCACCGCACAAGCGTGAGGCCGACAAGCTTGAAGCCGAGTTGGGCAAGCTGCACGAGAAGCTGGCGAAGATCGATACCAGCCTTGGCGACAGCGACATTTACGAGCCGATGCGCAAGAACGATTTGCGTGATCTGCTGGCTGAACAAGCCAAGCTGAAGGTGCGTGAAGCCGAACTGGAAGAAGCCTGGATGGAAGCGCTGGAACTGCTCGAAAGCATGCAGGCGGAGCTGGAGGCACTGTCCTGATGGACGCCTTCAAGCTGCCTTTACCGGCAGGGTGGGGCGAGCCGCTCTGGCTGGTCGTGCAAATCCTGCTGATCCTGCTGGCCGGTTATATCGCCCAGCGTGTCGTCGCTAAATGCCTGACTCGATTGGGTGAGCGCTACCCGTTTCCGCCGCAGTTTTTCATGCCGCTGCGCGGCGGTTTGCGCTGGCTGATCATGGGCAGCGCGCTGATCTTCGTGCTGGAACGCCTCGGCGTGTCGGCCACGGTGCTCTGGACGGCGTTGTCCGGTTTCGTTGCAGTAGCTGCCGTGGCGTTTTTCGCCATGTGGAGCGTGCTCTCCAATCTGCTTTGCGCGATTCTGATCTTTACCGTCGGCCCATTCCGTATCGGCGATGTGGTCGAGTTGGTGGATACCACCGACAAGCCCGGCGTCAAAGGCCGGGTGGTGGCGATCAATCTGCTCTACACCACGCTGATCGAAGCCGAAGAACTCGGTACCGGCAGCGCCATGGTGCAAGTGCCCAATAGCCTGTTCTTCCAGCGCTCGGTTCGACGCTGGCGTGGCACTGATGTGTTCTCTTCGAACGGGTTTGAAAAATAGACTTTCTATAGCCTGACACACCGCTATCGCGAGCAGGCTCGCTCCCACATTTGATCCTCGGCGAACCTGTTTTCTGTGATCAACCGAGCACCACTGTGGGAGCGAGCCTGCTCGCGATGAGGCCTTACAGCCGTAAACGCTGGTCGGCAGTCGCCATGTCCTACAAAAAATCGGTAGTCATCGGCCCAAAGGCGCATTAGCTTAGACGTCTGTCACGAATCTGAGTCGAGGTGTGCGATGGTGCTTCAAACATGGCTGGCGTTTTTTGCCGCCTGCTGGGTGATCAGTCTTTCTCCCGGTGCCGGCGCCATTGCGTCGATGTCCAGCGGTTTGCGCTACGGTTTCTGGCGCGGTTACTGGAACGCCTTGGGTCTGCAACTGGGCCTGGCGTTGCAGATTGCGATTGTCGCTGCCGGTGTGGGTGCGATCCTCGCGGCCTCCGCCACGGCTTTCTATGCGATCAAATGGTTCGGCGTGGCCTATCTGGTCTACCTCGCGGTCAAGCAATGGCGCGCACTGCCCAATGACATGAACGATGATGCAGCCATTCGGCAAATCGGCAAGCCGATGGCGCTGTTGTTTCGCGGTTTTCTGGTAAACGTCAGCAACCCCAAGGCCTTGGTGTTCATGCTCGCGGTGCTGCCGCAATTCATCGATCCCCACGCACCGCTGGTGGCCCAGTACCTGATCCTCGGTGTGACCATGATTTGTGTCGATCTGATCGTCATGGCCGGCTACACCGGGCTGGCGGCCAAGGTGCTGCGTTTGTTGCGCACACCCAAGCAGCAAACACGCATGAACCGCACCTTTGCCGGGCTGTTCATTGGCGCGGCGGCGTTCATGGCGACCCTGCGCAAAGCCGCGGTGTAAAACCTGCAGGCACAAAAAAGGCGACCCTTACAGGTCGCCTTTTTCATTGTGGCGAGCGAGCTTTTTGTGGCGAGGGGGCTTGCCTGTGGCGAGGGAGCTTGCTCCCGTTGGGCCGCGCAGCGGCCCCAAAACCATTCCTCCGAAACCGCATCAATCGATTTACGACTGCTACGCAGCCGAGCGGGAGCAAGCTCCCTCGCCACAAAGTACCTACTGAAATATCAGTGCAGAATCACCGGTGCCGTATCCCGCGGCAGGTTATTGCGCAGCGGCGCCTGCCCCGGCTGCTCATAGCCACCGCCACCAAGCTGTTGGCTCAGTTGCGCAGCCACATCTTCACCCAGCGCCTTGGACACATCACGTACTACCCGTGGGCGGTTCAGGGAAACCCGGATGTCCCGGCTATTCACCAGTTTGGTGTCCTGACCTTCGCCCATCGCCGTGAAGGCCGAGGTAATCTCAAAGGTCTTGGTGTTGATCAGGCTGAAGTCCGCCACCAGCGTCAGCCCCAGCACCGCCGAATAGCTGTCAGTGTTGGCCAGCTCGTTCATGTCGCGGGTGAAGTCGATGTCTGACACGGTGCCGAACAGCACATAGTCGGCACCCTTGAAGCTACCGGCCTTGATCCGCTTGATCACGTCATACACATCACCTTTGGACGAGGCTGTATAAGGCGTGCCCTGCACCAGCTGGAACATGCCGGTGCGCAGAATCTCGCCCTTGATGTCGCCGGTGAATTTCCGCAGTTCACCTTGCTCGATGTAGCTGCTGGTGGCTTCGTACTCTTCGTAACTGGACGAACCACTGGCGCCGTAATAGCTCTGGCTGTGGTTGCTTTGGGCCGAAACAGTGTGGACGTATTGCTCCACCCGTTCCTGATACGCCACGTCCGCTACTGCGACTTTCGGGGCCGCTTGCACGCTGAACGCGCAAGCCAGGGCCATCATGCCAATCCATGTGCGCATCGATTAACGCTCCGTGGTTTTGCGGATCTCTTTTTCGTCCATCCATTCGGCCAGACCGCTTTCAACGTCGATCAACTGCAGGCTGAATTTGTAGAAGACGTCCTTGTAATCGCTGCTGCGCTTGACGATCGAGCTGATCGAGCCTTCGATGCGATACTGGGCAGCGATCATGTTGCCAGTCTTGGCGACGGTGCTCTTCTTGTACAGGCCGCTCTGGTTTTGCAGCTTGAGCTGGTCAACCTGGCTTTGCATGGCAGTGTTGTCGCTGGCGAAGCGGGCGACGCCGGTCTTCATCAGCTGGGTCTTGATGCTGGTGGTGATTTCGCGGGTATCGATGTACTCGCTGGTCTTGTTCTTCACGTCGTAAACCTGCACCACCGGACGGCCTTGCAGGATGCCGGACTGGGCCAGGGAGCGGGTCATGGATTCGGCGATCATCTGCAGGTCGGTGGAGCCGAACTCGTTGGTCACGGTTTCCACGGCCTTGGTGTCACCGTAGCTGATGTTTTTGCTGCCCAGGGTTGGCGAAGTGTTGGCGCAACCGCTGGCCAGAAGGGCAATGACGGCGATGAACGAAAAGCGTGCAAACATGGGGAATGCTCTCTAGAACTGAACGAATAGGGTGTCGGGCTTAAGGCGTTTTGATTTCGAGACGGAAATCCACGGCTTTGGCGGTTGGCGCAATGGCCTGAATGAAACTGGTCTGTTCGCCGTACATCAGCTGACTTTTCCAGGTTTCCTCTTCGGCAACCGGGAAGCCTTCAGGGCCGAGCCAGGCAAAACGGTAGTAGAAGGTCTTGTTGTTATAGCTGGTGTTGCTCAGCTGGGCATTGACCGTCATGAAGCCGTTTTCCCGGGCCACGCGCATGGCGCCGACCACGATGTTCTTGAGCTTGCCCATGGCCACGACCTTGCTGGCAGCGCTGCCTGGCTCTGGTGGTGGCGGGGTGGCGCAGCCGGCCAGCAAGGCCAGCGCGACGACAGCGATGAATTTGAAGTGCATGCAAAGACTCCGTTCTTAAGGTTGTTTGAGGCTGGCCACGGCGGTCGGGTTGGCGCTCGGCATCACGTGCGCAGCCACGCCGCTGGCGAATACTTGATTGCCCACGGCGCGCAGGGTAATGACCTGAAAGCGCTGATCGACGGTGACCTTGACTATCGAGCCGCCCACGGCGCTCGGCAACGTGACGCTATGCTCGCCTTTCTTCAAGCGCAGACGCACCACCTGAGTGTTGTCCGGCAACGTACGCCACGTACGGGTATCGGCACCTTCGAGCACGGCTGAAGTGATGCCGACCGCAAGACCTGCCAGCGGGTTGGTTTCGTTGATCTGCTTCTGTGCTACGCCGCGAGTGATCGCCCGCACGGTGGTGCGCAGGATGATGCCCGGCATGTCGTCACGCAGCGCGCGACGGGACATGGCGGTGGTGCTGTTGAGTTGCGTCAGATTCAACTGCTGACCGTCCACGCCGATCTGGGCGAAGGTGGCAGTGGAGGTATCCGGTTTGATGATCGGGAATGACAGCGGCGTGATCACCACGTTGTTGCTGATAGGCAATGGCAGCGGAATGCGGATCGAATCGCGGGACGGCGCCAGGCCGCTTTGCACAACGATCAGGATGTCGCTGTCATCGTTCTTGGCGGGTTTGTCGAGATTCACCAGCGCCTGTTCCAGCAACGGCGTATTCGGCCGCAGCTCGGCGGCCTTGCGATAACCTGGTGCCGCCAGATCTTTCTCGCCCAGGGCTTCATAGACGAAACCGGCCAGATAATGGCTGAACGCACTCTGGTAGCTGTTTTTCAGGCTGACCACTTCCGGTGCGTCGAGGCTGGCCACCGGGTAACCCTGAAGATCCTTGTATTGGGTTTTGACGCCTTCTTTCTCGGCTTGCTCTTCGCTCTTGAGGTATTCCTTGTCACGCAGCTCGGCGATCACCGCTTCACGTTCGTGAGTCTTCTTGATCGCGGTGCGCGCGCCGTCGAAATCGTTTACCGCCAGCAGGTTGAGGGCCATCTGCGTGGTCAGCATGACTTTTTCGTAGTCGTAGCCTTCGTAGCGACGAACCTTGTCGTTGACCAGGAAGCTGCCGAACTGAGCCAGGTATTTGTCGGTGTCGAGCCTGACCGAGTCTTCCCACTTGCCCACCACCTGATCGGCACTGGTCCAAGCGTTCTGGCTGCCGGACAAGTCGCCCTTGGCGCGCAGCAGTTCACCTTTCTCGAAGTAATAGAGCAGGTCTTTGTCTTTGCTGGTGTTGTTCTTTTCCAGCAGGGTCAATGCGGCGTCGACGTTGCCGGAAGCCAGTTGCTGGTTGGTTTGTGCAAGTTCCGAATCGTAGTTACGAAAGGCCGAGCAGCCGGAAAGCAACGTGACCGCGCTGAGCGCGATCAAGGTGGGGGCGCGGAATACCATAGGGGTACGTCTTCCCTGAATATAAGCAGCCGCGTGCTGGTCGGGCTGTTGGGACCATCGACAGGGCTGTTGGCCTCCTGCCAATTCCTCCTAAAAAGAGGAGCTTAAATGCCATATCGCAATAACGATGGCGCGGCATTATAAACAGGGATGCTGGCCATGTAATGGCTTTTTAATTACATGCTTTCACAAATGTGCCATTACTTATTTCTGGCCTGATACCGGCGCTGGCGAGGTGAGCTCGTAAGTCGTTCCGACGACGAATGCCACGGTGTTTATCGTGCGCAGGTTGATGACTTGAAAGTCACGGTTGATGCGCAGGGTAACCGGCGCGGTGCCGGGCGCGTTCGGCGCGATGAACAGGTGTTCACCTTTTTTCAGCGGCAGACGCGCGACCAGGGTTTTGTCCGGCAGGGTGCGCCATGTGCGGGTGTCGGCCTCCTCGAATGGGTCTTCGCGGGTGACCACCAGCGATGCTTTGGCCGGGTTGCGTTGGTTTTCCTCGGCCTGGCCGATAGCCGCCATGTTGGCGCGGAACATGGCCCGCGAGATGATGGCGGGCATGTCATCACGCAAGGTGCGCAACGCCATGTCAGTGACGCTGTTGAGTGCGGTCAGCGGCCGTTTGCGACCATCGACGATGATGTGGTCGAACGCTGGCGTGATGCTGTCCGGGATCATCACCGGGAAAGAAATCGGGGCAACGATCACCAGGTTTTCGTTGAGCCGTACCGGAATCGGCACGCGCACCGAGCTGCGTGCCGGCGCCAGGCCGCTTTGGACGATGATCAACACATCACTTTCATCGGCTTTTGCCGGCGGCTTGTCGAGGTTGCGCAGCGCCTGCTCGAGAAACGGCAGGTTCGGGCGCAATTCAATTGCCTGGCGATAGCCCGGCGCGGCGAGCGCGCGTTCGCCGAGGGCTTCGTAGGTGAAGCCAGCCAGGTAATGACTGAACGCACTCTGATAACCGTTCTTCAGTTCGATGACGGCTGGCGCATCGAGGGTGGTCACCGGGTAGCCCTGCAGATCCTTGTAGCGCACCGAAATGCCCTGGGCCTTGGCCTGCTCCTCGAGCTCTTCGTACTGCCGCTCGCGCTGACGGGCAATCAGCGCTTCGCGTTCGTGGGTTTTCTTGATGTCGGCGCGGGCGCCGTCGAAGTCATTCGCAGCCAATTGGTTGAGGGCCATTTGCGTGGTCAACATGACTTTTTCGTAGTCGTAACCTTCGTAGCGACGCAGTTTGTCATTGACCAGCAGGGTGCCCATTTCATTGCCAAACCGTGTGAGCAGTTTCATTGCGCCGGAGGGCACCGCTTCTTCGCGCTGGAACACCATCTGGTCGGCGCTGCGCCAGGCTTTCTGGCTCTGCGGCAGCGCACTGGCGACACTCAGGATGGCGCCTTTCTCGAAGTAATAGAGCAGATCCTTGTCTTCCCAGGGATTGTGCGATTCCACCAGGTCCAGCGCACCCTGAAGGTTGCCCACCAATAGTTGATCGTTGGTCTGTTGCATCTCCTGATCGTAATTTCGGTACGCGGCACATCCACTCAGTTGCAGGGCGAGACTCAGCAGCGAGAACAAGAGGCAGGAGCGCATGGACGATGATTCTTCCTTGATCGGATAACGCGAGGAGATAGCAATTGGCCGCTGAATGTATACGCAGCTGAGCAGGAAATACCAACAAAGCTTGAGTGAAACTCATTGGGAGTGAACAATGTGTTACTTCGTATTTCCATTTGAGATTTATTCATGATTGCCTCCTCTCGTTTTCTGGCGTGGCTCGTGCTGCCGGTGATCGCGTTCTGCAGCTTCAATGCGCTGGCCGAAACCGCGGAAGGTGCGCCCAAAGCCCTGCATTTGCTCGATTACATTGGCGCTGATTACCCGGCGACGGTCGAGGCGGGCAAAGTCATCGATGAGTCTGAATACCGCGAACAGCAGGAATTCCTGAAGGTGTTGCAAGGTTTGATCGCCGATTTGCCGGCCAAACCCGACCGCGCAGAACTGGAGCAGGGCGTCGGTAGCCTTGGCGCTGCGATCGCCGCTCGCAAAGATGGCGCAGACGTCGCCCGTCAGGCGCGGCAGCTGGGGGCAAAACTGGCGGTGACCTACGAGGTTAGCCAGGCCCCGGTCATCACCCCGGACCCGACCCGCGGCGCGCCGTTGTATACCCAGCAATGCTCGGTGTGCCATGGCGATGCGGGCGCCGGTGATGGCCCGGCAGGTGTCGGTATGACGCCTCCGCCGGCCAATCTGCGCGATGCCGTGCGACTGGACCGTCTGAGCCTCTATGCGATCTACAACACGCTGGGCATGGGCGTTGAAGGCACCGACATGCCGGCCTTCGCCGATCAACTGGATGATCGTCAACGTTGGGACCTGGCGACCTACATCGCCAGCTTCAGCGCCGATCCGGCCGCGGCAAAATCCGAGAAAACCTACAACATCGCCGACCTGGCACGTCAGACGCCAGCCGAAGTGCAGGCCGCCGAGGGGCCGCAAGCGGCCGCGACCTTCCGCGCGCAACGGGCGCAACCGCCGCAGGTCAAGCGTGGCCCGGGGCAGTTGCTTGATTACACGGCGGCCACCTTGGACAAGAGCATCGCCGCCTACCGCGCCGGCGAGCACGATCAGGCCTACGACCTGTCGGTGGCAGCGTACCTGGAAGGCTTCGAGCTGGTCGAAAGCTCTCTGGACAACGTCGACGCCAACGTGCGCAAAGACACCGAGAAGTCCCTGATGGCTTACCGTCAATCGTTGCAGGATGGCTTGCCGGTGGCCCAGGCCGAGCAGCGTCTGGAGGCGGCCAAAGCCAAGTTGAAAGAGTCCGCTGGCCTGCTGGGCAGTGATGGCTTGAGCTGGTCGCTGAGCTACATTTCCGGTCTGTTGATTCTGTTGCGAGAAGGTCTTGAAGCGATTCTGGTGCTCGCGGCGATCCTCGCGTTCCTGCGCAATACCGGTCAGCAATCGGCGGTGCGCAGTGTCAACATCGGTTGGGGCCTGGCACTGCTGGCCGGGTTGGCGACCTGGGCGGTGGCGGCGTATGTGATCGACGTCAGCGGTGCCCAGCGTGAACTGCTGGAAGGTGCCACTGCACTGTTTGCCAGTGTCATGGTGCTCTGGCTCGGCGTATGGATGCACGACCGTCGTCACGCAGCGGCCTGGCAGGATTACATCAAGAGCAGCCTGGTGAGCGGCGGCGGGCGTTTCGGGTTTGCGATCCTGGCGTTCTTCTCGGTGTATCGCGAGCTGTTCGAAGTGATCCTGTTTTACGAAACCCTGTGGTTGCAGGCCGGGCCGGCAGGGCACAACGCCGTAATGGCGGGCGGGGCGACGGCGCTGGTATTGCTGATCGGTCTGGCCTGGGTGATTCTGCGCGGCTCGGCGAAACTGCCGCTGGCGTTGTTCTTTGGCATCAATGCCGGGCTGCTGTGCGCGTTGTCGGTGGTGTTTGCCGGCCATGGCGTGAAGGCGTTGCAGGAGGCCGGGATCTTCGGCACGCGACCGGTGCCGTTCTTTGACTTCGACTGGCTGGGGATCCACGCTGATGCCTATTCGCTGAGTGCTCAGGCCGTGGCGATCATTGCGATCATCGTGCTGTACAGCCGCAGCCGGATGGCCGAGAAGCGGCGTCTGCCGGTTTCTTAAAAGCATTCGCTGCGCTCACAATCGCGAGCAGGCTCGCTCCCACAGGATTGCGTATAACCTGTGGGAGCGAGCCTGCTCGCGATTTTTTTTGGACGAGGAAAACACTATGCGCGTGTGGATCGATGCCGACGCTTGCCCGCGGGCAGCCAAGGATCTGGTGGTGAAATTCGCCCTCAAGCGCCAGTTCGAAGTGGTGCTGGTGGCCGGCCAGCCGCAGATCAAGCCGGGCCTTGCCCTGGTGAAGTTGATCGTGGTGCCCAGCGGCCCGGATGCCGCTGACGATTATCTGGTGGAACACGCAGTGCCAGGTGAACTGGTGATTTGCAGCGATGTGCCGCTGGCGGACCGGTTGGTGAAGAAGGGCGTTGCGGCGCTGGACCCACGGGGCAAGGAGTTCGATGCGCAGAACATGGGTGATCGACTGGCGGTGCGCAACCTGTTCACCGATCTGCGTGAACAGGGCCAGATGAGCGGCGGGCCGGCACCGTTTGGCGAGCGCGAGAAGCAGGCGTTCGCCAATGCACTGGACCGGATACTTACCCGGTTGTCGCGTAACGCCTGAAAAGATCGCAGCCTGCGGCAGCTCCTACATGGACCGTGACCGACGCAAATTACGGGGCAGTACAAAATCCTGTAGGAGCCGGCGAAGCCTGCGATCTTTTGATCTTGCCTCTTTACTCGTCGTTTTCGTGGGTCAGTTCCAGTACGCGGTCGACCAGTTTGTTGATGCCGGAAGCGGCCTCGCTGATCGATTGCGCCAGCATGTACGCCGGAGTGCTCACTAGTTTGCGCGCTTTGTCTTCGACGATGTCGGTCACTGCGCACTCGGCATGGGTGGCGCCCATTTTGTTCATCGCGGCAGCGGTATCGGCATCGTTGCCGATGGTACAGGTCACGCCTGGGCCGTAGATCTTGGCCGCCAGGGCCGGCGAGATGCAGATCAGCCCCACCGGTTTGCCGGCCTCGGCGAACGCTTCGGTCAACGCCAGGACGTCAGGTTGAATGCTGCATCCGGCACCTTCGACGGCAAAGTTCGACAGGTTCTTGGCTGATCCAAATCCGCCGGGAACAATCAGCGCATCGAAGTCTTCGACGCTGGCATCACGGATATCCTTGATGTTGCCCCGGGCGATCCGCGCCGATTCCACCAGCACGTTGCGCGCCTCGGGCATTTCTTCGCCGGTCAGGTGGTTGATCACATGCAACTGCGCGATATTGGGTGCGAAACACTGCACCTGGGCACCGCGCTGGTCCAGCCGCAGCAGGGTGATCACGCTTTCGTGGATCTCGGCGCCGTCGTACACGCCGCAGCCGGAAAGGATCACTGCAATTTTTTTGCTCATGGGCTTTTCTCCAGATTCATGGCGTTAAATGTCCACTAATTTGTCACTCGTTGCCATAGGGTTAATACGCGGCTACACCTAATCTCTGCTGAACGATTCTGATCAGGGCGCGTCATGGACTTCATTCTGTATGCGGTGCCGTTTTTCTTTGTGCTGATTGCGGTCGAGTTGCTGGCCGATCGTTGGCGCGGGGTGAGCAATTACCGCGTGGCAGATGCGATCAACAGCCTCAGCACCGGCGTGCTGTCGACCACCACGGGCCTGTTGACCAAAGGCGTCGGCCTGGTCACTTATGCCTTCGCCCTGAAGCATCTGGCCGTGATTGAGCTGTCGGCCGACAGTGTCTGGGTCTGGGTGTTCGCTTTCGTCTTCTACGACTTCTGCTACTACTGGCTGCACCGTATGGGTCACGAGCGCAACATCCTCTGGGCCGCCCACTCGGTGCATCATCAGAGTGAGGATTACAACCTCTCCACGGCCTTGCGCCAGACCAGCACCGGGTTTCTGCTGAGCTGGATTTTCTACCTGCCCATGGCCGTGCTCGGCGTGCCGCTGCTGGTGTTTGTCAGCGTTGCGGCGCTGAATCTGCTGTACCAATTCTGGGTGCATACCCGGCACATTCCCAAGCTTGGCTGGTTCGAATGGTTCTTCGTCACGCCGTCCAATCATCGGGCTCACCATGCACAGAACGCTCTTTACATGGATCGCAACTACGGCGGGGTGTTCATTATTTGGGACCGTCTATTCGGCTCGTTCCAGGAAGAGGACGACAACGAACCGGTGATTTTCGGCGTGACCACACCGCTGGCGAGCTGGAATCCGTTGTGGGCGAACGTGCAGTTCTATGTCCAGCTGTGGGATGACGCCCGGCGCGCCGAAAGCGGGTGGGACAAACTGCGGATCTGGTTCATGCGCACCGGTTGGCGGCCGGCGGATGTGGCGGCCAAATATCCGATGAACAAGCCGGACCTGAGCCAATTCCGCAAATTCGAGGTGCCGCTGGACGGGCGTCAGCAGTGGTATGTGACGCTGCAATTCTGTGTCTACATCGCCTTGGGCAGTTACTTGATGAACCTGGAGCAAAGCCTGCCGACCTCGGCCTTGGTGTTGGGCTGGGGCGCTGTGGCACTGGGGTTGGTTGTGTTGGGCGTGGCCCTGGAAAATCGCCCGCAGGCGTTGACGCTGGAGCTGTTGCGGCTGGCATCGAACCTGCCGCTGGTGTGGCTCGCGCCAATGGCCGGGCTATGGCCGGGCAGCGCGGTTGGCTGGGTGGGACTGCTCAGTTACAGCCTGCTCAGCGGAATCGGTCTCTACTGTTGTAGAAACCGCTTCACTCGATGGGCGTCGTAGGTTCGCTGGACTTGGTCTGTTCGGCTTTCAACGCTTGCTCGTCGGCGTAGATTTTCTTCGCCAGACGGGCATTCTTGAAGCGCCGCCGCAGCCACAGGCAAAAGCCCAGTACCAGCAGGGCGCCCAGCACCCACAGCTCATATTTCTTGACGCTGCCCAGCATGCCTTCGAGCACTGCGCCGAAGTGATAGGCGGCGGAAGCCAGCGCGGCGGCCCAGATGGCTGCGCCAATCCCGTTGAGCAGCAGATAACGTCCCGGCGGATAGCCCGACAGACCGATCGCCACCGGCATCACGGTGCGCAGTCCATAGACAAAGCGGAAGCTCAGTACCCAGATGTCCGGGTGCTTGCGGATATGTTCCAGCGCCCGATCACCCATCAGTTGCCAGCGCGGTTTGCGCGCCAGCAATTTGCGCCCGTGCTTGCGCCCCAGGAAGTACCACAGCTGATCGCCGGCATAACTGCCGAGGAACGCCACGAGCATCACCACCTTGATGTCCATGTATCCACGGAACGCAAGGAAGCCCGCGAGCACCAGGATGGTTTCGCCTTCGAAGAACGTGCCGAGAAAGAGGGCGAAGTAGCCGAATTCCTGAAGAAATTGTTGGAGCATTGTCTGGGTGCTGGCGAAATGAACGCGCAGCCTAACCCCTCGGACACATTCAGGAAAGTGTCAAAATGTGTCTCGACGTGAACATTTCCTACAAGGACAATGGAATGCGGCTACCTGTCACAGGGTGCACATAACTGTAATACGTTCGTCATAATGGCCGCTTATAACTGTCACGCTCGCCCGCCAGCGCGGGCTCAGGAGTCTGCCGTGAGCTTTACCCCCGCCAACCGTTTGTTTCCTGCAACCCGCCTGCGTCGTAACCGTCGTGATGATTTCTCGCGTCGACTGGTCCGTGAAAACGTATTGACCGTCGACGATCTGATCCTGCCGGTGTTCGTGCTGGACGGTGAAAACCGTCGCGAAGCGGTGGCCTCTATGCCGGGCGTCGAACGCCTGACCATCGATTTGTTGCTTGAAGAAGCGGCCAAGTGGGTCGAGCTGGGGATTCCGGCGCTGGCATTGTTCCCGGTGACGCCACCGGAGCTCAAATCCCTGGACGCCGCCGAAGCCTGGAACCCCGATGGCATCGCCCAGCGCGCCACCCGAGCCCTGCGTGATCGGTTCCCGGAGTTGGGTGTGATCACCGACGTCGCTCTGGACCCGTTTACCACTCACGGTCAGGACGGCATCCTCGACGAAGAAGGCTACGTGCAGAACGACATTACCGTCGACGCACTGGTTAAACAGGCTTTGTCTCTCGCTGAAGCCGGCGCTCAGGTGGTGGCCCCGTCGGACATGATGGACGGTCGCATTCAGGCGATCCGCGAGGCGCTGGAGCTGGCCGATCACGTCAACGTGCGGATCATGGCTTACTCGGCCAAATACGCCAGCGCCTATTACGGCCCGTTCCGCGATGCGGTGGGCTCGGCGCTGAATCTGGGCAAGGCCAACAAGGCCTCCTATCAGATGGACCCGGCTAACAGCAACGAGGCCCTGCACGAAGTGGCGGCGGACTTGTCAGAAGGCGCGGACATGGTCATGGTCAAACCAGGCATGCCGTATCTGGATATCCTTTACCGGGTCAAAGAAGAATTCAAAGTGCCGACCTTTGTCTATCAGGTCAGCGGCGAATACGCCATGCACATGGCAGCGATCCAGAATGGCTGGTTGAGCGAAGGGGTTATCCTCGAATCCCTGACCGCTTTTAAACGTGCAGGCGCTGATGGCATCCTGACTTACTTTGCCGTCCGTGCTGCTCAATTGTTACGAGAGCAAAAATAGCCCTCCCAGGAACATTCGATGAATACCGAAGGACTCACTGAAGTTGCCGTAAAAGACGCTCAACCTGTGGTGGAGCAAATCGCCGAAACCCCGCCGGAGCTGGAGCCTGCTCCACCCGCGGTGGTGGCCGAGCCCGCTGTGGCGGCGCCAGTGATTGCCATTCCCGGCCTGGATGACAGCAGCCTGTACATCCATCGTGAGCTCTCGCAACTGCAGTTCAACATCCGCGTGCTGGAGCAGGCGCTGGATGAGTCCTACCCATTGCTGGAGCGGCTGAAGTTTCTGCTGATTTTCTCCAGCAACCTGGACGAGTTCTTCGAGATTCGCGTGGCCGGCCTGAAGAAGCAGATCACCTTCGCCCGTGAACAAGCCGGCGCCGATGGCTTGCAACCGCACCAGGCCCTGGCTCGTATCAGCGAGCTGGTGCATGGCCACGTCGATCGCCAATACGCGATCCTCAACGACATTCTGTTGCCGGAACTGGAAAAACATCAGGTCCGCTTCATCCGTCGCCGCTACTGGACCACCAAGCTCAAGACTTGGGTTCGTCGTTATTTCCGCGATGAAATCGCGCCGATCATCACCCCGATCGGCCTCGACCCGACGCACCCGTTTCCGTTGCTGGTGAACAAGAGCCTGAACTTCATCGTCGAGCTCGAAGGCATCGATGCCTTCGGTCGCGACTCCGGTCTGGCGATCATTCCGGCACCGCGTCTGCTGCCGCGGATCATCAAGGTGCCGGAAGAAGTCGGTGGCCCGGGCGACAACTATGTGTTCTTGTCGTCGATGATCCACGCTCACGCCGATGATCTGTTCCAGGGCATGAAGGTCAAGGGCTGCTACCAGTTCCGCCTGACCCGAAACGCCGATCTCGCGGTCGACACCGAAGATGTAGAAGACCTGGCCCGCGCCCTGCGCGGCGAGTTGTTCTCCCGTCGCTACGGTGACGCGGTGCGGCTGGAAGTGGCCGATACCTGCCCGAAACACTTGTCCGATTACCTGCTCAAGCAGTTCAACTTGCACGAGACCGAGCTGTATCAGGTCAATGGCCCGGTCAACCTGACCCGGTTGTTCAGCATCACCGGCCTGGACAGTCATCCGGAGCTGCAATACACCCCGTTTACCCCGCAGATCCCGAAACTGCTGCAAAACAGCGAGAACATTTTCAGCGTGATCAGCAAACAGGACATCCTGTTGCTGCACCCGTTCGAGTCGTTCACCCCGGTGGTCGATTTGCTGCGCCAGGCGGCCAAGGATCCGCACGTGTTGGCGGTTCGTCAGACGTTGTATCGCAGTGGCGCCAACTCCGAGATTGTCGATGCGCTGGTGGACGCTGCGCGCAACGGCAAGGAAGTAACGGCGGTGATCGAATTGCGCGCGCGGTTCGACGAGGAATCCAACCTGCAACTGGCCAGCCGTCTGCAAGCGGCCGGTGCGGTAGTGATTTACGGCGTGGTCGGCTTCAAGACCCACGCCAAGATGATGCTGATTTTGCGCCGCGAGGCTGGCGAGATTGTCCGCTACGCCCATTTGGGTACCGGCAACTACCACGCGGCCAACGCCCGTCTGTACACCGACTACAGCCTGCTGACCTCCGACGATGCCTTGTGCGAAGACGTCGGCAAACTGTTCAGCCAGTTGATCGGCATGGGTAAAACCCTGCGCATGAAGAAACTGCTGCACGCGCCGTTCACGCTGAAAAAAGGCATGCTCGACATGATTGCCCGGGAGACGCAATTCGCTCTCGACGGTAAGCCGGCGCACATCATCGCCAAGTTCAACTCGTTGACCGATCCGAAGGTCATCCGCGCGTTGTACAAGGCCAGTCAGTCCGGGGTGCGTATCGATTTGGTGGTGCGCGGCATGTGCTGCCTGCGCCCGGGCATCGCCGGCGTATCCCACAATATCCACGTGCGCTCGATCATCGGTCGCTTCCTGGAACACACCCGGGTCTTCTACTTCCTCAACGGCGGTGAAGAGCAGATGTTCCTGTCCAGTGCCGACTGGATGGAGCGCAACCTCGACAAGCGCGTCGAGACTTGCTTCCCGGTCGAGGGCAAGAAGCTGATCATGCGGGTCAAGAAAGAGCTGGAGCTCTATCTCACCGACAACACCCATAGTTGGAGCCTGCAGGCGGACGGTCGTTACATCCGCAACACGCCGACCGGCAACCAGAACCCGCGCAGTGCCCAGGCAACCTTGCTTGAGCGCTTGGGCAGCCCGATTCTGGCTGTTCGTTAACGTAGATTCGGTTGATACAAAAAAGGGCGATCCATGTGGGTCGCCCTTTTTTGTTCCCGCCCGAGCGGTGAATGACTTGTGGCGAGGGAGCTTGCTCCCGTTGGACTGCGCAGCAGTCCCCTTTTTTAAAATAGAGAATGGGGCCGCTTCGCAGCCCAGCGGGAGCAAGCTCCCTCGCCACAGGGTTTAGCGGACGTTCAGCACGAAGCTGACGCGGGTCAGCCACTCGGCTTCCAGGGCGAAGTCGGCCTGGGTCAACTGGTTGTCGTCCAGCCAGTGTTCCGGGAACAACACATCCAGGCTGTCGCCGTTGGCGTGCAGCACGACTTGTGGCATTTCCTGGGTGCCGCGAATGTGATGGAACAGAATCGCAAAGCGCAGCAGCACGCACAGGCGAATCAGCTTGATGCCGTCGTCGCCGAAGTCGGCGAACTTGTCCTTGGGAATGTTGCGTCGGTGACCCCGCACCAGTAGCGCGAGCATTTGCTGGTCTTCGCGGGAGAATCCGGCGAGGTCCGAGTGCTCGATCAGGTAGGCGCCGTGCTTGTGATACTGATAGTGGGCGATGTCCAGGCCCACTTCATGGACCTTGGCCGCCCAGCCCAGCAGTTCGCGCCAGACGCCGTCATTCAGGTCCCAGTCTTCAGCCACTTGATCGAAGGCGTGCAGTGCCTTGCGTTCGACTCGTATAGCTTGTTCCAGGTCGACGTGGTAACGCTCCATCAGCGAGCTGAGCGTGCGTTCACGGACGTCTTCGTGATGATGACGACCCAGCAGGTCATAGAGCACGCCTTCGCGCAGGGCGCCTTCACAGTGATCCATGCGTCGCAGTTCAAGGGAGTCGAAGATCGCTTCGAGAATCGCCAACCCGGCGGGGAAGATCGCCCGGCGGTCGGGCTTGATGCCTTCGAAGTCGATTTTCTCGACATCGCCGAGTTTGAACAACTTGCGCTTGAGCCAGGCCAGGCCTTCGGCATTCACTTCGCCCGTGCCATGCCCGCCGGCCTTCAGCGCCAGGCCAATGGCGCGAATGGTACCCGAGGAGCCGATGGCTTCATCCCAGGTCAGGCGGTGCAGGGCGTGTTCGATGCTCATGATCTCCAGCCGCGCCGCGGTATACGCCTGGGCGTAGCGGGCCGGGGTGATCTTGCCATCCTTGAAATAGCGCTGGGTGAAGCTGACGCAACCCATTTGCAGGCTTTCGCGCAGCAGCGGTTCGAAGCGCTGGCCGATGATGAATTCAGTACTGCCGCCGCCGATGTCGGCCACCAGGCGCTTGCCCGGCGTGTCGGCAAGGGTGTGGGAGACACCGAGGTAAATCAGACGCGCTTCTTCGCGGCCGGAGATGACTTCTACCGGATGGCCAAGAATTTCTTCGGCGCGACGGATGAATTCGGCGCGGTTACGGGCTTCGCGCAGGGCGTTGGTGCCGACGATCCGCACGGTGCCGGGCGGCATACCGCTGATCAGTTGGGCGAAACGCTTCAGGCAATCGAGCCCGCGCTGCATGGATTCTTCGCTGAGTTGACGCTCTTCGTCGATGCCAGCGGCCAGCTGAACCTTCTCCCCGAGACGTTCGAGAATCCGGATTTCGCCGTTCTGGGCCTTGGCCACGACCATGTGAAAGCTGTTGGAGCCCAGGTCGATTGCGGCGATCAGGGACAGATTCTTGGCTTGGGATTGCGGCATGGTCAGGGGGTCTCGGTCGATAACCTCGACATCCTGCCACGATCAAACGCTGCCGCCAACGCGTAGGTGACCGCTTTGCGGTCAATCGCGAGCAGGCTCGCTCCCACAGGATTCCATGTTGCCTTCAATCTTGCGGCTGACACGGAACCAATGTGGGAGCGAGCCTGCTCGCGATGACGGTCTCAAAGACGCGGCGCATCCTTCAGCCTGCCGCTTCCACCGTCCCAATGAAATTCGCCAGCTCCGCCGTCTGCGGGTTGGCAAACAACACCTTCGGATCCCCCACCTCATGCACCTTGCCATGGTGCATGAACACCAATTTGTCCCCCACCTCGCGGGCAAAGCGCATTTCATGGGTGACCATGATCAGTGTCATGCCTTCCTTGGCCAGTTGCCGGACCACGCTCAGCACTTCGTTGACCAGTTCCGGATCCAGCGCCGAGGTGATCTCGTCGCATAGCAAGACTTTCGGCGACATCGCCAAGGCACGAGCAATCGCCACTCGCTGTTGCTGGCCGCCAGACAGTCGATCCGGGAATGCATCAAATTTCTCCCCCAACCCGACCCGTTCCAGCATCTTCCGCGCCAGTTCGGCGGCTTTGGCTTTCGGCACTTTCTGCACCACTTGCGGCGCGAGCATGACGTTTTCGCCCACGGTCAGGTGCGGGAACAGATTGAACTGCTGGAACACCATCCCGACTTTCTGCCGCAGGCTGCGCAGGTCGGCGCGGGCGGCGTCGAGGTATTCGCCGTCGACTTCGATCACGCCGTCATTGATCGACTCCAGACCATTGAGGGTGCGCAACAAGGTGGATTTGCCCGAGCCGCTGCGACCGATGATCGCCACCACCTGGCCTTCGTCGACACTCAGGTCGATGCCTTTGAGCACATGGTGGTCGCCGTAATATTTATGCAGGGCGGAAATTCTAAGCAGAGGCATGCAGTCTCCTTTCCAGGTAGCGCGCACTGAGGGACAAGGGGTAGCAGAGCAGGAAGTAACCGAGCGCCACCAGGCCGTAGACCATGAAGGGCTCGAAGGTCGCGTTGGCGAGCATGCCGCCGGTCTTGGTCAGTTCGGTAAAGCCGATGATCGAGGTGACGGCGGTGCCTTTGACCACTTGCACCGAGAAACCCACGGTCGGCGCCACGGCGATGCGCAGGGCTTGCGGCAGGATCACGTAACGCAATTGCTCCAGCGGGTTGAGTGCCAGGCTCGACGAGGCTTCCCACTGGCCATTGGGGATCGAATCGACACAACCGCGCCAGATCTCCGCCAGGTAAGCGCTGGTGAACAGCGTCAAGGCAATCGCCGCGGCCATCCACGGCGAAATCTCTATACCGGCCAACGCCACACCGAAGAACACCAGAAACAGCTGCATCAATAGCGGCGTGCCCTGGAACAGTTCGATGTAGGTGCGGGCGAAGTTGCTGGGCAGGGATTTTTTTGAAATCCGCATCACCATGATCAGCAAACCGATCAGCCCACCGCCGATAAACGCCACCAGCGACAATGCCAGGGTCCATTGCAGGCCCGTGAGCAGGTTGCGCAGGATGTCCCAGAAGGTGAAATCGCTCATTGGCTGCTGCTCCTTGCTATGTAGCGCCGGCCGATCCAGTTCAGTAGTTGGCGGATCAGCAGTGCCATGCACAGGTAGATCAGTGTGGTCAGGGCATAGGTTTCAAAGGCGCGGAAGTTGCGCGATTGAATGAAGTTGGCGGCGAAACTCAGCTCTTCGGTGGCGATCTGCGAACAGACCGCCGAGCCGAGCATGACGATGATGATCTGGCTGCTCAGGGCCGGCCAGACCTTGCCCAGCGCCGGCAACAGAATCACGTGGCGGAAGGCTTCGAAGCGGGTCATTGCCAGGGCGGCTGCGGCTTCCAGCTGCCCGCGGGGGATCGCTTGAATGCCGGCGCGGATGATCTCGGTCGAATAGGCGCCAAGGTTGATCACCATCGCCAGCACCGCCGCCTGCCATTCGGAAATCTGCAGGCCCAGCGACGGCAAACCGAAGAAGATGAAAAACAACTGCACCAGGAATGGCGTGTTGCGGATCAACTCGACGTAAACCCCGAAAATGCCGGCGAACGGGCGGATGTTCCACGCCCGCACCAGCGCCCCGACGATACCCAGACTGACCCCGAGCACCGCGCCAATGGCCGTCAACTCAAGGGTGAACAGCGCACCGCGCAGCAGCAGGTCGGTGTTTTCCACCACCGGCAAGAAATCGAACTGATAAGCCATAAATCGTCTCCCGCGCGAACGATCAGAGATCGGCCGGCAGTGGCTCTTTCAGCCAGGTTTGCGAATTCTTTTCCAGCGCACCGTCAGCCTTGGCCGTGGTGAGGATGTCGTTGACCTTGCCCAGCAGCGCCGGCTCGTTCTTGTTCACGCCGACGTAAACCGGCGAATCCTTGAGCTTCACTTTCAGAGCCGGCACGCGTTTCGGGTTTTTCTCGCTGATCGCCACCATCACCACGTTGCCACTGGCGATCAGGTCGACCTGCCCTGCGAGGTAGGCGGCGATGGTCGAGTTGTTGTCTTCGAAGCGTTTGATGGTCGCGCCTTCGGGGGCGACTTTGGTCAACTCGATGTCTTCAATGGCGCCACGGGTGACGCTGATGGTTTTGCCCTTGAGATCGTCCAGGCCCTTGATGGCGGCGTCTGGCGGACCGAACACGGCGAGGTAGAACGGTGCGTAGGCACGGGAGAAGTCGATGACTTTTTCGCGCTCAGGGTTCTTGCCGAGGCTGGAAATCACCAGGTCGACTTTGCCGGTGGTCAGGAATGGAATGCGGTTGGTGCTGTTGACCGGGGTCAGCTCGAGTTTGACCTTGAGTTGGTCGGCCAGCAGTTTGGCGGTGTCGATATCGAGGCCGCGAGGTTTCATGTCCGGGCCGACCGAACCGAACGGCGGGAAGTCCTGGGGCACGGCGACTTTGAGGGTGCCGCGCTTGACCACATCCTCCAGACTATCGGCGTGGGCGGGTGCCTGGCTCAGCATCAGGCTGGCAAACAGGGCTGCGAGGAGGGCGCTGTAACGCTGGGTCATGGCAAATCTCCGGATCGGCGGGAAGTGATTTCTGCGGATCGACAGAGCACGGGTCATGCCAAGATTGGTTTTTGGGAGCCGCAGGCCACGGTTTTGCTGGTGTCGTTCGGTCTTACTGGTCTGAACAGTTGGGTGGCATTTCGCACCCTGATGGCGCACCCGTGAAAATTCCCGAACCCCCATGGGGCACGACTTGCCGGACGTCGCGAATAGCTTTACAACTAGCCGCTCATTGGCCTGGCTCGTCTGAAAAAAACCATGAACTCGATCTCCCGCGCCGTACCTGAAGTGGCGCTGCAAGCCATACGCAAACTGATCACCGAGCAAGGTTTCGGGGCGGGGGATGCCTTGCCCTCGCAACGGGATCTGGCGGTGCAATTGGGGGTCAGTCGGGCGTCGTTGCGTGAGGCGTTATCGTCCCTGAGTGCGCTGGGCGTGATCAGTATCCAGCCGGGCAAGGGCGTGTTCGTGCAGTCACCGGTCGATCTGCCCCGGGGCGATGCGGCGCCGGGCTGGCCGTTCGCGGCTCAGGCATCGCCGCTGGACATCTTTCAGTTGCGCTATGCGCTGGAAGGTTTTGCCGCCGGGTTGGCGGCCGTGACCCTGAGTACCGATGAGCTCGATGCCCTGGAAGACAATGTCGCCGCCATGCGCAACGAACTGCGTGCCGCCGACTTCGAGGCGGCGGCGCGACTGGATTTCGAGTTTCACCGGCGCATTCTTCTCGCCAGCGGCAATCAGGCGATGCTGAGCATCCTTACAGCCAGCGCCGACATCTTCCTGGAGAGCCAGAAGCTACCGTTCATCCGGGCCGAACGGGCCATGGAAACCTGGCAGGAACACCGTAAAATCCTCCGCGCGCTGGCTCGACGGGCCTCTGGTGCCGCGCAGAAGGCGATGCAGGAGCATGTGCGCAACGCCGCCCTGCGTACCGGAATTGCGTTCGTCGCTCCCGCCACCTCATGACTTGAGCTATACCCAAACTCATGGGCCACCATAGCGAGACTCAATCATCTGCGGCTTCCTGAACACGGGAAGGGCGGCTATGATGGGCCACGTTTTTTTATTGCTTACAACCCGGAGACATCCATGAGCAGCGATCTTATCAAGCACGTCACCGACGCTAACTTCGAAGAAGAAGTACTGAAGGCTGCTGGCCCTGTGCTTGTTGACTACTGGGCTGAGTGGTGCGGCCCTTGCAAAATGATCGCCCCGGTTTTGGACGAGATCGCTGGCACCTACGCTGGCAAGCTGACCGTTGCCAAGCTGAACATCGACGAAAACCAGGAAACCCCGGCCAAGCACGGCGTACGTGGTATCCCGACGCTGATGCTGTTCAAGAACGGCAACGTCGAAGCCACCAAGGTCGGCGCGCTGTCGAAGTCGCAACTGGCTGCTTTCCTCGACGCCAACATCTAAGCGTTGTTATAAAGTGTCATGAAAAGGCCCCGCATAATGCGGGGCCTTTTCGTTATTGAGGGCTAGACGCTCCGAAACTCAGGTGGTACATTCGGCCCCGCACTGGTTTCTCCACTGCCCCCTGCTAGCCGTCGCCGACGCACTCCTTTTCGAATAAGTACGCGATCCTGTCGCCTTCTCTGCGGCGCGGCCTCATTAAGCCAAAAGCTTAATTTCCCCCCTCCATAAATGATTACGTCATTCCTATATGAATCTGACTGAACTCAAGCAAAAGCCGATTACCGAACTGCTCGAATTGGCCGAACAGATGGGCATAGAAAATATGGCCCGTTCGCGCAAGCAGGACGTGATTTTCTCCCTGCTCAAAAAGCACGCTAAAAGCGGCGAGGAAATCTCCGGTGATGGCGTGCTGGAGATTCTCCAGGACGGCTTCGGCTTCCTGCGCTCCGCTGACGCTTCCTATCTCGCCGGCCCAGACGATATCTACGTCTCGCCGAGCCAGATCCGCCGCTTCAACTTGCGCACCGGTGACACCATCGTTGGCAAGATTCGCCCTCCAAAGGAAGGCGAGCGGTATTTCGCGCTGCTCAAGGTCGACACGATCAACTACGATCGTCCCGAGAACGCGAAAAACAAGATTCTCTTCGAGAACCTGACCCCGCTGTTCCCGACCGTGCGCATGAAGATGGAAGCCGGCAACGGTTCCACCGAAGACTTGACCGGTCGTGTCATCGACCTGTGCGCCCCGATCGGCAAAGGCCAGCGCGGCCTGATCGTTGCACCGCCGAAAGCCGGTAAAACAATCATGCTGCAGAACATCGCGGCGAACATCGCACGTAACAATCCTGAAGTTCATCTGATCGTATTGCTGATCGACGAACGTCCGGAAGAAGTGACCGAAATGCAGCGCACCGTGCGCGGCGAAGTGGTTGCCTCGACGTTCGACGAGCCGCCAACCCGCCACGTGCAGGTTGCCGAAATGGTGATCGAGAAGGCCAAGCGCCTGGTCGAACACAAAAAGGACGTGGTGATCCTGCTCGACTCCATCACCCGTCTGGCGCGTGCCTACAACACCGTGATCCCGAGCTCCGGCAAGGTGCTGACCGGTGGTGTCGATGCCCATGCCCTGGAGAAACCGAAACGTTTCTTCGGCGCTGCACGGAACATCGAAGAAGGCGGCTCGCTGACCATCATCGCTACCGCGCTGGTTGAAACCGGCTCGAAGATGGACGAAGTGATCTACGAAGAATTCAAAGGCACGGGCAACATGGAACTGCCTCTGGATCGCAAGATCGCCGAAAAGCGCGTGTTCCCGGCCATCAACATCAACCGTTCCGGTACTCGCCGCGAAGAGTTGCTGACGGCCGACGACGAACTGCAGCGTATGTGGATCCTGCGCAAGCTGCTGCACCCGATGGATGAAGTCTCTGCCATCGAGTTCCTGGTCGACAAGCTGAAGCAGACCAAGACCAACGACGAGTTCTTCCTGTCGATGAAACGCAAGTAAATCGCAGAAAGTCAGCAGAAGCCGGGGAAACCCGGCTTTTTGCTATCTGATTTTTGATGAACCGGCAGTTCGTGGTTCTGAATAGAGGGGTTCGGCGCTAAACTGCCTGCCCCGAACGCCACGGCCAACACGAGGCTCACGCATGCAGTATCGCGACTTGCGCGACTTTATCAGCGGCCTGGAAAAGCGCGGCGAACTCAAGCGCATCCAGGTTCCAGTGTCCCCAGTGCTCGAAATGACCGAGGTCTGCGATCGCACGTTGCGCGCCAAGGGCCCGGCGCTGCTTTTCGAAAACCCTACCGGTTATGACATTCCAGTACTCGGCAACCTGTTCGGCACCCCCGAGCGCGTGGCACTGGGCATGGGCGCAGAAGCGGTCAGCGAGCTGCGCGAGATCGGCAAGTTGCTGGCGTTCCTCAAAGAGCCCGAGCCGCCGAAGGGCCTGAAAGACGCCTGGTCCAAGTTGCCGATCTTCCGCAAGATCATTGCCATGGCGCCGAAAGTCGTCAAAGACGCGGTGTGCCAGGAAGTGGTCATCGAAGGCGACGATGTCGATCTGGCGATGTTGCCGGTACAGACCTGCTGGCCGGGCGACGTCGGCCCGCTGATCACTTGGGGCCTGACCGTTACCAAAGGTCCGAACAAGGATCGCCAGAACCTCGGTATCTACCGTCAGCAAGTGATCGGCCGCAACAAGGTGATCATGCGCTGGTTGAGCCACCGTGGCGGCGCGCTGGACTACCGTGAATGGTGCGAGAAACACCCCGGCCAGCCGTTCCCGGTGTCTGTGGCCCTGGGCGCTGACCCGGCAACCATTCTTGGCGCCGTGACGCCGGTGCCGGACAGCCTCTCCGAATACGCTTTCGCCGGTCTGTTGCGCGGCAATCGCACCGAACTGGTGAAGTGCCGCGGCAACGACCTGCAAGTACCGGCCACCGCCGAGATCATCCTCGAAGGCGTGATCCATCCGGGCGAAATGGCCGATGAAGGTCCATATGGCGACCACACCGGCTACTACAACGAAGTCGACAGCTTCCCGGTGTTCACCGTCGAGCGCATCACCCACCGGATCAAACCGATCTACCACAGCACCTACACCGGCCGTCCACCGGATGAGCCGGCGATTCTCGGCGTGGCGCTGAACGAAGTGTTCGTGCCGATCCTGCAAAAGCAGTTTCCGGAGATCACCGACTTCTACCTGCCGCCCGAAGGCTGTTCGTACCGCATGGCCATCGTGACCATGAAGAAGTCGTATCCTGGGCATGCCAAGCGGGTAATGCTCGGTGTCTGGTCGTTTTTGCGACAGTTCATGTACACCAAGTTCGTTATCGTCACTGACGACGATATCAACGCACGGGACTGGAACGACGTGATCTGGGCCATCACCACGCGCATGGACCCCAAGCGTGACACGGTGATGATCGACAACACGCCGATCGACTACCTGGACTTCGCCTCGCCGGTCTCCGGCCTGGGTTCGAAGATGGGGCTCGATGCCACGCATAAATGGCCGGGCGAAACCACTCGCGAGTGGGGCCGGGTCATCGTCAAGGATGAAGCCGTTACCCAACGGATCGATGCCATCTGGAATCAGTTAGGAATAGATTGATGCGTGTAACCTTGCAGCCCTCCGGAGCAGTGCTAGAGATTCTGCCCGGCGAGCGGATTCTCGATGGCGCGCGGCGCCTGGGCTATGAATGTCCGCAAAGCTGTCGCAACGGCAATTGCCATGTGTGCGGCGCGTTGCTGGTGGAAGGGCGGGTCGAACAAGCCGGCGATGTGCGCGACCATGGCGAGTTCTACACTTGCATTGCAGAGCCGCTGGAAGACTGCATCGTGCTGTGGGATGGCGTGCTCGCGCTGGGAGAATTGCCGGTGCGCAGCGTGTCGTGTCAGGTCATTGAATGCAGGGAGGTCGGCGGCGATACCTGGCGCGTGCGCCTGCGTGCGCCGGCGGGCAAGCCGCCGCGCTATCACGCCGGTCAGTACCTGATGATCGAGCGTGAGAACGGCGAGAAATCCGCCTTCTCCCTGGCCTCTGCACCGCATTCCGGCCGCGACCTGGAAATTCATGTACTGGCGCGCGAAAGCAGTGCGCTGAGCCTGATCGAACAGCTTCAGCGCAACTCGATGGTGCGCATCGAGATGCCATTCGGCGACACCCATCTGGCGGAATTGCCGGACGGTCCACTGGTACTGATTGCTGCCGGTACCGGCATGGGCCAGATCCACAGCCTGATCGAACATTGCCGGGCCACGGGTTTCAAGCATCCGGTGCATCTGTATTGGGGCGTGCGTCGTCCCGAAGACTTTTATGACATTGAGCATTGGGACGAATGGTTGAAGTTGCCCAATCTGTTCCTGCATAAAGTCGTCAGCGATCAATGCGGCTGGGGAGGGCGCTGCGGCATGTTGCATGAAGCGGTGTGTGAAGATTTCCCTGATCTGAAAGCCCTGCACGTCTACGCCAGCGGCTCTCCGGCGATGGTCTATGGCACGCTGGATGCGCTGGTCGAAGCGGGGATGGATGCCCATCAAATGCGCGCGGATGTTTTCGCTTACGCGCCCCGATCTTGATCCCCGATTTTAAATCGTTATAACTCCCCATATAGCCGATCGGTATTTATAGATTTATATAAATACCGGTAGGTTATATCTCATCAGGCAATAAGTTTTAGAGCGCCGCCATGGCACTTAAATTGCCTTAAAACATGTGCCTTATTGTTACAGCGGTGCGTTCTATTAAGTAATTCTTTACCCGCGGGGAGCTGAACGCTATTCGCCATGAGCGCCATTGAATCTGCTTTTTTGAATCTGGCTTACCCTCCGCGGCTCGATCTGGGGCCGCAGCTCACGCACGAACAATTACTCGGCTCGATGCAGTCGACCATGGCGCGCCACAAGGGTGGGCCGGTCTGGCTGTTCGCTTATGGTTCGCTGATCTGGCGCCCTGAATGTGCGGCGGTTGAGCGAGTGCGCGGTCGCGTGCATGGCTATCATCGCGGTTTATACCTGTGGTCCCACGAACATCGCGGTACGCCGGAAGTGCCCGGGCTGGTGTTTGGGCTGGATCGCGGCGGCTCGTGCAGCGGGTTCGCTTATCGTTTACCCGAAGAACAACTCGAAGCTTCGCTTTATGCGCTCTGGCAGCGTGAAATGCCATTCCCGTCCTATCGCCCACATTGGCTCAACTGCCGTCTCGAGGACGGAAGCCAGGTTCAGGCATTGGGATTTGTATTGGAACGGCACCTGCCCAGTTATGCCGGCAACTTGCCGGATCATGTGCTGAGCCAGGTATTTGAAAGCGCTTGCGGGCGGTATGGCACCACTCGCGAATATGTCGAACAGACTGCGCACGCCCTGCGTAGCCACGCCATGCCAGACCGGAATCTGGAGGCGCGGCTCAAACGCTGTAAATCAAAGGCCGATCAGGCGATCGCTTCGCGGCTCTGACTGGCGACGTTCTTGTGACCCAGAGTGGGAGCAAGGAACGCCATCGCCAGCAGGCAGGCGACGACCAGCAGGATGAAGCCGCCATCCCAGCCGAAATAGTCCACCGTGTAGCCCATCAGGGCACTGGCCGCGACTGAACCACCCAGATAACCAAACAGACCGGTGAAGCCGGCAGCCGTACCCGCCGCTTTCTTGGGCACCAGTTCCAGCGCCTGCAGACCCACCAGCATCACCGGACCGTAGATCAGGAAGCCGATCGCGAACAGCGAGATCATGTCGACCATCGGGTTACCCGGCGGATTCAGCCAGTAAACGATCGTTGCAACGGTCACCAATGCCATGAACACCATGCCCGTCAGGCCACGGTTGCCCCGGAAGATCTTGTCCGACATCCAGCCGCACAGCAGCGTGCCGGGAATGCCTGCCCACTCGTACAGGAAGTAAGCCCAGGACGTCTTGTCGAAGTCGAAGTGCTTGACCTCTTTAAGGTAGGTCGGCGCCCAATCCAGAATGCCGTAGCGCAACAAGTAGACGAAGACGTTGGCCAACGCGATGAACCAGAGCATTTTGTTGCGCAGCACGTATTTGACGAAGATGTCCTTGGCGCTGAATTCTTGTTCGTGGCTGGCGTCGTAGCCTTCCGGGTAATCGTTCTTGTATTTCTCGATGGGCGGGAGGCCCGTCGATTGCGGGGTATCGCGCATGACAATGAAGGCAAATACAGCGACCAGCAACGCCACCGCTGCCGGTACATAGAACTTGCTGTGCCAGTCGTTGAACCAACCCATGCCGAGGATCGCCAGCGGGCCGATCAAGCCGCCGCCGACGTTATGCGCGGTGTTCCATACCGAAACCACACCGCCGCGTTCTTTCTGCGACCACCAATGCACCATGGTTCGCCCGCTCGGTGGCCAACCCATGCCTTGCGCCCAGCCGTTGATGAACAACAGGATGAACATCATGGTCACGCTGGACGTCGCCCAGGGTGCGAAACCGAAAACGAACATCACCCCGGCGGACACTATCAGGCCAAAGGGCAGGAAATAACGAGGGTTGGAGCGGTCGGACACGATGCCCATCAAAAACTTGGAAAGACCGTAGGCGATCGCAATCGCCGACATCGCCACCCCGAGTTGGCCTTTTGTATAGCCTTGGGCGATCAGATCCGGGAATGCCAGGGTGAAGTTCTTGCGCAGCAGGTAGTAACCCGCATACCCAATGAAAATCCCGGCGAAGATCTGCCAGCGAAGGCGTCGGTAGGTGCTGTCTATTTTTTCTTCAGGCAATGGAGCCTGATGAGCGGCAGGACGAAAGAAAGCAAACATTCAAGAGCTCCAGATTTCTTGTTTTGACTGCGGATGCGAATGTTACAGTTTCGTTACCGAAAATAGCACCGGTTCGCATCGGCCAAACAGGGGAAATGTTGGAGATCGCATGTTCTTTTATGAACATGTCGCTCAGGTATAAATGCAGGGCGGTATGGGGATGGCGGAACCGGGTCGCAGGGTTGCGACCCGGTATAGGTAAAACAGGTCAGGTAAACAATCAGCGAACCTGAACCACCACTTTCCCGACCGCCTTGCGCTGGCCAAGATCATTGATGGCCTGCGCCGCGTTGCTCAGGGGATAAACCTGAGACACCAGCGGCTTCAACTTGCCTTCGGCAAACCAGCCAAACAGTTGCTGGAAGTTCGCCGCGTTGTCCTGTGGTTGGCGTTGGGCGAAGGAGCCCCAGAACACGCCGACCACCGCGGCACCTTTGAGCAGCGCCAGATTCACTGGCAGCTCAGGGATTCGTCCGCTGGCGAAACCGACTACCAAAAGGCGGCCGTTCCAGGCGATGGCACGGATCGCCTGGTCGAACAGGTCGCCGCCCACCGGATCGTAGATCACGTCGGCGCCCTGGCCGTCGGTCAGGCGTTTGATCTCGTCCTTGAGGCTGGTTTCGCTGTAGTTGATCAACTCATCGGCGCCGGCGGCCTTGGCCACGGCGAGTTTTTCCGCGCTGCTGGCGGCGGCGATCACCCGGGCGCCCATGGCTTTGCCGATTTCCACCGCGGCGAGGCCGACGCCACCGGAAGCGCCGAGCACCAGCAAGGTTTCACCGGGTTGCAGGTTGCCCCGTTGCTTGAGGGCGTGCATCGAAGTGCCGTAGGTCATGCTGAATGCGGCGGCGGTGTTGAAGTCCATCGAGGGCGGGATCGGCAACACGTTGTAGCCCGGCACCGCGACCTGCTCGGCAAAGCTGCCCCAGCCAGTGAGGGCCATGACCCGGTCACCGATCTTGAGGTGGCTGACCTTTTCGCCCACCGCGCTGACCACCCCGGCCGCTTCGCCACCCGGTGAAAACGGAAAGGGCGGTTTGAACTGGTATTTACCCTCGATGATCAACGTGTCCGGGAAATTCACCCCGGCCGCATGCACGTCCAGCAGGATTTCGTTCTTCTTCGCGACAGGACTGGCGACGTCTTCCAGCACCAGCGATTCGGCAGGGCCGAAGGCTTTGCACAGCACGGCTTTCATCAGGGCTATTCCTTTGGGAGTGATGGCCGATAAGTGTAGGTGTGAGAGTCATTGGGTCAACGAGCATGCCCGACCCTGATAGTCAGCCATAAGCTTGTGCTTGAGCGGCGGGTCGTTATGCTTGGCCGCAAACCGGATAAGGAGCGAATTGTGAAAGCGTGGATCATGTTGATGCTGGCCCTGTCTCTGCCTGTGGCAGCGATGGCCGAAGAAGCCAAAGAAGGTGAGGCCCCGAAGGTCAACTACATCACCCTGAGCCCGCCATTCGTGGGCAACTATGGGCTGGACGGCACGCCGAAACTCAAGGTCTACAAGGCCGATGTGGCGTTGCGGGTGACCGGTGAAGAGGCGACCAAAGCGGTGAAGGCCAATGAGCCATTGATCCGTAATCAGTTGGTGGCGTTGTTTGCGCAGCAGACCACTGAAGCCATGAACAATGTCGAAGCCAAGGAAAAACTGCGTCAGGAAGCCTTGAAGCAGACCCAGCAAGTGATGAACGACGAGACCGGCAAGCCGGTGGTTGAGGATTTGTTGTTCAACAACCTGATCATTCAATAAGTCTTTGCTGTCCGGGTGGGCCTCATCGCGAGCAGGCTCGCTCCCACATTGAATCTGCATTCACTGGAGATCCCCTGTGGGAGCGAGCCTGCTCGCGATAGCGCCCTTGAGATCGCCGTCGCCGGCAAGCCGTGCTCCTTACAAAAGCGCAATCACCGTCGCCCACTGTTCCGCAGTCACCGGCATCACCGACAGTCGCGAGCCTTTCTGCACCAGTGGCATCTCGGCCAGCGCCGTTTGCTGCTTCAGATAATCCAGTTTCAACACTTCAGGAAACGTCTCGATATGCGCAACATCAATCGCGCTCCAGGCGTTTTTCTCGGCAGTGGCCTTCGGATCGAAGTAATGACTCTCCGGCTCCAGCGCCGTCGGGTCCGGGTACGCGGCTTCGACAATCTTGCCGATCCCGGCAATCCCCGGCTCCGGGCAGCTGGAGTGATAGAAGAAAAACTCGTCACCCACCGCCATGGCCCGCAGGAAATTACGCGCCTGATAGTTGCGAACCCCGTCCCAGCGCGCTCGGCCCAGCTTCTCCAGGTCTTTGATCGAGAGTTCGTCGGGCTCGGATTTCATCAGCCAATAGGCCATGGTTTTGCTCCTTGCGAAGTGAGTGGGCAAGCGGTCGGGCAATTTTATGACAAACCGACAGTCGGTTGACGCCAGCGTTTGCGTGTCGGTTCACGTTGTCGCAAAATGCCGGCCTTCCAAGCTTGACGCTGCTGCACGGCCTACACCTAAACGGAAACCGCTGCTGTCATCGTGTTGATGTGCCTTGAGGGGGGCAATCGATGAAACGCAAACCGGATTTACTATGGATATTGGTTATTTTGTTCGGGTTGGGCGTCGTGACCACCGGCTATGCCCAAAGCCTGTGGAACAACAAACCCGATGCTCCCGTCGAGATCGCACAGCAACAGCCGTCGGCCTTCAAACGCTGAACCTGTCTTTTGGGCGCCGCTGATTTCAGTGGCGTCTAGTCCGCGAAATACCACGCCTTGTCCGTGACCGTTCCCTGCAGCGGCACATCCCAGCTCGCCTGAGCCAATCGTTGAACCTTCTGACATTCATGGGCCAGGCCCAGCAGCGTCGGCTTGCGCCAGTTTTTGCGGTGCGCCAGGTATGCCAGGCTACGGTCGTAGAAACCACCGCCCATACCCAGGCGTCCGCCGACATCGTCAAACCCCACCAGCGGCAACAACACCAGATCCAGCGCCCAGACTTTGCGTTGTCGGGCGATGTTGTGCCGAGGTTCGGGGATGCGAAAACGATTGGGTTTGAGCTTTTCGCCGGGACGAATCCGCTGAAACACCATTTTGGTTTGCGGCCAGGCACTGAGCACTGGCAGATAAATCGCCTTGCCCCGACGTTGCGCGGCACGCATCAGCAGGCGCGGATCGATTTCACCGTCGTTAGGCAGGTACAGAGAGATGTGTCTTGCGCGGCGGAACAGCGGATGCTGGGCCAATTGCTTATACAGCCCGCGAGCGGCCTCGCGCTGCTGACTGGGTGTCAGTGCGCGGCGGGCCTTGCGCAGCATGCGTCGAAGTTGCGGGCGGGGCAGCAGCGCAGGTTCGGTCATGGATTCAGGCTTCGGAAGTGCGATTACTAAAGCGTACCCGTAAAAAAGCCGATGCCGGTATAAAAACCGGCATCGGACTGGAATCAGGCTCCCCGGATGAACCGCTGTCGACTTAGCCCTTGAACCCGAAAGTTCAAGGTGGAAGATGCAGTAGGCTTTAAGGCTTTCCGTCTAGCGGACATGCACACCAGCCCAACGTGCAACCTCCAGGGTAGTGCGAATCGGCTCAGGGACGTCGTCAACTGGCAAGCACCCCAGGGAGTGATGCGAGTATACCCCAAGCGGTCGCGCGAATCAGCCCTTGGTGACATCCGGATCGGTTGCCAGTACCAGATCGACGCGGTCCAGCAGGTCGCGAACCTGCTCACGGGTCGAGCCGCTGGCCTGCACATCAGGGCGTTCTTCCTTGTGCAGAAGATCGTGCGTGATGTTCAGCGCGGCCATCACGGCGATGCGGTCGGCGCCGATGACTTTGCCGCTGCTGCGGATTTCGCGCATCTTGCCGTCCAGGTAACGGGCAGCGCTCACCAGGTTGCTGCGCTCTTCCTGGGGGCAGATGATCGAATATTCTTTGTCGAGGATCTGCACGGTAACGCTATTGCTTGAACTCATGAGTCTTGCTCCAGGGCCTTGAGGCGCGAAATCATCGATTCGACCTTACGCCGGGCGATTTCATTTTTTTCAATGAGGTGCGCGCGTTCCTCGCGCCAGCTCTTTTCCTGAGCTAATAGGAGTCCATTCTGACTCTTTAGTTGCTCGACTCGAGTAATTAGCAGTTCGAGTCTGGCCATCAGCGCTTGCAGGTCGGTGTCTTCCATTGTGTCCACTGAGTTTGTGTCTGATGGATGGCAGGCCCTGTACGAAACTGCCTGCGCGTCGATCATGCTGCGTTAAAAACAGGCTCGCCTGATCGCCGCTCGGCGAGTTTCGTACAGACCCTGGCTGGCGGACAGCCTTTAATAGTCTTGGCGAGTCTGTCGATGTAGGATACAAGGCCTTCATTCTAGACATAGCGCCGTCTGGCGCCTAGCTGCCCATGACCATTCAGAATTCCCCGTACAAAGCCTTCGCCACGCTGCTGACTTCCAGCGGCCATAACGTCTCGCCTGCCGAACTGCATGGCCTGCTGCTCGGTCGCAGTTGCGCCGGTGCCGGCTTCGATGCCGAAGGCTGGCTGGTTGATGCCGCCGAGTTGCTCGAAGGCGAGCCGCAAGACAACGTTCGCAATGCTTTGATCGGCCTGCAAGAGATGGTCAAGGGCGAACTCACCGGCGACGACGTGACAGTCGTTCTGCTGCTACCGACCGATGACGAGCCGCTGGCTGACCGTGCCGCTGCACTGGGCCAATGGTGCCAGGGCTTTCTCAGCGGTTTCGGCCTGAACTGCCGTGATAGCAGCATGTTGAGCACCGAGGCCACCGAAGTGTTGCAGGATCTGGCGGCCATCGCCCAGGTGCAAGACGCCCTGGAAGAATCCGACGACGGCGAAAGTGATTACATGGAAGTGATGGAGTACCTGCGCGTCGCGCCGCTGCTGCTATTCACCGAAACCAAGAAAGCCGACGAGCCGGCTGCCGCCAAACCGTCGTTGCATTAATCGCATGCCAGGGAAAGCCATCTGCCCATGATTCATATCCCGAAATCGGAATACAGCCGTCGCCGCAAAGCGCTGATGGCGCAGATGGAACCCAACAGCATCGCCATCCTCCCCGCCGCCGCGGTGGCCATCCGCAACCGCGATGTCGAGCACGTCTACCGTCAGGATAGCGATTTCCAGTACCTCAGCGGTTTCCCCGAGCCTCAAGCCGTCATCGTCTTGATGCCCGGCCGTGAGCACGGCGAATACGTGCTGTTTTGCCGGGAACGTAATGCCGAACGGGAATTGTGGGACGGCCTGCGCGCCGGCCAGGAAGGCGCGATCCGCGACTTTGGCGCCGACGACGCTTTCCCGATCACCGATATCGACGACATCCTGCCGGGCCTGATCGAAGGCCGCGACCGGGTGTACTCGGCGATGGGCAGCAACCCCGAATTCGACCGGCACCTGATGGACTGGATCAACGTGATCCGCTCTAAAGCGCACCTCGGCGCCCAGCCGCCGAACGAATTCGTTGCCCTGGATCATCTGCTTCACGACATGCGCCTGTATAAATCGGCGGCAGAAGTGAAGGTGATGCGCGAAGCCGCACGGATTTCCGCCCAGGCACATATTCGTGCGATGCAGGCCAGCCGTGCCGGTTTGCATGAGTTCAGCCTCGAAGCCGAACTCGATTACGAGTTCCGCAAGGGCGGGGCGAAGATGCCGGCGTACGGGTCGATCGTCGCAGCGGGGCGCAACAGCTGCATCCTGCATTACCAGCAAAATGACGCGGTGCTCAAGGACGGCGATCTGGTGCTGATCGACGCCGGTTGCGAGATCGACTGCTACGCCAGCGACATCACCCGCACCTGGCCGGTCAATGGCAAGTATTCACCGGAGCAGAAGGCGATCTACGAGTTGGTGCTGGCTTCCCAGGAAGCGGCGTTTGCCGAAATCGCGCCGAACAACCACTGGAATCAGGCACACGAAGCCACGGTCCGGGTGATTACCGCCGGGCTGGTGAAGTTGGGCCTGTTGCAGGGCGACGTCGACGAGTTGATCGCCAGCGAAGCCTATAAAGCGTTTTACATGCACCGCGCCGGCCACTGGCTGGGCATGGATGTGCATGACGTTGGCGAGTACAAGGTCGGCGGCGAATGGCGTGTGCTGGAAGTCGGCATGGCGCTGACAGTCGAGCCGGGCATTTACATTGCTCCGGACAACCAGAATGTAGCGAAGAAATGGCGCGGCATTGGCGTACGCATCGAGGACGACGTGGTGGTCACCAAAACCGGTTGTGAAATCCTGACTAACGGCGTGCCGAAAACGGTCGCCGAAATCGAGGCCTTGATGGCCGCAGCACGGACACAAGCGGCATGAGTCGAGTCAATCTGGCAATTATCGGCGGTGGCCTGGTCGGCGCCAGTCTGGCGTTGGCGTTGCAGGCCGGGGCCAGGGCCCGAGGCTGGAAGATCGTGCTGATCGAACCGTTTGCCCCCGGCGACACCTATCAACCGAGTTACGACGCCCGTTCTTCGGCGCTGTCCTTCGGTGCCCGGCAGATTTATCAACGGTTGGGCGTGTGGCAGGAAATCTCTCGCCGCGCCGAGCCGATCAAGCAGATTCATGTCTCCGACCGTGGACGTTTCTCCACCGCGCGGCTGTCGGCGATGGAAGAGGGCGTTCCGGCGCTGGGTTATGTGGTGGAAAACGCCTGGCTTGGCCAATGCCTCTGGCAAGGCCTGGACAAGGACGTGATCAGTTGGCGTTGCCCGGCGGAAGTCACTCGCATGGAACCGTTGACCGACGGCTATCGCCTGACGCTCAACGATGAAACCACCCTGGAATGCGACCTTGCGGTGCTCGCCGATGGCGGCCGTTCCGGCCTGCGTGAGCAACTGGGGATTGGCATCAAGAAACGCCCGTACAACCAGAGCGCGCTGATCGCCAACATCACCCCCAGCGAAGCGCACAACGGCATGGCCTTCGAGCGTTTCACCGACGATGGCCCGATGGCCTTGCTGCCGTTGCCGGACAATCGCTGCGCCTTGGTCTGGACCCGTCTGGGTATGGACGCGCAACGGCTTGCAGCCCTTGATGACCGCAGCTTTCTCGGCGAGTTGCAGGGCATCTTCGGTTATCGCCTCGGCACGCTGAAACAGGTGGGCGTACGGCATTTGTATCCGCTGTCGCTGATCGAAGCCGAGGAGCAAGTCCGCCCGCATCTGGCGATTCTCGGCAACGCCGCCCACAGCCTGCATCCGATTGCCGGGCAAGGGTTCAACCTGTCGTTACGTGACGCCCAGGCACTGGCCGATAGTTTGTTGGGCTGCGAGACCGGGCCCGGCGATTTCGCCACCTTGCAGGCCTACCGCGAGCGTCAGCGCATGGATCAGAACCTGACCGTCGGCTTCTCCGATCAGGTCACCCGCTTGTTCGGCAGTACGCAGCCGCTGGTTTCCCTGGGCCGCAACATCGGCCTGCTCGGCCTCGATCTGCTGCCGCCGGCCAAGCGCTGGTTCGCCCGGCAGGCCATGGGGTTGGGTACGCGTCCCGATGATTAAGCGAAAACCGGGCAGGATGCACCTGCAAGTCGATATTCATGACGACGCGAGCACTTGGGTGACGCGGGTCGAGAAAAACCTTTATGTGCGGCTCTAGCCGCAAGCGAGACAGGCTTAAAGCATGGAAATGCGCGCAGATCTGCTGATTGTCGGGGCCGGAATGGTCGGCAGTGCCCTGGCGCTGGCGTTACAAAACAGTGGGCTCGAAGTCCTGCTGCTGGACGGTAGCCCCCTGAGCGTCAAACCCTTCGATGGGCAGGCTCCGTTCGAACCGCGGGTGAGCGCCTTGTCGGCGGCCAGCCAGCGAATACTCGAACGCTTGGGCGTCTGGGATGGCATTGTCAGCCGGCGCAGTAGTCCGTACACCGACATGCACGTCTGGGATGGCAGCGGCACCGGGCAGATCCATTTCTCGGCGACCAGCGTCCATGCCGAAGTGCTCGGGCATATCGTCGAGAACCGCGTGGTTCAGGACGCCTTGCTCGATCGACTGCACGACTGCGATCTCGGGATGCTGGCCAATGCGCGTCTGGAGCAGATGCGCCGCTCCGGTGACGACTGGCTGCTGACCCTGGCCGATGGCCGCACCTTGCGCGCGCCTTTGGTGATCGCGGCGGATGGCGCCAATTCGGCCGTTCGGCGCCTGACCGGCGTTGCGACTCGCGAGTGGGATTACATGCACCACGCGATCGTTACCAGCGTGCGCAGCTCAAAACCTCATCGAATGACCGCGTGGCAACGATTCACCGACAACGGTCCGCTGGCGTTTCTGCCGCTGGACCGGGACGGTCAACAGGATTGGTGCTCGATCGTCTGGTCGACCACGCCCAGCGAAGCCGAACGCCTGATGGCGCTGGACGATGAAGGCTTCTGCCAGGAGCTGGAACGGGCCTTCGAGGGTTGCCTCGGCACAGTGCTCAGCGTCGACCCGCGTTTGTGTGTGCCGCTGCGTCAGCGTCATGCCAAGCGGTATGTGGCTGAAGGCCTGGCGCTGATCGGCGACGCGGCCCACACCATCCATCCGCTGGCCGGGCAGGGCGTGAACCTCGGTTTCCTCGATGCCGCAGTATTGGCCGAAGTGCTGCTGCAAGCGGCTGCGCGCGGCGAGCGGTTGGCGGACGTGAAAGTGCTCAGTCGCTACGAGCGTCGGCGCATGCCCCACAACCTGGCGTTGATGGCGGCAATGGAAGGGTTCGAGCGCTTGTTCCAGGCCGATCCGTTGCCGGTGCGCTGGTTGCGTAATACCGGGTTGAAGATGGTCGATCAGATGCCCGAGGCCAAGGCGTTGTTCGTGCGTGAAGCGCTTGGGTTGATTGGGGATCTGCCGGCGTTGGCCAAGGCCTGACATCATCGCTGCAGCTGATGGCCTCTTCGCGAGCAAGCCCGCTCCCACATTTGAAATGCATTCCAATGTGGGAGCGGGCTTGCTCGCGAAGGCGGCACATTCAACGCACATCCCAAACCGTGCAACATCCGGTAACTCCTCCACTCACTGTTCGATTGAGAAGCGAAATGTGAGTCCTTATCATTTGTCATCACTTCCCCACTCGAGAGACCGCTTCCATGTTGGCACCCAAGCGTCTACTGACCGCACTGGCCCTGACCCTGATTGGCAGCACCGCCGCCCAGGCCGCCGACGAGGTGGTGGTTTACTCCTCGCGTATCGATGAGCTGATCAAACCGGTCTTCGATGCCTACACCCAGAAAACCGGCGTGCAGGTGAAGTTCATCACCGACAAGGAAGCGCCATTGATGCAACGGATCAAGGCCGAGGGCGAAAATGCCACCGCCGACCTGCTGCTGACCGTCGATGCCGGCAACCTCTGGCAGGCCGAGCAGATGGGCATCCTCCAGCCGTTCACTTCCAAGGTGATCGACGCCAACATCCCACTGCAATACCGCGCTTCCTCCCATGCCTGGACCGGCCTGAGCCTGCGGGCGCGGACCATCGCCTACTCCACCGACCGGGTGAAACCCGGTGAACTGACCACCTACGAAGCGCTGGCCGACAAGCAGTGGGAAGGCCGCCTGTGCCTGCGCACGGCGAAGAAGGTCTACAACCAGTCCCTGACCGCCACCATGATCGAAGTCCATGGCGCCGAAAAAACCGAGAAGATCCTCAAGGGCTGGGTCAACAACCTGTCCACCGACGTGTTCTCCGACGACATTGCCGTGCTGGAGGCGATCAACGCCGGCCAGTGCGATGTCGGCATCGTCAACACTTACTACTATGGCCGTCTGCACAAACAGAAGCCGGACCTGCCGGTGAAGCTGTTCTGGCCGAATCAGGGCGACCGTGGCGTACACGTCAACCTGTCGGGCATTGGCTTGACCAAACATGCGCCGCACCCGGAAGCCGCCAAGGCGCTGGTGGAGTGGATGACCACGCCCGAAGCGCAGAAGATTTTCGCTGACGTGAACCAGGAATTCCCGGCCAACCCTGCCGTTCAGCCTTCAGCTGAAGTCGCGAGCTGGGGCAAGTTTGTGGCCGACACCTTGCCGGTGGAAATTGCCGGCAAGCGTCAGGCTGAAGCGATCCGGATGATGGATCGGGCTGGCTGGAACTGAGTCTGCTGTTTTAAAGGTCAAAAGATCGCAGCCTGCGGCAGCTCCTACAGGGTGAATACATCCCAACGTAGGAGCTGCCGAAGGCTGCGATCTTTTTGCATTTTTTCCTTACACTTCACGATTTCCTCGCGAGACACCTTCCTTGGCCCACCCCGCCCAACGCCGCTGGTATCCCCTGGTCTTCGCCATTGCTGCGGTGGTCCTGCTGCCCCTGAGTGTCCTGCTTCTCTCCTGGCAAACCATCGATCAGCAGATCTGGTCCCACCTGTGGGACACCCAGATGCCGCGACTGCTGGGCAATACCCTCACGCTAGTCCTCGGCGTTGGTTTCGGCGTAACGCTGCTGGGCGTCAGCCTGGCCTGGCTCACCAGCCTCTGCGAATTCCCCGGGCGGCGCTGGCTGGATTGGGCGTTGATGCTGCCCTTTGCGATTCCTGCGTACGTGCTGGCATTTGTCTTCGTCGGCCTGCTGGATTTTGCCGGGCCCGTGCAAACCTTGCTGCGCGAATGGTTCGGCAGCGGTTTGAGGCTGCCGCGAGTGCGCTCCACCGGCGGTGTGATTCTGGTGCTGGTGCTGGTTTTCTATCCGTACGTTTACCTGTTGGCACGTACCGCATTCCTGGCTCAGGGCAAAGGCCTGATGGAAGCAGCGCGAGTCCTTGGGCAATCCCCGTGGCAGGCGTTCTGGCGAGTGGCGTTGCCCATGGCACGTCCAGCCATTGGCGCGGGAGTGGCGTTGGCGCTGATGGAAACCCTGGCGGATTTCGGTGCGGTGTCGGTGTTCAACTTCGATACATTCACCACCGCTATCTACAAAACCTGGTACGGCTTCTTCAGCCTTTCCACCGCCGCGCAACTGGCCAGCCTGTTGCTGTTGGTGGTGATGGTCGTGCTGTATGGCGAGCGCCGTGCCCGCGGGGCCAACCGGGCGAGCAACGAACGGCCACGGGCCAAGGCGTTGTATCACCTGCGTGGGGTCAGGGCGCTGGCGGCCATGAGCTGGTGCGGCCTGGTCTTCGCCTGCGCCTTTGTCATTCCCGTGCTGCAACTGGTGGTGTGGTTCTGGCAGCGTGGGCGCTTCGATCTGGATGAGCGCTATACCGGATTGATCATCCATACCTTGTACCTGGGCGGCATGGCGGCGTTGATCACCGTCAATGTCGCTCTGGTGCTGGCCTTTGCCCGTCGATTGGCACCGACCCGGGCGATCCGCTCCGGCATCAGTCTGGCCAACCTTGGCTACGCGTTGCCGGGCTCGGTGTTGGCGGTGTCGATCATGCTCGCGTTCAGTTACCTGGATCGCGAACTGGTGATCCCGCTGTCGGGCTGGCTTGGCGGCGCGGGCAAACCGTTACTGCTGGGCAGTCTGTCGGCATTGTTGCTGGCCTATCTGGTGCGTTTCATCGCGGTGGCCTATGGACCGCTTGAAAGCAGCCTGGCGCGAATACGGCCCTCTTTGCCCGAAGCAGCACGTAGCCTTGGCGTCAGTGGGCCACGACTGTTTTTCAAAGTGTATCTGCCACTGCTGCTGCCGGGCACGTTGAGCGCGGCGTTGCTGGTGTTCGTCGATGTGCTCAAGGAAATGCCCGCGACCCTGCTGATGCGCCCGTTCGGCTGGGACACGCTGGCGGTGCGGATCTTTGAAATGACCAGCGAGGGCGAGTGGGCAAGGGCCTCGTTGCCGGCACTGACCCTGGTGTTGGTCGGGTTATTACCGGTCATCGGATTGATCCGACGTTCGGCGCATCGAAACACGTAGGTGTCAGTCCTACACCTTGCGGCTACAATGCGCGGCATTCGGTGCGGTCCGTCTTACAGACCGGGTGGCTGAAACGGCTGAAAGCCTTTTATTTCAAGGCATTTCACCCCGTGCAGCGCCTGTCCGCACCTTCGCCACGCCCGGAAGGAGAAACCCATGGGACAGCGTACGCCTCTGTATGACCTTCATCTCGCCCTCGGCGCGAAGATGGTCGATTTTGGCGGTTGGGATATGCCTCTGCATTACGGCTCGCAGGTCGAGGAACACCATCAGGTGCGCCGCGATTGCGGGGTTTTCGATGTATCCCACATGACCGTGATCGATGTTGACGGCCCCCAGGCCAAGGCCTGGCTTCAGTATTTACTGGCCAATGATGTCGAACGTCTGCACAGCCCCGGCCGTGCCTTGTACAGCGCCATGCTCAACGAGCATGGCGGCATCGTCGACGACATGATCGTCTACCGTCTCGAGAACGGTTATCGCCTGGTGGTCAACGCCTCCACCCGCAATCAGGACCTGGCCTGGATGCAGGCTCATCTCGGCGACTTCGACGTGCAGCTCAACGAGCGTTCCGAGTTGGCGATGCTGGCCATTCAAGGGCCTCACGCCCGGCACAAGATTGCCGAACTGGTGATCCTGTCCCGCGGCACGCTGATTCAGCAGCTCAAATATTTCGAAGGTCAGACCGACGGTGACTGGTTCATCGCGCGCACCGGTTACACCGGTGAGGATGGTCTGGAAATCGTGCTGCCGGCCGATCAGGCGCCGGGCTTCTTCAACGATCTGGTGGGCGCGGGTATTTCCCCGATCGGCCTCGGCGCGCGCGATACCTTGCGTGTCGAAGCCGGCATGAACCTCTACGGTCAGGACATTCATCAAGACGTTTCGCCATTGGCCTCCAACATGGCCTGGAGCATTGCCTGGGAGCCGGCCACGCGCCAGTTCATCGGCCGCAGCGTCCTGGAAGCGGAAAAGGCCAGCGGCGTGCAGCACAAACTGGTGGGTCTGGTCCTTGAAGAACGTGGAGTTTTACGGGCGCATCAAGTGGTTCGCATCGCCGATGTTGGCGAAGGGGAGATCACCAGTGGTAGTTTCTCTCCTACGCTTAGCAAGTCGATAGCACTGGCGCGCGTGCCGGTGGCCACCGCCGACCGCGCTGAAGTGGAAATCCGTGGCAAGTGGTACCCGGTTCGAGTGGTCAAACCGACCTTCGTACGCCACGGCAAAACTTTGATCTAACTTTTTTGGCGGGCAATGACCGCTGACATTTTTCTTGAGGACACAGAACATGAGCGAAATCCCTGTCGACCTGCGTTTTGCCGAAAGTCACGAATGGGCCCGTCTAGACCATGATGGCGGCGTGAAAGTGGGTATTTCAGACCATGCTCAGGAAGCCTTGGGTGACGTAGTGTTCGTTGAGCTGCCGGAAATCGGCAAAGTGTTCGCGGCCGGTGAAGCTGCAGGTGTAGTCGAGTCGGTCAAGGCCGCCTCCGATATCTACTCGCCAGTTTCCGGCAAAGTCATTGCCGTTAACGAGGAGTTGGCCAACAGCCCGGAACTGGTCAACAGTGCGCCTTATGACAGCTGGTTCTTCAAACTTGAGCCAAGCGATACCTCCGAGCTGAACAACCTGCTCGACCCGGTGGCCTACAAGGCTGCTATTGGCGAGTAATGCTCGCCCCGTGTAGGAGCTGCCGAAGGCTGCGATCTTTTGATCTTGTTTTTTAAAAATCAAGGTCAAAAGATCGCAGCCTTCGGCAGCTCCTACACCGTTCTTGTATGACTCTCAATGGCTCCTCGACAGCGACTGCTATGCTGGTTTGACCGCATTGCATCGACGCCGAGCGCCAGTCAAGAGAGAGCCCGTCATGTCCCAGTTGCCGTCCTTGAGCCAGTTACGCGACCCCAATACCTTCCTGCGCCGCCACCTGGGCCCCGATGCCGCCGAGCAGCAAGCGATGCTCGACAGCCTTGGCCTCGGCAGCCGGGTCGAACTGATCGAGCAGACGGTGCCGCCGGGAATCCGCCTCAACCGGCCACTGGACTTGCCGCCGGCCCTCGACGAGGAAGCCGCACTGGCCAAGCTGCGGGGCTACGCCGAGCAGAACCAAGTCTGGACCAGCCTGATCGGCATGGGATACCACGGCACCCTCACGCCGGCCGTCATTTTACGCAACGTGCTGGAAAATCCCGGTTGGTACACCGCCTATACGCCCTATCAACCAGAGATCGCCCAAGGCCGGCTCGAAGCATTGTTGAATTTCCAGCAGCTGACCATCGACCTGACCGGCCTGGAACTGGCCAACGCCTCGCTGCTGGATGAAGCCACCGCGGCAGCCGAAGCCATGGCACTGGCCAAGCGCGTGGCCAAATCCAGAAGTAACCTGTTTTTCGTCGATGAGAATTGCCACTCGCAGACCATTTCCGTGGTGCGGACCCGGGCCGAAGGGTTCGGTTTCGAGCTGATCGTCGACGCTGTGGATAACTTGAAACAGCACCAGGTGTTCGGCGCGCTGCTGCAATATCCCGACACCCATGGTGAAGTGCGCGATCTGCGTCCGTTGATCGATCATCTGCATGCCCAGCAAGCCCTGGCCTGTGTGGCGACCGATCTGCTAAGCCTGCTGTTGCTGACCCCGCCGGGGGAGTTGGGCGCCGATGTGGTGTTCGGTTCGTCCCAGCGATTCGGCGTGCCCATGGGTTACGGCGGCCCGCACGCGGCGTTTTTTGCCAGCCGCGACGAATACAAACGGGCGATTCCCGGGCGGATCATCGGCGTGTCGAAAGATGCTCGTGGCAACGTCGCCCTGCGCATGGCCTTGCAAACCCGCGAGCAACATATCCGCCGGGAGAAAGCCAACTCGAACATCTGTACCGCCCAGGTGTTGCTGGCCAATATCGCCAGTTTCTATGCGGTCTACCATGGCCCGGAAGGGCTCAAGAATATTGCCCAGCGCGTCCATCGGCTGACCTGCATCCTCGCTGCTGGCCTGGAGCGTCACGGCATTACGCGTCTCAACCAGCACTTCTTCGACACCCTGACCCTGGAGGTCGGTGGCACTCAGACTGCAATCATCGAAAGTGCCCAGGCGGCGCAGATCAACTTGCGCATTCTCGGCCGTGGGCAGTTGGGCCTGAGCCTCGACGAAACCTGTGACGAAACTACCGTGGCGAAATTGTTCGATGTGTTTCTCGGTGCCGATCATGGGCTCAACGTCGACGATCTGGATGCTGAGGCCCTGGTGTCTGGCATTCCTGCCGGGTTGCAGCGCAGTACGCCGTATCTGCGTCATCCGGTGTTCAACGCTCATCACAGCGAAACCGAAATGCTGCGTTATCTGAAGCAGCTGGAGAACAAAGACCTGGCGCTCAACCAATCGATGATTCCGCTGGGCTCCTGCACCATGAAGCTCAATGCCACCAGCGAAATGATCCCGATCACCTGGCCGCAGTTTGCCAACCTGCACCCGTTCGTGCCAAAAGAGCAGGTGGTGGGTTATTCCCTGATGATCGAGGAACTGGAACGCTGGCTTTGCGCGATCACCGGTTTCGATGCGATCTGCATGCAACCCAACTCGGGCGCTCAGGGTGAGTACGCCGGGTTGCTGGCGATCCGCAAATATCACGAGAGCCGCCATCAGGGCGCGCGGGATATCTGCCTGATCCCGTCCTCGGCCCACGGCACCAACCCGGCCTCGGCGCAAATGGCCGGGATGCGGGTGGTGATCGTCGAGTGCGACGAGGGGGGTAATGTCGATCTGAATGATCTGAAGGAAAAAGCCACAGAAGCGGGGGACAAACTCGCCTGCCTGATGGCGACTTATCCGTCGACTCACGGGGTCTACGAGGAAGGCATCAGCGAAATCTGTGAAGTTATCCACAGTCATGGCGGTCAGGTGTACATGGATGGCGCCAACCTTAATGCGCAGGTTGGATTGGCACGGCCGGCCGACATCGGTGCCGATGTATCGCACATGAACCTGCACAAAACCTTCTGCATTCCCCACGGCGGTGGTGGACCGGGAATGGGCCCAATCGGCGTTCGGGCGCACCTGGCGCCATTCGTCGCCAATCACCCGGTGGTGCCAATCGAAGGTCCGCTGCCGGAGAACGGCGCGGTAAGCGCGGCACCTTGGGGCAGTGCAAGTATTCTGCCGATCAGTTGGATGTACATCGCGATGATGGGGCCGCAGCTGGCGGATGCGAGTGAGGTGGCGATCCTCGCCGCGAATTATCTGGCGCAGCATTTGTCCGGGGCGTTCCCGGTGCTCTATACAGGGCGCAACGAGCGAGTGGCCCACGAATGCATCCTCGACTTGCGACCGCTCAAGGCACAGACCGGGATCAGTGAAGAGGATGTTGCCAAGCGTCTGATGGACTACGGCTTCCATGCGCCGACCATGTCATTCCCGGTGCCGGGGACGTTGATGGTCGAACCGACCGAGAGTGAGTCGAAGGCGGAACTGGACCGTTTTATCGGCGCGATGCTGAGTATCCGCGCGGAAATCACCGAGGTGCAGAACGGCAACTGGCCGGCCGAAGACAACCCGCTGAAGCGTTCGCCGCATACCTTGGCTGACATCACGGGGATTTGGGAGCGGCCGTATAGCATTGAGCAGGCGGTGACGCCGGATGCTCATACCAGGGCCCATAAATACTGGCCGGTGGTGAACCGTGTGGACAATGTCTACGGCGATCGCAACCTGTTTTGCGCGTGTGTGCCGGTGGATGAATACCGCTGAAGTAACGGAACACACAAAGCCCAATGTGGGAGCGGGCTTGCTCGCGAAAGCGGTTCAACATTCACAATTGATGTCGACTGAAACACCGCTTTCGCGAGCAAGCCCGCTCCCACAATGGATCGCATTTCGGGCAAAAAAAATGCCGCTCATGAGAGCGGCATTTTGTTAAGCAACGAACCTTATTTCGAGGCGATGGCATTCTTCGCCAGGATGGCGTTCGCCAGTTCCATGTCCGTGGCTTGCAGGCCAGGGTTGTCGGCGCGGACTTTCTGCATCGCGGCTTCCAGGTAGGGGCCGCGAATTACGCCGTCACTGGCGACAAAGCTGCCGGCGTCGTCCTGGGCGGCGACGACCAGCTTGTGATCCCTGGAGGTCAGGTAGGACGTACCGGTGGTGGCACCGGAAGTAAGGACGTTACGCAAAAAGCTGTCATCAGCCATCGCCGAACCGACTTGAAGGGACAACACGGCGAAGGTAGCGACAGCAAGTTTGAGACGCATAAAAGGTGACTCCACTGGGTTTTAACTGCGGGCTTTGATTGCCGATAACCCAATCGAGTTCCGTGACGTTAGTCGGCTCGCTCCACCAGTAAAATCGCCCCTTGCTGCCCGACCACCCGAACACGGCTGCCGGATGCAGTGTCAGGTCCCCGGGCCATCCACACGCCATCGGCGACCTTGATCTTGCCGCGGCCGTCGACAATCGCTTCGCTGACCACGAACACCTTGCCGATCAGCTCTTGTCCTCGCAGGTTCAGATTCGGCTGGTCGCTGACCCGTACCACACTGCGCTGACGTCTCCACCAGTACAGCGCGGTGAGGATTGAAAAAATCGCAAACAGCAGCACCTGCAATTCCCAGGGCAAGCCCGGTATCACGAAGGTCAGCACGCCGACGGCGGCGGCTGCCATGCCGATCCACAACAGATAACCGCCGGCACCGAACACCTCGAGGATCAGCAACAGCGTGCCCAGGGCCAACCAGCTCCAGAACGAAAACAGCTCCATAGGCACCGACCTCAGCCTTTCTTGCCGTCGAACGTGGCTTTGACGATTTCGCCAATGCCGCCGACTGCGCCGATCATCGAACTGGCTTCGAGCGGCATCAGAATCACTTTGCTGTTGTTGGCCGAGGCCAGTTTGCCCAAGGCATCGATGTACTTTTGCGCAACGAAGTAATTGACCGCCTGCACGTTACCGCCGGCGATGGCTTCGGACACCACTTTGGTGGCTTGGGCTTCGGCCTCGGCCTGACGCTCCCGGGCCTCGGCTTCGAGGAACGCCGCCTGACGGCTACCCTCGGCTTCCAGAATTTGCGCCTGTTTCTTGCCTTCGGCGGTGAGGATCGCCGAGGCGCGCAAACCTTCGGCTTCAAGAATCTGTGCGCGTTTGATCCGTTCGGCTTTCATCTGGCCGGACATGGCGGCCATCAGGTCGGCGGGAGGGCTGATGTCCTTGATCTCGATCCGGGTGATCTTGATGCCCCACGGCGCCGTGGCTTCATCGACGGTACGCAGCAGTTTTTCGTTGATGTTGTCGCGCTGACTGAGCATCGCGTCCAGCTCCATGGAGCCAAGCACGGTACGGATATTGGTTTGCAGCAGATTGCGGATGGCGTGTTCGAGGTTGTTCACCTCATAGGCGGCCTGGGCGGTGTTGACCACCTGGAAGAAGCACACGGCGTCGATTTGCACGGTGGCGTTGTCGGCGGTGATGACTTCCTGAGGGGGGATGTCCAGCACGCTTTCCATCACGTTGATCTTGCGACCGATGCGGTCCATCACCGGAATGATGATGTTCAAGCCTGGTTTGAGGGTGTTGGTGTAACGGCCGAAACGTTCGACCGTCCACTCAAAGCCCTGAGGCACCACCTTGAAACCCATGAAAAGAATGGCCACGGCCAGCGCAACGAAAAGAATCAGTGCAATACCCATAACGGTCCCTGTCCATCTGGTGGAGTTGCGATGGCCAGAGTGTAGGGCAAAAGGCCTGCAACGTTGTGTTCGACTTGGGGCTTTATATGTCTGAACGCGTGCTACCGGGACTATTGCCTACTTCTGCTCACTCTGCGGCGTCACTCGCAACACCTCTTCGATCGTGGTCAAACCCGCCGCCACTTTCTGCGCCCCCGACAGCCGCAAGCTGCGCATGCCTTCCTTGAAGGCCTGACGGCGGACCGCCAGCAAATCAGTGTCGGGGTTGATCAGCGCTTTAATGCCATCAGTCAGTTGCATGATTTCGTACACCCCGGCGCGGCCGCGATAGCCGGTTTCGCGGCATTCCAGGCAACCGATGGCGCGTTGTGCGTTGCCTGGCAGTGGCGCTTGCCAAGGCCGGGTCAGGGTTTGCCAGTCGTCCTCGCCCAACGTTAATGGCGCCTTGCAATGCGGGCAGAGGGTCCGGACCAGACGCTGGGCCATGACCCCGAGCACCGTGGCCTTGATCAGGTAATGCGGCACGCCGAGTTCCAGCAGGCGACTGATGGCGCTCGGGGCGTCGTTGGTGTGTAACGTCGACAGCACCAAGTGGCCGGTGAGTGCCGCCTGAATCGCCATCTCGGCGGTTTCGAGGTCGCGGATCTCGCCGATCATGATGATGTCCGGGTCTTGCCGCATCAGCGCACGCACGCCGGCGGCAAAGGTCAGGTCGATGTTGTGCTGGACCTGCATCTGATTGAACGCCGGTTCGACCATTTCGATCGGGTCTTCAATGGTGCAGAGGTTGACCTCCGGCGTCGCCAGTTTCTTCAGGGTGGTGTACAGCGTGGTGGTCTTGCCTGAACCGGTCGGCCCGGTCACCAGAATGATGCCATTGGGTTGGCGGATCATGTCTTGCCAGCGGCGCAGGTCGTCGGCGGAAAAACCCAGCTGATCGAAGTCCTTGAGCAGCACTTCGGGGTCGAAGATCCGCATGACCATTTTTTCGCCGAACGCCGTCGGTAATGTCGACAGCCGCAACTCGACTTCGCCGCCGTCCGGGGTTTTGGTTTTGACCCGGCCGTCCTGGGGTTTGCGCTTTTCTGCGACGTTCATCCGCCCCAGGCTTTTCAGGCGGCTGACGATGGCCATGGTCACCTGCGGCGGGAATTGATAGACGTTGTGCAGCACGCCGTCGATGCGAAAACGCACCGTGCCTTGTTCGCGCCGGGGTTCGATGTGGATATCGCTGGCCCGTTGCTGGAACGCGTACTGGAACAGCCAATCGACGATGTTGACGATGTGCGCATCGTTGGCGTCCGGCTCCTGGTCGCTGGCGCCGAGGTTGAGCAACTGTTCGAAGTTGCCCAGGGTGCTTGTTTGTTGATCAGCGTTGGTGGCGCCGGTGACCGATTTGGCCAGGCGGAAAAACTCCACGCTGAAGCGCTGGATGTCCACTGGGTTGGCCACCACGCGTTTGATCGGCAGCTTCAGCACGTGGGTCAGGTCGGTTTCCCAGCTGCTGACAAAGGGCTGGGCGCTGGCCACGGTGACGGCATCGCGGTCGATGGACACCGCCAGAATCTTGTGGCGTTGGGCGAAGGCATAGGACATCAACGGCGTAATGGCCGCGACATTGATTTTCAGCGGGTCGATGCGCAAGTAAGGCTGACCGGCCTGCTGAGACAGCCAGAGCGTCAGGCTTTCCAGATCGAGGTGTTTGCCGGGACGGCTGAGGTCGTCCAGGTGTTGGCTGGCGATGAATTCCAGCGGGTGCTGCTGACCATTTATGGCGTGACGGCGGCGGGCGTTGAGTGCGTGTTCGGCCGAATCCTGACTGATAAAGCCTTGGGCGACCAATTCACGCAGCAAATCATTGAGGTCCAGCCAGCGGTCCTGAGTGGCGAGTTGAACGGACATGCGGGCTCCTTATGAACAACCGTTCGCAAAGGATAGTCGCGCAGCCGTAGACCGTTGGGCCACTACCCGACCAAGACGTGTCGGGTTTTTTCAGCCAGCTGCCTGAACCGGCTCTCCCCACGCAGAATCAGCCGCTTGCAGGTTCACCGAGCAGACACTGATCAGGTTACGTAATTTTTCCGCGATCACTTGAGCACGGTGCCAGCTCAGGCCGTCCATGACGATGTCGATCGACAGCAGATCGTCCATACGCTGCACGTTGACCTGCTGCGGCGTCAGAAACTGCAAGGCGAACAAGTTGAGCGCCCGACACAGCAGATCCGGCTCGGCCTCGGCCAGTAATTGATAGTGAACGCGGCAGTGGGCGTTGCTGACGTTCCAGACATCGGCGCGGGCGGGCGGGGTGGTCACGGCTTCTAAATGCGGCATGGTAGGTCTCCAAAATCACTGGAGGAATTTTTACATTCGGTGCGGGGCATTTCTTATCTATGATTGGGCTTATTGACCATTTATCGAATCGATCAATTCGATTTAGTACCCACTACAGGTTTTTCTATGCACAGCGAGCTGGATGGCTACGACCGCAAGATTCTCGCGTTGCTGCAAGAGGACGCTTCGCTCTCCAGCGCGCAGATCGCCGAACAGGTGGGGCTCTCGCAGTCGCCGTGCTGGCGGCGGATTCAGCGGATGAAGGAAGAGGGGATCATTCGCGGTCAGGTGACATTGCTTGACCGCAAGAAAATCGGCCTTAACACGCAGATTTTCGCCGAGATCAAACTCAACGCCCACGGACGCTCGAACTTCACTGAGTTCACCGAGGCGATTCGCGGTTTTCCCGAAGTGCTGGAGTGTTATGTGCTGATGGGGTCGGTGGATTTCTTGCTGCGGATCGTCACGGCGGACATCGAGGCTTATGAGCGCTTCTTCTTCGAGAAGCTGTCGATGGTGCCGGGGATTCAAGAGGTCAACTCGATCGTGGCGTTGTCGGAAATCAAATCCACGACGAGTTTGCCGGTGTTGCGCTGAGGATGTTCGAAGGCCTTTGTGGCGAGGGAGCTTGCTCTCGCTGGAGTGCGAAGCGCTCCCCAATCCGGCCATTGCGGTATGCCAGACAAACCGCGATGCCCGGATTTACGACTGCTTCGCAGCCGAACGGGAGCAAGCCCCCTCGCCACAGGGTACTTACAGACGCAGCAAAGTTTTCCAGGCGCGATTCTGATACACCGCAATCGCCTGGTGCTTACGCGCATCCAGCGATTCATCGGTGATCGGCTCGTTGGCCAGTTGCGTCAGTTTGTTCAGCTCGCCGTACAGGCGATCCATTTCCGGGATCTCCAGCACGCCGCGGGCATGGTGCAGCCAGGACTGAATGCGCTCGATACGCGGCAGCTGCTCGGCCAAGTCTTCCGGTTGTTGCTGGTAACGCTGCAATTGCAGCGAGTTGGCTTCTTCGCTCAGCATGCGCGGCAGCCAGCTGCCCAGTTGTGCCGCGCCCTGGCGATTGCCGCGGGTGTTGCGATCGGCGGCCCAGGTGCGGGCCAGCAACCAGCGCGAAGTGTTCAGGGAGAACAGGCCCCAGCGCACGTCTTCCAGTTCTTCGAGGAATTGCTCCGGCGCGGCTTTGCGCACGTCTTCGTCGTCCTGGCCGGCTTGTACCAGCGGGCGCCAGTCTTCCAGCAGAGCATCCAGCGCGACCCGCAGATTGTGCGTCGACTGACGCGGTGCGGCCTGACCGAGGCTGCTGATCAGCGCGCGCATTTCAGCGAGGTTCTCGACCCAGTCCTGCAACAGGCGCCAGTGGCCATTGAAGCGATATTGCTCGGCCAGACGCTGGCTGCTGCTCAGCAAGTGCCAGCTCAACGCGGCGAACGCATCGTCCAGCGGCATTTCGGCGGTGATCTGCGGCGCCGGCAAGCTCAGCGAGTAGCTGTTGGCGTCGAACAAGCGATAACCGCGTTCGGCCTTGCTGATGTCACATGGCATCAGCGCCAGGGTCGCGGCCAGTTCGGCGGCCAGTTCCAGCAGCGCGGCCGGTTCGCCTTCGCGCAGTTCCAGTTCCAGCTCGCAGATTTCTTCTTTCTGCTTGCCGACCACCACGTGGCCCAGGTCCAGCGCGGCTTCGATGACCACTTTGGTCTTGCCACGGCCCCAAGCGATTTCCGCGCGTTCGCGAACAAAATCGGTGGTGAAGATGGCTTTCAGGGTTTTCTTGTCCAGCTCGGCCAGCTCTTCGGGCCAGCATTCACCGTCGAGTTTCTTCACGTCGAGTTTGGCTTTGGGCAGGGGCCAGTCGTACTCGTGACGCTCGGACAGACCGGCAACGCTCTGGCCACGGGTCTTGAGGGTCTGAATCACTTCTTCGCCATCGCGGCGCAGGCGCAGGGCAACCTTGGCGCGGGCCAGGTCGCGCTCAGGCGTGTCGAAGTACTGGTTCATCAACTCACGGCGTTCCCAGCCACTTTTATTGCGTTTTTTCAGTAACGGGTGCTCGCGCAGGGCGGCGAGGGTTTCGCGGCTGACGCGGAGTTTGATTTCGGTTTCTTTCTGCATGGCCGGAAAATCCAGGATCGGGAGCGCAGCCGGGGGGAATGTGTGGCTGCCAAGGTCGTGCAGTGTACAGGACTCGTTCGAGATAGGCTCCGCAACGGTTTATTCCTGTCGCCGGATGGTTCTATGATGGGCTTCAATTCGGGAGTGTTGGGAGTCAGCGATGCCTTTGCCGTCCATGAAAGATCAGTTCGCTGCACTGATCGCCGCGCCATCCGTCAGCTGTACCCAACCCAGACTGGATCAAACCAATCGGCCGGTCATCGACTTGTTGGCAACATGGCTCGGGGACTTGGGTTTTGCCTGCGATATCCAGCAGGTCAGCCCCGGCAAATTCAATCTGCTGGCCAGTTTTGGTTCCGGCCCCGGCGGCCTGGTGCTGGCCGGTCACAGCGATACGGTGCCGTACGACGAGGCGTTGTGGCAGACCGACCCGCTGAAACTGACGGAAGTGGACGGTCGCTGGGTCGGCTTGGGCAGTTGCGACATGAAGGGTTTTTTCGCCTTGGCCATCGAAGCCGTCAAACCCTTGCTCGACCAACCGTTCAAGCAACCCTTGCTGATCCTCGCCACCTGCGATGAAGAAAGCTCGATGTCTGGCGCTCGCGCTCTGGCCGAAGCCGGGCGGCCATTAGGTCGCGCGGCGGTGATCGGCGAGCCGACCGGGCTGAAGCCGGTGCGGATGCACAAAGGCATCATGATGGAGCGCATCGATATCCTCGGCCAGAGCGGCCATTCCTCGGACCCGCGCCTGGGCCACAGCGCCCTCGAAGCCATGCACGACGCCATCGGTGAACTGCGCGGCTTGCGCCTGGCGTGGCAGCGCGAATTCCGTAACCTGCAGTTCAGCGTGCCGCAACCGACGATGAATTTCGGCTGCATTCACGGGGGGGACAATCCCAACCGAATCTGCGGCCAGTGCTCGCTGGAGTTCGACTTGCGTCCGTTGCCAGGCATGGACCCCAAAGCCTTGCGCGCGGCGATTTTGCAGAAGCTCAACCCGATTGCCGAACGGCATCAGGTGAAGATCGATTACGCGCCGCTGTTCCCCGAAGTTCCGTCGTTCGAGCAGGCCGAGGACTCTGAATTGGTGAGGGTCGCTGAAAAGCTCACCGGCCATCGCGCCGAAGCAGTGGCGTTCGGCACGGAAGCGCCTTATCTTCAGCGTCTTGGTTGTGAAACATTGGTATTGGGGCCGGGTGATATCGCCTGCGCACACCAACCGGGGGAATACCTCGAAATGTCACGTTTGCAGCCTACCGTGCATCTATTACGACAACTGATTGAACATTACTGCCTGACACCGGCCAAAACGGCGATGCTGTAGGAGCTGCCGAAGGCTGCGATCTTTTGATCTTGCTTTTAAAATTCAAAGATCAAAAGATCAAAAATCGCAGCCTTCGGCAGCTCCTACAGGGAGCGCGTATAAATTGCCGATGCCCCAACCCGTATTCATGAGGAGAGCGCGCGTGTTGCCAAGCCTGTTCCGACGATAACCATCAGCCCGCTGTGCGTTTACTGCTTTACCCTTTTTTGGCTGCTATTTATTACAGGCCCAGGTTCATGCCCGAATACGTCAATTGGCTTCGTCACGCTTCGCCTTACATCAACGCCCATCGCGATTGCACCTTCGTCGTCATGCTGCCCGGCGACGGCGTGGAGCACCCGAACTTCGGCAATATCGTCCACGACCTGGTGCTGCTGCACAGCCTGGGCGTGCGACTGGTGCTGGTTCACGGTTCGCGTCCACAAATTGAAACCCGCCTCGCTGCTCGTGGCCTGACCCCGCATTACCACCATGGCATGCGCATCACCGATGCGGCCACGCTTGAGTGCGTGATCGATGCGGTGGGTCAACTGCGCATCGCCATCGAAGCGCGACTGTCCATGGACATGGCCTCATCGCCTATGCAGGGCTCGCGCCTGCGGGTGGCCAGCGGCAATCTGGTCACTGCTCGGCCGATCGGCGTACTTGAAGGTGTCGACTATCACCACACCGGCGAAGTGCGCCGGGTCGATCGCAAGGGCATCAATCGCCTGCTGGACGAACGCTCCATCGTGCTGTTGTCGCCGTTGGGTTACTCGCCGACCGGTGAGATCTTCAATCTCGCTTGCGAAGACGTCGCTACCCGCGCGGCTATCGATCTGGGGGCGGACAAGCTGCTGCTGTTCGGGGCCGATTTGGGCTTGATCGATGAAAATGGTCGCCTGGTCCGCGAGCTGCGTCCGCAACAAGTGCCGGCGCATTTGCAGCGTCTGGGCAACAATTATCAGGCCGAGCTGCTGGACGCTGCCGCTGAAGCGTGCCGGGGCGGGGTGGCGCGCAGTCACATCGTCAGCTACGCCGAAGATGGCGCGCTGCTGACCGAACTGTTCACCCGTGACGGTGGCGGTACGCTGGTGGCCCAGGAGCAATTCGAAGTTGTGCGCGAGGCGGCCATTGAGGACGTCGGCGGTTTGCTGGACTTGATCAGCCCGCTGGAAGAACAGGGCATTCTGGTGCGCCGTTCCCGCGAGGTGCTGGAGCGTGAGATCGAGCAGTTCAGCGTGGTCGAACGCGAAGGCATGATCATCGCTTGTGCGGCGCTGTATCAGATTGCCGATTCGGATGCGGGAGAGTTGGCGTGTCTGGCGGTGAACCCGGAGTACCGCCATGGCGGTCGCGGTGATGAACTGCTGGAGCGCATCGAAACCCGCGCCCGGGCACAGGGGCTGAAAACCTTGTTCGTGCTGACGACCCGAACTGCCCACTGGTTTCGTGAGCGGGGCTTCGTGCCGAGCAGCGTCGAACGCCTGCCGTCGGCGCGGGCGTCGCTTTACAACTACCAGCGTAATTCGAAGATCTTCGAAAAAACCCTCTGACTGAGTGGCTGTCTGTGTTGGCTTTTGTGGCGAGGGAGCTCGCTCCCGCTGGGCTGCGAAGCGGCCCCAAAACCAGTAAACGCGTTATGACTGATTCACCGCGTTGTCGGGTTTGGGAGTCCTCCGGCCTCCAGCGGGAGCAAGCTCCCTCGCCACAGGTTTTGCGTGTTATTCAGTGATGTATTTCGCGCTGACGTACGGGGAATAATCCGGCAGCACCGTCTCGACCTTCCCTTGCTCCTTCAAAAACTTCGCCGTCTCGCCAATCGCCTTGGCTGTGCCACCGTCCAGTAGCGCGGTGGTCTGTTGTGCCTTGGCATCCGGGAATGCGGAACCGGCCAGCAACTCCGGCACATCGGCGGCATTGGCACCGGTCAATTTGGCGATTTTCTGCACCGGTTTCGAATCGGCGGTCCAGCTGTCTTTATGGGCGGCATAGTCGGCGAATGAATCCAGGGTGACCTTGGCAAATCGGGCCACAACTTCAGGATGCTTCTCGGCGTAGTCCTTGCGAGCGACCCACACCTCGAAGGTCGGCGCGCCCCATTGGCCGACCTGCGCTGCGTCGGTCAACGTCTTGCCGGTCTTGCGGATCTCCCCCAGCGCCGGGGACCAGACAAACGCGCCATCGATATCGCCGCGCTTCCAGGCCGCGGCGATTTCCGCCGGTTGCAGGTTCACCACTTTGACTTTCGAGGCGTCCAGGCCCCAATGCTTCAGCGCGCCGAGCAGGCTGTAATGGGAGGTTGAAACGAAGGGCGTGGCGATGGTCTTGCCGATCAGATCTTCCGGTTTATCGATGCCGCTGCCGTTGCGCACCACAAGGGCTTCGGCAGCGTTGATCTGAGCCGAAACAATGAACGCGACAATCGGTAGATTGCGCGAAGCGGCTGCCGCCAGCGGGCTTGAGCCGAGGTTGCCAATCTGCACATCGCCGGACGCAATGGCAGTGACCACTTCCGGGCCGCTGTTGAAACGTCGCCAATCGATTTTCTGGCCAATGGTTTTCTCGTAAACACCATCAGCCTGAGGGACTTTGCTGGGGTCGATACCGGTTTGATAACCGACAGTGAGAGTCGCCGCCTGAGCGGAAAAAGAAAATATAAGCGATACACAAACTGTAACAAATTGACTAGATAGTGCGCGTTTGGCCATGATGGCGTCGCCTTTTCGATAGTGATTGACGTATGGAGGATGCGACAACGCTAATCGATCTAAAAAAAGGCCAACAAATACCATTTAGGAATTAGCTTATGAGCCGATACCTTTTGTCCCGGTTCGGATCATTGCACGAAAGCTATATTCCTAAATGGTATGAAAAAGAATGAAATAATTCTTTTTGGGTTTATGAGGAAATCATTACCCTGCAGGGACCAAATCACTGCGGTTAGACCTTGGTCGTAGACACACATGGTTACGATTGACTTGTCAGTCACGGTCTGGCGCTAATCGCGCATCTCTGGATCTGGGCGTTAGACCCAAGACCAAAGAACACAAAAATTAGAACGAGAGGAGCGAAACAATGAAGAAGTCCACCTTGGCCCTGGCTGTGGCCGTAGGGGTTTTGGCGCAGCAGGCAGGCGCCGCCGGTTTCATCGAAGACAGCAAGGCTACATTGGGGCTGCGCAACTTCTACATCAACACCGATAACCGTGACAGCGCTGCTGGCACTGCTGCTAACAAAGCGGCTGGTGTTCAGAGCAAGAACGAAGAATGGGGTCAAGGCTTCGATCTGCGCTTCACCTCGGGTTACACCCAAGGCACCGTTGGCTTCGGTATTGATGCTATCGGCCTGCTGGGCGTGCGTCTGGATTCGGGCGGCGGCACCAACGGCGCCACTGCTACCTCTTATGGCGGCACTGTATTCCCAAGCAAATCCAACGGCGAAGCGGTTGATAACTTCTCCAGCCTGGGCCTGACTGCCAAAGCCAAGATCTCCCAGACCGAACTGAAATTGGGCACTCTGCAGCCAAAACTGCCAGTGATCGTGACCAACGACGGCCGTCTGCTGCCGCAAACCTTCCAGGGCGGCCAGATCACCTCGAACGAAATCAAAGACCTGACGCTGGTCGGCGGTCAGATCGAGCACGCCAAGGGCCGTAACTCCAGCAACAACGAAGAGTTGTCGATTGCTGGCGCGAACGCTCACACTGCTGCCGGTCGTGACAGCAACAAGTTCATATACGGTGGCGGTGACTACAAAATCACCAAAGACCTGACTGCCCAGTACTACTACGGCAACCTGGAAGACTTCTACAAGCAACACTTCCTGGGCCTGGTTCACAACTGGTCGATCGGCCCTGGTGTGTTGAAGTCTGACTTGCGTTACTTCAACAGCTCTGATGATGGTGCCAACGGCCACGACTCGGCTTATTTCAGCTCCGGTAACGATGAGGGCTTCCGTTCCGGTCGAGGTAAAGTCGACAACAACCTGTACAGCGGCCTGTTCCTGTACTCCGTTGCCGGTCATACCTTCGGCGGCGGTTATCAGGTCAGCAACGGCAGCAGCGACTTCCCTTGGTTGAACCAGGGTGACGGCTCGTCGGCTTACCTGACTACCGACAGCCAGATCGCCAAGTTCGCCCGTGCCGGCGAACGTACCTGGCAAGCTCGCTACTCGTATGACTTCGCCAAGGTTGGCCTGCCAGGCGCTACTGCCGGCATCGTTTACCTGCGTGGCGACAACATTGACACCGTGGGTACCAACGGTCGCGAAAACGGTTCCGGCCGTTCCGAGTGGGAACGTGACCTGACCCTGGCTTACGTAGTGCCAGAAGGTCCGCTGAAAAACCTGGGCCTCACCTGGAAAAACGCCATGTGGCGCAACGACGTCCCAGGTCAGCGCGACCAGGACGAAAACCGTCTGATCGTCAGCTACTCGATCCCGCTGTTGTAATAGCGCTCGCGTAACCGACGTAAAAAAAGCCCCGCCCGGCATCACGCCGGGCGGGGCTTTTGCGTTTTCAAGGTGGGCTCACCCCCGTAAACCCTCCTTGAAATTCCCCTTTTTGCAACAACTCAAGGCCTTCTCGAACCTTGTGACCGATGTTCGTCTCGATGGCTATTCAGGTCCAGTGAACAGATTTTTAATATTCATTTTTTATCTAAATAAATCGATATTTATTCTTTTTAATTAATACCGAACGCAGGCACAGTTGGGCTCAACAAGCACTCACAAGGAGCAGCACCATGAGCCTCAGACTTGGCGATATCGCCCCCGATTTCGAACAGGATTCCAGCGCCGGCACTATCCATTTCCACGAATGGCTGGGCGATAGCTGGGGCGTGCTGTTTTCCCATCCGGCGGACTTCACGCCGGTATGCACCACCGAGCTGGGTTTCACCGCCAGGCTCAAGGATGAATTCGCCCAGCGCGGCGTCAAAGCCATTGCTCTGTCGGTAGACCCGGTGGACTCGCATCACAAGTGGATCGAGGACATCAACGAAACCCAGACCGCCATCGTCAACTTCCCGATCCTCGCCGATGCGGACCGTAAAGTGTCCGACCTGTACGACCTGATCCATCCGAATGCCAACGACACCCTGACCGTGCGTTCGCTGTTCGTGATCGACCCAAACAAGAAGATCCGGCTGACGATTACTTACCCGGCGAGTACCGGCCGTAACTTCAATGAAATTTTGCGGGTGATCGACTCGCTGCAGCTCACCGACAACTACAAGGTGGCCACCCCGGCTAACTGGCAGGACGGTGATGAAGTGGTGATCGTGCCGTCGCTCAAGGACGAAGACGAAATCAAGCGACGTTTCCCCAAAGGTTATCGCGCAGTGAAGCCGTACCTGCGTCTGACACCTCAACCGAACAGGTAATCATCCGAATTTTGCGGTGTGGCTGAAATCGCTATCGCAGGCTTGCCCGCGAAGGCGGCAGACCGGCCAGTGAAAATTTCATGTCATCCACAAAGCAGGGGATTTCGGGCCGTTTCGACGGCCTGTTTTTTTGCCTGAAAAAAGACAATTTTCATATTCATTTAAAGTATAACCAAATGAATAAATATGATTTATGGATATATAAATCAGCTGTTAAGGTCACTCCATCGACGCGAGATCGCAAGCCGCGAATCGCCAACACCGCTCAAAGGAATTATCTGAATGCTGGTCGTCTCACTCGGTGGCAGTCCCAGCCCACGCTCCCGTTCCGGGGTTTTGCTGGAGCGCTCGCGACGCTGGTTGCAAGAGCAAGGGGTGGAAGTGGTGAGTTACCAGGTACGGGACTTCCCGGCCGAAGATTTGCTGCATGCCCGCTTCGACAGCCCGAAGGTGATCGACCTGTTGCAACAGATTGAAAACGCCGATGGCTTGCTGATCGCCACGCCGGTTTACAAAGCGTCGTTCTCCGGTGCGCTGAAAACCTTACTCGATCTGCTGCCCGAACGCGCCTTGAGCCACAAGGTGGTTTTACCGATGGCTACCGGCGGCAGTATCGCCCATATGCTGGCGGTGGATTACGCGCTCAAACCGGTGCTATCGGCGTTGAAAGCCCAGGAAATGCTGCAGGGGATTTTCGCCGTGGACAGCCAGATCGCTTACGGCGAAGGCAGCGCCCAGGCGCAGTTGGCGCCGGAACTTGCACAACGATTGTTTGAAGCGCTGGAGCAGTTTTTCAGCGCCATGGCTCGTCGGCCCAGGCCGCTCGATCCGAACCTGTTGAACGAACGTCTGTTGAGTGCTCGCTGGAGCATTTAAGTCTCAATCGAATTTGATGTACTTCACCTTACTGGCCCGCTAACGGGTAAGCAGGTGCAGCCAAAACCCAACTGCAAAAAGGAGAGCGCTATGCGCACTGTCATTTTGCGTCGTGGTCTGGTCGCTCTGTTTGCTGCGGCTGTAACCTTCGGCGCCATTACTCAAGCTCAGGCGCTTTCTACCCATGAAAGCGTCCTCCGGATCGGTTATCAAAAGTACGGCACTCTGGTGCTGCTCAAAGCCAAAGGTACTCTGGAAAATCGCCTCGCCGCCCAAGGCGTGGACGTGCAATGGACTGAATTCCCCGGTGGCCCGCAACTGCTCGAAGGCCTGAACGTAGGCTCCATCGATTTTGGTGTCACCGGTGAAACGCCGCCCGTGTTTGCCCAGGCGGCCGGCGCCGATCTGCTCTACGTCGCCTATGAACCACCAGCGCCACACAGCGAAGCGATCCTGGTGCCGAAGGACTCGCCGATCAACTCGGTGCAGGACCTCAAGGGCAAGAAAGTTGTACTCAACAAAGGCTCCAACGTGCACTACCTGTTGGTGCGTGCGCTTGAAGACGCCGGCCTCAAATACACCGACATCCAGACCGTGTTCCTGCCGCCAGCCGATGCCCGCGCCGCGTTCGAGCGTGGCAGTGTCGATGCCTGGGTAATCTGGGACCCGTACCAGGCCGCCGCCGAACAGCAACTGCAAGCACGCACCCTGCGCGATGGCAAAGGCCTCGTCGACAACCACCAGTTCTACCTGGCGACCAAACCTTACGCGCAGAAAAATCCTGAAGTGATCAAGGCTCTGGTGGAAGAAGTGCGCGCGGTCGGCGAATGGTCCAAGGCCAATCCCGAGGATGTGACCAAGCAAGTTTCGCCACTGCTTGGCCTGCCAGCGGACATCACCCTGACCTCGATGAAACGCCAGGGTTACGGCGCGCTGTTCCTTACGCCGGAAGTAGTCGCTGCCCAGCAAAAAATCGCCGACAGCTTCTACCAGCTCAAGCTGATTCCCAAGCCTTTGAGCATCAAAGACGTGATCTGGACGCCACCGGCGGCCGTAGCCAAAGCGCAGTAATTCGCCATGAAGAAAATCATCCACAACCTGGCGCCTTGGGCGTTGCCGGTCTTGTTGCTGGCGGTATGGCAGTTATCGGTATCGGCGGGCTGGTTGTCGACGCGGATTCTGCCGGCGCCGATCGCGGTGATCGAGGCCGGTGTAAGTCTGGTCAGCAGCGGTGAAATCTGGACCCACCTGGCCATCAGCGGCTGGCGCGCGGCGCTCGGGTTCACCATTGGCGGCGGTATCGGTCTGACCTTGGGCTTCATCACCGGTTTATCGAAATGGGGTGAGCGCCTGCTCGACAGTTCGGTGCAGATGATCCGCAACGTGCCGCATCTGGCACTGATTCCACTGGTGATCCTGTGGTTCGGTATCGACGAGTCGGCGAAGATTTTTCTGGTGGCGTTGGGCACGTTGTTCCCGATCTACCTCAACACGTATCACGGTATCCGCAACGTCGATCCGGCGCTGGTGGAGATGGCGCGCAGCTATGGCCTGTCGGGTTTCAGCCTGTTTCGTCAGGTAATCCTGCCGGGTGCGCTGCCGTCGATTCTGGTCGGTGTGCGTTTTGCCCTGGGCTTCATGTGGCTGACATTGATCGTGGCGGAAACCATTTCCGCGAGCTCGGGCATCGGCTACCTGGCGATGAATGCCCGGGAGTTCTTGCAGACCGATGTGGTGGTGTTGGCGATTCTTTTGTACGCGGTGCTCGGCAAGCTGGCTGATCTTGCGGCGCGTGGGCTTGAACGTGTGTGGCTGCGCTGGCATCCGGCTTATCAGGTTGCCAAGGGAGGTACTGCATGACGGCTCAACAACCTCCACGCCTGCTGCGCGGTATTCCGCTGGCCGTGCGCAAGCTGCAAAAAACCTTTGGTTCACGGCAAGTGTTGCGTGAAATCGATCTGCACATTCCGGCCGGGCAGTTTGTGGCGGTGGTCGGGCGTAGCGGTTGCGGCAAAAGTACCTTGCTGCGCTTGCTTGCCGGTCTCGACAAGCCCACGGGAGGCGAGCTGCTTGCAGGCGCAGCGCCACTGAGTGATGCGCGGGAAGACACCCGGCTGATGTTCCAGGAAGCACGTTTGCTGCCGTGGAAAAAGATCATCGACAACGTCGGTCTCGGGCTCAAGGGCAACTGGCGGCCGCAAGCATTGCAAGCGCTGGAAGCGGTCGGCCTGGCGGATCGCGCCAACGAGTGGCCGGCAGCCTTGTCCGGCGGGCAAAAGCAGCGTGTGGCCCTGGCTCGCGCCTTGATCCATCAACCGCGCTTGCTGTTGCTCGACGAACCGCTGGGTGCATTGGATGCCCTGACCCGAATCGAAATGCAGCAACTGATCGAACGGCTCTGGCAACAGCATGGCTTCACCGTGTTGCTGGTGACCCACGACGTCAGCGAAGCGGTGGCGATTGCCGATCGGGTGATTCTGATTGACGAGGGTGAAGTCGGCCTCGACCTGCATGTGGAACTGCCGCGCCCTCGGGTCCGTGGCTCCCATCGGCTGGCGGCGCTGGAAACCGAAGTGCTCAGCCGCGTGCTGTCCCTGCCTGGCCAGCCGCCGGAACCGGAACCTGTTTCACCACTGCCTACGCAATTGCGTTGGGCTCAATAACTTAAAGATTCATCCAACGACAGGAATCAACATCATGACTATCAAAGCCATCAACGTTCGTAACCAGTTCAAAGGCTCGATCAAGGAAATCGTGCTTGGCGACGTGCTGTCGGAAATCGACGTGCAGACTGCCTCCGGCATCGTCACTTCGGTGATTACCACCCGTTCGGTGAAAGAGCTGGAACTGGTGGTCGGCAGTGAAGTGATCGCGTTTGTGAAATCCACCGAGGTGTCGATCGCCAAGTTGTAAGCGCGTGCGCAAAACAACAACCCCGGAGGGTGTGAGCCCTTCGGGGTTTTTTATGGGTGTTTGCCGGTAAATCAGCGGTGTGGCTATCGCGAGCAGGCTCGCTCCCACAGTTGATCTCCAGCGACCATGAATTGTGTGTCCGACACTAATTCAATGTGGGAGCGAGCCTGCTCGCGATGAGGCCGGGATGGTCAGCGAATAATCAAACGGTGCGCTTGGGCAGGTAGGGTGGCAAATACAACCCCAGATAAGCATCAAACACCCGCATCCCTTCTTCAGCCATTCGCGGCGTGATCTGCCCATGCTGCTGCACCGAGCGTGCATACACCCGGTCGCCCAGCTCCATGGCCAGGGCAAACACATCGACATCACTTGGCAGTGTCGGCAATTCGAAGTGGTGGTCGAACAGCTTGTGCATCAGGTCGCCGAGTTCGATGTCGTGCTGGCGGTCGGCCTGGGTGACTTCGGTCAGGCCATGCTGGGCGAGGATCAGTTGGCGGGCGGCGGCGTCTTCGTCGTAGATGGCGAGCATGCGTTGTTCCACCAGCCGCGACAGGTCGCGCCAGCCGTTCAGGGCATGGTGGTCGATGGGTGCTTGCAGGCAGGCGCGGAACGCGGCGTGGACGTCGGCGGTCAGGGCTTCAAGCAGGGCCGGGACGCTGGCGAAAAAATGGTAGACGGAGGAGGGCGGGATCTCCGCGCGTTCGGCGACGCTGTAGATCGACAGGCTGGCCACGCCCTCGGCGGCCAGCAGCGTGCGGGCGGCATCGAGTATCGAATCGATCCGGGCCTGACTGCGGGCGCGGGGTTTGCGAATGGTGGCGGTGCGCGTCATTGAAGTCTCCTGCAGGGCAGCGGGCATTGTACGAGCAGGGTTTGATGTTGTCTGCCAGGACGCTATCGCGAGCAGGCTCGCTCCCACAGGGGATTTCCTGTGTACACAAAATTTATGCTCACTGGAGATCAATTGTGGGAGCGAGCCTGCTCGCGATAGCGTCCTGGCGGCCATAAAAAACGCCGCAGGCTTCAATAGCCGGCGGCGTTCTTTTTTACTGCAACCGCTTACACGGTATGCAGGTACCAGTTGTACTCAAGGTCGGAGATGGAGTGTTCGAACTCCTCCAGCTCGCTCTCTTTACAGGCCACGAAGATATCGATGTATTTCGGATCGATGTACTTGGCCATGACTTCGCTGTCGTCCAGCTCGCGCAATGCATCGCGCAGGTTATTCGGCAGGCTTTGCTCGTTCTGCTCGTAGGAGTTGCCTTCCACGGGTGCGCCCGGCTCGATCTTGTTGGTCAGGCCGTGATGCACGCCTGCCAATACCGAAGCCATCAACAGGTACGGGTTGGCGTCGGCACCGGCGACACGATGCTCGATGCGCACGGCATCGGAGGAACCGGTCGGTACGCGGATGGCCACGGTGCGGTTATCCAGGCCCCAGCACGGCGAGTTCGGCACATAGAACTGTGCGCCGAAACGACGGTAGGAGTTGACGTTCGGGCAGAGGAACGCCATCTGCGCCGGCAGGGTCTCGAGCACACCGCCGATCGCGTGACGCAGTGCGGCGTTCTGCTCGGGATCCTCGCTGGCAAAAATGTTTTTGCCATCTTTATCAAGAATCGAGATGTGGACGTGCAGACCGTTACCTGCCTGGCCCGGATAAGGCTTGGCCATGAAGGTGGTGTCCATTTCATGGTCGTAGGCGATGTTTTTGATCAGACGCTTGAGCAGGACCGCATAGTCGCAGGCCTTGATCGGGTCGGCCACGTGGTGCAGGTTCACTTCGAACTGTGCCGGGGCACTTTCCTTGACGATCGCGTCGGCAGGGATGCCTTGCTCTTTCGCACCTTCCAGAATGTCCTGGAGGCAGTCGACGTATTCGTCGAGGTCGTCGATCAGGTAGACCTGTGTCGAATGCGGGCGTTTGCCGGAGATCGGCGAGCGTGGCGGTTGTGGGCGCCCGTTCACGTTTTCCTGGTCGATCAGGTAGAACTCCAGTTCGAACGCGGCGCAGATGGTCAGGCCCATCTCGTCAAACTTGGCTACGACTTGTCGCAGGACTTCGCGCGGGTCGGCGAAGAAAGGATCACCTTCGAGTTCGTGCATGGTCATTAACAGTTGCGCGGTCGGGCGCTTCTGCCAGGGCTCATTGCACAGGGTGTCGGGGATTGGATAGCAGATTCGGTCAGCATCGCCGATGTCCAGGCCCAGGCCGGTGCTTTCCACCGTCGAGCCATTGATATCCAGAGCAAATAGAGAGGCCGGCAGGTTGATGCCTTTCTCGTAAACCTTGTGGAGGCTGGTGCGTTCAATGCGCTTGCCGCGCACCACACCATTCATATCCGCAATCAGAAGGTCGACGTACAGAACCTCAGGATGTTCCTTAAGGAACGCGTTCGCTTCGTTAAGCTGAACGGCACGCGGGGGTACCGACATGATGCAACACCTTTGTTGTTAAAAATATCAATCATTGATCTCTTCGGATTCCAGTCAACCCGAACGGCATGCCGAAGTCAAGCGAGGCCTTTTTTGCCCTAAAAAAGCACTCGCGGGGCTTTTTTGAGGCACTTTGGGGCGTTTTTTGGCCTTCAGCGTTCTTGGCGCCCGCGAGCTTGAGCGGGCCGTGTTGTATTTTTTACGGGGGTGTTGTGTAAAAAAATGAACAAGGCTAAGCTCGATTTAAACCCATAACAGCAATAATACCGGGGTGCTTCATGTCTCGCCTGCCGTTAATCGGCGTCACCGCCTGCTCAAAGCAGATCGGTCTGCATGCTTATCACATCAGTGGCGACAAATACGTACGCGCCGTGGCATCAGCTGCCAAAGGCCTGCCGTTGATTCTTCCATCCCTGGCGGATCTACTGGCGCCGTCCGATATTCTGGACGCTCTGGACGGCATTCTCTTTACAGGCTCTCCTTCCAATATAGAACCGTTTCACTATAAAGGCCCGGCCAGTGCGCCAGGGACTGCTCATGATTCTGCACGCGATGCCACCACTCTCCCGCTGATTCGCACCGCTGTCGAGGCTGGTGTTCCCGTGTTCGGCATTTGCCGCGGCTTCCAGGAAATGAATGTGGCGTTCGGCGGCAGTCTGCATCAGAAGGTTCACGAGGCCGGTCCATTCATGGATCACCGTGAAGACGACAGCCTGCCGCTGGAAGGGCAGTACGCGCCAAGTCACACGGTGCATGTTCAACCGGGCGGTGTACTGGCCGGGCTGGGCATGGCGAGCGAGATTCAAGTCAATTCGATTCATGGTCAGGGTATTGAGCGTCTGGCGCCGGGCCTTCGTGTGGAAGCCGTGGCGCCCGACGGGTTGATCGAAGCCGTCTCTGTTATCGAAGGCAAGGCTTTTGCTTTAGGTGTGCAATGGCATCCCGAATGGCAGGTAAGCTTGAATCCTGACTACCTTGCGATTTTCCAGGCATTTGGCGACGCCTGCCGCAAGCGCGCACTACAACGCGACGCCGATGCGTCAAACAACGCCTGACTTATCAAAGTCAGGAAACTCAGCCTAAGAGGCATTTATGAGTAACAACCTCGACCAGCTCACCGATTGGTTGAAAGACCACAAGATCACAGAAGTCGAATGCATGATTGGCGACCTGACCGGCATCACCCGGGGCAAGATTTCGCCGACCAACAAGTTCATTGCCGAAAAAGGCATGCGCCTGCCCGAAAGCGTTCTGTTGCAGACCGTGACCGGCGACTACGTCGAAGACGACATCTATTACGAACTGCTCGACCCGGCCGACATCGACATGATCTGCCGCCCCGACCAGAACGCGGTGTTTCTGGTGCCTTGGGCCATCGAGCCCACCGCCCAGGTGATTCACGACACCTACGACAAGCAGGGCAATCCGATCGAGTTGTCGCCGCGCAACGTGCTCAAGAAGGTGCTGAAACTCTACGCCGACCACGGCTGGCAGCCGATCGTGGCGCCGGAAATGGAGTTCTATCTCACCAAGCGCAGCGATGACCCGGATTACCCGTTACAACCGCCGATTGGCCGCTCTGGTCGTCCGGAAACCGGTCGCCAATCCTTCTCGATTGAAGCCGCGAATGAATTCGATCCGTTGTTCGAAGACGTCTACGACTGGTGCGAACTGCAAGAGCTGGACCTCGACACGCTGATCCACGAGGACGGCACCGCACAGATGGAAATCAACTTCCGTCATGGCGATGCCCTGTCTTTGGCCGACCAGATTCTGGTGTTCAAACGCACCATGCGTGAAGCCGCGCTCAAGCACAACGTGGCGGCGACCTTCATGGCCAAACCCATGACCGGCGAGCCGGGCAGCGCCATGCACTTGCACCAGAGCATCATCGACATCGAGACCGGCAAAAACGTTTTCTCCAATGAAGACGGGACCATGAGCCAGTTGTTTCTCAACCACATCGGCGGCTTGCAGAAATTCATCCCTGAGCTGCTGCCTTTGTTCGCACCCAACGTCAATTCGTTCCGCCGCTTCCTGCCGGATACCTCGGCACCGGTGAACGTGGAGTGGGGTGAAGAAAACCGCACCGTGGGCCTGCGGGTTCCGGATGCCGGGCCGCAGAATCGTCGAGTGGAAAACCGTCTGCCGGGTGCCGATGCCAACCCTTACCTGGCCATCGCCGCCAGCCTGTTGTGCGGCCTTATCGGCATGGTCGAAGGGCATAACCCGAGTGCGCCGGTCGTGGGTCGTGGTTACGAGCGGCGCAACCTGCGCCTGCCACTGACTATTGAAGACGCCCTGGATCGCATGGAAAACAGCAAGACCATCGAAAAGTACCTGGGCAAGAAATTCATCACGGGCTACATCGCGGTCAAGCGTGCCGAGCATGAAAACTTCAAGCGCGTGATCAGTTCGTGGGAGCGGGAATTCCTGCTCTTCGCCGTCTGATGCGCCGGGCGCCGCTGCTCCTGGCGGTGCCCTCCACTCGAATCTTAGGAGAATTCGCATGACCAGCAACAACCCGCAAACCCGTGAATGGCAAGCCCTGAGCAACGATCACCACCTGGCCCCGTTCAGCGACTTCAAGCAGCTGAAAGAGAAAGGCCCGCGGATCATCACCAATGCCAAGGGCGTTTACCTCTGGGACAGCGAAGGCAACAAGATCCTCGACGGCATGGCCGGCCTGTGGTGTGTCGCGATCGGCTACGGTCGCGAGGAACTGGCCGACGCCGCCAGCAAACAGATGCGCGAACTGCCTTATTACAACCTGTTCTTCCAGACGGCTCACCCGCCGGTGCTGGAACTGGCCAAGGTCATTGCCGACGTTGCGCCTGAAGGCATGAATCACGTGTTCTTCACCGGTTCCGGTTCCGAAGGCAACGACACCATGCTGCGGATGGTTCGCCACTACTGGGCGATCAAGGGGCAGCCGAAGAAGAAAGTCATCATCAGTCGCAAGAACGGCTATCACGGTTCTACCGTGGCCGGCGCGAGCCTGGGTGGCATGACGTACATGCACGAACAGGGCGACTTACCGATCCCGGGCATCGTCCACATTGCCCAGCCGTACTGGTTCGGCGAAGGCGGCGACATGACGCCGAACGAGTTCGGCATCTGGACGGCCAATCAGCTGGAAGAGAAGATTCTGGAAATCGGCGTCGACAACGTCGGTGCCTTTATTGCCGAGCCGATCCAGGGCGCCGGCGGCGTGATCATTCCGCCAGACAGCTACTGGCCGCGCATCAAGGAAATCCTCGCCAAGTACGACATTCTGTTCGTGGCCGACGAAGTGATCTGCGGTTTCGGCCGTACCGGTGAGTGGTTCGGTACCGATTTCTACGACCTCAAACCCCACATGATGACCATCGCCAAAGGCCTGACCTCCGGCTACATCCCCATGGGCGGCCTGATCGTGCATGACGATGTGGTCGAGGTGCTCAACGAAGGTGGCGATTTCAACCACGGTTTCACTTATTCCGGGCACCCGGTGGCCGCTGCGGTGGCGCTGGAAAACATCCGCATTTTGCGCGACGAGAAAATTGTCGAGCGCGTGCGAGCAGAAACGGCACCTTATTTGCAGAAACGTCTACGGGAACTGAGCGATCACCCGTTGGTGGGGGAAGTGCGTGGGGTCGGTCTGTTGGGGGCCATCGAACTGGTTCAGGACAAAGCCACCCGCAAACGTTACGAAGGCAAGGGCGTCGGCATGATCTGCCGCACGTTCTGCTTCGATAACGGCCTGATCATGCGCGCGGTGGGCGACACCATGATCATTGCTCCGCCACTGGTGATTACACCGGCTGAAATCGATGAGTTGGTAACAAAAGCACGCAAGTGCCTGGACCTGACCCTGAGTGCGTTACAGGGCTAAGTGCTAGGCTCTGAGCGAGGTGTGAGGTGAGCACTTCGCTCAGTGCAAACAAAGGATGGGGCTTTCCTTGAAAGCCTGCCTTGGATCTTGCCAGACTAACGGTTGTTCGGATGCCCAGTAACAGGCCGCTGAGCACGTGGTTAAAAAGAAAAATTGGAGCATTACCCATGAAGGCATTAGGTATGAAGATAGCTGGCAAGACCCTCCTCGCCATGTCCCTGATGGGCGTGATGGCGGGTGCCGTTCAGGCTGACGACAAGGTGCTGCACGTGTACAACTGGTCCGATTACATCGCACCGGATACCGTCAAGAAGTTCGAAGCCGAGTCGGGTATCAAAGTTGTCTACGACGTGTTCGACAGTAACGAAACCCTTGAAGCCAAGTTGCTGGCGGGCAAGTCCGGCTACGACATCGTTGTGCCGTCGAACAACTTCCTGGCCAAGCAGATCAAGGCCGGCGTCTACCAGAAGCTGGACAAGTCCAAGCTGCCTAACTGGAAAAACCTGAACACGGACCTGCTTAAAGCGGTATCGGTGAGCGACCCGGGTAACGAACACGCGTTCCCTTACATGTGGGGTTCGATCGGTATCGGTTTCAACGCCGAGAAGGTCAAGGCTGCACTGGGTGCCGATGCGCCAACCAACTCCTGGGACTTGCTGTTCAAACCTGAAAACGCTGCCAAGTTGAAGTCGTGCGGTATCAGCTTCCTCGATTCGCCAACCGAGATGATTCCGGTGGCGTTGCATTACCTGGGCTATCCAACCGACAGCCAGGACAAGAAACAACTGGCTGAAGCCGAAGCGCTGTTCCTGAAGATTCGTCCTTCGGTGGGCTACTTCCACTCGTCCAAGTACATCTCCGACCTGGCCAACGGCAACATCTGCGTCGCCGTGGGTTACTCGGGTGACATCTACCAGGCCAAGTCTCGCGCGGCTGAAGCCGGTGACAAGGTGAAAGTCAGCTACAACATTCCGAAAGAAGGTGCCGGCAGCTTCTACGACATGGTCGCCATCCCTAAAGATGCCGAAAACGTCGAAGGCGCCTACAAGTTCATGACCTTCCTGCAGAAGCCGGAAATCATGGCTGAAATCACCAATGCCGTGCGTTTCCCGAACGGTAACGCGGCGTCTACCGCACTGGTTGATAAAGAAATCACCAGTGATCCAGGCATCTACCCGCCAGCAGAAGTGTTGGCCAAGCTGTACGCGATTGCCGACTTGCCGGCCGCGACCCAGCGGATCCTGACTCGCAGCTGGACCAAGATCAAATCCGGTAAATAAGCCGATTTGAGGCAACTACCTGTTGCCGTCGTCGCGCGACGGCGGCAACAGGAATAATTAAATGACAGAAAGTTTTGCTGGAACGGTTTTTCGGGGGTAAGTTGCGCGCCGGTTTTGTTGCCAGGCAGCCATGGCTGTCATGTAACGCGGGGCAACTTGGGCCCAACTAATTTTAGAGGACCTCCACTTGCCTATTTTTTCTTTGTTGCGCAATGCCCTGCTGGTCGGCGCCGGGCTGACACTGGCTGTCAGTGTTCAGGCCGCTGGCACAGTGCATATTTATAATTGGTCGGACTACATCGGTGAAACCACCCTGGCCGACTTCCAGAAAGAAACCGGTATCAAGCCGGTGTATGACGTATTCGATTCCAACGAAACCCTGGAAGGCAAGTTGCTGGCCGGGCGTACCGGTTATGACGTGGTCGTGCCGTCCAACCACTTTCTTGGCAAGCAGATCAAGGCCGGGGCTTTTCAGAAGCTCGACAAATCGAAGCTGACCAACTATTCCAACCTCGACCCGGTGCTGCTCAAGCGCCTGGAGCAGAACGATCCGGGCAACCAGTACGCCGTGCCGTATCTGTGGGGCACCAACGGCATCGGTTACAACGTCGACAAGGTCAAGGCGGTGCTGGGCCTCGACAAGATCGATTCCTGGGATGTGGTGTTCGAGCCGCAGAACATCAAGAAGCTGCACAGCTGTGGTGTGGCGTTCCTCGACTCCGCCGATGAAATGATGCCCACGGTCCTCAACTACATGGGCCTGAACGCCAACAGCACCAACCCTGAAGACTACAAAAAGGCTGAAGCCAAGTTGCTGGCAGTACGGCCTTATGTGACGTATTTCCACTCATCCAAATACATCGCGGACCTGGCCAACGGTGATATCTGCGTGGCGATCGGTTTCTCCGGCGATATGTTCCAGGCCAAGGCCCGCGCGGCTGAAGCCGGCAAAGGCATGAACATCGCCTACTCGATTCCAAAAGAGGGCGGCGCGCTCTGGTTCGACATGCTGGCAATCCCCAAGGATGCCGCCAACGCCAAAGAAGCCCATGCCTTCATCAACTATTTGCTGAAACCCGAGGTGATCGCCCAGGTCAGCGATTCCGTAGGCTACGCCAACCCGAACCCCGGGTCGGACAAACTGATGGAACAGTCCATACGCACCGACGCATCGGTATATCCACCGCAAGCGGTCCTCGACAAGACGTACGTATCCATCGAGTTGCCACCGAACATTCAACGTTTGATGACGCGCAGTTGGACCAAGGTCAAGTCGGGCAAATAGCTTCAAACTATCCAGGTTCGCCACGTTGAGCGAACTGCAAATTCTGTTGGGAGTTTCGTAAATGGCAGTTGCCTCCGGCGCCTATAAGAAAGCCCTCGAGGGCGACCAGACACCTAAACAGGTGTTGGTCAAAATCGACCGGGTCACCAAAAAGTTCGACGAGACGATTGCCGTGGACGACGTGTCCCTGGAAATCAAGAAAGGCGAAATTTTCGCCTTGCTCGGCGGCTCGGGTTCGGGCAAATCCACCTTGCTGCGGATGCTGGCAGGTTTTGAACGGCCCACGGAGGGGCGCATTTATCTCGACGGCGTCGACATCACGGAGATGCCGCCGTACGAGCGGCCGATCAACATGATGTTCCAGTCCTACGCCTTGTTCCCGCACATGACGGTTGCGCAGAACATCGCCTTCGGCCTCAAGCAGGACAAGCTTCCCGCCGCTGAAGTCGATGCACGCGTGGCCGACATGCTCAAGCTGGTGCAGATGAGCGAATATGCCAAGCGCAAGCCCCATCAATTGTCCGGTGGTCAGCGTCAGCGTGTGGCGCTTGCACGTTCGTTGGCCAAGCGGCCGAAGCTGTTGCTGCTCGACGAACCGATGGGCGCGCTGGACAAGAAACTGCGTTCGCAAATGCAGCTGGAACTGGTCGAGATCATCGAGCGGGTCGGCGTGACCTGCGTGATGGTGACCCACGACCAGGAAGAGGCCATGACCATGGCCGAGCGCATCGCGATCATGCACCTGGGCTGGATCGCCCAGATCGGCAGCCCGATCGACATCTACGAAACCCCGACCAGTCGTCTGGTCTGCGAGTTCATCGGCAACGTCAACATTTTCGACGGTGAAGTGATCGACGACGCCGAAGGCCACGCGACCATCACCTGCAAGGACCTGGACCGGCAGATTTATGTGGGCCACGGCATCAGCACTTCGGTGCAGGACAAGTCCGTGACTTACGCGATCCGTCCGGAAAAACTGCTGGTGACGTCGACCATGCCGACCTGCGAGTACAACTGGTCCAGCGGCAAAGTGCATGACATCGCCTACCTCGGTGGCCACTCGGTGTTCTACGTCGAGCTGCCGAGCGGCAAGATCGTCCAGTCGTTCGTCGCCAACGCCGAGCGCCGCGGCCAGCGCCCAACCTGGGGTGACCAGGTTTACGTGTACTGGGAAGACGACAGCGGCGTGGTACTTCGCTCATGAACATGCGCAAATTCAAACGCCGGCTCAATCGAATAATTCCCGGTGGCCGTCAGCTGGTCATCGGGGTTCCGTTCATTTGGCTGTTCATGTTCTTCATGTTGCCGTTCTTCATCGTTCTGAAGATCAGCTTCGCCGAAGCCGACGTGGCCATTCCGCCGTACACCGAGATCTATAGTTTCATCGACCAGAAGCTCCAGGTGCTGCTTAACCTGAGCAATTACGCGATGCTCGGCGACGACGAGTTGTACATCGCCGCTTACCTCGGCTCGTTGAAGATGGCGCTGATCAGCACCGTCCTCTGTTTGCTGATCGGCTACCCGATGGCCTACGCCATTGCCAGCGCCCGCAAAGAGCTGCAAACGGTGCTGGTGCTGCTGATCATGATGCCGACCTGGACGGCGATCCTGATCCGCGTGTATGCGTGGATGGGCATCCTCAGCAACAACGGGCTGCTTAACGGCTTTTTGATGAGCATGGGCTGGATCGACGAGCCGCTGCAGATCCTCAACACCAACCTCGCGGTCTATATCGGGGTCGTTTATTCCTATCTGCCGTTCATGATCCTGCCGCTCTACGCCAACCTGGTCAAACACGACACCAGCCTGCTGGAAGCCGCTTCGGACCTCGGTTCGAGCACCTTCAACAGTTTCTGGAAGATCACCGTGCCGCTGTCGAAAAACGGCATCATCGCCGGCTGCATGCTGGTGTTCATCCCGGTGGTGGGTGAGTTCGTGATCCCGGAACTGCTCGGCGGTCCGGAAACCCTGATGATCGGTAAAGTGCTCTGGCAAGAGTTCTTCAACAACCGTGACTGGCCGGTGGCATCAGCGCTTGCGGTGGTGATGCTGGCGATCCTGATTGTACCGATCATCCTGTTCAACCGTAGCCAAGCCAAAGAGATGGAGGGCAAGGAATGAAGCGCTTCCGTTTCTCAATTTTCATGCTGGTAGCGGGTTTGCTGTTCATCTACGCGCCGATGCTGATCCTGGTGATCTACTCGTTCAACGCCTCGAAGCTGGTGACGGTGTGGGGCGGCTGGTCGATCAAGTGGTACGTGGGGTTGATGGACAACACCCAACTGATGGGCTCGGTGGTGCGCTCGCTGGAAATCGCCTGCTACACGGCGATTGCAGCAGTGGCACTGGGGACGCTGGCGGCCTTCGTGCTGACCCGTATCACCCATTTCAAGGGCCGCACGCTGTTCGGTGGTCTGGTCACCGCGCCGCTGGTGATGCCGGAAGTGATCACCGGTCTGTCGCTGTTGCTGCTGTTCGTGGCCATGGCGCAGATGATCGGTTGGCCACAGGAGCGCGGCATCGTCACCATCTGGATCGCTCACACCACCTTCTGTGCCGCGTATGTGGCGGTGGTGGTGTCGGCGCGCTTGCGTGAGCTGGACCTGTCCATCGAAGAGGCAGCCATGGACCTTGGTGCGCGACCGTGGAAGGTGTTCTTCCTGATCACCATTCCGATGATCGCGCCATCGCTGGCGGCGGGGGGCATGATGTCGTTTGCCTTGTCACTGGATGACCTGGTGCTGGCGAGCTTCGTGTCCGGTCCAGGTTCCACGACCTTGCCGATGGAAGTGTTCTCGGCGGTGCGCCTGGGCGTGAAGCCCGAGATCAACGCCGTGGCCAGCCTGATTCTGCTGGCGGTGTCGCTGGTGACGTTCCTGGTCTGGTACTTCAGCCGTCGTGCCGAAGAAATTCGCAAGCGTGCGATCCAGCAAGCCATCGAAGAAGGCGCCGCCGATTCCTGGAAACAACCGGACGTGCGCCGGGCGCAGGCGCCGGAAGCGGCTTGAGCCTGATGCCGGGTTGACCACGTCTGTGTGGCCAACCACAGATCCAATGTGGGAGCGAGCCTGCTCGCGATAGCATCACCTCGGTATCTTAGTTGCACCGAGTTGCCTGCATCGCGAGCAGGCTCGCTCCCACAAAGGGTCAAGCGACCCAAGGTGATTTGCGGATGATCTCGACGAAGTTCATCGGCTTGAAGCCCGGCTCGCTGTCCATCAGTACATCCGCGTTCACGGTGCCAAAAGTGCTGTCCGGCTTATGTTTGAAGCCGTTGGCGAACGCACACAGAATGCACTCCTTGAACCCTTCACCCCGTGGATGCGCATGCACCACTGCGTCACGCTGTACGGTGGAAAACGCCGCGTAGTCGATGCCCAGCACATCCATCTCGACGCCGGCCGTCACCAGCGCCACGTTGGGACGCAAGTGTTGCGGCACGCCCGGTGTGGTGTGCAGGGCGATCGACAGCCATACCTGTTCGATATCGTCGTCAGACAAACCGTAGGGTTTGAGGAACGCTTTCGCCGCGTTGGCACTGTCGACTTCGAAGCGCTCGTCATCGCTGCGGTGACCTTCCACCAGACCCAAGTCATGAAACATCGCACCGACGTAAAGCAGCTCCGGGTCGTAGGCCAACTGCTTGCGCTCACCGCTCAAGGCGCCGAACAGAAACACCCGGCGTGAGTGGTGGAACAGCAGGTCGGGCTCGACGTCGCGAATGTATTCAGTGGTGGCCCTGGCCAATGCGCTGTCGGGGATTTTGACGCCGGCGATGATGCTGCTCATGGTGCTTTCCTCATGGGGAACGCCGTGGCGGCGCTGATGGGGTCAGTCTGTTCGGGCTGCCGAAACCGGACAATCGATGCATGGCTGCGATCCCGGCCAATGAGCCTGCATATCGCGCCAACCTCGCTTGTTGGGTTTGGATTGGCTAGGGTTGATGGTGACCAGCCAGAAAAGATCGCAGCCTTCGGCAGCTCCTACAGGTGTACGCAAATCCCATGTAGGAGCTGCCGAAGGCTGCGATCTTTTCAATTTGAAGGTGAACTTGAACCATGCACAAAACCGTCGCCATCGTCATTTTCCCAGGCGTCCAGTCACTGGACGTCACCGGCCCCATGGATGTGTTTTCCGAAGCCAATCGTTTCCTGGCCCCGCAGGATCACTATCGGCTGGAGGTGATCGGTGTCGAGCATGGGGTGATGGCGTGCTCCAACGGTTTGTCACTCAATGCCCACCGGCATTTCAGTGAAGCGCTGGAAACTTATGACTTGCTGTTGGTGGCGGGCGGGCCGCAGTTGCCGTTCATGAATTTTGGCGCGGTGTTCGATGCCTGGCTGCGCGACGCCTGCGCGCGGGCGCAACGTTTTGGGTCGATCTGCAATGGCGCCTTCATGCTCGCCCGGGCCGGATTGCTCGACGGGCGAACAGTCACCACCCATTGGGGCGATGCCGCGGCGCTGGCGCAGCTGTGCCCGTCGACTCAGGTCGAAGCTGATCGCTTGTATGTGCAGGACGGCGAGCTTTACACCTCGGCCGGGGTTACGGCGGGGATTGATTTGTCGCTGTATCTGCTGGCCCGGGATCACGGGCCGGACGTGGCACTCAGCGTGGCCAAGCGGCTGGTGGTGTTCACTCAGCGCTCGGGCGGGCAATCGCAGTTCAGTCCGTTCCTCACGCCCCATGCCGAACCGACTTCGGCGGTGGCGCTGGTCCAGCTCTACGTGTTGGCCAACCTCAATGGCGACTTGACCATTGCTGATCTGGCCAACGCCGCCAACATGAGCTCGCGCAACTTTTCCCGGGTGTTTGCCAAGGAGGCGAAAATCACCCCGGCTGAATTCGTCGAGCGGGCGAGGGTGGATGCGGCGCGGGTGATGCTCGAAAGCACCCAAGCGCCGCTGAAAACCGTGGCGTATCAGTGTGGGTTTCGCGATGCCCAGCACATGCGCAGTGTGTTCAACCGCAGGCTGGGGGTGACACCGCAGCAGTTCAGGTTGAATTTTGCGGTGATGGTTTAGCGGCAATTTGTGTTGCTTGTGAGGGCCTCATCGCGAGCAGGCTCGCTCCCACAAGGGATCTCCAGCGAACACAAATTTTGTGTATGCCACAGAATCCTGTGGGAGCGAGCCTGCTCGCGATGAGGCCCGCCGGGCCAACAAAAAATCTACTGCGCAGCCCGCGCTGGCAACAGCTTCAAAGTACTACGGGTATTGGCCGTCACTTCTTCATCATTGAAATGCGCCTGGTAATAAACCCCTTCGATATACGCCTCGGCCTGATCGGCATAGTGGTTGTCGAACGGCACGCCGCTCTGGCCGACCGGGTTGATGGTCAGGCTGTGGGCGGGGTCGGCGAAGTCGATCAGCCGCCGCGTCGACGGGCCGTAAGTCACAGGCCACGGCGCCGGGCCGATCTTGGCCGAGAGGTTGTTCGGCACTTCGTGGGTGCCGGGCGCCGCGAATGGCCCGACGTTGAAGATGCGGTCCAGCGGTTTCTGCATCCCTAGCGGATGGCCGTGAGTCAGGGTGTGCGCCTTGCCCCACTGCCATTGTGTGGAATCGGCGGCCAGGGTTGTCTTGAGGTGAGCCATGCTCGCTTGCCAGGCAACCTTGACCGTATCGGCGCGGGTTTCCTTGCCGGGGGTGTTGCGGTTGTCCCACCACGGTGAGTCGGCGGAGGCAGCCAGACGCGGCAGTGCGGCATCGATCACCCGAGTCGGGAGCAGCGTTTCGAAGAAGTCATTGCCCAGTTCATCGCGCATCGCCGCGTCGGCAAGGTTGAACAAGAACTGGTTGAACAGCGTGGCGCTGATGGAGTCCAGCGGGTAATCGCCGCTCCACTGCGCCAGTTGCTCCACCCGTTTGAGCTCGGCGGGATCGCTCACCACTTCACGCAGTACCGGCAGCAACGGCGCCAGCAAACGCGGACCGTAGTCGGTGGTGGTGCCCAGTTGCAGCTTCTGGTTGGAGTCGTTGTCCCACTTCACGTTCTTGTCGCTGAGTTGACGATTGAGCTGCTGACCGCGATCGGCGAGGTTGTAGTAACCGGGAATTTCCATGCCGGTCGGCGACACCGGTTGGAAGTTGGCCGAGACGATATAGCCCCGCGCCGGGTTCTCTTCCTGTGGGTTGGCGCTGAACGGGTAAAACCCTTCCTTGTCTGCCTGAGGGGTGCTGCCGTCGAGGATGAAACCGGGCTTCACCCCGGCCGGGCGCTTGGGCAGCAGCGCCGAGGCCCACCAACCGATGTCGCCCTTGGCGTTGGCGTAGACGATGTTCAACCCCGGAGCCTGAACCTTGGCCGACGCGGCGCGAGCCTTGGCCAGGGTGTCGGCGCGGTTGAGCTGGTAGAAGCCGTCGAGGATCGGATTCGGCGTCTCGAGGAAGGCCCACCACATGGCGACTGGTGTCTTGCCGGCGGCAGTGCCGAGCGCATCGTTGATGATCGGGCCGTGGGGCGACTGGCGCAGGTTCAGCGTGACCGGTGACTGGCCTTTGACCGCGATCTGTTGTTCGGTGTTGACCATCTCGACCCACTGGCCGCGATACCAGACCTGATTCGGGTTGTCCGGGTTGACCTTCTCGGCGATCAAGTCCAGATCGTCGTTCTGGAACATGGTCAGGCTCCAGCCGAAGTCCAGGTTGTGGCCGAGAAACGCAAACGGCACCAGCGCCTGATGGTAGCCATAAAGTTCGAAGCCCGGCGCCGACAGGTGCGCTTCGTACCACACCGACGGCACCGAGAAGCGAATGTGCGGGTCACCGGCCAGCAGCGGCTTGCCGCTTTTGCTGCGGTTGCCGGAAATCACCCAGGCATTGCTGCCTTCGAATTGTGGCAGGCCATTGTCGGCCAGCGCCTGCTCACTCAAACGGGCGAGGGCGTTCAGACCCTTCCAGTCATTGGTGGTGAGGGCCGGCGCAGGGTTGGCGCGCCCTTTGGCCAGCACGCCCTTGGGCTGCCAGTCGAGATCGAAGATGTTCAGGTACTCGGCGCCCAGTTGGTCGCGCACGTAAGTCAGCAACGGTTCGGTGCGAAACGCCGCGGCAAAGCTGTAGGCCATGTAGCCGGCGATGCTGATGCTGTCTTCGGCGGTGAAAGGGCGCTTGGGGATCCCCAGCACATCGAACTCGACCGGCGCAGCGTGGCTGTCCTGATATTGATTGATGCCGTCCAGATAGGCTTGCAGAGCCTTCCACGCCGGCGACTGACGATCCAGCGCGGCCACGTAGCTTTCAGCCCGTTCGCGGATGCGCAGGCTGCGAAACAGTTTGTCGGTGTCGATCAGTTTCGGGCCGAGGACTTCGGCCAATTCGCCACGGGCCAGGCGCCGCATGGCTTCCATCTGGAACAGTCGGTCCTGGGCATGTACATAGCCGAGGGCGCGGTAGAGGTCGGTTTCGTTTTCGGCACGGATATGCGGCACGCCGCGCACGTCGTAGCGCACGGTCACCGAACCTTGCAGGTGCTGCAACTCCACCTGGCCCTGGCGCGTCGGTTGCTTGCTGTACACATACCAGCCGCCCCCGGCGACGAGTACGACGATCAGCAAGGCAAGTACGGTCAGGACGCGTTTCATGGTGACTCCTTGTTCTGTCGGGATTGCTGCCTGTGTAGGCTGCAAACGTGTAGCACAGACCTCCTGTGCCGGGCATCGCGGTCCTGGAAAAGTCGGGAATGCCTTATTTGATCTCCGCAGGCCACGGGCAGTAGCAACCCACCGCCAGCGTATGGGTGGCGTTCACCGCCCGACCTTCATTCAGTGCTTGCAGAATGGGCTCGATAAAACTGTTGCTCGAATTGCAGGTCAGGCCTTCGCTGTACGGACCGAAATACGCCAGCCTGCCACTGCGGTCCCAGATCGCTACCGCCGGGCTGGCAGGGATCTGTTCGGAACCTGGCAGGACAGTAATGGTTTTAAGGCGGCTCAAGGTGCCGGGCAACTGACCGTGGCTGCCGGATTTTTGTACCGCGTAGAACTCGACGCCCTGCGGTACATACTGCTCAACCAGTTCGGTCAGGTGTTGTTGGTTGCCGACATTGCACGGGCAGGCCGGGTCCCAGAAGTGCACCAGGCGAATGGCGCCGGGGCCGGCAAGTTCGTCCGGCAGGCGCAATGGGTCGCCGGAGAACACCGCAGTGTGCGAACTGAAGGCGCGCAAGTAACGCCCTTGAAACCAGTCATAGGCGGCCCACAGCAAGCCGGCACACACAAGGGCGAGCAGGCTGGCAAGCAGTGTGGTGCGGTAGGCCGGGCGCATGGGTTTCAATCCTCGAAGGTCGGCTAGCTTGCCATGCTTGCTGCGACAGATGAATATCGCAGGCCCATAAAGTCCGTTTCGCGTTCTGGAATAGCCCATGTCTGTCACTTTCGACCCCGATCATTTGCGTGCCAGCCTGCGGCCATTGGCCGAGTGGCTGCCGCTGTCGACGGAAGCCATGGCCTATCAGCATTTTTATGGGCTGGATTTTCCCCGGCGAACCTTGCGCAGTGGCCTGGGGCGTTTCGAGATCGATGGCTATGAAGTGGTCAGCCAGCTCTGGTGGCCCGAGCGGGCGAAGGCGACGCTGTTCCTGTTTCACGGTTTCTACGATCACACCGGGCTCTATCGGCATGTGATCGAGTGGGCGCTGGACCAGGGGTTTGCGGTGATCGCCTGTGACCTGCCGGGGCATGGCCTGTCCAGTGGCGAACGGGCGAGCATCAAGGACTTCGCCGAGTATCAGAGCACCCTGCAAGGGCTGTTGGCCGAGGCGCAATCGCTGGGCCTTCCGCAGCCCTGGCACTTATGCGGGCAAAGCACCGGCGGGGCGATCGTGATCGATCATGTGCTCAATCAGGGCGCGAACAGTCCCGCTCAAGGGCAGGTGATTCTGCTGTCGCCACTGGTGCGGCCGAGAGCCTGGGGCTGGTCGCAGCTCAGTTATTACTTGCTCAAGCCGTTCGTCAAAGGCATCGCCCGGCGTTTCAGCGAGAACTCCAACGACCCTGACTTCCTGGCGTTCCTGCAAGCCGATCCGCTGCAGCCGCTGCGTTTGCCAACGGCCTGGGTCGGTGCGCTGGGGCGGTGGATCAAGCGCATCGAAGCGGCACCGCGCAGCCCACGGCGGCCGCTGATCGTGCAGGGGCAGGCGGACATGACCGTGGATTGGAAGCACAACCTTGACGTATTGCGGGGTAAGTTCGATCGGCCTCAGGTGCTGATGCTGCCTGAGGCACGGCATCATCTGGCGAATGAGACGCCGGGGTTGCGGCAGGAGTATTTCGGGTTTTTGAGCAAGCGGATGAAGGGGCGGAATCTTTAGCGGCCATTGCGACCCCATCGCGAGCAGGCTCGCTCCCACATTAGACCGTGTCTGTCTGGGTAACCCGGTCAACTGTGGGAGCGAGCCTGCTCGCGATAGCGATCTACCAGTCGCTGCAGATTATTGGGTAAGGCTCGACGTACTCTGCCCCACCGCCAACCCCGCCCGAATCGCCGCCAATGCCGCTTGGTAGTAAGCCTTGCCTTCAATGGACTCGGCAAAAGTCGCGAACTCTTCCAGTTCGTCATCCGACAGGTCGCGATAGACATACAGCAGCGTGTTGTTCAGGTCGGCGCCGATCTGCTCCATCAGGCGCTGGCGCTGGCCGTTCAACATGTCTTGAGCCTGGCCGCCGCCGAGCAGGCCGGGGATCATCGAGCTCAGGCTGTCGGCCGCCACACCCGCGATCGCCAGGCTGACTTCAGCGCCAGCCTCGCGAGCGGGCAGGGCCTGGGCGAGGTGGCCGATGATGAGTTGACGGGTATCGCTGGCCTGAATTTTCGGCAAGCCCTTGGCGTTTTTCGCCAATTGGTCGCGACGGGTCGCCAGCAGTTCGGCGGCAACGATTTTCTTGCCCAGGGGCGATTGAAAGAAGGTCAGCGCAGGTTTCGGATCTATGAGCTTCTTGCGCAGCTGTGCTTCGGCACGCTGATCCATGGCTTTGGGAGCAAAGCGCTGATTGCTGTTGTTGACCAGGGCCTGAAACACCGCCGGCGGCAGGCTGTTTTGGTAACGCTGTTGAGCAGTGGAGAGAGCATCGTTGAAATGCGCGCGTTGTTCTGGCCAACCGGCGACCTTGTACAACTGGTCGTGGCCGTCCGCCCAAGCGGGCAAAATGCAGAACATCAGCAGTGAAAAAAGCAAACGGCGCATAGGGACTCCTGTCAGCAGTCGACTATTCTCCGTGTGGCATTCGTACTTGTCGAGAATTCGTATCAGGTTGAGTGCCTTATCCGACCAATCCTCCGCTGCGTGGCTCTGTCGGATTTGCGGGCACAGGAATACTATGCGTGCCATGCAAATATCCTCTGATCATCCACTGCTGTTACGTATCGTCGACGACCTGGCTGCACGCGGCTGGTCGCAGCAGAATATTTTCCTGCCTCTGGATCTGACCCAGGCCCTGGCGGCCGAGTGCCGCAAACGTGCCGTGGAGGGCGAGCTCGCCCCTGCCGCCGTGGGGCGCGGACCGTTTTCGGAGATCCGCGAGGGCATTCGTGGCGACCATATCCAGTGGATCGAGCCCGGTCAGGCCGAGGCTTGCGACCGCTATCTGGGGTTGATGGACAGCCTGCGTGAGGCGTTGAATCGTGGTTTGTTTCTGGGCCTGGAGGATTTCGAAAGCCATTTTGCCCTGTACCCGCCCGGCGCTTTCTACCTCAAGCATGTCGACCGTTTCCGCGACGACGACCGGCGCATGGTCTCGGCGGTGATCTACCTCAATGACGGCTGGCTGCCCGCGCATGGCGGTCAATTGCGCATGTACCTGGACAAGGGGGTCGAACACGATGTGGTGCCCACCGGCGGATGCCTGGTGGTGTTCCTGTCGGGCGAAGTCCCCCACGAAGTCCTCCCCGCGACCCGGGATCGCCTGTCGTTGACGGGCTGGTTCCGGCGTCGTGGCAACGAGCCGTTCTGATCATGCAAAAAATTCTGGTAAGCCGCTGTTTGCTCGGTCATCGCGTCCGTTACGACGGCGGCGCCAGTGGGCCATTCAATCTGTTGGAACAATGGATTGCCGAAGGCCGGGTGGTGCCGTTGTGCCCGGAAGTCGCCGGAGGTTTGCCGACGCCAAGGGCCGCGGCGGAGATTCCGGGCGGGCAGGGCGGTGAAGTGCTTGATGGCCGTGCATCGGTCATCACCACCGAGGGCGAGGACGTCAGTGCCGAGTTTCTTTCGGGGGCTTATCAGGCGCTGGAACTGGTGCAGCAGCACGGCATCCGCATTGCCGTGCTCAAGGCCAATAGCCCGTCTTGCGGGAATCTGTTGACCTATGACGGGACGTTCAGTGGCGTGAAGATCAGTGGCGAGGGTGTCACCGCGGCATTGCTCAGGCGCAATGGCGTTCAGGTTTTCAGCGAACTGGAGTTGGCCGAAGCGGCGACAGTTCTGGCAACCCTGAACTAACGACCTGCCCAAAACCCATGTGGGAGCGGGCTTGCTCGCGAATGAGGGAGTGTCAGTCGACATCAATGTTGCCTGACACACCGCATTCGCGAGCAAGCCCGCTCCCACATTAAATCTTCAGTGCCTTAGGGTTTCGGCGCCACACTCGTATCCGCCCCGAACCACTTCTGCGACAACGCTTCCAATCGCCCATCTCCCTTGATCCGCTGCAAGGCGTTTTCGAGGCTGGCGTGAAATGCCGGGTTACCTTTCTGAAACGGAATCGCCAGGCTCACCGGCGGACCGGCCTTCGGTTCTTCTTCCTTCAGCGTTTGTACCAACACCAGCGGTCGCGGCTGCTCTTCTTTCTGCGCGAGCAATTGCGCATCCGCGTAGCTGTAAGGTTCGGTGAAGTCGAAACGATCCTTAAGGTCCGGGGTCTGTGCTACGTGATTGATGGCCACGTCGTACTTGCCGCTTTCGACGCCGGCCAACAGATCGCCGGAATCGGTGACGACGAAGTCGGCCCGTACATCCAGCTCACCGGCCAGCAGTTGACCCAACTCGACTTCGAAGCCGGTCAGTTTGTCGTCATCCTTGAAATTGAAGGGCGGTGTATTAGCCTCAAGGGCAATGCGCAATTCGCCACGGTCGTTTACATCGTCCATCAGTTCGGCATGAGCCAAAGGGCTCAAAAGGGGCAGCAGGCAGATCAGGCCAGGCAAAAAGCGCATGGTCACTCCTTTGAATTCATTTATCGCGACGCGCTGTTCAGGCTCGCTTTGCTATGGTTGTCGTGTGCCTTCGACAACGAATGGCCGTGAAGTTGTCACGGTCGAGCGAATTTTACGGAAAAACTGGAGAAGAGAATGAAAAGCTTTATGTCACGTGCAGCGTTGGCTGGCCTGTTGCTGAGTGCATCGATGCTGGCAACGGCTACTACACCGGCTCCCAAAGGTGCAGGAGTGTCCATCGTTTCTCCTGCGGATGGAGCCACGGTTCCGCAAACCGTCATCGTCAAGTTCGCTGTCGAGAACATTGCGCTCGCGCCTGCGGGCGATGTCACCAAAAACACCGGCCATCACCACTTGCTGATCGATGTCGATAAACTGCCAGCCGCCGGTGCACCGATCCCCAACGATGCCAACCATCTGCACTTCGGCAAGGCGCAGACCCAGGCTGAAGTAAAGCTGACGCCGGGCAAACACACCTTGCAGCTGGAGCTGGGTGATAGCGGCCACATGCCCTTCGATCCGCCTATCGTGTCGGAGAAAATCACCGTCAACGTTAAGTAACATTAGTCACGCCCATGAAAAAGGAGACCCGAAGGTCTCCTTTTTTTGTCACTCAAGTAGCGATCAGAACAACACGCGGCAACGAATAGTGCCGTTGATGTGCTGCAGCTTCTCTTGGGCCATTTCCGAGTATTCGGCATCGACGTCGATCACGACGTAGCCGACTTTCTCGTTGGTCTGCAGGAACTGACCGGAAATGTTGATGCCGTTTTCGGCGAACACCTTGTTGATCTCGCTCATCACACCCGGAATGTTCTCGTGGATGTGCAGCAGGCGGTGCTTGCCAGGGTGAGCCGGGAGGGCCACTTCCGGGAAGTTCACGGACGATACCGAAGTACCGTTGTCGCTGTACTTGACCAGTTTCTCCGCCACTTCCAGACCGATGTTGGCTTGCGCCTCAGCGGTGGAACCACCGATGTGCGGGGTCAGGATCACGTTGTCCAGGCCACGCAGCGGGCTTTCGAACTCTTCTTCGTTGGAGCGCGGCTCCACCGGGAAGACGTCAATGGCCGCGCCGATCAGGTGCTTGTCCTTGATCGCGTCTGCCAGGGCGTCCAGTTCAACAACAGTGCCGCGAGCAGCGTTGATCAGAATGCCGCCCTTCTTGATGGCGCGGATTTCTTTCTCGCCGATCATCCACTGGGTGGCTGCGGTTTCCGGAACGTGCAGGGTGACGATGTCGGACATGCCCAGCAGCTCGTGCAGGTTGCCGACCTGGGTGGCGTTACCCAGTGGCAGCTTGGTCACGGTGTCGTAGAAGTACACCTGCATGCCAAGGCCTTCAGCCAGAACAGACAGTTGAGTACCGATCGAGCCGTAACCGACGATACCCAGTTTCTTGCCGCGGATTTCGAAGGAGTTGGCTGCGCTCTTGATCCAGCCGCCACGGTGGCAGGAAGCGTTCTTCTCAGGAATGCCGCGCAACAACAGGATCGCCTCGGCCAATACCAGCTCGGCTACGGAGCGAGTGTTGGAGTACGGCGCGTTGAATACCGCGATGCCGCGTTCGCGCGCCGCGTTGAGGTCGACCTGGTTGGTGCCGATGCAGAAACAGCCGACAGCCACCAGTTTCTTCGCGTGATCGAAGATCTCTTCGGTCAGTTGAGTGCGGGAGCGAATGCCGATGAAGTGAGCATCAGCAATCTTTTCCTTCAGCTGGGCTTCCGGCAGAGAACCTGTGAGGTACTCGATGCTGGTGTAGCCCGCCGCCTTGAGGACGTCGACAGCCGATTGGTGGACGCCTTCGAGAAGAAGGAACTTGATCTTGCTCTTATCGAGAGAAGTCTTGCTCATCTGCGTAAACCTGTGTCCCGGAGAAAAAAATGGCAGGGAAGGGAGCAGCCAGAGCTGACCCGGACGGCAAGAAAGCCGTCACCGCAGAGCAGCCTTTGGGCACTATCCTGCGGGGTCGGTATGCTAGCATATGCACCCCGCTAAACACTCATTCCTGCGACGTGAAGCGTTCTCAGGATGACCATGAATTGTTCGAGAGTTCTGTCGATGACCAATCCTGCCCTGATTGATGAGCTGAAGACCCTGGTTGAGCCCGGCAAGGTGCTGACCGACGCCGACTCCCTGAATGCTTACGGTAAGGATTGGACCAAGCATTTCTCCCCGGCCCCGACGGCCATTGTGTTCCCCAAGACCACCGAGCAGGTCCAGGCCATTGTCCGTTGGGCCAATGAACACAAGGTGGCGCTGGTGCCGTCCGGCGGTCGTACCGGGCTTTCCGCTGCGGCGGTAGCAGCCAATGGCGAAGTGGTCGTGTCCTTCGACTACATGAACCAGATCCTCGACGTGAACCTGACTGATCGCACGGCCGTTTGTCAGCCAGGCGTGGTTACCGAGCAATTGCAGAACAAGGCCGAAGAGCACGGTCTGTACTACCCGGTGGACTTCGCTTCGGCAGGTTCCAGCCAGATTGGCGGCAATATCGGCACCAATGCCGGCGGGATCAAGGTCATTCGCTACGGCATGACCCGCAACTGGGTGGCCGGCATGAAAGTCGTCACCGGCAAGGGCGATCTGCTGGAACTGAATAAGGATCTGATCAAGAACGCCACCGGCTACGACCTGCGTCAGCTGTTCATCGGCGCCGAAGGCACGCTGGGCTTTGTGGTCGAGGCCACCATGCGCCTGGACCGTGCGCCGAAAAACCTCACCGCGATGGTCCTTGGTACCGCCGATTTCGACTCGATCATGCCGGTGTTGCACGCGTTCCAGAGCAAACTTGACCTGACCGCCTTCGAATTCTTCTCTGATAAAGCCTTGGCCAAGGTCATGGCGCGCGGCGATGTGCCGGCACCGTTCGAATCCGACTGTCCGTTCTATGCGCTGCTGGAATTCGAAGCGACCACTGAAGAAGTGGCCAACCACGCCCTGGAAACCTTCGAGCACTGCGTCGAGCAGGGCTGGGTGCTGGACGGCGTGATGAGCCAGAGCGAAACCCAGTTGCAGAACTTGTGGAAATTGCGCGAGTACATCTCCGAAACCATTTCCCACTGGACGCCATACAAAAACGACATTTCGGTCACTGTGTCGAAAGTCCCGGGGTTCCTGAAGGAAATCGACGCGATCGTCGGCGAACATTATCCGGATTTCGAAATCGTCTGGTTCGGTCACATCGGCGACGGCAACCTGCACTTGAACATCCTCAAGCCGGATAACTTGAGCAAGGACGAGTTTTTCGCCAAGTGCGCCACCGTCAACAAGTGGGTGTTCGAAACCGTCGAGAAGTACAACGGTTCGATTTCCGCCGAGCATGGCGTGGGCATGACCAAGCGTGATTACTTGACCTATAGCCGCTCGCCGGTTGAGATCGAGTACATGAAAGCCGTCAAGGCGGTATTCGACCCGAACGGCATCATGAACCCGGGCAAGATTTTCGCTGCTTGAATCAACGAAACAGGGAGTCGGTCAATGAGCTATCAGCACCAGTATGTCGACGGTACGCGTATTCACTTCCCGTTGGGGAAAGTGGTGTGCATCGGCCGTAACTATGCCGAACACGCCAAGGAACTGGATAATCCGGTGCCTACTGAGCCACTGCTGTTCATCAAGCCGGGCAGTTGCGTGGTGCCGCTGGAAGGCGGTTTCAGCATTCCGACCGAGCGTGGCTCGGTGCATTACGAAGCGGAAATCGCTGTGTTGATCGGCAAGCCGTTGTCGACCAGGCCGAGCCGTGAAGAAGTACTGGATGCCATCTCCGGTATCGCCCCGGCCCTTGACCTGACCCTGCGCGACAAACAGGCCGAGTTGAAAGCCAAGGGCCTGCCATGGGAAATCGCCAAGTCCTTCGACGGCGCGGCGGTGATTGCGCCGTTCGTGGCGGGCAGTACCTTCGCCGACCTGACCGACATCGGCATCCGCCTGACCATCAATGGCGAAGTCCGCCAGGATGGCAACAGCAAGGACATGCTGAATCCGATCGTGCCGATGATCCAGTACATGGCCGGCTGCTTCTCGCTGCAGGCCGGTGACGTGATTCTCACGGGTACGCCGGTGGGCGTTGGTCCGCTGAATGTCGGCGACGAACTGGTGCTCGAATTGCCGGGCGCCAGCCGCTTCACCAGCAACGTGCGCTGACCCGACGCTGAAGCACTGCTGAACCCTGTGGGAGCGAGCCTGCTCGCGATAGCGGTCTGTCATTCGACATCATTGTTGAATGTGCTGGCTTCATCGCGAGCAGGCTCGCTCCCACATTTGTTTCGTGATCGCCCACACAAGGCAATCCCGCCATTTCCCGTTTTTTTCACATTTTGTCCGGATAATTCCGGGGCTTCTGGCGTCTGAGCCAGTCCCAATGTGCTATTACCCATAGCCTGAATTTCTGGAACGCATTCCTGCATGGCCACCCAACCGCTGTCCAAGCTGAAAACTGCCCGCCGCTCGCGCTTTGTCATGCGTTGGTATTCCTGGCTTTTGCTGGTGGCGGCCGCCGTGTATGGCCTCATGTTTGCGATGCATTGGGACGATCGCGGCGTGCTCTGGGTAATGGAGCGTTTCGAAAGCCCGGCCGAACGTCAGGAGAGTGTCTGGCTGCCGGATTACCGGGCGGTGATCGACGCCAAGTTACTGCCGGGCATGGAGAAGGATGAAGCGTCGGACGTGTCTTATGACCCGCAGACCAAAACCCTGTTTGCGGTGATGGGCAAGAACCCGTTTCTGGTCGAATTGACGTTGCAAGGCGACGTGTTACGCAAGATGCCGCTGGTGGGTTGGGGTAACCCGGAAGGCGTGACGGCCATGGGCAACGGTTTGCTGGCGATTACCGATGAACGCAAGCACCTGCTTTCCATCGTCAAGGTCGATGCCGATACTCGCGAATTGAATATCGCCAGTTTCCCGAAATATGACCTGGGTCCGTCGAAGAACCAGAATAAAGCCTTCGAGGCGATCGTCTGGGATGCGCGCAACCAGCAACTGCTGCTGGGTGAAGAGCGTCCACCGGCGCTGTTCAGCTGGAAAAGCGACGGCAGCCAGACCCTCAAGGGCGACAAACAAAAGCTGCCCAGCGACGAACTGGACATCCGTAACCTGTCGGCCTTGGCCATTGATCCACGCACCGGCCATACCCTGGTGCTGTCCGCCGATTCTCACTTGTTGCTGGAATTGGACGAGAAAGGCGAGCAGGTCAGTTTCATGACCTTGCTCGGTGGTTTCAATGGTCTGAAAAAAACCATTCCTCGTGCTGAAGGCGTGACCATGGACGAAGCGGGCACGCTGTACATGGTGAGCGAACCGAACCTGTTCTACCGGTTCGAAAAACAACCGTAGGAGCTGGCGAAGGCTGCGATCTTTTGATCTTTTGGTGCCGATAAAATTGTTGAAAATCAAAAGATCGCAGCCTTCGGCAGCTCCTGCGCCATTAAGCTTGAATTCATACTGCCGTGGTATTTCATCCGCCTGTCTTGTTTCCGAGCTCGCCTGAATGCGCCGACTTGCCCGTCCCAAACCCCTGATGCTGATCCTGTCGGTAATTGCGCTGATCGTGCTGATTGCCGTCGGCCAGTACCTGCGGCTGTTCGAGCGCACCTGGTTCAATGTGCAGGCGTTATGGCAGCCGATGAATGCTCAGTCCGTTGGCCTGGATCAGTATCAGGTAGCGATCGAGGCGCAAGTCATTGAGGGACTGGACGATGATGTTTCGGCACTGACCTTTGATCCCGTACGCAAAAGCCTGTTCACCGTCACCAACAAAAACGCCGAACTGATCGAATTGTCCCTGGAGGGCAAAATCCTGCGGCGTGTGGCGCTGGTCGGGTTTGGCGATCCGGAGGCGGTGGAGTTCATCAGCGCTGACACTTACGTGATCACCGACGAACGCCAGCAGCGGCTGATCAAGATTCATCTGGAGAAGGACACGACGTTCCTCGATGCCGCGGACGCCGAGCAGATGACCCTCGGCGTACACATGAGCGGCAACAAGGGTTTCGAAGGGTTGGCCTATGACTCGGCGGGCAAGCGCTTGTTCGTCGCCAAGGAGCGCGATCCGATGCTGATTTACGAAGTGCAGGGCTTTCCGCATTACAACCCGGAGAAGTCCTACGCGGTGCATGTGGTGAACAACCCCAAGCGCGATGCCGGGATGTTCGTGCGAGACCTGTCGAGCCTGCAGTACGACGAGCGCAGCGGCCATTTGCTGGCGCTGTCCGATGAGTCGCGACTGATTCTGGAGCTGGATGTCGACGGGCGACCGCTGACCACCCTGTCACTGAGCAAGGGGCGTCAGGGATTGCAGAAGACTGTGCCGCAAGCGGAAGGCATTGCCATGGACGACGACGGCACCCTGTACCTCGTCAGCGAGCCGAATCTTTTCTACGTCTTCAAAAAACCAGCACAACCCTGATGGGCACCGAACAACCAATGTGGGAGCGAGCCTGCTCGCGATAGCGGTCTGTCATTCAGCATTGATGTTGAATGATATGGCCTCATCGCGAGCAGGTTTTGCTTTGTGTTTGCCTTACTCGGCGCGCAGGGTTTTCACGCCTTCGCTCGTCCCCAGCAGCAGCAAGTCAGCCGGTCGGGCTGCGAACAAGCCGTTGGTGACCACGCCAACGATCGCATTGATCTGTATTTCCAGCTCCACCGGGTTGGTGATCTGCATGTTGAACACATCGAGGATGATGTTGCCGTTGTCGGTCAGCACGCCTTCGCGGTAAACCGGGTCGCCGCCGAGCTTCACCAGTTGGCGGGCCACGTGGCTGCGGGCCATCGGGATCACTTCCACCGGCAGCGGGAACGCACCGAGGACTGGCACCAGTTTGCTGGCGTCGGCGATGCAGATGAAGGTCTTGGCCACAGCCGCAACAATCTTCTCACGGGTCAGGGCCGCGCCACCGCCCTTGATCAGGTGCAGGTGCTCGTCGCTTTCGTCGGCGCCGTCGACGTAGAACTCCAGGTCGCTGACGGTATTGAGCTCATACACTGGAATGCCGTGGCCCTTGAGGCGGGCGGCGGTGGCTTCGGAACTGGCGACCGCGCCATCGAACGCGCCTTTGTGCTTGGCCAGGGCATCGATGAAGCAGTTGGCGGTGGAGCCAGTGCCGACCCCGACGATGCTCTTGTCATCGAGTTTCGGGAGGATGAAGTCGACGGCGGCCTGGGCTACGGCCTGTTTGAGTTGATCCTGGGTCATGCGGGCTCCGAAGTGCCGAAAGGGGAACGAAAGGCCGGCATTATAGGCCTGGCGATGGGGAAGGTCATTGCCGGTATGTCGAATGGTGACGGGGGGGGCTTGCCTGTGGTGAAGGAGCTTGCTCCCGCTCGGCTGCGCAGCAGTCGTCAAACCTGCTGATGCGGTGTGTCTGAAAGAACGGGGTGTCTGTTTTGGGGAGTGCTTCGCGCTCCAACGGGAGCAAGCTCCCTCGCCACAATGAGTCTCTTGCGCTCGCGAGCGGCTAAAACCACCTGTTTAGTGTGGTCGTCCGCCCAAAAGCCGGGTTAGACTCCTTGGCCCTGCCCAACCCGCTCAGTGATGCTTTCCGATGCTCGAACAGTACGTCAAAAAGATCCTCACCTCGCGCGTTTATGACGTTGCCGTAGAAACCCCATTGCAGACTGCCCGCCAGCTCTCCGAGCGGCTGGGCAACGATATCTGGCTCAAGCGTGAAGACTTGCAGCCGGTGTTCTCGTTCAAGATTCGCGGCGCCTACAACAAGTTGACGCAGCTGAGCGATGAAGAGCGCGCTCGCGGCGTGGTCACCGCGTCGGCGGGCAACCATGCGCAAGGCCTGGCCCTGGCGGCCAAGGTACTGGGCGTGAAAGCGACCATCGTGATGCCCAAGACCACCCCGGAGATCAAGGTCGAAGGCGTGCGCTCGCGCGGCGGCAAAGTGGTGCTGCACGGGGATTCGTTCCCGGAAGCCCTGGCCTACTCGCTGAAACTGGTCGATGAGAAAGGCTACGTCTACATTCACCCTTACGACGATCCCCACACCATTGCCGGGCAGGGCACGGTGGCCATGGAGATTCTGCGCCAGCACCCGGGGCGTCTGGATGCGATCTTCGTTCCGGTGGGCGGCGGCGGGCTGATCGCCGGGATCGCGGCGTACGTGAAATACCTGCGTCCGGACATCAAAATCATCGGCGTCGAACCGGATGACTCCAACTGCCTGCAAGCCGCCATGGCGGCCGGCGAGCGGGTGGTGCTGCCCACCGTGGGGCTCTTCGCCGATGGCGTCGCGGTGGCCCAGATCGGTCAGCACACCTTTGATATCTGCAAAGACTACGTAGACGAAGTCATCACTGTCAGCACCGACGAGATCTGCGCGGCAATCAAGGATATCTACGACGATACCCGCTCGATCACTGAACCTGCCGGTGCCTTGGGCGTGGCCGGGATCAAGAAATATGTCGAGCAACGCGGTGTCACGGGGCATACCTTCGTGGCCATCGACTCCGGCGCCAACGTCAACTTCGACCGCTTGCGCCACGTGGCCGAGCGCGCTGAACTGGGCGAGGGCCGCGAAGCCATCATCGCCGTGACCATTCCCGAGAAACCGGGCAGCTTCAAGGCGTTCTGCGAAGCCATCGGCAAGCGCCAGATCACCGAATTCAACTACCGCTACAACACCGGCAGCGAAGCGCACATCTTTGTCGGCGTGCAGACGCACCCGGAAAACGACCCGCGCAGTGCGCTGCTCGCCAGTCTCACCGAGCAGGGTTTTCCGGTGCTCGACCTGACCGACAACGAACTGGCCAAATTGCACATTCGCCATATGGTTGGTGGGCGTGCTGCTCAGGTTGTCGATGAAGTGGTGCTGCGCTTCGAGTTCCCGGAGCGTCCGGGTGCGCTGTTCAACTTCCTCAACAAGCTCGGCGGGCGCTGGAACATTTCGATGTTCCACTACCGCAACCACGGCGCGGCGGATGGCCGTGTGGTCGCAGGCCTGCAAGTACCGCACGACGAGCGTCATCTGGTACCGGCCGCGTTGGAAGAAATCGGTTACCCATACTGGGACGAAAGCGACAACCCGGCCTATAAGCTGTTTCTCGGCTGAGCGGCTACGCTGATCGGCAGGCCATAAGGAAATCGAACAATGGAAACGTTAACCACCCTTAAAATCGCTCATATGGTGGCGACGGTAGTGCTGTTGATCAGCGCACTGGGGCTGGCGATCTGGGTCTGGCGCGCACGCCGTGGCGGTGATGCGACGGCTCATGGCCGCACCTTGCAACGACCGCTGGTGTTCATCTGGCTATTGATGGGCCTGGCACTGCTGAGCATGCCATTCACCGGTTGGTGGATGGTGCATCTGGTGGGCTGGCCGTTGGGTCAGACCTGGCTGCTGGCGTCCAGTGTGCTCTATACCGTGGCGGCGCTGGGCTGGTTCTGGCTGGTGGTGCGGCTCAATCGGCTGCGCAAGGCGCCCGCTGGGGGGAGTGGGAAGTTTACGTTTGCATTGGCGTTGTTCAGTTTTGTCTGCTTTGTCGCCATTGCGGCGTTGATGGGGGCCAAGCCGGTTTAAGGTTTAAAGACCGAGTCGCTCCAATCGCGAGCAGGCTCGCTCCCACAGGGGATTTGCGTCGATCACAAATCCAATGTGGGAGCGAGCCTGCTCGCGATGGCGATATTAGTCGCGCAACGAAATCACCGGCCAACCACGCTTTTCAGCCTCGGCCCGCAGATTCACGTCCGGATCGACAGCAATCGGATTCGCCACCTGTTCCAGCAACGGCAAGTCATTCATCGAATCGCTGTAGAAATAGCTGTCTTCCAGAGTGTGGCCAGTCTCTTCCAGCCAGCGAATCAACCGGGTCACCTTGCCTTCACGGAAGCACGGAACATCGGTGCTGCGCCCGCTGTAACGGCCGTCGATCATTTCGCATTCGGTGGCGATCAGGGTTTCGACGCCTAAACGTGTGGCAATCGGCCCGGTAACGAATCGGTTGGTGGCGGTGATGATCACCAGCTTGTCGCCGGCCTCACGGTGCTTGGCCAGCAGTTCGATGCCCTTGGGCAGCACGATCGGTTCGATGCAGTCGCGCATGTAGTCCAGGTGCCATTGATCCAGCGTGGCCATCTCGGTGCGGCCGAGAACTTCCAGGCAGAAGTTCAGGTACGCGTCGTTATCCAGCTTGCCGGCCAGGTAATCCTGATAGAACTCGTCGTTGCGTGCCTTGTAGGCGACGGCGTCGAGGAAACCGCGTTCGCACAGATAATCGCCCCAGGCGTGGTCACTGTCACCGCCCAGAAGCGTGTTGTCCAAGTCGAATAAAGCCAGCCGCATTGCAGTTACTCGCTGAAAAGTCTGTAGAAAGGTGTCCAGAATACGGACTTTTCACAAGAGTGCACATAAGGTAGGTCGGCTCGTTGCTGCTTTCACAACCTTTGTGGAACAATGCGGCGACATGCGTTTGCGAGGTTGTTGCCGTGATCGACCCCGATGGTTTCCGCCCCAATGTCGGGATCATTCTGACGAATGATGCCGGCCAGGTGCTATGGGCTCGCCGTATCAATCAAGATGCCTGGCAGTTTCCACAGGGAGGGATCAACCCCCAGGAGACGCCGGAAGACGCCTTGTACCGCGAGTTGAACGAAGAAGTGGGCCTGGAGCGCGAAGATGTTGAAATACTCGCCTGCACCCGGGGCTGGTTGCGCTATCGTTTGCCGCAACGTCTGGTCAGGACGCACAGCCAACCGCTGTGCATCGGCCAGAAGCAGAAATGGTTTCTCCTGCGCCTGATCTCCAACGAGCAGCGGGTGCGGATGGATTTGACCGGTAAACCGGAATTCGATGGCTGGCGCTGGGTCAGTTATTGGTATCCGTTGGGCCAGGTGGTGACATTCAAGCGCGAGGTTTATCGCCGCGCTCTCAAAGAACTTGCCCCGCGCCTTTTAGCGCGCGACTGACGACGGAGTTCGACCCCGAGCCATGCTCAATACGCTGCGCAAGATCGTCCAGGAAGTTAACTCCGCCAAGGATCTCAAGGCGGCGTTGGGGATTATTGTGTTGCGCGTCAAAGAGGCCATGGGCAGCCAGGTCTGCTCGGTCTACCTGCTTGACCCAGAGACCAACCGCTTCGTGCTGATGGCCACCGAGGGCTTGAACAAGCGCTCGATCGGCAAAGTCAGCATGGCACCCAACGAAGGTCTGGTCGGCCTGGTCGGCACGCGTGAAGAACCCCTGAACCTCGAAAACGCCGCGGATCACCCGCGCTACCGTTACTTCGCCGAGACCGGTGAAGAACGCTACGCCTCATTCCTCGGGGCGCCGATCATTCACCACCGTCGCGTTGTCGGCGTGTTGGTCATTCAGCAAAAAGAACGCCGCCAGTTCGATGAGGGTGAAGAAGCCTTCCTCGTGACCATGAGCGCGCAACTTGCCGGCGTTATCGCCCACGCCGAGGCCACCGGTTCGATCCGTGGCCTGGGCCGTCAGGGCAAAGGTATCCAGGAAGCAAAGTTCATCGGTGTACCGGGTTCGCCGGGTGCGGCGGTCGGAACCGCGGTCGTCATGCTGCCGCCGGCCGACCTGGACGTGGTGCCGGACAAGACCATCACCGACATCAACGCGGAACTTGGCCTGTTCAAGACCGCCATCGAGGGCGTGCGCGCCGACATGCGTGCCTTGTCCGCCAAGCTGGCGACCCAGCTGCGGCCTGAAGAACGGGCGCTGTTCGACGTTTACCTGATGATGCTCGACGATGCCTCGCTCGGCAGCGAAATCACCACGGTGATCAAGACCGGTCAGTGGGCTCAGGGCGCGTTGCGTCAGGTGGTCACCGAACACGTCAACCGATTCGAATTGATGGACGACGCCTACCTGCGTGAGCGCGCCTCGGACGTCAAGGACCTGGGGCGGCGCTTGCTGGCTTATTTGCAGGAAGAGCGGCAGCAGACCCTGGTCTACCCCGACAACACCATTCTGGTCAGCGAAGAACTGACGCCGGCGATGCTCGGCGAGGTGCCGGAAGGCAAACTGGTCGGTCTGGTGTCGGTACTCGGTTCCGGTAACTCTCACGTGGCGATCCTGGCGCGCGCCATGGGCATCCCGACGGTGATGGGCCTGGTCGACTTGCCGTATTCCAAGGTCGACGGCATCCAGATGATCGTCGACGGCTACCACGGTGAGGTCTATACCAACCCGAGTGACGTGCTGCGCAAGCAGTTTGCCGAGGTGGTCGAGGAAGAGAAGCAACTGGCGCTCGGTCTGGATGCCCTGCGGGATCTGCCATGCATAACGGTCGACGGTCACCGCATGCCGCTGTGGGTCAACACCGGCCTGCTGGCGGACGTGGCACGGGCACAGAAGCGCGGTGCCGAGGGCGTGGGTCTGTACCGCACCGAAGTGCCGTTCATGATCAATCAGCGCTTCCCGAGCGAAAAGGAGCAGCTGGCGATTTATCGCGAGCAACTCGCCGCGTTCCATCCGCAACCGGTGACCATGCGCAGCCTGGACATCGGCGGCGACAAGGCGCTGTCGTACTTCCCGATCAAGGAAGACAACCCGTTCCTCGGCTGGCGCGGCATTCGCGTGACCCTCGATCACCCGGAAATCTTCCTGGTGCAGACCCGCGCCATGCTCAAGGCCAGCGAAGGCCTGAACAACCTGCGCATTCTGCTGCCAATGATTTCCGGCACCCATGAACTGGAAGAAGCCCTGCACCTGATTCACCGGGCCTGGGGCGAAGTCCGCGACGAAGGCACCGATGTGCCGATGCCGCCGATTGGCGTAATGATCGAGATTCCGGCGGCGGTGTATCAGACCAAGGAACTGGCGCGGCAAGTGGACTTCCTGTCAGTCGGCTCCAACGACCTGACCCAGTACCTGCTGGCCGTGGACCGTAACAATCCACGGGTGGCCGATCTCTACGACTACCTGCACCCGGCAGTATTGCAAGCCTTGCAGAACGTGGTGCGCGACGCCCATGCCGAAGGCAAGCCCGTGAGTATCTGCGGCGAAATGGCCGGTGATCCGGCGGCGGCGGTGTTGTTGATGGCGATGGGCTTCGACAGCCTGTCGATGAACGCCACCAACTTGCCAAAAGTGAAGTGGATGTTGCGTCAGATCAACCTGAGCAAGGCCAAGGAATTGCTGGCTGAGCTGATGACCATCGACAACCCGCAAGTTATCCACAGCTCGCTGCAGTTGGCGCTGAAGAACCTTGGGTTGGCGCGGATGATTAATCCGGCTTCGGTTAAAACCCTTTAAAAGGCTGAAGGCCTGTGGCGAGGGAGCTTGCTCCCGTTCGGCTGCGAAGCAGTCGTAACCCGGCTAATGCGATCTTTCTGAAAGAGCGCATTGGCCGGATCGGGAGCGCTTCGCACTCCAGCGGGAGCAAGCTCCCTCGCCACAATTAATCGCCCGAGCTTCAAATCCTGATCTCTACCTCCCCCAAATGCCCCCCATACGGCCCGAAACTCCTTTCGACCATATGCCGCGCCCCATCTGCCTGAACAATCAACGCCGTGCTCGCCCGTGTCCCGTAAGTCGGGCTCTTGATAAACACGCTCGACAACAACGTCTCGGTAGCCTGCCCCACGCCGGTGTCCGGCAGTTCGGCAAGCGGTGCCGTTTGCGGGTCGCTGAGCAAGGCCAATAGCGCCTGCGGCTGCGGATCGCCCAACACCTCGCTCAATGCTGCCTTGGCCTTGAGCACTTTCGGCCACGGCGTATCCAGCCCCGCGTTCGATAACCCATAAATGCCTGGTTGGAGCATGACCGCCTCTGTCTCCCGGGCATTGAAGTGCCACAGCTCGTTGGTATTGCCGATTAGCAGGTTAAACCCGGCATATTCCAGCGAACGTGCAACAACGTCGCTCAAGTAGTCGTCAATCGACATGTCCCCGCTGAGAAACTGCGCCACCAGTTCGCCTCGCGATTTGCGCGCTGGCGGTTGAAGGGGATCACGGATGTTGGTCAGCGCGGCGAAGCGCCCGTTGGCGCCGACACCGAGCCACGTACCGCCAGCCTCAAGGTCGCGACCGGCGTACACGTGCGGGGCTTGCGGCCATTGCGCCAGGGGCAGGCTGGGCCGGGCATAGAATTCGTCGCGGTTGGCCGCCACGATCAGTGGCTGGGCATGACCCGGCCGCCAGGCAAAAACAATCAGGCACATAAGGTGGTCCTTGTGTGTTTTTTGCTCACTCTACGCAGACATCGCTCATCGATCCATCGCCATCCACAGTGGAGCCCGAGGCCATGCTTCCGTTACCATGCCGCTCCTGATTCGGGATGCTTGGGGATGCGGCCATGGAATTTCTGCTCTATCTGGCGCTGGGCGCCTGTGCGGGCGTGCTGGCCGGGCTGTTCGGGGTAGGCGGCGGGATCATCATTGTTCCGGTGCTGGTGTTCAGTTTCACCTTGCAGGGGTTTGATGCCTCGATCCTGACGCATCTGGCAGTCGGCACCTCGCTGGCGACAATCATCTTTACGTCGGTCAATGCGGTTCGCGAGCACCATCGCCGCGGCGCCGTGCGTTGGCCGATTTTTGCCTGGATGACCCTCGGCATTCTGATCGGTGCCGGTTTCGGCGCGTTGACTGCCGAAGCGATTTCCGGGCCGCATTTGCAGAAGATCATTGGTGTATTTGCGCTGATCATCGCCGTTCAACTCGCTTTGGACTTCAAACCCAAGGCCAGCCGAACGGTGCCGGGTAAAGTCGGTCTGACCGTGGCCGGCAGCGTCATTGGCTGGGCTTCGGCGATTTTCGGGATCGGCGGCGGCTCGTTGACCGTGCCGTTCCTGACTTGGCGCAGCGTGCCGATGCAGCAGGCGGTGGCCACTTCGTCGGCCTGTGGCCTGCCAATCGCCCTGGCCAGTGCATTAAGTTTCATGATTCTGGGGTGGCACGATCCACTGCTGCCGGCCCATAGTCTCGGTTTTGTTTATTTGCCGGCGCTGCTGGGGATCGCCCTGACCAGCATGGTTTTCGCCCGCCTCGGTGCGCGACTGGCCCACACGCTGTCGCCGCGCTTGCTGAAAAGACTGTTTGCCGCTTTGCTGTTTTGCGTCGGCTTGAGCTTCTTGCTCTGACGCGTAGCGCAATCCTGGCTTAATCCTGGCGTGACAGCGTCGCCCGGGAATTTGAAGGTTTCAACTCTAACGAGGAGTCGCAATGCTGCCTTACCCGCAGATCGACCCGGTGGCCCTGGCCATCGGTCCGCTGAAAATCCACTGGTACGGCCTGATGTACCTGATCGGCATCGGCGGTGCGTGGTGGCTGGCGTCACGCCGGCTGAACCGCTTCGACCCGACCTGGACCAAGGAGAAACTCTCCGACATGGTGTTCTGGATGTCGATGGGTGTCATCGTCGGTGGCCGCTTGGGTTATGTGCTGTTTTACGATCTGAACGCCTATCTGGCCAACCCGACCCTGATCTTCGAAGTGTGGAAGGGCGGCATGTCGTTCCACGGCGGCTTTATCGGTGTGATGCTGGCGGCGCTGTGGTTCGGTAAAAAGAACGACAAGTCGTTCTTCCAGCTGATGGACTTCGTCGCGCCGATGGTGCCGATCGGCCTGGGTGCCGGGCGTATCGGTAACTTCATCAACGCCGAGTTGTGGGGCAAGGCGACCGACGTGCCGTGGGCGATGGTCTTCCCGACCGATCCGGCGCAACTGGCACGTCATCCGTCGCAGCTGTACCAGTTCGCGCTGGAAGGCGTGGCGCTGTTCGCGATCCTCTGGCTGTTCTCGCGCAAGCCGCGGCCGACCATGGCAGTGTCCGGGATGTTCGCGCTGTTCTATGGCATCTTCCGTTTCATCGTCGAATTCGTTCGCGTGCCGGATGCGCAACTGGGTTATCTGGCCTGGAACTGGCTGACCATGGGCCAGGTGCTGTGCGTACCGATGATCGTCGGCGGGCTGTTCCTGATCTGGCTGGCTTATCGACGCGCCCCGGCGGCCCCCGCAGCTGCTGTATAAGAAGCAGGCGCTATAAATTCGAACCCCGGGGGCTTTGGCCCCGGGTTCAAGGACACAGGTAATTCATGAAGCAATATCTCGAACTGGTCGCCCACGTCATCAAGAACGGCACCAAACAGGCCAACCGCACCGGCGTGAACACCATCAGCTTTCCGGGCGCGATGCTGCGCTTCGATCTGCAGGAAGGTTTCCCGGCGATCACCACTCGCAAAATGGCCTTCAAATCCGCCATCGGCGAGATGTGCGGTTTTCTGCGCGGGGTGAACAACGCCGCCGAGTTCCGTGCGCTGGGCTGCAAGGTCTGGGACCAGAACGCCAACGAAAATGCGCAGTGGCTGGCCAACCCGTTCCGTCAGGGTGAAGACGACCTCGGTGAGATCTACGGCGTGCAATGGCGTAAATGGCCAGCGTACAAGCAGATCCCGGTCAGCAACCAGGCCGCCATCGAGCAGACGTTGAGCCAGGGTTATCGTCAGATTGCCGAAGGCTCCGAGGCCGGTCAGGCCTACGTGGTGCTGTACAAGGCGATCGACCAGATCCGCCAGTGCGTCGACACTATCATCAAGGACCCAGGCAGCCGTCGCATCCTGTTCCACGGTTGGAACGTTGCGCAGCTCGACGAAATGGCGCTGCCACCGTGCCACTTGCTGTACCAGTTCCACCCAAACGTCGAGACCAAAGAGATCTCCCTGACCCTCTACATCCGCTCCAACGATCTGGGCCTGGGCACGCCGTTCAACCTTACCGAAGGTGCCGCGCTGCTGAGCCTGATCGGTCGCCTGACCGGTTACACACCGCGCTGGTTCACCTATTTCATCGGCGACGCCCACGTCTACGAAAATCACCTGGACATGCTCAACGAACAGCTCAAGCGCGAGCCGTTCCCGATGCCGAAACTGGTGATTTCCGACCGCGTGCCGGAGTTTGCCGAGACCGGTGTTTATCAGCCGGAGTGGCTGGAGCAGATCGAGCCGAGCGATTTCTCGCTGGAAGGCTATGAGCACCACGCGCCGATGACTGCGCCGATGGCGGTTTAAGATTTAGCGCAATCCTTGTGGGAGCGAGCCTGCTCGCGATGAGGCCGTCACATTCAGCATTATTGTTGACTGTCAGGCCGCCATCGCGAGCAGGCTCGCTCCCACATTTGATTTGTGGTGTTCTTAGTGGCCGTGACTGCGCCCGACATGGGAATGCTCAACCTCCGTCGCCACAACCCCGCCGCTCACTTCCAGCCGCTGCAAAATCCCGCACTGATCGATATCCTGCCCTTCGCTGCAGCGTTGGCGCAGGTCGAGCAGTTGTGTCTGCAAGGCCAGCAAACCGTCGATCCGTGCCTTCACATGGTGGATGTGCTCGTCGATCAACGCATTGACGTTTTCGCATTGATCCTGCGGGCTGTCGCGCAGGGCCAGCAGGCTGCGGATTTCCTCAAGGGTCATGTCCAGGGTTCGGCAATTACGGATGAAAGTCAGGCGCTCGGCGTGGGCCTGGGTGTAGACGCGGTAATTGCCATCGCTGCGGGCCGGCTCCGGCAGCAGGTTTTCGCGCTCGTAGTAGCGGATGGTTTCCACAGCGCAGTCGGTGAGTTTCGCCAGTTCTCCGATTTTCATCGCGACAATCTCCAAAAGGATGCTTGACCCTATAGTGGCTACAGGGTCTTTACTTGGCAACAGGCACCTTCATGGACGCGACCAATGAGCGATTCTCTTCACACCCACAAACCCGAGGCCGGGCACGATCACAGCCACAAGCTGCAGCCTGTGCGCCAGCATGGCCATGGAAGCCACGGGGATTCCTGCTGTTCCTCCAAAGCAGCGGCACCTTCGCGGATTGTGTTGAGCGAGACGCCGACCGCCGGTGCGCGGCTGAGCAGTTTCCGCATTGAGGCGATGGACTGCCCGACCGAGCAGACGCTGATCCAGAACAAACTCGGCAAGCTTTCGGGTGTGCAGCAACTGGAATTCAACCTGATCAACCGGGTGTTGGGCGTGACCCATGACCTGCCAAGCACCATGCCGATCATCGATGCGATCAAGTCCCTCGGCATGCACGCCGAGCCGATGGAGCAGGGTGCTGAAGCGCCGGCGTCGAGCCCTGAACCTGCGAAAAAGCCTTGGTGGCCGCTGGCGCTGTCCGGCGTCGGGGCACTGGCCGCTGAACTCATTCACTTCACCAATGCGGCGCCGAACTGGGTGGTGGCGGTTATTGCGCTGATCTCGATCCTCAGCGGTGGCCTCAGCACTTACAAAAAGGGTTGGATCGCCCTGAAAAATCTCAACCTGAACATCAACGCGCTGATGAGCATCGCAGTGACCGGCGCGATTCTGATCGGTCAGTGGCCGGAAGCGGCGATGGTGATGTTCCTGTTCACCGTGGCCGAGTTGATCGAAGCCAGGTCTCTGGACCGGGCACGCAACGCCATCGGTGGGCTGATGCAGATGGCCCCCGAACAAGCCACGGTGCAGCAGGTCGACGGCAGTTGGGTCGCCCAACCGGTTAAAAACATCGAACTGGGTGCGCGAGTGCGGGTGCGTCCCGGCGAACGGATCGGTCTGGACGGCGAAGTGCTGTCCGGCAACTCGACCATCGATCAGGCGCCGATCACCGGTGAAAGCCTGCCGGTAGAGAAAACCATCGGCGACAAGGTGTTCGCCGGCACCATCAACCAGTCCGGTTCGCTGGAATATACCGTGACTGCCGCGGCGAACAATTCGACCCTGGCGCGGATTATCCACGCCGTGGAGCAGGCCCAAGGGGCGCGGGCGCCGACCCAGCGTTTCGTCGACGCCTTCTCGAAAATCTACACCCCGGCGGTGTTCATCCTGGCCCTGGCCGTGGCGGTGATCCCGCCGCTGTTCATGGACGCGTTGTGGTTCGACTGGATCTACCGGGCGCTGGTGTTGCTGGTGGTCGCCTGCCCGTGCGCATTGGTGATTTCCACTCCAGTGACCATTGTCAGCGGCCTTGCGGCAGCGGCGCGCAAAGGGATTCTGGTCAAGGGCGGCGTCTACCTGGAGCACGGCCACAAACTCGATTACCTGGCCCTCGACAAGACTGGCACGCTCACCCATGGCAAACCGGTGCAGACCGACTACTTGTCCCTCGACCCGACCGCGGATGAAACAGCCCCGGCCATTGCGGCGGCACTGGCCGGCCGTTCGGATCACCCGGTATCGCTGGCCATCGCCAATGCGGCTGTGGATGCCGTTGTGGATAGCCAACGCGCGCCGCTGATTGTGGATAACTTCGAAGCCCTGGCGGGTCGTGGTGTGCGCGGCGAAATCAACGGTGAGGTCTACCACTTGGGTAACCACCGCCTGGTGGAAGATTTGGGCCTGTGTTCTCCAGCGCTGGAAGAGAAGCTGTTCGCTCTGGAGAAACAGGGCAAGTCCGTGGTGCTGTTGCTGGACAAATCGGGTCCCTTGGCACTGTTTGCCGTCGCGGACACAGTGAAAGCATCCAGTCGCGAAGCGATCCAGCAATTGCATGAACTGGGCGTCAAAACCCTGATGCTGACCGGCGACAACGTTCACACCGCTCAGGCCATCGCCGCTCACGTGGGCATCGATCAGGCGCAGGGCGATCTGTTGCCGACCGAGAAGCTGCAAGCCATCGAAAAACTGTATGCCCAAGGCCATCGTGTCGGGATGGTCGGCGACGGCATCAACGACGCCCCGGCACTGGCGCGGGCCGAGATCGGTTTCGCCATGGCAGCCGCTGGTACTGACACCGCCATTGAAACTGCTGATGTCGCCCTGATGGACGACGATCTGCGCAAAATTCCGGCTTTCATCCGCCTGTCGCGGCAGACCTCGAATATCCTCAAGCAGAACATCGCCCTGGCATTGGTCATCAAAGCGATCTTTCTTGGGGTAACCTTCGCCGGGATCGCCACCATGTGGATGGCGGTGTTCGCCGACATGGGCGTGAGCCTGTTGGTGGTGTTCAATGGTTTGCGCCTGTTGCGCAAATAGACGATGAGGGAAGGGTGTGCTGAGTGCCGAGCTGAAGGCGTTTTATATGGTTGCCCGGTTGGGCAGCATTACCCTGGCGGCGAAAAAGCTCGGCTTGAGCCAACCGACGGTGACGACCCAGATTCGGCATCTGGAAAGCCAGTACTCGGTTGAATTGTTCTACCGTGGCGGCCGCCGCCTCAGCGTCAGCGACGAAGGCGCGCGGTTGTTGCCGATGGTCAAGGCGCTGTTGCAGCAGGAAGCCGACATCGAGTTCTTCCTGCGCAACAGCGGTCAGGTACAGGGCACGTTGCGCATCGCTGCCACGGCGCCGTATTACATCCTCGATCTGGTGAAGACCTTTCGCGAGCGCTTGCCGCAGGTGGAGGTGTCGGTGGAAATCGGCAACTCCCAACAGGTGCTCGAAGCTCTGGAGGATTACCGGGTCGATGTCGCTGCGTCCTCGCAGTTGCTGGACGATGCGCGACTGATTCGCCGGGTGCTCGGCAGCGATCCGCTGGTGCTGGCGGTGCATCGTAATCATCCGCTGGCGGTGCATGATCATGTGCCACTCAGTGCGTTGGCGGGGCATACCTTGTTGATGCGCGAGTCGGGCTCGACCACTCGGCGCTTGACCGAAGAATTGCTGGCCAGCGCCGGGGTGAGTTTCGGGCCGCTGCTGGAGATTGGCAGCCGGGAGTCGATCCGTGAGGCGGTATTGCGCAACATCGGTATCAGCATCATCGCCCGGCAGGAAGTGCCGCACGATCCGCAATTGCGGGTGCTGACCATCGAAAATGCGCCGCAGATTCCTGAGTATTTGTACTGCCTCAAGGAGCGAAAAGGTGCGCGGCTGCCGGCGGCGTTTCTGGGGTTGGCGCAAGAAATGGCTCCGGCTTAAGTCCTGCGGTGACCGGGCTGGCCCCATCGCGAGCAGGCTCGCTCCCACAGGGGAATGCGTTCAACTGTGGGAGCGAGCCTGCTCGCGATGGCGTCCGCCTAATCGCCGCCACATCCAACCCAAATCCCCGAATACCACTATCGGCCGTTTTTGCCTTACTGCCACATGACGGACGCATTGCAAACCTAGGATGGCCCTCATCTGTTTGATGAGGTCTGTCCATGAACCACTCGACTGCAACTGCCCTGACCAACCCCGGTGCGCCGATGAAAGTGCGCGGCGTGCAGAAACGCTTCGGCGCATTCACCGCGCTGGATAACGTCTCCCTCGACGTGGCGGCCGGTGAGCTGGTGTGCCTCTTGGGGCCGTCGGGCTGTGGCAAAACCACCTTGCTGCGCTGCATCGCCGGCCTTGAGAAACAAGACAGCGGCGAGTTGTACCTCGGCGATCGCGACGTTTCCCATCTGGCGCCTCAGGCACGGGACTACGGCATTCTCTTCCAGTCCTACGCACTGTTCCCCAATCTCAGCGTCGAAGCGAACATCGCCTACGGCCTCGCCGGCAGCGGTCGCGATGAAGCGCGTCGGCGCGTCGGTCAGATGCTGGAACTGGTCGGCCTGATCGGCAGTGAGAAAAAATACCCTGGTCAGTTGTCCGGCGGTCAGCAGCAGCGGGTCGCACTGGCTCGGGCCTTGGCGCCGGCACCATCCTTGTTGCTGTTGGACGAACCGATGTCGGCGCTCGACGCCCGGGTCCGCGAGCATCTGTGCACCGAACTGCGCCAATTGCAGCGCAACCTCGGTGTCACCACCCTGATGGTCACCCACAATCAGGACGAAGCCATGCTGATGGCCGACCGCATCGCCGTGATGAACAACGGCAAGGTCGAGCAGTACGCCACGCCACAGGAAATCTATGACCGCCCGGCCACACCGTTTGTGGCCGAGTTCGTCGGTCAGGGCAACTGGCTGCCATTCCACCGGAGCAGCGACAGTCATGCCCAGGTCGGCGGGATGAACATGCGCCTGGCTGAAGGCAGCGCTAAAACTGCCTCGGGCCGTTTGTTCTGCCGCCCCGAGGCGATCAACGTCAACCCGCCGGTGCATGAAGAAAACCTGTTCCCGGCCAAGGTTCGCGAGATTACTTTTCTCGGCAACCGCTGCCGCATGAGCTTCGAACTCGATCAACTGCCGGGCCATGCGTTACTGGCGGAACTGGCGCCGGAAGCCATGCCGCGTCTTGGCGCGCAGCAGATCATGGTCGCCTTGCCGCCGCGCAGCCTGCAGGTGTTTGCCTGATGAGCGCGAACGTCGCGCTGCCGATACCGCACAAGCAGGTTCGGCAGACCTCCCCTGCCGAGATCGGCGACCGGCTATTCGTGGTCGGCGGCAAGGTTCTGTTGCTGGTGTTGCTCGGCGTTGCGGTGTTGATGCCGTTGCTGGCGATCTTCTGGCGTGGTTTCAGCTCTGACGCCGGGCAGGGCGGTGGTCTGGTGGCTGCCCGTGAACTGCTGACCAGTACGAATTTCCACTGGTTGCTGGGCAACAGCCTGAAAGTTTCTTTCAGCGTCGCGGCCATCGTCGTACCGCTGGCCTATCTGTTTGCCTACGCTCTGCAACGCACATTGATTCCCGGTAAAGGCATCTGGCGCGGCATGTCGCTGTTGCCGCTGATGTCGCCGTCGATGCTGCCGGGGATTGCGCTGGTATATCTGTTCGGCAATCAGGGCATGCTGCGCGGTTTGCTCTCGGACAACATCTACGGCTTCTGGGGCATTGTTCTGGGCGAGGTCATCTACACCTTCCCACACGCTTTGATGATTTTGCTGTCGGCGCTGTCCCTGGCGGATGCGCGACTGTTCGATGCTGCTTCAAGCATGGGTGCCAGCCCGGCGAAAGCTTTTCGCAGCATCACCTGGCCGGCGACCCGTCAGGCGGTGTTCGCGGCGTTTTGCCTCGTCTTCACCCTGACCATCACCGACTTCGGCGTGCCCGTGGTGGTCGGTGGCGACTATCAAGTGCTGGCACTGGAAGCCTACAAAGCGGTGGTCGGCCAGCAACAATTCGGTCGCGGCGCGCTGATCGGCATGGTCTTGCTGTTGCCGGCGCTGTTCAGCTTCGGCGTCGACGCCTGGCTGCGTCGGCGCCATGGCGATTCCATGAGCGGTCGGGCGCAAGTGTTTCAACCGGCGCCATCGAAGCTGCGCGACGGTTGTTATCTGGCCATCGTGCTGTTGATCTGCGCGGTATTGCTGCTGGTGTTCGGCATGGCGGTGTACTCGTCGCTGGTGAAATTCTGGCCGTACAACCTGTCGCTCTCGCTCAACCATTACCAGTTCAACGACACGGCGGGCGGCGGCTGGCTGGCTTACGGCAACAGCGTGAAGATGGCGTTGTGTACGGCGTTGATCGGCAGTGTGCTGATCTTCACTGGTGCTTACCTGATGGAAAAAACCAAGGGCCAGCGCGGACTGAATCTGACCCTGCGCATGCTCAGTTTCGTACCGATGGCGGTACCGGGTCTGGTGCTGGGCCTGGGTTACGTCTTCTTCTTCAACCTCAGCGGCAACCCGCTGCATGTGCTCTACGGGACCATGACCCTGCTGGTGGTCTGCACCATTGCTCATTATTTGACCACCGCACAAATGACCGCCACCACCGCGCTGCGCCAACTCGATGCCGAGTTCGAAGCCGCCGCGCTGTCGCTCAAGGCGCCGCTGTATCGGCATTACCTGCGGGTGACCGTGCCGATCTGCCTGCCGGCATTGCTGGACATCGTGCGCTATCTGTTCGTCTCGGCCATGACCACCGTCTCGGCGGCGATCTTCCTCTACAGCCCCGACACCATCCTCGCGGCGGTGGCGGTGCTGAACATGGACGACGCTGGCAATGTCGGCGGCGCGACGGCGATGTCGACCCTGATTCTGTTCACCTCGGCGGGCGTGTCCCTGCTGCTGGCCTGGGCCTCACGCGGTTTGTTGCGCCGCTCCCAAGCCTGGCGGCAGACCGCGCCCGGCCACTGATTTGCCCCCCCCCACATCTCAACTCAAACAGGAAACGATCATGTTCAAGCCCCTGGCCCTGGCCGCTGCTGTTCTCACCGCTTTCAGCCTGAACGCCTTTGCGGCGAAAACCGAGTTGACGGTGTACACCGCCCTCGAAGCCGAACAACTGAAGACCTACAAAGAAGCCTTTGAAAAGGCTAACCCGGACGTCGAGATCAAGTGGGTGCGCGATTCCACCGGCATCATCACCGCCAAACTCCTGGCCGAAAAAGCCCGCCCGCAGGCTGACGCGGTGTGGGGCCTGGCAGCCTCGAGCCTGGCGATCCTCGATCAGCAAGGCATGCTGCAAAGCTACGCACCGAAGGACCTCGGCAAGATCGGCGGCAACTATCGCGACGCGGCCAACCCGCCAGCCTGGGTCGGCATGGACGTCTGGGCGGCGACCATTTGCTTCAACACGGTCGAGGCCGAAAAGCAGGGTTTGAGCAAACCCGTGAGCTGGCAGGACCTGACCAAGCCTGAGTACAAAGGCAAGATCGTCATGCCCAACCCGGCATCGTCCGGTACCGGTTTCCTCGACGTCAGCGCCTGGCTGCAAACCTTCGGCGAGAAGCAGGGCTGGCAGTACATGGACGACCTGCACCAGAACATCGGCCAGTACGTTCACTCCGGTTCCAAGCCGTGCAAACTCGCCGCCGCCGGCGAATTCCCGATCGGTATTTCCTTCGAATACCCGGCTGTTCAGCTGAAACGCCAGGGCGCGCCGCTGGACATCATCCTGCCGAAAGAAGGCCTGGGCTGGGAGATCGAAGCCACCGCCGTGATCAAAGGCACACCGCACGAAGACGCGGCGAAGAAGCTGGCTGACTTCTCTGCAAGCCCGGCGGCGATGGAGCTTTATAAAGAGAACTTCGCGGTGCTCGCGCAGCCGGGTATCGCCAAGCCACAGACCGAACTGCCGGCGGATTATGAGCAGCGCCTGATCAAGAACGACTTTGCCTGGGCCTCGAAGAATCGCGACCAGATACTCACCGAATGGCGCAAGCGTTATGACGGCAAGTCCGAGAAAGTGGCTGCCAAGTAAATCTTCGTAGGCTGACTGGGCCCCATCGCGAGCAGGCTCGCTCCCACATTGGAATGCGTTCCCCTGTGGGAGCGAGCCTGCTCGCGATAGCGGTCTCAAATTCAAGGCAAAACCCCATGACTCAACACAATGACATGCTGATCATAGGCGCCGGCATTCTCGGCCTGTCCCATGCCTATGCCGCCGCCAGGCGCGGCCTCAAGGTCAAAGTCTTCGAGCGCAGCGAAACGCCACTCGGCGCTTCAGTGCGCAACTTCGGCCAGGCACTGGTCACCGGCCAGCCACCGGGCCAGATGCTTGAACTGGCCAAGGCCAGCCGCGACATCTGGGGCCAGTGGGCACAACTGGCGGGTCTGCAACTCAAGCGCAACGGCTCATACCTGTTCGCCCGCACCGAAGCGGAAGAACACCTGCTGGAAGCGTTCTGCGCCGGTCGCGCCATGGCGCATGGTTACCGCGTCGACCTGCTGCGCGGTGCGGCATTGCGCGATATATACGGCGGCCAGTTCAGCCATCACCACGCTGCGTTACACGGCATGGACGACCAGCAGCTGTATTCCCGCGAAGCGATTCCGGCGTTGATCGATTACCTGCGCCGCGAGTTGGGCGTCGAGTTTCACTTTTCCACGCTGGTGCGCGACATCGAGCCGGGCCGCTTGCACAGCACCGCCGGCACCTTCAGCGCGGAGCAGATCATCGTCTGCTCCGGCCACGATTATCAAACGCTGCTGGCCGAGCCGATTGCCGAATTGAATCCGCAAATCTGCCGTCTGCAAATGCTCCGCGCTCGCCCGCAGATCAGCCTCAACCTGCAACACGCGCTGCTTACCGGTCTGAGTTGCGTGCATTACGGCGCCTTCGCCGATCTGCCGGAAGCCGCAGCGGTACAGGCGCAGGTTCTGCGCGACGCACCCCATCTGCATGAAAACGGCATTCACCTGCTGATCAGCCCGACGCCTTACGGTGAGTTGATCATCGGCGATTCCCACCATTACGGCAGCGATCCATCACCGTTCAATGCCGAGCAGGTGGATGACTGGATGATTGAACTGGCCGAGCAGACGTTGGGCTGCAAGGTGCAAGTGGTCGAACGCTGGCAGGGTGTCTATGGTTCACGCGGACCGGGGCCGTTCTCCTTTTTGCGTCCGATGCCAGGCGTGAGCGTGGCGCTGATGCACACCGGTGTCGGCATGAGCGTCGGGCCGGCGATTGCTGAACGTAACGTCACGACTTTATTGGGAGACCGTTGATGGACCGCCATGAGCAAGTGATCGCCGAGGTGTTCGGTCTGTACGAGCGTTTTGGCGACAAGGATTACATTGGCGAACCGGTGTCGCAGATCGAGCACATGTCTCAGGCGGCGGAACTGGCGATGGCCGAGGGGTTCGATGATGAAGTGGTGCTGGCGGCGTTCTTTCATGACATCGGGCATATCTGCGCCGAGGGTGCCGAGAACATGGGTGGTTTTGGAATAGTCAGCCACGAGCGACTGGGGGCGGATTACTTGCGTCGCGCCGGCTTCAGCGAACGCCTGGCGCGGCTGGTGGAATACCACGTTCAGGCCAAGCGTTATCTCACGCTCAAAGAGCCCGGGTACTTCGAGCGCTTGAGCGAAGCCAGTCGGCGGACGCTTGAGTATCAGGGCGGGGTGATGACGGCTATCGAGGCTGAGGCGTTCGAGCTGGATCCGTTGTGTGCGGTCAGTTTGCGGATGCGTCAGTGGGATGAGTTGGCCAAGGAGATGTGGGTGCCGGTGATTGATCTTGGGCTGTTGAAGGAGAAGGCGTTGTGGCTGCTGGCCGCGTAGGGCCTCGGAACCGAGTGGCTGCCATCGCGAGCAGGCTCGCTCCCACATTGGTTCTGTGAACGACGCAAATCCCCTGTGGGAGCGAGCCTGCTCGCGATGGGGCCAATCCAAACGCCACAATTACCCCGGTTTCTACAACTGCTGCGCCAACACCTCAACCTGCTCCTGCCGCTCCCCCTGGCTCAACTTCGAATCCGGATTAAGCGACGACCACTGTGGATGCGCCCGTGCCTTGTTCAGCGCTTCGGGCAGTTTGCCTTCGCGCCAGGTTTTGTCCTGCGGCGTGGCGACCTGAATGCTGTCCATCGCCGCGTGCCCGCGTTGGTTCAGGGCTTGCAGCAATTGCCGCTGGCGCAAGGCCAACAGCCGCAGCACGCCGTCGTCGACGGTCAGTTCTCGCTGGCCCTTGATTTTGCCCAGCAGGCGGCTGCCGTAACTGCGGGCGGTTTGCAGGGCGCCGCCGGCAATCGCTCCGGCCAGTGCCGCGGCGCCGAGGGTCAGGCCGCCCACCAGCAAATCAACCCCGGCCCCGGCCGCCGCGCCGGCTGCGATACCGCCGCCGACCCGCACACCGAGCTGCTTCAACGTTTCCGGGTTGAACAAGTCATCGCCCCAGCGGCCATCGAGCAACGGCAAGTCACTGGCCGCCGCGTCTTGCGGACGGAAGGCGTAGAGCTTGAGCAAGGCCTCGACGCAGCGTTGTTCGCGCTGACGCACGGCTTTGCGCAGTTCGCTGATCGCTTGCTGTTCCTGCGCCGCCTCGCTGATCACACTGCGGCGGCAGGCGGCGCAATCGATCAATAAATCGGCAATCAGCCGCGCTGCACTCTGCTGACGGGCCAGGCGTTGGGCCTGCTGATCGGCGATCAAGCGCTCCAGTTGTTCGCGGGAGTTTTCCAGCAGCAGCGCGAGGCTTTCGTAGAGTCGACGTTCGCCATCTTCGGGCGGCGCGACGCTGTCGAAACGCACAAATGCATGCAAGCCCAACCGCGCCAGGGCTTCACGCCAGTCAGGTTCGCGATGCTGGGCGCTGCTGACAAAGTTCAGCACCGGCAGCAGCGGTTTACCGCAACTGGCCAGCACTTCCAGTTCGTCGCGGTACTTGGCCAGCACCGGCTCCCGGGCGTCGATCACATAGAGACCGGCGTCCGAGGCGAGCAGTTGCCGCAGCACCTTGGCTTCCTGTTCGAAGCGCTGCCGGGCTTCGCTGCCCTCCAGAAAACGCGCCAATCGTGCCGGGCCGTCGAGGCGTTCGCCGGGACGTTCCAGACGCTCAAGGTAGTCGAGCAGGGCGATGGCATCTTCCAGGCCCGGAGTGTCGAAGAGATCAAGCAATGGCTCGCCGTCTACCGACAATCGCGCGCCTTCGACGTGGCGAGTGGTGCTGGGACGATGGGACACTTCGCCGAAGCCGACGTCTCGCGTCAGCGTTCGCAGCAACGAGGTTTTGCCGACATTGGTGTGGCCGACCACGGCGAGCTTCAATGGCTTATTCAAGGCATCAGTCATGACCTGTCTCCAGCCAGTTCAACGGCGCGCAATCGGCGAACGGCAGGTCCAGTTGTTGTAGCGCAACATGCCAGTCGCCCAGGCGTTCGGCATCCAGCGCTTCGCCGGGCGGCGCTTGCAACAACCACACGCGGGTGGCGCTGGCGCTGCGAGCCAGTTCGGCAATCAGCGCCAGGCTGCCACGGTCCGGCGAACGCCGGGGGTCGCAGGCGATGGCCAGACGGGCCGGGGGAAAACGACTCAGCTGTTCGAGCAGCTTGTGCCGGGATTCACGGCTGTCGAGGATGCCGGCGTTGTTGACGGTTTTCGGCAACTGCGGCGGCCAGGGGCGTTGGTCATCCAGCTCAATGGCTACCAACAGCGAGCCATCGCTTTGCAGGTCGCTGGCAGTATTTTCAACCCGATGAAGTTGTTCTGGCGCGGCATCGCTGATGCCCAAACGTTCGCTGGTGGGCATCAGCCGTTCGCGCAACTGGGCGTAGCCGGGCAGATTCAAATCCAGACGCAGGGCTGCTTGACCGGTTTTCCAGCGCCACAGGCAGAACAATGCGAGCAGCAATCGCGGCAAAACACCGTACACCAGCAGCACCCCAACCAGCCACGCCGCCCAGGCCTGGCGGGCGCTTTCGATGTTCAGCGCAGCATCGCCGCTGGCGCGGATCATCTCCACACTGGGCACACTGAAACCAAGCAGGGACGGCAGAGCGCCGAGGGCTTGGGTCATGGTGACGAAGGTGTCGCCGCCGAGAATGGTGGTTTCCCAGACGAAGCCGTAGCGCCGGGTCGCCATCAGCGTCAGCACCATCACCAAGGCGCTGAGCATCGCCAGCAACCACAATCCGTTGACCAGCACGCCCAGCGCCCAACGATTGAGTTTCTGCCGTTGCAGCAACAGCAGCAGGGCCGGCGCCAGTTGCGCGGCGTTGGCATCGCGGGCGAGTTTTTCACTGAGCCACAGCCATATTCGTCCAAGGGCGGCACCTTGTTCGCCGGCGAATATCAGGCCCAGAGCCCAGCTCAGCAACAGAATAAGATTCAGCCCGAGCAGGCTGCCCAGCGCCCAGAACACATTGACCGGGGTTTGGCCGTCGCCCAGCGCGGCAAACGCCAGGCCGGCGCCGCTGATCACGGCCAGAACGGCCAGCACGATCAACGCCAGTCGCGCACCTTGCAGCCAATGTTTGAGGGCGTGGGTCTGTCCGTCGCGCTCGGCCAGCCACAGGGCGCGGCGTTGAATACGCGTCGGCAGGTCGCCGCCGGCGCTACGGGCGATTCGATTGGCTTCCAGATCGTCCAAGGGGCCTGCGTGTTCTTCACGCAGGCGCACGGTTTCGCTCAGCCAGAGGTTTTGCAGTGGAGTCAGTTCAGTCACGCGGCTTCCCGTCGCTTAATTGAGCGGTGAGCATAACCGCTGTGACGCTTATCGGGGTAAGGGAGGCTCTGGTATCCTCGCCGACATGACTAAATCACTCCCCCTCAGCCTGATCGCAGCCCTCGGTGAAAACCGTGTGATCGGCGTCGACAACAGCATGCCCTGGCACTTGCCGGGGGACTTCAAATACTTCAAGGCCACCACCCTCGGCAAGCCGATCATCATGGGGCGCAAGACCTGGGATTCCCTCGGTCGTCCGCTGCCGGGCCGGTTGAACATCGTGGTCAGCCGTCAGGTGGATCTGCAGCTGGAAGGCGCGGAGGTTTATCCGTCGCTGGAGGCAGCGGTGGTTCGCGCTCAGCAATGGGCGAACGAGCAGGGCGTCGATGAGGTGATGTTGATTGGCGGTGCGCAGTTATATGCGCAAGGTCTGGAGCAGGCCGATCGGTTGTACCTGACCCGCGTGGCGCTGAGCCCGGAAGGGGATGCGTGGTTTCCGGAGTTTGATTTGAACCAGTGGAAACTGGTGTCGAATGTTCCGAATCCTGCCGAAGGAGATAAACCCGCCTACAACTTCGAAGTTTGGGAAAAGGTTTAATAGCATCGCGAGCAGGCTCGCTCCCACATTGGTTCTGTGGTGAAACACACACCGTGTGAACACCATAGATCCCTTGTGGGAGCGAGCCTGCTCGCGAAGAGGCCCGCCCAGTCGCTGAAAGACTTAAGCGTGAGCCAACTCCGAATGCTCATCCGCATCCAGCAACTCTTTATCCGTCTGCTGCATCATCTGGCTGGTAATCGCACCCGCCGTGATCGAACCACTCACGTTCAACGCCGTACGACCCATATCAATCAGCGGCTCAACCGAAATCAGCAACGCCACCAGTGACACCGGCAAACCCATGGCCGGGAGCACGATCAGCGCGGCGAAGGTCGCGCCGCCACCGACCCCGGCCACACCGGCCGAACTCAGCGTCACAATCGCCACCAACGTCGCGATCCACAACGGGTCCAGCGGGTTGATGCCCACAGTTGGCGCGACCATCACCGCCAACATTGCCGGGTATAGACCGGCACAGCCGTTCTGGCCAATGGTCGCGCCAAACGAGGCGGCGAAACTGGCGATGGACTGTGGAATACCCAAACGGCTGGTCTGGGCTTCGATGCTCAGTGGAATGGTGGCGGCGCTGGAGCGGCTGGTGAAGGCAAACGTCAGCACCGGCCAGATCTTGCGGAAGAACCGTAGTGGGTTGATCCCGGCAGCCGACACCAGCAGGCCATGCACCACAAACATCAAGCCCAGGCCGATGTAGGACACCACCACGAAACTGCCGAGCTTGATGATGTCTTGCAGGTTGGAGCCGGCAACCACTTTGGTCATCAGCGCCAATACGCCGTACGGGGTCAGCTTCATCACCAAGCGCACCAGGCGCATCACCCAGGCTTGCAGGGTGTCGATGGCGTTGATCACTTTCTGACCTTTCTCGACATCGTCCTTGAGCAGTTGCAGTGCGGCGACCCCAAGAAATGCAGCAAAGATAACCACGCTGATAATCGATGTCGGCTTGGCGCGAGCCAGGTCGGCGAACGGATTCTGCGGGATGAACGACAGCAGCAGCTGCGGCACATTCAGGTCCGCAACCTTGCCCGCGTAGTCGCTCTGAATGGTTTGCAGGCGAGCCATTTCCTGGGTACCAGCGACCAGGCCTTCGGCGGTGAGGCCGAACAGGTTGGTCAGGCCGATGCCGATCAGCGCCGCGATAGCGGTGGTGAACAGCAGCGTGCCGATGGTCAGGAAGCTGATCGTGCCCAGCGACGAAGCGTTGTGCAGGCGCGCCACGGCGCTGAGGATCGAGGCGAACACCAGCGGGATCACGATCATTTGCAGCAACTGCACGTAACCGTTGCCCACCAGATCGAACCAACCGATCGAGGCTTTGAGTACCGGGTTGCCCGCACCGTAAATCGTGTGCAGAGCGACGCCAAATACCACGCCCAATACCAGAGCCAGCAGAACCTTTTTGGCCAGGCTCCAGGTGGTGTGACGGGTTTGCGCCAGGCCAAAGAGCAAGGCGAGGAATACCAGCAGATTGAGGATCAGCGGCAGATTCATAGAAGCTCCAATAACTTTGCCAGCTGCATTCCGGCGCAGCTGCGAACCGGCAAGCCTAACAGCTTGATATGTAATGATTTAATATCAAAAACAGCGGTTAACTGTCGTTTTTGGAATAAGCCGCTGACGCTGTGGGGAATGCCGCTGACGGAATCAGGATGCAAGCGGTCGCGGGCAGGCGGGGACTGTCATACAGATTTGTTAGCGTCGATATCTTTGAATCAGGGAGAAACGCCGATGAAGCTCGCACCGAAATTTCTGGCTGCCGTATTCTGCTTGGGCCTTGCCGGCCAAGCGTTCGCTACTGACCTGAAACACTGGCCAGCCGATCAGGCCAAGGCGCTGGACGCGATGATCGCGGCCAATGCCAACAAAGGTAACTTCGCGGTGTTCGACATGGACAACACCAGTTACCGCTACGATCTCGAAGAGTCCTTGTTGCCATTCATGGAAAACAAGGGCCTGATCACCCGCGAGAGCCTCGATCCCTCCCTGAAACTGATCCCGTTCAAGGACACCGCTGACCATAAGGAAAGCCTGTTCAGCTATTACTATCGTCTCTGTGAAATCGACGACATGGTTTGCTATCCATGGGTCGCCCAAGTGTTTTCCGGCTTCACGCTTCAGGAACTCAAGGGCAACGTCGATGAGCTGATGGCGTCTGGCAAACCGGTGCCGAGCACTTATTACGAAGGCGACGTGGTCAAGACCATCGACGTCAACCCGCCGAAAATCTTCACCGGTCAGAAAGAGCTCTACAACAAGCTGATGGAGAACGGTATCGAGGTCTATGTGATGACCGCCGCCTCCGAAGAGCTGGTGCGCATGGTCGCTTCCGATCCGAAATATGGCTACAACGTCAAACCGCAGAATGTGATCGGCGTGACCACGATGCTCAAGGATCGCAAGACTGGCGAACTGACCACGGCGCGTAAGCAGATCACTGCCGGCAAGTATGACGAGAAGGCCAACCTTGGCCTCGAGTTGACCCCGTATCTGTGGACTCCGGCAACCTGGATGGCCGGCAAGCAGGCGGCGATCCTGACCTACATCGATGAATGGAAAAAACCGGTTCTGGTGGGCGGCGATACCCCGACCAGCGATGGCTACATGCTGTTCCACAGCGTCGACGTGTCCAAGGGCGGCATCCATTTGTGGGTCAACCGCAAAGACAAATACATGACCCAGATTAACGGCATGATGGCCAAGAACGCAGCAGCCCAGGCGAAAGAAGGGTTGGCGGTGACGGCGGACAAGAACTGGGTGATCGTTAAACCGGAAGAGATTCAGTAAGACCGCGTCCCGGCCAAGCTCACTCTCAAAGGCAACATAGAACAAATGTGGGAGCGGGCTTGCTCGCGAAGGCGGTCTGACAGTCAACATCGATGTTGAATGTTATGGCCTCTTCGCGAGCAAGCCCGCTCCCACAGTTGTTTCGGGTTGCCTGAAATGTTTGTGATCGGCACATGCCCGAGTTGTTCTCAAAAAAATGCCCCGCATTTGGCGGGGCATTTTTGTGTCTGCGACTGACGCTTACAGCCCGTCGAGCATCGCCTTGTTACGTACCGCACCCTTGTCGGCGCTGGTGGCCAACAGGGCATAGGCTTTCAGCGCAGTGGTCACTTTACGTGGACGCACTTCCACCGGTTTCCAGCCTTTCTTGTCCTGCTCGACACGGCGCGCGGCCATTTCTTCATCGCTGATCAACAGATTGATCGAGCGGTTCGGAATGTCGATCAGAACCTTGTCGCCATCCTGCACCAGACCGATCGCGCCGCCAGCAGCAGCTTCTGGCGAAGCGTGGCCGATGGACAGGCCCGAAGTACCGCCAGAGAAGCGGCCGTCGGTGAGCAGGGCGCAGGCTTTGCCCAGGCCTTTGGATTTCAGGTAAGACGTCGGGTACAGCATTTCCTGCATGCCCGGGCCGCCTTTCGGGCCTTCGTAACGAATGATCACGATGTCGCCGGCCTTCACTTCGTCGGCGAGGATGCCGCGTACGGCGCTGTCCTGGCTTTCGAAGATCTTCGCGTTGCCTTCGAAGACGTGGATCGACTCATCGACGCCGGCGGTTTTCACCACGCAGCCGTCCAGGGCGATGTTGCCGTACAGAACGGCCAGGCCGCCTTCTTTCGAGTAAGCGTGTTCGACACTGCGGATGCAGCCGTTTTCACGGTCGTCATCCAGGGTTTCCCAACGGGTCGACTGGCTGAACGCGGTTTGCGTCGGGATGCCCGCCGGGCCGGCCTTGAAGAAGTGATGCACGGCTTCGTCGGTGGTCTGGGTGATGTCCCACTTGGCGATGCCTTCAGCCAGGGACTTGCTGTGCACGGTCGGCAGGTCGGTGTGCAACAGACCGCCACGAGCCAGGGAACCGAGGATGCTGAAGATCCCGCCGGCACGGTGCACGTCTTCCATGTGGTACTTCTGGATATTCGGCGCGACCTTGCACAGTTGCGGTACGTGACGGGAGAGGCGGTCGATGTCGCGCAGGTCGAAATCGATCTCGGCTTCCTGGGCCGCGGCCAGCAAGTGCAGGATGGTGTTGGTGGAACCGCCCATGGCGATGTCCAGGGTCATGGCGTTTTCGAACGCCTTGAAGTTGGCGATGTTGCGCGGCAACACCGACTCATCGTTCTCGCCGTAGTAACGCTTGCACAGCTCGACGATGGTGCGGCCAGCTTGCAGGAACAGTTGTTCGCGGTCGCTGTGGGTGGCCAGGGTCGAACCGTTGCCCGGCAATGCCAGGCCCAGGGCTTCAACCAGGCAGTTCATCGAGTTGGCGGTGAACATGCCGGAGCAGGAGCCGCACGTCGGGCAGGCGCTACGCTCGTACTCGGCGACTTTCTCGTCGGATGCGCTGGAGTCGGCGGCGATCACCATGGCATCGACCAGATCGAGACCGTGGCTGGCCAGTTTGGTCTTGCCGGCTTCCATCGGGCCGCCGGACACGAAGATCACCGGGATGTTCAGGCGCAGGGCGGCCATCAGCATGCCAGGGGTGATCTTGTCGCAGTTGGAGATGCAGACGATGGCGTCGGCGCAGTGGGCGTTGACCATGTATTCGACGGAGTCGGCGATGATCTCGCGGCTCGGCAGCGAATAGAGCATGCCGTCGTGGCCCATGGCGATGCCGTCATCCACGGCGATAGTGTTGAATTCTTTGGCGACGCCGCCGGCCCGTTCGATCTCGCGAGCGACCAGTTGCCCCAGATCCTTGAGATGCACATGGCCCGGTACGAACTGGGTAAAGGAGTTGGCAATGGCGATGATCGGCTTCTTGAAGTCGTCATCTTTCATCCCCGTGGCGCGCCACAGTGCGCGGGCACCGGCCATGTTGCGGCCGTGGGTGGATGTTTTCGAGCGGTAATCAGGCATGAAGCACTCCGGGCGGCTAATCAGGTATCAAAAGGGAAGTGAGCTTCTATTGACGTCTGGAACACTCAGAAATGGCCGTGTGTCCGGAAGTTGCCGATAACTTTGCGGGATCGCCGCGCGCTTCAGCTTGAGCTCATAAACCCGCCGGGGGATGAATGGCGATGAATCTCGCGATTCTACACCGCTGGCGTCAGGAGGGAATGCCGGAAAGTGTCGAACCGGCGCTGATGGCGCATGTGGAGTGACGATCGGCGGGGTTATTCGACGCTTGGGCTGGCTCTTGGGCTTTTGGCTCGACGATTGATACAACTGTTCAGTGCCAGCGCCGCGCTGCTCAAAATGATGAAGCTGTATCCAAGGGTGGATTGCAGATTGGCCGGGCTCAGACTGATGAGCGCACTGATCAATCCGCCGCAGATGAAAGTCACCGTGCTGCCGGCCGACGCCGAGGTTCCCGCATTTTCAGGGAATAGACTCATGGCTTTGGAACTGGCGGCCGGTCGAGTGATGGTGGTGCCCGCGGTACAGATAAGCATCGGTACCAGGACTGTGATCGGGGACAGCGCAAAGTGGCTCGCGAAGTAAAGCATGATGAGACCGGACAGCAGGATCAGGCTCAGCCCGCTGATGATTTGATGACCGGGACTGATGCGTTTACCCAAGAGAGTCGCCACCATGCCACCGACAATGTAGGCGCCACCGTATATCAACAGAATCAGCGAGAAGTCATAGGCCGATAGCTGGAGTTGATCCATGAAAATCAGCGGTGAAATGACGATGAACGAAAAATGGCAGGCGAAAGCAAAGGCTGAAATCAACCAGTAGGGCAGGAAGTCGGCATCACGCAGGACCCGACCATAGGACTGGAGGATACTCGGCCGGGCTCCGGTTGCCACCGGACGGGTGTTTTCGAGAAACAGACAGGCTTTGAGCAGTACCACGCCAGCCACTGCGATAAACATCCAAAAGCTGCCCTGCCAGCCCAGCGTGGCTTGCAGGAATGTCCCGGCCAACGGCGAGACCGAGATGAAAATGCCGCTGGCGGTGACCATCAGGACCCGCAACCGGGTACGTTCCTCACCCTCGAACAGATCCTGAACCAGCGCTTGTGACAGCACGAAACACCCGCAGCCCAAGGCTTGAATGACACGAAACAGCAGGAAGTAGGCGTAGTCCGTGGTCAATATGCAGCCCACTGCACCCAGCATCGAAACGGTTATTCCGGCGAGCAACAGTCCTTTGCGCCCGATCACATCCGACAGCGGCCCGATCAGCAGTTGAGAGGCTGCAATACCGATGGCAAAGAGACTGACCGACAGCGCGATATCGGTGCGCGTGTTGCGAAAGTGTTCAGCGAGCGCAGGGAACGAGGGAAGCAGGACATCCAGTGGGAACACGCCAAGCAGCACCATTGCCAACAACAGGCTGACCTTCCCTCGACGGTGTCTGGAGGTTGCCGCGGGGTGTCCTTCATCCATCGATAAGTCCTGCCTTCATGAACAGTTGCTGGTTGTAAGGCAGGTCGAAGAAACCGGCTTTTTTCAAAGCCTGAAGCGTCGCCCCGGCGCCGGATCGCGCACGCAGAAGGGTGGCTTGGGGGCTGGTCAGTTCGCCAAGAACTTGCGTGACGGTGGTCTCGCCGATACCCGCGCTGTGCAGACTTTCCCGCAGCCATCGCTCATCGATCTCGAAGAAAATCCGGATGCTGTCCAGCAGTAGCCTGGTGGCGAATAGGCGTTGACGGTTGTTCAGCGTCAGCCACAGGTAATGGAACACTTCAGAGAAATAGCGACTGTGGCGCGCCTCGTCCGCAAGATGATCCCTGAGCATTGCCTGGACACTGGACACCAAGTCGTCACGGCAGGCGTCGAGCAGTTCCCTGGCAATGATCGTCTCCGACACAAACCCGACGAGAAACCAGGCCAGCGCCCGGTGCTTGTCAGCTGTGCGCTCGAGCAGGGTGCTCAATCGCGTGATGCGGTGCGGCACGACCGGGCGCAGGCTGAACCCGTAGAACCCGGCAATCTGCTCGGCAAGGCTATTGGAGAACAGGGCGTGATAACCCTCATCGGTATAAAGCTGAAGCGCGGCGGTCTTCATCCGTGGGGGAATGTTGACCTTCAATTCACCGTGGATGATGGTCTCCACGGAACGGTTGACGATGCGGTGTTCGAGCACGGTGGTGTAGTCGAGGAAGTACACCAGATGATTGGCCGACAGCCGATGGAAAACGGTTGGCCCTAGCGCTTTGATAGCGGGGTGATTCAGGTAAGCCAGGAAGCCTGGGGGAAACCAGTGGCGTGTTTCCAGTTGCTGTTCCAGGTCTGGCGGTAATAGATAGTCATGCTCGCTGGTTCGCACCGACGCACGAGTATTCCAGTCGCCGAGGGTGAAACGCAGGGCCCAGGAAACGGGGTGGTCTGACGGGGCAATGATGGGGGCGGTCATTGTTGCTGCTCCCGACTGCTCAGCAGGTCCTTCAACTCCTTGCACATCACCTGTCCGTCGCTGTGGCCACAGCCTACAAAAAACAGGGGTTGTTCTGCGTTGTTCTCGAGCCCCAGCAATGTTTCGACCTGATCGTCTGTCAGTGCTCCGGTCAGCCACGTGTTCAGACCCAGTGAAGTGGCCACCAGTTGAAAGGTCTGGGAAATATGCCCTGCCTCCACGAAGGCCATTCGGTAGGCTCGTGAGTGTTCATATTTCCACCACAACTTGTCGAACCGAGCGGTAATGAACAGGCCCACGGGCAGGTGATTGATGAAATGTTGCCCACACAGCAACTGCCCCAGGAGCGAGTCAGGTACCGGGTTGACGAAGCTCAATGCATGGTTGGTGGGATGGTAGGCGTAGAGTCCGGGTTTCAGGCCGCTGACGTTTTGTACATGAAGAAAGCCTTCGCAGGCATTCAATCCACCGCCGGACGGGCTGCTGCGTCGGGCGCCGAGACCTTCGACAATGGTTTCGTCGACGTCATTTTCGCGCTCATGCAAGTAGCCCAGGGACAGGTAAAGCAGCGTGCCGACATCTTCCAGTGAAACCACTTCAGCCGTGAAGGTGCGGCAGGTTTTTCGGGCAATCAGGACGTTGGCAAGAGAACCCTCCGGCAGGCAGGAAGGTTTTGGCAGGGCAATCAGCTCGCGTCCCTGGCATTCTGTGAACCTGGTGTCCGGCGCGGGTGCGTCCAGTACTTCGGTGCAATGGTCCAGATAGTGTCTCGACCATTCGTGAATATTTTGAGGAACATGTTCGCAGGGAATGTTCTTGGTGCCGATATGGAATATTTTCGACAGTTCATCCCAGCCCCATTCAATAGTGTCTTGAGCTGAGGTGGTCAGTATTCCGGAATTTAGAAGTAGCGTGTCTACTATATTGCTGTCGTTATACAGTTCTGGGTTGTTGATAAGTTGTGCAAGCCGGGTTGAATATTCAAGATCAAGTTCAAATTGTTTGTGGCTTTTGTAATCCCAGACTATTTGGCCGGGCGTACGAGGAAGTATGAACAAGTATGGATTTATTTGCATGACGGACGGTTCGCTCTGGGCAGTGCCATAGAGAACGCTGGGTAGCCGGCACTCCCCAGCGTTTCATTTACTTAGCGGGTTTTTGGCGCAACCAGAAAAGCCAGGTTAGCGATTTTGTTTGTTTCCAGAGTAATTGCTTTCATGTTTTTTGACTCCTTGTCATTGATAGTGAGTGTCACTTCGCGGTGACAACTCAATCATAGGCTGTAATGAGTTCTTATCAAGGGGATGTTGAGTAGGAATGTTCTAGTAGTTTTGTCGGAGCGATCTGGAGGTTGGAGTAAGTTTGTAAGTTATATTCTTTTAAATAAAAGATGCAGGGAAACGTCCTGCAAGTCAGTAGGACCGCAAGCGTAGGAAGCTGAGGCTGAAGAGTGGGTGTTGTGACGTTAGAACGGCTGACGGAGAGCCTGGCGGCTCCCCGTCAAACCAGCGTACTCAGCTGTTTGGCAGCAGACGGCAGGTGATGCTCTTGATGTAGCGAGTCTCGGCAATGGCCGGGTGTACCGGGTGATCCGGGCCCTGACCGCCGCGCTCCAGCATCTGGATGTTGCGATCCAGGTGACGGGCGCTGATCAGCAGAATGTTCTGCAGATCGTCTTCCGGCAGGTGCATCGAGCACGAAGCGCTGACCAGAATGCCGTCCTTGCTGAGCAGGCGCATCGCTTGCTCGTTCAGGCGACGATAGGCGCCTTCACCGTTTTTCATGTCTTTCTTGCGTTTGATGAAGGCAGGAGGGTCGGCCACGATGACGTCGAAACGCTCTTCGCTGGCTTTCAGTTCCTTCAGGGCTTCGAACACGTCGCCTTCGATGCAGGTCATTTTTTCGGCGACGCCGTTCAGTGCGGCATTGCGCTCGACGCCGTCGAGGGCGAAGGCCGAAGCGTCGACGCAGAACACTTCACTGGCACCGAAGGCAGCCGCTTGAACGCCCCAGCCGCCGATGTAGCTGTACAAGTCCAGTACGCGTTTGCCTTTGGCGTAAGGGGCCAGACGCGCGCGGTTCATACGGTGGTCGTAGAACCAGCCGGTTTTCTGTCCCTGGATGACTGGTGCTTCGAATTTCACGCCGTTCTCTTCCAGCGCGACCCATTCCGGCACCAGGCCGAACACGGTTTCGACGTAGCGGTTGAGGCCTTCGGCATCACGGGCGGCGGAGTCGTTCTTGAACAGAATGCCGCTTGGCTTGAGCACTTGGGTCAATGCCGCGATCACGTCGTCTTTGTGAGCTTCCATGGTCGCCGAGGCGATCTGTACCACCAGAATGTCGCCGAAACGGTCGACCACCAGGCCTGGCAGCAGGTCGGAGTCGCCGTAGACCAGGCGATAGAACGGCTTGTCGAACAAGCGATCGCGCAGGGACAGGGCAACGTTCAGGCGATGCACCAGCAGCGATTTGTCCAGCGGCAACTTGATGTCGCGCGACAGCAAACGGGCGCAGATCAGGTTATTCGGGCTCATGGCAACGATGCCCAGCGGCTTGCCGCTGGCGGCTTCGAGGATCGCCTGGTCGCCGGCCTTGAAACCGTGCAAAGGCGTAGCGGCTACATCGATTTCGTTGCTGTAGACCCACAAGTGGCCGTTTCGCAGGCGACGGTCGGCGTTGGCTTTGAGGCGCAGGCTAGGCAGGGACATGACGTCGCTCCGGAAAAAAGAGCGGGAGTATAGCGTGTTGCGCAAGGGCTCGGCTTGGCGGATGGACATGCGGTGAGGGGGCCTGCAACTTGTGGGAGCGAGCCTGCTCGCGATGACGGCGGTACATTCAGCATCAATGTTGGCTAATCCGACGCTATCGCGAGCAGGCTCGCTCCCACAGGGAGTGCATTTATTCTGGGCAATAAATGAAATTCCGGCGACATAGCCGCGGATATGTCAGATCCATCTTCTTAAGGGTTAGAATCCCCGCCTGACCCGGAGTGTGTACTTATGTCCCAAGAGCTGACGGCCGAACAGATTCAACAGTCCCTGCAAGGTATCAGTGTGCCGCCCCAGCCGCAGATCATGGTGGATCTGCAGATGGAGCAGTACATGCCCGACCCGGACCTGGAAGTGATCGCGAAGCTGATCTCCCAGGACCCAGGTCTTTCCGGCGCCTTGCTGAAAATCGTCAACTCGCCGTACTACGGCTTGAGTAACAAAATCACCGCGATCCAGCGGGCAGTGAACCTGTTGGGCAGCCGTTCGATCATCAACCTGATCAATGCGCAGTCGATCAAGGGTGAACTGCACGACGACGCCATCGTCACCCTCAACCGTTTCTGGGACACGGCGCAGGACGTGGCGATGACGTGCCTGACCCTGGCCAAACGTGTCGGTGTCCAGGCCGGTGATGAAGCCTATGCGCTGGGCCTGTTCCACGATTGCGGCATCCCGTTGATGCTCAAGAAATTCCCCGATTACATGAAAGTGCTGGAGCAGGCCTATGGCAACGCCAGCGCCGAATGCCGCGTGGTGGATACCGAGAACAAGCAATACAACACCAACCACGCCGTGGTCGGGTATTACACCGCCAAGTCCTGGCGCCTGCCGGAACACGTCACCCAGGCCATTGCCAACCATCACAATGCCCTGGCCATTTTCAGCGATGAATCGTCGCGCAACACGCCGCTGAAAAACTTGTTGGCGATCCTGAAGATGGCCGAGCACATTTGCGCGTCCTTCCGGGTACTGGGCAACCAGTCCGAAGACCATGAATGGAACAGTGTCGGGCCTCTTGTGCTCGATTACATCGGTCTGTCGGAATACGATTTTGAAACCCAGAAACAAGAGATTCGCGACCTCGCCACTCGTTGAGTGTCGAACCCTCGCCTGATTCGAGAGCCCCATGCCTGAACTGCCGGAAGTCGAAACCACCCGCCGCGGGATTGCACCGCACCTGGAAGGCCAGCGCGTCAGCCGGGTGATCGTGCGTGAGCGCCGTCTGCGCTGGCCGATCCCCGAAGACCTGGATGTGCGGCTGTCCGGCCAGCGCATCGTGCTGGTGGAGCGGCGCGCCAAGTACCTGCTGATCAACGCCGAAGTCGGCACGCTGATCAGTCATTTGGGGATGTCGGGAAATCTGCGGCTGGTGGAAGTCGGCATGCCGGCGGCCAAGCATGAGCATGTGGACATTGAACTGGAATCGGGCCTGGCCCTGCGCTACACCGATCCGCGGCGGTTTGGGGCGATGCTCTGGAGCCTGGACCCGCTCAATCATGAACTGCTGATTCGCCTCGGGCCGGAGCCGTTGACCGATCTGTTTGACGGCGAGCGGCTGTTCCAGCAATCCCGCGGGCGTTCCATGGCAGTCAAGCCGTTCATCATGGATAACGCAGTGGTGGTCGGCGTCGGCAATATCTACGCAACCGAAGCGTTGTTTGCGGCCGGCATCGACCCGCGCCGCGAAGCCAAGAGCATTTCCCGGGCGCGCTATTTGAAGCTGGCGATCGAAATCAAGCGCATCCTGGCCCTCGCCATCGAGCGCGGCGGCACCACGTTGCGGGACTTTATCGGCGGCGACGGCCAACCAGGCTACTTCCAGCAGGAACTGTACGTGTACGGCCGTGGCGGTGAGCACTGCAAGGTCTGTGGCACAGGGCTGCGGGAAGTCAAGCTTGGGCAGCGCGCCAGCGTCTTTTGTCCGCGCTGCCAGAGCTGATATCGGCTACGGTCTATAGTCAGTATTCTCACTGCCTAGCCGAAGGACCGTGCCATGAATCTGTTTCGAACCCTTGTCGTTGCGCTGCTGCTAAGCGTCGGTGCGTCCGCGCTGGCGGCTGAGAACGGCAGCGGCGATCCGCGTTACACCATCCAGAACCCACCGGCCTACGCCATGCTTGGCGATTTACTGATTGCCCGACCGTTATTGGTGGTGGCGACGGTGATCGGCGCCGGGGCGTTTGTGGTGTCGTTGCCGTTTACCGCACTGGGTGGTGGTATTGGCGATGCGGGGCAGGCGTTGGTGGTCGATCCGGCGAAAGCCGCATTTGTGCGGTGCCTGGGGTGTATCGGGGAGGGGTTTGAGCAGCGGGAGTGAGGTGGTTAAGTATTCGGTGCTGTTGATGATGCCTTCGCGAGCAAGCCCGCTCCCACATGGGATCTGTGAACGACGCAGATTCAATGTGGGAGCGGGCTTGCTCGCAAGAGGCCCGGAAAGACAACACAAAACGGTCAGGCTCAAGCCTTGCCGGTAAGCTTGCGGTACTTCTCCATCAACTGTTCTTCAGTTTCCGGATGAGCCTCGTCCAGCGGGATGCAATCCACCGGGCAGACCTGCTGGCACTGCGGTTCGTCGTAGTGGCCGACACATTGTGTGCACAGGTTCGGGTCGATCACGTAGATCTCTTCGCCCTGGGAAATGGCGGCGTTCGGGCACTCAGGTTCGCAGACGTCGCAGTTGATGCAATCGTCGGTGATGATCAGGGACATGCTAACTCCAGCCGGGGCGGCAGGCCCGGGCGCAATAAATCAATGCGCACAATTGTGCCGCATTGGCGCCCGCAGTGCACGCGGGCGCGATCAAGTGCAGCGATCGAAGATTGCGATAGCCGTAAAAGATCGCAGCCTTCGGCAGCTCCTACTTTTTAAAGCGTAGGGTGAGGGCGTCGGCCACCGCCGGGTGGACGAACTTGGTGATATCGCCGCCCAGGGCTGCGATTTCACGAACCAGCGTCGAGGAAATGAACGAATAACGCTCGGACGGGGTAAGAAACAGGCTTTCCACATCCGGCGCCAGTTGGCGGTTCATGTTGGCCAGCTGGAATTCGTATTCGAAGTCCGATACCGCGCGCAAACCACGCAGGAATACGTTGGCGTTCTTCTCTTTGGCGAAGTGCGCGAGCAGCGTCGAGAAACCGACGACTTCAACGTTCGGCAAATGTTTGGTGACCTCGCGGGCCAGCTCCACACGTTGTTCCAGGGGAAACAGCGGGTTTTTCTTCGGGCTGGCGGCGACGGCGATGATCACATGATCGAACAGGCGCGAGGCGCGTTCGACCAGATCGCCATGGCCCTTGGTAATAGGGTCGAAGGTACCTGGGTACAACACTCGGTTCATCGCGTCGTCCTGGCGGGAGTCCGTTGGGGAGTCGGATGGTATCGCAGCCTTCCCGGTCGGCCAAGTCGCCTGTTGGGTAAGAAAGCACTATAGACGATGGGAATATTCCGCGTTTTCATGGGTTTTTCAAACGTTCGGCCAGCGAAGTGGCCAATTGCGCCGTCAGTCCGTAAACCGACAATTGAGGGTTTGCGCCAATGCTGGTGGGGAAAAGCGAGCCGTCATGAATCGACAGATTGGTGAGTTGGTGATGTCGGCCGAGGCTATCGGTCACCGCGTTTTTCGGGTCTTCACCCATAGCACAACCGCCCATCACATGAGCACTGCCCAGGCGCGTGCGGTACAACTCAAGGCTCAAATCGTCGATCAATGCGCGCGCTTCGGCGAGGGTTTTCACGTAGCGCGCGTCGGCGTGCATCGGCATCACGGCGTTGGCGCCCCCGGCGAACTGGATCTCGGCCATGCTGTGGAACGCCCGGCGCACCCCGTCCCAGGCATACGGTGAAACCTGATAGTCGAGCACAGGTGTACCGTCACCGCGCAATTCAACGCTGCCGCCAGGGCTTTCCGGGTGAAAACCGTCCCGCAGTAACGCCAGCATGGCGTGGGTGTGCGGCAGGTTTTCCATATGCCGGGCGCTTTCCGTGCCAAAACCGCCGAGTAAGGTGCTGGCCAGCGCCGGGTGAAGCGGTGGAACTTCCAGTTTGTAAGATATCTTGCCAGTGGTGCCATCCTGCCACTGGAAATGGTCGGAGTAGATCGACTGCGGCGCGCCGTAGAACGGGTTGATCACCTCATCAAACAGCCCGGCGGACATGTTTACCAAGTGTAGGAAGGTCCGTTTACCCAGCCGCTCGTGAGGATCCGGCGCTTCGGAGCGCAACAGCAGCGCCGGGCTGTTGATCCCGCCACCGGCCAACACGTAATGCCGCGCCTTGACCGTAATCGTGCGTCCTGTGGGCGCAACGCAACGCTCATCCATCGCCACACATTGCAGCCCCGTAACCCTGCCGTCTTTGATCGACAGCTTTTCGGCGCGGGCCAGGTAGAGCAGCTCGCCACCTTTCTCCAGGGTCGCCGGAATGGTCGTGACCAGCATCGACTGCTTGGCGTTGGTCGGGCAACCCATGCCGCAGTAGCCGATGTTCCAGCAGCCGCGCACGTTGCGCGGAATCACATGCCAGGCGTAGCCAAGTTGTTCGCAGCCTTTGCGGATGACGTCGTTGTTGGCGTTGGGCGGCACCCTCCACGGGGCGACACCCAGGCGTTGTTCCATTTTCTCGAACCAGGGCGCCATCTCGGCCGGTGCGTGACCTATGACGTCGTGCTCTTTGGCCCAGTGTTCCAGCGTCGGGTCCGGGGTGCGAAAGCTCGAGGTCCAGTTGATCAGCGTGGTGCCGCCCACCGCCCGACCCTGGAGGATGGTGATCGCGCCGTCCTTGCTCATGCGCCCGATGCCTTCCTGATAGAGGCTGGTGTAGGCCTGGTCTTCGAGCATCTTGAAGTCGCTGCTGGTCTTGAGCGGGCCTTCTTCGATCAGCAACACCTTGTAGCCGGCGGCGCTGAGGATTTCGGCGGTGGTCCCGCCGCCGGCACCGCTGCCGATGATCGCCACGTCCGCTTCGAGGGTCAGGTCCTGGGGCAGTCGGGCGCCGTTGTAGGTTTTCCAGCCACGGGCCAGGCCTTCGCGGAACGGATCGGGTACGGGCATGTTTGGGGGTCTCTTATTATTTTGGATTTGGTGGTGAGGCGGCAGACCCTATCGCGAGCAGGCTCGCTCCCACATGGATCGCGTAACCCCTGTGGGAGCGAGCCTGCTCGCGATAGGGTCGCTACGATTTCAAACGGTAGGCGGCCCGGGATACCCGCAATGCGCCCACGATTCCGCCCGGCTGTACCACGCCATCATCACCATTTGCAGCAACGAGCTATGGCCCATGCGCAGCAGGCTCAACGAGCTGTTTTCCCAACGGTCGAGAAAGTGGCGGATCTGTTCGCTGCTGGCGCTTTCCCAACTGCCCCAGATCCCGGTCAATGGGCCGCGGGTAATGCTCATCCCCAACACATCGAACAATTGCCGGGTCAGTTTGAGCATTTCCGGCGACAAGTGATTCAGGCCGTTATCCAGGCAGTGCAGGGTCTCGGCGACAGCGGCCGGCATTTTTTCGACTGCCACGGCACCGTTAAGCATCACCGGAATCACTGCCCGCAGAAACAGCAGGTCACCGCTGCGCAGAATCGCGAAACCGCTGGCCGGGTTGCTCGACGAGCAGCCGCTGAGGCTCGCGCCTAATCCGGCCGTGGCCAGCAAGGCGCTGGCGCCGAGGCTGAATTTAAGCAGGCCGCGCCGTGACAGCGCGGGTGTGTCGGACAGGCTTGGGCTCATTATTGTTATTACCCGGTGGTGATGATCGTTAGCGGATAAACAGCTTCTGGATCAGTTTCTGAATGGATTTACCGTACGGCGGATAGATCAGTTTCGCCGCATTGAAACGCTGTTTGATCAGCACGCCTTTGGCCTTGCTGAAGGTCAGGAAACCCTCGTGGCCGTGGTAGTGGCCCATGCCCGAGGCACCGATGCCGCCGAACGGCATATCGTCCTGAGCAACGTGCAGCAAGGTGTCATTGAGGCAAACACCGCCGGAATGGGTTTCGTGGAGGACGCGGTTTTGCTCGCGCTTGTCGTAGCCGAAGTAATACAGCGCCAGCGGGCGAGGGCGTTGGTTGATGTAGGCAAATGCTTCGTCGAGGTCCTTGTACGGCACGATCGGCAGCAACGGGCCGAAGATTTCGTCCTGCATCACCGTCATGTCGTCGCTGACGTTGAGCAGCAGGCTATGACTCATGCGCCGACCCTGGCCTTGATCGAACAGCGGAATCAGCAACGCGCCCTTGCTGGTGGCGTCGCTGAGGTAGCCGTTGAGCCGCGCCAACTGCCGGTCGTTGATGATGGCGGTGTAGTCCTTGTTGTCGGCCAGGGTCGGATAAAACCCGCGAACCGCCTGACGATAGGCTTCGACGAAAGAGCCGATGCGGTCTTCCGGCACCAGCACATAGTCCGGGGCGACACAGGTTTGCCCGGCATTGAGGGTCTTGCCGAAAGCGATGCGTTCGGCGGCGTCCTTGAGCGGCACATCGCGGGAAACGATGGCCGGGGACTTGCCACCCAGTTCGAGGGTCACCGGCGTCAGGTTCTCGGCCGCCGCGCGCATCACGTGTTTGCCGATGCTGGTGGCACCGGTGAACAATAAATGATCGAAACGCAGCCGCGAGAACGCCACACCGATATCGGCCTCGCCCAACACCACGCAGACCAGGTCCTGGGGAAAAACCCGGCCCAGCAGTTCCTTGAGCAGCAAACCGGTGGCAGGGGTCGATTCGCTGAGTTTGAGCATCACCCGATTGCCCGCCGCCAACGCACCCACCAACGGCCCGATGGCCAGGTAAAGCGGGTAGTTCCACGGTACGATCACCCCGACTACGCCCAACGGTTGGTAAACGACTTTGGCCGATGCCGGCTGAAAGGCCAGGCCGACTTTGCGTCGCGAGGTTTTCATCCAGCCTTTGAGGTGCCGGCTGGCGTAGTGAATGCCGTGCAGGCTGGGCATCAATTCGGCGAGCAGGGTTTCATCGGCGCTGCGGTGGCTGAAATCCTGGCTGATGGCATCGACCAGGGCCTGACGCTCATTGCTCAGCAGGTCACGCAACGCTTTTAGCCATTGCTGGCGCTGAGCCGCGGGTGGCATCGGGTTGGCTGCATACGCCGCGCGTTGAGCGTCGAACAGGGCTTGGAGTTCGTCCAGAGGCTGCTGCAGGTTCTTCAGGTAGGCGATGTCAGCAGGCATGGTCGGCTCCGGATTTATTGTAATGAGGAACTTTTTAGAGTCTATGCTCTAGGAAGTCAAATGGCACTCTGGTGCAGCTTTGTTTTATCCATGCGCGGATAGGTCGTAAGATGCCCCTCATCGCACTCTGAATTAAAGCTCAAGCCATGGCCCCTCGGATCAAAACCAGCGAGCGCATCGTGCAGAACAGCCTGGAGCTGTTCAATCAGCAGGGTGAGCGCAGCATCAGCACCAACCACATTGCTGCCCACATGGAGATTTCGCCGGGCAACCTGTACTACCACTTCCCCAACAAGCAGGCGATCATCGCCGTGTTGTTCAGTGAGTACGAAAACCTGGTGGACAGCTTCCTGCGTCCGCCCCAGGGCCGGGCCGCGACGGTCGAAGACAAGCGCTTCTACCTCCAGGAGTTGCTCGCCGCCATGTGGCAATACCGCTTCCTGCATCGCGACCTCGAGCATTTGCTCGACAGTGATCCCGAGCTGGCCGCCCGTTACCGACGCTTTTCCCAGCGTTGCCTGATCCAGGGTACGCACATCTACGCGGGCTTCGTCGAAGCCGGCATTCTGTGCATGGACAAGGTTCAGATCGAATCCCTGACCCTCAATGCCTGGATCATCCTCACCTCGTGGGTGCGTTTTCTATGCACCACGCGGGAAAACTCCAACCATCTGAGCGAACAGGCCATCAAACGGGGCGTGTATCAGGTGTTGGTACTGGAGGCCGGATTTGTCACGGATCAATCTCGCGATGCGGTGAATGCGCTGTTTGAAGAGTTTTATGTGCCGCTGGCCCAGGCGCTGGAAGAAGTGGGATAAAGAGTGCAGTAGGATTCCAGACAAACAAAATCACAGGAGCCCGTTATGCCCATTGCGCAACTGATCAGCCCGCAAGCGTTGGACCTGAAAAAGGAGACGCCGGGGCTGGTGATTCTGGATTGTCGTTTTGCCCTCGAAGACCCTGATTACGGGCAGCGCAGCTACGCCGAAGGACATATTGCCGGGTCGAGCTTTGCCGATCTGGAGCGTGATTTTAGCGGTGCAGTGGTCAAGGGGGTTACCGGGCGTCATCCGTTGCCTGAACCCGCCGACTTGATCGAACGCTTTCAAACCTGGGGCATCAACGCCGACAGCGAAGTGGTTTTGTACGATGACGGTCCCGGCGCCTACGCGGCGCGGGCCTGGTGGTTGCTGGCGTGGCTGGGCAAGCGCGACGGTGTGTTCATTCTCGATGGCGGGCTGAAAGCCTGGCACGCTGCCGGATTGCCCCTGAGTCTTGATCCGCCGTCGGTTACCCGTGGCACCTTCACCGGGACGCCGGATGCTTCGTTGGTGCTCAGCGCCGAACAACTCCAGCAACGTCTCGGCCAGCCCGCGCTGACCCTGCTCGACGCCCGCGGCTTGCCGCGCTTCAAGGGCGAAGTGGAGCCGATCGATCCGATTGCCGGGCACATCCCCGGCGCACAATGTGCCGCGTTCACCGATAACCTGGGCAGCGACGGACGGTTCCTGCCGGCCGAACAGCTCAAGCAGCGGTTTGCCGCGAAGCTCGGTGATCGTTCACCGACGGAGTTGGTCGCGTATTGCGGTTCCGGTGTGACCGCCTGCCACAACTTGTTCGCCCTGTGCCTGGCGGGTTATCCGTTGGGAGCGTTGTATGCCGGGTCGTGGAGCGAGTGGATCAACGATCCTGCGCGAGGCGTCGCCAAGGGCGAGTAAACGCAAAACCAATGTGGGAGCGAGCCTGCTCGCGATGAGGCCATAACATTCAACATTGATGTTGACTGATACACCGCCATCGCGAGCAGGCTCGCTCCCACAGGGGTAATAAGGTGCTCTTGAGATTTCACAGCTGCCGCGCACTGCGATACGCCCCCGGTCCTACGCCGTAAACCTGCTTGAATTGCCGACTCAGATGGCTCTGGTCGGCAAACCCCAGCTGCGTCGCGACTTCCAGCGGCAGGCAGCCGCGTTGTAACAGCGCCCGTGCCCGAGCGATACGCTGCTGCATCAACCAGGTGTGTGGCGGCAGGCCGGTGGCGCGGCGGAACACTCGGGCGAAGTGGAAGGGCGACAGGTTCACCGTCGCCGCCAGTTCTTCCAGCGAGGGCGGCGCCGCCAAGCGTGATTGCAGCAGTTCCTTGGCCAAGGTCACCGCCCGGTGTTCCTTGCCAGGTTTGTTGGCGATCGGAACGGCTGCGTGACGTTGTAACAGCGACAGCATCATTTCCCGCCAAACCGTTTGCTGCTGCAGCGCCGTGGACGGACTCTCCAGCAAACAATGCAGTTGGCAGAACCCCTTCACCAGATCCGGATCGCGATACAACGTGGCGCCAAACGCCGGCAAGGTATCGGTCGGCAGTTCGAGCTCGTCCAGCAGTGAAAGAATCTGCCCACTGTCGGGATAAAACGCCCGGTACAACCAGCCGTCTTCCGTCCCTTTGTGGCCGGTGTGCAGTTCATCCGGGTTGATCAGCACCAGTGTGCCGCTGCCGGCCAGATGCTCGGCGCCTCGATAGCGATAACGCTGGGCGCCGGCCATGATCATGCCGATCACATAGCCGTCATGCACATGGGGGGCGAAGCGGTGTTCGATGTAGCGTGCGGACAACAACTCGACCCCGGCCAACGGCGCCGTTTGCCAGAAGTGTATCGACTCGCCCTGATCCGAACCCATGCTCTACTTGCGCCCTGTGGTGGCAAGCCATTGGGGAATGCGCCGTTCCAGGTAGTAACCCGGTTGCCGGAACGAGCCCTCGACGAAGCCGACATGCCCACCCTTGGCCTGCAACTCGAATTGAGTGGAGGCAGACAATTCGTCGGCATGCGGCAGGCTATGAGGAAAGACAAACGGGTCATCGGCTGCCTGGATAATCAGGGTCGGTGTGCGAATCTCTCCCAGGAAATAACGACTCGAAGCGCGGCGATAGTAATCCGCGGCATCGGCGAAACCATTCAGCGGCGCGGTGACCCGGCCATCGAAATCCCAGAAGGTGCGCATGTTCTCCAGCGAGCCCAGCGCCGCCAATGCCGCCAGGCCATCCTGATGCCCTTCATGCTGGAATCTGCGCTGCTTGTTCTTGATGTAGGCGACCATCTCCCGCATGAAATGCGCTTGATAGAATTTTGAAAAACCCTGGCTGATACGATCGGCGCACTGATCGAGGCGAAATGGAACCGACACCGCCACCGCGCCGAGTACGCCGCTGTTGCTGCCGGTTTCGCCCAGGTGTTTGAGCAACACGTTGCCACCCATGGAATAACCGACCGCATACAGCGGCGCGAGAGGGCGCTGGGTCCGCAGGTGCTTGATGGTTTCGGCCAGGTCTTCACTGGCCCCGGAATGGTAACTGCGCGGTAACAGATTGGGTTCGCCGGAACAGCCTCGCCAGTTCAGCGCGACACTGGCCCAACCCTGGGCGCCCAGCGCTTTCTGCACACCGGCTACGTAAGGCGAATTCGATGAGCCGGTCAGGCCATGCAGCACCAACACCAGTGGCACATTTGCGCTGTGGGGGCCATGCCAGTCCAGGTCAAGGAAGTCGCCGTCTTCGAGCCATAAGCGTTCGCGTTCGCGGTCCAGGTGTGTGGTTTTGCGCCATAGCGGTCCCCACAAGGTTTGTAAGTGCGGATTGCCCAGGCCGTAGGCGGGGGTGAAGCGTTCTGGCAGATGGGACACGATTGCTCTCGATGCAGCGGTGCTTACCCGCAGCGTTAACTGACTGAGCTTCGCACCGTTTTTACAGGCCGGACTAACCGGCGATCCCTGCCATACGTTGCCACAACGCGTAATACACCCGTCCGGATTTTTGCTCCCGATGCAGGCGCCAATTTTCTGGCAAACCCAATATCGACGGTGCCGTTTCGCTTTCAGTGTAGACCCACGCATCGTCACTCAGCCACTGACGCTCTTCGAGCAAAGTGCAAACGGCCGGCAACAGATTCTGATTGAACGGCGGGTCGAGAAACACCAGATCGAACGCCGTGGCCGGTTGGGTTTCCAGATAGCGCAAGGCGTCGGCAGTCTGCACCTGACCGGTCGTGCAGCGCAGGGTGCCCAGATGTTCCTTGATGCTCGCTACCGCGATGTTGCTGGCATCCAGCGCCTGGCCCATTGCTGCACCGCGGGACAAAGCCTCGAGAAACAATGCGCCACTACCGGCAAAGGGGTCGAGCACCTTGGCCCCGGCAACATAAGGCGCGAGCCAGTTGAACAGGGTTTCACGGACTCGGTCCGGCGTTGGACGCAAGCCTGGCGCATCGGGGAAGCTCAGCTTTCGGCTGCCCCATTCACCGCCGATGATGCGCAGTTGATTCACACCGTTATGCACGTTGTGAACAGGTTTTTTCGGGCGAGTGGCCATTAATGCTCCGGAACCCCGAGCGGTTGCTCGGCAGGTTTGTCAGTAGGGGCCGGCAACGGCTTTTGTGGCACGGTCGGGCCAGCGCTGACGATGACCAGTTTGTCCGTGCTCAGGTGTTTGTTCAATGCGGTTTTGACTTGCTCGACAGTCAGGCTCTGGGACTGCTGCATGAAGTCCTCAAGATAGCTCAACGGCAAGTTGTAGAAACCCATGGCGCCGAGCTGACCGACGATGTCGGCGTTGCTGGCGGTGGACAGCGGGAAGCTGCCGGCCAGCTCACGCTTGGCATCGTCGAGTTCCTTCTCGGAGGGGCCGGTTTTAAGGTAGTCGGCGAGCACGTCCTGCACCAGTTTCAGCGTGCCTTCGCTCATCTCCGCGCGGGTTTGCAGATTGATCATGAACGGCCCGCGAGCCTGCATTGGGGTGAAACCCGAATACACGCCATAGGCCAGGCCGCGCTTCTCGCGCACTTCGCTCATCAACCGGGTGCCGAAGCCACCGCCGCCAAGGATCTGATTGCCCAACGACAGCGCTGCGTAATCCGGATCGTCACGGTCGATGCCCAGTTGCGCGATCATCAGGTTGGTTTGCTTGGACGGAAACTCGATGTGTCCGATGCTGGGCTTGGGGTCGGTCGGTTGTTCGATTTTCGCCAGAGCCGGCCCTTTGGGCAGGTCGGCGGACACTTGTGCGGCAACCGCCTCAGCCTCGGCGCGGGACAGATCGCCCACCAGCGCAATCACCACGTTGCCGGCAGCGTAGGCTTTCTGATGGAAGGCCCGTAACTGCGCCAGGGTGATCGGTGGAATGCTTTTCGCCGTGCCGTCGCTGGAATGCGCGTACGGGTGATCGCCATACAAGCGGTTCATCAGCTCCAGGCTGGCGAGTTTGCCGGGGTTCTGTTTCTGGTATTCGAAGCCGGCCAGCATCTGGTTCTTGATGCGGGCAAACGAGTCGGCGGGGAAGGTCGGTTTGCCGACGACTTCAGCGAACAGCTTCAAGGCAGGCTCGCGTTTGTCCGCGGCACTGAGACTGCGCAGCGAGGCAATCGCCATGTCTTTATAGGCGCCGTTACCGAAGTCGGCCCCCAGGCCTTCGAAGCCTTGGGCGATAGCGCCGACGTCTTTGCCAGCCACACCTTCGTTGAGCATGGCGTTGGTCAACAGTGCCAGGCCGGATGCATCGCCGTCCTGACTGCTGCCAGCGGCGAAGATCAGGCGCATGTCGAACATCGGTAGCTCACGGGCTTCGACGAACAGCACCTTGGCGCCTTCGGCGGTGTTCCAGGTCTGCACGTTCAGCGAGCGATGGCTTGGGGCCTTGCCGTCGAGTTCTGCCAGCGATTGCAGTTTCTGGCTCGCCTTGGCTTTGTCGAGAGCTTCGCTGGCGCTGGTTTCGTCAGGCTTGGACAAATAGAAGGCGGCGGACCCGAGCAGTGCAATGACGACTAGGCCGATCAGGGCCAGGCGCGGTTTTTTACGCTCACTCATGAGTCGTCTCCTCTGGCAGTACATGGGCGACGCTGAGACGTGCGCGGGTGAAATACAGCTTGGCGGCCTTCTGGATGTCTTGCGGGGTCACGCTTTCCAGGTCGGCGAGTTCGGTGTCCATCAGTTTCCAGGACAGCCCGACGGTTTCCAGTTGGCCGATGGCGGTGGCCTGGCTGGTGATCGAGTCACGTTCGTAGACCAGGCCGGCAATGACCTGTGCTCGCACCCGCTCCAGCTCTTCGGTGGACGGCGCGGTGGTTTTCAACTGTTCGAGCAGCTTCCACAGGCCGGCTTCCGCCTGGGCCATGGTTTTCTTCTTCTGGGTGTTCGGCGTGGCCGACAAAGTGAACAGGCTGTCGCCACGGGTATAGGCGTCGTAGCTCGACGAACCGCCGGACACCAGCTCTTCGCCGCGTTCCAGTTGCGTCGGGATCCGGCCGCTGTAGCCGCCGTCGAGCAGTGCGGAGATCAGGCGCAGAGCGTTCACCGAACGCTTGTCTTCGGCGGTGGCGATGCTCGGCACATTGAAGGCCAGCATCAGGCTCGGCAATTGGGTCTGCACATGCAGGGTGATCTTCCGTTCGCCGGGCTCGGCCAGTTCCAGCGGGATTTTCGCGGGTGGCACGTCACGTTTGGCGATCGGGCCGAAGTAACGCTGGGCCAGGGTTTTGACTTCGTCCGGGGTCACGTCACCGACCACCACCAGGGTGGCGTTGTTCGGCACATACCAGGATTGATACCAGTGGCGCAGTTCTTCGACCTTCATGCGGTCGAGGTCCGCCATCCAGCCGATGGTCGGCGTGTGATAACCGCTGGCGGGGTAGGTCATGGCCATGAAGCGTTCGTAGGCCTTGGACATCGGCTTGTCGTCGGTGCGCAGGCGACGTTCTTCCTTGATCACCTCGATCTCGCGGGTGAACTCGTCGGCCGGCAAGCGCAGGTTGGCCATGCGGTCGGCTTCCAGTTCGAAGGCCACGCCCAGACGATCGCGGGCCAGCACCTGGTAATACGCGGTGAAGTCGTCGCTGGTGAAGGCGTTCTCTTCGGCACCGAGGTCGCGCAGGATCAGCGAAGCTTCGCCAGGGCCGACCTTCTCGCTGCCCTTGAACATCATATGTTCCAGCGCATGGGACAGCCCGGTCTGGCCCGGGGTCTCGTAGCTGGAGCCGACCTTGTACCAGATCTGGGAAACGACGACCGGCGCACGATGGTCTTCGCGCACGACGACCTTCAGGCCGTTGTCGAGGATGAATTCGTGGGTGGGTTGTGGATCGGCAGCCAAGGCTGAAAGTGGCAGACAAACTGTGCTGAACAGCAGGCCTGCAGCGCGGCGGGCTAGAGCATTCATTCGTTTTTAAACCTGTTGGGCTGCCCGCTTGGTCTTAGCGTCGGCGGGCGAGAGGGTGCTAGGATACTGATCCGTTTTACTGGCGGCCACGCCTATCAGGCCTTTGATCGGTCAATAGGTTGTTTGGGTTTGCGGCTTGGGCTTTGAGTTTGTCAGCTAAACTCTGCGTTTTCGCCGACGATGCTGTTCCAGTCCTTCGTATTAATCAACCTTTGAGGTGCCGTTGGTACCTCGACAAAATGTTGCGCGTGAACAAGCTGGATGAATCGCAGTCTGTTCTGCATCGAATTATTTATTGCCGAGGCGCCCTTTGGCGCGTCGCTACCGTGAGATAGCCGTCCTCCATGTTTGGTTCCAACGACGACAAGAAGACCCCAGCTGCGGCTGGCGAGAAGAAAAGCCTGTTCGGATGGCTGCGCAAAAAGCCGCAGGAACCCGTTGTCGAACAGCCACAACCACTTCCTGAGCCAGCACCGGCGCCGGTCATGGAAGAAGTGCCCGCGCCGATTGCCCTGCCGATCGCCGAGCCGGTGCTGCAATCCGCGGCCGAGCCTGTTCCTGTTCCTGAAACCGTAGTCGTGGCCCCGTTGTCGCTGACGCCTGCCGCCGAGCCGTGGCTGACGTTGCCGGTGGCGGAAGAGCCGGTGGCATTGGTCGAAGATGAGCAAGCAGCTCACATCACGCCGCCGATTCCGGCCCCGACTGCGTTTGCTCCCGAGCCGGTTCAGGCGCCAGTGGTTGAGCCGGTCGTTGAACCTGTGTTCGTGGCTGAGCCAGCGCCGGTTGCTCCAGAGCCTGAAGTGCCGGTATTTGTTGCTCCTGCTCCGGTTGCTCCGGTTGTTCAAGCGCCAGAGCCTGCACCTGCACCTGCACCTGCACCTGCACCAGTCATCGTTCCGGTTGTCGCCACGCCCGTTGCTCCCGTTGAAACTCCCGTCGAGCCTGTGCGTACCGAAGAGTCCAAAGCCGGTTTCTTCGCCCGCCTCAAGCAAGGCTTGTCCAAGACCAGCGCCAGCATTGGCGAGGGCATGGCCAGCCTGTTCCTCGGCAAGAAAATCATCGATGACGAGTTGCTCGAAGACATCGAAACCCGTCTGCTGACCGCCGATGTCGGCGTCGAAGCGACGTCGGTGATCATTCAACGCCTGACCCAGAAAGTCGCCCGCAAAGAACTGGCCGATGCCGATGCACTGTACAAATCCCTGCAAGCCGAGCTGGCAGCGATGCTCAAGCCGGTCGAACAGCCGCTGAAAATCACCTCCCAGAACAAGCCATTCGTGATTCTGGTGGTGGGCGTCAACGGCGCCGGCAAGACCACCACCATCGGCAAGCTGGCGAAGAAGCTGCAACTGGAAGGCAAGAAAGTCATGCTCGCCGCCGGTGACACCTTTCGCGCCGCTGCGGTAGAGCAGTTGCAGGTCTGGGGCGAGCGCAACAAGATCCCGGTCATCGCCCAGCACACCGGCGCCGACTCGGCTTCGGTCATCTTCGATGCCGTGCAGGCCGCCAAGGCCCGTGGCATTGACGTGCTGATCGCCGACACCGCCGGTCGTTTGCACACCAAAGACAACCTGATGGAAGAACTGAAAAAAGTTCGCCGGGTGATTGGCAAGCTCGACACCGATGCGCCGCACGAGGTGCTGTTGGTGCTCGACGCCGGTACCGGCCAGAACGCCATCAACCAAGCCAAGCAATTCAACCAGACCGTCGAACTGACCGGCCTGGCGCTGACCAAGCTCGATGGCACTGCCAAGGGCGGGGTGATTTTCGCCCTCGCCAAACAGTTTGGCTTGCCGATTCGCTATATCGGCGTCGGCGAAGGCATCGACGATTTGCGTACTTTTGAAGCAGAACCCTTTGTCCAGGCATTGTTTGCCGAGCGGGAGCGTTCATGATTCGTTTCGAACAGGTCGGTAAACGCTACCCGAATGGTCACGTCGGCTTGCATGAGCTGAGCTTTCGAGTCCGTCGGGGCGAATTCTTGTTTGTCACCGGCCATTCCGGTGCCGGTAAAAGCACCTTGTTGCGGCTGTTGCTGGCCATGGAGCGTCCGACCACCGGCAAATTGCTGCTGGCAGGGCAAGACCTGAGCACCATCAGCAATGCGCAGATTCCGTTCCTGCGTCGGCAGATTGGCGTGGTGTTCCAGAATCACCAGCTGCTGTTCGATCGCACGGTGTTCAACAACGTCGCGTTGCCGTTGCAGATCCTTGGCCTGTCCAAGGCCGAAGTCGCCAAGCGCGTGGACTCGGCCCTGGAGCGCGTGGCGCTCTCGGACAAGACCGATCTCTACCCCGGCGACCTGTCCACCGGCCAGCAACAGCGCGTCGGCATTGCTCGCGCCATCGTTCACCGTCCGGCCTTGCTGCTGGCGGATGAACCGACCGGTAACCTCGACCCGCGTCTGGCGGCAGAAATCATGGGCGTGTTCGAAGACATCAACCGTCTGGGCACCAGTGTGCTGATCGCCAGTCACGACCTGGCACTGATTGCCCGCATGCGTCACCGCATGCTGACCCTGCAGCGTGGCCGATTGATCGGCGACGGGGAGGCTGGCGTATGAGTGCAACACGTAGCCCCAAGGTTTCCGAGCGCGTGGCTCCGAAGGCCGCCGATCCGCAACCGCAGTCGCAAAAGAAAAAACGCGATGATGACGATGGCCCGGATTTCTCTACGCTGTTCCGCGCCTGGATCGAAAGCCATCGTGCGAGTTTGCTGGACAGCTTGCGCCGTTTGGGTAAACACCCGATTGGCAGCTTTTTCACCTGCATGGTGATGGCGGTGGCCCTGAGTTTGCCGATGGGCCTGTCACTTTTGCTAAGTAACGTCGAGCGTCTCGGCGGTTCCTGGCAGCGTGCAGCGCAGATTTCCCTGTACCTGCAACTCGATGCCAGCCCTGAACAGGGCGAGTCGTTGCGTGAGCAGATCAAGGGCATGCCGGGCGTGGCCGACGCAGAATATGTGGGTCGCGATCAGGCGCTGGAGGAGTTTCAGCAGCAGTCCGGACTGGGCGAAGCGCTCAAGGAACTCCCGGAAAACCCACTGCCGGGCGTGGTCCTGGTGACCCCGAACGAGGTCGATAAGCCCGCGCTTGAAGCATTGAGACAAAAACTTTCCGAATTGCCGAAGGTACAACAGGCGCAACTTGATCTAGTCTGGGTCGAGCGTCTGGCAGCCATCCTCAAGCTGGGCGACCGTTTTGTCTTCGGTCTGACCGTGCTTTTGGTTTCTGCATTACTTTTGGTGATAGGCAATACCATTCGTCTTCATATTGAAAACCGCCGCACAGAGATAGAAGTGATTAAACTCGTCGGCGGCACTGACAGCTATGTGCGCAGGCCCTTTTTGTATATGGGCGCGCTTTATGGCTTTGGTGCGGGGATTCTGTCCTGGGGTGTATTGGCGTTTGGCCTGAACTGGCTGAACGACGCGGTGGTTGGACTGGCCGGTTTGTACGGCAGTGATTTTGCGCTGGCCGGAGTGCCAGTTGCCGACGGTCTATCGCTCTTGCTTGGCGCGGTGCTGTTGGGGTATATCGGTGCATGGATTGCAGTCGCACGCCACCTGCGGGAGCTTGCGCCAAAGTAATATCATTTTGCTCGTATTGACCTTTCAGCGTTTATGGGAACTTGTTTTTTGGTTTCCGGTCAATTTTCGCAGTGCTGAACTGCACGAGTTATGTAAGTCGGAGGTTTTTTCGTATGACCAATTCTTTGCAGCCTGCATATGCTCTGGTCCCGGGTGCGAACCTGGAGGCCTATGTGCACACGGTGAACAGCATTCCATTGCTGACGCCGGAGCAGGAGCGTGAACTGGCCGAGAGTCTCTATTATGAGCAGGATTTGGGGGCGGCTCGGCAGATGGTGCTCGCCCACCTGCGTTTTGTCGTACACATTGCCCGTAGCTATTCCGGCTACGGCCTGGCCCAGGCTGACCTGATCCAGGAAGGCAACGTCGGCCTGATGAAAGCGGTCAAGCGTTTCAACCCGGAAATGGGTGTACGCCTGGTGTCCTTTGCGGTGCACTGGATCAAGGCGGAAATCCACGAGTTCATCCTGCGCAACTGGCGGATCGTGAAAGTCGCGACCACCAAGGCTCAGCGCAAGCTGTTCTTCAACCTGCGCAGCCAGAAGAAGCGTCTGGCCTGGCTGAACAACGAGGAAGTCCATCGCGTGGCGGAAAGCCTCGGCGTAGAGCCGCGGGAAGTGCGCGAGATGGAAAGTCGCCTGACCGGCCATGACATGGCCTTCGATCCGGCCGCGGAAGCGGACGACGACAGTGCATTCCAGTCGCCGGCCAATTATCTGGAAGACCACCGGTACGATCCGGCCCGTCAACTGGAAGACGCCGACTGGAGCGACAACTCGAACCACAACCTGCACGAAGCGCTTGAAGTGCTGGACGACCGCAGCCGCGACATCCTCTACCAGCGCTGGCTGGCAGAAGAAAAAGCCACGCTGCACGACCTGGCGCAGAAGTACAACGTGTCGGCCGAGCGTATTCGTCAGCTCGAGAAGAGCGCGATGAACAAGCTCAAGTTGTCGATCGCCGCATAACCTGCGCCCCGGCAATAAGAAACGCCCCGATCATTGATCGTAATGCTGTTCACTTAAGCATTTGAGTCTCAGCAGGGCTTACTCGAAAAT
>NZ_MOBM01000042.1 GCF_003732275.1 Pseudomonas frederiksbergensis
CGATGGCGGTGTGTCAGACGACGCATATGTTGACTGACACACCGCCATCGCGAGCAGGCTCGCTCCCACAGGATTCGTTGCGCTGAAATTAACTCAAAATGATGGCATTCATCTACAGGACAGCGAACGTGCCTTGTGCTTTTGCGACGAGTTTGTCGCCTTGCCTCACGTCGGCTTCGACCACCAGCGTGCGGCGGCCCGGGTGGATCACCCGCGCCGTGCACATCACTTCACCGTCGGCGACGGCGCGGATGTAGTTGATCTTGCACTCGATGGTTGCGCTCTGCTGGTCAAAGCCATGGGTGCTGGAACACGCCAGCCCCATGGCAATGTCCACCAGACTGAACAAAGCGCCGCCGTGCAGTTTACCGCCGCGATTGCGCAGTTCTGGCTCAAGCGCCAGGGCGACTTGCGCTACCCCGGCTTCCAGACTGTGCAAGCGACACCCCAGCAGCTTGAAAAACGCGCTTTCGGTCAAGCCGGCCGGGATCTCCATCAACGTTTCTTCAACTGTTTGGCGTTGGCGAACAGCGAGGCCATGGCGTTGTTGGCCGGGGCCGCTGCCGTGGTTTCCTTGCGCGGTGCGCTGTTCTGGGATTGGCGTGCTGCCGAACCCGGACGCGCGCCACGAGCACCGTCGATCTTCTCGCCCGGGGTATCGCTCATGCGCATCGACAGGCCAACGCGTTTGCGCGGAATGTCGACTTCCATGACCTTCACCTTGACCACATCACCGGCCTTCACCGCTTCGCGTGGATCTTTGATGAACTTCTCCGACAGCGCGGAAATGTGTACCAAACCGTCCTGATGCACGCCGATGTCGACGAAGGCGCCGAAGTTGGTCACGTTGGTGACCACGCCTTCGAGGATCATCCCCAGCTGCAGGTCCTTGAGGTCTTCGACGCCTTCCTGGAACTCGGCGGTCTTGAATTCGGGACGCGGGTCGCGACCGGGTTTTTCCAGCTCTTGCAGGATGTCGGTGACCGTCGGCAGACCGAACGTTTCGTCGGTGTACTTCTTCGGATCGAGACGCTTGAGGAAGCTTGCGTCGCCAATCAGCGAGCGAATGTCACGGTCGGTTTCAGCGGCAATGCGCTGTACCAGCGGATAGGCTTCCGGGTGAACCGCGGACGAATCCAATGGGTTGTCACCGTTCATCACGCGCAGGAAGCCCGCAGCCTGCTCAAAGGTTTTTTCACCCAGACGCGCGACTTTCTTCAACGCCGCACGGGTTTTGAAGGCGCCGTGCTCGTCGCGGTGGCTGACGATGTTTTGCGCCAGGGTCGCGTTGAGGCCGGAAATACGTGCCAGCAGCGCCACGGAAGCGGTGTTGACGTCGACGCCCACGGCGTTTACGCAGTCCTCGACCACCGCGTCCAGGCCGCGTGCCAGTTTCAGCTGCGACACGTCGTGCTGGTACTGGCCGACGCCGATGGATTTCGGATCGATCTTCACCAGCTCAGCCAGCGGATCCTGCAAGCGACGGGCAATCGACACCGCGCCACGGATCGATACGTCGAGGTCCGGGAATTCCTTGGAGGCCAGTTCCGACGCCGAGTACACCGATGCGCCGGCCTCGGAGACCATGACTTTGGTCATCTTCATGGCTGGGTATTTTTTGATCAGCTCCGCGGCGAGCTTGTCGGTTTCACGGCTGGCAGTGCCGTTGCCGATGGCGATCAGGTCCACCGAATGCTTGGCGCACAGGGCAGCCAGAATCGCGATGGTCTGGTCCCACTTGTTGTGCGGTACGTGCGGGTAAACCGTGGCGTGATCCAGCAGCTTGCCGGTGGCATCGACCACGGCGACCTTGCAACCGGTGCGCAGGCCCGGGTCGAGGCCCAGGGTGGCACGCGGGCCGGCCGGAGCCGACAGCAGCAAGTCGTGCAGGTTGTGCGCGAACACGTTGATCGCTTCGGTTTCCGCTCCATCACGCAGTTCGCCCAGCAGGTCGGTTTCCAGGTGGGTGTAGAGCTTGACCTTCCAGGTCCAGCGCACCACTTCGCCCAGCCATTTGTCGGCGGCACGGTTCTGGTTCTGGATGCCGAATTGCTGGCCGATCATGCCTTCGCACGGGTGCATGGTGCCCGGCAGTTCATCGCCGGCTTTCAGCGCGGAACTCAGAATGCCTTCGTTGCGGCCACGGAAAATCGCCAGCGCGCGGTGCGATGGCATGCTTTTCAGCGGTTCGTCGTGTTCGAAGTAGTCGCGGAACTTGGCGCCTTCTTCTTCCTTGCCGGCGATCACGCGGGCACTGAGGGTGGCTTCCTGCTTGAGATAGTTGCGCAACTTGTCCAGCAGGCCAGCGTCTTCGGCGAAGCGCTCCATGAGGATGTATTTGGCGCCTTCAAGGGCGGCTTTCACATCGGCCACGCCTTTTTCGGCGTCGATGAAGCGCGCGGCTTCGGCTTCAGGGGTCAGGGTCGGGTCGTTGAACAGGCCGTCGGCCAGCTCGCCGAGGCCGGCTTCCAGGGCGATCTGGCCCTTGGTGCGGCGCTTCTGCTTGTACGGCAGGTACAAGTCTTCGAGACGGGTCTTGGTGTCGGCGAGTTTGATGTCGCGTTCGAGTTGCGGGGTCAGTTTGCCCTGCTCTTGAATGCTGGCAAGGATGCTGATCCGCCGTTCGTCGAGTTCTCGCAGGTAGCGCAGACGCTCTTCCAGATGGCGCAACTGGATGTCATCGAGGCTGCCGGTCACTTCTTTCCGGTAGCGGGCGATGAAGGGAACGGTAGAGCCTTCATCGAGTAGCGCGACGGCCGCTTCGACCTGTTGTGGGCGGACGCCGAGTTCCTCGGCGATGCGGCTGTTGATGCTGTCCATAAAACCACCTGACAAATTGTGAAAGCAGGCTCGCAGGCGCAGAGATAAAGGCTCGGCGAGTCTGGTTGAGCGGCCTGGCGTGCGCCGCTACCTGAGCCAACAGGCTTCCCGTTGACCCGTGAAATCGAACAATTACTGCCAGCGCCATGAAAAAAAAGCGGCTGCTTACAGTAACGATCAGACGTTGCCTGACACAAAAGGCCGCGCATTATAACCAGCGTTCTGTCCATTCGGGGGCATCGCTGGTTGTAGGCACAATGCCCGGTTTTCTGGCGGTGAAGGAAAAATCTGCTAACAATGCACACGGTGCGTATAACGGCAGCTACGCCATAATGCGCGCCGAGATCAAAGGAGCATCCAATGAGCAGCACTGCAAACATTGCTGAAGGCGAAAAAATTCTTATTGTTGACGACGATCCTGGGCTGAGCAGCCTGCTGGAACGCTTTTTCGTCAGCAAGGGCTACCGTGCCCGCGCCGTACCGAACACTGAACAAATGGACCGCCTGCTGGCGCGTGAAGTGTTCAACCTGGTCGTTCTCGACCTGATGCTGCCCGGCGAAGACGGCCTGACCGCTTGCCGCCGCCTGCGCACGGCAAACAATCAGATTCCGATCATCATGCTGACCGCCAAGGGCGATGAGCTTAGCCGCATCAAGGGCCTGGAACTGGGCGCCGACGATTACCTGGCCAAGCCGTTCAACCCGGACGAGCTGATGGCTCGGGTCAAAGCGGTTCTGCGGCGTCAGGCGGCACCGGTGCCGGGCGCACCGGGCAGCGAAGACGAAAGCGTGACCTTCGGTGACTACGAACTGTCCCTGGCCACTCGCGAACTCAAGCGCGGCGACGAAGTGCATATGCTCACCACCGGTGAGTTTGCGGTGCTCAAGGCGTTGGTCATGAACGCGCGTCAGCCACTGACCCGCGACAAACTGATGAACCTGGCCCGTGGCCGCGAGTGGGATGCCCTGGAGCGTTCCATCGACGTGCAGATTTCCCGTCTGCGCAGGATGATCGAGCCCGATCCGTCCAAACCACGCTACATCCAGACCGTCTGGGGCGTGGGTTACGTGTTCGTTCCGGATGGCGCCGCCACGAAGTGATTGGTGATTTGTAGGAGCGGGTCTTGCGGATGGCTCAGATGACCTTTCCCGCAGACTCGCGATCCGCAATATGCGAGCATCGCTCGCTCCTGCAAGTGTGTAGCGGTTACCCATGAAAACCCCTGTTTGGTTCCCCCAGAGCTTCTTCTCCCGCACCCTGTGGCTGGTGCTGATCGTCGTCCTGTTCTCCAAGGCGCTGACCCTGGTTTATCTGTTGATGAACGAAGATGTGCTGGTGGATCGCCAATACAGCCACGGCGTCGCCCTGACGCTGCGCGCCTATTGGGCCGCCGATGAAGAAAACCGCACGAAGATCGCCGATGCTGCGACCCTGATCCGGGTGGTGGGTGCCGGTGTGCCGGAAGGCGAACAGCACTGGCCCTACAGCGAGATCTACCAGCGACAGATGCAGGCTGAACTGGGTGCCGACACCGAAGTGCGATTACGCATGCACTCACCGCCGGCGCTGTGGGTCCGGGCGCCCAGCCTGGGCGATGGCTGGCTGAAAGTGCCGCTATACCCGCATCCATTGCGCGGCCAGAAAATCTGGAACGTGCTCGGCTGGTTCCTCGCCATTGGTTTGTTGTCCACCGCCTCGGCGTGGATTTTCGTCAGCCAGCTCAATCAACCCTTGAAGCGTCTGGTCTATGCCGCACGGCAACTCGGTCAGGGTCGCAGTGTGCGCCTGCCGATCAGCGACACTCCGAGCGAAATGACCGAGGTTTACCGCGCATTCAACCAGATGGCCGAGGATGTCGAACAGGCCGGGCGCGAACGCGAGCTGATGCTGGCCGGGGTATCCCACGACCTGCGCACGCCGCTGACCCGTTTGCGGCTGTCTCTGGAACTGATGGGCGATCACAGTGACCTGACCGACGATATGGTGCGCGACATCGAGGACATGGATGCGATTCTCGACCAGTTCCTGGCGTTCATTCGTGACGGACGTGACGAGTCGGTGGAAGAAGTGGATCTGAGCGAGTTGGTTCGCGAAGTCGCTGCGCCGTACAACCAGAATGAAGAGAAAGTGCACTTGCGCCTGGAACCGATTCAGCCGTTCCCGTTGCGTCGGGTGTCGATGAAGCGGTTGCTGAACAACCTGATCGGCAATGCTCTGCATCATGCCGGCAGCGGCGTCGAAGTGGCGGCCTATGTGTCCGGGGACACCAGTGCGCCGTATGTGGTGCTGAGCGTCATGGACCGTGGCGTGGGGATCGATCCGTCGGAGCTGGAGGCGATCTTCAACCCGTTCACCCGTGGTGACCGGGCTCGGGGCGGGAAGGGGACCGGGTTGGGGTTGGCGATCGTGAAGCGGATCGCTTCGATGCACGGCGGGAATGTGGAGCTGCGCAACCGCTCCGGCGGTGGGTTGGAAGCGCGGGTGCGGTTGCCGCTTGGGTTGATGTTGCCGCGGGATGCGGTTTAACGGCTGAAAAGATCGCAGCCTCGCTTCGCTCGACAGCTCCTACAGGTAAATGCGATCCCCCGTAGGAGCTGTCGAGCGAAGCGAGGCTGCGATCTTTTCAGGCTCAACCCTTACCTTTAGTCCGCGTCATATTCGGCCCGCCATTCTTCTCCAGATGCTCAATGATGATCCCCGCCACATTCTTCCCGGTGGTGGTTTCTATCCCTTCAAGCCCCGGCGACGAGTTCACTTCCATCACCAGCGGGCCATGATTGGAGCGCAGGATATCCACCCCCGCCACCGCCAGCCCCATGACCTTCGCCGCACGCAACGCGGTCATGCGTTCTTCCGGCGTGATCTTGATCAGGCTCGCACTGCCACCGCGATGCAGGTTGGAGCGAAACTCCCCCGGCTTGGCCTGGCGCTTCATCGCCGCGATCACCTTGTCGCCGACCACGAAGCAACGAATGTCCGCGCCGCCGGCTTCCTTGATGTATTCCTGAACCATGATGTTCTGCTTCAGGCCCATGAACGCCTCAATCACCGACTCCGCCGCCGTGGCCGTTTCACACAGCACCACACCGATGCCTTGGGTGCCTTCCAGCACCTTGATCACCAGCGGCGCGCCGTTGACCATCTCGATCAAGTCGGGAATGTCATCCGGCGAGTGGGCAAAGCCGGTGACCGGCAAACCGATTCCCCGGCGCGACAGCAATTGCAGCGAACGGAGTTTGTCTCGCGAACGGGCGATGGCTACCGATTCGTTGAGTGGAAACACGCCCATCATTTCGAACTGGCGCAGCACCGCGCAGCCATAAAACGTTACCGATGCGCCGATCCGCGGGATCACTGCATCGAAACCCTCCAGCGGTTTGCCACGGTAGTGGATCTGCGGCTTGTGGCTGGCAATGTTCATGTAGGCGCGCAGGGTGTCGATCACCACCATTTCATGGCCACGCTCCATACCGGCTTCGACCAGACGACGGGTGGAATACAGACGCGGGTTCCGCGACAGCACAGCGATCTTCATGCAACACCTGTGGAGAAGGTAGATACCGGGAACACCGGCTTGTCTTGTACATATTTAATGCCCGGATTGACCACCAACTGGCCGTCGATCAGGGCTTTGGAACCGAGTAACAGGCGATAACGCATGGACTTGCGGCAGGCGAGGGTGAACTCGACCCGCCAGACCCGATCACCGAGGGCCAGGGTGGTGCTGACCACATAGCGCATCTGCGCGTGGCCATTGGAGCTTTTAATGGTTTTCCTCGTTACCAGCGGGGCTTCGCAACGCCGGTGCCGCAGTTGCACTACGGTGCCCAGGTGCGCGGTAAAGCGCACCCACTGTTCCCCATCGCGCTCGAACGGCTCGATGTCGGTGGCGTGCAGGCTGGAGGTGCTGGCGCCGGTGTCGATTTTTGCCCGAAGGCCCGCGACTCCCAAATCCGGGAGCGCCACCCACTCGCGCAGACCGATAACGGTCAAATGGTCAAATGTCTTCAAAAGTGCTCAACCGGCAAAAACCGCTCAGACCGCGTGCGGCCGAATTCGCGGTATTCACGCAGAATAATGGGTAAAAGGCGACAGATATCTACTGCCCGAATTTCCATCCCTCAATGTGCGGGGGAATGCCTGCATTCTAATCCACAGCGTGATGATTCATGGCACGACAGAAACGGTAGTACAGTTCATCGATATTTCAGAATGAGGTCATCCGATGGCACAAAAAAGCGAAGAGGACGACAAGGTCCGTCTCGATAAATGGTTGTGGGCCGCGCGTTTTTATAAAACACGTGCCTTGGCCAAGGCTGCGATTGAGAGCGGCAAGGTGCATTGCCGGGGCGAGCGCTGCAAGCCGGGCAAGGAGCCGAGGGTCGGCGACGAGTTTCAGATTCGCACCGGCTTCGAGGAGCGCACGGTGGTGGTCCAGGCGCTGTCGATCGTGCGTCGTGGCGCGCCGGAGGCTCAGGCTCTCTATGCTGAAACCGAGGCCAGCATTGCCAAACGTGAAGCGGCTGCGGCCATGCGCAAGGCCGGGGCGTTGGGCGTGAGCACCGATGGCAAACCGAGCAAGAAGCAGCGTCGGGATCTGTTCAAGTTTCGCGGTAACAGCAACGACGAGTAGTGATCGCCGTCGGGCGCAGACTTGCAATCGCGCACCTGTGCAGCCATATGGGTGTACTCGACAACGGCAAAGTGAAAACGCCGTTCGTCGAAAACCGAGGTTTGACCTTGCTTGGAACAACCCCGGATTGTTCATAAAATGCCCTTACGGCTGAACTTTTCCCGCCCAAAAATGCGGAAATGACGCGATTTTCATTTTTTTGTCACCACTTCAGATACCCAGACCTATGACCAATCTATCGGATAACGACTACACCCAACGCTTCATCTTCGATGACAGCGACACCCGCGGCGAGCTGGTTGGGTTGGAGCGTAGCTATGCCGAAGTCCTCGCCAAACACGCCTATCCAGAGCCGGTCGCGCAACTGCTGGGCGAGCTGATGGCGGCGGCAGCGTTGCTGGTTGGCACCTTGAAGTTCGATGGCTTGCTGATTCTTCAGGCCCGTTCCGAAGGCCCGGTGCCGCTGCTGATGATCGAGTGCTCCAGCGAGCGTGAAATCCGTGGCCTGGCTCGTTACGAAGCCGACCAGATTGCCCCGGATGCGACCCTCGCCGACCTGATGCCCAATGGCGTGCTGGCGCTGACCGTCGACCCGACTCAGGGCCAGCGCTACCAAGGCATCGTCGACCTCGACGGCGAAACTCTCTCGGAGTGCTTCACTAACTACTTCGTCATGTCTCAGCAGGTCGGCACGCGCTTCTGGCTATACGCCGATGGCCGTCGTGCCCGTGGCCTGTTGCTGCAGCAATTGCCTGCCGACCGTCTGAAAGACGAAGAAGAACGCGCCGCCAGCTGGCAGCACATCACCGCCCTGGCCAGCACGCTGACGGCCGATGAATTGCTGAGCCTAGACAACGAAACCGTGCTCCATCGCCTCTATCATGAAGAACAGGTGCGTCTGTTTGACGTGCAGAACCTACGTTTCCATTGCAGCTGCTCTCGGGAACGCTCGGGCAATGCGTTGGTCAGTTTGGGTCTGGATGATGCCCAGGCACTCGTTATCGAACACGGTGGCGCCGTGGAGATCGATTGCCAGTTTTGCAACGAACGTTACCTGTTCGACGCGGCCGATATCACCCAATTGTTTGCTGGTGCAGGGGTCGATACGCCGTCAGATACCCGTCACTAAAACGTTTCAGTACAGGTAAATTCACTGCTTAACGCCGGAATAACGCCGTTCTGACCGGAGGGCCCTACACTTTTTGGGCTTTTCTGGCATAATCCGGCCCACTTTTTTCGCGGTAGTAGTGCACGACTTTCTACTACAAAACGTTTGGAGCACTCGGCCACTGGCCGACGGGGAACCTCATGACGCAAGCCAATAACGCCGTGTACACCGATCTGAGTGTTGATGATCTGGTTAAAGAAGCCCTGAGTCGCGGTGAAGGCGAGCTTGCCGATACCGGCGCGCTGGTTGTTCGCACCGGTCACCGTACCGGCCGTTCGCCAGTCGATCGTTTCATCGTTGAAGAGCCGACCACCCAGGACGCCATCGCCTGGGGCCCGATCAACCGCAAGTTCCCGGCCGACAAGTTCGATGCCCTGTGGGCTCGCGTCGAGGCCTTCAACAACGCGCAAGAGCATTTCGTTTCCCACGTGCACGTAGGTGCTGCCGAAGAGCACTACCTGGCCGTGAAGATGACCACCCAGACTGCCTGGCAGAACCTGTTCGGTCGTTGCCTGTTCATCAACCCAGCCCAGTACAACCCGGCTGGCCGTGACGAGTGGCAGGTCCTCAACGTTGCCAACTTCGAGTGCGTGCCAGAGCGTGACGGCACCAACTCCGACGGTTGCGTGATCATCAACTTCGCACAGAAGAAAGTGCTGATCGCCGGCATGCGCTACGCCGGTGAAATGAAGAAAGCCATGTTCTCGGTGCAGAACTTCCTGCTGCCGGCCGCCGACGTGCTGCCAATGCACTGCGCTGCCAACATCGGTGAAGCGGGCGACGTGACCCTGTTCTTCGGTTTGTCCGGCACCGGCAAGACCACCCTGTCTGCCGATGAAAGCCGTTACCTGATCGGTGACGACGAGCACGGCTGGGGCGAAGGTGTGGTGTTCAACATCGAAGGCGGTTGCTATGCCAAGTGCATCGACCTGTCCGAGAAGAACGAGCCGGTCATCTGGAAAGCCATCAAGCACGGCGCAGTCCTGGAAAACGTTGTGCTGGACGACGCCAAGAAGGCTGACTACGCCGACGGCAGCCTGACCCAGAACAGCCGCGCAGCCTACCCGCTGGAGCACGTCGAGAAGCGTTCCGAGAAGAACCTCGGTGGCGAGCCAAACGCTGTGATCTTCCTGACCTGCGACCTGACCGGCGTCCTGCCGCCAGTCTCGATCCTCAGCGAAGAACAAGCGGCCTACCACTTCCTGTCCGGCTACACCGCACTGGTGGGCTCGACCGAAATGGGTTCCGGCAGCGGCATCAAGTCGACCTTCTCCACCTGCTTCGGCGCACCATTCTTCCCGCGTCCGGCTGGCGAATACGCAGAGCTGCTGATCAAGCGCATCCGCGGCTTCGGCTCCAAAGTCTACCTGGTCAACACCGGCTGGACCGGCGGTGGCTACGGCGTCGGCAAACGCTTCAACATCCCGACCACTCGCGGCGTCATCGCAGCGATCCAGAGCGGCGCGTTGATCGGTGCTGAAACCGAACACCTCGACACCATCAACCTGGACGTTCCGTTGGTTGTGCCGGGCGTTGAGACTGGCCTGTTGAACCCACGTAATACCTGGGCTGACAAGGCTGCTTATGATGAGGCTGCTAAAGCGTTGGCTGGGTTGTTTGTTGAGAACTTCAAGAAGTTCGATGTGAGCGACGCGATCAAGGCTGCTGGGCCGAAGTTGTAAGAATCGGTAGTGGTTTGAGGTAAGAGAAAGCCGCCCTTTGGGGCGGCTTTTTTTGTGGGCGCGATTCAGTTCTCTACGAGACAGAACTGGCAATATTCCCGCAGTAAACACGCTAAACAGCCAGAATAATGCCACTTCTGCTGTCTTGAACCACTAGGTCTCTTCCACTTCCCGCGTGTCCCACCGTTGCTTCTTGACTGCTTTATAGAGCATGCCGACGGTCAGCGGGACTTTGTCGCCACGACCCTTCGCCCTGCGCTTGAGAAACACATCAAACCCTTCCGGCTGAAAGTAGCGATAAGCGTCGTAGTCCACGAAGTCGATCCCAAACTGTTCTTCCAGCGCTTCCATCAAATGCCGCGCATCAGCACCGTCACAGCCCAGGTCAAAGTTGATCGAGGTGGTGAGGCTGATGGTTTTGCGTTCGGGCAGGCCGAGTTCTTCATGCAGCAGCTGCATGAGCAGGTGCATGGCGTGATCGTCTGGGAAATTGGGGGCGAGGTTCATGGTGCTGTCCGTGGAGTGCATGCGATGGGGGATGATTGCATGGACTTGAGCGTGACGGCATTCGAATGGCTCAGCTGTTTCAGCCCCGTTACAACTTTGGGAAGGTTCCTACGTTACGTCCTACATCTTCGTTTTTTTGCATTTGTTAGCGTAAGAGCCTTTGCATCAGGGCGATCTCATGGAGGAGCGCCCTTAGCCGAAGGGAAAATGGATGTTCGACTCGACCCACCACACTCGTTTCACCCTGACCGTTCACGACTTTGATCACAGCCTTCAGGTGCTCGCTTTTTCTGGCGACGAAGAGATCAGCACGCCCTATGCCATCGATATATCGCTGGTCAGCGAACGCCCGGATCTGAACCTTCAAAGCCTGATGCATAAACAGGCATTTCTGGCGTTTGACCAGCAGGGCAATGGCCTTAATGGGCAGATTTACCGCGTTTTAAAGGGTGAGATCGGTAAACGGTTGACGCGTTATTCGATAACGCTCGTTCCGCAGCTCGCCTATTTGCGTCACCGCACCAATCAGCGAATGTTTCAGCAGCAAACTGTGCCGCAGATCATTTCGCAGATTCTGGCGGAGCATGGCATCCAGGGCGATGCCTTTGAGATCCGGTTGAATGCGGTTTACCCACCGCGTGAATACTGCGTCCAGTACGACGAAACTGACCTGCATTTCATCCAGCGTCTGTGTCAGGAGGAGGGGCTTCACTACCACTTCAGGCACTCATACATCGGCCACGTGTTGGTGCTGGGTGATGACCAGACGGTGTTTCCCAAGCTTTCGCGACCCACCGCTTACAAACCCGACAACGGCATGGTCGCCGAAGATCCGGTGATCAAACAATTTGATCAGCGACTGGAGACGCGCCCCAGCGGTGTCACTCGCCGTGACTACGATTTCAAGCGGGCGCACATTGTGTTGGAGTCCGATTACCAACCCTTCACGGAAGAGGTTCATCCGGACCTGGAAGACTACGGCTACCCGGGGCGATTCACCCAACGAGAGCACGGTAAACAGCTGAGTCGACGAGCACTTGAGTGTCATCGCGCTGATTACTTTCAAGCCGAGGGCAACAGCGATCAGCCAATGTTGGTGACTGGACACTTTCTGCAACTGCTCGACCATCCGGAGCAGGAGTGCAACGACCTGTGGTTACTGACTCACGTTCACCATGAAGCCAAGCAGCCCCAAGTACTGGAAGAAAACATCACCAGCGATACCAGCGGGCGGGTGGAGGGTTTTGTTCAGGGGTATCGGAACACCTTTGTCGCCACCCCATGGGATGTGTTCTACCGCTCGCGGAAGAACTATAAAAAATCGCGAATACCGGGCAGTCAGACGGCGCTGGTCACCGGCCCGGAAGGCGAAGAGATTTACTGCGACGGGTACGGTCGAGTCAAAGTGAAATTTTTCTGGGATCGGGAAGGGCAGGCCGACGACAAAAGCAGTTGCTGGATTCGCGTGTCCTCCAACTGGGCTGGTGACAGCCACGGCGGTGTGACTATTCCGAGGGTCGGGATGGAAGTGCTGGTCACCTTTCTGGACGGCGATCCTGACCGACCATTGATCAGTGGTTGTGTGCCCAACAGCACCAACCCGGTGCCTTATGAATTGCCGGCGAACAAAACCCGTAGCGTGTTTCGCTCGCGTAGTTCGCCGGGCAGCACGGGGTATAACGAACTGCACCTCGAAGACCGGACCGGCCAGGAACTGATTTACCTGCGCGCCCAGCGCGACATGGAGCAGAGGGTCGAGAACGACAGCCGGCTGGAAGTAGGCAACGAGCGCCGGGAAACCATCAAGGGCAACAGCATCGCTGTGCTGGAAGCCGAAGAGCACCGAACCATCACCGCGGATCGCAAGGTTCAGCTCAAGGCCAATGACTATCTGCAGGTTGCCAATAGCAGTCACACCCAGGTCGGTGAGGCGTTGGTGGTTGCCGCTGGCCAGCATATCCATCTGAGCGCCGCTCACGTGGTGCTGAGTGCCAGGGACAGCCTCACTCTGGAAGCCGGTGACCAGCACATCGTGATTGGCGCTGCCGGGATTTACAGCAGCAGCGAGATGCAACCGGGCGGGGCTCCTGTTGCGGGAATCGTTGCCACGCCGTTGATGCCCGGGATGCTTGAGGCATTGTTGGAGCCGTCTGTGTTGCCGCCTCTGATCGCGCCTTCCCAGCACGCACTCGTGGCGGCCAGTAAAGCCTCGGGTACAGATTTGTGCCCACTTTGCGAGGCCTGCAGGGATGGCGTTTGCCTGACGTCAGGGAGAGCGACATGACTCACACACAGCCGCGTCAATGGATGGCGGAGCAGTTCGGTCTTGGTCGTTCGTTGTGCCTGATCCTCGACTCGCAAGACGAGCGAGAGATGCGTCAGGCCTTGCTGAAAACCAGCCCGTTTGATTATTACCAGCGCGTTTACAGCGAAACCACGGTCGCCGAATTGGCCGATGTCGGCCCGTTCATGTTCCTCGTCGACAACCTTCGCGATGCAAGCATCAATGATCTGCTCAATGTTCCGGAGCGCAACTGGGGCTGGCTGGCGAGTATTCGTAAAGGAGAGTTGCCCGTGTTGGTCCGGCATTGGCGTGATCGCCTGCTGACCGGTATGCGGCCTCATCAGGCCATTTATCGTTTTCACGACAATCGCGTTTTGAGTCGTGCGATCGAGCACTTGCCGGAGGAGGCCTATCCCGAGTATCTGGGGCCCGCTGTCAGTGTGTGTTACTGGCAGGGGCAGCGCTGGGCCGTGGTCAACAATCCGGCACCGGCTCCATACCCTGTGCCTGACGATCCATTGTGGCTGCATGTTCCCCTCCCCGAATCCCAGTTGATGGACATTCTTCAAGCCAATGCTCATCGCTATCTGCTCGCGGAGCACACTCAGGCCTACGCGCATCTTGCCGAGCATCATGACCCGCAGATGTGGCTGGGCACGCAGTTGGCCTTGGCCCGTGCGTGGGGCTGGCTGACGCCTGAACAGTTGGAGTTTTTGCTGATTCAGAGCTTGAAAGCGCCGGGTGATTCACTGGCGACGCAGTGGCCGGTGATGACCGGTGAAAGCCCGATGGAGCACTTTGAACGGGTTTGTCAGGCCATGAAGTTTTGGCAGAAAGAGGGGCCATTGTGAGGGACATTTTTCTCCTGACAGTGCTGGGTTGTGGTTTCGGGATGACGGCGGGCTGCGCGATTGGCAAGTCGGATACGTTTACCTTTACTGCCGACTTGCCTCCCGGCTTTGCGTACCAGGCCATTGCGGTTTACGAACCTGCCAAAGGTGAGACATGCACGGTGCCGGGGGGTAGAGGCACCGAAGTCGGCTTCAACAGAAAGTGGCGTGAAACTTATCAGCCCGACTCTGAAATTTTGTTTTACCGAACGGTCAGTGGCTGTCCGTTGGTGGTGACTCGGATCAAGTTGGAGATCAATTCCGTCTATGGCACAGCTCGACGAGATGTTGGAGTTGATACGGCAGGCATCGTTATTAGAGAGGAGCTGGAGGATCAATATAAACGGACCTTCAATGAGCGTGGTGAAAGCATCTTCTACGGGCAATGCCAATGGCTGTTTCGGACGATGGGGCCGAAGCGACGCATAGTAAAACTTCTCGATTGCAAAAAGACGGATGCAGCGGGCGAGCTGGATCGCGGGCGTCCGTTTTCGGCGTACACCCTTGATCAGCTGCCGGGTCGAACTGTGAAGATGAAGGTCAGTTTGGTGAATGAGGAGCTGCCTTACTACGACGGTTGGTGGCTAAGAACCCCGGAAGGCTGGCGTCCATGCACTGGTCGATGGGGAACACAGAACGAAGAGTTCTGTGTGATACCTCCCCGATTTACAGATTTCATGATGCCTGATGGTCGGAAATGCACGGTCTACCCCGCCTGCACAGAATAAGGAGAGGTTCGAATGGCCACACTGGATAAACAGTTTGAATCACCGCTAGGTAATCATATGCTTGCATGCCCAGCGCAAGGGCAATGGTCCAGTTTTCAGCTCGTGAACGAGATGGGCGATGGCGAGCCTTATGCTGGGTTGGCTTACGAAGTGATTGACTCGGAGGGTCAAAGTTACAGAGGTCATCTAGACGTCACGGGTGTCGGTAAAGTTAGCAACCACTTCGCGGGCCCAATCGCTCTAACCTTCGATGATGAGCATGACCGTAGTGTTGAAGTTTATGCGCGCTTAATGGGCAGGCGTTCTTATGGGCTCCCCATATCTGAACTTCAAGTAAGAGCGGAACAAACTCGCTACCGAAACAAGGACGGTTCTCGTACTGACAAAAATCCAGCCCAAGCCTGTGCCGCTGCTTACTATCAGGTAGAAGTACGGCATCTGGTTAAGCACGTCGCACACTTACCTCCCGAGGTCGAACGCCATTATCCGCCCAGCCAGGGCGCTTCGAGGATCATGGGTAGGCATGGCCGACGAGGTGTCGCACTTTTACCGCAGCAACATACCGTTCTGGAAGTTCGACCGCTGCGAGCATTGCGTCCGATGCTGTCCACCCGTTCCGAATTTTGCGCGTTGAACCTCTATCAACTCGCCCTTATGGCGACCTTGAGCTATTGCCCCTTTGGCCAAAAACCTGACAAACCCCCAGTGGAAAAAGGTGGTTTGAGCTTTCCATTGCAGCCAAGCATGGGTAACTGGTTTGGCGACGCCTTGGCCAAGTTCGATGAAATATGGAAGGTCGACCCTGGGCAAAACAGTCGCCATTACCCGCTGTATGAAGATGTGCCGTATTCGAAACGGTTGGAAATCGCGCCGTTCGATCCTGAACTCTATAAAGCGAACGATCCTGAGCTGGATGAGAATCAGGAAACTCCAGCCAGTATTCACTTCCTCGACGATTCGAAGGACAAGGCCGGTGCCACCAATACTCAAGCCTTCATCACTCACAACGATGAATTAATCCTGATCTCGGTGCGCGGCACCTATGAACTTATGGCTGATGGACTTCGGGACGCCGATGCTTTTCAAGTCCCGTTTGCTGAAGGCGAAGGCCAGGTGCATCGAGGCTTCTACGAGGCGGCAAAAAAAGCTCATGCCTTCGTAACGCGGTATCTCGACAAATTCTACGCTGGCCAAAAGCTGATCATTTGCGGCCATAGCCTTGGGGGTGCAGTAACGCTTTTGCTCTCCGAATTACTGCGCCGAGAACAGGATTTCAATTACAACATCCAGCTCTACACCTACGGCGCCCCCCGCGCCGGTGACGCCAGTTTCATAAAAGGCGCAGCATCCTTGGTGCATTACCGCATCGTCAACCACAACGACCCGGTGCCGAGCGTGCCCGGCACCTGGATGAACACCAAGGCGGGTGTGTTCACCTCAGGCCTGGCTTTAACCTTCGTCAACGTGCCGGCGGGCCTTTCTGTCTTCGTTGCAGGTATTACGAATCTGAAGGGTGAACCCTATGGGCACCATGGCAAGTTGTTCCACTTCATGCCGGTGGAGTTTTCGAGGAAGGAGCGATCCTCGATTTTGTGGGAGCCTGGTTGTGACACCATCACCCAGCACGCGGCCTGCGAGGTGATGCTGCAGCAAAAAAATGGCCTTCCCGAGCGGCCTGCGCTGCTGTCGCAAATTCTGAGTGCGAAAAATCACTTGATGACGGGTAGCTACATTCCTTGTTGCTGGGCCACGCTTCGCCGGTGGCAAGAATCGCAAGCGTCCAGGCGGTCCCTGGTTACCGAGCGGGAGTTTGCATTAATCGACGGTGCGCTGGTGCGAGTGACCGGGCAGGCGCGTGAAAAGGCGAGTGAGCTGGATCGCCAAACCCTCAAATATCGCGATACTCATCAGCACACGACGGGAGCGTTGATGCTTGAGATCGACAAGATCGCAATGACCCGCGCGCGTCTGGACACCCTTCGCTACAGGTTGGTGACCGAAAAGGACATCTACGGCTCAGTTGCCGACCAGCCCGAGGCCCTCGCAGAAAATCTGCTTCGCTGGAACGCCCACCCAGAAAACAACGAGGCCGAACAACTGGCCCGTGTTCCCAAATCCGACGCAGAACATGAGCTGCTGTCTGCCATCCATGGCCACTCGATTGGCACGCCTTACACGCTGGATATCGACTCGTTCATTTGAGGCAACAATTTTCTCTATTACAGGCAAGCTAGCTCATACAAGGGAGCGGCTTGCCTGTTAGTGCGTGGCGTCAGGTCAGGTTGGGGCTTTCCAATTCATCATGCGTTGTTGGGCGACTTGCAGCAGGTCACAGCCGTCCTGGGTTAACAGGAAGAGCGCGTGGGTGATGTGGGGAATGTCTTCGACGTCGCCGTGTTTGAAGCAAACGCAGTGCAGGGTTTTGAGGAGATCACTGGAGGCTCGGATTCGCTGGAGGGCGGCTTCGAGGATGTCTTGGGGGTTGGCCTCTGTGTCGATGATCAGGGGCGGGGAATCGGTGAGATTGGTGTTGAGAGGGATGTAGCGAATATTTGTAAGCGGATTCCATTTATTCATAGTGAGAATTCTCAAGTGCATCGGGAGAAACCGCCGACATCGTGACCAAGCGATGGGAGGCGGACTGTGTTCGGGTTGGTCAAACCGGTGAGAACTCACTTTGCCGGTACGCCCGAAGGCGTCCCGAACACAGCCACCATATAGCGTGCAGCACTTGAGGTGCCGCAGCATACAACGGAAGCGAAATGAGTTCTCTATTCGGGTGACCAAGCCCGAGTCTCTGATTTGGCAGTGACGGTCACGACTATAGGTGTGAGTCATCGGGCAACGATAGACGACAAGGAGTCCCCGCTTGTAGGAACGGGATGAGCCTTGGTTAGGCCGTTTCTATAGGATTTTTCGCGACGAAATTTCTCGCGCTTTTCCGCCATCCCGCGCCCATCACGTCAACAAATATGCCGATACGCCGCAACATCCAGCACGCTAGTCGTCAGCCCAGTCGCCGGCGTATAGATCGTGCCTTTCACCGCCGAGAAGTTGACCCCTTGGCTGCCCAGCGAAACATAGCGTTCGCCTTGATCCAGCTCGGTGAAGTAGGTGTAAGAGTATTTGTGCATCAGCCGGTACTTCGCTTCGTCGCCGACCATGGCTTTGCCGAGGTTCTCCAGATCGGCATGGGTCAGGTTCAACGGCTTGTCCAGTTGCACGCCCCAGCGTCGGAGGCAGACTTCGGCGAAGTGGCGGACGATCCGGCCCGGTTCAGCCAGGGTTTTCGGGCCGTTGACGCCGTCGGGGGAGGCATTGCCAGCCATGGTGGCGTGGCGGCCTGCCATGGGGTAAATGTGGGTTTTGGTGCCGGTGGCGGTTTGCGGAATAACGCAGCTGAAACCTTTCGAGCGTTCGTCTCGGGCATAGAAACCTACATACTCTTTGACGTTGGCGCCGAGTTTGACCTTGTCATCCTGAAAGTTGCCAATACCAGGAACCGGGTCAATGGCAAAGATATTAACCGGGATGTTTTTAAGTTCACTGTCCTTGAACATGGCGTTGGCCAGCATGTGGCAACTAATGCCGCCGCGGCTCCAGCCGACCAGGTTTACTTGGGTGGGAATAACACCGTCCTTGCGGAAGGTTTTGATGATCTGTTCTTGCAACGCCTGCTGGGTCACGCTGCGATCGCCATAGTTGTATTTGCGCCAGAACCACGAGCCTTCAACTTTAACGTCTTCGATGGGGATGCCGGCCGCTTTGAGGCGGTTGTATTCTGCTTCGGTCAGTTGCTCGCGCTGCCAGCTGCACTGGCCTTTGATGATGTTGATCGCATGCTGGACGTTTTGCTCCCAGCCTTTGCCGAACAGTGTGCCGCTGAGGCCGTACTCCTTGGTCTTGGTAAAGAGATCGTCGGCTTGCAGGTTACCGCTGCCGGGGCCGTCGACCACGATCCATTCGGCGAACTCACGGCCAAGATGGTGGGAGGCGAGTGTCGACACCAGTTCGCCGTCCCAGAAGTTGGCGTTGCTATTGTCAAATTTGGTGGAACCGGTGCCGCAAAAGAAAATAGTTAATACAGTCATTTGTGTTGCTCTTGTTTAATGTAAGAGCTGGCACATTAGTTTGTGTTGTTCGAGGCGTGAAGTGATTGGTTGTTGCTGTTTTTGTGTGAGGTGTCATGGGTTGCTGTTTTTGTCTGGCGACTTTATTAGTTGTTTGGCGGTTTCAAGAAGTTCGCAGCCGTCTTGGGTTAATAAGTAAAGCGCATTGATGATATTGGGAATATCTTTCACGTCTGCCTGTTTGAAGCACAGGCAATAGAGCGTTTCGAGCAGGTCGCTGGCGGCGCGGATGCGTTGCAGGGAGGCGTCGAGAATCTCGTGAGGATTGGCTTCGGTGTCGACGACCAACACGGGGGTATCGCTGTAGCTGGTTTTGAGCGGGCGATAGCGGTCTGTTAACGATTGGAACGTGTTCATCGAGGTCAGTCCTGTGGGAAGTCGTGCAGTCTCGCTGGCAGGCCGGCACAGTGTTTTCAGCCGCGTCGGAAACTATAGAGGGCCGTGGCGAGGTGTCGCAAGGTGACGCAAATGGACAGGTTTTGTAGGGGGTTTATTGGCGTTGTCGCCCTTTGCCTACGCATACCGTAACTATTTTTTAAGCTTTTCCCTTAGAGGTCGATATTCCTACGGGATTGTCAGGCCCGACGCACTAAACCGCTGTAGGGTGCGCGCCAGAATTTGTAGGACGTTTCGAAACGTCTGAGTCGACTCTTAAAGGGAATTAGGTATGCGATGGCTACGTATGGCCTCGATTTTATTGTTGTGGGCCGGTGTTTGTCGGATAGCGGGCGCTGCTGATGTCGGTCATTCGCTCGTCCTCGCGAACATGGAGCGAACCGGTTGGCCGGATGCACTGACCACCCAAGCGGACATCGACACCGCCTCTCGCGCCGAGGTGTTGATGGTGGGCAAGGCGCTGCTGGCCAGCGAAGCGCTGGATGAACAGGGTCTGAAACAGCGACTGGGTGTGCAGGCTGTGAAGCTCAAGTCGGTCAGGCAAGTGCGGGAGGGGTTGTGGGATCGGTTGCTGGTCACCTACCGCAGCGCCAGTCAGAACTGTGACGGTGAACCCTTTTGCCCCCGTGTGCGAAGTATCGCGGATTTGCGTCAGTTGGCGGCGGCGTTCACGGGTGAAATCAGCCCGGCTTATGCGGTTTGGGCGAGCAGGAGCCAGGTGTTTCATGAGCAGGCGCTGGATGAGCAGTTGCGGGTGGCGGTGTTGAGGCCCTGATTTTTTATTGATGTTTTTTTGGTGATATTGCTGGCCTCTTCGCGAGCAAGCCCGCTCCCACAGTTGACCGCATTCGTACTTAGGAACTCGGTCTAATGTGGGAGCGGGCTTGCTCGCGAAAGCGATCTGCCAGCCACCCCATTCCCTACGCTGTGCAGTCTCCCCGATCTATCCGCTGTATCATCCCGTATCGTTTTTGCCCCCGACCTTTTCTCGACTCGCTGCGTTCGCCGGCTAGGCTTTGGGCTTCGCAGCGGTCAACGGAGTGACAGCTTATGCACAACACCCTGGAACAGGTTTTCGGTTATCCACAGTTTCGGCCCGGCCAGGAGGCAGCGGTCAGCGCCGTGTTGGCCGGGCGCTCGGCGGCGGCGATTTTCCCGACCGGTTCGGGCAAGTCTCTTTGCTATCAATTGCCGGCCTTGTTGCTGCCGCACCTGACGTTGGTTGTGTCGCCTTTGCTGGCGCTGATGCAGGATCAGTTAGCGTTTTTGCAGCGCCATGGCATTGCGGCCGGCAGTATCGATTCGGCGCAGAGCCGCGATGACGCCAGCGATGTGATGGCCCGGGCAAAGTCCGGGGAATTGAAGATTCTGATGATTTCCGTGGAGCGCCTGAAAAACGAGCGCTTCCGCCATTTTCTGCAGCAGGTGCCGATCTCGCTGCTGGTGGTGGACGAGGCCCACTGCATCTCTGAATGGGGTCACAACTTCCGCCCCGACTACCTCAAGCTGCCGGACTACCAGCGCCAGTTCAACATCCCTCAGGCCCTGCTGCTGACCGCCACCGCGACACCCAAGGTGATCGCCGACATGGAGGCCAAATTCGCCATCGCCCCTGAGGATGTGGTGACCACCGGTTTCTACCGGCCCAACCTCAATCTGTTGGTGGAACCGGTACGCGGCCAAGACAAGCGCCGACGCCTTGTCGAGTGGATGAGCCAGCGTCCCGGCCAGCCGAGTATCGTCTACGTCACCTTGCAGAAAACCGCCGAGCACATCGCCGAACATCTGGGGCGCAATGGCATTCAGGCCGAGGCCTATCACGCCGGTTTGCCCCATGAGCAACGGGAAGCGATTCAGCGGCGGTTCATGGGCGGGCAGTCCAATTGCATCGTTGCGACCATTGCCTTTGGCATGGGCATCGACAAAAGCGATATCCGCAACGTGGTGCATTTCGATCTGCCTAAATCCATCGAAAACTACAGCCAGGAAATCGGCCGCGCCGGGCGTGACGGGCAGCCATCCGATTGCCTGGTGCTGGCCAACCGCGACAGCCTCAACGTGCTGGAGAACTTCGTCTACGGCGACACGCCGGAACGGGACGGCATTCGTTGCGTGCTCGAGGAGTTGCAAGCCGCTGTGCCCGAGGGACAGTGGGAGTTTCTGCTGGGACCTTTGGCCGATCAGAGCAACATTCGCCAGTTACCGCTCAAGACCTTGCTGGTACAGCTGGAGTTGCGCGGAATAATCGCGCCGCGTTATGCCTATTACGCCGAATACCGCTTCAAGTATTTGCAGGAGCCCGAAGCATTGCTTGCCCGATTTGAGGGTGAACGAAAGGACTTCGTCTCGGCGATCATCCGGACCTCCAGCCGCGCACGGACTTGGGCCACGGTGAATTTCGATGCGCTGTATGAGCAGTATTCCGCCGAGCGCACTCGGGTGGTCAAGGCGCTGGATTACTTCCAGGAGAAGGGCTGGGTCGAGGTCGAAAGCAAGCAGATGACCGAGGTCTACAGCCTGCTGCAAGCGGACTTTGATTCCCAAACCCTGAGCGCTGAATTGCACGCCTACTTCACCCAGCACGAGCGCACCGAGATCGCGCGAATTCACGCCATGCTGGATCTGTTCGCCACTGACCACTGTCTGGGTTACCGCCTGGCCGAGTACTTCGGCGACGAAAACGCGCCCCGGCAGTGTGGGCATTGCTCGGTATGTCACGGTCAGGTGGCGCGATTGCCAGCACCACCGGAATTGCCAGCGCTTGTGGATAAGAATTTCGAGGCGCTGTGTGGTGATTTTATCCACAGGCACGAGCAGCACACGGGCAACATTCCTTCGGCTGAGCGCGTAACCAGATTTCTATGTGGGATCAGCGTGCCGTTGTTTACCAAGCTCAAGGCTCGGTCGATTCCGGGGTTTGCGGCGTTGGAGGATTATCCGTATGGCGACGTGCGCGACTGGGCTAAAGCGCACCTGCCAAGTTGAAACACCGTCAATGTGGGAGCGGGCTTGCTCGCGAAGGGGCCATTAGATTCAACATTGATGCTGCCTGACACACCGCTTTCGCGAGCAAGTCCGCTCCCACAGGGATATCGGTGTTTTTGAACGTACATCCATTCACTGAATGTTGCCCATCACAGGAATAAATTTCAAAAAAGCCCGGCGCCTGACTATGGTGAGGACTGTCTTTGGATCGCTAACAAGAGAACAATCATGAGCCAGACACCGTTCGATATTCAGCGCGCCGCCGTGATCGGCGCAGGCACCATGGGCCGTGGCATTGTCATGTGCCTGACCAACGCCGGAGTGCCGGTGCAATGGGTCGATAACAATCCGCAGATGCTTGAGCAGGCGCTGACCAGTATTGCTGAGACTTACGCCCATAACGTGCTTCAGGGGCGGATCGATCAGGCCGAAGCGGATGCGCGCATTGCACGGGTAACGGCGGCCGCCGATTACGCAGCGATCCGCGATGTTGATCTGGTCATTGAAGCGGTCTACGAAAACCTCGAGTTGAAGCAGAAAATTTTCCGCGAACTCGACGGCCTGATGAAACCTGAAGCGATTCTGGCCAGCAATACCTCGGCGCTGGACATCGACGCGATTGCTGCTGCCACTCGCCGCCCGCAGCAGGTCCTGGGCCTGCATTTCTTCAGCCCGGCGCACATCATGAAATTGCTGGAGATTGTGCGTGGCGCCCAGACGGCGCCGGCGGTGCTTGATGCGGCGCTGGCGCTGGGCAAGCGCATGGGCAAGGTCAGCGTAGTGTCGGGCAACTGCCATGGCTTCATTGGCAACCGCATGCTGCATCCGTACGTGCTCGAAGCGCGCAAGATGTTGCTGGAGGGCGCTTTGCCTTATCAGGTGGATGCGGCGCTGCAAGGGTTTGGTTTCGCCATGGGGCCGTTCCGCATGTACGACGTGGTCGGCATCGATCTGGAGTGGCGTGCTCGAGAACTGGCTGGCAAAGGTCAGGATGCGCCGGAGGTTCAGGTGGACAACCGCCTGTGCGAGCTGGGGCGTTTCGGTCAGAAGAGTGGCGATGGGTATTACCACTATGAACCGGGCAGCCGCCAGGCTGAGCACGATCTGGAAGTCGATGCGCTGGTACTGGAAGTCAGCGAAGGATTAGGGTTCCAGCGTCGCGATATCGGCCCTGAAGAGGTTCTGGAGCGTTGTTTGCTGGCACTGGTCAACGAAGGGGCGAAGATTCTTCAGGAAGGTATTGCGACGTCGGCGCACGACATCGATCTGGTCTATCTCAATGGTTATGGCTTCCCGGCAGAGAAGGGCGGGCCGATGGCCTGGGCGGATCAGCAAGGGTTGGAAGATATTCATCTGCGGTTGTTGCAGCTTGAGACCAAGCAGGGCGATCACTGGGCGCCGGCGCGGTTGATTGGTGAACTGGCGGCAGAGGGTAGAGGCTTTGCTGACATGTGATTCTATGTGGCGTCTGTGAAGGCCCCTTCGCGAGCAAGCCCGCTCCCACAGTTGATCTCAGGCGTACACAAAACCTGTGTCCAATGAAGATTGAATGTGGGAGCGGGCTTGCTCGCGAAGAACGATAACGCGGTTTTCGCTTTAGACTCGCTATCCAACCCCAGGAACCAACACTGATGTCCAACCCGATGCCCCAACGCACCGACTACCCGCACTTCCAGCCCATCACCACCCGCTGGCATGACAATGACGCCTACGGTCACGTCAACAATGTCACCTACTATAGCTTCTTCGACACGGCGGTGAACACCTACCTGATCGAAGTCGGCGGCCTGGATATCCATGACGGCGAGGTGGTGGCTTTTGTGGTGAGTTCCGCCTGCGATTACTTCGCTTCTATCGCTTTCCCGGACCGGATCGAGATCGGCCTGCGGGTCGGCAAGTTGGGCAGCAGCTCGGTGCAATACGAATTGGCGGTGTTCAAGGCCGGCGAAGATGAAGCCTGCGCGGCAGGGCGCTTCGTGCATGTATTCGTGGATCGGACCACGAATCAACCGGTGGCGATTCCTGCCGGATTGCGCGGGGCATTGGAGCGGCTAGCGGTTTGAGGGGCAAAAAAAAATCGCAGCCCGAAGGCTGCGATTTTTTTGATCTACCGGTAAACGAGGCGATTCAAGCCTCAGTCGCGATAGCGATGGTGATGCTTGCGGTGGCCGTAGGCATGGCCGCGACCTGGGTGGCCGTCGCGGTAATAGCGACGATCATCATCGTCATAACCACGACGACGGGAACGACGATCATCGTCATCATTGCTACTGTTGCCCATGTGGTTACCCAGCGCGCCACCGACGCCACCGCCTGCTGCGGAGCCGATCAGGCTGCCAGTGGTGCCGCCCATGCTGCGGCCGACCACGTTACCGCCTGCTGCGCCCAACGCACCGCCAATGGCGGCTTCGCCACGGCTGCGTTTGTCTGCGCCGACTGCGCTACCACCCGCGCCGCCCAAGGCCGCGCCAATGGTTGAACCTGTACTGCCGCCTAACGATTGACCGACGACCGAGCCCAGAACCCCGCCCAATGCGCCGCCCACACCAGCTTCGGTGGTGCCGCCTGCAGAAGCGAAGCCACTGACCAGGCCAAGGGACAACAAGAGAATCGAGGAGAACTTCATAGAGGAACCTCAAGGGGATGACGGCGCGATCCTGAGGCTGTGTCATGGTTGTGACAATAGAAATCCGACGAATAACACGACTTGAGCACAATTCTATAAGTTACTGTTTTTTGGGTGGAACTTAAGTATTTTTCGCCGGTCTTTAACTACTTCGCAAAGGCCGTTTCTATACAGAAACGGCCTTTTTTGTGGGCGATTGGAAAGTGCGGTTCGGAAGAATCTGTTGAATGTACTATCGCCATCGCGAGCAGGCTCGCTCCCACAGTGGATCTCGGTCGAACACAAATGCTGTGTCCACTGAAGATCTAATGTGGGAGCGAGCCTGCTCGCGATGGCGTCAGTTTAGACGCCGCATTAAGCCGACTTGGCCATGATCAACCCAGTCTCACTCGCCGTCTCCAACCGAATCGCCACAAACTTCGACGTCGGCGTATGGCTGCCGTCCCCGGTACTTTCCAGCGGCACCAGCGGGTTCACTTCCGGATAATAAGCAGCCGCTTGCCCGGCAGGAATATCAAACGCCAGCAGCGTAAAGCCCTTCACCCGGCGTTCACGGCTATCATCCCAGATCGAAACGATGTCAGCCTTCTGCCCTGGCTTGAACCCGAGGCGAATAATGTCGGCTTCATTGACGAATAACACATCCCTCTGACCTTTCACCCCGCGATAACGGTCATCAAGACCATAAACCGTGGTGTTGTACTGATCGTGGGAGCGCATCGACTGCATGATCAGGTCCGGCAGAACGCCGGTGGCGCGGGTGCGTTCGTGTACCAGATCTTTGGGCAGCATGTTCGCACGGAAGTTGGCCCGACCCGATGGGGTATTCCAGCGACGTGCGCCGGCGCTGTTACCCAAGTGGAAACCGCCCGGGTTCTGAATCTTCTCGTTGAAGTCCCGGAAGCCCGGGATGGTGTCGGCGATCAGATCGCGGACGCGGCTGTAATCGGCCACCAGCCAGTTCCAGTCCACCGGTTTATTCCCCAGGGTCGCCGCGGCGATCCCGGCGATGATTGCAGGCTCCGAGCGCATCTGGTTCGACAGCGGCTGCAGCTGACCGTTGGAGGCGTGGACCATACTGAACGAGTCTTCCACAGTCACCGCTTGGGCGCCTTCGGTCTGGATATCGATGTCGGTACGGCCCAGACACGGCAGGATCAGCGCGTCCTTGCCGTGGGCCAAATGGCTGCGATTGAGCTTGGTGCTGATCTGTACGGTCAGGTCACAGTTGCTCAAAGCCTGGAAGGTCCGTGGGCTGTCCGGGGTGGCTTGGGCGAAGTTGCCGCCCAGGCCGATGAAGACTTTCGAGCGGCCGTCGGCCATGGCGTGAATCGCCTCGACCACGTTGTGGCCGTTTTCACGGGGCACCTTGAACTGGAAGCGCCGCTCCAGAGAATCGAGGAGTGCCACCGGCGGACGCTCGTTAATGCCCATCGTCCGGTCGCCCTGCACGTTACTGTGGCCACGTACCGGGCACAGACCGGCACCCGGCCGACCGATGTTGCCGCGCAACAGCATCAGGTTGGCGATTTCCTGGATGGTCGGCACCGAATGACGATGCTGGGTAATGCCCATGGCCCAGCACATAATCACGTTCTTGCCTTTGGCGTACATGCGCGCCGCTTGCTCGATCTCCACCAGCGTCAGGCCGGATTGTTCGACGATCTGCTCCCATGGGGTGTCGTCGATGACGCCCATGTAATCCAGCACGTTGACGGCATGTTCATTCAGGAAATCGTGATCGAACACTGCCGGGGCGCCGGTCTTCTGCGCATCGCGCTCCCATTGCAGCAGGAATTTCGCCATGCCGCGCAGCACCGCCATGTCACCGCCCAGTGCCGGACGGAAGTACGCGGTATTGGTCGGCTTGTCGCCGTTTGTGAGCATTTCCAGCGGGTGCTGCGGGTTCTGGAAGCGTTCCAGACCGCGTTCTTTCAGCGGGTTGACGCACACCACCTGAGCCCCGCGTTTCACCGCTTCGCGCAGGGGTTCGAGCATCCGCGGGTGGTTGGTGCCCGGGTTCTGGCCCCAGACGAAAATCGCATCGGCGTGTTCGAAATCATTGAAGGTCACAGTGCCTTTGCCGACGCCGATACTTTGCGCCATGGCCACACCACTGGCCTCGTGGCACATGTTCGAGCAGTCGGGGAAATTGTTGGTGCCGTAGGCGCGTACGAACAGCTGATAGAGGTACGCCGCTTCGTTGCTGGCGCGGCCCGAGGTGTAGAACTCGGCCTGATCCGGGCTCGACAGGCCGCGCAGATGCTTGGCGATCAGGGTGAAGGCATCATCCCAGCCGATGGGTTGGTAGCGATCGGTTTCGGCGTTGTAGCTCATCGGCTCGGTCAGACGGCCCTGATATTCAAGCCAGTAGTCGCTCTGTTCCAGTAGCGAGCTGACGCTATGTTTGGCAAAGAATGCGGCGTCGACACGGCGTTTGGTCGCTTCCCAGTTCACCGCTTTGGCGCCGTTCTCGCAGAACATCACCATGCCCTTTTCCGGAGAATCGCCCCAGGCGCAACCTGGGCAGTCGAAGCCGCCGTTCTGGTTGGTCTTGAGCATTATGCGGAGGTTTTTCAGCGCGTTATCGCTGGTCAACCAGGCTTGGGCGACGCTGATCAGCGCGCCCCAGCCACCGGCTGGGCCTTTGTAGGGCTTGTAGCGGGGGACGGGTTTCTGGTCGGCTTGACGGTGTTGACTCACGCTTGATTCTCCAACGCTGGGCTGTAAACCCGCGGTGCACTTTTCTGCGGCAGATGGATGAGATTGAGGTTGTGACGACGGGCCCATTGCACGGCAAGGCTCGTGGGCGACGACAGGCTGACCAGGGTCTGGATACCGGCGCGTAACACTTTCTGGATCAATTCAAGACTGCAACGACTGGTGACAATCGCCAGCCCGCCAGTGGTCGGGATCTTCTGGCGGATCAATCCGCCGATCAGCTTATCGAGGGCGTTGTGCCGACCGATGTCTTCACGGCCCAGCAACAATTCGCCGTTGCCGTCCATGAACACCGCCGCATGCACCGCGCCGCAATGCTGGCCCAGCGGCTGGAATTCGCCGATGCGCTGGCGCAGGCCGTCCAGCCATTCGGCCGGGGGTAGCGGGGCGCCGGGCAATACTTTGAGGTCGGGCAGCGCTTGCTCCACCGCTTCCACGCCACAGAGCCCGCAACCGCTGGTGCCGGCCAGTTGCCGACGCTGCTGCTTGAGGTTCCAGAAGGCGCGATTGGCGATGGTCACTTGCGCGTATTGCGCCGAACCTGTGCCACTGAGTTGCAAGTCGTAGATATCTGAAGCGTCTTCGATAATGCCACTGCCAAGGCTGAAGCCGACGATGAAGTCTTCAAGATCCGTTGGCGTCACCAACATGACCGCTTGGCTGATGCCGTTATAGGCAATCGCCAACGCGACTTCCTCGGCCAGCGCAGTGCTGGTCGATTCGGTGTATTCAAGATTGCAGTAACTGTAGGTCTGGCTTGCGGCGGTCGCGGGCGTTTCAACAGCTGGCGCCGCGCGGGCAGGGCGCTTGGCGTTCATGGGCTCACCAACGGTTTGGTCAGCTTTAAGCCTAGGCGTGTCAACTTGTCGCGTCTAATCGCTATTACTGATCTACCGATAGATGGGGTCGATCAAGAGTCTGTCAGTGATTTCTGATAAATCGCGAAACAGGCTTCTGCGAGCGCCGAACGTGGAGCGCTGCGTCGCATGATCAGCCCCAGCCGGGCGAGGGTCTGGGCGCTTTCGATGGGCTGTAGGCGCAAGTGATCAGTGAGGTTCTCCAGACCACCTTCCAATGGCATCACGGCGCAACACAGACCGCCGTGTACTGCTTGTAACAATTGGTGGACTGAATCGGTTTGCAGCAACGGTTGGGGAGCCAGGCCACGACTATGGAAGTTATGGTCGATGGACTGGCGAAAATGCATGCCGCTGGTGAGCATGCCCAGCGGCAGTTCAATCAACGATTTCCAGCTTAAGGGCGCGTCGCCGAAACTGAAGAAACGCTGATCGTAAAGCAAGCCCATGCGTGTTTCGCTAAAAGCCAGGGAGTCGAAACGCTCGCCATCCAGGCGTTCCAGGTAGGAAACACCGAGGTCGAGGCGATTGTTCGCCAGTTGTTCGAGGATCTGTTCGGAACTCAGTGCCGAGAGTTCGAAGCGCAGGTTCGGGTGTTCGGCGTGCAGGCGTTGCATCAGCGGTACCGGGTCGAAACTCGACAGCGGCACTACGCCCAGACGCAACGTACCTACGAGGTTGCCGCGACAGGCTGCCGCTTCGGCCTGCAAACCGTCGTAGGCAGCCAACACCGTACGCGCCCACGCCAGCACGCGTTCGCCCGGCGCGGTGAAACCTTCGAAGCGTTGGCCGCGGTTGACCAACGGCAGGTCGAGCTCTTCTTCGAGGCTGCGCAGGCGCATGGACAGGGTCGGCTGGGTGATGTGACAACGCGCGGCGGCCTGGCCGAAGTGCCGGGTTTCGTCGAGAGCGATGAGGAATTTGAGCTGCTTGATGTCCATCTTCGCTCCAGGGCGCGGGCAAGGTTTGCGATTCTACCGCCTGCACGGGATTGGGTCATTGGTCGGCTGGCAACCGGGCTTTGCCAGGCTGGTCTAGTCTTTGGCGTCTGGAACCTGAACCTATGGAGAAAACACGATGAGCCTTTTCAGCTTTTTGAAAGATGCCGGTGAAAAAATCCTTGATGCATTGACACCAGACAAGGCCGAAGCCAACAGCGAAGCGTTGACCAAGCATGTGAAAGACGCACTGTCAGGAATCGATACGTCCAAAATCCAGGTGAAGGTTGAAGGCGAGAAAGTTATCGCCACCGGCGAAGCCGCCACCCAGGAAGAAAAAGAAAAAATTCTTTTGACCCTGGGCAATGTGGCCGGTATCAGCTCGGTGGATGATCAGATCACCGTGACCGGGCCAGTGGCAACGGCGGCAAAATTTGTCACCGTCGAGAAAGGCGACACTCTCAGCGCCATTTCCAAGCGTGTATATGGCGATGCCAACAAGTATCAAAAGATCTTCGAAGCCAACAAGCCAATGCTCAAGGATCCGAACAAGATCTATCCGGGGCAGTCGTTGCGGATTCCTGAGTAAGACTTGAGACCGTGTGATGGCCATCGCGGGCAAGCCGCGCTCCCACAGGTTTTATGTCGTATGCATACCACGCGAACGACAAAAAACCTGTGGGAGCGGGCTTGCTCGCGAAGCAGGCGACTCGGTCTAGAGCCCTGCGATGAGCTCCCGATAATCCCCCACCGCCGCAAACTCGGCCGTGTCCTTCGGCCCTTTGCGGCTGTCCGGCTCGCTCACGGCCAGCAGATGCGCCACGCCAAAATTGCGCGCACTGCGCAGGATCGGCAGCGTGTCATCGATAAACAGACTGCGCGCCGGATCAAAGTCGATGTCGGCTTGCAAGGCATCCCAGAACTGCGGGTTTTCCTTGGGGAAACCGTAATCGTGAGAGCTGATCAAACGCTCGAAATACGGCGCCAGTTCAATTCGTTCCAGCTTCAATGACAGCGAGTCGCGGTGGGCGTTGGTGATCAGTACCACGCGTTTGCCGGCGCGTTTGATCGCCGCCAGAAACGTGTCCGCGTCCGGCCGCAGGGCGATCAGGTGTGCGGTTTCCAGTTTCAGTTCGCGCACCGACAGTTTCAGCTCGGCGCTCCAGAAGTCCAGGCAGTACCACTGCAACTGGCCGGCATTGCGTTCGAACAGCGGCTGCAACTCCAGCTCCGCCATGGCCCGGCTCACCCCGTGCAGCTCGGCATAACGCTGGGGCAGATGCTCCATCCAGAAATGGTTGTCGTAGTGCAGGTCCAGCAGCGTGCCGTCCATGTCCAGCAGAACGGTATCGATGTCGCGCCAGGGCAGCAGGGACATAAAAAACTTCTCCAGCGGTAAAAAAGATATCCGAGGTAAACAATCAGGATAGGCCGGGTATAGTAACGCGTTCACGCCAAGGAGCCTCTCATGCGCCAGAAACCCACCGTACTCGCCCGCGAGATCGTCGCCACCAGCCGTTTGTTCTGTGTCGAAGAGCTGAAGTTGCGCTTTTCCAATGGCGTGGAGCGTACTTACGAGCGTCTGGTCAGCAAAGGCACCGGTCATGGTGCGGTGATGATCGTGGCGATGCTTGACGCGGACCACGCGGTGTTGGTGGAGGAATACTGTGGCGGCACCGATGCCTACGAACTGTCCCTGCCCAAAGGCTTGATCGAGCCGGGCGAAGACGTATTGGCGGCGGCCGAGCGCGAGCTCATGGAGGAGGCCGGGTATGGCGCACGGCAGCTGGAACATTTGACCGAGTTGTCATTGTCACCGGGCTACATGAGCCAGAGAATCCAGGTGGTGCTGGCCACCGACCTGTACGAAGAACGCCTGGAAGGTGATGAGCCCGAGCCGATGGGAGTAGAAAAGATCAACCTGCATGAATTGTCAGCCCTGGCGCAGAACCCGCGATTCACCGAGGGCCGTGCCTTGGCGGCGCTGTATCTGGCCCGTGATCTGCTGACTCAGCGAGGGGTGTTCCTGCCATGACGTTGAATTTCCCCCATCCGCTGATGGCCCCAGTCGTTGAACTGGCTTTGAAGGCTGGCGAGGCGATCCTGCCGTTCTGGCGCGTCAACGTTGCCGTCACTGCAAAGTCCGATGATTCCCCGGTCACAGCCGCTGACATGGCCGCTCATCATCTGATTCTGGCCGGGCTGACGGCGCTGGATCCGAGCATTCCGGTGCTGTCCGAAGAGGACGCCAATATCCCCCAGAGCGTGCGCGCCGGCTGGCAGCGCTGGTGGCTGGTCGATCCGTTGGACGGGACCAAGGAGTTTATTTCCGGCAGTGAAGAGTTCACCGTCAACATTGCGCTGATCGAGAAAGGGCGTGTGGTGTTCGGTGTAGTGTCGATGCCGACCAATGGGCGCTTTTATGTCGGCGGCGCCGGGTTGGGTGCCTGGCGTGGCGATATAGGCGCCGAGCCGTTGCCGATTCAGGTTCGCGAGGTTCCGGCTGCGGGTGAAGCCTTTACGGTTGTTGCCAGTCGTCGGCATTCGAGCCCTGAGCAGGAGCGGTTACTCGCGGGGTTGAGCGACAGCCTGGGTGAACTGCAACTGGCGAATATCGGCAGCTCGCTGAAATTTTGCCTGCTGGCGGAAGGGGCGGCGGATTGTTATCCACGGTTGGCGCCGACTTCGCAGTGGGACACCGCCGCGGCTCAAGGCGTGCTGGAAGGTGCGGGGGGGGAGGTGCTGGATTTGAGCGGTGAGCCGTTCTGTTATCCGGCGCGGGATTCGTTGCTGAATGAGTTCTTTCTGGCGCTGCCGGCTAAGGCTGCGTGGCGGGAGAAGTTATTGGCTTTGGCTCGGGGTTGAAGATCAAAAGATCGCAGCCTTCGGCAGCTCCTACGCGAGAATGCGTACACCTGTAGGAGCTGCCGAAGGCTGCGATCTTTTGCTTTACCGGTGAAGGACGTACTGCCCGGTAAACTTCACCGCATCCTCTTCACTCCCGGTATTCACGATCCGCGAATGCAGCGTCAACCGCGCCCGCCCATACCGCTCATACATGGCCAGAAACTTCTTCCACACCGCCGCACTCGGTGCCTGGCAAATCGCTGTCGCGTCCATGGTGACCGGCAGCGGGTAGCTGATCTGCCCTTCCTGAATCACGATGTGCCCGTCTTCAATGCCTTCTTCGTGCAGCCGCAAATGCAACCAGCCCCAGCCGGCCAACACCGCCCCGCAATACAGGCTGCCACCGAACATGGTGCTCTTGTGATTGACGTTGGCCTCCAGCGGCAGGTGCAGGCGCAGTTGTTGGTCGTGCCAGTTGAGCACTTTGAGGCCCATCTTCCGCGTGAGGGGAATGTCGTGATGGAGGATCGATTCCAGGTGACGACTGTCGCGGTTCATTCACGGGCCTTTTGTTTGAAGGGGATGATTTTACGGTAGCTCAATCAAGCTCGTCGGTGGGGCTGCTGGCGCCGGCGTCGGCGAAGTTCAGACCATGCTTGCGCAGTTTGTCATGCAAGGTTTTGCGCGGAATCCCGAGCGCTTCGGCGAGGCTGCGTACGGAGCTGTGCGAGCGTGCCAGTTCGGCGGCAATCAGGCTCTTCTCGAAGTTCTCCACTTGCTCGCTAAGGCCGCCGCTGACCACTTCAATCGTGCTGCCGACGCCGCCATCCGGCATGTTGTTGTCCAGCGCCAGTTCCAGGCCCAAGGCAAAGCGTTCGGCGGCGTTCTGCAGTTCTCGCACATTGCCTGGCCAGGTGTGGCGTAGCAGCAATGCCCGGTGCCCCGGTTGCAATTCATGGGGCGGCAAACCGTGGCGGGCGCTGGCTTCATCAGCGAAATGCTGGAACAGCATCAGCGCATCTTCGCCCCGCTCGCGCAGCGGCGGAATGCGCAGCGGCGCGACGTTCAGGCGGTAATACAAGTCGGCGCGGAAGCGGCCCTGATCGGCGGATTGACGCAGGTCTTCCTTGGTCGCGGCGATGATGCGGATGTCCAGCGGGATCAGCTGGTTGCCACCCAAGCGCTCGACGACCCGCTCTTGCAGCAAGCGCAGCAGTTTCACCTGCACATCCAGGCTCATGCTTTCGATTTCATCGAGGAACAACGTGCCGCCATTGGCGAATTCGAACTTGCCGATGCGGCGCTTTTGCGCGCCGGTGAAGGCGCCGGGCTCGTGACCGAATAGCTCGCTTTCCACCACCGACTCGGCCAGGGCCCCGGCGTTGATCGCCACGAACGGGCCGTTACGCCGACTCGACAGGTCGTGCAGCGCGCGGGCCACCACTTCCTTGCCCGCACCGGTTTCGCCGAGGATCAGCACGTCGGCCTTGGTCGCCGCCAATGCACCGATCTGCTCACGCAGGCGCAGCATCGGCGCCGATTGCCCGACCAGTCGAGCGCTCAGTTCGTTGCGATCGCTCAGGGCCAGGCGCAGGCTGCGGTTGTCCAGCACCAGCCGGCGCAGGTCCAGGGCACGACGCACGCTGTCGAGCAGGGCGTCGCTGGCGAAAGGTTTTTCCAGAAAGTCATAGGCCCCGGCGCGCATGGCTTGTACGGCTAGCGGCACATCGCCGTGGCCGGTGATCAGCAGCACTGGCAGCTCCGGGTCCTGAGCGTGGAGTTCGGTCAGCAGTTCGAGACCGTCCATGCCCGGCATGCGGATGTCACTGACCACCACTCCCGGCCAGTCGCGTTCCAGTTGCCCGGCCAGGCCTTTGGCTTCAGCCAGCGGCAGGATCTTCAGGCCGGCAAGGTCCAGAGTCTGGCTCAGGGCCTGGCGCAGGTGGGGATCGTCGTCGATCAACACGACCTGGATGCGGTTGTCGATGGTCATGCACTTCGGTCCTCGGACGGTTGCAGGCTCACACCCGGTGCGCCTGCGCGCAACTTCAGGGTAATCAGGGCGCCGCCTTCTTTGTGGTTGGAGAACGACAGTTCACCACCGAAGGCGCGCATCAGGGTGTCGCAGATCGCCAGCCCCAGCCCAAGCCCCTGAGTACGGGTCTTGGTGGTGTAAAAGGGCTCGCCGGCACGACCCAGCGCTTCCAGGCAAAACCCGGGGCCGTTGTCGCGAATGTACAGAGTGACGCCATCGGCGGTGGACTCGGCACTCAACCAGAGTTTACGCGGCGGGCCTTTTTCCGTCAGGGCATCGAGGGCATTGGCCAGCAAGTTGCCGAGTACTTGGCGCAGACGGGTTTCACCGGCCTCGACCCACAGGGTGGCGGCTGGCAGGTCGCGGATCAGCTCGACTTCCATGCTGCGCCGACGCTTGGCCAATAACGCCAGGGCGTCGTCCAGCGCCGGTTGCAGGGCGACGCTTTCCGGGGCGTGGCGATCACGCCGGGCGAAGGCGCGCAGGTGGGCGATGATCGAGGCCATGCGCCCGGTCAATTCACTGATTAGCTTGAGATTGCCGCGAGCATCTTCGGTGCGCTGATGATCGAGCAGTACTTCGGCGTTTTCCGCGTAGCTGCGAATTGCCGCCAGCGGTTGGTTGAGTTCATGGCTGATGCTTGCCGACATCGTCCCCAGCGCCGAGAGCTTGCCGGCCTGCACCAGGTCATCCTGTGCGCGCACCAGTTCTTGCTGAGCGTGTTCGCGCTCCAGCACTTCCTGCTTCAGTCGACGGTTGAGGCCTTCCAGGTCGCTGGTCCGTTCGGCGACCCGGCCTTCCAGTTCCTGGCGGGCCTTGCCTTCGAAGGCGATCCGCTCCAGGTAATGGCGTCGGCGCTGCATCATCAGGCCGAGCAGCAGCATCAATACCAATAGCGTTGCGCCGCCGATGGCCACGACGGTGCGTACCGGACGGTCGATCAGGGTACGTGGTGCAAGGATACTGACGCTCCAGCCGGTTTCTTCGATCTGCCGGGTTTGAGTCAGCCAGGCGTTGGCGTCGAGATTCAACGGCTTGGGATCGCGGGTCGGGTAGGGTTGAATCGCGGTGATGGCCTCACGCTCTGCATCGCTCAATGGGCGGGTCGAGCGGAAACGCCACTCGGGCCGCGACGTGAGGATGACCACGCCATTGTGGTCGGTCACCAACAGTTGTTCCGGGGTTTTGCCCCAGAGGCTTTCGGTGTGGTCGAGGTCGACCTTGATCACCAGTACGCCGATGATTTTTTCGCGATCCCGTATCGCTGCCGCAAAGAAGTAACCGCGCTTGGCCGAGGTGGTGCCCAGGCCGAAGAAGCGCCCCAGACGACCGGCCATGGCTTCACTGAAATAAGGACGAAAGGCGAAATTACGGCCGACGAAGCTGTCGTGCTTGTCCCAATTGGAGGCCGCCAGCGTCTTGCCGGTGGTGTCCATCAGGTACATGACTTCGGCACCGGTCTGGGCGCTAATGTTTTTCAGCAGGCGATTGGCATTGCCTTGAACCACGCCCTCGTCGGGTGCCGACAATGTCGCACGCAGGGCGGGCAGCTCGCCGAGAATCTGCGGCAACACTTCATACCGATGCAGGGTGCCCAGCAGGTTGGCGACGTAGAGATCGAGGGTCTGACGGTTCTGCCCGGCCAGTTCGCTGCGGTAGTAACGCTCGGCCAGATGCTCCAGCGGCCACAGCAAGGGCGCCAGGCACAGCGCGAGCAGCGCCAGGCTGCGCCAGCGGGGTCTGCGGGGGAGGGTCGGAGTCATGAGCATCAAGCGCCTGGGGGTACAGATGCATTATGCCTAGGCTTGCGGGCGCAGTCTGCGCACCTGGGATCAAGTGCGCGCTTGCGGTGAAGATTCACACAGGAATTCAGGAAAAGACTTCAGCGTCCTTCAGGAACGCGGCGGACTGATCCTTGGCCGACAGTTTCGGTGCTTCATCCAGTTGCCAGTCGATACCCAGGTCCGGATCGTCCCAGCGAATGCTGCGCTCGGCCGACGGGGTGTAGTAGTCGGTGGTTTTGTAGAGGAACTCGGCGAAATCGCTCAGTACCACAAAACCATGGGCAAAACCTTCCGGTACCCAGAGTTGGCGATGGTTGTCGGCAGACAAACGCACAGCGACCCATTTGCCGAAATGCGGCGAGCTGCGGCGAATATCCACCGCCACGTCCAGCACCTCACCGGCGGTGACGCGGACCAGTTTGCCCTGAGTGTTTTCCAGTTGGTAATGCAGGCCGCGCAGTACACCTTTTTGCGAGCGGGAATGGTTGTCCTGAACGAATCGGGTGTTCAGGCCGGTTGCTTCTTCGAAAGCCTTGGCGTTGAAGCTCTCATAGAAGAAGCCGCGCTCGTCACCAAATACCTTGGGTTCGATGATCAGAACACCGGGCAGGTCGGTGGTGACTACATTCATGGTGTTTCTCCAGCAATAGGCGTGATGGCCGACATTCTTACGCAAAGTGGCGGCGGGTGCGAGTGGGGAGTACCTGGAAGGGCAAATTCATTGGGGGGACACCGGATAGCTGAACAGTTGCGGATTCTCGTCGCAGAATATTTTGAGGTTCTGTATTTTCAGCGCCCCTCCTCGGAACCATCGTCGGTTTTGTCCACTTCTCCGAAGTACCAGTGTTCGGATTCAAACTTCTGGCCGTCTTCATCCTCATGAACGAAGTGAAACCCTGCCTCATTCATCCCTTTCGGCAGTACAAGGCCCCACTCGGTGGCGAGGCTTCTGTCGGTGATTCGGATTTGGCGGAAATAACTGTAGTCGAACGGCAGGACGTGACCACGGTAGCGACTCATGTCGGTGTAAATGCAGATTTCGCTCGAGAACATGTCGGGGGTGGTGACGGTGGCTACTATCCTGCAGTTGATGGTGTTTTCAGGTCTGGCCTGAATCAGGTGGTGGGCGGCATTGATCAGTTGTTGGGCGCATTCCTTTTGAATGGCCAAGGTGGCTTGTTTGCCTTCCACCAACGTTTCCAATACCGGAATTTTGCAGTTTACATAGCCCTGATCGATGGGCAGGTCTTTAGGGAAGTAACCATCATAACCTGCTGCCCACGCTTTTAAAGCTCGCAGGCGGCGTGGGATGTTTCGTATTTTTTTGTTTGAAAATGCAATTCGGCGCATGGTGTTTGATTTTATCCTGAATATTTTTTGTATCCGCCCTATCGTCGTCGTGTATCAAGGTAGGCGGAAGGCAATCTGATAGTCGTGCCGGGCAGTGTCGATAGGATGCGTAAAGTAGGATTGAAGCAATGAAATCCATTCTGGAAGGACGTTGTATCCGCCATCGAATATTTGGTACTCATCTGTAAGTCCCAGTGTTGTAAATACGAAATCATCATCTTCGACAATGTTCGATAGCTCTTCTCCAAGCCCAAGGTCAGTGCTTTTGTCATACCACTCAAGTCTTATTCTTAAAGCCATACTGTGTTCCTTACATGAATTTTTTGATGTTGCGTTTTTTGTTCGGCGGCTTTCTTTGTTCCCCCGTCACATGATCGAAGGCGCCCTTCATGATCAACACTGCCTAATATCGTTGACTGGTCTTCTTTACCATTGCTCACGATAAGAAAACCCAACCTGATAAATGAACGTGCTCAAATCTATTTGGTGTCCGAAATAAGGTTGGAGCGTAGGGAGCCAAGCTTGAGTAACGTCAAACAACCCATTGTTAACGGTCTCCTCTATAGGCAAGCCGAGCACCTTCATCACCGAGCCGTCCTCCCCCAAGTCGCGGGAATACTCCTTACCTTTTTCGATGTCGGTAGCCTCATCGAACCAATGAATTCTGATTCGTAGTCCCATTGTTGCCTCACAAATATTTTTTGATATTTCGGCGCTTGTCCGCTGGCTTCAACTGATTACCGGTCAGGTGGCAGAACGCTCCTAAATGACTTCCGTCGCTGACTAGATATTTTTCAAGTTCGCCGTAACAATAGTCCCACTCGTAAAACTTGCGACCCTTGCTATCGATCCATCTATCTCGTACTCCACCGCCTCCTTGTCGCGGTGTTTTTCCACGGACCTGACGCAACCCCGCAATACCGTTGATCTCTTCTGTTTGTGGCGCGTCGATGTAATCGTGATCAGGATTGAGGAGTCTCTTCCTGGTATTTATCACCACATACAGCGGCCGCCCCCCTGAATCCAGGGGAAAAACCAGAATGAAATCCTGATACTCCGGCGGATAAATCGGGTTAACCAGAATATCGCGACTTGCCTGTGTAGGAGGGTAGACCCAGATCGTTGGCGCTTGAGGTGCCGCTTCCAATGAGGGAATGCCGAGAGTCTCGCCAGGGTCCACGGCCGGGGTCCAAATCAACTCCAAGCCTTCACCGAATTCGGCTACCTGCTGGCTGCCTCGGTCTTGAAACTGGATGACCGGAACCCTCTGCCAATCGGCATTTTTACCAGTGTAAAAGGCGTAACCCTTAAGGGAACCGTCGGCCTGCTGTTCGATGTTCAGCCGCACACGTGAGTTGGCTTGTTTGAGCGTGCGCAGTTGTTCATCGGTGTACAGCGCGCTGTCCCCCAGTTCACCAGGCCAGAGCAGCGCGATTAACCCGGCCAGAAAACCCGAGGCGACAGTCCCGCTGGCAACTGCGGCACCGCTCACAGCCGGGCCAGCCAAGGCAAGACCACCCAGTCCGATCGGCAACGCATTGCCGCTGATTTTCTTCAGAGGAATGGCGCCAGAGCTATCGGCTTGACGCCCGCCTAGAAGCGCAAAGTTTCCATAATCCTTCAATGCGTCCAGCGGAACAAAGCCCGATGGGTTCGCGTAATTGATGATCCCGTCCGGCAATTTGCAGGATTTGGCGAACACGCAACCCATGAGTGTTACTGGCTCAGGAGTCGTGGGCCGAGGTTCGGGAAAATCGGCAATGGGTTGGTATTCGTTTACGGATGGCGGCGGACGCAAGATACGGCGACGCAACTGCTCCTTGTAAGTCAGCGGGTATGAGCGTTCTGGCATGAATGGCGGACTTCCCTGTTGAGGGAATCAGCTTATGGGCGTGGTTGATTCCCGGACATTCCTGCCGGTCGACGCGTTGCGTAGGAAAGTTCATCTGAGTAATCGCTGACGGGAAACCATCCCCAATGCCACCCCTCTGACCGGTATAAGAGGGTTGCGTATTGCCCCAAGCAGTGGCGATATAAGCGCCTAATAAAATTTCAGGGGTTGTTGTATGCCGCTCGCCACGTTGATTCACCGCGCCAGTCTGCCCAGCCCGCAGGTGTCTGCGGCGCAAGCGCTTGAGCTGTTGAAAGAGCATTACGGGCTGAGCGGGCAGTTGCAGGCGCTTGGGAGCCAGCAGGATCTGAATTTCCGCGTCGACAGCGAGCAGGGGCGTTTCGTCCTGAAAATCAGCCGTGGTGATTATTCGGCGCTGGAGCTGCAAGCCCAGCACGCAGGGCTCAAGCATCTGGCTGAACATTCCGGCGTGCCGGTGCCTCGAGTGATTCCTGCCAAAAATGGCGCAGACCTGCTCTCCCTTGAGGTTAGTGGTCAAGCGGTGCATGTACGCCTGCTCGATTACATCGATGGACAATCCCTGACGTACCTCGATCATCTAAGCCATTCAGTAGTCGCTGGTTTCGGTCGGCTCTGCGGCGAAATGGACCTGGCGCTGGCCGGTTTCGATCATTCGGGGCTTGAGCGCACCCTTCAATGGGACGCCCGCCACGCCAACGCGTTGATCGCGCATTTGCTGCCGGTGATCAAGGATGAGCGGCAACGAGCGTTGATTGCTGAAGTGGCCGAACAGGCCGAGCGCCATTTGCAGCCCTTGGTGGATAAGCTGCCGGTGCAGGCGATTCACATGGACATCACCGACGACAACGTGGTCTGGCAGCGGGATTCGCAGCGCCAATGGCAGTTGCAGGGCGTGATCGATTTCGGCGATCTGGTCCGAACCTGGCGGATTACTGATCTATCGGTGACTTGCGCCGCGCTGCTGCATCATGCCGATGGCGATCCGTTCTACATTTTGCCGGCGGTTCGGGCTTATCACGCGGTCAACCCGTTGCTGCATGAAGAGTTGCTGGCGCTATGGCCGTTGATCGTCGCTCGTTCGGCGGTGCTGGTATTGAGTGGGGAACAGCAAGTCAGCATCGATCCGGGCAATGAGTACAGTCGCGACAACCTGACCCATGAGTGGGAAATTTTCCGTGTTGCCGCATCGATACCGTTGGCGTTGATGGAGGCGGCGATTCTTACCGCGGTCGGTCAAGGCCTGCCGAGCATCGACAGTGAAAGCTTCGCGCCATTGTTGCCGAGTCTGGTGGGGCGTGAATTTGCATTGATCGATCTGGGCGTGCTCAGTCCGCATTTCGAGGCGGGTAACTGGGAACAGCAAGGGATCGATCTGCATTTGTTGACGGAAGCCGCCGCGGCTCACGGTCTAGCGGCCAGTCGATATGGCCAGTATCGTCTGTCCCGCACTCGGCCGGACAGCGCCAGTGAACCGGACACTTTCCCGTTACATGTTGCATTGCGAGTGCCCGACGGCACGGCGGTCGAAGCACCATTTGCCGGGGTTATCCATATTGAAGGGGAGAACCTGCTGCAACTGGACGGCCCAGAGCTCAGCGTCCGATTGTGGGGCGTGGCCCCATCGGTACGCAGTAGCGCGGCGCTGGTCAAAGGCCAGGTGCTGGGTTCAGTCAGCGGGCCGTTGATCGTGCAGTTGTGTCGAAGTGCTCAGCTCGACGCGCCGTTGTTTTGTACGCCTTCGCGCGCGGCAGCCTGGCAGGCGTTATGTCCTTCACCTGCCGTGTTGTTGGGCCTGGCCTGTGATGCGGAAGAAGAGCTCGACCCGCAGACATTACTGGCCCGCCGTGACGCGAGTTTCGCTCGCTCCCAGAAGCACTATTACGTCGACCCGCCGCGCATCGAGCGAGGCTGGCGCAATCACCTGATCGACATGCAGGGCCGCTCTTACCTCGACATGCTCAACAACGTCGCGGTCCTGGGTCATGGCCATCCGCGCATGGCTGCCGTCGCTAGCCGGCAGTGGTCGTTGCTCAACACCAATTCGCGTTTTCACTACGCGGCGATTGCCGAGTTTTCCGAGCGTTTGCTGAAGCTGGCACCGGACAACATGGACCGCGTATTCCTGGTCAACAGCGGCACAGAGGCCAATGACCTGGCGATCCGTCTGGCCTGGGCTTATAGCGGCGGTCGCGACATGCTCAGCGTATTGGAGGCTTATCACGGCTGGTCGGTGGCGGCGGATGCAGTCTCGACTTCGATTGCCGACAACCCCAAGGCCTTGAGCAGCCGTCCGGACTGGGTGCATCCGGTGACCGCGCCGAACACCTATCGCGGTGAATTTCGTGGCGTCGACAGCGCCCCCGACTACGTGCGCAGCGTCGAACACAACCTGGCGAAAATCGCCGAGCAGAAACGCCAGTTAGCCGGTTTCATCTGCGAGCCGGTGTACGGCAATGCCGGCGGTATCTCGCTGCCGCCGGGCTATCTGAAGCAGGTCTATGCGCTGGTCCGCGCTCAGGGCGGGGTGTGCATCGCCGACGAAGTGCAGGTCGGTTACGGCCGCATGGGCAAGTTTTTCTGGGGATTCGAAGAGCAGGGCGTGGTCCCGGACATCATCACCATGGCCAAAGGCATGGGTAACGGCCAGCCGTTGGGCGCAGTCATTACCCGCCGGGAAATTGCTGAAGCGCTGGAGGCCGAGGGTTACTTCTTCTCGTCGGCCGGCGGCAGCCCGGTCAGTTGCCGGATCGGCATGGCAGTGCTGGATGTGATGGAAGAAGAAAAACTCTGGGAAAACGCTCAGGTCGTGGGCGGGTATTTCAAGGAACGGCTTGAAGCATTGATCGATCGGCATCCGTTGGTGGGCGCAGTGCATGGTTCCGGCTTCTATCTGGGCGTGGAGTTGATCCGTAATCGAGAAACCCTGGAGCCTGCGACCGAAGAAACCACGGCGTTGTGCGACCGTCTTCGTGAGTTAGGGATCTTCATGCAGTCGACGGGTGACTACCTGAACATCCTCAAGATCAAGCCGCCGATGGTCACCTCGCGTCAGAGCGTGGATTTCTTTGTCGACATGCTGTCGAAGGTTCTCGAAGAAGGGTTGTAAACACATACCCCTGTGGGAGCGAGCCTGCTCGCGAAAGCGGTCGAACATGCAATATTGATGTCGACTGACCCTCCGCTATCGCGCGCAGGCTCGCTCCCACAAGGGATCGCGTTAAATTCGATTATTATCTGTATTAAATGAATTATTTTCGACAGAAAGAATGTTTATTGCTTTAAAAGCCGATTTTTATCGGATATAAAGTCGCCATTGCCCACGGTGTGGACGAACCACGCCCGGTGCTGTCTCTTTCTGTCATCGGTCGATGCCATCCTCGACCTCAAGCACTTGCCCAGGAGATGATTCATGAGTCGTATCGTTACCGTCGCCGCTACCCAGATGGCCTGTTCCTGGGACCTTGAAGCCAACATCGAGACCGCTGAGAAGCTGGTCCGTGAGGCCGCGGCGAAAGGCGCGCAAATCATCCTGATCCAGGAGCTGTTCGAGGCGCCGTACTTCTGCCAGAAACCGAACCCGGATTACCTGCAACTCGCCACGACGGTCGAAGACAACGTCGCCATCAAGCACTTCCAGAAAGTCGCCAAAGAACTGCAGGTTGTTCTGCCGATCAGCTTCTACGAACTGGCCGGCCGCGCACGTTTCAACAGCATCGCGATCATCGATGCCGATGGCAGCAACCTCGGGATTTATCGTAAAAGCCATATCCCGGACGGCCCTGGCTATCACGAAAAGTACTACTTCAACCCGGGCGATACCGGCTTCAAAGTCTGGAGCACCCGTTACGCGAAAATCGGCGTGGGCATCTGCTGGGATCAGTGGTTCCCTGAGTGCGCCCGCAGCATGGCGCTGCAAGGTGCGGAAATCCTGTTCTACCCGACCGCCATCGGCAGCGAGCCACACGACAAGACCATTTCCTCCCGCGATCACTGGCAGCGCGTGCAACAAGGCCATGCCGGCGCCAACCTGATGCCGCTGATCGCCAGCAACCGCATCGGCAATGAAGAGCAGGACGGCTACGACATTACCTTCTACGGCTCGTCGTTCATTGCCAACCAGTTTGGCGAGAAAGTCCAAGAACTGAACGAAACAGAAGAAGGCATTCTGGTTCACAGTTTCGACTTCGATGAGCTGGAGCATATCCGCAGCGCATGGGGCTCGTTCCGTGACCGTCGCCCGAACCTGTATGGCGCGATCAAAACCCTCGACGGTTCCCTGGAGTCCTGAACCATGACCACTTTGAACAGCACCCCTCGCACCGACGGCTTTTACATGCCAGCCGAATGGGCGCCACAGACCCAGACCTGGATGGTCTGGCCCGAGCGCCCGGACAACTGGCGCCTGGGCGGTAAACCGGCGCAAGCCGCGCATGTGGCGGTGGCCAAGGCCATCGCGCGTTTCGAACCGGTGACCGTGGCGGTTTCCGCTGGCCAGTACGAAAATGCTCGTGCCCGGCTCGACGTGCCGAATATTCGTCTGGTGGAGATGTCCAGCGATGACGCCTGGGTTCGGGATACTGGCCCGACCTTCGTTATTAACAACCGCGGCGAAGTCCGTGGTGTGGATTGGGACTTCAATGCCTGGGGCGGTTTCGACGGTGGTCTGTATTCGCCGTGGAACCGTGACTCGCAGGTGGCGGGCAAGATCCTCGAAATCGAGCGCAGCCCGCGCTACCGCACCGAAGGTTTTGTGCTCGAAGGCGGCTCGATCCATGTCGATGGCGAAGGCACCCTGATCACCACCGAAGAGTGCTTGCTCAATCGCAATCGCAACCCGCACATGGATCGCGCGCAGATCGAAGCGGTGCTCAGCGCCCATCTGGCTGTGGATAAGATCATTTGGCTGCCGGACGGTTTGTTCAACGACGAAACCGACGGCCATGTGGATAACTTCTGCTGCTATGTGCGTCCGGGAGAAGTACTGCTGGCCTGGACCGACGACCCGCAAGACCCGAACTATCCGCGATGCCAGGCGGCAATGAACGTGCTGCAAAACAGCACCGATGCCAAGGGTCGCCCGTTCACAGTGCACAAGATGCCGATTCCGGGGCCGCTGTATGCGACCGAAGACGAATGCGCAGGTGTCGATCCGGTGGATGGCACTCAGGAACGCAATCCGACTGTTCGTCTGGCCGGCTCTTATGTGAACTTCCTGATCGTCAACGGCGGCATCATCGCGCCGAGCTTCGACGACCCGTTGGACGGTCCGGCCAAAGAGATTTTGCAGGCTTTGTTCCCGCAGCATGAAGTAGTCATGGTACCGGGTCGCGAACTGTTACTGGGCGGCGGTAACATCCACTGCCTTACCCAACAACAGCCCGCACCGCACAAGGAGTGAGTGAGGACGTAACAGCTTGAGTTGATTGAAGAAACGATTGAGCAACGATTTAGCGTCGTTATTTCGCAGAAAGCCCGCAGCCCATCAGGACCGCGGGCTTTTTTGTATCCACTTGTCGACACTTCGAAAATATTGGCACAGCTCTTGTATCTTCGATGGCGCAACATGGGGAGGGAGAGAACTTCGATGTTCTGTCATAAACCTTGGATAAGTTAGCCGCTCACAATCCAGGAGAGAGCGCTGAGATGAACGCCGAAATGAACGTGATGAGCGAGCGGACACTGCATCCCCTGGCAGTTAATGGCGAATCGCTCCAGGTCTTGGCGCAGTGGTTGAAGTCCAATGGAACGCGTCAGATCAGGGAAGCTGATCCGCGCCGGATGATGATCGAGCGCTACCCCGCTGGTTTATTCAGCGAGGCGGAACTGGAAGCACTGTGGGATGTGATGGAAGGATAAGAAGAAAAACAACGGATTGATAAAAGCGCTGCCGGGAAGGCGGCGCTTTTTTATGCCTGTTGAAAAATTGGCGCTTGTCAGGACGTCAAGATCGCAGCCTTCGGCAGCTCCTACATAGATCGGCGTAGGAGCTGCCGCAGGCTGCGATCTTTTGATCTTGCCAAGGCCATCACCTGGCGGAAGAAAAAAGCATTCGACCGATTCATGAAACAGACTGAAAGCCATTCCAGCGTTTTTCCGAAACTGTCTGGGGATTAATCTGCCGGCGTTGAGTTTTCCTACTTTGTTGCCGGAGTCTTCCCATGATCCTTCACTACATTTACGACCCTTTGTGCGGCTGGTGTTACGGCGCTAAACCTTTGGTCCAGGCTGCCCAAACCGTGTTGCCGGTGATCGCCCACGGTGGCGGCATGATGACCGGTGCCAACCGCCAGACTGTTTCGCCACAACTGCGCAACTACGTGATGCCCCACGACCGACGCATCGCCGAGTACACCGGCCAGCCGTTTGGCGAGGCGTATTTTGAGGGGCTGTTGCGCGATGAGACGGCAGTGTTCGATTCCGCGCCGCCGATTGCCGCCGTACTGGCAGCCGAGCAGATCGCTGGACGCGGTCTTGAATTGCTGGGGCGTTTGCAGTCGGCTCATTACGTGGAGGGTCGACGCATCGCTGACGAAGCCGTTCTGCTGGAACTCGCCACAAAGACAGGTCTTGAACCTGAGGCGTTCCAACAGGCATTTAATGAAGCCGACACCGAACGCCATATCAAGGACAGTCGCGCACTCTTGGCCAACGTCGGCGGTCAGGGCTTCCCGACCTTCGCGTTGGAGCAGGATGGTCAGTTCACTCTGATCGATATCGGCCCTTGGCTGGGCAAGCCACAAGCCTTCGCCCAATGGCTGAGCCAGTCGCTTGCGGCAAAAGAGTCGTCATCCGCGTTTCATGCCTGTGGCCTCGACGGCTGCGCTCATTGAATTCATCTGGAGTCATCATGGACAACCTGAGCCTGATCAAAAGCACCTACGAAGGCGCCAGCTCCCAGGAGAACGCGCGCAACACCGCTGCTGCGCTGGCCGATGACGCTCGCTGGACCGAAGCCGCAGGTTTTCCTTACGCCGGGACCTATGTCGGTTTCGACGCTATCGTCGAAAACGTCTTCAAGCGCCTGGCCACCGAGTGGGAAAACTTTCAGTTCAAGGTCGAGAACTACGTCGCACAAGACGACAAGGTATTTGCCTATGGCAATTACAGCGGAATCTACAAAGCAACCGGCTGCCCGATGAATGCTCGGGTCGCTCACTTGTGGACCCTGGCCAACGGCAAAGTCACGCATTTCGAACAATTCGTCGACAGCCACACCGTGCAATTGGCTATCGCTGACAAGTGATTTCTTAGAAGTTTTTCGCCTATTCACAGACGATTCCTGAAATTGACACATCATTAAAGGCGCGGCTAGGATGCGCCCCAACGCCTGTGGCTAACCGCCATGACTCACAAAACAATAAAAGGCCCGCCGCGAATTTTCGTGGGCGGGCCTTTTTGTTTTGGGGTGAAAAAAGAGCGCGATAGCGCCGTTTCAGTGGTTCGACACAGCGCGTATCAACCCGTAATAAGGAAAATAACATGTTGAACAAGCGAATCAGCCTGATCGCACTGGGGATGTTGAGCGCCACTCAGGCTATGGCTAACGACCAGGCCGAGTCCAAAGGTTTTGTTGAAGACAGCAGCCTCAAAGTGCTGCTGCGTAACGCCTACATCAACCGTGACTATAAAGACGGCAACCCGGACAAAGCCGAATGGGGCCAAGCGGCCATCGGTACTTTCTCGTCCGGTTTCACTCAAGGCACCGTTGGTGTGGGTGTGGATGCCTTCGGTCTGTACGCACTGCGTCTGGATGGCGGCAAGGGCCGCAGCGGCGCCGGTGGTATCGACTTCTTCAAACAGGGCGACAGCGGCAGTGCAGCTAACGATCTGTCGAAGGGTGGTGCGGCAGTCAAGTTCCGTCTCTCCAGCACTACCCTGACCTATGGCGACCAGATGCCGGCCTTGCCGGTGCTGAATTACGACAACTCACGCCTGCTGCCGGAAAGCTACACCGGCACCCTGATCACCTCCAAGGAGATCAAGGGTCTGGAGTTGAACGCAGGTCGCTTCACCGCCGAATCGCGCAAAAGCGCTGAAGGCCGTGACAGCGGTGGCTTGAAGTCGATCAACGTGTTGGGCGGTAGCTACCAGTTCACCGAACAGTTCAAGGCTGCGCTGTACGCGTCTGACGTCGAAGACGTGCTGAAGAAGCAATACGTGAACGCCAACTACGTGTTCCCGATCGACAAGGATCAGTCCCTGACCCTGGACTTCAACGGTTACCGCACCAAGCTGGACGATTCCTACGTCCGCGAAAGCGGTGCTACCGGCGACGACAACAAGATCTGGAGCCTGGCAGCGACCGTCGTCACCGGCCCGCACTCGTTTACAGTCGCTCATCAACGCAGTACTGGCGACAGCAACCTGGGTTACGCCTACGGCGGCTACCAGAAGGATCAAGGTCGCGTCGGCGACGGCGGTAACACCATCTACCTGGCGAACTCCTACTGGTCCGACTTCAACGCCGAAGACGAACGCAGCTGGCAGTTAGGCTACGGTCTGGACTTCAGCGCCTTCGGCGTTCCGGGCCTGAGCTACAACGTGGCCTACGTGCGGGGTGACAACATCACCACTTCCACCAGCGAAGGCGGCACCGAGCGCGAGATCTTCAACCAGTTCAAGTACGTCGTGCAAAGTGGCCCGGCCAAAGACCTGAGCGTGAAGGTACGCAGCTCGATCCTGCGCGTGTCGCAGAAATCCAGCGAGTACAACGTCAGCGGCAACGAACTGCGCGTGTTCGTGGATTACCCGATCAACATCTTCTGATGATCGACTGAGTTGTCCAGACTCGATAAAAGCCCCGACTGGTTCGGGGTTTTTTTTCGCCTCATGAGCGTAGGAAAATACCAAAAATAGCTGTTTTCGATCGTAAAAAGTCGAATTAAAGCAACTTCATACCGCGTTTCAAGCAACGCTTGATATGCCTGAAATTCTTTCTCATGGGCCCCAAATCCTGCACCTACTAGATTAAGCCGCTAAATGCAGTGGAGACCTAGTAATGATCGTTTTGAACAGAGAAGTTGGCGAATCGCTACGGCGCGACAAATATGTCAACGTCCAGGGAGCCGACTTCAATCTCTTCGGTCATTTTTCCGACTTCGTCAGATTGACCAAAAGTTGGGAAAGCATGGAGCCGGACAGTTATTACGGCCAAGCCGATGCGGGCATGCGTTTCCGTCGTTACAGCGATTTCGAATACAACCCGGTCACCCGTGACTTGAAGCAGCTGGAACACCGCGCCTACGTGCAATCGAAGGCCAACAACAGCTATGTCGGCGGACTTGAGCGGCACTTCCAAGACTTCTCCAATGAAGTCATTAATTCGCCGGTGATGCGCAGCCTCATCGATGCGGATTTCGAGGTGTACAAAAACGTATTGCCGCCGGAGTTGCACGACGAAATCTGGCAATGCCAGATCCATCAGATCCGCATCGAGATCAAGCCAGGCAAGCAACTGGAAATTACCCCTGAGGGTATTCATTGCGACGGTTATCCGTTCAGCGGTGTGCATTTCTGGGGCCGCAACAACGTGGATGGGGCGGAAAGCCGTTTGTATTCGGCCCAAGAAGAACAATTGGCAGCGACGACCTATCTGGAAATCCTCGACACCACCTACTTCCTCGATCGCGACATGCGTCACTACGTGACACCGGCACGCAACACCCATGCTCACGAAATGGCTTATCGGCAGATTCTGGCCATTTCCTTCTCGCGGCCCGGGACCGCTTTCGACATTGTTCGCTGAACAGCTAGACCCCATGATGCATATCGCCGAGTGCCCTGCACCGGTGATGCTGCAGCGCGCGACGGCCAAGGATGCCCAACGTCTGGAACGCTTCTTTCGGCAATTCGAAGAAGTGTCGTTCTGTGAATGGCAGGACGCCAAATGCCTGCGCGGAGTGTTGGTGCAAAAAACCACCGCTGCGTTCCTCGCTCTCGATATCCGTGGCGAAGTGGTCGGCGCGGTGTTGGGCGGCATGCTCGGTAGCCGTGGCACCATCAATCACTTGGCGGTGAGCCCGGTGTATCGCAGCCAGGGCGTTGGTCAGCGCTTGGTGGAAGCGGCTTCGGCAGACATGAAACGGGTCGGTGTGCTGCGGATGTTCCTGTTTGTTGACGATGCTAACCTTGCCGGCAAACGTTTTTGGAGTGCCCAAGGCTTTTGCGAACCGCGCGGCGAAACTACCTTTGAGAGGGACTTATGAATGAGACGTCCAGCAGCCAGCCGCTGATGGTCGAGCCACAGCCCTCGCGTACGTTCGCTGAAGCCAGCCCGGTGATTGCGGGCTACTTCACAGTGTCGTTTGTGTTCGGTTTGATGGCCGTCAATGCCGGATTGCCCGTGTGGCTGCCGGTCGCGATGTGCCTGTTCGTCTACGCCGGTGCCTCGCAGTTCGCCGCCCTGGCGCTGATCTCCAGCGGCGCGTCACTGACCACCATTATCCTCACCACGTTTCTGATCAATGCGCGGCACATGCTGATGTCGGTCTACATGGCCAAGGCCTTGCAGGCGATGGGGCTCAGTCGTCTCGAGCGGTGGTGTTACGCCGGTGGGCTGACCGATGAATCGTTCGCCTTCCACAGCGTCAAACTGGGCAAGGGTTCGCCGGTCAATGTGCGTTACCTGATTGGCTTCAATCTGTATTGCCACACGTCGTGGGTGCTCGGCGGTTTGCTGGGCGCGATCTGCGCGCAGTACGCGGCGCACCTGATCAAATATCAGCTCGACTATGCGCTGACCGCGATGATGCTCTACGTGCTGGTATCGCTGTGTAACACCCGTAACAAACTGATCGCCGCACTGGCCGCGGTTGCCTGCATGGGTGCCCTGAGCCTGATCGGCAGCTCACCCTTCAACGTGTTCATCGCCACATTTGTGGGCTGCGGGGTGGGTGTATGCCTGACCAAACGTTCCTGATCCTGGTCGTCGTACTGATGATGGTCGTGACATTCCTGCCGCGCGCGTTGCCGCTGCAGGTGAGCACCGATCATTGGCCACCCCTGGTCGCCCGCGCGCTGGAATACCTGCCGGTGGCGATCGTCGCTGCAATCAGCCTTACGCCGCTGTTGATCAAGGATCAGCAGGTGCAGCTCGATCGCCCGGAATTTTATGCAGCCATTCCGACGTTGTTATGTGCGTATTTCAGCAAAAACCTCTTTCTCAGCGTAGCGGTGGGAACGGCTGCGTACATCGCGCTCGGATCGTTCATGTAGCGACAGAGTGACCACGTCGTTCAAGGCCTGGCCCGACAACTCGGCGTTATTGACCGCCAGCCGCACTTCGAGGGAATCCTCGAAACCCGGAAAAATGGTCAAGCCATTACGCAGGGCCGCCTCACGGGAAACCATGCCGAGGCCGTCCATTTGCGTGATCAACGACAGAGTCAGGGTCTCACTGCAGGAATAGATCATCCGCTTGCCTGACTCGTAATTACCAAGGCCGGCGTCGAGAAAACGCAAGAAGCTGTGGGAATACGGACAATCGTCGGCGGGCCGAACCTGAAACTTATTGCCGAGCAGCATTAGCGGATCGTTTTCCTGACCGCAATGAGCACCGACCACCTGCACCTGTACATTGGGCAGGGCAATGCTGGGCAACCCCGGGTGTTGCGGCCCGATCAGCACGGCCAGGTCAAAGTCCTCATTCTTCAACTTGCTGAGGTTTTCCATCGACTCTGCGTAGCTGAATTCCAGCTGATAATCAGGAAACACCTCAATGAGGCGTCCGATCATGCGCCGGTTGAAGTCGGCCGAGAGCGTGGTGTTAAGTGCAACCTTGAGCGTGCGCTGCCCAGGCACCTTGAGCGTGGCGACTTTCTCTTCCAGTTGCCGCGTGGCGACCAATACCTTGTCCATGTAGGGCGTGAGCTCCGTGCCCTGTGTTGTCAGGGTCAGCCCCTTGTTGGAGCGACGAAACAACCGAAAACCGAACTGCTCTTCGACCTTGTTCAACTGCGCAGCCAATGCCTGCACGCTCAAACAGGAATGCTCTGCCGCCGCCGACAATGAGCCGGTCTGCACGATGCGCATGAGGTTGCGTAAGGTTCTGCTATCCATTTGGGTAATGCCCTCTAAAGTGGGCTGGCTATTGTTGTGTACCTGACCGCCCCGGTGGGCGTCGGTCGCGTGCTGGCTATGATCCTGCACCTGAGCAAGCTTGTCCCGAGTTTAGTAGTGAAATGATTCTGCGTCCGATGGCTGGAGGCTTACGCAGGATCCAGATTTTTGGTGAGGGATAGATGATCGGGGTCAAAAAATGGCTCGGATGGGAGAGGTGTGGGTGTTTTTTGGATATCAGCGAAAACTTTTTCCAAGGCAAAAAAAAGCAGCCTGATCAGGCTGCTTTCATGAAAAGGTGCTTGATATTGTGCTCCCTCAAGCAGGGGAGGAGAGGTTTACCCGAGCGCTGATTTTCAGGTCATCAACGGGGCTCCTACATCGACTATCGCCACCTGAAGGCAGTCGGTTTCGCGCTCTCGATTAAATTCTCTGCCCGTGTGAGGCAGGTGTCAACGGGTGTATTGGACCGTGTGTCGGCGTCTTTTCAGGGGGCGGAAAATTTGCGCAAAGCCTCTGTTCGACGGGGAAACAGATCAATACGTTTGCGAATTAAAATTTCATATCTATTCGTATCTGTATTAATCTGAATTCAAAGACATCGCACATCCAAGGAGGCTATCCATGCCTGCCTCAACCACCGCCCTCAGCCCACAGCAACAACTCGAGACTCCCGAAGCGGGTCGAGTCGCGCTCAAGTTCTTTTTCAACCTCATGGAACGCTGGGGCTGCACCGCCGAGCAACAACGCACCCTTTTGGGCAAAGTCGGCAATACAACTTTCTACAAGTACAAACACTTGCCGCCCAACGTACGTCTGCCCCACGACACCCTGGAACGCATCTCGTATTTGATGGGCATCCACAAAGCACTGAGCATCATCTTCAGCAACAGCCGCGAGCGCGCCTACACCTGGGTCAGCAGCCCCAACACCGCCGCGCCGTTCAATGGCCAGTCGGCGCTGTCTTACATGCTGGCCGGCCGCGTGGTCGACATCGCTGACGTGCGCCGTTACCTCGACGGAGTACGCGGTTGATGGCGCCGGAGCTGGCCGATCCGCAGTGGCCGCGGGCCTATCGGATCGTCAACAGCTGCTTCCCGCCGATCTCGTTGTTCGAAGACGTGCTCGATCCCGAAGACCTGCCCACCGCCTACGCGTTGGAAGCCCTGACCAACGATCGGCTGATGGAAGAAGCCGGGGTGCTCTCCCGCGTACGCCCCGAAGACCGCATCTCCGGCCCTGGCTCCACACCGGTCATGGCCGCGTTCACCCACATCGGCAAAACCAGTCGCTTCACCGACGGCACCTTCGGCGTCTACTACGCCGCCAGCAGTCAAGCCGCCGCCATCGCCGAGACGAGTTATCACCAGGAACGATTTCTGGCTGCGACCAATGAGCCGGACCTTGAGTTGACCATGCGCACCTACGTCAACAAGGTCGTCAGACCCCTGCACGACATCCGTGGCGACTACCCACACCTGCACGACCCGGATCCCAACGCCTACGGTCCCGCCCAGGCCTTCGCCCGCCAACTGCGTGAAACCCTGTCCTGGGGATTGCTCTACAACAGCGTTCGTTTGCCGGGTCATGAATGTGTTGCTGCGTTTCGCCCGCCGGCCGTTTCTATTCCGAGGCAAGGGAAGCACATTCGTTATGTGTGGAGTGCGAGCAGTCGCAAGATTTCGTTTGTGTTTGAAGTTAGTGAGATGTGAGCTCAACGAAACGCAAAAAGCCCCGGTTGACTCGTAATGCTGTTCATTTAGGCGAGACTATTCCGTCATGCTTACCTTTGTGGCGAGCGAGCTTGCTCGCGCCGGGCTGCGTAGCGGCCCCAAAGATCTGACAACCATTGTCGATTTTTGTGAGTGCTACGCACTCAAGCGGGAGCAAGCTCCCTCGCCACAAGTTTCTCACTGACTCAAGACTCGCCGTGAAAACGACGAACGGAACCGATCGTCACGCAATGGCTGTTGCGCAAGATCGGTTGAAGGAACTGAAAAGGGAGCTTCGAACGATGGGCTACAACGTCTAACAGGCGCTTGTGAAATGACGATCTGAGGTGAGGCACCAGCATCGTTGGACGGCAACGTGAAAGTAGTGCGAAAGCCGAGTCTATCGATCACCGGCAAAATTAGCGGCCACTTGCCGCAGTGCGTTTTTCTTCGAAAATACGATGAGGTTTGTCAGCACGGATTGAAGCCGTTTTTGATCGCTGGTGATGGGCCTTACGGTTAGGCCATATTTTCCGTGGCATCTCCATTCAATATCGACGTAGTCATTACACCAAGTAACTAATGATGTTCCCGCCCCCACCTTTATCCCCCCAAACCAACCCCCTACATTGAGCTCCATCCACCTACCCCTTCATCCCGAAGGGAAGGTCACTGGAGACTCATCATGCCTTTTGTCAGCGTGCGCATTACCCGCGATGGCGTTACCTCAGAGCAGAAAGCTCAGGTGATCGCCGAAATCACTGAAACCCTGGAACGCGTCCTCAACAAACGCCCGGACCTGACGCACATCGTGATCGAGGAAGTCGACACCGATAACTGGGGCTATGCCGGGATCACCACCACCCAGTACCGAAAACAACTGGCTGAGGAGCAGGGGCAGTCATGACCGCGTCCGTCACCATCGATTTCATCTCCGACGTGGTGTGCCCATGGTGCGCCTTGGGCGCCACGGCGTTGGAGCAAGCGATCGAGAACGTGGCCGGTGAAGTCTCCGTCGAGCTGACCTTCAAGCCCTTCGAATTGAACCCGGACATGCCGGTGGAAGGCGAGAACGCGGTCGAGCACTTGATGCGCAAATACGGGCGCAGCGCCGAGGAAGTCGCCGCCGGCAAAGCGATGCAGATCGCTCGCGGGGAGGCCATCGGGTTCAAGTTCGATCTGGAGAAGCGCACCCACTTCTACAACACGTTTGATGCTCATCGGCTGTTGTTGTGGGCGTTGCAGGAAGGGCGGCAGGTAGCGCTCAAGCGAGCATTGCTGCGCGCTTACTTCGCCGCCGGCCAGAACCCGAGCGATCACCAGACGCTGGTGTTTTTGGCGGCTGAGACAGGACTGGATGCGGAGCGTGCAGGCGAGATGTTGGCGTCCGGAGCGTTCGCCAACGAGGTGCGTGAACTTGAGGTGTTTTACCGCGAGCGCGGCATCAATTCGGTACCGGCCATGGTGCTTAACGGTCGTCACCTGGTGTCCGGTTCGCAATCGGTCGAGTACTACGAACAGATGCTGAGGCAAATGGCGCAAGCCCCCGCCGAAGCCTGATTGATCACTTTTCAAACCATCATTTATCAGTAGAGGTTCATCATGAGCAATTCGAAAAAAGTCATCGTTATTACTGGCGCCTCCCAAGGTCTCGGCGCAGGCATGGTCAAGGCCTTCCGTGATCTCGATTACCGGGTAGTCGCCACTTCGCGTTCGATCCAGCCATCCACCGACCCGGACATCCTCACCGTTGCCGGCGACATCGGCGACCCGGCGATAGCCCAGCGAGTCATCCGTGAAGCGATCGAACGTTTTGGCCGCATCGACACCCTGGTCAACAACGCCGGGATCTTCGTCGCCAAGCCGTTCACCGCCTACACCCAAGAAGACTACGCCGCTGTGCTATCGGTGAACCTGAATGGCTTCTTCTACATCACCCAACTCGCGATCACCGAGATGGAAAAACAGGGCCGCGGTCACGTCGTCAATATCACCACCAGCCTGGTGGACCACGCCATCGACGGTGTGCCTTCGGTATTGGCGTCATTGACCAAAGGTGGATTGAACGCGGCGACCAAATCCCTGGCCATCGAGTACGCCAAGCGTGGGATTCGGGTGAACGCGGTTTCCCCAGGCATCATCAAGACGCCGATGCATGGTGAGGAAACTCACGAAGCACTGGGGAATTTGCACCCGGTTGGGCATATGGGGGAGGTCAGCGATATTGCCCAGGCTGTTGTTTATCTGGACAGCGCCAACTTTGTCACCGGCGAGATCCTGCATGTCGATGGTGGGCAGAGTGCGGGGCACTAAGACCAGGTTTTCCAAACCCCGGAAACAACAAAGCCCTCGCATTTCTGCGAGGGCTTCGTTTTGTATGGTGCCGGCACCAGACAAACGGTATGTTTCGGCGAGACTAGGTTTTTTGGGCGTCTGGAGTTCGCTGGAAAATTCGGCGTACCCCAACTAGTAACTATAAATAAATCAGCTAGTTATGGCGCTTAGTGGAATCGAACTGGGGCTTCACTGGCGAGTACCAAGTATTCACATTCAGCCTGACCTAGGGCCTGCTAGCGCATCCTAGGGTGAGCACCGCCTCATAGCTCAGTCATCAACGCTTCAATTATCTTGTCGTGTCTTAACTGAATCGCGTCCTTCCCCCAAATCTGCATGTTGGTGACGAACGTGGCTATTTCTCGCTGCTGTGCGTTGTGTGTGTAGGTAGCCAGCTTTCTGGAAAATACGATATTGCCCACGGCACAGTTATGGGATTTGGAAAGCAGTAGGTAATTGCCGAGGCAGTTCAGATATTCAGAGGTGAACGTTTCATCGTATTCATCGTATCCGTGGGGCATGCCTGTGGGTTCACTCCTAGGTGCAATGTGCTCGAGTTCTGGGCTCTGGATTGTGTCAAAACGCTTTGGCATGTAGCCCCGCTGGCCGCGACGCTCTAGGTGAATCTCATATTTCCAGAGCAGGTGCTTGGCTGTTGCATGGTTGATTTCCCCCTGCAGCGCCTCTTCCAATTTCTCGGTATTCCAATAGGCCCACCAGGATTGATCCGTGTTTTTCAACCAATCGATGTGCTCAAGTATCGGGGTGATACTACTGTCTTTAGTGGTGAAGGCTTCATAAACTCCGTTGATTCGAGCGGTAATGTCGGCACGCGTACCAATCAGTCGATGGCGCACGATCAAACCTTCAAAAGCGCTGCACAGTGCACCAATGTCAGTGATCGGCAAAGCGTAGCGATAGGCCTTGATGATAAACGGCAGAGTGATCGCAATCCCACTGAGCGTCACCAACGAATGGATCTGGAAATGTTCCTTCTCGTGCTTGCCAAAAAAATCGGACAGGTGGAGGAAACTAGCAGACAACGATCGGGTGAAAGACTGAATGAACTCGATGGGTTCCTTGCCAGCGAGCATTTTCCCTATTTTTTCTAGAGTATTGCTTTCCCATAGAGAATTGAAGTCAACACGAAGGGTGTATAGCAATACATCATCCTCGTTGATTCGGTATTCAATGGAGGAGATGGATTTGTAGATGTTCTCGAACCGCCCTTTGATTTCGGCGATTAACTGCGCCTTATGATCGTCGTCATGACCATGCAAGTGCACGGTATACATAAACTGCGCCTTGACGACTTCAAGGTTTGAGGGGCGTTTACCGCGGTTGTTCTGAAAGATGAACATCTGAATCGCTTCTGATTCATCTCGCACCGGGTGTGTGGTGCAAACCGCCTGGCAGACGATTGCTAACATTTCGGTCAAATAATCTTCCGATTTATCTCGAAGTTGCACCTTGAAGTAGTCGAATGCCCGAACGATTCGCTGGGCGGATGCGGTTTCAAGGCCATGGTGATCGGTTTTGGATTGGTCAATTACGTAGTCGACGAACAATTGATTGTCATAGTCGACTGTGTTGAAGCGGATTTCGCTGCGCCGCCTTATCATGTCTTCGAAACAAATATGCTCGGGGTCGGTCAATTCGCGAAGGGATTTGAGTCGGGTGAACAGCGCTGCTAGAAACAAGGTCAGGGTAGTCAGACGCTGCTGGCCGTCGATCACCCGAAAGACTTGTCCGGCTTCCTCAAACAGAAAATGCCCGAAGTAGTACGGGCTTCGGGTATTGCTGGCTCGGTACTCTTCCAAGTCCGAAAGGAAGACGTCAGTCTGGGTGCTGCGGCTACTAGTATCGGTGGGTGTCTCCCAGGAATAGGCACGCTGGTATGCGGGAACCACGATGCGGTTGTTGGCCATCATTTTTTGGATGGTTGTTGAAGGTTCCACGGGTAATGTCCTTATAGGCTGCCAAAAATGATGGCCATGGGCCTCATGATCCCTGAATCCCTACTTTTCCACACCGTTTTTTGGCTGTGTGGCTCGCTAAGTTCTAAGAAAGGGGAATACCCATTTTTTGTTCGTGGAGGGAGATTTATACCCCCTCAAATTGAGGAAGTCTCCGCCTACCTTTGGTGGAGGGGGTAGCGTTTCACTACCCCCCCGTAAACGCTACCTGAACTTCCTGGCAAACCTTCCTTTTACCACCCTGGTTAGGTAGCTATTGAGCCCGTGGCCAGATCGGGCGAGCCGCTGCAGCTCGGAAACCACGGCTGCGCCAGGTTGCGTGCCATCGTAGAGATATTTCCATCCATCGCTGAATGCGACGACTATTGATCCTGGTCCAATCTCGTACCCTGCGACGCCTGAATCACCACCTCTGTTTCCGTACCGTTCCATGCTTTCAATCCTTCTGCGATGGCTGACATTGGCGATAGTGGCATGAAGGTTTGGCGGGAGGCACGACAAGTTGGATAGGTAGATACGCGGCCCTGCAGTGATGTTTGTGGTGGGAGTGTTTGCGGCGCGTCTGGTAACGTCGGGTCCGCACCGCTTCAACGCGGTGATATCGTGTCGCCGTTACTGCTGACGCAATGGCACAACCTACAAGGAGGAATGAATGAGCGATGAACAGAAGGTATTAGAGGCACTCCACAAAAATGGGAGCCTGGACAATGAAGAGGATAAGGTTAGGGGGATTGCTCAACGGGCCGTTGATAACGGTTACGACAATCTGAGTCCCCTTCAAAAGAATGTGCTTGCTCCTTTGCTGATTAGAGCCTGCGATGGGGTGACCAATCCGGGCGACCACCACAATGACTGCCAGGCCGTATTAGAAGGCGCAGCTTTGGTTGCAGCTTTGGAGAGCGAGGCTTACTACGAGGCAGTTCTGTGCGAAGACTGCGTCAATGAAACTGAGCAATATGCGCGGGAATGGGAACGTATCCAAGCGGAGTAGTGTTACTCACCAGTCAGACACATTTTAAGACTTGGCGGTCGTTACTCAGCCGCCAAGTCTCCGCATTTACCCATTCCTGTTCACCCTTTTCTCTGAATAGCCAAAATAGGGCCGTATTGGTGGTGCGAGCCTGCTCATTGAGGTGGTGTGATTTTTGGGGAAAAGAGGGGGGCTGTTTACTGCTAGCCCGGTGCTAGCCGAGGAAGCAACAAAAAAGGCCTGCATCGCTGCAATCATTTATTTGTATGGTGACACCAGGAGTCGAGCCGTACTAAAAATAATAATAATATTAATATGTTGCACTCATATTCAGCTCTCATTTACCTCTATTTCTATCCTTAAAAGCTTGGTGCTCACCTTACGTTTTCCGTCTAAGCCCTCGGCGAAGCTGCGCGGCCGGTTATCCTTTGACTAGAGAGCGAGAGCTCCTATGAGATTTCAGCTGCGATGGGTCATCGAGTAAACAGTCAGTTATTGCTGTCAATTTAAAATAGGCAAGCCAGAAACCCTAGGTCTTCAACCGACAAAGATAGAGACAGTTTGCTCAATCACTCACACCCGTAGCCCGATACCTAGCCAACGAAAGATTTCGGGGCTATCTTGATGGAATTGCGCCAAACGCTGCGCCAGTTTCACATGTTTAATTACAAAAAAATCGGTTGAAGGGAATGAGCATGCGATTCGATGGAAGTTTAGAGGAGCTCAAGAAAAAACTTGAACCAATCGCCTCAGCCGGCGAGTGGCGAGAAATAAATAATAACCAACACCAATTTAAAACAAAAAGCAAAGGAATATTAAATTGGTACCCATCAACTGGTGGGATTCTGTTTCAAGGTAAAGCTCATTTTGCTCAAAAACTTAGAGCATCGGTAGAACCGCTCTTGAATACTGAAGCTCATAATGAAGCTGATGCCAGAGAAGTGTCGGGAAGTGCTGAAGAAATAGTTGCGGAGCTATCTGTAGAGGACACCTCAGAAAATACATACTTTATAGACGATACATATTCTGATTCCGAACTTATCATAGGGCTCGTTGGGACAATCGGAACAGATCTTCCCGAAGTATCAAAATTAATAACTGATCGGCTGAAAATATTCAAATACGAAACTAGAAATATAAAAATATCTGCTGATATAATTGCAAACATCGGGAACCCTTCGCAAAGTACACATGAGTTCGACCGAATAAGCTCTTACATGGAAGAAGGTAATAGGCTGCGCAAAGAAAGTCGAGATAATTCGATATTGGCTTTAGGGGCAGCGGCACAAATAAATAAGTCCAGGGGGAAACAAGAACCACTTCGGCGCAACGCTTTTATTATAAATTCATTAAAAAGCCCAGCCGAAGTCCAAAAGCTCAGAAAAATATATTCAGATGGCTTTTTTCTCATTGGCGTACATGCGGATCACACACGAAGGTATGAGTTTTTAACAAAAGACAAATCAATGACAAAAGAGCAAGCCTCTAGACTAATAGAAAGAGACGCAGACGAAAGAGAAGAGTACGGTCAACACACTCGCGATACCTACCATCTTTCAGATTTTTTCATTGATTATAATGGCAATTCTGACTCTCTAAAAAAACAAATATGGAGAATTCTAGATCTGCTTTTTGGAAAGCCATATATAACACCAACATTTGATGAGTATGCTATGTTTATGGCCTTCTCAGCTTCTTTAAGGTCCGCAGATCTTTCCCGGCAAGTTGGTGCCGTACTTACAAAAAACCGCTGCATAATCTCGACGGGGGCAAATGACGTCCCCAAAGCCCATGGCGGGCTGTATTGGCCAGACAAAGATGAAACGACTCAAGAAATCACTGATGTCGCCGATGGCCGAGACTACATGAAAGGAGAAGATTCGAACGCGATCCAAAAGCGGTTAATAATTGAAGGCATAATAGAAGCAGTGCCTGAAAAATATCGAGAGGAGCTGGCACCGCTTATCAAAAACAGTAAAATTAAAGACATTACTGAATATGGGCGTGTTGTTCATGCTGAAATGGAGGCGCTACTTTCCAGTGCGAGATCTGGTGTCAGCACTGCAGAAAGTGATTTGTACTGCACAACATTTCCCTGCCACAACTGCGCTAAACATATAGTTGCGGCTGGAATTAAACGAGTTGTATATGTCGAGCCTTACCCAAAAAGCAAAGCCTTAGAGTTTCATTCAGACTCAATTTCGCTAGACAAACGCAGTAAAAATGTCGTTTTCGAACCATTTATTGGCGTTGGACCTAGAAGCTTTTTTAACCTATTCTCCACAAATCTCGGTAGCGGGTATCCAGTCGCCCGCAAAACTGAGCATGGCCAAACGATTGACTGGAAAGAGACTGATGCTAAATTGCGCACCCAGATGTTGCCTTGTTCGTACATGGAACGTGAAACCATAGCTGCAGCTCTGCTATCAAGGTACATAGAGGAAAACTAATATGAACAGCAACAAGCAAGATTTTATCAATTACCTCAATGAGTCTCGCCGGGTCGTAGAGCAGTGGCCCACCTGGAAGCAAGAGTCTTTGAAGGCTGCGCAGGGAAGCCCACGCTCGCCATCTCCTCCTCGAGAACGCGAAAAAAGCTGACTCCAATTAAAATTTAGGCCGAATCTGCTATCCGATTGACATAGCCTTGGGCATAAATTATCAGCGTATATCCCCTAGCGTTACAATGCATGGGGATGTACTGATATGAGTATCGGCAAATAGTGCCTGCGCCTCAGCACGTCCTAACCGCCGCTTGACGGGCTCCTCTCAAGATCGAGGTCGAACCTCGACATGCTGCGGCAGCGGAGCTGTTTTGGTCTTGGGGCAGTAATGGTAAATATCAGAAACTGATTTGCCACTACACCAGGTATTACAGTCAACTGGGCTATATGGCATGTATGGCCATGCTCAAAAGCAGTACATACGCTTAACACTATAAGGATTATGGCACGAAAGTATCACGTGACTAGACGGAGCACTGGTTTTTTTCCAACGACACTATGCTCCGTCGTATTGAGGTTCCCCTCTATAACCACTGGCGCCAATCCAAAGAGAATTTGGTTCAAATCATTAGCCGTGACATTTAGTTCGTGCGCAATAGATTTAACTGATAATCCTTTGTCGCGCGCATAACTTAGAACTTTTTGTAATACTTGTGAAGTTTCATGAGGCCCAGGATTAATCTCTTTAGTTCTTGCTCCCATACTGGAAAGCTCTATACAAATGCTCCGATAAAGCCACTCAGTCAATATTCCAACTCGGTGCAACCTGAAAGCCAGAGCCATTGCTGAAACGTTCCAAAATTTCTTTAAGCGAATTACATCAGCAGTTGTTCTACACTGCCAACCATACGCTAGAGCACTATCTTTAGGCATTAGCAATGCGGAGGCAAACGCATTAGCCTCATGCTCAACTTCTTTTCCTTTGTTTTCCCCATGCTGATGAAGAACCAGATGGCCAAGCTCATGCGCAGCATCAAAGCGGCTGGCCTCTGCTGATTTCATGGTATTTAAAAAAACAAAAGGAGTAGAACCCCTGCGCCAACAAGAAAAAGCGTTTACTTGGCTAGTTTCTTCCGCAAGACAAAAAACTCGGACTCCCCTGGACTCCAAGAGATGAACCATATTTTTTATGGGCGAATGTCCCAACCCCCATGCAGCGCGAACAGACTCAGCTGCCATTTCAGGATCCATGCCAGACAGATCCGGCACCGACACTTTAGGTAAATCAAATCGTTGATCGATCCAATCACTTAAAAGGTAGGCGATCCCACCTGCCGCCAAGGCAGCATTCTTCTGCGCAGCCGTCATGCGAGAGAAAGATCTAAAGCTGGCATTCTCGTCTGATGGAGCTTGAATGTCAGGCCCGAAAAAAAACTCGACCGGGAAGTCGAGCTTCGAAGCTAAAGCAAGAATACTCTGCTCTGTCGGTGGAGAATCTCCATTTTCAAAGTTTGAAATACTCTTTGTGCTTAGCTCCACCAAATCAGCAAGCGATTTTTTTGTCCATCCTCGCCGCTGGCGTGCAAGTACCAAGCGGCTAGGGTTGAAATCGCTTATATCTCTCATAATTTTGGAATAACCGGAATATCGAGGTTCTGTTCAGGATCTGGCGCACCAAAAGGATCAGGTGTCCCCAGACGGATCGCCGGCATGATAATCCGAGCAGACCAACCGTCAACCTTTCCGTTATCCCCGATTGCAATAGGGCAGGAGAGCTCATACCGAATCTCTTCACCAGCAAGGTCTACGTAATACAGAAGAATCCATAGCATCTGCTCATCATCACGAGACGGGAGCTCCACTGTCGAAGACGCCTCAGAGCGAAACAGATCTCCCTGCCTTGAATTGAACGCTACACTTTTTGAGGTTTGCGCACCTTTAGCATTCTTCGTCTGTGGTGTCTGGTTAGGGTTCCCAGTATTCACATCACCACTACTAACCGTGATTGCGTAACGTCCGCCAGGAGAAACAACTCTTGGCTGGCCCTTGGGGTTAGTCGGCTTCCAGCTTTTCGGGAGAAGAATTGCTCTGATTGCCTGAGTGCCATCAGCCCAGCCGCTCGTCCCAGAGTAGCCTTTTGGATGAAGTGGACTCACCGAAGCAAAAGCTCGATAACACTGCAGAACGACAGAGTTGAGCTCGGCCTCTGACACCCCAATGGCTTCGAGCAACTCTTGATTGGAGGAGGTTTGCAGATTAAAAATTTGCTTCGGCGTCACAGGGATGCCTCCATCAGATTATTTCCGCTTTTATAACATCATTTGATGTTGAAAAATAGGAAGCCCGATGAGATCGGATAGGTGGCAATTTTTTCCTTGGCTTTCCTCGCTTTCGTGACGCCAATGCCTGTTTATGCCGCAATTCTCAAGCAAACGCAGCAAAGCAGATCAGCCTGAAAACGAAAAACATCGTGAAGTTCCTCGCGACGACCTGCTAATTTATGTGGGCGCTTGACGGTGTAAAATTCCCAACAAACGTTCACTAGCGAGGCTGCCATGACCGGGATATCCCTGAACCTGCCGGAAGACCTTTCGAACTCTCTCGCCGATCTGGCCAAGACGAATGGCCAAAGTGTGAGCTACTTGGCGATGGACGTTCTTCGCGACTACATCGAGCACGAGAGGACACTGACTGCACAGATCGAACTTGCGGTAGAGGAAGCCGATCAAGGTAAATTCGCCACCGATGAGCAGGTAGCAGCTATGCGAGCCCGGCGCTGGAGCAGGAATGCGCGTTGAGTGGCTGGAAAAAGCCCTCAAAAACCTGGAAGACGAAGCTAGTTACATAGCCCTTGAAAACCCCAAGGCTGCTGACGACTTCTCCGATGCGATCTTTGCCAGCGTGGACAAGCTGGCCCAATTTCCAGCCATGGGCCGTGAAGGTCGAGTCAAAAATACGCGCGAATGGGCAGTGCCGAACTGGTCCTATCTCATTCCCTATCGAGTACGTGGTGATCGCCTCCAAATCCTCGGTGTGTTTCACACACGGCAACGCCCTCGCACCAAGTGGTGAAGGCGCGTAAAAACGCTCTGGATAGAATGAAATGCCTCTTCCTGCAGTCCGATGCCTAGTGGCCGAATTGCCAAGACTTCCCTAACCGTTTCGTAAGTAACCGCATCGTCAGCACAAAGTAATAGCGTGTCGATTCCGCATGCCTATTCAGGCAGTGATTTAAAAACCACACGAGATGCTTTTGCTGCCACGTCCAGGGATTGTCTCGATGCCAGCGGTCGGCAATTGCAGTCTGAATGGCCGTGGCCTGCCGAATGTGGCGCAAGCAGGTGGCATGCGACCCACTCAGAGCTCCCGCCAGAAACAACTCCATATCAAATACTTTGTTCATACTCGGCCTCCGATGTATGCCGACGCTATATCAATACGTCGATGACCCAGTTCATAGCTGATTTGCACCCGAGCCTCACGATCCAAACGTGGGTCTAGCTGAAAGCAATGACCGCAATTAACGGGCGCAGAATGCTGAGTGATTTGCTCATAGCGTTCACACGCATAGGCCGCCCGCAATTCGTGAAAGCCTTTGAGGTTATGGGTATGCAGGATGTCCCGTGCGGGACGGAGGACTGCCAGTTGGAGGTCTCGGTAGCTTTCATTAGGTGCCAGCAGGTTACGACTACCTTCGGGCGATACATGCTCGGCGTAGTTCAATGCCTCCCGAACATATTCATCTGCAACTATCCAGCGAGGTGCGAACGCTCCCGAGCGACCGCCTTTGGTGCCATCCTGGATGTTGATCTTGCCGAGTTGTTCCGCTTCTCGTTTCAATCGCACGAGGTCCGCCAGGATAGCTTCACGCAAGCGCATGCCGGTCGCTCTTGCCAGCTGCACAATAGCGGTGGCACGTGGCAGATGGTGCTCGCCGAGGGCATTGATGATGCCTTCAAGCTGCTCACGATCCTGGCCTTGCGGCGCGGAGGTGCGAACAGCCGTGCGCTGAATGCCCAGCGCTTTGCTCGGACTCGGCACTTTCACATACTGATCACCGCGAAGTGCCGCCAGGGTGCGGTTGATGCTGGATAACCGATTTTGCGCAGTCGCGATTGCAATCTCACCATGTTCAACTTGTTGCCGCAAATGCCCGGCGTAATCCAGCAAAGTCTGCCGATCAATCTGCCGCGCATCGTTAAACCCTGGCCCATCCTCTGACCGACACCACCGAACAAACGCCTGCCACCGATCACTGTGCGCTTTGACCGTGCCGTAATGTCCGCCGCCAAACAGATCTTTCAGCGCTTGCGGCCCGGCGTAGCTCAGTTGCCGGCCATAACCGAAATTCCGCCCATCCCGTCTACCCACCAATGCCATGATCAAACTCCTCTCGAAGCCAAACCTTTGAAACTTTCCCCACGTCATCCCGCCAAGAATGCTGAGTGTTATCAGGGATCAAGGCCCCTGCGGCCTGTGAGGGTTGTCCACTAACGCGGGACTGGCGGCTCCTTACGACCGGGAGCTTGGGCATCTCATGATCGTGCCTCCTGAGCACTTCCGAGGAAGTGGGCGGGTGGAGGCTGCACTGGCTGACGAGACCGGCGCCGCGAGATCCTGAGTTGGGAGAAGGCAGCGATGCGATGACTGAGGCATGCCTGACTGTCAGTCAGGTGCACTCCATTCCCTGGGCTGCGGCACCATCATCTGCATCGCTGTTGCTGGTGACTTCGGTGTTTGTCACGCCGATTGTCACGAGGGGGAATGCCGCAAAGCCTTGTACGAGTTGGGCTGCAGCAGCGGTAGACGCGCCCGTCTCTTTCCGGGAGAAAGAGACGGGCGCAGGTTGGCGCAAGGAAATGGCCAAGCAATAGGTTGCTGCAAGGCAGCTATGAAAGGGGGAAGTTGCCGCAGTGGGCACACTGGTAAAAGTAGGCATCCATCACTCGGTGAGTGACCGTGCGAGCCGCCGGACGCTAATCGCACTTTGGGTGAACCACCACGGTGTGGCGTAGCCTTAAAGGTTCTGGCTACCTGGGTTGCTGTCAACGACAGCGCTTTGCCCGATCTTTTCTACGCCTGTGGATAATTCGGGTCAAGGCTCGAATTTTCGGGAGTTCTGCGGCTGTGGATGAAATTATCCACCGGTGGAAATCAGTGGTTTTCCACAGACAGTTGCGTGGGCTTTCGATTTTTTAAGTGAGGTCCATCCAAGCAGGGCGGCTTTGCAGCCCCGCTTGGATGGACCCGCGTAGAAGGGCGGACTGCGGTGATCTCATTGGCTTACCCACGTTTGAATGCGCCACGGCTTTTTTGCAGGGCGGTGATGTTGTCACCGACTGGGTGAGCGAATTCGTGAGGCGTCACATGCCCATGGCGGTTGGCGTCGATGTAGTTGCTCCACCACGCCATGATCAGCCGGCGCTGCTCCAGAAATTCAGCTTTGTGGATATACGCGGCGCGCACACGGTTGCGTTCCTTGTGGCTCATTTGTCTTTCGATGGCTGCGTCGGTCCATAACCCGGACTCAAGCAGGGCGCTACAGGCCATGGTCCTGAAGCCGTGACCGCATACGTCCTTGCTGGTGTCATAGCCGACGTTGCGGAGCATGGTGTTCACTGTGTTCTCGGACATGGGCTTCCAGTACTTGTGGTCGCCCGGTAGCACCAACTCTGAAAAGCGACTGAGGCTGCGCAGGCGCTCCAGTATTTCGATGACCTGCGGCGATAACGGAACCATTTGAATGTCGCCGTTCATCTTGGTCCCTCGTGTGGAGTTGCGTACCCCTTCAATCGGTGCGCGTGTATCGGGGATTTCCCACATGGCGCGTTTGAGGTCGAACTCACTCCATCGCGCGAAGCGCAGTTCGCTGGAGCGGACGAATACATGCAACGTCAGCAGGACGGCGAGGCGCGTCAGCTCGCGGCCGTTGTAGTTGTCGATACGGTGTAGCAGTTCGGGTAGGCGGTTGAGGGAGAGGGCCGGGCGATGGACTGTGCGCGGCGCGTGAATCGAGCCTGCCAGATCCAGTGCAGGATTCATGGTGATCTGCCGAGCCCTTTTGGCCCCGCGCATGATGGTGGATAAGTAGTTCTGTACCCGTAACGCCACATCCATGGTGCCGCGTTCCTTGATGCGCTGGGTGATCTCTAGCAGGTCATGGGTATCGAGTTCAGCGATGGGTCGTTGGCCGATCAGCGGGAAGACGTGGGTACGCAGTCGGCTCATCACGGTTTTTGCGTGTCCTTCGGTCCAGCGACGGGACATGTCGGCGTGCCACTCCAGAGCAACGGTTTCGAAAAGCAGTGCCGCCCGCTGGGCTACGATCTTGGCCTTCTTCTTTTCTTCCATTGGGTCGAGGTTGTCGAGCAGCAACGCCTTGGCTTCGTCTCGCTTACGTCGTGCGACGGAAAGGGTAACGATGGGGTAATTACCGATGATGAGCGTACCTTCCTTGCCGCTGGGCTTGGTGTACTTCAAGCGCCAGGTCTTCACGCCATTGGGTTTGACGAAAAGGTACATGCCGCCGCCGTCGAACAGTTTGTAGGCGCGTTCGCGGGTTTTGGCCGTGCGGCATTGCAGGTCGCTGAGGGGGATCGCTAGACGTGGCATAGGGGTACGCGCTCCTGACCGGGAAATCGCAGTACCCCTAACATACCCTCGGGGAAGGGGGATTTTGTTGGATCCCGACAGAGGGTCCTGGAACGAAAAAACCCGCCAAAGGGCGGGTTTTCGGGGCTTCCAGAGCATTCGGTGGAATGCAATGGAGCTTAATGTGGTGCCGGCACCAGGAGTCGAACCCGGGACCTACTGATTACAAGTCAGTTGCTCTACCAACTGAGCTATACCGGCGTGTTAGGGCGACGATTATAGCGATTGGGTTGGTTCTGTAAACCCCTGAATTCAGACTATTTTTGCGCAGGCTTTCGGTCAGGCGCGAACCAGTACTTTTTTGAGTTTCTGAAGGGTGCGCCAGATTCGGCTGTTTTGCATGGCTCGCAGCTGCGCTTCAGCGTGTTCGGCGCGTTGCAGGGCGGCGGCGAGGTGGTTTTCGGGGTCAGTGACGGGGTGGCTGAAGTTGTGGCCGCGGCAGAACTGGAAGTCGTCCAGGTTGCACGGCGGGATGTCGAAGGCGGGTTTGAGGGCCAGGTGTTCTTCAGCGAGGTAGTAGGTGTTGATGCCGTCGAACAGGATGGACTTGTAGCCGGCGTCGGTGACGAGGGTTTCCCAGGTCTGGTCGCGTTCCCATGGGGTTTCGATGAGGATGATCCACGGCCGCCATTGAGTGAAGTCCATGCCGCGCAGAACGGTTTCTTCGTGACCTTCGACGTCGATTTTCAGGAAGTGGATCGGGCGGTTCCGGGCGTATTGTTCGCAGATGGAAGCCAGGGTGCGGGATTTGACGGTCTGGCTGCGCACGTCCAGGCCGGCGTCTTTGTGTTGCTGGGCCAGGGCGGGGTCAAGGGTCGAGAGGCCAGTGCCGGCGATGCCGTAGAAGGTCAGATCATCGGCGCTTTCGCCGGCCACGCATTGCAGGTTGATGTCGTTGGTGCGTTGTTGGCACAGGGCGTCGTAGTAATTTGGCATGGGTTCGACGTTGATGCCGGTCCAGCCACGGTCGTAGAAGGCTTTGGTGACGGAGTCTTGGGTGGGGTCGTTGGCACCGATGTCGATATAGAAGCCGTTTTCGACGTATTTGAGGGCGCGCCACAGGCGGATGTCTTCGAAATTCTGTGCGTAAGAAATGAACGTCACGGTTGCATCCTGTCGGTCAGATTGTTCTGTTCATGGCCGCACTGTCGGCGCCCCTGCATGCTGGTATAGCAAGGGGTGTTGCAAGGCGCAATTTTCCGCTGTGGGTGTCCGGTATTCGGCGGTTATGTCGTTTTGATGAAATGCTTATGCACAATGGACTAGGGGCGATTGCCTGTTCATTACGATTTTGTAGACTCGTTCTCATTTATCCGCAAATGCCTGTTTTGCGGGTTTTTTATTTGTGTGAACAAAAAATGACCAGCAATGTTTATGGCATAAAACAGCGTGGATATTGGATCCACGATAATTCCATCAACAGAGTTATCCACAGGCTGAGGCTGTTTAAGGGCGTTCTGCCAAGAGCAGGAAATTGCGTGGTGTGAGTAGCGTTTCACAGAAGGTGCCGAGGCGAACGGTATAACCCTGCTCAATGAGGAAAAGTGCCCGATCAAGTACCAGCCACAGCTCTAGCGGCCGTCGGAAAAGGCCTCGCAGCAGCTCCAGGTTGCGCACTTGGGCCAAGCGCTGCCAACCGGCGGCTTGCAGTGTAGTCCAATCTGGCGCGCCGACTGTGGATAAGTCTTTGAGTGCAGCCAGATCGCGGCAGTAATTGGCGAAAGGTTTGTCCAGCCAGGCGCTGGGCAGAGAAGGGGTCGGCAGGTATTCATCGACGCCGCGCAGTTGCCGTTGCAGCAGGTCGAACGCCAGGCGCCGGGCCATGGAAGTGTCGCGCTGGCGTCGGACGCGAGCGCCGGCGGTGACGGTTTCGCTCATCGGCAGCGCCAGATCATCGAGTGAGAGATGCAGGTCGGAGCGCTCAGCCGCACAGGAAAGCGGCTGATAGGTGTTCAGACTGATCCGGTTGTAGCAGCAGGGTGCGATGGCCAGTTGTTTGCAACCGGCGGCGCTGGCGAGCTGGATCAGCCGCACATGCAGATCACCGCAGGCGTGCAGCGCGACAGGCGTGTGATCGGCATTCAATAAAAAGGCTGCGCCAGTCGCGAGTACATCCTGCTCGACATGTAATGCATGCAATTGATGACGCTGGCTGAGCGCTCGGCCGCTGGCGACCAGCGTCGGATCGTATTCCAGGCAGGTCAGTTGTTGCCCGGTTTGCAGCAGGCGTCGCCCCAAATGGCCTTTGCCTGAACACCAATCCAGCCAATGCTTCGGCGCCGAAGCGAACTCCAACCGACTGGCGAAGGCTTCGATCTGCTGCCATTTGCGTCCCGGAACATCCACGTTCAAGCGATGGCCTGCCACTTCAAGTGCATGAGTCGGCAATTCACCCACCGCGCTCAGTTCAGCAGACATCGCCGCCAATGAAGCAAACGGCTTCGGCGCATCGAGCAAACAAGGTTGGTTATGACTGCTTTCCGCATCCTCCAACGAGCGCCCGCGTAGCCAAAACGCCAACTCCGGGTAGGACGCTTCCCAAGGCAATTGCAGATGAGTAAACGGTCTAGGCTTCCACAGCGCCTGATACTCGATCAGAAAAGCATCCAGCGCGGTGAAGCGGGCGAGCAGGGCCTCGCCCGTCAGCACGCAGGCATCAACGCCCTTGGCAGGCATCGACGCGCAACCAGCGCTCCAGCAGCTTGAAGCCACGAACCAGCACGTAAGCCATCAGCAGGTAGAACATGCCCGCCGCGAAGAAGATCTCCACCGGCAGGTAGGTGCGGGCAATGATAGTGCGGGCCATGCCGGTCAATTCCAGCAAGGTCACGGTACTGGCCAGGGCGCTGGCCTTGAGCATCAGGATGACTTCGTTGCTGTAGGCCGGCAGGCCAATGCGCGCGGCACGGGGCAGCATAATGTAGAACAGCGCTTTGGGCCGGGACATGCCCAGCGCCCGAGCCGCTTCAATTTCGCCCGGTGGAATCGCCTGAATCGCACCGCGCAGGATCTCGGCGATGTAAGCCGCGGTGTGCAGGGTCATGGTCGCCGTGGCGCACCAGAACGGATCGCGCAGGTACGGCCACATCGAGCTGTTACGCACCGCGTCGAACTGCGCCAGGCCGTAGTAGACCAGGAACAGCTGAACCAGCAACGGTGTGCCACGGAAAAAGAAGATGTAGCCGTAGGGGAATGCCCGCACGTACCAGAGTCGCGACGAGCGAGCGATGCCCAGCGGAATTGCCAGCAGCAACCCGGCGATCACGGCGATAGCCACCAGCTCCAGGGTCAGCGTCGCGCCCTGAGCCAGTTTCGGCAGCCACTTGATGATGACTTCCCAGTTCATTGGGTGCTCCTCGCGAAGCCGCGAGCGGCGCGTCGTTCCATAAAGTGCATGCCGATCATGGCCAAAATGGTCAGGCCCAGATACATGAAGGCGGCCACCATATAGAAGGTGAACGGTTGCTTGGATATGGTCACGCCGATTTGTGTGTGACGCATGATTTCTTCCAGGCCGATGACGGAGACCAGCGCGGTGTCTTTCATCAGGATCATGAACAGGTTGCCCAGGCCGGGAAGGGCGATGCGCCACATCTGCGGCATGATCAGCCGGGTAAAGATGCGAAATTTCGACAGGCCCAGGGCCACGCCGGCTTCACGGTGACCCTTTGGGATCGCCAGAATCGCACCGCGAAACACTTCCGTGGCGTAGGCGCCAAAGCACAGCCCCAGCGCAATCACGCCGGCGGCGAAGGCGTTGAGTTCGAGGTCGGGGTTGCCGAAAAACTCGCCCAGGGCACGCATCAGGTTGACCGTGCCAAAGTAGATCAACAGCACCCAGAGCAACTCCGGGATGCCGCGAACCAGCGTGGAATAAGTGCCGCCAAGCCATTGCAGCGGCTTGTACGGGGAAGTCTTGGCCAAGGCGCCGAGCAGACCGAGCACCAGCCCCAGGCACAAGGCCGAGAGTGCCAGTTTCACAGTCATCAGCGCACCGGCGGCGAGCGCCGGGCCGAATCCGTAGAGGTCGATAATCATGGATTTCTTTTCAAATCGCGGCAGGCAATGCCAAGGACTGGCGCCGTCAGCGAACGGCGCCGGTCAGGCAGGTCAGAATCAATAGATGCTGAACGGGAAGTACTTGTCGTTGATGCTTTTGTAAGTGCCGTCAGCGACGATTTCCTTCAGCGCGGCGTTAAGCTTCTCGCGGATCGGGTCGTTCTTGCGAACAGCGATACCGATCTTGTCACTTTCTTCAACCGGGTCGCCCTTGAATTCGTAAGCACGGCCGGCGTCGCTTTTCAGCCACTCGTAGTTGACGTACTTGTCGGCCAGGATGCCGTCCAGACGACCAGAGGTCAGGTCCAGATAGGCGTTTTCCTGGGTGTCGTAGAGTTTGACTTCAACGCCTTCCATGTTGTCTTCCAGCCAGGTGCCGGCCAGAGTTGCGCGTTGGGCGCCGATCACCTTGCCTTGCAACGAAGCCTTGTCGGTTTTGAAGTCGACGTTTTTCGGCGCGATGAACTGCAGCTTGTTGGAGTAGTACGGGGCGGTGAAATCCACCGCTTGCTTGCGTTCTTCAGTGATCGACATCGAGGAGATCAGGAAATCGAACTTCTTGGCGTTCAGGGCCGGGATGATGCCGTCCCAGTCGGACGTAACCACGGTGCATTCGACTTTCATCTTGGCGCACAGGGCATCACCGATATCTTTGTCGAAGCCGACGACATTGCCACTGGCATCTTTGTTGTTGAACGGCGGGTAGGCCGCTTCGATGCCCATCTTCAAAGTCTCGGCGGCGGCACCGGCGCTGAAGGCCAGGGTGACAGCAGCGGCCAGGAAGATTTTTTTGTAGTTCTGCATGCGGGTAGCTCCGTTAGCGGTTGCTGGACATGAATTGTTTGCACCGCGCCGAAAGCGGGTTTTCGAACACCTGCTGCGGCGATCCTTGTTCTTCTACCAGGCCCTGGTGGAGGAACACCACTTCACTGGAAACCTGACGGGCGAAGCCCATTTCATGAGTCACGAGCAGCATGGTGCGGCCTTCTTCGGCTAATGCGCGGATGACATTAAGTACTTCCTGGACCATTTCCGGGTCAAGGGCGGAGGTGGGCTCGTCGAACAGAATCACCTTGGGTTGCATCGCCAGGGTACGGGCGATGGCCGCGCGTTGCTGCTGGCCGCCGGAAAGTTGCGCCGGGTAGGCGTGACGCTTGTCAGCGATGCCGACCTTGGCCAGCAAGGCTTCGGCGACTTCGATGGCTTCGGCTTTGCTTTGGCCGAGCACGCGGCGCGGGGCTTCGATGATGTTGTCGAGCACGCTCATGTGCGGCCAGAGATTAAAGTTTTGAAATACAAAACCAATCTCGCTACGCAGGCGATTGATCTGCTTGCCGTCGGCAGCGACCAGTTCGCCGTTCTTGGCGGCTTTGAGCTTGAGTTCTTCGCCGGCTACCAGGATCTGGCCCTGGTGCGGGTTTTCCAGCAGGTTGATGCAACGCAGGAACGTGGACTTGCCGGAACCGGAGGAACCCAGGATCGAGATCACGTCGCCGTCGCGGGCGGTCAGCGAGATGCCTTTGAGCACCTCCAACTGTCCGTAGCGTTTGTGCAAGTTGCGGATTTCAAGCGCGGGCGTGGCCTCAGCCATGTGCGTTCCTCATAGTGTTTTGCGCTCCTGCTATTGGCGGCCTTCCTGGCGAGGCGGCCAAGCTAGCATAGCGTTCGAATGGCAGCCAACAGCGCTACGGACGGTAAACGGGTGGCATGTGGCAGGTTGTCGCATCGGCACAGCAGACTGTCGCCCCATCAACAACCGAACAGTCGTTTGAACTGGCTTCGGCGTGGCTGTCGCGTAAAAAAAGGCGCGATGTTGCCAGCTTTGACGGGGGGTTGGAAGCGCTAACCGGACAAACGTTCCTGATCTGCACTTTTATTGTGCGCGCCTGTATTTCTTGATGGGTTTTTGGTGCGTTTATTCGTTACCGAAGTGGGTGGCAGAGTAACGCTATGGCGAAATGCCATTAATCTCAATGACTTGCGATGACGGCTCGATCAGCGTGCAGGCCCCGTATCACGGGCGCATGAAATATTTTGGCGCAATTATTGCGTGCAGAATAAGAAACGCCCTGTTGGATTCTTTTTACGAGAGGGAATGCAGACCGGGCCGACGTCATCGCTTTCCTTGCAAAGGTAGTCTTAATGAGCAGTAGCCAAAGCTCCTCCAATGGCCTCGAACAGGGGCTAAAACCGCGTCATGTGACCATGCTGTCGATCGCCGGGGTTATCGGCGCCGGGCTGTTTGTCGGTTCCGGCCACGCCATCGCCGCTGCAGGCCCGGCCGTGCTATTGGCCTACGCGGCCGCCGGTGCTCTGGTGGTTCTGGTAATGCGAATGCTCGGCGAGATGGCCGTTGCATCGCCAGACACAGGCTCCTTCTCGACGTACGCCGATCGCGCGATCGGTCACTGGGCCGGTTTCACCATCGGCTGGCTCTATTGGTGGTTCTGGGTTTTGGTCATTCCTCTGGAGGCTAACGCTGCCGCGACCATCCTGCATGCCTGGTTTCCGAATGTGGCGATCTGGGCCTTCACCTTGGTGATCACGTTGCTGCTAACGGTGACCAACCTGTTCAGTGTGAAGAACTACGGTGAGTTCGAGTTCTGGTTCGCCCTGGTCAAAGTCGTAGCGATCATCGGCTTTATCGGTCTTGGCATTCTGGCGATCTTCGGCTTTTTGCCAACCAGCCAGGTTAGCGGCGTCTCGCACCTGTTCGACACTCAAGGCTTCCTGCCAAACGGCATGGGCGCTGTGCTGGGTGCCATCCTGACCACCATGTTTTCCTTCATGGGCACCGAGATCGTGACCATCGCGGCCGCCGAATCGAAGAACCCTGGCCAGCAGATTTCCAAGGCGACCAACTCGGTCATCTGGCGGATTGGCTTGTTCTACCTCGTATCCATCTTCATCGTTGTGGCCTTGGTGCCATGGAACGACCCGATTCTGGCCAGCGTCGGTTCCTACCAGACTGTGCTGGAGCGCATGGGTATCCCGAATGCCAAGCTGATCGTCGATATCGTGGTTCTGGTTGCGGTAACCAGCTGCCTGAACTCGGCGCTTTACACTGCTTCGCGCATGATGTTCTCGTTGGGCAAACGCGGCGATGCGCCGGCCGTTTCCCAGCGCACCAACAGCAGCGGCACACCTTACTGGGCCGTGATGCTGTCGACCGCAGCTGCGTTTCTTGCAGTGTTCGCCAACTACGTGGCTCCGGCCGCAGTATTCGAATTCCTGCTGGCCAGCTCTGGCGCCATCGCCTTGCTGGTGTACCTGGTGATCGCGATTTCGCAACTGCGTATGCGCAAGCAGCGTATGGCTCGCGGTGAAAAAATCGCCTTCAGCATGTGGCTGTTCCCGGGCCTGACCTACGCGGTGATCATATTCATCGTTGCGGCCCTGACTATCATGCTGTTCCAGGAAGCCCATCGCGTGGAGATCCTCGCGACCGGTCTGTTGAGCTTGTTGGTAGTGGCTGCCGGGTTGTTTGTGGCTCGCCGTCGCAAACTAGAACGGCGTGGGGCAGTGGTGTTGAACTGATTCGCGCTGGGTAATGCAAAACGGCCGCTGTCAGTGATGAGAAGCGGCCGTTTTTGTTTTGTCTGTTGTGCTCGATTCAAGCGGGGTGCACCCAGTCTTCAACTCGTAAACCGGATACACGCTCAAATTCCCGTAGATTATTCGTCACGATGGTGAACCCTCGTGAGCGTGCGTGGCCGGCAATCATGTCGTCATAAGGGCCTATTGGTGTCCCTGCTTTAGCCAATTCCGAGCGAATCATTCCGGTGTGTGCTGCTGCTTCATAGTCAAAAGGCAAGATCTCAAGACGGGCAACAAAGCCCTCGATGACAGCGAGGTTTTTTTCAGGTGCGGCAGATTTTTCTGCACCGTAAATCAACTCCATCAAGGTGACAGCGCTTATGCATAGCTGGCCGTGATGACGATTGAAGGCTTCGCGTACAACCTGTGGCTTGTTCTTGATGGTGAAGATACAGATGTTGGTATCGAGCATGAATTTGATCATTAAAACGACTCACGCTCCTGATCGGTTGGTTGCTCACGGTCAGCCATAAAGTCTGCGCTCACGCCTTCGCCGTCGAACCAGCTATCCCAGGCTTCTCCTGCCGGGGTGATGAGGCGAGTCCTGCCGATAGCGATAACATCGACACGCTTCACATCACTGGGCATTGCGACGGCTTTGGGCAGGCGGACGGCCTGGCTTCGATTGCTCATAAAAAGGGTGGTTTGTTCCATGGCAGGCCTCCTGCGCTTTGCTGACGCTTGAAGTCAGAAGGATAGAATTTTGTTGGGATATGTCAATGGGATATACGCGATGACTGATGAAAGGTTGTGATAGTCGCGACAGTTTCAATGGTTACAAAAAACGGCTGCTGTCAGAGATGACAAGCAGCCGTTTTTACTTCCAGAGTGGCCTTACTCGGCCTTTTCGACCGGCAGGTCCAGCGACTGGCGATAGCTGTCCAGCGCATCGCCAAAGTCAGTGATGAATTGCGGGTCGGTCAGCCAGGCCTGGGCGGCGTCGCGGTCCATGCCATCGGCCCACATGCGGTAGTCGATCAGCATGTCGGCGGCCAGGTGCGTGGCGGCCATGGCTTCGTTGTCGGCGTTTTCCATGTCCAGCAGTTCTGGATGGTCGCTGATGATTTCGGCGAGGTTCGACAGCAGGGTCAGCAGCATGTCGTTGCGGCTGGTGGCCTCGGCGTCACGCATTTTGCTGAACATCGCCAGGGTGTATTCCGGGATCGGCTCGCCGAGTTCGCCCAGGTCGTCGTCCAGCTCGGCGGGTTTTCTGCCAACCATGCGGATTTGCTTGGCTTTGGCCTTTGCGCGTTTGGCGCGTTTCTGTTGCTTGTTCAGGGATGCCATGGGAACTCAGTTTGGTTTCTGTTGGGTTTGGGCCGCGATGGCGTCGGACGCCGCCACGTAGTCAGCCTGGAAGGCCGCAGACTCGATCCACGCCAGGGCGCCGGCTTCGTCTGTCTCGGTAGACCATTGGCGGTATTCGATCAGTGCCGCGAGGATGAAGTCCATTGCGCCTTCTTCGCCTTCCTGCTCGTACACCAGTTCCAGCAGCGGGTCTTCGAGGAAGGCTGCGCACATCGCTTGTTGACTGATTTTTTCGGCGTCGATCATTTTCTTGAACAGTTCGGTCAGGTCCACCGATTCGAAGTCGATGCGATCGTCGTTCGGGTCCAGCTCGACCGGCGCGGCAGCCCGCTGGGTGCGGTTCTGCTTGGCCTTGGCTTTGGCGCGGGAGGCGCGTTTGTTCTGCTTGTTGGCGGAGGCCATGGGCGTCGTTCCGTAATTCATTGAGGGGGCGCATCCATCAACTGCGTGGCACTCGCCGCCCGGGTGTATCGGGGGCCAGCTCGCCGGTCTGCAGCCAGGACAATGCAATGGGCCATAGTGTGGCTTGGTATGCGCTGCGAAAAAAGGCGAAATGTCCGACTTCTTCTTCGCCGATGTCTTCGGGGGCGATTCGCAGGTGGGTGTTTGTACTGCCAGTGAAGTAGCCGAGCAGGCGTTCGATGGCCGGAATCGTACCGTAGGGATCGTCGCTGAGGCTGATCGCCAGGGTCTGGGCGGTGACGTTGGCGAAGGGAAGCTGACCGTTTTTGGCGTGAATGACACGGCCGCTGGGGCGTTTCTCGTATCGGGCGGTGGGCATGCTCCAGTCGCGGACTACACCGGCCGGGGTGTCTTCGAGCCAGCCGAGGCGTTTGCCGGGAAAGTAGCCGTACAGCATGGTCATCAATGGCATCACCACATGCCACTTGCCAAACATTCGCCAGCGATGAGCAGGGGCATAGTCGCTCCAGTAAGCGAACTGCGCACCCACCGTCACCAGGCGTCGGATCACATGCCCAGAAGCTCCCAGTCCGGCCGCGCAACCGCCAAAGCTGTGGCCGACGACATTGATGGGTTGTTCCGCAAACTCGCGTTGTGCCCTTTGCAGCATCGCCTCGAAATCCAGTGCGCCCCAGTCGGACCATGAGGCCTCAAGCCCCTTCAGCGACGCCGGGCGCGACTCGCCGATGCCGCGGTAGTCATAGGTGATCACGTCGAAGCCGTTGGCGAACAGGTAATCGGCGAAGCGCGAGTAGTGTCGGCAACGGACTGAAGTAGCGGCGTTGATGATCACCACCGGACGGGTCGGATCTTGATTCGCATGCCGCCAGGTGAAGCCACCAAGGATGAAGCCGTCGGCGGCGGGCTCCTTGAAAGATTCACCAGGTGTGCCGGTGGGTAACGGCAATTCAAGTTGCGTCGGGGCCAGTGAGGGCATGTCCTGCAAATTCATCGGCTTTGAACCTTTGCGGTTAGCCAACCACCTTAGTCTTCATGCTGTTTATGAACAATCCACCGGTGCTTATCGGAGCCTTTGCTTGAGTAACCGCTCCTCAAGCACCGCCCATTCCCGATCCAGTTCTGTGCGAAGTTCCTCCTCGCTCGGCAGCACCAGTCTGTATGTACTGGCGAACAATTGTTCGTTGCCTTGCAGCACTGAATAGCGCACCACTGATTCATCTTTTTGTGCGCAGAGAATGAGGCCGACGGTAGGGCCATCCTCCGGTCCTCGCTTGAGGTCGTCGTACATGCGCACGTACATATCCATCTGGCCGACATCCTGGTGGGTCAGTACGCCGCGCTTGAGGTCGAAGATGACGAAGCACTTGAGCAGGTAGTTGTAGAACACCAGATCGATGTAGAAGTCTTTGCTCTCGGTACTGATGCGTTGCTGGCGAGCGATGAAGGCGAAGCCTTTGCCCAATTCGAGCAGGAAGCCCTGGAGTTGATTGATCAATGCTTGTTCAAATTCGCTTTCCTGGATCAAGCCCGCATTGGGCAGGCCGAGAAATTCCAATAAGACTGGGTCGCGGATGAAATCCCGAGGGGTGGTGTTCATCTGCTGGATATTGGTGGCGGCTTCCTGTTTGACGGCAACTCGGTCGCGGCTCGCCAGCAGACGTTCATAATAGAGGGTATTGATCTGGCGCTCGAGGGCGCGACTTGACCAATTCTGCAGGGCAGATTCGTTCATGTACCAATGGCGAGCATTGTCGTTGTCGACTCGTAGCAGTCTGCGGTAGTGGGTCCAGCTCAATTCGGAACGCACTGCGTTCCAAATTGGAAAGGTCTGATAAAAGTCCCGCATGTATCGCAGGTTGCGTTCGTCAAAACCTTTCCCAAACTCCGACGTCAGTACTTTCGCCAGCGTCGACAGCAACTGCTTGCCATACACCGCCCGCCGAGCGCCTTCCTGCTCGAACTCCACAATATGCCGCCCGATCTGCCAACAGGTTTGCACCTGTACGGTATCGACCGCTCTCAGCACTTTCTGGCGCGCTTCCTTGATCAATTCGCCAAGATTGCCGAGCAGTGAAGTGATCTGTGGATCTTGAGTGTTACCGGATTTGAGGGGGCTCATGAGATTTTCCGCGGCTGAAGGAAACAGGCGGAAGAGGATGGCAAGAGAGTGATAGTCCGCGATGCCGGGCGTTGCTGGTAAACCGGAAGGAAAGGCGAATTTGCTTTGCAGGACCGGGCCGACAGCAGCCCATGCATGAGGAGCACATCACGTAGTCCGATTCGCAGTGGGTCCAAGTTCGAATCGATCTAAAACTTGAACATTCAGCAACAAATCTAAAAAGAGTAACGATTGGGTTCTGCGTAACCCGGGAGTCGCCATCATGAGGAACGTCCATTCATTCATGCTGCCCATCGCCGCCGTCGGCGTAATGATGTTTCCAGTCGTGCTTAATGCCGCCAGTCTTGAACCGATCGACAGCACAGGCGTGCAAGTCCATCAGCAACAGCAAAACGGGATTACTTACCTGTCCGGGGGAATTGGAGAGGATGAGGCTCGAGCCATTCAACAAACCCAGGGCTACAACTTGCACATGACTTTCTCCACCGGGCCTAAGGATGAATACGTTCCCGATGTGGATGTGGTCATTCAAAAAGCCGCAGGGCAACCCGTGCTGACGCTGAGTGAGGCTGGGCCGCTGGTTTACGTTCAGCTGCCTGCCGGCAAGTACACCGTTGTCGCGACACATAAGGGTGAGGTGCGGCGGGATACAGCGGATATAGGCAGCGATGCTGCTCGCAATCTGGTTTTCCACTGGGGGACTGAAAACTAGCGGAGGCAGCTTTTGCGCCTTGGCTTGGGCTGAATTCACGATTTGAATCAGCCGGAACGCCCCTACAGGGGGGGGCGAGCAATGCCAAGGCTCAGAAGCTGAGCGGGTGATGCATATTATCTTCTGGCTCAGAGCTCACATCCCTTGTAGCTGCTGTTACCTGGCCTGTTCGATCAGATCCGTTCCTGCGTCTTTTTTCAGCGACTCGTAAAGCACCGTTATAAATACTTCTCTGGTCGCCTCGTCGCTAAGAAGTTGCGTTGCCATGCTTTGGTGACTGCTCATGGCCCCGGCAATAGCTTGAATGGCTTTTCTCGGAAGGTCCGCCTTCATGGCTTGTTCGCCTCCTGACGCATTTCAACCAGCGCATCATCCAGACGCTGCCAGGCTTTGTCGTGCGCATATACCGGCAGCCACGTGCCGCTGTTTTAAGCCCTCTGCGTGTAGGAACAAGTCGTAGAAGACAACCGGAAACCGAGCCCGCAATATCCCAGCGCCGCACCGGTAATCACAGCGAAGCCAACGATTCAAGGACCGCGACGCGCAAGGGATTGCTTTCTACGCTCAGCAGCTTGATGGCCAAGGCGCAGCAGACCACGATCAACATGGGTTTAATCAACCGTGGACCGACGCGAACGGCGGCTCGTGCACCCAATTGAGCGCCGATGAAGGCCGCCAGAGCCATGGCTATGGCAATCGGCCAAATAATCACACCCTTGGTAATGAAGACCGACAAAGAACCCAGGTTGCATGAGGCGTTGGCAAGTTTGGTAAAACTCATGGCCCGCATCATGCCCAAGCCGCAGAGAAGTACAAACCCGACAATAAAGAAAGAGCCCACACCGGGGCCAAATATACCGTCGTAAAAGCCCAGGATCGGCGCCACGGTAAACGAAAAAAGCAGAATACCGATTCTCTTGCGTCGATCTTCATTGGCCAGCTTGGGAGAGAAAGCAAAATATAGAGCCACCAGAATCAGCATGACAGGCACGCAAACTTCCAGATAGCGCTTATCAATAGAGCTGACCAGCAAGGCGCCACTGGCGCCGCCAATAAATCCGCAGATCACCAGGAAACGGCCTTCGCGCCACTCGATCATTCCTTTGCGAGCAAAGGTTACAGTGGCCGAAACAGTTGCCGAAGCGGCCTGAAACTTGTTCGTTGCAATTGCACTGATCGGATCTACGCCGGCCAGAAATAATGCAGGTAAGGTGATCAAACCTCCACCACCGGCAATCGCATCAAAAAAACCGGCGAAAAAAGCGACAAGCGCCAACATACCTATTAAATCCCAAGACATTGCATTCCCTCTTTCTAGTTATTGGCCAGTAATCACATGATTGGTCCTTCCGCAGCTTGAATGCTTAAAAAATCAGCCCTGCAGCAGTAACGGGTCCTCCGAAATAACGACAGGGGAAGAAATTTTGAAAGCCCAAAAATACGAACCAGGACCCGTCTGTTGTCTTTAATGACATCGCGACAGTGCAGAGAGCGGACGTTATTGATGACCATGGCCGACTCTTGCGTCAGCGTGTACTCGACTGGAGTTGCTTCGCTTACCCCCCGGCAAAGGGCGGAGTAGGCCGTTCTGACAAAATTCGAGGCGTTGTCATTGACCGAAAAGCGATATGAGTTGAAGCGCGCTGCGAACCCGACCTTGTCGTCAAACTCCAGAATCGATACGTTGCGACCATCTCCCCCTTTGCCACTGACAAAAGAGTCGCTACGAGTGAACCGGAAGTTACCCGTGGTCAGTGCGAGGCAGTGGGTGACGCCGATTTTTTCTAATATGGGAGGCAACGGAATGACCCGTGTAGCTTCCAGGCTCGGGTTCCACAGGGCGGAAAGTATGAGCGACGACGGAGAGGGCGAGTGCCCGTCTTTTGCGTTCACGGCGCACCAGTAAGGCGCTTCGGTATGCGGGCCGAGCGCGAGGCCGGAATGGGAACTCAGTTCTTTGATGTCCGGCTCGGCATTGATTTTGGTGAGTCCACCACCTTTGAAGTTGGCCACCAATCGAACCAGCTTTCCTTCGTTGTCCATGTCATATGCAAAGGAAATGTTATCCACCAGTTTCAGCAAGATCTGATTACGGGCTCCCAGGCAAAGGACGTCGTAGCGATTTTCCAGGGATGTCAGGTTGGGTAGTTCATTTGGAGGGCTGCCATCGGTGATTTTTTGCAGCCCTTCAAAGATCAACGCGCAAACAAGGCCATTGGAGTAGGCCGCCAGCAGCTCGCACTGGTCTTTCGAAAACGAGCACTTTAGTTCTGTGGCAGCCAAAGAGGCTTTGGACTTGGCTCCTGGTGCCTGCGGCCCGCCAATGGCGGCCAGTTCTTCGGCGAGCGTGTGAAGCCGTGTTGACTGCCGAGTATCAAAGCTGAAAATTCTGATGTCCTGTTCAGTAAAAAATTCAGCGTTTTCGACATCCCGTTTGATGGAGTCAGTCATTGTCTACATCCCTGTTGTGTATCTGCTCCCGGTGATGCGGCAGCTCCTCCCACGATTCTGCCCAATCCGATGATCAGCGTATGTCATCCACTTCCGTTAAAGCATACGGAGCGTTCCGACAAACCTGAGAGACTGCGAGAAGGGCCGATCACCAATGCTTGATGCCATTCTGGGCTCAGCTTCGGAAGGCGTTGCAGATGCTTGCTGGCGTGGCGCCTGGAGGTGGGAATTGATGCTTCGTCCGGCGCTTCGAGGGTGACTGGAACAATGCATCATCAAATTCCAGGCATAAAAAAACCCTGAATCTTGCGATTCAGGGTTTTCGGTATTTGGTGCCCAGAGACGGAATCGAACCGCCGACACGGGGATTTTCAATCCCCTGCTCTACCGACTGAGCTATCTGGGCAACGGGGCGCATTAAACTGGTTTTTCAGGGGGTCGTCAAGAAAGTTTTCAAAAAAATTTTAATTATTACCGTCGCTTACGATCCGACCCCCGAAAAAACGGGATTATTCAGCGGGCGGAACGTAGCCTTCGGCCTTGGCGTATTCCTCGCCGGAAAAGAACTTGTCCATCTCACCTTGAAGATATTTGCGGTCTTCGGCGTTCATCATGTTCAGGCGTTTTTCGTTGATCAGCAGGGTCTGGTGTTTCTGCCAGTCGGCCCAGGCCTTGGCCGAGACGTGGTCAAAAATGTCCTGACCTTTTGCACCCGGAAATGGAGCGCGCTCCAGGGCGGGCAATTCTTCTTTGTACTTGCGGCACATGATGGTGCGGGTCATGACGACTCTCCTGCGTTCAATACGGCGGCCGCGCGTTCGAGCAAGGTTTTGACCGGGGCGGCAAGGCCCAGGCGCGGCGGGGTGGCGAGGTTATACCAGAGCCAGTCGGCCTCGGCCACGTGATGGCCAGCCTCTTGGACCTGAACCAGCCAGGGTTCGATGGATAATTGAAAGTGGCTGAAGGTATGCACCAGGCTCGGCAGTGCCTGTTGACTGCCCAGTTCCAGCGAGTGCTGCGAAGCCAGATGTTGCAGGTCTTCGAGGTCGTCGAGTTCCGGCAGGCTCCAGAGACCGCCCCACAGGCCCGTGGAAGGGCGACGGTAAAGCAGAATCGCTCCTTCGCCGTTGGCGAGCATCGGCATCAGCGTGCGCTTCTGTGGCACGGCTTTGCGTGGCTTGGGGATCGGGTAGCGGGTTTCCAGGCCAAGCATGTGCGCCTCGCAACCCTTTTCCAGCGGACAAAGCAGGCAGCTCGGTTTGCTGCGGGTGCAGAGCGTGGCGCCCAGGTCCATCATCGCCTGGGTGTAGGCGTTGACACGGGTCTGCGGCGTAAAGCGCTCAGCGTTGGCCCACAGCTGTTTGGCAACCTTTGGCTCGCCCGGATAACCCTCTTGCGCGGTGAAGCGCGCCAGCACCCGTTTGACGTTGCCATCGAGGATCGGCGCCCGCAGGCCCATGCTCAGGCTGGCAATCGCGCCGGCCGTGGACGGGCCGATACCTGGCAGGTCGGTAAGCTTTTCCACATCACGGGGAAACTCGCCGCCGTATTCGGCAACGACAATCTTCGCGGTCTTCTGCAAGTTGCGCGCGCGGGTGTAGTAACCGAGGCCGGTCCACAGGTGCAGCACTTCGTCTTCCGGCGCGGCGGCCAGAGCTTCGACCGTTGGCAGCGAAGCCATGAAACGGTCGAAGTAATTCAGCACGGTGCTGACCTGGGTCTGCTGCAACATGATTTCCGAGACCCACACCCGGTAAGGGGTGATGCCCTGCTGCCAAGGCAAATCGTGGCGGCCGTGGCGGTCGTACCAATCCAGCACCGCCGTTGAAAACTGCTCGGCTCTCATCGCTTGAACAGCCCCTTGAGCGCGTTTTTCAGTTCCGGGCTGACTTTATCGCCAAGCTTCTCGTCGATTTTTTCGCTGATTCGTTCGCCAGCCAGTTTGCTCGCGACTTGTCCCATGCGTTCGTTGTCGACGCGGCAAGCCTTGGCACCCAGTTCCAGCGGGCCACGGCAGCGCAGCGGCCACTCGATGCCGATGTAGCGCTCGCCGACCTGGCAGGCAGGGTCCGGCATGTCGCTCTTGTCGCCTTCGACGATGACGCCGACGCGGTAATCCATGCCCAGTACCCGCAGGTCGATGTCGCCGTTAGCGTTGACGGTCATGCCCGGGATGCGCACTTTCAGGTCGGGGTTGCTGGCCACGCCGTTGTGGAAGGTCAGGTTGCCCTTGAGCTCTTCGAACGGTGTGTCCTTGCCCCGTGGCTCGCCCGTGAGGGTTTTGCGATTCAGGGTGGCGATGCCTTTGCACAGTTGCTGCTCAAGGTTGGCATTGAGCAGCACGCCATTGTTGATGACGAAACTGGCATTACCGTTGAGGTTATCGATCAGCACGCTCTGGCTATTGCCGCTGCTGGTCAGCGCGCTATCGAGCGTTACCAGGCCTTGGACCGGTGGATTTTTCCCCTGGCTTTCGAGGATTTTTTCTACAGGCACTTTGCTGATGCGTGTCTGCATGTTCAGCGCCGGCACTTGCTGGCGTACGTCCAGGGTACCTTTGGCTTCGAAGTTGCCGTCGTACAGATCGCCGCGCAGGTTCTCCAACGTCAGCAGGCCGCCTTGGCCGGTGGCCTTGAGTGCAGCATTCTGAATCGGCAGCTTGTCGAGGGTCAGCTGGCCGAAGGTCAGGTCGGCGTCCACGTCGAGTTTGCTCAGGCGTTCCACCGGCAACAGACGCTCGGTGCTCCACGGGCCTTTGGTCGGTGAGGGTGGCAGTGGTGAACTGCCCGCACCAGCCATCGCCTCGGTCTCGGTGCTGGCCACTTCGGCCTCACGCACCTGCTTCGCGCTGTTGGCTTCGGCGGATTTTGGCGGCAAGTAACGATCGACGTTGAAGGTGTCAGCCTTGAGGTTCAGTCGCAGCGATTGCTTGGCGAAGTCCTCGACAGCGATGTGGCCGCTGAAAGTGCTGTCATCGAGTTTCAGGTTGAGGTTGTCGAGGGACAAGCTGGTCGGCGTGCCGGCAACCTGGCTGGCCAGTTCGACTTTGCTCAGGCTGCCTTCGGCCATCGCGGGGAGTTTCTGGCCGATGCTGTCGACGAATTTCGCCAGATCAAATTGGGCAATCGACAGGCCGCCGCTGATTTGCGGGGTCTTGTCGAGGTCGTTGGCCTTCAGTTCACCCAAGGCGCGCAGCTGGTTGGCGGAGATCTTGATGCCGGTCCATTCGGCGACGTTGGCGGCCTTGTCCAGCAGCAACTGGCCTTGAGCGGCGAAGGTCATGGTCTTGCCTTGCAGCGGATCGCCAGCGACTTCACCGGAGAGTTTCATGTCTTCGAATTTGTAGCGCTGCAGCGCACGTTCGAAACGCAACTCGCCGGCCAGCTCGGTCCGCACCCGCAGAACCGGTTGGTTGGTACCCAGGAACGCGGTGAGTTTGACCGGGATGTTGGTCGAGTCATGCACGGGGCCAGTGCTCAGCTGGATGCTTTCGGCACTGAACTGCTTGCCGGTTTTCTCGTCGTTGTACTCAACGCGGGCGTTGTTGACGGTCAGGCTGTCGATGTCCAGGCGGATCGGCTGGGCCGGTTTTTCTGCCTGGGCGGTAGTCGTTGGCGCGGGTTCGCCGGTGGTGGCGGGCGGCGTGGCCGAGGTACTCGGGGTGGCAGGTGCCGGGACCTTGCCGATGTCTTCCCAGTTGCCGTGGCCGTCCTTGTCGCGGTTCAGGCGCAGGTTCAGGCCTTCGACGCGCACATCGCTCATCTGCACTTCGCGGCGCAGCAGCGGAATCACGCGGACCGACAGGCCCAGCATCTGCAAGTCTGCGAACGGCTCGGCAGGCTTGGCCAGGGTCGCAACACTGGCTTCGTGCAATTCCAGGCCCAGCCAGGGAAACAGGCTCCAGCCGATATCGCCATTGAGCGTCAGCTCGATGTGGGCCTTGTCGCGGGCAATCTGGCGAATCTCGTCTTTATAGTCGTTGGGATCGAAGAGGTGGGTCAGGGCAAAGCCCAGCGCCACAATGATCAGCAACAGCCCGAGAAGTACCAGACCCAGGATTTTGCCGAACGCTTTCATGGGCGAGTCCTTGTATTAGTCGAATTCGAAATTTAGCCGGGGAGTATAGCGCTCCGAAGTGGCTGACCGGTCAGCGATCACATCGGGAGCTCATCCAGCGGTACCTTCAGCTTAGCCGCCAGCGCTTGAGCTTCGAGATGCCCGGCAGGCGCCAACAGCCGCAATGTCGCGCCTGATTGCGACGCCATTTTCTGCGCTTCGTTCACCAGACGCTCGGCAACCCCACGACGACGGGTGATTTTTCGTACGCACAAATGGGACAAATGCCAGACGTCGTGGTGCCGTTGCAAACGTGCCGCACCCAACAGCCGATCGTTGAAGCGTCCGGCGATCAGCGAACCGTCCTGCAGGCAGTCTTCAATCAGCTGCATCTCCCCAATGAATGGCGCAAACAGCCAGTCCGGGGCGTCACGGTAGATCTTTTGCAGATCTTGTTGATCCTGATAAGTGGCTTGGTTCAGCAGTTCGACAATGATCGGCATGGTGTCTCCCTTGAAAGCTAATCCGGTCCCGCAGGAGCTGCCGCAGGCTGCGATCTTTTGATCTTTTGTAACGTGAATAGAAGATCAAAAGATCGCAGCCTTCGGCAGCTCCTACGCGTGAAAATATATTTTTGCAGTTGTACGAGAACAGATGACATACAAAAAGGTGATATCAGTTTGGTTTTTCTGTCACGTGCAAATGGTAACCTCTGCCCGTTCGTCCGTCCCTTCTGCGGCGTGATGTCGCACCAAAATGGAGCTTCACCTAAAAAAACAGTCATGCCTGCGTGCATTAAGGCTGAGGGTGAAGAACGGCTGGCGAACCATACTAATAATTGGGGGAAACACCATGACTACGAGCATCACGGCGGACGGCTTTGCCGATCAGCCCGCGTTCCTGTCCAAGGAGCGCATCATCGCCAAGCCCGGTTTTAACCGTTGGCTGGTACCACCGGCCGCTCTGGCCATCCACTTGTGCATCGGCATGGCCTACGGCTTTTCGGTGTTCTGGTTGCCGTTGTCCAAAGCCCTGGGCGTCACCAAGGCCGTGACTTGCGCGCCGGACATGAGCTTCATCGCTCAGGTCTTTTCGTCTCAATGCGACTGGCCGATCTCGATGCTCGGCTGGATCTACACCCTGTTCTTCATCTTCCTTGGCTGCTCGGCAGCGATCTGGGGCGGTTGGCTTGAGCACGCAGGTCCTCGCAAGGCCGGTGTGGTGTCGGCACTGTGCTGGTGTGGCGGTCTGTTGATTTCGGCGCTGGGGGTCTATACCCACCAGATCTGGCTGATGTGGATCGGCTCCGGAGTCATTGGCGGTATTGGCCTGGGCCTGGGTTACATCTCGCCGGTCTCGACCCTGATCAAGTGGTTCCCGGACAAGCGCGGCATGGCCACAGGCATGGCGATCATGGGCTTCGGCGGTGGTGCGATGGTTGGTGCTCCACTGGCTGCAGCGCTGATGGGGCACTTCGCTTCGCCAACCAGCGTGGGCGTATGGCAGAGCTTCCTGGTAATGGCCGCGATCTACTTCGTGTTCATGATCGGTGGCGCGCTGTCCTACCGCGTTCCGCCAACCGGCTGGAAGCCTGAAGGCTGGACTGCTCCGGCGAAAAAAGCCTCGAACGCGATGATCACTCACCGTCACGTCCACGTGAATGTGGCGTGGAAGACCCCGCAATTCCGTCTGGTGTGGTTGGTGCTGTGCCTGAACGTTTCGGCGGGTATCGGCATCCTCGGCATGGCTTCGCCGCTGCTGCAGGAAGTCTTCGCCGGTAAATTGCTGGGCACCGACCAGACATTTGGTCAGCTGGATGCCGGGCAACTGGCCTCGATCGCAGCGATTGCGGCCGGTTTCACCGGTTTGCTGAGCCTGTTTAATATTGGTGGCCGGTTCTTCTGGGCTTCGTTCTCGGACTACCTGGGTCGCAAAAACACCTATTTCGTGTTCTTCGCCTTGGGTGTTGCCCTGTACGCGCTGATCCCGAGCCTCGGTCACCTGGGCAACGTTGCGCTATTCGTGGCGGCGTTCTGCATCATCCTGTCGATGTACGGTGGTGGTTTTGCGACGGTTCCTGCGTATCTCGCGGACCTGTTCGGCACGCAAATGGTTGGCGCGATCCACGGTCGTCTGTTGACGGCGTGGGCAGCGGCGGGTGTGTTGGGGCCGGTGTTGGTGAACTACCTGCGTGAGTATCAGCTGAGCATTGGCGTTGAACGTGCCGCGGCTTACGACATCACGCTGTACATTCTCGCGGGCCTGCTGGTGCTGGGTTTCCTGTGCAACCTGATGGTTCGCCCGGTGGCCGACAAGTACTTCATGACCGACGCTGAACTGGCGGCCGAACAGGCGCTGGGCCACGACAAGGGTGCTGACGCCAGCACCGTGCTGGAGTGGAAAGCGGATGCGGGCACCAAGCCGTTGGCGGTGGCTGCGTGGTTGGTGGTGGGTATTCCGTTGGCATGGGGTGTTTGGGTGACGCTGCAGAAAACTGCGGTGTTGTTCCATTAAGTAAACGCATCATCCCTGTGGGAGCGAGCTTGCTCGCGATAGCGGTCTGACAGTCAACATAGATGTTGAATGTGATGGCCCTATCGCGAGCAGGCTCGCTCCCACACTTGTTATCCACAGCCGCAGAATTTGATTCACACGCTTGTACTGACATGTCTATCCCCGACGGCAGGGGATTCACTCCGTCAGTGATATCACCTCTCGTGTTTCTGTTTAGCGCCCGCGACCCTATAATGGCTGCCTTTTTCGCCCCAATGATTTTTGCGGAGCTGGTGATGGCCGAACGTATGGCGTCTGTCGAGCGCGACACTCTGGAAACCCAGATCAAAGCCTCGATCAACCTGGATGGCACCGGAAAGGCCCGATTTGATATCGGTGTACCTTTTCTTGAGCACATGCTGGACCAGATCGCCCGTCACGGGCTGATCGACCTGGATATTGTCAGCAAGGGCGACCTGCATATCGACGACCACCACACGGTGGAAGACGTCGGTATCACTTTGGGTCAAGCCTTCACCAAAGCCATCGGCGACAAGAAAGGCATCCGTCGCTACGGCCACGCCTACGTGCCGCTCGATGAAGCGCTGTCGCGTGTGGTGATCGACTTCTCCGGCCGTCCTGGCCTGCAGATGCATGTTCCTTATACCCGCGCTACCGTCGGCGGCTTCGACGTTGACCTGTTCCAGGAATTCTTCCAGGGCTTCGTCAACCACGCCAACGTTACCCTGCACATCGACAATCTGCGTGGGCACAACACCCACCACCAGATCGAGACCGTGTTCAAGGCTTTTGGCCGCGCCCTGCGCATGGCCGTAGAGCTGGATGACCGCATGGCCGGGCAAATGCCTTCGACCAAAGGCGTTCTGTAATGCAGACGGTCGCGGTTATCGATTACGGCATGGGCAACCTGCACTCGGTGGCCAAGGCCCTCGAGCACGTCGGTGCCGGCAAGGTCCTGATCACCAGCGATGCCGATGTGATTCGCGAAGCCGATCGCGTGGTATTTCCCGGCGTTGGCGCGATTCGCGATTGCATGGCGGAGATCCGTCGCCTGGGCTTCGACTCGCTGGTGCGTGAAGTCAGCCAGGACCGTCCGTTCCTTGGCATCTGCGTGGGCATGCAAGCTTTGCTCGACAGCAGCGAAGAAAACAACGGCGTGGACTGCATTGGCCTGTTTCCGGGCCAGGTGAAGTTCTTCGGCAAGGATTTGCACGAAGACGGCGAACACCTGAAAGTCCCGCACATGGGCTGGAACGAAGTGAAGCAAACGGTAGAACACCCGCTGTGGCACAACATTCCGGACCTGGCGCGTTTCTACTTCGTGCATAGCTACTACATCGCTGCCGGCAATGCGCGGCAGGTGGTGGGCAGCGGTCACTACGGTGTCGATTTCGCCGCAGCGCTGGCCGACGGCTCGCGTTTCGCCGTGCAGTTCCACCCGGAGAAGAGCCATACCCATGGCCTGCAATTACTGCAGAACTTCGCTGCGTGGGATGGTCGCTGGTAAATGGTTGCCAAAAAGAAGCCGCCGATCCTGACCCTCACTCCCGAGCAGGAGAACGAGGCCAATCACAAGATCAAACGCTTCATGGAGGATCGCTTCGAGCTGGACCTGGGTTCGTTCGAAGCGGCTGAAATCCTTGAGCTGTTTACCCGCGAAATTGCTCCGCACTATTACAACAGGGCGATTTTCGATGTGCAGACGCACCTCAAAGAGAGGTTCGAAAGCATCGAAAGCGACCTGTGGGCGCTCGAGAAAAACTGATTTCCGAGCAAAGCTGAATACTCGAATTTGAAGGTTTGCCAGATGCTGATTATTCCCGCTATCGATCTCAAAGACGGTGCCTGTGTTCGTCTGCGCCAGGGCCGCATGGAAGATTCCACGGTGTTCTCCGATGACCCGGTGAGCATGGCTGCCAAGTGGGTGGAAGGCGGTTGCCGCCGTCTGCATCTGGTCGACTTGAATGGTGCTTTCGAAGGCCAGCCGGTCAACGGCGAAGTGGTCACCGCCATCGCCAAGCGCTATCCGAACCTGCCAATTCAGATCGGCGGCGGTATCCGCTCGCTGGAAACCATTGAACACTACGTGAAAGCAGGCGTGAGCTACGTGATCATCGGCACCAAAGCCGTGAAAGATCCGGCTTTCGTTGCGCAAGCCTGCCGCGCGTTCCCGGGCAAAGTGATCGTCGGTCTGGACGCCAAAGACGGTTTTGTCGCCACCGACGGCTGGGCTGAAATCAGCACCATCCAGGTGATCGACCTGGCCAAGCAATTCGAAGCCGACGGCGTGTCCGCGATCGTTTATACCGACATCGCCAAAGACGGCATGATGCAGGGCTGCAACGTTTCGTACACCGCCGCCCTGGCCGCGGCGACGAAGATTCCGGTGATTGCTTCCGGCGGTATCCACAATCTGGGTGACATCAAGTCGCTGCTCGACGCCAAGGCACCAGGCATCATCGGCGCCATCACCGGCCGGGCGATTTACGAAGGCACCCTCGATGTTGCTGAAGCGCAAGCTTTCTGCGATTCGTACAAAGGCTGAGGACTCACCATGGCGCTGGCCAAACGCATCATCCCTTGCCTGGACGTGGATAACGGCCGGGTGGTCAAGGGCGTCAAGTTCGAGAATATTCGCGACGCCGGCGACCCGGTGGAAATTGCCCGTCGCTACGATGAGCAAGGTGCTGACGAGATTACCTTTCTCGACATCACCGCCAGCGTCGACGGTCGCGACACCACGCTGCATACCGTCGAGCGCATGGCCAGCCAGGTGTTCATCCCGCTGACCGTGGGCGGCGGTGTACGTACCGTGCAGGACATTCGCAACTTGCTCAATGCCGGTGCGGACAAGGTCTCGATCAACACTGCTGCGGTGTTCAACCCGGAATTCGTCGGCGAAGCGGCTCAGCATTTCGGCTCGCAATGCATTGTCGTCGCCATCGACGCGAAGAAAGTTTCCGGTCCGGGCGAAACCCCGCGCTGGGAAATCTTCACCCACGGTGGTCGCAAGCCAACCGGCCTCGACGCCGTTGAGTGGGCGAAGAAGATGGAAGGCCTCGGTGCCGGTGAAATCCTGCTGACCAGCATGGACCAGGACGGCATGAAAAACGGCTTCGACCTGGGCGTCACCCGCACCATCAGCGATGCGCTGGGGATTCCGGTGATCGCGTCCGGCGGTGTCGGCAACTTGCAGCACTTGGCCGACGGTATTCTCGAAGGCCACGCCAGCGCGGTGCTGGCGGCGAGTATTTTCCACTTTGGCGAATACACCGTGCAGGAAGCCAAGGCCTACATGGCTCATCGCGGCATCGTGATGCGCTAAACAGTACAGGCCAGTGGACAGCATGGCGGGCTCAAGGCACTCTTGAGCACGCCATGGATTCCGGTAGCCCGACATGCTTAAACGTCTTCTTCTTGTCCTCGCCAGCGCTTCTCTGTTGCTCATCAACGGAGCTCACGCCGAAGAAAATCCCGCCACCGACCTGGTGCTGCTGACGGAAAACTTCCCGCCGTACAACATGGCGAAGAATGGCAAAAATTTCGCGCAGGACGAGAATATAAATGGCATCGCCACGGACATCGTTCGCGAGATGTTCAAGCGCGCTGATATTTCCTACAGTCTGACGCTACGTTTCCCTTGGGAGCGAGTCTATAAACTCGCCCTCGAAAAGCCGGGTTATGGCGTATTTGTGATGGCGCGACTGCCGGACCGCGAGAAACTCTTCAAATGGGTAGGCCCGATCGGTCCCGATGACTGGATCATGCTGGCCAAGGCGGATAGCAAGATCAGCCTGAAAACGCTGGATGACGCGCGCAAATTCAAAATTGGTGCGTACAAGGGCGACGCGATCGCCGAGACGCTGGCCAAGCAGGGTCTCAAGCCTATTGTCGTGCTCCGTGATCAAGATAACGCGAAAAAACTTGCCAGCGGCCAGATCGACCTATGGGCAACGGGTGATCCGGCCGGACGCTATCTCGCCCGACAGGACGGTGTGGTCGGACTTAAAACCGTGCTGCGTTTCAACAGTGCCGAGCTTTACCTGGCGCTGAACAAGGAGGTGCCGGACGAAGTGGTAACCAGGCTTCAGACGGCGCTGGATCAGCTGCGCAAGGAAGGCGTGGTGGACGACATCATGGCACGATATCTCTGATATTCCGGTGGGGGAAATTTTGTTCCCATAGGAAGTATTATCGATCCATAGTGGAAGGCGCTATCAGATCAAATCGCGTTGCCGAGGGTTGCAGGTCTGACTCATTGCTTGCGTAGCTACATACTTTCAAAGGTCTGTCTGGCGACAGCATCTCGAACTCCGCTGCTTTCTTGTACCGTTCGTCACGGAAGTCGGCACAGGGCGTGCTATCGACGCTGGTTGAATAGAAAAAATGCGAGCTGAAATCAGGATATGAACCTTCCCATTGCATCGATGTAAAGTTTTTAGTATGACCAAACGCTGGTTCAGGAGCAGGCTCTGCGAGATGGGTAGAGTGGGTGAAAGTGTTTTTCAGTAATACAGTTGTGAGCCTTTGCTCTTTCGAGCGTACACCTATTATGCACAGGACGTGCATGCGCGTTTCGGGGCCTACAGAGTCATTAATATGGCCGTTTGTAGCGCTGATGGCGGCGCTATAGTTTTCTGGTTTCTCGCAGTTGAGCGCATCTCGCACAGTCTTGTATCGGTAATATGGCGTATCGATATTGAATGAAAAATCCCATGTGGGCATTGTTTCATTGCCTAAAAAGTCCATTTCAGGTCGAAGTCGGGTTCTTAAAAACAAACTCTCGAAGTCGACGTTCACGTTGATTTGTTGTAAGTCGCAGGTTGCAGTGCCATTGCTGAATATTCCATTTTTGAAGCAGTTTGATAAAAACGCGGGTGAAAAACCGTAATGGCGTTCGGAAACAATACTCGTGATTTGGTTTGTTCGCCGATCAACCATCGGGCTGCCGGAACTCCCGTAATCCAAATCCTTGCACTGATTCACTAAACCTCCGGGAAATGCAGGGGGGACGCCAGAGATAGTCCTGGACACTTCCTGGACGCAGGCACTCAAGCGTAAGGTCCTGTTGGTGAAGGTGCCGGGTGTACCGACATTGAGCACGTCATGAGAGAAGAAGGGGGGCGTGGGTGAGATTTTGAGAGGCATGATCTGGTCTTGCAATAACGCCGACAGAGGCTTTTCAAGTTCGAGTATCGCTAGATCTGTCCCTAACATGCTTGTCCAGATTGCCGTGCGGATTTTGTATGTTTTGTGATTGTTTGGCGCGTCTTGAAAATAATTGAAAATTACGTTTGCATTAAACTCATAATTTAACTTTGAGGTGCCATATTCAGCTAATACACAGTGGCCGGCAGTGATTACATAGGCGGGCGCAGTATCCGTCCATCCGGCATCTCTGGTGTCAATAAGAGCTGCGGTACAAGTACCTTTGGGCATATTCAGCAGGCCAATTCCGGTCCAGCGTGAATACCGGTTGTCACTGTTTGTTAACGGTTTGGAACGGGAGCCGTTCTTTAAATTGTCTCCGATGTCAGTTTGTGCGGCTTCAGTGAACAAAAAGACGTGACTCATCAGGTAAATTGTCAAAGTGATATGTTTGAATTTCATTGCCATTCCTTGGCTATACCTATTTGTGGTTTCAGGACGGCAGACTCGAATGCCTACTGTGTGATTTACAGCTTCGAGATATGGTGACGATTATTCGCGTGGGCAGGTGGTACATATTTATATATGTCGGCCGCAACGCAAATGGCGAACTCAAATCGCACACGCCATGGATTCCAGGGGGCTGGTAAATAATCAGATGGGTTAATTGGCGTGCGGCGTCCGGTAACTGCCGTCCTTCCCATGCCCGGCCATCGCCCGATTGCTGCGCACGCTGATCATCTGTTTGATATCGATCCAGTCGATGCCCTGAGCCTTGAGCTTGGGCAATTCACGTTCAAGCACCGCTAATGTCTGCGGATACGGATGCCCGATCATCACCGCAGAACCCTGTTTGTGCGCCAGGCTGATAGCCGTCTGTAGCTGAGTAAAAATCGCGGCTTCAGTGGGCTCGTCATCCAGGAACACATCCCGCGAAACGCTCGCCAAACCAATCTTCTGCGCCTCGGCGGCGGCCACGGTTTGCGCGCTGGTGCGGCTGTCGACGAAGAACTTGTGCCGACGCTGCAAGTCCGCCATCAGCCAGGCCATGGCCGGTTGCTGAACGGTCATGCGGCTGCCCATGTGGTTGTTGATGCCAGCGGTATAAGGTACAGCCTGGAACGCCGCGTTCAGGCGCTTTTCGAGTTCTTCGATGGGCAACCCGGGATGCCAGGCAAACGGTCCGGTGGCAGGGTCCATGGGCATGTGCAGGATGACGATCTTGCCGGCGCGATGGGCTTCGTGGGCGAATTCGGTGGCGTGGGGTGTATCGGGCATGATTGCCGCGGTGACCGGGCCGGGCAGGGCCAGCACGCGGCGATCCCGGGGCAGGTTCTGCCCCAGGTCATCGATGATCAGGCTCAGATAAGCCTTGTGAGGTGTGGCGGCTGTTGTGGCAGGCGCCGCGTGAGCGACGCCCGCCAGACAGCACAGCAGGCCGAGGAGCAACCGCAGGCGCATCTCAGCGGCCGGAGGTGATGCTCAGCCCTTTGAGCAGGCTCAGGGCCTGGGCCAACTGGTAATCATCATCCTGCGGCATGGCCTTGGCTTTGCCACCGGAACCGGTCGGTTTGTCGGCGCCGCCGTTGCCATTGCCCAAGTGACCTTGCAGATCGGCTTCCTTGAAGTATTCGCCGTCCTGCTCGTTGGTGATCTTGGCCTTGCGCACTTCGATGTCAGGGACGATGCCCTGCGCCTGAATCGAGCGGCCGTTCGGCGTGTAGTACAGCGCCGTGGTGATTTTCAGTGCGCGTTCGTTGTTCAGCGGCAACACGGTCTGGACCGAGCCTTTGCCGAAACTGGTGGTGCCCATGACGACTGCGCGTTTCTGATCCTGCAGGGCGCCGGCGACAATTTCCGAGGCCGAGGCGCTGCCACCGTTGATCAGCACGACCATTGGCACGGCTTCGCTTTCGTCCTTGCCGGTGGCGGAGAAGCGCAATTCGGAGTTGGCGATGCGGCCCTTGGTGTAGACGATCAGGCCCTTGGTGATGAAGTGGTCGACCACTTCCACCGCCGATTGCAGTACGCCGCCCGGGTTGTTGCGCAGGTCGAGGACGATGCCGCTGAGTTTCTTGCCGTTGTCCTTGCGCAACTTGGCCAGGGCCTTGGAGACCTCTTCGCCGGTCTTGACCTGGAACTGGGTGATGCGGATGTAGCCATAGCCGGACTCCAGCAGCTGGCTCTTCACGCTTTTCACTTGAATGATGGCGCGGACCAGGGTCACGTCGAAAGGCGCACCGCCGTCGCGTACCAGAGTCAGGGTGATTTTCTGGCCGATCTTGCCGCGCATCTTGTCCACGGCTTCGGTCATGCTTTGGCCGCGAGTCGGCTGGCCGTTGATCTTGACGATGAAGTCGCCGGCCTGAATGCCGGCCTTGGAGGCCGGGGTGTCATCGATGGGCGAAACCACTTTGATGAAACCGTCTTCGGCGCCGACTTCGATGCCCAGGCCGCCGAATTCGCCGCTGGTGCTTTCCTGCAATTCAGCGAAGTCTTCCGGGCCCAGGTACGCGGAGTGCGGGTCGAGGTTGCTGAGCATGCCTTTGATGGCGTTTTCCAGCAGGGTCTTATCGTCCACCGGTTCTACATAGGCTGCCTTGATCCGGTCCATGACTTCGGCAAAGGTGCGCAACTCGTCCAGCGGCAATGGCGCCTTGGTGGTCGCAGCGGTGCCGGCAGGCGCGACCGCCGGGGCAGGCTGAGCGGCGAACGCCAATGGCGCGCCGATCACCAGGGCAATCGTCAGGGCCAGCGAGGTAAGGCGGGACAAATACAGCATGTCGAACGAACTCCTGAAGTAGGTGACTCAACGCCTATCCTTGCGCGCGGCACCATTGCGCCGGATCACTCGGGTGACCCTGCTGACGAATAGCGAAATACAGCGCTGGTGTGTCCTGCCCGCCACTGCTACCGACAGTAGAGATGGACTCACCGGCTTTTACCACGTCACCCGCAGACTTGAGCAGTGTCTGGTTGTGACCATAAAGACTCAAAAAACCATTGCCGTGGTCGAGAATCACCAGCAACCCGGCGCCTCGCAACCAATCGGCAAACACCACGCGGCCGCCATGAACGGCATGCACCTGGCTGCCGGCGTTGGCGCTGATCATCACGCCATCCCATTTGGTGCGGGCATCGTCGCCACGGCTTTCACCGAAGCGCGCCAGCAGTCGACCATCAACTGGCCATGGAAGTTTGCCGCGGGTGGACGCAAAGGGGCCGCCAAAGGTTTCGCCTGAACTTGAAACCAGTGCGCCGGGTGTCGATTTTGCGGGTTTGCGTGGGGCATCGGTGGCATCTGCTTCAGCCTGAGCCTCACGTAAACGCTTTTTTTCGGCTTCCTGCTGGGCGATCAGCGCTTTTTGCCGCGCTTCTTCTGCCTCTCGGGCCTGACGGGCCAGGGTTTCTTCAATGGTTTTAAGGACTTTAGACAGGTCCGCCTGATCCTGCTCGCGCGCCGCCAGTTTCTGGTCGCGGGCCTTCACGTCGTCGTTGAGCTTGGCCAGGACTTGCTGACGCTCTTGGCGGACCTTGTCGAGTTCGTCGCGCTGGCTGTCGAGGCTGCTTTTCTGCACCAGCAATTGCGCCTGCTGCAGGCCGATGTCTTTTTCGACATTGGCCAGTTGGCGCAGGGTTTCGTTGAAATTCTTCAGCTGCTCCAGGCGGGCCTGGCTGAGGTAGTCGTAATAGGTGAGGGTGCGGGCGAATTTTTCCGGGTTCTGCTGGTTGAGCAGCAGCTTCAGGTATTCCTGACGGCCATTCTGATAGGCCGCGCGGGCCTGGATGGCGATCAGTCGTTGCTGTTCAATTCGCGCGCTCTGGAGTTTTTTTTTCTCATCATCGAGTCGCTGCAGCTCGGATTCGCTTTTCTTAAGCTCTTTTTGCAGGGCTTCGACCTGCTTCTCGAGCTTGCCCATCTCGGTTTCGGTGCCCTTGAGGTCTTTTTGCACCCCGGATTTTTCTTCCTGGAGTTTACCCAGCAGTTTCTTCAGCTCGGCAATGTCCTGACGCGTGGCGTCCAACTGTTGTTGGGTTTGCGTGCGCTCGTCGGCAAAGGCCGGTTGAAGCAGGCAAGTCAGGGCAAGGGCTATCAGGACGCGAAGCATAGAGGCGGGCGACACCAGGGAAAGGGACGGCCTAGTATGCCCGCCAAGCGCAGCAAAAAAAATGCCCAATTGGGGTTGTGTGATAACTGGACTGAAAAACACCGAAAACCAATGTGGGAGCGAGCTTGCTCGCGATGGCATCAGTACATTCAACAAAGATGTTGGCTGTCAGATTGCTATCGCGAGCAGGCTCGCTCCCACAGGGTTTTGCTGCGTTTGACGGCCGGATTACACCAGAATCGAAGTCCCGGTCATCTCCGCCGGTTTCTCAAGCCCCAGCAACATCAGCATGGTTGGCGCGACATCCGCCAGCACGCCGCCGTCGCGGACCTTGAAGTCACGCTTGCCGACATAGATGAATGGCACCGGCTCGGTGGTATGCGCGGTGTGCGCCTGGCCAGTGGATGCGTCGGACATTTGCTCGACGTTGCCATGATCGGCGGTAATCAGGGCTTCACCGCCGACTTTTTCCAGGGCATCGACAATACGGCCGACGCACAGGTCCAGGCATTCAACCGCTTTGACTGCCGCGTCGAACACACCGCTATGGCCGACCATGTCGCCGTTGGCGTAGTTGACCACGATCACGTCGTAACGCTGCTTCTCAATGGCCTCGACGATGCGGTCGGTGACTTCCGGGGCGCTCATCTCGGGCTGCAAGTCATAGGTGGCGACTTTCGGCGACGGGATCAGGATGCGTTCTTCACCCGGGAACGGTTCTTCGCGCCCGCCAGAGAAGAAGAAGGTCACGTGGGCGTATTTCTCGGTTTCGGCGATGCGCAACTGAGTCTTGCCGTTTTTCGCCAGGTAATCGCCCAGCACGTTGTCCAGGCTGCTCGCGGCGAAGGCCGACGGCGCGGGGATGCTGGCGGCGTATTGGGTCAGCATGACGAAACCGGCAAGTGCAGGCTGGCGAGCGCGTTCGAATTCCTTGAAATCGTCTTCGACGAACACGCGGGTCAGTTCGCGGGCGCGGTCGGCGCGGAAGTTCATGAAGACTACGGCGTCGCCGTCTTCGACTTTCACCGGCTCACCAATGGCGGTGGCTTTGACGAATTCGTCGCTCTCACCGCGCTCGTAAGCGGCTTGCAGGCCTTCCTGCGCGCTGGCGGCATTGAATTCGCTGCTGCCATCGACAATCAGGTTGTAGGCCTGGGACACGCGATCCCAACGGTTGTCGCGGTCCATGGCGTAGTAACGGCCAATGATGCTGGCGATCCGGCCTTTGCCGAGGGCTTCGAAGGTCGCGTCCAGCAACTCGATCGACGATTGGGCGCTTTTCGGTGGCGTATCACGGCCATCAAGGAAAGCATGCAGGTAAATTTTCTCGGCGCCGCGCTTGTAGGCCAGTTCAGCCATGGCGACCAGGTGATCCTGATGGCTGTGGACGCCGCCATCGGACAGCAGACCCATGAAATGCACGGCTTTGCCGGCAGCAACGGCTTTATCCACCGCGGCGCAGATGGTCGGGTTCTCGAAGAACTCGCCGTCGCGGATCGCTTTGGTCACGCGCGTGAAGTCCTGGTACACCACGCGGCCGGCGCCAAGGTTCATGTGACCGACTTCGGAGTTGCCCATCTGGCCGTCCGGCAAGCCGACGTCCATGCCGCTGCCCGAGATCAGGCCATTCGGCACAGTGGCCCACAAGCGGTCCAGTACGGGCTTCTTCGCGGCATAGATGGCGTTGGATTCCTGGCTGTCACTGTGACCGAAGCCGTCGAGAATCATCAGGACCAAAGGTTTAGGCGTCGTAGTCATAGATTCCACTCGTGGCTGAGTTATAAAGAGGGCGATGGAAAAGGGAGTGGCAGTTTAAAGCGAAGTTCCAACCGCGTCACCGCCGGACGGGGTTTGGCCCACCATAGTGGCTGTGTATACTGGCCGACATTTTAACGCCCTGGAACCTCCTTCGATGGTTGCTCACCTGATTGAATTTGCCACTAACCACTATTTGCTCGTCGGTATCTTCGTCGTACTGCTGGCGTTGCTGATCGCTTATCAGATGCAAGGCGGCGGCCGCAGCCTGAGCACCGGTGAACTGACCGGGCTGGTCAACAAAGACGCAGGCGTGGTTATCGACATCCGTCCGATCAAGGATTTCACCGCTGGTCACATCGTTGGCGCGTTGAACATTCCTCACGACAAACTGACCGCTCGCGTCGGCGAACTGGAAAAGCACAAGGCCAAGACCATTATCCTGGTCGATGCCATGGGCCAGACTGCCGGCACTCATGCCCGCGAACTGATGAAAGCCGGCTTCACCGCCGCCAAGCTGTCCGGCGGTATTTCCAGCTGGAAAGCCGATAATCTGCCGCTGGTGAAGTGATATGAACAACGTCGTCGTCTATTCCAGCGATTACTGCCCTTATTGCTCGCGAGCCAAGTACCTGCTCGAGAACAAAGGCGTAGCCTTCGAAGAGATCAAGGTCGATGGCAAGCCGCAGGTGCGTGCCGCGATGGCTCAGAAGGCTGGGCGTACGTCCGTGCCGCAGATCTGGATCGGCAGCACCCACGTTGGCGGCTGTGATGATTTGTTTGCCCTGGAGCGCGCCGGCAAGCTCGACGCCATGCTCAAGGCCTGACTGCCTTACTTGAAATAGCCAACCCTACAAGACCCGAGATCAGAAAGGATCTGAGATGACTGACCAACAGAACACTGCAGCTAGCGAAGAAGAAACCGCACCGCAATTCTCCTTGCAGCGCATCTACGTACGTGACTTGTCCTTCGAAGCCCCGAAAAGCCCGGCGATCTTTCGCCAGCAGTGGGAGCCGAGCGTCGGTCTGGATCTGAACACTCGCCAGAAGGCTCTGGAAGGCGACTTCCATGAAGTCGTACTGACCCTGTCGGTTACCGTGAAAAACGGTGAAGAAGTGGCGTTCATTGCTGAAGTGCAACAGGCCGGGATCTTCCTGATCAAGAACCTGGACGATGCTTCGATGAGCCACACCCTGGGCGCGTTCTGCCCGAACATCCTGTTCCCGTACGCTCGCGAAACCCTGGACAGCCTGGTGACCCGCGGTTCGTTCCCGGCCCTGATGCTGGCCCCGGTGAACTTCGACGCGCTGTACGCACAAGAGCTGCAACGCATGCAGGCGGCTGGCGAGACTCCAACCGTTCAGTAAAAAGAAGCTTCGTTTGCTCCATGAAAAAAGCGCCGTTGAAGGCGCTTTTTTCGTGGAGCAAACGAAACCTTCGAGTAGGAGCTGCCGAAGGCTGCGATCTTTTGATTTTGATTTTGATTTTTAAGATCAAAAGATCGCAGCCTTCGGCAGCTCCTACGGGGGCGTGTCCCTTACTTGAACCCGAGCTGGCGCCAGCCTTCATACACTGCGACGGCCACGGTGTTGGACAGGTTCAGGCTGCGACAGCCTTCGCGCATCGGCAAGCGCAGGCGTTGTTCGCCGGGCAGGGCATCGAGCACTTCGGCCGGCAAGCCACGGCTTTCCGGGCCGAACAGGAAGGCATCGCCCTCGGCGAAGCTGGCGTCATGAAATGGCCGCGAGCCCTTGGTGGTAAAGGCGAACAGCCGTGGATGGCCGAGGCTTTCCAGACAGCTTGCGAGGTCCGCATGGCGTTGCAGGGTGGCATACTCATGGTAATCGAGGCCGGCCCGGCGCAGACGCTTGTCGTCCATCTCGAAGCCCAGCGGTTCGATCAAATGCAGGTGGCAGCCACTGTTGGCGCACAGCCTGATAACGTTGCCGGTATTCGGCGGAATTTCTGGTTGGAAAAGGATGACGTGAAACATGCACGGCTCCGAAGGTAAAGATGACGGGCATTCTACGCCGCCAAAGGACCCTCGTTCGAAACTATTCCCGCGGGTAATGGCTTCGCTGGCGATCGTCGGGGTGATGGTGGGCCTGATGATCGGTCGCCTGACCACTCCCGACCCTAGCGAATTGCTGCAGGTCGAGGTCACGAATGACGGGCTGGTGGTGTGGTTCAACAACGAACCCAAAACCCACGGCGAGCTGGTCGACGGCAGCGTGGCGCTGTTGTTCGAGGCTGAAGGCCGTGCGCAGAAAGGTCAGCTCAAGCTCAACGACAAGAGCGTGAACTGGCGGGTGCGGTTGAGCGATGGAGGGTTGTTGCTGACGCTGGTGGCGGCCCGACCGCTGCAGGGCGAGTGGGCCGGTAGCGAGGTCGATGACCGCTGGCGGCTGGAGATCCATCTCCGAGCGCAATAAAAGAGGGAATCCCCGGCCTGCCTGTACCAAGGTTCCCAAAACGGGAGGGCTCGCGCATTGCGGCGTGAGCCCGGTGTTAAAGAGGGAATCCCCGGCCTGCCTGTACCAAGGTCCCCGAAACTGGGTAGTGAATCGAATCACTGATTGGACTATTGCAGGGGGCGTGCCAGCTTTTAACAAGTTGCAATAGAAAACCGCTGGGCAGCGCTGAAAGCCCCGTGATCCGGGGCTTTGGTGTTTGTGCGATATGGTTTTTTTTGCAGGTGAAGGCGGGATTTTGGATCGGTTGTTGTGCGCGATTGCGGGTCACGGTGCATTTAGGCGGTGCATGTTGGCTCCGAAAGCATCGCGAGCAGGCTCGCTCCCACAGGGTTCAATGGTGTTCACAGGATAGTGAACACACTGAAAACCCACTGTGGGAGCGAGCCTGCTCGCGATTGGATCTGACAGTCAGCAGAAAACTAAAGGCTGCTTAACCCTCATCCCCCTCATCATCATCCCCACCATCAACCTTCATTCCCAATTCCTTGATCTTGCGCGTCAGGGTATTACGGCCCCAACCCAGCAACACGGCAGCATCGCGGCGGCGGCCGGCGGTGTGTTTGAGGGCGGTCTCGATCATGATCCGTTCGAAAGCCGGCACGGCGCTGTCGAGCAGGCTCGACTGGCCGCGAGCCAACGCCTGATCAGCCCACTGACGCAACGCTTGCTCCCAGTTGGTCACCGGCGCCGAATCCTGCGGCAGGCTCAGCAGCTCCGGCGGCAAGTCGCTGATGTGTACTTCGCGACCCGAAGCCATCACAGTGATCCAGCGGCAGGTGTTTTCCAGCTGACGCACGTTGCCTGGCCACGGCAGGTTCTTCAGGTATTCCTCGGTTTCGCTTTTCAGCAGCTTCGGTTCCACCGCCAGTTCTTGCGCGGCGCGGCTGAGGAAGTGCTTGGCCAGGGTCGGGATGTCTTCGCGACGGTCCGACAGCCGTGGAATGTGGATGCGGATCACGTTGAGGCGGTGAAACAAGTCCTCACGGAATTTTCCGGCATGCACCAGGGTTTCCAGATTCTGGTGAGTCGCGGCGATGATTCGCACATCGACCTTCACCGGCACATGGCCGCCGACGCGGTAGAACTCACCGTCCGCCAATACCCGCAGCAAGCGAGTCTGGGTATCCGCCGGCATGTCGCCGATTTCATCGAGGAACAGTGTGCCACCGTCAGCCTGTTCAAAACGCCCGCGACGCAGGTTGGCCGCTCCGGTGAATGCGCCTTTTTCATGGCCGAACAGCTCGGATTCCATCAGGTCCTTGGGGATCGCCGCCATGTTCAGCGCAATGAATGGCGAGGCCGCCCGTGGGCTGTGACGGTGCAGGGCGTGGGCCACCAGTTCTTTACCGGTACCGGATTCGCCGTTGATCAGCACGGTGATGTTGGAGTGGCTCAAGCGCCCGATGGCGCGAAACACTTCCTGCATCGCCGGCGCTTCACCGATGATTTCCGGGGTGCGGGTCAGGGCGACCGGGACTTCCAGGCCTTGTTGTTCCTGGGCGTGCTGGTTGGCGCGTTTGACCAGTGATACCGCCTCGTCAACGTCGAACGGCTTGGGCAGGTATTCGAACGCACCGCCCTGATAGGACGCGACAGCGCTGTCCAGATCGGAGTGCGCGGTCATGATGATCACCGGCAGCCGTGGGTGTTGTTCGCGAATCCGTGCCAGAAGGTCCAGACCGCTGGCACCCGGCATGCGGATGTCGGAGATGATCACGTCCGGCTGCTGGCGCGCCAGGCGGCTCATCACGCCATCGGCGCTGTCGAAGCTTTGCGTGGTCATGCCTTCTTGCTGCAAGGCTTTTTCCAGGACCCAACGGATAGAACGGTCGTCATCGACGATCCACACGGTTTCACTACGGCTCATGTCGATGTGGCTCCTTGTTCCAGTGGCAGAAAGATCGAGAACGTGGTGTGGCCTGGATGGCTGTCACATTCGATCAGGCCCTGGTGCTGGCTGATGATGTTCTGGGTAATGGCCAAGCCGAGCCCGGTACCGTCCGGGCGGCCGCTGACCATGGGGAAGAAGATGGTTTCTTGTAGCTCGGCGGGGATCCCCGGGCCGTTGTCGATGATTTCGATCTTGGTCACCAGGCGATGACGCACGTGGCCGATGGTGAACTGGCGCATGGCGCGGGTACGCAAGCTGATGCGGCCAAGGCGCAGCTCGTTCTGGCTGCTGATGGCCTGCATCGCGTTGCGCACGATGTTCAGGACGGCCTGAATCATCTGTTCGCGATCAATCAACACATCCGGAATGCTTGGGTCGTAGTCGCGCACCAAAGTGATGCAGCCCTGACTTTCGGCCTCCACCAACTGACCCACGCGTTCCAGCACTTCATGGACGTTGCACATGGCCAGTGACGGCAATTTGTTGGAGCCGAGCATGCGATCCACCAGATTGCGCAGGCGATCGGCTTCTTCAATGATGACGTTGGTGTAATCGCGCAGGCTTTCTTCCGGCAGCTCACGGGCGAGCAACTGCGCCGCGCCACGAATCCCGCCCAGAGGGTTTTTGATTTCGTGGGCGAGGCCGCGTACCAGCATCTTGCTGGTCTCCTGCTTCGACAGCTGTGCCTCTTCCTTGGTGATCCGCAACAAGCGGTCACGCGGGTGAACCTCCAGCAACAGCAGCGTAGCGCCATTGCTCAGGATCGGTGTCACGGCGTAGTCGACGGTCAGGGTCTGGCCGGTGAGGGCGGTGAGCATCGCTTCGCGCTTGGTGAACGGGTGCGCCTGCTCGACTGCCTGGCGCAAGGAATTCAGCGCCTCGGTGGACTCGGTGAACAACTCACTGATGAACTGCCCATGACTACGCTGGCCGCTGATGGCCAGCAGCATCTCCGCCGCCGGATTCATGTACTCAAGGCGCAGTTCGGCGTCGAGCAGAATGGTTGCGGTGGTCAGGTTGTCGAGTAGCAAGCGGTGTAGTGCATCGCTAATGGTCATCAGGACCTCTTTTGGAGCGGAGCGCACGTAAGAAACAAGCGCTGATACGAGGAAAATGCAAAAACCAAACCAAGGCTCCGAAAAGAAGCGTTTAGAGCCTGAAACAGGCGTTTGACGCTCGTTTACGTGGCGTTCTGCCAGCTTTCGCGGGTACTTTCGAACCAAAATGGGTTGAGATGTGAGTACGGTGCACTCTATTGCACCAATATAGTGCGCAAACCTGAACAAAGTAAAAGAAGCTCAGTCAGCGCGGATGCGAAAACCTGTGGGAGCGGGCTTGCTCGCGAAAGCGGTTTGTCAGGCGACATCAATGTTGGCTGTGCCGCCGTCTTCGCGAGCAAGCCCGCTCCCACATGGGTGCGCTTAACTGACGGGCATTAGCGCCAGAAGGAGCTTTCTTCTTCGGGCTTGTCTTTGAGGGGGCATTCCGGCCGTTGGCCGTAGTCGGTAAGGATGCAGGGTTTGACCTGGCGCTTCTGTGCGAGGGAAATGCGCAGCATATGGAAGGGTTGATTGGCCGTGCGTTCGACGGTACGGCCCCGTTCGTCGAGAATTTCCACGGACAGGTGATGGCTGCCGCGGTCGATGTTGCTCAGGGCGAATACCGGGCTTGGGCCAGGCTCGGCGGTGGGTTGGCCATCCAGCAGCAGGCGATAGCGATGGCCCTGTTGCAGGCCGGGTTCGCTGGTAACGCTGACGATCAATTCACCGGCAGTGCTACGGATCGTGGCATCCGGGTCCGGCACCAGCACACGAAGCATGTCGTAATGAAACAGGGGGTTGGCCTGGTTTTTCGCGGCCGTCATGGGGGCGGCGCTCGGGTTGGCCGACATTCGATTGCTGGTCGCCAATGGCACGCGCTTGGCGTTACGGGTGCCCGGTTGATCGGTGAAGACCCGATTGCCCTGGGCGTCGATGTAAGTGAAAACCTCGGCCATTGCCGGCAGGCTGATCAGGCATGCGACCAACAGCCAGAACCTCAAGGCTTATGCACCCGTTGTACGGTGAAAGTCACGGTGGGGCTCTGTTGCACGACGTTTTGCCCATCGATCACCTGAACCGCGAGGCGGTGTTCGCCACGGTCGATATTCACCAGTTGCAGAATCGGGACATTGCTCGGTTGGCCGTAAGGTTGATCGTCCAGTAACAGCCTCAATCGATGAGGACCTTGCAGGCGCGGTTGGATCAATACGCTAACCGTGAACGTGCCGTTGTTGGCGCGCAGGGCTTCTTCGGTGGGCAGCCCCGTCAGCTCCAGCACCTGATAGGCGCTGCCGGGCTGTTCACGGCTACTGGATTGCACAGGTGCTACAGGCTCGCTCGGCGGTTGAAGTCCGACGCTGTTAAGCGGCGGCAACTCCACGGGTTGAGCTTTTACGCCATAGGGCGGTTGATTGCTGTAGGCGGTGTTGCCGTTGGCATCAGTGTATTTGTAGATCTGCGCGGCGGCGGCGGCGGGCAGGGCGATCAGCACAAGCAGGCATAACAACAATGAGCGCATTGCAGGCTTCCATTGGCCGTTGGGCAAGTGTCCGGCCCTGTTCCGTTCATGGCGACTAAGCGCTGAGCATAGAGCACTTCAGCGCATATCGGCAGGTCGGCTCAACGGCTGGCGCTGCACAACTCAGCGGTGGCGCGTACCTGGGCAAGCTCGCGTAATGGCGCGTGGGCGCCGGTTTTATTGGCCTTGGCCAGCCAGGACGGGCACTGCGGGTCGTTGCGATAAGGGCTGAAATCGGCCAGTTGTTGCAGCAGGCGTTTTTGTAACTGATCAAGTTGTGGGCGGATCTGCCCGACGAGATCGGGGCGAGGATCGTTGGGCGCCTTGCCTTGCGCATGCCAGTCAGACAGGTGCGTGTATTGCACCAGTTTGTTGGCCTCGATCTGCGCCGAGAAAAATTGTTCGACGGCTTCATCGCTCAATTTATAGGCAGGTGCCAGGGCGACAGCGCCGGCAATGACTTCGCGCTCGCGCTGCCGATCTTCGACCGGTTTGCCACTGTCCCATTTGCTCAGCGCGACCTGATCGGCAATTGCCAAGCGTTCTTCGATGGTGCCAAGCAACGGGGCGAGGGCGGCGGGGGCTGGGCTGGCAAAAGCGTTGTTGACCAGCAGGGCGGTGAGCAGGGCGGTGAGCAGGGCAAGGCATGGGCGTAGGCGCATGGGGCATCTCGGCTTTATCGGATGAAGGCCATGATGCACGCAACCGGGCATCCGATGACAGACGGTCGTCCATAAAAAAGGCCTCCCGAAGGAGGCCTCTCTTTTGTCACGCCGCGTAGCGCGGCGCTACCGGATCAGCAGCTGTAGTACAGCTCATATTCCAGTGGGTGTACGAAGGTACGAACCTTGATTTCTTCTTCGCTTTTCAGGGCGATGTAAGCGTCGATGAAGTCGTCGCTGAAAACGCCGCCTTTGGTCAGGAACGCACGACCTTTGTCCAGCTCTTCCAGGGCTTCTTTCAGGCTGCCGCAAACTTGTGGGATTTCTTTCGCCTCTTCAGGCGGCAGGTCGTACAGGTTTTTGTCAGCTGCGTCGCCAGGGTGGATCTTGTTCTGGATGCCGTCCAGGCCAGCCATCAACAGTGCAGCGAAGCCCAGGTACGGGTTAGCTGCTGGATCCGGGAAGCGAGCTTCGATACGGCGAGCGCGAGGGCTGGACACGTAAGGAATACGGATCGAAGCCGAACGGTTGCGAGCCGAGTAAGCCAGCATCACTGGAGCTTCGAAACCTGGGACCAGACGCTTGTAGGAGTTGGTCGACGGGTTGGTGAAGCCGTTCAGAGCCTTACCGTGCTTGATGATGCCGCCGATGAAGTACAGAGCGGTGTCGGACAGGCCGGCATAGCCTTCGCCAGCGAAGGTGTTCTTGCCATCTTTGGCGATGGACAGGTGAACGTGCATACCCGAACCGTTGTCGCCGTACAGAGGCTTAGGCATGAAGGTCGCGGTGCGGCCGTATGCGTCAGCAACGTTGTGTACGCAGTACTTCAGGGTTTGAACTTCGTCAGCCTTGGCAACCAGGGTGTTGAACTTCACGCCGATTTCGTTCTGACCGGCAGTCGCCACTTCGTGGTGGTGAACTTCGATGACCAGGCCCATTTCTTCCATGGCGTTGCACATGGAGGTACGGATTTCGTGGTCGTGGTCGAACGGCGGAACAGGGAAGTAGCCGCCTTTGACGCCTGGACGGTGGCCTTTGTTGCCGCCTTCCACGTCCTGGTCGGACATCCACGAACCTTGTTCGGAGAAGATTTTGAACATCGAGCCGGAGATGTCGGACTTGAACTTCACTTCGTCGAAGATGAAGAACTCAGGCTCTGGACCCACGAATACGGTGTCGCCGATACCGGTCGACTTCAGGTATTCCTCGGCACGCTTGGCGATCGCACGTGGGTCACGGTCGTAGCCTTGCATGGTCGAAGGCTCGATCACGTCGCAAACCAGGATCAGGGTCGGCTCTTCGGTGAACGGGTCGAGAACGGCAGTGCTGTCGTCCGGCATCAGGATCATGTCGGAAGCTTCGATGCCTTTCCAGCCAGCGATGGAGGAACCGTCGAACATTTTGCCTTCTTCGAAGAAAGCTTCATCCAGCCCATCGCGAGCCGGCATGGTCACGTGGTGCTGAGTGCCTTTGGTGTCCGTGAAGCGCAGATCAATCCACTTGACGTCATGATCTTTGATGAGTTGAACCGACTTCGACATAGTGTCCTCCGGGTGGCTTCGGGCTTAGTAGTGGATGCCCTTAGAATGTGGGTGATGCCGGCGCGAATACTCTGCCATGGCAACCTGCCTCACAAGGGAGCAAATTGCATGCCAGTGCCCCACCATGGATTTTTTGCCCCAATATCACGCTTATAAAGGTGCAATGCCTCGAAAAGCGCAAAACCTCGCCCTGTAATGTAGCGTCGAATTCGATAAATGACCTGTTTTGGTGCGTGCAAAACCTTCTGCACATTAACTGGTTAAACCTTGAGCAATTTCCGCTATAATCCGCGCCCCCCTTTTTCGGCTGGCCCAGCGCGCGCTGTTTTCATGAAACTAATCGTAAAAGTCTTCCCCGAGATCACCATCAAGAGCCGCCCGGTACGGATGCGTTTCATCCGCCAGTTGGCCAAAAACATCCGTACCGTGCTCCGCGATCTGGACCCGGCTGTGGTGGTGAACGGTGTGTGGGACAATCTCGAGCTGGAAACCCGCGTCAGCGAGCCGAAAGCCCTGAAGGAGATGACCGAGCGCCTGAGCTGCATGCCGGGCATCGCGCATTTCCTGCAGGTCGATGAATACCCGTTGGGCGACTTTGACGACATCGTCGCCAAGTGCAAGCAGCATTTCGGTGACGCCCTGGCCGGGAAGATCTTTTCGGTGCGCTGCAAGCGTGCCGGCAAGCACGAATTCAGCTCCATGGACGTCGAAAAATACGTCGGCAGCCAACTGCGTCGTCAGTGCGGCGCCGCCGGAATCTCGCTCAAAGAGCCTGAAATCGAAGTTCGCATCGAAATTCGCGACAAACGGTTGTTCGTGATCCACAGCCAGCACAACAGCATCGGCGGTTATCCGCTGGGTGCCCTGGAACAGACGCTTGTACTGATGTCTGGTGGCTTCGATTCCACCGTCGCCGCCTACCAGATCATGCGCCGCGGGCTGATGAGCCATTTCTGCTTCTTCAATCTGGGCGGACGTGCCCACGAACTGGGCGTCATGGAAGTCGCGCACTTCATCTGGAAGAAGTACGGCAGCTCCCAACGCGTGTTATTTGTCAGTGTGCCGTTCGAGGAAGTACTGGGAGAAATTCTCGGGAAAGTCGATAACAGTCATATGGGTGTAGTTTTGAAGCGTATGATGTTGCGCGCTGCTTCCCGTATTGCCGATCGGCTGGAGATCGAAGCGCTGGTCACCGGCGAAGCGATTTCCCAGGTATCGAGCCAGACGTTGCCGAACCTGTCCGTGATCGATTGCGTGACCGACAAGCTGGTCTTGCGACCGCTGATCGCCAGTCACAAGCAGGACATCATCGACCTGGCCAACGAAATCGGTACTGCCGATTTCGCCAAGCACATGCCGGAATACTGCGGGGTCATCTCGGTGAACCCAAAGACCCACGCCAAGCGTCCGCGCGTGGAGCATGAAGAGAAAGAATTCGACATGGCGGTACTTGAGCGTGCGCTCGAGAACGCCAAACTGGTGCCGATCGATCGCGTGATCGACGAATTGGGCCAGGATTTGCAGATCGAAGAAGTCAGCGAAGCACTGGCGGGCCAGATCATCATCGACATCCGTCACCCGGATGCCGCTGAAGACGAGCCGCTGGAACTCGCTGGCATTGAGGTGCAGACGATGCCGTTTTATGCATTGAACGCTCGTTTCAAGGAACTGGACCCTACTCGCCAGTACCTGTTGTATTGCGACAAAGGCGTGATGAGTCGCCTGCATGCCCACCATTTGCTCAGTGAGGGGCATGCCAATGTGCGCGTTTATCGACCGAGCTAAGTGCCCGGGGCTGTTTGCCTGTGGCCTGCGTCACCGGCCCCCCGACGCCGCCGTCAAGCTGTAACGGCTTTGCCGGACTCTACTGTAAATCGCTGCCAAGACTTGTCAGCACACCGAATCCTCTGATCGAGATACACAAGTGATCGAAAATCTACGCAACATCGCCATCATTGCTCACGTTGACCATGGTAAAACCACCCTGGTAGACAAACTCTTGCGTCAATCCGGCACCCTGGAGCGCAACGAGCTCAACGACGAGCGCGTGATGGACTCCAACGACCAGGAGAAAGAGCGCGGTATTACCATTCTGGCGAAAAACACCGCCATCAACTGGAACGGCTACCACATCAACATCGTGGACACCCCGGGCCACGCCGACTTCGGCGGCGAAGTTGAACGCGTAATGTCGATGGTTGACTCCGTTCTGCTGCTGGTTGACGCTCAAGACGGCCCTATGCCGCAAACCCGTTTCGTGACCAAGAAGGCTTTCGAAGCCGGCCTGCGTCCAATCGTGGTTATCAACAAGGTTGACCGTCCAGGCGCGCGTCCGGACTGGGTTCTGGACCAGATCTTCGACCTGTTCGACAACCTCGGTGCTACCGAAGAACAGCTGGACTTCAAAGTCGTCTACGCCTCGGCCCTGAACGGCATTGCCGGTCTGGAACACACCGACATGGCTGAAGACATGACTCCGCTGTACCAGTCGATCGTCGACAACGTACCTGCGCCGAAAGTCGACCGTGACGGTCCGTTCCAGATGCAAATCTCCGCTCTGGACTACAACAGCTTCCTGGGTGTTATCGGCGTTGGCCGTATCGCTCGTGGTCGCATCAAGCCGAACACTCCGGTTGTGGCTATCGACGCCGACGGCAAGAAGCGTAACGGCCGTATCCTGAAGCTGATGGGTCACCACGGTCTGCACCGCATCGACGTTGAAGAAGCAGCTGCCGGCGACATCGTCTGCATCAGCGGCTTCGACCAGCTGTTTATCTCCGACACTCTGTGCGACCCACTGAACGTCGAAGCAATGAAGCCGCTGACCGTTGACGAGCCAACCGTTTCCATGACCTTCCAGGTAAACGACTCGCCTTTCTGCGGCAAAGAAGGCAAGTTCGTCACCAGCCGTAACATCAAGGAACGTCTGGACAAAGAACTGCTCTACAACGTTGCCCTGCGCGTTGAAGAAGGCGACACCGCCGACAAGTTCAAAGTCTCCGGCCGTGGTGAGCTGCACCTCTCGGTACTGATCGAAACCATGCGTCGCGAAGGCTTCGAAATGGGTGTTGGTCGTCCGGAAGTAATCATCCGCATGGTTGACGGCGTCAAGCACGAACCGTACGAAAACGTGACCATCGACCTGCCGGAAGAATCGCAAGGTTCGATCATGGAACAGATCGGTATCCGTAAAGGCGACCTGACCAACATGGTTCCGGATGGCAAGGGTCGTGTGCGCCTTGAGTACAACATCCCGGCTCGTGGCCTGATCGGTTTCCGTAACGAGTTCCTGACCCTGACCTCCGGTGCAGGCATCCTGACCTCGATCTTCGACCGTTACGACGTGATGAAGTCCGGCGACATGTCCGGCCGTCAGAACGGCGTGCTGGTTTCGGTTGCTACCGGTAAGGCGCTGACTTACTCGCTGGAAACCCTGCAAGCTCGCGGCAAACTGTTCCTGGGTCACGGTGAAGACGTGTACGAAGGTCAAATCGTCGGCATCAACAGCCGCGACAACGACCTGGGCGTCAACCCAACCAAAGGCAAGAAGCTCGACAACATGCGTGCTTCGGGTAAAGACGAAACCATCGCTCTGGTTCCGCCTATCCGCTTCACCCTGGAGCAGGCTCTGGAATTCGTTCAAGAAGACGAATTGTGCGAAGTCACTCCTAAGTCCATCCGTCTTCGCAAGAAGATCCTGGGCGAAAGCGAGCGTACCCGCGCTGCCAAGAAAGCGGGTAACTGAGTTTCGACTTAGTTAGCGCTTAAAAAAACGCCCCCGACCGCAAGGTCGGGGGCGTTTTTGTTTGTCTGGGGTTTGTGCGGCGTTTGTGAGGGCCTCATCGCGAGCAGGCTCGCTCCCACAGGGTTCGGTGTTGAACACAGATTATGTGTACACAAAAATCAACTGTGGGAGCGAGCCTGCTCGCGATGAGGCCGGTTCAGGCAGCGGGATTCTGGATCAGAACTTCTCAAGCGTCCGACGGCTGGCGCTGCTCTCGCGCACCACTTCTTTAGGCTTGTACGCGCAATACCCCGGCCGCGGTCCGATCTTCGGGTGGTTGCGGCAGGTGTCCGGGCGCTTATCATAAATAGTGCACAGACGGCTCTTACGATCCAGGTACAGGCAATCGTTGTTGCTCATGCGCTGAAGGGTGAAGATCTCGGACTTCTGGTTATAGCGCTCGACGATCCCTTCCTTCTGCAAACGCTTGGCGATGTTCTTCGGCGGGTCGCCACGCTCGAACTCATCGACGATGCCGATACGGATCAGATCCTTGATCTTGACCTCGACCGGCAAGGTGCAGCAGCTGGATACGCAGGAACCGCACATCGGGGCAGAGTACTTGGCCCAGGTATCGAGGCGATCGATCTCCGCGGCGGCGATCAGGTTGGGCTTCATCATCGGTGTTACCAGCGTGTGCATCAGGGCGCGCGATCATACCGGGACTGGTGGATTTTTGAACAACCTTTCGCCAGATTTTTTCGCTTGGCGCAAAATAATCCCTGTGTCCGGCACGGCCCCTGCATTGTTTCTGGCACGCAACAACGTAATGTCGATCTATCTCGCACTAACAGGGAAAACTGCCGAACCAGAGTCTCAATGGTCTGTCAGACCGACTAGGCTCAGACAACTTCACGCTCGCTCGAGGTCTTATCGATGACTCAAGAACCACTTGTTCGCGAAGCAGAGGTGGCCGCATTCCGCGACGCCGTCTTGACCAAGCTTACCTACGCGGTGGGCAAAGACCCGGATCACGCCTTCGACCACGACTGGTTCGAAGCCATCGCCCTGGCGGCGCGCGATCACATGGTCGAGCACTGGATGGACCACACCCGGCAGATCTACCGCAAAGGCCAGAAACGGGTCTATTACCTCTCCCTTGAATTCCTGATCGGCCGCTTGCTCTACGACAGCCTGAGCAACCTCGGCCTGCTCGATGTGGCCCGTGAGGCCATGACCGAACTTGGCGTCGACATCGAACGCATCCGTCTGCTGGAACCCGATGCGGCGCTGGGCAACGGAGGCCTCGGGCGCCTGGCGGCGTGCTTCATGGAAAGCATGTCGACCTTGGGCATCGCCGGCCATGGTTACGGCATTCGTTACGAACACGGTTTGTTCCGCCAGGCCATCGTCGACGGCTGGCAGCAGGAGCAGACCGAACACTGGCTGGATTTCGGTAACCCGTGGGAGTTCGAACGGCCGGAGGTCGCCTACCCGATCGGCTTCGGCGGCAGTGTCGAAACCGTGACCGATGAAAACGGCAAATCCAGGCAAGTCTGGTCCCCTGCGGAAACCGTGCGGGCCATTGCCTATGACACCCCGGTGGTTGGTTGGCGCGGCGCGAGTGTCAACACGCTGCGACTGTGGCGTGCCCGGGCCATGGAAGATTTGCACCTGGAGCGCTTTAACGCTGGCGACCACTTGGGTGCGGTAGCCGAAGTGGCCCGGGCCGAAAGTATCTCCCGCGTGCTCTACCCGGCGGACAGCACCGATGCCGGCCAGGAACTGCGTCTGCGCCAGGAGTACTTCTTCGTCGCCGCATCCCTGCAGGACTTGCTGCGCCGCCATCGCAACATGCACACCTCCGTGCTGACCCTGGGCGATCACGCGGCCATTCAACTCAACGACACTCACCCCTCGATCGCCGTGGCCGAGTTGATGCGTCAGTTGGTCGACGTTTATGACGTGGCGTGGGATGCGGCGTGGCAGGTCACCGTCGACACGCTGTCGTATACCAACCACACGTTATTGCCGGAAGCGCTGGAAACCTGGCCGGTCGGTTTGATGGAGCGGATGCTGCCACGGCACATGCAGATCATTTATTTGATCAACGCCCAGCACATCGACTCATTGCGGGCCAAGGGCGTTCACGATTTCGACGTGTTGCGTGCGGTGTCGCTGATCGAGGAAGACAACGGTCGACGCGTGCGCATGGGTAACCTGGCATTCCTTGGTTCTCACAGCGTTAACGGCGTGTCTGGCCTGCACACGCAACTGATGCGCAGCACAGTGTTTTCCGAGTTGCATAAACTCTATCCGGAGCGGATCAACAACAAGACCAATGGCATTACCTTCCGCCGCTGGCTCTATCAGGCCAACCCCGAGTTGACCTCGATGATGGTCGACGCCCTCGGCCCGGATATGCTGGATAACCCCGAAGAAAGCCTGATCGGGCTGGAGCCGTTTGCCGAAAAGACTGCATTCCGTAAACAGTTCGCCGAGCAGCGGCTGCACAGTAAAAAAGCCCTGGCGTACCTGATTCATGAACGGTTGGGGATCGCGATCAACCCGGCGGCGATGTTCGACGTGCAGGTCAAGCGGATCCACGAATACAAACGTCAGTTGCTCAACCTGCTGCACACCGTCGCGCTGTATCAGGCGATTCGTGCCGAACCGGAAATCGACTGGGTGCCGCGGGTGAAAATCTTCGCCGGCAAGGCGGCGGCCAGTTATCACCAGGCCAAGTTGATCATCAAACTGACCAACGACATCGCCCGGGTGGTCAACAACGACCCGACCGTGCGTGGTTTGCTCAAAGTGGTGTTCTTGCCCAACTACAACGTCAGCCTGGCCGAAAGCATCATTCCGGCGGCGGACTTGTCGGAGCAGATTTCCACCGCAGGCTTCGAAGCATCGGGCACCAGCAACATGAAGTTCGGCCTCAACGGCGCGCTGACCATTGGCACCATGGACGGCGCCAACGTGGAGATGAGCGAGCGCATTGGTGTCGAACACATGTTCATCTTCGGCCTGAGCGCCGAGCAAGTGGAAGCGCGCAAGCTCAACCATGAATTCAGCGCGGCGCCGGACATTGCCGCCTCCCATCGACTCAACGACGTGCTGCAAGCGATTCGCGGCGGGGTGTTCTCACCGGACGATCCGTCCCGCTACACCACACTGATCGATTCGCTGGTGGATTACGACCGCTTTCTGGTCTGCGCCGATTTCGACTCTTACTGGAACGCTCAGATGCGCGTCGAGGCTCACTGGCACGACTCGAAAGAATGGTGGCGCTCGGCGGTATTGAGCAGTGCGCGGATGGGTTGGTTCTCGTCCGACCGGACCATTCGCGAGTACGCCACGGATATTTGGAAGGCTCTGGAGTAAGTCTTCGTTCGGCTCGATATACTGGCGCGCCGGAAAAGATCGCAGCCTTCGGCAGCTCCTACACAATCGCGTGCTATCACGCCGTTGTAGGAGCTGCCGAAGGCTGCGATCTTTTTGGAGCTGGCTACGCTAATCTTCTTGGATTGGCCAATGCGCTTAGGGATATCGACCATGCAATGGATGTTCATGCTGATTGGGCTGCTGCTGGGCTGGTTATTTGACGAGTCGTTCAGCGATGCGCTGTTGGGCGCTTTGCTCGGGCTGGGTATCGGCCAGGCAATCCGCATCAGCCGCTTGAGTACTCAAACCGCCGAGCAGCGACGCTTGCTCGATCAAGCGCAGGTTGCGCTGAATGCGGTCGAGCAGCGACTGGCATTGCTGGAAGTATCGGGCGTCAAATCCCCTGAAACCAGTGAAGCTGCGGCCAGCGAACCGGTTGCATCCCCTGAAATCATTCTTGAACAAGCCCCTGTCGCAGCCCCCGAGCTGATCTGGGAGCTACCTCCTGAATTCGAACCCGTCACAGCGGCCGCCGCCGAAACCAGTCGTCCACTGCCCGATGATCTCTGGAAACCCGAACCGGTCGCCCGCGAACCACAACAACCGGCGGCGCCGCGCGGCCCGAACTTCATCGAGCGGGCCATCAGCGGCGCGCGCAACTGGCTGTTCGGCGGTAATACCGTGTTGCGGGTCGGCGTGGTGCTGTTGTTCCTCGGCCTGGCCTTCCTGTTGCGCTACGCCACCGAAGGCATGGTGGTGCCGGTCGAGTTGCGTTACGCCGGTGTCGCGGCGGCGGCCTTGGGCTTGCTCGCGCTGGGCTGGTGGTTGCGACTGCGCAACAGCAATTACGCGCTGATGCTGCAAGGCACCGGGATTGCGGTGTTGTACCTGACAGTATTTGCCGCGATGCGCCTGCATCCATTGCTCGACCCCACGGCGGCGCTGGGCTTGCTGGTGGTGGTGACGGTGTTCTCGGCGATTCTCGCCATTACTCAAAACGCTCTGGGCCTGGCCGCCGCTGCCGCCTTGGGTGGTTTCGCCGCACCGATCCTGACCTCCACCGGCGCCGGCAACCATGTCGCGCTGTTCAGCTACTTTGCCTTGCTCAACGCCGGCATCCTCGCCATCGCGTGGTTCAAGGCCTGGCGGCTGCTTAACCTGATCGGTTTTGTCGGCACCTTCGGCATCGGGTTGGCCTGGGGCCTGCGTTCCTACAAGCCTGAACTGCTATGGAGCACCGAGCCGTTCCTGATTCTGTTTTTCCTGATGTACCTGGCCATCGGCCTGTTGTTCGCCCGGCGCAAACTGCTGGAAATGAGCGATGCGCCCGAGGATGGCAGCCGCGATGCACTGCTGCACTGGTCAGCGCGCAAGGGCGATTACGTCGATGGCACCATGTTGTTCGCGCCGCCGCTGGTGGGTTTCGGTTTGCAGTTCGCGCTGGTGGAGCATCTGGAATTTGCCACCGCCTTCAGCGCCTTGGCACTGGGCATGATTTACATGGGGCTGGCCCGGTTGCTGATGGGCGGTCGAGCGCTGTTGTTGGCGGAAACCTGTCTGGCGCTCGGGGTGATCTTCGCCAGCCTGGCGATCCCCTTGGGGCTCGACGCGCGTTGGACTGCAGCCGCCTGGGCGGTGGAAGGCGCGGGGATTTTCTGGCTCGGCCTGCGCCAACAACGACCGCTGGCGCGAGCCTTTGCCTTGCTGCTGCAACTGGGCTCGGCACTGGCCTTCCTCAGCGAGCTGCGGATCGGCGAGAGCAGCCTGCTCGATGGCGCCCCGTTGGGGGCGTTGATGCTCGGTGTGGCGCTGCTGTTCAGCTTCTACCAATTACGCAAAGCGTTGCCTGAACAGGCGTCGCAGTGGGAGCACCAAGCACTGCCGGTGCTGGCCTGCCTGGGATTGACGTTCCTTTATCTGCTGGCGCCGCTGTTTTTCTTCACTCATGGCACGGCGATCAGTTGGGCGCTGGCCGGGTTGGCGACACTGTTCGTCGGCCTGCGCCTGCAATCGAGAACCTTCCTATTCACCGCGTTCGCCGTGCAACTGCTGGGCGGTGCGTTGTTCCTGTTGCGGCTGCAAGGGGCGGGCGGTGAGTCGGCTGCGGTGTTCAGCGCCGGTTGGAGCGGTTTGCTCAGCGCGTCCCTGATCGGGCTGGCATTGATCGGCGGGATGTTGCTGGCGGCCCGCGACGAAATGGTGCGCAGCGACGTGCGTTTGCTGCGCGGCTTGTCAGTGGTGTTGCTGGCCGGTCTGGTGCTGATCAACCTCGCCGTGTTGTTCGTGTTGCCGTGGCAAACCGCGAGCGCGGTGTGGGCCGCCAGTGGTTTGTTCATCATCTGGCTGAGCCTGTACCTGAAGCAGCGCGTGAGTTTTGTCTTTGGTCTGCTGTTGCAGGTGATCGGTGGCGCTGCGTTCCTGTTCGCCGGGCCGGATCTGCTTGGCCCGCTGCTCAGCGAAGGGTTGCGGCCGCTGGCGCATGGCGGTTTCTGGACGCCGCTGGTGCTGGGGCTGGCCGCATTCGTCGGAGCCTGGCGTCTGCAGCTCGGCAACCATGCTTCGGCCTTCGATGGGTTGAGCCTGCAGCGCTTGTCGGAAGTGTTGGTGGTGTGGGGCGCAGGTTGGTGGGCGCTGGCGTGGGTCAGCGAAGTGCTGCGCTTTGCGCCGTTGAATCTGCAAGCCACTTTGTTGCTGGCCGTCGCCGCCGTGAGTGTCGCGCTGTGGACGTTGTTGGCGCTGCGCCTGAAGTGGTCGTCGCTGGGCTTGCTCTGCACCTTGTTGATTCCCGCAGCAGGTCTGGTGCTGCTCGCGGCCTGGCATTCGCGTTATCACCCGGCCGCCAACTTCGGCTGGCTGGTTTGGGTCGCGGTGTTCGTCGTGCATTTCATCTCGCTGCGGCGTCTGGCGCCAACGCTGCCCGCAAGAGCCCTGAGCACCGCCCATGTGCTCGGCTGCTGGCTGTTGATCGGCGTGTTGGCCCTGGAGCTGCGTTACGGCTTGCTGCTGTTGTCGGAGCAGTACAACGCCTGGCGCTGGCTGGGCTGGGCGATTCTGCCGAGCCTGTATCTGGTGCTGATGGCTGCACCACGCACGTGGCCGTGGCCGGTGTCGGATTATCCCCGCGAGTACCGGGTCTATGCCGCTGCGCCGTTGGCGTTGCTGATGCTCGGCTGGTTCTGGCTGGCGAACATCGCCAGTGACGGCACCGCCGAGCCATTGCCGTATGTGCCGCTGATTAACCCGCTGGAGTTGGGCCTGTTGTTCGCTTTGTTCGGCGTTTACGTCTGGTCTCGCAGCGCCGTGACGCAACTGGCGATACGCAAGGCGTACGCCGATAACGCCACGCAAGTGATTGCCGGGGTTTCGCTGTTCGTCTTCTTCACCGCGCTGGTGATGCGCGCGGCTCACCATTGGGGTGACGTGCCGTACGCGCTGGATCTGTTGCTTGGGTCGATGTTGGTGCAGGCCGGCCTGTCCATCGTCTGGACCCTGATGGCCCTGAGTCTGATGATCGGTGGGCATCTGCGTCATCGCCGCGAAGTCTGGCTGATCGGCGCGGCGCTGATCGCGCTGGTGGTCGCCAAGTTGTTCTTCATTGAATTGAGTAACCGCGGCGGGCTCGCGCGGATCGTGTCGTTTATTGGCGTTGGCGTGTTGCTGTTGGTGGTGGGCTATTTCGCTCCGTTGCCACCCAAGCGTGCCGAAGCTGTGCCGGATGTTGAAAAACCGGCCCCTGAAACCGAAGGAGTGTCGTCTTGAGTCAGAAGCTGAACCTGAGCTTGTGGGGTGCTGTAGTGCTGGGTGTGGCGCTGTCGGCCGGCGCGCAGGAAAAACCGACGGACTTCGCCGCGCAGGTGCCGTTGTCGGTGAGTGGCGAAGGCCCGTGGTATCGCCTGGAATTGCCCTTGGGCGTGCAACTGAAAGCGCGGCAAACCGATCTCAGCGATCTACGCGTGTTCAACGCCGCCGGTGAGCCTCAGGCTTATGCTCTGGCCCGAGAGCCCGCGCAGACCCGCGAAAACCGCACGCTGAACGACGTGAAGTGGTTCCCGTTGTACAACTCGGCGGATGCCACCGAACGTGCGCCGAGCGTGCGCGTGCAATCGAACACCAACGGCACGTTGATTGAAGTGCAGCCGTCCAGCCAGTTGGAGGCAGGGGAAGAAGAGTTGCGCGGCTGGTTGCTCGACGCCAGCCGCATCAAGGCGCCATTGCAGCAATTGATCCTCGATTGGACCAGCGATCGCGACGGTTTCCAGCGCTTCAGCATCGAAGCCAGCGACGATCTGCAGCATTGGCAGTCGTGGGGCGAAGGGCAGGTGGCACGCCTGACGTTTGCCGACGAACGGGTCGAGCAACATGAAGTCGGCCTGCCGGGGCAATCGGCGCGCTACCTGCGCTTGCTGTGGAGTTCACCGCAATCGGCGCCAGTGCTGACGTCGGCGCAACTGGAAAGCACCAACCCTCGCACCTTGCCGCTGCCGTTGGTCTGGTCGCAACCGTTGGCTGGCACCAGCGTGAAGGCCGGTGAGTACATCTGGCAATTGCCGATGGGGTTGAACGTCCAGCGCTTGCAGATCGAGCTGAATCAACCCAACAGCCTGGCACCGGTGACGTTGTCGGGTCGCCGGGAAACCAGCCTGCCGTGGCAAACGCTGACCAGCGGTTTGCTCTACCGCTTGACCCAGAATGGCCAGGACGTGGTGCAGAACGAATTGCAGCTGCCGGGCCAGACCGTTCAGCAATTGAAGTTGACGGTGGATGAGCGCGGCGGTGGCCTGGGCGCCGAAGCACCGACCGTCCGATTTGCCGTGCGCTCCACGCAACTGGTGTTCCTGGCGCGCGGGGCCGGGCCTTATACGCTGGCGCTGGGGAGTGCGACGGTGAAGGCGGCGAGCTTGCCATTGTCGACGCTGATTCCGGATTACAGCGCTGCGAAGCTGGCGGCGTTGGGCAAGGCGACGGTGGAGGGTGGGGTCGTGGTGACTCCGGCGGCGACCGTGCCAACGGTGGCGGACACGAACTGGAAGAAATTCGGGTTGTGGGCGGTGCTGTTGCTCAGCGTGCTGGTTCTGGGGGCCATGGCCTTCAGCTTGCTGCGCAAGCCACCAGTCAAATCCTGAAGGTGATGCTTTGCACCCCAATCGCGAGCAGGCTCGCTCCCACACTGATCGCCTGAACACTGGCGATCCATTGTGGGAGCGAGCCTGCTCGCGATAGCGGTTTATCGGTCGGTAAAAATGCCCATTTCGAACTACGCTCAACCCCGCACATGAACTCTATTGGGTGTATCACGTCTGATAGGAGGAAATGCGCCCCGACTCGCGTTAAACTGCGCGGGTTTTTAGCCCCCCCATTCCACCGGAGCCGTCCATGTCCCGCGTTACCTTGAGTCGCTATTTGATTGAGCAGACCCGTAGCAACAACACTCCTGCCGATCTGCGCTTCCTGATCGAAGTGGTGGCGCGTGCCTGCAAGGAAATCAACCACGCCGTCTCCAAAGGCGCCCTGGGTGGCGTCCTGGGCAGCATGGGCACCGAAAACGTCCAAGGCGAAGTGCAGAAGAAACTCGACGTGCTGTCCAACGAGATCCTGCTTGAAGCCAACGAGTGGGGCGGTCACCTGGCCGGCATGGCGTCCGAAGAAATGGACAACGCCTACCAGATTCCGGGCAAATACCCGAAAGGCGCGTACCTGCTGGTATTCGACCCGCTGGACGGTTCGTCGAACATCGACATCAACGCCCCGGTCGGCACCATCTTCTCGGTACTGCGTTGCCCGAACGAATACCTGAGCCAGAACGAGCCCTTGAATGAAAAGGCTTTCCTGCAGCCAGGTACCCAGCAAGTGGCCGCCGGTTATGCCATCTATGGTCCACAGACCATGCTGATCCTGACCCTGGGCGACGGCGTGAAAGGTTTCACCCTGGACCGTGAAATGGGCAGCTTCGTCCTGACCCATGAAGACATCACCATTCCTGAAACCACCCAGGAATTCGCCATCAACGCGTCCAACCAGCGTCACTGGGAAGCTCCGGTACAGCGCTACGTGGGCGAATTACTGGCAGGCGAAGAAGGCCCGCTGAAAAAGAACTACAACATGCGCTGGGTCGCCGCGATGGTGGCCGACGTGCATCGCATCCTGACCCGCGGCGGTCTGTTCATGTATCCACGCGACAGCCGCGAGCCGTCGAAGCCGGGCAAACTGCGCCTGATGTACGAAGCCAACCCGATGTCGTTCCTGGTGGAGCAAGCGGGTGGCGCATCCACTGACGGCCACCAGCGCATCCTCGACATCCAGCCGGAAGGCCTGCACCAGCGTGTTGCGGTGTTCCTCGGTTCGAAAGAAGAAGTTGCCCGCGTCACGGCTTACCACAAGGAATAAAACATGACCGCGCCCTGGCAGCCGTTACTCGAGTGGTGGTTTGGATCTTTCGAATCACCCAACGAAATATCGGCTGACAAGGGCAAGTTATGGTTCGGCAAGCGCGACAGCCAGGACCTCGAAGCGCGGATGCGTTTCGGGGACCAGGTCGAGCAGGCACTGGCCGGCGGATTGACCGAATGGGTGCAATGCCCTGAAGGTTGGCTGGCCCTGGTGCTGCTACTCGATCAACTTCCGCGAATGATCTTTCGCGATACCCCCAAATCCTTTTCAGGCGACCTCAGGGCTCAGGCACTGGTAGCGCAAGGCATTGCTGCGGATTTCGATCGGCAACTGCGACCGATCCAGCGGGTGTTTATCTATCTGGTGTTCGAGCACTGCGAAAATCTGGCCGTACAGAACGAGGCGGTTTCGCGGTTTCTTGATCTGGTTGAACAGCAACCGGAGGCGGATCGGGCGGTGTTTGCCGACAACCTGGATTATGCCGAGCGGCATCAGAAGATCATTGCGCGGTTTGGGCGGTTTCCCCATCGCAATGCGGTGCTGGGGCGCGAATCTACGGTTGAGGAAATGGAGTTTCTTTCAGGACCTGGATCCCGCTTCTAGCTTTTCGTTGTTGCTGATACCGCCATCGCGAGCAGGCTCGCTCCCACACGGATCTTTGTCGCGCTGGAGATCCACTGTGGGAGCGAGCCTGCTCGCGATGAGGCCATCAAGAGCGCGTTAGATCCTGAAGCTACCCACCAACTGCTTCAACCGCGCCGCCTGCTGCTCAAGATCAGCACACGCACGCAAGGTCGACTGCAAGTTCTCCACACCTTCCTGGTTCAGCGTGTTGATCTCGGTGATGTCGACGTTGATCGACTCGACCACGGCGGTCTGTTCTTCGGTCGCGGTGGCCACGGACTGGTTCATCCCGTCGATCTCACCGATGCGCTGCGTCACGCTGCCCAGGCGTTCGCCGGCCTGGTTGGCGATGCCGACGCTGCTTTCGCTCTGGCGCTGGCTATCGGTCATGGTGCTGACCGCTTCCCGGGCGCCGACTTGCAGTTCTTCGATCATCTTCTGCACTTGCTGCGCCGAATCCTGAGTGCGGTGGGCGAGGTTGCGCACCTCGTCCGCGACCACGGCAAAACCACGGCCGGCTTCACCGGCACGGGCTGCTTCGATGGCAGCGTTGAGCGCCAGCAGGTTGGTTTGCTGCGAGATGCTGGTGATCACTTCCAGAATCTGGCCGATGTTCACCGTGTTGCTGTTCAGGGTTTCGATGTTGCCGCACGAATCGCTGATTTTTGCCGACAGCTGCTGCATGGCTGCGATGGTTTTATCCACCACTTGCTGACCGTCTTCGGCCAAGGCACGGGCGTCGCTCGAATGCTGCGAGGCGAGGGCGGCGTTCTGGGCGATTTCCTGGGCGGCGGCGCCCAGTTCGTTGATCGCTGCAGCCACGCTGCTGGTGCGCGAGGCTTGCTGATCGGAGTTGAACATCGACGAGTTGGAGGCCGCGACGACCCGCAAGGCGACTTCGTTGACCTGGCCGGTAGCCGAGGACACTTCGCGGATCGAGGTGTGAATACGTTCCACGAAACGGTTGAACGAGGTGCCCAATGCACCAAACTCGTCTTGCCCGTGAATGGTCAGACGCTTGGTCAGGTCCCCTTCACCCTCGGCGATGTCATGCATGGCGCGGCCCATGGTCAGCAGCGGTTGCATCAGCACGCGGATCAGCATGCTCAGCAGCGCGATGATGATGACCACGGCGATGACCATGGCGATGATCGCCGAGGTGCGGAATTCGCTGAGCATCGAGAACGCGGTGTCTTTGTCCAGGACCAGCGCCACATACCAATCCGCCGACGGCACACCGTTGACGTGAGTGAAAGAGATGAACCGGGTTTTGCCATCCAGTTCGACTTCTTTCAGGCCCGGGCTGATTTTCGGCGCGCCGTTGGGGTAGGCGTCGGCCAGGTTCTTGAGCACCAGTTTGCTGTCCGGGTGGATCAGGATTTTGCCGTCGGCGCTGACGATAAACGCATGGCCATGACCGCCGAAATTCAGCAAGTTGATGATTGCGCTGACGCTGGACAGATCAATGTCTGCGCCCGCGACGCCAATCATTTGATTCTGATGCTTCACTGGCGTGGCAACGGTAATCACCAGTTTTCCCGACGATGCCGCAATGTAGGGTTCGGTGACGATGGTCTGTTGCGCGTTGTTGGCTGCCTTGTACCAGCCACGGGCGCGCGGGTCGTAGTCTGCGGCGCGGTTGCCGGCCGGGACCGAGAACATCACGCCATCGGTGCCGCCGAAGTAGCTCAGCTGGAAGTTGCTGGTATAGGCCGGCAGGTCGATGGCGCGCTTGAGGTTGGCCTGGGCGCTGCCGTCCACGGCGATCTGCTGGGACAGCGATTGCAGCAATTGGATGCGGCTTTCCAGCCAGGTCTGGATGTTGCTGGTGGTCAGGCTGCCGAGTTCCTGCATCGAAGACTCGGTACTGCTGCGCAGGGTCTGCCGCTGGCGGTAATCGTTGAACAGAATGAAACAGGCGAATGCAACGGCCACCACGAGGGCGGCGGCCAACAGGATTTTGTGGCTGAACTTCATATTTCTGGTCATTAAATGAGCTACCGCGAAGGGCTGGTCAACAAGGGGTGTCGATTTGCCACAGTGGAAGGCTTTGCGCTGCTTCTATGTCGACTGGCAAGCGCCGAAGATTAGGCGGCCTGGGGGAAAACCGACGAAATACTCAACGGCGCGAAAAAGTGGGCTGATTTATCGTCAAAAGGCTGACGGCGACCAAACAAATAGCCGAATGCTCAGGGAACCAGACAGGAGTTTTCTCTTCTAAGCTTCAGCTTGGCAGCCATGCCATTCCCTTCGCCCCAGGAGTTACACCATGTCGCTGCGATCTATCGCCTTGCTCTCGTTCTGCGTGTTGTTGGCAGCGTGCGGCAAGATCAATCAGGAAAATTACTCGAAGCTGTCGACCGGCATGCCCAAGGCCGAGGTTGAAACCTTGCTGGGCAAACCGACCGATTGCTCGGGCGCGCTTGGCATGTCCAGTTGCACCTGGGGCGACAAAAACAGCTTTATCAGCGTGCAGTATGCCGGTGACAAAGTGCTGATGTTTTCTGGCCAAGGCCTGAAGTAAACCGGGGCTATTCGCCCACGGGAGAAAAAAATAATGAAGCGGTTACTGATTGTTCTTTTTGCCGGCCTGGTATTGGCCGGCTGCGCCACTTCTAGCGTAGATCCGTTGGCACCCAAGACTGTCAATACGGTCAACCTCAAGCGCTACCAGGGAACCTGGTACGAACTGGCGCGTCTGCCGGTGTATTTCCAGCGCAACTGCGCGCAATCCGAAGCCCATTACAGCCTCAAGCCTGAAGGTGACATGGCGGTGCTGAACCGCTGTCTGACGTCGGACTGGCAATGGGAAGAGGCCAAAGGCACGGCTTATCCACAGGTGCCCGGCAAGGCCGACAAGCTGTGGGTCGAGTTCGATACCTGGTTCTCGCGACTGATACCTGGTGTGGCGAAGGGAGAGTACTGGGTGTTGTACGTCAGCGATGATTACAAGACCGCGATCGTCGGCGACCCGAGCCGCCGTCACCTCTGGCTGCTGTCACGGACCCCGACGGTCAATGGTGTAGTGCGCGAAGAACTGCTGAGCAAGGCGCGTCAGCAGGGTTATGACACGACGCGGCTGATCTGGCGCACGTCGGACACCAAGATGGCCAAGACTTCGAACTGATTGCCAACGAAGATTAAATGTGGGAGCGGGCTTGCTCGCGAAAGCGGTCTGTCAGTCAACAATTGTGTTGAAGATGACGGCCCCTTCGCGAGCAAGTCGAATCGTCGCACCGCCGCTCCCACATTTTTTTGTGTCAGCCCAAGAGATCGCGCAGAACCTGGGTAAACGCCCGATTACTCTCTTCTTCCCCTGCATGCCGCCCGTCACGCACGACCCACTGGCCGTTGACCAGCACATCCCGTACCTGGCGATCACCACCGGCAAACAGCCAACGATTGAGAATCCCGTCGCCACTGGCCGTCGCCAGGTACGGATCGTTGCCATCGAGTACCAACCAATCCGCACGCTTGCCGACTTCCAGGGCGCCAATCGGCTGCCCCAGCGCCTGGGCGCCGCCATCCAGCGCGGCGTCGTAGAGTGTGCGGCCGACCATCGGCTGATCCGCGCCATACAAACGATTACGCCGCTGATCGCGCAGACGCTGGCCGTATTCCAGCCAGCGCAATTCTTCCACCACGCTTAACGACACATGGCTATCGGAACCGATGCCCATGCGCCCGCCCTGCGCCAGGAAGTCCACCGCTGGAAAAATCCCGTCGCCGAGGTTGGCTTCGGTAGTCAGGCACAGGCCGGCGATGGCGCGGCTCTTGGCCATGAGCGTGACTTCTTCCGGGTTGGCGTGGGTCGCGTGGACCAGGCACCAGCGCTGATCGACTTCGGTGTTTTCGTACAGCCATTGCAGCGGACGGCGACCGCTCCAGTTCAGGCAGTCATCGACTTCCTTCCGCTGTTCGGCAATGTGAATGTGTACCGGGCACTGCTTGTCGCTGGCCGCCAGCACTTCACTGATCTGCTGCGGGGTGACCGCGCGCAACGAGTGGAAACACAAACCCAGTGCCTGCGCCGGTTGCTGCGCCAGGATCGGCTGCAAGCGCGACTGAAGTTTCAGGTAGTTTTCGGTGCTGTTGATAAAGCGGCGCTGACCTTCGTTCGGGGTCTGGCCGCCGAAACCGGAGTGGCTATAGAGCACCGGCAACAGGGTCAAACCGATACCGGCGGAACTGGCCGCCTGGCTGATGCGCAGTGCCAGTTCGGCCGGGTCTGCGTACGGTTGGCCGCTTGTGTCGTGGTGTACGTAATGAAACTCCGCGACCGAGGTGTAACCGGCCTTGAGCATTTCGATGTACAGCTGACGGGCAATGACGCCAAGTTGGTCCGGGCTGATTTTTCCGACGAGCCGGTACATCAAATCGCGCCAGGTCCAGAAACTGTCGTTCGGATTACCCGCCACTTCCGCCAACCCGGCCATGGCCCGCTGGAAGGCGTGGGAGTGTAAATTCGGCATTCCCGGCAGTAGCGGACCGCTCAGCCGTTCGGCGTCATCTGCGTGAGAATCGGCCTGGATATGGGTCAGTACGCCATCGGCGCTGACCTCAAGACGTACATTGTTGGCCCATCCACTAGGCAGCAGCGCGCGTTCGGCAAAGAAGGCGGACATGGTTCAGCACCCCATCGTGTGTTATTTGTATATACATATACAGACGTTTGCCTGCTCGGTAAACTCCGGCAAGCTAGCAACCTCTAACAAATGAACAAGGATTAATCGTGCCGACTCCCTCTGCCACATTGCCGCCGAATGCCAATCTGAGCGCCAATCTGGGCGACAGTCCGGCGCCCTTGTACGCCCGCGTGAAACAGATGATCACCCAGCAGATCGACAGTGGAAACTGGCCGCCGCACTACCGCGTTCCGTCGGAAAGCGAGTTGGTCAGCCAGCTGGGTTTCAGCCGCATGACTATCAACCGCGCACTGCGCGAGATGACCGCCGACGGCTTGCTGGTGCGCATGCAGGGTGTCGGTACGTTCGTCGCCGAGCCGAAAAGTCAGTCTGCCTTGTTTGAAGTACACAACATCGCCGACGAGATCGCCTCCCGTGGCCATCGTCACACCTGCAAGGTGATCACCCTCGAAGAAGAGGCCGCCGGTTCCGAACGGGCCGTGGCCCTGGACATGCGCGAAGGCCAGAAAGTTTTCCACTCGTTGATCGTGCATTTCGAAAACGATATTCCGGTGCAAATCGAAGATCGTTTCGTCAACGCGCTGGTGGCGCCGGACTACCTCAAGCAAGACTTCACCCTGCAAACGCCTTACGCCTATCTGAATCAGGTCGCACCGTTGACCGAAGGCGAGCACGTGGTCGAAGCGATTCTCGCCGAGCCGTCCGAATGCAAGTTGCTGCAGATTGAGAAGGGCGAACCTTGCCTGCTGATTCGTCGCCGCACCTGGTCCGGCCGTCAGCCTGTGACCGCCGCCCGTTTGATCCACCCCGGTTCCCGTCATCGTCTGGAAGGACGGTTCCATAAATAAAGAGCCATAAATGAGCCAGTTGAAAGTGTTACGCGCGGCCGATTACCCGCGCATGCCGTGGAAAAACGGCGGTGGCAGTACCGAGGAAATCACCCGCGATACCGGTGTGGGTCTTGATGGTTTTGGCTGGCGCCTGTCGATTGCCGACATCGGTGAGTCGGGCGGGTTTTCCACCTTTGCCGGCTATGAGCGGGTGATCACCGTGCTGCAAGGCGAGGGCATGACCTTGCGCGTCGACGGTCAGGACACGCGGTCGTTGTTACCGCTGGCCCCGTTTGCTTTCAGTGGCGAGAGTCATGTGTCCTGCACATTGCTCGGCGGCCCGATTCGCGATTTCAACCTGATTTATGCGCCGGACCGTTACCGCGCGCGGTTGCAGTGGCTGGAGGGCGAGCAGCGGTTTTTCAGTTCGGCCGGCACCGTGCTGGTGTTCAGCGTGGCTGAACAGCTTGAAGTGACGGTGGGTAACAGCGCCTCTCAGCTTGGGCGCCATGATTGTCTGCAACTGGACGGTAACGTTGGCCTGCTGGATATCTCCATCAAGGGTCAGTGCTGTGTGATCGAGCTGATCGCACGCTGATTCAAAATCCTCAAAAGATCGCAGCCTTCGGCAGCTCCTACATTGCTCATGTTCGCCGCAAATATTGTGGATGGACATTGAATCTGTAGGAGCTGCCGAAGGCTGCGATCTTTTGCTTTTCAGCGTTTCCCATTGCGCACCACTTTGTTACCGAACGCCCCAGCGTGGTGCAAAACCACGTTCAAGTAACAGCTGTCCTTCCCCGCGGAAATCCCCCAAAAAAATTTCATCTTCCTCAAGGCCCTTGATCTACAGCCTTTCCAGCCCTTTCAAAAGTTTTCTTGAACACTCATCCAGCAAGTTGGCCGCTTGATTGCATATGCTTGTATGTACAAGTAAAGACGTATGCGTATGAGTCGATTCGAGACTCCTCGCAGCGTCCACTGATTCGCTTGTGTCGCTTTGACGCGCACAGGCTGGCTTGCCCACTGCCAGGGCTGGTTTGAATTGATCGCTGAGGAGTCTTTTTCGTGACTGACAATACCCAGAAACCTACTACCGCCTCTTTTACAAAGTACCGTGATGTTGAAATACGTGCGCAGCGCGGGAACAAGCTGACCGCCAAAAGCTGGCTGACTGAAGCGCCGCTGCGCATGCTGATGAACAACCTCGACCCGGAAGTCGCCGAGAACCCTAAAGAACTGGTGGTTTACGGTGGTATCGGTCGTGCGGCACGTAACTGGGAATGCTACGACAAGATCGTCGAAAGCCTGACCAACCTGAACGACGACGAGACCCTGCTGGTGCAATCCGGCAAGCCGGTTGGCGTGTTCAAGACCCACAGCAACGCCCCACGCGTGCTGATCGCCAACTCCAACCTGGTACCGCACTGGGCGAGCTGGGAACACTTCAACGAACTCGACGCCAAAGGCCTGGCCATGTATGGCCAGATGACCGCTGGCAGCTGGATCTACATCGGCAGCCAGGGCATCGTCCAGGGCACCTACGAAACCTTCGTCGAAGCCGGTCGCCAACACTATAACGATGACCTGAAAGGTCGTTGGGTCCTGACCGCAGGCCTCGGCGGCATGGGCGGCGCGCAACCATTGGCCGCAACCCTGGCCGGCGCTTGCTCGCTGAACATCGAATGCCAGCAGGTCAGCATCGATTTCCGCCTGAACAGCCGCTATGTCGATGAGCAAGCCACCGACCTCGACGACGCGCTGGCCCGCATTGCCAAATACACCAAAGAAGGCAAAGCGATTTCCATCGCCCTGCTGGGTAACGCCGCTGAAATTCTGCCTGAACTGGTCAAGCGCGGTGTGCGCCCGGACATGGTCACCGACCAGACCAGCGCCCACGACCCGCTCAACGGTTACCTGCCAGCCGGCTGGACCTGGGAAGAGTACCGCGCTCGCGCCAAGACCGAGCCTGCCGCTGTGGTCAAAGCCGCCAAGCAATCGATGGCTGTGCACGTTAAAGCGATGCTCGAATTCCAGAAGATGGGCATTCCGACCTTCGACTACGGCAACAACATCCGTCAGATGGCTCAGGAAGAAGGTGTCGAGAACGCTTTCGACTTCCCGGGTTTCGTACCCGCTTACATCCGTCCGCTGTTCTGCCGTGGTATCGGCCCGTTCCGTTGGGCTGCGCTGTCGGGCGATCCGCAAGACATTTACAAGACCGACGCCAAAGTAAAAGAACTGATTCCGGACGACGCCCACCTGCACAACTGGCTGGACATGGCGCGCGAGCGCATCAGCTTCCAGGGTCTGCCGGCACGTATCTGCTGGGTTGGCCTGGGCCTGCGCGCCAAGCTCGGTCTGGCCTTCAACGAAATGGTACGCAGCGGTGAATTGTCCGCACCAATCGTGATCGGTCGCGACCACCTGGACTCCGGCTCGGTATCGAGCCCGAACCGCGAAACCGAATCGATGCAGGACGGTTCCGACGCCGTGTCCGACTGGCCACTGCTCAACGCTCTGCTCAACACCGCGAGCGGCGCGACCTGGGTTTCCCTGCACCACGGCGGCGGCGTCGGCATGGGCTTCTCTCAGCACTCGGGCATGGTGATTGTCTGCGACGGTACTGACGAAGCGGCCGAGCGTATCGCTCGCGTACTGCACAACGACCCGGCCACCGGTGTCATGCGTCACGCCGATGCGGGTTACCAGATCGCGATCGACTGCGCCAAGGAGCAGGGCCTGAACCTGCCGATGATTACCGGCAAGTAATGCTTGCCCTGTAGGAGCTGCCGAAGGCTGCGATCTTTTGGCGTCGTCACTGACGCCGGAGATCAAGATCAAAAGATCGCAGCCTCGTTTCACTCGACAGCTCCTACACAGCTCCTACAGAGAAACAACCAACACCGAATAACAATCCACAGAGGTTGAACAATGGCTGTTAATGACGATCGTGCAGGCAGTAAACCGTTGATCGAGAAACGTTCGATCGACTACATCCCGGAAGCGGAAAGACACGGTCGTCTGTTGAGCCAGTTCACCCTGTGGATGGGTGCCAACCTGCAAATTACCGCGATTGTTACCGGGGCCCTGGCCGTGGTGCTGGGCGGTGACGTGTTTTGGTCGTTGATCGGTCTGTTGATCGGTCAATTGCTCGGCGGTGGCGTAATGGCGCTGCATGCGGCGCAAGGGCCCAAGCTTGGCCTGCCGCAGATGATCTCCAGCCGGGTACAGTTCGGCGTGTATGGCGCGGCCATCCCGATCGTGCTGGTGTGCCTGATGTACCTGGGCTTCACCGCAACGGGCACCGTGCTTTCCGGCCAGGCGCTGGGCCAGTTGTTTGGCGTCAGCGACAGCGTCGGTATCCTCATCTTCGCCAGTGTCATCGTGCTGGTCACGGTGCTCGGGTATCGGGTGATTCATTTCATTGGCCGTGTCGCCAGCGTCATTGGCGTGATTGCCTTCGTTTACCTGTTCAGTCGCCTGATGAGCCAGACTGACGTTGGCGCACTCCTGCAAATCCGCCACTTCAGCTGGACCAGCTTTCTGCTCGCGGTGTCGCTCGCGGCGTCCTGGCAGATCGCCTTCGGCCCCTACGTGGCTGACTACTCACGCTACCTGCCGAGCAGCACGTCTTCGGTGAAAACCTTTTTCGCCGCCGGCGCCGGTTCGGTTATCGGTGCACAGGTGGCGATGATCCTCGGCGTGCTTGCCGCCGCCTCGGCCAACGGGCAGTTCGCCGGCCACGAAGTGGCCTACATCGTAGGTCTGGGCGGTACCGGTGCCACCGCTGCGCTGCTGTACTTCAGCATCGCGTTCGGCAAGGTCACCATCTCTACGCTGAACTCCTACGGCAGCTTCATGTGCATTGCGACCGTTATCAGCGGTTTCCGTGGTGACCTGCGGGTAACGCGCTTGCAGCGTCTGGTCTTCGTGCTGGTCATCGTCGGCACTGCGACCCTGATCGCGTTGCTCGGTCAGCACTCGTTCCTCGGTGCGTTCAAGTCCTTCATCCTGTTTTTGCTGGCTTTTTTCACGCCATGGAGCGCGATCAACCTGGTGGACTACTACTGCATCACTCGCGAGCGCTATGACGTGCCGGCGCTGGCCGATCCGAACGGTCGCTACGGCCGCTGGAACCCCCTGGGTATCAGCGTCTATGTCTTCGGTGTGCTGGTGCAACTGCCGTTCATCTCTACCAAGTTCTACACCGGTCCGCTGGTGGACGCTCTGGGTGGTGTGGATATTTCCTGGATCATCGGTCTGGTGCTTCCCGCAGGCCTGTATTACGTGTGCGCGAAAAAATGGCACAGCGCAGTACCCGATCACCTGATTCTGCCAGTCGAGCAGGACAGCGATGCAGCACCTATAAAAAGCGGGGCCGGTCGCGCTGCGGCGCAGGCCTGACTGGACGTGGACAGGGCTGGATGCCTCTTGACTGCCGTAAGCCAACTCATGATTAGGAGCGTCACTACAATGAAATCGAACAAGACCCTGCTGACCACATTGCTTTCCATGGGCCTGCTGGCCAGCGCCGGCGCCACTCAGGCGGCTGGTTGGTGCGAATCGGGCAAACCGGTGAAGTTCGCCGGCCTGAACTGGGAAAGCGCCATGCTGCTGACCGACGTGCTGCAAGTCGTGTTGGAGAAAGGCTATGACTGCAAGACCGACAGCCTGCCGGGCAACTCCATCACCATGGAAAACGCCCTGAGCAGCAACGATATTCAAATCTTCGCCGAAGAGTGGGTTGGTCGTAGCGAAGTCTGGAACAAGGCCGAGAAGGCCGGCAAAGTTGTCGGTGTCGGCGCGCCTGTCGTGGGTGCTGTCGAAGGCTGGTACGTGCCGCGTTACGTGATCGAAGGCGACGCCAAGCGCAAGCTTGAGCCGAAAGCCCCGGACCTGAAAGCGATTGCCGATCTGGGCAAATACGCTGCCGTGTTCAAGGATCAGGAAGAGCCATCCAAGGGCCGTTTCTATAACTGCCCGGCCGGCTGGACCTGTGAGCTGGACAACAGCGAAATGCTCAAAAGCTACGGCCTGGAAAGCACCTACACCAACTTCCGTCCGGGCACCGGTCCGGCACTCGATGCCGCGGTGTTGTCGAGCTACAAGCGTGGCGAGCCGATCCTGTTCTACTACTGGTCGCCAACCCCGCTGATGGGCCAGGTTGACCTGGTGAAACTCGAAGAGAAACCAGGCGTGAACAAGGAAGTGACCATCAAGGTCGGCCTGTCCAAGACCTTCCACGAGCAAGCCCCGGAACTGGTGGCCGTGCTGGAAAAGGTCAACCTGCCGATCGACCTGCTGAATCAGAACCTCGGGCGCATGGCCAAAGAGCGGATCGAGTCGCCAAAACTGGCCAAGATCTTCCTGAAGGAACATCCTGAAGTCTGGCACGCGTGGGTGAGCGAAGACGCAGCCAAAAAGATCGACGCGGCCTTGTAGGTTGAGTCTCTCCGACTGCCGGCAACGGCAGTCGGATGCTTGATCGCAACCCCTTGATTGAGAGTCTTTTTATGTTTCCCGAAAGCTTTACCTTTTCCATCGCCGACTGGGTCAACAGTTGGGTCGATTCGCTGGTCACCAACTACGGCGATGTGTTCCGCAGCATCTCCGACACCCTGTTGTGGGCCATCGTCAATCTCGAAGGGCTGCTGCGTGCGGCGCCCTGGTGGCTGATGCTGGCGATCGTGGCAGGCGTTGCCTGGCACGCGACCCGCAAAGTCGTGACCACGTCGGTCATCGTCGGTCTGCTGTTCCTGGTGGGTGCGGTCGGCCTCTGGGACAAACTGATGCAGACTCTTGCGCTGATGATGGTGGCGACGGTCATCTCGGTATTGATCGGCATTCCACTGGGCATTCTCTCGGCGCGCAGCAATCGCCTGCGTTCGGTACTGATGCCGCTGCTGGACATCATGCAGACCATGCCGAGTTTCGTGTACCTGATCCCGGTGCTGATGCTGTTTGGCCTGGGCAAGGTTCCGGCGATTTTCGCCACGGTGATCTACGCCGCGCCGCCGCTGATCCGCCTGACCGATCTGGGTATTCGCCAGGTCGACGGTGAAGTGATGGAAGCGATCAACGCCTTCGGCGCCAATCGCTGGCAACAGCTGTTTGGCGTGCAACTGCCGCTGGCCCTGCCGAGCATCATGGCCGGGATCAACCAGACCACCATGATGGCCCTGTCGATGGTGGTAATCGCCTCGATGATCGGTGCCCGTGGCTTGGGTGAAGATGTGTTGGTGGGGATTCAGACCCTCAACGTCGGACGTGGTCTTGAGGCCGGTCTGGCGATCGTGATTCTGGCAGTGGTCATCGACCGCATTACTCAGGCGTATGGTCGGCCACGGCATGAGGTGAGCAAATGAGCAACGAAGCCATCAGCAAGATCGAAGTCAAAAACGTCTTCAAGATTTTCGGCAGCCGCTCCAAGGATGCGCTGGGCATGATTGGCCAGGGCAAGACCAAAGATCAGGTATTGGCCGAAACCGGCTGCGTGGTCGGCGTGAACGACCTGTCGCTGAGCATCGGCACCGGCGAGATCTTCGTGATCATGGGCCTGTCGGGTTCCGGCAAGTCGACCCTGGTGCGCCACTTCAATCGCCTGATCGACCCCACCAGCGGCGCGATCCTGGTGGACGGCGTGGACATCCTGCAATACGACATGGAAGCCCTGCGCGAATTTCGCCGGCACAAGATCAGCATGGTGTTCCAGAGCTTCGGCCTGCTGCCGCACAAGACGGTGCTGGATAACGTCGCCTACGGCCTGAAAGTGCGTGGCGAGAGCAAGCAGATGTGTGCCGAGCGCGCGCTGCACTGGATCAACACCGTGGGCCTCAAGGGCTACGAAAACAAATACCCGCATCAGCTTTCGGGCGGTATGCGCCAGCGTGTGGGCCTGGCTCGCGCCCTGGCGGCTGACACCGACATCATCTTGATGGACGAAGCCTTCAGCGCCCTTGACCCACTGATCCGCGCCGAAATGCAGGACCAGTTGCTGGAACTGCAAAAGACCCTGCACAAGACCATCGTCTTTATCACCCACGACCTCGACGAGGCCGTGCGCATCGGCAACCGCATCGCGATCCTCAAGGATGGCCGCCTGATTCAGGTCGGCACGCCACGAGAGATCCTGCATTCACCGGCGGATGAGTATGTGGACCGGTTTGTACAGCGGCGGGCGGCGGTGGTTTAAGAGATTTGCGGTGTTTGTGCTGGCCTCTTCGCGAGCAAGCCCGCTCCCACATTGGATTGTTGGTGTATTAAAAATTTGTGTTCGACACAGATCCAGTGTGGGAGCGGGCTTGCTCGCGAAGGCGGCGGTGAAGCTGCATCAAATATTCAAGTTGTACGCACGAGGTCAAAGATGTCCCAGGCTGAAAAAATCGTTATCGCCGACGCCCCGTTGCGCTGGCAGGATGTGGTCGCAGTCGCTCGTCACGGCGCACAGCTCGAGCTGTCGCCCCAGATCTGGGCGCGGATCGAGAACGCCCAGGCGATCGTCCAGCGCATCGTCGCCAGCGGCGAGCGTGCCTACGGCGTTAACACCGGCCTGGGCGCCTTGTGCAACGTCTCGCTTAAAGGCGAACAACTCAGCCAACTGTCGCGCAACACCTTGCTCAGTCACGCCTGTGGCGTCGGCGCGCCATTGGCCGACGAACAGACCCGCGCAATCATCTGCGCCGCTATTCGCAACTATAGCCATGGCAAATCCGGCATTCATCGCCGCGTGGTCGAAGGCCTGTTGGCACTGCTCAATCGCGGTATCACTCCGCAAGTGCCATCCCAGGGCTCGGTGGGCTACCTGACCCACATGGCCCATATCGGAATCACGCTGCTGGGTGTCGGCAATGTCAGCTATCGCGGGCAGATCGTTTCCGCGCAGCAAGCCCTGGCCGAAGAAGGTCTGCAACCGGTTCAGCTCGGCGCCAAAGATGGCCTGTGCCTGGTCAACGGCACGCCGTGCATGACCGGTCTCAGCTGTCTGGCAATTGCCGATGCGACGCGTCTGGTGCAGTGGGCCGATGTGATCGGTGCCATGAGCTTCGAAGCCCAGCGCGGTCAGATCGCCGCGTTTGATGCTGAGATCATTGCGCTCAAGCCTCACCCAGGCATGCAGCAAGTCGGCATCAACCTGCGGGCGTTGCTCGATGGCAGTGAAGTGATTGCCAGCAGCAAGGGCATTCGTACTCAGGATGCATTGAGCATCCGCTCGATCCCGCAGGTCCACGGCGCCGCTCGCGATCAGCTTGAGCACGCGAAAAAGCAGATCGAAACCGAACTCAACTCTGTCACCGACAACCCGATGCTGATGGGCACGCCGGACAACTTCCGGGTGGTGTCCCAGGCCAACCCGCACGGCCAGTCAGTGGCATTGGCGGCGGATTTGCTGGCGATTGCCATGGCCGAAATCGGCTCCATCGCCGAGCGTCGCCTGGACCGCTTGATCAACCCGCACGTCAGCGGTTTGCCAGCATTCCTGGTGGCCAATCCGGGGGTTAACTCCGGGATGATGATCGTCCAGTACGTTGCCGCTTCCCTGTGTGCGGAAAATCGTCAACTGGCGCAACCGGCGGTGCTCGACAACTACGTCACCTCGGGCCTGCAGGAAGATCACCTGAGCCTGGGCACCAACGCGGCGCTGAAGCTGCATCGCGCGCTGGAAAACTGCACGCAGATCCTCGCCATTGAATATTTGCTGGCATCCCAGGCGTTTGAATTCCTCAAAGAGCAGCGTTTTGGCGCTGGCACTGATACCGCGTGGCGTCTGCTGCGTGAGCGAGTCCCGGCCTACGACCAGGACCGCTGGCTGGCACCGGACATTGCTGCCGCTGCCAGTGTTTTGAAAGACCCGATTTTGTTGCACAAGGCTTTACCGAACCTGAACTGATTTCTACAAACACCAGCGTGCCAAGGCGCGGCTCCCCAAAAGGGTGACGCGACGGACAACGGACATCTCCGGAGCGTCTGGTGAGTTAATAACAAACTCTCAAAAGGAGCACAAAATGACTGCGCTTAACCTGATTCCCGGCCAACTGAGCCTTGCCCAACTGCGTGATGTTTATCAGCAACCGGTCAAAATCACCCTCGACAACAGTGCCTCGAGCCAGATCGAAGCCAGCGTTGCCTGCGTGGAACAGATCCTCGCCGAGAACCGCACTGCTTACGGCATCAACACCGGTTTCGGCCTGCTGGCTTCGACCCGTATCGCCAGCGAAGACCTGGAAAACCTCCAGCGCTCGCTGGTGCTGTCCCACGCCGCCGGTGTCGGCGAGCCGATCAGCGACGCGCTGGTTCGACTGGTCATGGTGCTCAAGGTCAACAGCCTGAGCCGTGGTTTTTCCGGCATTCGTCGCGTAGTGATCGACGCACTGATCGCCCTGATCAACGCCGAGGTTTACCCGCACATTCCGTTGAAAGGCTCGGTCGGTGCTTCCGGCGACCTGGCGCCGTTGGCCCACATGTCTCTCGTGCTGTTGGGCGAAGGCAAGGCTCGCTACAAGGGCGAGTGGATGGAAGCCACTGAAGCACTGAAAGTCGCTGGCCTGACGCCGCTGACCCTCGCTGCGAAAGAAGGCCTGGCGCTGCTCAACGGCACTCAGGTGTCTACCGCTTATGCATTGCGTGGTTTGTTCGAAGGCGAAGACCTGTTTGCTGGTGCCCTGGCCATTGGTGGTATGACTGTTGAAGCCGTGCTGGGCTCGCGCTCGCCATTCGACGCGCGCATTCATGCGGCTCGTGGCCAGAAAGGCCAGATCGACGCCGCTGCGGCTTACCGCGACCTTCTGGGCGAGCGCAGCGAAGTGTCCGACTCACACCAGAACTGCGAAAAGGTCCAGGACCCGTACTCCCTGCGCTGCCAGCCGCAAGTCATGGGCGCCTGCCTGACCCAGTTCCGTCAGGCCGCCGAAGTGCTCGCCATCGAAGCCAACGCCGTCTCGGACAACCCGCTGGTGTTCGCCGCTGAAGGCGACGTGATCTCCGGCGGTAACTTCCACGCCGAGCCGGTGGCCATGGCCGCCGACAACATGGCCTTGGCCATCGCTGAAATCGGCTCCCTGAGCGAACGCCGTATCTCGCTGATGATGGACAAGCACATGTCGCAACTGCCGCCATTCCTGGTGGCCAACGGCGGCGTCAACTCCGGCTTCATGATCGCCCAGGTGACCGCAGCGGCATTGGCCAGCGAAAACAAGGCGCTGTCTCATCCGCACTCGGTGGACAGTCTGCCGACGTCGGCCAACCAGGAAGACCATGTGTCCATGGCTCCGGCGGCGGGCAAGCGTCTGTGGGAAATGGCGGAAAACACGCGTGGTGTTCTGGCAGTGGAATGGCTGGCGGCGGCTCAGGGTCTCGACCTGCGTGAAGGTCTGAAAACCTCGGCCAAACTGGAAAAGGTCCGGGCGATTTTGCGGGCTGAAGTGCCGTTTTATGAGAAGGACCGTTTCTTTGCGCCGGACATCAATGCGGCAAGTGAGTTGTTGGCGACGCGTTGCCTGAATGAGCTGGTTACAGCGAAGTTGCTGCCTAGCCTGTAATGGCCTCTTCGCGAGCAAGCCCGCTCCCACAGTGGATCTCCAGTGTTTACACAACCCCTGTGGGAGCGAGCCTGCTCGCGATACGATTTTGAGTCGAATAAGAATAATTAAGGACGAGAAATGCAACAGCCAGCAAAAGGTTTGAAACGCGGGCTCTCTGCCCGACATATTCGCTTCATGGCGCTGGGGTCGGCTATCGGCACCGGGCTGTTCTACGGTTCTGCCTCGGCCATTCAAATGGCCGGGCCTGCGGTATTGCTCGCTTACCTGATCGGTGGCGCGGCGGTGTTCATGGTCATGCGCGCCCTCGGCGAGATGGCGGTGCACAACCCGGTGGCCGGCTCTTTCGGCCATTACGCCAGCACCTATCTGGGGCCGATGGCAGGCTTCATCCTCGGTTGGACCTATGCGTTCGAAATGGTCATCGTCGGTATGGCCGACGTCACTGCGTTCGGTATTTATATGGGCTTCTGGTTTCCGGAAGTCGCTCGCTGGATTTGGGTACTCGGCATCGTTTCGGTGGTCGGCGGCTTGAACCTGTGCAATGTCAAAGTCTTCGGTGAAATGGAATTCTGGTTGTCGTTGCTCAAGGTCGCGGCCATCGTTGCGATGATCCTGGGTGGCTTCGGCATCATGCTGTTCGGTATCAGCACCGCGCCCGGCGCCCAGGCGACCGACATCAGCAACCTCTGGAGCCATGGCGGCTTCATGCCCAACGGCGTGGGTGGCCTGATCGCTTCGTTTGCCGTGGTGATGTTTGCTTTTGGCGGCATTGAAATCATCGGCGTAACGGCTGGTGAAGCCAAAGACCCTCAGCGCGTGCTGCCCCGGGCGATCAATGCCGTACCGTTGCGTATCCTGCTGTTCTACGTGCTGACGATGTTTGTGCTGATGTCGATCTTTCCTTGGCAGCAGATTGGCAGCCAGGGCAGTCCATTCGTGCAGATCTTCGACAACCTCGGGATCAGTTCGGCGGCGACCATCCTCAATATTGTGGTGATCTCGGCGGCGGTGTCGGCCATCAACAGTGACATCTTCGGCGCTGGCCGGATGATGTACGGGTTGGCTCAGCAAGGGCACGCACCCAAAGGCTTCGCCCGCCTGTCGGTCAATGGTGTGCCATGGATGACCGTGGTGGTGATGAGTGCCGCGCTGCTGCTGGGCGTGCTGCTGAACTACCTGATTCCGGAAAACGTGTTTCTGTTGATCGCCTCCATCGCAACCTTCGCCACGGTGTGGGTCTGGCTGATGATTCTGTTCACCCAGGTGGCGATGCGTCGTTCCATGAACGCCGAGCAGGTCGCACAACTGAAATTCCCGGTGCCGTTCTGGCCTTATGCGCCGATGGCGGCGATTGCGTTCATGCTGTTCATTTTCGGCGTGCTGGGCTATTTCCCGGATACCCAGGCGGCTCTGATCGTCGGCGTGGTCTGGATTGTATTGCTGGTGCTGGCGTACCTGACGTGGGTGAAACCGGCGGCAGGGAAGGCAGTACTGGTGGAGCAGGAACCTTCTTTTTCTCATCGATAACCTAACGGAGGCCACGGATGAAAACTCTCTGGCAACACTGCCACGTCGCAACCATGGCGCAAGGCGTCTACTCGATCATCGAGGACGCGGCCATCGTGACGTCAGGTGCGCACATTGAGTGGATCGGCCCACGCGCTGAACTGCCGTCGGGCGAGTACCCGGCAGTCAATGATCTTAAAGGGGCCTGGGTGACTCCGGGCCTGATCGACTGCCACACCCATACGGTGTTCGGCGGTAACCGCAGCGGTGAATTCGAGCAACGCCTGCAAGGTGTCAGCTATGCGGAAATTGCCGCGGCCGGCGGTGGCATTGCCAGCACCGTGCGTGCCACTCGCTTAGCCTCCGAAGACGAGCTGTTCGCCAGCGCCGCCAAGCGCCTGAAGAGCCTGATGCGCGACGGCGTGACCACGGTCGAGATGAAGTCCGGCTACGGCCTGGACCTGGTCAGCGAACGCAAAATCCTGCGGGTGATCCGCCGTCTCGGCGCCGAATTGCCGGTCAGCGTGCGCAGCACTTGCCTTGCCGCCCATGCCTTGCCGCCGGAATACGCGGATCGCGCTGACGCTTACATCGATCACATCTGCAGCGAAATGCTCCCGGCCCTGGCGGCCGAAGGGCTGGTGGATGCGGTGGACGCTTTCTGCGAGTACCTGGCATTTTCGCCGGAACAGGTCGAACGGGTTTTCGTCGCTGCGCAGAACCTCGGCTTGCCGGTGAAACTGCATGCCGAGCAATTGTCGTCGCTGCACGGTTCGAGCCTGGCGGCGCGTTACCACGCGTTGTCCGCCGATCATCTGGAATTCATGACCGAAGACGACGCCATCGCCATGGCCAAGTCCGGCACCGTCGCGGTATTGCTGCCCGGCGCGTTCTACTTTCTGCGGGAAACCCAATTGCCACCGATGGAGGCATTGCGCAAACACGGCGTAAAAATCGCCATCGCCAGCGACCTCAACCCGGGCACTTCGCCGGCGCTGTCGTTGCGCTTGATGCTGAATATGGCCTGCACCTGTTTCCGCATGACCCCGGAAGAGGCCCTGGCTGGCGCAACGATTCATGCCGCCACCGCGCTGGGCATGGCTGAGACTCACGGTTCGCTGGAAGCCGGCAAAGTCGCAGACTTCGTCGCCTGGCAGATTGATCGACCGGCCGACCTGTCGTACTGGCTGGGCGGCGACCTGGAAAAACGCGTCGTGCGTCACGGCGTCGAAACGAGCGTTTAGGAGAGCAGTTGTGGATAAGGTTCTGAACTTCAAACAAGGCCGCGTGCCGCTGCTGATCAGCATGCCCCACGCGGGCCTGCGCCTGACCCCAGTGGTCGAAGCGGGATTGATTGCCGACGCGAAAAGCCTGCCGGACACCGACTGGCACATCCCAAGGCTTTACGAATTCGCCGCCGAGCTGGGCGCCAGTACCCTGGCGGCCGAGTACTCGCGGTTTGTCATCGACCTGAACCGGCCGTCCGACGACAAGCCTTTGTATGTCGGCGCCACCACCGGTCTGTACCCGGCGACGCTGTTCGACGGTATTCCGTTGTTCCGCGAAGGGCTGGAGCCATCGGCTGCAGAGCGGGCGACTTATCTGGAGCACATCTGGACGCCGTACCACCGGACCTTGCAGGAAGAACTGGCGCGGCTGAAAGCCGAGTTCGGCTACGCACTGCTATTCGATGCGCACTCGATCCGCTCGATAATCCCGCACCTGTTCGACGGCAAGCTGCCGGACTTCAACCTCGGCACCTTCAACGGCGCCAGTTGCGATCCACAATTGGCCAGCCAACTGGAAGCCATCTGCGCACGGCATGGCGATTACAGCCATGTGCTGAACGGTCGCTTCAAGGGCGGGCATATCACCCGGCATTACGGCAACCCGGCCGAGAACATCCATGCCGTGCAACTGGAGTTGGGTCAGTGTACGTACATGGAAGAGTTCGAGCCGTTCCGCTATCGCCCGGACCTGGCGGCACCGACGCAAGTGGTGCTCAGGGAGTTGCTGAAAGGGCTGCTGGCGTGGGGCGAAAAGCACTACAGCGCATAACCCTGTGGCGAGCGGGCCTTTGTGGCGAGGGAGCTTGCTCCCGAAAAAGACTGTTCACCCGCTGTCTCTCAATCCTCTGCGGCACTGCTCTTCTGAGCACCAGCGTTTTCGCCAACGACCCGGCTTCCTGCAAGACCGTACGCATGGGCGTGGTCAACTGGACCGACGTCATCGCTACCAGCGGCATGGCCGATGTATTGCTCAATAACCTTGGCTACGAAAGCAAGCAAACCAGCGCCGTGCAGCAAATCATCTTCGCCGGCATTCGCGACAAACGCCTCGATATCTTCCTCGGTTACTGGAAACCGGCGATGAACAAAAACATCGCGCCATTCGTGGCCGCCAATCAGGTGAAGGTCATGGACAAACCGAGCCTGGCCGACGCCCAGGCGACGCTCGCCGTGCCTGACTACGTGGCCGCCGCCGGCCTGAAAACCTTCACCGACATCGCCAGATTCAAGGATCAGCTCGGCGGCAAGATCTACGGCATCGAGCCGGGCAGTGGTGCTAACACCACGATCAAAACCATGATCGAGACCAATCAATTTGGCTTGAAGGATTTCAAACTGATCGAGTCCGGTGAGGCCGGGATGCTCGCTGCCGTGCAACGGGCGGTCAATCGCAAGGAGTTCGTGGTGTTCGTCGGCTGGACCCCGCATCCGATGAACATCAACATGAATATTGCCTACCTGACCGGCAGCGAAGACGTCTATGGACCGAACGAAGGTGCGGCGACCGTTTCCACCGTGACCGCGCCGGACTATGCCGAACGCTGTCCGAACGTGAACCGCTTGCTGGAAAACCTGACTTTTACCGCCGCGCAGGAAAGTCAGTTGATGGTGCCGATCATGGAGCGCAAGACGCCACAGGAGGTCGCCAGGCAATGGCTGCGTGATCATCCTGAAGATCTTCAGCGCTGGCTGGCAGGTGTCAGCAGTTTTGATGGCAAGGAGGGTGTGGCAACCGTTCAGGCCAGTTTGAAAAACTGATCACCATTTCTTCGCAAAGTACGCTGTCTGTGGCGAGGGAGCTTGCTCCCGTTCGGCGGCGAAGCCGTCGTAAACCCGGCTGGTCGGGTGTATCTGATAAACCTCGGTCGAGTGGTTTGGGGGCTGCTATGCAGCCCAGCGGGAGCAAGCTCCCTCTCCACAGAACCGAGCTCCAATCCCAAACCGTTGACTGACTGGCTGCAGGCTCATGGCTCCTTATCCACTCTCTGAACAGATGTCGGCTTTCGTCGAGAAAACCCTCAGTTTCAGCAGCACCGACAGCAGCCTCACCGGTTTGCGTCAGGCTTACAGCGAGATGTGTCGGGCGTTCACCCCGCCGCGTCCTGCGGGGCTTGAGATGGTCGACTTTCAATTGGCAGGCGTGGCCGTACGCTCCTGGCAACCGCCGGTCACGCCGCCGACCAACGGTTGGCCATGCATTGTGTACCTGCATGGCGGCGGTTGGGTGGTGGGGGATCTGGATTCTCACGACTTCATCTGCGCCGAACTGGCGTCGGTGCTCGGGTTGCTGGTGATCGCCGTCGATTATCGGCTGGCGCCGGAGCATCCGTTCCCGGCGGCGTTCGATGACTGCCTGAGTGTCTGGCGCGCGCTGCGCACAGGACCGTTTCAGCTCGACCCTGCGCGGACCCTGGTGGCGGGCGATAGCGCTGGCGGTAACCTCGCCGCTGCGTTGTGCCTCGCTTTGCGTGATGCCGGCGAGCCAATGCCATGCGCGCAAGTTCTGATCTATCCGGGACTGGGCGGTGATCACCGATTGCCGTCGCGCAGTGAATGCGCCGATGCGCCATTGCTCAGCAGCAGCGATCTGGATTGTTATCACGCGTTGTATTTGGGCGGTAGTCGACAACCGGGTGCCTATGCGATGCCCTTGCTCGCCGACGATTTCAGCAGTCTGCCACCGGCGTTGATCGCCGTGGCGCAGTTTGACCCGCTGCGCGATGACGGCGTGCATTACGCCGAGCGACTCAACGCCGCGAGCGTGAGCGCAATGCTTTATTGCGGGGAAGGGCTGGTTCACGGCTGTTTGCGGGCGCGGGGGCAGGTCGCCGAGGTCGACCGACTCTATGAAACCCTGCTCGGCCATTTGGCTGAGAAGACGGGCTGACAAACGCTGACGCTCCAAGGGGCATGCTCATTGAAGTAATTCGGGTTTATGATGCCGGACGGCAGAATAATAGAAGTCCCCCCAGGGATGACCTCGACCCCTTACGGAGCGCGCAATGCAGACTTTGTACCCGCAGATCAAACCCCACGCCCGGCACGATCTGGCCGTCGATAAAACCCATACGCTGTATGTCGACGAAAGCGGTTCGCCGGAAGGTTTGCCGGTGGTGTTCATCCACGGCGGCCCTGGCGCCGGGTGTGATGCCCAGAGCCGTCGGTATTTCGATCCGAACCTGTATCGCATTGTCACCTTCGACCAGCGTGGTTGTGGTCGCTCCACGCCCCACGCCAGCCTGGAAAACAACACCACTTGGGATCTGGTCGCCGACCTCGAACGCATTCGCAAGCACCTGGGCATCGACAAATGGGTGCTGTTCGGCGGCTCCTGGGGTTCGACCCTGGCCCTGGCCTACGCGCAAACCCACCCGGAGCGCGTGCATGGTTTGATTCTGCGCGGGATTTTTCTCTGCCGTCCCCAGGAAATCGAGTGGTTCTACCAGTGTGGCGCCAGTCGCCTGTTTCCCGATTACTGGCAGGACTACATCGCGCCGATCCCGCAGGACGAACGCCACGACTTGCTTTCGGCGTTCCACAAACGCCTGGTCGGCAACGATCAGATCGCCCAGATGCACGCGGCCAAGGCCTGGTCCATGTGGGAAGGCCGCACCGCCACCCTGCGGCCTAATCCGCTGGTGGTCGACCGTTTCTCCGAGCCTCAGCGTGCGTTGTCCATCGCCCGTATCGAATGTCACTACTTCACCAACAATGCTTTCCTGGAGCCGAACCAACTGATTCGTGACATGGACAAGATCGCCCACCTGCCCGGTGTGATCGTCCATGGTCGTTACGACGTGATCTGCCCGTTGGACAATGCCTGGGAATTGCATCAGGCCTGGCCGAACAGCGAATTGCAGGTGATTCGCGACGCCGGCCATGCGGCGTCCGAATCGGGTATCACCGATGCCTTGGTACGCGCCGCTGATCTGATGGCCCGCCGTATGCTCAACCTGTCGCCTGACGAAGCATGAAGGGCCTGCTGCAACGCGTGCGTGGCGCGCGAGTCGAGGTTGCGGGAGAGGTGGTTGGGGCGATAGATCAGGGGTTGCTGGTGCTGGTGGCGGTCGAGCCCGACGATACTCCGGCCAGCGCTGACAAACTCCTGCATAAACTGCTTAACTATCGAGTATTCAGTGACGCCGAGGGCAAGATGAATCTGTCCCTGGCGGACGTAGGCGGTGGGTTGCTGCTGGTCTCGCAGTTCACCCTGGCCGCCGACACCAAAAACGGGTTGCGCCCCAGTTTTTCGACTGCGGCTCCTCCTGCTTTGGGCGAGGAATTGTTCGACTATCTATTGGGTAAAGCGAAACAGGTGCATGGCACTGTGGCATCAGGTAGATTCGGCGCGGATATGCAGGTGCATCTGGTCAATGATGGCCCGGTAACCTTCCTGTTACAGACGTGAAAGCGCTTGAAACATCTTTTTAAGTGCATTTCGACTGAAAACAGAGGCTTTTCCCGATAAATACTTGGTTCCCCCTGATGCGTTGTCACGCGGCCTACTAGATAATCGCGCGCTACGGGGATCGGCGTTCGTTGGTCCGTTTTGACTTAGGTAGAGACTTGTCCGAGACCTGTTGGGGAATCATTTTGCCCCATAGGAGTCGGAACAATGCTCGCCAACTTGGCAAGAGTCGTTCGCAGGGTCGGTTTTTTTCCACCGCACACCGTGCTGGCACTTTAACTGGCCGTTGGTTTTTTGATCTGTTTTCGGCGAGGGTTGCTCGTGATTGTTAGTCCCTGTAATGCACCAAAATTGTCTGCCAAACGGTTTCGAAGCGCACTGGTAGCAGGCTCTGCACTGCTCTGCCTGTTCAGCGCCGGCCAACTTTGGGCATTCAATCTGGATGACGTATCGGTCAAGGCAAAAGAGCTGGCCGGGCAAAAATACGAAGCCCCGCGCAGTAACCTGCCGAATGAATTTCGCGAAATGAAATTCGCGGACTATCAAAAAATCCGGTTCCTCACTGAAAAGGCCGAATGGGCGAACCAGAAAACCCCATTCAAACTGTCGTTCTATCACCAGGGTATGCACTTCGATACGCCGGTGAAAATCAACGAAATCACGGCCAACACCGTCGAAGAGATCAAATACGACCCAAGTCGTTTTGATTTCGGCGACGTGAAGGTTGATCCTAAAGCCACCGAACAGCTGGGTTATGCCGGTTTCCGTGTGCTGTACCCGATCAACAAGGCCGACAAGCAAGACGAAATCATGACCATGCTCGGCGCGAGTTATTTCCGCGTCATTGGCAAGGGGCAGACCTACGGGCTGTCCGCTCGCGGCATGGCCATCGATACCGCGTTGCCGTCCGGCGAAGAGTTCCCGCGCTTCACCGAGTTCTGGATTCAACAGCCCAAGCCGGGCGACAAGCATCTGGTGATCTTCGCCCTGCTGGATTCGCCACGTGCCACCGGTGCCTATCGCCTGACCCTGCGTCCTGGCAGCGACACGGTTGTCGACGTCAAGGCCAAGATGTTCCTGCGTGACAAGGTCACCAAGCTCGGCGTTGCGCCGCTGACCAGCATGTACCTGTTCGGCGCCAACCAACCGTCGAAAGTGCTGAACTACCGTCGCGAACTGCACGATTCCAGCGGCCTGTCGATCCATGCCGGCAACGGTGAATGGATCTGGCGCCCACTGAACAATCCGAAACACCTGGCCGTGAGCAACTTCTCGATCGAGAACCCGCGCGGTTTCGGCTTGCTGCAACGTGGCCGTGACTTCAGTCACTACGAAGACCTCGATGACCGCTACGACAAGCGTCCAAGTGCCTGGATCGAACCGAAAGGCGATTGGGGCAAAGGCTCCGTCGATCTGGTGGAGATTCCTACTGCTGACGAAACCAACGACAATATCGTTGCCTTCTGGAGCCCGGAAAAACTGCCTGAGCCTGGCCAGTCCCTGGACGTTGCCTACCGCCTGCACTGGACCCTCGATGAAGCCTCCCTGCATTCGCCGGACAGCGCCTGGGTTCAACAGACCCTGCGTTCCACAGGTGACGTCAAGCAGTCGAACCTGATTCGTCAGCCGGACGGCAGCGTGGCCTATCTGGTGGATTTCGAGGGCCCGTCCCTGCAGGTCCTGCCGGAAGATGCCGAAGTGCGCAGCCAGGTGAGCGTTGGCGACAACGCAGAGCTGGTCGAGAACAGCGTCCGTTACAACCCTGAAACCAAGGGCTGGCGCCTGACTTTGCGAATGAAGATCAAGGATCCAGGCAAAGCCACCGAAATGCGGGCTGCACTGGTGAAGAACATCACGCCTGCCGAAGCGATCAAGACCGCGGCGCCAGCGTCCAGTTCTTCCGTTGCCAAGGCCGACAAGATCGCCGCCCGCCAGCAAGAGAAGAAGGACAAGGAAGCCAAGCAGGCTGAAACACAAGCCCAGCAAGTCAAGGACACCAAGGACAAGGACAACAAAGACGCCAAGCAGCCTGTCGCTGCCGAAGCGGCCCCAGCCACAACGGAATCGGCACCGACTGAACAAGTCCTGACCGAGACCTGGAGCTATCAGTTGCCCGCCGATGAGTAATTCACAAGTACAGCCACAAACGCTTGCCGAATATCTGGCGCATTTGCCGATGAGCGACGAGCAGCGCGCGGAACTCGCGGGCTGCAAGTCTTTCAGTGAACTGCATGAACGTCTGTCGTCCTCGACGTTCGACGCGCCGACCGAGGCTGCTCAAGCCTCGGTCGGCCGGCGCCTGACCCTGAACACCGCCGAAGAACTGGCGGACGCGGAAATGCTGGTGCTCGACGCCAGCGGTCGGGTTTGCCTCAAGGCAACCCCGCCGATCCGTCGGACCAAAGTCGTGCCCGAGCCGTGGCGCACCAACATTCTGGTGCGTGGCTGGCGTCGGCTGACCGGTCGCACCAATCCGCCGGCCCCGCCGAAGGATGAGAACGTGCTGCCGGCGGCTCGCTGGCGCACCGTCGGTTCGATCCGCCGCTACATTCTGCTGGTGCTGATGCTCGGTCAGACGATCGTCGCCGGCTGGTACATGAAAGGCATCATGCCGTACCAGGGCTGGTCGTTCGTCGATCTTGAAGAAGTCCTGCATCAACCTCTGACCCAAACCGCCACGCAAGTGCTGCCCTATGCCTTGCAAACCAGCATTCTGATCATGTTCGGGATTCTGTTCTGCTGGGTCTCGGCGGGCTTCTGGACAGCGCTGATGGGCTTCCTCGAGTTGATCACCGGTCGTGACAAGTACCGCATTTCCGGCGCCAGCGCCGGCAACGAGCCGATCGCCAAGGACGCACGCACCGCACTGGTGATGCCGATCTGCAACGAAGACGTGCCGCGGGTGTTCGCCGGTTTGCGGGCGACCTTCGAATCGGTTGCGGCCTCGGGTAATCTGGATCGCTTCGACTTTTTCGTGCTCAGCGATAGTAACGACGCCGATATCTGCGTTGCCGAGCAGCAGGCCTGGCTGGACGTCTGCCGTGAAGGCAAAGGCTTCGGCAAGATCTTCTATCGTCGCCGTCGCCGCCGCGTAAAACGTAAAAGCGGCAACCTCGACGATTTCTGCCGTCGTTGGGGCGGTGACTACAAGTACATGGTCGTGCTCGACGCCGACAGTGTCATGAGCGGCGAATGCCTGAGCAGTCTGGTGCGCCTGATGGAAGCCACGCCGGACGCCGGGATCATCCAGACCGCGCCGCGTGCGTCTGGCATGGACACCCTTTATGCGCGTATGCAGCAGTTCGCCACGCGCGTGTACGGTCCGCTGTTCACCGCCGGTTTGCACTTCTGGCAGTTGGGCGAATCCCACTACTGGGGTCACAACGCGATTATCCGCATGAAGCCGTTCATCGAGCACTGCGCCTTGGCGCCGTTGCCCGGTAAAGGCGCGTTTGCCGGTGCGATTCTGTCCCACGACTTCGTCGAAGCTGCGCTGATGCGTCGTGCCGGCTGGGGCGTGTGGATTGCCTACGACTTGCCGGGCAGCTACGAAGAACTGCCACCGAACCTGCTGGACGAACTCAAGCGTGACCGTCGCTGGTGCCACGGCAACCTGATGAACTTCCGGCTGTTCCTGGTCAAGGGCATGCACCCGGTACACCGTGCGGTGTTCCTGACCGGCGTGATGTCGTACCTGTCGGCGCCGTTGTGGTTCTTGTTCCTGGTGTTGTCGACGGCCTTGCTGGCGGTCAACACGTTGATGGAGCCGCAATACTTCCTGGAACCGCGTCAGCTCTATCCACTGTGGCCACAATGGCAACCGGACAAGGCGATTGCGCTGTTCTCGACAACCATCGTGCTGCTGTTCCTGCCGAAGTTGCTGAGCATCATCCTGATCTGGGCCAAGGGCGCGAAAGAGTTCGGTGGCAAGTTCAAGGTGACGCTGTCGATGCTGCTGGAGATGTTGTTCTCCATGCTGCTGGCGCCGGTGCGGATGATTTTCCATACTCGTTTCGTACTCGCCGCGTTCCTCGGCTGGGCCGCAACCTGGAACTCGCCACAACGTGACGATGACTCCACGCCATGGAGCGAAGCGGTCAAACGCCACGGGCCGCAAACCTTGCTGGGCTTCTTCTGGGCGCTGTTGGTGATCTGGCTGAACCCGAGCTTCCTCTGGTGGCTGGTGCCGATTGTCGGTTCGCTGATGCTGTCGATCCCGGTATCGGTGATCTCCAGCCGTGTCGGCCTGGGCCTGAAGTCCCGTGACGAAAGCCTGTTCCTGATCCCTGAGGAATACAATCCGCCACAGGCGTTGCTGGCGACCGATCAGTACACCCACGAAAACCGTTGGCATGCGCTGAACGACGGCTTCGTCCGGGCAGTGGTCGATCCACAGCAGAACGCCCTGGCGTGTTCGCTGGCGACCTCCCGTCACGGTCAGGCCGAGCCGATTGAGTGGCTGCGCGTCGAGCGTGTGCGCCACGCGGTGAAAGTCGGGCCTGAAGGTCTGAACAACAACGAGCGCTTGCAGTTGCTCAGTGACCCTGTGGCATTGGGTCGTCTGCATGAGCAAATCTGGAACGAAGGTCACCCCGAGTGGCTGGAAGCCTGGCGCAAATCGGTGAAAGCTGATCCCCATGCGCCGCTGTTGCCGCTCAAACCGCTGAGTGCACAGCCTCAGTTGGCGTGAACATGGCCCCCGCTTCCAGATGAAGCGGGGGGCCTTTAAAAGATCGCAGCCTTCGGCAGCTCCTACGTTGTTCGGTGTTAACCCGACGCTGTAGGAGCTGCCGAAGGCTGCGATCTTTTGCTTTTGCGTCTAACAAATCCTCCGAGGCTACGTTAGCATCCGTCCCCGAATTGGTGCGCCCGGACAGCTTTCTGTTCGTATCTGCCGGTTTTCCAAGGAAAACCGCCGATTGCGTGCCTCACACCGCAATGGTTTTGGGGACTTGATGATGAAGAAGTATCTTTCGATGCTGCTGGTCGGCGTCACGGCTTTGGTTGCAATCAACACGGCGCAGGCCGGTGCCATCGATGACGCGGTCAAGCGCGGCACGCTGAAAGTCGGGATGGACCCGACCTACATGCCGTTCGAAATGACCAACAAGCGCGGCGAAATCATCGGTTTCGAAGTCGACATCCTCAAAGCCATGACCAAGGCCATGGGCGTCAAGCTGGAGCTGGTGTCCACCGGCTACGACGGCATCATCCCGGCCCTGATGACCGACAAGTTCGATATGATCGGCAGCGGCATGACCCTGACCCAGGAACGCAACCTGCGCCTGAACTTCAGCGACCCCTTCATCGTGGTCGGCCAGACCCTGCTGATCCGCAAGGAGCTCGAAGGCACCATCAAGTCCTATAAAGACCTGAACACTGCCGACTACCGCATCACCTCCAAGCTCGGCACCACCGGTGAAATGGTCGCCAAGAAGCTGATCTCCAAAGCCAAATACCACGGCTACGACAACGAGCAGGAAGCCGTGCTTGACGTGGTCAACGGCAAGGCCGACGCGTTCATCTACGACGCGCCGTACAACGTTGTAGCAGTGAACAAGGTCGGTGCCGGCAAGCTGGTGTTCCTCGACAAGCCGTTCACCTACGAGCCGCTGGCCTTTGGTTTGAAGAAGGGTGACTACGACAGCCTCAATTTCATCAACAACTTCCTGCACCAGATCCACGAAGACGGCACCTACGATCGCATTCATGACAAGTGGTTCAAGGACACCGCTTGGCTTAAGGATATGGAATAACACCGGCTCTTGTGGCGAGCGGGCGCCCTGATCGTTTTGGATTTGCCCATAAATGAAACAAAGAAAATCCCAATGGCCATGGCACGTTCTGACCGTGCTCGTGCTGATCGGCCTGGCCGGCGCGTTGTACTACGCCACCTCGCTGATGTCCTACGAATGGCGCTGGAACCGCGTGCCCCAATACTTCGCCTATCACGCCGAAGAGTCCCAGCGCGCCGCGGATATCTCCACCGTCAGCGAACTGGTGCGCAAGGGCGACAAGGCTGAAGTCACCCTGCGCAACGACGCTGGCGATGAACAGCACCTGATCGTGGACGACAACAGCTTGCAAGTCGCTCAAGGCGATGATGTCGCTGAAGGCGATGTCATTGGTGTCACCCGCCATTGGGCCGCAGGTCCGCTGATGTGGGGCCTTTGGACCACCTTGTGGCTGTCGGTGGTGTCGGGTGTGCTCGGCTTGTTGATCGGCCTCGTCACCGGCCTGTGCCGTCTGTCGAACAACCCTACGTTGCGCGACCTCTCGACGATCTACGTCGAACTGGTACGCGGCACGCCGCTTCTGGTACAGATTTTCATTTTCTACTTCTTCATCGGCACCGTGATGAACCTGTCCCGGGAATTCGCCGGGATCGCCGCGCTTTCGCTGTTCACTGGCGCCTATGTTGCAGAGATCATTCGTTCGGGTGTGCAGTCGATCGCCCGCGGCCAAAACGAAGCGGCGCGCTCGTTGGGCCTGAGCGCCGGCCAATCGATGCGCCATGTCGTGCTGCCCCAGGCGTTGAAACGCGTCCTGCCACCCTTGGCAGGGCAGTTCATCAGCCTGGTGAAAGACACCTCGCTGGTGTCGGTGATCGCGATTACCGAGCTGCTCAAAAGCGGCCGTGAAGTCATCACCACCTCATTTTCGCCGTTCGAAATTCTGTTCTGCGTGGCCGGTCTTTATCTGTTGATCAACCTGCCGCTGTCGAAAATCGCCAGCCGGCTTGAGCGGAGGCTCGCGCAAAGTGATTGAAGTTCGCGATCTGGTAAAAGTCTTCGACACCCGTGGCCAGGTGGTTCGCGCTGTGGATAACGTCACGACGCACGTGAAACGAGGCGAGGTGCTGGTGGTGATCGGCCCGTCTGGCTCCGGCAAGTCGACTTTCCTGCGGTGCCTCAATGGCCTGGAAGAATTTGACTCGGGTTCGGTGAGCATCGACGGCTTGCAACTGGCCGATCCGAAAACCGACGTTAACGCCTACCGCCGCGAAGTCGGCATGGTGTTCCAGCATTTCAACCTGTTCCCGCACATGACCGTGCTGGAGAACCTCTGCCTGGCCCAGAAGGTTGTGCGCAAGCGCGGCAAGAAGGAACGCGAAGCCAAGGCGTTGGCGCTGCTGGAAAAGGTCGGCATTGCGCAGAAGGCCAACGAATTTCCATCACGCCTGTCCGGCGGCCAGCAGCAACGCGTAGCGATTGCCCGCGCGCTCGCGATGGAACCGAAGGTGATGCTGTTCGATGAGCCGACCTCGGCGCTCGATCCGGAAATGGTCGGTGAAGTGCTGGACGTGATGAAAACCCTGGCGCTGGAAGGCATGACCATGGTCTGCGTCACCCACGAAATGGGCTTTGCGCGGGAAGTGGCGGACCGGGTGCTGTTCTTCGATCACGGGAAACTGCTGGAAGATGCCTCGCCAGCGGAGTTTTTCGATGCACCGAAGGATCCTCGGGCGCAGGCGTTTTTGCGCCAGGTGTTGTAAGTCTAGGTTTCGAGCTGATCGCGAGGGCTCTAAAGCAGCCCTCGATCATCCACTTCAGAATGAATACAGCCTCTTCTAAAGGCCCTGCCGAATCACGAGGGAGTCTCGAGGTTCATTCGGCTTAGCCGCTGATCTAGCCTGTTGTAAAGGCATCTGCGGACTGGAAGAGTTAGAAGTGCTGGGTGACGTTGGCAATTGAGAGTTACTGCGAAGGTTGGGTAGGGAAGTGGTTCGCCTAAGCGGGGTTGCCAATGGCAGGATAGGCTGCGCCCCGCGACGAGACAATCTGTGCAGGGTATACGCCGCACTATTCGCGACAGCGAATGTACTGCTCGTCAAAAAAGCGTAGAAGAGTGGATCATTGACTGGTGATAGGGGGTAATAGGCTTCAACGCGATTCATGACCAAGTAGAGCACAGACGAGGACAACCCGCCTGCCTTAGACATTGATTTGGTGACCTCACCAAAGGTGCGATTGTCAACCGTTGGTATCCGTCGAGCCAGCCTTTTGGGGAGACGGGGAACCACATAGTCGTTCACAAAATCCAATGCGCTATTTACAAACCACGCCCATCCATACCACGTTCTTCCCGTGGGATCCGTGCGATTGATCGGGTCTCCCCCGCAATACGCATAGCAATTCAAACCACCCTCTCCAAATGGACTCAAGCTGTCCGGACTGTTGAAACGCATGAGTGTCGGATTGAAGCCACGGTGCCCATTTCCTAGTAGGTAATGTTCGGTGTCCGGGTCCGGACGTTCGCCGTTGAATCCCAGAAGCCCAGACAATCCCCCAGTTACCGTGCGATGCCCGTAAGGGGAATAGGCTGAGTGGCTGTCCAAATTCTGCAATACCGAGCGCTGCGTATCGGTCGTCAACAGCGACGTATGCGGAACACGCTCTGTTTCCAGTTCCGCCAGCAGTGCCTCCTGACATTGAAAAATCTGGCGGTGAACGGTCCCTTCAATCTCCGTCACCATCCTTTCTTTTTGATAGAAACGATGCTGTCTGTGTTGCCCTGCAGAGACGCGACTGACCAAGCGATCAAGAGCGTCATATTGATAGGAAGCTAATGAGGTAGTCGAAGCGTGTTCCATGAGTCAATTCCATAGTAAGAGCATAGGGCCAGACTCTGCTGTTTCGAAAATCATGTCTACTAGTAGAACTGCTAGGCCGCAGAGCCATTTCTCTTGCCCAACCGCCCTGTGGGGCCGCCAATTTCAGGCTTGGATGCCTCCGAGCGCGTAAAAACGTGTTCAATAAAACAGCTATTGCATGAGGGGGGGCGGTGTAAGTAGACGATGATGAGTAGTCTTGCAGGAAAACTCCGTACAGATTATTTCGCGAAAAGTGCAACACGATGTTGGCAGCGGTCAACTACGCAAGACTAACGTTGAAACGTATTGCTGAAGTGCTTATTCGCGATCCGTCCCAGACGAACAAAAATTGATAAAAGATGAAACGATAAAATACTTGAACATTTTTATTGGGTAACTTGTTTTGATGAGAAAAGGGTAAGCAGCAATAAGTGCTTACCTCTGAGCAACGTCGTTAAAGTGGGAGCGGAAATATTTAGAGAGGTAAAGTCGAGTTGCTTGAACTATACAGGCAGCGTTTAGATTATTAGGATTCAAGGGCTGGATCTGACTAATGATCATCTGAATACAAACTTTCTAGTGAGGCGAAGATATTGTCTAATTCCAACAACAGTAATCTGACTGAGCTTGAAGTTTTTGGTCTGTCGGCCAAATACAATCTGGCGGATGGGCACAGCTATATCTCGGCTGAGAAACACTTCAATACGGTATTGTCCGAACTGCCTGCTCTTTGGTACTCGGCAACTGAAGTTTCTATTCCAGACATGGAGCGTCTTTTCAAAAACAAATTTGCGGAATACTTCGGTCTGGAAGGTTTGAGCAAACACGCGAGCTTTTCTGTATGCCCAACCGCCTCTAATAGTATTGACATCGTCGGCGCGTGGGCGCGATCAATGAATTATAGAGTCGGGCTTGTGGAACCCACATTTGACAACCTCGCGCAATTGCTCCGTCGCCGGGAGGTGGAACTAGAAGCCATTTCCGAGATCGTGCTTGCCGACCTGATATTATTGGAAGGGTTGTTGGTTAGCAAGCAGCTGGATGTTTTGTTCATGGTTAACCCTAATAATCCAACGGGTACAGTCATTGATTCTATTGCAATGTCAAATATTGTCGAGCTGTGCAGTCGGCTTGATGTTGTATTGGTACTCGACACTTCTTTCCGTTTCTGCCACAAGTCTGAAATCGACGAATATAGACTACTAAAAGAAAAAAGTTGTTCTTTTGTCATTCTCGAGGACACTGGCAAGCAGTGGCCGACACTGGATACTAAAGCTAGCTTGCTCTCATATAGCACGGATTTAGAGCACGGCATTCGAAGTATTTATGAGGAGATATACCTGTGCTGTTCCAACTTCTCATTAAGAGTGATCATTGCATTTATTGATGCGACTCTGAAAAAAGGGGGCATATCCTATATGCAAACTATTATTACTAAGAATATCGAGATCGCGAAGGCAGAACTTAAGAATTCGCTAGTCACCATCGACGCCGTCGAGCCGGACTCCACCATGACGGTCATGTGGCTTGATATTGAAAGAACCGGGTTGTCGGATCTTGAATTGACTGAGTATCTTGCAACCTATGGCGTTGCTGTTCTGCCAGGCAGATATTTTTATTGGAATAGCCATCATAGCGCGGGACATAACAGAATAAGAATCGCTCTTCTTAAACCGGATGACCAATTTGGGCCTTCGATGTTGCGTTTAAAGAGCGCGTTGTCAGAGCTTGAAGCTAACAATATCTCACACAACAGGAAGAGGGTGGAAATTCTATGTTAAGAAAAATTCTTGTTACGAGTGACTTCCCTATTGGAAAAAATGTATTTCCGAACGATTTTTAACTTATACATATTCGACAGGCCGTTGATGAACAGCAAATTTTAAAGGTCCTGCCAGATGTACAAGTCCACATTCTGGGCGGCCCGGAGCATTTATCTGCGCGCCTTATTCGCTGACATTGAAAATATTTAATTTGTCAGGTTCTCACAGATTTGTCCCGTCGCCCTTAAGAGTTTCCTTCTGAGTAATCAAGATGCATTCTGTTTCATGGGCGGTTATTCCAGTGAGTGGGTCGGAAATCAAGGACAACATAAAGATGAGTATGGTCTGCTTGCCCTTCCCTGTATAAGTCTAATCGTAACGTCGCACCTGGCGGCACAGGAAAAGGAAATCATCAACAGAATGTTCACCTGGCGGCAACAAGAGTTCTTGAACTCGGTCGCGATTTTATCAAATGATCAAATGGCACTCGGTTTTGGCTTTCTAGCGAAAGCCTTGCGGGATTCTTTAATAAACAGCGGTGTGTCGAACTCATATGCGTGGGGAATGTATGGATTACTTGGAATTCACCGGTTTTGAAAGTCTTCAATTTAAGGTTTCAAAAAACGGTGAATATAAGATTTACGACACTAGCTTATAACAACTCGTCACGCTTTACAGGTTTAGTTCCAAGATCTTGGGCAAATCGAAGCAGGTAACCGTCAGGATCCAATACAAGGAAGTTACTTTGGCCAACCAGATTTTTATCCGACCTGTACCAAAAAGTTTCTATAGGTTTACGTAATTCATAGCCGGATAAAACCAATGCTCTGGCGAGTGCAGCTACATCTGGGCATTCGATTGAAAGGTTGATCCCTCGACCGTAGGGTTTTTCTAGAGGCTCTACTCGCCAGGGCGACGGATGCAAATCGTCTTGTTCCAACATTAGTTGGCTTCCGTTATACGAAAGAAATGCAAAGCCATTTTCCGGCCTCTCATACTCAATGCTGAAGCCTAGTACTTTGCAGTAAAACTTTAAGCTGCTACGTATATCTGAAACGATCATCTCGGGTACAAGTTTGTTGTAATTAGTCATATAGTGCTCTTCATCCTTGAAGGAAAAAAATATTAATAGTTGAGCCGCGCGGTCAGTATTGATTGTTTTTAGCGAGCAGTCTAATAGATATTTTTGATGAGTTTGTTGCTTGTAATTAGGGGCGGCATAGTGTTCGTTTCTAATCCGATTTTCATTCAAAAAAGAATTTTGACCGTCGGGTGCTTCGAACTGTAAGCGAACCATAAACCCCACCTTTTCAAAAAAATGAGCTGTTTAGGGTTGCGTCATTCCGTTATTTCTCGTGCTTGATACCCATCACCGTCCCCGTCCGTACGTCTTTGATCGGCGAGAGCAGGTGCGGGGAAATATTCCAACGCTGTCCATTATCGTTGACCACGGTGAGGCTCTTGCGGTTGAACTTCATAATGGTTCCAGACAGGCGCCCATTGTTGGGGGAGTCGAAGCTTACCCGCGCAACCTGGATGGAACTGCATCATCGATTTGTGCACTTCCAGCGACTCCAGCATCTTCAGCCGCTCAATGATGTGGTGATTCAACGCCACCAACTCAACAGCACTCAGTTGATCGATATTGATACTCATGATGCCTCCACATTCCACGGCGACAGTGCTTCAAAGTCCTCTAGCGACACGGCCTGCGGCAACCGCTGCAGTATGTGGCGCAGCCACGTATAGGGCTCTTGACCATTTGCCTTTGCGGTTTAGACCAAGCTGTAAACCTGCAGCGCTGGCTGCGGCGCCCTTGGGCGTATCGCTGAATTACCAGCTCTTTCTTCCAATAATAAACGACTTTATGGCGCGCTCGGCCTTGTTGTTGTCAATGGGTAAAAAACTGGTTTCCACATAACTTTCCAACCGACTCCAGTTGTTCGCCAGGTAGTTGATTGCTTTACCAAGGCGCTTTGCGGGGTGACGTGCGGCTGAGTTATCTCCATCCAATTTTTCAACTGGGCGAGCACTGGCAAGCTCTGTTCCTGACGCCCTACAAACCGCTGTTCATCGTTGGCGTCCTTGAAGTCGCGCTCGATGCCATACAGCTTGTTGATCATCGCCAACGCAGCGTCCGCACGACGCACTTTTCCCTTGGGCTGCACTTTCTGTGCATCGACAAACTTACGTCGTACATGGGCCATACATGTCAACACCGGTTGAAAACTGACCCACCCTACCGAAGTAAAACTGACCCAC
>NZ_MOBM01000043.1 GCF_003732275.1 Pseudomonas frederiksbergensis
AGCGCTTCGAACAGGATTGCGAAGTGGTACCAGAACGCCATGGTGTTTTCACCTGGCAGAACGTGGTGCAGGATCTGCGCGATACCGACCGCCAGGGTCGGCGCACCACCGGCACGGGCCAGGATGGTGGTTTCGCCGATGTCCTTGGCCACCGCTTGCAGCGCTTCCGGGGTAATTGCAAAACCCCAGCTGCTGACGGTCTGAGCCACCGAAACAGCATCGGAGCCTACAAGGGCTGCGGGGCTGTTCATGGCGAAGTACACGCCGGGCTCGATCACCGAAGCGGCAACCATTGCCATGATCGCCACGAAGGATTCCATCAGCATGCCGCCATAACCGATGTAACGGGCATGGCCTTCACTGGCGAGCAACTTCGGCGTGGTGCCGGAAGCAATCAGCGCGTGGAAGCCGGACACCGCGCCACAGGCAATGGTGATGAACAGGAACGGGAACAACCCACCCTTCCATACCGGCCCGGTGCCGTCGATGAACTGGGTCAATGCCGGCATTTTCAGGTCGGGCATGGTGATCAGGATGCCGATCGCCAGCGCAACGATGGTGCCGATTTTAAGGAAGGTCGACAGGTAGTCACGCGGCGCCAGGATCAGCCACACCGGCAACACGGCCGCCACAAAACCGTAACCGATCAGCATCCAGGTGATCTGGAGCCCGGTGAAGGTAAAGGCTTTGGCCCAGACCGGGTCAGCGGCAATCTGCCCGCCCAGCCAGATCGAACCCAGCAGCAACGCCACGCCGATCACCGAGATTTCACCGATGCGACCCGGGCGGATGTAGCGCATGTAAATGCCCATGAACATTGCAATCGGGATGGTCGCCATCACCGTGAAAATGCCCCACGGGCTTTCGGCCAGGGCCTTGACCACGATCAGCGCCAGCACCGCGAGGATGATGATCATTATCAGGAAGCAGCCAAACAGCGCGATGGTCCCCGGGATGCGGCCCATTTCTTCACGGACCATATCGCCCAGGGAACGACCGTTGCGGCGGGTGGACATGAACAGGACCATGAAGTCCTGAACCGCACCGGCCAGCACGACGCCGGCAATCAACCACAGCGTACCAGGCAGGTAGCCCATCTGCGCCGCCAAGACCGGGCCGACCAGCGGCCCTGCGCCAGCGATGGCTGCGAAGTGGTGACCGAAAAGTACGTGTTTGTTGGTCGGCACGTAGTCCAGACCATCATTATTGAGTACGGCGGGAGTGGCTCGATTGGGATCGAGCTGCATCACCTTGGTGGCGATGAACAGGCTGTAATAGCGGTATGCGACGAGATAAATAGCGACTGCTGCGACTACGATCCAGAGGGCGTTGATGGCTTCGCCGCGGCGCAGGGCCACGACACTTAGCGCAAACGCTCCCAGGACAGCCACGGCAAACCAGGCGAGGTGTTTAGCCAGACGGGGCATAGCGTGTCTCCTGCCGACAGCCAGTGGCTGCGGCGGTAATTATTATAATTGTGTCCGCATTGCGGAGCGGGCCCAATATCCGCCCATGCTGTCGACAAATAAATCCGCGTTACTACGTACGTGGCGTCTACGTAGTTCTACGTAGATGACGCAAAACCTGTGGGAGCGAGCCTGCTCGCGATAGCGGTGGCACAGTCAACATCGACGCTGAATGTCAGTCCGCCATCGCGAGCAGGCTCGCTCCCACAAGGTTTTGCATTTCGCAGGTCATTCTGTCCAGCACCGCTACTGGAGGCGCGTATCTTTGGCATATGATGCCGGGCCTTCGCCTTCCCTCGGTCTGGCCAGGAGTAGAGATGCAGCTCAAACACAAAATCGTCGCGCTCGGGATTCTGCCGCTGGTGCTGGCGATCGCGGTCATCTGCGCGCTGGTGATTTCCCTGAACCGCCAACTGGGTGATCAACAGGCGCAACTGATCGAAGACAGCATTCTGGCCAGCAAGCGCGCGGAGCTGAAAAACTACGTCGAAATGGCGCAAAGCCTGATCGCGCCGCTGTACGACGACGGTCGGGGCGATGAGCGCGCGCAGCAACAAGTGCTGGAAGAACTGCGCAAGCTCAGCTTTGGCATCAACGGCTACTTCTTCGTCTACGACCGCGAGGGCCGCAGTCTGATGCACGCGCGCCAGTCAGAGCTGGTGGGCAAATACCTGTGGGACATGACCGACCCTCACGGCTTGCCGGTGATCCAGGCGTTGCTCAAAAGTGCGCAATCAGGCGAAGGCTTTCAGCGTTATGCCTGGAACAAACCCTCTTCAGGCCAAGTGACTGACAAGCTCGCCTACGTGGTGATGCTGGATCGTTGGGGCTGGATGCTCGGCACCGGCATCTACCTTGAAGACGTCGAACGCGCCACCCAACAAGCGCGTGCCGAGGTGGCTCAGGGCATCCGTAAAACCATGGGGGCGATTGCGGCGGTGGCCCTTGTGGCGGTGCTGTTTGTATTTGCCAGCGGCATGACGCTGAATGTCAGCGAACATCGCCTGGCCGACAAAAAACTCCAGCGCCTGACTCAACGCATCGTCAGCCTGCAGGAGGAAGAGCGGTCACGGGTTTCCCGAGAGCTGCACGACGGCATCAGCCAGCTACTGGTGTCTATCAAGTTTCAGTTCGAACTGGCCAGCCATGTGCTGGAGAATGGGCAAGACAAGGGATTGGGCATTTTAAGAGACGCCACGCAGCGCCTCGGGGACGCGATTGGCGAAGTTCGCAGCCTCTCTCACGACCTGCGCTCGTCGTTGCTCGACACCCTCGGCCTGCCGGCGGCGATCGGTCAACTCGCCGCAGAATTCGAGCAACGCAGCGGTCTGGTCGTGACTTTCAACGATAACGAATTCGACTGTCATCTGGTCGATGGCGCCGCCGTCTCGTTGTTTCGCATCGTGCAAGAAGGCCTGACCAATATCGAACGCCACGCACAGGCAAAAAACGTCATCATTACCCTGCACGGTTCTGAAAAGTCCGTACGCTTGACAGTGGTCGATGACGGTATCGGTTTCAACGTTGCTCAGGTCGAACGTCGTCACGCTGGCATTGGCCTGCGCAATATCCGTGAACGTGTCGAGCATTTTGGCGGTCGATTCGACCTGACATCGATGCCGGGAAGAAGTGAGCTGGACGTGCTGCTGCCGATGAAACTGCCCGGTACAGAACGCTGACTCACCCCATAACAATTAGAGTGAATGCCTGCGATGAACCTGCCCTACCCGATCCGCGTCGCCCTGGTCGACGATCACTCCCTGGTCCGCGATGGAATCAAATCGCTGCTGGCGGTCATGGCGCAGCTGGAAGTGGTGGGAGAAGCCGAGAATGGCGTCGATGCCATCGAGATGGTCGGGCGCTGCCAGCCGGATCTGTTGCTGGTCGACATCAGCCTGAAGGACATCAACGGCCTCGAGCTGACCCGGTTGTTACGCAGCCAGTACCCGTCGCTCAAAGTGCTGGTGCTGAGCATGTACGACAACTATGAATACGTGAGTGAGTCCGTTCGCTCGGGTGCCAGCGGCTATGTGCTGAAGAACGCGCCTTCACGGGAAATCATTGCGGCGATCGAAGCCATTGTCAGTGGCGGGACGTTCTACAGTGCCGAAATCGCACAGCGGCTCATTGCCGATAAAAGTACCGACAACGAGCTGACTCCGCGCGAAAGCCAGGTGCTGTACAAGATGGCTCAGGGGCTGAACAACAAGGAAATGGCTCGCGAACTGGACATCAGTGTCCGGACAGTAGAAACCCATCGCCTGAGCATCCGTCGCAAGCTCAACATCGACAAGCCCGCGGCCCTCGTAAAGTACGCGATCGATCACGGGATCATTTCGCGTTAGAGGCGGTTTACACCGTACTCGTATTAACGACACGTGCCGTGCGAACAAACAACGCGCGTACCTTGTCCCAGAAATTCCCCCCAAGTACGAAAAAGCTGCCGATCAACATGGCATCGCCAAGCGCCTGCAGCTGCCAGAGATTCGGTCTCAGCCCCGGCCAAAGCGTGTCTATGTAAGGTTCGAGAAATCCCGAGATCAGCGGCAGGCAAAACATCACCAGGCCAATCCTATGGCGAGCCGGGCCTACTTCCACGTCTGCCGGTGCAAGCGTGGAGACGTAACCGAACATGCTGCGCTTGAGTTGCTGAAAACCGGATTTGCCCATGATCGCAATCGCGAGAATCAACAGAATCTTGTTACTGATAAACAAAATGCCTGTCAGTGCCGCGACCTTTGAACCTGACACACCCGCTGCGGCAGCAAGAGGCACCATCAACCAGGATCCCAGCATTAAACAGATAATCGCGATGCCCAGTTTGAAACGCCAACCGGTGGAGCTGGGTGCAATGTTGTCCTGGGGGCTACTCATGGTCTTCTTAACCTTCTTTTCTGGTAGAAATTAATAAATCTTCAGAAGCGTAGCAGTTGGTCGATTCCATGATCATTTCAACATGACCTTGTATTCGTCCGAGCTGTACTAACCTAAGCGAACCGGTAACCAACGCCATTTCAATACTGGGGATGTTCGGATGACGTTTTCCCAAGATCTGCTTTCAGTACATCGATGCTGACGCGCTCAGGTCGGCTGCTTCTGCTGGTTGCCCTTGGCCTTGGCGGCTGTGTCCGTCTGGGGCCGGATTTTCAGGCCCCAGGCGAAGCATGGACAAAACTCTGGAGCAGCCCTGCGCTTGAGCAGGCCAGCCAACGAAGCCTGAATCCCGATCTTCGCCAGTGGTGGCAAGTGTTCGCCGACCCGGTCCTCGATGCGCTGATCGCCGAATCGGATGCGCACAATTCAGACCTGAAGATTGCCGGCCTTCGCGTCATGGAAGCCCGTGCCCGGTTGGGTATTGCGCAAAGCGGACGCTTTCCGCAGCTGCAACAGGCCAGCGCCGACAGTCTGTACTTCAACCGCAAGCAGTCCGGCGGCAACAAGCCGCAAGACAGCCACTTCTGGCAACACAGCGCGGGTTTTGACGTCGGTTGGGAACTGGATTTCTGGGGGCGCTTCAGTCGAGCCATCGAGTCGTCCGATGCCAGTTACTTTGCGGCTCAAGCCAACTATGAAGACGTACTTGTACTGCTGCGTGCTCAGGTGGCCGATACATACTTTTCGTTGCGCACTACCGAAGCGCGTTTGCGCGTCGCCCGAGAAAACGCCGAACAGCAAAAGCGCAACTTTGAGATCACCGAAAAACTGTTCAACAGTGGCCAGAACGCCGAACTCGACTTGCAACAAGCCAAGACCCAATACCTGGGCACCTTGAGCAGCATTCCGGATCTTGAGGCGCAAGTGCAGCGCACCCGCAACGCGTTGGCCGTGCTGATCGGCCGACCACCCAGCGCCCTGCCCCAATTGCTCGAGAACGAGGGGCTGATCCCGCTGGTGGACCGAGCCGTGCTGCAAGACGTGCCGGCCAGCCTGTTGTTGCGTCGACCGGACGTGCGCGCTGCCGAGCTCAATGTCGCCGCCCAGTCGGCACTGATCGGTGTGGCGCAAACCGACTTCTATCCGTCGCTAACCTTGCTGGGCAGCATCGTCTGGACCACCGACACCTTGAGCGGCACCTCCAACAGCCTGGACCTGATCGGCGGCCCCAGTTTGCGCTGGAACCTGTTTGACCACGGCCAGATCAGCAACAACGTGCGTGTACAAGATGCGCGGTTGCAGCAGCTGATTGAGGTTTACCGCGATAAAGTCCGCCAGGCCGCACGAGAGGCCGATGATGCCGCCAGCAGCCTGATCAAATCACTGGAACGCGAGCGCATCCTGGGTGAAGCGCAGGTCGCTGCCAAACGTTCGTTGAACCTGGCCAGCACCCAATACCGCGAAGGGTATTCGGACTTTCAGCGCGTGCTGGATGCTCAACGCGCATTGCTCGAACAGCAGGACAATTACCTGCTCAGCCGCAGCAATGCCGTGAGCAACCTGATCGCCCTGTACAAAGCCCTTGGCGGTGGATGGTACAGCGCCCAGCCGACAGTCGATCAAAGCACTCGCCAGCAAATGGAACAACGCACCGACTGGGGCAACCTGCTGAATGAGTCGGCCCCTTCGCAAGCCTCCTATCCCGTGCCAGAAGGTCAAAGCCGATGACTGAACTCTCGCCGCCCGCCACAGAGGCCCCCTCCCCCAAGGCGCCCGAGCCTGCTGCCGATCCCGCAAAAAAGGGCATCAGATGGGTGATGCTGCTGATCGTCCTGAGCCTGGCCTGGTACTTGTTGGCTGACCGGTTCACGCCTTATACACAACAGGCTCGGGTGGGTGCCTTTGTCATTCCGGTCGCATCCGAAGTGGCCGGCCGGGTAGTCCGCGTGAATGTGCGTAATAATCAAGACGTCAAGGCGGGCGATGTGCTGTTTGAGGTGTATCAGCAGCCCTATCAAATCGCCGTCGACCGCGCACGTGCCGACCTGGAGTCTACCCGCCGCCAGATCGGTGCCAGCACCGCCGGTATTGCCTCCGCGCAGGCCTCGTTGCGCGCTGCCCAGGCCAATGAGCTCAAGGCACGGCAGGACAATCAGCGTCTTGAAGGTTTGTACCGCGAAGACCCCGGCACCATTTCCGTGCGCCTGCTGGAAGTCTCTCGGGCCAACCGTGAACAGGCCGTCAGTCAGGTTGCCGCAGCCCGTGCCGAAGTTCAGCGGGCACGGGAACAGGAAGGCGGCAGCGAAGAAGACAACGCGCTGTTGCGTAGCGCCGCCACGGCGTTGTCGAAAGCCGAACTGGACTTGTCCAACACGCAGATACGCGCACGGTCGGCGGGACTTGTCACCGATCTGCGCACCGATGTCGGACAGTTCGCCACTGCCGGCAGCCCGGTCATGACCCTGATTGCCATCCACGATGTGTGGATCAGCGCGGACATGACCGAAAACAACCTCGGTCTGGTCGAGGTCGACACCCCTGTTTCGATCGTTCTGGATGCCCTGCCGGGGAAGGTTTTCGAGGGCCGTGTGCGCAGCGTCGGCTACGGTGTCAGCGTGGGGCAGACCACTGCGCCCGGCAGCCTCCCCAGTGTGCAGAACAGTCGTGACTGGCTGCGTCCGGCCCAGCGTTTTCCGGTGATCATTGAGTTTTCGGAAGACTCAAGGAAAACGCTGTTCGACAGTCGCGCCATCCGTGCCGGTGGGCAGGCTGAAGTCATGGCGTTTCCTACCGAAGGCAATCCGCTGAACCCGCTTGGGCGTCTGTTTGTGGGGCTAATGAGCTGGCTGAGCTATGCCTATTAAGGGCATGTCTACTCAGCGCACGCCCCGTGTACAACGGGCGTTGCGTCTCGCCACGGGCACGGCGCTATGCCTGGCCATCAGCTTCGGCCTGGCGCTGCCGATCCCGTTTATTTCGCCGGTGCTCGCCGTGTTGCTATTGGCCTCGCTCAATCGGCCTTTGCCATTCAAGGCCGCACTGGTGCTTGCGGTGGCCGCGATGCTGACCACCGGCATCGGCCTGTTGCTGATCCCCGTCCTGCGCTATTACCCCTTCTGCGGTGTGCTGCTGATCGGAGTCAGTCTGTTCCTGGCCTTTGGTTTTGGCCTGCGCGGCGGCAACACCTTGATCATGACTTTCCTGATCATTGGCCTGACCATGATTTCCTCAGCCGGCGTCGCCGAGTTCGATCTGGCGATGATGGTCATTGGTGCCTTGGTATTGGGCTTGATCCTCGCCGTCATCGTCGTGGCGTTCAGTCACTGGTTGTTCCCCGAACCGGCCAATGCACCCTCCCCACCCGCCGCCAGCGCTCTGCCGGCGCAGGAAGTGGGCCGGGTTGCACTGCGCGCGACCCTGATTGTTATACCGGCGTTCCTGTTGGCCCTGATCGATCCGGCCAGCTATCTGCCAATCATTTTGAAAGCGGTCAGCCTTGGTCAGCAGAGTTCGACGACAACGGCACGCAACGCTGCTCATGAGCTGCTCGGTTCGACCTTCATGGGCGGGCTGTTGGCCGTTGTGTTCTGGTGCGCGCTTAGCCTGTTTGTGCATCTATGGATGTTCTTTCTGTGGATGCTCCTGTTCGGCTTGCTGTTGGCGCGCAAGCTCTATGCCCTGAGCCCGACTCGACAAACCCCGGGGTTCTGGCTCAACAGCCTGATCACGTTGATCATCCTGCTGGGTCAATCGGTTCAGGACAGCCTCGCCGGAAAGGACGTCTATACCGCCTTCGTCGTGCGCATGGGATTGTTTATCGCCCTCACGCTCTATGCCTTGCTGATGGTTCATTTACTCGATCGGCGGCAGCGCAATCCAGGCGTCACTCAGCTCACGGAGTGACCTGATAACCCCGCCCTTGCAGGCAACCGTGATCGTGCTGTTTCACATCGCCCTCGACCTGCTCATAAAACTCATCATGTTGACGTCCTGGAACCTGCGTAGCATCCACCGCAGCACCCTCCGAGGGTGGCGGGCTTGAGGTGCTCTGGCTGGCCGTGACGTTGCTGCAATCATTGATGTCCAGCTGGATTTGTTGCGAGGTCTGCCCTTTCAAGGGCACGACCGTTTCGGCCTGAACCTGCGTATAGACCATCAACATGACGACACACAGGCTAAAAGGCGATAACCGACTCATGACGACCTCCGACAAGGTCCACTGTGTTTACGGGCCAGTGTTTGGCTGGGAAGTTCCTGGAACAGCGCTCGATAACTGCTGGAAAACCGCCCCAAATGCCAGAACGACCAATCCATCGCCACTTGCGCGACTGTCGTTTCCCCGGCCGTTCGCCTGAGCAATTCGCGGCGCGCGCTGTTGAGCCGACGCAAGCGCAACCAATGCGTGGGTGTCATTCCTGTATACGCTTTGAACGCATGCTGCAACTGACGCAGCGAAACCCCGGCCACTTGGGACAGCTGCAGCAAATTGAGGGTTTCTTCCGGTGTATCGGCGGCCCATTCGGCGACGCGTTTCATGATTGCTCGCTCGTCCGCCCGACGCTGCAAACCTGCGCGATCCAGGCACACACAGGCGTTATCGAGGATGTACAAACAGTCCTCTAATAGTTGCTGGGTCAACGCCTCTTTGCTCGGCGGATCCAGCGTCTGCGTCAACCGCGTCAACGTCCCGCTCAACCAGCGGCTGAACAGCGCGTTCTGGCCTGAATTGAGCGGTGACATGAACAAGCCTTCGAGTCGCGCCACGTCCAGACCATGCCGCTGAACGAACTCCGGACCGAATACCACGGCGATTTCCTGGTAGTTCTCCGGGGTGATCCAGATGTTGCGACTTTCACCGTTCAGCACATACAGCGAGGTGTCGTTGCGATCGAAACAGAACGCCAGCGCGCCTTCGGGGGCGCTGAAATTCTGCTCGACCCGGGTGTTCATCTGTTCCTCGTAAATCTCTACGCCTTGCAAATCCAGATAGCGTACCCGCCCGGCGAAATGCCCCGGGGACATCTGCTGATAGTGCTGCACCCAACCCGGTGTGGCGCGGATTTGCTCGGCCACGTCGGCGGTGTTGAACGCTTGAACCTGTAACGGATTGCACGCTGTCATGGGGTGACCTTGCGCACTCTTTTGGTGCGCTTTGGTGCTGCTTAAAGTGGATAGATGGAATGCCAAGGCTCGCCCAAGATAGTCGTCAACGCGCTACAGGGGAAGTGTTAGGTGGATGAAACCGCTTTCCCCGGCGTCAATAAAACCAACAACGAGGTCTTTATGAATGCCCCTTTCGATCAGCTGCTCACGTGGCTGAAAGATCACAAGATTACCGAGGTCGAGTGTGTGGTCAGCGACTTGACCGGCATTGCTCGCGGCAAGATTGCACCCACCAACAAGTTCCTGCATGAGCGAGGCATGCGCCTGCCGGAAAGTGTGCTGTTGCAAACGGTAACCGGGGACTTTGTCGACGACGACATCTACTACGACCTGCTCGACCCGGCCGACATCGACATGGTCTGCAAGCCCGTCGCCGACGCGGTTTACGTCATTCCATGGGCTATCGAGCCGACCGCCATCGTGATCCACGACACGTTCGACAAGTTCGGCAATCCCATCGAACTGTCGCCACGCAACGTGCTGAAAAAAGTCCTGAAGCTCTATACCGACAAAGGCTGGAAGCCGATTGTCGCGCCGGAAATGGAGTTCTACCTGACCCAGCGCTGCGAAGACCCGGACCTGCCGCTCAAGGCGCCACTGGGACGCTCGGGCCGAGCGGAAAGCGGTCGTCAGTCGTTTTCCATCGACGCTGCCAACGAATTCGACCCACTGTTTGAAGACGTCTACGACTGGTGCGAACTCCAGGGCCTGGACCTCGATACATTGATCCACGAGGACGGCCCGGCGCAGATGGAAATCAACTTCCGTCACGGTGACGCCCTCGATCTGGCGGACCAGATCACCGTGTTCAAACGCACCCTGCGCGAAGCGGCACTCAAGCACAACGTCACCGCAACCTTCATGGCCAAGCCCATCGGTGACGAACCTGGCAGCGCCATGCATATCCATCAAAGCGTGGTGGACATCGCCACCGGCCAGCCGATCTTCGCCGATGCCGACGGGCAGATGAGCGAGCTGTTCCTGCACCACATCGGCGGCTTGCAAAAGTACATTCCCAAAGTGCTGCCGATGTTCGCACCCAACGTCAATTCGTTCCGCCGCTTCCTGCCCGACACCTCGGCGCCGGTCAACGTTGAATGGGGCGAAGAAAACCGCACCGTCGGCCTCCGCGTACCGACCTCCACCCCGGACGCCATGCGTGTGGAGAACCGCTTGCCGGGCGCCGACGCCAACCCTTATCTGGCGATTGCCGCGAGCCTGTTGTGCGGTTATCTGGGGATGGTCGAACGCATCGAACCGAGCGCAGCGGTACAAGGCCGCGCCTATGAACGTCGCAACCTGCGCTTGCCGATCACCATCGAAGATGCCCTGACACAGATGGAAGAATGCGACACCGTCGAGCGTTATCTGGGAAGCAAGTTTGTCCGCGGTTACGTCGCGGTCAAGCGCGCCGAACACGAAAACTTCAAGCGTGTGATCAGCTCCTGGGAGCGGGAGTTCCTGCTGCTCAGCGTTTAGTCCGTAACGGCCCCATCGCGAGCAGGCTCGCTCCCACATTTGAAATGTATTCCCCTGTGGGAGCGAGCCTGCTCGCGAAGACGGTCGCCAGAACACCAAAGAAGCGCCTGAAGAAATTCAATAACTAAAAGAGGTGTCGATATGCGTCTATTGAAATCCGTGGTTCCGGTCGCGCTGGCGTTGCTGTTCAACGCCACCGCACAGGCTCAGCCAAGTGTGAGCGTCTACAACTGGACCGATTACATCGGCCAGACCACCCTCGCCGACTTCCAGGCGAAAACCGGGATCAAGGTGATCTACGACGTATTCGACTCCAACGAAACCCTGGAGGGCAAACTGCTCGCCGGCCGCACGGGTTATGACGTGGTGGTGCCCTCCAACCATTTCCTCGCGCGCCAGGTGAAAGCCGGCGCGTTCCTCAAACTGGACCGCTCGCAGCTGCCCAACTGGAAAAACCTCGACCCGAAACTGCTGGCCTTGCTGGAAAAAAACGATCCGGGCAATGAACATTCGGTGCCATACCTGTGGGGCACCAACGGCATTGGCTACAACGTCGACAAGGTCAAGCAAGTGCTGGGCATCGATCGCATCGATTCCTGGGCGGTGTTTTTCGAGCCGGAGAACCTGAAAAAGCTCAGCCAGTGCGGCGTGTCGATGATGGATTCGGCGGATGAGGTTTTCCCGGCGGTCCTGAACTACATGGGCATGGACCCACGCAGCGAAAATCCCGAGGACTTTAAAAAGGCCGAAGCCAAATTGATGACCATTCGGCCTTACATCACCTATTTCCATTCATCCAAGTATGTGTCGGACCTGGCCAATGGCGACATTTGCGTCGCGTTCGGCTATTCGGGCGATGTGTTCCAAGCGGCGAACCGCGCCAAGGAAGCGAAGAACGGTGTGAACATCGCCTACTCGATCCCCAAGGAAGGCAGCAATCTGTGGTTCGACCTGTTGGCGATTCCTGCCGACGCCAGCAACTCGAAAGAGGCCCACTCGTTCGTCAACAACCTGCTGGATCCACAAGTAATCGCCAAAGTCAGCGCCTCGGTCGGTTACGCCAATCCGAACCCGGCGGCCAAACAATACATGGACCCGGAGCTGGTCAATAACCCAGAGGTCTATCCTCCTCAGGAAGTCCTCGACAAACTCTACATCTCCACCACCCCGCCCCAGCCGATCATGCGTCTGATGACCCGCTCCTGGAGCAAAGTGAAGTCCAACCAATGAATCAGTACGACAACGAACACGCTCATTCCTATTACGCTGCCTCGGCGAAGGGCATGACACCCTACCCCACGCTGGACTCGGACCTTGAGGCCGATGTCTGCGTGGTGGGCGGCGGTTTTACCGGCGTCAACACCGCGATTGAACTGGCGCAGCGCGGGCTTTCGGTGATTCTGCTGGAAGGACGGCGGATCGGCTGGGGCGCCAGCGGGCGTAACGGCGGGCAGTTGATCCGCGGCATCGGTCACGATGTCAGCGGTTTCGCCCGATATGTCGGTCAGGACGGCGTGCGCTATTTGGAGCGTGCTGGCATCGAGTCGGTGGAACTGGTGGGCAAGCGCATTCGCGAGCACGGGATCGATTGCGACCTGCGCTGGGGTTTTTGCGAGCTGGCCAATACCCCGGCGCAGTTCGAGGCATTCAAGGCGGAACTGCAAAGCCTCGCCGAACTGGGTTACCCCCATGAAACCCGACTTGTTGGCCCCGAGCAGATCCGCCAGCAAGTGGTGGGCTCCGATGTTTATGCCGGCGGCCTCATCGACATGGGTTCGGGGCATTTGCATCCGCTGAACCTGGTGCTTGGCGAAGCGCGCGTTGCCGAATCCCTGGGGGTACGAATATTCGAACAAAGCCCGGTGCTGGAGTTGATCCATGGCAGCACCGTGCAGATTCGCTGCGCGGGCGGCACGGTGCGCGCCGGCAGTCTGGTGCTGGCCTGCAACGCGCACCTGGAAGAACTCGAACCACGCCTGAGCGGCAAGGTTTTACCGGCGGGCAGTTACATCATCGCTACCGAACCTTTGGCACCTGAGGTTGCCGCCCAATTGATCCCACAGAACCTGGCGCTGTGCGACCAGAAAGTCGGCCTCGATTACTACCGGCTCTCGGCGGACCGACGCTTGTTGTTCGGCGGTGCCTGCCATTATTCCGGGCGTGATCCGGAGGACATCGGCGCTTATATGCGGCCGAAAATGCTCAAGGTCTTCCCGCAACTGGCGGATGCGCGCATCGACTATCAATGGGGCGGCAAGATTGGCATCACCGCCAACCGTTTCCCCCAGGCCGGGTGCTTGAGCCAGTACCCGAACGTGTTCTACGCCCAGGGCTATTCCGGTCATGGGCTGAACGTGACCCATTGGTGCGCACGGTTGCTGGCCGAAGCGATTCATGCCGGGCACAGCCAGGGGCTGGATATTTTCAGCGCCGTGCCGCACATGACCTTCCCCGGTGGAAAAGTCCTGCGTTCACCGCTGCTGGCCCTCGGCATGTTCTGGTATCGCCTGCGCGAATTGCTCGGCTGAAGGGAGATACCGTCGTGGGTACTGGTTTACTCGCAAGGATGGTGTGTCAGCCACTTATTTGTTGAATGTCAGGCCGTCTTCGCGAGCAAGCCCGCTCCCACAATTGACCGAGTTCTCTCAGAGGAATGCGCTCGAATGTGGGAGCGGGCTTGCTCGCGAAGAACGATGACGCCGTCGATCAGACTTTATGCCCCCATCCGCTTGATCAGTCTTTAATTTGCTCAATCGCAAGTCACTTCTATATTGAGGGAGTGCTCTGACGTTCCTGTCTCCTGGCGAGTGCGGTCTATGGCTACGACTGACCAACTGATCATTTGCGAGCACTGCGACTGCGTGTATGAAAAAGTCACGCTCGCCAAACATCAAAAAGCCCTGTGCACACGCTGCGGCGGCGTGCTTCAGCGTCACAATAGCTTGTCGGTGCAACAACGTCTGGCGCTGAGCATCACCGCGACGGTGTTGTGGATCTTTGCCAATTTCTATCCGGTCATGAGCATCAGCATGAAGGGGCTGAAAAACAGTGCGACGCTTTGGGACTCGGTTGTCGCGCTGAGCCAGGGCCCCATCACTTTTATTGCGCTAGTGGCCGCGATTTCCATCATCATCGCACCGATGTTCCAGTTGCTCCTGCTGATCTGGGTGTTGGGTTTCGCCCTCACCTCCCAGCGCTCGCCCGGTTTCAAAGTATGCATGCGCTGGCTGGAAACCCTCAGGCCCTGGAGCATGCTCGAAGTCTGCCTGCTGGGGGCCATGGTCGCGGTGTTCAAGCTCGCCGGGTTGCTGGATGTCATACCCGGCATCGGCCTGTTTGCTTTGGCCGTTCTCAGCCTGTTGTTGATTCGCATCGCCGGGCGCGATGTCCGTGACTTGTGGGACAGCCTATGAACAGGCCGCCGCTCGCCAGCGAGCTCAATCTGTGCCTGTGCCACAGCTGCGGCTTGGCCTGCGACATGACCGACAACCCTCACGAATGCCAACGCTGTGGCGCGCCACTGCATGCCCGCAAAGCCAACTCACTGACCCGTACCTGGGCCTATCTGCTGGCCTCACTGGTGTTCTATATCCCGGCCAATCTGCTGCCGGTCATGAACACCAGTCTGTTCGGCAACGGTTCCGACAGCACCATCATGAGCGGTGTGCTGGAGTTCTGGGCACACGGTGCGTGGGACATTGCCCTGATCATTTTCATCGCCAGCATCGCGGTACCGGGCATCAAGTTCGTTGCCCTCTCCCTGCTGCTGATCACCGTGCAACGCGGCAGTCTTTGGGCGCGCAAGGAACGTTCGAAGCTTTACCGTTTCGTCGAGCTGATCGGCTACTGGTCGATGCTCGACGTGATTGTCGTCGCGCTGGTCGCGGCATTGGTGAAATTCCAGGCCCTGGGCGATATCGAACCGCGCATGGGCATTCTGTTTTTTGGTCTGGTAGTGGTGTTCACCATGCTGTCGGCGATGAGTTTCGACCCGCGGCTGATCTGGGATAACGAGCGAGATATAGAGCGGGAAGAGCAGGATAACCCACCAAATGAGGAGCTCACGGATGAAGTCGCAAGCCACTGACGGGCCGCAAGCCCCCGGCCAGGCCACTATCAAGACCCGTCGCTTCAGCGTTTCGCTGGTGTGGATCGTGCCGATCGTTGCGGTGCTGGTAGGGATCTCCCTGGTGATACACAGCATGATGCAGGAAGGTCCGACCATCACCGTCACGTTCAAGACCGGTGGTGGCCTCACGGCCAACAAAACCGAGGTCAAGTATCGCAACGTGGTCATCGGCCATGTCTCTGAAGTGAAGCTGAGCAACGACCAGAAAAGCGTCAACGCCACGATCAAACTCGACAAACAGGCTGAAAGCTTCACCCGCGAAGATTCGCAATTCTGGGTCGTGCGCCCGCGCATTGGAGCCGGCGGCGTCTCGGGCATCGATACCCTGCTATCAGGCGATTACATTGGCGCCGACATCGGTCAGGCCAATGCCCGTTCCAAACACTTCACGGGGCTGGAAAACCCGCCGCCCATTACCTATGGCGAACCGGGCAAACGCTTCATGCTGCACACTCAGGACCTCGGCTCGCTGGATATCGGTTCTCCCGTCTACTACCGCAAGATCCCGGTCGGGCAAGTGGTGGCGTATGCACTGGACGCTGACGGCAAAGGGGTGAACATCGAGGTCTTCGTGCATTCACCCAATGACGCCTACGTCACGGAGAACACCCGGTTCTGGAACGCCAGTGGTATCGATGTGAGCGTCGGTGCCAACGGTTTTGCGGTGAAGACCGAATCCCTGTCTTCGTTGTTGGTGGGCGGTATCGCGTTTCGCGCGCCGGATTACAGCCCCAACGATCAGCCGGCCAGCGAGGATAAAGCCTTCGACCTGTTCGTAGATCAGCAAACTGCCCTCGCTCCCCCCTTCGGCAAAGGGCAGTACTTGAGCCTGCGTTTCGATCAGGCCTTACGCGGGCTCAAGATCGACGCACCGGTGGAATTCCTCGGCGTGGAATTCGGCAAAGTCGTGTCGATCAATCTGGATTTCGATGAGAAAAAGCGCAGTTTTCCGCTCAATGTCGGCATCATGATCTACCCCCAGCGACTCGGCCAGGCCCACGCCAAGATGCTTAAGGCCTTGAACCATGATCCCAATGATGAAGCCGCTGGCATAAGGCTGATGGGCAGCTTCATCGATAATGGCCTGCGGGCCCAGGCCCGTAGCGGCAATCTGTTGACCGGCCAGCTTTACATCGCACTCGACTTCTACCCCAAAGCAGAGAAAGTCGTGTTCGACCCGACCGCCCGTCCCGTCGTTATTCCAACCATTCCTGGCAGCCTCGAGCAGTTGCAGGAAAAACTGGAGGGCATGGTCAACAAGATCAACCAGCTACCAATCGAACGCATCGCCGGCAACCTCGACAGCAACCTCGTCGAACTGCGCAAGGGCCTCGTACAGTTCAACGCCAGGACCCTGCCCGGCGTGCAAACCACCCTGGCGGACGTCAGCAAGACCTTGCAATCGGCCAGTTCGACCCTCGCCGACGATTCGCCGCAACGGGAGCAGTTGACTCAAACTCTGGACGAACTCGGGCGCATGTCGCGCTCACTGCGTGAGCTCTCGGATTACCTGGGCCGGCATCCGGAATCACTGATTCGCGGTCGTCCCGACAATGCCGCACCGATTGACATGCAGGCGCCACCGCGCAACTGATCACAGGAGCTACACCATGGCTTTTTCGCTGAAGATCACGCTGGTCACTGCGTTGCTGTTGCTCACCGCTTGTCGCAGCGACCCGATTCAGTTCCACACCTTGACCCCGGCCCAACTGAGCGGCGCAAGCAGCAGCGCGGAGATCCAGATCGAAAGCATCACGGTGCCGCCACAGGTCGACCGCCCGCAGATTGTCATTCGCCAGGGCAACAGTGGCCTGGCGATCCTCGAAACCGAATGGTGGGCGGCGACCCTGGTGGATGAATTGCGCAGCGCCCTGGTCGATCAACTGATCAACAGCAATCTGCAACGCAGAGTGTCGTTGCGCCTGGACGTGCAGCGCTTTGATTCGATTCCCGGTCAATACGCGTTGATCGACGTCAAATGGCGCCTGCGCAGTCTCGGCGCCGGCAATACCGCACTGATCACCTGTCGCAGCACGTTGCAGACCCCTTCGGGTGCGAGCATTGATGACCTGGTGGTCGCTCATCAGAACAATGTGAAACGGTTGGCTGCGCTGATCAGTCAGGCGATCGGCTCGCAAAAAGGGTGTCCTTCGGCGTCCTGATGGTGGTTCATAAATCGAAGCGATCAACCGCCCGACGACGTTCATTGTCGTCGCGCACATCGTAATTGGCGGTGGTCTGGATGTTGCTGTGGTGGGCCAGTTTCTGCGCGATCGACAGGTCGTGCTCTTCAATCACTCGAGTGATGAACGACCGCCGGAAATCGTGCGGCATGATTTTCACCCCGACCTGCGCGCCGCGTTGCCGGGCAATGTAGTAGATCGCATGTTTGGTAATGCGCTCGCGGGTAATGTGGCTGCCACGGCGGATGCGGTTGAACAGGAACGGGTCGTCCGTTTCACCCACTTTTAACTGCGAACGCCGTAATTCCAGCCACGCATCCAGTTTGGCGAAGGCCCAGGCTGGCGCGTACTTGATCAGCTGTTTGTTGCCCTTGGCGGTGACGCACAGGCTGCGCTCGGTGAAATCCACATGGGCCAGGTCCAGATTCACCGATTCCGATTTGCGCATCCCCGAACCGTACAGAATCCCGATGATGGCCGCGTCCCGTAGCCCTTGGGGCCGTGGATCGGCGGCGCACACCTCCATCAGATCCCGGATCAAGGTGCGCTTGAGGTTGCGCCCCTGGGACAGCCGCGTGCCGGCAATGCCTTTGACCGAGCGCATTTTCAACAAGTGTTCCTGACTGATCAGGCTCATGCGCCACGCTTCATTCATCACCCCGCGCACCGCGTTAACGTACAGCGACGAGGTATTGGGGGCGTAGCCGTCTTCGCGCAAGGTCGCCACCAGTGCAACGACATCCTCGGGCTGCAGTTGATGCCAGGGAATCTCTTCGATGTTCACGTCTTCGAAGTCCAGGCGGTCGGCGGCGTCTTGCAATACATAACGCATGGTCAACTGGCTGGACGGCGCCAGACGCGCCAGATACAGGGTCAACGGGTTGGCTTTTGAAACGATGGATTCAGTAGCAGGTAAGTCAATCAATGAAACGGCCTTGAAATGAATAAAGTTCAACAAAATAACTAAGGACTGCAACACAAGTCCTGTAACGCGAACACTCCTGTCAGTCTTTTCTTATAAAAAACGCGATGGGCGGCAGAGTCTGAACAGTGGCTGTATGAGTTTCAGATAAACGATTCGCCAACCGGTTTTTCATGTTCCTTTCACAAAATCGCGCTTAACCTCCATGGATCAGAAATGACGCCTTGTAAGCGTCCAACGTGCCGACCATGACACGAAAAGTCAACCAATGTGATTTGTCGCAACTTTTTTGCAACTGCTTGATGCACCTTCTGTTTTAACGTCTACGCTGAGATTGGATCCGTTGTTTTCGGCCTGCAAGGCTGTCTATTTTTCTACCCCGAGGTGCCCATGATTCAGGCGTTTCTCCCCTTCTCCCGCCCCAGTATCGGCGATGAAGAAATTGCCGCGGTAGAACAAGTACTGCGCTCCGGCTGGATCACTACCGGGCCGAAAAACCAACAACTGGAAGAGCATTTTTCCAACTATGTCGGCTGTCGCCATGCCGTCGCACTGTCCTCGGCCACCGGCGGGATGCACATCACGTTACTGGCATTGGGGATTGGTCCCGGCGACGAAGTCATCACACCGTCCCAGACTTGGGTATCGACCGCCAACATGATCTGTCTGCTCGGCGCGACGCCGGTTTTCGTCGACGTTGACCGCGACACGTTAATGAGCGACCTGGCGAGCATCGAAGCGGCAATCACGCCTCGCACCAAGGCAATCATTCCGGTGCATTACGCCGGCGCGGCGTTCGACCTCGATCCGCTCTACGCGCTGGCCGACAAACATGGCATCGCCATCGTCGAAGACGCGGCTCATGCGGCAGGCACTTTCTACAAAGGTCGGCACGTCGGCGCCCAAGGCACCGCGATCTTCTCGTTCCACGCGATCAAGAACATGACGTGCGCCGAGGGCGCCATGTTTGTCAGCGACGATGAAGCCCTGGCCACTCGAGTGCGCATGCTCAAGTTTCATGGCCTGGGCGTGGATGCCTACGACCGCCTGACCCACGGCCGCAAACCCCAGGCCCAAGTGATGGAGCCCGGCTTCAAGTACAACCTGGCCGACATCAACGCGGCCATCGCCCTGGTGCAACTGGAGCGTCTGGACGCGATCAACGCCAAGCGCACGGAGTTGGCCCAAACCTATTTGCAACGTCTGGAAGGCTTGCCGGTGCAACCGCTGGCCATTCCGGCCTATGCGCAGCAACACGCCTGGCACCTGTTCATCCTGCGTATCGACACCGAACGCTGCGGGCTGGACCGCGAGGCGTTCATGAAGGCTTTGCAGGAACAGAACATCGGTACCGGCATTCACTTCATCGCCACGCACCTGCACACGTACTACCGCCAGCGTTTCCCCAACATCTACCTGCCCAACACCGAATGGAATTCGGCGCGGCTGTGTTCGATCCCGTTGTTCCCCGACATGACCGCAGACGACGTCGATCGCGTCGTTGGCGCCATTGAAAACACATTGGACAGACGCCTGTGAAACCTTATCCGATCCGTTGCGTATCAATCGTCATCCCGGTCTATAACGAGCAAGACAGCCTGCCCGAGTTGCTCCGGCGTACCGAAGCGGCGTGCCAGCAACTGCACCAGGATTACGAAATCGTGTTGGTCGATGACGGCAGTCGCGACAACTCGGCGCAAATCCTCGAGGACGCAGCCAGTCGCGAATGCAGCCCGGTGGTGGCGGTCATTCTCAACCGTAACTACGGCCAGCACGCGGCGATCATGGCCGGTTTCGAACAGTGCAAGGGTGATGTGGTGATCACCCTCGACGCCGACCTGCAAAACCCGCCGGAAGAAATCCCGCGGCTGGTGGCCCAGGCCGAGCTGGGCTACGACGTGGTCGCCACCGTGCGCAACAACCGTCAGGACTCTGCCTTGCGCCGCTGGCCGTCGAAGCTGATCAACCTCGCCGTGCAGCGTTCCACCGGCGTTGCCATGAGCGACTACGGCTGCATGCTGCGCGCCTATCGCCGGACCATCGTCGACGCCATGCTCGCCTGCCGCGAACGCAGCACCTTCATCCCGATCCTGGCCAACAGCTTCGCCCGGCACACCACGGAAATCCTGGTGACCCACGCCGAGCGCGAACACGGCGAATCCAAATACAGCCCGATGCGCCTGATCAACCTGATGTTCGACCTGATCACCTGCATGACCACCACACCGCTGCGATTACTGAGCATCGTCGGCTTCGGCATGGCCGGCCTCGGCGTGTTATTCGCCATCGCGTTGATTGTGCTGCGCCTGGCTTTCGGTGCCAGTTGGGCTGGCGACGGTACGTTCGTCCTGTTCGCCGTGCTGTTCGTTTTCACCGGTGGGCAATTCATTGGCATGGGCCTGTTGGGTGAGTACCTGGGCCGTATGTACAGCGACGTTCGGGCGCGTCCACGGTTCTTCATCGAAAAGGTTCTGCGTAGCACCCCCTCTGCCCCTGCTCCCGTTATCACCGTCGACGGCCTCACTTCCACCTCTTCAGATCAGGTTCTCTCATGAGCGCAAAAGCTGTTGTCTTCGCCTATCACGATATTGGCTGTGCCGGCATCGATACCCTGCTCAACTCGGGTTACGAGATTGCCGCCGTGTTCACCCATCCCGATGACCCGAAGGAAAACGCGTTCTATGGCTCGGTTGCGCAACTGTGCGCGCGCAAAGGCATTCCGGTGCATGCCCCGGAGGACGCCAACCACCCGCTGTGGATCGAGCGCATCAGCAAGCTCAACCCCGATTACCTGTTCTCGTTCTACTACCGCAACCTGTTGAGTGAGCCACTGCTGGCCACGGCCCGTAAAGGTGCGTTCAACCTGCACGGCTCGTTGCTGCCTCGCTACCGTGGCCGGGCACCGGCCAACTGGGTGCTGGTCAACGGTGAAACGGAAACCGGGGTGACCCTGCACCGCATGGTCAAGCGTGCCGACGCCGGCGCGATCATCGCCCAGCAGCGGGTGGCGATCGAGCGCACCGACACCGCGCTGACCCTGCACGGCAAATTGCGCCTGGCCGCCACCGATCTGCTGCGCGACACCTTGCCCGCGCTGCTTCAGGACAAAATCAGCGAAACGCCTCAGGACGAATCTCAAGCCACGGTGTTCGGCCGTCGCACCCCGGCGGACGGCAAACTGTTCTGGAACAAACCGGCTGAAGAGCTGTTCAATCTGGTCCGCGCCGTGACCCAGCCTTACCCGGGCGCCTTCTGCGCCGTGGGTGAGCACAAGCTGATTGTCTGGAACGCCGACGTGGTCAAGGGCAATGAAGGCCTGGCACCGGGTCGGGTCATCAGTGTTGATCCATTGCGTATCGCCTGTGGCGAAGACTCGCTGGTGATCAATGCCGGCCAGCGTAACGACAACGGTCTGTACCTGAGCGGCCCGCAACTGGCCAATGAGCTGGGGCTGGTCGATGGCTCCGTATTGCGTGGCGCCGAATCGGGCCGAGCACCGCGTCGCACCCGGGTGCTGATCCTCGGCGTCAACGGCTTCATCGGCAATCACCTGTCCGAGCGCCTGCTGCGTGACGACAAATATGAAGTGTACGGCCTGGACATCGGCTCGGACGCCATCGAGCGCCTGCGCAGCCACCCGAACTTCCACTTCGTCGAAGGCGACATCAGCATCCATTCGGAATGGATCGAGTACCACATCAAGAAGTGCGACGTGATCCTGCCGCTGGTGGCGATTGCCACGCCGATCGAGTACACCCGCAATCCGCTGCGGGTGTTCGAGCTGGATTTCGAAGAGAACCTGAAACTGGTTCGCTACTGCGTCAAGTACAACAAGCGCGTGATCTTCCCGTCGACCTCCGAAGTCTATGGCATGTGCCAGGACGGCAACTTCGACGAAGACAGCTCCAACCTGGTGGTTGGGCCGATCAACAAGCAACGCTGGATCTACTCGATCTCCAAGCAGTTGCTCGACCGGGTGATCTGGGCTTACGGCCAGAAAGGCCTGAATTTCACTCTGTTCCGTCCTTTCAACTGGATGGGGCCGCGTCTGGACCGACTGGACTCGGCACGCATCGGCAGTTCCCGGGCCATCACCCAGCTGATCCTCAACCTGGTGGAAGGCACGCCGATTCGTCTGTTCGACGGCGGTGAGCAAAAACGCTGCTTCACCGATATCGCCGATGGCGTCGAAGCCCTGGCGCGGATCATCGACAACGAGAACGACGCCTGCAACGGCCAGATCATCAACATCGGCAACCCTGACAACGAAGCCAGCATTCGTCAGTTGGGCGAAGAACTGCTGCGCCAGTTCGAGGCTCACCCGTTGCGCAACAACTTCCCGCCGTTCGCCGGATTCCGCGATATCGAAAGCAAAGCCTTCTATGGCACTGGCTATCAGGACGTGTCTCATCGCAAACCGAGCATCGCCAATGCCAAACGTCTGCTTGACTGGACACCAACGGTGGAGATGAGCGAGACCATCGGCAACACGCTGGACTTCTTCCTGCGCGAGGCCATGCTCGAAGTCGCGGAGCGATCTATAAAAGAATCTACAGAAGAATCATGCTGATGCAGGCAGGCCTACGAATCGATGTCGATACATACCGAGGCACCCGTGAGGGGGTACCTCGGCTGCTGGAAATGCTCGATGAAGCTCAAGTCAAGGCGACATTCTTCTTCAGCGTCGGGCCCGACAACATGGGCCGCCATCTGTGGCGCCTGATCCGCCCGCAATTTCTCTGGAAAATGCTGCGTTCCAACGCCGCCGGCCTGTATGGCTGGGACATTTTGCTGGCCGGCACTGCGTGGCCGGGCAAGCCGATCGGCCGCGATCTCGGGCACCTGATGCGTCAGACCCTGGCGGCCGGGCATGAGGTCGGCCTGCACGCCTGGGATCACCACGGCTGGCAGGCCAATGCCGGGCGCTGGAGCGAGGCGCAGTTGATCGAGCAAGTTCGTCGTGGCGTCGATAGTCTCAGTGATATCCTCGGGCAAAAAGTCGAGTGCTCGGCGTCTGCCGGTTGGCGAGCGGACGAGCGTGTGATCGAAGCCAAGCAGGGTTTCGGCTTTCGCTACAACAGCGATTGTCGGGGTCAGCGCCTGTTCCGGCCGACGTTGGCCGATGGCAGTCCGGGGACACCGCAAATTCCGGTGGACCTGCCGACCTTCGACGAGGTGGTCGGCCCGGCTGTCGCGGCCAAGGACTTCAACGCCTTCATTCTTCAGCGGTTCACCCCGCAAGCACTCAACGTCTACACGATCCATGCCGAAGTAGAAGGGATTCTAATGGCCAACGATTTCCGTCAACTGCTGGCCGAAGCGCGCCGGCAGGACATTCATTTCCAACCCCTGGGCAATCTGCTGCCCGAGGCACCCGCCACTTTGCCCATGGGTCATGTCGCTCGCGGCACCCTTGAGGGCCGAGAGGGCTGGCTGGGGGTACAAGGCGCATGAGCAAGCGCTGGGCACTGCCGTTTTTACTGGTCGTTTTGGCGCTGGCATACTTGCTGCCGCTGGGTACTCACGGTTTATGGATTCCCGACGAAACCCGCTATGCCCAAATCAGCCAGGACATGCTCCTGAGCGGTAACTGGGTGTCGCCGCACTTCATGAGCCTGCGTTATTTCGAAAAGCCAGTGGCCGGCTACTGGATGATCGCCATTGGCCAGGCGCTGTTTGGCGACAACCTGTTTGGCGTGCGCATTGCCTCGGTGCTGAGTACCGGGTTGAGCGTGTTGCTGTGTTACCTGATCGCCCGCCGACTGTGGAACGAACCGCGCAAGAGTTTCGCCTGCGCGCTGTTGTACATGAGTTTCACGGTGGTTGCTGGCCAGGCGGGTTACGCCAATCTCGATCCGCAATTCACCTTCTGGGTCAACTTGAGCCTGGTGGCTTTGTGGTTTGCGCTGGACAGCGTCAACCGTGGCCCGCGTCTGCTCGGGTGGGCGCTGCTGGGGTTGGCCTGCGGCATGGGCTTCATGACCAAGGGTTTCCTCGCCTGGCTGCTGCCGGTGCTGGTCGCCCTGCCCTGGATGCTCTGGCAAAAACGCTGGCGGGAGCTGCTGACTTACGGCCCGGTGGCTATTGTGGTGGCCATCGCGGTCAGCCTGCCGTGGGCCTTGGCGGTACACGCGCAGGAGCCCGATTACTGGCGATTCTTCTTCTGGCACGAACACATTCGCCGTTTCGCCGGGGATGACGCTCAACATGAGGCGCCGTGGTGGTTCTATTTGCCACTGCTGGTGGGGTTCAGTCTGCCGTGGGTGGCGTTGCTGCCATCGGCGCTGAAACAGGCCTGGCAAACCCGGCATCAGGCCAATATCGCTTTCCTGTTGCTGTGGCTGTTGATGCCGTTGGGGTTTTTCAGCCTGAGCAACGGCAAATTGCCGACCTACATCTTGCCTTGCCTTCTGCCCCTGGCGTTGTTGCTGGGCCATGCGCTGGCGGACCGTCTGAAGCAGGAACAGGGCCGGGTACTGGGGATCAATGGCCTGCTGAACCTGACGTTGGGCGTGGTCACCCTGATTACGCTGGTCTATCTGCAACTGAAAAAGCCGCTGTACGACCATGAGCTGCACAACCTGATATTGGTGTTCATCGGGTTGATTGGCTGGATCATGGCCAATTTGCTGCAAGCCTTCCGCCCGTTGCAATGCTGGGCTGCCCCGGCGTTCGGCAGTTTGCTGCTGATCGGCGTGCTGCCGGCCGGGATGCCCGACTCGGTGGTGGCGAACAAGATGCCCGACCAGTTCATCCTCGAACACGTCGAGGAACTGGCGCAGACCGGCAAGCTGTTGAGCAACGATCTGGGCGCCGCTTCGGCCCTGGCCTGGCGCCTGAAACGCCCTGACGTGGCGTTGTACAACTCAATAGGCGAATTGAAATATGGCCTCGCCTATCCTGATGGCTCACAGCAGCGGGTCGACCTCGATCAAGTGCAACAGTGGATGCGCGCAGCCCGCCAGAGTGGTTCGGTCGGCGTGGTGATGCGGGTCAAGGGGGATGACGAACTGCAGGAAATCGAACGGCTGCCCAAGGATGGCAAACGTTATGAACAAGGCAACCTGGTCATTCTGATTTTCCCTCAGGAGGCCTCATGAGCCTCCTGCTCTTACTGACTGCCTGCCTGCTGACCTGCCTGGGCCAGATCGCCCAGAAGTACGCCGTGGAAAGTTGGCGCGGCAAGACGTCGGGCTGGGGCGAGAAACTGCGCTCGCCGTGGCTGTGGCTGGCGATCGCCGCTCTGGGATTGGGCTTGCTGGTCTGGCTGCTGGTGTTGCAGCGCCTCGAAGTCGGCGTCGCCTATCCCATGCTCAGCCTGAATTTCGTGTTGATCACATTGGTCGCCCGCTTCGTCTTCCACGAAACCATCGACCGCCGTCACTGGCTGGGCGTGGCACTCGTGATCGGTGGCGTGGCGTTGTTGGGGCAGCAGGCATGAGCCTGCGTCGCGGACTCGCCTTCGCCTTGGGCAGCGTGTTGCTGGGCAGCGCCGCGCAGTTGGGCATGCGCTGGAGCATGACCCGCTTGCCGCATCCCGAACAATTTATATCCACGTTGAGTAACGGCAGCGTCGATGTGTCTGCCGTGGCCGTCGTGCTGGCCGCCATCCTCGCCTATGCCGTGTCGATGCTTACCTGGCTCGCCGCCCTGCGGGATTTGCCCTTGGGTCGGGCCTATTCGCTGCTCAGCATCAGCTACGCGCTGGTGTACGTGCTGGCCGCCAGCCTGCCGTTGTTCAACGAAACCTTCAGCCTTTCGAAAACACTGGGAGTGGCGCTGGTCATCCTCGGTGTCATCACTATCAACTCTCGACCTGCTCGTGCGCCCGAACTTAGGAGTGCTTCATGAAAATCAGTGTATTTGGTAGCGGTTATGTTGGCCTGGTGCAAGCTGCCGTCCTGGCTGAAGTCGGCCACGACGTGGTGTGCATGGACATTGACGAGAAAAAAGTCGCGCTGCTGCAACAAGGCCACGTCAGCATCTTCGAGCCGGGACTGGCCAGCCTGGTGCGCGAAAGCCTGGAAGCCAAACGGTTGCAGTTCACCACCGACGAAAAATTCGCGGTGCAGCATGGCCAGGTGCTGTTCATTGCCGTCGGCACGCCGTCCCGGGAGGATGGTTCGGCGGATCTGCAATACGTGCTATCGGTGGGTGAAGCGGTGGCGCGTCATCGTGAACAGCCGGTGATCCTGGTGGAGAAATCCACGGTGCCGGTGGGCACGGGCGATACGCTGCGCGCCCATATCGACAAGTACCTGCTCGAGGTCGGTCGGCTGTTGCAGTTCGATATCGTCTCCAACCCCGAGTTTCTCAAAGAAGGTTCGGCCGTGGCTGATTGCCGGCGCCCGGACCGCATCATCATCGGCTGTGAGCGCGATGAAGTGCGCGACGTGATGCGCGACCTCTACGCCCCATTCAACCGCAACCATGACCGCATCATGTTCATGGACCTGCGCAGCGCCGAGCTGACCAAATACGCCGCCAACTGCATGCTGGCGACCAAAATCAGCTTCATCAACCAGATCGCCGAGCTGGCCGAACACCTGGGCGCCGATATCGAATCGGTGCGGCTTGGCATCGGTGCCGATTCGCGCATCGGTTACCACTTCATCTATCCCGGCTGCGGTTACGGTGGTTCGTGTTTCCCCAAGGACATGCGCGCGCTGATTCACAGTGCCGAAGAGGCCCACTGCTCCAGCGACCTGCTGCAAGCAGTGGAAGCGATCAACGAGCGGCAGAAACACAAACTGTTCGAACGCATCAACGCCTTCTACAAGGGAGATTTGCGCGACAAGACCTTCGCCGTGTGGGGCCTGGCCTTCAAGCCCAATACCGACGACATGCGCGATGCGCCGAGCCGGGTGCTGCTCGAATCGCTGTGGGCCGCCGGGGCCAATGTGCGGGCGTTCGACCCGGAAGCCATGCAGGAAACCCAACGCCTTTACCCTGACGAATCGAAGCTGATGCTCATGGGCACCCCGGAATCAGTGCTCGCGGGTGCGGACGCACTGATCATCTGCACCGAATGGCAGCAGTTCAAGGCGCCGGACTTCGACCTGATCCAGCAACGGTTGAATGCACCGGTGATCTTCGACGGGCGCAACCTGTACGACGCCGAACGCCTGGCCCGCAGCGGCTTCCTGTACTTCCCGATGGGCCGTGGTGACTCGCGCAAGTTGCCGATTCCGCTTCAGCAATGGCCGGCGGCTTCGGTCGTCGCGTGAATACGGTTTCACCCGGTATTCGTCGGCAGTCCCTGGGGGTTGGGCTGCTGGCGCTATTGCTGTTCATCGCCGGGGTTTATCAGCAAGCGGCGATCGGTTTTGATTCGCGGTTCGTGCTGTTCGCCCAGGAAATGCTGCGCCATGGGCCGTCGGTTTTTCCGACCACCTACGGCCAGCCCTATGCCGATTACTCGGCGCTGTCGACGGTGTTCATCTGGTTGTTGTCCCTGCCGTTCGGGAGGGTCAACAGCCTCAGCGCCTGGTTGCCGAGCGCCATCGCCGCCGCCGTGATCGTCACGTTGATGTACCGGTTGCTCGCAGCGTACTCCAGACGTTGGGCGCTGCTGAGCATCGCCTTGATGTTGCTGACCAGTACGTTTGTCACTGAAACCCGTGCGGTGTCCCAGGACCTGATGCTGGCGGCCGTCGCGTTCTCGGTGTTCTACCTGGGGTACGCCACCGATCATTTCGCGATGCCTCGTCGGTTGCCGCTGATCTTTGCCTTGTTGCTGCTGGGCTTCGGCATTCGCGGGCCGATCGGGCTGGTGATTCCCACTGCCATGCTGTGCAGTTATTACGTGCTCAATCGCCAATGGTCGCGGTTGTTCGGTTTCGTCTTGCTGGCGGCGATGTTGCTGGCGGTGTGTGTCGGCGTGCTGCTGTGGCTGGCCGAAACCAGCGGCGGGCCGACCTTCATGCAAAACGTGGTACGCATGCAGTTCATGGGGCGCATGGACGGCAGCGAGGGCGTCAGCGGTTCGCTGTATTACTTCATTCGTTCGCTGGGTAACTATGCGCTCGCTTATCCGCTGGCGTTGCTGGTGTTGGCCGCGGTCTGGCTGACGAATCCACGACAGGCCGGTCCGGCATTGCGCCTGTTGCAGTACTGCACAGCGGCCGGGTTGATCGTGATGATTGGCTTGTCGATTCCTCAAGCAAAAAAGGCCCGCTACCTGCTGCCGATGCTGCCCATGGCGGCGATCATTGCGGCGTATCCGTTTCAGGTGGCGCAGGGTCGGGTGTTCGGTTGGCTACGGGGCTTGATGCAAGGGTTATGGTTGCTGATTCCGGGGTTGTTGATCGTCGTATTGCTGGTCGCTCAACGGCGTCTGCCCACGCAACCGGCTGCCTTTGTGCCGGTCCTGATCGCGCTTGCGGCGTTGCAAATCATCGCGCTGGTGGCATGGTTCCGGTCTCGCTGGCGGGCGGAAGTATTGGCCGGTTGCGCAATCCTGGCGCTGTGGTCGGTTTACATCCTGGTGTTTGAACCGGTTGAGCGCCAGCTTTACGACACGCAAACTTTCAGTCGAGCGGCATTCGCACAGGTCCAGAAAGACCCGGCACCGCTGGTGCTGCACGGCATGGGCAAGGACGCCAAGGCGATCAAGTTCATGGTCAATATCGAGCAGGACTTGCAACCATTGTTCACCGAATCGATTCAAGAACTCGAAGCGCTGCCAGGGCCGGCGTGGTTGATCATGGATCGGAGTGACTACAACGGCCTGCAAGGCACCCCGCTGGGTGCCCAGACGCCGATATTGAGTGGGCGTTTAGATAAAAACGATTACGTCCTCCTGCACACGCCTCCCTTGTAGGAGTTGCCGAAGGCTGCGATCTTTTGGCGGTTTCGATGTTGCTGAAGATCAGGATCAAAAGATCGCAGCCTTCGGCAGCTTCTACATAGAGACGTATTGTCCGTTAGTTATTGTCAGCCACGCTGGAACACATAGGCTTGGGATCATACCGGCGCCTTCAAATCGACTCCCAGCGCCTGGGCAAACGCCTTTACCAGCGGACTGCGCACGGTGTTGTGGCGCAGGATCAGATTGAACGGCGTGATGATGTTGATCAGGTCCGGCCGCACCGCCCGAAACTGCCCCTGAGCCACCAAAGTTGCGGCGTAATGCTCGGGCAGAAAACCCACAAAACGGCCGGTCTTGACCAGCAACGCCACGGCTTCGACCTGAGTCGCCGAGGCGGAAAAACTGTCGTAGCGGGCAAAATCCAGTTTGTCCCGGTGGATCGCGTAGCGGTGGTTGATGCACTCGTAATCCAGCAGCACATTGCTGCCCATGTCCGCCTCCGGCATCGAGAACAGTGGATGGCCGACGGCGCAATAAACGTACGAGCGTTCTTCATAAAGCGGGAAGTAATCGAACTCCTCTCTTTTCTGATAAACCGGCACGATTCCGGCCACTAACCGCCCCTCGACTACGCCTCTTTCCACCTCATCTAACTGAGACGCCTGAAGTTGAAACCTTACTTTCGGCGACTCTTCGTTTATCTTTCTAAGCGCCGCAACTAACGGCGAATTATCGTCGGTGATCGTATTATCAATAACGCCCACCCCAAGATCGCCAATAAGTTCGTTCTGAGCTGAACTAAGCCGATCACGAAAGTTATCGACCGAGGCAAATAAATCGATTGACGCCTGGTACACCAGACGCCCTTCTTCGGTCAGGTGAAAACCTTCCCGTCCTCGGGTACACAGGCGCATACCGATGCGAATCTCAAGGTCGGAGATCTGTTTGCTGATGGCCGCCAGGCCCACATTCAGCTCATTCTGCGCTGCGCTGAAACCGCCGGCCTCGACCACGGCCTTGAACACTTTGAGCAGTTTGAAGTCCAGACCACTGAGGGCCAGCGGAGCCCGATGTACCGTTTTTGGCGGCGGGTTTCCGGAATTGGAAAGTGGGGTTTCCATAATGCTTATTTACCTCTGGCGCCCTATTCAACAATCTGTGTCCAACAACAAAAACATAGCCGACCAATAATAATGAACACAGAAAACAAGGCTTGGCAACCGTTAATAAATCCCGCAGATCAGTGCCAACTCACTGATTTCGAACTATTAAAAGCTGACACTTCGATCAGCTCTCGCCATTTAGCAACTGCGCTTTTCCCCTGCCCTTGAATTTGATTGAGCCGAACCACGCCCGAACGATTTTCGGCAGGTGTTTCGGGCTCGGCATACCGGTTTCAATTCGCTTTACGACGAGGAAAACAACAATGTCTCAAACCACCGACCGTCTCTGGGGTGCCCGCTTCAAGAGCGGCCCGTCCGAAGCCCTGGCGGCCCTGTCCCGTTGCCCTGAGCGCTACTTTCGCCTCACCCCGTACGACCTCGCCGGTTCCAAGGCGCATGCCCGGGAATTGCAGCGCGCAGGGCTGTTGAGCGAGCAGGAAACCCAGACCATGCTCGACGCCCTGGAGCGTATCGGTGATGACTTCCGTGCCGGCAGCATCGCGCCGACGCTGGACGACGAAGACGTCCACACTTTCATCGAGCGCCTGCTGACCGAACGCCTCGGCGCACTGGGCGGCAAGCTGCGCGCCGGTCGCTCGCGCAACGACCAGACCGCCAACGACCTGCGACTGTTCCTGCGTGATCACGTGCGCACCCTGGCCGTTGAAGTGCTGGCGTTGCAACAAGCGCTGGTGGACCAGGCCGAGCAACACATCGAGAGCATCTGCCCTGGGTTCACTCACTTGCAACAGGCGCAGCCGATCGTCTTCGCTCACCACTTGCTGGCCCACGCCCAATCGATGCTGCGCGATGTGCAGCGGTTGGTGGATTGGGACGTGCGCACCTCGCTGTCGCCACTCGGCGCGGCGGCCATGGCCGGTTCCGCCATTGCTCGTCTGCCGCAGCAGTCGGCCAAGGAAATGGGCTACAGCGGTGTGTGTGAAAACTCCATCGACGCCGTGGCCAGCCGCGATCACGTTGCCGAGTTCCTGTTTATCGCCAGCATGTTGGGGATCAACATTTCCCGCCTCGCCGAAGAATTCTGCCTGTGGTCGTCGCGGCAATTTCGCTGGGTCGCACTGGACGATGCCTATGCCACCGGCAGTTCGATCATGCCGCAGAAGAAAAACCCGGACATCGCTGAACTGGCTCGGGGCAAGGCTGGTCGCCTGATCGGTAACCTGACTGGTTTGTTGTCGACCCTCAAATCCCTGCCGCTGTCGTACAACCGCGACTTGAGTGAAGACAAGAACGGCGTGCTCGACAGCGTCGACACCCTGCTGCTGGTGCTGCCGGCCATGGCCGGAATGGTCGCAACCATGAAGGTCAACGTCGAAGAGCTGCGTCGTCAGGCACCTCTGGGTTTCACCCTGGCTACCGAAGTGGCGGACTGGCTGGCGGTGCGCGGCGTGCCGTTCAAGGAAGCACACGAAATCACCGGCGCACTGGTCCAGGCCTGCGAGAAACACGGCATCGAATTGTGGGAAGCGTCCCCGGCGCTATTGGCCGAGACTGATCCACGCCTCAAGCCTGAAGTGCGCGACAGCCTGACCCTTGAAGCCGCCATCGCCGCCCGCAGCGGCTGGGGCGGCACCGCGCCGCAACAGGTGCGCGAGCAGATCGGTCGACTGAAAACCGCCCTCGCCGCCCAGCAGCAATGGACCGAGAACTATCAGGGTTTCCGGCTCTGAAACAACGCCACCAAACCTGTGGGAGCGAGCCTGCTCGCGATAGCGGTATTACATTCAACATCCATGTTGACTGACCCGCCCCCATCGCGAGCAGGCTCGCTCCCACAGGGATTGCGCTTAACCTGAAAAACCATACACGCCGTCTTTATTGAGCGCGGCGTACGGAGAAACAACATGAGCCAGACTCAGGCAGAACGACTCCAGGCGGAGCGCAAACTGGCGGAAAACCAGTTCGATATCACCCAGTACCAGTATGTGCCACGGCGTTATTACGGGCGGATTTTCTTCGCCACGGTGATCGTGATTGCGATTGTCGGCCTGGTGCGGGCTTTCGCCGAGGGCAAGATCGAATGGTCGTACATCGGCCAGTTCCTGACCTCACAGGCAATTATGTGGGGCCTGCTCAACACCATCGTCATGGCGGTGCTGGCGATGGCGCTGGGCATCGTCTTCGGGGTGATCACGGCGATCATGCGCATGTCGGCCAACCCGATCCTGCGCTACGTGGCGCTGACCTACACTTGGCTGTTCCGCGGCACGCCGCTGATTCTGCAGCTGCTGCTGTGGTTCAACCTGGCGCTGATTTTCCCCACCATCGGCATCCCCGGCCTGTTCGAAATGGACACCGTGAGCCTGATGACGCCGTTCGTGGCCGCCCTCCTCGGCTTGAGCATCAACCAAGGCGCCTACACCGCCGAAGTGGTGCGCGCCGGTCTGCTCTCGGTCGACACCGGGCAGTACGAAGCCGCCAAGTCGATCGGCATGCCGCGCCTGCAAGCCTTGCGCCGGATCATCCTGCCCCAGGCCATGCGGATCATCATTCCGCCGGTGGGTAACGAGTTCATCGGCATGGTGAAAATGACCTCGCTGGCGAGTGTCATTCAGTACTCGGAACTGCTCTACAACGCCCAGAACATCTACTACGCCAACGCCCGCGTGATGGAGCTGCTGATCGTCGCCGGTATCTGGTACCTGGCCACCGTCACTGTTCTGTCCTTTGGTCAAAGCCGTCTGGAGCGTCGTTTCGCTCGCGGTGCCGGCAAGCGTTCTTGAGGAGTTCAACATGAGAAGCATCGTCAAAGCCGTGAGCCTGAACAAGTATTACGACCATTTCCACGCGCTCAAGGACATCAACATCGAGGTCGAGCAAGGCGAAGTGCTGTGCATCATCGGCCCGTCCGGCTCCGGCAAGAGCACCCTATTGCGCTGCGTGAATCAGCTGGAAAAAATCGACAAGGGCGGCCTGTGGGTCGACGGCGAACTGGTGGGTTACCGGATCGTCGGCAACAAACTGCACGAACTCAACGAGTCGCAGATCGCCCGTCAGCGCCTGGCCACCGGCATGGTGTTCCAGCGTTTCAACCTGTTCCCGCACATGACTGTGCTGCAAAACATCATCGAAGGGCCGTGCCAGGTGCTCAAGCGTTCGCCCAAAGAGGCACACGAAGAAGCCTTGGAATTGCTCGCTCGCGTCGGCCTGGCCGACAAGCGCAACAGCTATCCGATCGAGCTATCGGGCGGCCAGCAACAACGGGTGGCAATTGCCCGAGCGTTGGCCATGCGACCCAAGCTGATGCTGTTCGATGAACCCACTTCGGCACTCGACCCGGAACTGGTCGGAGAGGTGCTGTCGGTGATGCGCGATCTGGCGCAGACCGGCATGACCATGATCGTCGTCACCCATGAACTGGGCTTCGCTCGCGAGGTTTCCAACCGCATGGTGTTCATGGACGAGGGACAGATCGTGGAGGCTGGAAGCCCCGAAGAAATACTAATAAGTCCACAAAACCCCCGCACCCAAAGCTTCATTTCTGCCGTTCGAACCTAAGCGCCAGACTCGGAAACCAAGAGCTGCGTAACAACACTCATAAGAGAACGACCATGAAGAACTTCGTTATTCCAGCAGTACTCGCAGGCGTCATGGCCTCCGGTTTTACCTTCGCAGCCGAGTTACCGGCCAGCATCAAGGACAAGGGCGAGGTCGTTGTGGCAATCATGCCGAACTACCCGCCGATGGATTTCAAGGACCCGGCCACCAACACCCTCACAGGGCTCGACTATGACCTGGGCAACGCCCTGGCCGAGCGGATGGGCGTGAAGATCAAATGGCAGGAAACCGGCTTCGAGCAAATGATCAACGCGCTGACCACCGACCGCGTCGACATGGTGATGTCAGGCATGACCGACACCGCCGAGCGCCAGGCCAGTGTGACCTTCGTCGACTACTTCACCAGCGGTCCGCAGTTCTACACCTTGCAGAAAAACAAGGACACCAACGAGATCATCGACCTGTGCGGCAAGAAAGTCGGCACCAGCCGGCGTACGACCTTCCCGGCGGAAATCGCCGAGTGGAGCAAGGCCAACTGCGAAGCCGCCGGCAAGCCTGCGATCAACGTGATCGGCACCGAAGGCTCGGCCGACGCCCGCGCGCAACTGCGTCAAAGCCGTATCGACGCGGCCATGCAGGGCAGCGAAACCCTGCCGTACCTCAAGACCCAGGAAAAGGACATGTACAAAACCGTGGGCCTGCCGATTTCCAAGCAGTTCACCGGGCTGGGTGTGAGCAAGAAAAAGCCTGAGCTGAGTGAAGCGGTGAAAGTCGCGTTGCAGAGCATGGTTGATGACGGCAGCTACCAGACCATCCTGAAAAAATGGGAACTGGAACTGGGCGCGATCAAGACCGTGACCATCAACGCCGGGAAATAATGGATCGGTGTGATGCCTTTGTGGGAGCGAGCCTGCTCGCGATAGCGGTCTGTCAGGTGACATGGATGTTGAATGTGCTGGCCCCATCGCGAGCAGGCTCGCTCCCACACTAAATCTGGGTCGACCACAATTTTGTGGCCAGCCGAAAAACCTGTGGGAGCGGGCTTGCCCGCGATGGCGGTCTGTCAGGTGACATAGATGTTGAATGTGCCGGCCTCTTCGCGAGCAAGCCCGCTCCCACACTAACTCTGGGTCGATCACAATTTTGTGGCCAACCGAAAAACCTGTGGGAGCGAGCCTGCTCGCGATGGCGGTCTGTCAGGTGACATAGATGTTGAATGTGCCGGCCTCTTCGCGAGCAAGCCCGCTCCCACAGGGTTCGGCGTTTAATTTTAAATAGTTGGAGCACCACATGTCCTCCTCGCTACGACCCACCTGGCCCGATCAGCACACAGCCTGTATCGCCCTGGCCTTCGACCTCGATGGCCCGACCGGCGATGCGATGCTCAACGGCTCGATCTGGCGCAAGCCCGAGTATTTCGGTTTCGGTGGTTATGGCCCCTATCGGGCGCTGCCGCGGATTCTCGATTTGCTGGATGAGTTCCGGATCCCGACGACATTCTTCGTCCCGGCCTGGGTCGTGGAGAACTGGCCGAAACAGTGCCAGGCGATTGTCGAGCGCGGGCATGAGGTGGCGTACCACGGTTACAAACATGAATCCTTTTACGCCCTGACGCTCGATCAGCAAAAGGACGTGATGCACAAATCCCGTGAGGTGTTCTGGAAGCATCTGAACATCCGCGCCGAAGGTTTTCGCACGCCATCCGGCGACTGGCGAGCCGAAACTCCGGCCATGCTGGTGGAAGCCGGCGTGACCTATTCCAGCAGCATGCGCGGCGATGACCGGCCTTACCTGGTCAACGTGCCGGGCTTCGATACGCCGCTGGTGGAAATCCCCGGTCGCTGGGAAATGGACGACTACGCCTCCCTCGCCTACACCCGCGCGCCAGACTTTCCCTCGGGACTCGACCGCACCGCCAGTTACACGCTGACCCTCGACAACTGGTGCCGCGAGTTCGACGGCGCCATGGATGAAGGGTTGTGCCTGACCACCCTGTTCCACCCCAAGATTACCGGCAAACCGGGGCGCATCCTGCTCCTGGAAAAAATCTTCGAACACATGCGCCAGCGCGACGACGTCTGGTTCGCCACCTGCCGCGACGTCGCCCGCTGGTGGCTGAAGGAGCATCACCATGGCTGATTCCACTGTCTGGCCCAACGGCTACCGCTGCGCCGTGGTGCTGACCGTCGATTACAACGACATCCACGGCATCCTCACCCAGGCGCCGGAAGTCGCCGGGCGCGACAAAACCTTGTCTGTGTGGCGCTACGGCACCCAACGCGGAGTCGAGCGTTTGCTCGGATTGTTCGAAGCCCTGGGCGTTTCCAGCAGTTGGTTCATTCCCGGCATCGTCGCCGAGGAAAACCCGCAGCACATCCGAGCGATCCAGGCCAGCGGGCATGAGATTGCCTGCGCCGGGTATCGCCATCAGAACTACGACAACCTGACGCTGGCCGAGCAAAGCGCCGAAGTCGCCAAGGGTTGCGCGGCCTTGAGCGCGCTGACCGGTCAGCGTCCGACAGGTTTTCGCATCCCGGCCGGCAACGGTGCGCCTGGTTTCATCGAAGCGTTGAGGGAGCATGGCATTTGCTGGGACTCGTCATGGCGCGGCGATGATTTGCCCTTCGCTCACCCGACGGCGCCTGAAGTGATCGAGTTGCCGTTGCACTACGAACTGGAAGACGAACCCTACTTCGCCTTCAACCTCAGCCCGGCAGTGCCGCCGGCGCAATCGCGGATCGCCTCCTACAGCCATACCCTGGGCAACCTGCAAATGGACTTCGCCGGGTTTCACCGCTTCGGGCTGTGTTACGTGCTGCGGCTGCACCCGGAAATCATCGCTACGCCCGGGCGGATCGGCGTGTTGCGCGAATTGCTGCAAAGCATCCAACAGCATGACGACGTGTGGATCGCCACCGGTGCCGAGGTCGCTCAGTGGTGGGCCGAATCGGCAGCGCCCGTGACCGAGGATCATCCGGCGGCCGTGTATGAACGTCACTATCGGGATTACGGGGTATGAAAGATCAAGAGATCGCAGCCTTCGGCAACTCCTACGATGGGGTGATGCGGATGGAGCGGTTGGCGCAGTTTTGTGTCGATACTCGCTTCGAAGATTTACCCTGCGCGTTGGTGGAGCAAGCCAAGCGGCACATTCTCGACACCTTCGGCGTGACCCTGGCCGGAGCTGACAGCGATGTCGCCAGTCAGGCGCGTCAGGTGTTCAAGGGGGAAGCCGGCAGCACGTTGGTCTGGGGCACCGGTCAGCGGGTCGGCGCGGCACAGGCCGCCATGCTCAACGGTATCGCCGCGCATGCCCTGGAGCTGGACGACACCGGCGGCTGCGACCACTCCGGTGCGGTGGTGCTGCCGGCGGTGATGGCTGCGCTATCGATGTCGGAGCTATCGGTTTCTGAAGCGTCAGTGGACGGCCGCGAACTGATCACTGCAGTGGTGATCGGCTACGAAATCGGCCGGCGGGTACTCGAAGCCTGCGGCAGTTACTCGGCCCACAACGGCGCCGGTTGGCACTCCACGGCGACGTGCGGGGTGTTTGGTGCGGCGGCGGCCAGTGCGCGAATTCTGGGTCTGGATGCGCAGCAAACCCTGGCAGCGCTGGGCATCGCCGGCAGCTTCAGCGGCGGTCTTTGGGCCTTCATTCATGACGGCTCGCAAAGCAAAAAACTCCACAGCGGTCGGGCCGCCGAAGGTGGATTGCTGGCGGCGCGGTTTGCTCAACAAGGGATCACCGGGCCGACAAAGCTGTTCGATGATGTCTGGGGAGGTTTTCTCAAGACCCTCGCGGCGGATACCGCTGTGCCTGAGGCATTGGATGCCGAACTGGGGCAGGTATGGAAACTCGCCCGCTGCTCGATCAAACCCTACGCGGCATGCCGGGGGACGCATTCGGCGATCGATGCACTGGGCCTGTTGCTCGATCAATTGCAGGTCAGCGCGGATCAGGTCGAGAGCGTTCAGGTTTCGCTGTGCGGATTCCTTCAGGACATGTGTGGCGGTCAGGACATCAACACCCTGCCGGCGGCGCAGATGAGCTTGCGTTATGCCCTCGCGGCTCGATTGGTTCATGGTCATTGCCGATTGGAAGCCTACGACGATGAACAGCGCCACCACCCGCGGATTGCTCATTGGTTGTCGCGCATTCGCCTTGAAGTCGACCTGCGACTGTCGGAGGATGGCGAGCCTGTGGTCAGCCTGCAGACCGTGGACGGTCGGCAAGCGAGCCTGTGTGTTGAACTGCCGTTGGGTGCGCCGGGCAATCCGTTGAGTGATGAGGCGCTGGAGGAGAAGTTTTTCAGTCTCGCGGGGCGGGTGATGCCGCGACAGCGGGCGGAAGGATTGATTGAGCATTTGTGGCGGCTGGAAGAACTGGAGTCGGTTCGCAACCTTGATCGGTGGTTGAATTGAATATTGCGCTGCCTTCGCCGGCCTCATCGCGAGCAGGCTCGCTCCCACATTTGAAATGCGTGCCCCTGTGGGAGCGAGCCTGCTCGCGATTGGCGGCGACACCTCGCTAAAAATCTGAATAAGGACATTTGCCCCACCGTGGCCACTTACTCCCTCGTTATTCGCCGCTTGATGATCGTTTCGCTGACCATCGTCGTCAGCCGCGCCATTACCAGCCCGTTGCTCACCCTGTTTCTGAGCAACAAACTCGGCCTCAACCAACAGGACGTCGGCCTGTTGCTGGGCATCGCGGTGTTTATTGCCACCCTGCTCGCCCTTTACGGCGGCTACATCATCGACCGCCTCGAAAAGCGTCGGCTGCTGATCCTCGCCATGCTCTCCAGCGCCATCGGTTTCGTGTTGCTGACCTTCGCCGAAAACCTCTACCTGACCACCGCCACCCTGGTGATCACCGAAACCGCCTCGGCGCTGTTCCTGATCGGGTCCAAGGCGATCCTTAGCGAAAACCTGCCTATGGGCCAGCGCGCCAAGGCTTTTTCGCTGCGCTACACCCTGACCAACATCGGCTACGCCACCGGCCCGATGCTCGGCGTGGTGATCGCCGGGGTGCAGCCGCTGGCGCCGTTCCTGATTGCCGGCGGCATCGCGTTCTTCAGTATTTTCCTGATGAGCGGGATTCCCAAAGACCCGGCCCAGACACCCGCCATCGGCCAGCCCCAGAGTTTCCTCAAAACCCTGATCACCCTGAAGAACGACCGCACACTGATCATGTTCACTTGCGGCTGCCTGCTCAGCACCGTGGTGCACGGTCGTTTCACCCTGTACCTGTCGCAATACCTGCTGGTCACCCAAGACACCAAACGCGCCCTGGAAACCATGGCTGCCCTGCTCGCCTGCAACGCCATCAGCGTGATCCTGCTGCAATACCAGATCGGCCGGTTCCTCAAACGTGAACAACTGCGCTACTGGATTGCCGGTGGCACCAGCCTGTTCATCCTCGGGTTGATCGGTTTCAGCCTGGCTGACAGCCTGGTGAGCTGGTGCGTGGCGATGTTTATTTTCACCCTCGGCGAAATGATCATTTATCCGGCCGAATTCCTCTTCGTCGACACCCTGGCCCCGGAAGAACTGCGCGGCAGCTATTACGGCGCGCAGAACCTCGCGGCCCTCGGCGGTGCGCTGAGCCCGGTGATCTGTGGCTATCTGCTGATGCACACACCCGCGCCCACCATGTTCTATGCTCTGAGCGCGTTGACGGCGATGGGCGGTTTTCTTTGTTTCATGAGCGGTCGGCGAGTGGCGATACCGCAAAATTAATGCACTGAAGCTGCATTAATATGAATTTGTCAGCATCAGGATTGATCGGCACACTGTGCGGCGTTCCTCCCCCAATAGTTGGAACTACTTCAAGGGCTTTCTGGGTCTCCCAGCTAAGCCTTTTTTTTGCCTCGATTTTTTACGGATTGTTTGCCTCATGTTCGCTCGCTGGTTACCTGCCGCCATCAATACCCGCCCTTCGGAATGGAGCCGCGCCGCCATCGGCATGTCGCTGGGCACGATGTTCAGTGTCTGGCTCTGCAGTCAGGTATTCGGCATGCAAGTGGCGCAGCACCTGATCGGCCCGCTGGGTGCATCCGCAGTATTGCTGTTTGCCGTGTCCTCAGGCGCCCTCGCCCAGCCCTGGTCGATTCTTGGCGGCTACTTGAGCGCCGGGGTGATTTCGCTGCTGGTCGCTCACGTACTCGGACGCACCCTCGGCAGCGCCTGCCTGGCGGCGGGCATGGCGCTGATTCTGATGTGCTGGCTGCGTTGCCTGCACCCACCGGCCGGGGCGCTGGCGTTGCTGTTGGTGTTGGCGGACCCGGCGACCATTGCCCTGGACTGGAAAGCCCTCGGTGCGGTGATGCTCAGTGGCTCGACGATGCTGCTCAGCGCACTGGCGTACAACAACCTGACGCGCATTCGTTACCCCAAACGTCCCGCTGAACCGGCACCGATGATGCCCGTCCCCGACAGCCAGGCGATCACTGCCGCGGATCTGAAACTGGCCCTCGCCGACATGGAAGCCTTCTACGACGTCACCCCCGAAGACCTCGAACAACTGATCCATGCCAGCGAGTTGCATGCCAAGCGCCGTAGCATCGGGGATGTATTTTCCAACAAGGGTTGAAGATTAAAAGAAAGATCAAAAGATCGCAGCCTGCGGCAGCTCCTACGTTGAACATCGATTGCGTAGGAGCTGCCGCAGGCTGCGATCTTTTGTTTTGGCTTTAAGGTAAAAATGCAAACAGCACCTGCACGTATCCCGGTTGTACATCACAAATTTGCACTGATACGATCCAGCATCGCTCGCGCGCGAGCTTCTCTATAAAGAACAATAAAAGCAGGGAGTTAGTGATGACTGCTCAGGTTTCATCCCCGACAACACAGCCCATGGATGCCACGCAAAACGAAGTGTTGGCCGAGGTTCGCAATCACATCGGGCACCTGACCCTCAATCGCCCCGCCGGCCTCAACGCCATTACCCTGGACATGGTTCGCAGCCTGCAACAGCAGCTCGATGCCTGGGCACAGGATCCGCAGGTGCATGCGGTGGTGTTGCGCGGCGCTGGTGAGAAAGCGTTCTGTGCCGGCGGCGATATTCGTTCGCTGTACGACAGCTTCAAAAACGGCGACACCTTGCACGAAGACTTCTTCATCGAGGAATACGCCCTCGACCTCGCCATCCATCACTATCGCAAACCGGTCCTGGCCTTGATGGACGGCTTTGTGCTGGGCGGCGGCATGGGGCTGGTGCAAGGCGCCGATTTGCGGGTGGTTACCGAGCGCAGCCGTCTGGCGATGCCGGAAGTGGCCATCGGTTATTTCCCGGACGTCGGCGGCAGCTATTTCCTGCCGCGCATTCCCGGTGAACTGGGTATTTACCTCGGTGTCAGCGGCGTGCAAATCCGCGCGGCCGATGCGCTCTATTGCGGCCTGGCCGACTGGTACCTGGAAAGCGCCAGCCTGGGCACGCTGGACGAACAACTCGATCACCTCGAATGGCACGACACGCCGCTCAAGGACCTGCAAGGCATGCTGGCGAAACTCGCCGTGCAGCAACTGCCGGCAGCGCCCCTGGCGGCGTTGCGGCCGGCTATCGATCACTTCTTCGCCCTGCCCGATGTGCCGAGTATGGTGGAACAACTGCGTGAAGTGACCGTCGCCGGCAGTCATGAGTGGGCTACGGCCACCGCCGACCTGCTGGAAAGCCGTTCACCGCTGGCCATGGGCGTGACCCTGGAAATGCTGCGACGCGGTCGGCACCTGAGCCTGGAACAGTGCTTCGCCCTCGAACTGCACCTGGATCGCCAGTGGTTCGAACGCGGCGACCTGATCGAAGGCGTGCGCGCCTTGTTGATCGACAAAGACAAGAACCCGCGCTGGAACCCACCGACCTTACAGGCGCTGGATGCCGAGCACGTGGCGAGTTTTTTCACCGGGTTCGAGCAGAGCGGGAGCTGAGTCATGCACGATATCGAATTGAGCGAAGAGCAAGTGATGATCCGCGACATGGCCCGGGATTTTGCCCGCGGCGAAATCGCGCCCCATGCACAAGCCTGGGAAAAGGCCGGCTGGATCGATGATGGGCTGGTGGCGAAGATGGGCGAACTGGGTCTGCTGGGGATGGTGGTGCCCGAGGAATGGGGCGGCACTTATGTCGACTACGTTGCCTACGCCTTGGCGGTGGAAGAGATTTCCGCCGGTGACGGCGCCACTGGCGCACTGATGAGCATCCATAATTCCGTGGGCTGCGGGCCGGTGCTCAACTACGGCACCGAAGAACAGAAACAGCAATGGTTGCCGGACCTCGCCAGTGGCCAGGCCATCGGCTGCTTTTGCCTCACCGAACCCCAGGCCGGTTCCGAAGCCCACAACCTGCGCACCCGCGCCGAACTGCGCGACGGCCAGTGGGTGATCAACGGCGCCAAGCAATTCGTCAGCAATGGCAAACGGGCGAAGCTGGCAATCGTGTTCGCCGTGACCGATCCTGAGCTGGGCAAGCGCGGCATCTCGGCGTTCCTGGTGCCGACTGAAACAGCCGGCTTCATCGTCGACCGCAGTGAACACAAGATGGGCATCCGCGCTTCCGATACCTGCGCCGTGACCCTGAACAATTGCACCGTTCCCGAGGCCAATCTGCTGGGTGAACGCGGCAAAGGCCTGGCCATCGCCCTCTCCAACCTCGAAGGCGGCCGCATCGGCATCGCCGCGCAAGCCTTGGGCATCGCCCGTGCGGCGTTCGAAGCGGCGCTGGCTTACGCGCGGGATCGGGTGCAGTTCGACAAGCCGATCATCGAACACCAAAGCATCGCCAATATGCTGGCCGACATGCACACCCGCTTGAACGCCGCGCGCTTGCTGATCCTGCATGCCGCAAGGTTGCGCAGTGCTGGCAAACCGTGTTTGTCGGAGGCTTCACAGGCCAAGCTGTTTGCATCCGAGATGGCCGAGAAGGTCTGCTCCTCGGCGATACAGATTCATGGCGGGTATGGGTATCTGGAGGACTACCCGGTGGAGCGCTACTACCGGGATGCGCGGATCACGCAGATTTATGAAGGGTCGAGCGAGATACAGCGGATGGTGATTGCCCGGGAGTTGAAAAACTATTTGGTGTGACCTTTAAAAGCATCGCGAGCAGGCTCGCTCCCACAGTGAATCTCCAGTGTTCGTGAGATCCCTTGTGGGAGCGAGCCTGCTCGCGATGGCGTCAATCAGAACACTACATCACTTACCCTGGAACTCCGCCTCCCGCTTGGCAATAAACGCCGCCATCCCTTCCTTCTGATCCTGCGTCGCAAACGCCGCATGGAACACCCGACGCTCAAATCGCACACCTTCCGACAGGCTGACTTCAAACGCGCGGTTGACGCTTTCCTTGATCATCATCGCAATCGGCAGCGACTTCTTGGCAATCAGCGCCGCGACTTTCAGCGCTTCTTCCAGTAGCTCATCCGCCGGCACGATGCGGGCAACAATGCCGCAACGCTCCGCTTCTACGGCATCGATCAAACGCCCGCTCAGGCACATTTCCATGGCCTTGGCCTTGCCCACCGCGCGGGTCAGGCGCTGGGTGCCGCCCATGCCCGGCAGCACACCGAGGTTGATTTCCGGCTGACCGAATTTGGCGTTGTCGCCGGCCAGGATGAAGTCGCACATCAACGCCAGTTCACAACCACCGCCCAAGGCGAAACCGTTGACTGCGGCGATGATCGGCTTGCGGCGGTTGGCCACGCGATCGCTGTCGCTGAACAGGTCATCGAGGTAGATCTGCGGATAGGTCAGCTCGGCCATTTCCTTGATGTCGGCACCGGCGGCGAAGGCTTTTTTCGAGCCGGTCAGCACGATGCAACCGATATTCGAATCGGCTTCCAGGCCATCAAGGGCGTGGTTCAATTCGCTGACAATTTGCGCATTCAACGCGTTCAAGGCTTGCGGACGGTTGAGGGTAATCAGGCCGACGCGGCCGTGGGTTTCCAGCAAAATCGTTTCGTAGCTCATATATGACTCCTGATAAACACTCGATCCCCGTAGGAGCTGCCGCAGGCTGCGATCTTTTGATCTTGCTCTTCTCGGGCTGCTGAAAATCAAGATCAAAAGATCGCAGCCTGCGGCAGCTCCTACGGGGGTTCATTCTCAAAGATTGCGCGAAATGACCATGCGCTGAATGTCGCTAGTGCCTTCGTAGATCTGGCACACCCGCACGTCGCGGTAGATCCGCTCCAGCGGGAAGTCGTTCAGGTAACCGTAACCGCCGAGGGTTTGCAACGCCGAGGAGCAGACCTTCTCGGCCATTTCCGAAGCGAACAGCTTGGCCATGGAGGCTTCGACCAGCGCCGGTTTGCCGCTGTCGCGCAATGCCGCCGCGTAATGCACCATCTGCCGGGCGACGGCGATCTGGGTTGCCATGTCCGCCAGCCGGAAGGCCACCGCCTGGTGTTCGATGATCGGCTTGCCGAAGCTCTCGCGTTCACGAGCATAGTCGCGAGCCGCTTCGAACGCGGCGCGGGCCATGCCCACCGATTGCGAGGCGATGCCGACACGGCCACCTTCAAGGTTGGCCAGGGCGATCTTGTAGCCTTCGCCCTCCTCACCCAGTCGATTGGCCACCGGGACTTTCACATCCTCGAAGAGGATCTGGCAGGTATCGGAAGCATGCTGACCGAGTTTGTCTTCGACACGCGCGACTTTATAGCCCGGCGAATCGGTGGGCACGATCAGCGCCGTGATCCCGCGCTTGCCGGCACTCGGGTCAGTCACCGCAAACACAATCACCACCCCGGCGTTTTGCCCGGAGGTGATGAACTGCTTGCAGCCGTTGAGCACGTAGTGATCACCGTCAAGCCGGGCGCGGGTTTTCAGGCTGCTGGCGTCGGAGCCGGCTTGCGGTTCGGTCAGCGCAAACGCACCGAGCATCGCGCCACTGGCGAGTGGCTTGAGGAAGCGTTCTTTCTGATCGTCGTTACCGAACTTGAGGATCGGCACGCAACCCACCGAGTTATGCACGCTCATGATGGTCGAGCAGGCGCCATCGCCGGCAGCGATTTCTTCCAGGGCCATGGCGTAGGCCAGGTAACCGGTGTCACAACCGCCCCACTGCTCCGGCACCAGCATGCCGAAGAAACCCAGATCGGCCATCTCGCTGATGGCTTCCTTGGGGAAGCGATGTTCACGGTCCCACTCGGCGGCGAACGGTTTCAGCCGTTCCTGGGCAAACTGCCGGGCCGCGTCGCTGATCTGAAGTTGTTCGTCATTGGGAATCATGCCAAGTCCTTAAATTATCCTGAAGACGCAGAACCTGTGGGAGCGAGCCTGCTCGCGATGGCGGACTCATATTCAACATTTCTATCAACTGTTACACCGCTATCGCGAGCAGGCTCGCTCCCACAGGGATTGGGCGTCAGCCCTTAATATAAGCATTCCACAGCCATGGCCGTGGCTTCGCCGCCGCCGATGCAGATCGCTGCAACGCCGCGCTTCAGGCCTTTCTGGCGCAGGGCCGAGAGCAAGGTCACAAGGATCCGCGCGCCAGACGCACCAATCGGGTGGCCCAGGGCGCAAGCACCACCGTGGACGTTGATCTTCTCGTGGGGGATTTCCAGTTTGGTCATGGTCACCAGACTCACCACCGCAAAGGCCTCGTTGACTTCGAACAACTCGACTTCGTCCAGAGACCAGCCGGTTTTCTTCATCAGCTTCTTGATCGCGCCCACCGGAGCCACCGGGAACAACCCCGGCGTGTCGGCAAATGCAGCGTGACCATGAATCACCGCCAACGGTTTCAGGCCTTGTTTCTCTGCTTCGGAACGGCGCATCAACACCAGTGCCGCCGCGCCGTCGGAGATCGAACTGGAGTTCGCCGCCGTCACGGTGCCGCCATCGCGGAACGCCGGTTTCAGCGAGGCGATCTTGTCCAGTTTGGCTTTCGGCGGCTGTTCGTCGTGGCTGATCAGCACCTGCTCTTTGCCGACGGTCACGGTGAGCGGCACGATCTCGGCGGTGAAGCTGCCGTCCTTGATCGCCTGTTGCGCGCGGGTGGTCGAAGCGATGGCAAAGGCGTCTTGAGCTTCGCGGGTAAAACCGTTGGTTTCGGCGCAATCCTCGGCGAAGGTGCCCATCAGGCGGCCCTTGTCGTAGGCATCTTCCAGGCCATCGAGGAACATGTGATCGAGCACCCGACCATGGCCCATGCGATAACCGCTGCGGGCGCGGTCCAGCAGGTACGGCGCGTTGGACATGCTTTCCATGCCCCCGGCGACGACCACATCGGCACTGCCGGCAATCAGCATGTCGTGAGCCAGAATCGTGGCTTCCATGCCCGAGCCGCACATTTTGTTCAGTGTCGTGCAACGGGTCGATTTATCCAGCCCGGCGCCCAGTGCCGCTTGCCGCGCCGGGGCCTGGCCGAGACCGGCGGAGAGCACGCAGCCGAACAGCACTTCTTCTACGGATTCAGGAGCGATACCGGCGCGTTCGACGGCAGCACGAATCGCCGCGGCGCCCAGTTGTGGCGCGGTCAGGCTTTTCAGTTCGCCCTGGAAACCGCCCATCGGGGTGCGGACGGCGCTGACAATAACAATCGGATCGTTGGAAAGTGTCATGTCTAAATCCTCCTTATTTCGCGGCCATGCGCAGGGCACCGTCGAGACGGATCACCTCGCCGTTAAGCATGCTGTTTTCTATGATATGCCTGACCAGCGCGGCGTACTCGCTCGGCTTGCCCAGGCGCGGTGGAAACGGCACACCGGCGGCCAAGGATTCGCGCACTTCCGCAGTCATGCCGGCCATCATCGGCGTTTCGAAAATGCCCGGGGCGATGGTCATCACGCGGATGCCGAAGCGCGCCAGTTCGCGGGCGGCGGGCAAGGTCAGGCTGACGATCGCGCCTTTCGAAGCCGAGTACGCCGCTTGGCCGATCTGGCCGTCGAAGGCTGCGGCCGAAGCAGTATTGATGATCACGCCACGCTCACCGTCTTCGTCGGCTTCGGTTTCGGCAATCGCCGCCGCGGCCAGGCGCAGCATGTTGAAGCTGCCGATCAGGTTGACGTTGATCACCTGGCTGAAACTGTCCAGTGCATGGGGGCCGTTCTTGCCGAGGATCTTCTCGCCACGGACGATGCCAGCGCAATTGACCAGACCATTGAGGCCGCCAAACGCTTTGACCGTCGCCTGCACCGCCGCTTGCGCAGCCGTTTCATTACTGATATCCGCCACCACGCTTTGTGCGCCGAGACGTGCAGCCTGCGCCGCGACGGCTTCGGCGTTCATGTCCACCAGCATCACCTTGGCGCCAGCAGCCACCAGCATTTCGGCAGTGGCGGCACCGAGGCCGGACGCACCGCCGGTGACGAGAAAAACCTTGTTTTCGATCTGCATCATTGTTTCCTTGGATTCAAGCTGAAACGTTCTTCGCGGTGGCCTCTTGAGCCTTGGCGATTTCCTGGTTGCGCAAGATAAAGCGCTGCAATTTGCCGCTTGGGGTTTTCGGCAGTTCGCTGACAAATTCAATTTCACGGGGGTAAGCGTGCGCCGCCAGACGCTTGCGCACGTGTTGGCGCAGCTCTTCGGCGAGCGCAGGTTCGGCGCGGTATTGCGGGCTGAGCACGACGAAGGCTTTCACCAGTTCGGTACGCTCCGGATCGGGCTTGCCAATCACCGCCGCTTCGACCACTGCCGGGTGTTCGATCAGCGCGCTTTCCACGTCGAACGGGCCAACGCGGTAGCCAGACGTGGTGATCACGTCGTCGCTGCGGCCGACGAAGCTGATGCTGCCATCCGGGTTCCACTCGACGGTGTCGCCGCTCAGGTAATAGTGGCCGACGAAGGACTTGGTCGGTGCGCCTTCGTAGCCGCCGAACCAGCACATCGGCGACTGGCTACGGTCGATGGCCAGGATGCCTGGCTGGCCAACTCCCAGCTCTTTGTATTCGTCGTCGAGCACCACGATGCGGTGGCCCGGCGAGGCGAAACCGGCGGCGCCGACGTGTACCGGATGATCGAGGCCGTGGTGATTGCACAGAACCATGCCCAGTTCGGTCTGGCCGTAGTGGTCATGAATCACCACGCCGAGGTTGTCGGCGAACCAGCGGATTACTTCCGGGTTCAGCGGCTCGCCGGCACTGCTGACAATGCGCAGCCTGCCCTTGATCGAACGGGCGAATTCATCGCCACCGGCAATCAGCAAACGGTAGGCAGTCGGCGAACCGGTGAGGTTGGTGATCCCGTATTTGTTGATCACCCGGCAGGTGCTTTCGAGGGTGAACGGGCCATCGTAAAAGGTGATCGGATGCCCCATCGACATCGGGCCGGTGACGCCGAAATAGATGCCATAGGCCCAGCCCGGATCGGCGACGTTCCAGAATGCGTCTTCAGGGCGCAAATCCACCGCGTCACGGGTGTAACTCTGGAACGCGACGATCGCCTTGAGCGGCACCGACAGCGCTTTCGACGGGCCGGTGGTGCCCGAGGTGAACATCAACAGGAACGGGTCTTCGCCGGTCAGCAATACCGGTTCGCATTCAGGGGAATAATTGGCCAGTTCGGCCCAGAAACTGAAGTCGCCGCGCACGATGCCCTGGCCCTTGGGGCCGCCGACGGTGACGATGGTCGGGCAGTCGGCCACTTCAGCAAGTTTCGAGCGATTGACGGCGTCGGTCACCACGACGGCGGCGCCGGAGCTGTTGAGGCGATGTTCGATGGCTTTGGGGCCGAAGGCGGTAAACAACGGCTGATAGACCGCGCCGATGCGCCAGGTGGCGAATACGGTGATCAGTAATTCGATGTTGCGTGGCAGCAGGCCGGCGACTTTATCGCCCTTCTTCACGCCCTGGGCCAGCAGGAAATTGGCAAATCGCGCGGCCTTATCCTGCAAGTCGCTGAAGGTGTAGGTCGCGCTGGCACCGTCGCGGCCTTCCCAGAACAGCGCGATGCGCCCCGGCAAGGCATGCCGGTCGCAACACTCGACGCAGGCGTTGAGCGCGCTCAACGACCCTGTGAGCGCGGCATCGACGGTGTGCTGATAATTGAACTGTGACGTGGCAGACAAGTAATCGCGCATTGCCAGAATCCCTGTGTATTTTTATTAGGTTGGGGAACCGTAAATAACAGGGAAATACTCGCTCTGCGCGGGGTGCGGGACAATGGTCAAAGCTATCAAGTTGTGTGACTGGTTTGGCCAAGGTTCAGAGGTGTGGTGCCTGAGAAGGCCCCATCGCGAGCAGGCTCGCTCCCACAGGGGATTTGGGTGTGACATAGAGAGTGTTCAAACCATAGATCCAATGTGGGAGCGAGCCTGCTCGCGATGGCATCCGCCCCGACGACAGTGACCTCGGATCAGCTGGCTTCGTTAAGAATCAAACTCCGATAATGCCCCGGATTAGACCCCGACCACTTGCGAAACGCCTTGTAGAACGAGCTGGTATCGGCAAACCCCAAACGGGTGGCGATTTCGGCGAAGCTGATGGCCGGCTCAGCCAGCCAGACAATGGCCAGTTCCTTGCGCACACTGTCCTTGAGCCCCTGATACGTCTGGCCCTCTTCGGCCAGGCGGCGGCGCAGGGTCGAGGCCGACATGCACAGTCGCTGCGCCAGCGCCTCGGTCTCCGGCCAATGCTCGGCAGGCAGTTGCCGCAAGTCGTGTTTGATCCGGCTGGCCAGACTTTCGGGATCGCGGTACTTGACCAGAATGTTCGCCGGCGCATGGGCGAGGAATCGCTTGAGCTCTTCAGGGCTGCGCTTGATCGGCAAGTCTAGGCAGTCAGCGGAAAAAATCATCCGCGTGCGCGGCCGGTCGAACCGCAGGTTCTCCGAGAACATCACCCGATAGTCGTCACAAAAATCCGGTGCCGGGCAACGCAACTCAATGGCCAGGATCGGTATCCGCCGCCCCGCCAGCCAGCAGGCCACGCCATGCACGATCATCCAGTAAGTGAAATAGGTGAAGGCGCGGTGCGGGTCTTCGTCGTCCTCCAGCAGGACGATTTCCGCCAGGCTTTGCTGGCGAACCAGTTGCGCGGGCATGCGCTCAAGCATCAACGACAGAAAGCTCAGCCCCGAAGTCAGCCCGGCGGCCAGGCTCGACTGAACCATCGAGCAACGACACAGAAACTCCAGACTGCCGGACTTGAGCTTGCGTGGGTCCATGCCAAAAAACTCATCGTCCCCACGCCGGGCCAGCAAGCGCCACAGCCTTGCATAAGCGGTGGCCGGAACACGGGTGTCGGCTGTACCCAGCAACGCCGGATCGATGCCGACCTTGTTCAACACCTCTTCGGTGGCAGCGCCCGGGGCGCAACTTTGCAACAGCGCTTCACGCACCAGTTGAATGGAGATGGTGTCTTTTTCCGACATTGACCGTGGCGAGCCTTGTTATTTGAGTGCAGGCATCTTAGCGCAGAACCCTGTGGGAGCGAGCCTGCTCGCGAAGGGCCGTACCAGTCAGCATTGATATCGCCTGACACACCGTTTTCGCGAGCAGGCTCGCTCCCACAGGGGATGGTGGGATCTTGAGAACTGTTCAGCTTACGTTCAGCTAAATGCCAATGACTGCCATGTGAGAATGAGTGTCATTATGTTACAACTTAGCACCCTATCTAATTCCCCTCCGGTGCTGAATGCTCGTTCCTTTTCTGATCATGCTGCGCGAAGGCATTGAAGCCGCGCTGATCGTTGGCATCATCGCCAGCTACCTCAAGCAGACCGGTCGCGGTCAATGGATGCCCGCCGTGTGGATCGGCGTATTTCTCGCTGCCGCTTTGGCCCTTTTGGTGGGTGGTGGCCTGGAACTGGTCAGCGCCGAATTCCCGCAAAAACAGCAAGAACTGTTTGAAGGCGTGGTCGGTCTGGTGGCCGTCGGCATCCTCAGTTCCATGGTGTTCTGGATGCGCAAGGTGGCGCGTTCGATCAAGCATTCGCTGCACGCTTCCCTCGATCACGCGTTGACCGGTTCCAAACATCAAGTCACCGCGCTGATCGCCATGGTGTTTTTCGCCGTAGCCCGGGAAGGCCTGGAAACGGTGTTCTTCCTGCTCGCCGTGTTCCAGCAAAGCGAAGGCCCGGCGGCACCGATTGGCGCCCTGCTCGGCCTGGTCCTGGCGATCATCATCGGCTTCCTGATCTACACCGGCAGCATGCGCCTGAACCTATCGGCGTTTTTCCGCTGGACCGGGCTGTTCATCCTGGTGGTGGCCGCCGGGATTCTCGCCAACTCGGTGCAGGCGCTGCATGAAGCCGGCATGTGGAATCACCTGCAAACCGTGCTCTTCGACTTCAGCGCCACGCTGCCAATGGATGGCCCGATGGGCTCGGTGCTGGCCGGCATGTTCGGCTATCAGGACGCACCGACCGTCAGCACCCTCGGGGCGTATCTGATTTATCTGCTGGTGGCGCTGGTGATGTTTTTTCTTCCGGCTCCTGCTGCCGCCCCCGCTCAAACACCCTCTTCTGTTTCCAGTCAGTAAGGGCACCTATGCCAAATCAAGCCCCTCCCCAGGCTTCCCCTCCCCGCGCCTTGCGCTGGGCGGTGGCCGGTTCGGTGATCGTGATGATCGCTGCCGGCGGCCTGTTCTACTACGCCTCGAAAATGGCCGCGGCCAAGCGCCAGACTAACCATGACGAAGTGGTAGTGACCATTCACCCGCACAGCTGCGAGCCTAATGCGCTGACGGTCCCGGCCGGTCGCGCCAGTTTCCGCATCGTCAACCGCTCGGACCGTGCCGTCGAATGGGAAATCCTCGACGGGGTGCTGGTGGTCGAAGAACGCGAGAACATCGCCCCCGGCCTGAGCCAGGTGATCAACGCCAATCTGCTGCCCGGCGACTATGCAATCACTTGTGGCCTGCTGAGCAATCCACGCGGCACCTTGCATGTCACCCCGACCGCCGCTTCCGATGCGGCTGCCAAGGCGCGTCCATCGATGGTGGCGTTCATTGGCCCGCTGTCGGAGTTTCGCGTCTACCTGAACAGCCAGAGCACAGCGCTGATCAAAGCCGTCACCGCCCTTGAGCAAGCGATCGAAGCCGGCGACCTGAGCCAGGCACAAGCCTTGTATGTGCCGGCGCGCGCGGCCTATCAACGGTTGGCTCCAGCGGCCCAGCGCCTGGCGGAGCTGGACAATGCGATCAACGCCCGCGCCGATTACTTCGACAAGCGCGAGCAAGATGCGGGTTTCGTTGGCTTCCACCGCCTCGAATACGCACTGTTCCAGCAACGCAACCTCGACGGTTTGACGCCCATCGCCCAGCGCCTGATCAGCGATGTCACCGCGCTCAAACAACAACTGCTGGCCCAGTCGCTGCCGCCGGAACAACTGGTGAGCATTCTGGTGCGCAACCTCAACAGTCTCGCTGAAGTACGCGCCAGCAGCGGTGAAGAAGAACGCTACAGCCACACCGACCTGAACGGCTTTGCCGCCAACCTCGATGCGACCCGCAAAGTCGTCGACCTGTTGCGGCCATTGCTGAGCAAATCCGCTGCCCAATTGCTGCCGAAAATCGACAGCGCAATCACGGCCTTCGACGCCGAACTCAACGGCTTCAAGGTCAAGGAAGGCTACGCCAGCTACGACACCGTCAGCCCCGAGCAACGCAAGCACATCGCCGACAAGGCCAAGGTTCTGGCCGATGCACTCGATGGAATCGATCCCGCCCTTGGCCTTTCCGGCCTGTAAGCAGAAGACCACTTTTACATGAACGACTCAGAACAGTTTTCAGCACAACGCCGCCGGGTATTGATGGGCATGGGCGCCGCCGGTGTGGCATTAGCCGGTTCGGCCCTGAGCTGCCCGGCGATGGCCGCCAACCCCACGCAAGTCACCGAAGCGCCGAGCAGCGACAAAACCGAGGACCGCCACGCGTTCCACGGCAAGCACCAGACCGGCATCGTCACCCCGCGTCCGGCGTCGGGCATGCTGGTGTCGTTCGACGTGCTGGCCAGCGACCGTAAAGATCTGGAGCGGCTGTTTCGCACGCTCAACGAACGCATCGCGTTCCTGATGCAGGGCGGCCCGGTGGCTCAGGTCGATCCGAAACTGCCGCCGCTGGATTCGGGGATTCTTGGCCCGGTGGTGACGCCAGACAACCTGACCATCACCGTATCGGTGGGCGAATCACTGTTCGACGAACGCTTCGGTCTGGCCAGTGCCAAGCCCAAGCGGCTGATCCGCATGGTCGGTTTCCCCAACGATGCGCTGGAAGCGGACTGCTGCCACGGCGACTTGAGCCTGCAGTTCTGCTCCAACACCGCCGACACCAATATCCACGCCCTGCGCGACATTGTGAAAAACCTGCCGGACCTGCTGCTGGTGCGCTGGAAACAGGAAGGCAGTGTGCCGCCCCAGGCCCCGGCGAAACCCGGAGTGCCGGCGCAAAGCGCGCGCAACTTTCTGGGTTTTCGCGACGGCTCGGCCAACCCCGATTCCAATGACGCCAAGGCCATGGACAGCATCGTCTGGGTGCAGCCCGGCAGCGACGAACCGGCCTGGACGGTCAACGGCAGCTATCAGGCAGTGCGGATCATCCGCAACTTCGTCGAACGCTGGGACCGCACGCCGCTGCAAGAACAGCAAAGCATCCTCGGCCGGGTCAAGAGCACCGGCGCCCCCATGGGCGGCGAGCATGAAACCCAGGTCCCGGACTACGCCAAGGACCCGGAAGGCAAGCTGACCAAACTCGACGCCCACATCCGCCTGGCCAACCCGCGCACCACCGCGACCCAAGCCAACCTGATCCTGCGCCGGCCGTTCAACTACTCCAACGGCGTGAACAAGAACGGGCAGCTGGACATGGGTTTGCTGTTCATCTGTTACCAGGCGGACCTGCAAAAAGGCTTCATCACCGTGCAAACCCGACTCAACGGCGAGCCGCTGGAGGAATACCTCAAGCCAGTCGGCGGCGGGTACTTCTTCACCTTGCCTGGCATGACCGGCGACAAGGATTTCATCGGTCGCTCGTTGCTCAACGCCACACAACCCAAAGCCTCAGCCTGACTCTTAACAACCCCACGGAACCGTCCCATGAAAAAGTCGCCCCTCGCGTTACTGCTGACCCTTGGCTTGCTCAACACCCCGCTTTCGGCGTTCGCGGCGACGGCGCCGCTGGAGTTGGTGGGGCCGATCTCGGACTACAAGATCTACGTCACCGAGCAACTGGATGAACTGGCCAGCCACACCCGGAAATTCACCGACGCGGTGAAAAAAGGCGACTTGGCCACCGCGAAAAAACTCTATGCGCCGACCCGGGTTTACTACGAATCCATCGAGCCGATTGCCGAGCTGTTCAGTGACCTCGATGCGTCCATCGACTCCCGGGTCGACGACCACGAAAAAGGCGTGAAGGCCGAAGACTTCACCGGTTTCCACAGCCTCGAATATTCGCTGTTCTCGCAGAACAGCACCAAGGGCCTGGACGAGTTGGCCGACGGTTTGAACAAAGACGTGAAAGACCTGCAAACCCGCGTCGCCGGCCTGACCTTCCCGCCGGAAAAAGTCGTCGGCGGCGCTGCCGCGTTGCTTGAAGAAGTGGCCGCCACCAAGATTTCCGGAGAGGAAGACCGCTACAGCCACACCGACCTTTATGACTTCCAGGGCAACATCGACGGCGCGAAGAAAATCGTCGACCTGTTCCGTCCGCAGATCGAAAAGCAGGATGCGGCGTTCATGGCCAAGGTCGACAAGAACTTCGCCACGGTGAACAAGACGCTGGCCAAGTACAAAACCACGGGTGGTGGGTTTGAGACGTATGACAAGGTGCAGGACAGCGACCGCAAGATGCTGGTGGGGCCGGTGAATACGTTGGCTGAGGATTTGTCGATGTTGCGGGGGAAACTGGGTTTGAATTGAGTTTTTGTGGCGTCTGGACCGGCCCCTTCGCGAGCAAGCCCGCTCCCACCGTGGATTTGAGTCGATGCACAATTGTGTGACCGACACATAACTCACTGTGGGAGCGGGCTTGCTCGCGAAAGCCTTCTCACCGGCGACACATCCGCTCCGCCGTGTTAACCCTCACAAAATCCGATACAACAACCGCTCGATCCGTACCCGACTCACGCGCTTGAGAAACTTGGACACTCCCGCCGGATAGTCCGGCAGCGTTTCCAGATCCTGATACCGCTCGATGCGCCGGGTGTGCCGGAAAATCTCCGTCAGCTCATTACCACGCGGCTCCAGCAACTCCCCTTTCGGATCATCGATCAGCAACGCGTTTTCCAGGTCGAGGCGAAACGCCCGTGGATTGAGGTTGTTGCCGGTCAGCAAGGTGTAGCGCTGATCGATCCACATGCCCTTGAGGTGATAGGTGTTGTCGCCATCCTTCCACAAATGCAGGTTCAGCTTGCCACTGTCGATGCTGCGCTGATGGCGCTTGGCGAAGCGTCGCAGGCTGATTTCGTAAAGGTATGGCAGCGCCGCGATCACCTTGAACGGCTCGCTGGGCGGAATGTAGAAGTCGTTGGCGGTTTTGTCGCCGACGATGATGTCTATCTTCACGCCGCGAGCCAAGGCCCGGTTGATTTCCCGGGTCACCGCCAGCGGCAGGTTGAAGTACGGCGTGCAGATGGTCAGCTGATGTTGGGCGCTGGCGATCAACTCGCAGATCACCCGACTCAACGGGTTGTTCTTGCCCACACCGAGCAATGGACTGACGGATAAACCGTCCTTCGCCGTGCTGCCCGCCGTGGTGTCGTACGCCGCGTGCTTGAGACGGCTGCGCAGGTCACCAATGTCGTTGCGCAGGCTGCGGGTGGTCGGCAGGTTCGGCAAATCGAGGCGATGCACCGCTTTGGAGGTGATCAGACCGTGCTGAATCAGGTGCTGCATCGAGTCAGCCAGCGCGTGATTCTGCAGCAGGTGATAGCGGTCGAAGCGGTACTTGTCGAATTTGTGCAGGTAAACGTTGTTCAGGCTCGCGCCGCTGTAGAGCACGCAATCGTCGATCACGAAGCCCTTCAAATGCAGCACGCCGAACAGCTCGCGGGTCTGCACCGGCACACCGTACACCGGCACAACGCTTTCGTGGGTGTGGGTCGTTTCCTGATACCAGGCCGAGTTGCCTGGCTGCTTGCCGGCACCGATCAAACCGCGCTGGGCGCGCAGCCAGTCCACGACCACCACCACGTCCAGTTCCGGGCGTGCCAGTTTGGCCGCGTGCAGGGCATCGAGAATTTCCTGGCCGGCTTCGTCCTCTTGCAGGTACAGCGCGACGATATAGATGCGCTGGGTGGCCTTAGCGATTTGTTCCAACAGGCAACGACGGAACTCGGCGGCGCCAGAGAGGATGGTGACGGCATCGGCGGTCAGCGGAAAACTGCGCAGTTTAGGCAGCAGAGAGCGTTTGAAAAGCGACGGCATAGGGCTCGCAAAAGGGTCGAATCCGAAGAACCCGAGAGCTTACACCATGGATTGCCTTGGGTCTTGTTAGTGTCTGTAAAGACCCTATCGCGAGCAGGCTCGCTCCCACAGGGGAATGCATTTCAAATGTGGGAGCGAGCCTGCTCGCGATGGCAATTTCACAGTCACCACAAATAATTTCTTGACCAAGGAGAACGATCATTCTACTGTTGGCCACATGAACAAAATCACTAGCAACGACACACGCGACATCATTCTGGATGTCACCGAAAAGTTGATTTATAAAAGTGGCATCGCTGCCACCGGCATGGATCTTCTGGTGAAAACCGCCGGCGTCTCCAGAAAAAGTATTTACCGCTACTTCGCCAACAAGGAAGAGCTCACCGTCGCGGCCTTGCAACGCCGTGATGTGCGCTGGATGAATTGGTATCGAGGCGAAGTCGGCAAGGCACAAACCCCGGCTGACCGGCTGCTGAACCTGTTTACCGTGCTCAAAGCCTGGTTCGCCTCCGAAGGTTTCCGCGGCTGCGCGTTCATCAATACCAGTGGCGAAACCGGCGATGCGCAAGATCCGGTTCGCCTGGTCGCCAAAGACCACAAACAGAAGCTGCTCGATTACGTGCGCGAGCTCTGTACCGAATATGGCGCAAAAGACCCGGAGACGCTGGCCAAACAGCTGCTGATCCTGATCGACGGTGCCATTACCGTAGCGCTTGTGATGGGTGATCACAGTGCCGCCGATAATGCGCAATGCATGGCGCGAAAGTTATTGGACCTGTAACACTTTAATAAGCCCGACAACTTGCTTGAACGTTAATTTGATAGGGAGACTTTATATGTCTACTGCCGAAGTTCGTCCGCCATTGCCGCCGTTCACCCGTGAATCGGCAATCGAAAAAGTTCGCCTGGCCGAAGACGGCTGGAACTCCCGCGACCCGGAACGGGTGTCCCTGGCCTATACCCTGAACACCCAGTGGCGTAACCGCGCCGAGTTTGCCCATAACCGCGAAGAAGCCAAAGCTTTCCTGACCCGCAAATGGGCCAAGGAACTGGATTACCGACTGATCAAGGAGCTCTGGGCCTATGGCGACAACCGCATTGCCGTGCGTTATGCCTACGAATGGCATGACGACTCGGGTAACTGGTTCCGCTCCTATGGCAACGAGAACTGGGAGTTTGACGAGAACGGCTTGATGTTCAATCGTTACGCCTGCATCAACGACATGCCGATCAAGGAAAGCGACCGCAAGTTCCACTGGCCGCTGGGTCGTCGGCCGGATGATCACCCGGGCTTGTCCGACTTGGGCCTGTAAACACTGATCCAAATGTGGGAGCGGGCTTGCTCGCGAAAGCGGTGTGTCAGTCGACATCAATATTGAATGTCAGTCCGTCTTCGCGAGCAAGCCCGCTCCCACAGTGGCTTTTGTGGTGTTCAGGCTACCGCGGCGGTCTGCTTCAGCTGAGCCTTGGCCTCCAACTCCCGCACCAACGGCAACACCCGTTTCCCGAAGTATTCCACCTCTTCCTGAAAGTGCAAAAACCCCGCCAGCACCAAATCCACGCCCACCGCTTTCAACGCGACGATCCGCTCGGCGATCTGCTGCGGTGTGCCGATCAGGTTGGTCTTGAAACCATCGTTGTACTGCACCAGGTCTTCAAAGGTCGATTTCGCCCAGTTGCCCTCGCCCTCCGGCGACGCCCTGCCCGCTTGCTTCGCCGCATCGCCAAACGCGTTCACCGCTTGCGGGTCGGCCTGATCGATGATCTGCGCCAGCACCGCCCGCGCCTCTTCTTCGGTGTCGCGAGCGATGACAAAGGCATTCACCCCGACCTTCACCGAATGATTGTTCGCTGCCGCTTTCGTGCGGATGTCGTCGACCTGCGCCTTGATGCCTTCGGGGGTGTTGCCGTTGGTGAAGTACCAGTCAGAAACCCGCGCCGCCATGTCCCGGGCCGCGCGGGAACTGCCACCCTGAAAGACTTCCGGCTGACCCAGCGGCTTGGGTTTGAGGCTGTAGTTGTCGAAGCGGTAGAAGTCGCCGCGAAAGGTGAAGTTGTCCTGGGTCCAGATGCCCTTCAATGCACGAATAAATTCTTCAGAGCGGCGATAACGTTCATCGTGCTCCAGCCAGTGTTCGCCGATGGCCTGAAACTCGCCCTTGAACCAGCCGCTGACAATGTTCACCGCCACCCGGCCGTTGGTGAGTTGATCAATGGTTGCCAGTTGTTTGGCCGCCAGCGCCGGTTGCCATGGCCCGGGCAGAATCGCCGCGATGACTTTCAGTTTAGTGGTGGCGGCCAACAGCGCATGGCTGAAAGCAACGGATTCATGCTGGAACTCGGCGCCATAACCGGCGGTGAAACGAATCTGCGTAAGGGCATATTCGAACCCCGCCTCTTCGGCCAGTTGCGCCAGTTTGCGGTTGTAGTCGATGCCCCAGTGGGTGCGCTGCTCGATCTTGCTGACCACCAGCCCGCCGCTGACGTTCGGTACCCAGTAGGCAAATTTGACGGCTTGCTGACTCATTGGCGTGTCCTCGGGTTTTCAGGTAAGTCTTGAGGCCAGAGCAGCAACCGTGCCAGCGCTGAATCTTGAGGCAACACTGTGGCGAGGGAGCTTGCTCCCGCTTGAGTGCGCAGCGCTCACAAATATTTTGGGGCCGCTGCGCAGCCCAGCGGGAGCAAGCTCCCTCGCCACTGGTATGTGATGTGCTGAAACAATTTGCTGATGCGCTGTTGGCACAGCAACAATTCAGGCCGCGCCGAAATCCACAACATCCAATAAACCATGGTCTGCGAGCTTCGGCATGGACCGTGCAATCCCCCATGGCACTCACTGCCGTTCCAAGGAGCTGTCCCATGACCGAACATCAAGTAATCAACCCGCTGTCCACCGGCACCGACTATGAAGCGCTGGCCGCACGTTTTCGACCGATCTTCCAGCGCATCGCCGCCGGTGCCGTTGAGCGCGAACAAACCCGCAGTCTGCCTCATGAACCGATTCAATGGCTCAAGGACGCTGGCTTCGGCGCGGTGCGGGTGCCGGTTGAATACGGCGGTGGCGGCGCGTCCCTGCCGCAGTTGTTCGAGTTGTTGATCGAACTGGCCGAAGCCGATTCCAACGTGCCCCAGGCCCTGCGCGGGCATTTCGCTTTTGCCGAGGATCGGTTGAACGCGGCACCGGGGCCGGCTCGGGATGTCTGGTTCAAACGCTTCGTGGAGGGCGATATCGTCGGTTGCGCCTGGACCGAAATCGGCAGCGTGGCGATTGGTGATGTGATCACCAAGGTTTCGCCCGACGGTGATCAGTGGCGACTCAACGGCGAGAAGTTCTACAGCACCGGCAGCATTTTCTCTGACTGGATCGACGTCTATGCCCAACGCAGCGATACCGGCGGCGATGTGATCGCTGCGGTCCGCACACGCCAACCGGGAATTGTGCAGAGCGATGACTGGGACGGTTTCGGTCAGCGCACCACGGGCAGCGGCACTTCGCGGTTTATCGAGGCTGAAGTGGACGCCGAGAACATCATCGACTTCGCTACCCGCTTCAAATACCAGACGGCGTTTTATCAGTTGGTGCTGCTGGCGACCCTGGCCGGGATTGGCCGCGCCGCGTTGCGCGATGTGGCGCATCAGGTGCGCGAGCGTAAACGCATCTACAGCCACGGCAATGCGCAGCGGGTCAGCGAGGATTCGCAAGTGCAGCAGGTGGTTGGTGAAGTGGCGGCATGGGTGTATGCCGCCGAAGCCAGTGCCTTGAAGGCTGCGCAACCGGCGCAGCGGGCTTATCTGGCGCGGTTCTCGGAGGATGAAGCGCTGGAGCGCGCTGCGAATGTGGCAGCGGAGATTGAGTCGGCCAAGGCTCAGGTGGTGGTCTCGGAATTGATCCAGCGTGCGACCACGGCGCTGTTCAATGCCTTGGGCGCTTCGGATGTTCGCGAAGGTAAATCGCTGGATCGGCACTGGCGCAATGCGCGAACCGTGTCGTCGCACAATCCGGTGATCTACAAGGCGCGGATTGTCGGGGACTGGGCGATTAACGGGACTGAACCGCCGTTTGTGTGGCAGATCGGTAATGGGCCGCAGCACAAAATCTAAGGTTGCACACAACCCCTGTAGGAGCTGCCGAAGGCTGCGATCTTTTGATCTTAAAAGGCAAAATCAAAAGATCGCAGCCTTCGGCAGCTCCTACAATGCATTGCGCCAGACCGGTCGCCGCAAAGTTTGGATATGGGTAAGATACCGGCCTTCCCCCGCAGCCCCTTTTCTGCGCCCTGCCGAATAAGCCCATTCCATGCCTTTCGAACTCAGCGTTGACCTCACTACTCTGGCCGTTCTGGCCCTCGTCGCTTTCATTGCCGGTTTCATCGACGCCATCGCCGGCGGTGGTGGTCTGCTGACCACTCCGGCGCTGCTGACTGCCGGCCTGCCGCCGCACCTGGTGCTGGGCACCAACAAGCTCAGTTCGACCTTCGGCTCGGCCACTGCCAGTTTCACTTTCTACCGGCGCAAGCTGTTCCATCCTCGGCTATGGACGCACGCCATCGTCGGTACACTGGTGGGCGCACTCACCGGCGCCGTGGTCGCTCATTACTTGCCGGCGGAATGGCTGAACAAGATGCTGCCGGTGATCGTTTTCGCCTGCGGCCTTTATCTGTTGTTCGGCGGCATACCGAAGGCGCCACTGGACAGCGATGCACCGATCAAGAAAAAGTGGCAATCGAGCCAAGGCTTCAGCCTCGGTTTCTACGACGGCGTGGCCGGACCGGGAACGGGGGCGTTCTGGACCGTCAGCAGCCTGTTGCTCTACCCCATCGACCTGGTCAAGGCCAGCGGCGTGGCGCGCAGCATGAACTTCGTCAGCAACATTGCGGCGCTGTCGGTGTTCATCTTTTCCGGCCAGGTGGACTGGATCATCGGCCTGAGCATGGGCCTGTCGGTGATGGTCGGCGCCTTCTTCGGCGCGCGCACCGCCATCAGCGGCGGTGCGAAATTCATTCGCCCGGTGTTCATCACCGTGGTGCTCGGCTTGACTGTCCGGTTAGCCTGGCAGCACTGGTTCAGCATGGCCTAAGCGCCGCGCCACATAGACGTCGATCAGATAACGGGCAATCGAGCGTGACGCCGGCAACGGCGGCAGTTCATGCACGTTGAACCACTGGGCGTCTTCGATCTCGTCTTCCTGACAGACAATCTCGCCCCCGGCGTACTCGGCGTGAAAACCGAGCATCATCGAATGCGGGAACGGCCAGCACTGACTGCCCATGTACTGGATGTTCTTGACCTCGATCTGCACCTCTTCGCGGACCTCGCGAATCAGGCAATCCTCGGCCGACTCACCCGGCTCGGCAAACCCCGCCAACGTGCTGTAGACCCCGGTGACAAAGCGCGGCGAACGAGCCAGCAGAACCTCGTCGCCGCGGGTCACCAGCACGATCATGCTCGGTGAAATGCGCGGATAGTGGCGTATGTCACACGGCTCACAGTACATCGCCCGCTCACGCGGCACCTGGCTCATCACCTGCCCGCAATTGCCGCAGAAGCGGTGTTCACGGGCCCAGGTACCTATTTGCGCGGCGTAGCCGAGAACCTTGTAAACGGTATGATCGCCCTCGAGCATGAACGCTCGCAGGCCTTTCCAGTTGCAGCCCGGCACTTCGCTGTGACTGCGCAGCTCCAGCAGATAAACCGGTTCGCCATCCAGGTGACCGATGCCATGCTCGGCGAGAATCGACAGGTCCTGACGCTTGAGCCATTCCCGTGGAAACAGCGCGCCATTGTCATCGAACAAAAAGCCTTCAGGGCTGCGCGCCACGGCCCAACCGCCGGGTTGATCGGTGTCCAGTACTGCGGTGGTCCAGCGTGAAATCATGGTTAATCAATCCGGAAATTCGGGTTTCTGTTTGCTCATATGGGCGGCCATGGCCACGCGCAGATCGGTGGATTGCAGCATGGCGGCGTTCCAGGTGGCGACGTATTCGAGGCCGTCGTCGATGCGATGGTCACGCATGTAGCTGATCATCTCTTTGGTGCCGGTGATAGCAATCGGCGACTTGCCGGCGATTTCACGGGCAATGCCCATCACGCCTTCAAGCAGACTGGCGGTATCGCTGTAGACGCGATTGACCAGGCCAATGCTGCGCGCTTCCTCCGCGCCAAAGGTGCGACCAGTGTAAGCCAGTTCACGCAGCATGCCGTCACCGATTATCCGTGGCAAGCGTTGCAAAGTGCCCACATCGGCTGCCATGCCGATGTCGATTTCCTTGATGGAAAATTGCGCATCCTCGGCGGCGTAACGCATATCGCAGGCTGAAATCAGGTCGATGGCGCCACCCAGGCAATAACCCTGAATCGCCGCCAGCACCGGTTTGCGGCAGTTGTCGACGGCATTGAAGGACGCTTGTAGTGCAAGGATTTTGCGCCGTAGCAAACGCGCATTGCGGCCGACATCCTTGCCCAGCTCATTGGCCACACCGGCCAGCATCATCAGGTCGATGCCCGAAGAAAAATGCTTGCCGGCGCCACTGAGTACCACCACCCGCACTTCATCGGTATCGTCGATCCACTGGAAAATCTCGATGATCTCGCTCCAGAACGCGGCATTCATCGAATTGATCTTTTCCGGGCGGTTGATCTGCACATGGGCGATGTTATCGGCCAGTTCGACGCTGAAGGCGGTGTATTGAGACATGGCAGTGATCCTTTACCGGGCAGAATATGAGGCCCGAACTATAACAAGGCATCAGTGCCGGCAGTAAGGCAGCGGTTCGGCCAAATGCGGGACTTGCTTATAAATCTTTAGCGTCTGGGGTGACCTCATCGCGAGCAGGCTCGCTCCCACAGGGGATTTGTGAACGCCCCAGATCCAATGTGGGAGCGAGCCTGCTCGCGATTGGCCGCACCACCGAAATTATTGAGAAACCGGCTTAGCGCACGAGCAAAGTTGTCACTATGCTTGCACCTGACTTTCCAAGGAGGAACCCCACCCATGCCAATCTCTTCACGTGCAGCCCTGCTGGTTATCGACGTACAGAACGACTTCATCCCCGGCGGTCAATTGCCGGTGCCGGAGGGCGACCTGATCGTGCCTTTGATCAACCGCCTCGGCCGCCAGTTCAAGCAGGTCATCATCGCCTAGGACTGGCACCCGCCCGGCCACGCCTCATTCGCTTCCAGCCACCCCGGTCGCAAGCCTTATGACGTGATTCAGTTGCCTTATGGTGAACAGACACTTTGGCCTGAGCATTGCGTGCGAGCCACACCCGGCGCCGAGTTCCACCCAGAACTGGACCTGCCCCACGCCCAACTGATCATCCGCAAGGGCTGCAACCCGGACATCGACAGTTATTCGGCGTTTCTGGAAGCGGATCGAACCACGACCACAGGCTTGGCCGGGTACCTTAAAGAGCGCGGCATCGACGCGGTTTACATGGTCGGGCTGGCACTGGATTTCTGCGTAATTTTTTCTGCGCTGGACGCGCGGGCGGCGGGGTTCAATGCGTTTGTGGTGCTGGATGCGTGTCGGGCGATTGATCTGGATGGATCGCTGGCGGCAGCAATTGACCGGATGCAGGTGGCTGGGGTTGGGCTGATTTCATCAACCGAAATACTCGGCTGAGCTTGTCAAAAACCTGTGCTTGGTGATTCCTGTGGCGAGGGGGCTTGTCGGAACGCCGCCCTGTTGGGTCGCGATGCAGCCCCGCTCTCTGTAGGAGCTGCCGAAGGCTGCGATCTTTTGATTTTGTTCTTTGAAAAGCCAGATCAAAAGATCGCAGCCTTCGGCAGCTCCTACATTTGGATCGAGTAAAACCCGCAAACGCGAATCGTCGGAGAAAGTGCCTTTAAACCGGGGTCGGCAGCCAAAGTCGAAACCGCGCACCGCCCAGCGGCGACGTTTGCGCGGTGAGTGTGCCGCCCTGTGCTTCCAGCGCCCGGCGGCTGATCGCCAGGCCCAACCCAAACCCACCCGTTGCGCGATCCCGACTACGATCCAGCCGATAGAACGGCTCGAAAATCCGTTCCCGCTCTTCCTCCGGAATGCCGATGCCATCGTCATCCACCCAGATTTCACAGCCCTTGGCGCACACCTGCACACCGATCTGAATCCGCTTTTCGCAATAGCGCATGGCATTGCGCAGCAGGTTCTGGATCGCCCGGGCGGTCAATCGCGGGTCCAGCGAGAAGCGTTCGAGCTGGCCGTTAAGCAGCACATCGATGACGATTTCCGGGGATTCCAGTTCTTCGTCGACACTGCCGAGGATGCTGTCGATGAACTCATCCAGCGACACGTCGACCTGCTCCGGCAACTGCCCCGGGTTTTGTAGACGGCTGTAAGACAGCAATTCCAGTACCAATTCATCCAGCTCGCGAATGTGTGCGACCAAGCCTTGCAGACGTTCGCGGCTGGTGGCCGGCAAGTCGTCGGACAGCGCCAGGGCCAGGCCGAAGTCCAGCCGTGTCAGTGGCGTGCGCAGTTCGTGGGACACGGCGTTGAGCAGATCGCGCTGCTGGTTGAGCAGGTTTTCGATGTCGCCGGCCATGGTGTCGAACACGTGGGCCAGGCTACCGATGTTGGAGTTGGGGGAAATCTGCGTGCGCTCGCTCAGGTGGCCCTTGCCGAAGCGTTCGGCGGTGCCTTTGAGACGTTCCAGATCACGCCAGTGCGGGCGCAACCACAGCAACAGACAGGCGAGCATGGTCGCGCCGATCAGCACGTTGATGCTCCAGTACAACCAACTGACGTCCGTCGGGTCCGGCGGCACGACCATTTCCACCACCATTTGCTCGTTCAACGGTGTCACGGCCAAGGTGCGCCAGCCCCAGTCGCCGATGCGCACCACGTTTTCCCCGCGCTGCAAGCGCGCACGTTCATTCAGGGTAAATTCGGCGTCGTCGTTGCGGGTCAGTACGATGTGCAGCGGCTGGAATTCCTTGTCCATTTCGGCCGCCAGCGCCGGCCACTGCTCAATCGGAACCGCGCGAAACTGCTTGACGATCAGCGTTTGCAAACCTCGGGAGTAATCGAGGTTGTAGGTCATGAAGCGCTCATGAAAGACCTGGATCACCAGGTCCGGCACCAGATAGATCGCCGCGCTGAACGAGACGACGGTCACCAGATAGAGGCGAAACAGGATTCTGAACATCGACTCAGCATTCCCACTCGGAGCGGCTGAACAAGTAACCCTTGCCCCACACGGTTTTGATCTTGCGCGCCTCGCCGGCGTGGTCGTCAAACTTGCGCCGCAGCTTGGAGATGGCCACGTCCACCGAGCGGTCGGTGCCGTTGAATTCGATACCGCGCAAGCGTTGCAGAATCTGGTCGCGGCTGAGCACTTCGCCGGCATGTCGGGCCAGCACCACCAGCAGGTTGTATTCACCGCTGGACAGTTCGACCAGTTGCTCGCGCCAGGTCACGGTGCGCTCGGACAGGTCGATGCACAGATTGCCCATGAGAATACGGTCATTGGCGGTCAGCGGTTCGCTGAGGCTACTGCGGCGCAGCAAGGTGCGCACCCGGGCCAGCAACACCCGTGGTTCGCAGGGTTTGGTGACGTAGTCGTCGGCGCCCATCTCCAGGCCCAGCACTTGATCGTGGCTGTCGTCGCGGGCGGTGAGCATCAGGATCGGCAAGGTCGCCGAATCGGCTCGCAGCAAGCGGCAAACTTGCAAGCCATCAAGCCCCGGCAGCATCAGATCGAGAATCACCAGGTCCGGAGGATTGACCCGCGCCCGCTCGCGCACAAGGTCGCCACGGCTGATCACGCTGACGCAATAGCCGTTGCGTTCCAGGTAGCTGGCAATCAGTTCGGAGAGCGCGGTGTCGTCTTCGACCAGGAGGATGTTGGGCATGGGGTGTTTCCAGAAAGTGCAGTGGCGCCTGTCAGGGCCTCTTCGCGAGCAAGCCCGCTCCCACATTTGATCTTCAGTGCGACGCTGATCCAGTGTGGGAGCGGGCTTGCTCGCGAAGGCGGCATAACAGGCGCAAAGGAATCAAGCCGCCAAGGATATACGCCCTCACACTCCCATGAGCAAAACCCTTACACAATTTCACACAGCCCCTACAAAGCTTCACCGCTACCCTCGCCGGCCCCCCGTAGGATACGGGAGGTCATTATTGGGGTACTTACATGTCAAAGAATCTGCTTGCCCGGCTCAGCCTGATTGCACTGGCGTTGACGCTGAGCGCTTGTGACCAGTCCTCGACCGCCGAAGAACAGGCGCCACTGGCCACCGTGCGGATCGAGACCATCGAAGCCCGGCCGCTGTCGATCAGCAGCGAACTGAGCGGGCGGATTGTCGCGCCACGCATCGCCGAAGTGCGCGCCCGTGTGGCCGGCGTGGTGTTGCAACGGGCCTTTCGCGAAGGCAGCGACGTAAAAAAAGGCGACGTTCTATTCCGTATCGATCCGGCGCCGTTCAAGGCCGATCTGGACAGCGCCGAGGCGGCACTACGCAAGGCCGAAGCCAATGCGTTCCAGGCCAGACTGCAAGAGCAGCGTTACGCCCAATTGATCGAAGGCAACGCTATCAGCGGTCAGGATTACGACAACGCTCGGGCCAATGCCCGGCAGACCGCCGCCGATGTCGCCGCCAATAAAGCCGCCGTGGAGCGGGCGAAACTGAACCTGGGTTACGCCACCGTCACCGCACCGATTTCCGGGCGCATCGGCCGAGCGCTGGTAACCGAAGGCGCGCTGGTCGGGCAGAACGAAACCACGCCGCTGGCACTGATTCAGCAGTTGAACCCGATCCACGCCGACCTGACGCAATCGACCCGTGAACTCAACGACCTGCGCCGCGCGTTCCGTTCCGGCCAGTTAAAGGAAGTGGGTCAAGGTCAGGCCAAAGCCACGCTGATTCAGGACGACGGCAGCCTCTACCCGCTGCCGGGCAAGTTGTTGTTCACCGACATCACCGTCGACCCGGGCACCGGTCAGATCATTCTGCGCAGCGAGTTCCCCAACCCGGACCTCGACTTGCTGCCGGGCAGCTTCGTTCGTGTGCGTCTGGAGCAAGCGTTCAATCAGCAAGGCATCAGCGTGCCGCAACGGGCCATCCAGCGTGACAGCGCCGGCGTTGCCCAAGTATTGCTGCTCGACGCCGAGCAGCGCGTCGGCCAGCAACCGGTCGAACTGGGCGCGGTGCAGAACGATCGCTGGATCGTCACCCGCGGCCTCAAGCCCGGCGACCGCATCGTCACTGAAGGCCTGCAACATGCGCGCCCCGGTGAAAAAGTCCAGATAGATGACACCCCTCTCCCACTTGCCCAGGTTTCTGGTCAGTAAGCAGGACGCTTTTTTATGCCGCAGTTCTTTATCGACCGCCCGGTGTTCGCCTGGGTGATCGCCTTGTTCATCCTGCTCGCCGGTGCGCTGGCCATTGTGCAGTTGCCGGTGGCGCAATACCCGAACGTTGCGCCGCCGAAAGTCGAAATCTATGCCACTTACCCGGGCGCTTCGGCGCAAACCGTGGACGAAAGCGTGGTCAGCCTGATCGAGGAAGAACTCAACGGCGCCGACCATCTGCTGTATTTCGAATCCCAAAGCAGCCTCGGCAGCGCCACCATCACCGCAACGTTCCAGCCGGGCACTGACCCGGAAATGGCACAGGTCGATGTGCAAAACCGCCTCAAAGTGGTGGAGTCGCGTTTACCGCAAGCGGTGACTCAGCAGGGTTTGCAGGTGGAGAAAGTCTCCGCCGGTTTCCTGCTACTGATCACCCTCACCTCCAGCGATGGCAAGCTCGACGACGTAGCGCTCAGCGATTACCTGGCGCGCAACGTGATGAACGAGATCAAGCGTCTGGACGGCGTCGGCAAGGCCCAGCTGTACGGTGCCGAACGGGCGATGCGGATCTGGATCGATCCGCAGAAGTTGATCGGCTTCAACCTGACCCCGGCCGATGTCAATGCCGCCATCGTTGCGCAAAATGCTCAGGTTTCCGCGGGCAGCATCGGCGACTTGCCGACGCGCACCACGCAGGAAATCACCGCGACCATTCTGGTCAAAGGCCAGCTGTCGACGCCTCAAGAATTCGCCGACATTGTGCTCAAGGCCAATCCTGACGGCTCCACGGTGCGCATCGGCGATGTGGCGCGCGTCGAGATCGGCAGCCAGGAATATCAATTCTCCACGCGGCTGAACGGTAAACCGTCAATCGCCGTCAGCGTGCAACTGTCGCCGGGTGCCAATGCCCTGAGCACCGCGACGCTGGTGCGGGCGAAGATGGATGAACTGGCGCGTTACTTCCCGGCCGGCGTCGAATACAAGATTCCGTACGACACCTCGCCCTTCGTCAAAGTCTCGATCACCAAAGTGGTCTATACCCTCGCCGAGGCGATGGTGCTGGTGTTTGCGGTGATGTTCCTGTTCCTGCAGAACATCCGCTACACGCTGATTCCGACGCTGGTGGTGCCGGTGGCATTGATGGGGACTTTCGCGACCATGCTCGCGCTGGGCTTCTCGATCAATGTGCTGACCATGTTCGGCATGGTGCTGGCCATCGGCATTCTGGTGGACGACGCGATTGTGGTGGTGGAGAACGTCGAGCGGATCATGGCCACCGAGGGCCTGTCGCCCAAGGACGCGACGCGCAAGGCGATGAAGCAAATCACCGGGGCGATCATCGGCATCACCCTGGTGCTGGTGGCGGTGTTCATTCCGATGGCGTTCATGCAGGGCTCGGTCGGGGTGATTTACCGGCAGTTCTCGTTGTCGATGGCCACCTCGATTCTGTTCTCGGCATTCCTCGCCCTGACCTTGACCCCGGCGCTGTGCGCGACGCTGCTCAAGCCAATTGCCAAGGGCGAGCATCATGCCAAGGGCGGTTTCTTCGGCTGGTTCAACCGACGCTTCGAACAGCTGACCGAGCGCTATCAGGGCTGGGTTGCCTACGCACTGAAACGCACCGGCCGTTACCTGTTGATCTACGGCGTGCTGCTGATCGGTCTGGGGCTGTGCTTCAGTCGTCTGCCCTCCTCGTTTCTGCCGGTGGAAGACCAGGGTTACACCATCACCGACATTCAACTGCCACCGGGCGCGAGCAAGAATCGCACGGTGCAGGTGGTCGAACAGATCGAAGCGCACAACGCCACTGAACCGGGCGTTGGTGACAGCACGGTGATTCTCGGTTTCAGCTTCTCCGGCAGCGGGCAGAACGCCGCGTTGGCGTTCACCACGCTCAAGGATTGGTCGGATCGCGGCAGCGACGACTCGGCGAGTTCGATTGCCGACCGTGCCAACATCGCGCTAAGTCAGATCAAGGACGCCATGGCCTTTGCGGTGTTGCCGCCGCCGGTCGATGGCCTCGGCACGTCCAGCGGTTTTGAGTTCCGTCTGCAAGACCGCGGCGGCCTCGGCCATGCCACGCTGATGCAGGCGCGCAGCCAATTGCTGGCCGCCGCCGAGAAGAGCCCGATCCTGATGAACGTACGCGAAAGCGCCCTGGCCGAAGCGCCGCAGGTGCAACTGGAAGTCGACCGCAAGCAAGCCAACGCCCTGGGCATTTCGTTTGCCGATATTGGCAATGTGTTGTCCACGGCGGTCGGGTCAGCCTACATCAACGACTTCCCCAACCAGGGAAGGATGCAACGGGTGGTGGTTCAGGCTGAAGGTGATCAACGCAGTCAGGTCGATGATCTGCTGAAGATTCACGTGCGCAACGACGCCGAAAAGATGGTGCCATTGTCGTCCTTCGTCCGGGCGAACTGGACCCAGGGCCCGGCGCAGTTGACCCGCTACAACGGCTACCCGGCCATCAGCATTTCCGGCGAACCGGCGCCCGGTTACAGCACCGGCGAAGCCATGGCGGAAATCGAACGGCTGGTGGCGCTAGGGCCGGCGGGGTTGGGTCAGGAATGGACCGGGTTGTCGTTGCAGGAACGCTTGTCCGGCAGCCAGGCACCGATTCTGCTCGGGCTGTCGCTGTTGATCGTGTTCCTGTGCCTGGCGGCGCTGTACGAGAGCTGGTCGATTCCGACGTCGGTGCTGCTGGTGGTGCCACTGGGTGTGCTCGGTGCGGTACTGGCCGTGACCCTGCGCGGGATGCCCAATGACGTGTTCTTCAAGGTCGGGCTGATTACCATCATCGGTCTGTCGGCGAAGAACGCGATCCTGATCATCGAATTCGCCAAAAGCCTGTATGACGAAGGTCATGACCTGATCGACGCCACCCTGCAAGCCGCACGCCTGCGACTTCGCCCCATCGTAATGACCTCGCTGGCGTTCATCCTTGGCGTGGTACCGCTGGCGATTGCCACCGGCGCCAGTTCGGCGAGCCAGCAAGCCATCGGCACCGGGGTGATCGGCGGGATGATCACCGCGACCCTGGCGGTGGTGTTCGTACCGGTGTTCTTTGTGGTGGTGATGAAGCTGGTGCGCAAACGCCACAAGGACCTCTAACCAACAACACCAATCACCTGTGGGAGCGGGCTTGCTCGCGAAAGGGCCGTCACATTCAACATTGATGTTGACTGACACGCCGCCTTCGCGAGCAAGCTCGCTCCCACATTAGAGCCCATTGGATTCAGCTTTGTGGTCACAATGGATAACGCTGGGCTATGGTGTTTGCAAAGCCCAGACGCATCGAGCCTCCATGCCCCTACTCGCCCGCACCCACCCTCGCCTGTCCGCCGCTGCCACACTCGGCGTCGCGGTGGACATTCTGGCTCCAGCCGACTCGATCATCAGCAAAATTCTCATCGGCTGGAACGCCGGGGTCTGGACCTATCTGATGCTGATGCTCTGGCTGACCATGCGTGCCAAGGCCCCGGACGTCAAACGCATTGCCGAAATCGAAGACGAAAATGCCGGGCTGGTGCTGTTGGTGGTCTGCATCGCGGCGATAGCCAGCCTCGCCACCATTACCTTCGAACTGGTCGGCAGCAAAGACCTGGACACCACCCACAAACTCCTGCGCTACGGCTTCACCGGCTTGACGGTGATCGGCTCTTGGCTGCTGACCGGGGTGATCTTCAGCGTGCATTACGCTCGGCTGTTTTACACCTGGAACGGCAGGGAGCCGGCATTGCGCTTTACCGAAGACCTGACAACGCCCAACTATTGGGACTTTCTGTACTTCTCCTTCACCATCGGCGTGGCGGTGCAGACCTCGGATGTCGGTGTGGCCACCCGGGGCATGCGCAAGATCGTGCTGGCGCAATCGTTGATTGGCTTTTTGTTCAATACGGCGATATTGGGGTTTTCGATCAATATCGCCGCAGGGTTGTTTGGGTGAACGCCCTCTCCATCAATCCGGGGTGGACCGTATTACGTTGTAAACTCGTCGTTCAACGGTAGTGAACGTCCAATGGCGTCAAGTGCGGTGATGCTGACTTTGTAGTGTGTCAATGGATACAAGAGCGGTTTCAAGGACGTCTGGGTCGTGCCGTAAGGGAGATTGTTGCCCTGTGGCCCAGTAAAAACGATGTCTGGACTTGCCCCCACAAAACCGGACACCAACACCCCGTTAAATTGATGCTGCTGCCAAGCGCCTGAACCCCTCGGTGCAGCGTTAAATTCCACAGCATCGTCTCACAGGTGCAGCATGACCTCTCGCAACTGGATCGACCTGGCCCAGGACGCCGACCCCGGCATCGAGACGCTGCGCGCGCATTTCGAGGGGCACGCCTATGACCCACACTGGCATGACAGCTATCTTGGGCGTAATCAGCGCCGCAACAGCCGCCGGATCGACGCGAAAGCCATTCTCCGAGCGCACCGTCACTGGCACCACTTTCGCTCAGCAAGCGCCGAATACACCTTCATAGGTCACCGGGTTTCTGTTCAATGCCGCGATACTTGGTTTCTCTATTGCGGCGAGGCTCTTTGGTTGAGCCCCCCTAAAGGTCTACAGTCACTCATCTCGCTTTTGTGGTTACCTTGAACGTTAATGGCTCCCCGTAGAACTGCGAGGCATCATGAGCGCGAATGCTAACGGTATATTCGGTTGATGGCTTGAGCAGGGTCAACGCTACTGACTGCAAAGGCGCTTCGACTTTCCGATAAGAGCCGTTGTGATCGTCTGCTTCTGTCCTGTACCCCAGCAACCCGATTGCATCATCCGGCCGGTCCCACTGAAGGTGTATCGTGTTGTGGCTGACTGACGTCCGAACATTTTTTGGCGCACTTAGAGGCGCAGTTTTTACCGCAATGGCCATGCTTGGCTCAGAGCAATTACCCGCCGCGTCAAGAGCCTGTACGGCAAAGCTGTAGCAGGTTCCCGCTGTAAGCCCGATAGCGAGATAGGCCGGCGTTGAGTCCTTGGTTGTATCGATAACGCCTCCCTCTTTCAGGATTTCATAGTGGGTGACTCCTACGTTGTCGCTTGACCTGTTCCAGACAAGGGCAACGGCTCTGCTGGAAACATTGACATCAACAAGTCCGGTCGGTTGGGTTGGCTTCGTGACATCCAGAGTGATAAACGTAGCCGAGCTGGGGATGGATACATTTTCAGCGGCATCTACAGCGTTCACTACGACTGTGTATGGGGTCGCCTCTTTCAGATCAGTAAAACGGTGGCTGTTCTGGGCGACAGAGAAAGGTACAGCGCCATTGAGGGAGACTTTATAGCCCGTCACTGCCACATTGTCAGTGGATGCGGTCCAGGTCACCGTCGCCGAGTTGACGGTCAGGTTGCTGATTACTGGTGTGCCCGGTTTGCCAGGCGCTGTCACATCCAGTGTGCTGAATATTCCCGTACTTGAATCGGAAATATTTCCCGCTGCATCCACAGCACTAACCACAACAGTGTATGGGGTAGCCTCTTTCAAGTCGGTGAAAAGGTAGCTGTTCTGGGCAACCAGGACCGGGGCTGCGCCATTGAGGGAGACCCGATAGGTCTTCACCCCTACATTGTCAGTTGATGGTGTCCAGGTCAGTACGGCCGACGTCTCCGTTAAGTTGCTTGAGACTGGAATGCCGGGCATCGTCGGTTTAGTCAAATCAGGAATATACGTGAGTGAAGCCGGGATAGATTTATTTCCGGCAGCATCTTTGGCCCGTACCTCGAATGTATTGAGGATGCCATCTATCAAACCGGTGACAGGGTGGCTGGTTCCGCTCACCGGGCGCCAGGCCTCACCATTGCGGCGGACTTCATAACCGGTCACGCCCACATTGTCTTCTGCGGCGAGCCAACTCAACGTTGCACTGCCAGGTGCCAAGGGTGTGAGCTTCAGTACTTTCGGCTTGGTCGGAGGCACCCAGTCGTAAGTGGTTACGACGATGGAAACAGGGTCCGAAAGCGTGTTCGGTATGACCCGTGTACGTATCCTGAAGGTATTGGAAACACCCGGGATCAAGTTCGTAGCAAGAAAGCTTCCCACAGTGCTCCGTGCCTCTCGCTCGCCATTGCGGCTAATCTCGTAATCGATAAATCCCCAACTATCCTCGGGGCGATCCCAAACCAAAGCGGCTTGATTGTAAGTCCTTCCGGGGTTACGTAAATTCAGGGGAGCGATCATTGGTTTGGCTGTCGGCTTGACAATACGTTTTGGCTCCGAAACTGCATCCCCATTAGTGGAGCGCAACTCGACAAAGTAGCGGGTGTTCTCAAGCAGGCCCGTAATCACATGGTTCAAGGTGGCGGTAGATATGGTGTTGATAACAATACCATTGGCTTCAAGACCATAACTGAGGTTGTATCCCGTTGCGCCTTCGCCTGCTGACCACGACACGAAAAGATAATCCAACCTTGAGTGAGCCGAAAAAACCACTGGCGGATTCAACCGTTGGGTACGTGCGCTGGTGCTTGCCGGAGCTGAACTGCCGCTGGCATTTGTAGCTTGCACCCTCAGCGAATAACGGGTGTCTGGCATCAGCCCCTTGAACGTATGAATGTCATAACTGGTGCTGTCTCTGCCAATGACGTCCTCACTGTCCGCGAGGCCATAACTGACTTCGTACTTCGTTGCATTAGGATCTCCACTCCATCGGAAAGTAATCTGCCCCGCCAAGGCCGCAGCTACAAGGTTATAGGGGGGACGTGGCAAGGGGGGGCCGTCTAACGTGGTTGGCGTGATCCGCGTCGGCAACGATTCGCCGTTGGTATTGGCTGCACTCACTTCGACAAAGTACAGCGTATTTTTACTCAGGCCGGTCAGCTGATAGTTCGTGGATCTCGTCACTATAGTCTGAGGGGGGCCACCGGGCTCGACACCATAACGGATGACATATTGGGTAGCCCCAGCGGATGCGGTCCAGTTCAGATCCATCGTGATGATCGCTGGCGTTGCACGCAGATCATTTGGCGGCGCAGGTACCTGCAGCGTCTGTTTAACGATGCGTGTCGGTGCCGAATCGCCATTGCTATTAGACGAGCGAACGTCGAAGTAATAGTTGGTATTGGAAATCAGCCCACTGATCGTACAGGCTGGACTGAGCGAAGTGGTATTGGTTACCGAGCCGCTGGGTGCAATGCCATAACCGATCTTGTAGCTGGAGGCATTAGGCGGGCCGGTCCAGGTCAGCGCCACCGTGTTGTTGGTTGGCACAGCCTTGAGATTCGTCGGGCTGACGGGTACAGACGTGGCAGGTTTGGTCGTTTCAACAATCCGCTTCGGCGCTGACAACTCCTCCGCTTTGGTACCGTATACATGGATGTAATAACGGGTCCCGGGCATCAGGGCGGTGATATCAAAAATTTTCATGGGTAAAAGGAGATTTATCTGGTCGATGAACGAGTCGGGCGACGGATCGAGTCCCCATTTCACCCGAGATCCGGTCTCCGACCCACCAGCAGCGTATGCCCATGAAATTTTGATGGATGATTCTGAAGTACCAATTACTACCGCAATTGGTATACCGGGTCGCGCTAATCCAGCCTGGGGCGGAGATAGCGCTTGGGCTGTCGCATGACTGATAGCTTGCGATGGTGCCTCTTCGTCAGAGTTCATCTCGATCTGTCCCGTCAGTGGAATCAGACTCCATTAAATATCCCTCCCGGCAGCAACACCACTGACAGAACTGCTAGTTGCACCCGGCTATTTTTCATGATGGTGCTCTACCTTTGGGCATGTCCTGCTCACCGGTCTAGGACTTCAGGTTTTATTCAGCATCACGATGCTCCGTTCATCGGCTGGGACGAGGAATCGAGGTGGGATATCTGATACCCGGGGCCGGCAAAAATCTGGAAAATCCTTTTCGTTTCCAGCGCTTACACTCACCAGAAAAATACAAAAAATCTAGTTTAATCATGGCTTTACTGTTCAGGATGTTTCATGAGGCAGTAGAAAGAAAATTCCTACCCAGAAGAGCGCAATAGCCGACAGCTATTTCGACAATCTCCTCATTAAAATCGCCTACCTGTAATTTCTGACAGGTTCCAAGGGCGTGATTTCGCGTTATAACTCAGCCATGCCGACAAGCCCTGATAGAGGTACTTGAAGGCAGTCGCGCGAACCATGCCCTTTATGAAGAAGGAAGATTCTGCCGCGCCCACGCCATCATTGATGATAAATGGGAGAGTGCCCGTTATGTACCGTACCAACCCAACTCCAGTCCGGTCATCGCCAGCCCAGGTCAGTTTTCAGTCAGAGGAGCCCGAACAACGCAAAGCGATAACACTCACTTCCAGGGAAAGAGAAGTTCTGCAATGGAGCGCAGTCGGCAAGTCGTCTTGGGAAATCGGTCAGATCGTCAACTGTACCGAAGCCGGGGTGAATTACCACTTTTGCAACATCCGCCGAAAGTTCGGCGTGAGTTCACGCTGGAGCGCCGTGGTCAAAGCGCTGGGACAAGGCTTGATACATATGCCTTGAACCGGGGCTGGCCGGGGCGTACGGCGCCCATTGTTCTTCACAGAGACACCGCATGAACCCGGCCCAGACGCTTACCGACTTGCCCCTTGTTCTGCCCCTCGACAATGCCTGCGACGATGCCCCGATATCGCGTCGGCATTGCGATCCGAAAGCACTCCGGATCATCCTCGCCGATGACCACCCCGTGGTGCTGATGGGGGCCGAAATGGCCCTCTGCGGCAACGCGTTCTCGATTGTCGCCCAGGCGCACAACGCCGATGAACTGATCGCCCATCTGGAACGCACACCGTGCGACATACTGATCAGTGACTATTCGATGCCCTACGGGCGCTTTCCCGATGGCCTGGCGTTGATGGGTTATTTGAACCGGCACTTTCGCCACCTACCACTGATCGTGATGACCATGTTGCGCAACGCTTCCCTTCTGCAAGCACTGCTCAATCATGGCGTCTGCGGCCTGTTCGACAAACGCAGCCCTTTGATCGAATTGAAACGGGCCGTGCAGACCGTGCTCAAGGGCCGTCGCTACCTCAGCCCTTCTTTTGCCGAGACTCTCAATGCCCAGACCTTGTCGTCCTCAAGCACTGAGACGCCATCGGTGAGTCTTTCTCAACGAGAAATGGAAGTGGTGCGGCTGTTCGTCCAGGGCCTGTCCGGCCGACAAATTGCCGCGCAACTGAACCGCAGCGAAAAAACCATCAGCCGACAAAAACGCACCGCCATGGACAAGTTGGGGCTTGGCCATGACAGTGGGTTGGTGGAGTTTGCGCGGGTGAGCGGGTTGTGGGGGTGAGTCCACTACTACACATCGAACTACCCGAATGTGTATCTCGATGATCAGGGTTTAAAACCTGCCGTCGTTTTTCCTGATGTCCTCAATTCGTTTCCTGCTTAAAAAAGCCGCATCCCGCTTCTCCTGCTCAGTTTGTGTTTTTGGTTGTTTTGGTTGTTTTGGTCTGGATGAGTGTTGGTCGGGAGCTGAAACTTTTTTGTGCGCAGGTGATGTTCTAGTGACTGGCATTTCAAGAGCTGGATTTTCAGCTTTCGCCTGCTTGAACGTCATCCTAGATGCTTCCTCTGGTGAGTTGGACGCGACGTAGAACCCCCTCTCTCTGGCCAAGGTTTGTGGAACAGAGGAGTCATAGTCCGGTGTTGGTGTTCTAGAACGGGCACCTGTCGCAGACTGACGCGCGAACGGTCTTGAAGGTCGGGCAGACACAGAAACGCTTGCCAGCTCATCGGTGACGTTCGCTAATTGTCGAGAACTGCGGCCTGCTGTTTTTGCGGCATTTGAACCAGCGCTACCTGCCACTCGGGTTACATCGTCACCAGTCATCATAAAGAACACGACAAGCTTGGAAAGGATTGAAATATGCCCTGTCGGGTCAGTAAAACTGACCGGATTCCCCAGACAATACATATACGCATTCAATCCCCCGTCCCCAAACGGACTCAAACTGTCCGGACTATGAAACCGCATCAACCCCGGATTGAACGCCCGATACCCACCGCCCAACAAGTAGCACCCCGTTTGTGCTTCCCGAAATTCGCCGTTGTAACCCAAATGACTCCTCATCGCCGCGTCATCCCCACGATGCCCGTACGCCGAATAAGCGATTTCATTGCGCCCATCCAGGCTCACCTCACACAGCACGCTGTTCTTGTCATCACTGGCCAGCAACAGGGACTTTGGGCCAGCACCTTCCTGGTGCTCGGCGAGCACGATACCTTCAGCTCGCACAAAGGTACTGGTGTCAGCGCCCCGAACACTATTCGCCAGCTCACCGTTCTGGTAGAAGCGCTGCTCGGCACTGCCATCCGACTGGCTGCCGCTGAGGGTATCCAGCGAGTCATAGTGATAGTCATTAGCCGTTTCACCGGACAAGGCACTGACGCTGATCAAGCGACTCAAACTGTCATAGTCCAGGGAACGACCCGCTTCGTCATTCAACAAATTGCCGTTGGCGTCATACTCGAAATCAATCCTGGGCGGATAGGACGGATCATCAGGGCGCTCAGGTCGCAATGTGTTTACCAGCGCGCTCAGCTGACAAGGGTCGTCATTGTTGTATTCGAAATCGATCGTGTGGTGCCCTTCATCGAATGTCGTCTCCAGAAAAGTCAGATTGTCCTTTTCATCGAAACCGAACATCTGGCCAATGATGGTTTTGCCATAAGGATCCACCGGGCATTGACTACCTTCGCAACTGTAATCCACCAATCGCCCGCGGTCGTCATAGGCATAAGTTTCGTCGCGCAAGACATCGCTGCCTTGTTTCAAGGTTCGGTTTATCAGCCGATCGGCCTCATCGTAAACCTGGGCCAATGTCTGGGTGGCTTCCTCCTGGCCAAACTTGAAGGTACGCAACGCTTCGCGACCGAAGTCGTCGTAGGCAATACCAGTCTCCAGCGCCTGAGCACCATCGACCGTCTTGATCGTTTTGATTCGCGCCAGGTCATCGTAGGTGAACGTCGAACAGGTGTCGCCCAGTCGGGTTTCAGTCAACTGTGCGCGAGCGTTATAGGTGTATGTCTGGCGTTGCCCAAGGACATCGATCTGCCGGGGCCAGTGCCGCAAGTATGGCTGGCGGTTTACTGACGATCACCTCCTTCGCTGCGAGTGCCGCGAGCGCCATTACAGGGGTGGCCGCGATTGTGACGGGGAATGAGGGTATGGAAAAAGCCAGTATGTACACTGGGTACATTGCAATGGGGGCGGGGTTGGGGGTGTATGCGATGGGACGGATTGGGGCAGCGGCGGTGAAGACCTCAGTACCACAGTCGCCTTTAAGGATGGAGACTATAGAGGCTCCAGTTTTTTCAAATCTGAAAAGTTCAAAAAATCTAGTTCGCACCTCTATTAGTCCGAATCCGGCTAACGGTAATATAACAAAAAATGTGGCGGTAGAATCTGCACCTAAAGTCCCGGCCGTACCTAGCCTTAAAGTTTCCAATTCATTATCGAGAAATGCCACGCCCAAAGTGACTCAGGTAAAGACAAAACCCAGCGAGCCTGTCTTAAATAACAAAACAGTAGATATGAATCTACCTGAATCATGGCAGTACCAAGACGAAGACATCACCATGTTTGTCTCAGATACTCCACCCAGATTTGCTGGCGACCGAGGTGATGTATCATTTAGGACCAATCGCGTACGGATTTTAAACCAACTAATTCTAGCGCAACGTTTCTAACAACCGAAACCGAGAATAAGCTCCAGCCCAATCTTATGAAAAAGGCTGGAGCCTTTTCACATAATTGAGAGTTCTCTCATATCCCCCTCCCCGCCCTACTTTTAAACTCCTTCTTCCGAGACAACGCACTACATCCACTCACCCCGCTTACCGCGCGGCAAGCTTCCCGAGACTGTCTCGCACTTTAATTCTCGGACTTTTTCTATTCAAAGGAATGGCAACATGAAGAAATCTTTATTGACTTTACCGCTGGGCCTGACGCTAACTCTCGCAGGCCAGGCGGCATTTGCTTTCACCGGCACCATCAACTTCCAGGGCCGAATTGACAGCGCTACGTGCCCCATCGAAGTCATTGATCCGGTTAGCGGTTCAGTAAACGGTCCCGTTCTTATTGGTTTTGCCAACACCAAACAGTTCACCAGCATCGGCGACGAAAGCGCCGGCAAAACATTTGCACTAAAATTGACCCCAGGCGGTGGTTGCGTGGTGCCGCCGGGTAGTACCGCGGCGACTGTGACGTTCAGTTCGGTTTATGGCGGAGTAGGCCCGAGCGATGCTTATCACGGCCTTAAACCTCTTGCAGGTGTTGCCCAAGGCCTTGGCGTAGCGATCAAAGACAGCAGAGGAGCTCTCATCCCTAATGGCGACGCCTCCAGATCGTATCCAATCTCTATTACGGACCCAAGCACCCTGACCTTCCATGCCGTTTACAAGTCGTATCTGACTGCCGTAACCGCAGGCCCTGCGGAATCGGACGTTAACTTCACCGTCAATATCATTTAAGTTCCGCATTACACTCGCCAGAAAATTTCGATTTTCTGGCGCTCTATTTTAGTTACGGCCCGCCGGGTCTGTTTGACAAATCGTTCAAGGAAACTCATTCATGCCTGGCTTATTTAAATGGCCGCTAAATATCAGAGCCGTGAGCATCACTTGCACATTCACTGCTTTTTTTTCCCTTTATTTGCCCAGCACTCAAGCAGCATTGACCCTCAGTGGTACGCGGGTTGTTTTCAATGGCGAAAAACGCAATGTTTCATTGACCATTTCCAACCCGAGCGACAAAGCTTTCGCTGTTCAAAGTTGGGTCAATACCGTTACTGACGATCAAACCACTGCGGTGCCGTTTATTGTCTCCCCGCCATTATTCCGATTAAACGCGAACAAGGAACAGCAAATTCAAATCAATGGCTTACCCAACGCATTGCCCCGTGATCGCGAGTCTCTGTTTTATCTAAATGTACAAGAAATTCCCCAAATACAGACCACCGAAGCGAATCAACTCAATATTGCCCTGCGCACTCGGATTAAATTTTTTTACCGACCGCAGGAATTAAAAGACAATCCAGTAGATCGGCTGAAAGACCTGAGCTGGTCATTACAAAAAGAACGGAATCAGATTTATTTATTGGCAAGTAATCCCAGCCCGTTTCACGTGTCGTTCATCCGGATAGAAGTCATCAGCAACGGCCAGGTCGTTGTACTGGATAACACCGCCATGCTCTCGCCTCTTTCCAGCCAACGTTACAATCTACGCGGCGTCAAGCCCACCCAAGGCATGCAAGTTACGTTTTCGGCGATTACCGATTATGGCGGTTTTACCCAGCCTATTACTTTGCCCGTCAGCTCTGGCTTTTAAGTCTCTGGCGTAAATGCTCTTGTCCGGAACATGACTATGTCTTCTCCAACCCGGCGTCTGTGCCCATCGACTCGGCGGTGTCTCTTTCCTCTCTTTGTTATCAGCAGCGGTAGCATCCTGCTCTTGGAGATCGACTCAGCGCGTGCGAGCGAAACGCTGGAATTCCAGTCCACGTTCATGCGTCAACTCGACAGCCACCCTGGTAATGCCGGCGCCCTGGCGTTGAATGCCTTGGCCGCCCATCAGGATTTAGGCCCGGGCCGTTACCTGGTCCGTATCCACATCAATCACGTTTTTTTTGATCAGCGTGAAATCGACTTCCTGGCTTCCCCCGGCACTGGAGAAATCTATCCCTGCCTGTCATACGGGCTGCTCAAGGAAATGGGCATCAAGCTCGATAGTTTTCCAGAGCTTGAAGGCACTGCACCTTCTTGCATCGATATCGGCACGTTTATACCCGGCGCCATCACCGACTTCGATGCCAGTCAACTGCTACTATCGGTATCCATCCCACAGATTGCTATGCGTCGTGATGTGGCCGGCTATGTCGACCCGCAATTGTGGGACTACGGCATCAATGCCGCTTTTGTTAGTTATCAGGCTTCAGCCCAACAAGGCCGGAACGCAAGCGCCGGGCAGTCTAATAACCAGGATCTGTATCTAAACAGTGGTATCAATCTGGGATCTTGGCGTCTGCGCAGTAATCATGCATTCCGTCACGACAGCCAGGGCCAGCGTGAATGGACCCGGGCTTATACCTATGTACAGCGAGATGTGCCCGGCACTCGCTCGCAATTGACCATCGGCGAGACCACCACGCCCGGTGACGTCTTCCGTAGCGTACCCATCAAAGGCGTGCAATTGGCCTCGGACATGGAGATGCTACCCGATACCTTGCAAAGCTACGCGCCGATCATTCGTGGGGTTGCGCAGACAAGGGCCAAACTCGAAGTTCGTCAGAATGGCTATCCGATTTATTCGACCTACGTCAGCGCCGGCCCCTATGAGATCAATGATCTCAGCACCGGCGGCGGCAGTGGCGAACTGGAAATCATCTTGACCGAAGCCGATGGACAGGTCCGGCGTTTCACCCAATCCTATTCCACGCTCAGCAACCTGCTACGTGAAGGCGTTTGGCGCTATAGCACCAGCGTAGGTCGCTACAACGCGCCTGGCGTTACCCTGGAGGACCCGCTGCTCTGGCAAGGCACTTTGGCTGTCGGCGCCAGTGCGACTTCGACGCTGTACGGTGGTCTGCTGGCCAGCGATTTTTATCGAGCCGGCGCATTGGGGTTTGGTACAAATCTCGGACAGATAGGGGCGCTCTCGTTCGATGTTACTCAATCCCGTGCCGATACCGACCCCACCAATAATGGTCAGCATACGCAGGGCATGAGCTACGCCCTGAAGTACGGGAAAACCTTCGAAACCCGTACCAATCTGCGATTTGCCGGCTATCGCTATTCAACAGAAGGTTATCGTGACTTCGACGAAGCGCTGCGCGAGCGTGCTCACGATACTCGCTTCAACGGCAGCCGGCGCAGTCGCCTTGAGGCAGCGATCTATCAAAATATCGGCACCTCAAGTTCGATAAATCTGACCTTGTCCCAAGAAGACTATTGGCGTACCCATTACCAGCAACGGCAGTTCCAGTTTCAGTTCAATACGCAATACAAAAACGTCAGTTACAACCTGTACGCCTCACAATCGCTGACTGAGTCGGGGCTCAGCGACCGGCAAATAAGTTTTGGCATTTCGCTTCCACTGGACTTCGCCCGGTCGACAACGGCCACCTTCGATATCAGAGAGAGCCAAGGGCAGTTCAGCCAGCGCGCCAGTCTTTCCGGTAGCGCCGACCAATACCGCATGAACTATCGCGCCGCTCTGTCCAACAGTACGCACAACCAGCAAGCCGCGGAATTGTCGATGAACTATCAAGCGCCCGTTGCGAGCGTTGGTGCTGGTGTGACGCAAAGCGCGCGGTACAGCAGCCTTTCGATGAATGCCAGTGGCGCACTGCTGTTGCACGAAGGCGGACTTGAAATGGGGCCTTACCTGGGCGAAACCAGCGGCCTGGTAGACGTCCCGGATATCGCCGGCATCGGGTATTGAACAGCACCGCCGTCAAGACCAATGAGCGTGGTTATGCCTTGATTCCATATCTACGACCTTACCGGGTCAACCGGGTAGTGCTCGATAGCAGCGAACTGGGTCCGAACGTTGAAATCGACAATGGCGTAGCACACGTGGTGCCGCGCCGCGGTGCGGTGGTCAAGGCAGGCTTTAGTGCACGCAAGGTCCAACGCTTGGTCATTACTGCACGTAATAGCGACGGCGAGCCCTTGCCATTCGGCGCTCAAGTCAGCGACGCGACGGGTAAGCCACTGGGAATTGTCGGACAAGCCGGACAGTTCATGCTGGGAACTACCCACAATATACAAATATTGCATGTGCGCTGGGGTGAAAAACCTGCCGAGCAATGCCAATTGCATCTGGACGCTGACAGCCAGCCTGAAGAACAAGGCTATCAGATACGGGAATCAGCCTGCCTTTGATGTAAGGCGACTAAGCCGATGCACTGAGAATGTATCGGCTTGTTTATCTCAGGATTGAAAATGACACCGAACAAACACCTGCTGAGAAGCCTGACCTTTGTTGTGGTTAGCCCCATGATCCCTTTCAGCCTTGGGTACGCTGCCGATGGCTGTTACTGGAAGGACGGCAACGCCGGACCTATTTCATACAGTGTGAATGTAGGAACCCATTACGTGCCCAGAGACGTCCGACGAAGCACACCTATCGGCCCAGTGGACAAGCGCTATGGGCCAGTATCCGGTGGCGGGCTGGCAGTTGACTGCCTCACCCAGGGGGCCCAAATCGACTTTAAGGCACAGAATCGTGAACCGATCGCGCCAGGTATTTTTGACCCCGTTAACGGCGAAGACATCACTGGGAAAGTGATAAGAACCAATATTGATGGTATCGGTGTCAGAGTCAAACTGGGGACTCCCTATTCCACGCAATGGACGTCGTCCAGCCGCAGTTTCGCAGTTCCCTATGAGGCCTACATAAATCGTTATATGCCAAACGTGCTTTCTCATTCGCTGCTGATACCGCAGATTACATTGATCAAAACAGGCGATATCGGGCCAGGCATACATACCCTGAATGTATCGAATCTGCTGGGCGGTGAATTTACCGGAATCGGCACCGGCTTTAATGTATCCCTGACAGGTACTGTCATTCAGGCGGAGTGCTCGGTTTCCTCAAACCCGGTCAGCGCTGACCCCGTGGATCTGGGAGCGTGGGACGTCTCGGAGTTCACTAGTGTCGGCCACACCACAACGCCACAATCTTTCAACATCACACTGAATTCATGCATTGCCGATAATCGACTGCCCCCGGAAACTATCACCTATGCACATATCCGGCTGGACCCCACTGCAGGGTCAATGACCCATGACGCCAATTTAGGCCAATTTACCCTGGGCACCGGCTCGACCGCTAGAGGGGTTGTCATACAAATACTGCATGAAGATGAAACGCCCATCGGTTTGGCCAGTGACGTTCGGCTAAAGCCCATTACCCCCGGTAATACGACACTTGGCTTCAAGGCTCGCCTCTACCAGACCGAACCGTCGGATCGGGTAGCAGCAGGCTCAACCAAGGGTTCGTTGAGCTTTACCATTACGTATCTTTGAGCCTGAACGACGTCGATCACGTGAGTAGTTGTATGTCCCGGGCCGGAAAGGCGAGATAGCTATCTCCCCCATCAAAGCTGACACTGACATTGACCCTAAATATGGAGTTGATACTTAGGCGCTCCAGGTACGATTTAGGTAACGTCGCTCTGTTTATTCCTCTGGTGACCGGCCATGCGCTACGTATGGTCTCGTCAGGAAGACTGGCAGCGGTCAACCAGATATTGATCAGCTGAGTCTGCGCCTGATAAACCCAGGCCGCTAATGTCAGGTCTGTTCCTCCAGGCGGAACAGCATTGCGACTGAGTTTCAGAGGGCTACCTCGTGCGGCCTGGGGACAATCAATTTGCATGAATTTACTCGCCGCGATAGCGCGGACTGTAAGCCTGAGGGGATCTGATTCAGGCTCACCGTTCACGCGATAAGTAACCTCTACCATTCTATTCGCACCAATGTTGGCTGGAATGGCTGTGGCTGGAATGGGAAATCTGGATGGATCAGAGGGGGCTGGCTCCAAGGCATGATGAGACCCCAAATCACCGTACCCACGCCAATAAACCTCACGCTTATGCCCCTGGCCCTCGTCGTCCTGCCTCGGGATCATGACAGTCACACCTGAAACACCATAAAACAGTGGATCCAACACCGCTGTCCCTACCCCATTTTGTGCTTCTTCAACGGTGGGATGTCGCCTCAGTGGCGGTGGCAGGATTTCCACTTGAATGCGCACATTCGCCGAAGGGGTGGACTCATTGCCAGCCCGATCGCGCACTCGATAGGTGGCATAGCGCATTCCATTATCGCGATCGCGCAGCATATCCCCCTTGAAAGAAAGCAGCAAAGGGTGGCCGATATTGGTCGGGTCCAGTGTCAGGGTATCGACAACATCTTCACTGTCGGGAAACTCTTCCCAATACCAAGTGATCACATCGCCCACTTTTTTTTCGTTGTAATCAGGCAGCTTTGCCTCCACCTGATCGCTGTTTGCGGGGTCGGCCAGGTAAGCGGCAGTGATTTTTTTAGGAGGGGGGGAGACTTCAGGAGGGAAAATCAATCGGCTGTCGGTCGCCAGAACGTGGGCTGTGGTATCGAGCGAGATAACCAGTTCAAGAGAGTCATCAGCTTCGCCGTTGTAGCCTGTGACCTCGTAGCGCAACCGGTGCTGTCCGTCGTTGCCGCGCAGCATTCGTTGGGGCAATGTGACGAACCGGTCTGAAACCTCGATGGGTGCATCCCATACCCTGATATCTGCATGTCCATCGTCAAAGAACAACTCGACCGATTCATCGCCCAGCGAAGGGTCGGAGTTTGCCCATAGCTCAAACCAGACCTTCAGGTCATCATCTGTTTTGGCTTGCGGAAGCAGATTGGGGTCGCCGCCGGGCACATCTTCAAGCAACCCATCCACCCGAGGTGAGGGTAAAAGGGTTCTGAAGGCCGGGGGATTTTTTGGCTCGCTCATGGACAAGACTCCTTAGAAAAGAGCAAGGGGACAATGACCTAGGCCACCACCCCCCACTTTATTTAAAGAACGTTGAACCGCAGCGCAGCCAACACGCCTGCGCGACTACCTCAGCTCATGTGTTTACCAGCTGTAACGGGCGCCCACGTTGACACCCCAGGGTTGTTCGATTTTGTCGCCGTTGCTGTAATCAAGATCCATATGCATCGAAACCTTGTCGGTCACGGCCAACGCCACACCTGCACCGAGCTCGCCACGGGAACCGGACAGATCGGTTTTAAAACCGATGTTGTTGACATCCACGTCAGAATTGTTGGCAAATTCGTGCACATAAGCAGCGCGCAGGTAAGGTTGTACAGTTTTGCCTTCGGCCCACTTGAAGTTGCGCCCGACAGTGGCGCCCACCTTGCCGAGCAAGGAATGGGCACGATCGCCATCGGCAGACAGACCGTTGTCCAGGTCATAATTGGCGCCGTCGATGATCAGGCCGGACAATTGCGCATACGGTTCGACAAAGTAATCATCAGCCAGCTTGATATGCCGGCCGAACTCCAGCGACGCACCCACGCCATTATTGTTGTAGTCGCCCTTGGCTTTTTTCCCGTCGCTGAGTTGCACGTCGGACTCGTTCTGGAATCGGTTGTACTTCACGACTCCGTCGAAGTAGTAACCGCTCTGTGCATCCAGCCATGTGGTGTAAGCACCCAGGTAGTAACTGTCGACTTCACCGGTGGTGCCACGACTCATGTCCAGGTCCGATTTGCTGTAACCGGCCAGCACACCCATCAGCCATTGCCCATCGCCGATCGGCAACGGCGCGTCGGCTCCGAAAGACAGGCCTTGCTGGGTTTGCTTGTAGGCAACGCCGGCGCTTTCGCTCACATCGTATTTATTGCCATAGGCACGAATCCAGCCTCCGGCCTTGCCGTGGTCCATGCGCACTTCACCCATGCGGGTGCGCAGGGTGCTGAGTTCGCCGTACCAGACAGTCGGCGCGGCGTTGAACAGTGCCAGCACCGATTGAGTGCCTGGGCTGATGACCCGGCTGGCGGCGTCCAGGACCCAGTCATTATTACCCTGCTTGATCAGGTCGTAAGAAAAAGCTCCCAGGTTTACGGCGCCGCCCTTAAGGGCGAAGGTTGCGTCGCCAGAACCAATATGGACTATGGGCGTCGCGCCTGCCCCCACCGGTTCTGTGCCTCGGCTGTCGAGCGCAATCGTATGGTTGCCGCTGGCATTTCCCGTCACCGTCAGGGTGTCGACTTGGCCGGTGGTAAAATCGTTGTGCATGTGAAACGTACCGCCCTCACCCGAGAGCGTGTCCACGGACAATTTGAAGTACTGCCCCGGATTGCCAAACTGGACAGCACCGCCGTTCAACGTCAGGTTCTGCACCTGACCATCACCCACCATCACCCAGCTGGCATCGTTGTTGACTGCCAGATTCTGAACGTTTTCCAGGCGCCCGGTCAGGGTTGCGGAATGGTCGAGCAGGACGTCGGCACTGGCGCCATTTGCCACGATGACATCACCGATAAGATGGCTGTTATCGAGGTTGAAGTTGGCCGAAGCACCGTTGATGACCTCCAGCAGCGTACCGTTGCCGCCCTTCAGTGTGGAACCATTGTTGACCTGAATATTAACCCGCTCGACGTTGGTCTGGGTCTGGCCGTTAACAATGATGGCCGATCCGCTCTGGCCTTCGACATGGGTTTTATCGAGAATCAACGTATTGTTCGCAGGCAAATTACCGGCGGCAAACAGACTGACACCATGGAGCCCGCCAACGATCCTGCTTTCGCTGGCAAGGACTTTGCCGCCGAAACTCTGGACGCCGATGCCATCAGGGTTTGTGGCCGTGACTGTGGTACCGGATTCCAGGCTCAGTTGCGATTGCGCGCTGAGGCTTGCACCAAACTGGCCGCCGATGATCTCGCTGTCGCTGACCCGTGCAGTGGAGCCGCCGAGGGCCGTCGCTATCAGACGCAGCCCAGTACGATCGCTGACGATTCGACTTTTATTGGTGATGGTTGCAGCACTGTTGGACAACTCGACGCCGTTGCTTGTACCTGAGGCAGTTACCTTCGTGTCGTTGAGCACCAGCCTGGAACCCGCCTGCGCCCGAATCTCGTCGGTGGTGGCGCCGTTGGCTGTCAGACTGGAGCCGTCACGCACCAGCCAACTGTCAATCGTCGTCGTGTCATCAATCGTCCTTGAGCTGCCGTTTTCGATCGTCGATAGTGCCAGCGCACCCGGACTGATCAACAGCATCGGCGCCAGAGTGGCAAGTTTGAGCGTCCGGGCGAGCAGTGAAACTGAGAATGAGTGGCTGACGTGCATAGTGTCGCTCCTGAGTCTGTCGGCTATAGGTAGAAACACCACCTGCTAGCACCTCACAGATCGTGTTTCTGAAAGGCTGGCGATCCTAATCAACTTCCTACGACAGATATGTAGGACTAATCCTAACGAGCACAGAAACTCTCTCAGATAACTGTATGGCCCAGTTCATAGACCTTGCTTGAATCAAAGTCGGCACGGACAGCAAACATCCGTGTCGACCCTGAAAATGTAACTAAGGCGTAATCGGACACTGGTCACTCGGACTATGAAACGCGGTGCGTGTGACTAATGCTTCGGAGGAGACGTTCTCCGTACCGTCATTGAAGAAATACTGAATCTTGGCGCGCCCCTGCGATCCGGATTTTCGTCATAAAGCGGTTGGATATAGGTGCTGTAAGGCTCTACCGGAAAATCGAAGCCCGTCAGGGGCGCATCAGCGCTACCCAATACAAAATCCTTTTCGAACTTCACACCGGGAATTGGATCGTCGGGTTGGGCAAGATCGCTGCCTTTCATGGGAATGAACTCGAAGCTGATGGTTTCTCCAGGCTTTAGCAGCCCTGTCAGGTCGGGCATCCGGACCATTAATGCTCCATCAGCCTCCAGAGCCGAACAGCCTGGATAACCTGTTGGATTGGGAATTTTCGGGAAGCTGGCGGCTGGCAGCTCAACCGCTATCGCATTGACATCAACCTTGGTGGGTGACGAACACAAATCGTTTTCCACGTCTGGACGGTGGACTTGATAATGCACAGGCACCGTTGAATTGTTGCCCCCCGCTTTGATGTTATTCCAGGGAATAACGACTTCGTGATCATCGCCTGGGGTATGGATTGCATCATCAAAGATGACTTGAGCACTTTCGACAATCACCCCATTCCAGAAAAAATCGACGACATCGTCATTCTGTGCCGTGTCATACCAAGTGAAAATGAATTTAGCGTTTTCGCCTTTGTCGGCCCTTGTCAGTTCATTTGTTCGGGTTTCATCGTGATTCTTGACTTCCCCTTCCCCCAGGTCTGGATGGACGGGATCCGGCCAGTCAATGGGAGGCCAGGGCACCCACGGAATGGGCACCTCGAAGTTGACCGGAAAGTTTTTGGTTTGAGGGCCAAAGGGGCGCCCCTTGCGCAAGATCTGATAACTGACTGCCGTTGATTTGATGCCGGTGGTGTTTTCTCCGTATTCTCTAAGCAAGAGCTCGGCGGGCAACACCGGAACCTCCACAGTGGGCATATTGAGAAAGTCGAGATCCGGCTGCACGCGAGTAGCGCCCCATGTCACCCGAACCTTGTCGCCGGCTTTCCAGTTATCGTACTTATCGAGCCATACACTTACGCCTGCCCGAACATGCTCATTCACCAGCGGTCCGGGATCGGCTTGTGGAACTTTCGGCGGATGTAAATTAGCGGGAAGCGGCCCGAATGTCAGGCCGACGGTTTTGTGGACCGACACTGCACTGGGGTTTTGTGCCTTATCAATTAACACATAAAGAAACACGCATTCCGCATCGCCGAAATTACGGATACTGGCGGCAGGAATCTGCACCGGCGTATCGGTAATACCTGGGGAAGGAACATTGTTTAAGAACACTAACGTGGCGTCTGTTGGATCTTCAGGAATCTCTGCAGCATCCACCAGATAAATCGCGATTTTATCGCTGCTTTCCCAGTCCGGATAACCAGGAATCGTAACGCTCAAGTCACCACCGACAGGAAGATTGTCATCATCCAGGTAATCAGCGGCGAGTTTCAATGCGTTTGGCGGGAGGTGCTTGAGAGGTGGCAGCCGATCACAAATGACCTGAGTCTCCGATGATTCGGTCTCGAAATCCGTGTAATCGGTAATGATGTACTTCAGCCTGCACGTCGCATCGTCCGGCAGATAATTGGCGTTGATAGGCATGGGATAAGGAAATGACTCCGGAAAAGGTCCTCCACCGGCCGGAATCGTGAACTCGTGTTCCGCCACCTTGTCCCAACGTCCTGATCCATTGTCAAGATAAAGTGTGACTCTATCGCTGGCCCCCGGTGGTGGCAGATTTGGCCACGCAAGGATACCCGGCGTCAGCCCGTTGTTCTCCACAAGTCTGGGCCCATGGAGAAGACCGCTCGCTTTGTCGGCATAGTCCTCATCCTTGATTTCTATCACCATATCGGCAAGCTTCGCGCGATACTCGGAGCGCATTTTCAGGTATGCGCTATTCGCTTCTTGCGGCGTTTGTATGTCCTGTTTGATCGACATGCTCCAACCCTCCTGTCACGCCATTTGAGCCATAGGCGAGGCTACGGCCACTCCGTCGGTCGACAGCAAGGGCACTGCGGGCAAGTCCAATAAATTTTTGCGCGCAGCAGGCCTGACTGACCTTCGGCGCATTAAGCACTCGTCGAGCAAAAAGCGATACTGTCAAAGTTGATAGGTAGACCCCTGTTTTTTTGCTGAGATCGAGCCGACGATGACGCCCTGAAACCCATCAAAAAACCTCACGCCCGTCGCGCTTCCAGCAACTCCGCCGCACACGAGGCAATCCGGCGGCACGCGTCCGCCAACCTTCCCTGATCCACCACCAAGCCAATGCGAATATGCCCCGCCGCGCTCGGCCCGAAGGCTTCGCCGGCCAGCACCGACACGCCATAGTCTTCCAGCAAGCGCTCGGCAAAACCTTGTGCGCCAAGGCCGGTCTGGCGCACATCGACCATCACGAACATCCCGCCATCGGGTTTTATCGGCCGAATGCCCGGACAGCCGCTTAACCTCGCGCACACCAGGTCACGACGCTGGCGATATTCCTCACGCATCAGCGCCACTTCCGGCAAGTCTTTATCGAGCGCTACTTGCGCGGCGTTCTGGACGAAATCCGGAAGGCCGAACAGCATGCACAGCGACAGATGCATCAAATGTTCAGCCAACGGTTTCGGGCCGATCATCCAGCCCACCCGCCAGCCGGTCATGGCATGGGATTTGGACAAACTGTTGATCGTCGCGGTGCGCTCGGCCATGCCCGGCAGACTGGCCGGGCTGATGTGCTCGCCCTCATACAGCAGGTCGCTGTAGACCTCATCGCTGATCAGCCAAAGGTCATGCCGCACGCACAACGCGGCCAACGCCTGCCAGCTCTTCAACGACAGACTGGCACCGGAGGGATTGTTCGGGCTGTTGAGCAAAATGACGCGGGTTTTCGGGGTGATCAGCGCCGCGACATCTGCCGGTTCAACCCGAAAGCCGTTCTCTGGACACACCGCCACCGGCACCACGCTGGCCCCGCAGGCGCCGAACACACCTTCATAGGTCACATACATCGGTTCGGCGACGATCACTTCGTCGCCAGGATCGAGCAAACATTGGGCAACCGAATACACCGCGCACTGCGCGCCGGGCAGCACGATCACATGGTCGGCATCCACCAACTGGCCGCTGCGCCGCTGGTGACGGCTGGCGATGCTGCTGCGCAGTGTGCGGGTGCCGCGTACATCCGAGTAATGGGTGTCGCCGGCCAACAGGCTATCGATGGCGGCGTGAATGATCGGCAGCGGCGTGTCGAAATCCGGATCGCCGATCGACAGCAACAGCACGTCGACACCCTGCTCGCGCAATTCCAGCGCTCGATCGTGAATCTTCCAGGCTGCCGCTCCGTCACCGGCGATTCGTTGGGTCAAGGCTGAATAGCGCATGTACTTCTCCTAACGCGCGAGTTCCAGTTTCAACCCTATCTCAAATCACGAAACGCGCCACCATTGCGTTCAAATCAACTGCCAATCGCGACAGTTCGTGGGTGGCGGCGCTGGTCTGGTTGGCACCGGCGGCGGACTGGGTGGCCAGGTCGCGAATGTTCACCAGGTTGCGGTCGACTTCACGGGACACCTGAGCCTGCTCTTCCGAGGCGCTGGCAATCACCAGATTGCGTTCGTTGATCAGTTGAATCGATTGAGTGATCTGCTCCAGGGCGATACCTGCAGCACGGGCCATTTCCAGGGTGCTTTGGGTGCGCTGATTGCTTTGCTGCATTGACGAGACCGCTTCGCCGGTGCCGTTCTGGATGCCGGCGACCATTTTCTCGATTTCCTGGGTCGACTGCGCGGTGCGATGGGCCAATGCCCGAACCTCATCCGCCACCACCGCAAACCCACGCCCGGCTTCCCCGGCACGGGCCGCTTCAATCGCGGCGTTGAGGGCCAGCAGGTTGGTCTGCTCGGCAATGGCGCGGATCACGTCCAGCACTTTGCCGATGTCGCGGCCCTGAGCCGCCAGACCCTCGATCATCAACGCCGTGTTTTGCACATCGTGGGTCATGGTCTGGATCGCGTCGACAGTTTCTACCACCCGGTCACGACCTTCGCGGGCCGCTTGGGTCGACTGGTTCGAGGCTTCGGAGGTCGACACCGCGTTGCGCGCCACTTCTTCAACCGCGGCAGTCATTTCGTTGACGGCGGTGGCGGCTTGTTCGATTTCGTTGTTTTGCTGTTGCAGGCCGCGGGACGCTTCTTGCGTCACGGTGCTGAGTTCTTCCGCGGCGGCGCCCAGTTGCGTCGCGGAGCCGGCGATTTGCTCGATGGTTTTGCGCAGGTTGGTCTGCATGGCGGACAAGGCACCGAGCAAACGCGCGGGTTCGTCGTTACCGTCGACTTCGATGACCTTGCTCAGGTTACCGCCGGCAATGGTTTCGGCGGCGAGCACTGCGCGGTTCAGCGGCGTGAGGATGCTGCGGGTCAACAGCCAGGCCAGCAGCACGGTCAGCAACGAAGCCATCACCGCCACCGTCACGATACCGATAAAGGCTTCGCTGTAGTGCTCACCCGCTTTGGCCGACGCGGCTTTGGCATCGGCGGCATTGATCGCCACCAGTTTGTTCAGTTGCTCGCCCATCTGATCAGTGCCTTCCTTGATCCGCGTATTGATCAGGGCGCGCATCTCATCCAGTTTGTTCTGCCGCGACAGTTCCAGCATCTGGCTCTGGGCCTGCATGTAGTTGTCGAGGGTTGTCGCGAAGGTTTTGTACAGCGCTGCTTCTTCAGGGCCGGCCGGCAAGACGGCATAACTGGCCTGGGCGGTGCGCACCTTGTCGACGAGCACGCCGATGCGCGTCTGGGCTTCCTGCAACGCAGCCGGATCACGGTTGACCAGTACGCGGAACGAGAGAATCCGCAGCCGCAGGACGTTTTCCGTCACGTTGCCCAGAAACCCGATGCTGGGTAACTGCGTCATTTCCATATCGACAGAGGCCTGGCGAATGATCGACATGCGGTTCACGGCAAACACACCCAGCACGATCACCAGCAAGGCAATGAAGGCGAAACCCAGGAAAGCTCGAGGCGCGATGTTCAGATTACGCAGTGACATAGGATGATCTCGGTAATTGAGGCGGCGAGCATCCTTGCGGTGATCACTGTTCGGGCGGGCGATGGCGCGCGTACCTTGCAGTTTTGGCGCCACTTTTGTAGTTGGTTTGTGTGCGCCTGTTCGCTGTATCGGCCGGGGTTGAGGTTTGTTGCAGGGGTTGGAGAAATATTTTTCGAGGGAAGCAGGAGTGTTTCAGCGGTGAAACACTCACCCGTCAAGACGCGGAATTTGTGGGAGCGAGCCTGCTCGCGATGACGGCGGCACCTTCAGCATCAATGTCATCTGACCCGCCGCTATCGCGAGCAGGCTCGCTCCCACAAGGGCTGCGGTGTTTACCAGGCCTTGCGGGCCGCCACCCGCCATACCCGCGCAATATCACGGGCGCGCTCGCGCAACAAACGCGGCGCTTCGGCGCAGGCCTGCTCCAATGTCATCGGTCCGCTGGCCAAGGCAAAGGCCGCATCGATGCCATGCTCGTACAGCGCCTGATACCCCTCGCCCAAGGTGCCGGCGATGACGATGACCGGCACGCCGTGTTGCCGCGCAATGCGTGCCACGCCAAACGGTGTTTTGCCGCGTAATGTCTGGGCATCGAAACGTCCTTCACCGGTGATCACCAGATCGGCGCCTTTGACCGCCTCGGCCAGCCCCACCAATTCGGCGACCACTTCCACCCCGGCCTGGAACTGCGCGCCGAGAAACGCCTTGGCGGCAAACCCCAGGCCGCCCGCCGCGCCGCTGCCCGGCTCGTCGCGCACGTCTTTGTCCAGCGCTTGCGCGCAGAGTTCGGCAAAGTGGCCGAGGGCGTGGTCCAGTTGCTCGACTTGTTCGGGCGACGCACCTTTCTGCGGGCCGAAAATCGCTGAGGCACCATGAGGGCCGCACAGCGGGTTATTGACGTCGGCGGCGATGTCGAAGCGCACCTCGGCCAGACGCGGATCGATGTCACTCAGATCGAGGCGGGCCAGTTGCGCCAGGGCCAGACCGCCCGGGATCAGGGTTTGGTCTTGAGCGTCCAGTAGTTTCACACCCAAAGCCTGCATCGCCCCGGCGCCGCCATCGTTGGTGGCGCTGCCGCCAATCGCCAGAATCACCCGTTGCGCGCCGGCATCCAGCGCGGCGCGGATCAATTCACCGGTGCCATAGGTGCTGCTGGTGCAGGCATCCCGCAGGTTCGGCGGAACCAGTTGCAGGCCACTGGCCTCGGCCATTTCGATGATCGCGGTGTGGCTCTGTGGCAACCAGCCCCAAGCGGCATCGACCGTGGCGCCCAGCGGCCCGCGAACATGGGTACGGCGCAGTTCGCCGTCGCACGCGGCCAGAATCGACTCGACCGTGCCTTCCCCGCCGTCAGCCATCGGGCACTTGAGCAAGTGTGCATCCGGCCAGACTTCGGCCACCCCCAGCGCAATGGCCTCGGCCACACCTTGGGCACTCAGGCTGTCCTTGAACGAATCGGGGGCGATGACGATTTTCATGCGAATTCTCCAGTTCCAATGCGTCCATGCTGCCAGCCGCCATGAACAATAACGCCGGTCCGCTGCACAAGCGCCCAAGAGGATTATTGTTCATTTTCACAAAACCCACTGCCTACACACATTCTCACCGTAGGAGCTGCCGAAGGCTGCGATCTTTTGATCCTGCTCTTTTCGGGCTCACTGAAGATCAAATAAAAAGATCGCAGGCTTCGCCAGCTCCTACATTTGAACGCGTGCGAATGAATACACGTGATCGACCGGTGAGACCCTATGTATCAGTCGGTTTGGGGCAGAAGCTGGACGCCGAGGTAGAGTGCGAGCATCCCATCCAGTTTTAGCGGGTCGACGCCGCTGAGTTCGGCGATCCGCTCCATGCGATAGCGCAAACTGTTGCGATGGATGCCCAAGGCATCGGCACAGGCCTGGCTCTGGCCGTCGTGTTCGCACCAACTGCGCAGGGTCGCCAGCAGCTGGCCGTTGCCATCCTTGGCGATGACTTTGCGCAGCGGTCGCAGCAGTTCATCCAGCGCATCGTCGTTGCGGTGCCGCCAGAGCATCACCGGCAATCGATAACGGTTCAGGGTCAGCAAGCGCGAATGCGGCAATACATCACGACCATAGGCCAGCAAGTCACCAACCCGGCGATAGCAGCGGCGCAACCCCGACAATCCATCGGCCTGCCCGCCCACGGCGATGCGCAAAATATTCCAGCCCAGGCCATCGAGCTTCTCCAGCAGCCGATCGTTCTCGATCGCAGGCGTCGCCGGTCGGCACCACAGCAACGAGGACTTGGCCGAGCTCACGCACCAACTGTCCGGGTAGCGCGACATCAACCAGGCGCTGAGCGCTTCGACGGTCTGGCCCGGACCGTGTTCCATGCCCAACTCGAACAGATACGGCACTCGCGTCAACTGCGGTTTGAGCCCCAGTTGCTGCGCTTCGTCCAGCAACCGCGGCGAATCCCCCGCCTCGCTGAGCAGCAGCGCCAGCAGATCATCGCACCGCTGGCGCCGCCATTGCTGCTCGGCCTGCTGATTGCGCTGGCCCACTAGCATCTCGGCGGTCATGCGCACCAATTCAGCGTAAGTGCGCAATTGCTCGGGTTCGCCAGTGATGCCCAGCACCCCAATCAAACGCTGATCGAGCAACAGCGGCAGATTGATGCCCGGTTGCACGCCTTTGAGGTGAATCGCGGTCTGCGCGTCGATCTCCACCACGCGCCCGTTGGCCAGCACCAATTGCGCGCCTTCGTGGCGGGTGTTGATGCGCTCCGGTTCGCCGCTGCCGAGAATCAATCCCTGACTGTCCATGACATTGACGTTGTACGGCAGGATGGCCATCGCCCGGTCGACGATGTCCTGGGCCAGGTCGTGATCGAGTTCGAACATAGCGCGGTTCCTTGAAAACGTGATGGAGCGGGTTGTTCACCCGCACAGGCCTTGGTCGTAAACCCTGTGCTCAGGCACAAAGACAACCACCCAAGGGGTGGCCGAGACTCACTGGGCGATCAACGTTACCCTTGCGTCGCAAAAAAATCATAATAAAGAGAGAGCCCGCCATGTCACAGAGCGCCGCAGCTACCCTGGCCACCGCTGACGACAAAAACGCCGTCTACAAACGCATTACCCTGCGTTTGATCCCCTTCATTTTCATCTGCTACCTGTTCAATTACCTCGACCGGGTGAATGTCGGGTTCGCCAAACTGCAGATGCTCGACGCACTGAAATTCAGCGAAACCGTGTACGGCCTCGGTGCCGGGATCTTCTTCATCGGCTACGTGCTCTGTGGCGTACCGAGCAACCTGGCCCTGACCAAATTCGGCCCGCGCCGCTGGATCGCGCTGATGATGATCACCTGGGGCACGCTCTCGACTTGCCTGTTGTTCGTCACCACACCCACCGAGTTCTACACCCTGCGCCTGTTTACCGGTGCCGCCGAAGCGGGGTTCTTTCCGGGCGTGGTGCTTTACCTCTCGCAATGGTTCCCGACGTTCCGCCGTGGCCGCATCATGGCGTTGTTCATGTCGGCGATTCCGGTGTCCGGTTTGCTCGGCAGCCCGTTTTCCGGCTGGATTCTCAACCACTTCGGCGCAGGCCAGGCCGGTTTGGCCGGCTGGCAGTGGATGTTCCTGCTGCAAGGTATTCCGACGGTGATCCTCGGCGCCCTCGCCTACTTCCTGCTCAGCGACAGTTACGCCAACGCAAAGTGGCTGACCCTTTACGAGCGCTCGGTGCTTGAGGCCGATCACGCTGAAGACCTGGCCAGCAAACCGAAAACCGCTACTGATTCGTTGTTGGCGGTGTTCAAGAACCCGGCGATCTGGGCCTTCGGCCTGATTTATTTCTGCATCCAGAGCGGTGTCTACGCGATCAACTTCTGGTTGCCGTCGATCATCAAAAACCTCGGTTTCAGCGATAACCTGGTGATTGGTTGGCTCAGTGCGATTCCGTATCTGCTGGCGGCGGTGTTCATGTTGATGGTCGGTCGCTCGGCGGACCTGCGCAAAGAACGCCGTTGGCACTTGATGGTGCCGATGCTGATGGGCGCGGTGGGCTTGCTGATCGCGGTGAACTTCGCCGCCAACCCGGCCATCGCCATCCTCGGCCTGACCCTCGCCACCATGGGCGCCCTCACCGGCCTGCCGATGTTCTGGCCTGTGCCGACCGCCATGCTCAGCGCGGGTGCGGCTGCCGGTGGGTTGGCGCTGATCAACTCCATGGGGCAGATGGCGGGTTTCCTTAGCCCGTATCTGGTGGGCTGGGTCAAGGACAGCACCGGGTCGACTGATGCGGCGTTGTATCTGCTGGCGGGTGTGATTGTTTGTGGGAGTTTGCTGGCGTTGCGCATGACGCGGACGTTGCGCGCGTAAGGTTCTGCGAAAACAAAAACGGCCCTTTCGGGCCGTTTCTCATTTCATGGGCGCACAGATGTTGTTGTGGCGAGGGGGCTTGCCCCCGTTGGGTCGCGAAGCGGCCCCGGCATTTCAAAGTTAAAACCCCATGTAACGGGATTACGACTGCTTCGCAGCCGAACGGGGGCAAGCCCCCTCGCCACAACAGCCCCCTCGCCACAGGTCGCTCCCACAGGAGTATTGAGCTGATAATTCAGATTGCTCCCGACAGCCGTTCTGGTATTTGATTAGGGCTTTCTGACCGGTAAAAGGATTTCGTCATGAGCTATCGCACGCTGGGTCATTCGGGTTTACAGGTGTCGACCCTCACATTGGGCACCATGATGTTCGGCGAACAGACCAGCACCGAAGATTCCCTGCGAATCATCGACAAGGCCTGGGATCAGGGCATCAATTTCATCGACACCGCGGACGTGTACACCAACGGCCGCTCCGAAGAGATCGTCGGCGAAGCGATTGCCGGTAACCGCCACGAATGGGTGCTCGCCACCAAAGTCGGTTATGGCCCGGTGGACGGTGTACCGAACCGCAGCGGCCTGAGCCGCAAGCACCTGTTCAACGGCATCGACGCCAGCCTGACGCGGTTGGGCACCGATTATCTGGACATCTATTACCTGCACCGCGAAGACCACGACACACCGCTGGAAGTCACGGTGTCGGCGATCGGCGATTTGATCCGCCAGGGCAAGATCCGCTACTGGGGCCTGTCGAACTACCGTGGCTGGCGCATCGCTGAAGTGATTCGTGTGGCTGACAAACTTGGTGTCGACAGACCTGTCATCAGCCAGCCGCTGTACAACATCGTCAACCGTCAGGCAGAAACCGAGCAGATCACCGCCGCGCAAAACTATGGCCTCGGTGTGGTGCCTTACAGCCCGCTGGCGCGCGGCGTGCTCAGCGGCAAGTACGCGCCCGACGTGACACCAGACGCCAACAGCCGCGCGGGGCGTCAGGACAAACGCATCCTCGAAACCGAATGGCGGGTTGAGTCGCTGCGCATTGCCCAGCAGATCCAGGAATACACTCAGGGCCGTGGCGTGGGCATCGTCGAGTTTGCGATTGCCTGGGTGCTGAACAATGGCGCTGTGACTTCAGCCATCGTCGGGCCCCGGACTGAGCAACAGTGGGATGCGTACACCAAAGCGCAGGCGGTGAAGATCACGGCTGAGGACGAAGCGTTTATTGATTCGCTGGTGACACCGGGGCATTCGTCGACGCCGGGGTTCAATGATGTGAGCCATTTTGTGCCGGGGCGTAAACCGCGTATGGCTTGAGATTTATCGAGAGCAGGCTCGCTCCCACGGAGGTCTTGTGTCGATCACAAGCTCTGTGGACGTCGCGTTCAACTGTGTGAGCGGGCTTGCTCGCGATGGCGGTTTCACATTCAACATGGATGTTGGCGGGTAGTCCGCTTTCGCGAGCAAGCCCGCTCCCACAGGGTTTTGTGTGGACCGCAGGTATTGAGTACAACACCGGCCAAAATGTGGGAGCGAGCCTGCTCGCGATGGCGGTTTTGCATCCACCATTTGCCTGTGCTTCTGCCACACTCGTTGGGTGTTGATCGGTCGGACAATATTCGGTTCGAAAACCACGTATCCTCCGCCCCCCGTTTCACGTTCAACCTCGCGAGGGCAGTTTGTCTAAAGGTATCGCTTTATCGGTTTCGGCCTCGGTGCTGTTTGCCGTCATGTATTACTACACCTCGCTGCTCTCACCCCTGAGCGGCGTGGAGATTTTCGGCTGGCGGATGCTGCTGACCGCGCCATGCATGACTGTGTTCATGGTGGTGTCCGGTGAATGGAAGCGCGTGGTCGAGATTGTTCGGCGGCTGGCTGGCAAGCCGAAGCTGATTGTCGGCCTGATTGGCTCTGCAGTGCTGCTGGGCCTGCAACTCTGGTTGTTCATGTGGGCACCGCTCAACGGTTATAGCCTCGACGTGTCGCTGGGGTATTTCCTGTTGCCGCTGTCGATGGTCCTGACTGGACGAATTGTCTATGGCGAGCGTCTTTCCTATCTGCAGAAAATAGCGGTGTTCTTCGCCAGCCTCGGCGTACTCAACGAGTTGTATCAGGTCGGCGGTTTTTCCTGGGCGACCTTGCTGGTGGTGGTCGGTTATCCGATCTATTTCATCCTGCGCAAGCGCCTGGCGACGGACAACCTTGGCGGGCTCTGGCTGGACATGGCCTTGATGCTGCCAGTGGCGTTCTGGTTCGTGCAGGGCGGCGAGCAAGGTTTCGGCGTGTTTGATCAACATCCGTGGCTGTCGCTGTTGATCCCGATACTCGGAGTGATCAGCGCTTCGGCGCTGGTGGTCTACATCATTGCCAGTCGGCTGCTGCCGTTCAGCCTGTTCGGGTTGTTGAGTTACGTTGAGCCGGTGCTGTTGCTCGGTGTTGCGTTGCTGCTGGGGGAAAGTATCAAAGCCGGCGAATGGCTGACCTACATTCCGATCTGGTTGGCGGTGCTGGTGTTGGTGTTTGAAGGGTTCAAGCATTTGATGCGTCATCGACGTCCATAACGCAAAAGATCGCAGCCTTCGGCAGCTCCTACATTGACCGTGTTCGCCGCGATATTTGCGGATGAACACGCACCTGTAGGAGCTGCCGAAGGCTGCGATCTTTTGATCTAAAAAAGCCCGGTCAATGACCGGGCTTTTTCATGCCTGAACCGGATTAATCGGTGGAGAGCACACCCCGACGAACCTGATCACGCTCGATGGATTCGAACAGCGCCTTGAAGTTGCCTTCGCCGAAACCATCGTCGCCTTTACGCTGGATGAACTCGAAGAACACCGGCCCCATCAGGGTTTCCGAGAAGATCTGCAGCAGCAGACGCTTGTCGCCCGACTCGGACGAACCGTCCAGCAAAATGCCCCGCGCTTGCAATTCGTTGACCGGCTCGCCGTGATTCGGCAAACGGCCTTCGAGCATTTCGTAGTAGGTGTCTGGCGGCGGTGTCATGAAGCGCATGCCGATGCTTTTCAAGTGATCCCAGGTCTTGATCAGGTCATCGCTGAGGAAGGCCACGTGCTGGATGCCCTCGCCGTTGAACTGCATCAGGAACTCTTCGATCTGCCCAGCGCCCTTGGACGACTCTTCGTTCAGCGGGATACGGATCATGCTGTCCGGCGCGGTCATGGCCTTGGAGGTCAGGCCGGTGTATTCGCCTTTGATATCGAAGTAGCGGATTTCGCGGAAGTTGAACAGCTTCTCGTAGAAGTTGGCCCAGTAGGCCATACGACCGCGGTACACGTTGTGGGTCAGGTGATCGATGATCTTCAGGCCGGCCCCGACCGGGTTGCGGTCCACGCCTTCGATGAATACGAAGTCGATGTCGTAGATCGAACTGCCTTCGCCAAAACGGTCGATCAGGTACAGCGGCGCGCCGCCAATGCCTTTGATCGCCGGCAGGTGCAGTTCCATCGGACCGGTTTCGATATGGATCGGTTGGGCGCCGAGTTCCAGGGCACGCTTGTAAGCCTTTTGCGAATCCTTGACGCGGAACGCCATGCCGCACACCGACGGGCCGTGCTCGGCCGCGAAGTACGACGCCACGCTGTTGGGTTCGTTGTTGAGGATCAGGTTGATCGCGCCCTGGCGATACAGATGCACGTCTTTGGAACGGTGGGTCGCGACCTTGCTGAAGCCCATGATCTCGAAGATCGGCTCCAGGGTGTTGGGGGTCGGCGATGCGAATTCGATGAACTCAAAGCCCATCAGGCCCATTGGGTTTTCGTATAAATCTGCCATTTTGGCGCCTCATCATTTCTTATCAATTAACGGATTGTTAGTTGCTAGCAATGCTGAGACCGGCGGGTGGCGCGCAGGAGATGCCCCGCACGCTGCGGGCGAGGAAGTCACCGTAGATCAATTGAAACCCAAATATCTTCATTGTCGACCCAAGGCTATTACGGGCGAGGCTTCTGCTGCCAGAAGACGATTATTCTTATATGCGTAACCCGATTCTACACAGCGTAAATCAGTTTGTCCGCCTTCTTATAAAATCCCCCTTTTTGTAGCCTGCGCAAGCGGTTTGTTGCACAGAAAAATCCCCGCCAGGATCAGCCCGCCGCCCAGGCACATCACCAGCGTCAATTGCTCATCCAGCAACATCGCGCCAAAAAGAACGGCGGTCAGCGGGTTCAAGGCGATGAACACACCCGAGCGCGTCGCACCGATTTTGCGGATACCGTCGTAATAACCAATATAGGCCAATGCCGACCCCAGCACGCCCAGGTACATCAGGCTCAACCATTGTTGCGTGCCGAGTTCGGCGAGCGCCGCAACACTCAGCTCACCACGCACGGCACTGGTCACCCAGAGCATCAGCGTGCCCAGCAAAATCGAGTACGTCACCGTCTGCACCGGCCCCAGCGTTTGATTCAGGCTTTTGGAAAACAGCGAATAAATGCCCCAGCCGAGCACGCAGCCGAAGATCAACAGATCGCCGATCCAGGCATCCGTACCACCGGCCAGCAATTGCGGATTGCGGCTGACGATCACCAGACTGGCGCCGGCAATGCAGATCGTAATCCCCGCCACTTTCGCCCCGCTCAGTCGCTCCTTGAACAGCAGCCACGACGCCAGGCCGATCACCGCTGGATTCAATGCCACTATCAAGGACGCCCGTGATGCGTTGATGTAATGCAGCCCGTAAAAGAAGCACAGGTTGTAGAAAAAAATTCCGAAGAATCCTAACAACGCCAACTGGAGCCATTGCCGAGCGCTGGGCCGCACCAAAGGCACCCGTGCCAGCAACAGAAACAGCAGCAACGCCACGCTCGCCAGCAAGAACCGCAGGCTCGCGGCCAACAACGGACTGAGGCTGTCGGCCAGAAACCGCCCGGCGACAAACGTCCCGCCCCAGATCATGGTGACCGCTGCCAGTTTCAGATAAACCGGTACATCCGAGGAATTCGCCAGGGTCTGTTCACACGTAGTCATAAGTCTCCACCATCAGAAATCGGGCACATGGCGTATCATTCGATTAAATGCCCGATCATCGTAAAATGAGTAAATACTCATGACCCTCACCCAACTCGAGATTTTTTCGCTGGTGGCCGAACTGCGCGGCTTCACCGCGGCGGCCAATCGTTTGGAGATTTCCCAATCCGCGGTGTCCCACGCGCTCAAGTCGCTGGAACAGGAATTGGGCGTTGAACTGCTGCGCCGGCATCAGTCCCAGGTCGAGCTGAGTGATATCGGCCAGCAGCTATTACTGCGCGCGCGGGCGATGCTCGGGCTGGCCAACACGTTGCGCCAGGAAGCGGCCGATGCTAGAGGAATGAAACGCGGCACCTTGCGCATCGGTTCGTTCGGCCCGACCTCATCGATCAAACTGCTGCCGAGGATCCTGCAGCATTACCGCGCCGCACACCCGGGCATCGAGGTTCACATCGACGAAGGTCCGGACCGTCAGGTGATCCAGTGGCTGGAAGAGCGACGTATCGATATCGGCTTTGTGGTGTTGCCCCAGGAGCGTTTCGACACGTTTAGACTGATCGAGGACCAGATGGTCGCGCTGCTGCCTGCCGACCATGCGCTGGCCGGTCGCGACAGTTTGAGCTTGAGCGATTTATGCCACGACCCTTTTGTGCTGACCGAAGCCGGCTCTTCGGAACTGGTGTCGCGCCTATTCAATGCGGCGCGGTTGACGCCGAACATTCGCTATCGCTGCTCGCAGTTGCTCAGCACGCTGGACACCGTCGGCCGTGGCGATGCCCTGACCGTTGTTGCCGAAAGCTCTTTGCCTGACGACAACGACAACCGCTACGTGAAAAAACCGCTGTCGCCACCGGTCAGCCGCCAGGTCGGGCTGGCGGTGCTCGATCAGCGTCAGTCATCACCCGCGACGCTGGCCTTTATCAAACTGGCTTCGAGCCTGAATGATCATTGAACGGCATAAGTGCTGTCGGCCAACTATCATGGCTGAACTCTTTTGGAAGGCGCGTCGTCCTGCCAGTCTTTGAGAGCCCTCTTTTATCGCGATGGATTTGCGAATGCCACTGAACGTCAAAAGTCGCCGCAAGCGTGGCACCCGGATCGCTGTGACTGTTTTGAGCGGATTGCTTCCGGTGTTGTTGGGAGTCGCCATTCTCTACCTGCAGGCTGAACGTACCCTCAAGCAAAGTACTGAACTGACTGGCGAACAAGCCATTCGCCAATTCGAGCTGATGCTCGACAACACCGCCCAAGCGGCGCAAGAGCTATTGCCGCTGGCCGGTCAGAATTGCAACGACGTCAAACTGGCCCTGCGTGAACAAGTCACCCGCCGGCCGTTCGTGCGCTCGACCAACCTTGTGTGGGACAACAACCTCTATTGCAGTTCGTTGTTCGGTGAATATCAGGAAAAGATCAATCCCGGCGATTACACCCAAGGCAAGCTATGGCTCATGAACGGCAACCCGGTCACGCCCAATACTGCGTTGCTGGTGTATCGGATTAGTGAAGGAAACCAGGGCGCATTGTCCACCCTGGACGGTTATCACCTGAGTAACGTGCTGCGCCTTATTGGTCGCCAAACATTATTGTTGCTGCAAGTCGGCCCCCACTGGTTGTCGGCCGACGGCAAGGTCCACGACAATGCCCTGCCCATCTTGCCGGTGGCGCAAAACACCCTGACGTCTGCGCGATATGCCTTTACGGTGGCCGCCGGCTTTCCCGAAGGAGAAACCTGGCGTTACATGCGCAGCGAATACCCGCCACTGTTCAGTCTGCTGATGTTCTTTGGTGTGGTATCGGGCTCGATCGGGCATGTCTTGCAGAAGCGCTCGATGTCGCCCAGCCGCGAAATGCAGCGTGCGCTGGAGGCAGCAGAGTTCATTCCTTACTTTCAGCCCGTGGTGCATGGCGACAATAAGCAGTGGTCCGGCGCCGAAGTATTGATGCGCTGGAAACATCCCAAGGAAGGCTTGGTGCGCCCTGATCTGTTCATCCCGTTTGCCGAACATTCCGGGTTGATCGTACCGATGACTCGCTCCTTGATGAGACAGACCGCAGCGTTGCTCGAACCCTTATCGGCATCGTTCGAGGGGCCATTTCACATTGGCATCAACATCACCGCCAGTCACTGCCGGGATCTGGAACTGGTCGATGACTGTCGCGAATTCCTCAGTGCTTTCGCCCCGGGCAGCATCAACCTGGTACTGGAGCTGACTGAACGCGAACTCATCGAGCCGACAGCCATCACCCTGCAATTGTTCGAACAGCTTCACGGGTTGGGCGTGATGATCGTGATCGATGACTTCGGCACCGGCCACTCAAGCCTGGGTTATTTACGTCAGTTCAATGTGGATTTCCTGAAGATCGATCAGAGCTTTGTCGCCATGATTGGTGTCGACGCCCTCTCCCGGCACATTCTGGACAGCATCATCGAGCTCTCGGCCAAACTCGATCTGGGTATCGTCGCCGAAGGCGTGGAAACAGCGGAACAAAGTGACTATCTGACAGCCCACGGCGTGAACTTCCTGCAAGGTTATCTGTTTGGTCGGCCGATGCCCGGCGCAGAATTCATTAGAGCATTAAGTGATCATTAACTAACCACTTTAAGCATCGAAGCCACGAAGATGCGCACCAAATTGAATCAAAAGACTACTCTTGTTACATGAAGAAAAAGTCAGGATTTACTCTTGACCAATTAACTACTACAATTTTTCATGCCTGCGCAGAACTGGCAGGTGCGCCATTATCACCGAGTCGCTTCAAGGCTCTTGGCTTATAGCTTTGTTTGCGGTTGGTATCAGCCAAACACACTATTGGAGTAAAGATATTGTCCAGACTCGCTGAATTCCGTGCAGCTGAAAAGGCCCTTCAAGAACAGCTCAAGCAGTTGGAATCGCTGAAGAACGATGCCGGGCTCAAGAAAGAAATCGAATTCGAAGAAAAGCTCCAGGGGCTGATGAAAACCTACGGCAAGAGCTTGCGCGACATCATCGCCATCCTCGATCCGAACCCGGCAAAATCCGGCCTGCAGCAGGCAACAGCGCCTAAAACCCGCCGCGCTCGCGTGGTCAAGGTCTATCAGAACCCGCACACCGGTGAACTGATTGAAACCAAGGGCGGCAACCACCGTGGCCTGAAAGCATGGAAGGAACAATACGGTGCCGCCACCGTCGATTCCTGGCTGCGTGGGTAAGCACTCGCGGTCATAAAAAAAGCCCTGCCAATGCAGGGCTTTTTCATGGATAGCGTCTAAATGCAACGATAGTCGCCGATCAATTCGTTACATATCGTCCAACTTTATGCTTAATCCCTTTGGCTATCTAAAAAATGCCGAACACGCTGAAATCTACTGATACGCAAACCTCAAACTAAAGTTTCAAGCTGTTTCGAGCAGCCGCTATGTCGCCCTGACTTGCCTTATAAACCTCTGCCTGCCCCGCATAGGAAAGAACATAGGCCTTATCGGCGTCTACCGCAGCGACCAATGTTTGAGACAGCACATGTCGACCATTCTGCGTAATCGTGCAGGTAGTTTCCAGCGCCGATAGCCGGCTCAAGGTAGTCGGGTGAATTTTAGTGCAAACGCTCTGATACCCACCCTGAAAAAAGTCCTTTTGCACCGACTTGCGCATTTCCAGCAGCACGCCTTCCAGATTCACCTGGTGACCACTTTCCACTTGAGTCATGGTCAACTCCATCACCATCACCGGTGTACCCTCCTGATCGTTTTTTACCGCGCGCTGCCGGGAAACCTGCGGTTTGGCCTCATCTTGCGGAACGGCCTCGACGGTCCATCCGTTTGGCCAGGTCATGACCGGAGACTCTGCATAAGCGGGGGTAACACCTGAAAGCAGATACATCAGGACGAACATCGATCGACAGAATCGGGTCATTGCAATGAACACTCACGAATTGAGCCGTAAAGTCTGAGCCTCACCCGGCTGTCAGGCAAGCCTGCGGTTTTGGTTTGGCGATGCCGGAGCCCTTGCGTATCATTGTGACCCTAGCCCCACTTATTTTCCGGAGGGCCCATGAGCCTGCACGAACTCAATACATTTCCCGGTGTGACCGCCCAACCCGACACCGCCACCCAGAAGTTCGTCTTCAACCACACGATGCTGCGGGTCAAGGACATCACCCAGTCGCTGGATTTCTACACCCGCGTCCTGGGGTTCTCGCTGGTGGAAAAGCGTGATTTTCCGGAAGCCGAATTCAGCCTGTATTTCCTGGCGCTGGTCGATAAAAACCAGATCCCGGCCGATGCCGCGGCGCGCACCGAGTGGATGAAATCGATCCCCGGCATTCTCGAACTGACTCATAACCACGGCACCGAGAACGACGCGGATTTCGCTTATCACAACGGCAACACTGACCCACGCGGCTTCGGCCATATCTGTATTTCGGTGCCGGACATTCGCGCCGCGTGCGAGCGCTTTGAAGCGCTGGGCTGCGATTTCCAGAAACGCCTGAACGACGGTCGCATGAAGAGCCTGGCCTTCATCAAGGACCCGGATGGTTACTGGGTCGAAATTATTCAGCCAGCACCGATGTAAGCGCCCCACCACAGGTCCCCTGTGGGAGCGGGCTTGCTCGCGAACGCGGTGTGTCATTCACCAGTGATGCTGACTGACAGTCCGCCTTCGCGAGCAAGCCCGCTCCCACAATTTGGAATGTGCATACACAAAAAACCCCATGATCGCTCATGGGGTTTTGTGTTTTCAGCGTCGGCGTTTATGCAGGCGCCGAGGTGCGGATCAAGTGATCGAATGCGCTCAGGGAAGCCTTGGCGCCCTCGCCTACCGCAATCACGATCTGCTTGTACGGCACGGTGGTCACGTCACCGGCCGCGAACACGCCGGGCATCGACGTTTCACCACGGGCATCGACAATGATCTCGCCGCGTGGCGACAGTTCGATGGTGCCTTTGAGCCAATCGGTGTTAGGCAACAGACCGATCTGCACAAAGATCCCTTCCAGCTCGACAGTGCGCAGCTCGTCCGACTGACGATCCTTGTAGCGCAGACCGTTGACCTTTTGGCCATCGCCGGTCACTTCAGTGGTTTGCGCACTGGTGATCACGGTGACGTTCGGCAGGCTGTGCAACTTGCGCTGCAACACCGCGTCGGCGCGCAGTTGTACGTCGAACTCCAGCAGCGTCACGTGGGACACGATACCAGCCAGGTCGATAGCCGCTTCGACGCCGGAGTTACCGCCGCCGATCACCGCCACACGCTTGCCTTTGAACAGCGGACCATCACAGTGCGGGCAGTACGCCACGCCCTTGTTGCGGTATTGCTGCTCACCCGGGACGTTCATTTCACGCCACCGGGCACCGGTCGCCAAAATCACGGTCTTGGCTTTCAAGGAGGCGCCGCTGGCGAAATGGATTTCGTGCAGCTCGCCATTTTTGCCCGGCACCAGCTTGTCGGCGCGTTGCAGGTTCATGATGTCCACGTCGTACTGCTTGACGTGCTCTTCCAGCGCCACAGCCAGTTTCGGCCCTTCAGTTTCCTGCACGGAGATGAAGTTCTCGATGGCCATCGTGTCGAGCACCTGACCACCAAAACGTTCAGCCGCCACACCGGTGCGAATGCCTTTACGAGCGGCGTAGATCGCCGCCGAAGCACCGGCCGGGCCGCCGCCGACGACCAGTACGTCAAAGGCTTCTTTGGCGCTGATTTTCTCGGCCTGGCGCTCGATGCCGCTGGTGTCGATCTTGGCGAGGATCTCTTCCAGGCCCATGCGGCCCTGGCCGAAGTTGACACCATTCAGGTAAATGCTTGGCACGGCCATGATCTGGCGCTCGTCGACTTCAGCCTGAAACAGCGCGCCGTCGATGGCGACGTGACGGATGTTCGGGTTCAGTACAGCCATCAGGTTCAATGCCTGGACCACGTCCGGGCAGTTCTGGCAGGACAGCGAGAAGTAAGTCTCGAAGTTGAACTCGCCTTTGAGCGAGCGGATCTGTTCGATCACCTCAATACTTGCCTTCGAAGGGTGGCCGCCGACTTGCAGCAGGGCCAGCACCAGCGAAGTGAATTCGTGGCCCATCGGGATACCGGCAAAACGCAGGCTGATATCGGCCCCTGGGCGGTTGATCGAGAACGATGGTTTACGCGCATCGTTACCGTTGTCGAGCAACGTAATCTGGGTGGAAAGACTGGCAACGTCTTTGAGTAATGCGAGCATTTCCTGGGATTTCGCACCGTCGTCGAGGGAGGCAACGATCTCGATCGGCTGGGTGACCCGTTCCAGGTACGATTTCAACTGGGCTTTAAGATTGGCGTCCAACATACGGGCGATTTCCATGTATTTGATAAAAAGAAGTCGAAAAAAAACGCCCGAGCGAATCTCGCCCGGGCGTTTTTTAGGGGCGGTGCAGCTTACTTAGAAGGTGCGGAGTTCCGCCCTGATGAAGCGCGTCACAGACTTAGATCTTGCCGACCAGGTCCAGGGACGGAGCCAGAGTGGCCTCGCCTTCTTTCCACTTGGCTGGGCAAACCTGGCCTGGGTGAGCAGCAACGTACTGAGCAGCCTTGATTTTGCGCAGCAGCTCGGAAGCGTCACGACCTACACCGCCGTCGTTGAGTTCAACGATTTTGATCTGGCCTTCAGGGTTGATCACGAAGGTGCCACGGTCAGCCAGACCTGCTTCTTCGATCAGCACGTCGAAGTTGCGGGAGATAGCGTGAGTCGGGTCGCCGATCATGGTGTACTGGATTTTGCCGATGGCTGGCGAAGTGTTGTGCCAGGCAGCGTGGGCAAAATGGGTATCGGTGGAAACGCTGTAGATCTCGACGCCCAGTTTCTGGAACTCGGCGTAGTTGTCAGCCAGGTCTTCCAGTTCGGTCGGGCAGACGAAGGTGAAGTCGGCTGGGTAGAAGAACACGACAGACCACTTGCCTTTCAGGTCCGCGTCCGACACTTTTACGAAGTCGCCATTTTTAAAGGCGTCAGCTTTGAACGGTTTAACTTGGCTGTTGATGATAGGCATCGATGACTCTCCGTCAGGGGCTAAGAAGTTGATGAGGTGAATCCTACCCACCCGATCGCCGGTTGGCTCATTGGCAAACCTGATGCTGCTGATTGGTTTTCGCTATTAGCCGACAGTATTAATAGAAGAAAACGTGATCTACGGTGCCAATGGCTTTTCAGCGATGCGGGTCATCCCGAGAAACGGGCTGGCTTCAACATAGCGCATGGCCGACTTCATATCCTTCCAGCCCACGTAATTCATCAATGACTTCAAATCCCAACCGCTCTGATGAGCCCAAGTGGCAAAGCCACGCCGCAAGGAGTGACTGGTGTAGTGCTCGGCCGCAATACCGGCGCGCTCCAGGGCTTGGCGCAATAACGGGATCACGCTATTGGCATGCAGGCTCTCTTCGCTCAAATGACCCCAGCGGTCGATGCCCCGAAACACCGGCCCTCGGACCAACGCCGCTTCAGTGATCCATTGGATATAGGCCTGCACCGGACACAAGCGCTGCAAGGCTGGCGTCTGGTATGTCTGGCCGAGGTTCTCGCGGTCGCTCTTGCTGCGCGGCAGGTAGAGGGTGATGCCGGAGCCGGCGCTGGCCCGCACATGTTCAATCTGCACCCGACACAACTCATCGCTACGAAAACCGCGCCAAAAGCCCAACAGAATTAACGCTGTGTCGCGCCTGGCCCGCAGCAGTCCCGGTTGATCGCCCTGCGCCTTGGCGGTTTGCGCTTCCTGCTCCAGCCAGGCCACCACTTGCTCCAGATGCTGAAGCTGCAACGGCTCGGCCTGTTTCTCCTGCGCCGGGTGCAGCGCGCGAATACCCTTGAAGACTTTGCGCACCACGGGTGCCTTGGTGGGATCGGCGAACCCCTGGCTGTTGTGCCACTGCGCCAACGCGGACAAGCGCAACTTCAAGGTGTTGATCGACAGCACGGCCGCATGAGCCACGAGATAGCGCGCCACGCTGTCACTCGTCGCTGGCAGGAACCCGCCCCAACTGACTTCGAAATGCTCGATGGCCGCGCGATAGCTGCGACGGGTGTTGTCGCGCGTGGCGGCTTGCAGGTAGCGATCCAGTTCGGTCATGGGCTCAGTTCTCGAAAACGTACCGCTCAGGCGGGTGAAACCCGGATTACAGCGCATCACACGGGGTAATACCAGTATATCCCGCATGACAAATCATAGGATTTAAACTTTATTAGCATCGTGGTACATTGCGTATATTAGTGGTACGTACCACAGTATCAAATCGTAGGAGAACACATGGCACGTGGCGGCGTAAACAAGGCACTGGTGCAGGCGGCACGCTCAGCAATCCTCGCCCGGGGCGAACACCCGAGCATCGATGCGGTGCGGATCGAGATGGGCAATACCGGTTCAAAAACCACAATCCATCGCTATATGAAGGAGCTCGATGACGGCGCCGAGCCCGCGCAAGCACCTTCCGAGCCTATCGACGATGAGCTGGCAAGCCTGGTGTCGCGCCTGGCGCAACGCCTGAAAGAACAGGCGCAAGAACCCATCGATCAAGCACGCGCACAGTTCGAGCAACAACGAAAAGAGCTGGAAACCCAACTGCACGAGGCCCGCGAGGCCAATACCGAATTGCAGCAGCAATACGAATTTCAAAGCCTGGCGCTGACCCAGGAGTCGGCGGAACTGCACGACACCCGCTCCATGCTGCAAACCGAGCAAACCCGCAATGCCGGACTGAATCAGGCGCTGGCGGATTTCGAATTACGCTTGCAGGACAAGGACGAGCAGATCCGCTCACTGGAAGAAAAGCATCTGCACGCCCGCGAAGCGCTGGAACACTATCGCAACGCCGTCAAAGACCAGCGCGAGCAGGAACAGCGGCGCCACGAAGGTCAGGTGCAGCAGATTCAGATGGAGTTGCGTCAAGCGCAGCAAAGCGCACTGGTACGCCAGGATGAAATCACCCAACTGCATCGCGACAACGAGCGCTTGCTGACGGAAAACCGCGGAACGCTGCGCGAGCTGAGCCTGTCGCAAGAGCAACTCAAGCACACCAATAGCCGACAGGATCAGCTACTGGAACAGGTCAACCGTATCGACAGCGAACGCACCCTCCTCCAGGAACGCTTGCGCATTGCCTTGCTGGAAAGTCAGTCACTCAAGCAGAACATTGATGAACAGTCGCACATCAACAAAGCGCTGGAAATTGAACTGATCAAGTTGCAGGCAAGCCTGGATGAAAGCGCGCGCCTGGCCGCTGTCGTTGCGACAGAGCCAGGCGCATCAGCCTCGCGTAAGGACGATTAATTCGCGACTGGCGTACGCATGGTGACGAATTCTTCAGCGGCCGTCGGATGCACGCCGATGGTTTCGTCGAAATCACGCTTGGTCGCGCCCGCCTTCAGCGCAATCGCCAATCCTTGCACGATCTCGCCGGCATCCGGGCCGACCATGTGGCAGCCCAAGACTTTGTCAGTCTTGGCGTCCACCACCAGCTTCATCAAGGTGCGTTCCTGGCACTCGGTCAGGGTCAGCTTCATCGGCCGGAAACGGCTTTCGAAGATCACCACATCGAGCCCGGCCTCTCGCGCCTCTTCCTCGGTCAGGCCGACAGTGCCAATGTTCGGCAAGCTGAAGACGGCGGTCGGGATCATCTTGTAATCCACCGGGCGATATTGTTCGGGCTTGAACAAGCGCCGCGCCACGGCCATGCCTTCGGCCAGCGCGACCGGCGTGAGCTGCACCCGACCGATTACATCGCCCAGGGCCAGGATCGATGGCTCTGCGGTTTGATACTGCTCATCAACCTCGACAAAACCTTTCTTGTCGAGTTTGACGCCGGTATTTTCCAACCCCAGATTGTCGAGCATCGGACGTCGACCGGTGGCGTAGAACACGCAGTCCGCTTCCAGCTTACGACCGTCCTTGAGTGTGGCTGTCAGGCTGCCATCGGCTTGCTTGTCGATACGTTCGATGTCGGCATTGAATTGCAGGTCCATGCCGCGCTTGGTCAACTCTTCCTGCAAATGCTTGCGCACCGCGCCATCGAAGCCGCGCAGGAACAGATCACCGCGATACAGCAGCGTCGTCTCGGCACCCAGGCCGTGGAAAATCCCGGCAAACTCCACCGCAATGTAACCACCACCAACCACCAGAACGCGCTTGGGCAGCTGTTTAAGGAAGAACGCCTGGTTGGAACTGATCGCGTGCTCGTGCCCCGGAATCTCCGGGATCTGCGGCCAGCCACCGGTAGCAATCAGAATGTTTTTGGCGGTGTAACGCTCGCCATTGATCTCGACCTGATGCGGATCGACGATCTTCGCGTGACCTTCATGCAAGGCCACACCGCTGTTGACCAGCAGATTGCGATAAATGCCATTCAGGCGATTGATCTCGCGATCCTTGTTGGCGATCAGCGTCGCCCAGTCGAACTTCGCCTCACCCGGGGCCCAGCCGAAGCCTTGCGACTGCTCGAAGTCGTCGGCGAAGTGCGCGCCGTAGACCAATAATTTTTTCGGCACGCAGCCGACGTTCACACACGTACCGCCCAGATAGCGGCTCTCGGCCACGGCGACTTTCGCGCCAAAACCCGCCGCAAACCGCGCAGCCCGCACACCGCCGGAACCGGCGCCAATTACATATAAGTCAAAATCGTAGGCCATTTCTATCTCCTTGGCAGGTCACCAGCATACCTGCGGGCGGCTGTTGAGCAAGCATTGCGCTGAAATGCTCGGGCCGTGCGATGCGCGGCCCAACCTTCATTTTTGATCAATGCCCCTTTGCAGATTGCGTTTTCGGTGTCCGCAGAGTTCGCCAAGCAATCAAAATAGCCATGAGTGCCAAGCCGAACGTCACCCACGAAACCAAACTGATTCCACCTTCGAATGCCCTTCCCGCCTGCATCATCAATTCTCTTGCTTGATCACCCGACAAGTCTGCCGCCACATGATGGGCACCAGATAGCGTCTCACTCGCCAGCATCATCTGCACTTCGCTCAAAAACCCCGGAAGCTGCAATGCACCGCGATAGTAGGCAGTGACGAGACCGCCGATTACTGTCGTCCCCAAAACTACGCCCACTTCATAGGCTGTTTCGCTAATGGCGGACGCAGCGCCCGCCTTTGCCGGTGGTGCGGCTGACAAAATCACATCATTGGAGACCGTCGCGATCGCGCCCACGCCAATGTTCAGCAAGGCAAAAGACACCACTAGAACGGTCAGGCTACTGCCCATGCTGGCGACCAGCAAAAACGCCGCTCCAGCAAACGCCATCAAAATCGGTATCAGCACATGCACCTGTAATCGCTGTGCAACAGGCACGACCGCCATCCCCACTACAATTGCCATGATCTGACCCGGCACCAACGCGAGACTAGCACTCAAGGGCGACATCTGAAGAACGATCTGCAGGAACTGAGTGGTAAAGAATACGAAGCCGACGAGAAACGCGAGACTCATCAAATTGATCGCGACAGAGCCGCTAAAGGTGCCACTGCGGAACAGACTCAGGTCCATCAGCGGCACTGGCAGTCGTAACTGTCGACGCACAAACATCCAGCCTGCAACTGCGCCTACTGCAAATGTTGTCAGCGCCATCCAGTCGATACCATTACTGGCGCTGTGTTTAATGCCATAAACAATGGCACCAAGGGCTACCATCGATTGCAGGATGCTTATTGGATCCAACGGCCCTGAAGCATCTCGCTCGGATTCGGGCAACAACAGTGGTCCCAATAACAGCAGTGGCACCAATACGGGCACCGCCAACAGGAAAATCGATCCCCAACTGAAGAATTCCAGCAACACCCCGCCCACCAAAGGACCGAGTGCCGAGCCGACCGTCAACGTCGTTGCCCAGATCGCGACTGCTAGCCTGCGTTCTTCTCGGTCCTCGAACACCGAACGTATCAACGCCAACGTTGAGGGCATCAGCATTGCACCGAAAACGCCCATACAAGCTCGCCCGGCAATCAGTTGCGTGGCAGTATCGGAATACGCGGTTAGCACCGACACAATGGCAAAACCCAAAGACCCGGCCAGCAACAACTTACGATGACCGATTCGATCTCCCAGACTGCCCATCGACACCAGCAATCCCGCCAAGACCAGCGAATAAGCATCGATCATCCACAACTGCTGGCTAGCGCTCGGACGCAGGGCCTCGGCAATTTTTGGTAGCGCGAATCCAAGCACCGTATTATCAACTGTCACCAGCAACACAGGCAGCATCAGCACGCTTAGGCCTAACCAACGTTTTGATCTCGCTCCGCGGTGTGTCGCCCCACTTATTAATGCCATGGGTAAAACTCCTTACTGCACACAAAAAAATTCACGGGACATTTTTCAATGCGCCCGTGAAACGTTTCCTACGCGCTTCCTTGGCGAGGATTTAATCAGTTCAGCAATGAAAAAACGTGCTGACAATCGACGGCTCCAGAACTCAAACGATTGCCCAATGTATTTGAAACTCCCCGTAGGTTGCTTCTGAATTCGTCGTAATCCTGATCTGTACGATCAGTCTCACCGACTCGGGAGACATTCAAGCGCTGATCGGCGGAAAGCCTTTTTTCCTTTCGCCCACACAAAAGCAAACGCCCCGAACAAGTCGTAATGCTGTTCACTTAAGTGGAGCAGCCTTACGATCCACTGGAAACCGGGTCT
>NZ_MOBM01000044.1 GCF_003732275.1 Pseudomonas frederiksbergensis
TTTCTCGCGGAGTAACTTGTGATGCTGATAATCTTGTTGACTATCAGTCTGACTCCACAAGCACCCACACGAATTGCTTGATTCAGTTGTTAAAGAGCGGTTGGTTAAGATCTTTCGTCTCAACCGAGGCGCGCATTCTACAGCAGCCTCTGTTGCTGTCAAGCGGTTATTTTCAGAAGTTTTCAAAGTTTCCTTTGCAACTTCAACCACTTGCGCTTCCGATCTCTCGTTAGCGGGAGGCGAATTCTACAGCGTTACTCGCTGCTGTCAACACCTCTTTTTCTCCGCTTTCGACCGAGAAGATCGAACCGTCAATAAGGCGAAAACACACTGCCTTACCAACTCCTTCTGGCCTCGATGAACTGAAGCGTAACCGCTGTCGAAAACCGCATAACTCTTTGTTTACCAAGGAGTTTTCCGTTTCGACTGCGCCGGAAGTGGGGCGAATTATAGACTTCCAGAATCTGCCGTCAACCTCTAATTACGCTTTTCTTGCAGAAGGTGCCTTTCTGGCCATTAAACGTGGAATCCGGCGGGTTACAGGCGGCAATCTCAACACCAATAACAACGCACCTATAGAAGCATAGATCGCCCACTCCTTCAGATCGGCACGAACGATCCACAACATATGCAGCAATCCGAGCCCGAGAACCACATAGACCAACCGATGCAACTTCTTCCAGCGGGAACCCAAACGCCGCTGACTGTAGCGATTGGAGGTAACCGCCAATGCCAACAAACAGAGAAACCCCAGGACCCCGACAATAATGTACGGCCGCTTGCGCAACTCGATACCCAGCTGCGACCAATCAAAGCCAAGGATGAACGCTGTGTAACCGCTCAAGTGCAGAACCACATAAGCGAAGCACCACAACCCCAACTGCCGCCGTACCGCTATCCACCCCGGCCAACCGGTGAGCTTTTGCAAAGGTGTCATGCTCAATGTAATGAGCAGCATGACAAGCGTACCCAGCCCTAGACGATCAACCAGCACCTTGCCCGGATCTGGCCCCAACACATCCCCCAAGGCCTGATACAACCAAAGCAGCGGCCAAATCGCTGCAGCGATGAAGACGCCAATACGCCAGAACGGATATCGCATCAGTAATTCTTCCGCAGATCGAGCCCTGTATATAGAGAAGCGACTTCATCCGAGTAGCCGTTGAACATTTGCGTGTCCCGCACATTGGGCTTGAACAGTCCGCTCGGCAAACGCCTTTCCCGCGCCTGGGTCCAACGCGGGTGATCGACTGTCGGGTTCACGTTCGCATAAAAGCCATACTCATCCGAGGCGATACTCTGCCAGGTCGTTTTCGGCTGCTCGCTGACCAGGGTGATCCGCACGATGGATTTAATGCTCTTGAAGCCGTACTTCCAAGGCACAACCAGTCGCAGCGGCGCACCGTTCTGATTCGGCAACTCACGCCCGTACATGCCCACAGCAAGAATCGCCAACGGATTCATCGCCTCATCCAGACGCAGCCCTTCTACATAAGGCCAGTCGATCAAGGCAAAGCCGGAACGCTGCCCGGGCATACTCTTGGGATCCTGCAAGGTTTCGAAGCGAATGAACCTGGCGTTGGAAGTCGGCTCGACTTCCTTGAGCAAAGCCGAAACAGGAAACCCGATCCACGGAATGACCATCGACCAGGCTTCCACACAGCGAAGACGATAGATGCGCTCTTCCAGCTGATAAGGCTTCATGAAATCTTCCAGGGCATACCGCCCCGGCTTACCCACCTCCCCGTCCACCACCACGCTCCAGGGTTGGGTTTTCAGTGCACCAGCGTTGGCCGCGGGATCACCTTTATCGGTACCGAACTCATAGAAGTTGTTGTAGTGGGTCGCATCCTTGAAAGGTGTGATCGCCTCGTCTTTGACGTTGACCGCCCCCCATTGGGTAGAAGGAAGCTTTTCGGCAAACCAGGACGGTGCCTTGCCAGGCTCGACATCAGCATAACGCGCAACATCGTCGGCACTCGCCCAGCGCGGCAGACTGCTCACCGCCAAACCGGCGACGGCGGCACCTAATACACTGCGACGAGAAAAGTAGAGGGATTCAGGCGTGACGTCTGACTCATGACAGTCAGACGCTTTGGGGACTTTGATCAGCATGACAACTCCGCAGCTTTGGAGGACAGATGCACCCATAGACTGCGGAGTATGAGGGAAATTACATCACTCGGCTTTTTTGTGCCGACGAAGGCGCAGAAGGTACTGCACCGGCCCGGAAGCCGCATAGGCAAGGAAAACCAGCAGCAGGATGCGTGGCGGATCACTGAACACAACGGCGAATACCAATACCACTGCGAGGATCGCGACAAAAGGAACGCGCCCTTTCAAGTCCAGCTCCTTGAAGCTGTTGTACTTGATGTTACTGACCATCAGCATGCCAGCGGCGGCAACCATCAGTGCAACCAGGAACGACATCTTGGAACCCTGAATGCCGTAGTCGCTGAATGCCCAGACAATGCCCGCGACCACACCGGCGGCGGCCGGGCTGGCCAGACCGATGAAGTAACGTTTGTCTGCGGTGCCGACCTGAGTGTTGAAACGAGCCAGACGCAATGCCGCCCCCGCCACATAGATGAAGGCGACCATCCAGCCGACCTTGCCCATGTCACCCAGGGCCCAACCGAATGCCAGCAATGCCGGCGCCACACCAAAGGCAACCATGTCCGACAGCGAGTCATACTCGGCACCGAAAGCGCTTTGGGTATTGGTCATACGGGCAACGCGACCGTCGAGGCCATCGAGTACCATGGCGACGAAAATCGCGATCGCGGCAAACGCAAAATATTTGCTCGCGCCGATAGCATCACCGGCACTCAAGGCACTCTGGGCGCTCATCGAGTTGATGATGGAATAGAACCCTGCGAAGAGGTTCGCAGTGGTGAACAGATTCGGCAGAAGATAGATACCACGATGCCGGACTTTACGACCTTCAGCGTCATGCCCTTCTTCGATGTGCTCATCGATGGGCAGAAGGCTTTCGGCGTCAGAAGCCTGCTTTGGCTCTTCGGGACGTTCGCTCATGGACATTTACCTTGCAACGGGGTGGAAAGTTTCGACAGGTGTCTGGGACGAGGGTTCGGCCGCAAACAATGCAGCTTTATACCAGAACCGGCGGATCCAAACGAAAAAACGCGGCCTAGGCCGCGTTTTCCGTACAAGCTCGGGACTTAGTTCTTGGCTTTGTCGACGATCTTGTTGGCACCGATCCAAGGCATCATGGAGCGCAGTTGCTCACCGATGATTTCGATACCGTGAGCGGCGTTGTTACGACGCTTGGCGGTCATCGAAGGATAGCCGGTGGCGCCTTCGCTGATGAACATCTTGGCGTATTCGCCGTCCTGAATACGTTTCAGGGCGTTGCGCATGGCCTGACGGGATTCGGCGTTGATCACTTCCGGGCCGGTCACGTACTCGCCGTACTCGGCGTTGTTGGAGATCGAGTAGTTCATGTTGGCGATACCGCCTTCGTACATGAGGTCAACGATCAACTTCAGTTCGTGCAGGCATTCGAAGTAGGCCATTTCCGGCGCGTAGCCAGCTTCAACCAGGGTTTCGAAACCGGCTTTTACCAACTCAACGGTACCGCCGCACAGAACGGCTTGTTCGCCGAACAGGTCGGTTTCGGTCTCGTCCTTGAAGGTGGTTTCGATGATGCCGGTACGACCGCCACCAACGCCAGCGGCGTAGGACAGTGCAACGTTTTTGGCGTTGCCCGAAGCATCCTGGTAGATAGCGATCAGGTCAGGGATACCGCCGCCTTTGACGAACTCGGAACGCACGGTGTGGCCCGGAGCTTTCGGCGCGATCATGATCACGTCGAGGTCAGCACGTGGCACAACCTGGTTGTAGTGAATCGCGAAACCGTGGGAGAAGGCCAGGGTGGCGCCTTTCTTGATGTTCGGCTCGATTTCGTTCTTGTACAGGGCAGACTGAAACTCGTCCGGGGTCAGGATCATGACCAGGTCGGCAGCCGCTACGGCGGAAGCAACGTCAGTCACCTTCAGGCCGTGGGCTTCGGCTTTGGCAACGGTGGCCGAACCTTTACGCAGACCAACAGTAACGTCAACGCCGGAGTCTTTCAGGTTGCACGCTTGAGCGTGGCCCTGGGAACCGTAACCGATGATGGCAACTTTCTTGCCCTGGATGATCGACAGGTCGCAGTCTTTTTCGTAATAAACTTTCATGAAATTCCCCTCTATATCCTGGCCGTTCAGGCCATTCGCTAATTTGGTTTAGATGCTCAGTACTTTGTCGCCGCGGGCAATCCCGGTGACGCCACTGCGTACGGTTTCCAGAATCGAGGCAGTGCCGATCGATTGAATGAAGCTGTCGAGCTTGTCGCTGGTACCGGTCAATTGAACGGTATACACGCTAGCGCTGACATCAACGATCTGCCCACGATAAATATCGGTGGTGCGCTTGATCTCGGCGCGCTGGGCGCCGGTGGCCTTGACCTTGACCAGCATCAGTTCGCGCTCGATGTGAGCACTCTCCGACAGGTCGACCAGTTTTACCACTTCGATCAGCTTGTTCAGGTTCTTGGTGATCTGTTCGATGACCTCATCATGGCCGACAGTGGTCAGCGTCAGACGCGACAGAGTCGGGTCTTCGGTGGGTGCCACGGTCAGGCTTTCGATGTTGTAGTTGCGCTGCGAGAACAGGCCGACTACACGAGACAGAGCGCCCGGTTCGTTTTCCAGAAGCAAGGAAATAATGTGTCGCATGATTAAGTACGCTCCGTCTTGCTCAGCCACATATCGCGCATGGAGCCGTCTTTGATCTGCATCGGGTAGACGTGCTCGCTGGTGTCGACCGAAATATCGATAACCACCAGGCGATCTTTCATGGCGAACGCCTCTTCCATCTTCGACTTCAAATCTTTCGATTCGGTGATGCGCACACCAACGTGACCATAGGCCTCGGCCAGCTTGACGAAGTCAGGCAACGATTCCATGTAGGAGTGCGAGTGGCGGCTGCCATAACTCATGTCCTGCCACTGGCGAACCATACCCAGCACACCGTTGTTCAGAATGACGATCTTCACCGGCAAACCGTATTGCAGGCAGGTCGACAGTTCCTGAATGTTCATCTGGATGCTGCCCTCGCCCGTTACGCAGGCGACGTCTTCATCCGGGAAGCTCAGCTTGATGCCCATGGCCGCCGGAAAACCGAAGCCCATGGTGCCCAGGCCACCGGAGTTGATCCAGCGGTTTGGCTTGTTGAACGTGTAGTACTGCGCGGCGAACATTTGGTGCTGGCCCACGTCGGAGGTCACAAAGGCGTCGCCCTTGGTCACTTCGCACAGGGTTTCGATTACGGTCTGCGGCTTGATCACGCTGCCGTCGCCCTTGTCATAAGGGAACAGGCCGCGGTCACCGCGCCACTCATCGACTTGCTTCCACCAGCTGGCAACGGACTCCTTGTTCGGGGTCTCGCCGATTTCCTTGAGGATCGCGACCATTTCGGTCAGGACACTCTCGACCGGACCGACGATAGGCACGTCTGCCTTGATGGTCTTGGAGATCGAAGCCGGGTCGATGTCGATGTGAATGATCTTGGCATTCGGACAGAACTTGGCCGGGCCGTTGATCACGCGGTCATCGAAGCGCGCGCCGACTGCAAGGATCACATCGGCATGGTGCATCGCCAGGTTGGCGGTGTAGCTGCCGTGCATGCCGAGCATGCCAATGAACTGACGGTCGGTGCCAGGGTAGGCACCCAAACCCATCAGGGTATTGGTCACTGGCAGGTTGAGCATCTTCGCCAGTTCGGTCAGCGGCGCGGAGCCACCACCGAGAATCACGCCGCCGCCTGCATAAAGCACAGGACGCTTGGCCGCCAGGAGCATTTCAGCTGCCTTGCGGATTTGCCCGGAGTGACCGCGAACGGCCGGGCTGTAGGAACGCAGCTTGGCTTTTTTCGGGAAGATGTATTCGAACTTCTCGGCCGGGTTGGTCATGTCTTTCGGGATATCGACAACGACCGGACCAGGACGACCGGATTGCGCCAGGTAGAACGCTTTCTTCATGACTTCCGGGATTTCCGACGCATGCTTGATCATGAAGCTGTGCTTCACGATCGGCCGGGAGATACCGATCATGTCGGTTTCCTGGAATGCATCGGTGCCTACCATGGTGCTAGGCACCTGGCCGGAAATGACCACCATCGGAATGGAGTCCATGTAGGCAGTGGCAATACCGGTGATGGCGTTGGTTGCGCCCGGGCCGGAGGTTACCAGTACCACACCGGCTTTACCGGTGGCACGGGCATAGCCGTCGGCCATATGGGTCGCAGCCTGCTCGTGACGAACCAGGATGTGAGTCACTTCCGGTTCTTTGAACAAGGCATCATAGACATGAAGAAGAGCACCACCCGGGTACCCGTAGATATATTTGACGCCTTCGTCACGCAAAAAGCGGACGAGCATCTCACCGCCAGATAAAAGCTCCACGTTGTTCACCTCTAAAACGCCAGAATACCGCCCACATTCAAAGAGGACGGGTCTTAATAGGTTTACTTCTCGGCAGAGCATGAGCGACGGTGGTCGCCGACTACGTCAGCACTGACTGAGCAAGTATTGGGATCGTCCCAAGTGTTGCGGGCCTTTCCCACCCAGCGCGAGGTAACGCGTTGCGGGTGTAACAGGTCGGCGCGGATGTGCGCCTCATGATCTACCGAGTGGGTCTGCTTCTGGCAGTCCCTCTACAGCGGACTTTGGATTCTTCTGTTTCGCCCATCGCAAGTCAAGCCGTCAATGTGCTTTATTCGAACTAAGCGCATGAGAACGCAAGAAAAAACCTTTAAACCGCAACTGTGTTAGCTTCGATTGCGCACCCATGACAAGGAAATGGCATGCGAACGTTCTTCTTCACCGCCGGCTTGCTGATCAGCCTGAGCCCTTTGTGCATGGCGGGTCAGATCTATAAATGGGTCGATGCCCAGGGCGTTACCCATTTCGATGCGCAACCGCCCCCAGGCCAGGAGCCCACCCTCGTGGTGACGCCCGCCCCGCCCGTCGGCAAACCAAGTACGCCAACGCGCAGCAACGTCATAGGCGATCAACGGGCCATCGACAACAAAGTGAAAAAGCAGGTCGCCGAGCAGCAAGCCCAGCTAAAGGTATTCTGCGAACAGGCCCGTACGAACCTGGCTCAACTGCAGAATAATCCGCGACTACGGGAGGATGTCGACGGTGAGACGCGCCGCCTTACCGACCAACAACGTCAGGAGCGCATCACCGAAGCACAGAAACAGATTGCGAAAAACTGCATGTAGGTACCTGTAGGAGCTGTCGAGTGCAACGAGGCTGCGATCTTTTGACGTTGCTTTTAAAAACAAAATCAAAAGATCGCAGCCTCGTTTCACTCGACAACTCCTACGGCTCCTACAACGGAGCGGAGTTAGCGAGAGGCGGTGATCAACAGGTCGAACTCTTTGAGCAAGACCTGAAGCTGCCGATCCTTGCCCTGGACGTTACGGGCGGCGAAGACCATTTCGGCCATCTCCTGGATCCCCGATGCGTTGGGCAGCGGCAGATCCTGTTCAAGGATAGTCTTCATCCGCGGCAGGAAAATCCATTGCAGCCATTGCTCGAAATCCAGCGTATCCACCGAAAACGGCTCGACGCTGGATAGCGCCTCAGCGGACGGCGCGACTTCGTCCCACCAGCCCTGGACACGCAGTTCGCGTTCGATCAACAGCAACTGCTCGGCAATCTTCGGGAAGCGTGCATCCATCACAGCGAAACCTTGGCCTTCTGACGCGCCAACGCTGCACCGGCGGAGTCACCCTGCTTCTCACGAGCCTGGGCAATCAATTCCCACAGGCTGGCCTGAAGGGCCGGACGACCACTGGCGAACGTCAAACCACGACGAGCGAATTGCTCGGCCTGTGCCGCATCACCTTGAGCCATGCGCACCTGGGCCAGGCGATAAAGCACTTGCGGCTCACGCGGCGCGACACGCTGGGCGCGCTCGAGACTGGAGGATGCGCCATTAAGGTCGCCGCTGGCCTGTTGCTGCTGGGCAGTGGTCAACAACGCCAGGACTGGACCGTCCAACTGCTCATCGGCAGACAGCCCGCCGGAGCTCGCCGAAGGAATCCCGCTCGGCGTCGATGGCATGCTGTAGCTGCCCTGGTTGATCGGTGCCGACTGGACCGGCGAGGTATCGATCGGCCCCGGAGTGATCGGGCCAGGGGTAATCGGCGAAGTGCTGATCGGGGCCGAGGAAACCGCGCCACCACCCGGCACCATCACCACAACGCCAGTGTCGCCTTGCGGGATTGCCTGAGTCTGGCCTTGCACAGGACGTTTTACCGTCGTCTGACGGTAACCGCCATTTGTCTGTATCCGTTCACTGTTCGAAACGGCGCTGCCGGAATCCACAACCGGAATCGAACCGCGCTGTACGGTGGAGCAACCGCTGAGCAAAGCCACGGCGGTAACCGCTGGAATCAACCACTTGTTCACTTGAAACCCTCTTTGCTTAATTCATCCAGCCCTTGACCCAATCCATCACCGATTCGCCGGAAGCTGGACTTTCGCCACCGCAAGCAGCACCGGGAGGCGGTTCGCTGCCGCGAATATACGGCATCTGCACCGCGCCTGGGCAGCTGCCTTCAGAACCTTGCCCGGTGCGCGAATCGACCCAGGCCTGAACAATGTTGTCCGGCTGCGGCATGTCCAGCGGCAGCGGATCGGCCTTGCGCATGAAACTGGTCCAGACCTGCAACGCACCGGTGGCACCGGTGAACGGCGTCTTGCCGTTATCATCGCGCCCCAGCCAGACCACTGCCAGCAGATCCTGACTGAAACCGGCGAACCAGCTGTCCCGCGAATCGTTACTGGTACCGGTCTTGCCGGCCAGGGTCAGGGTTTTCGGCAACACGTTATAAACCGAACTACCGGTGCCTTCACGCATGACTCGTTGCATGGCGCTCTGGATCAGGTAAATGGACGCTGGATCGAATTGCTGCTGAATCTGGAACGGATAACGCTTGAGCGGTTCGCCCTCGGCGGTCAGCACGCTGCGAATCCCGCGCATCGGCGTATTGAATCCGCCGTTGGCCAGTGTCTGGTACATGGTCGCCACTTCGATCGGGGTCAAGCCACCGGCACCCAGCAACATCGACGGGAACGCCGCGAACTCGCGACTCACCCCCAGACGCGCCAGGGTCTTCAGGACATTCGGTACACCCACCGCCAACCCGAGACGCGCGGTCGACAGGTTGTAGGAATGTGCCAACCCTTGATAAAGGAACACCGTACCGTGGGAACGACGATCATAGTTCTGCGGTTTCCAGACCTGACCGTCCGCGCCTTTGACCGAGAAGGATTCGTCTGACAGCCAACTGGTCAGCGTGTACTGGCTCGGCTTCTCAAGCGCTGTCAGATAAACCGCCGGTTTGATCAACGACCCGATCGGTCGTACCGCATCCAGCGCCCGGTTGAAGCCGGCAAAACTCGCCTGACGACTGCCGATCATGGCCTGGACTTCTCCGGTTTCCGGATTGGTCACGACCATCGCAGCCTCAACCTCATCGGCCCCTTTGCGCCCGGACAGACGCTTGAAGGTGTCGTTGACCGACGCTTCGGCTTTCATCTGCAGGATCGGGTCGAAACTGGTGAAGATCCGCAGACCTTCTTCGGTCAAGTCTTCGTCGCGATAGTCTTCGCGCAACTGACGTTTAACCAGGTCGAGGAAGCCCGGGAACGAGCTGTCGGCCAACTTGCCGCGAGTGGTCACACCCAGTGGCATTTTCTTCGCCGCCTCAACCTGCTCGGCGGTGGCAACGCCTTGCTCACCCAGAACATCGAGCACCAGATTGCGCCGCTCCAGCGCCCGCTCAGGGTTGCGACGCGGGTTGTAATAGGACGGCCCCTTGACCATGCCCACCAACAAAGCGACTTGATGCAGTTTCAGTTCGGACAATGGCTGCCCGAAGAAGAATTGGCTGGCCAGACCGAAACCATGCACCGCGCGCTGACCATCCTGGCCGACGAACACTTCATTGAGGTAAGCCTCAAGAATTTCGCGCTTGTCGTAATGCAGCTCAAGCAACAACGCCATCATGGCTTCGGTGAGCTTACGGGTCAGGCTGCGTTCGCTGGTGAGGTAGAAGTTCTTGACCAACTGTTGCGTCAGCGTACTGCCGCCCTGGGTCATCTTGCCGCCCGAGGTGTTGACGTAGATGGCTCGGGCAATCGACTTCGGCGATACACCCCAGTGGCTGTAGAAGTCCCGGTCTTCTACGGCAACTAGGGTTTCGAGCAGATACGGCGGAACCTGATCGATCTTGATCAGGATGCGGTCTTCAAGGTTTTTCGGGTAAATCCCGCCGATCAGCAGCGGTTCCAGTCGCACCACAGAAAGCTTCGAACCGTTGGTCGCCGAGAGCTCGGCCACGTAATCGCCGGAGAAGCGCACACGCACGGGCTGGGCCTGCTCCATGCCTTCATAGAACTGGAAGCCTCGGGTATTCAAGTCGACGGTATTGCCATTGACCGCCGCCGCGCCGGGGCCGTTGCTGACGGCTTCGCGTCGGTAACCCAAGGCATCGAGCTCGGTGAGGAAGTCTTCCTTGCTCAGCTTTTGGCCAGTGAACAGTTCAAGCGGGCGCGCGTACACCTTGGCCGGGATGGTCCAGCGCTTGCCGGAGAACTTCTCCTGGACCACAGCGTCGAGGTAAACCGCGAACCCGGCAAGCACCACAAGGCCGACCAGGCTGAGTTTAAGGGCCCAGCCCAGCCAGGGGCGCAGGCCCTTGGAAGGTGGTTTTTTGGGGGTGCGGGGGGATCGAGTACGAGTCATGGCGGCGGATTATACGCACTTTATTCATCCTCAACAGAAGCCCGCTGAGGTTTGCGTCGGGCGGACTTGCGGCCATAATGACGGCCTTGAATTTTCCCCAGACTCTGAAGGATCGCCTGTGAGCCAGTCCCTGATCGCTGCCCTGCAAAACCCGGCCCTCTACCCGCATCCCGTAGAAGGGTTTCAGGTCATCGAAACCCATATTTCCTGGGTGCTGCTCACCGGCCCCTATGCTTATAAAGTGAAGAAGCCAGTGAATTTCGGCTTCCTCGACTTCACCAGCCTCCAGGCTCGCGAGCATTTCTGCGCTGAAGAGCTGCGCCTGAACCAGCGCCTGACCCATGATTTGTATCTTGAAGTGTTGCCGATCACTGGTAGCGCCGAGGCGCCACAACTGGGTGGCGATGGTCCGGTTGTCGATTACGCCCTGAAAATGCGTCAATTCCCACAAAGCCAATTGCTCAGCACCTTGCAAGCCAACGGTGAATTGACCACCACGCACATCGACGAGATGGCCGCGCAGATCGCTCAATTCCACCTCAGCGCGCCGAAAGTACCTGCCGAACATGAAGCTGGCACACCGGACAGCGTCATGGCGCCGGTACGGCAGAACTTCGAACAGATCCGCCCGTTCCTCAGCGACAAGGCCGATCTGCTGCAACTCGAGGCGCTGCAAGCCTGGGCCGAAAGCAGCTTCGAACGCCTCAAGCCGCTGTTCGCCCAGCGCAAGGCCGACGGTTTCATTCGTGAATGCCACGGTGACATTCACTTGGGCAACGCCACCGTCATCGACGGCAACGTGGTGATCTTCGACTGCATCGAGTTCAACGAACCGTTCCGCTTCACCGACGTTTACGCCGATACCGGCTTCCTGGCCATGGACCTGGAAGACCGTGGCCTGAAGTGCCTGGCGCGCCGTTTCATCAGCCAATACCTGGAACTGACCGGCGACTATCAGGGCCTTGAGCTGCTGAACTTCTACAAAGCCTACCGCGCACTGGTTCGCGCCAAGGTCAGCCTGTTCAGCATGCCCGCCGAGGCCGATCCGGTGCAGCGCGCCACCACCCTGCGTCAGTACCGCAACTACGCCAACCTAGCGGAAAGCTATAGCACCATTCCTTTGCGCTTCCTGGCGATTACTCATGGTGTTTCCGCTGTCGGCAAGAGTCACGTGGCCATGCGCCTGGTGGAAGCGCTGGGCGCCATTCGCTTGCGTTCCGATGTCGAACGCAAGCGTATGTTCGGCGAGCAAACCGTACCGAATGACCCGCAGGCCGGCATCTATAGTGCTGACGCCAGCGCTGCCACCTACAGCCGTCTGCATGAAGTTGCCGGTGTGATTCTGCGGGCCGGTTTTCCGGTGGTGGTCGATGCCACGTACCTCAAGCGCGACCAACGCGATGGCGCGGCAAAAATCGCCGAAGCCACGGGCGCGCCGTTCCTGATCCTCGACTGCGACGCACCGCAAGCGGTGATCGAGAGCTGGTTGAAGCAACGTCAAGCAGACAATAACGATCCGTCCGACGCCAACCTGACCGTTATCGCCGCCCAGCAAGCCAGCCGCGAGGCCCTGACGCCAGCAGAAATCCTCTGCAGTAAACGCGTCCAGACCAATGAAAGCGGCACGCTCGATACCGTCGTTGCGCAGATTCGCCAACGTCTGCCAGGCCTGTAAGAAACTATTTCAACCGTGAAGCCTTTACCGGCTTCACGGCCGTCAAATAGTGGCACTATACTGGCGTCATAAAACCATCAGGTGATGCGACATGAGCCAGCCGAAACTTCTCGACACCCCGCTTTATGCCTTGCTGCACAAAGACGACATCACAGGCTTTAACAATGAACGCCCGAAAGATGGACCTATCGACATGGTCGGTGGCGACTTCCGTGGTCTCGATCTTCGTGAGCTGAACGCCGACGGTATTGACTTCACAGATGCCTATTTCCGCTCTGCCGACTTGCGCGGTATCGACTTTCGCAACTCGTCCCTGGAAGGTGCGAGCCTGGCTCACGCGCAGATCTCAGGCGCCTACTTTCCGCCTGAGCTGAGTGCCGATGAGATTCTGATGTCGATGAATTTCGGGACGCGACTGCGTTATCGCACCCACTGAAAGCGACGTTCTATCAAGTCCGGCGCCCCTGCTTTGCGCCGGACTCTGTACTTTTTTACCCTGAAACTCAATCCTCCGCCCGTCTTCCGACGGCACTCGCAGCCTTTTCACGCCGCTTCTTGAGCCCGCTTCTTAGAAGCTTTTGCGTCGAAACCGACCAAACAATCACGCTTTTCTTACTGATGGCTACACTGCTGAGAGGCTCGCCCACGCACCGTTCGGCTGTCGCAAGGAGGCTTGATGAATGATGAACTGCAACACCTGAAAAATCTTGGCAAGACGTCGGCGCAATGGCTGCATGCCGTGGGCATCCACAGTGCCTCGGACTTGCGTCGGCTGGGAGCTGTGGATGCTTATCGGGCTGTGCGCACGCGCGGTTTTCGGGCTTCCAAGGTGTTGTTGTATGCGATCGAAGGCGCATTGATGGATGTTCACTGGAACGACATTCCCGCCGAACGCAAGGAAGCCTTGAACAAACAGCTGGACGCTATCTCGTCACGCCACAAGATTTGAATAGGTAATTACGCTTACACACAGCCTGAAGACTAATGATTGCAGGGCCTTCACCAAGGGAACTGGTGAGATCCACAGAAATTAAAAATCAGCGGTTGACTTGGTAATGAGAATCGCTATGATTATCACAACTGGTCGCGAGACTGGTCGATATTCTGAAAAGCCCTTGGTTCGGACTCTCAGATTATCTCCTCATCAGGCTAATCACGGTTATTTGACCCGGCTCTTGCCGGGTCTTTTTTTGCCTGTGGAAACTTGCCAGGTTTTACTGCCCTGACTGCTTGCCGAACTGTTTACGCATTTGCGCGCAGTAATCCTGCGGTGGCGTGGCGGGCGTATACCAGACGTAATCGGCCATGACCGGCGTGACCTCAGCACCTTCCTCTGCCAGCATCAATACCGTTGGCGCTTCAGGTCCACCCAGATCCAGCACATGGATCGGCACCCCGACATCCTTGCGTGCGTGGTACGCGCCGGCAAACAGCAGTGAAGGCGTCGGTGCGGCCAGGAATCGCCCGGCCATCCGCCGATCACGCTGCTGCTGGACGGCCAGCATCGCGGGCATTTGCGATGTGGGCAGCAAGCCGCAGTGGGAATCGCTGATTTGTGCCAGCAACGCCTCCTTGACCATCGGGGCGTTGGAGCGCGAACCGCTCAATGTCGGCGGTTTGACATAGACAGCACGGACTTCAAGCGAATCCAGATTGGCCGCCAGCAACGGGTACGGCTGAGTCAGGGCAAAACCAACAATCGGCCCGTACAGATTCCAGTCCCAACCCGATTGCCAGGCCAATGCATTGGGCAAGTCAGCGGGTAGCGGTGAAGAGTGCCTGACGTGATCGACGCGCGCTTGCTGATCCGGCGTGAGCATTTCCAGCAGCAAACTGCCTTGGGGGCGCCGCTCACCCAGTGCCTGTAATAACCACAATTGCAGTTGATGGTGATCACGATTGTCATGCTGCTCGCCGACGATCAACCGCGAAGGCTTGGCTAACCGTGCAAGCAGTTCCTGCGCGGTCAGGGTTTGACCGCTGCGCAGGTCCCGGATCTCACCGCTGACGGGTGGCGGTACCACCGGCACATGCTGACAAGCACTCAGTAACAGCACAGCCAGGATCACCATCACACGCATGTTCTCACCTCGATGGAATGCTCAGCGGGCGATGATCAACGGATGCCCACGCTCCGGGTGCGGTTGCACCAGTACTTCCAGCCCGAACACGGCCTTGAGCGGTTCCGGACGCAATACCTGCTCCGGCGTATCCAGCGCCACGGGACGCCCACCTTCGAGCAGTAACAGACGATCACAATAGCGTGCCGCCAGGTTCAGATCATGCAGGATCACCAGCACCGCCGCACCACGATCGGCGAACTCGCGCACCGCTTGCAGCGTGGTGTGTTGATGCAGCGGGTCGAGCATCGATGTCGGTTCATCGAGCAATAGCGTTTGCCCCGCCGCCCCCGGCCAGAGCTGCGCCAGGACCCGTGCCAGATGCACCCGCTGACGCTCACCGCCAGACAGCGCCAGATAGCTGCGACCACTCAGGTGCCGCGCATCGGCCGCATGCAGCGCGGCGGCGACGATCTCGTCATCCCGGACCCGGCCGCTTTGATAAGGCAGACGGCCCATGCCGACCACTTCTTCGACGCGAAAGGCAAAGTCCAGGGTCGACACCTGCGGCAACACCGCCAATCGTTGGGCTCGCTGCGCCCCGGCCCAATGCCTCAGCTCGCGCTCATCGAGCCAGACACTGCCGTGGTCGGCATGCAATTCGCCGCATAGGGCGCCGAGCAAAGTGCTTTTGCCGGCACCGTTGGGGCCCAGCACGCCGAGGACTTCGCCCGGTTTGAGTTCAAGGGTGATGTCTGTGAGAACAATCTTTCGACCGCGCCGGATTTGCAGGTTCTGCGCTCGCAACATCAGGCGCGCCCTCTGAGCAGTAGATACAGAAAGAACGGTGCGCCGATGAAGGCCGTGACGATCCCGATCGGCAACTCGGCCGGCGCCAGGGCCAGTCGCGCCACCAGATCGGCAAACAGTAAGAGACTGGCCCCTGCCAATACCGACGCCGGCAACAGCACCCGATGATCGGGGCCGGCCAGCAACCGCACCAGATGCGGCACCACCAGTCCGACAAACCCGATCATCCCCGCCGCCGCGACTGCCGCGCCGACCCCCAGCGCCGTGCAAAACACCAATTCGCGCTTGAGGCTTTCGACGTCGATACCCAAATGACCAGCCTCCGACTCCCCCAGCAGCATTGCATTCAAGGCCTTGGCCCGACGCGGCAACCACAGCGCCACACCGGCGCTCACCAGCAGCAACGGCCAAAGTCGCGAATAACTGGCGCCGTTCAGGCTGCCCAGGTTCCAGAACATCAGGGTACGCAGGGTCGCGTCATCCGCCAGATAGGTGAATAGCCCGACCGCTGAACCGGCCAGGGCAGTCAATGCAATACCGGCCAGCAGCATGGTGGCGACGTTGGTCTGACCATTGCGCCGCCCGAGCCGATAAACCAGCGCCGTCACACCCAGCCCACCAATAAACGCGCACACCGACAACAGATAAGGGCCGAAGGATTCAGGCAGACCGCCGAACACCGAACCGCCGACAATTGCGATGGCTGCGCCCAATGCCGCGCCACTGGACACCCCCACCAACCCCGGATCGGCCAGAGGGTTGCGAAACAAGCCCTGCATCGCCACGCCGGACAGCGCCAGCACGCCGCCCACGGCCAAGCCCAGCAAGGTTCGCGGCAAGCGAATCTGCCCCAGGATCAGCTCGGCCTGCTCCAGCCCGTCGGGCGCGATTGGTAAACCAATCACTCGCAACGCCGCGCGCAACGTGTCGAACAACGGCAGACTCACCGGCCCCAACGCCAGCGACAACCAGATCGCCAGCAAACACAACAGGCTCAGGCCAATGAACAACGCACGGGGTTTAACCAGAAAGATCATTGGCCTGTCGTACCGGGGGGATAGAACGCACAGAACGCAGCAACGCGGGTACTCAGGCGCATAAACAGCTTCCTTTAAAGGTTTCCCGGGCATCGAGATGACAGGCCAAGTATCCTCGGCATCCGGCAGTCGCCCTGTGGGCGAGCGGCCATTTGATGATTGCTTGCATTTGAACGTCAAGCTCGGACATATCGGGTCACGAGCCGTGGGACTTGAGGATAGACATGAAGTTTCTTTGCGCGGGGGCCGAATTGGCCGATGCCAGCAGTCGCGGTTTCGACGTCGACGGCCAGAAGCTCCTGGCCGTGCGCCGGGGCGGTCGGGTGTATGTGTATGAAAATCGCTGCCCGCACCGGGGTGTCGGACTGGAATGGAAACCCGACCAGTTTCTCGACCCCAGCAACAGTCTGATCCAGTGCGCCACCCATGGCGCACTGTTTCTGATCGAAGACGGCGAATGCGTTGCCGGTCCTTGCGCCGGGCAATCCCTGACCACCATCCCCTGCCGCGAAGACGAGCAAGGCATCTGGGTCACGCTCTAACCGTTTAACAAAACATCCAGCCGCCGATCGACCACCATCTCTTCGTGGGTCAAATGCACGCCATACGCCAGCACTTCGACCCCACACGCCACCGCTTCGCGTAACGCCGCCGCGTAGGCCGAATCGATTTCTTCAGCAGGACGCACGGAGTCGATGCCGGTCAGGTTCACGCAATACAACTGCACGGCACGAATCCCGTCCCGGGCCAAATGCGCCAACTCGCGCAAATGCTTGGCTCCGCGCTGGGTCACCGCATCGGGAAACGCCGCCACCAACGAGCCATCGAAGCCCAGGGTGACGCTTTTGACTTCCACATACGCTGGCCCGCTCGGGTAATCGAGACGGAAATCGATACGGCTGCTTTCCTGACCGTAGGCCACTTCGCGCTTCAGCTCGGTAAAGCCGTTCAGCTCGGTGATGACATTGGCCCGCAACGCCTCCTCGATCAAACCGTTGGCGCGCCCGGTGTTTACGCAAAACAGCCGCCCCTGTGGGGTTTCCCCGACTTCCCAGGTGCCGGGCAGCTTACGCTTGGGGTCATTGGAACGGCTGAACCAGACCTGCCCGCCTTCGACTTGGCAATTAAGCATCGAACCGGTGTTAGGGCAGTGAATGGTCAGCAACTCGCCGCTAACGGTTTCAATATCGGCAAGAAAACGTTTGTAGCGACGAATCAAGCGACCTTCTTCGAGGGGAGGATGAAAACGCATCAGCCTTGCCAGCTCCGCAAACCACGAGCGATACGCTCAACCGCTTCCTGCAAGCGTGGAAGACTTTGGGTGTAGGCAAACCGCACATGATGCCCGGCCTGATAGCGCCCGAAGTCCAGGCCAGGCGTAATCGCAACGTGCTCGGTTTCGAGGAAATGCCGGCAGAACGCGAAGGCATCGCCGCCGAATTTGCTGATATCAGCGTACAAGTAGAACGCACCTTCCGGTTCTACAGCGATACCGAACCCCAACTCCCTCAAGGCCGGCAGCAGGAAATCACGACGTCGGCCGAACTCGGCGCGGCGCTCCTCGAAAATTTGGATGGTGGCGGGTTCGAAGCAAGCCAAGGCGGCGTGCTGGGCCATGCTCGGCGCGCTGATGTAGAGGTTTTGGGCGAGCTTCTCCAGCTCACCGACCGCCGCTTCTGGCGCTACCAGCCAACCGAGGCGCCAGCCAGTCATGCCGAAATACTTGGAAAAACTATTGAGGACGAAGGCGCTGTCATCGACTTCCAGCACACTGGCCGCATCCGTGCCGTAAGTCAGGCCATGGTAGATCTCGTCGACCACCAAATGGCCGTGGCGGGCCTTGATCGCTGCAGAGAGCCCGGCCAACTCGTCGCGGGTCAGGATGGTCCCGGTCGGGTTGGCCGGCGATGCCACCAGGGCGCCGACGCTGTCGTGATCCCAGTGACGTGCGACCAGGTCCGGAGTCAGCTGATAACGCACGTCCGGGCCGACCGGCACCAGTTGCGCCGCGCCTTCCACCAACCGCAGGAAGTGCCGGTTGCACGGGTAACCCGGGTCTGCCAGCAGCCAATGCTTGCCTGGGTCCACCAACAATGCACTGGCCAACAGCAACGCGCCTGAACCGCCGGGCGTGATGAGAATGCGTTGCGGATCGATGTTCAGCCCGTAACGCTGCTGATAAAACCCCGAAATGGCCTCGCGCAGCTCGGGAATGCCGCGGGCAGCGGTGTAACGGGTCTTCCCCGCCGTCAGCGCGGCTTGGCCGGCCTGGATGATCGGCTCGGCGGTGGTGAAGTCCGGCTCGCCGATTTCCAGGTGAATCACGTCGTGGCCGGCTGCTTGCAGCTCGTTGGCCCGCGCCAGCAGGGCCATAACGTGAAATGGTTCGATAGCGCGACTGCGCGCACTGTAGGACAGAGCCATTAGCCTTCCTTACAACGGGAAAAGAATCGATTCTACCCAAGCGCAGGAACGAGCGAGAACCTAAAGCGGTCAGAGCCCATATAACGCTGGTCTCAAACGGTTCAAGCGTATGCTCCAGGTTTGACTAAAATCAATAATTGATCAGGTCTCCAGAGCCACCAGGCAAGGCTTTGCAATCTTTTGCAAGCGCCACGGGCCGCGGGCTCGACATCCGGGAGTAGCGCGGTCCGATTTGATCTGGTAAGTTCGCCCGCTTGCAGCCGCAGGGCCGGCAGGTGTCGGTGATGGAGCAATCCTGCGCAATGGATTACAAGAGTAGAGGCGGTCCATTTCATGCCCACCCAAGCAAAGCAACAGCAGAACCAGTCGATCAGCGGCTTCGAACCCTACAAAGAAGTGAAGGGCGAAGAGTACATGGGCAAGCCCATGCGCGCTCACTTCACCAAGATCCTGAACAAGTGGAAACAGGACTTGATGCAGGAAGTCGACCGTACTGTTGATCACATGAAAGACGAAGCGGCCAACTTCCCTGACCCGGCAGATCGTGCCAGCCAGGAAGAAGAATTCAGCCTCGAATTGCGCGCCCGCGACCGCGAGCGCAAGCTGATCAAGAAAATCGACAAAACCCTGCAATTGATCGAAGACGAAGAATACGGCTGGTGCGAGTCCTGCGGCGTCGAAATCGGCGTCAAGCGACTGGAAGCCCGCCCTACCGCCGACATGTGCGTTGACTGCAAGACCCTGGCGGAAATCAAGGAAAAGCAAGTCGGCAAGTAATCTTTGCGACTTGAACGAAGAACGGAGCGTGCGAACGCTCCGTTTTTTGTTTCTGAATTTCGCCTCGGCAGAAAACCTGTGGGAGCTAGCCTGCTCGCGAATGCGGTGTGTCAGGCAACGCTAATGTTGGAGCTGATGACCCCTTCGCGAGCAGGCTCGCTCCCACAGGGACTTGCGCACGACCAGAGAAAGTAACATTCGTCCATGACTGCCACGACTTCCCCTCTCTACATCGGGCGTTTCGCTCCCACACCCAGCGGGCATCTGCATTTCGGTTCGCTGGTCGCAGCCTTGGCCTCCTATCTCGACGCCCGTTCGGTCGGCGGTCGCTGGCTGGTGCGCATGGAAGACCTTGATCCGCCACGGGAAGAACCCGGCGCTCAGGCGGCGATTCTCAAGGCCCTGGAAAGCTACGGCTTCGAGTGGGATGGCGACATGGTCCGACAGAGCGAGCGGCACGCGGCCTATGACGAAGTCATCAATCGCCTGTTCAATCAAGGCCTGGCCTACGCCTGCACCTGCTCGCGCAAGCAACTGGAGCCGTATCACGGCATCTATCCCGGGTTCTGCCGCAATGCGGGGCACGGCACCGAGAACGCCGCGATCCGCCTGCGTGTACCGGAGCTGGAATACCACTTCATCGACCGGGTGCAGGGCGAGTTCCGTCAACACCTGGGCCGGGAAGTCGGCGATTTCGTGATTCGTCGCCGCGACGGGCTCTACGCCTATCAATTGGCGGTGGTGCTGGACGACGCTTGGCAAGGCATCACCGATATCGTACGAGGCGCCGATTTGCTGGATTCCACGCCGCGCCAGCTCTATCTGCAAGAACTGCTGGGCCTGCCGCAACCACGCTACCTGCACATCCCGCTGATTACCCAGCCGGACGGCCACAAACTCGGCAAATCCTATCGCTCGCCGCCGCTGACCGAAGATCAGGCCACGCCGCTGTTGCTGCGCGCACTGCGGGCGCTGGGGCACCAACCTGCGATCGAACTGAATGACGCCACGCCACGGGAAGTGCTGAACTGGGGAATTGCCCACTGGGATGCATCGCTGATCCCGCGCACACTGACGTTGCCTGAAGCGCAACTGCAGTGATGCCACTTGCAGTGGCGCGCCCATCCGTTACCATCGCCGCACGTTTTCGGGCACGCGCATAAAAAGAGAGGCCGGGATGTACATCTATCGCTTGGTCCTGCTCCTGGTAGTGGGGATTTATCTGTTCTCCCCGGCCATCATGGATTGGTGGATCGACGCCACGGGCGCCTGGTATCGCCCTTATTTGCTCTGGCTGATTCTGATTGTCGTGACCTTCATTCTGCAGAGCCAAAAAGATGCCGATGAGCTTTAGCCTGACCCAGATGATCCTGATCAGCGCCGCGTACCTGGCGGTGCTGTTCGGCGTGGCCTGGATCAGCGAACGGGGCATGATCCCTCGGGCGATCATTCGCCACCCGCTGACGTACACCCTGTCGCTGGGCGTTTACGCCAGTGCCTGGGCTTTTTACGGCACGGTGGGCCTGGCCTATCAGTACGGCTACGGTTTTCTGTCCAGCTACCTCGGGGTTTCCGGGGCCTTTCTGCTGGCACCGGTGCTGTTGTACCCGATCCTGAAAATCACCCGCACTTATCAGCTCTCGTCCCTGGCCGACTTGTTCGCGTTTCGGTTCCGCAGCACCTGGGCCGGCGCACTGACGACAATTTTCATGTTGATCGGCGTGCTGCCGTTGCTGGCGTTGCAGATTCAGGCAGTGGCCGATTCCATCAGCATCCTCACCCGCGAGCCGGTGCAGCATCGCGTGGCCTTGAGCTTCTGCGCACTGATTACGCTGTTCACGATTTTCTTCGGCTCGCGCCACATCGCTACCCGCGAGAAACATGAAGGCCTGGTGTTTGCGATTGCCTTCGAGTCGGTGATCAAACTGATCGCGATTGGCGGCGTCGGTCTGTATGCGCTTTATGGCGTGTTCGACGGCCCGCAGCAGCTGGAGCTGTGGCTGCTGCAAAACCAGACCGCCCTCGCCGCCCTGCATACGCCTTTGCAGGAAGGCCCGTGGCGCACGCTGCTGCTGGTGTTCTTCGCCTCGGCGATCGTGATGCCGCACATGTACCACATGACCTTTACCGAAAACCTCAACCCGCGCTCGCTGGTCAGTGCGAGCTGGGGTTTGCCGCTGTTTCTGCTGTTGATGAGCCTCGCCGTACCGCTGATTCTCTGGGCCGGGCTGAAACTCGGCGCCACGACCAATCCGGAATACTTCACCCTGGGCATCGGCATCGCCGCCAACAGCAAAGCCCTGGCGCTACTGGCGTATGTCGGCGGATTGTCGGCGGCCAGCGGCCTGATCATCGTCACCACGCTGGCGCTGTCCGGCATGGCGCTGAACCATCTGGTGCTGCCGCTCTATCAGCCGCCGGCCGAAGGCAATATTTACCGTTGGCTGAAATGGACCCGCCGGGCGCTGATCGTCGCGATCATCATGGCCGGCTACGGTTTCTACCTGATGCTGGGTGCCGAGCAGGATCTGGCCAACCTCGGCATCGTCGCCTTCGTCGCCACGTTGCAGTTCCTGCCGGGCGTGTTGTCGGTGTTGTACTGGCCGACCGCCAACCGTCGCGGCTTCATCGCAGGCCTGTTGGCGGGGATTCTGGTGTGGCTGGTGACCATGCTGCTGCCGCTGGTCGGCAATCTGCAAGGCTTCTACATTCCGCTGTTGAACATGATTTACGTGCTGGACGACACCAGTTGGCACATGGCAGCAATCGCCTCGCTGGCCGCCAACGTGCTGATGTTCACCCTGATCTCGTTGTTCACCAACGCCAGCCCCGAAGAGGCCAGCGCCGCCGAAGCCTGCGCGGTGGACAACGTTCGTCGCCCGCAACGCCGCGAACTGCATGCCGCCTCGCCCCAGGAATTTGCCACACAGCTTGCAAAACCATTGGGCGCCAAGGCCGCGCAGAAAGAAGTCGAACAGGCGCTGCGTGACCTCTATCTGCCGTTCGATGAACGCCGGCCATACGCCTTGCGCCGCCTGCGTGACCGTATCGAAGCCAACCTCTCCGGCCTGATGGGGCCGAGCGTGGCGCAGGACATGGTCGAAACCTTCCTGCCCTACAAGGCTGGCGGCGAAAACTACGTCACCGAAGACATCCACTTCATCGAAAGCCGCCTTGAGGACTACCACTCGCGCCTCACCGGTCTTGCCGCCGAACTCGATGCCCTGCGCCGCTACCACCGCCAGACCTTGCAGGAATTGCCGATGGGCGTGTGCTCGCTGGCCAAGGATCAGGAAATCCTCATGTGGAACAAAGCCATGGAGGAACTGACCGGAATCGCCGCGCAGCGTGTGGTTGGTTCGCGCCTGAGTACCATTGCCGATCCGTGGAAAGAGCTGCTGCAGGGCTTCATCAATTTGCCGGACGAGCATTTGCACAAACAACACCTGGCCCTCGACGGCCAGACCCGCTGGCTGAACCTGCACAAAGCGGCGATCGATGAACCGTTGGCGCCAGGTAACAGCGGCCTGGTGCTGCTGGTGGAAGACTTGACCGAAACCCAGATGCTCGAAGACAAACTGGTGCACTCCGAGCGCCTGGCCAGCATCGGTCGACTGGCAGCCGGCGTGGCTCATGAAATCGGCAACCCGATCACCGGCATTGCCTGTCTCGCGCAAAACTTGCGCGAAGAGCGTGAGGAGGATGCCGAACTCACGGAGATCAGTGGGCAAATTCTCGAGCAGACCAAACGCGTATCACGCATTGTTCAGTCGCTGATGAGCTTCGCCCACGCCGGCAGTCATCAGCACAGCGACGAGCCCGTCTGTCTGGCGGAAGTGGCCCAGGACGCCATCGGCCTGCTGGCCCTGAACCGGCGCAATTTCGAAGTACAGTTCTACAACCTGTGCGACCCCGATCACTGGGTCGAAGGCGACCCGCAGCGTCTGGCCCAGGTATTGATCAATCTGCTCTCAAACGCACGCGATGCCTCGCCTCCAGGCAGTGCGGTGCGAGTCAAGAGCGAAGCCGGCGAACACACGGTCGATCTGATCGTCGAAGACGAAGGCAGCGGTATTCCCTCGAGCATCATGGACCGATTGTTCGAACCTTTCTTCACCACCAAAGACCCTGGCGAAGGCACCGGTCTGGGCCTTGCACTGGTCTATTCCATCGTTGAAGAGCATTATGGACAAATCACCATCGACAGCCCGGCTGATGTTCAAAGCCAACGCGGCACCCGTATCCGGGTAACTTTGCCGCGTCATGTCGAAGCGACGTCCGCTGTGAACTGAGACCGTCGAGAGTATCGAATCAATGCCGCACATTTTGATCGTCGAAGACGAAACAATTATCCGCTCCGCCTTGCGCCGTCTGCTGGAACGTAACCAGTACCAGGTCAGCGAAGCCGGATCCGTGCAGGAAGCACAAGAGCGTTTCAGCATCCCCACATTTGACCTGATCGTCAGCGACCTGCGTCTGCCGGGCGCCCCCGGTACCGAGTTGATCAAACTTGGCCAGGGCACTCCAGTGCTGATCATGACCAGTTACGCCAGCCTGCGTTCGGCTGTCGACTCCATGAAGATGGGCGCGGTGGATTACATCGCCAAGCCTTTCGATCACGACGAAATGCTCCAGGCCGTCGCGCGAATCCTGCGTGACCGGCAATCGGCGCAAGTCAGCGGTGAACCGGTCGTCGGCAAAACGACCAATGGCGCCGCGAAAAACGGTGTCGACAACAGTAACGGCGAGATCGGCATTATCGGCTCATGCCCGCCGATGCAAGACCTGTACAGCAAGATCCGCAAAGTCGCGCCGACCGATTCCAATGTCCTGATCCAGGGTGAATCCGGTACCGGTAAAGAACTGGTAGCACGCGCCCTGCACAACCTGTCCAAACGCGCCAAGGCACCGATGATCTCGGTGAACTGCGCGGCCATTCCGGAAAGCCTGATCGAGTCCGAACTGTTCGGCCACGAAAAAGGCGCGTTCACCGGCGCCAGCGCCGGGCGTGCCGGGTTGGTGGAAGCGGCGGACGGCGGCACCTTGTTCCTCGATGAAATCGGTGAACTGCCACTGGAAGCCCAGGCCCGCCTGCTGCGTGTGTTGCAGGAAGGGGAAATCCGCCGGGTCGGTTCGGTACAGTCGCAGAAGGTTGATGTACGCCTGATTGCCGCGACCCACCGGGACCTCAAGAGCCTGGCGAAGATCGGCCAGTTCCGTGAAGACTTGTATTACCGCCTTCACGTGATCGCCTTGAAGCTGCCGGCCCTTCGTGAGCGCGGCGCGGACGTCAATGAAATTGCCACTGCATTCCTCGCGCGGCAGAGCGCACGGGTCAACCGCACCGATCTGAAATTCGCCCTGGACGCGGAACAGGCGATTCGGCATTACTCCTGGCCGGGTAACGTTCGCGAACTGGAAAACGCGGTCGAACGCGCGGTGATCCTGTGCGAAAGCCCGGAGATTTCCGCCGAGCTGCTGGGCATCGACATCGAACTGAGCGATCTGGATGACGACGACTTCATTGGCCTGGCGCCCCAGCAGGGCAACGGCGCCGGTAACACCAGCCACGAACCGACCGAAGATTTGTCCCTGGAAGACTACTTCCAGCATTTCGTTCTCGAGCATCAAGACCACATGACCGAAACCGAACTGGCCCGCAAACTCGGGGTCAGCCGCAAATGCCTGTGGGAACGCCGTCAGCGCCTGGGCATTCCGCGGCGCAAGACCGGGGTGGCCAGCGAGAGCTGAACCGCACCTGTCGGATGTGCGGGTAACACATGACATTGTGAAAAAACTGTTACCTCAGCTTTTTCGCGTAACAGAAGCCGGGGCTTACGGTAACGAAGCCCCGGTTTTTTTGGGCCTCGAAAAACACCATCAGTCCGCCTAACCCCTTGTTTTACTGGGCCTCACAAAAGTTGGCACGCACCCTGCTATATGTTTGGTACAAGAACAATAACAAGCAATGTACAAGACAATAAAAATAAGACGAATCGACTCACGCACAATAAAAACAAGACGGCGAGAGGCGTAGCTAACTGATTCTTTTGGAGAGGCGTTGCATTTGGGGCTTGCCCCACGACCAGGCCGAGAACAATAAAAACTGTCCCGAGACAGTGCCTGAACTGGTTGGATCGAACGATCACAGCAACACAGCGACCAAAGCAATCCGTTTGCTCTTGGCTCCCGATTGGGAGGGTCATGAAGGAAAACTTCATGGCGAGGGCGCTCAACAAAAACAAGAAGCCCGAAACCAATAATAAAAATAGAGCATGCAACTACTTCTTGGGGAGCTTCGGCTCCCCTTGTGGTTTCTTGTGGCGAGGGGGCTTGTCGGAACGCCGCATCGCCCCGTTGGGTTGCGAAGCAGCCCCAAGCTCTTGAGCGTTTCCGAAATCATGCCAGTGCTGCGCACTGGAACGGGGGCAAGCCCCCTCGCCACACGGCAGTTGCTACAAAACCCCATGCCAGACATCCCCTTCACACGCTTGCGCAGCTTCCTACACCATCCCCCGACTAAATGCTAGAATCCCCGCCCATCATGCGGTCATTCTTCGTTATGGCCGAACATTCCTTCAAACAGTGCATCCCATGCTGAAGAAGTTGTTCCAGTCATTCCGTTCTCCCAAGCGTCATACGCAACACATTCGCAGTACGCCTGAAGTGCTCAACAGCGGCCAACATTCGCTGCAAAAGGCACAATTCAGCCGTTACGCGGTGAATATCGTCGAACGCCTGCAGAACGCCGGTTACCAGGCTTACCTGGTCGGCGGCTGTGTGCGTGACATGCTGCTCGGCATCACGCCGAAAGATTTCGACGTCGCCACCAGCGCCACGCCTGAACAGGTACGCGCCGAATTCCGCAATGCGCGGATCATCGGTCGGCGTTTCAAACTGGTGCATATCCACTTTGGCCGCGAAATCATTGAAGTCGCGACCTTCCGCGCCAACCACCCGCAAAACGACGAAGACGAAGACAGCAACCAATCGTCTCGTAACGAAAGCGGGCGCATTCTGCGCGACAACGTCTACGGCACCCTGGAAGAAGACGCGCAACGTCGCGACTTCACCATCAACGCCTTGTATTACGATCCGGTCAGCGAGCGCATTCTCGACTACGCCAACGGCGTACACGACATCCGCAATCATCTGATCCGCCTGATCGGCGACCCGAAGCAACGCTACCAGGAAGACCCGGTGCGGATGCTGCGGGCCGTGCGTTTCGCCGCCAAGCTGAATTTCGGCATCGAAAAACACAGCGCCACGCCGATCCGCGAACTGGCGCCGTTGCTGCGCGAGATCCCGTCGGCTCGTCTGTTCGAAGAAGTGCTCAAGTTGTTCCTCTCCGGCTATGCCGCGGACACCTTCGAAATGCTGGTCGACCTGCAGTTGTTCGATCCGCTGTTCCCGGCCAGTGCGGCAGCGTTGGAGTACAACCCGACCTACACGCACACGCTGATCAGTGAAGCGCTGATCAACACGGACCTGCGAATCAAGCAGAACAAGCCGGTCACCCCGGCATTCCTGTTTGCCGCCCTGCTCTGGCCTGCCCTGCCGGCTCGCGTGTTGCGCCTGCAAGAGCGCGGCATGCCGCCGATTCCGGCGATGCAGGAAGCCGCTCACGAATTGATCGCCGAACAGTGCCAGCGCATTGCCATTCCGAAACGCTTCACCATGCCGATTCGCGAGATCTGGGACATGCAGGAGCGTTTGCCACGACGCAGCGGCAAACGCGCCGACCTGTTGCTGGACAACCCGCGGTTCCGCGCCGGTTACGACTTCCTGCTGCTGCGCGAAAGCGCCGGCGAGCAGACCGATGGCCTGGGCGAATGGTGGACCGACTATCAAGACGCCAACGACAGCGAACGCCGGGACATGATCCGCGACCTCAGCGGCAAGGACGAAGGTACCGGTGCTCCGCGCAAACGTCGCCGCAGCGGCGGCGCCAAGCGCAAGCGCGCTGCCGGCGCACCGAGCGCTACAGGCGAGTAAGTCATGGAACGCATCTACATCGGCATGGGCAGCAATCTGGCTGACCCCGCCGAACAGTTGCGCAGCGCTGTCGAAGCGCTGGCGCAATTGCCGCAGACCGAACTGATCGGGGTTTCCGGGTTTTATCAAAGCGACTCGCTGCTACCCGGCCAACCACGTTACACCAACGCGGTCGCCGCGCTCGACAGCAGCCTCGCGCCGCTGGACCTGCTGGATGCGCTGCAAGCCATCGAGAATGGCCAAGGCCGCGAGCGCCTTGAACGCTGGGGCCCGCGCACGCTGGATCTGGACATCGTGCTATTTGGCGATCGACTGATCGACGAACCTCGCCTCAAAGTCCCCCACTATCACCTGCAGGAACGGGCCTTTGTGCTCTATCCGCTGGCCGAGCTGGCACCGGCTGATCTGCGCCTGGCCGATGGCCGGACCCTCACAGCATTGCTCGCCGCCTGCCCGTTCGTCGGGCTGGAACGCATTTCTCACGCCTGACAAATATCCCCTGTGGGAGCGAGCCTGCTCGCGATAACGGACTGACATTCAACAATGTTGACTGAATGACCGCTATCGCGAGCAGGCTCGCTCCCACATTGGTTTTTTGTCGGACAAGAAATCTGCAAATCATCCCTGCCATCCTGCTGAATCGCATCAGTAACGCCGGTAACACCCCACGCGTAACAATGCGGTAACACACACAATTGACTTCCCGGGTTCTCCTCACGACTATAGGCGTCCCGCTGCCGCCAACGCGGCGCCAAAGGGCGCAATCCAGGCCTTACAAGCACCACGAAAGAAGGTGCGCCTGTATAAATGACGAATCACGCGCGTTACTCGCAGTAGTTTCCATAGCGCCTGTAATGAGGATTTTTTTCATGCCAGCCATCACCCTGACCACGCTCCAGAGCCTCAAGCAGAAAGGTGAAAAGATCACCATGCTGACCTGCTATGACGCGACCTTCGCCCATGCCTGCAATGAGGCCGGGGTTGAAGTGCTGCTGGTGGGCGACTCCCTCGGCATGGTCTTGCAAGGTCACGACAGTACTCTGCCGGTGACCACCGCTGAAATGGCCTACCATGTGGCGGCCGTCAAACGTGGCAACGCCGATGCCCTGATCCTCGCCGACCTGCCCTTCATGGCCTACGCCACCATCGAACAAACCATGACCAACAGCGCCCTGTTGATGCAGGCCGGTGCGCACATGGTCAAGGTTGAAGGGGCATTGTGGCTCGCGGACTCGATCCGTCTGCTGGCCGAACGTGGTATCCCGGTGTGCGCGCACATGGGGCTGACACCGCAATCGGTCAACATCCTCGGCGGCTATAAAGTCCAGGGCCGCAACGAGAACCAGGCGCGGCAAATGCGTGCCGATGCCATCTCCCTGGAACAGGCCGGCGCAGCCATGCTGTTGCTCGAATGCGTGCCCAGCGAACTGGCCGAAGAAATCACCCAGGCGGTGAAGATCCCGGTAATCGGCATCGGCGCCGGCAGTGGCACCGACGGCCAGGTACTGGTCCTGCACGACATGCTTGGCTTGTCCATTACCGGCCGCGTGCCAAAATTCGTGAAGAACTTCATGACTGGCCAAACCAGCATTCAAGCCGCCTTGAGCGCTTACGTCACTGAAGTCAAAGCGGCGACTTTCCCTGGCATCGAACACGGATTCTCTGCATGAACACCGTAAAAACCGTACGCGAACTGCGGGCCGCCGTGGCCCGTGCCCGTAGCGAAGGCAAGCGCATCGGCTTCGTGCCGACCATGGGTAACCTGCACAGCGGGCATATCGCGCTGATTACCAAAGCTACTCAACGGGTGGATTTCGTGGTCGCGAGCATTTTCGTCAACCCGCTGCAGTTCGGCGCCGGTGAAGACCTCGACAAGTACCCGCGAACCCTGGCCGCCGATCAGGAGAAACTGCTCCAGGCCGGTTGCCATCTACTGTTCGCACCGACCGTCGAAGAAATGTACCCCGACGGCATGGCCGGCCAGACCCGCGTCAGCGTTCCGCAACTGTCCGAAGGCCTGTGCGGCGCCAGCCGTCCAGGGCATTTCGAAGGCGTGGCGACGGTGGTCAGCAAGCTGTTCAACATGGTCCAGCCGGACTTGGCGATCTTCGGCCAGAAAGACTTCCAGCAACTGGCGGTGATCCGCGCCCTGGTGCATGACCTGAACATGCCAATCCAGATCATCGGCGAACCCACCGTGCGTGCCGCCGACGGTCTGGCGCTGTCGTCGCGCAATGGTTTCCTCAGCGAAGAACAACGGGCCGTCGCGCCAGTGGTCTACCGCACCCTGACCCATATTGCCGATGCAATTAAACAGGGTCAGCGGGATTACCCGACGTTGATCAACGAGCAGATCAAACAGCTTGAAGCCGCCGGCCTGCGTGCGGACTATCTGGAAATTCGCCATGCGCTGACCTTGCGTCCGGCGACGGCGGAAGATCGGGATCTGGTGATTCTGGTGGCGGCGTTCCTGGGCACGACGCGGTTGATCGACAACCTGCATCTGAATCTCGACGCACCAGCCTGAGCACCGCAAAACCAATGTGGGAGCGAGCCTGCTCGCGATAAGGGAATGACATTCAACATCTGAGTTGACTGGCAGTCCGCCATCGCGAGCAGGCTCGCTCCCACATTGGATCTGCGACAGTTTTTACATCGTATTGCTGCCTCTAAAGCCTTCGGGCAAACTGCCCGTCGTTCGATTCCGACCTGGGGAAACACTCATGCACGCCATCATGCTCAAGGCCAAGCTGCATCGCGCCGAAGTCACCCACGCTGTACTCGATTACGAAGGCTCTTGCGCCATCGACGGCGAATGGCTGGACCTGTCCGGCATCCGTGAGTACGAACAGATCCAGATCTACAACGTCGACAACGGCGAACGCTTCACCACCTACGCGATTCGTGGCGAAGAAGGTTCGCGCATGATTTCGGTCAACGGTGCCGCGGCGCACAAGGCCAAGGTCGGCGACCGCGTGATCATCTGCGCCTATGCCCATTACAGCGAAGCCGAGCTGCTCAACTTCAAACCGCGCATGCTCTACATGGCGCCGGGTAACGAGTTGAGCCACACCAGCAATGCGATTCCGGTTCAGGTCGCCTGATTGAGCCTCTCCTCCTGTCAGCCTTCCGTTTGTCGGACCGCTCCCGGTTTAAATGTTAAAAAAGTACCGGGAGCAGGTCAGACAAAGTCAAGACAGATTGCAGCGCGAGGTTTACTGTATTCGCCCTGCGCCATGAAATCGTGTCGACGCAGTTGACCGGACGCCCACCCACAGCGCTCCGGGATTTTTAGTGTTCAAAAGGCCGTTCAAGTAAAAAGGAAAACCGCAGCGATGGCGTACTACCGCACTCCTCACGACGTTACCGCTCTGCCCGCCTGGCAAGCGCTGAATGACCACCGCCAAGCCATGCAGGATTTCAGCATGCGCGAAGCCTTTAATGCCGATCCGCAGCGTTTTACTCAATTCACCCTCAGTAGTTGCGGCCTGTTTCTCGACTACTCGAAGAACCTGATCAACGCCGAGACCCGCAATCTGCTGGTAGGCCTGGCCAACGAAGTCGACCTCAAGGGCGCGATCAAAGCGCTGTTCGATGGCGAAATCGTCAACTCTTCCGAAGGGCGCCCGGCCCTGCACACCGCACTGCGCCGCCCGGTGGGCGACAAGCTGTCGGTCAACGGCGTCAACGTGATGCCCGATGTACACAAGGTGCTGAACCAGATCACCGACCTCGTGGGCCGCATCCACGATGGTTTGTGGCGCGGTTACACCGAGAAGCCGATCACTGACGTGGTGAACATCGGCATCGGTGGCTCATTCCTCGGCCCTGAGCTGGTGTCCGAAGCGCTGCTGTCCTACGCCCAGAAAGGCGTGCGCTGCCATTACCTGGCGAACATCGACGGCAGTGAATTCCACGAACTGACCATGAAGCTGCGCGCCGAGACCACGCTGTTCATCGTCTCGTCGAAATCCTTCAACACCCTCGAAACCCTGAAAAACGCCCAGGCCGCACGTGCCTGGTATCTGGCTCAGGGTGGTTCGGAAGCCGAGCTGTACCGTCACTTCATCGCCGTTTCCAGCAACAACGCGGCAGCGGTAGCGTTCGGTATTCGCGAAGAAAACATCTTCCCGATGTGGGACTGGGTCGGCGGGCGTTACTCGCTGTGGTCGGCTATCGGTTTGCCGATTGCATTGGCTATCGGCATGTCGAACTTCAAGGAGCTGCTGTCCGGTGCCTACACCATGGACCAGCACTTCCAGAGCGCGCCATTCGAACAGAACATGCCGGTGCTGCTGGCGTTGCTCGGCGTCTGGTACGGCAACTTCTGGGGCGCGCAGAGTCACGCGATCCTGCCGTACGACCACTACCTGCGCAACATCACCAAACACTTGCAACAGCTGGACATGGAATCCAACGGCAAGAGCGTGCGCCAGGACGGCACGCCAGTGTCCACCGATACCGGCCCGGTGATCTGGGGCGGCGTCGGCTGCAACGGTCAGCACGCCTATCACCAGTTGCTGCACCAAGGCACCCAGTTGATTCCGGCTGACTTTATCGTGCCGATCGTCAGCTTCAACCCGGTGTCCGACCACCACCAGTGGCTGTACGCCAACTGCCTGTCGCAAAGCCAGGCACTGATGCTGGGCAAGACCCGCGCCGAGGCCGAAGCCGAGCTGCGTGACAAAGGCATGAGCGAGGACGAAGTGCAGAAGCTGGCGGCACACAAGGTGATCCCGGGCAACCGTCCGAGCAACACCCTGGTGGTCGAACGCATCAGCCCGCGTCGTCTTGGCGCACTGGTGGCGCTGTACGAACACAAAGTCTTCGTGCAAAGCGTGGTCTGGGGCATCAATGCCTTCGACCAGTGGGGCGTGGAACTGGGTAAAGAGCTGGGCAAAGGCGTCTACAACCGCCTGGTCGGCAGCGAAGAAACCCCGGCCGACGATGCCTCCACCCAAGGCCTGATCAACTACTTCCGCGGTCGTCACCGCGGGTGATTTGAGACTCTTTCCCACAGGTCATCACTGACCCTGTGGGAGCGGGCTTGCTCGCGAAAGCGGTGTATCAGTCGACACCAATGTTGAATGACAAACCGCTTTCGCGAGNNCTCGCGAAAGCGGTTTGTCATTCAACATTGGTGTCGACTGATACACCGCTTTCGCGAGCAAGCCCGCTCCCACAGGGTCAGTGATGACCTGTGGGAAAGAGTCTCAAATCACCCGCGGTGACGACCGCGGAAGTAGTTGATCAGGCCTTGGGTGGAGGCATCGTCGGCCGGGGTTTCTTCGCTGCCGACCAGGCGGTTGTAGACGCCTTTGCCCAGCTCTTTACCCAGTTCCACGCCCCACTGGTCGAAGGCATTGATGCCCCAGACCACGCTTTGCACGAAGACTTTGTGTTCGTACAGCGCCACCAGTGCGCCAAGACGACGCGGGCTGATGCGTTCGACCACCAGGGTGTTGCTCGGACGGTTGCCCGGGATCACCTTGTGTGCCGCCAGCTTCTGCACTTCGTCCTCGCTCATGCCTTTGTCACGCAGCTCGGCTTCGGCCTCGGCGCGGGTCTTGCCCAGCATCAGTGCCTGGCTTTGCGACAGGCAGTTGGCGTACAGCCACTGGTGGTGGTCGGACACCGGGTTGAAGCTGACGATCGGCACGATAAAGTCAGCCGGAATCAACTGGGTGCCTTGGTGCAGCAACTGGTGATAGGCGTGCTGACCGTTGCAGCCGACGCCGCCCCAGATCACCGGGCCGGTATCGGTGGACACTGGCGTGCCGTCCTGGCGCACGCTCTTGCCGTTGGATTCCATGTCCAGCTGTTGCAAGTGTTTGGTGATGTTGCGCAGGTAGTGGTCGTACGGCAGGATCGCGTGACTCTGCGCGCCCCAGAAGTTGCCGTACCAGACGCCGAGCAACGCCAGCAGCACCGGCATGTTCTGTTCGAATGGCGCGCTCTGGAAGTGCTGGTCCATGGTGTAGGCACCGGACAGCAGCTCCTTGAAGTTCGACATGCCGATAGCCAATGCAATCGGCAAACCGATAGCCGACCACAGCGAGTAACGCCCGCCGACCCAGTCCCACATCGGGAAGATGTTTTCTTCGCGAATACCGAACGCTACCGCTGCCGCGTTGTTGCTGGAAACGGCGATGAAGTGACGGTACAGCTCGGCTTCCGAACCACCCTGAGCCAGATACCAGGCACGTGCGGCCTGGGCGTTTTTCAGGGTTTCGAGGGTGTTGAAGGATTTCGACGAGACGATGAACAGCGTGGTCTCGGCGCGCAGCTTCATGGTCAGTTCGTGGAATTCACTGCCGTCGATGTTCGCCAGGTAATGGCAGCGCACGCCTTTCTGGGCGTAGGACAGCAGCGCTTCGGACACCAGCTCAGGGCCGAGGAATGAGCCACCGATGCCGATGTTCACCACGTCAGTGATCGGCTTCTCGGTGTAACCGCGCCACAAACCATCGTGGATGCGGCCCACGAGGTCGGTGATCTGGTTCAGCACCTTGTGTACATCGGGCATCACGTTGACGCCGTTGACCGACAGCTTGTCGCCCACCGGGCGGCGCAGTGCGGTGTGCAGGGCCGGGCGCCCTTCGGAAGAGTTGACGATTTCGCCATCGAACAGCGCTTTGATCGCGCCCTTGAGGTCGACTTCGTTGGCCAGGCCTACCAGCAGATTGCGGGTCTCGGCGTTGATCAGGTTCTTCGAGTAGTCGAGAAACAGGCCGCAACTACTGAGGGTGAATTGAGTAAAACGCTGCGGATCGGCATTAAAGGCTTCGCGCATGCTGAAATCCTGCATGGCTTGGCGGTGGTCATTCAGCGCTTGCCAGGCGGGCAGAGCGGTAACGTCGTGAGGAGTGCGGTAGTACGCCATCGCTGCGGTTTTCCTTTTTACTTGAACGGCCTTTTGAACACTAAAAATCCCGGAGCGCTGTGGGTGGGCGTCCGGTCAACTGCGTCGACACGATTTCATGGCGCAGGGCGAATACAGTAAACCTCGCGCTGCAATCTGTCTTGACTTTGTCTGACCTGCTCCCGGTACTTTTTTAACATTTAAACCGGGAGCGGTCCGACAAACGGAAGGCTGACAGGAGGAGAGGCTCAATCAGGCGACCTGAACCGGAATCGCATTGCTGGTGTGGCTCAACTCGTTACCCGGCGCCATGTAGAGCATGCGCGGTTTGAAGTTGAGCAGCTCGGCTTCGCTGTAATGGGCATAGGCGCAGATGATCACGCGGTCGCCGACCTTGGCCTTGTGCGCCGCGGCACCGTTGACCGAAATCATGCGCGAACCTTCTTCGCCACGAATCGCGTAGGTGGTGAAGCGTTCGCCGTTGTCGACGTTGTAGATCTGGATCTGTTCGTACTCACGGATGCCGGACAGGTCCAGCCATTCGCCGTCGATGGCGCAAGAGCCTTCGTAATCGAGTACAGCGTGGGTGACTTCGGCGCGATGCAGCTTGGCCTTGAGCATGATGGCGTGCATGAGTGTTTCCCCAGGTCGGAATCGAACGACGGGCAGTTTGCCCGAAGGCTTTAGAGGCAGCAATACGATGTAAAAACTGTCGCAGATCCAATGTGGGAGCGAGCCTGCTCGCGATGGCGGACTGCCAGTCAACTCAGATGTTGAATGTCATTCCCTTATCGCGAGCAGGCTCGCTCCCACATTGGTTTTGCGGTGCTCAGGCTGGTGCGTCGAGATTCAGATGCAGGTTGTCGATCAACCGCGTCGTGCCCAGGAACGCCGCCACCAGAATCACCAGATCCCGATCTTCCGCCGTCGCCGGACGCAAGGTCAGCGCATGGCGAATTTCCAGATAGTCCGCACGCAGGCCGGCGGCTTCAAGCTGTTTGATCTGCTCGTTGATCAACGTCGGGTAATCCCGCTGACCCTGTTTAATTGCATCGGCAATATGGGTCAGGGTGCGGTAGACCACTGGCGCGACGGCCCGTTGTTCTTCGCTGAGGAAACCATTGCGCGACGACAGCGCCAGACCGTCGGCGGCACGCACGGTGGGTTCGCCGATGATCTGGATTGGCATGTTCAGGTCATGCACCAGGGCGCGGATCACCGCCAGTTGCTGGAAGTCTTTCTGGCCGAAGATCGCCAAGTCCGGCTGGACCATGTTGAACAGCTTGCTGACCACCGTCGCCACGCCTTCGAAATGCCCTGGACGGCTGGCGCCGCACAGGCCTTCGGACAGTTGCGGAACGCTGACGCGGGTCTGGCCGGCCATGCCGTCGGGGTACATTTCTTCGACGGTCGGTGCGAACAGTAGATGGCAACCGGCCTGGAGCAGTTTCTCCTGATCGGCGGCCAGGGTTCGCGGGTACTTGTCGAGGTCTTCACCGGCGCCGAACTGCAGCGGGTTGACGAAAATGCTCGCGACCACGAAATCCACCCGTTGAGTAGCTTTGGTAATCAGCGCGATATGCCCGCTGTGCAGGTTACCCATGGTCGGCACGAAGCCGATGCGCTTGCCTTCGCTACGGGCACGGGCCACGGCGGCCCGCAGTTCGCGTACGGTTTTTACGGTGTTCATGCAGAGAATCCGTGTTCGATGCCAGGGAAAGTCGCCGCTTTGACTTCAGTGACGTAAGCGCTCAAGGCGGCTTGAATGCTGGTTTGGCCAGTCATGAAGTTCTTCACGAATTTTGGCACGCGGCCGGTAATGGACAAGCCAAGCATGTCGTGCAGGACCAGTACCTGGCCGTCGGTGCCACTGCCGGCGCCGATGCCGATTACCGGGATCTTCACCGCCTGGGTGATTTCTTCGGCCAGTTCGCTGGGCACGCATTCGAGCAACAGCATGGCTGCGCCGGCCTGTTCCAGGGAGATGGCATCGGCACGCATTTGCCGCGCCTGGTTCTCGTTGCGGCCCTGGACTTTATAGCCGCCGAGGATGTTGACCGATTGCGGTGTCAGCCCCATGTGCGCGCACACCGGGATACCACGTTCGGCCAGCAGACGGATCGAGTCCGCGAGCCACAATGCCCCTTCAACCTTGACCATGTGCGCACCGGCCTGCATCAACAGGGCGCTGTTGGTCATGGTTTGTTCGATGGTGGCGTAGGCCATGAAGGGCAGGTCGGCGAGGATCAGGGCATCGGCGTTGCCACGTTTGACGGCCGCCACATGGTAGGCCATTTCAGCGGTGGTCACCGGCAGAGTACTGTCGTGACCTTGCAAGACCATGCCGAGGGAGTCGCCCACCAGCAGCACTTCAACCCCGGCCTCATTGCAGGCATGGGCGAAGGTCGCGTCATAGCAGGTCAGCATGGTGATCTTTTCACCTTTCTGCTTGAGGCTCTGGAGCGTGGTCAGGGTGATGGCTGGCATGAAAAAAATCCTCATTACAGGCGCTATGGAAACTACTGCGAGTAACGCGCGTGATTCGTCATTTATACAGGCGCACCTTCTTTCGTGGTGCTTGTAAGGCCTGGATTGCGCCCTTTGGCGCCGCGTTGGCGGCAGCGGGACGCCTATAGTCGTGAGGAGAACCCGGGAAGTCAATTGTGTGTGTTACCGCATTGTTACGCGTGGGGTGTTACCGGCGTTACTGATGCGATTCAGCAGGATGGCAGGGATGATTTGCAGATTTCTTGTCCGACAAAAAACCAATGTGGGAGCGAGCCTGCTCGCGATAGCGGTCATTCAGTCAACATTGTTGAATGTCAGTCCGTTATCGCGAGCAGGCTCGCTCCCACAGGGGATATTTGTCAGGCGTGAGAAATGCGTTCCAGCCCGACGAACGGGCAGGCGGCGAGCAATGCTGTGAGGGTCCGGCCATCGGCCAGGCGCAGATCAGCCGGTGCCAGCTCGGCCAGCGGATAGAGCACAAAGGCCCGTTCCTGCAGGTGATAGTGGGGGACTTTGAGGCGAGGTTCGTCGATCAGTCGATCGCCAAATAGCACGATGTCCAGATCCAGCGTGCGCGGGCCCCAGCGTTCAAGGCGCTCGCGGCCTTGGCCATTCTCGATGGCTTGCAGCGCATCCAGCAGGTCCAGCGGCGCGAGGCTGCTGTCGAGCGCGGCGACCGCGTTGGTGTAACGTGGTTGGCCGGGTAGCAGCGAGTCGCTTTGATAAAACCCGGAAACCCCGATCAGTTCGGTCTGCGGCAATTGCGCCAGCGCTTCGACAGCGCTGCGCAACTGTTCGGCGGGGTCAGCCAGATTGCTGCCCATGCCGATGTAGATGCGTTCCATGACTTACTCGCCTGTAGCGCTCGGTGCGCCGGCAGCGCGCTTGCGCTTGGCGCCGCCGCTGCGGCGACGTTTGCGCGGAGCACCGGTACCTTCGTCCTTGCCGCTGAGGTCGCGGATCATGTCCCGGCGTTCGCTGTCGTTGGCGTCTTGATAGTCGGTCCACCATTCGCCCAGGCCATCGGTCTGCTCGCCGGCGCTTTCGCGCAGCAGCAGGAAGTCGTAACCGGCGCGGAACCGCGGGTTGTCCAGCAACAGGTCGGCGCGTTTGCCGCTGCGTCGTGGCAAACGCTCCTGCATGTCCCAGATCTCGCGAATCGGCATGGTGAAGCGTTTCGGAATGGCAATGCGCTGGCACTGTTCGGCGATCAATTCGTGAGCGGCTTCCTGCATCGCCGGAATCGGCGGCATGCCGCGCTCTTGCAGGCGCAACACGCGAGCCGGCAGGGCAGGCCAGAGCAGGGCGGCAAACAGGAATGCCGGGGTGACCGGCTTGTTCTGCTTGATTCGCAGGTCCGTGTTGATCAGCGCTTCACTGATCAGCGTGTGCGTGTAGGTCGGGTTGTACTCCAACGCTGCCGCACTGGCCGGGAACAGCGGATCGAACAACTGCAGGTCGACCAGCATTTCGAAGGTGTCCGCGGCATAGCCGGAGAGGAACAACTTGAGCACTTCTTCGAACAGACGAGCCGACGGGATCTCGCGCAGCAACGGCGCCAGTTCGCGGATCGGCGTGGCGCTGTGTTTTTCGATGCCGAAATTCAGCTTGGCGGCGAAACGCACGGCCCGCAGCATCCGCACCGGGTCTTCCTGGTAGCGTTGCTTCGGGTCGCCGATCAGGCGGATCAGATGATTGCGGATGTCGTGTACGCCGTTGGCGTAGTCGAGAATGCGCTCGCTGACCGGATCGTAATACAAGGCGTTGATGGTGAAGTCGCGACGTTGCGCGTCTTCTTCCAGGGTGCCGTAGACGTTGTCGCGCAGAATGCGCCCGCTTTCGTTACGAGACGATTGGTTGCTGTCTTCGTCTTCGTCGTTTTGCGGGTGGTTGGCGCGGAAGGTCGCGACTTCAATGATTTCGCGGCCAAAGTGGATATGCACCAGTTTGAAACGCCGACCGATGATCCGCGCATTGCGGAATTCGGCGCGTACCTGTTCAGGCGTGGCGCTGGTGGCGACGTCGAAATCTTTCGGCGTGATGCCGAGCAGCATGTCACGCACACAGCCGCCGACCAGGTAAGCCTGGTAACCGGCGTTCTGCAGGCGTTCGACGATATTCACCGCGTAACGGCTGAATTGTGCCTTTTGCAGCGAATGTTGGCCGCTGTTGAGCACTTCAGGCGTACTGCGAATGTGTTGCGTATGACGCTTGGGAGAACGGAATGACTGGAACAACTTCTTCAGCATGGGATGCACTGTTTGAAGGAATGTTCGGCCATAACGAAGAATGACCGCATGATGGGCGGGGATTCTAGCATTTAGTCGGGGGATGGTGTAGGAAGCTGCGCAAGCGTGTGAAGGGGATGTCTGGCATGGGGTTTTGTAGCAACTGCCGTGTGGCGAGGGGGCTTGCCCCCGTTCCAGTGCGCAGCACTGGCATGATTTCGGAAACGCTCAAGAGCTTGGGGCTGCTTCGCAACCCAACGGGGCGATGCGGCGTTCCGACAAGCCCCCTCGCCACAAGAAACCACAAGGGGAGCCGAAGCTCCCCAAGAAGTAGTTGCATGCTCTATTTTTATTATTGGTTTCGGGCTTCTTGTTTTTGTTGAGCGCCCTCGCCATGAAGTTTTCCTTCATGACCCTCCCAATCGGGAGCCAAGAGCAAACGGATTGCTTTGGTCGCTGTGTTGCTGTGATCGTTCGATCCAACCAGTTCAGGCACTGTCTCGGGACAGTTTTTATTGTTCTCGGCCTGGTCGTGGGGCAAGCCCCAAATGCAACGCCTCTCCAAAAGAATCAGTTAGCTACGCCTCTCGCCGTCTTGTTTTTATTGTGCGTGAGTCGATTCGTCTTATTTTTATTGTCTTGTACATTGCTTGTTATTGTTCTTGTACCAAACATATAGCAGGGTGCGTGCCAACTTTTGTGAGGCCCAGTAAAACAAGGGGTTAGGCGGACTGATGGTGTTTTTCGAGGCCCAAAAAAACCGGGGCTTCGTTACCGTAAGCCCCGGCTTCTGTTACGCGAAAAAGCTGAGGTAACAGTTTTTTCACAATGTCATGTGTTACCCGCACATCCGACAGGTGCGGTTCAGCTCTCGCTGGCCACCCCGGTCTTGCGCCGCGGAATGCCCAGGCGCTGACGGCGTTCCCACAGGCATTTGCGGCTGACCCCGAGTTTGCGGGCCAGTTCGGTTTCGGTCATGTGGTCTTGATGCTCGAGAACGAAATGCTGGAAGTAGTCTTCCAGGGACAAATCTTCGGTCGGTTCGTGGCTGGTGTTACCGGCGCCGTTGCCCTGCTGGGGCGCCAGGCCAATGAAGTCGTCGTCATCCAGATCGCTCAGTTCGATGTCGATGCCCAGCAGCTCGGCGGAAATCTCCGGGCTTTCGCACAGGATCACCGCGCGTTCGACCGCGTTTTCCAGTTCGCGAACGTTACCCGGCCAGGAGTAATGCCGAATCGCCTGTTCCGCGTCCAGGGCGAATTTCAGATCGGTGCGGTTGACCCGTGCGCTCTGCCGCGCGAGGAATGCAGTGGCAATTTCATTGACGTCCGCGCCGCGCTCACGAAGGGCCGGCAGCTTCAAGGCGATCACGTGAAGGCGGTAATACAAGTCTTCACGGAACTGGCCGATCTTCGCCAGGCTCTTGAGGTCCCGGTGGGTCGCGGCAATCAGGCGTACATCAACCTTCTGCGACTGTACCGAACCGACCCGGCGGATTTCCCCTTCCTGCAACACACGCAGCAGGCGGGCCTGGGCTTCCAGTGGCAGTTCACCGATTTCATCGAGGAACAAGGTGCCGCCGTCCGCCGCTTCCACCAACCCGGCACGCCCGGCGCTGGCGCCGGTGAACGCGCCTTTTTCGTGGCCGAACAGTTCGGACTCGATCAGGCTTTCCGGAATGGCCGCGCAGTTCACCGAGATCATCGGTGCCTTGGCGCGTTTGGACAGGTTGTGCAGGGCGCGTGCTACCAGTTCTTTACCGGTACCGGATTCACCCTGGATCAGGACATTGGAATCGGTCGGCGCGACTTTGCGGATCTTGCTGTACAGGTCTTGCATCGGCGGGCATGAGCCGATAATGCCGATCTCGCCGTTACTGTTGTCGACACCGTTTTTCGCGGCGCCATTGGTCGTTTTGCCGACGACCGGTTCACCGCTGACTTGCGCCGATTGCCGGTCACGCAGGATTCGCGCGACGGCCTGGAGCATTTCGTCGTGATCGAAAGGCTTGGCGATGTAATCCACCGCGCCCATCTTCATGGAGTCGACAGCCGAACGCAGGCTGGCGTAACTGGTCATGATCAGCACTGGAGTGCCCTGGCCAAGTTTGATCAACTCGGTACCGGGGGCGCCCGGCAGACGCAGGTCGCTGACGATCAGGTCAAATGTGGGGATGCTGAAACGCTCTTGTGCTTCCTGCACGGATCCGGCTTCGCTGACCTGGTACTGGTTACGTTCCAGCAGACGGCGCAAGGCGGAGCGGATAATTGTTTCGTCTTCGACGATCAAAATGTGCGGCATTGATTCGATACTCTCGACGGTCTCAGTTCACAGCGGACGTCGCTTCGACATGACGCGGCAAAGTTACCCGGATACGGGTGCCGCGTTGGCTTTGAACATCAGCCGGGCTGTCGATGGTGATTTGTCCATAATGCTCTTCAACGATGGAATAGACCAGTGCAAGGCCCAGACCGGTGCCTTCGCCAGGGTCTTTGGTGGTGAAGAAAGGTTCGAACAATCGGTCCATGATGCTCGAGGGAATACCGCTGCCTTCGTCTTCGACGATCAGATCGACCGTGTGTTCGCCGGCTTCGCTCTTGACTCGCACCGCACTGCCTGGAGGCGAGGCATCGCGTGCGTTTGAGAGCAGATTGATCAATACCTGGGCCAGACGCTGCGGGTCGCCTTCGACCCAGTGATCGGGGTCGCACAGGTTGTAGAACTGTACTTCGAAATTGCGCCGGTTCAGGGCCAGCAGGCCGATGGCGTCCTGGGCCACTTCCGCCAGACAGACGGGCTCGTCGCTGTGCTGATGACTGCCGGCGTGGGCGAAGCTCATCAGCGACTGAACAATGCGTGATACGCGTTTGGTCTGCTCGAGAATTTGCCCACTGATCTCCGTGAGTTCGGCATCCTCCTCACGCTCTTCGCGCAAGTTTTGCGCGAGACAGGCAATGCCGGTGATCGGGTTGCCGATTTCATGAGCCACGCCGGCTGCCAGTCGACCGATGCTGGCCAGGCGCTCGGAGTGCACCAGTTTGTCTTCGAGCATCTGGGTTTCGGTCAAGTCTTCCACCAGCAGCACCAGGCCGCTGTTACCTGGCGCCAACGGTTCATCGATCGCCGCTTTGTGCAGGTTCAGCCAGCGGGTCTGGCCGTCGAGGGCCAGGTGTTGTTTGTGCAAATGCTCGTCCGGCAAATTGATGAAGCCCTGCAGCAGCTCTTTCCACGGATCGGCAATGGTACTCAGGCGCGAACCAACCACACGCTGCGCGGCGATTCCGGTCAGTTCCTCCATGGCTTTGTTCCACATGAGGATTTCCTGATCCTTGGCCAGCGAGCACACGCCCATCGGCAATTCCTGCAAGGTCTGGCGGTGGTAGCGGCGCAGGGCATCGAGTTCGGCGGCAAGACCGGTGAGGCGCGAGTGGTAGTCCTCAAGGCGGCTTTCGATGAAGTGGATGTCTTCGGTGACGTAGTTTTCGCCGCCAGCCTTGTAGGGCAGGAAGGTTTCGACCATGTCCTGCGCCACGCTCGGCCCCATCAGGCCGGAGAGGTTGGCTTCGATACGGTCACGCAGGCGGCGCAAGGCGTATGGCCGGCGTTCATCGAACGGCAGATAGAGGTCACGCAGCGCCTGTTCGACTTCTTTCTGCGCGGCCTTGGCGCCCAATGGTTTTGCAAGCTGTGTGGCAAATTCCTGGGGCGAGGCGGCATGCAGTTCGCGGCGTTGCGGGCGACGAACGTTGTCCACCGCGCAGGCTTCGGCGGCGCTGGCCTCTTCGGGGCTGGCGTTGGTGAACAACGAGATCAGGGTGAACATCAGCACGTTGGCGGCCAGCGAGGCGATTGCTGCCATGTGCCAACTGGTGTCGTCCAGCACGTAAATCATGTTCAACAGCGGAATGTAGAAGCCTTGCAGATTGCCGACCAGCGGCAGCAGCATGGTCACCAGCCACACCAGAATCCCCGCCAACAGGCCTGCGATGAAGCCGCGACGGTTGGCGGTCGGCCAGTACAACACCGACAACACGCCCGGCAGGAACTGCAACGTGGCGACGAAGGCGACGATGCCGAGGTTGGCCAGATCCTGCTCGGCACCCAGCATCAGGTAGAAACCGTAGCCGGCCATGATGATCGCGACGATCAGCGCCCGGCGGGTCCATTTCAGCCAACGGTAAATATTGCCTTCGGCCGGCGGCTGATAGAGCGGCAGCACCAGATGGTTCAGCGCCATGCCGGACAGCGCCAGCGTGGTGACGATGATCAGGCCGCTGGCCGCCGACAATCCGCCGACATACGCCAGTAGCGCCAGGGCTTTGCTGTTGGCGGCGATGCCGATGCCCAGGGTGAAGTATTCCGGATTGGTCGTGGCGCCGAGTTTCAGCCCGGCCCAGAGAATCAGCGGTACGGCGAGGCTCATCAACAGCAGAAACAGCGGCAAACCCCAGCTCGCACTGACCAGCGAGCGCGGGTTGAGGTTTTCGGTAAAGGTCATGTGGTACATGTGCGGCATCACGATCGCCGAGGCGAAGAACACCAGCAGCAGCGTGCGCCACGGGCCTTCCTGCAAAGGCGTATGCAGGGCGGCGAGGGCGGTCTGGTTTTGCAGCAGCCACAGCTCCAGCTGCTGCGGGCCGTCGAACACGCCATAAAGCGCATACAGACCGACGCCGCCAATCGCGATCAGTTTGATCACCGACTCGAAGGCAATCGCAAACACCAGGCCTTCATGTTTCTCGCGGGTAGCGATGTGGCGCGAGCCGAAGAAAATCGTGAACAGCGTAATCAGTGCGCAGAAGCTCAAGGCCACGCGATGCTGCACCGGCTCGCGGGTGAGGATGCTGATGGAATCGGCCACTGCCTGAATCTGCAACGCCAGCAACGGCAGCACGCCGATCAACATGAAAATTGTCGTCAGTGCGCCGGCCCAGGTGCTGCGGAACCGAAACGCGAACAAGTCGGCCAGGGACGAGAGCTGATAAGTGCGGGTGATTTTCAGGATCGGGTACAACAGCACCGGTGCCAGCAGAAAGGCCCCGGAAACCCCGAGGTAGCTGGACAGAAAACCGTAGCCGTACTGATAGGCCAGGCCCACCGTGCCGTAAAAAGCCCAGGCACTGGCGTAAACGCCCAGCGACAGGGTGTACGTCAGCGGGTGGCGAATGATCGCCCGAGGGATCATGCCCCGTTCGCTGATCCAGGCCACGCCGAACAGCACCGCCAGGTACGCGGCGCTGATCAGGATCATCTGGGTCAGGCTAAAGCTCATCGGCATCTTTTTGGCTCTGCAGAATGAAGGTCACGACAATCAGAATCAGCCAGAGCAAATAAGGGCGATACCAGGCGCCCGTGGCGTCGATCCACCAATCCATGATGGCCGGGGAGAACAGATAAATCCCCACTACCAGGAGCAGGACCAAGCGATAGATGTACATCCCGGCCTCTCTTTTTATGCGCGTGCCCGAAAACGTGCGGCGATGGTAACGGATGGGCGCGCCACTGCAAGTGGCATCACTGCAGTTGCGCTTCAGGCAACGTCAGTGTGCGCGGGATCAGCGATGCATCCCAGTGGGCAATTCCCCAGTTCAGCACTTCCCGTGGCGTGGCGTCATTCAGTTCGATCGCAGGTTGGTGCCCCAGCGCCCGCAGTGCGCGCAGCAACAGCGGCGTGGCCTGATCTTCGGTCAGCGGCGGCGAGCGATAGGATTTGCCGAGTTTGTGGCCGTCCGGCTGGGTAATCAGCGGGATGTGCAGGTAGCGTGGTTGCGGCAGGCCCAGCAGTTCTTGCAGATAGAGCTGGCGCGGCGTGGAATCCAGCAAATCGGCGCCTCGTACGATATCGGTGATGCCTTGCCAAGCGTCGTCCAGCACCACCGCCAATTGATAGGCGTAGAGCCCGTCGCGGCGACGAATCACGAAATCGCCGACTTCCCGGCCCAGGTGTTGACGGAACTCGCCCTGCACCCGGTCGATGAAGTGGTATTCCAGCTCCGGTACACGCAGGCGGATCGCGGCGTTCTCGGTGCCGTGCCCCGCATTGCGGCAGAACCCGGGATAGATGCCGTGATACGGCTCCAGTTGCTTGCGCGAGCAGGTGCAGGCGTAGGCCAGGCCTTGATTGAACAGGCGATTGATGACTTCGTCATAGGCCGCGTGCCGCTCGCTCTGTCGGACCATGTCGCCATCCCACTCGAAGCCGTAGCTTTCCAGGGCCTTGAGAATCGCCGCCTGAGCGCCGGGTTCTTCCCGTGGCGGATCAAGGTCTTCCATGCGCACCAGCCAGCGACCGCCGACCGAACGGGCGTCGAGATAGGAGGCCAAGGCTGCGACCAGCGAACCGAAATGCAGATGCCCGCTGGGTGTGGGAGCGAAACGCCCGATGTAGAGAGGGGAAGTCGTGGCAGTCATGGACGAATGTTACTTTCTCTGGTCGTGCGCAAGTCCCTGTGGGAGCGAGCCTGCTCGCGAAGGGGTCATCAGCTCCAACATTAGCGTTGCCTGACACACCGCATTCGCGAGCAGGCTAGCTCCCACAGGTTTTCTGCCGAGGCGAAATTCAGAAACAAAAAACGGAGCGTTCGCACGCTCCGTTCTTCGTTCAAGTCGCAAAGATTACTTGCCGACTTGCTTTTCCTTGATTTCCGCCAGGGTCTTGCAGTCAACGCACATGTCGGCGGTAGGGCGGGCTTCCAGTCGCTTGACGCCGATTTCGACGCCGCAGGACTCGCACCAGCCGTATTCTTCGTCTTCGATCAATTGCAGGGTTTTGTCGATTTTCTTGATCAGCTTGCGCTCGCGGTCGCGGGCGCGCAATTCGAGGCTGAATTCTTCTTCCTGGCTGGCACGATCTGCCGGGTCAGGGAAGTTGGCCGCTTCGTCTTTCATGTGATCAACAGTACGGTCGACTTCCTGCATCAAGTCCTGTTTCCACTTGTTCAGGATCTTGGTGAAGTGAGCGCGCATGGGCTTGCCCATGTACTCTTCGCCCTTCACTTCTTTGTAGGGTTCGAAGCCGCTGATCGACTGGTTCTGCTGTTGCTTTGCTTGGGTGGGCATGAAATGGACCGCCTCTACTCTTGTAATCCATTGCGCAGGATTGCTCCATCACCGACACCTGCCGGCCCTGCGGCTGCAAGCGGGCGAACTTACCAGATCAAATCGGACCGCGCTACTCCCGGATGTCGAGCCCGCGGCCCGTGGCGCTTGCAAAAGATTGCAAAGCCTTGCCTGGTGGCTCTGGAGACCTGATCAATTATTGATTTTAGTCAAACCTGGAGCATACGCTTGAACCGTTTGAGACCAGCGTTATATGGGCTCTGACCGCTTTAGGTTCTCGCTCGTTCCTGCGCTTGGGTAGAATCGATTCTTTTCCCGTTGTAAGGAAGGCTAATGGCTCTGTCCTACAGTGCGCGCAGTCGCGCTATCGAACCATTTCACGTTATGGCCCTGCTGGCGCGGGCCAACGAGCTGCAAGCAGCCGGCCACGACGTGATTCACCTGGAAATCGGCGAGCCGGACTTCACCACCGCCGAGCCGATCATCCAGGCCGGCCAAGCCGCGCTGACGGCGGGGAAGACCCGTTACACCGCTGCCCGCGGCATTCCCGAGCTGCGCGAGGCCATTTCGGGGTTTTATCAGCAGCGTTACGGGCTGAACATCGATCCGCAACGCATTCTCATCACGCCCGGCGGTTCAGGCGCGTTGCTGTTGGCCAGTGCATTGTTGGTGGACCCAGGCAAGCATTGGCTGCTGGCAGACCCGGGTTACCCGTGCAACCGGCACTTCCTGCGGTTGGTGGAAGGCGCGGCGCAACTGGTGCCGGTCGGCCCGGACGTGCGTTATCAGCTGACTCCGGACCTGGTCGCACGTCACTGGGATCACGACAGCGTCGGCGCCCTGGTGGCATCGCCGGCCAACCCGACCGGGACCATCCTGACCCGCGACGAGTTGGCCGGGCTCTCTGCAGCGATCAAGGCCCGCCACGGCCATTTGGTGGTCGACGAGATCTACCATGGCCTGACTTACGGCACGGATGCGGCCAGTGTGCTGGAAGTCGATGACAGCGCCTTCGTCCTCAATAGTTTTTCCAAGTATTTCGGCATGACTGGCTGGCGCCTCGGTTGGCTGGTAGCGCCAGAAGCGGCGGTCGGTGAGCTGGAGAAGCTCGCCCAAAACCTCTACATCAGCGCGCCGAGCATGGCCCAGCACGCCGCCTTGGCTTGCTTCGAACCCGCCACCATCCAAATTTTCGAGGAGCGCCGCGCCGAGTTCGGCCGACGTCGTGATTTCCTGCTGCCGGCCTTGAGGGAGTTGGGGTTCGGTATCGCTGTAGAACCGGAAGGTGCGTTCTACTTGTACGCTGATATCAGCAAATTCGGCGGCGATGCCTTCGCGTTCTGCCGGCATTTCCTCGAAACCGAGCACGTTGCGATTACGCCTGGCCTGGACTTCGGGCGCTATCAGGCCGGGCATCATGTGCGGTTTGCCTACACCCAAAGTCTTCCACGCTTGCAGGAAGCGGTTGAGCGTATCGCTCGTGGTTTGCGGAGCTGGCAAGGCTGATGCGTTTTCATCCTCCCCTCGAAGAAGGTCGCTTGATTCGTCGCTACAAACGTTTTCTTGCCGATATTGAAACCGTTAGCGGCGAGTTGCTGACCATTCACTGCCCTAACACCGGTTCGATGCTTAATTGCCAAGTCGAAGGCGGGCAGGTCTGGTTCAGCCGTTCCAATGACCCCAAGCGTAAGCTGCCCGGCACCTGGGAAGTCGGGGAAACCCCACAGGGGCGGCTGTTTTGCGTAAACACCGGGCGCGCCAACGGTTTGATCGAGGAGGCGTTGCGGGCCAATGTCATCACCGAGCTGAACGGCTTTACCGAGCTGAAGCGCGAAGTGGCCTACGGTCAGGAAAGCAGCCGTATCGATTTCCGTCTCGATTACCCGAGCGGGCCAGCGTATGTGGAAGTCAAAAGCGTCACCCTGGGCTTCGATGGCTCGTTGGTGGCGGCGTTTCCCGATGCGGTGACCCAGCGCGGAGCCAAGCATTTGCGCGAGTTGGCGCATTTGGCCCGGGACGGGATTCGTGCCGTGCAGTTGTATTGCGTGAACCTGACCGGCATCGACTCCGTGCGTCCTGCTGAAGAAATCGATTCGGCCTACGCGGCGGCGTTACGCGAAGCGGTGGCGTGTGGGGTCGAAGTGCTGGCGTATGGCGTGCATTTGACCCACGAAGAGATGGTGGTCGATCGGCGGCTGGATGTTTTGTTAAACGGTTAGAGCGTGACCCAGATGCCTTGCTCGTCTTCGCGGCAGGGGATGGTGGTCAGGGATTGCCCGGCGCAAGGACCGGCAACGCATTCGCCGTCTTCGATCAGAAACAGTGCGCCATGGGTGGCGCACTGGATCAGACTGTTGCTGGGGTCGAGAAACTGGTCGGGTTTCCATTCCAGTCCGACACCCCGGTGCGGGCAGCGATTTTCATACACATACACCCGACCGCCCCGGCGCACGGCCAGGAGCTTCTGGCCGTCGACGTCGAAACCGCGACTGCTGGCATCGGCCAATTCGGCCCCCGCGCAAAGAAACTTCATGTCTATCCTCAAGTCCCACGGCTCGTGACCCGATATGTCCGAGCTTGACGTTCAAATGCAAGCAATCATCAAATGGCCGCTCGCCCACAGGGCGACTGCCGGATGCCGAGGATACTTGGCCTGTCATCTCGATGCCCGGGAAACCTTTAAAGGAAGCTGTTTATGCGCCTGAGTACCCGCGTTGCTGCGTTCTGTGCGTTCTATCCCCCCGGTACGACAGGCCAATGATCTTTCTGGTTAAACCCCGTGCGTTGTTCATTGGCCTGAGCCTGTTGTGTTTGCTGGCGATCTGGTTGTCGCTGGCGTTGGGGCCGGTGAGTCTGCCGTTGTTCGACACGTTGCGCGCGGCGTTGCGAGTGATTGGTTTACCAATCGCGCCCGACGGGCTGGAGCAGGCCGAGCTGATCCTGGGGCAGATTCGCTTGCCGCGAACCTTGCTGGGCTTGGCCGTGGGCGGCGTGCTGGCGCTGTCCGGCGTGGCGATGCAGGGCTTGTTTCGCAACCCTCTGGCCGATCCGGGGTTGGTGGGGGTGTCCAGTGGCGCGGCATTGGGCGCAGCCATCGCAATTGTCGGCGGTTCGGTGTTCGGCGGTCTGCCTGAATCCTTCGGCCCTTATCTGTTGTCGGTGTGCGCGTTTATTGGTGGGCTGGGTGTGACGGCGCTGGTTTATCGGCTCGGGCGGCGCAATGGTCAGACCAACGTCGCCACCATGCTGCTGGCCGGTATTGCATTGACTGCCCTGGCCGGTTCAGCGGTCGGGCTATTCACCTATCTGGCGGATGACGCGACCCTGCGTACCCTGATGTTCTGGAACCTGGGCAGCCTGAACGGCGCCAGTTATTCGCGACTTTGGCCGTTGCTGCTGGTGAGCGCCGGTGTGGCGCTGTGGTTGCCGCGTCGGGCCAAGGCCTTGAATGCAATGCTGCTGGGGGAGTCGGAGGCTGGTCATTTGGGTATCGACGTCGAAAGCCTCAAGCGCGAATTGGTGTTTTGCACGGCGCTGGGGGTCGGCGCGGCAGTCGCGGCGGCGGGGATGATCGGGTTTGTCGGACTGGTGGTGCCGCATCTGGTGCGGTTGCTGGCCGGCCCCGATCATCGGGTGCTGTTGCCGGCGTCGGTATTGGCAGGGGCCAGTCTCTTACTGTTTGCCGATCTGGTGGCGCGACTGGCCCTGGCGCCGGCCGAGTTGCCGATCGGGATCGTCACGGCCTTCATCGGCGCACCGTTCTTTCTGTATCTACTGCTCAGAGGGCGCGCCTGATGTTGCGAGCGCAGAACCTGCAAATCCGGCGCGGTCGAAAGATTGTTCTCACAGACATCACCCTTGAACTCAAACCGGGCGAAGTCCTCGGCGTGCTGGGCCCCAACGGTGCCGGCAAAAGCACTTTGCTCGGCGCCCTATGCGGCGAATTGCATGCCGACCACGGCAGTGTCTGGCTCGATGAGCGCGAGCTGAGGCATTGGGCCGGGGCGCAGCGAGCCCAACGATTGGCGGTGTTGCCGCAGGTGTCGACCCTGGACTTTGCCTTTCGCGTCGAAGAAGTGGTCGGCATGGGCCGTCTGCCTTATCAAAGCGGCCGGGTCCGGGATGACGAGATCGTCGCCGCCGCGCTGCATGCGGCCGATGCGCGGCACCTGAGTGGTCGCAGCTATCTGGCGCTGTCTGGCGGTGAGCGTCAGCGGGTGCATCTGGCACGGGTCCTGGCGCAGCTCTGGCCGGGGGCGGCGGGGCAAACGCTATTGCTCGATGAACCGACATCGATGCTCGACCCGCTGCATCAACACACCACGCTGCAAGCGGTGCGCGAGTTCGCCGATCGTGGTGCGGCGGTGCTGGTGATCCTGCATGATCTGAACCTGGCGGCACGCTATTGTGATCGTCTGTTACTGCTCGAAGGTGGGCGTCCCGTGGCGCTGGATACGCCGGAGCAGGTATTGCGTCCGGAACCGCTCAAGGCCGTGTTCGGGCTGGAAGTACTGGTGCAACCGCACCCGGAGCGTGGGCATCCGTTGATCATCGCCCGCTGAGCATTCCATCGAGGTGAGAACATGCGTGTGATGGTGATCCTGGCTGTGCTGTTACTGAGTGCTTGTCAGCATGTGCCGGTGGTACCGCCACCCGTCAGCGGTGAGATCCGGGACCTGCGCAGCGGTCAAACCCTGACCGCGCAGGAACTGCTTGCACGGTTAGCCAAGCCTTCGCGGTTGATCGTCGGCGAGCAGCATGACAATCGTGATCACCATCAACTGCAATTGTGGTTATTACAGGCACTGGGTGAGCGGCGCCCCCAAGGCAGTTTGCTGCTGGAAATGCTCACGCCGGATCAGCAAGCGCGCGTCGATCACGTCAGGCACTCTTCACCGCTACCCGCTGACTTGCCCAATGCATTGGCCTGGCAATCGGGTTGGGACTGGAATCTGTACGGGCCGATTGTTGGTTTTGCCCTGACTCAGCCGTACCCGTTGCTGGCGGCCAATCTGGATTCGCTTGAAGTCCGTGCTGTCTATGTCAAACCGCCGACATTGAGCGGTTCGCGCTCCAACGCCCCGATGGTCAAGGAGGCGTTGCTGGCACAAATCAGCGATTCCCACTGCGGCTTGCTGCCCACATCGCAAATGCCCGCGATGCTGGCCGTCCAGCAGCAGCGTGATCGGCGGATGGCCGGGCGATTCCTGGCCGCACCGACGCCTTCACTGCTGTTTGCCGGCGCGTACCACGCACGCAAGGATGTCGGGGTGCCGATCCATGTGCTGGATCTGGGTGGACCTGAAGCGCCAACGGTATTGATGCTGGCAGAGGAAGGTGCTGAGGTCACGCCGGTCATGGCCGATTACGTCTGGTATACGCCCGCCACGCCACCGCAGGATTACTGCGCGCAAATGCGTAAACAGTTCGGCAAGCAGTCAGGGCAGTAAAACCTGGCAAGTTTCCACAGGCAAAAAAAGACCCGGCAAGAGCCGGGTCAAATAACCGTGATTAGCCTGATGAGGAGATAATCTGAGAGTCCGAACCAAGGGCTTTTCAGAATATCGACCAGTCTCGCGACCAGTTGTGATAATCATAGCGATTCTCATTACCAAGTCAACCGCTGATTTTTAATTTCTGTGGATCTCACCAGTTCCCTTGGTGAAGGCCCTGCAATCATTAGTCTTCAGGCTGTGTGTAAGCGTAATTACCTATTCAAATCTTGTGGCGTGACGAGATAGCGTCCAGCTGTTTGTTCAAGGCTTCCTTGCGTTCGGCGGGAATGTCGTTCCAGTGAACATCCATCAATGCGCCTTCGATCGCATACAACAACACCTTGGAAGCCCGAAAACCGCGCGTGCGCACAGCCCGATAAGCATCCACAGCTCCCAGCCGACGCAAGTCCGAGGCACTGTGGATGCCCACGGCATGCAGCCATTGCGCCGACGTCTTGCCAAGATTTTTCAGGTGTTGCAGTTCATCATTCATCAAGCCTCCTTGCGACAGCCGAACGGTGCGTGGGCGAGCCTCTCAGCAGTGTAGCCATCAGTAAGAAAAGCGTGATTGTTTGGTCGGTTTCGACGCAAAAGCTTCTAAGAAGCGGGCTCAAGAAGCGGCGTGAAAAGGCTGCGAGTGCCGTCGGAAGACGGGCGGAGGATTGAGTTTCAGGGTAAAAAAGTACAGAGTCCGGCGCAAAGCAGGGGCGCCGGACTTGATAGAACGTCGCTTTCAGTGGGTGCGATAACGCAGTCGCGTCCCGAAATTCATCGACATCAGAATCTCATCGGCACTCAGCTCAGGCGGAAAGTAGGCGCCTGAGATCTGCGCGTGAGCCAGGCTCGCACCTTCCAGGGACGAGTTGCGAAAGTCGATACCGCGCAAGTCGGCAGAGCGGAAATAGGCATCTGTGAAGTCAATACCGTCGGCGTTCAGCTCACGAAGATCGAGACCACGGAAGTCGCCACCGACCATGTCGATAGGTCCATCTTTCGGGCGTTCATTGTTAAAGCCTGTGATGTCGTCTTTGTGCAGCAAGGCATAAAGCGGGGTGTCGAGAAGTTTCGGCTGGCTCATGTCGCATCACCTGATGGTTTTATGACGCCAGTATAGTGCCACTATTTGACGGCCGTGAAGCCGGTAAAGGCTTCACGGTTGAAATAGTTTCTTACAGGCCTGGCAGACGTTGGCGAATCTGCGCAACGACGGTATCGAGCGTGCCGCTTTCATTGGTCTGGACGCGTTTACTGCAGAGGATTTCTGCTGGCGTCAGGGCCTCGCGGCTGGCTTGCTGGGCGGCGATAACGGTCAGGTTGGCGTCGGACGGATCGTTATTGTCTGCTTGACGTTGCTTCAACCAGCTCTCGATCACCGCTTGCGGTGCGTCGCAGTCGAGGATCAGGAACGGCGCGCCCGTGGCTTCGGCGATTTTTGCCGCGCCATCGCGTTGGTCGCGCTTGAGGTACGTGGCATCGACCACCACCGGAAAACCGGCCCGCAGAATCACACCGGCAACTTCATGCAGACGGCTGTAGGTGGCAGCGCTGGCGTCAGCACTATAGATGCCGGCCTGCGGGTCATTCGGTACGGTTTGCTCGCCGAACATACGCTTGCGTTCGACATCGGAACGCAAGCGAATGGCGCCCAGCGCTTCCACCAGGCGCATGGCCACGTGACTCTTGCCGACAGCGGAAACACCATGAGTAATCGCCAGGAAGCGCAAAGGAATGGTGCTATAGCTTTCCGCTAGGTTGGCGTAGTTGCGGTACTGACGCAGGGTGGTGGCGCGCTGCACCGGATCGGCCTCGGCGGGCATGCTGAACAGGCTGACCTTGGCGCGAACCAGTGCGCGGTAGGCTTTGTAGAAGTTCAGCAGCTCAAGGCCCTGATAGTCGCCGGTCAGTTCCAGGTATTGGCTGATGAAACGGCGCGCCAGGCACTTCAGGCCACGGTCTTCCAGGTCCATGGCCAGGAAGCCGGTATCGGCGTAAACGTCGGTGAAGCGGAACGGTTCGTTGAACTCGATGCAGTCGAAGATCACCACGTTGCCGTCGATGACGGTGGCGTTGCCCAAGTGAATGTCACCGTGGCATTCACGAATGAAACCGTCGGCCTTGCGCTGGGCGAACAGCGGCTTGAGGCGTTCGAAGCTGCTTTCGGCCCAGGCTTGCAGCGCCTCGAGTTGCAGCAGATCGGCCTTGTCGCTGAGGAACGGGCGGATCTGTTCGAAGTTCTGCCGTACCGGCGCCATGACGCTGTCCGGTGTGCCAGCTTCATGTTCGGCAGGTACTTTCGGCGCGCTGAGGTGGAATTGAGCGATCTGCGCGGCCATCTCGTCGATGTGCGTGGTGGTCAATTCACCGTTGGCTTGCAAGGTGCTGAGCAATTGGCTTTGTGGGAATTGACGCATTTTCAGGGCGTAATCGACAACCGGACCATCGCCACCCAGTTGTGGCGCCTCGGCGCTACCAGTGATCGGCAACACTTCAAGATACAAATCATGGGTCAGGCGCTGGTTCAGGCGCAGCTCTTCAGCGCAGAAATGCTCGCGAGCCTGGAGGCTGGTGAAGTCGAGGAAGCCGAAATTCACTGGCTTCTTCACTTTATAAGCATAGGGGCCGGTGAGCAGCACCCAGGAAATATGGGTTTCGATGACCTGAAACCCTTCTACGGGATGCGGGTAGAGGGCCGGGTTTTGCAGGGCAGCGATCAGGGACTGGCTCACAGGCGATCCTTCAGAGTCTGGGGAAAATTCAAGGCCGTCATTATGGCCGCAAGTCCGCCCGACGCAAACCTCAGCGGGCTTCTGTTGAGGATGAATAAAGTGCGTATAATCCGCCGCCATGACTCGTACTCGATCCCCCCGCACCCCCAAAAAACCACCTTCCAAGGGCCTGCGCCCCTGGCTGGGCTGGGCCCTTAAACTCAGCCTGGTCGGCCTTGTGGTGCTTGCCGGGTTCGCGGTTTACCTCGACGCTGTGGTCCAGGAGAAGTTCTCCGGCAAGCGCTGGACCATCCCGGCCAAGGTGTACGCGCGCCCGCTTGAACTGTTCACTGGCCAAAAGCTGAGCAAGGAAGACTTCCTCACCGAGCTCGATGCCTTGGGTTACCGACGCGAAGCCGTCAGCAACGGCCCCGGCGCGGCGGCGGTCAATGGCAATACCGTCGACTTGAATACCCGAGGCTTCCAGTTCTATGAAGGCATGGAGCAGGCCCAGCCCGTGCGTGTGCGCTTCTCCGGCGATTACGTGGCCGAGCTCTCGGCGACCAACGGTTCGAAGCTTTCTGTGGTGCGACTGGAACCGCTGCTGATCGGCGGGATTTACCCGAAAAACCTTGAAGACCGCATCCTGATCAAGATCGATCAGGTTCCGCCGTATCTGCTCGAAACCCTAGTTGCCGTAGAAGACCGGGACTTCTACAGCCACTGGGGTGTATCGCCGAAGTCGATTGCCCGAGCCATCTACGTCAACACCTCGGGCGGCAAGATGACCCAGGGCGGCAGTACGCTGACGCAACAGTTGGTCAAGAACTTCTACCTCACCAGCGAACGCAGCCTGACCCGTAAGCTCACCGAAGCCATGATGGCGTTGTTGCTTGAGCTGCATTACGACAAGCGCGAAATTCTTGAGGCTTACCTCAATGAAGTGTTCGTCGGCCAGGATGGTCAGCGCGCGGTGCATGGTTTCGGTCTGGCCAGCCAATTCTTCTTCGGGCAGCCATTGTCCGAACTGAAACTGCATCAAGTCGCTTTGTTGGTGGGCATGGTCAAGGGGCCGTCCTATTACAACCCGCGTCGCAACCCTGAGCGGGCGCTGGAGCGGCGCAATCTGGTGCTCGATGTTCTGGGTGAGCAAGGCGTTGCCACCGCCGAGCAGGTTGAGGCGGCGAAGAAAATGCCACTGGGTGTGACCACTCGCGGCAAGTTGGCCGACAGCTCGTTCCCGGGCTTCCTCGACCTGGTTAAACGTCAGTTGCGCGAAGACTATCGCGACGAAGACTTGACCGAAGAAGGTCTGCGGATCTTCACCAGTTTCGACCCGATCCTGCAGATGAAAGCCGAAGCGTCGGTCAACGACACCTTCAAGCGTCTGTCCGGGCGCAAAGGGGCCGATGAGGTTGAGGCTGCGATGGTCGTGACCAATCCGGAAACCGGAGAAGTCCAGGCCATGATCGGCAGTCGTCAGGCGAGTTTTGCCGGCTTCAACCGGGCGCTGGATGCGGTACGACCGATCGGGTCGTTGATCAAACCGGCGGTTTATCTGACAGCGCTTGAGAAGCCGAGCCAGTACACGCTGACCAGTTGGCTGTCAGACGAATCCTTCTCGGTCAAAGGCGCGGACGGTCAGGTCTGGAAACCGCAGAACTATGATCGTCGTTCCCACGGTACGGTGTTCCTTTATCAAGGGTTGGCACATTCCTACAACCTGTCGACCGCGCGTCTCGGGTTGGCGGTGGGTGTACCGAATGTCCTGAAGACCCTGGCGCGTCTGGGGGTGAGTCGCGAGTTCGCGGCGTTCCCGTCGATGTTGCTGGGTGCCGGTGGCTTGACCCCGATCGAAGTGGCGACCATGTACCAGACACTGGCCAACGGCGGATTCAATACGCCGATGCGCGGGATTCGCAGCGTGCTGACCGCCGAGGGCGAACCGCTCAAGCGTTATCCGTTCCAGATTCAGCAGCAATTCGATCCAGCGTCCATTTACCTGATCCAGAGCGCCATGCAACGAGTCATGCGTGAAGGCACCGGTAGTTCGGTTTATAACGTGTTGCCGAAAACCCTGACCCTGGCCGGCAAGACCGGTACCAGTAACGATTCGCGGGACAGCTGGTTCGCCGGTTTCAGTCAGGATCTGCTGGCAGTGGTCTGGCTGGGGCGCGATGATAACGGCAAGACGCCGTTCACCGGTGCCACCGGTGCGTTGCAGGTCTGGACCAGTTTCATGCGCAAGGCCGATCCGCTGCCGCTGGACATGCCGCAGCCGGACAACATTGTTCAGGCCTGGGTCGATTCGCGCACCGGGCAAGGTTCTGAAGGCAGCTGCCCAGGCGCGGTGCAGATGCCGTATATTCGCGGCAGCGAACCGCCTCCCGGTGCTGCTTGCGGTGGCGAAAGTCCAGCTTCCGGCGAATCGGTGATGGATTGGGTCAAGGGCTGGATGAATTAAGCAAAGAGGGTTTCAAGTGAACAAGTGGTTGATTCCAGCGGTTACCGCCGTGGCTTTGCTCAGCGGTTGCTCCACCGTACAGCGCGGTTCGATTCCGGTTGTGGATTCCGGCAGCGCCGTTTCGAACAGTGAACGGATACAGACAAATGGCGGTTACCGTCAGACGACGGTAAAACGTCCTGTGCAAGGCCAGACTCAGGCAATCCCGCAAGGCGACACTGGCGTTGTGGTGATGGTGCCGGGTGGTGGCGCGGTTTCCTCGGCCCCGATCAGCACTTCGCCGATTACCCCTGGCCCGATCACTCCGGGGCCGATCGATACCTCGCCGGTCCAGTCGGCACCGATCAACCAGGGCAGCTACAGCATGCCATCGACGCCGAGCGGGATTCCTTCGGCGAGCTCCGGCGGGCTGTCTGCCGATGAGCAGTTGGACGGTCCAGTCCTGGCGTTGTTGACCACTGCCCAGCAGCAACAGGCCAGCGGCGACCTTAATGGCGCATCCTCCAGTCTCGAGCGCGCCCAGCGTGTCGCGCCGCGTGAGCCGCAAGTGCTTTATCGCCTGGCCCAGGTGCGCATGGCTCAAGGTGATGCGGCACAGGCCGAGCAATTCGCTCGTCGTGGTTTGACGTTCGCCAGTGGTCGTCCGGCCCTTCAGGCCAGCCTGTGGGAATTGATTGCCCAGGCTCGTGAGAAGCAGGGTGACTCCGCCGGTGCAGCGTTGGCGCGTCAGAAGGCCAAGGTTTCGCTGTGATGGATGCACGCTTCCCGAAGATTGCCGAGCAGTTGCTGTTGATCGAACGCGAACTGCGTGTCCAGGGCTGGTGGGACGAAGTCGCGCCGTCCGCTGAGGCGCTATCCAGCGTCGAGCCGTTTTCGGTGGATACGCTGGATTTCGAGCAATGGCTGCAATGGATTTTCCTGCCGCGGATGAAGACTATCCTTGAACAGGATCTGCCGCTGCCCAACGCATCGGGGATCCAGGAGATGGCCGAAATGGTCTTCGCCGCCCGTAACGTCCAGGGCAAGGATCGGCAGCTTCAGGTCTTGCTCAAAGAGTTCGACCTGTTGATCACCGCCTCTCGCTAACTCCGCTCCGTTGTAGGAGCCGTAGGAGTTGTCGAGTGAAACGAGGCTGCGATCTTTTGATTTTGTTTTTAAAAGCAACGTCAAAAGATCGCAGCCTCGTTGCACTCGACAGCTCCTACAGGTACCTACATGCAGTTTTTCGCAATCTGTTTCTGTGCTTCGGTGATGCGCTCCTGACGTTGTTGGTCGGTAAGGCGGCGCGTCTCACCGTCGACATCCTCCCGTAGTCGCGGATTATTCTGCAGTTGAGCCAGGTTCGTACGGGCCTGTTCGCAGAATACCTTTAGCTGGGCTTGCTGCTCGGCGACCTGCTTTTTCACTTTGTTGTCGATGGCCCGTTGATCGCCTATGACGTTGCTGCGCGTTGGCGTACTTGGTTTGCCGACGGGCGGGGCGGGCGTCACCACGAGGGTGGGCTCCTGGCCTGGGGGCGGTTGCGCATCGAAATGGGTAACGCCCTGGGCATCGACCCATTTATAGATCTGACCCGCCATGCACAAAGGGCTCAGGCTGATCAGCAAGCCGGCGGTGAAGAAGAACGTTCGCATGCCATTTCCTTGTCATGGGTGCGCAATCGAAGCTAACACAGTTGCGGTTTAAAGGTTTTTTCTTGCGTTCTCATGCGCTTAGTTCGAATAAAGCACATTGACGGCTTGACTTGCGATGGGCGAAACAGAAGAATCCAAAGTCCGCTGTAGAGGGACTGCCAGAAGCAGACCCACTCGGTAGATCATGAGGCGCACATCCGCGCCGACCTGTTACACCCGCAACGCGTTACCTCGCGCTGGGTGGGAAAGGCCCGCAACACTTGGGACGATCCCAATACTTGCTCAGTCAGTGCTGACGTAGTCGGCGACCACCGTCGCTCATGCTCTGCCGAGAAGTAAACCTATTAAGACCCGTCCTCTTTGAATGTGGGCGGTATTCTGGCGTTTTAGAGGTGAACAACGTGGAGCTTTTATCTGGCGGTGAGATGCTCGTCCGCTTTTTGCGTGACGAAGGCGTCAAATATATCTACGGGTACCCGGGTGGTGCTCTTCTTCATGTCTATGATGCCTTGTTCAAAGAACCGGAAGTGACTCACATCCTGGTTCGTCACGAGCAGGCTGCGACCCATATGGCCGACGGCTATGCCCGTGCCACCGGTAAAGCCGGTGTGGTACTGGTAACCTCCGGCCCGGGCGCAACCAACGCCATCACCGGTATTGCCACTGCCTACATGGACTCCATTCCGATGGTGGTCATTTCCGGCCAGGTGCCTAGCACCATGGTAGGCACCGATGCATTCCAGGAAACCGACATGATCGGTATCTCCCGGCCGATCGTGAAGCACAGCTTCATGATCAAGCATGCGTCGGAAATCCCGGAAGTCATGAAGAAAGCGTTCTACCTGGCGCAATCCGGTCGTCCTGGTCCGGTCGTTGTCGATATCCCGAAAGACATGACCAACCCGGCCGAGAAGTTCGAATACATCTTCCCGAAAAAAGCCAAGCTGCGTTCCTACAGCCCGGCCGTTCGCGGTCACTCCGGGCAAATCCGCAAGGCAGCTGAAATGCTCCTGGCGGCCAAGCGTCCTGTGCTTTATGCAGGCGGCGGCGTGATTCTCGGTGGTGGCTCCGCGCCGCTGACCGAACTGGCGAAGATGCTCAACCTGCCAGTGACCAATACCCTGATGGGTTTGGGTGCCTACCCTGGCACCGACCGTCAGTTCATTGGCATGCTCGGCATGCACGGCAGCTACACCGCCAACCTGGCGATGCACCATGCCGATGTGATCCTTGCAGTCGGCGCGCGCTTCGATGACCGCGTGATCAACGGCCCGGCCAAGTTCTGTCCGAATGCCAAGATCATTCACATCGACATCGACCCGGCTTCGATCTCCAAGACCATCAAGGCAGACGTGCCTATCGTCGGTCCGGTCGAGAGTGTCCTGACCGAAATGGTCGCGATCCTCAAGGAAATCGGCGAGACCCCGAACAAGGAGTCCGTTGCCAGCTGGTGGAAGCAAGTCGATGAGTGGCGCGGTGACCGCGGCCTGTTCCCTTATGACAAGGGCGACGGCAGCGTGATCAAGCCGCAGACCGTAATCGAAACCCTGTGCGAAGTGACCAAGGGCGACGCCTTTGTGACCTCCGACGTGGGCCAGCACCAAATGTTCGCCGCGCAGTACTACACGTTCAACAAGCCAAACCGCTGGATCAACTCCGGTGGCCTGGGCACCATGGGCTTCGGTTTTCCGGCGGCCATGGGCATCAAGCTGAGCTTCCCGGATGAAGACGTCGCCTGCGTAACGGGCGAGGGCAGCATCCAGATGAACATTCAGGAACTGTCGACCTGCCTGCAATACGGTTTGCCGGTGAAGATCGTCATTCTGAACAACGGTGTGCTGGGTATGGTTCGCCAGTGGCAGGACATGAGTTATGGCAGCCGCCACTCGCACTCCTACATGGAATCGTTGCCTGACTTCGTCAAGCTGGCCGAGGCCTATGGTCACGTTGGTGTGCGCATCACCGAATCGAAAGATTTGAAGTCGAAGATGGAAGAGGCGTTCGCCATGAAAGATCGCCTGGTGGTTATCGATATTTCGGTCGACACCAGCGAGCACGTCTACCCGATGCAGATCAAAGACGGCTCCATGCGCGATATGTGGCTGAGCAAGACGGAGCGTACTTAATCATGCGACACATTATTTCCTTGCTTCTGGAAAACGAACCGGGCGCTCTGTCTCGTGTAGTCGGCCTGTTCTCGCAGCGCAACTACAACATCGAAAGCCTGACCGTGGCACCCACCGAAGACCCGACTCTGTCGCGTCTGACGCTGACCACTGTCGGCCATGATGAGGTCATCGAACAGATCACCAAGAACCTGAACAAGCTGATCGAAGTGGTAAAACTGGTCGACCTGTCGGAGAGTGCTCACATCGAGCGCGAACTGATGCTGGTCAAGGTCAAGGCCACCGGCGCCCAGCGCGCCGAGATCAAGCGCACCACCGATATTTATCGTGGGCAGATCGTTGATGTCAGCGCTAGCGTGTATACCGTTCAATTGACCGGTACCAGCGACAAGCTCGACAGCTTCATTCAATCGATCGGCACTGCCTCGATTCTGGAAACCGTACGCAGTGGCGTCACCGGGATTGCCCGCGGCGACAAAGTACTGAGCATCTAAACCAAATTAGCGAATGGCCTGAACGGCCAGGATATAGAGGGGAATTTCATGAAAGTTTATTACGAAAAAGACTGCGACCTGTCGATCATCCAGGGCAAGAAAGTTGCCATCATCGGTTACGGTTCCCAGGGCCACGCTCAAGCGTGCAACCTGAAAGACTCCGGCGTTGACGTTACTGTTGGTCTGCGTAAAGGTTCGGCCACCGTTGCCAAAGCCGAAGCCCACGGCCTGAAGGTGACTGACGTTGCTTCCGCCGTAGCGGCTGCCGACCTGGTCATGATCCTGACCCCGGACGAGTTTCAGTCTGCCCTGTACAAGAACGAAATCGAGCCGAACATCAAGAAAGGCGCCACCCTGGCCTTCTCCCACGGTTTCGCGATTCACTACAACCAGGTTGTGCCACGTGCTGACCTCGACGTGATCATGATCGCGCCGAAAGCTCCGGGCCACACCGTGCGTTCCGAGTTCGTCAAAGGCGGCGGTATCCCTGACCTGATCGCTATCTACCAGGATGCTTCGGGCAACGCCAAAAACGTTGCACTGTCCTACGCCGCTGGCGTTGGTGGCGGTCGTACCGGCATCATCGAAACCACCTTCAAGGACGAGACCGAAACCGACCTGTTCGGCGAACAAGCCGTTCTGTGCGGCGGTACCGTTGAGTTGGTAAAAGCCGGTTTCGAAACCCTGGTTGAAGCTGGCTACGCGCCGGAAATGGCCTACTTCGAATGCCTGCACGAACTGAAGTTGATCGTTGACCTCATGTACGAAGGCGGTATCGCCAACATGAACTACTCGATCTCCAACAACGCCGAGTACGGCGAGTACGTGACCGGCCCGGAAGTGATCAACGCCGAATCCCGTCAGGCCATGCGCAACGCCCTGAAACGTATTCAGGACGGCGAATACGCCAAGATGTTCATCAGCGAAGGCGCCACCGGCTATCCTTCGATGACCGCCAAGCGTCGTAACAACGCCGCTCACGGTATCGAAATCATCGGTGAGCAACTGCGCTCCATGATGCCTTGGATCGGTGCCAACAAGATCGTCGACAAAGCCAAGAACTAAGTCCCGAGCTTGTACGGAAAACGCGGCCTAGGCCGCGTTTTTTCGTTTGGATCCGCCGGTTCTGGTATAAAGCTGCATTGTTTGCGGCCGAACCCTCGTCCCAGACACCTGTCGAAACTTTCCACCCCGTTGCAAGGTAAATGTCCATGAGCGAACGTCCCGAAGAGCCAAAGCAGGCTTCTGACGCCGAAAGCCTTCTGCCCATCGATGAGCACATCGAAGAAGGGCATGACGCTGAAGGTCGTAAAGTCCGGCATCGTGGTATCTATCTTCTGCCGAATCTGTTCACCACTGCGAACCTCTTCGCAGGGTTCTATTCCATCATCAACTCGATGAGCGCCCAGAGTGCCTTGAGTGCCGGTGATGCTATCGGCGCGAGCAAATATTTTGCGTTTGCCGCGATCGCGATTTTCGTCGCCATGGTACTCGATGGCCTCGACGGTCGCGTTGCCCGTATGACCAATACCCAAAGCGCTTTCGGTGCCGAGTATGACTCGCTGTCGGACATGGTTGCCTTTGGTGTGGCGCCGGCATTGCTGGCATTCGGTTGGGCCCTGGGTGACATGGGCAAGGTCGGCTGGATGGTCGCCTTCATCTATGTGGCGGGGGCGGCATTGCGTCTGGCTCGTTTCAACACTCAGGTCGGCACCGCAGACAAACGTTACTTCATCGGTCTGGCCAGCCCGGCCGCCGCCGGTGTGGTCGCGGGCATTGTCTGGGCATTCAGCGACTACGGCATTCAGGGTTCCAAGATGTCGTTCCTGGTTGCACTGATGGTTGCCGCCGCTGGCATGCTGATGGTCAGTAACATCAAGTACAACAGCTTCAAGGAGCTGGACTTGAAAGGGCGCGTTCCTTTTGTCGCGATCCTCGCAGTGGTATTGGTATTCGCCGTTGTGTTCAGTGATCCGCCACGCATCCTGCTGCTGGTTTTCCTTGCCTATGCGGCTTCCGGGCCGGTGCAGTACCTTCTGCGCCTTCGTCGGCACAAAAAAGCCGAGTGATGTAATTTCCCTCATACTCCGCAGTCTATGGGTGCATCTGTCCTCCAAAGCTGCGGAGTTGTCATGCTGATCAAAGTCCCCAAAGCGTCTGACTGTCATGAGTCAGACGTCACGCCTGAATCCCTCTACTTTTCTCGTCGCAGTGTATTAGGTGCCGCCGTCGCCGGTTTGGCGGTGAGCAGTCTGCCGCGCTGGGCGAGTGCCGACGATGTTGCGCGTTATGCTGATGTCGAGCCTGGCAAGGCACCGTCCTGGTTTGCCGAAAAGCTTCCTTCTACCCAATGGGGGGCGGTCAACGTCAAAGACGAGGCGATCACACCTTTCAAGGATGCGACCCACTACAACAACTTCTATGAGTTCGGTACCGATAAAGGTGATCCCGCGGCCAACGCTGGTGCACTGAAAACCCAACCCTGGAGCGTGGTGGTGGACGGGGAGGTGGGTAAGCCGGGGCGGTATGCCCTGGAAGATTTCATGAAGCCTTATCAGCTGGAAGAGCGCATCTATCGTCTTCGCTGTGTGGAAGCCTGGTCGATGGTCATTCCGTGGATCGGGTTTCCTGTTTCGGCTTTGCTCAAGGAAGTCGAGCCGACTTCCAACGCCAGGTTCATTCGCTTCGAAACCTTGCAGGATCCCAAGAGTATGCCCGGGCAGCGTTCCGGCTTTGCCTTGATCGACTGGCCTTATGTAGAAGGGCTGCGTCTGGATGAGGCGATGAATCCGTTGGCGATTCTTGCTGTGGGCATGTACGGGCGTGAGTTGCCGAATCAGAACGGTGCGCCGCTGCGACTGGTTGTGCCTTGGAAGTACGGCTTCAAGAGCATTAAATCCATCGTGCGGATCACCCTGGTCAGCGAGCAGCCGAAAACGACCTGGCAGAGTATCGCCTCGGATGAGTATGGCTTTTATGCGAACGTGAACCCGACAGTCGATCACCCGCGTTGGACCCAGGCGCGGGAAAGGCGTTTGCCGAGCGGACTGTTCAAGCCCAATGTGCGGGACACGCAAATGTTCAACGGCTACTCGGATGAAGTCGCTTCTCTATATACAGGGCTCGATCTGCGGAAGAATTACTGATGCGATATCCGTTCTGGCGTATTGGCGTCTTCATCGCTGCAGCGATTTGGCCGCTGCTTTGGTTGTATCAGGCCTTGGGGGATGTGTTGGGGCCAGATCCGGGCAAGGTGCTGGTTGATCGTCTAGGGCTGGGTACGCTTGTCATGCTGCTCATTACATTGAGCATGACACCTTTGCAAAAGCTCACCGGTTGGCCGGGGTGGATAGCGGTACGGCGGCAGTTGGGGTTGTGGTGCTTCGCTTATGTGGTTCTGCACTTGAGCGGTTACACAGCGTTCATCCTTGGCTTTGATTGGTCGCAGCTGGGTATCGAGTTGCGCAAGCGGCCGTACATTATTGTCGGGGTCCTGGGGTTTCTCTGTTTGTTGGCATTGGCGGTTACCTCCAATCGCTACAGTCAGCGGCGTTTGGGTTCCCGCTGGAAGAAGTTGCATCGGTTGGTCTATGTGGTTCTCGGGCTCGGATTGCTGCATATGTTGTGGATCGTTCGTGCCGATCTGAAGGAGTGGGCGATCTATGCTTCTATAGGTGCGTTGTTATTGGTGTTGAGATTGCCGCCTGTAACCCGCCGGATTCCACGTTTAATGGCCAGAAAGGCACCTTCTGCAAGAAAAGCGTAATTAGAGGTTGACGGCAGATTCTGGAAGTCTATAATTCGCCCCACTTCCGGCGCAGTCGAAACGGAAAACTCCTTGGTAAACAAAGAGTTATGCGGTTTTCGACAGCGGTTACGCTTCAGTTCATCGAGGCCAGAAGGAGTTGGTAAGGCAGTGTGTTTTCGCCTTATTGACGGTTCGATCTTCTCGGTCGAAAGCGGAGAAAAAGAGGTGTTGACAGCAGCGAGTAACGCTGTAGAATTCGCCTCCCGCTAACGAGAGATCGGAAGCGCAAGTGGTTGAAGTTGCAAAGGAAACTTTGAAAACTTCTGAAAATAACCGCTTGACAGCAACAGAGGCTGCTGTAGAATGCGCGCCTCGGTTGAGACGAAAGATCTTAACCAACCGCTCTTTAACAACTGAATCAAGCAATTCGTGTGGGTGCTTGTGGAGTCAGACTGATAGTCAACAAGATTATCAGCATCACAAGTTACTCCGCGAGAAA
>NZ_MOBM01000001.1:0-56899 GCF_003732275.1 Pseudomonas frederiksbergensis
GATTTTCGAGTAAGCCCTGCTGAGACTCAAATGCTTAAGTGAACAGCATTACGGCCTGGGCCGGGGGTTCTGTGATCACTCGTCGAGGAAGGAGCGTAAATGCTCGCTTCTCGTCGGGTGGCGCAGCTTGCGCAGCGCCTTGGCTTCGATCTGGCGAATCCGTTCACGGGTCACGTCGAACTGCTTACCAACCTCCTCAAGGGTGTGGTCGGTATTCATGTCGATACCGAAGCGCATGCGCAGAACCTTGGCTTCACGGGCAGTGAGGCCGGACAGGACTTCGCGAGTCGCTTCTTTAAGGCTCTCAACAGTGGCGACATCGATTGGCGACTGCATGGTCGAGTCTTCGATGAAGTCACCCAGATGAGAATCTTCGTCATCACCGATCGGGGTTTCCATGGAGATCGGCTCTTTAGCGATCTTCAATACCTTGCGGATCTTGTCCTCAGGCATTTCCATGCGTTCGCCCAGCTCTTCCGGGGTCGGTTCGCGACCCATTTCCTGCAGCATCTGCCGGGAAATACGGTTGAGCTTGTTGATCGTCTCGATCATGTGCACCGGAATACGGATGGTGCGGGCCTGGTCGGCGATCGAGCGAGTGATCGCCTGACGGATCCACCAGGTGGCATAAGTCGAGAATTTGTAGCCGCGGCGGTATTCGAACTTGTCTACCGCTTTCATCAGACCGATGTTGCCTTCCTGGATCAGATCGAGGAACTGCAGACCACGGTTGGTGTACTTCTTGGCGATGGAGATCACCAGACGCAAGTTCGCTTCGACCATCTCTTTCTTCGCGCGGCGGGCCTTGGCCTCACCGATCGACATGCGACGGTTGATGTCCTTGATCTCGGCGATCGTCAAACCGGTTTCGGTTTCCAGCGCGGTCAGCTTCTGCTGGCAACGAATGATGTCCGGTTGCAGGCGACCAATGGCTTCAGCGTATTTGCTTTTGCCTTTGGCCAGTGCATCGGTCCAGCTTTCGTCGACTTCGTTGCCCGGGAACTGGCGCAGGAAGTCGGCACGCGGCATACGGGCATCACGAACGCACAGTTGCATGATCGCGCGCTCTTGCTGACGCAGACGATCCAGGGCACTGCGAACACGCTCGACCAGGCCTTCGAATTGCTTCGGCACCAGTTTGATCGGCATGAACAGCTCAGCCAGGGCGATCAGCTCGGCGATTGCCAGCTTGTTGCCACGACCGTGCTTTTTCAGGGCCTTACGGGTGATTTCCATCTGATCGGAGACAGCGCCAAAGCGCTGTGCGGCGATGACCGGATCCGGACCGCTTTCGGCTTCTTCTTCGTCATCAGTCGCTTCGGCATCATCGTCGTCGGTGTCGTCATCCGCTTTCACGGCTTTCGGGTCGACAGGCGGTGGCACTTCGGCTGCAGGCGGCGCAATGCCGTCGTCCGGGTCGATATAACCGCTCAGGACGTCGGACAGGCGGCCACCTTCGGTGGTGACGCGAGTGTACTCGGAGAGAATATGGTCAACCGTGCCAGGGAAGTGCGCGATTGCGCCCATCACTTCGCGGATGCCCTCTTCAATACGTTTGGCGATTTCAATTTCGCCTTCACGTGTGAGGAGCTCTACCGTGCCCATTTCACGCATGTACATGCGCACTGGGTCGGTGGTGCGACCAATGTCGGTCTCGACCGCTGCCAACGCTGCTGCTGCCTCTTCGGCCGCGGCTTCGTCGGTATCGGCGTCGGCCAGCATAAGGGAATCCTTATCTGGCGCAACCTCGAATACGTTGATCCCCATGTCATTAATCATGCGGATGATGTCTTCCACCTGTTCCGGATCTGAAATATCCTCCGGCAGGTGGTCGTTGACCTCCGCGTAAGTCAGGTAGCCCTGCTCACGACCAAGTGTGATCAACTCTTTGATACGAGACTGCTGTTGCGCTTTTCCGGACATAACACCCTATCCACTGAAGGTCTTGGCGGGCAAAAAACAAGCCGAGGATTATACCTGAGCTATGACCTCACGCGCCAGTTGAGGTCGGGGTTGATACAGCCATATTGCGTTTTAATAGGTCGCGCATCTGATTTGCGATCTGATTTGCTTCCTCCGCGGTCAGTCCTGGCTGCCTTGCTTTTCTGATAAGTGCTTCCAGGCTATCCGTGTGTTGAGCTGCTGATAGCCTAGTAATGGTGTCTAAAAACTGTTGTTCAAGGTTGTCGCCGTCAATCAGCCATTCCTTTTCTGCCAATGCCTTGAGCAACCGTCCCTGTTCGGTCCCGTGCCAACGCGCCATTAGCTGAATTGAGTTTAGCTTAGGATTTTTTTGCACCGCCTCGATCAGGGCCACAAGCAGTTGTGCGTAGGTATTGCTCTCATTGGCAAAATGGTTGGCGGTTTCTACCCGGCCAGCCAGATCTGGATGATGAATCAGGGTGCGCAGTGCGATCAGCGTGGGCGCTTCTACGGCAATCGGCGTGCGCGGTGCGCTCGGTTGATCACGATCACCGCCGCGCTTGCCATTCTTGTCCCACGGCTTCTTGTCCCATTTCTTGCCGCCTGCGCCAGGCTTTTTCGGCGTCCATTCCTGCTGCGGCACGTACATCTCTTGCGCCTGCGGCTGATGGTAGTCGCTGTAATCCGGCATGGCGTCGTAATCGATGCCCGGATCGTAAGCGGGTGGCGCTTCCTGATGCTGAGGCGTGCTTTGCACGAGTTGGCTCACGGCTTCACCGCTAAGCCCGGTAATTTCGCTCAAACGCTGGCGCATCAGGATGCGCAGGTTGGCACCCGGGACTTTGTCGATCAGCGGCGCGGCGAGGGTAGCCATGTGGGCCTTGCCTTCGAGGGAGCGCGGGTCCGATTCCTCGGTCAACTGTTGAAAAAAGTAATCGGCCAGCGGCTGGGCGTGCTGATTGATTCGCGCGCGGAAGGCATCAGTGCCCTCGGAGCGGACCAGGGTATCCGGATCCTCGCCCTCGGGCAGGAACAGAAAGCGCGCCCGACGCCCGTCCTGCAGACATGGCAGGGTTGCCTCCAGTGCCCGCCAGGCGGCATTTCGGCCCGCCTGGTCGCCATCAAAGCAGAACAGCACGCTGGGCACGACGCGAAACAGGCGCTTCATGTGCTCTTCGCTGGTGGCGGTGCCCAGGGTTGCGACGGCATTGCGCAGGCCTTGCTGGGCGAGGGCGATGACGTCCATGTAGCCTTCGACGACAATGATTTCGTCGAGGTTTCGGTTGTTCTTGCGTGCTTCGTAAAGGCCGTAGAGTTCCTGGCCCTTATGGAAAACCGGGGTTTCCGGTGAGTTCAGGTATTTCGGCTTGTCGTCGCCCAGTACCCGGCCGCCGAAGGCGATGATGCGCCCGCGACTGTCACGGATCGGGAACATCACGCGATCGCGGAAGCGGTCATAGCGCTTGCCGGTTTCGGCGTTCTCGATCAGCAGGCCGGCATCGATCATGGCTTTTTGCTGCAGGGTATCGCTGCTCAGGTGCTTGAACAGATTGTCCCAGCCAGGTGGAGCAAAACCGAGCCCGAAGTCCCGGGCGATTTCTCCCGTTAGTCCACGACCCTTCAAGTAATCTACGGCGGCTTTACGCGACGGATGGCTTTTCAGGGCTTGACGATAAAAATCGGCGGCGGCGGTGAGCAGCGGATACAGCGGCGAATCGGTGGGTTGCCGCGGTTTGTGCGGTCGGCCACTTTCTTCGCGGGGAATTTCCATGCCGGCGGCTTTGGCCAGTTCTTCGACAGCCTGGACGAAATCCAGGTTGTCATGGTCCATCATGAAGCCGAGGGCGTTACCGCCAGCGCCGCAGCCGAAGCAGTAATAGAACTGTTTGTCGGGGCTGACGCTGAAGGAGGGGGTTTTCTCTTTGTGAAACGGGCAGCAGGCGGTGTAGTTCTTGCCGGCTTTTTTCATTTGCAGGCGCGAGCTGACCACGTCGACGATGTCGGTGCGGTTCAGAAGGTCGTCAATGAAGCTCTGGGGAATTAGCCCGGCCATGGCGTTCTCGTCATCTGCGCTGAAATGGACCCAAAACGAAGGGCGGCCGAACGCGGGTCGTTGTTTGAGGCGCGCAGGGTGTGCGGCTCGACCGGTGTCGTCTGCGTATCGCTGTCGGGAAGTGTATCTGCCGAAAATCCACTGACGTTAGTACCAATCAGTATTCGACTATTTGAAAGTGTTTCGCTGAATCCGGCGACGGCCAGTCATTGGCCTCGGATAGCTCATAAGCGGGCACGCAAGAAGGTGCCTTGGGCTGATCGTCGTGAGAGGAATCAGTGGGTGTGCTCGTCAGTAGCCTTGGAAGGCTCGTCAGAAAAGACGTGCACCGCTGGCAGAAGAGCCAGGTCTGACGCTGTGAAGCAGATTTGTCTCGGTCGCGTCTGCGGCTTTGACGGTGAAGCATCAAGCGATGTCCGCAAATGCCATTAGCCCGGCTGAGGGCCGGGCTTGGCAGAAGCTTGCTACGATCGTCTGTGTATTAGTACAGACGAACGGCGCGGCGCTGTTCGCGCTGAACTTTCTTGGCGTGACGCTTAACAGCGGCTGCTGCTTTACGTTTACGCTCAGAAGTTGGCTTCTCGTAAAATTCGCGGCTACGAACTTCAGCCAGTACACCGGCTTTTTCGCAGGAGCGCTTGAAACGACGCAGAGCTACGTCGAAGGGTTCGTTCTCTTTTACTTTGACGGCTGGCATCCAGAGCTACCTTCATTCATTACCGGGGTCAACATCCTCGCGGCAAAAGAGCACTTGAAGACGTCGGTTTTTAAGGGTTGCGGATGTTAACCCCTCATCGCTCGGAATGCAAAGCCTCTGATCGAAAACCGCTGGTCGGGGCATCACGCGACGACTATTATGCGCGCCTTCGAATTCAGCCTCTACAAGGCGCAAACCCATGCTAGTACTGGGATTAGAAACCTCTTGCGACGAAACCGGTGTCGCACTTTACGACAGTGAACGCGGGTTGTTGGCCGACGCGCTGTTCAGTCAGATCGATCTGCATCGTGCCTATGGCGGCGTGGTGCCGGAGCTGGCGTCGCGTGATCACGTCAAACGCATGCTGCCCTTGATTCGTCAGGTCCTGGCCGAGGCCGACTGTGTACCGACCGAGATCGACGCCATCGCTTATACCGCGGGTCCTGGCCTGGTCGGGGCATTGCTGGTGGGGGCTTCGTGCGCCCAGGCGCTGGCCTTTGCCTGGGGCATTCCGGCCTTGGGTGTGCATCACATGGAAGGCCACTTGCTGGCGCCGATGCTGGAGTCGCAACCTCCGGAGTTCCCGTTCGTCGCTTTGTTGGTGTCGGGTGGTCATACGCAGCTGGTTCAGGTCGACGGGATCGGTCAGTACACGCTCTTGGGCGAGACCCTCGACGATGCCGCCGGCGAAGCGTTCGACAAGACCGCGAAGATGATGGGCCTGAATTATCCAGGCGGCCCGGAGATTGCTCGTCTGGCAGAGCAGGGCGTTGCAGGGCGTTTCACTTTTCCGCGTCCGATGTGTGATCGTCCAGGCTTGGCTTTCAGCTTCAGTGGCCTGAAAACCTTTGCGCTGAACACCTGGCAGCAGAGCGTCAACGCCGGGGACGACAGCGAGCAAGCCCGTTGCGACATCTCGCTGGCGTTCCAGCAGGCCGTGGTGGAGACTTTGACCATCAAGTGCAAGCGTGCCCTGAAACAGGCGGGTCTCAAGCGTCTGGTGATCGCAGGGGGCGTCAGCGCCAATAAAGCGCTGCGAGCTTCACTGGAGAAAATGCTCGGGGACATGAAGGGCGATGTGTTTTATGCCCGTCCGGAGTTCTGCACGGATAATGGCGCGATGATTGCGTTTGCCGGCTGCCAGCGTTTGCAGGCCGGCCAGCATGAAAGCCTGGCGATCAGCGTGCAGGCGCGCTGGCCGATGGAGCAACTGTCGGCGCTGTGATGAGCGGCGCTCACGTGCGGTATTTAAAAATGCCGTTCGCGCCCGGCAAACAGGTCGCGTAGATTGCCGCGATGACGCCAGACGATCAGGCCCGTGAGCGCGCTCATGGGTAGCAGTGCCGCCGGTTCTTGCCAGGCAAGCAGCGGCAGGGTCAGTGGTGTGGCAATCAGGGCTGCGAGTGAGCTGGTGCGGGTCAGGTAGAACGTCAGCAGCCAGGCGCAGACCGCCAGCAGTGCGGCGGGCGGATAAAGCCCCAGCAGCATGCCGGCTGCGGTAGCGACGCCCTTGCCACCACGAAAGCGGAAGTACAGCGGAAACAGGTGGCCGATAACGGCACAGACGCCGATCCAGGCCTGTTCTTGTAGTGAAAGGCCTATTGCACCCGCGATCAATACGGGCAACAGGCCTTTGTTCAGGTCGCCGAGCAAGGTCAGGATGGCGAGTTTCTTGCCGGCCACGCGCAACATGTTGGTGGCACCGGCATTGCCCGAGCCACTCATTCGCGGATCGGGGTTACCGGTCAGGCGGCTGAGCAAAATGGCGAAGGACAGAGAGCCGAGCAGGTAGGCGAGGATCGCCAGTAACCAAAACATGCTAACTATTCCGGGCGAGGACGCCCTGATTCTAACGGCGCATTGCGCCCTTGTCGTGCAGTGGAGAGAAGTGCTTGGACAGAGTGTTTATCGAGGGCCTGGAAGTCGACACCGTGATTGGTGCCTACGACTGGGAACGAGGCATCCGACAGTGTCTGCGACTTGATCTGAGCTTCGCCTGGGACAATCGTCCGGCCGCCGCCGGTGATGACCTGGCCCTGGCGCTCGACTACGCGAGCGTTTCGTCGCGCGTCCAGGCGTTCGCCGAGCAGGCGCAGTTTCAGCTGGTCGAGACCTTTGCCGAGCGACTGGCGGAAGTGCTGATGAGCGAATTCAAAATCACCTGGATGCACCTCAAGCTGACCAAGCCAGGTGCCGTCCCGGCGGCCACGGGTGTGGGCGTGGAGATCGAGCGCGGATGTCGCTGACTCAGGTGTACCTCGGGCTCGGTAGTAATATCGAGCGCGAAACCCATTTGCAGGCAGGCCTGGACGCCCTGGCGGGTTTCCTGGTGGATATGCGCTGCTCGGCGGTATTCGAAAGTCTGCCGGTGGGGATCAAGAGCGGGCCGTTTTTCAACTTTGTGGTTTCGGCCTTCACCGATCTGTCGCTGATGGAGCTGGATCGACGGTTGAAATTCATCGAAGCGGATAACGGCCGTTACGCGCCGGACCGCAAGGGCTTGCCGCTGGATATCGACGTGCTGCTGTTCGGCGATCTGGTGGGCAACTTCGATGGTTTGATCTTGCCGCGGGCAGAGATTCTGAAAAATGCCTTCGTGCTGTGGCCGTTGTCGCTGATTGCACCGGATCGTGTGCATCCGGGCGTAGGCAAGAGCTTTGCGACCCTGTGGGATGAAGCGCAGATCGATCAGGTGCTGGCGCCGGTGGCTTTTGAGTGGCGCGGCCAACAGCTGACCCCTTTGAATTTGTTGTGAGGCGGATGACGCCATCGCGAGCAGGCTCGCTCCCACAGGTTTACGCTAACCCTGTGGGAGCGAGCCTGCTCGCGAAGCTTTTCAAACAGACGCCGCCTCTTTGTAAACCTTCAGCGCCTTGAGCCGCTCGCCCTTGATCGCCTCGCCCAACTCCGGTCCCTTGAATCCCTTCTCCAGCAACGGTTGAACGGCAACACTTCGCGCCGCAGTTGCCGCCCCACGCAAATAATCCGCCTGTGGATAATTTCTCTGCTCCAGGCCTTTTCGCCCCCGAGCGTCCATTTCACACGCCGCGATAAACTCCTCAAAGCGCTGAGGTCGACGATAGACGTCGAAACTCTGCAGCAACTCCAGCAAGGTCGACGGCTTAAGCTCCAGAGCACGATGGCCATGGGTATGATATTTGCCCACCAGCAGCGCCAATTCCTGACAGTCCTTCGGTGCCTTGAAGCGCTCGTTAACCGCTTTGATCAGCTTCAGGCCTTTGTGCTCGTGGGCGATGTGGCGGGGCCATTCTTCCTCGGGCGTCAATCCTTTGCCCAAATCATGCAGCAAGCAGGCCCAGCGTACGGTTAGCGGTTGTTTGTGCAGCGCCGCTTGCTCCAGCACGCTCAGGGTATGCACGCCCGTGTCGATTTCCGGGTGATGGGCTGCCGGTTGCGGTACACCGAACAGCGCGTCGACTTCCGGCAGCAGTACCTTGAGCGCGCCGCACTCGCGCAGCACCTCGATGAATACTTGGGGTTGGTCTTCCATCAGCGCGCGGGCGATTTCTTTCCAGCTGCGTTCGGGGGTCAATGCCTCCAATTCACCCGATTCGCTGAGTTGGCGCATCAGCTCCAATGTCTCGGGGGCGACGGTGAAACCCAGTTCCGCATAACGCGCGGCAAAGCGGGCAACGCGCAGAACACGGAGCGGATCTTCGGCAAACGCGGGGGAAACGTGACGAAGCAGGCGCGCCTCTAGATCCCGCTGGCCATGATAAGGGTCGGTCAGATTCTGCTGATCGTCTTCGGCCATGGCGTTGATCGTCAGGTCGCGACGAATCAGATCGTCTTCGAGCGTGACGTCGGGGCTGGCGTGAAAAATGAAACCGCCGTAGCCACGCCCGTTTTTGCGTTCGGTGCGGGCGAGGGCGTATTCCTCACCGCTTTTGGGGTGAAGAAATACCGGGAAGTCCGCGCCCACTGGGCGAAAGCCCTTGGCGAGCATTTCTTCGGTGGTGGCGCCTACAACGACCCAGTCGATATCGGTAACAGGTTTGCCCAACAGGCGATCGCGGACCGCTCCACCGACTTTATAAATCTGCATAAAAAACCTCCGTTAGCCCGACAGAATAACCTTTGCGTCGAACTTCCGGAGGCAGAAAACAGGATCAAAGATGAATGACTGCCAAGTCCAGCCGGCCGTAATCACCCTCGCCATGCTCGCTTCTGGGTGGAACATGGTGGGTTTTCATCACCTGATCCCCTTGCAGGGTTTCCAGGTGAATGTCGAAGCCCCAGAGGCGGTGCAGGTGCTTGAGTACTTCGTCAGTGGAATCGCCCAGCGGTTTGCGGTCGTGTTGCTGGTGGCGCAAGGTCAGGGAACGGTCGCCACGCCGGTCAATGCTGTAGATCTGTATGTTGGGTTCGCGATTGCCCAGGTTGTATTGCGCCGCCAGGGTTTCACGAATGGTTCGATAGCCGTCTTCGTCGTGTATCGCCGGAACCAGCAGATCGTCCTTCTGATCGTCATCGAGGATGCTGAACAACTTGAGGTCGCGGATCACCTTGGGTGACAGGTACTGAAGGATGAAACTCTCGTCCTTGAAGCTGCTCATGGCGAATTTGATGCTGGATAGCCAGTCGGTGCCGGCGATTTCCGGAAACCAGCGATAGTCCTCTTCGGTGGGCTGTTCGCATATCCGGCGGATATCGCGATACATGGCAAAACCCAGGGTGTAGGGGTTGATGCCGTTGTAGTAGGGGCTATCGAAGCCAGGCTGAAAGACCACGCTGGTGTGGGAAGTCAGGAACTCCATCATGAAACCGTCGGTGACGAGGCCTTCGTCATACAAGTCGTTCATCAAGGTGTAGTGCCAGAACGTGGCCCAGCCTTCGTTCATTACCTGGGTCTGGCGCTGTGGATAAAAATACTGGGCGATCTTGCGCACGATCCGCACGATTTCGCGCTGCCAAGGCTCCAGCAACGGGGCGTGTTTTTCGATGAAATACAGGATGTTTTCCTGAGGTTCGGCGGGGAAGCGTGCGTTGTCCTTGTCGCTGTATTTGTCCGCGCCTTTTGGAATGGTCCGCCACAAATCGTTGATCTGCTTCTGCAAATGCTCTTCCCGATCCTTCTGCCGACGGCGTTCTTCTTCGGCGGAGATCGGATAAGGGCGTTTGTAACGGTCGACGCCGTAATTCATCAGCGCATGGCAGGAATCGAGCAAGTCTTCTACCGCGTCGATGCCATGGCGTTCTTCGCACTGCATGATGTACTGCTTGGCGAACACCAGGTAATCGATGATCGAACTGGCGTCGGTCCAGGTGCGGAACAGGTAGTTGCCTTTGAAGAAACTGTTATGGCCATAGCAAGCGTGAGCCACCACCAGCGCCTGCATGCAGATGGTGTTTTCTTCCATCAGATAGGCAATGCAGGGGTCAGAGTTGATCACAATCTCGTAGGCCAGACCCATTTGGCCGCGACTGTAGGATTTTTCGGTGCTGAGGAAGTGTTTGCCATAGGACCAATGGTGATAACCCAAGGGCATACCGACAGAGGCATAGGCGTCCATCATCTGCTCGGCGGTGATCACTTCGATCTGGTTAGGGTACGTATCCAGCGCGTAGCGGGCCGCGAGACGACTGATTTCGCGGTCGTAGGCCTGGATCAGCTCGAATGTCCATTCGGAGCCGGTGGAAATGGGTTGGCGCTTCTGCTCTTTGGCGGTCATGTCACTAACCTGCGCTGGAAGAGTTCACGAAAGACCGGATAGATATCCCCGGCCGAGACCAGTTGCTGCTGGGCAAAAGTGTCAGAGAAGGCTTCGGCGATGCGTTCGTATTCGAACCACAGGGCCTGGTGTTCGCGCGGGGTAATCTCAACATAAGTGTAGTACTGCACGAACGGCATGATCTGATTGATCAGGATGTCGCGGCAGATCGGCGAATCGTCGTTCCAGTTGTCGCCGTCGGACGCCTGGGCGGCATAGATGTTCCATTCGTTGCTCGGATAACGCTCGGCCATGATCTCCTGCATCAGTTTCAGGGCGCTGGAGACAATGGTGCCGCCGGTTTCCCGTGAGTAGAAAAACTCCTCCTCATCCACTTCACGGGCGCTGGTGTGGTGGCGAATGAACACGACGTCGATTTTGTCGTAATTCCTCTTGAGGAACAGGTACAGCAGGATGAAGAAGCGTTTGGCGATATCCTTGGTCGCCTGGGTCATGGAGCCGGACACGTCCATCAGGCAGAACATGACTGCCTTGGAGCTGGGGTTCGGCTGCTTGATGAGCAGGTTGTACTTGAGGTCGAAGGTGTCGAGAAATGGCACTCGGTGAATGCGCGCGCTGAGTTTCTCGATTTCTGCTTCGAGCTCCTGGATATCGCCGAAGTTGTCCGGTTCTTCCCGTTTAAGCCGCAGCAGTTCCTCTTTGACTTCGCGCAATTTCGCCCGGCTGCTGCCGGACAAGGCAATGCGCCGGGCATGAGCCGAACGCAGCGTGCGGATAATGTTGATTCGCGACGGGTTGCCCTCGTTGCTGATGCCCGCGCGTACGGTCTTGAAGGTGTCGGTGCCGGTCAGATGGCGTTTGACCAGATTAGGCAGTTCAAGGTCCTCGAACATGAATTCGAGGAATTCCTCCTGGGTAATCTGGAAGACGAATTCGTCCATCCCTTCACCGGTGTTACCGGCCTTGCCGGGGCCTCTGCCGCCGCCACCTCCGGGCGGGCGGGCAATGTGCTCGCCGCTGATGAATTCCTTGTTGCCTGGATGCACGATGGTTTGCTTGCCGCCGCGACCGTGGTGAAGCACCGGCTCGTCGATGTCGCGACCGGGAATGCTGATCTGCTCGCCGTGTTCCATATCGGTAATGGAGCGCCGGCTGACCGCCTCTTCGACAGCCTTTTTGATGTGATCACGGTAGCGCCGCAGAAACCGCTGACGGTTTACCGTGCTCTTGTTCTTGCCATTGAGACGTCGGTCGATCACATAGCTCATGACTGCTCCTTAGAAGCTGTCCTGAAAGGGGCGAGCGTTAACGCAGCATAAGGCCGGTGCCGGAGGGTGTACACGCTCCCCCCAAGCGCTTCGATGCTGCCTGAACCTCGCTACCGCATTTCGGACACCTCCAGAGGCCTGTGTAACAGAAAAAACGTAAACAGGCCTCGGGCTAACGACAACCGGTCTGACCGGCAGCAGGTTACTGTGATTTTCTGACCCGCAAGTACCACTCGGACAGCAGTCGTACCTGTTTGTCGGTGTAGCCCCGCTCGACCATCCGTGTGACGAAGTCGTTGTGCTTCTGCTGGTCCTCTTTGCTGGCCTTGGCGTTGAAGCTGATGACCGGCAGCAAGTCCTCGGTGTTGGAAAACATTTTCTTCTCGATGACCACCCGCAGTTTCTCGTAGCTGAGCCAGGTTGGGTTCTTGCCGTTGTTGTTGGCTCGGGCGCGCAGTACGAAGTTGACGATCTCGTTGCGGAAATCCTTCGGATTGCTGATGCCGGCCGGTTTTTCGATTTTCTCCAGTTCTTCGTTAAGGGCTACGCGGTTGAGGATCTCGCCGGTTTCCGGATCGCGATATTCCTGATCCTGAATCCAGAAGTCGGCGTACAACACGTAGCGATCGAAGATGTTCTGACCGTACTCGCTGTAAGACTCGAGGTAGGCAGTCTGGATCTCCTTGCCGATGAATTCGATATAACGCGGCGCCAGGTACTCTTTCAGGAAGCGCAGATAGCGTTCGCGGGTCTCCGCCTGGAACTGTTCCTGCTCGATCTGCTGTTCCAGCACGTAGAGCAGATGCACCGGGTTGGCGGCGATTTCATGGGGATCGAAGTTGAAGACCTTCGACAGAATCTTGAAGGCGAAGCGGGTCGACAGACCGTTCATGCCTTCGTCGACACCGGCTGCGTCGCGGTATTCCTGGATCGACTTGGCCTTCGGATCGGTGTCCTTGAGGTTTTCGCCGTCATACACGCGCATCTTGGAGTAGATGTTGGAGTTTTCCGGCTCCTTGAGGCGCGAGAGCACGGTGAACTGAGCGAGCATTTTCAGAGTGTCGGGCGCGCAATGGGCCTTGGCCAGCGAGCTGTTGAACAGAAGCTTGTCGTAGATCTTCACCTCGTCGCTGACGCGTAGGCAGTACGGTACTTTGACGATATAGATCCGGTCGATGAATGCTTCGTTGTTCTTGTTGTTCCGGAAGGTGTGCCATTCCGATTCGTTGGAGTGGGCCAGCAGGATCCCGGTGAACGGAATCGCCCCCAGGCCTTCGGTACTGTTGTAGTTGCCTTCCTGAGTGGCCGTCAGCAATGGGTGCAGCACCTTGATCGGTGCCTTGAACATTTCGACGAACTCCATCAGACCCTGGTTGGCCCGGCACAGGGCCCCCGAGTAGCTGTAGGCATCGGCGTCGTTCTGTGGGAACTCTTCCAGTTTGCGAATATCGACCTTGCCCACCAGTGCCGAGATGTCCTGGTTGTTTTCATCTCCCGGCTCGGTTTTCGCGACCGCAATCTGGTTGAGGATCGACGGATAGAGTTTCACCACGCGGAACTGGCTGATATCGCCGCCGAATTCGGCCAGGCGCTTGGTAGCCCATGGCGACATGATGGTATTGAGATAGCGCCGGGGAATGCCGAAGTCTTCTTCGAGGATCGCGCCATCTTCGGTGGCGTTGAACAGACCCAGGGGCGACTCGAAAACCGGCGAGCCCTTGATTGCATAGAAGGGCACTTTCTCGATCAGTTGCTTGAGCTTTTCGGCCAGGGACGATTTACCGCCACCGACAGGGCCCAGCAGGTAGAGGATCTGTTTCTTTTCTTCCAGACCCTGAGCGGCATGGCGGAAATACGACACGATCTGGTCGATGCATTCTTCCATCCCGTGGAAGTCTTCAAAGGCCGGATAGCGGCGGATCACCTTGTTGGAAAAGATTCGCGACAGCCTCGAGTTGGTCGAGGTGTCGAGCAGCTCCGGTTCACCGATGGCCAGCAGAAGTCGCTCAGCTGCGGAAACGTAGGCGCTGCGGTCCTTTTTGCACAGCTCCAGGTACTCCTGCAGAGAGAGTTCTTCCTGGCGCGTGGACTCGAAGCGTTGTTGGAAGTGGCTAAAGATACTCATGACGTCACCTCGCTCGATACGTGGAGCCGACGCCGGATCAGTCAGTCGATGCTGGCAAGCAACTGAATATGCAGTTGCTGTTTACCCCCCAGAACACCTCCAGGGTATCAACCCCGAAAGCTACTCCCGATGACCCGCGCGCCGGTGTACCGGCTCTCCCCTGTTTTGGATGGCCTGCGCTTAAGGATAGTTCGGAATCTTGAAGGTAAAGGCGCAATAAGTAATTAGTTGTGGCAGACCGTTCGTCAGCCAGCGCGCGAGCCCACGGGGGCCGGGCCTTGCGCGCCTTGAAAAAAATTATTCGGAAGTGCCTTGCGCCGTTTCCGAAGGATAGGTCGTACGCCACAGTTCAAAACCGCCATCCATGCTGTAGACGTCGGAGAAGCCCTGACTGATCAGATAGGCAGCCGCGCCCTGGCTGGAATTGCCGTGATAGCAGACCACTACTGTTGGCGCATCCAGGTCGGCGCCCTGAATGAAAGCATGCAGGGAATGGTTGTCCAGATGTTTGGAGCCGGCAATGTGCAGCGCGGCAAAAGTTGCGGGGTCGCGTACATCGACCACCACCGCGCCTTGTTCGCGCAGGGCTTGGGCCTGTTCTGGGGGGATACGTTTGAATTCGCTCATGGCGGGCTCCTGTGGCTCGGCTGAAAGCGCAGTCTAGCGCGGGGTGCTGGCTGACGTTTGTTCGGGAATAGAGGCGGCGACAGCCGGCCGGGTATGGCCATGGGGGTCGCATTTACATTGCAGGCGCTCGCCGGTGTCGACGTTCATCAGGGTCATGGCGCCACCCCAGACGCAACCGGTATCGAGTGCAAACAGACCTGGCTCGTTGCACTGGCCTTCAAGCGCCGCCCAGTGACCGAAGATGATCTTCAGGCCTTTGGTCTTGCGCTCCTTGTGGGTGAACCACGGCGCATAACCCGGCGGTGCGGTGTCGATGCCTTCCTTGCCCTTGAGATCAAGCTTGCCGTCACTGGTGCAAAAGCGCATCCGGGTGAAATAGTTGGTGATGACTCGCAAGCGCGCCGCGCCTTTGAGGTCGTTGTCCCATTTCACCGGTTCATTGCCGTACATGCCGTCAAGGTAAGGCGCGAAGCGGTTGTCGTCGCGCAGGGCTTCTTCGACTTCGGCGGCGCACTTCAAGGCTTTGCGCAGCGACCATTGTGGCGGGATGCCAGCATGGACCAGGGCGATATCGCGCTGTTCGTCGTAATGCATGAGCTTTTGTTGCCGAACCCACTCCAGCAGCTCCCCGCAATCGGGTGCTTCAAGAATTTCGCGCAGCGTATCGGCTTTCTTCAAGCGCTCGATGTTTTGCCCGACGGCGAGCAAGTGCAGGTCATGGTTGCCGAGCACGCAGATCAGCGATTCGCGCAGGCTATAGAGGAAGCGCAAGGTTTCCAGCGACTGGGGGCCTCGGTTGACGAGGTCGCCCACCAGCCACAGACGGTCCCGGGCAGGGTCGAAGGCGACTTGCTTGAGCAGGCATTGCAGCGGTTCAAGGCAACCTTGCAAGTCGCCGACGGCATACGTCGTCATCAGTGCAGGGCTCCGGGTACTGCCAGACGAAACGGAGCGATGACGGCGTCGAAGTGCTTACCGTCCTCGGCGACCATTTCATACGTGCCCTGCATCGTACCGACCTTGGAGGTCATGACCGTGCCGCTGCTGTAGGTGTGGCTCTTGCCCACGTCGATCAACGGCTGCTGGCCGACGACGCCTGCACCGCGAACCTCCTCGACATGCCCATCACCGTCGGTGATCACCCAGTGCCGCGACAGCAGCTTGGCCGGTAACTCGCCATTGTTATGCACGGTGATGGTGTAAGCGAAGGCAAAGCGGTTTTGCTCGGGTTGCGATTGTTCTGCCAGATAGCGGGTGACGACGCTGACGTCGACCTGATAACGAGGATCGGACATGCAAAAGGCCTTAAAAACGAAGCGGGACGCGGGGCGTAGCTGATTGATCTCAGTCTAGGCCAAGTATCGGGTAGTAAACCAGAGTGGCGCCCTACCCGATAGCGCTCATCGCCTGTCAGTCGGTGGCAGGCCTTTGTAGGACTTGTTCACTGAGCTTGTCAGCCAGGCGCACGAAGGCGGCCAGGTCGAGCTGCTCGGGACGCAGGCTGCCATCGACGCCGGCGGCTTCGATTTCGGCGTTGCTCAGCAACAGTTTCAGCGTGTTTCGCAGGGTCTTGCGGCGCTGGTTGAAGGCTTCGCGTACGACGCGTTCCAGCAGCTTGTGATCTTTGGCTGGATGCGGGAGTACCGCGTGAGGCACCAGGCGAACGATCGCGGAATCGACTTTCGGCGGCGGATTGAATGCGCCCGGGCCGACGTTGAACAGATGCTCGACCCGGCAATGGTACTGAACCATGATCGAGAGACGACCCCAGTCACCACCACCAGGCCCCGCCGCCAGACGCTCGACCACTTCCTTTTGCAGCATGAAGTGCATGTCACGAATCAGACTGGCGTTATGCAGCAGATGAAAAATCAGCGGCGTAGAGATGTTGTACGGCAGGTTGCCGACCACTCGCAGGCTGTTCGGCGCGGCGTTCAGGCTGTTGAAGTCGAACTTCAGCGCGTCGCCCTGATGCAGGTGGAAATTGCTCTTGCTGGCGAACTGCTGGTTGAGGATCGGGATCAGGTCCTTGTCCAGCTCTACCACGTCCAGTTGGGCGCCGCTGTTGAGCAGGCCTTCGGTCAATGCACCCTGGCCCGGGCCGATTTCCAGCAGACGGTCTTCAGGTTTGGCATGAATGGAACGCAGGATACGGTCGATAACGCCGGCATCGTGCAGGAAGTTCTGGCCGAAGCGCTTGCGCGCTCGGTGTTGGTAATGCTCGGTCATAAACGGGTCTCGGCCATCTGGTAGGCGGTTTCCAGGGCGACTTGCAGGCTGCCGGTGTCGATTTTGCCGCTACCGGCCAGATCCAGGGCGGTGCCGTGGTCGACCGATGTGCGGATGATCGGCAAGCCGAGGGTCACGTTGACTGCCGCGCCGAAGCCTTTGTATTTCAGCACGGGCAGGCCCTGGTCGTGGTACATCGCCAGCACTGCGTCGCAGTGCTCCAGATATTTGGGGGTAAACAGAGTGTCGGCGGGCAGGGGGCCGCGAAGGTCCATGCCCTCGCCGCGCAGGCGCTCTAATGTAGGTTCGATGATGTCGATTTCTTCATGGCCCAGGTGACCGCCTTCACCGGCGTGCGGGTTAAGCCCGCAAACCAGGATGCGTGGCTGGGCAATGCCGAATTTTTCTTGCAGGTCGGCGTACAGGATCCGCGTGACCCGCTCCAGGCGCTCCGGCGTGATTGCATCGGCAATCTCGCGAAGGGGCAGGTGAGTGGTGACCAATGCCACGCGCAAGCCGCGGGTGGCGAGCATCATTACCACTTGCGCGGTATGAGTCAGGTCTGCGAGAAATTCCGTATGCCCGGAAAAGGCGATCCCGGATTCATTGATCACGCCCTTATGCACAGGGGCGGTGATCATGCCGGCGAAATGCCCGTCCAGGCAGCCCTGGCCAGCACGCGTCAGGGTTTCCAGGACGAAAGCTGCATTGGCCTTGTCCAGTTGCCCGGCGATGACCTTGGCGTTGAGCGGCGTATCCCACACATACAGGCTGTTGGCAGGTGCGGGAGCATCCGGCCAGCTGTCTGGCGTTACCGGCAGCAGATCGACAACCACGCCCAGCTGCGCGGCCCGCTCGATGAGCAGGTCACGGCTGGTAATGGCAATCAGAGGGTGTGGCTGGGCTTGCGAGGCGAGCAGCAGGCACAGGTCAGGACCTATGCCGGCCGGTTCGCCGGGGGTCAACGCGAAACGCTTGGGTTTCACTGCGTTGCCTGGTCTGCACCAGGGAGCTTGATTTCTACATACGCTTCGTCACGGATCTGACGCAGCCAGGTTTGCAGCTCTTCGTCGTATTTGCGGTTACGCAGTACGGTCATCGCTTGCTGTTCACGGGCCTGGGTGGTGCTGTCGGTGGCGCGGCGGCCAAGGACTTCCAGGACGTGCCAGCCATATTGGGTCTGGAACGGCTTGGACAGCTGACCTTGTGGGGTCTTGGCCATCACTTCGCGGAATTCAGGAACCAGCGCGTTCGGGTCGATCCAGTTCAGGTCGCCACCGTTGAGGGCGGAACCTGGATCTTCCGAGAAGCTTTTCGCCAGTTCGCCAAAGTCTTCGCCCGCTTCGATACGGGAGTAGAGCGATTGAGCCAGGGCCTTGGTTTTTTCTTCGTCGCGGATCGGGCTTGGTTTGACCAGGATGTGACGCACATGCACTTCGTCACGCACCTGGGCTTCGCCGCCACGCTTGTCGAGGATCTTCAGGATGATGAAGCCACCCGGAGTACGCATTGGCTGGGTCACGTCACCCACCGCCATGGTGCTCAGCATGCGATCGAACGGAGGTGGCAGTTGAGCGGCTTTACGCCAGCCCATGTCGCCGCCTTCCAGCGCGGTTTCGCTGGCGGATTTGGCAATTGCCAACTGACCGAAGTCAGCGCCTTGCTTGAGTTGCTGGTAAACCGCGTCGGCTTGTTTGGCGGCATTCTGAATGGCGTCGGAGTTGGCGCTTTCCGGCGTAGGAATCAGGATGTTGGCCAGACGAAATTCTTCGGACAGCTGCATCTTGCCCAGGTCGGACGCCAGGAAGTTCTTCACTTCCTGCTCGGACACCTGAATGCGTTCAGCGACACGGCGTTGACGCACACGGCTGATGATCATTTCGCGGCGGATCTGGTCACGGGCGTCGTCATAGGACAGGCCGTCGCGAGCCAGGGCGGCGCGAAATTGTTCGATCGACATGTTATTGCGCTGGGCAATGGTGCCGACTGCCTGGTTCAGCTCTTCATCGGTGATGCGGATGCCGGAGCGTTCGCCGATCTGCAGTTGCAGGTTTTCGACGATCAGACGCTCGAGCACCTGCTGATCCAGCACGCCGGCAGGCGGTACGGCAGCACCGCGTTTGGCGATGGTTTGCTGAACTTCGTGAACACGCTGGTCCAGTTGGCTCTGCATGACCACGTCGTTGTCGACGATGGCCACCACTTTATCGATGGACTGTACCGCGGCGTTGGCCGCGGTACCCAGGAACAGCGCGCCCAGCATCAGCGGGCGCAGACAATCAGAAAGCTTGGTCTTCACGTTCACGATAACCTTGGATGCCTTTGTCGAGGAAGCTCTCTACCTTGGCGCCGGTGAGGCCGCCGAGTCCCTTCAGAACAATTTGGAGGAAGACGCCGTGGTCGCCTTTTTCGTTTTCCGGGGCGTTCTGACTGAACTCGTCATAGCTGACCCAGTAACGGTTGATCAGGCGCAATTTCCAGCAGCAGTTGTCGTATTCGAAACCACCGAAGGCTTCCAGAGTACGGTTGCGGTTGTAGTCATACTGCCAGCGGCTGATGGCGTTCCATTGCGGCACGATCGGCCAGATCACCGAGAAGTCGTGCTGTTTGATCTTGTAGTAGTCCTTCACGTAGCCAGGAGTACCCGGGGTGCCATAGTCACCGCCACCCACCGACCATTTGCCGGTGTTCTGGTCATAACGAACCTGGTCATTGCGATAGCGATAACCGGCGTTGATGACCTTGTTCGGGTTGTCTTCAGGCTGGTAGTGGAACATCGCGCTGCCCGAGCGAGGGCTGCGGCTGTCCGGGTCCCAGTTGTAATCGGCGGTGGTGCGCCAATCGCGGTTCCAGCGGTATTCGTATTCCAGCGCATAAGGCGAAACACTGGATTTTGCATCGTCGCGGGTTTTCGCATCGATACCTGGCAACTGGACTTCGCGGTCCTTGAAGTACAAGGCCTGGCCGACGCTGATGCGTTGACGTTCAAAGCCGTTGTCTTCGATCCAGCGGTTGGTGATGCCCAACGACAGTTTGTTCTCGTCGCCGACACGGTCGGAGCCGGAGAAACGGTTGTCGCGGAACAGCGACGCGTAGTTGAAGGTGTATTCGCTGGTGTCGAATACCGGAATATCCTTCTGGTCTTCCTCAGGTACATAGAGGTAGAACAGGCGCGGTTCCAAGGTCTGGCGGTAGTTTTTGCCGAACCAAGTAGTATTGCGGTCGAAATACAGGCCGCTGTCGATGCTGGCGATTGGCACGCCACGGTTTTGTGAACTGCTGAACGATTCGCCGAGTGCTGATGCACCATTTCGATTCGTCACTAGATCGTTTTCGCCGGTGCCATCAAGATCGAGATCGTATTGGGTGTATTGGTACTTGAGCGATGGCTTGAGGAAACCATAGGTCGCGTTCATTGGCAGGCTGACACCCGGTTTCAGGTTCAGACGGGTGCCATTGGCTCGGGCCAGGCCTGCAACGTTGTTATCAAGACGTGGTTCGACGGTACCGTCTTCGTTTACGAAGTTGCCATTCTTCAAATCACGATCAAACCGCACGACCTCTGTCTCGTAATCGAAGTTCAGCCCTTCCGGGTGATAAGGCAGCTGTCCATTGAAGGTGATCTGGGGCAAACGATCATAAGGCGTAATGTTCGAAACGGTCGCCAGCTGATAAGCCTGGGCATTCAAACGAGCGGTATAGCTGTCGCCGCGATAGGTGACAGAACCCTGCTGGTTCACGTAATCGGAGCTCTTCACACCAATCTGGTCAGTCTGCAGATCCTGGAAGTAATACGGATCGCTGATCTTGGTGTAATCGACTTGCGTAAAGACGCGCGAGTCCAGACCACCCTTGTGCTGCCAGTTGTACATGTAGCGGGTTTTTTCGTAGTCGGTCTGCAGCTTGCGATCGTCGTTCTCGTCGTTGAGGTACGCGGCGCCGAACTGACCTTCGCTGGACTTGGTCAGGTAGCGGAATTCGCCTTCCATCAACAGGCCACGCTTGGTCATATAGCGCGGGTACAACGTGGCATCGTAGTTCGGTGCCAGGTTGAAGTAATACGGGGTGACCAGCAGGAAGCCGGTATCGCTGCCAGTGCCAATGGTTGGCGGCAGGAAGCCGGACTGGCGACGGTCGTCGATCGGGAAATAGATGTATGGCGTGTACAGAACCGGAATGTCCTTGACCCGCAGCGTCACGTTGGTCGCGGTGCCGAAACCGGTCGCCGGGTTCAAGGTGATGTTGTTGCCCTTGAGCTGCCAGGCATTGCTGTTCGGTTCGCACGTGGTGTACGTACCATCCTTGAGGCGGATGATCGCGTTTTCGGCACGTTTGGCGTACAGCGCGTTACCGCGGATACGGGATTTGTGCATCACGTATTCGGCGTTGTCGACCTTGGCTTCACCGGTGTCGAGCTGCACGTCGGCGTGGTCGCCCACGATCAGCGCGCCGTTGTCGCGAACACGGACGTTGCCGCTCAGTTCGCCACGGCTCTCGGCCTGGTAGAGGTTCGCTTCGTCGGCTTCGACCTGCATGCTGCCCTGACGCATGACCACGTCACCGGCCAGGGTAGCGACCTGCTCATCCTGCTTATAGCGAGAGGCTTTTGCACCGAGAAAGGTTGGAGCGTCACTTTTATTCGTCTTGTCATTCATGCCAGGACGAGTTGGTTCGATATAGGAACCAGAGCAGTAAGGACCGGTTTCGGCCAATTGCGCTGCAGTGAGCTTCTCGCGCGGAACCCAGTCGAGGTGGCTGTAGTCTTCACTACGCGACTTCAGGCCGCGACCCTTGGACTCGGTAACCAGCACAGGTTTGGCGCCGGTGTCTGCGCTGGAGCCGGTGTCTGCCGGGGCTTCGCCAGTGGCGGAAACTGCGCTGCCGTCATGGACGGGGCGTGGCGGCAATGCAGCAGCCGGCGCCTTTGGCGCACAGTCCCAGGCACCCGAAGCAGAGACAGAGCAGTCATACTGTTCCGCGGCGACTACGAACGAAGTGGCTAGAGGTTGCAGGGCCAGCAGACTGCCGGTCACCAACAACGGAAATTTTTTACGAAACGCGGGGGATTTCAATGCCATCTTATTAGTCCGGGCTTCCTGCGTGCCATCTGCCCGCGGTGTGGGCCGCACGCCTCTCGATGGTCTGAAAAAGATGCTGGATAATAAAGCATGACCCGCTTGACGGCTAGCGCCGTCGGAGACCCTTGCAATGCCTGACCAAGATGTACGCTTGCAACACCTGAAAGTTTGGCTCGATGAACAGTTGGCTATCCTCTTTGCAGAACAAGGTTGGGGCACCGTGCCCCCGGCCACGTTGACTGCGGCCAGTAGCGATGCGAGTTTTCGGCGCTATTTCCGCTGGGAAGGCGCAGGCCGAAGCTTCGTTGTGATGGACGCGCCGCCACCCCAGGAAAACTGCAAACCCTTCGTGGATATCGCTTTTCTGCTGGCGAAATCCGGGATAAACGTGCCGAAAATTTATGCCGAAGACCTCGAACGTGGTTTTCTTTTGCTCAATGACCTGGGCAACAAGACTTACCTGGACGTGATCGGCAGCGAAAACGCCGACGACTTGTTCAAGGATGCCCTACAGGCGCTGCTGGCTTTCCAGCAGTTGCCGATGGTGGCGCCGCTGCCGAGTTATGACGTGGCACTGCTGCGTCGCGAGCTGGAACTGTTCCCCGAGTGGTACGTGAAGCGCGAACTGGGCATCGAGTTCGACTCGACGCAGCAAACGCTCTGGCAACAGGTCAGCGATCTGCTGATCGACAGCGCCCTGGCTCAGCCCAAAGTCCTGGTGCATCGCGACTACATGCCACGCAACCTGATGCTCAGCGAGCCGAATCCCGGCGTGCTGGATTTCCAGGACGCGGTTTATGGCCCGGTGACCTACGACGTGACTTGCCTGTTCAAGGACGCCTTCCTCAGCTGGCCTGAAGAGCGTGTGCGTGGCTGGCTGGAAGATTACTGGCAGCAAGCCAGCGCGCTCGACATCCCGGTTCAGCCTGACTTCGAAGATTTCCTGCGCGCCAGCGACCTGATGGGCGTGCAACGGCACCTGAAAGTCATCGGCATTTTCGCCCGTATCTACCATCGCGACGGCAAGCCGCGCTACCTCGGTGATGTGCCGCGCTTCTTTGCCTATATAGACGCGGTCATCGCCCGACGCCCTGAACTGGCGGATCTGGGTGAATTGCTGGCCGGTCTGCGTGCTGGAGCAACGGCATGAAGGCAATGATTCTGGCCGCGGGTAAAGGCGAGCGCATGCGTCCGCTGACCCTGACCACGCCAAAACCGCTGGTTCGCGCCGGTGGAGTGCCCCTGATCGAGTATCACCTGCGAGCGTTGGCGGCTGCTGGATTTACCGAGATCGTGATCAACCATGCCTGGCTCGGTCAGCAGATCGAGGATTACCTGGGCGATGGCTCGCGGTATGGCGTGAGCATTCAGTACTCGGCGGAAGGCGAGCCGCTGGAAACCGGTGGCGGTATTTTCCGTGCATTGCCGTTGTTGGGTGACGAGGCCTTTGTGGTGGTCAACGGTGACATCTGGACCGACTACGACTTCAGCGTGTTGCATCAACCCATCGTCGGGCTTGCTCATCTGGTATTGGCGGACAACCCGGCGCATCACCCGAGTGGAGATTTCACTTTGGTCGATGGCCTTGTGCAGGACGGCCGGCCGGATACATCGACCCTGACCTACAGCGGCATCGCCGTGTTGCACCCGCAGCTGTTTGACGGGTGCTCGGCCGGTGCCTTCAAACTTGCGCCACTGCTGCGCAAAGCCATGGCTGACGGGCAAGTGACCGGAGAACGCCTGAATGGGCATTGGGTAGATGTCGGCACTCACGAGCGTCTGGCTGAAGTAGACACTCTGATAGAAGCGAGACGCTGACATGTTGTGGCCAGGGACTCTGATTGGAGCCGGAGCGGGCTTTGCCATAGCCAGCATTCCGGGGGCCATGCTCGGTGCTTTATTGGGACAGGCGCTGGACCGGCGCTTGCACCTGCAGAGCTGGGCGCATTTATGGGAAAAATTCGGTGGTCGCTCGGTGTTGCGCAACGATGAACTGCTGTTCGTGTTGCTGGGCCGATTGGCCAAGAGCGATGGGCGTGTAGTGGATGGCCACATCCAGCAGGCGCGGCAGGAAATGCGCTCGCTGGAGATGACCGAATCGGCGCAACGTCGGGCGATTGCGGCGTTCAATCGCGGTAAGTCGGGGCATGACCGGTTGCGCGGCTATCTGCGACGCCTGAGTGCTCAACCCCATGCGGCGGAAGGTGTGTTGCGTGCCTGTTGGCGCATGGTCTGGGCCGATGGCCGCGCCGGTAGCCGTGAGCGCGAGCTGATTGCCCAGTGGGGCAAATGGCTGGGGTGGACGCGGCAACAGGTACAGGCCTTGGCGACTGACTATGAGCCGCAGAAACGCCCATCGGTCAGCAGCGCCGTGACTTATCAAGACGCCTTGCGGCTATTGGGAGTGTCAGCGACCAGTGAGCCGGCGCAAATCAAGCGCGCCTATCGACGCCTGCTCAGTCGTCATCACCCGGACAAGATTGCCGGCAGCGGTGCGACGGCGTTGCAGGTTCGCGAGGCCACGGACAAGACTCGTGAATTGCATACTGCCTATACGTTGATTCGTGAGCGGCGGGATTTTCGTTAGAGCAGCAGAGTTGTGTTGTCTCTGATGACGCCATCGCTAGCAGGCTCGCTCCCACATTTGATTTTCGCCGGACATAGAGTTTATGTTCGCTGAAGATCCACTGTGGGAGCGAGCCTGCTCGCGATGGCATCGCCTCGGTCTATCAATCCGCCGCGTTCTGCGGATTCAACCAACCCCGCACCCGACGGACCAATTGCTCTTGCTCGGCCTTGGCATTCCCCGGCAAAGCCTTGAGCGAAACCTGACTGAACCCTGAATTCTTCAAGCGTTTGCTGGCCTGCAAACGTTCCAGCGCCGCGTTACGATCCCCCGGCTTATCCATATAGAAGATATCTGCGGTAGGCAGCTTCAAGGTGGGTGTGAGCTCAGCCAGCCCCGGCGTCGCCGTAACAGGCGTCTGAGCGGCGACCATCACCAACTTCTCGACTTGCGATGGCTGCTTCTCGCTCAGATAACGCGCGGCCCAGTAAGCGCCGGTACCATGACCCAACACGACGATACTGCGAGCGCTTTGCTGTTCGGCGTAGGCGATGGCTGCATCAATGCGGGAGAAGATTCGCTCCGCGTCGGCTTTGGCCTGTTCTTCGGTGGTTTCGACGATGGCCTTGTCGGCCACATCCGCTTCGCCGCCGGCCGCCTGTTCGATGGGCGCCGCAGTCGTGGAGTCTTTGCTGCCGGCATCAGGCGTTTTGGGCGCTGGCGCCACTTCGACGATACGTGGCGCAATGGCTTCGCTTTGCAGGTCCGGCAAGGTAATACTCAGACTGCTCCACTCGACGTCCGGCAACTTGCGCCGCAATGGGCTGATTGCTTGCGGCCAGTCAACGGTTTCGCCGGCGCCCGGGATGATAATCACCGCGCCTTTGGGGGCGGCGGTATTGGCCGGTTTCCACAAGGCGAGAAAGCTGTCGGTGCCGGCTTGCAGTTGTTGCTGTTCCTGTGCAGGGATTTTTCGCTCAAGTGCTGCCGCTTCTTCCTGACTACGCTCAAGCAGCGGCTGGCGTTCGACCGGTTTTTCTTCTGCGGGTTTTTCCGCAGCGGCAGGTGCCGGGTCGGCGGCCTCGACGGAAAACGCGCAAGGCAGGATCAACGACAGGCACAATGCTGGCAATGCCAGGCGGTAGACAGGGGGCATCGGATATTCCAGGCCAGAAGTTAATCCGGCAGCCTAATGGGTTGGTCAGTATTTGTCAGTGTGTGAGACTTCGATGATGCATTTTCGCTGCCTGTGGGTTATCGGCTGTTTGTGGTTTCCCTTGATGGGCTGGGCGGCGCCCGCGCCACCGGCGCACGTCGTGCAACTGTCGCCGGCGCAACAGCAATGGCTGGTTCAGCATGGCGAGTTGCGGGTCGGGGTGGTGCTGCAAACGCCCTATGCCCAATACGATCGCCGCTTGCAGCGCCTGTCCGGGGTTAACGTCGAGCTGATGAAGTGGCTGGCCAAGGCCCTCAAGATCGAACTGAGCTGGCGCAATTATCCTGATCTTGCGCAACTGGAAGCCGCGGCGCGTGAAGGCGACATCGATATCGCGCCAGGGCTGACGCAAACCCCCGCGGGTTTACGGCTCTGGCAATTTTCCGACCCTTACATGCGGGTGCCGCAACTGGTGGTCAGCGACCAGAAGAGCACCGGTGCGGTCGAGCTGGAAAAGCTCGACAGCCAGACCCGCGTCGCCGTGCGCATGCCCAGCGTCACCGCCGATTATCTGCGCAGCACTTATCCCCATCTGAACCTGCAAGGCGTGCCTCTGGAGCGCCAGGCGTTGCAACTGTTGTTGAGTCAGCAGGCCGGTTACGCCGTGGTCGATGAAGCGCAGTTCGGGCGTCTGTCTGCCGAGCCCGAGTTCTCCGGGCTGGTTGTGGTGGGCGATATCGGTTTCCCGCAACTGCTGCGAGTGGCCACGCGCCGGGACTGGCCGGAGTTGGCCGGCATCGTCGAAAGTGCACTACGGGCGATCCCGGCCAAGGACCTCGAACAACTGCACGATCAATGGCTGCAACCCAAGTATCCACGGCTGTCCGAGTCGCCGGGTTTTTGGCAGAACCTCAGCCTGCTTTTGGTGGTGTTGCTGTTGAGCGGCATGGCCATTGTGTTTTGGCAACGTCGCCAACAACACAGTCTGGAGCAACGATTGCTGGCGGCGCGCGAAGACATTGCCCTGCGCGAGGCCAGCGAAGAGGCCTTGCGCCTCACGCAGTTTTCCATCGATCAGAGCACTGTCGGCATCCTCTGGGTCAACTGGGACAGCCATGTGCGCTATGCCAACCGAGCGGCCGAAACCATGCTCGGCTACCCGGCGGGCGGGATCATTGATCGGCCATTGATCGACTTCGAACCCGGTTTGCACATGGACCGCTGGCTGAGCCTGTGGAAACGCGCTCGGGCCAGTGACGAAGGGCCGCAGAGTTTCGAAACCAATTGCGTGCGAGCGGATGGCAGTATTCTGCCGGCGGATGTTTCGTTGAGCTTTTTGCGTTTTCGCGATGGCGAATACCTGGTGGTTTACCTCAATGATGTCACCGAACGTCGTCGCGCCCTGGCCGCGTTGCAGGAAAGCGAAGCGCGTCTGCAAGGGATCGCCGCCAACGTCCCCGGCCTGGTCTTTCGTCTGGAGCGCGCGCCGGTGACCGGGCAGATCGACTTTGCCTACATCAGTGAAGGCAGCGAGAGCCTGGTGGGGTACTCGCCGGCCACGTTGGCCCATCGGGACAAAGGCCTGCGCAGCCTGGTGCATCCGGATGACAAGGCCAGTTATCACCAGACTCAAGACCATGCACTGGACACCGACAGTGACTGGTCGTGGCAGGGTCGGATTCTGACCCGTCAGGGCGAGCAGCGCTGGGCCGAGATCAAGGCCATTACCCGCCGCCTCGAAGACGGCGCCTATGTCTGGGACGGGATTGTCTGGGACATCACCGAGAGCAAGCGTATCGAACTGGAACTGGCCAGTTCCCGTGCGCAATTGCGCGAGTTATCCGCCCACCTGGAGAGCGTACGGGAAGAGGAAAAGGCCCGCATCGCCCGGGAGGTTCACGACGAGTTGGGTCAGATGTTGACCGTATTGAAGCTGGAAACGTCCATGTGCGAATTGGCCTACGCCCAGCTCGATCCTGGCCTGCACGAGCGCTTGAACAGCATGAAGCGTTTGATCGCTCAATTGTTTCAACTGGTGCGCGATGTGGCCACGGCGCTACGGCCACCGATTCTCGATGCCGGGATCGCCTCGGCGATCGAGTGGCAGGCGCGGCGGTTCGAGGCGCGCACGCAGATCCCGTGCCTGGTGCAAGTGCCGGATAACTTGCCGGTGCTCAGCGATGCCAAGGCCATCGGGCTGTTCCGGATCCTTCAGGAAGCGCTGACCAATGTCATGCGCCACGCCCAGGCGCATACTGTTGAACTGACGCTGACCCTTGAGGGCGATGAACTCTGTCTGACTGTCAGCGATGATGGCGTAGGATTTGTCGCCGCTACTGGCAGGCCGACATCCTTTGGTGTGGTTGGCATGCGTGAGCGGGTGTTGATCATGGGCGGGCAGTTGTCGCTTGAGAGTGAGCCGGGGGAGGGCACGACCCTGAGTGTGCGAGTGCCGCTGGACCGCTAAAGATCGCAGCCTTCGGCAGCTCCTACGCCGAACGCGTATCCCTGTAGGAGCTGCCGAAGGCTGCGATCTTTTCGGCGACAAGGCAATTATTGAGGAGAGGCAAGTGATCCGTGTACTGGTAGCCGAAGACCACACCATCGTTCGCGAAGGCATCAAGCAATTGATCGGCCTGGCCAAGGACTTGCTGGTGGTAGGGGAGGCGAGCAATGGCGAGCAGTTACTCGAGACCTTGCGCCATGTTCCCTGCGAAGTGGTGTTGCTGGATATCTCCATGCCCGGGGTCAACGGCCTGGAAGCGATCCCGCGGATTCGCGCGCTGAACAATCCCCCGGCGATTCTGGTGTTGTCGATGCACGACGAAGCGCAAATGGCCGCACGGGCGTTAAAGGTTGGCGCTGCAGGCTATGCGACCAAGGACAGTGATCCGGCATTGCTGCTAACGGCAATCCGCAAGGTCGCGGCGGGCGGGCGATACATCGACCCGGACCTGGCCGACCGCATGGTCTTCGAAGTCGGCCTGACTGATTCGCGACCGTTGCACTCGTTGCTGTCGGAGCGTGAGTTCTCGGTATTCGAACGCCTGGCCCAAGGCGCCAACGTCAACGACATCGCCCAACAACTGGCCCTGAGCAGCAAAACCATCAGCACCCACAAGGCGCGGCTGATGCAGAAACTCAACATCACCTCCCTGGCCGAACTGGTGAAGTACGCGATGGAACACAAACTCCTCTGACACACCCAATCCCACTGATTCACTGCAATCCAATGTGGGTGCGGGCTTGCTCGCGAAGGCGGGCTACCTGTCGATACGTGCGTTGAATGACACACCGCCATCGCGAGCAAGCCCGCTCCCACAGGGAATCTCCGTTGAACATCCAATCGTGGGCATATCCAATAACGACACCCTTTACGCATAGCTTTTTGCCTGTTTTTGTGGCTTGCAGCTCACCGCCTGTCGTGATCCCGAATCGACATATCCATCCCCGCCATCCTTGTAGGGCAATCCCTACCCCCAACCTTCCATCCGGCTGAGGCGATTCTCTCCTGCGCCCCGATTTGCGCGGCTCCCAGCGTCCACTAGGCTTAGTCCACAGCAGTCATCAATAACAAAGGTGTGGGTATGAGCCAGGTTGATTCAAGCGCAGGGGCCAGCGATATTCTGGTCAGCTTTCGTGGAGTGCAAAAGAGCTACGACGGCGAGAACCTGATCGTCAAAGACCTCAACCTGGATATTCGCAAAGGCGAATTCCTCACCTTGCTCGGGCCGTCCGGCTCTGGCAAGACCACCAGTCTGATGATGCTCGCCGGTTTCGAAACGCCGACCGCCGGGGAGATTCAACTGGCCGGGCGTTCCATCAACAACGTGCCACCGCATAAACGCGACATCGGCATGGTGTTCCAGAACTACGCATTGTTTCCGCACATGACGGTCGCCGAGAACCTGGCGTTCCCGCTGACAGTGCGCGGTTTGAACAAGAGCGATGTCAGTGACCGGGTCAAACGTGTTTTGAGCATGGTTCAGCTAGACACTTTCGCCCAGCGTTATCCGGCACAACTGTCCGGCGGCCAGCAGCAGCGTGTGGCCCTGGCTCGCGCCTTGGTGTTCGAACCGCAACTGGTACTGATGGATGAACCCCTCGGCGCACTGGACAAACAACTGCGCGAACACATGCAGATGGAAATCAAACACCTGCACCAGCGCCTCGGCGTGACTGTGGTTTACGTGACCCACGACCAGGGTGAAGCCCTGACCATGTCTGACCGCGTCGCCGTGTTCCACCAGGGCGAAATCCAGCAGATCGCGCCACCGCGCACACTCTACGAAGAACCTAAAAATACCTTCGTCGCCAACTTCATCGGCGAGAACAACCGCCTCAACGGCCGCTTGCACAGTCACACCGGCGATCGTTGTGTGGTCGAGCTCGGTCGCGGCGAAAAGGTCGAAGCACTCGCAGTCAATGTCGGCAAGACCGGCGAACCCGTCACGCTGTCGATTCGCCCGGAGCGCGTGAGCCTCAATGGTTCGAGCGAGTCCTGCGTCAACCGCTTCTCAGGGAGGGTGGCGGAATTCATCTATCTGGGCGACCACGTCCGGGTTCGCCTGGAAGTCTGCGGCAAGACCGACTTCTTTGTGAAACAACCGATTGCCGAGCTCGATCCCGCGCTCGCCGTCGGCGATGTGGTACCGCTTGGCTGGCAGGTCGAACACGTTCGCGCGCTCGACCCACTAGGGGGCGTTCTCAATTAGTTTCCACACCGCGCCGGGTCTGCTGTTGTGCAGGGCAAGGCGCGAGAAGCGTGGTTTGGTCATTCCAAATAAGCTTCGAGCAACGCAGCCCTGCACAACAGCAGGCCCGGCCCTTCGGGTTGTGCCTTAAAGCGGGCCAGGCTGCGTTGCAGGCCTTGGAAAGGGAACAACCATTCCCGGCGGCCTGCGCCTTGCCTGGCCCGCTTTAAGGCGACAACGCGGCGGGGAAACTAATTGAGAACGCCCCCGGAGGCGCATTGATCGCCCCCTGCTTCACCAACACTAACCCTGCAGTTGGAGAACAATAAATGTTGAGATCCCTGAAATTCACCGCCCTGGTCGTGGGCATGATGGGTGCGGCACACGCGATGGCGGCGGGCCCGGACCTGACCGTGGTGTCCTTTGGCGGGGCGAACAAGGCGGCGCAGGCCAAAGCCTTCTACGCACCGTGGGAAGCGGCGGGCAACGGCAAAATCGTCGCTGGCGAATACAACGGTGAGATGGCCAAGGTCAAAGCCATGGTCGACACCAAGAGCGTGTCCTGGGACCTGGTGGAAGTTGAATCGCCAGAACTGTCCCGTGGTTGCGACGAAGACATGTTCGAGCAACTCGACCCTGCGCTGTTCGGCAAGACCGAAGACTACGTCAAAGGCGCTATCCAGCCGTGCGGCGTGGGCTTCTTCGTGTGGTCGACCGTGCTGGCCTACAACGCCGACAAACTGAAAACCGCTCCGACCAGCTGGGTGGATTTCTGGGACACCAAGAAATTCCCGGGCAAACGCGGCCTGCGTAAAGGCGCCAAGTACACCTTGGAATTCGCCTTGATGGCCGATGGTGTTGCACCGAAAGACGTCTACAAAGTGCTGGCCGGCAAAGATGGTCAGGATCGCGCGTTCAAGAAACTTGATGAGCTCAAGCCAAGCATTCAGTGGTGGGAAGCCGGCGCGCAACCGCCGCAATACCTCGCCTCCGGTGACGTGGTCATGAGCTCGGCCTACAACGGCCGGATCGCGGCGGTACAGAAAGAAAGCAACCTGAAAGTGGTGTGGAACGGCGGTATCTACGACTTCGACGCATGGGCGATTCCAAAAGGCCTGGATAAAACCCGTGCTGAAGCGGCGAAGAAATTCATCGCGTTCTCGGTGCAACCGCAGCAGCAGAAGACCTATTCGGAAAACATCGCTTACGGCCCGGCCAACACCCAAGCCGTGCCATTGCTGGCCAAGGATGTTCTGAAGGATATGCCGACCACCCCGGAAAACATCGCCAACCAGGTGCAGATCGACGTCAGCTTCTGGGCTGACAACGGTGAGCAACTGGAGCAGCGCTTCAATTCCTGGGCTGCGAAGTAATCCTTCGCCTGTAGGAGCTGCCGAAGGCTGCGATCTTTTGACTTTGGCTTTTTTCAAGATCAAGAGATCGCAGCCTCGTTGCACTCGACAGCTCCTACAGGAGCGAGGCGTTTTTTGAGTATTGATGTAATGCGGCATCGCTGTGTGCGATGCCGCCCATCCAAAGATTTCCGGAGTACGCCATGGCTATCGCCGTTCCCGTGAACGCGGGCACTGACCCCACCTTGAAGCAGCGGCTCAAGCACGCCGAGCGGATCAACCGCTGGAAAGCACAAGCCTTGATCGCGCCGTTGGTGCTGTTTCTGTTGCTGGTGTTCCTGGTGCCGATCGTGGCGCTGCTCTACAAAAGCGTCGGTAACCCGGAAGTGGTCGGCGTCATGCCGCGCACCGTGGCCGCCATCGCCAGTTGGGATGGCCGAGGCCTGCCGGCAGAGCCTGTATACAAGGCGGCCAGCGAAGACCTCGCCGAAGCCCGCAAGAATCAGACCTTGGGCGACTTGTCCAAGCGCTTGAACATGGAGTTGGCCGGCTACCGCAGCCTGCTGACCAAAACCGCACGCGCCTTGCCGTTCGCCACTGAGCCGGCTTCTTATAAAGAAGCGCTGGAAGGCCTCGACGAGCGCTGGGGCGACCCGGCCTATTGGCAGGTCGTGCGCCGCAACACCAGTGGCGTGACACCTTATTACCTGCTGGCCGCTGTCGATCACCGTATCGACGACCTCGGCGAACTGGCCCCGGCCACCCCCGATCAAGCGATCTACCTCGATATCTTCGCCCGGACCTTCTGGATGGGCCTGATCATCACCGTGATTTGCCTGGTGCTGGCTTATCCGTTGGCCTACCTGTTGGCGAACCTGCCATCTCGGCAAAGCAACCTGTTGATGATTCTGGTGCTGCTGCCATTCTGGACCTCGATTCTGGTGCGAGTCGCCGCGTGGATCGTGCTGCTGCAATCGGGCGGCCTCATCAACAGCGGTCTGATGGCCATGGGGATTATCGATAAGCCGCTGGAGCTGGTGTTCAACCGCACCGGGGTTTACATCTCGATGGTGCATATCCTGCTGCCATTTATGATTCTGCCGATCTACAGCGTAATGAAAGGCATCTCGCCGACGTACATGCGTGCGGCGATTTCCCTCGGCTGCCACCCGTTCGCCAGTTTCTGGCGGGTGTATTTCCCGCAGACCTATGCCGGTGTCGGTGCCGGTTGCCTGTTGGTGTTCATCCTCGCCATCGGCTACTACATCACCCCGGCGTTGCTGGGCAGCCCGAACGATCAGATGGTCAGTTATTTCGTCGCCTTCTACACCAACACCAGCATCAACTGGGGCATGGCGACCGCACTCGGTGGGCTGTTGCTGCTGGCGACCGTGGTGCTTTATCTGATTTACAGCTGGCTGGTGGGCGCCAGTCGCCTGCGCCTGAGCTAAGGGGAGAATGAAATGCTGAGTCCTTATATGTCGCCCATCGAACGGGTGTGGTTCTACGGTTTGCGCATTCTCTGCGGGCTGGTCCTGTTGTTCCTGATCCTGCCGGTGCTGGTGATCATTCCGCTGTCGTTCAATTCGGGGAGTTTTCTGGTCTATCCGCTGCAAGGCTTCTCGCTGCACTGGTACCAGGACTTTTTTGCTTCGGCGGAATGGATGCGTTCGTTGAAGAACAGCATGATCGTGGCCCCGGCAGCGACGGTACTGGCAATGATCTTCGGCACGCTGGCGGCGATCGGCCTGACCCGGGGTGATTTCCCGGGTAAACCGCTGGTGATGGCGCTGGTGATTTCGCCGATGGTGGTGCCGGTAGTGATTATTGGTGTGGCCAGTTACCTGACCTTTGCCCCACTGGGATTTGGCAACAGCTACATCTCGCTGATCGTCGTGCATGCCGTCTTGGGTGTGCCGTTTGTGATCATTACGGTATCGGCGACCTTGCAGGGGTTTAACCAGAACCTGGTACGGGCCGCTGCAAGCCTGGGGGCTTCGCCGCTGACCGCGTTTCGTCGGGTGACATTGCCGTTGATTGCGCCGGGGGTGATTTCCGGTGCGCTGTTTGCTTTCGCCACCTCATTCGATGAAGTGGTGGTGACGCTGTTCCTCGCCGGTCCAGAACAAGCGACCTTGCCTCGACAAATGTTCAGCGGCATTCGCGAGAACCTCAGCCCGACGATTGCCGCTGCCGCGACGCTGTTGATCGCGTTCTCGGTGATCCTGTTGCTGACCCTGGAGTGGTTGCGCGGGCGCAGCGAAAAATTGCGCACCGCGCAGGTCTGAAATTACACACAGCTCAAAATGTGGGAGCGGGCTTGCTCGCGAAGGCGGTGGAACATTCGACATACACGTCGGCTGACACTCCGCTTTCGCGAGCAAGCCCGCTCCCACAGGTGTTTTGTGTGGTTTTCAGAATCGGCGGTCATTCACGAACTTAATAGCAGACAAACCCCAATCCCCAGCTACTCTTGTGCCCAGCTCCCCTATCTATAAGAGGCTGCGCACATGAGTCTTTCCTCTTTCAAAATCGCTCACAAACTGATCACCGGCGCAGGTGCCATCGAGCAACTGGCGGCCGAACTCATACGCCTGGACATCGATAACCCGCTGATCGTCACCGACGCCGCACTGGTCAAGTCCGGCACGGTAGAGCTGGCACTGGCGCAGCTGGGCGAGCGCAGTTACGAGATTTTCGACCGGGTGTTGCCGGACCCGGAAATCGCCATCGTCGAAGATTGCATGCGGGTTTACCGTGAAGGCGGGCATGACGGACTGATCGGCCTTGGTGGCGGCAGTGCAATCGACATCGCCAAGAGTGTTGCAGCCTATGCCGGTTACCATGGTGCCCTGGAGGATTTGTTCGGCATCGATCAGGTGCCGCGCAAAGGCCCGCCGCTGATTGCCATCCCGACCACTGCCGGCACCGGTTCGGAAGTGACTAACGTGGCCATCCTCTCCGACAAGGTCGCGCAGCTGAAGAAGGGCATTATCAGCGATTACCTGTTGCCGGACGTGGCGCTGGTCAGCCCGCAAATGACCCTGACCTGCCCGCGCAGTGTCACCGCTGCCAGTGGCGTCGATGCGCTGGTGCATGCCATCGAGTCCTACCTGTCGCTCAATGCCTCGCCAATCACCGACGCCCTGGCCATTGGCGCGATCAAGCTGATTACCAAGGCGCTACCCAAGGCCTACGCCAATCCATCCCATCTGCAAGCCCGCGAAGACATGGCCACCGCCAGCCTGATGGCCGGCATGGCGTTCGGCAATGCCGGGGTCGGCGCGGTGCATGCGTTGGCGTATCCGCTGGGTGGGCGTTTCAACATTGCCCATGGCGTGAGCAACGCCTTGCTGCTGCCGTATGTCATGACCTGGAACAAGATGGCTTGCGTGGAGCGTATGCAGGATATTGCCCAGGCCATGGGGGTGAAGACTGCTCATCTGAGCGCGAACGAAGCGGCGGACAAAGCCGTGGAGGCGATGACCGAGCTGTGCGCCGCGGTGGAAATCCCGCTGGGCCTGCGCAGTTTCGGGGTGCCCGAGGACGCGATCCCGGCCATGGCCGTGGAAGCCGCCGGCATCGAGCGCCTGATGCGCAACAATCCGCGCAAGCTGAGCGCCGGCGATATCGAGAAGATCTACCGAGCGGCCTATTAGTACCCAATCATCGCAGCACGGTGCGCGCGTCAAAGCATGAGGTATACAATGCGCGCCATCGTGATTCTGCTCAAAAAAGGTGCGTCATGCAGCCCTTCGTCATTGCTCCGTCGATTCTCTCCGCCGACTTCGCCCGCCTGGGCGAGGAAGTGGACAACGTCCTGGCCGCCGGCGCCGACTTCGTGCACTTCGATGTCATGGACAACCACTACGTGCCCAACCTGACCATCGGCCCGATGGTCTGCGCCGCGCTGCGCAAGTACGGCGTGACTGCGCCGATTGATGCGCACCTGATGGTCAGCCCGGTGGACCGCATCGTCGGTGACTTCATCGAGGCCGGTGCGACCTACATTACTTTCCACCCGGAAGCCACGCAGCACGTCGACCGTTCCCTGCAACTGATCCGCGAAGGCGGCTGCAAGGCGGGCCTGGTGTTCAACCCGGCGACCCCGCTGGACGTGCTCAAGTACGTGATGGACAAGGTCGACATGATCCTCCTGATGAGCGTCAACCCGGGTTTCGGCGGGCAGAAGTTCATTCCTGGTACCCTCGACAAGCTGCGTGAAGCGCGGGCACTGATCGATGCCTCCGGTCGTGACATTCGCCTGGAAATCGACGGCGGCGTGAACGTGAACAACATTCGCGAAATCGCTGCTGCTGGCGCCGACACCTTCGTCGCCGGTTCGGCGATCTTCAATGCGCCGAACTACCAGGAAGTGATTGAAAAAATGCGCTCCGAACTGGCGCTGGCTCGCCCATGAGTGGTTTTGAGCAGCTGTTCCCCGGGCGTCTGCCGCGGCTGGTGATGTTCGATCTGGATGGCACGCTGGTCGATTCGGTCCCTGATCTCGCGGCGGCTGTGGATAACATGCTGCTCAAACTCGGGCGTCAACCTGCCGGTATCGAACCGGTGCGCGAGTGGGTTGGCAACGGCGTACACATGCTGGTACGCCGGGCCTTGGCCAACCACATCGACGGCGAGGGTGTCGATGAGGCCGAGGCCGAGCATGCCCTGGAATTGTTCAACGGCTTTTATGAGGACGGTCACGATCTGACGGTGGTTTACCCCGGCGTGCGTGACACCCTCAAGTGGCTGAATAAACAAGGCATCGAAATGGCGCTGATCACCAACAAACCGGAGCGCTTTGTCGCACCGCTGCTGGATCAGATGAAGATCGGCCGTTACTTCAAATGGATCATCGGTGGCGACACCCTGCCGAATAAAAAACCTGACCCGGCCGCGCTGTTTTTCGTGATGAAAATGGCCAACATTCCGGCGTCGCAATCGTTGTTCGTCGGCGACTCGCGCAGCGATGTGCTGGCGGCGAAAGCGGCGGGGGTCAAATGCGTGGCCCTCAGTTATGGCTATAACCACGGTCGGCCGATTGCCGAAGAATTGCCGGCGCTGGTGATCGATGATCTGCGCAAACTAATTCCCGGTTGCCTGGATCCGGCCGCTGAGATAACGTTGCCCGACGCTGCTCAACCCCCTTCTGGAAACGCCATCGTGGTGGTCACCCGCAAACTCTGGATGAAAGTCATCAAGGCCCTGGCCCGTTGGCGTTGGCGCGCCTGACTTGTTCCTGGCCGGCGTACCGGCGCGTTTGCACACCTGACCGTTAGACCCTCAAGCCACGAGGCACCTCATGATCCGCGAAGAATTCCTGCGTTTGGCCGCTGCCGGCTACAACCGCATCCCGCTTGCCTGCGAAACCCTGGCCGACTTCGACACGCCGCTGTCGATCTACCTGAAACTGGCCGACGAGCCCAACTCCTACCTGCTGGAGTCGGTGCAGGGCGGCGAGAAATGGGGCCGTTATTCGATCATCGGCCTGCCATGCCGCACCGTGCTGCGGGTTCATGATCACCACGTCAGCGTGACCCACGACGGCGTCGAGATCGAAAGTCACGACGTTGAAGACCCGTTGGCCTTCGTCGAAGCCTTCAAGGCGCGCTATAACGTGCCGACCATCGCTGGTCTGCCACGTTTCAATGGCGGTCTGGTGGGGTACTTCGGTTATGACTGCGTGCGTTATGTGGAGAAGCGTCTGGGCAAGTGCCCGAACCCGGATCCCCTGGGCGTACCGGACATTCTGCTGATGGTGTCTGACGCGGTGGTGGTGTTCGACAACCTGGCCGGCAAGATGCACGCGATTGTCCTGGCCGATCCGTCGCAGGAAGATGCCTTCGAGCAAGGTCAGGCGCGTCTGCAAACGCTGATGGAACAACTCCGTCAGCCCATCACTCCGCGCCGTGGCCTGGACTTCAGCAAGCAGCAATCGGCTGATCCGGTATTCCGCTCGAGCTTCACCCAGAACGATTACGAAAAAGCCGTCGACACCATCAAGGAATATATCCTGGCCGGTGACTGCATGCAGGTCGTGCCGTCCCAGCGCATGTCGATCGACTTCAAGGCTGCGCCTATCGACCTGTACCGGGCGCTGCGCTGCTTCAACCCGACGCCCTACATGTACTTCTTCAACTTTGGCGACTTCCACGTCGTCGGCAGTTCGCCGGAAGTGTTGGTGCGGGTCGAAGACAACCTGATCACCGTGCGCCCGATTGCCGGCACCCGTCCGCGAGGCGCCAACGAAGAGGCTGATCTGGCGCTGGAAAAAGACCTGCTGTCGGACGACAAGGAAATCGCCGAGCATTTGATGCTGATCGATCTGGGGCGCAACGACACTGGTCGCGTTTCGGAGATCGGTTCGGTGAAACTCACCGAGAAGATGGTGATCGAGCGTTACTCCAACGTGATGCACATCGTGTCCAACGTTACCGGCCAATTGAAGGCCGGGCTGACAGCCATGGACGCTCTGCGGGCGATCCTGCCGGCCGGCACCTTGTCGGGCGCGCCGAAGATTCGCGCGATGGAAATCATCGACGAGCTGGAGCCGGTCAAGCGTGGCGTCTACGGCGGCGCGGTCGGTTACTTCGCCTGGAACGGCAACATGGACACGGCGATTGCGATCCGCACCGCAGTGATCAAGAACGGCGAGCTGCATGTGCAGGCTGGCGGCGGCATCGTCGCTGATTCGGTACCGGCGCTGGAATGGGAAGAAACCCTGAACAAACGTCGCGCCATGTTCCGTGCCGTGGCCCTGGCCGAGCAGACGCCGGACAACTAAGTACGCAAAACCTGTGGGCGCGGGCTTTTGCACAATAAGTGCTCACCATAAAAAAACGCGGCACCTGTGAGGGCGCCGCGTTTTTTATTGCCCGGGATTTAGAAGTCCAACGCTACCCCAACGTTAATACCTTGCTGGGTAAAGTCATCATCCTTGCGGATATCGTAGCTGGCGCGCAACGCCAGGTCCTTGGTGAGGTTGTGGCTCACGCCCAGGTTCAAACGGTTCAGGTTGGTCTGCGGAGTGTAGCCGGCCAGGGTGTAGCGGTTGTTCGGCAGACTGTTGAGGTTCATGGTCACGTCCTGGGTGTCGTCGTTGTACTCACGTTCGTGAGCCAGTTCGCCAAACACCTGGGTCTGCGGGGTGATCTGGTACTTGCCCTGAATCCCGAGACCCAGGCGCCGAGAGATGCGCGACTGGTCATCGAAGGTCAGCGCGGTGGAGTCAGCGCCATTTTCTGAGTACCCGTCGACTTCTACCTTGGCGAAATCAGCGCTGACGAACGGTGACAGGTGCCAAGGGCTGGTTGCTTCTGGTGCGATGTCGTAACCCACCCGGCCGCTGAAGGCCAGTACATAACCGTCGGTATCGCCTTTCTCCCCTCGCTCGTTGACCCCCAGTTGGAATTTGCGTTTGAGGCTGTCGTAGTCCAGATGCCCGGCCGTCAGTGCCGCGTCACCCCACCAGCGGTTCTTCTGGTACTGGGCGAAAGCCGTACCCATGTACGTGTTGAGCTTGTAGTCCGAATCGTTATCACCGGCTTCGAGTTTCTGGTTGTAGAAGCCAGCCGCCAGGCCAAGACGCCACGCTTCATTCAGCCGGTAGCTGCCACCGACGTTCAGGTTGTAGCCATTGCCGTCAGCACTGGCGCCGCTGCGCTGACTGTCGAAATCCTGATGCTGGCCACCGCCGGCGACAATCGCCCGCCATTGACCCACGCCTTGCCAGTTTTCCCAATCGGCCAGCCACTGGTTGCGCAATTCATCCTGATGCGCACGCAGAGTGCCCTGAGCCATTTCCGGCAGGAGGGTCGCTTCCCATGGCGCGGCCAGCAGCGAGTAGGCGTAATCGGCAATCAGGCGTTGCCCGGCTTCGGTCGGGTGTACCGAGTCGTTGTAGATCAGTTTGGTCGGGTCCGGGGTGGCACTGTTGATCCCGTAGCGGCTGTTCTCGGTGCAACTGTTGCCGCTGAAGCAGGTGGCGCTCAGGTTCTGGTCGGCGGCCAGACCGAATTGCGTCGGGTTGGCGAATGTTTCTTTGAGCAGCACCGGAATGTTCAGCGGAATGACGTTGGCATTAACGCTTTGCAGCTGGCTCACCAGTTCGCTGTTGAACTGGTTGCTGAGCTGGGAGGTGAACGCTTGCAGAGACGTGCCGTTGAAAGCCGGGGTAAAGCCGATGTCCGGCAGCAACCAGACCATGATGTAGCGGGCACCGGCCTGTTGCAGGGTTTGCACGCTGCTGGCCAGGCGATCGGCGGCGGCGCTGGCCTGGGGCAGACTGGTCACGCGACCTTGAAGGAAGTCGTTACCACCGCCCGAGAGGTAATACAGTGCGTTCGGGTCGGCGCGGAAGTTGTTCGACGGCAGATAGCCTGCGCGTGTGCGTTCGCCGGTGGCGGAGGTGCCGGTGATCGAGTCGAGAATCTGGTCGGTGCGATAACCGCCAACCGCCCAGTTGTTGCCATCGGGCAAGCCTTCGTTGGCGCGTACCGCCGAGGAAGAAGACGCCGTCTGGTCCGGTGAGAACCCCAGTCTCCCGCCGAGAATTTGCGTGGCATTGAGCGAGCGTACTTCACCGCTGCCGTCCAGGTAGGCCGGGCCGGTACGATTGGTGAAACGCTGGGTCGCCCCGGCAGGCCCGCCGGTATCGGTGAAGGTCCCGGCATCGCTGAGGCTGTCGCCGAAGACGACGAAATTCGAATAAGGGTTGGGCGCGGCGATCGCCTGGGCACAGGCAGCAGCGAGCAGGCATCCGGCGAGCGGTACAAACAACGTCTGTTTGATCATGAGCAAGTCCGTTTATTTATTGTTGTAGTGAACGAAACGACAGTACCAAAAACTTCCGGCCTTTTGCCATCTGTCGTGAACCCTTCGATTGTTTCGCCAGCTGTCGCCCCGGCCATATTGCACGCTCTGCCCAGCTAAGTTACTGTGCCGAGACGTATGAATGAGACCTTCCCCCGTGTTGATCGTCAGCAAACTCCTGGATCAAGTCATCAAGGCACACGCCCGTTGGCGTTGGCGCGCCTGAATCTTTTCTGCCGGCCTGGCCGGACCTGTACCGCTTTGCCTTCTTTACCTGTATGAAATGCCGCTTTGCTGGCGCCACTCCAGCCCCTGACAAAGCGCAGCGCACTGCGGGTAAATCATTCGAAGGCTGTATTAAAAGTCAGTGAATTCAAGAGGTTCTTCACGCCATGTTGCTGATGATCGATAACTACGACTCTTTTACTTACAACGTTGTGCAATACCTTGGCGAGCTGGGCTCCGAGGTCAAAGTCGTGCGCAACGATGAACTCACCATTGCCGAAATCGAAGCGCTCAAGCCTGAGCGCATTGTCGTGTCTCCCGGTCCTTGCACCCCGACCGAAGCCGGTATTTCCATTGAGGCAATCAGGCACTTCGCCGGCAAGTTGCCGATTCTCGGCGTTTGCCTGGGTCACCAGTCCATCGGCCAGGCCTTTGGTGGCGATGTGGTCCGTGCCCGTCAAGTCATGCACGGTAAGACTAGCCCGGTATTCCACGAGGACAAGGGCGTCTTCGAAGGTCTGAATCACCCGCTGACGGTTACCCGCTACCACTCGCTGATCGTCAAGCGCGAAACCCTGCCCGATTGCCTGGAACTGACCGCCTGGACCCAGCTCGAAGACGGCTCGGTCGACGAGATCATGGGCCTGCGCCACAAGACGCTGAACATCGAAGGTGTGCAATTCCACCCTGAGTCTATCCTCACCGAACAGGGCCACGAGCTGTTCGCCAACTTCCTCAAACAAACCGGCGGCACGCGCTAAGGACTTTCTCATGGATATCAAGACAGCCCTGAGCCGTATCGTCGGCCACCTCGACCTCAGTACCGATGAGATGCGCGATGTCATGCGCGAAATCATGACCGGGCAATGCACGGATGCGCAGATCGGCGCGTTCATGATGGCCATGCGCATGAAGAGCGAAAGCATCGACGAGATCGTCGGCGCCGTGACGGCGATGCGCGAGTTGGCGGACAAGGTTGAACTCAATACCCTCGACGGCGTGGTCGATGTGGTCGGCACCGGCGGCGACGGTGCGAACATTTTCAACGTCTCCACCGCGTCATCGTTTGTCGTCGCCGCGGCCGGTTGCACCGTAGCCAAGCACGGTAACCGTGCGGTGTCGGGCAAAAGCGGCAGCGCTGACTTGCTGGAAGCGGCCGGTATCTACCTGAACTTGACCCCGGTCCAGGTGGCACGCTGCATCGACAATGTTGGCATCGGTTTCATGTTTGCCCAGACTCACCATAGCGCCATGAAGCACGCCGCCGGCCCACGCCGCGAGCTGGGTTTGCGCACGCTGTTCAACATGCTCGGCCCGCTTACGAATCCGGCCGGTGTGAAACATCAGGTGGTGGGTGTGTTCAGTCAGGCGTTGTGCCGGCCATTGGCCGAAGTTTTGCAACGTCTGGGCAGTAAACACGTGCTGGTGGTGCATTCGAAGGATGGCCTGGACGAGTTCAGTCTGGCGGCACCGACCTTTGTGGCGGAATTGAAGAATGACCAGATCACCGAGTATTGGGTCGAACCCGAAGACCTGGGGATGAAGAGTCAGAGCCTGCACGGTCTGGCGGTGGAAAGCCCGGCGGCCTCCCTTGAGCTGATTCGCGATGCCTTGGGCAAGCGCAAGACCGAGAACGGCCAGAAAGCCGCCGAGATGATCGTGCTCAATGCCGGTGCCGCGCTGTACGCCGCCGACCATGCCAGCAGTTTGAAAGAAGGCGTTGCCCTGGCGCACGATGCGCTGCACACAGGCCTCGCTCGGGAGAAACTTGAGGAATTGGGTGCATTTACCGCGGTATTCAAAGTGGAGAATGAGGGATGAGTGTACCGACGGTTCTGGAAAATATTCTGGCCCGCAAAGTTCAGGAAGTCGCCGAGCGTAGCGCTCGTGTGAGTCTGGCGGAGCTGGAAAATCTGGCCAAGGCGGCCGATGCACCCCGTGGTTTTGCCAAGGCATTGATCGATCAGGCCAAGACGAAGCAGCCGGCGGTCATTGCTGAAATCAAGAAGGCTTCGCCAAGCAAAGGCGTGATTCGCGAGAACTTCGTGCCTGCGGATATTGCCAGAAGTTACGAAAAGGGCGGGGCCACTTGCCTGTCGGTGCTCACCGACATCGATTACTTCCAAGGCGCCGATGCGTATCTGCAGCAGGCTCGGGCGGCGTGCAAATTGCCGGTGATCCGCAAGGACTTCATGATCGATCCTTACCAGATCGTCGAATCCCGGGCTCTGGGCGCTGACTGCGTGCTGTTGATCGTCTCCGCACTGGACGACGTGAAGATGGCCGAGCTGGCGGCCGTGGCCAAAAGCGTCGGGCTTGATGTGCTGGTGGAAGTCCACGATGGCGACGAGCTGGAGCGGGCCTTGAAAACCCTCGACACGCCGCTGGTGGGCGTGAACAACCGCAACCTGCACACCTTCGACGTCAATCTGGAAACCACCCTAGACCTGTTGCCGCGTATCCCGCGTGATCGTCTGGTGATTACTGAAAGTGGCATTCTTAACCGGGCCGATGTCGAACTGATGGAAATCAGCGATGTGTATGCGTTCCTGGTCGGCGAAGCGTTCATGCGTGCTGAAAGCCCCGGTACCGAATTGCAGCGCCTGTTCTTTCCCGAGCGTGGCATTCCAGTGAGCGGTTCTACGCTCGACTGATTGAAAATCGGGGCGCTCCCTTCGCGAGCAAGCCCGCTCCCACATTAGCCCGCGTTCATCCAGACAACGCGGGTCAACTGTGGGAGCGGGCTTGCTCGCGAAGGCGGCATAAGATGCACCACAGACTGACCGTCCTATGGAGTACCTTATGACCTCACCAACCCCTCTGACCATCGAAGCCGGCCTGCTCGCCGAACAGGATCTGTTGGCCCATGTATGCACCGGTGAGTCGGAGTTCGGGCTGCTGTTCTGGCAACCCACTGACCGCGCGTTGGTCATGCCCCGTCGCTTGAATCGTTTGCCACTGTTCGACGCCGCGTGCGAAATATCCGCTGCCGCCGACTGGCCGGTACTTTTGCGTGAAACCGGCGGTGAGCCAGTGCCGCAATCGGCCTCGACGATCAACATCGCACTGGTTTATGCCCCACCGCGCGGCGAAGGCGATCTGAACCGCATCGAAACCGGCTACCGGCGTTTGTGCGATCCGATCTGTCAGTTACTGGATGAGCTGGGCGGCACTTCGTCGTTGGGCGAAATCGAGGGCGCGTTCTGCGACGGCCGTTTCAACGTCAATCTCGACGGTCGAAAGATGGTCGGTACCGCCCAGCGTTGGCGCCAGAGTAAAGGCGGTCAGCGTCCGGTCGGCCTGGTGCATGGGGCGATGTTGATCGATGACGAGCGAGAGTCGATGGTCGCGGCGGTCAATCGCTTCAATGAAGCCTGTGGCCTGGAACAGCGGGTTCGCGCTGAAAGCCACATCGCCCTGCATGAAAAGTTTGCCGCTCCTGAGGCACTGGAACGGCTCGATGCACTGTACCGACAGTTGCTGGCAGAAATGCTCGGGGCTTAAGTTTAGGAACTTGAGTTTTCGAGCTTAGCGCGTACCGAAGACCACCATGGTCTTGCCTTTGACGTCGACCAGGTTGCGCTCTTCCAGATCCTTGAGCACGCGGCCGACCATTTCACGGGAACAACCGACAATCCGGCCGATTTCCTGACGGGTCACCTTGATCTGCATGCCGTCCGGGTGAGTCATGGCGTCAGGCTGCTTGCACAGTTCCAGCAGGCAGCGCGCAACGCGACCGGTCACGTCGAAGAACGCCAGGTCGCCGACCTTGCGCGTGGTATTGCGCAGGCGCTGTGCGATTTGTCCGCTGAGCACGTAAAGAATGTCTGGATCTTGTTGGGACAGCTCGCGAAATTTCGCGTAGCTGATTTCCGCGACTTCGCATTCGACCTTGGCACGTACCCAGGCGCTGCGCTCCTGTTCCAGGCCGGCTTGCTCAAACAGACCCAGCTCGCCGAAAAAGTCGCCGGAATTGAGGTAGGCAATGATCATTTCACGGCCGTCGTCATCCTCAATCAGGATGGTTACCGAACCTTTGATGATAAAAAACAGCGTGTCCGAGCGGTCACCTGCACAAATGATGTTGCTCTTGGCGGCATAGCGACGGCGCTGGCAGTGCATCAACAGTTTGTCGAGGTTCTTGATTTTGGGTGTGGGAGTAATAGCAACCATGGTTGTATCCCGAAAAGACTGCACGGTGTATTTGTTTTTTGTAGGAGCTGGCGAAGCCTGCGATCCTTTTTATTCGCTACAAAGCTGGCTATTCGCCATTGAATTGGCGTCAGCTTAACAGACGCATTCCTTCAAGATTCGAGAATTTGCCTACGACGCAGATGGTTATGTCCTAGGAAGGTGAAGCACTGCCAATCAAGGGCCCTGTGCTAAGCTGGCGACCCTTTTTTATACAGTGGAGTCTTGGCGATGAAGGCACGCATCCAATGGGCTGGCGAAGCCATGTTCCTCGGTGAATCTGGCAGCGGTCATGTCGTGGTCATGGACGGACCGCCCGATGCCGGCGGTCGTAATCTGGGTGTCCGGCCGATGGAAATGCTCCTGCTGGGTGTTGGCGGTTGCAGCAATTTCGATGTGGTCAGCATCCTCAAGAAGTCCCGTCAGGCCGTCGAAAGCTGCGAAGCCTTCCTCGAAGCCGAACGTGCGACCGAAGATCCGAAGGTTTTCACCAAGATCCACATGCACTTCGTGGTCAAGGGACGCGGGCTGAAAGAAGCCCAGGTCAAGCGCGCCATCGAGCTGTCGGCCGAGAAGTATTGCTCGGCCTCGATCATGCTCGGCGCGGCTGGCGTGGCGATTACCCACGACTACGAAATCATCGAACTCGGTTGAATCGACATTCAACTATCATAAAAGCAGTGCAGACTCTGGCGATCCATAGCTGACGTCTGCATAATGCGCCACTTTTTTCAGGGCAGTGATCGGTCAGCCGACAGGTCGCTTGCCTGAACAGACAACCAAAATCGCCATCGCGAAGAGGTGTTAACCGTCCTACGCAGGTGCGTCGTTCGCATCTGACGGGCATGCTTGATCACGCGGCCAGCCCGCAATACATAGAGAGTTTTTAACGGTGAAAAGCAAACTCAAGCTCCACGGGTTCAATAACCTGACAAAGACCTTGAGCTTCAACATCTATGACATCTGCTACGCGGAAACCCCGCAAGACCAACAGGCTTACGTCGAGTACATCAATAAAGAGTACAACGCCAAACGCCTGACGCAGATCCTCACAGAAGTTGTCGATATCATTGGTGCCAACATCCTGAACATCGCCAGTCAGGACTATGAACCCCAAGGCGCCAGCGTCACGATTCTGATCTCTGAAGAGCCGGTGACCCCGACCGACAGTCAGATCGAAGAGTCTCCGGGCCCATTGCCCGAAATCATCCTGGCCCACCTCGACAAGAGCCACATCACGGTGCATACCTATCCGGAAATCCATCCGGTGGACGGTATCGCGACGTTCCGTGTGGATATCGACGTGTCGACCTGTGGTGTCATTTCACCGCTCAAAGCGCTTAATTTCCTGATTCACCAGTTCGATTCGGACATCGTGACTGTGGATTACCGCGTGCGCGGCTTCACCCGTGACGTTGAAGGCAAGAAGCACTTCATCGACCACGAGATCAACTCGATCCAGAACTACCTCTCCGATGACACCCGCGACGCGTACCAGATGACCGACGTGAACGTGTACCAGGAAAACCTGTTCCACACCAAAATGCTGTTGAAGAACTTCGAACTGGATAACTACCTGTTCGGCGACGCCACCAGCAACCTGTCCTCTGAGCAACGTGCCCAGGTGACTGAGCGTGTGAAACACGAAATGCTCGAAATCTTCTACGCGCGCAATATGCCGAGTTAAGATTTCCGGGTACAAAAAAAGGCGACTACTGCGAAGTAGTCGCCTTTTTCATGCCTGTCGAAAAACCCGTGGAGCGGGCTTGCCCGCGAAGAGGTCCTGCCTGACGACGCTGAGCTCAGATCCGGTAAGTACTCTTGGTCATCACCTTGGCCAACAAACTCATCCCGAACTTCACCGGTGCAGGAAAACGAAACCCACCCGCATCCAGCGCGCTTTCGGCGTGGTGTTCTTCATCGATGCGCATTTGCTCCAGGATCGCCCTGGATTTCTCGTCCTCGGCGGGCAGTTGTTCAAGGTGTTCGTTCAGGTGTTTGCAGACCTGATGCTCGGTGGCGGCAACGAAACCCAAGCTGACTTTGTCGCTGATCAACCCGGCGACTGCGCCAATCCCGAACGACATGCCGTAGAAAAGCGGATTGAGGATGCTGGTATGGCTGCCCAACTGATGAATGCGTTGTTCGCACCAGACCAGGTGGTCGATTTCTTCTTCGGCGGCGTGCTCCATGGCCGCGCGTACTTTTGGCAGCTTGGCGGTCAGGGCCTGACCTTGATACAGCGCCTGGGCGCAGACTTCACCGGTATGGTTGATGCGCATCAAACCGGCGACGTGCCGGGTGTCCTCGTCGCTCATTTGCGCATCCGGCTGCACGATGGCAGGCGACGGACGGTAGGGCTGCCCACTGAAGGGCAGCAAAGTCCGCATCGCGGCATCGGCTTGCAGCAGAAGACGGTCAATCGGCGAGTAGTGACGTTGGGTAGTCATGCTGACCTCCGGGAAGAATCTCGGCGGCCAGTTTAACCCAATCGGCCGAGGGAGGGTTTGCGCTGAGTCATCTGTGGCGAGGGAGCTTGCTCCCGCTCGGCCGCGAAGCGGTCGTAAATTCAGCCCATCGATAGGGCTGAAAAATACGGCGCATGGATTGGGGCTGCTGCGCAGCCCAATGGGAGCAAGCTCCCTCGCCACATCAGCCCGGCGGCCAGTGCATCTGGCGCTGACCCAGCACGTGCATATGAATGTGATAGACGGTCTGCCCGCCCAATTCATTGCAGTTCATGACCACCCGGAAACCTTCTTCACAGCCCAATTCCAGAGCCAGACGCTGGGCCGTGAACAGAATATGCCCGGCCAAAGCCTTGTCGTCCTCGGTGAGGTCGTTAAGGGTGCGCACCGGCTTCTTCGGGACTACCAGGAAATGCACGGGGGCCTGTGGCGCGATGTCGTGGAAGGCCAGTACCTGGTCGTCCTCGTAAATGATCTTCGCCGGGATTTCCCGGTTGATGATCTTGGTGAACAGAGTATCCACAGCTGTTTTCTCCGTTGTTTGGGCTGGCCTGAGTGTAACCATGGGTTATGTCAGAGCCCAGTCTTTTGCCTTGAGGATTGATCAGCGCGGGCAATAGGCTTTGTTGACCATGCCCGCGATTGTCCGGGTCAGCCAGCGCGAGCCGAGCCGCGGCAGGAATGCGAACCAGCGATTCAGGCGACCGGGGACAATAATGGCGCGATTTCGCTCCAGGGCGCGCACGGTATAAAGCGCGACTTCCTCGGGGCTCATCAGCCTTTTGCTCTCGTCCAGTTTGTCGGTGTCCATTTGCGCGTTACGAAAAAACGCCGTACGGGTCGGGCCAGGGCAGAGCACCGACACCTTGACCGCGCATTTCTTCAGTTCGACGCGCAAGCCTTCGGAAAAATGCAGTACGTAAGCCTTGCTGGCGTAATAAGTGCTCATCCATGGACCGGGATGAAACCCCGCGACCGAGGCGACGTTCAGAATCTGTCCGCCGCCCTGCAAGGCCATACTGTTGCCGATGGCATGACACAGGCGCGTGAGGGCCAGAATGTTCACTTCGATCAAGTCCTGCTCGGTCATCCAGTCCTGAGCCAGGAACGGACCGCAAGTACCGATGCCGGCACAGTTGACCAGCAAATCTATCTGCCGGTCGCCTTCCTCCAGCTCCAGCAAAAAACCGGACAGCCTCAGCGGCTCACCCAGGTCACAGGCACGAAACAGCACTTCCACACCAAAACGTTGAGTCAGTTCAATCGCGATACTTTCCAGCTGATCACGTTGTCGGGCCACCAGAATCAGGCTACGGCCGCGCCGGGCCAGCGCTTCGGCCATCGCCAGGCCGATGCCGCTGGAGGCGCCAGTGATCAGAGCGTAACGGGTCATGCAGTTCTCCATCGAAACCGCTCCGCGCCGGCGACGCAGGTGTCACGGGCGGGGAGCGCTGTTCATTCTTTCGCAGAGTCTACAGGGGGCTCAGCTGCTTCGGCTGCATCATCGGATGAATTTGGCGCTTGTTCGGCCTCTTCGGCCGGTTCGACTTCAACTTCGTCGGTGATCACCGAGCTGCTTTGATAGGTGCTCTCGGTGGCGTTTTCGTACTCATCCTGAATCGCGGTGAGGCCTCCAGTCAGCCCGCCGACGAACATGATCGCGATAAACACCAGCCACAGCGAAGCCAGCACCCTGACCGCGTTGCTGTTGGGCGGTGGTGGTGCGCCATATCGGTTGGCCGTGTTGTTACCCGGCACGATCATTATTACAAACGGAAAAACGCTGCCCACGACCGGTACAAGGTTCAGCAGCCAGAGCCAGCCGGACCAGCCGATATCGTGCAGGCGCTGGACGCTGAACTGGATGCTGATGAATGCGAGCACCACGACCAGGATTAAAGCCAGCAGACAAGCGAGGATCAGTCCCGCAGTGGAGTCCGTGCTGATGAGCGCGAAGCCGAAAATAGCCAACACGGAGCCAACGCCAAGCGTCACCAGCGTAAGAGCCATCGTCCAGGCCAGAAAGCGCAAGCGACCGATGCGGCCGACGAAACTGAATGCCTTGAGTGCAGAAAACTCCGGCAGTGTTTCGCCGACAGAGGCTCGGGGCGGTGCATAGGGAGAATCGGGATCTGCCGTGACAGGTTGGCTGTTGGCAGGGGCGTGTTCGTGAACGTCGGACAGGTTCAGCTCGATCGAGGGTTCTGTTTCGATTCGGGCATCGATGCCGGTTTTCGTCAGCGCCTGAAGGTAAGTCTGCGCGTCGGTGTGTGACAGGTCGCGCTTGAGTGCAACTGTCCGGCCACTGAACAGGCGCTCGATAGCCGCGACATCGCTTTTGAACAGCTCGGCGAGATTGAGCTTCGCGGTGGTGGCGTCAACACCTGGCTGCAGAGCGCCATCGAAGACGATCTTGAAACGGTTTTCGCTCATGGCCGAGGCATCCTTGTCGCGAGAGTTTGTAATAGACGGTGTTGCAAGTATGGAGTGTAGGGCCAGCCGGATTGGGCGGGCCAAGTTTTTCTGTCAGCGCGGCCAGCGCTTGGGCAATGCCGCCGCCAGTTCCAGCGCCTTGCGGTATTCGGCGTCGAGACGTGCGACCAGTTGATCGACACTCGGCAGGTCATCGATTTCTCCGACACCCTGGCCTGCGGACCACACGGTTTTCCAGGCTTTGGCTTCATCGCTCAACGGCTTGAGCTTGGCGCCGAAGTTCACCTCACCCTTGCCTTGCAGGGCTGCCATGTCGAAACCGGCGGCCTCCAGGCTCCGGCGCATGAAGTTTGCCGGTACGCCCGACACCGCTGGAGTATGGACGATGTCTGCGGCTCTGGAAGTCAGGAGCATCTCCTTATATGCGTCAGGCGCATGACTTTCAGTGGTACCGATAAATCGCGTACCGAAGTAGGCCAGATCCGCACCGAGCACTTGCGCGGCAAGAATCTCATGGCCATGGTTCAGGCAGCCGGCCAGCAGCAGGGTCTTGTCGAAAAACTGTCGAATTTCGGCGATCAGCGAAAACGGGCTCCAGGTCCCGGCGTGACCACCGGCGCCCGCAGCCACGGCGATCAAACCGTCCACGCCGGCCTCGGCGGCTTTTTCTGCGTGGCGACGCGTCGTCACGTCGTGAAACACCAGGCCGCCATAGCTATGCACGGCGTCGACTAATTCCTTCACGGCGCCGAGGCTGGTGATCACGATCGGTACTTTGTGCTCGATGCAGATCGCCAGGTCGGCCTGCAATCGCGGGTTGCTGTTGTGGACGATCAGGTTCACCGCGTAAGGCGCAGGGTTTTCCAGTATCGCCAGTCCTGCTTCGATTTCTTCCAGCCAGGCCTTGAAACCGCTGCTCTCACGCTGGTTCAGCGCAGGAAAGCTGCCCACCACGCCATTACGGCAGCAGGCGAGCACCAGTTCAGGGTTGGAAATCAGGAACATCGGCGCCGCCACCACCGGCAGACGCAAGCGTTGTTCGAGCAAAGCGGGCAGCGACATTGGAAGTACCCCGGGTGAATGATGCTTGTTGGATTAAAACGGCCGAACGACGACCAGAATTACGATAGCCAGCAATATCAGAACCGGCACTTCATTGAACCAGCGATAAAAGACATGGCTGCGGGTGTTTTCGCCACGGGCAAAACGTTTTACCTGTGCGCCGCACATGTGGTGATAGCCGATCAGGATTACCACAAGGGTCAATTTGGCATGCATCCATGCACCTTGGGTGAAGTAGGCGCTTGGGTTGAGGCTGATCAGCCAGATGCCGAACACCAGGGTGGCGATCATCGCCGGGCCCATGATGCCCCGGTACAGCTTGCGCTCCATGATACTGAAGCGTTCCTTGCTGATGGTGTCTTCGCTTTGAGCGTGATAGACGAACAGGCGCGGCAGATAAAACAGGCCGGCAAACCAGCAGACCATGCTGACGATATGAAGCGCTTTGAGCCACAGATAAAGCATTTTCAGGTATTCCCAGGGTTCACGGTAGCGGGAATAGTAGAGGCTTGAGCCGCCACACGTCACCTTGACGGTTGTCGCAGGGCCGCGCGGCCCCTATTATCGACGGCTTTCCAGTGGGTTCGTTGAGGGCAGGTTTATGGTCAAGGTCGGTATCGTCGGCGGCACGGGTTACACCGGTGTCGAACTGCTGCGTCTGTTGGCACAGCATCCGCAAGCTGAAGTGGTAGTGATCACTTCCCGATCCGAGGCCGGCCTGGCCGTGGCCGATATGTACCCGAACCTGCGAGGCCATTACGACGGCCTGGCTTTCAGCGTTCCGGACATCAAGACTCTCGGGGCCTGTGACGTGGTGTTCTTCGCCACGCCGCACGGTGTCGCTCATGCTCTGGCGGGTGAGTTGCTGGCTGCCGGGACCAAGGTCATCGACCTGTCGGCAGACTTCCGTCTGCAAGACGCCGATGAGTGGGCCAAATGGTACGGCCAGCCGCACGGCGCGCCGGAACTGTTGGAGGAGGCGGTTTACGGCTTGCCGGAAGTCAATCGCGAGCAAATCAAGCAAGCGCGCCTGATTGCTGTGCCGGGTTGCTACCCGACTGCCACGCAATTGGGTTTCCTGCCATTGCTTGAAGCCGGTCTGGCAGATACCACTCGTTTGATCGCAGACTGCAAATCCGGCGTCAGCGGTGCCGGTCGTGGCGCTTCTGTAGGTTCGCTGTACTCCGAGACGTCGGAAAGCATGAAGGCTTACGCCGTCAAAGGGCACCGTCACTTGCCGGAAATCCGCCAGGGGCTGCGTCGTGCAGCGGGCAAGGACGTGGGGCTGACCTTCGTTCCACACCTGACACCAATGATTCGCGGTATTCACTCGACGCTCTACGCGACTGTTGTGGATCGCTCGGTGGATCTGCAAGCGTTGTTCGAAAAGCGCTATGCCAACGAACCGTTCGTCGATGTGATGCCTGCCGGCAGCCATCCGGAAACTCGTAGCGTGCGCGGCGCCAACGTTTGCCGTATCGCCGTGCATCGTCCGCAGGATGGTGATCTGGTGGTGGTATTGTCGGTGATCGACAATCTGGTCAAAGGCGCGTCCGGTCAGGCGGTGCAGAACCTGAATATCCTGTTCGGTCTGGATGAGCGTCTGGGCCTGTCCCATGCGGGCATGCTGCCGTAAGGCTTTATCCCGCTCAGCAAAAAGGCCCGTCGAACGGGCCTTTTTGCATTGTGGTCTGACAATTGGGTTGATTGATATACCGTAACAATAGTTGACCGATTTTCTGGGAGAAGCGGATAATGCGCGTCATCACGCATTATGGCGGCGTAACGCCGGGAGATAGTCAGCATGAGCGTCGAATCCTTCACCCCCACGGCTTTGCAATTCACCCACGGTGCCGCGCACAAGGTGAAGAGCCTGGTCGATGAAGAGGGGAATGATCGCTTGAAGCTGCGCGTATTCGTTACGGGCGGCGGTTGTTCAGGGTTTCAGTACGGCTTCACCTTCGATGAAGAAGTGGCCGATGACGACACCATCGTCGAGCGCGAAGGCGTCAGCCTGGTGGTCGATCCAATGAGCTTCCAGTACCTGGCAGGTGCCGAAGTGGATTACCAGGAAGGTCTGGAAGGTTCGCGTTTCGTGATCAAGAACCCGAACGCTACCACCACGTGTGGCTGCGGCTCTTCGTTCTCGATCTGATCGCACCTCACCGCATTACCAGGCGCCGCAGGGTCTCAGGACTCTGCGGCGTTTTGCTGTCAGGGGTTCAGGCTCAGGCGGGGTAGATGGCGCCGAGTACGCGTAGGCCGCGGGCACCGGTGACACTCGGACGGTTGGCCGCGATACCTTCCAGGCAGCAATGAGCCAGCCAGGCGAAGGCCATGGCTTCGACCCAGTCCGGGTCTACGCCGTAAGCAGCAGTGCTGCTGACTTTCGCATTCGGCAACAGACTGGCCAAGCGTTTCATCAGCGTGGCGTTGTGCGCGCCGCCACCACAAACCAGCAGCTCCCGGGTACCCGATTGGGCGCTCTGCAATGACTCGACAATGGTCAGCGCAGTCAGCTCTAGCAGCGTGGCCTGTACGTCTTCGGCAGCGAAGGTCGGTAGCTGCGACAGATGCTGCATCAGCCATGGCTGATTGAACACTTCGCGGCCGGTGCTCTTCGGGCCCTGAGTCACAAAGAATGGATCGCTGAGCAGCTCGTTCAACAGAGCCGGTTCAACCTTGCCGCTGGCGGCCCATTGACCGTCACGATCGAAGTTATCGCCGCGTTGCTGGTGAATCCAGGCATCCAGCAGGACATTCCCGGGGCCGCAGTCAAACCCGGCAACAGGCTTGCCGGGTTCGATCAGGCTGAGGTTGCTGAACCCGCCGATGTTCAATACCGCGCGGTTGCCAGGCCGTTCTTCAAACAGGGCTTCGTGAAAGGCTGGAACCAGTGGCGCGCCTTGTCCTCCAGCGGCTACATCGCGGCTGCGGAAATCGCTGACCACGGTGATGCCGGTCAGCTCGGTGAGTAAGGCCGGGTTACCGATTTGCACCGTGAACCCGCGCGCCGGCTCGTGGCGAATGGTCTGGCCGTGGCTGCCAATCGCGCGAATGTCGGCGGGTTTCAGGTTTTGTTGGTCGAGGAGAGTGTGAATGCCCTGTGCGGCCAGTTTCACCCAGTTCTGCTGGGCAATGGCGGAGCGGGCAATTTCGTCCGGGCCGCTGGCGCACAAGCCAAGCAGCTCGGCGCGCAGGGAATCAGGCATAGGGATGTAATGGGTGGCGATCAGCTTGATTGCCGGGGCTTGCTCGATCAGCGCAATGTCCAGGCCATCAAGGCTGGTCCCGGACATCACACCTATATAGAGCGCCATGGCTTAGCGTTTACTCGAAGCCAGCATAGTGGCTTTTTCTTGATCCATGCGCGCCATCAACGGTTGGCTTTGCGCGAGGAAGCGTGCGCGTTCGGCTTTGGAGATCGGATCGGCCATCGCTACTTTCTGGCCCAGTGGATCGACATGCACACCATTGACCTGGAACTCGTAATGCAAGTGCGGGCCGGTGGAGAGACCGGTGGTGCCGATGTAACCGATCACCTGACCTTGCTTGACGCTGCCGCCAGTCTTGATGCCTTTGGCGAAGCCCTGCATGTGGCCGTACAGCGTGCGGTAGGTGCTGCCGTGCTGGATGATCACGGTATTGCCGTAACCGCCGCGGCGACCGGCCAACAGTACCTGGCCGTCGCCGGCAGCCTTGATTGGTGTGCCGCGCGGTGCTGCGTAATCGACACCCTTATGGGCGCGGATCTTGTTCAGGATCGGGTGCTTGCGGCCCATGGAGAATTTCGAGCTGATGCGGGCGAAGTCAACCGGGGTACGGATAAACGCCTTGCGCATGCTGTTGCCGTCAGCTGTGTAGTAGCTGCTGTTGCCTTGTTTGTTGGTGTAGCGCACCGCGGTGTAAGTCTTGCCGCGGTTGGTGAAGCGTGCGGAGAGGATCGGGCCGTTGCCGACCGCTTTGCCGTTGACGACCTTCTGTTCATAAATCACGTCGAACTCGTCACCCTGACGAATATCCTGGGCGAAGTCGACGTCATAGCCAAATACACTGGCCATATCCATGGTCAGGCTGTGGGACAAGCCGGCCCGGGCGGCAGATTGCGACAGCGAGCTGTTGATCACGCCATGAACGTAGGCGGAGCGAACAGTGGGCTTGGCGGTAATGCGGTTGAACGTGTAACCCTTGTCATTCTTGGTCAGGCTGATGCTTTCCATGTCGCTGACTTTGCTGTGCAAATTGGTCAGCTGGCCATCCGGGCCCAATTCGAATTCAAGCTTCTGGCCATGTTTGAGCTGGCTGAACTGCTTGGCCTGCTTGTCGCTGGCCAGTACTTCATGTACCGAAGTGGCCGGAAGGCCGACTTTCTCGAACAAAGTCGAGAGAGTGTCGCCTTTGCTAACGATCACTTCCTTATGGCCTGGCGCCTTCTTCTCTTCGACGACTGGCGCGGGAGCAGGCGCGGGGGCGGGGGCGACCTGGGCGGTTTCTTGGGGCTCTTCGGCGCTGTTTTCGATCTGTGCGAAGGGGGAGGCGGCCGGCTCATTTGTGGCTTGGACGGCTTCGGCGGCGTCTTGATCTTGTGTCAGTTGTTCTGCAGGGCTTTCCAGTTCAAGACTCAGGGTCGTCTTTTTGGCTTCAACATCACTGGAAGGGAATACCAGAAGCGCCAGGCTGAGAAGGGCGGCGATGCCACTTGCTGCGAGCAGGTGGGTCTTCGGGTAAAGCGGCGGCGCTTTAGACGGTTCTGTGGTCATAGGTAATTTTGACTTTGAAAAGATGAATGACATGATGAAGACGAAATAACTGTATAAAATATAACCAAATCATCTCTGAAGCAAGTCTGCGAACGCTCTGTCCGTGGATTGGCGTCCGTGCGCCGGGCAAAACTTGTATTTGGTGCGCGATCTTGTATGGTTGTTCCCCTTTGAATCTGAGTCTTGCGGGTCTGTTATGAAGTCGGTTGAAGAGCAGCTAGCGCTGATCAAACGTGGTGCAGAAGAACTGTTGGTCGAGTCCGAGCTGATCGAGAAACTCAAGCGTGGCCAGCCGCTGCGTATTAAGGCAGGCTTCGATCCGACCGCGCCGGATTTGCACCTGGGGCATACCGTGCTTATTAATAAGCTGCGTCAGTTCCAGGATCTGGGGCACCAGGTGATCTTCCTTATAGGTGACTTCACCGGGATGATCGGTGATCCGAGTGGCAAGAGCGCGACACGTCCTCCGCTCACTCGTGAGCAGGTTCTCGAGAATGCCGAGACCTACAAGACTCAGGTCTTCAAGATTCTTGATCCGGCCAAGACCGAAGTGGCGTTCAACTCCACCTGGATGGATAAGATGGGGCCGGCCGACTTCATTCGCCTGACTTCGCAATACACCGTGGCTCGCATGCTTGAGCGCGACGATTTCGATAAGCGCTACACGACCAATCAGCCAATTGCTATTCACGAGTTCCTCTATCCGCTGGTTCAGGGTTATGACTCGGTCGCGTTGCGCGCGGATGTCGAGCTGGGTGGTACCGATCAGAAGTTCAACCTGCTGATGGGGCGCGAGCTGCAGCGTGGTTATGGTCAGGAGGCTCAATGCATTCTGACTATGCCGTTGCTCGAAGGTCTGGATGGCGTGAAGAAGATGTCCAAGTCGCTGGGCAACTACGTCGGTATCCAGGAGGCGCCGGGTGTCATGTACGGCAAGCTGGTCTCTATCCCTGATGTGCTTATGTGGCGTTACTTCGAATTGCTCAGCTTCCGCTCCATGGAAGAGATCAATGCTTTCCGGGCTGACGTCGAGGCAGGCGCGAATCCGCGTGACATCAAGATCAAGCTGGCCGAAGAGATCGTTGCGCGCTTTCATGGTGAAGAGGCTGCGGCTAATGCTCACCGTGCAGCGGGCAACCGTATGAAAGATGGTGAGCTGCCGGATGATCTGCCAGAGATCGAGTTGACCGCTGCCGAGGATATGCCGATTGCTGCTGTCCTTAATAAAGCGGGCCTGGTGAAGAACTCCGCTGTGGCGCGCGACCTTCTCGGTTCTGGTGGTGTGCGTATAGATGGTGAGGTTGTCGATCGCACCTTTATATACGTACTGGGCGCGACCCATGTTTGCCAGGCTGGGAAGAAGGCATTTGCGCGTATTACGCTCAAATCCGAATAAAGCTGAAATCAGGGGTTGACGGCAGATTCTGGACGTCTATAATTCGCCCCACTTCCGGCGCAGTCGAAACGGAAAACTCCTTGGTAAAC
>NZ_MOBM01000001.1:57123-62308 GCF_003732275.1 Pseudomonas frederiksbergensis
GTCAGACTGATAGTCAACAAGATTATCAGCATCACAAGTTACTCCGCGAGAAATCAAAGATGTAACCAACGATTGCTGAGCCAAGTTTAGGGTTTCTTAAAAACCCAAAGATGTTTGAACTGAAGAGTTTGATCATGGCTCAGATTGAACGCTGGCGGCAGGCCTAACACATGCAAGTCGAGCGGCAGCACGGGTACTTGTACCTGGTGGCGAGCGGCGGACGGGTGAGTAATGCCTAGGAATCTGCCTGGTAGTGGGGGATAACGCTCGGAAACGGACGCTAATACCGCATACGTCCTACGGGAGAAAGCAGGGGACCTTCGGGCCTTGCGCTATCAGATGAGCCTAGGTCGGATTAGCTAGTTGGTGAGGTAATGGCTCACCAAGGCGACGATCCGTAACTGGTCTGAGAGGATGATCAGTCACACTGGAACTGAGACACGGTCCAGACTCCTACGGGAGGCAGCAGTGGGGAATATTGGACAATGGGCGAAAGCCTGATCCAGCCATGCCGCGTGTGTGAAGAAGGTCTTCGGATTGTAAAGCACTTTAAGTTGGGAGGAAGGGCAGTTACCTAATACGTATCTGTTTTGACGTTACCGACAGAATAAGCACCGGCTAACTCTGTGCCAGCAGCCGCGGTAATACAGAGGGTGCAAGCGTTAATCGGAATTACTGGGCGTAAAGCGCGCGTAGGTGGTTCGTTAAGTTGGATGTGAAATCCCCGGGCTCAACCTGGGAACTGCATTCAAAACTGACGAGCTAGAGTATGGTAGAGGGTGGTGGAATTTCCTGTGTAGCGGTGAAATGCGTAGATATAGGAAGGAACACCAGTGGCGAAGGCGACCACCTGGACTGATACTGACACTGAGGTGCGAAAGCGTGGGGAGCAAACAGGATTAGATACCCTGGTAGTCCACGCCGTAAACGATGTCAACTAGCCGTTGGGAGCCTTGAGCTCTTAGTGGCGCAGCTAACGCATTAAGTTGACCGCCTGGGGAGTACGGCCGCAAGGTTAAAACTCAAATGAATTGACGGGGGCCCGCACAAGCGGTGGAGCATGTGGTTTAATTCGAAGCAACGCGAAGAACCTTACCAGGCCTTGACATCCAATGAACTTTCCAGAGATGGATTGGTGCCTTCGGGAGCATTGAGACAGGTGCTGCATGGCTGTCGTCAGCTCGTGTCGTGAGATGTTGGGTTAAGTCCCGTAACGAGCGCAACCCTTGTCCTTAGTTACCAGCACGTTATGGTGGGCACTCTAAGGAGACTGCCGGTGACAAACCGGAGGAAGGTGGGGATGACGTCAAGTCATCATGGCCCTTACGGCCTGGGCTACACACGTGCTACAATGGTCGGTACAGAGGGTTGCCAAGCCGCGAGGTGGAGCTAATCCCAGAAAACCGATCGTAGTCCGGATCGCAGTCTGCAACTCGACTGCGTGAAGTCGGAATCGCTAGTAATCGCGAATCAGAATGTCGCGGTGAATACGTTCCCGGGCCTTGTACACACCGCCCGTCACACCATGGGAGTGGGTTGCACCAGAAGTAGCTAGTCTAACCTTCGGGAGGACGGTTACCACGGTGTGATTCATGACTGGGGTGAAGTCGTAACAAGGTAGCCGTAGGGGAACCTGCGGCTGGATCACCTCCTTAATCGACGACATCAGCTGCTCCATAAGTTCCCACACGAATTGCTTGATTCATTGAAGAAGACGATAAAGAAGCAGCCCGAAATTGGGTCTGTAGCTCAGTTGGTTAGAGCGCACCCCTGATAAGGGTGAGGTCGGCAGTTCGAATCTGCCCAGACCCACCAATTTTGTGTGGGAAACGCCTGTAGAAATACGGGGCCATAGCTCAGCTGGGAGAGCGCCTGCCTTGCACGCAGGAGGTCAACGGTTCGATCCCGTTTGGCTCCACCACTACTGCTTCTGTTTGTTGAAAGCTTAGAAATGAGCATTCCACCAAGACGGTGATGAATGTTGATTTCTAGTCTTTGATTAGATCGTTCTTTAAAAATTTGGGTATGTGATAGAAAGATAGACTGGATGGCACTTTCACTGGTGTTGTTCAGGCTAAGGTAAAATTTGTGAGTTTAATCGCGAATTTTCGGCGAATGTCGTCTTCACAGTATAACCAGATTGCTTGGGGTTATATGGTCAAGTGAAGAAGCGCATACGGTGGATGCCTTGGCAGTCAGAGGCGATGAAAGACGTGGTAGCCTGCGAAAAGCTTCGGGGAGTCGGCAAACAGACTTTGATCCGGAGATGTCTGAATGGGGGAACCCACCTAACATAAGTTAGGTATCTTAAGCTGAATACATAGGCTTAAGAAGCGAACCAGGGGAACTGAAACATCTAAGTACCCTGAGGAAAAGAAATCAACCGAGATTCCCTTAGTAGTGGCGAGCGAACGGGGACTAGCCCTTAAGTGGCTTTGAGATTAGCGGAACGCTCTGGAAAGTGCGGCCATAGTGGGTGATAGCCCTGTACGCGAAAATCTCTTGGTCATGAAATCGAGTAGGACGGAGCACGAGAAACTTTGTCTGAATATGGGGGGACCATCCTCCAAGGCTAAATACTACTGACTGACCGATAGTGAACTAGTACCGTGAGGGAAAGGCGAAAAGAACCCCGGAGAGGGGAGTGAAATAGATCCTGAAACCGTATGCGTACAAGCAGTGGGAGCCCACTTTGTTGGGTGACTGCGTACCTTTTGTATAATGGGTCAGCGACTTATTTTCAGTGGCGAGCTTAACCGAATAGGGGAGGCGTAGCGAAAGCGAGTCTTAATAGGGCGTCTAGTCGCTGGGAATAGACCCGAAACCGGGCGATCTATCCATGGGCAGGTTGAAGGTTGGGTAACACTAACTGGAGGACCGAACCGACTACCGTTGAAAAGTTAGCGGATGACCTGTGGATCGGAGTGAAAGGCTAATCAAGCTCGGAGATAGCTGGTTCTCCTCGAAAGCTATTTAGGTAGCGCCTCATGTATCACTGTAGGGGGTAGAGCACTGTTTCGGCTAGGGGGTCATCCCGACTTACCAAACCGATGCAAACTCCGAATACCTACAAGTGCCGAGCATGGGAGACACACGGCGGGTGCTAACGTCCGTCGTGAAAAGGGAAACAACCCAGACCGTCAGCTAAGGTCCCAAAGTTATGGTTAAGTGGGAAACGATGTGGGAAGGCTTAGACAGCTAGGAGGTTGGCTTAGAAGCAGCCACCCTTTAAAGAAAGCGTAATAGCTCACTAGTCGAGTCGGCCTGCGCGGAAGATGTAACGGGGCTCAAACCATACACCGAAGCTACGGGTATCACTTAGGTGATGCGGTAGAGGAGCGTTCTGTAAGCCTGTGAAGGTGAGTTGAGAAGCTTGCTGGAGGTATCAGAAGTGCGAATGCTGACATGAGTAACGACAATGGGTGTGAAAAACACCCACGCCGAAAGACCAAGGTTTCCTGCGCAACGTTAATCGACGCAGGGTTAGTCGGTCCCTAAGGCGAGGCTGAAAAGCGTAGTCGATGGAAAACAGGTTAATATTCCTGTACTTCTGGTTATTGCGATGGAGGGACGGAGAAGGCTAGGCCAGCTTGGCGTTGGTTGTCCAAGTTTAAGGTGGTAGGCTGGAATCTTAGGTAAATCCGGGATTCTAAGGCCGAGAGCTGATGACGAGTGTTCTTTTAGAACACGAAGTGGTTGATGCCATGCTTCCAAGAAAAGCTTCTAAGCTTCAGGTAACCAGGAACCGTACCCCAAACCGACACAGGTGGTTGGGTAGAGAATACCAAGGCGCTTGAGAGAACTCGGGTGAAGGAACTAGGCAAAATGGCACCGTAACTTCGGGAGAAGGTGCGCCGGTGAGGGTGAAGCATTTACTGCGTAAGCCCACGCCGGTCGAAGATACCAGGCCGCTGCGACTGTTTATTAAAAACACAGCACTCTGCAAACACGAAAGTGGACGTATAGGGTGTGACGCCTGCCCGGTGCCGGAAGGTTAATTGATGGGGTTAGCTAACGCGAAGCTCTTGATCGAAGCCCCGGTAAACGGCGGCCGTAACTATAACGGTCCTAAGGTAGCGAAATTCCTTGTCGGGTAAGTTCCGACCTGCACGAATGGCGTAACGATGGCGGCGCTGTCTCCACCCGAGACTCAGTGAAATTGAAATCGCTGTGAAGATGCAGTGTATCCGCGGCTAGACGGAAAGACCCCGTGAACCTTTACTATAGCTTTGCACTGGACTTTGAATTTGCTTGTGTAGGATAGGTGGGAGGCTTTGAAGCGTGGACGCCAGTTCGCGTGGAGCCAACCTTGAAATACCACCCTGGCAACTTTGAGGTTCTAACTCAGGTCCGTTATCCGGATCGAGGACAGTGTATGGTGGGTAGTTTGACTGGGGCGGTCTCCTCCTAAAGAGTAACGGAGGAGTACGAAGGTGCGCTCAGACCGGTCGGAAATCGGTCGTAGAGTATAAAGGCAAAAGCGCGCTTGACTGCGAGACAGACACGTCGAGCAGGTACGAAAGTAGGTCTTAGTGATCCGGTGGTTCTGTATGGAAGGGCCATCGCTCAACGGATAAAAGGTACTCCGGGGATAACAGGCTGATACCGCCCAAGAGTTCATATCGACGGCGGTGTTTGGCACCTCGATGTCGGCTCATCACATCCTGGGGCTGAAGCCGGTCCCAAGGGTATGGCTGTTCGCCATTTAAAGTGGTACGCGAGCTGGGTTTAGAACGTCGTGAGACAGTTCGGTCCCTATCTGCCGTGGACGTTTGAGATTTGAGAGGGGCTGCTCCTAGTACGAGAGGACCGGAGTGGACGAACCTCTGGTGTTCCGGTTGTCACGCCAGTGGCATTGCCGGGTAGCTATGTTCGGAATAGATAACCGCTGAAAGCATCTAAGCGGGAAACTAGCCTCAAGATGAGATCTCACTGGGACCTTGAGTCCCCTGAAGGGCCGTCGAAGACTACGACGTTGATAGGTTGGGTGTGTAAGCGCTGTGAGGCGTTGAGCTAACCAATACTAATTGCCCGTGAGGCTTGACCATATAACACCCAAGCAATTTGCATGCTTCGAGCTGAAAAGCGAGAGAGCACCAGATTGCGGTGTGTGAAGACGAAACGAACCGAAAGTTCGAGAACAAACACACAAACTATCGCATACCCATTCGCTGGAGCGTGATCT
>NZ_MOBM01000007.1 GCF_003732275.1 Pseudomonas frederiksbergensis
GGATTTTCGAGTAAGCCCTGCTGAGACTCAAATGCTTAAGTGAACAGCATTACCTGTAGGAGCTGCCGAAGGCTGCGATCTTTTGATCTTGCCTTTAAACCGACACCACAAAGAAACTGACAATCAACCCCATGCCAATGGCCCACACCAGCGACCGCAGAATCGCCCAGTCCGCCAGATAGCAAATGATGTACAGCAGTCGACTGGTGATAAACAACACCGCCAGCACATTGATCGTCACCAGATCGGCATTACCGGCCAAGTGCGCGACGATTACCGCTGCAGCAAACGCCGGTGTCACTTCGAAGCCATTCAACTGCGCCGAATGCGCACGCCTGGCCACCCCTTCGAGCGAATCCAGAAACGCCCGCGGGTCATGATTCTGTTTCAGCCCGAACTTGCCGCCGCTGAACTTGGCGACGCCTGTGCATAGATACGGCAAGCAGATCGCAATCAAAATGCACCACAGAGCAACCGTCATAACGCAGTTCCTTCTTCAGTTATAGAAAATCGAATTCCATCAGGGGCGACTAAAACTTCATCACCAACATGCCGACAAGCACCAGCCCACAGGCTAAGAGCCGAGGCCTGCCGAAAGGTTCTTTCAGGTAGCGCATACCGAACAGCACCACCAGGATCACACTGATTTCGCGCAGCGCCGCCGCTTCGGCAATCGAACCGAGCTGCATGGCCCACAGCACCAGAGCGTAACTGAACAGAACGCAAAACCCGACCGCCAAGCCCAACCGCCACTGCTCGCGCCAGAACAGCATGAACGCCGACCGCTTGCGCACCAGTGCCAGCAGTGGGAATGGCCAGGCGCTAAGCACGGTGACCCACACCAAATAATCCAGCGGGTGAGACCAGCGCCGCAAGGCTTGGCCATCGATGAAGGTGTAGCAACCGATGCACAACCCGATCAGCGCCACCACCGGCAGCATCGACCACGGCAGACGCACCCCGCCTCCGCCCTGCCAGAGCAGGCACAACATGCCGAACGGGATCAGCAAAATGCCGAAAATCTGCTGAGCCGTCAGCACTTCCCCGGCGAAGATCAGCGTCAGTGCCAGCACCACCAACGGCGACAGGCCACGCATCAAGGGATAGACCAGACCGAGATCGCCGACCCGATAGGCCTGGATCAACAGGTAGCGATAGAGCAACTCGAATGCCGCCGACGCGAGAATCCACGGCCACATCTGCAGTGGCGGCAGCGCCACGAAGGGCAGCATCAGCGCGACGAACAGCAGCGCCACGCTGTCCATGCAGGCCACCACCAACAGCCGCTCCGCACTGAATTTGATCAGGGTATTCCACGCCGCGTGCAACAGCGCTGCCACCAATACCAGAACCGTCGCAAGCACGGCACACTCCTTATTTCCGCCCTCCCTCGCAGGAGCTGCCGAAGGTTGCGATCTTTTGATTTTCAGGGTCAAGAGATCGCAGCCTTCGGCAGCCCCTACATCACGGGACAGAGAATTGATTCGCCATATGTCCGCAGCTGTTTATACTTCAAGCGACCACGCCGCACTCAGTTGCGCACACACTAATTCCAATAATTCCTGCCTCTGCCCGCTCTCACCAAGAACGGTCGTCGGCCTGCGTATGCCTGATCAAAGCGTCAAGACTACTGACAGAGACCTTGCGCATGCCACTCGCCTTGCTCGCACTGGCCGTTGCCGCCTTCGGCATCGGCACCACTGAATTCGTCATCATGGGCTTGCTGCCCGATGTCGCCCGCGACCTCGCCGTGAGCATTCCTCACGCGGGCCTGCTCATCACCGGTTACGCCCTGGGCGTGGTGTTCGGCGCGCCGATCCTCGCGGTCGGTACCGCCAACATGCCGCGCAAAGCCACGCTGTTGGGCATGACGCTGATGTTCATTCTCGGCAATATCCTCTGCGCCCTGGCGCCGAACTACGCCACTTTGATGGCCGCGCGGGTGATCACGGCGCTGTGCCATGGTGCGTTCTTCGGCATCGGCTCGGTGGTCGCCGCCGGTTTGGTGGCACCGAACAAACGAGCCCAGGCGATTGCCATGATGTTCACCGGTCTGACGCTGGCCAACGTGCTGGGCGTTCCCTTGGGCACCGCGCTCGGGCAATACGCCGGCTGGCGCTCGACGTTTTGGGCGGTCTCGGTGATTGGTGTGATTGCGGCCATCGCGCAGTGGGTCTGGCTGCCCAAGGAAATCCCCATGGACAAGGCCAACCTGGCCAGCGAGTTCAAAGTGCTGGGCAAGGCCAACGTGCTGCTGGCGCTGGGCATGAGCGTGCTGGCGTCCACCAGTCTGTTCAGCGTATTCACCTATATCGCACCGATTCTGCAAGACATCACCGGTGTCAGCCCGCATGGCGTGACCATCATGCTGCTGTTGTTCGGGGTCGGGTTGACGGCGGGCAGCATGCTCGGTGGTCGGTTGGCGGACAGTCGTTTGCTGCCTTCTCTGGTGGGTATGGCGCTGGCCGTGGTCGTCGTGCTGGCCGCTTTCAGTCAGACCAGTCACTCAGTGATCCCGGCGGCGATCACGCTGGTGTTGTGGGGCATCTTCGCGTTTGCGCTGTGCCCGATCCTGCAATTGCTGATCATCGATCAGGCTCATGAAGCGCCGAACCTCGGGTCGACGTTGAATCAAAGCGCATTCAATCTCGGCAACGCTGCCGGGGCATGGATTGGCGGGCTGGTTGTGGCCAGTGGCGCGGACCTGGCGGACTTGCCGTGGACCGGCGCACTGGTCAGTGGGTTGACGGTACTGACGGCGCTGTTTTTTATCTACCTGCAGCGTCGCGCTGCTGTCGCGGTCAATGTGTCCGGCTGATTGACTGCATTGTTGCGCAAACCGCTATCGCGAGCAGGCTCGCTCCCACTTAGACAGCGTATTTCCCGGTGGGAGCGAGCCTGCTCGCGATGAAGCTTACGCGGTGCACCTCACTTCACTCATCTTTAGGCTTGCGTGGATCCGGCGTTTGATCCGTGCTCTTCTTCGGCGGCCCGCTTTCACTGCGAATCTGCGCATGGCTGATCAGCGCGAAGATAAAACTGCCACCAATGATGTTCCCCACCAGCGTGGGGCCTGCGAACACCAGCCAGAAATCCTTCCACGGCAACTCGCCGGCGAACACCAGGTACGAAACCTCAACCGATCCAACCACGATGTGGGTGAAGTCTCCCAACGCCATGAAATAGGTGATGAGGATGATGATCCACATCTTGGCGCTTTCCATGGACGGGATCATCCAGACCATGGTGGCGATCATCCAGCCGGAAATGATGCCTTTGGCGAACATTTTGCTCGCGTCGTTTTCCATGACCTTGCGCCCGATGTCGAGGAAGGCCAGATCGGTCTTGGTGTCGAAAATCGGCAGGTGCAACATCACATACGCCACCAGCAAGGTGCCACAGAGGTTGCCCACCAAAACCACCGTCCATAGCCGAAACAACCGACCGAAATTACCCAGCGTAGGCTTGCTCATGATCGGCAGCACGGCAGTCAGGGTGTTTTCGGTGAAGAGTTGCTGACGGGCGAGAATCACCGCGAGAAAACCTGCGCAGTAGCCGAAACTGGCGATCACCTTGAAGCCTTCGCCGTCCGGCAGACGCGAGTTGAGCAGCCCCATGCCCATCAGTGACAAGCCCATGGTCAGGCCGGCAGCCAGGGCCGACCACCACAGCGCCGCAACGCTGCGCTCGAGCTCCTGATCACCTTGGGTGCGAATGATTTCGTGCAGCACCGCCGCGCGCGGTGGCTGGTTCTTGTCGACCTCGTGCTGTTCTTGCGCCGAGAGGTCCGGGGTCTTGCCGTCTTTGGGCGTGTCCATAAAGCTCCTGAACCAGTGGCGTGTCGTTTAATTACGACACGCGGGGTTCGGAGCTGTTCACTGCCCGGCGAAACGAAGCAAACCCTGTGGCGAGGGAGCTTGCTCCCGCTCGGCTGCGAAGCAGTCGTAAGCTGACGTGAAGTCTGCCTGAAAGAACCCGATGACAGATTTCAGGGCCGCTTCGCGCCCCAACGGGAGCAAGCTCCCTCGCCACAGAGCGGCAATCACTCGCCGATGTCATCATCCTTGAACTGGTCTTTGACGTACATGATCTCAGTCCGGCCGTGCGGTGCAGGCAGGCCGTCTTCGCCCAGGTTCACGAAGACCATCTTCTCCACCGTCAGGATGCTCTTGCGGGTGATCTTGTTACGCACTTCGCAAGTCAGCGTGATCGAGGTGCGACCGAACTCGGTGGCGGTGATGCCCAGTTCGATGATGTCGCCCTGACGCGAGGCGCTGACAAAGTTGATTTCGGAAATGTACTTGGTGACCACGCGCTGATTACCCAGCTGGACGATGGCGTAGATCGCCGCTTCTTCGTCGATCCAGCGCAACAGGCTGCCGCCGAACAGCGTGCCGTTGGGGTTGAGGTCTTCGGGTTTTACCCATTTGCGGGTGTGGAAATTCATACTCACTCCTGACCGTCTTGCCGATTGATGCCGGCCATCATGGCAGAGCCCGGACTAGAGCTCTATTACGCATCGACTATGGTCTCGATTACCGTTCGGGCATTGACCTGCAGAAACGCTTTGGAAGTATCGTCTACACAGCTATAATCGCCACCGTTTCAAAACGGTAATGTTCACTTGCTACCGTTTTCCCGCCACCTGTCCGAGGGGCGCTGCAGCAGGTTCGACCTGTCAGGCTCGGATGGGGCGTTGACTGGCCACGGCCAGACACTAAACGCACAACGGCGCCCATTCGCATACATTACGAATGGAGGCTCATCATGAGCGCTGTTATCACGCCTGTAGATTTTAACGATTACAAAGTCGCCGACATGTCCCTGGCTGCCTGGGGCCGTCGCGAAACCATCATCGCTGAATCCGAAATGCCAGCCCTGATGGGTCTTCGCCGCAAATACTCCGCCGAGCAACCGCTCAAAGGCGCGAAGATTCTCGGCTGCATCCACATGACCATTCAGACTGCCGTGCTGATCGAAACCCTGGTTGCCCTGGGTGCCGAAGTGCGTTGGTCGTCCTGCAACATTTTCTCGACTCAAGACCAGGCCGCTGCCGCTATCGCTGCTGCCGGTATCCCGGTTTTCGCCTGGAAAGGCGAGACTGAAGAAGAGTACGAGTGGTGCCTGGAGCAAACCATCCTCAAAGATGGCGCGCCTTGGGATGCCAACATGATCCTCGACGACGGCGGCGACCTGACCGAGCTGCTGCACAAGAAATACCCGGCGATCCTGGACCGCGTCCACGGCGTCACCGAAGAAACCACCACCGGCGTTCACCGCCTGCTGGACATGCTGGCCAAGGGCGAGCTGAAAATCCCGGCCATCAACGTCAACGACTCGGTGACCAAGAGCAAGAACGACAACAAGTACGGCTGCCGTCACAGCCTGAACGACGCGATCAAGCGCGGCACCGACCACCTGCTGTCCGGCAAGCAAGCGCTGGTTATCGGTTACGGTGACGTGGGCAAGGGCTCGGCCCAGTCCCTGCGTCAGGAAGGCATGATCGTTAAAGTCTCCGAAGTCGACCCGATCTGCGCCATGCAAGCCTGCATGGACGGTTTTGAACTGGTTTCGCCGTTCATCGACGGTATCAACAACGGTACCGAAGCGAGCATCGACAAAGCACTGCTGGGCAAGATCGACCTGATCGTGACCACCACCGGCAACGTCAATGTTTGCGACGCAAACATGCTCAAAGCCCTGAAGAAGCGCGCTGTTGTCTGCAACATCGGTCACTTCGACAACGAAATCGACACCGCTTTCATGCGCAAGAACTGGGCATGGGAAGAAGTGAAGCCACAGGTTCACAAGGTTCACCGTACCGGCCCTGGCGCTTTCGACGCTCAGAACGACGACTACCTGATCCTGCTGGCCGAAGGCCGTCTGGTTAACCTGGGCAACGCCACTGGCCACCCAAGCCGCATCATGGACGGTTCGTTCGCCAACCAGGTTCTGGCTCAGATCTTCCTGTTCGGCCAGAAGTACGCCGACCTGTCGCCGGCCCAGAAAGCCGAGCGCCTGACCGTTGAAGTACTGCCGAAGAAACTCGACGAAGAAGTGGCCCTGGAAATGGTCCGCGGTTTCGGTGGCGTGGTCACTCAACTGACCAAGCAACAGGCTGACTACATCGGCGTGACCGTCGAAGGCCCGTTCAAGCCGCACGCTTACCGCTACTGATTCGTCCTGCTGCCTGCTCTCCCTTGTGGGAGCGGGCTTGCTCGCGAAGACGATTTAGCATTCAACATTAATGTCGTCTGACCCACCGCCTTCGCGAGCAAGCCCGCTCCCACCTTGGGATGTGCAAGCGTCCGGCTTACGTGTTTCCAAGGATATGACCATGTCCCAAGACCGTCGCTACAGCTTCGAGTTCTTCCCCACGAAGACCGATGCTGGGCATGAAAAACTGATCGCCACTGCCCGTCATCTGGCGACCTACAACCCTGACTTCTTCTCCTGCACCTACGGCGCTGGTGGTTCGACCCGTGATCGCACCCTCAACACCGTGTTGCAGCTTGAAAGCGAAGTCAAAGTCCCTGCCGCACCGCATTTGTCTTGCGTGGGCGACAGCAAGGCCGACCTGCGCGGCCTGCTGAGCCAGTACAAGGCAGCCGGCATCACGCGTATCGTCGCGCTTCGCGGTGACCTGCCCTCGGGCATGGGCATGGCCAGCGGCGAGATGCGTCACGCCAATGACCTGGTTGAATTCATTCGTGAAGAAACCGGCGATCATTTCCACATCGAAGTTGCCGCCTACCCGGAGATGCATCCGCAAGCGCGCAACTTTGAAGACGATCTCAACAACTTCGTGCGCAAGGCTAACGCCGGCGCCAACAGTGCGATCACTCAGTACTTCTTCAACGCCGACAGCTATTTCTACTTCGTCGAGCGTGTACAGGCGAAGGGTGTGAACATCCCGATCGTGCCGGGGATCATGCCGATCACCAACTACAGCAAGCTCGCGCGTTTCTCCGACGCTTGCGGTGCGGAAATTCCGCGCTGGATCCGCAAGCAACTGGAAGCCTACGGCGACGACACCCAAAGCATTCAAGGCTTTGGTGAGCAAGTCATCACCGAGATGTGCGAACGCCTGCTGCAGGGTGGCGCTCCAGGGTTGCATTTCTACACGCTGAACCAGGCTGAGCCGAGTCTGGCGGTGTGGAACAACCTGAAGTTGCCGCGTTAAGCAAAAAGCGAAAGCAACAAGCAAGGCAGAGCAAAAGATCCAGCCTTCGGCAGCGCCCACAGGTGCGTAGGAGCTGCCAAAGGCTGCGATCTTTTGCTTTTAAGGTCCGAACCAGAGCTTCTGGATCCGCTTTCTGGCTCTTTATGATTTCTCGTCGTAATCTCAAGCCATGCCCCTGATCGCTCAGTTACTGACCGTGCTTCTGTTCACTTGCCTGAGTTTCACTGCTCGGGGCGAGAAGTTGCGTATTGTCACCGAACCCTGGGCACCTTACGTGTACGAGGAAAATGGTAAATCGCTGGGGCTCGACTACGAAACCACCGCCATTGTCTTCAAACGCCTCGGAATCGACGTGGAATGGCAGTTCCTGCCATGGAAACGCTGCCTGTCGATGCTTGAGCAAGGCCAGGCGGATGGCGCGCTGGATATTTTCCACAGCGATGAACGCGACGCGACCCTGCTCTACCCCAGCGAACCGCTCTCGCAAGTCGAATTCGTCATGTTCTATGCCAACGAGCGTCCGTATCCGTTTCGCACGCTGGACGATCTGAAAGGCCTGACCATCGGCACCTCGCCGGGCTACCTGTACAGCAAGGACTTCAGCGAATCGACGCTGTTCACCCAAGAGCCGGCACCCACCCATGAAGCCAACTTCGGCAAACTGGTGCGCGGTCGTATCGACCTGCTGATCACCGATCGCCGGGTCGGCCAGTATTTACTCGATCAACTGAATATCCGCGACAAGATCACCGAGAACCCGATCATCATCAGCCAGCAAAGCCAGTTTCTGGCGGTACGCCGCAATGCCGGGATGGATTTGTTGGTACAGCGTTTCGGTGCCGAGCTCAAACGCTTCAAGCGCGAGCCGGCCTACGCCGAACTGAGCGCCCGCTATGGCGCCGCTCCGGCCACCGAAGCACAAGCCGCCAGCGCCACCACAACCGGCGGAAAAACCGTTGAGCAGCAGGAAAGCGGCGCGCAGTGATTGCTCTGTTATACTCCGGCGTTCCCGCCAGGCTCACGCCCGGACGCTCGGACTTGTTCAAGGCATCTCGATTCCGCTACAGCGCAGCTTTTCAGCCCGCGCGAGCGCTCCAGACGAGCCTTCGAGGCCCAGCAGGACCGGACGGGATTGCGTCCTCTTAAACGCGATTCGCGCCAGGCAAGACTCCCATTGGGCCAAGCCCTAACTAAAACAGGATTACTCATGTCCTTTGCTTCCCTCGGTCTCTCCGAGGCTTTAGTCCGCGCCATCGAGGCAGCGGGCTATACCGAGCCTACTCCGGTGCAACAGCGGGCCATTCCCGCCGTGTTGCAAGGTCGCGACCTGATGGTTGCGGCACAGACAGGTACTGGTAAAACCGGCGGCTTCGCCCTTCCGATTCTGGAACGGTTGTTTCCCAACGGTCACCCGGACAAATCCCAGCGTCACGGCCCGCGCCAACCGCGCGTACTGGTCCTGACCCCAACCCGCGAACTCGCGGCCCAGGTGCATGAAAGCTTCAAGGTCTATGCCCGTGACCTGAAGTTCGTCAGCGCCTGCATCTTCGGCGGCGTCGGCATGAACCCACAGGTTCAGGCCATGTCCCGCGGTGTCGACGTGCTGGTAGCCTGCCCGGGTCGCCTGCTCGACCTCGCCGGTCAAGGCAGCGTCGATCTGTCCCACGTGGAAATCCTCGTGCTGGACGAAGCCGACCGCATGCTCGACATGGGCTTTGTCCATGACGTGAAAAAGGTCCTCGCCCGTCTGCCGAGCAAACGCCAGAACCTGCTGTTCTCGGCGACGTTCTCCAAAGACATTACCGACCTTGCCGGCAAGCTGCTGCACAACCCGGAACGCATCGAAGTCACGCCACCGAACACCACGGTCGAGCGTATCGAACAGCGTGTTTTCCGTCTGCCAGCCAACCACAAGCGTTCGCTGCTGGCCCACCTGATCACCGCTGGCGCCTGGGAACAGGTACTGGTGTTCACTCGCACCAAGCACGGCGCCAACCGCCTGGCCGAGTACCTGGACAAACACGGCCTCACCGCCGTCGCCATCCACGGTAACAAGAGCCAGAACGCCCGCACCAAAGCCCTGGCCGACTTCAAGGCCGGTGAAGTGCGCATCCTGGTCGCCACCGACATCGCCGCTCGCGGCCTGGACATCGACCAGTTGCCCCACGTGGTCAACTTCGAACTGCCAAACGTCGACGAAGATTACGTGCACCGTATCGGTCGTACCGGCCGTGCCGGTCGTTCGGGCGAAGCGATCTCGCTGGTTGCTCCGGACGAAGAAAAGCTGCTGAAAAGCATCGAGCGCATGACCAGGCAGAAAATCGCCGACGGCGACCTGATGGGCTTCGATTCCAGCGCTGTCGAAGCCGAGAAACCTGAAGTTCGCGAGCGTCCGGATGTGCGTAACCCGCGCAATCCACGTGGCCCGCGCGGCGATGGTCCGAACGGCAGCGGTGGTGGTGGCGGTCGTAAAGACAAAGGCAAGGACAAGGGCGGCAAGGAAAAACCTGCTGCCACTGCCCGTGGCGATCGCCCTGCCCGTGAACACAAGCCTCGCGAAGGCACCCCGGCCCGTGAGCAACAGCGTCCGGCACCACGCGCCGCCGCTGACCGTGCTCCGGACGAGTTCCTGGACGACGATGTCGATAACTTCGGTAACCGCGTCGACTACGTGCCTCAAGCCAAACCTGCTCAGGGCCGTGGTCGCCGTCCGGGCGCTCCGGCACAAGGCGCAGGCGCAAGTGCTCCGCGCACCGGTCAGCCACAAGGTCGCCAGAACGGTCCGCGCAGCAGCAGCGGCGCAACCACCGGCACCCCACCGGCCAAGCGCAGCGGCCCACGCAACGGTGCTCCACGTGACGGCCAGGCCCGTCGTGAAGAGTCCCGCAACCGCCGCCCGGCCCGTGACGAACAACCTCGTTCGGAACCAGCCGTGCAGAACCCGCGGGGCCCGGCGCCGAAGATCATCCACAAGGAGTCGAAAAGCGATCGCTTCCCGACACCTGAGCAACTGGATCAACTCCCAGGCCGTCCGCGCGGCGAAAAACCAGCCTTGCTGACCCGCAATCGCTGAGTTTTTCAAAGCCATGAAAAATGCCCCGGATCGCAAGATCCGGGGCATTTTTATGCCTGACGCAAAACCCCTGTGGGAGCGAGCCTGCTCGCGATAGCGGACTAATATTCAACATCTATGGGAATGTAACGGCCCCATCGCGACCAGGCTCGCTCCCACAATGAATTTGCGGTGATGACGCAAATTTTGCCAGGCAAAAAAAACGCCCCGGATCGTGAGATCAGGGGCGTTTTTGTTCAAGCAGCGAAATTCACTTCGCTTTCACACCTTCAAACGTAACATACAGCTCGACCGCATCGGACGCTGGGCCCAAATCTTTCTGCTTGCCGAAATCGGAACGCTTGATGCTGGTGGTGCCTTCGAAGCCGGCACGATAGCCGCCCCATGGATCCTTGCCTTCGCCCAGGAAGGTGGCTTTGACCACGATTGGCTTGGTCACACCCAGCAAAGTCAGGTTACCGGTTACGTCGGCAGTGTCTTTGCCAGCAGCGTTTTTGCCGGTGGATTTGACGCTGGTGGAAACGAACTTGGCGTCGGCGAATTTGCCCACGTTCAGGAAGTCACCGCTGGCAATATGCTTGTCACGTTCGGCGTGGTTGGTGAACACGCTGGCGGTACGCACATTGAACTCGATCTTGCTGTCTTCAGGCTTGGTGGCGTCGAAGTTGAACTTGCCGTCGATATCCTTGAAGGTACCGGTAATATAGCTGTAACCCAGGTGGCTGATCTTGAAATCAACGAAGGCGTGCTGGCCTTCTTTGTCGACAACGTAATCGGCCGCCATCACGTTAGCCGACAGCAGAGCAGAACCGATTGCCAGAGCGGCGAGCGTCTTTTTCAACATGCTTTCTATTCCTTTGGAGTCGAGGTTGAACATCAGGCTTTGCGTCCCAGCATTCGCGTCAGGGTCGCATCACGATCGATAAAGTGGTGTTTCAATGCTGCCAACGCATGGAGGCCGGAAAAAATTACCAGCGCCCAAGCCAGGTACAAATGGATCACACCAGCGGTGTCTGCCTGGTCCGGTAGTCCGGAAACCAGTGCAGGAACTTCAAACAGGCCAAACACCGGGATCCCGACACCGTCTGCGGTGGAAATCAGGTAACCGGCAATCATCACAGCGAACAACCCGAGATAGAGGAAGGCATGGCCGAACACGGCGCCAAGTCGCGTCATGCGGCTATAACTTTGCAGGGCCGGTGGCGGTGGGCTGATGAAGCGCCACAACACCCGCAGCAACATGACTGCGAACAACACCAGACCAATGCTCTTATGCAGATCCGGCGCATCTTTGCGCCAAGAGCTGTAGTAATCGAGACCGACCATCCACAACCCCAATGCAAACAAGCCGAAGACCGCGAGCGCCACCCCCCAGTGCATGAAGATGCTGACCCAGCCGTAGCGGGAAGAAGAGTTACGTAGCTGCATTGCTCAAATCCTGTAAGAACTGCGCCCAAGACTATCGAGTTATCTATCGATTTAAAGCGGAAAATTTCGCTCTGAAATATCGAGAAATACGATCAAGACCTTGGGGTCGAGATGTTAAGAGAGTGTTAACCAGACGAAAAAACCTACCGACGCTGTCCTATGTTCACTTCAAAAAAGCCTTTACCGCTCGTCAGAACTGTCATATCTGACAGTAGCCACCATTACAGGTCATTGATGACCTGATCTCGGGCGTTTGTCCGAGCGTCTGAACAGGAGTTCTACCATGAGTCACTATTCGAGTTTATCCCCCACAATGAAGCGCAACCTATCCAATTCGATACCCGTAGGGAAAGGACCGCGAGGGATAGCCATCAACGACGATGGATCACGGGTTTTTGTTTGCAATTACATTTCAGGCGATGTGTCAGTCATCGACACCCTGAACAAAAAGGTAATCCGCACCATTGCCGTCGAGCGTTACCCCCAAAACATCGCTCTTGGCCATCGGGGTAAAAGGGCTTACGTGACCAACTACGGTTCAAGTTCGGTTTCGGTTATTGATACTGAAACCTATGCGGTGGGTAACGTCACGGTGGGAAGACATCCTCGGGGTGTCGTCGTGAGCCGAGACGGGAAACATATTTACGTCACTGTTCGACAGGATAAAGAGTGGCTGGCAATTATTGACACCCGCACTTATGCGGTGAGCAGAGTGCGAGGATTACCCTCTCCCTCCATAAGTGTGGATATCAGCCAGGACGATTCGCGTCTTTATATATCCAGCACAAACTCTCCTGGCGGCCCTTATCAGGACGCACTAACGATCATCAGCAGCAAGACTTTCCAAGTCATCGATATCATCAGAACCGAACAATATCCATCGGCGATTACCGTCAGTCCCGATGACAGAGACGTGTATATCGTGTGTCTGGACGCTCGAAAACTGACCATACTGGACCCTAAGTCATCGACCACCCGGCATTTCGATTTTGTGACTTGCGAAGGGAAAGTAGTGTTCGGCGAAAGAAACGCTTATGCCGTGGATCAAACCAGAAAAGAGGTTGTGGAAGTCAGTACCGCCACCTATGAGATTGTTCGCCGGGTTCCAATCCCTGGCGCTGTTGAACCGTATGACATGGTTCTTGATCAACAAAAACGCGCCTATATCAGCGACTACCAAAGCGACGAAGTCCATAGTGTCGATCTAGCTTAGCGTCAAAGCAAAATCAGCGTCGGCTTTGGGGCGACATACCCAAGACATAAAAAAAGCGCGGCATCACTGCCGCGCTTTTTTTGATTCCAGGACTTACTGCGTCTTGGTTTCCGTCGCCGCGGGGGTCTTCGCAGCAGTACTGACCGCTGGTTTCTTCACCGGCTCAGTCTTTTTCGCCGTCGCCCTGGCCGGAGCTTTTTTGACCTCGGTTTTGGCAGCAGGCTTTTTCACGGGTGCTTTGGCCGGTGCTTTCTTGGCAGGCTCTACTTTCACCGGTGCCGCAGGCTTCGGCGCCTCAACCGGTGCTGGCGCTGGAGTCGGCGCAGGTGCCGGGGCGGGTGCCGGAGCAACCGGGGCCACGGGTGCTGGCGCCTTGGCCGGTTCCGGTTTGTCGTCAGAACCACCGAACAGATTGGTGAAGAAGTTGCCTTTTTTCGCCGCCACTGCACCTGCCGCTGCTGCGGTCGCCGCCGGAACAACCTTCGCCGGCTCAAACGATTTGCCCGCCGCCAGATCTTCTACCTGACTGGCTGCACGCTGACCGGTGCGCAATGCGCCTTCCAGAGTGCCTGGGTACAAGGTATCGGTGTGTTCGCCAGCAAAGGCGACACGTTGCAGCGGGCGCTCCCACAGACGCCAGTACTTGCTCATCTGGCCCGGGCCGAAGGCCAGGTAAGCGCCACCCATCGACGGGTCGGTACTGTAGCGGCGGATTTCATAACCGGTGAACGAACCGCGTGCCTGTGGATAAAAGGCGTGCAGGCGAATCAGCACCTGATCGACCATCTGCTTGTCGCCGAAGGCTTGCATCACCCGCGCGTTGTCGCCGGACAGGTTGATCACCACGTTGGCGCCGCCCTTCAGGGCCGGCTCGACCCACAACATGCCCAGACCGGTGTTGCTGTAGATCTCGCCAGATATGCGCGCCTTGCTTTCCCACACCGGCGTCTTGAACTTCAGCATGATCTGGTCACGCCAGCCGTAGTTGGTGCCTTTGATGGCGCCCAGGTGCTGGGCATCCAGCGCCGGGGTCATCTGGATTTTGCTCAGTGCGCGCAACGGCACGGCCAGCACGACGTAGTCCGCTTGATAGCCAACGCTGCCGACCTTGACAGTGACGCCGTCCTTGTCCTGAGTAATGGCCGAAACCGGGGAGCTGGTCTTGATGGTTTTCAGTTGTTTGACGAAAGCCTGGGCCAGCAACGGGCTGCCGCCGGGCAGACGCGCGGCGCGCAGGTCACGGTCGGCAATGCCACGGTAGACGCGGCTCTGTTGTGCGAAGTACAACAGCGACAGGCGCGAAGGCTCGTCATAATGGGTACGAATCTGCTGATTCACCAACTGACGTGCAGTAGCTGGCAGATTCAGGCGATCAAGCCAGTTGGCCACGTTGATCTGGTCCAGGGCGAACAGCGTGCTGTTGGCCGCCGGGTTCTGCGGGTCCTCGATCGAACGCGCCAGATCATCCAGGGTCTTTTCGTAGCGTTTCAGCGCTTCTGCAGTGGCTGGCTGTTTAGTCGCCAGGTCGGCGGCGGTGAAGTATTCGCCGTCGATCAGATAGCCTGGGGTGCGTACGAATTCAGGGGCCGGCGTGGTGGTCAGCTTGAACGTCGAGACGTATTTGTTCAGCACCGGTTGAGTCTTGTCGTTGCCGATCCATTCACTGGTGGCCATGCCGGAGCGACCACCCAAAGTCGGTTTGGCCTCCAGCAGGGTGACCTGCCAGCCTTTATTCTGCAGCTCGTAAGCCGCAGTGAGGCCCGCAAGCCCGCCGCCGATCACGATCGCCGTTTTATCCTTGGCCAGCGCCGAAACGCTGAACAGCCCCAACATCACCAGCGCACAGGCGCGCAGCCAACCAGCAGACATTCAGCGAACTCCGGAAATACACGAGGGAAATAGCGGTTTTACGAGTCAGACGACTCAAAGAACCGCGAAGAATACGTCAGCCATCAAAACGCCGCCAGCAACGTCTATCGTCCTATACAAAGTAGCTCAATCGACACAATGGGTTGTCCCGGTGACGCGCATTGCATAGGCTTGCGCGATTGTTTACCCGCCTACGTCACGGGTAGCCTCGAGGAGACAGAAAATGGGCCTGAATAAACAGTGGATGGAACGCGATCTCGCGGTGTTGTGGCATCCCTGCACCCAGATGAAAGACCACGAACAGCTGCCGCTGATCCCGATCAAACGCGGTGAAGGCGTCTGGCTGGAAGACTTCGAAGGCAAACGCTACCTCGACGCCGTCAGCTCCTGGTGGGTCAACGTGTTCGGTCACGCCAACCCGCGAATCAACCAGCGCATCAAGGATCAGGTCGATCAGCTGGAACACGTGATCCTCGCCGGTTTCAGCCATCAGCCGGTGATCGAACTGTCGGAGCGTCTGGTAAAGATGACGCCCGAAGGCCTGACCCGGTGCTTCTACGCCGATAACGGTTCGTCCTGCATCGAAGTCGCGTTGAAAATGAGCTTTCACTACTGGCTCAACCGCGGCCAGCCGAACAAGAAGCGCTTCGTCACCCTCACCAACGGTTACCACGGCGAGACCATGGCCGCGATGGCGGTGGGCGATGTGCCATTGTTCACCGAAACCTACAAAGCCCTGCTGATGGACACCATCAAGGTGCCGAGCCCCGATTGCTACCTGCGCCCCGAGGGCATGAGCTGGGAAGAACACTCGCGCACTATGTTCGCCGCCATGGAGCAGACGCTGGCCGACAACCACGACACCGTGGCCGCCGTGATTCTGGAGCCGCTGATTCAGGGCGCCGGCGGGATGCGCATGTATCACCCGGTGTACCTCAAGCTACTGCGCGAAGCCTGCGACCGTTATGGCGTGCACCTGATCCACGATGAAATCGCCGTCGGCTTCGGCCGCACCGGGACGATGTTCGCCTGCGAACAGGCCGGCATCCGCCCTGACTTCCTCTGTCTGTCCAAGGCCCTGACCGGCGGTTACCTGCCGTTGGCGGCCTGCCTGACCACCGATGAGGTCTACAGCGCCTTCTACGACGACTACCCGACCCTGCGCGCCTTCCTGCATTCCCACAGCTACACGGGCAATCCGCTGGCATGCGCGGCGGCATTGGCGACGCTGGATATCTTCGAAGAAGACAACGTCATCGAGAACAACAAGGCCCTGGCTCAACGCATGGCCTCCTCCACCGCGCACCTGGCCGATCACCCGAACGTTGCCGAAGTGCGCCAGACCGGCATGGTGCTGGCCATCGAAATGGTCAAGGACAAAGCCAGCAAGACCGCTTACCCGTGGCAGGAACGTCGTGGTTTGAAAGTGTTCCAGCATGCGCTGGAGCGTGGTGCTTTATTGCGGCCGTTGGGCAGCGTGGTGTATTTCCTGCCGCCGTACGTGATTACCCCGGAGCAGATCGATTTTCTGGCCGAGGTGGCCAGCGAAGGCATCGACATCGCCACCCGTGACAGCATCAGCGTGGCGGTACCGAAGGACTTTCATCCGGGCTACCGTGATCCAGGCTGAAGCCCTGTGGCGATGGAGCTTGCTCCCGCTCGGCTGCGAAGCAGTCGTAATCCGGTTTGCGCGTTTTAACTGACAAAACGCGGTCGCCGGGTTTGGGGCTGCTTCGCAACCCAGCGGGAGCAAGCTCCCTCGCCACAAAAGCTGATTGCCCACGCTGCTACATTCGACTTTTTACAGAGACCCAGCATGAGACTGTCCCGCTTCTTTATCGACGCCCCCTTGAGCATCGGCGAACACGAGCTTCCCGAGGCCCAGGCCCATTACATCAGCCGCGTGCTGCGCATGGCCGAGGGTGATGCGGTGCAATTGTTCGACGGCTCGGGCCATGAGTTTCGCGGCACGCTGGCGGACGTCGGCAAGAAGCGCGTCGTGGTGAACATCGATGAAAGCTTCGCCGGGCAGGTCGAGTCGTCGCTTGCGGTCCATCTCGGCCAGGGCTTGTCCCGTGGCGAGCGGATGGACTGGGCGATTCAGAAAGCCACCGAACTGGGCGTCAGCGAAATCACCCCGATCTTCACCGATCGCTGCGAAGTCCGCCTCAAGGACGAACGCGCCGACAAACGCCTGATGCACTGGCGTCAGGTGGCGATCAGCGCCTGCGAGCAGTGCGGGCGCTCGTCGGTGCCGGTGATTCATCCGCCACTGCTGTTGGCCGATTGGCTGAAGCAGACGCAGGCCGAATTGAAGCTGGTGCTGCACCCGGTGGCCGAGCCGCTGGTGAGCCATGCGAAACCGGCGACGCTGGCGTTTCTGATCGGCCCGGAAGGCGGGTTGTCCGACGCTGAAGTCGAGCAGGCCAAGGCTGGCGGTTTTCACGCCGCCCGCCTCGGCCCTCGCGTGTTGCGCACCGAAACCGCGCCGGTGGTGGCGTTGGCGGTGGCCCAGCAACTTTGGGGTGACTTCTAAAAAATCGCAGCCTGCGGCAGCTCCTACAGGGATCGCGTTCCCATCGTAGGAGCTGCCGAAGGCTGCGATCTTTTGATCTTGATCTATTGCACCGGATCACTCACCGGTTTGGCAATGATCGCCTTGAGTTCGCTGGTCATCGGAAACTCAAGGTTCAAACCTTTAGGCGGAATCGGCTGCTGGAACCAGCGGTTGTAGATGCCGTTGATTTCCCCTGAGCTGTACAAATCGGCGAGCGTCGAGTTCACCAATTCGAGAAATTGCGGATCGCCCTTGCGCACCATGCAGCTGTAGATTTCCCGCGATTGCTCCTCGCCCACCACGACCCACTTATGCGGATCGCGGGCCTTGGCGCGCTCACCGTAAAGCAGCGCATCGTCCATATAGAACGCCGCCGCCCGCCCTGACTGCAGCATCTGGAATGCTTCGCCGTGGTCCTTGGCGCTGATCACGAACATATCGATCTTGTGATCGACGTTGTAGCTCTTCAGAAACCGCTCATTGGTGGTCCCGGCGGTGGTCACGACGTTCTTGCCGCGCAGGTCGGCGAAGCTCTTGATGCCGCTGTCCTTCGCCGTGAGCAACTGCCCCTTCACATAGATGAACCCATAGGAAAACGCCACTTGCTGCATGCGCTCGGCGGTCACGCCGGTCGAGCCGCATTCAAGGTCGACCGTGCCGTTCTGCACCAGAGGAATGCGCGTTTGCGAGGTCACCAGGTTGTACTTCACCTGCAGATCCGGCAGCTCGAGTTTTTGCTTGATGCGCTCGACAATCTTGCTCGCCAGGTCCACCGAATAACCCATCGGCTGCCCCGTGTGATCACCCACGTAAGAGAACGGCACCGACGCGTCGCGATAACCCAGCGTGATGCTCTTGGTATTGGCAACCTTGTTCAGCGTGCCGGTCAGCGGCGCTTCATTGGCCTGGACCTGACTGGCGAGCAGCAGGCCGAGGGTGCAGCCGATCAACGTGATTTTTTGCATTGTTATTCTCCGTTGTGGGTAGTGTGATTAGCGGCGGGCGGCGATCACGGTGATTTCCACCAGAACCTCTGGACGGGCCAGTTGCGCCTGCAACGTGGTGCGGGTCGGCGCCTTGTCCGGCGACAACCATTGTGACCAGACCTCGTTCATGGCGGCGAAATCGCGGCCAATGTCACTCAGGTAAATCGTCGCGTTGAGCACGTGATCCTTGTCGCTGCCAGCCTCGGCCAGCAACCCGTCGATTTTTGCCAGCACCTCTGCGGTTTGGCCGGCGGCATCGCTGCTGTCACCCGGCACCTGTCCCGATAGAAACACCAGCTCGCCAAAGGTCACGGCGCCAGAGAGTCGACTGTTGCTGTTGAAACGCTTGATGCTCATCGGTTCTTCCTTTTCCAGTCAGGCGACGCGGGGTGCGAGGCCCTGCATTTCGATCGAGGGTGCGCGCCGGGCAATCAACTCACTCAGCAGCCGAGCGCTACCGCAGGCCAAAGTAAAGCCCAAGGCGCCATGACCGAGGTTGAGCCAGAGGTTGCGGTACGCCGTGGCACCAATCAACGGCACGCCGCTGGGAGTCGCCGGGCGCATGCCGGCCCATTCGATGGCAGCGTCGTAATCGCCGGCATTGGGTAAGGTTTCCTGCGCCTGGCGCTTGATCAGCGTCAAGCGCTTGGGATCGAGCGCCGGGTCGAAACCGACAATGTCGACCATCGCCGCTACGCGCAGTTGTGCCCCGATGCGGGCGTAAACGATCTTGCGGTTGTAATCGGTAATGCTCAGCTCTGGCGCGTGATGTTCGGCGCGGATCGGCATGCTCAGGCTATAGCCCTTGAGCGGATACAGCGGCAGGTTCATGCCTGGCAACGCCAGCGCCGGGCTGCGATGACCGGCAGCGATCACCAGTTGCTCGACCGGCAATACCTGCGCGCCCATTTCGATGGCCTGCACCGCGCCATCCCCGTGGCGAATGCCGGTGACCGTGTGGCCCAGCAAAAACTCGCAACGCCCCGACGCCTTGAGCCGGGCCGCCAGTTGCAGACAGAAAGCATGGCAATCGGCGACTTCTTCATCGGGCGTGTAGATCGCGCCCACAAACGGCGCTTCGGCAAGTGCCGGCTCCAACTGTGCGCACTCGGCCCGGGACAACACCTGTTGCTGTCGCGGATCAGCCAGCCCTTGGCGCGCGTGCTCGAAACTCGCCGCTTCACGAAACGTCACCAGTTTGCCGTTGCGCCGCCAGTCGAAACCGTCGAGGCGATCTTCGTCGCGCCAGCCTTGCAGCGTGGCCTGGCTCAGCAGCGCCAGGCGCAGCAAGTGTGCGCCGTTGCGCTGATTCACCGAACGCCGGCAGGCCGCCAGAAAGGACGCCATCCAGCGCCATTGCGCCGGGTCCAGGCGCGGACGCAGCTTCAAGGGCGAGTCACCGCGCAACATCCAGCCCAGCGCCTGCAACGGTACGCCGGCATCGGCCAGTGGCGCGACATAGCGGTAGGACAACTGGCCGCCATTGGCGAAACTGGTCTCGCTGGCAAACGAATCCCGGGCCTCGATCAGCGTCACGTCGATGCCGTCGCGAACCAGTGCGTAAGCCGTTGTCAGCCCGATGACGCCGCCACCGATGATGCAAACCCGCTGAGCCATGTCTGTCCTTAAGCGTTGTTGGAACGTGCTTCAGGTTAGGACCAGGTGACAGCCGTTGAACAATGCATAAAGATGCCTGACCCATAAACAAAGGTTATGGACTTGCCATGCGACTGCGACACATCGAGATTTTTCAGGCTATTCGCCAGACCGGTTCGGTCAGTGGCGCCGCCCAGTTGCTGCACGTGTCGCAGCCGGCGGTGAGCAAAGTGCTGCAACACGCCGAACAGCAATTGGGCTTTCCATTATTCCTGCGGGTGCGCGGTAAATTGCAGCCGACGCCCGAAGCCCTGGAGCTTGAGCGCGAAGTCGACAAGGTCACCGAAAGCCTGCAAGGCGTGCGACGTCTGGCCCAGAGCCTGCGCCGCGAGCCGGGCCACAGTGTACGGATCGGCGCGATCCCGGCACTGGCCTTGTCGCTGTTACCGCCGGCAATCAACGAATGGACGCAACGCTACCCGGAAATCGTCTGCGAACTGTCCAGCGCCCACAGCCGCGAGCTGATGCAAAACTTGTTGATGCGCGAAGTGGATGTCGCCCTGACGTTGCAACTGCCCGATCATCCGGGCCTGAAAGCGCAGGCCCTGGCCTGTGGGATGCTGGTGGCGCTGGCGCCGAAAGGTTTTTGGGCCGACGACACTCACGGTAAACCGCTGCCGTTGATCGAACTGGCCGGTGCGCCGCTGATCGGCCTGTCCAGCGCCGACCCGCTGGCCGCCAGACTCGACAGCTACCTTGAGGCGGTCGATCCGCCGCCAAAGGTACGCATTGCGGTGCAGACTTATTCGCTGGCGCGGGCGATGGTTGAATCCGGGGCCGGGCTAGCAGTGATCGACCCGTTCACCGCACTCGGCGCGTCCCCCGCCACCACGGCGATTCGCCCCCTGGCGCCGGCGCTGCCGATCACCCTGTACGCAGTGACCCGCGCCGACGAACCACCGCCACACACCTTGAGCGATTTGTTGCAGGTGTTCAGCCGACGGGCGCAGGCGCAACTGGATCACCTGTGTCCCAGTGGGGGCGAGCCTGCTCGCGAATGCGGTGGATCAGTCAGCGATGATCTCGACTGACCGGACGCTTTCGCGAGCAGGCTCGCTCCCACAGGTTTTGCAAATAGCTGCAACGCGATCTACAAGACATAAAACAGAATCGCCACAAAGTGCAGCAAGCTCCCGGCAATCACAAACAGATGCCAGACCCCGTGGGCATGGCGCAAACGGCTGTCCAGCGCAAAAAAGACAATCCCCACGGTGTACAACACCCCGCCCGACGCCAGCCAGGTAAAGCCGACTGGTCCCAGTGCCGCCAGTAATGGCTTGACCGCCACCAGCACGATCCAGCCCATCACCGCGTAAATCACGATCGACAGAATCCGCGCTTCCGAGCGGGGTTTGATCTCTTGCAGGATGCCGATCAGCGCCAGTCCCCAGACAATCCCGAACAACGTCCAGCCCCATGGCCCGCGCAGGGTCACCAGGCAGAACGGTGTGTAACTGCCGGCAATCAGCAGGTAGATCGAAAAGTGATCGATCTTCTGCATGATCGCTTTCTTGCGCCCGCGCACGCTGTGGTACACGGTCGACGCGCTGTAGAGCACCAGCAAGGTGAACGCGTAAATCGCCACGCTGACGATCTTCCACGGACTGCCGTCCATACTGGCGATCACCAGCAGCCACACGCCCCCGACAAGCGCCGCCACCGCCCCGACCAGATGCGTCCAGGCGTTCAATCTTTCCCCGTGATACATGTGTTGCTCACCTCAAAATTCATTACCACTGCGCGCAAGGCTCAAGCCTTGAGACTAAAAGCGCAATGTTTCAGAACACAATGCCAACTGTAGGAGCTGCGTAGGAGCTGTCGAGTGAAACGAGGCTGCGATCTTTTGATCCTGATTCCAGGTGCCCTTGAAAGTGCTGAAGATCAAAAGATCGCAGCCTTCGGCAGCTCCTACAAAAGCCATCGAGCCAAACGTCAGCCAATTGGGCACAATCGAGCGATTCGAATAAGAGTCTGGCCCATGTTGATCGATGAAGAGTTGACCCTGAAAAAACTCGAGGTGTTCCTGGCCTTCATGCGCACCGGCAACCTGGCCCGCGCCGCCGCCGAGTTGCAAACCAGCAACGTTAGCGTGCATCGCGCCATTCACTCTCTGGAAAGCGCCCTGCGTTGCCCGCTATTCAAACACGAAGGCCGCAACCTGACCCCACTCGAAAGCGCTTATGTGCTGGAAGAACGGGCGCAGAAGCTGATTCAGGACGTACTCGAAAGCGTGCGCCTGACCCGCGAAGCTGCCGGGTTCTCCGCTGAGCGCTTCAAGCTTGGCTCACTGTATTCGCTGACGGTAAAAACCGTGCCGCAGCTGATCATGGGCCTGAAAATCCGCCGCAGTGAACTCAATATCGACTTGATCCTGGGCTCGAACATCGACCTGTTGTACAAGCTCAAGAACATGGAAGTCGACGCGATCCTGGTGTCGCTGGACGACAGCGTCAACGACCCGGACTGTGAGCAGATTCCGCTGTTTTCCGATGACATCTTCCTCGCTACGCCGGCTGATTCGCCCTTTGCCCAGCGGGCCGAAGTCGATCTGGCCGAGGTGCGCGACGAGACATTCATCACCTTGACCCAAGGCTTCGCCACACACCAGGACGGTATTCGGGTGTTCAAGCAGGCGGGGTTCGAGCCGAAGGTGGCGATGCAGGTCAACGACATCTTCACGCTGCTGAGCATGGTCAGTTCGGGGGTGGGTTATGCGTTGCTGCCGGGAAGGATTGCGGCGGTGTATGAGAACCGGGTGAAGCTGATTCCATTGCAGGAAAAGTATCGGTTGCAGCAGCACATCGGCGTGGTGTTTCTGAAGGCCAAGGAGCGTGACCCGAATTTGCTGGCGCTTTTGGCAGAGTGTCGGATGTATGCCAATCGGCAGGCCTGAAACCGTGTTGCGGCTATCGCGAGCCCGCTCCCACAGGGGATTGCATTCCAATGTGGGAGCGAGCCTGCTCGCGATGGCGCCGGAACAGTCAGTGATTATCTACCGGCTTAACCCATAATCCCGCGAACAATGAAGTACAGCAACGAAGGCCCAAGCAAGCACCCAAGCCCGGTGTGGAACGTCGCCGTCAACGCGCCATACGGCACCAGCCGCCGATCCGTCGCCGCCAATCCGGCGGTCACACCGCTGACAGTCCCGGCCAGCCCGCCAAACACCATCGCCGAGCGCGGATTATCCAGCCCCATCCAGCGCGCCGCCATCGGCGTACCGACCATCACCAGAATCGCCTTGATCAGCCCGGTGGCAATCGACAACGCCATAACATCGGACGTGGCACCAATCGCGGCCCCGGTCACTGGCCCGACGATGTACGTCACTGCGCCTGCGCCAATGGTGGTCATGCTGATTGCATCGCGATAACCGAACACCCAGGCAATACTCGCCCCGACAATGAACGGCAGGATTGTGCCCAGCAGCAGCGCGATAACACCAATCATCCCGGCCTTTTTCGCTTCGGTGGCCTGCACCTCGAACGCGGTGGCGACGATGGCGAAGTCACGCAACATCGCGCCGCCCATCAAACCAATGCCGGAAAACAGCGACAAATCCGCCAGGCCTTTTTGCCCGCCGGTCATGGTGCCGCCGACCCAGGCCAGCACCAGGCCGATGACGATGGCAATCGCCGAGCCGTGAATTCGTCCGAAGGTCAGGCGTTTAGACAACACCACCGACACCCACATGACCACGCCGACGAAGGCGAACGCCGTAACCAGACTGTTATTTACCAGACCTTTCTCGATGAGTTCCCACATATCAGCGACCTCCTGCCGGTGCGCCAACCGGCGTTATGTCCGCCGGTTCATCGGGCAAGGGTTCGCCCTTGTGGGTCCGGCTGATCAGCGCAATGGTGCAGCCGCAGAGCACCACCGAACCAATCGCCGCCAGCACCGCCACCGGGCCGCCGTGCAGAGCGGTAACGACGTTCTGTTGCGCGGCCATCGCCACCACTACCGGAATGTACATGGCGCCCCAGAAGCCGACGCCCATCTCGCAGTCCTTGGTCATGCCGCCGCGTTTTTGCATCCACAACCGCGCGCAAATCAGCAGGATCATCGCGATCCCGACCCCGCCGACGTTGGATTTCACGCCCAGCAATGCGCCAAGCATGTCACCCATGATCACCCCTGCCAGCGTACAGATCGCCAACAGCGCCACACCGTAAATAATCATTGTTGTAGTCCTCAAAGTGCATCGTCGGAATTGTTGTTTTTGTAATTCGCAACCTGAGTCGGTGGTCTAGGGTTGGCGGCCTCCCTCCTCACGCAACAGCGCCTGCAAGGTATCTAGCCGCGCACCGTCGAAGGCAATCACGGTGCCCTGCTCGAACACCCGGCGCGCCAGCCCGGTCAACACCGCACCGGGCGGCAGTTCGATCTGTAGACGTACGCCACGCTCGTAAGCGCTTTGCACCGTGCCGCGCCAATCCACCACACGGCACATGTTGAAGGCCAGGTCGTCGCGTAACGCCTCGGGATTGATAACAGGCCGGGCGCGACTGCCGCTCAGATAACCCAGAATCGGCGTTTTCAATTGCACCTTGGCGAAGGCTTCGGCCAGGATTTTCGCCGGAGCTTCCAGCAGCGGGCAATGGGACGGCACGCTGACCGTCAGGCGTTTGGCCAGCCCGGCACCACGACTTTTCGCCAACTCGGCAACCGCTTTCATCGCCCCATCGCTGCCGGCAATGACCACTTGGTTATCGGCGTTGATGTTGGCCAGGTAAACCGGCGTGTCGAGGCTGTGAACCTGCGCCAGCAAACCTTCCACCGTCGCCAGATCCAGACCGATGATCACGGTCATGCCATAGCCCTGAGGATAAGCCTGCTGCATCAGTTCGCCGCGCAGACTGACCAGATGCAGTGCATCGCTGAAACTCAAGGCACCGGCAACCACCGCTGCGGGATAAGCACCGATGGACAATCCGGCCACGTAATCCGCGCTCAATAACAACTGACGTGAAGCGGCCACTCCGGCGATCAGCAGGCACAGCTGAACCGCCCTCGTCGACTGCAACGCCTCGGCAGAATCGAGCAACAAAACATCTTCACCCAGCACCTCACTCGCCTCGATCAGCGTTTCCCGAGGCAAACGATGGAGCATGCCCGGTTGCTGCGCGCCCTGGCCGGGGAACACCAGCAAACTGCTCACGCTGCTTGCTCCTGCGGGTTCCAGGGATCGCTGACCAGGCAGGCGAACTGAGCGTTTTTGAGCAGCACCCGATGCGATGGGCCGGCCCATTCGCGCAGAGCCACAGCGCCATAAGGTGTCTGCAATTGCATGTCGGCCAGACATTCAGCGGTGCCGAGAAGTGTCACCAACTCTTGCGCTTGAAGTCGGCTCAACGGTTGCGGTGTACGCAGAATCAAGTCCAGATCGCTGCGCTCATGGAGCGCCGCAAAACCGCTGGCCAATTCAAATCCGGCGCTGCCGCTGACACCCCACACCCAACCGCAGGCGTCGAGCATTGGTCGCAATTGCGCCAGCGCTCGCAACGCCGGTAGGTCCCGAACCGTCTCGACATGACACAGCTCTTCCGGCCTTACCCGACGCGAAATCGCTGCGATCGCCATCGACGTTGCATAACGCTGCTCGCGCAAGCGTCCGCGCACCCCGACTGCGATTTGATCCGGCTCGGTCATCGCACGCCGAACCACCACCGGCTGACCCGCGCCGATCGACTCGACCGCCCACGCAGGCGCATCCGCAGGCAACTGCTGCGGGGTCATCCCCCACAGCAGGTCGTGGGCCAGAAGCGTGTTCACCACTGCTCTCTCAGCAGTTGGCGAACCTTGCTCGACGCGGCGCGATTGCTCGCACCCAAGCGGCCGCTCAAATCACGATGATCAGCCTCGACATTTTCAATCGCCTGAACCAGACACTCGTTCACCCGCGCCAGATCCGCCGTCGTCGGCTGTTCGATCTGATCCACCGACAAGGTTTCCCAAAGCAAACCCAAGCTGGCAAAGCTGTCGATGTCATACGCCATTGGCGGCACGCTGGCGGCCAAGGCTTCAAGTTCTTCGACACTGCGCAACGTCACTCGCGCCGCCGACGCCTTGCCCATCGCATGCACCATCACGCCCGGATCGCGCAATGCGATCAGCCGGTTGGCCTGATAGCCATGAGCGAGAAAGGCGCCAGACATCGCCTTGCCCACCAGCAAACCAATCACCGCGTGCCCGGCCAGTCGGGCGCGGGCATAACTGTCCGCAGCACCGGCCAAGGCTTGATGAATGCCGAGCGCTTCTTCGCGCCGGCCGTAAGCCTGGCTCGGCACATCGACAATGGCGATCAAGGCGCGTTTTTGAGGCTTGTCGTTATCCGCAGCAATGACGTCATCCACCGCTTTGGCCAAGCCCCAGCCTTCCAGCAAACCGACCTCGCCATTGCGGGCGCGGACGAAACGGTTGTCGGGATCGGCCACTACCGCGATAAAACGCACGGGCTGCTCACCCAATAAGCCGTCAGCGACTTTCAACGACGCCGGTAAACCCTCGACCGATTTCGCGCCGGCACTCAAGGCCTTGAACCAGTTCAAGCCTCTCAGGGAATACGAACTCATGAGCGCTCTCCTTGATACAGATCGCGAACCGTCGCCGGCTCGATTTGTGGTTCGGCGTCCAGACGCGCCAGCCGTTGCAGGAACCATTCGGCCTGGCGACTGCGTTGCTGCGCCGGCAAACCCTGCTTGAGCAATTCGCCGACCTGCTGCTGAATCTGCGCCACGTCGTCAGCCACGTAGCGATCCACCAACCCACTGGCGAACCGCTGCTCGCCGCCGGTCAGGCTCCAGATAAACGGCCGGTCACGGGAGTCGTATTCCTCAAGTCCGGCTTCCTGCTCGATCACTTGGGGGCCGTTGAGGCCAAGGCGCGCTTCCTGAGTCACCAGCAAATAGCTGCACAACCCGGCGGCAATCGACATGCCGCCAAAGCAACCGACGCTGCCGGCGACTACGCCGACTACCGGTTGGTACTGGCGCAAATCGACAATCGCCGCATGAATATCGGCAATCGCCGCCAGCCCGAGATTGGCCTCCTGCAAACGTACGCCACCGGTTTCCAGCAGCAACACGGCGCGAGTGGGAATGCCTTTGCGGTTGTCCTCGGCGGCCAGTTCCAGTGCACCGGCAATCTTCGCCCCGCCGACTTCACCCAGGCTGCCGCCCTGAAACGCACCTTCGATGGCCGCGATCACCACCGGCAAACCACCGAGGGTGCCCTTGGCGATCACCACGCCGTCATCGGCTTGCGGCACCACGCCCTGGCGTGACAGCCATGGCGACATGACGCGCTGAAACGGGTCGAGCAGCTCACGAAAAGTACCTGCGTCGAGCAGCGCTTTTGCCCGTTGGCGGGCGCCGAGTTCGACGAAACTGTGTTTGTTGAGAAGCGCTGCGCTGTCAGTCATGGCCGATCTCCTCGAAGCCTTGTTCCAGGCGCAAACGCACCACGCCGGGAGTGGCGCCGAAATCATGGATATCGATCGCCATCGCGGGCGGTGTCTGGCCGTCGAACATCCGCGCGAACAGATGCTGCCAGCGTTGTTCACTGCCGTTGACCGAGGTCTGCACCTGGATCGTCAGCTTGCCGGCCAGCCCCGGTTCGATCAGCACTTCCAGATCGCCCGAGCCCACACAGCCCACCAGCGCTCTGCCCCGAGGCGGTTGCCCGGCGGGGAATTCAAAGGATAAGGTTTCCATCAAAACGCTCCCTGGAAGATGCCGCCGCCCGCGTCGATACGGTCGATAAACAGGCAGGCTGCGAGCAAGTCCGCAGCGCCGCCGGGCGAGGCATTCAACGCGATTAATTGTTGGTCCAGCTCATGCAAACGGCGGCGACCGGCCAGGCTCGCACTGCCGCCGGCGTCGAGCACTGCTTGGGCGCCGAGTTGCATCGTCTGCAGGCCTTGTTCGCCCGCGCGGTAGAGCACGCAGGTGTCGGAGAGATGGGTCATGATCGCCAGCAAGGCGTCGAGCCGAGCATTCTGTTCGCCATGGCCTGCGGCGCGGCTGAGTTTGAGTTGCGGCAGTGCGCGCTGAATCACCGCCGGAAAGCCCAGCTGTGCTTCTTCGCGTGCACCGCGAGCGCCATAACGCTGGGCGACTTGGGCGCCATGACTCAGAGGACGCGGCGCGTAACGGTCGTCGAGCAAAGCCAGACGTGCAGCGCGCAAGGTCACGGCGCTTGCTTTGGTATTCGTGCATTCCAGCGTCGCCGCAGCGACCAACAGCCCCAAGGCCCAGATCGCGCCACGATGAGTATTCACACCGTTGGTGGTGGCGAGCATCGTTTGCTCACCGTCACGACCAATCCGCCCAAGGGCTTCGCGCAGGGGTAAACCGACTTCGCCAAACTCGATGGCCGCTTCTGCCATTGCCTTGAACGCCGGCCACAACGACAGCGCCGAGGCGTGCATCAGGCTCAGGTGTAAATCGGTGTGCGCGCCATTGCCGCGACGGTCGACCAGCGCCGGTTTCGGCGACAGATCGGCTTCATCGATCAGCGCGTCCACCGCGAGATCCGCCAGTCGCTCAGTCAGGGTTAAAGGTTTCGGTTGCAGGTTGAATGCGCGCATTACCAGCTCCTGAACTTGGCGGGTGGGTTGTAGAGGCCACCGGACCACTCCACCAGATCGGCCACGCTTTTCGCTGCAAGCAACTCGCGGGTGGCGTCGGTGCGGCGGATGCCGAGGTCTTCGGGCAAGGCGATCAGGCCTTCGCGACGCATGCGCGCGGTGTCTTTCGGGTTGTGGCGCAAGCCGATGGCGGTCACCCCGGCGACGGCAGCGATCATCGCCTGACGTTCTTCGAGGGAACGGGCTTTGTACAAATAGGCGATGCCTTCTTCGGTGAGCAGGTGGGTGACGTCGTCGCCGTAGATCATGATCGGCGCCAGCGGCATGCCGCTTTTCTTCGCCACGTCCACCGCATCGAGGGTTTCGACGAAGGTCGGTTTGCCGCCCTCCTGGAAGGTCTCGACCATTTGCACCACGAGCTTTTTGCCGCGTTCGAGCAAGGCTTCAGGAGCATCGTCGTGACGCATGTCGAGCCAGGCCGGCGTGCCATGGCGGCGACCGCGCGGGTCGTGACCCATGTTCGGCGCACCACCGAAACCGGCCAGGCGACCGCGCGTCACGGTAGAGGAATGACCGTCGCCGTCGACTTGCAGGGTCGCGCCGATAAACAGGTCCACCGCGTATTGCCCGGCCAGTTGGCAGAACATCCGGTTGGAGCGCAGTGAACCGTCACGGCCGGTGAAGAACACATCCGGTCGAGCGGCGATGTAGTTTTCCATGCCCAGTTCGGTGCCAAAGCAATGCACGCTTTCGACCCAGCCGCTTTCGATGGCCGGGATCAAGGTTGGGTGAGGATTGAGCGTCCAGTTGCGGCAGATCTTGCCCTTCAAACCGAGGGATTCGCCGTAGGTCGGCAGGATCAGTTCGATGGCCGCGGTGTTGAAACCAATGCCGTGGTTGAGCGATTGAACGTTGTGTTTTTCGTAGATCCCGCGGATCGCCATCATCGCCATCAACACATGCACTGGCTTGATGTGGCGTGGGTCGCGGGTGAACAGCGGTTCGATGTAGAACGGCTTGTCGGCTACCACCACGAAGTCGACCCAGGACGCGGGAATGTCGACACGGGGCAGTTCGCTGACATCGTCCACCAATTGGTTGACCTGGACGATGACGATGCCGTCGCTGAAGGCGGCAGGCTCGATCAATGCGGGGGTGTCTTCGGTGCTCGGCCCGGTGTAGATGTTGCCGGCGCGGTCGGCCATGAAACCGGCCGAGAGCACGACGTTGGGAATCAGGTCGACCACCAGCCGCGCGTAGAGCTCGATGTAGGTGTGAATCGCGCCGATTTCCAGCAAACCGTCTTCAAGCAACTGGCTGATGCGCAGGCTCTGGGTGCCGGCGAACGAGAAGTCGAGCTTGCGGGCGATTCCACGCTCGAACAGGTCCAGGTGCTCAGAACGCCCGACGCTGGGCATGATCATGTGCAAGTCATGCAGCTTGCCCGGATCGGCCTTGGCCAGGGAGCGGGACAGGAAATCCGCCTGCTTCTGGTTATTGCCCTCCAGCACCACACGGTCGCCGGGCAGAATCAACGCCTCCAGCGCCGCAACGATCTTGTCGGTGGGCAGCACCACACCGTCGGCGAAACCCCGCACCAGCTCGAGACGCCGCTGCTTTTCGCTGCGCCGCCACGTCCATCGCGAGTCGGGGGATATTGTTGTTGTCATGACCACTCCACGGGTTCGCTGTCGTGGGAGTCACCTTAGGAGCGTTGGGTGGGGGGCATCAATCAAGCAGAGTGGTGGATCGTTACGGTCAAGTTAATGGTTGGCCGTGCCGACGCCATCGCGAGCAGGCTCGCTCCCACATTGGAATGCGTCACCCCTGTGGGAGTGAGCCTGCTCGCGATGGGGCCAGAACAATCCCCGCAGCTTTCGATGACGAAAATTTCGTCGCTCATGGCAGAGAGCAAATAACCGATAAGTCCCAAAATAGGACCGATCGGTCCCTTTTTGGGAATCCTCAACCTGGCGCAGGCCCCCTGTGGCGAGGGGGCTTGCCCCCGTTCGGCTGCGCAGCAGTCGTAAAACCATTGTTCTCGGCGTACCTGATACACCTCGATTGCAGGTTTTGGGGCTGCTTCGCAACCCAACGGGGGCAAGCCCCCTCACCACAGGGAGGTCCGACAGCCTGGGGTTTTGTGTTTAAAAGTTTGTCCGCTGGAACGGTGAGAGGCTACACAACCTTGCGTCGCGGCCTACAGCAATGCCGGAAGGCGCTGACTGGTGCGGTTTTGCGTTGATCTTTATCGTTTGTATGTCGCTGCCAACCTCAGCGACCGGGCCTGGAATCCCGAGGTGTTAACGAGGCAAAAGCGCCTTTCATAACGTATGCTTGCGCACCTTTAATGTGTGCACTCCGTTATGGCGGCTGTGCGCGGGAGACCTTTGTGTCTGCCGGGTTTTGTCCGTTTGCCCGGGTTCCAGCCTGCGTACAGCTGCCACCCCTTCGCCTGGAAACCGAATGGAGCAGCTGAAACTCAGTAAATGGAGATTCACTATGTTCAAAGCTACTCCCAACCCGCCAGAATCCGGGACCGATTCCCAAGCATCCCTCGATGCAGAAAAAATGAAGGAAGCCGCTGACCGCGCCTTCTCCCATTACTTCCCGTCACCCCACGAAAAACCCGCCAAACGCCGTAAGTCCCAGCTCTTCACCGTCTCCCCCGATATCGACACCGAAGCCCTTCTGGCCAATGCCTCCGAAGACCTGCTGTCCATCAGCGCCATTGCTGCCGATCTGGCGGACGATGTGGAAGGCTCACGCCGCTCTGTAGCCTTGGCGCTCAGCCGTTTGGCAGATGGCGTGCAGTTGTTGGTGGAGCGGGTGCTGGATCATCATGAGTCGTTGCAGATGAAGGCTCAAGCCGGGGTTTAACGCAGAAACCCCTGTGGCGAGGGAGCTTGCTCCCGTTGGGTTGCGCAGCAGCCCAAAAACCTGCGACCGAGCAGTATCAGGTAAGCCGAGAACAATGGTTTTACGACTGCTGCGCAGCCGAACGGGGGCAAGCCCCCTCGCCGCAGGAAGATGCGTGCGGTGTACCTGATAGACCGCGGTTTCAGGTTTTGGGGCCGCTTCGCGACCCAGCGGGAGCAAGCTCCCTCGCCACAGGGATCCGGTCAGACCAGACCCGCACTCACTAGCAGTTCTTCCAGCGCGAGCAAATCCGGCACCTTCGCCACTTGCTCCCCCACCTGCACCGCCGCCTGCTCCAGCGAACACAACGGCACATCGACATAGCTCAACTGGCTATCCAGCTTGTAAGACCGCGGAATCCCCTGCACCAGCAGCGCAATGAACTTCAGCTCAGACCGCCCGCCGAGGGCATTGAGGATGACGATCCGGGCTCGCTCACCGATCACCACTTTGTTGCCACACGCCGACTCGAAACTGAGCAACGGAATCTGCCGATCCCGCCACTTCACCAACCCCAGATACCACGGCGGTGTGTCGAGGTCGAAGGCGCCGGGTTGGTAATCGATGAGTTCAGCGACAGCGACATTGGGCAGGATCAGGTTGCGATCCGCCAAGGGCAATAAAAGCCCAGTGAGGTTGCTGGAGCGGTGTTCATGCATGGGTTTTGCTCCACCGGGCGATGCTGTCGAGCAGCACCGATTCCTGGTATGGCTTGCCAAGGTAGTCGTTGACGCCGATGGCCATGGCGCGGTCGCGGTGTTTCTGGCCGGTACGGGAGGTGATCATGATGATCGGCAGATGCTGCAAGCGCTCGTCGGCGCGCACCTGGGTCGCCACTTCGAAACCGTCCATGCGCGGCATTTCGATGTCCAGCAGCATCAGGTCGGGCATGTGTTCTTCGAGCAGCAACATGGCGTCGACCCCGTCCTTGGCGGTCAGCACGTTCATGCCGTGGCGTTCCAGCAGACGGCTGGTGACCTTGCGCACGGTGACCGAATCGTCGACCACCAGGACCAGCAACGGCCGTTGCGACTCGGGCTCTACGTCCTGCGTCACCGGTCGTTGCGGCACCCGCGCTTGCATCGCGCGGATCGGCGACAGCAAGTCGAGAATCAGCACCACCCGGCCATCGCCGAGAATCGTCGCGCCGGACAAACCCTGCACCGCGGCGAACTGCGGGCCAAGGCTTTTGACCACGATTTCCCGGGTGCCGGCCATGGCATCCACCTGCACCGCGACATGCCGCTCGTTGCATTGCACCAGCAACATCGGCAACGGCAGGTTCTGGCCCAGCAGTTTCGGGCGGGGGCTGGTTTTCAGCAGCTCACCGAGATAGCACAACTCATAACGTTGCCCGGCGTATTCGTAGGTCGGCGGATCGAGCCGGTAATGCCCCTCAAGTTCGTTGGGCAACACCCGAACAATGCCGTCGATGGTGTTCAGCGGGATCGCGTATTGATCCTCTGCGCACTGCACCATCAGCGCGCGGTTGACCGACACGGTGAACGGCAGGCGAATCCGGAAATGCACGCCCTGCCCCGGCACAGAGTCGATGGTCATGCCGCCGCCGAGCTGCCGGACTTCTTCATGAACCACGTCCATGCCGACGCCACGCCCGGAGATCTGAGTGATTTTCTCGGCGGTGGAGAACCCCGGTTGCAGGATGAATTGCAGCACGTCGCGGTCGCTGATGTTGCTGTCCGGGTGGAGTAACCCGCGTTTGATCGCCTTGCGCCGCACGGCGTCCAAAGGCACGCCGGCACCGTCGTCGCGGATGTCGAAAATGATGTCGCCGCCCTCTCGGGACAAATCCAGGGTGATCTTGCCTTGGGCCGGTTTACCCGCCGCGATTCGCACCTCGGCCGATTCCAGCCCATGGTCGACGGCGTTGCGCAGCATGTGTTCCAGCGGCGCGGCCATGCGTTCGAGGACGTTGCGGTCCATCTCGCCTTCGGCGTTGCCGACGACGAAGTCCACGTCCTTGCCCAGTTCGCTGGCGACCTGCCGAACGATGCGTTTCAAACGCGGCAGCATTCGCTCGAACGGCACCATGCGCGTGCGCATCAGGCCTTCCTGCAATTCGGTGTTGATGCGGCCCTGCTGTTGCAGCAGGTTTTCCGCATCCTGATTGCGCCGCTCGAGGGTTTCCTTGAGGTCAAGCAGGTCGGAGGCAGACTCGAACAGTGCCCGCGACAACTGTTGCAGCTGCGAGTGACGGTCCATCTCCAGCGGGTCGAACTCTTCGTACCCCAGGCGTTCAGCCTCGACTTGCTGACGGCTGAGAATCCGCCCCTGGGTTTCGGTATCCAGGCGGCGCAACTGGTCGCGCATGCGTTCGATGGTGGTTTCCATCTCGCTCAGGGCCACCCGTGCGTCGTTGACCTGTTGTTCGATGCGGCCACGGAAGATTGAAGTTTCACCGGCCAGATTGACCAGGTCATCGAGCAATTCCGCCGAGACCTTGACCGTGTCGGCGCCTTCGGGTTGTGGTGCGGCTGGCTCGGCTTTGGGGGCGGCGGGCATCACCACCGACTCCGGAGTTTCGGACACCGCCGGGTGGCTGAAATTCTTGATCGCGTCGATCAGCCGATCGGCCGGCGGCAATGGCTGACCGGCGCGGGTGGCGTCGAGCATCTGCGCCAGTCGGTCATGGCTGCGTTGCAACAGCGAGAACAGCTCGGCGGTGGGTTGCAGCACGCCAGCCGACAAGCCTTCGTAGAGGAATTCCAGTTCATGGGCCAGGTCGCCAATCGGCGCAATTTCCACCATCCGTGCGCCACCCTTGAGGGTGTGCAGGTCGCGCAACAGTGTTTCCACTTCCTGGCGATTCGACGGCTCGGCCTGCCAGCGCAACAGTGCCGCGCCGGAGTTTTCGATGATGTCGAAACCTTCCTCGAGGAAGATCTCCAGAAGCTCGGGATCATGGCCCGCCGAGTCATTGCCGACCGCTGGCTCGATCACCTCGACGCTGCCGGCATTGCCTTGGCGAAACTCACGAATGGCCGCGATCAACTCACCCGGATCACCCAACGGACGATTGTGCTGCAACTGATCAAGGAACATGGCCAGTCGGTCATGGCTTTGCTGCAGCAACTGCGCCAGCGTTTCGCTGTGGCTGTAACGGCGGTCCACCAGGCCTTCGTAAAGGCTTTCCAGTTCATGGGCCAGATCGCCGACCGGCTCGACCTCGGCCATCCGCGCACCGCCCTTGAGGGTGTGCAAATCGCGCTGCAAGGACGACAGCGGCGCGGCGTTGTCCGGGTCACTCAGCCAACGCTGCAAGGCCTGGCCGGCGCTTTCGAGGATATCCACCGCTTCTTCAAGGAAGATCGAAACGATTTCGTCGTCCAGCTCCACCTGCGTCGCGCTCTGCTCCAGCTCGGCGGTGGCGCTACCCAGCTCGCGGATGCTCAGGGTGCGGCTGCCGTCACTGCGGATCAGGCCCATGGAGGATGGATCGAGACTCTCGTCGAGCAAGCCGCGCAACGCCCGAACGCGCTCCGGTTGCGCAGTGACTTCCTGGCCGGCAGCCAGTTCGTCGAGCATGTTGATCAGCGCTTCATGGGCACTTTGCGCCTCGTGGAAAAACCTGTCGCTGACCGCCAGGCTGCTTTCTTCCACCGCGCCATAGAGGTCGAGCAATGCTTCGCAGAGCTCATCCACCGGATGCAGATCGGCCAGGTGCGCGCCTTCGCCGAGGGTGGTCAGTTCGTCCAGCAGCGCGCTGAGTTCCTGCCGCTCGCCGGGATGCTGCTGCCAGCGCTGTATCAGGCTTTCGGCGTCCAGCAGGATGTCCATGCCCTGGGCGAGAAAATTGTTGATCAGTTGCGGATCGCGCTTGATGCGCAGCTTCGTATTGGGCGTGCTCAACAGGCTTTGCAGACGCTCGGCCAGCACTGCCTTGGTTCGCTCGATCAGCAAGCGAGCGTCGGGGATTTCAGCCAGCGGGTCGCTCTTGAGTTGTCGCAGCCCAAGGCGGAACAGCCCTTCAGCTTCCAGCAGCAATTCGACTTCATCCAGATCAAGGGCAATTCGGTGCGCCTTGTACTCTCGGGCCAGTTCATCCAGCGATGCCGCCAACTCGGCAATCGGCAGTACGCCGGCCATCGAGGCGCTGCCCTTGAGCGTATGCAACGCCCGTTGCAACTCGTCGCTGGCCTGAAGCGGTACGTGTTCGGAGGCTTGGTCGAGGAAGCGATTGAGGCTGCTCAAATGGGTTTCGGCTTCGTTGCGGAATATCTCCAGCAACAGTGGATCGAGCGCCGCGACATCCTGCACGTCCTCATCGGACACCGGTTTATCACCCTTGGCGAGGGCATGGGCGCGGGCGGCCAATTGATCGACATCGTTGCGTTGGCGCTGGGCATTGGCGGCGAACTCGGCCACCAGTTCCGGTAGCAGCTTCAGCGCATCGCCCACCAGTTGTTGCACCGCAGGCCCAGGTGCAACGCTGTGCTCAAGCACGCGGTTGAGCAGGTTTTCCACCGCCCAGGCCAACTCACCGAGCACCAGCGCGCGAACCATCCGGCCACTGCCTTTGAGGGTGTGGAAGGCGCGACGCAGTTCACTCAAGGCCGATGTGCTGTCGGGATTGGCCGACCAGCGCGGCAGATACTCCTCGAGGACTTCCAGCACCTCGTCAGTCTCTTCGAGAAAGACTTCCCGCAGCTCATCGTCCACCGGTTCTTCACCGGCGGGCGGCGGCAACAGGCTACCCGGCGTGGTCAGGGCTGGCGGGTTGACGGACGACACCGGGCTGGCCAACATTTCGGCCAGAGACTGAACGGTTTCGGGGTCGTCGAGTTCCTGCATGTCCTGCATGACCAGGGCTTCACTGGGGCTGAGTACATCCTTGAGCATCGGCACCTGCTGTTCGCTGGGGAAGAAGCCGAGTGAGGCCAGGCCTTTTTCCGCGACGTCGAGCAGGTGTTCTCCCGGCGCTTCGGGGTCGTCGCTGAGGCGCTCCAGGTAATACTCGATGCTGGTGATGACGTCGGCCAGGCTGTCCAGTTGCTGCCAGCCAGGCTGGTCCGGGTCCACCAGCAGATGCTCGCGGATGAAGCCGTTGCAGGTCTCGACCAGGCTCGCCGCGCGGGCCAACGGAATCATCGCCAACGCACCGCGCACTTGGGTCAGCAACGCCGGCAAGGGTTGCAAATGCTGGCGGTCCCAATCGGCGTCGATGTAGTCGACGATCATGTCCTTGGCCTGTTGCAGGCAAATGCGCGCTTCCTTGATCACGATCTGATGGATCTGCGTCAGGTCGGTGGTCGGCAGACGGCTGTCTTCCTGGCTTTCCGGCTCCACGGTACCGACCATGCCGGCCAGGGTCGCTTCGACGTAAAGCAAGGCCCCGGCAACGTCCATGAGGGTCGCGTCGTTGGGTTCACGCTGGCCCTGGGCGAGGCTCAGCACCACCGCCAGTTGATCGATGATGACCTTGCGCGGCTGGCCGAAACCGAGCACCGCCAGGGTGTCGGCGATTTGCCGCAGGGGCGCCAGCAGGCTTTCGAGGTCCGAGGTGTGCTGACGGTCGCTGCGCACGAACAGGTCCAGGCGCTCCTTGACCCGCACCAGCTCTTCGCACAGCGCCGACAATACCGAACGCATGGCGTCGCGGTCAGGGCCGGCCAGCCGTGCCCGTTCTTCATCGACCATCGCGCCGTCGGGTAGCGCATCGTCAAGTGAGTAGCGATCTTTCATGGTCAGCATCTGCCCGGTGGGGTGTTCGGCCTTGGCAATATAGAACAACAAACTCTTGAGCAGCTCCGGCGGTGCCGGTTGATTGATTCCGGGCATGCCCTGTTCGAGCAAACGCTTGAGCTCTTTGTCGGCGTCCTTGAACAGGCTGCGCAACGCCGGGCTGTTGGCGATCGAGCCATTGCGCATGCCTTCGACCAGTGCCGAAGCGACGTGCCATAACGGGCTCAGGGGCGCGTTGTCGCACAGCGCTTCGAGGCGCGCAAACACCCTGGCCAGATAGCCGAAGTGGGTTTCGTCATCCTGCTCGCGCAACAAACCGACCAGCGCCATCTGCAACATCTGCCGTAACTTGCGCAGCACATTCGGCAAGTCGGACGGTTCCAGCAGCGCCAGAGCTTCTTGGCTCAGGGGCGGCAGCTCCAACAGTTGCGGGCTGAACAGGCTGGTTTCCGATAACAGGCTTTCGCCACGGGCGCTGCGCAGGTCGTTGATCAAAGGCAACACGACTAAAGGCAAATCACGACGGGCGCCTTGCACCCGGTCGAGGTAAGTCGGCAATTGCCCCAGGGCTTGCAGCAACAGATGGATCGCCTCGTCGCGATGGCTGACGCGGTTCTGCTGCAAGGCGCTGGTCAACTGCTCGATCTCTTCGGCGAGCAGGGCCGCGCCGTAAAACTCGACCATCTGCAAACTACCGTGAACCTGATGGACACAGGCCAGACACTCACTCAGCGTGTGCGTCGCCTGCGGGTCGTCGATCAGGGTTTCGATCGCCTGATGAGCCTGTTTCAGCGTTTCGGCAATCTCGCCTTTGACCCACTCGAGGGCCACATAGTCGTGCCGATCACCCATAACTACTCCAATCAAATGCATACGCCCTGAGGCGGTTCAAGCTTTGTCCACAGCCTGCGTTTTAGCGTCCGGCAAGGTGAAACCGGACACCAAACGTCGCAGCTGGCTGGCCATTTTCGCCAGGTTGCCAATGCTCTCGGCGGTGGCAGTGGAGCCGGACGAGGTTTGCGTGGTGATCTGCTGGATCACGTTCATCGTCAGGGAAATCTGGCCGGCCGACGAAGTCTGTTGCTGCGCGGCGTTGGAAATACTCTGGATCAATGCCGCGAGGGTCTTCGATACACCTTCGATTTCTTCCAGCGCCACTCCGGCATCCTGCGCCAGACGCGCGCCGCGCACCACTTCGGTGGTGGTCTGCTCCATGGAAATCACCGCTTCGTTGGTGTCGGTCTGAATCGCCCGCACCAGCGTTTCGATCTGTCGGGTCGCCGCGGACGAACGCTCGGCCAGACGCTGCACTTCGTCGGCCACCACCGCAAAACCGCGTCCGGCGTCACCGGCCATGGACGCCTGAATCGCCGCGTTGAGGGCGAGGATGTTGGTCTGGTCGGCAATGTCATCGATCAAGCTGACAATGTCGCCGATTTCCTGAGAAGACTCACCCAGCCGTTTGATGCGCTTGGCCGTGTCCTGAATCTGCTCGCGAATATTGTCCATGCCATGAATGGTGTTATGCACCACTTCGTTGCCCTTGTTGGCAATCTCCACCGAGCGTTCGGCCACCGCAGAGGATTCGGCAGCATTGGCCGAGACCTGATCGATGGACTGGGCCATGTCGTTGATGGCCGTGGAGGCTTCGGAAATCTGCTGCGCCTGATGCTCCGAGGCCTGGGCCAGGTGCATGGCGGTGGCCTGGGTTTCCTGCACGGCGGCGGCGACCTGGCCGGCGGTGAGGTTGATGGTCGCCACCAGATCGCGCAGTTGGTCGACGGAATAGTTGATCGAGTCAGCGATGGTCCCGGTGAAGTCTTCAGTCACCGAGGCGGTCACGGTCAGGTCGCCGTCGGCGAGGTCTTCGATTTCGTCCAGCAAACGCATGATCGCGTTCTGGTTGCGCTCGTTCTTCTCCGCGGTTTCCCGCAACTGACGGTTGGTTTCGCGCACCATCACCAGGCCGATGAGGATGATCGATGTCAATGCGAGCAAACCCAGCACGTAACCGCCGATGGTATCGGTGTTGCGTCCACCGGCGAGGTTTTCGAAACGGCTGGCCAGGTGCGAGGCTTCATCGAGCAGGGTTTGCGACAGGGTAAAGATGTTGGTGGCCGATTCGCGGACCTTGAACAGCTGCGGCGAAGTTTCAAGGATTTCATCCACGGAACCCGACACGAACTCAAACAGTTCGGAAATTTCGGTCAACCGGGCGCGCGCATCGCGGTCTTCGACCTGGCTGATTTTCAGCGCAGCATTGCCCTGAAGCATGCCGTTGAGCACCTGGCCGAAACGCGCTGCGTCGCGACCGAAAGCGTCGGCCGCCTGCTGCGAATTCTCATCGCCGGACAGTACGGTGTTCACCGCACCAAGAATCCGCTCGGCCAGCAGCGACTGACGCTGGGCCATCGCCACCTGCGTGGCCGGAGCGCCACGTTGCAGGAGGGTTTCGACGACCTTTTCATATTCGACCTGCAACTGCGGCACGGTTTCGGCCAGGGTCGCGGCGACTTGATGCAAGGACAACACGGTCTGTTCGCTGGAGAGGATGGCGTCGGTGTTTTTCAGCAGCCGCTCCCAATCCAGCTGCACGGCGCGCATTTCCGGGCGCACGGTGGACGGTGCCGGCGGTAGGCCGGTGGCAGGATCGCCTTTCTTCAGATAGCCCCAACGCTGGGCGAAGTCGTTGCGTGCATCGCTGAGCAACTTGAACGCCGCGGCCTTGCCGGCGGCGGCTTCGGTGGCGTTCTTGGCAATGCGCTGGGACAGCACGCGCAGCTCACCGGCGTGGCCGATGTACTGTTTGTCGTAATTCGCCTGGGTGTTGAGGTACGCGAAGTTGGCGAACAGCAGCATGATGAAGACAATCAGCGCGATGAACAGCACGATGATCTTCGACCGACTGCGCGACCCTTCTGGATTGCCTGTTTTAGCTTTTATCATCGGTCCTCGCCTGTTAACCAACACCCTGTAAAGCTTGCCGAAGAACCTGTGGGAGCGAGCCTGCTCGCGATTCAGGCGCCGCAGTGCATCAGAAAAACCGCGTTATCGTTCAATCGCGAGCAGGCTCGCTCCCACAGGGTTTACAGCGCTACGTTCATGAATCCTTGCGACTGCGCCAACGCAAACGGGCTGAACACCTGCCACTTCTGCTCACGCTGAAACCGGCCTTTGACGAACGCCGACATCGGCCCTTGCAAGTCATCGGCCGGCACCGGCTCCAGACTGTCCTGGGCAAAGTGCTGCAAGCCGAAGACCTCATCGACCATCAACCCTGCAAACACGTCTTTGTGCTCCACCACCAATATCCGCCGTTGCTTGCGCAAGGCAGGCAGTTCATGGCCGGGCTCATAACCATAAAAAAAGCCATGCAAATCCATGATCGGCAGCAGGCGCCCGCGCAGGTTAGCCACGCCCTTGACCCAGGGTTTGACCCCCGGCAATTGTGTAACACGCGGTTCGTGCAGGACTTCGCTGACTTCGCCCATGGGTGCGACATACCAATGCTCGCCCAAGCGAAAACCGATGCCGCTCCAGCTGTCCTGTCGGGTCGGCTGGGACGGCAGGTCCGCCGCCAGCAGACGACAGCGCTGGTCAATCTGCAGCAGCAGTTCGAAAGCCGTCAGCGACTCGGTCATGACCGGACGATCAACCGGCCAGCACGTTGTTCAGGGTTTTGATCAGGGTGTCTTCGTCGACCGGTTTGGTCAGGTAGTCCTTGGCGCCTTGGCGCGTGCCCCAGACTTTGTCGGTTTCCTGATCCTTGGTGGTGATGATGATCACCGGAATGTGCCCGGTTTCCGGGTCTTTGGTCAGCTGACGGGTCGCCTGGAAACCATTGAGGCCGGGCATGACGATGTCCATCAGCACCGCGTCGGGTTTTTCCTGACGGGCCAGGGCCACGCCGTCGGCGCCGTTTTCGGCTTTCAACACCTCATGACCGTGCTTTTCGAGCATGCCGGTCAGTTTGTACATTTCAGTCGGCGAGTCATCGACGATCAGAATACGTGCCATGGTCTTCCCCATTCTTGTCGACACCGGGCCCCATGGCCGAGCGTCACTGTGCATGTCCTACTGCGGCGAAACGGCGGCGAAGCCCGGTACATGGGCCTGAATCGCGTTCAGCAGTTCTTCCTTGCTGAAAGGCTTGGTCAAAAACTGGTCGGAACCGACGATCCGGCCTTTGGCCTTGTCGAACAACCCGTCCTTGGACGACAGCATAATCACTGGCGTGGACTTGAACGCACTGTTGTTCTTGATTAAAGCGCAGGTCTGATAACCATCCAGACGCGGCATCATGATGTCGACAAAGATGATGCCGGGGTGATTGTCGGCAATCTTGGCCAGGGCATCGAAACCATCGATTGCGGTGATGACTTCACAGCCCACGTTTTTCAACAGCGTTTCGGCGGTGCGACGAATCGTTTTCGAATCATCGATCACCATGACCTTCAAGGCGCTGGAATGCTGTTCCATAGTGGCTCTACCGTCGCCTTTGTGAATCAAATTGTCCGTTTGCCGCTCATCGGCGACTCGAAACCCTTGATACTCAAGGGCTAGCCCGACATGGCAGTCTTTTTAGCACAGTCTCCCCATCCAATCTATCGGGCGACCCTGGCGGTGGTTTTTCCTTGACCGGGAACACACTCAGCGCCACTCTGACGCCACTTTTTCACAACACTTTCCACCCCAATTTCGAGGAAAACCCCATGAGCGTTCGCGTCGGGATTGTCATGGATCCTATCGCCAGCATCTCCTATAAAAAGGATAGCTCGCTGGCCATGCTGCTGGCCGCGCAAAAGCGTGGCTGGGAACTGTTCTATATGGAACAGCGCGATTTGTATCAGGCCGAAGGCGAGGCACGCGGGCGGATGCGTCCGCTGAAGGTGTTCGCCAACCCGGAAAAATGGTTTGAGCTGGGCGCCGAAAGCGACGCGCTGCTGAGCGACCTGGACGTGATCCTGATGCGCAAGGATCCGCCCTTTGACATGGAATTCGTCTATTCCACGTATTTGCTGGAACAAGCGGAAAATGCCGGCGTACTGGTGGTCAACAAGCCGCAAAGCCTGCGTGACTGCAACGAAAAGCTGTTCGCCACGCTGTTCCCGCAATGCACGCCGCCGACCATCGTCAGCCGTCGCCCGGACGTGTTGCGTGAATTCGCCGACCATCACGGTGACGTGATCCTCAAGCCGCTGGATGGCATGGGCGGTTCGTCGATCTTCCGTCACACCGCTGGCCACCCGAACCTGTCAGTGATCCTCGAAACCCTGACCTTGCATGGCCGTCAGCAGATCATGATCCAGGGTTACCTGCCGGCGATCGTCGACGGCGACAAGCGCATCCTGATGATCGACGGCGAGCCGGTGGATTACTGCCTGGCACGGATTCCCGCACTCGGTGAAACCCGTGGCAACCTCGCCGCCGGTGGCCGTGGCGAAGCCCGACCGCTGACCGAGAAAGATCGCTGGATCGCCGCGCAAGTCGGCCCGACCCTGCGTGAGAAGGGCCTGCTGTTCGTCGGTCTCGACGTGATCGGTGAGCACCTGACCGAAATCAACGTCACCAGCCCGACCTGCATTCGCGAGATCGATAACGCGTTCGGCACCGACATTGGTGGCCTGCTGATGGATGCCATCGATCAGAAGCTCAAGACTCGTTGATCGAGAACAGCCAAGAAACTTCCAACATTGCGTTATCATCCCCGGCTTGTAAAAAACGCGATGTTGGTTTTCTTGTTATGACACTCCCGTCCGATCTGCCCCCTGAACTCGCCCACCGTGGCGTGCGTCCGGCTGATCGCCTCGGTTTCACGCTGTTTCTCGCGGCGCTGATTCACCTGGCCTTGCTGTTGGGCGTCGGGTTCTCCATGGTCGAACCCCAGCAAATCAGCAAAACCCTGGAAATCACCCTCGCCACTTTCAAAAGCGAAAAGAAGCCTGAGAAAGCTGACTTTCTCGCCCAGGAAAATCAGGAAGGCAGCGGCACCCTGGAGAAAAAGGCGATTCCCAAGACCACCGAGGTCGCGCCATTCCAGGACAACAAGGTACAGAAAGTCACCCCACCGCCGGCGGCCCAGCCTCAAGTGCAGGAAGCCGCGCCCAAGGCGTCTGTGACCACCGTCGCGCCGAAGCCGAAAAAAGCAGCAACCAAGACTGAAGAACCCAAGCCCCTGACCAAACCCCAAGTGGCGGCACCGACGTTCGACAGCTCACAGTTGTCCAGCGACATCGCCAGCCTGGAAGCGGAACTGGCCAACGAACAACAGCTGTACGCCAAGCGCCCGCGCATTCACCGCTTGAGCGCTGCGTCGACCATGCGCGACAAAGGCGCCTGGTACAAAGATGAATGGCGCAAGAAGGTCGAGCGCATCGGCAACCTCAACTACCCCGACGAAGCCCGGCGCAAACAGATTTACGGTAATTTGCGATTGATGGTCTCGATCAACCGCGACGGCTCGCTGTATGAAGTGCTGGTGCTGGAATCGTCCGGCCAGCCGCTGCTGGACCAGGCGGCGCAGCGCATCGTAAGGCTTGCGGCGCCGTTTGCACCGTTTACCGGGGATCTGTCGGACATCGACCGTCTGGAAATCATCCGCACCTGGAAGTTTGCGCGCGGGGACCGGTTGTTCAGTAATTAACCGGAAGATCAAAAGATCGCAGCCTTCGGCAGCTCCTACAGATGTACACATTCCAATGTAGGAGCTGCCGAAGGCTGCGATCTTTTGACTTGCTTCGGCTTGTCAGTTCGCCCCTCCAACGCCACACTAGCGCTCATGAAGAACGTCAGCCCCAGCTACCTCAAGCATCACTTCCTGATCGCCATGCCTCACATGGCCGACCCGAACTTTGCGCACACCTTGACCTACATCGTCGAGCACACGGCCAATGGTGCCATGGGGCTGGTGGTCAACCGCCCGCAGGACCTGAACCTGGCCGATATCCTCGAGCAATTGCGCCCCGATATCGAACCGCCGTTGCTCTGCCAGCATGTGCCGATCTTTATGGGTGGCCCGGTGCAAACCGATCGCGGTTTTGTCCTGCACCCATCGGGTAAATCTTTTCAGGCGACCGTTGATCTGGAAGGCGAGTTGTCCCTGTCGACCTCCCAGGACGTGCTGTTCGCCATCGCCGACGGCGTCGGCCCCGCGAAAAGTCTGATCACCCTCGGCTACGCCGGTTGGGAAGCCGGGCAATTGGAAGCCGAACTGGCCGACAACGCCTGGCTGACCTGCCCGTTCGATGCCGACATCCTGTTCAACACCAGCAGCGAATTACGTCTTGAAGCGGCGGCCAAACACCTGGGCGTTAATCTCAGCCTGCTCACCAGCCAGGCGGGGCACGCCTGATGGCCCTGCGGTTGATTTTGGGTTTCGACTACGGCACCAAACAGATCGGCGTTGCGGTCGGCCAGGTGATTACCGGCCAGGCCCGCGAGCTATGCACCTTGAAGGCGCAAAACGGCATTCCTGACTGGAATCAGGTCGAAGCCCTGATTAAAGAGTGGAAACCCGACGCCGTAGTGGTCGGTCTGCCGCTGAACATGGATGGCACGCCGAGCGACATGTGCCTGCGGGCCGAGAAGTTCGCCCGACGCCTGAACGGCCGCTACAACCTGCCCTTCTATACGCATGACGAGCGCCTGACCACCTTCGAGGCCAAGGGCGAACGCCTGGTCCGTGGCGGCCAGAAAGGCAGCTACCGCGACAACCCGGTCGATGCCATCGCCGCCGCGCTGCTGCTGCAAGGCTGGCTCGACGAAAACACCGCACTGTTCGAATCCTGACCGCACCTAATTCTGAAGAGCCGCTGCGGCGTCTCCCTTAGCGACAACCCGAGCCACCCCTCAAGCAGCATTCGGCTCGGGACAAAGAAGGAGCAAACCATGAGCCTGCCCAATCCCGCCGAACTGATCAGCCAGATGGCGATCCGTCTCAAGGCTTATCTGGAAAACCGTGGCATCAGCGAACCGCGTTACATCGGCATTCGGACCGGTGGCGTCTGGGTCGCGCAGGCATTGCTCGATGAACTGGGCAGTGATTCGCCCCTGGGCACCCTGGATGTTTCGTTCTACCGCGACGATTTCAGCCAGAACGGCCTGCACCCACAAGTACGCCCATCGGCGCTGCCGTTCGAGATCGAAGGCCAGCACCTGGTGCTGATCGATGACGTGCTGATGAGCGGTCGGACCATCCGCGCCGCGATGAACGAACTCTTCGACTACGGTCGTCCGGCCAGCGTGACGCTGGTATGCCTGCTGGACCTGGACGCCGGTGAATTGCCGATCCGCCCGAACGTGGTTGGCGCGACCCTGTCGCTGGCGGCCCACGAACGAGTGAAACTGTCCGGCCCGGAACTCAAGCTCGAACTTCAAGACCTCGCCCTTTAATTCGCCCTATTGAGAGTCCCCCTCGCGATGACGCCTCTAGAAACCAAGCGCCCGCTGCAGCTCAATGATCAGGGCCAGCTGCGCCACTTCCTCTCGCTCGACGGTTTGCGCCGCGAGTTGCTGACGGAAATCCTCGACACCGCCGACTCGTTCCTCGAAGTGGGCGCCCGGGCGGTGAAGAAAGTCCCGTTGCTGCGCGGCAAGACCGTGTGCAACGTGTTCTTCGAGAACTCCACCCGCACCCGCACCACCTTTGAACTGGCGGCCCAGCGGCTGTCGGCCGACGTGATCACCCTGAACGTGTCGACGTCGTCGGCGAGCAAGGGCGAAACCCTGCTCGACACCCTGCGCAACCTGGAAGCCATGGCCGCCGACATGTTCGTCGTGCGTCACGGTGATTCCGGCGCGGCGCACTTCATCGCCGAGCATGTCTGCCCGCAAGTGGCGATCATCAACGGCGGCGACGGCCGTCACGCCCACCCGACCCAGGGCATGCTCGACATGCTCACGATTCGTCGGCACAAGGGCGGCTTCGAAAACCTTTCGGTGGCCATCGTCGGCGACATCCTGCACTCGCGGGTAGCGCGCTCGAACATGCTGGCCCTGAAAACCCTCGGCTGCCCGGACATCCGCGTGATCGCGCCGAAAACCCTGCTGCCGATCGGCATCGAGCAGTACGGCGTGAAGGTCTACACCAACATGACCGAAGGCCTGAAAGACGTCGACGTGGTGATCATGCTGCGCCTGCAGCGTGAACGCATGACTGGCGGCCTGCTGCCGAGCGAAGGCGAGTTCTACCGCCTGTTCGGCCTGACCACCGCGCGCCTGGCCGGGGCCAAACCGGATTGCATCGTCATGCACCCGGGGCCGATCAACCGTGGGGTGGAAATTGAGTCGGCGGTGGCCGACGGTCCGCACTCGGTGATCCTCAATCAGGTGACCTACGGCATTGCGATTCGTATGGCTGTGCTGTCCATGGCCATGAGCGGGCAAACTGCCCAGCGCCAATTCGAGCAGGAGAACGCCCAGTGAAGCTCAGCATTCTCGGCGCACGCGTTATCGATCCGGCCAGCGGCCTGGATCAAGTGACTGATATCCACGTTGAAGCCTGCAAGATCGTCGCCCTCGGCGCCGCTCCAGCGGGTTTCGTTGCAGTAGACACCATCGACGCCAAGGGCCTGGTGGCGGCTCCGGGCCTGGTTGACCTGAACGTTGCCCTGCGGGAGCCGGGTTACAGCCGCAAAGGCTCGATCGCCAGCGAAACCCGCGCCGCCGCGGCCGGTGGCGTGACCAGCCTGTGCTGCCCGCCGAAAACCAAACCGGTGCTGGACACCTCGGCCGTGGCCGAACTGATCCTCGACCGCGCTCGCGAGGCGGGCAACACCAAAGTCTTCCCCATCGGCGCCCTGAGCAAAGGCCTGGATGGCGAACAGCTGGCCGAACTGGTCGCCTTGCGCGATGCCGGCTGCGTGGCCTTCGGCAACGGTCTGGAGAGTTTCCGCAACACCCGCACCCTGTGCCGGGCGCTGGAATATGCGGCGACGTTCGACCTGACGGTGATTTTCAATTCGCAGGACCATGATCTGGCCGAAGGTGGCTTGGCTCACGAAGGCCCGACTGCGAGTTTCCTTGGTTTGCCAGGCATTCCGGAAACCGCCGAAACCGTGGCCCTGGCCCGGGATCTGCTGCTGGTCGAGCAAAGCGGCGTGCGTGCGCACTTCAGCCAGCTCACCAGCGCCCGCGGTGTGGCGCTGATCGCCCAAGCCCAGGCCCGTGGCCTGAAGGTCACGGCGGACGTGGCGTTGTATCAACTGATCCTCACCGACGAAGCGCTGATCGACTTCAGCAGCCTCTATCACGTCCAGCCGCCGCTGCGCACCCGTGCGGATCGCGACGGCCTGCGAGCAGCGGTGAAGTCGGGGGTGGTGTCAGCCATCTCCAGCCATCACCAGCCCCATGAACGCGATGCCAAACTGGCGCCGTTCGGTGCCACCGAACCGGGCATCAGCAGTGTTGAACTGCTGCTGCCGCTGGCGATGACCTTGGTGGAAGACGGTTTGCTCGACTTGCCGACGCTGCTCGCACGCTTGGGCGCTGGTCCTGCCGAAGCGTTGCGTTTACCAGCAGGAAAATTGGCGGTAGGCGGCCCAGCGGATATCGTGCTATTCGATCCGGCAGCTTCGACCGTGGCCGGTGAGACCTGGCTATCTAAAGGCGAAAACTGCCCGTTCATTGGTCACAGCTTGCCGGGTGTGGTGCGTTACACGTTGGTGGATGGACGGATCAGTCACCAGGCTTAAGACCTGTGGCGAGGGAGCTTGCTCCCGCCGGGCTGCGCAGCAGACCTGTTTTGGGGTCGCTTCGCGACCCAGCGGGAGCAAGCTCCCTCGCCACAACTTACTGGAAGGCGCCTCTATTCTGTGCGTTGCGAATCGACACTTGGTCATTCAACGTCCAGAAGTCATACAACACCCCCAGAAAGAACAACCCGCCCGTCACCAGGTACAGCAACCCGCTGATCCACTTCCCCTGATACATCCGGTGTACGCCGAAAACCCCGAGAAACGTCAGCAGAATCCACGCAATGTTGTATTCGATGGGGCCGGCGGTAAAGCGCAGGTCCGCTTCACGATCCATGGCAGGGATCAGAAACACGTCGATCAGCCAGCCGATACCCAGCAAACCGAAGGTGAAAAACCAGATCGTCCCGGTCACCGGTTTTCCGTAATAGAAGCGGTGAGCACCGGTAAAACCGAAAATCCACAACAGGTAACCAATCACTTTGCTGTGTGTGTCTTGCTCTGAAACGGGGTGTTGATAGGTGTTCATGGATGACCTCGACTCACACGATAGAGAAATATTCTTGAATTCTTTGTGACTTTTTTACAGGTGCCCGACATACGGCAAATGCTACCTTCACTTCTGTCAAAGCCTTGTAATGCCTGACTTTTGTCAGACAACTCACGTCAATTTTGCCGCTTTTTAGTTCCGCGCCCCCCGGCTTGAATCGACCAACGGAGTCGGAAGGGCCAAAAAAGCTGTTATAAAGTTGCGCGTTCACCCATATGAGCCTTGCCTAATGCGTCCATTTTTCAAGACATGGCTAACCATTTGCCTATTATTGCCACTGGCCGCCCACGCCACCAATCGTGAGCAACGTCTTCCTAACGTTAATGGTTACACTCCAAAATCCCATGTTTCTGCTCCTTCGAGCAAAAACAAACAGACCGTAAAACGCTCCAGCCAACTGAGCAGCGTAAACAGCAAGCTGGTCCCGCCGATGGCGACCAAGGAAAGCAGTAACGTATTGAGCCGCGCGGTAAACGTGCTCGGTACGCCTTATCGTTGGGGTGGCAGCAGCCCAAGTAAAGGGTTCGATTGCAGCGGTCTGGTGAAATACGCGTTCAACGACGCCACGTTTGACCTGCCCCGTACCTCCAATGCCATGGCCAGCGGTCATGGCGAGAAGGTCGATCGCAACGATCTGAAGCCAGGCGACCTGATTTTCTTCAACATCAAGAGCCGTCGGGTCAATCATGTTGCCATCTACCTGGGCAACGACCGCTTCATCCACGCACCGCGCCGTGGCAAGTCGGTGACCATCGACACCCTGAATAAACCGTACTGGGAAAGCCACTACGTGGTTGCCAAACGGGTTCTGCCGAAAGAACAGAACGCATTGCGGGTTGTTCAGCGCTGATTTTTTAAAGCAAGATCAAAAGATCGCAGCCTTCGGCAGCTCCTACATGGAAATGCATATTCCTGTGTAGGAGCTGCCGAAGGCTGCGATCTTTTATTTTCAGACGACACCATTCTCAGAAATTATCCGGCGAACGCGCCTTCTCCCGCGCATGTTCGCGGCTGATCACGCCCTTGGTCACCAGCTCCTTCAGGCACATATCCAGTGTCTGCATCCCCAACGACCCACCGGTCTGAATCGACGAGTACATCTGCGCCACCTTGTCTTCGCGGATCAGGTTACGGATCGCCGAAGTGCCCAGCATGATTTCGTGGGCGGCAATTCGCCCGCCGCCGATTTTCTTGATCAATGTCTGCGACACCACCGCCAGCAACGACTCGGAGAGCATTGAACGCACCATCGATTTCTCGTCGCCCGGAAACACGTCCACCACCCGGTCGATGGTTTTCGCCGCCGATGTGGTGTGCAGCGTGCCAAACACCAAGTGACCGGTCTCGGCGGCAGTCAAAGCCAGCCGAATAGTCTCCAGATCACGCATTTCCCCTACCAGAATCACGTCCGGGTCTTCGCGCAGGGCTGAGCGCAGCGCCGTGGCGAAGCTGCGGGTATCGCGATGGACTTCGCGCTGATTGATCAGGCATTTGCGCGATTCGTGGACGAACTCGATCGGGTCTTCGATGGTGAGGATGTGGTGATGGCGATGGTTGTTCAGGTAATCGATCATCGCCGCCAGTGTGGTGGACTTGCCGGAACCGGTCGGGCCGGTCACCAGCACCAGGCCCCGGGGCGCTTCGGTAATCTTGCGAAACACTTCCCCCATGCCCAAGTCGTCCATGCTCAGGACCTTGGACGGGATGGTCCGGAATACCGCGCCAGCACCACGATTCTGGTTGAAGGCATTGACCCGAAAACGCGCCACGCCGGGCACTTCGAAGGAAAAGTCGGTTTCAAGATGCTTCTCGAAGTCCACCCGCTGGAGGTCGTTCATGATGTCGTAGATCAGCTCATGCACCTCCTTGTGGTCCAAGGCCGGCAGGTTGATGCGTCGCACATCGCCGTCGACACGGATCATCGGTGGCAGGCCGGCGGACAGGTGCAGGTCAGACGCGCCTTGTTTGGCGCTGAAAGCCAGCAGCTCAGTGATATCCATAGCGCTCCTCAATTCCAGTAGAATGCCGCGAACCTCAGACCCGCTGGCGCCTCTTGAATGTCCACGATAGCAGACAACATCCTTCAGGTTAGTTCGCGTATCCAGGCTGCGACCGAAGCAGCCCATCGCGACCAAGGCAGCATCCAGCTGCTGGCCGTTAGCAAGACCAAGCCCGCCGAAGCCCTGCGGGAAGCGTATGCCGCCGGCCTGCGCGATTTTGGCGAGAACTACTTGCAGGAAGCCCTGAGCAAACAGCTCGAATTGGCCGACCTGTCCTTGATCTGGCACTTCATCGGCCCCATTCAATCGAACAAGACTCGCGCTATCGCCGAGCATTTCGACTGGGTGCATTCCGTGGATCGCTTGAAAATCGCACAACGCCTGTCCGAACAACGCCCTGCCGATTTGCCTCCACTGAACATCTGCATCCAGGTCAACGTCAGTGGTGAAGCCAGCAAGTCCGGCTGCACCCCGGCCGACCTGCCCGCCCTGGCCAATGCCATCAGCGCTCTGCCGCGCTTGAAATTGCGTGGGTTGATGACGATTCCCGAGCCGACTGAAGATCGCGCCGCCCAGGATGCAGCCTTTGCTGCCGTACAGAGCCTGCAAACCAGCCTGAATCTGCCACTCGACACACTTTCCATGGGCATGAGCCACGATCTTGAGTCGGCCATTGCTATGGGCGCCACTTGGGTTCGTATCGGTACGGCCCTGTTTGGCGCCCGTGGCTCTCCACAAATGCATAGCCGGCCTTGAACATGGCCGACTCACCTCTCTCTATAAGGACCTGACATGAGCAAGACTCGTATTGCCTTTATCGGAGCCGGCAACATGGCCGCCAGCCTGATCGGCGGCCTGCGCGCCAAAGGTCTGGACGCCGCGCAAATCCGCGCCAGCGATCCGGGTGAAGAAACCCGTGCCCGCGTGAGCGCCGAACACGGCATCGAAGTGTTTGCCGACAACGCCGAAGCCATTCAGGGCGTGGACGTGATCGTGCTGGCGGTCAAACCGCAGGCGATGAAAACCGTTTGCGAAGCCATTCGCCCAAGCCTCAAGCCGAATCAATTGGTGGTTTCGATTGCGGCCGGCATCACCTGCGCCAGCATGAACAACTGGCTTGGCGCCCAGCCTATCGTGCGCTGCATGCCTAACACCCCGGCGCTGCTGCGTCAGGGCGTAAGCGGTTTATTCGCCACCAGCGAAGTGAGCGCCGAACAACGCCAGCAAGCTGAAGAGCTGCTGTCGGCGGTTGGCATTGCCCTGTGGCTGGACGAAGAACAGCAACTGGACGCGGTCACGGCCGTTTCCGGCTCGGGCCCTGCGTATTTCTTCCTGCTGATCGAAGCCATGACCGCCGCGGGCGTGAAGCTCGGCCTGCCAGCGGACATCGCCGCGCAACTGACCGTGCAAACCGCTTTGGGTGCTGCACACATGGCAGTCGCAAGCGATGTCGACGCGGCTGAATTGCGTCGTCGCGTGACGTCGCCTGCGGGCACCACCGAAGCGGCGATCAAGTCGTTCCAGGCCGGCGGCTTCGAAGCCCTGGTAGAAAAAGCACTCGGCGCCGCTGCGCACCGCTCGGCCGAGATGGCTGAGCAACTCGGCCGCTAATCAGCTCTTACAAAGGAATCAATGATGCTCGGACTCAATGACGCTGCCATTTTTGTGATCCAAACCCTGTGCAGCCTGTATCTGCTGATCGTGCTGCTGCGCTTCATCCTGCAACTGGTGCGGGCGAACTTCTACAACCCGCTCTGCCAGTTCGCCGTGAAAGCCACTCAACCGCTGCTCAAGCCACTGCGTCGGGTTATCCCGAGCATGTTCGGGCTGGACATGTCATCGCTGGTGCTGGCGCTGATCGTGCAAATGGCGCTGTACGCGGTCATCCTGCTGCTCAGCGGCTACCAGGTCGACGTGCTGTTTCTGGCGCCGTGGGCATTGATTGGTATCTTCGCGCTGTTTTTGAAGATCCTGTTCTGGGCGATGATCATCAGTGTGATTCTGTCCTGGGTTGCTCCGGGCAGCCACAACCCGGGTGCAGAACTGGTCCAGCAGATCACTGAACCGGTACTCGCGCCGTTCCGCCGGATCGTACCGAACCTGGGCGGCCTCGACATCTCGCCGATCTTCGCGTTTATCGCGCTGCAGTTGCTGCAAAGCTGGCTGATTCCACGTCTCGCGTACTACGCCCTCATGCCGAAGGAACTGTTCGGCCTGATCTGATGAGCTACTTTCGCTGGGACGGTGATGACCTGATTCTGGAATGTCACCTGCAACCTGCGGCCCGCAGCGATGATTTCTGCGGGCTGCATGGCGATCGCCTGAAGATCCGCCTGACCGCACCGCCGGTTGAAGGCAAGGCCAATGCGTATCTGATGGCGTTTCTGGCCAAGGCGTTCGGGGTTTCCAAGAGTCAGGTGAGTTTGATCAGCGGGGAGCTGAACCGGCAGAAGCGGGTGCGGATCTGTTCGCCGAAGAAGCTGCCGGATTTGCCGGATCTGGTGCGCCCGGTCTGACCTCAATGTGGCGAGGGGATTTATCCCCGCTGGGCTGCGCCCTGTAGGAGCTGCCGAAGGCTGCGATCTTTTGATCTTTCGCTTTGAACTCAATTGGTAGGGGAAAGATCGCAGCCTCGTTGCACTCGACAGCTCCTACGGGGCCGCTTCGCGCCCCAACGGGAGCAAGCTCCCTCGCCACAGGTACATCGGGAAAAAATCAGGCCCGGCCTTTGCTTGCCGCTAGCCACAGCGGTCTTTAGACTTACGCCTCATTTCAATGAGAGCAGGGTCGATGTCAGCTGCCTTCCCCCCCGATTCTGTTGGTCTGGTGACGCCGCAAGTGGCGCACTTCAGTGACCCCCTGGCCTTGGCCTGCGGACGTTCGCTGCCCGCTTATGACCTGATCTATGAAACCTACGGCACGCTGAACGCTACGGCGAGCAACGCCGTGCTGATCTGCCACGCCTTGTCCGGTCACCATCACGCTGCCGGCTTCCACAGCCCCGATGACCGCAAACCCGGTTGGTGGGACAGCTGCATCGGCCCCGGCAAGCCGATCGACACCAACAAGTTCTTCGTGGTCAGCCTGAATAATCTCGGTGGCTGCAACGGCTCCACCGGCCCCAGCAGCATCAATCCGGAAACCGGCAAGCCATTCGGCGCCGATTTCCCGGTACTGACCGTGGAAGACTGGGTCCACAGCCAGGCACGTCTCGCCGACTTGCTCGGCATCCGCCAATGGGCGGCGGTGATTGGCGGCAGCCTCGGCGGCATGCAGGCCTTGCAGTGGACCATCACCTACCCGGACCGCGTGCGGCACTGCCTGGCCATCGCCTCGGCACCGAAACTGTCGGCGCAGAACATCGCATTCAACGAAGTCGCACGTCAGGCGATCCTCACCGACCCGGAGTTCCACGGCGGCTCGTTCCAGGAAGCGGGTGTGATCCCCAAGCGCGGGCTGATGCTGGCGCGGATGGTCGGGCACATCACGTACTTGTCCGACGACTCCATGGGCGAGAAATTCGGTCGCGGCCTGAAGAGCGAAAAGCTCAACTACGACTTCCACAGCGTCGAGTTCCAGGTCGAAAGCTACCTGCGTTATCAGGGCGAGGAATTTTCCGGACGTTTCGACGCCAACACCTACCTGCTGATGACCAAGGCGCTGGACTACTTCGACCCGGCGGCGAACTTCGACAATGACCTGGCGAAAACCTTCGCCAATGCCCAGGCCAGGTTCTGCGTGATGTCCTTCACCACCGACTGGCGCTTCTCCCCTGCCCGCTCACGGGAACTGGTGGATGCGCTGATGGCGGCCAGGAAAGACGTCTGCTACCTGGAGATCGACGCTCCGCAAGGCCACGATGCCTTCCTGATTCCGATCCCGCGTTATTTGCAGGCCTTCAGCAATTACATGAACCGTATAGCGCTTTGAGGAAGACATGAGAGCCGATCTGGAAATCATCCAGGAATGGATCCCCGCCGGCAGCCGCGTGCTCGACCTCGGTTGCGGTGACGGCGAGTTGCTGACCTGGCTGCGCGACCACAAACAGGTCACCGGCTATGGCCTGGAAAACGACCCGGACAACATTGCCGAGTGCGTGGCCAAAGGCATCAACGTCATCGAGCAGGATCTGGACAAGGGCCTGGGCAACTTCGCCAGCAACAGCTTCGACATCGTGGTCATGACTCAGGCCCTGCAAGCTGTGCATTACCCGGACAAGATCCTCGACGAAATGCTGCGGGTCGGTCGCCAGTGCATCATCACCTTCCCCAACTTCGGTCACTGGCGTTGCCGCTGGTACCTGGCGAGCAAGGGCCGGATGCCGGTTTCGGAGTTTCTGCCGTACACCTGGTACAACACGCCGAACATCCACTTTTGTACTTTCGAAGACTTTGAAGCGCTGTGTCGCGAACGTGAAGCCAAGGTCATTGATCGGCTTGCCGTGGATCAACAGCATCGGCATGGGTGGGCCAGTAAGCTATGGCCTAATCTGTTAGGTGAGATCGGCATCTATCGCGTCAGCAGCCCCGGTCTGCCGGACCACAAGGTCGCGGTCTGAATCACGACACTTCGAGGAGAACGATCATGGGTCGTCTAGCGCTGTTTTTACTTACTGCCTGCCTGAGCATTACCACCATGGCCGCCGACGTTATCAAGGGCGAGCGCAAGGAAACCTTTGGCGATGTGACGGTACACTACAACACCTTCAACTCTACCTTTCTGACGCCGGAGATCGCCAAAGCGGCCGAGCTGACCCGCAGCAAGAATCAGGGCGTGATCAACATCTCGATACTGAAGGAAGGTAAACCACAGACAGCTCAGGTCAGCGGCACGGTCAAAGACCTGACCAGCCAAAGCATCCCGCTGAAGTTCAAACAGATCACTGAAACAGGCGCGGTATACTACATCGCCCAGTTCCCGGTGGATCAGCAGGAAATCCGCACCTTCGACATCAAGGTGCAGACCGGCGACAAAACCAACACCATCAGTTTTCAACAAGAGCTTTTCCCTGGCCAATGATGAATTTCACGCAACTCGTACTGGCCAGCCATAACGCCGGCAAACTCAAGGAACTCCAGGCCATGCTCGGCGAATCGGTGCATTTGCGCTCGATCGGCGAGTTCAGCAGCGTCGAGCCTGAAGAAACCGGCCTGTCGTTCGTCGAGAACGCCATTCTCAAGGCCCGCAATGCGTCGCGCATTTCCGGTCTGCCGGCCTTGGCCGATGATTCGGGGCTGGCAGTGGATTTCCTTGGCGGTGCGCCGGGTATCTATTCGGCCCGCTACGCTGACGGTAAAGGCGATGCGGCGAACAACGCCAAACTGCTCGACGTCTTGAAAGACGTGCCCGAAGCCGAGCGCGGTGCGCAGTTTGTCTGTGTGCTGGCGCTGGTGCGTCATGCCGACGATCCGTTGCCGATCCTCTGCGAAGGCCTGTGGCATGGGCGCATCCTGACCCAGGCCAGCGGTGAGCACGGTTTTGGCTACGATCCGCTGTTCTGGGTGCCGGAGCGCGAATGCTCCAGCGCCGAACTGAGTCCGAGTGATAAGAACCTCATCAGCCACCGCGCCCGTGCAATGGATCTGCTGCGCCAGCGTCTGGGCCTGAAATGACCCATGACTCGTCCGCGTCGCCGCTGATCTTCGGCGGCGCCGCACAATCGCCTCGAGCGGCCCTGCCCGTGTTGCCGCCCCTGGCGTTGTACATCCACATCCCGTGGTGTGTACGCAAATGCCCTTATTGCGACTTCAACTCCCACACCGCCAGCCCCGTGCTGCCGGAAGAAGAATATGTCGACGCCTTGCTGGACGACCTCGATCAAGACCTGCATGCGGTTTATGGCCGCGAGCTGAGTTCGATCTTCTTCGGTGGCGGCACGCCGAGCCTGTTCAGCGCCGAGGCTCTGGGCCGTTTGCTCAAGGGCGTCGAGCAACGAATCCCGTTTGCCAGCGACATTGAAATCACCCTGGAAGCCAACCCCGGAACGTTTGAGCAGGAGAAATTCCGCGCCTACCGGGCGCTGGGCATCAATCGCCTGTCGATCGGCATCCAGAGCTTTCAGGAAGAGAAACTCAAGGCCTTGGGGCGGATTCACAACGGCGATGAAGCCGTGCGTGCCGCCGGCATGGCCCGTCAGGCCGGCTTCGACAACTTCAATCTGGACCTGATGCATGGTTTGCCCGATCAGTCCCTGGACGACGCCCTGAGCGACCTGCGCCAGGCCATTGCCCTGAAGCCAACGCACCTGTCCTGGTATCAGCTGACGCTGGAACCGAACACGGTGTTCTGGAATCAGCCGCCGACACTGCCGGAAGACGACACCCTGTGGGATATTCAGGAGGCCGGTCAGGCACTGTTGGCCGAACACGGTTACGCGCAATACGAAGTCTCGGCCTATGCCCTGCCCGGTCGTCCGGCACGGCATAACCTCAATTACTGGAGTTTCGGCGACTTCATCGGCATCGGCGCTGGCGCCCACGGCAAGCTCAGCCATCCGGACGGGCGCATCGTGCGCACCTGGAAGACCCGCCTGCCGAAGGACTACCTCAACCCGGCCAAAAGCTTTCAGGCCGGCGAGAAAGCCCTGACCAACGAAGAGCTGCCGTTCGAGTTCCTGATGAACGCCTTGCGCCTGACCGAGGGCGTCGAAGCGCGATTGTATCCAGAGCGCACCGGGCTGCCCCTGGAAAGCCTCGCCGAAGGCCGTCGCGAGGCCGAACAAAGTGGCTTGTTGCAGGTCGAACCGTCACGTCTGGCGGCCACGCTGCGCGGACAACTCTTTCTCAATGACTTGCTGCAGAATTTTCTGACATAAGGAAACCGAATGGATCTGGTACTCGACCTGCTCGCCACCGTGTCCCGCTGGAGCCGTAGCAACCTGTCGGAAATCTCTCTGGCGCTGGTGGGCTGCTTGCTGGTGCTGTTTGGCGCCGACATCAAGGGCTGGGTCGACCAACGCCTGGGCAGCATCGCCGGCGCCTTGCGCGTCCCGCTGATGGCCCTGCTGTGCATGGTCGGCAGCGGCGTGGCGCTGATCTATGCCACGCCATGGATCATCAAAGGCCTGAGCCAGTTCAATAACTACAGCCTGGCACCGGTGCTGTTGGTGGTGCTGGTGTTGATTGGCGTCGTAGCTGATCGCCGCTGATTTCAGTTACAACCGAAAACAACTGTGGGAGCGAGCCTGCTCGCGATAGCGGTCTGACAGTCAACGAAGATGTTGAATGTTATGACGCCATCGCGAGCAGGCTCGCTCCCACAGTTTTTACAGCGTTGTAGCTTAGGACTGTTTTTCGAACTTCAGATCCCACACGCCGTGCCCAAGACGTTCGCCGCGGCGTTCGAACTTGGTGATCGGGCGTTCGGTCGGGCGCGGGACGCATTTGCCGTCTTCGGCGAGGTTGCGATAGCCCGGCGCGACGTTCATCACTTCCAGCATGTACTCGGCGTACGGTTCCCAGTCGGTGGCCATGTGCAACACACCGCCGACCTTCAACTTGCTGCGCACCAGCTCAGCGAATGACGCCTGCACGATACGACGTTTGTGGTGACGGCTCTTGTGCCACGGGTCCGGGAAAAACAGCATCAGGCGATCAAGGCTATTGTCGGCGATGCAACGGTTGAGCACTTCGATCGCATCGCAATCATAGACACGCAGGTTGGTCAGGCCCTGAGTCAGCACGCCATTGAGCAGCGCGCCGACACCCGGACGGTGAACCTCAACGCCAATGAAGTCCTGCTCCGGCGAGGCCGCGGCCATTTCCAGCAGCGAATGGCCCATGCCGAAACCGATTTCCAGCGAGCGCGGTGCCGAACGGCCGAACACCTGATCGAAGTCCACCGGCGCATCGGCCAGCGGCAGCACGAACAGTGGCGTGCCCTGCTCCAGACCTTTTTGCTGGCCTTCAGTCATGCGCCCGGCGCGCATCACGAAACTCTTGATGCGGCGGTGTTGGCGCTCTTCGCCTTCTTCCGTCTGGATAGGCGTGTCGTTTGATTCAGTCATCAATGGCTCTTACTTGATCAGACCATCCAGCGGCGAGGAGGCGCTGGCATAGAGTTTTTTCGGCATGCGGCCGGCGAGGTAGGCCAGACGGCCCGCCACGATGGCGTGTTTCATGGCTTCGGCCATCATGATCGGCTGCTGGGCGTTGGCGATGGCCGAGTTCATCAGCACCGCTTCACAGCCCAGCTCCATGGCGATGGTGGCGTCGGAAGCAGTACCGACACCGGCATCCACCAGCACCGGAATTTTCGCTTCTTCGAGGATAATCTGCAGGTTGTACGGGTTGCAGATCCCCAGGCCTGTACCAATCAACCCGGCCAGCGGCATGACCGCGATGCAGCCGATTTCCGCCAGTTGACGGGCAATGATCGGGTCATCGCTGGTGTACACCATCACGTCGAAGCCTTCCTTGACCAGCACTTCGGCGGCCTTGAGGGTTTCGATCACGTTGGGGAACAGGGTTTTCTGATCCGCCAGCACTTCCAGCTTCACCAGGTTGTGGCCGTCGAGCAGCTCACGGGCCAGGCGGCAAGTGCGCACGGCTTCGATGGCGTCGTAGCAACCGGCAGTGTTCGGCAGGATGGTGTAGCGATCCGGCGGCAGGATATCCAGCAGGTTCGGTTCGCCCGGGTTCTGGCCGATGTTGGTCCGGCGCACGGCCACGGTCACGATCTCGGCGCCCGAGGCTTCGATGGCCAGGCGGGTTTCTTCCATGTCACGGTACTTGCCGGTGCCTACCAGCAAACGCGACTGGTAAGTACGACCGGCCAGGACGAAGGGCTTGTCGCTACGAACGATGCTCATGGGAAATCCTCTGTAGGGGTGAGGTTCTTGCAGAATAATTCTGTGGCCGCTCGGGCCGGAGGGCTAGCCGCCGCCGATGGCATGCACCACTTCGACGGAATCGCCGTCGTTCAGCGTGGTTTCTGCGTGCTGGCTGCGCGGGACGATATCCAGATTGAGCTCGACCGCCACCCGGCGCCCGGTCAGTTCCAGACGGGTCAGCAGGGCCGCAACGGTTTCACCGTCGGGCAGTTCAAGGGATTCGCCGTTCAATTGAATGCGCATACCGAATGCCGCCATCATTTTTAGGGGCTGGCATTCTAGCCCGATCAGTCAGGCCGACCCAAGCCATTCGTCATGAAATGGACCGCGTGGTCAGCTCAACCGCCAAGCGGCAAGCCCCAGGCAAACCCAGCCGACCAGGAACGCCAGGCCACCGAAGGGCGTAACGATCCCGAGCTTGCTGATGCCCGTTATCGTCAGCAGGTACAGGCTGCCGGAAAACAACAGAATGCCGATAGCAAATGATGCGCCGGCCCAGGTAATCAGTCGACCGGGAATCTGCGTGGCGAGCAGCGCTACACCCAGCAACGCCAGGGTATGCACCAGTTGATAGGTGACACCCGTATGGAAAATCGCCAGGTACTCAGCGCTCAGGCGGCTTTTCAGGCCATGGGCGGCGAATGCGCCCAAGGCAACACCGGTGAAGCCGAAAAAAGCAGCCAGCATCAGGAAGCCACGCAACATGAAGAACTCCAGTCAGACTCGATCAACAGGGTCTGTATAATGGCCGGCTCAACGGGTTCGGCCAAGCCATCTCTATGCTGCGTTTAATTTTCCGTCGTTTCACGAAGGCCCTGCTCTGGTTCGCGGGCGGTAGCGTATTGCTGGTGTTGCTGTTCCGGGTGGTGCCGCCACCGGGAACGGCACTGATGGTCGAGCGTAAGATCGAATCCTGGTTCGACGGCGAACCCATCGACGTGCAACGCACCTGGAAACCCTGGGATGAAATCTCCGACGACCTGAAAGTCGCGGTGATTGCCGGTGAAGATCAGAAGTTTCCCGAGCATTGGGGCTTTGATATCGGCGCGATTCAGGCGGCATTTGCGCATAACGAGCGCGGCGGCTCGATTCGCGGCGCCAGCACCCTGAGCCAGCAAGTGTCGAAGAACCTGTTTCTGTGGTCTGGCCGCAGTTGGCTGCGCAAAGGCCTGGAGGTCTGGTTTACCGGGCTGATCGAGGTGTTCTGGCCCAAGCAGCGGATTCTTGAGGTGTACCTCAATAGCGTCGAGTGGGATGAAGGCGTGTTTGGCGCCGAAGCGGCGGCCCGGCATCACTTTGGCGTGGGCGCTCGTTCGATATCCCGACAGCAGGCGAGTTTGCTGGCCGCAGTACTGCCAAACCCGCGAGTGTGGAGCGCCAGCCATCCAACCTCTTACGTTGCAAGACGCGCCGGGTGGATTCGCCAGCAGATGAGTCAGTTGGGCGGGGACAGTTATCTGCTCGGGCTCAATGACTCGCGCCGGGCGCCTTGGTCTAAGTAACGCTAAAGATCCCCTGTGGGGGCGGGCTTGCTCGCGAAAGCGATGTGTCATTCAGCTTTGATGTGACTGATACACCGCTTTCGCGAGCAAGCCCGCTCCCACATTGGTTTTGTGGTGAAGCAGGAATATTGGGCACCAACAGAAACGCCCCGATCAATGATCGTAATGCTGTTCACTTAAGTGGAGCAGCCTTACGATCCACTGGAAACCGGG
>NZ_MOBM01000008.1:0-54339 GCF_003732275.1 Pseudomonas frederiksbergensis
GTGCTGATCAAAATGAAACGCCAACGCTACGTCTGGGTGACCATGCTGCCAGCAGTGTGGCTGCTGATTTGTACCACCACCGCAGGCTTCATCAAGCTGTTCGACGCCAACCCGGCAATCGGCTTCCTGTCGCTGGCGAAGAAGTACAGCGATGCGTTGGCCAGCGGGCAGATTCTGGCCCCGGCCAAGAGCATCGAGCAGATGCAGCATGTAATCTATAACGCCTACACCAACGCAACGCTGACCGCGCTGTTCCTGTTCGTGGTGTTCAGCATCCTGTTCTATGCGCTCAAGGTCGGCATTGCCGCCTGGGGTACCAAAGAACGTACGGATAAAGAATCGCCGTTCCAGGCTCAGCCGGATGCGTAATCGAGGATTGCACCATGTTCAATGACCTGAGTCGCCTCGGTAAATACCTCGGTCAGGCCGCGCGCCTGATGGTCGGCATGCCCGACTACGACAACTACGTCGAGCATATGCAAACCAAACACCCGGACAAACCGGTGATGAGCTACGAGATGTTCTTTCGCGAACGTCAGGAAGCCCGTTACGGTGGCAAGGGTGGGCCGAAGTGCTGTTGATGCAACAACCTGGCTGATGCAATCCCTGTGGGAGCGGGCTTGCTCGCGAAAGCGGTGTGTCATTCAACATTAATGTCGACTGACACGACCTCTTCGCGAGCAAGCCCGCTCCCACATTTGTTTTGTGTTGTTTCTTAACTTTGTGAAACAGGAGAACCCGTTTGTCCTCTCCCATTCCAGTAACGATCCTCAGCGGCTTTCTCGGCGCGGGAAAAACCACGCTGCTGCGCTATCTGCTCAAAGCCGAGCATGGCCTGAAAATCGCCGTGATCGAAAACGAATTCAGTGACGCCGGTATCGACACCCAACTGTTGGGCGACGAGCCGGTGCAAGTGATGACACTGTCCAACGGCTGCGTCTGTTGCACCATCCACACCGATTTGACCAAAGCGCTGTACCTGCTGCTCGAACGCCTGGACAGCGGCGAGATCGCCTTCGATCGTCTGGTCATCGAATGCACCGGGCTGGCCGATCCGGCTCCGGTGGCGCAAACCTTTTTCATCGACGAAGAACTGCGTGAGCGCTACATCCTCGACGGCATCATCACCCTGGTGGATGCGGCCCATGCCGACCTGCACCTGACCCAGACCATCGCCCAGGCACAGATCGGCTTTGCCGACCGCTTGCTGGTGAGCAAACGCGATCTGGTGGACGAGCCGACCTTCACCACCCTCAGCGAGCGTCTGACCCGCATCAACCGTCGCGCGCCGATACGCTTGGTCGAGCACGGCAAGATCGACCTGGCAGAACTGCTCGACGTGCGCGGCTTCAACCTCAATGCCGATCTCGGCGGTGGAGTGAGTTTGCGTCCTGTGAGCAAGGCTCCGTCCATCGACCGTATCTCCAGCCTGGTGTTGCGCACCGACAAGCCGCTGGATATCGACAAGCTCAGTGAGTTCATGAACGAACTGCTGGAAGACCATGGCAAGCAATTGCTGCGATACAAAGGTGTTTTGAACATCCTTGGCGAACCGCGGCGCATGGTGTTTCAGGGGGTCTTGAAGTTGTACGGATTCGACTGGGATACGGAGTGGGCGGACGATGAAGCACGCGAAAGCGTGATTGTGTTCATTGCCGATGATTTACCGGAAGAGAAGATTCGCGAAGGGTTTGCGCGAGTCGCGGCGAAGTAAGCCCCAACATTATCAGCGGGCCTGATGCCGCCATCGCGAGCAGGCTCGCTCCCACAGGGGGATGCATTTCAAATGTGGGAGCGAGCCTGCTCGCGATGGTGATCTAACCGGCAACACGATTCTGGCTGACTACCGATCCAGAGTGCAACAGCGCTTCCTCAAGATGATCCAGATGCCGGTTCATCAACATTTCGGCCCTCACAACATCCTCACGCTCCACTGCATCGACAATCTCCGCGTGCTCCTGCCACGCGCAATCACCGCCTACCTGCGCATCACACTGCGCAATCGCCAGCGAAGTCTGCGGCACCAGAGTGCCAAGAAAATGCGCCAACGGTGCGTTCCCCGCCATTTCGGCCAGTTGCAGATGAAATTCCCCTGACAATCGAATGGCCGGACCACGCGCCGTGCATTGGCGTTCGCTGTCGATCAAGGCGCGCAGGCGTTTCAGGTCCTTTGGGCGAGGTTGCTGGCAGGCCAGTCGAGCCAGTGTGATTTCGGTCAGTCGTCGGGCATGCAGCGTCTGCCGAGTCTGCTCGGCATCGGGCGCGGCGACTCGGGGGCGATGGTTGGTGCGAAGGATAATGATCTGCTGATGGGACAACTGCGTCAGCACGCCACGAATGTCACTGCGTCGAGCGCTGAACATCTGCGCCAGGCTGTCTTCAGTAAAACGGCTGGCTGCATGGAGACGCTGTTCGAGAATGGCGTCGAAGATCCGTGAATAGAGATCATTGGCTGGCGGTTTCCCGGTGTCCGTTCGGGGGAAGGGCAGGGCAGTGAATATCTGTGGTGAGGCGAAGCTGTTCATGGCCTGTCTCCAGTTCGAAGAGGGGTTTAACTGCCGAGGTGGTCGTCCGGAATATTCAATTCGATGCCCATCCGCTGGCCTTCCCGAAGAATGTGTCGACGCATTTCGGCGCTGGCCTGGGCGCTGTTCTTGCTGCGGATAGCTCGTACGACGGCTTCGTTTTCTTCAAGGCGTTCCGCCAGATGTTCCGGCGAATTGCGCAGTACGTCGGCGCTTTGCTTGAGGGCATTGCTGGTCTGCTGCACCACGCTCTGGAAAATCGGGTTCGAGGTCAGGGCGAACAGCTCCTCGTGGAACGCGATGTAGGCATTCACGCCAGCCTCGCTGTCGTTGGCCTCAAGGGCTTCGCGCATGTCCATCAGGGTCAGACGCAGTTGCCCGACTTCCTTGCTGCTGATGGATTGCGCCACCAGGCCGACGATGAACGGTTCGAGGGTGTAGCGCAGTTGCAGCACGTCTTCCAGACTGGCCCCGGCTACCGCGCTGTCGTGGCTTTGGCTGTCGCTGAGATTGGCCTCCAGCACCACCACGCCTTTGCCTGGCATGGAGCGCACCAGCCCGAGGGTTTCCAGCACGATGACCGCTTCACGCAGGCTCGGGCGGCTGATGCCCAGTTGTTCAGCCAGTTCACGCTGGCCCGGCAACATTTCGCCGGAACGCCACTGACCGCGGGCCAGAGCGGCCCGAAGTTTTTCTACGACTGAATTTACGACGGTTGATGTGGTGATCACTGTTCGCTCCATGAGCATCCATAACGATTGATGGCCGTGCGTGCCGGAGGGCAGGCACGGCGATTATTCAGAATTCCTGTTGATGCGCAGGGGCCACCGGTTTTCTCGGCTGAAAGGTATAACCCTGCTGGCCGGACAGCACCTTGTTTGCCCGTTGAATATCGATGTCTTTTTCCCAACGGGCGATGGCCACGGTGGCGACGCAGTTGCCGATCAGGTTGGTCAGCGCCCGGCCGATGCCCATGAACCAGTCCACTGCCAATACAAGCACCAGGCCGACTACCGGAATCGCCGGGATCGCCGTCAGGGTTGCCGCGAGAATCACCAGCGCCGAACCGGGAATCCCGTGGGCACCTTTGGAGGTGATCAACGACACCAGCAAAATTGTCAGCAGGTCTGTCATGGCCAGCGGTGTGCCGGTGGCATTGGCGATGAACACGATGGCCAGGGTCAGGTAGATCGAAAAACCATCAAGGTTGAACGAGTACCCGGTCGGAATCACCAGCCCGACTGTGGAGCTGCCGATGCCCAGGTGCTCAAGCTTGCGCATGATTTGTGGCAGCACGGCGTCGGAAGACGCGGTGCCCATGACGATCAGCAGTTCTTCGCGCAGGTACTTGAGCAATGGCCACATCCGCAGGCCTGAGAGGCGCATCACCAGGCCGAGAATCAGCGCCACGAATGCCGCGCAGGTCAGGTAAAACAGGCCGACCAGGCTACCCAAGTGCTGCAGCGAATCCAGGCCATATTTGCTGGTGGTGAAAGCGATGGCGCCGAACACGCCGATCGGCGCCAGACGCACGATCATGCCCATAATGCGGAAGATCACGTGGCTCAGCTCGTTGATCAGCCGGGAAATACCCGACGCCGCTTCGCCCACCAGGTTCAGCGCACTGCCGAACAGCACCGAAAACAGCAGGACTTGCAGAATGTTGTTTTCCGCGAAGGCGCCGATCACCGAAGTCGGGATCAGGTTCATCAGGAACTGGGAGGTGGTTTGCATGTGCTGACCGCGTTGGGCGATATCGCCCATGTGAGCGGCGGAGAGCTGGTCCAGATGAATGTTCGCGCCGCTGCCAATGCCGGTCGTGAAGGCAAACACCAGGCCGATCACCAAGGCGATGGTGGTCAGCACTTCGAAGTAGATCACCGATTTCAGGCCGATGCGTCCGACTTTCTTCAAGTCGCCGGCACCGCTGATGCCGCTGACCACTACGCAGAACACGATCAAGCCAATGAGCATCTTGATCAGTTTGATGAAACCGTCGCCGAGGGGTTTGAGTTGGGCGGAGTATTCGGGAAGGGTCAGCCCGCAGACGATGCCGAGCACCAGTCCGAGAACCACTTGGAGGAAGATTGAACGCGAGCACCATCTGAGCATGGGAGGAATCCTGGTCGGTGTCCTGGTTGCCGTGCGCGAGGCGCATCAGATTCAGGACTTAATTATTGTGGTCTTACCGGTATGTCCAGTGCAGGCGCAGTCTACGCTGGATTTTTTCAGGATTACAAGTGGAAATAGAAAAATTGGCATGACCGGTCTGACCGGTTGAGCTGATCCCGTTGAAAATCAAAAGATCGTAGCCTTCGGCAGCTCCTGCAGAAACCGGGTACACCCGTGATTTCGTAGCCTTTGTAGGAGCTGCCGAAGGCTGCGATCTTTTGATTTCTATGGCCTTTATTGCGGACGAAAAAAAACCGGCCATCACTGGCCGGTTTTTTCATTGCTGCGGTTTAGCGGGGCAATTAAGCGCCGTATACCGGCAGTTTCTTGCAGATGGCTTTGACTTTCTCACGAACGGCGTCGATCACCGCTTCGTTGGAAAGATCAGCCAGGATGTCGCAGATCCAGCCGGCCAGCTCTTTGCACTCAGCTTCCTTGAAGCCGCGAGTGGTCACAGCCGGAGTACCGAAACGCAGACCGGAGGTGACGAACGGGGAGCGTGGATCGTTCGGTACCGAGTTCTTGTTCACGGTGATGAACGCTTTGCCCAGTGCGGCGTCGGCGTCTTTACCGGAGATTTCCTGCTTGATCAGCGACAGCAGGAACAGGTGGTTCTGAGTACCGCCCGACACCACGTCGAAACCGCGCTCAATGAACACGCCGGCCATGGCCTGGGCGTTTTTCACCACTTGTTGCTGGTAGGTCTTGAACTCAGGCTGCAGCGCTTCCTTGAAGCAGATCGCCTTGGCAGCGATCACGTGCTCCAGCGGGCCACCTTGGGCGCCCGGGAATACCGCGGAGTTCAGCTTCTTCTCGATGTCGGCGTTGGCGCGAGCCAGGATCAGGCCGCCACGTGGACCGCGCAGGGTCTTGTGCGTGGTGGTGGTCACGACGTCAGCGAATGGAACCGGGTTCGGGTAGACGCCAGCGGCGACCAGACCGGCCACGTGAGCCATGTCGACGAACAGGTAAGCGCCAACTTTGTCAGCGATAGCGCGAAAGCGCGGGAAGTCGAGGATCTGCGAGTAGGCAGAGAAACCGGCCACGATCATTTTTGGCTTGTGCTCAACCGCCAGACGCTCGACTTCGTCGTAGTCGATCAGGCCGTTGGCGTCGATGCCGTACTGAACAGCGTTATAGAGCTTGCCGGAGGACGAAACGCTGGCACCGTGGGTCAGGTGACCGCCGTGGGCCAGGCTCATGCCCAGGATGGTGTCGCCCGCTTGCAGCAGGGCCAGGTAAACGGCGCTGTTGGCTTGGGAACCGGCGTGTGGCTGAACGTTGGCGTAATCGGCGCCGAACAGCTCTTTGGCCCGATCAATTGCAAGCTGCTCAACCACGTCGACGAACTCGCAACCACCGTAGTAGCGCTTGCCCGGGTAACCTTCGGCGTACTTGTTGGTCAGTACCGAGCCTTGAGCTTCCATCACCGCAGGGCTGGTGTAGTTTTCCGAAGCGATCAGCTCGATGTGTTCTTCCTGGCGCTGAGCTTCTTGCTCCATGGCGGCAAAAAGGTCGGCGTCGTACTTGGCAATAGTCAAATCACGGCTGAACATGGCGGTCCTCAAGGATCGGGGCAGAAAAGGGGGGCATTCTAACCCAATGGGTTTTAGATGGCATATGAAAGGACATCATGTCGCAGACAAGTGGTGTTCATGCGCAGGATTTTTGGTGTCTGGGCTGGCCTCATCGCGAGCAGGCTCGCTCCCACAGGGGAACGCATTCCAACTGTGGGAGCGAGCCTGCTCGCGATGGCGTCATCTGAGGCACCAAAAAACTCAGTCAAACATGAACAACGCATCATTGCTGAACTGCGCCTCAAACCGACTCGCCGGCATTGGCCGGCCAAACAGATACCCCTGGACCTCATCGCAACCATGCTCGCGCAGGAAGTCGAGCTGCTCGTGGGTTTCCACGCCTTCGGCGATCACCGCCAGATTGAGGCTGTGGGCCATGGCGATGATCGCCCGGGCAATTTGCGCATCCTGTTCACCCGAGGGCAGACCATCGACGAAGGTGCGGTCGATTTTCAGCACGTCGATCGGGAATTGCTTGAGGTAGTTGAGCGATGAATAGCCGGTGCCGAAGTCATCGACCGCAATGCTCAGGCCGAGGTTTTTCAACCCGGCGAGGATCTGCATCGCCTCGCTGACTTCGCGCATCAGGATACTTTCAGTCAACTCCAGCTCCAGGCACGCCGGCGGCAGGCCGGTTTCCTTGAGGATGGTGGCGATCCGCGTGCCGAGTTGCCCGTCGGAGAACTGCCGGGCCGAGATATTCACCGAGACCTTCGGCACCCGTACCTTGGCCTGATGCCAGATCTTGAGCTGACGGCAGGCTTCGCTGATGACCCAGTCGCCGACATCCACCACCAGACCGAGCTCTTCGAGCACCGGAATGAAATCCCCCGGCGGCACCAGGCCCCGTCGCGGGTGGCGCCAGCGCAGCAGGGCTTCGGCACCGGTCAGGCGTTTGCCGTCGCCGCTGAATTGCGGCTGGTAGTACAGCACGAATTCGTTTTGCTCCAGGGCATGGCGCAAGTCGCTTTCCAGCTCCAGACGCTCCAGGGCGCTGGCGTTCATGTCGGCCTGATAGAACTGGAAGTTGTTCTTGCCGCGCTCCTTGGCGTGGTACATCGCAGTGTCGGCGTTCTTCATCAGCTGACTGAGTTCGCTGCCGTCCTGAGGGCTAAGGGCAATGCCGATACTGGCGGTGACAAAGAACTCGCGGCCTTCCAGCACGAACGGTTTCACCAGGCTGGCGAGGATCTGTTCGGCCACATGAATCGCCCGGTTCAGCGCGATCTCCCGGTTGACCCGCGGTTGCAGCAGCAACGTGAACTCATCACCGCCCATGCGCGCCACGGTGTCGTCATCGTCGACACAACCGAGCAGGCGCGTGGCCATTTCCTTGAGCATGCGGTCGCCGGCGGCGTGGCCCAGGGAGTCGTTGATCGGCTTGAAACGGTCGAGGTCGAGGAACATCAGCACCACCCAGGACTTCTGCCGTTCAGCCGATTGCAGCGCGGTGTGCAGGCGATCCTGGAACAGCGTGCGGTTGGGCAGGTGGGTCAGGGCGTCGTAATAGGCGAGGCGGTGAATCCGTTGCTCACTGGCCTTGCGCTCGCTGATGTCGCTGAAGAAGCACACATAGCTGGCCAGATCGCCCTCATCGTCGAGGACCGCGGTAATACCGACCCAGGCCGGGTAGTGCTCGCCATTGCGTCGCTTGAGCCAGACTTCGCCTTCCCAGGTGCTGTGTTGATGCAATTGCTTGAGCACATAGCGCAGATGGGCTTCCTGCTGTTCGTCGACAGTGAGCATGTTCGGCAACTGGTCGAGGACCTGGGCCACCGCATATCCACTGACGCGACTGAAAGCCTCGTTGGCCTGGACGATGTAGCCGGCCGGGTCAGTGATCAGAATCGCCGAGGTCGAGTGCTCGAATACCGTGGCTGCCATGCGCAGGTCTTTCTCGGCCCGGCGTTGTTGGCTGATGTCGCGACCGACCCCGAGCACGCCTTCGAAGGCACCGTGTTCGTCCCAGACCAGCACCAGACGCAACTCGATGGGAATCTTGCGCCCGTCGGCCCGCAGGCAGTCGAACAGAAACAGCTGGGTCTGCACCTGACTGCGCAGCAGCGCCAGTTGTTCGGGTTTATCCAGCGCTTTGCTGACCCGGTCCATCAGGCTGTAAATGCCGGTCAGTTGTTGCGGGTTGGCGATGGTCGATTGCCAGCCATTCTGGAATATCCAGTCGGCGTCGAAGCCCAGCACGGCTTGCACCGAGGGGCTGACGTAATTGAGCGACATCTTGCTGTCGGTGGAGAAAATCACATCGCTGATGCTTTCGGCGAGCATCCGGTAACGCTGCTCGCTGTCGCGCAGGGACTCACTGGCTTCGATCTGCTCGGTGATGTCCTTGGCCACGCCGATGATGCGCGTGACCTGATCATGTTTGTCCCGCGCCAGGGCCTGTTCGCGAATGTCGAAACGCCGCCATTTGCCATCGCGATGGCGGAAGCGCAGCTGGCATTGCATCAGTTGAGTGTAACCCGCGTGACGTTGGGACTGGCGTGATCGGTGGTAGTAGTCGGCATCCTCGGGGTTCAACAGGATTTCCCAGAAATACTCGCCCATCTGGTGCAGTTCGGTGCGGTTGTAACCCAGCGTTTGCCCCAGGTGATGGTTGCTGAAGATCATCCGCTGGCTGATCACATCCTGCACATACAGATGATCCGGCACGGTGCGCACTACGTCGGACCAGAACCCTTCACGCTCCAGCAGCGACAGCTCGACAAGCTTGCGGCTGGTGATGTCGCTGATGCTCAAAATCACCGCTTTATAGTCGGTCTGATCTTCCGGCAGGCGCAGCACCAGCCAAAAATGCTGGTCGCGGCCATTGGCGTCCTGAAGCTTGATTTCCAGCTCAAGCTGTTTCTGCTGGTGGAGCACCGCTTCGAGCACTTGATTGCCGATGGCTGTGCAGTCCAGTGGGTAGCCGTCGATCAGCAGTTTCCAGGCTTGGTCACAGGAATTGACGTTGAGCAGTTGCAGGGCGACCTGGTTGACCTCGGTGATGCGCAGTTCCTGCAGCAGTTGCTGGCGTTGCTCTGGTGTCTCGAGCCAGGCCTTCAACTGTTCACTGCTGTTGAATTGAGCTTTGTCGAAGACACTTTTGAGCCCGGACAAGTCGAGCACGCACAGCGCAACACCGGTGCCTTCGAAAATGTCCTGATAGCGTCGGCGGCCCTCATGCAGTTGACGTTGACGGCGACGAATGTTCAGCAGAGCGATGAACGGCAACAAGGAGAGGGCCAGACCCAGCAAGCATTTGCCGATGAACGCCGGCAGCAGTTGTTCGATCACCCGTTGCCGGTCGAACAGCCCGCGCAGCTGCCAATCGCTGCTGCTCAGGGGAACTGTCAGCACACTGTTGGCCAGTTCGTCGGCTGTCAGCACGGCCGGTTTGGCCGAGGGCTGGGCATCATCGCGGCTGATGATTTGATGATTGATGCGGTTTTCCACCAGCCACTGGGGGCGGATTCCGATCTCGCCCTGTTTGGTCAGTGAGGAGAAAAACGTTGGTGTCAGGCGCAGGGCCCAATAGCCGCGGGTACTGCCGCTGGCCTGATGCAGGAGCAGGTACACCACCGAACCGTCGTCGGCATTGCTGAAGTAGTGGGCCTGGGCGCGGCTGCGCTGCACCAGTTCGCTCAGGTAATGGGCGTCCGGGTTGTCGGCGGCGCTGTCGCTGAGGATTTTCCCGGAGGGACTGAGCAGCGCCAGGCTGCGCAGGTCGGGCAGCGATTGTTGCAGTTTTCGCAGCAGCGCCTGCTGTTCGTCGGGGCTTTGCGGTTGTTCGATGATCGGTAGCAGATTAAGGGCGATCTGGGCATTGAGTGCCATGTTGAGGCTGACTTGCGCAGCCAGATCGGCGGAATAGTCGATGGTGTATTGGCGTTGGTTTTTCTGGGTTTCGCCAAGCTGATCCAGCAACTGCCAGAACAGCAGTGCGAGCAGCAACAGCACGAGGGTCGCCAGCGCGCCCTTCAAGGTTCCGCGCAGGGGCGAGCCGATCGCAGGATTGAGTGCGCTCACGGACGATGGCGGAGAGACATTAGACAAACTGTAATCCTGCGGTTTGGCTGGACTGGCCGACATGCACTATAAGCCGGACGCCCGAAGGGCGGCTAGCATGCCTTGAGTTGTGGCGAAGTGCCAGTCCCGCTCGGCTGGACTGCCTTCTATCAATAAGGTAGCTTTGCCGGTTACGCGGGAGCGTTCCAGCTCCTAGAGGTTTTTTTCAGCGCGCACGCTTTGATACCCATCAAACGAACGACGCGCATGGCCTGGCCGGGCATCGCCTGCGCTCCAATCATTCATCAGTCACTGACCCAAGGTTCTCCATGGCTCAATACGTCTTCACCATGCATCGGCTGGGCAAAGTTGTTCCGCCGAAGCGGGAAATCCTGAAAAACATTTCGCTGTCGTTCTTCCCTGGCGCCAAAATCGGCGTACTCGGTCTCAACGGTTCGGGTAAATCCACGCTGCTGAAAATCATGGCTGGCGTCGATACCGAGTTCGACGGTGAAGCCCGTCCGATGCCGGACCTGAACATTGGCTACCTGCCGCAGGAACCGATCCTGGATCCGACCAAGACCGTTCGTGAAGTCGTCGAGGAAGCAGTCAGCGTGATCAAGGACGCTCAGGCGCGCCTGGACGAGGTTTACGCGGCCTACGCTGAACCGGATGCAGACTTCGACAAACTGGCGGCAGAACAGGCCAAGCTTGAAGCCATCCTGCAGGCCAGCGACGGTCACAACCTGGATCGCCAACTGGAAGTCGCCGCCGATGCGCTGCGTCTGCCGGCATGGGATGCCAAGGTCGAATTCCTGTCCGGTGGTGAAAAGCGTCGTGTGGCCCTGTGCCGCCTGCTGCTGTCTGCACCAGACATGCTGCTGCTCGACGAACCGACCAACCACCTGGACGCCGATTCCGTCGCCTGGCTGGAGCACTTCCTGCACGATTTCCCGGGCACCGTGGTTGCGATCACGCACGACCGTTACTTCCTGGACAACGTCGCCGGCTGGATCCTCGAGCTCGACCGCGGCGCCGGTATCCCGTACGAGGGCAACTATTCGGGTTGGCTTGAAGCCAAGTCCGATCGTCTGGCGGCCGAATCCAAGCAGCAGTCGGCTCACGAAAAGGCCATGAAGGAAGAACTGGAGTGGGTGCGCAAAGGCGCCAAGGCCCGCCAGTCCAAATCCAAGGCTCGTCTGCAGCGCTTCGAAGAAATGCAATCGCAGGAATTCCAGAAGCGCAGCGAAACCAACGAGATCTACATCCCGGCCGGTCCGCGTCTGGGTGACAAGGTCATCGAGTTCAAGAACGTCAGCAAGGGCTACGGCGATCGCGTGCTGATCGACAACCTGTCGTTCTCCATGCCTAAAGGCGCCATCGTTGGCGTGATCGGCGGTAACGGTGCCGGTAAATCGACCCTGTTCCGCATGCTGATGGGCAAGGAAACACCGGATTCGGGCTCCATCGAAGTCGGCGAAACCGTGCAAATGGCGTGCGTCGATCAGAGCCGCGAAGACCTGGATGGCAGCAAGACCGTGTTCCAGCAGATCTCCGACGGTTCCGATCAGATTCGCATCGGCAACTACGAGATCCCGTCGCGCACCTACGTTGGTCGCTTCAACTTCAAGGGCGGCGATCAGCAGAAGTTCGTCAAGGACCTGTCCGGTGGTGAGCGTGGTCGCTTGCACCTGGCCCTGACCCTGAAAGAGGGTGGCAACGTCCTGTTGCTCGACGAACCGTCCAACGACCTCGACGTTGAAACCCTGCGTTCCCTGGAAGAAGCCTTGCTGGACTTCCCGGGCGCTGCCATTGTGATCTCTCACGATCGGTGGTTCCTCGACCGCGTCGCGACTCACATCCTGGCGTACGAAGACGACTCGCAAGCGGTATTCTTCGAAGGCAACTACACCGAGTACGAAGCCGATCGCAAGAAACGCCTCGGCGAAGCGGCTTCCCAGCCGCACCGCGTACGGCACAAGAAACTGGCCTGATTTCAGGTTGGTCGCATAGAAAAAACGGAGCCTTCGGGGCTCCGTTTTTTGTTCTTCTGTAGGAGCTGTCGAGTGAAACGAGGCTGCGATCTTTTGATCTTCCGCTTGGGATTGGAGCGAGCCTGAAAAGATCGCAGCCTCGTTTCACTCGACAGCTCCTACAGGCGAGATCGCGACGTCATCGAACTTACCCGGCCTCTATGGCCAACACCTCAATCACCAAATCCCCCGCCGGCCGCTTCCAGAGCACTTCATCGCCCACCTGCGCCCCGAGCAACGCCCGCCCCAGCGGCGAGCTCCAATTGATCAAGCCATGGGCGGCATCCGCCTGGTCTTCTCCGACCAATTGCACGCGCTGCTCATGATCGTGTTCGTCGGCAAAGGTCACCCAGTTGCCGATCTGCACCTTATCGGCCGAGGTAGCCTGCGCAACCACCTGAGCGCTTTGCAGGCGCTGCTTGAAGTAGCGCCAGTCGCGGTCGAGGTCGGCCTGGCGCTGCTTATCGGCCAGTTCGCCTTTGGCGCTTTCCTCATCAAGCAGTTTTTGCAGTTCGGCGACTTTCGCCTGAAGCTGCGCGAGACCGGCTGGCGTGACGTAATTGGGCTGCGCGCTGACCTGCCGTTCGACTGGCTGATCGGCTTGCGCGGCGGCGTTATCTTCATTGACGAAGGCGCGGCTCATGCTGTTCTCCCGTTATAGGGGTTGGGCCATGGTCGCAGGCTTTAAGTTTCGACGAATGTCTGTAAACGACTTATTGCGAGCGATAGGCTCGCGCGGCGTCCCTGTCTTTCTCTTGTTGCCAGGCTCGTTCGCGCTCGTCCCAATGGCGGTCCTTGTACTCATTACGATCCTCGTTTTCACGCATGGCCTGGCACTGACGGAAGCCATCGGTCCAGCCTTCGGCGTATTGCTTGTCCTTGAGGTAACGCGGGACATTCTTGCGAAACTCGCCGGTGATCGCCCCGGCGGCTTGCCGGCCACTGATGCAACCGTCATCGAAGCCATCGGCGAATGCTGGCGGATAACCCTTGGCGATCAGATCCTCGTGGGTCGACTGGCACCCCGTGATCACTACCAACAACCCCAACACACCCACACAACGCCACATCCTGGACTCCTGGGCCGTTCAACGGCCTATAAGGGAAGTCTAGAAGCGGATTTGTCGGGTGTATGTGAAAGCTTGTGATTAATCTGTGGGGTAGCGCAAATCCCTTGTGGGAGCGAGCCTGCTCGCGATGGCGGTGGAACAGGCAGCATGGATGTTGAATGTAATGGCCTCATCGCGAGCAGGCTCGCTCCCACAGGGGGCAGATCAATAGTGATACCACTTCACCTCAAGCATCACTTCGTTTTCGGGTGAAGCCAGGTGGCTGAACTCGCGTTGAGCACTCAGGCGCACACCCAGATTGCGCGACAGTTCCCACTGCTGATTCAAACTCACACTCCGGCGCACCTCGCCATTGGTGAAGTAATCGCCCTTGGCTTCCAGACTGAAGTTACCCAGCGGGATTTTCCACAGCAGGCCGCTGTTGAAACCCGCCGCCGGCGCGATGAAGCCCGCGAAGTCGTTGTTATGCTCCACACGCACGGTGCCCAAGGCGAAACCGAGCATGTCGTCACCCAGTTGCCAGGTCCCGCCGCCACCGCCGTTGACATGGCTGACCAGGGTTTCGTCATCATGCTTGCCGGGTACGCGCTCCAGGCCGCCGGTGACTTGCCATGACAGCGGCTGCAACAATTCATTGCGAGGAGTCAGCGAGCGAATGGTCGCCAGATCCAGTTGCTGCAACTGCCAGTCATTGCCTTCGTATTGACGCAGCTTCATCTGCAGAATTTCGATCTGCGCACCGAGGGGGAAGCTTTCCATGTTGTCATTGAGGTCGTGATAGGCCATCCGCAGGCCATATTCGCCGAAGGCTTTGTCGCCTCGGGTGCCGATGCCGGCCCGCCAGGTGCGGGATTCGTGACCGTCCTCGGGCAAGCCAGGTTGCGGAATTTCCAGCTCCGGGGGCGGGTTTTGATTGATTGCGCGTAGCAATTCGAAACTGCGTTGAGCCCGTTGCTGGTCGCGTTCCTGGCCGTTGGCGCGATAACGCTCCAGACGATAAGCCGCATCGATGATCAACGCCTGACGGTCGCGAGGCTGAGCCTTGAACGCCGGATCCTGCAATTGCTTCTGATCGGCGCTGACTTTCAGCACCCAATCCTGCTCTTCGGAGGTTAACGGCTCGGCACGGCTTAGCAATTCACGCTCACGGGACGGGCGATACTCGATCGATTCCACCAGCCCGGCTTCTTTCACCGCTTTGACCGTGTCGGTGGGGATGGCCGTCAACGGGAATTGCTCGGTCAAATGCAGGTTTGGCCGCGCCACTTGCAGCAACTCAAGCAGGCGGTAGGAGCAGTTTTCGTCGAAGAAGAAGTAGTCGAACTGGATCTGTTTGAGCTCCCAGACGTGCTCGACCATGCGCTCGGTTTCCTGCTGGGTCAGGTTCAGGCGGTATTCCCACAGGTCGCGGTTCTCGAGGCTGCGGTATTCCGAGAGTTTTTCCTGATAGGGCACTAGCGCAAACAGCCCGGGATAGCCGCCCATCAAACCTTTCCAGGCATACAGAATGCTGTTGTCCGAACCTTCGATGTAGGCGCCGAAGTTGATCGCGTAACTGAGCAGCGACGTCTTGTCGCTCTGCACATTGGCCTGATCGATGCGCAGCAAGGTGTGGCCAAACATCGACGATGGGCTGTTCAGGTAGGCCGCCGGGAAAATCATCACCGCGCTGTGGGGCGAAACATCCTTGAACCATTGTTTGAACTCAGCACAGTCCGGTGTCGGCAGATCGCTCAGCTCAAGTTGCGCCTTGAGCCAGCGGGTGCGGGCCGGATAGACGCATTGGGCATGCTGCTCGCCGGCACTGGCCGGGGCATACAGTGCCTGCACGGTCGCCGCCAGTTCGCGGTCGGGGTGTTCGTTGCCATCGGGGGCGAGAAAGAATTTCTTGTCGCTGACATAGCTGCGCCAGCCACCAAGCTTGGCGGTTTCGTAATGCCCCAGGGAAATCCAGAAGGGGTCGTTGGCCAGTTGCTGCAAACGTTGATTGTCGATGTGTGGCGCGGCGGACAGCGGGGCGCAGACACAGAGCGCCAGCCAGGCAAGGCGTTTGAGCATAGTGAGCAACTTAAGCCGAAAGAAACAAAGACCCAAAGGGGCAGGCCAAAAGGGCCAGGTTCAAAAAATAAAACCCGCTCCCCAAAGAGAGCGGGCCGGTCGAGCTTAAGCTTGAGTAGCGTACTTGGCCAGACGAGGGTCGCTTTTCAGCACGGCCAGGGTGTTGGTATGCACGTCATCAGCGGTCACGTCAGCTTTGCTGAAGATCTGCTGGAAGTGCTGATGAGTCACAGCGGCGAAGTGCGCACGGTCTTCCGGCGCCACGCCCAGTACCACGGCGTAAGTGGTCAGCGCTTCGCCCTGACCTTTAGCCATGTCTTCAGACAGCTCGTTCATCATGCCATTCATGGCGATCCAGGATTTGCCGCCATAGGTCAGCGACGCGTTGGTCGAGCAACCGTTGGTGCCGGACGTCATACCGAACGTTGCGTTACCGGAAGTGCCGTTGGTGGTGGATGCCAGGAAGTGTGCCGGGGTGCCACGCTGACCTTCGAACAGCATGTTGCCCCAACCGCAGTCCGGACCGCCTGGCGCCTGAGCCATGGCATTGATGGATACAGCGGTGAAAAGAGTACCAAGAAGAATCCGTTTCATAGCTATGTTCTCTTTGTGTGCATACCAATGGACAGGTGCTGGCCCCTAATGGTGCCAGTGGGCCGGTTCCGGGGGCGTTCTCAATTAGTTTCCCCGTCGCGCCGGGTCTGCTGCTGTGCAGGGCAAGGCGCGAGAAGCGTGGTTTGGTCATTCCAAATAAGCTTCGANNAAGGGAACAACCATTCCCAGCGGCCTGCGCCTTGCCTGGCCCGCTTTAAGGCGGCAACGCGACGGGGAAAACTAATTGAGAACGCCCCCTGGTTCCAGCCGCGCAGTTTGGAGTTTAGGCACGTTCCGAGGGTTCCGTTATTTTTTGCCAAACATTCCTTGAAAACATTGATTTTGAGCTGCTCGGCCCGGAGTTGGCGCTTTGTCTAAGCGCGCGCCTTGCCAGTGAGGTGCGGGCAGCGCCAGAATGCCGCTATCTGCCCCGCCTGATGTAAGGAAGCCCGATGCCTGATCCTGTTGCTGCCAGCTTGCGTCTAGCGCCTGAAGCGCTGACCCGTCCGTTTTCCGCTGAACAGTTCAGCTTCTCTACCACCAATGATCTGGAGCCCTTCCGCGGTGTGCTTGGCCAGGAACGCGCGGTCGAAGCCTTGCAGTTCGGTGTGGCCATGCCACGCCCCGGTTATAACGTATTCGTCATGGGCGAGCCCGGCACCGGCCGGTTTTCGTTCGTCAAACGCTACCTCAAGGCCGAAGGCAAGCGCCTGCAGACCCCGGCGGACTGGGTCTATGTCAATAATTTCGATGAACCGCGCGAGCCACGTGCGCTGGAACTGCCGTCGGGCACCGCCGGTGCTTTCATCGGTGACATCAACGGCTTGATCGACAACCTGCTGGCGACCTTTCCAGCCGTGTTCGAGCACCCGTCCTATCAGCAGAAGAAAAGCGCCATCGACCGCGCTTTCAACCAGCGGTATGACCGTGCACTGGATGTGATCGAGCGTCTGGCGCTGGAGAAAGAGGTCGCGCTCTACCGCGATAGCAGCAACATTGCCTTCACCCCGATGAGCGAAGGCAAGGCACTGGATGAGGCGGAATTCGCCCAATTACCGGAAGCCGAGCGCGAACGCTTTCATGACGACATTTCCGGGCTGGAAGAGCGCTTGAACGAAGAGCTCGCCAGCCTGCCGCAATGGAAGCGCGAGTCGAGCAATCAACTGCGTCAGCTCAACGAAGAAACCATCACCCTGGCCTTGCAGCCATTGCTCGCGCCGCTGTCGGAAAAATATGCGGAAAACGCAGGCGTTTGCGGTTACCTGCAAGCGATGCAGGTGTACCTGCTCAAGACGGTGGTTGAGCAACTGGTGGACGACAGCAAGACCGACGCCATCGCCCGCAAATTGCTCGAAGAGCAATACGCCCCGAGCCTGGTGGTCGGTCATCCATTCAGCGGCGGCGCGCCAGTGGTGTTCGAGCCACATCCGACCTACGACAACCTGTTCGGTCGTATCGAATACAGCACCGATCAGGGTGCGCTCTACACCACCTATCGGCAGCTGCGACCGGGTGCGCTGCACCGGGCCAACGGCGGTTTCCTGATCCTCGAAGCGGAAAAAATGCTCAGTGAGCCTTTTGTCTGGGATGCGCTCAAACGCGCCCTGCAATCGCGCAAGCTGAAAATGGAATCGCCTCTGGGTGAGTTGGGTCGACTGGCCACTGTGACGCTGACACCGCAACACATTCCGCTTCAGGTCAAAGTCGTCATCATCGGCGCCCGGCAGTTGTATTACACGCTGCAAGACCTCGATCCGGACTTCCAGGAGATGTTCCGCGTCCTGGTGGATTTCGACGAAGACATCCCGATGGTCGACGAGAGCCTGGAGCAGTTCGCCCAGTTGCTCAAAACCCGTACGTCCGAGGAAGGCATGGCGCCGCTGACCGCCGATGCGGTGGCGCGCCTGGCGACTTACAGCGCGCGTCTGGCCGAACACCAAGGGCGACTGTCGGCGCGAATCGGCGATCTGTTCCAACTGGTCAGCGAGGCGGATTTCATTCGTGACCTGGCGGGTGACGACATGACCGATGCCGGGCACATCGAGCGTGCGCTCAAGGCCAAGGCCACCCGCACCGGGCGCGTTTCGGCGCGGATTCTCGATGACATGCTGGCCGGGATCATTCTGATCGACACCGATGGCGCGGCTGTCGGCAAGTGCAACGGGTTGACGGTGCTGGAAGTCGGCGATTCGGCCTTCGGGGTGCCGGCGCGAATTTCCGCCACGGTTTATCCGGGCGGCAGCGGCATTGTCGACATCGAGCGTGAGGTCAACCTCGGCCAGCCGATTCACTCCAAAGGCGTGATGATCCTCACCGGGTATCTGGGCAGCCGTTATGCCCAGGAATTCCCGTTGGCGATTTCCGCGAGCATCGCCCTGGAGCAGTCCTACGGTTATGTCGACGGTGACAGCGCGTCTCTTGGCGAAGCATGCACGCTGATTTCGGCCTTGTCGAAAACCCCGCTCAAGCAGTGCTTTGCAATTACCGGTTCGATCAACCAGTTCGGTGAAGTGCAGGCGGTGGGTGGGGTCAACGAGAAGATCGAAGGTTTCTTCCGACTCTGCGAAGCCCGTGGTCTGACGGGGGAGCAAGGGGCGATCATTCCTCACGCCAACGTCGCCACGCTGATGCTCGACGAGAAGGTACTGGCGGCGGTGCGGGCGGGGCAGTTCCATGTCTACGCAGTGCGCCAGGCCGACGAGGCCCTGAGCCTGTTGGTCGGCGAGCCGGCCGGTGCGCCGAATGAGAATGGCGAATTCCCTGAAGGCAGCATCAATGCGCGGGTAGTGGAACGCTTGCGGGTGATCGCGGAAATGATCAGCGAGGAAGACCTCAAGGAAGCCGAAAAAGAGTTGGCGCAGGAAGCAATGCTGGAAATCAAGCCGGCCTGACGCAACCCCCCCTGTGGGAGCGGGCTTGCTCACGAAGACTGACTAACATTCAACATTAATGTCGACTGTTATGCCGCCTTCGCGAGCAAGCCCGCTCCCACGGGGTTTTGTGTTCAATGCGAAATAAAAAGCGCCGTCAAAATGGCGTCAATATTCACGCAGTGACCACTCGGCACCTTCTGGTCTTGGTTCGCGTGCGAACCAGACTTTTCTTCTATTATCTGCTCAAGGATATCGACAGTAATCACTGGATCGAGACAGTCTTCCCGTGGAGGCTGAATACCGGATCTACCGAGGGTCGCCGCCATGTCGCGCAACCTCTGCCTCACCCGTCAATGCCTGGGTCTTGTGACCCGTATCGAATGTGCCATCCGCCCGCTGGCGGGGGATACGGGCATGTGGACCTTACTCTTCGCCGCCGGAATGGCCGGCGAGCAGCCTTCTGCCATCAAGGCCCAAGGCCCGTTCCGTGGGCCTGTCGTGGCTGAATCGATCCTCGACACTATTGTTGAAAGTCTGACGTTGCATGGTTACGAGCTGGCTGACGATCCGCAAATCTGGTGTCTGCATCTGCAAGCCCAGTTGCGAGAGATCAATGGCGGTCGTTATCGCAACCTTAGCGGTCCCGAGTTTCGTCCCGAGCACTGAACAGACTATTGATCAAGGTTGCCTGACTCAGCCTTGTCGAGTTTGACCTCAAACCCATATTGCACAGTGGTGAGGTTGGTTCGCTGATAAGTTTCCAGACGTGTGGGCTGGCCATAGAAGTAATGCACTGCAAATAACGCCGGGCCTTGCGCGCTGGCGTCGTGACTGACCGAAAGAATCTCTTTCAGATAATTGCCGCTGTCGTCCTTGGCGAAGAAGCGCCAGTCCTGGGCGGGAAACAGCTTCAGATCAACCACCAATGCATTCCCTTTGAACTCCAGGCCTTTGGGCAATTGGCGGGCGTCGTACGTTTGCTGGTCGACAGTCGCCAGGTACTGCGGCATGGAGCCCACGGCGTAGGCCGGGGTTTCCGGAAACAGGTTCAGATCATAGGTGATGGCGCCGCGTATCGGATCGACCTGATACGCCTCCGGCGGCAGCTCGATCGGCCCATCGCGCTGACCATTGCGATCTTGGGTGAAGAACGTCACCGGGCTTTCGCCGGGATTGAAAGAGGTGCCGAGCAGTTCGTCGTTGAAGCTTCTGGGGTGATCGAATTCGATGCGCGCGGCACTCGGGTCATCCACTGACTGACTGATGCTGATGCTTTTTTTCAGTTGCTCCTCGCCCAGCGCTGCGCCTTTGAGCCAGGTCGCGGCCTGGTCGTCATACACCACCACCGGTAAGGTCAGTGGCTGGATGGTTTTTTCCGTGGTGTGCGGGTCGAAGCGGCGTATCGGCAGGTTCAGATTCTTGTGGGTCACCGTGACCGCCGAGAAGTCCAGCAAGCTGACTTCGACGGTGTCGATGGGCCCGTTGAAGTAGACCTTGGTGTAATGCCGGGTTTGTTGCTTTTCAAACGCACGCTGCTCGTCATCGAGCTGCTTTTCGAATGCTTCGCTCCAGGCCTTCTGCTGTTGCATCTGCGCCAGTTGTTTTTGATAAAACGCAATTTGCGCGGCGGTTTCGTTGATCGCACCTGCGCGAGAGAGGAATTGCCCGGTGGCGTCCCTGGCCTGCACGATCAGTGGGTTGAGTGATATGTCACGTATCTCGGGGGCCAGCGGCGCGCTGTTACTGAATTCGATTTCGGCGTAGTGATTGCCCAGTTTCAATAAGGTGACACTGAGATTGTCGTTAGTGCGAGTCTGGCCGACGTCCTTTTTCGTCAGGTCGAAGCTGTAGAGCCGGCGTGGGGCGATGACTTCCACCTTGCCTTGCAGGCTCACCGGTTGTGGTTGGCTTTTCTTATCCACATCCAGGCCTTCGATGAAGGGGTAGGTCACCGTCAAATCATCGGGGTTGGTCAGGTTGGAGCTCGACGGGCTCAGCTGAATGCCGGGATCGGTTTCCGACCACTCCGGCTGGAACGCGATGACGCGCTTGTTGCTCAGGGTCACCGATTGCCATTCCAGGCCATGAGGAAAAAGGAATGCGCCCGGAATGTTGAAGTTGAAGGGAAACACCGGTTGCAGATCGGTCAGGTAATCCGAGCTGGATTCCTTGTGCAGCACGAACAGACCGTTGATGTAGGTGTCGACCAACGCCTGGGGCGTGGGGTAGTGCTTGAGCACGGCGAGGGCGTCTTCGCCGTATTCGGTGACCACTGGTTTGGTGTCGAGCTTGAGTTGCGCGCGTTCGAGCAACAGCAGTGAACCACCGAGCTCGGCCACGGCATCCTTGAGTTTGGGATCCTCGATTGTCTCCAGGGACTGTTCGAACTGTGCGATCTTTTCTTCGAGGCTGACCTGACGTTTCTCATCGCTGGGTGAACAACCACCGAGCAGCAACGTGAGGCAAAGTCCGGCACTCGTTAAAGGTAATCGCACATCCATTTCCAGTTTTCCTGTCCGACGTCGCTGACCTGTCAATGATCTGGACACTAGCAGAAAAACTTTGTCACACACACGCAGGTTACGGATTTTCCGGCGGTTTCTGGGGATAACAGGTGGCTGTTATACTCGCCGCCATTTACAGCCCCTTGTGTGAGATTCAATGGAACGCTTTATCGAAAATGCAATGTACGCCTCCCGCTGGTTACTGGCGCCGATCTATTTCGGTTTGTCCCTGGGCTTGCTGGCGTTGGCACTGAAATTCTTCCAGGAAGTCTTCCACGTCATCCCTAACGTGTTCTCGATGGCCGAGTCGGATCTGATTCTGGTCCTGCTGTCGCTGATCGACATGGCGCTGGTGGGCGGCTTGCTGGTGATGGTGATGATCTCCGGCTACGAGAACTTCGTTTCTCAGCTGGATATCGACGACAGCAAGGAAAAGCTCAACTGGCTGGGCACCATGGACTCGTCTTCGCTGAAGATGAAGGTCGCGGCTTCCATCGTGGCGATTTCGTCCATCCACCTGCTGCGGATTTTCATGGACGCCAAGAACGTCGACCCCGAGCATTTGAAGTGGTACGTGGTCATTCACATGACCTTCGTGGTGTCGGCGTTTGCCATGGGCTATCTGGACAAGCTGACCAAGCACTGATCTGCACAATCCCTGTAGGAGCGGTGTGAAACAGACGGGCGGTGTCGTCTGTGACTTGTACTTTGGCGTGTCGAGGCATATCCATGTAGAGATCCTGGCTCGCCACAGCGTGAGGTGCGCTCATGACTCTGCAAGAATTGAATGCGTATGCCATCGCCGGAAAGATCGATGAGCTGAACCTGATCTCGATGGAAGGCATGATCTACGTGCTGGAGGCGCGGATGCATGGCGCGGCGTATCCATTGCGCGATGCCCACGGCCAGATGTTGCTACTGCGCTCGGTCGAACATGCGCGTGATGTACTTCATGCCTTCCCCAAGTTGTCGTTCAACGTTGTGCATACCTCGGTCCATGACGAAATGTGCGGTGCCAGCACCGAGGAAAGCCTGAAAGTACCGATCACCTTCCGTTCTGTGTGACGGCGCTGACGCAGCTCAAACGTGACGGCATCTGTGCTAGTCTGCTCGCCCTTTTGATTCCGGGCGCGTTCCGGGACGCGCTGTGCATGCACGGCAAGTTCCAGGGCCGTCCGCACAGCGGAGCAGTGTCATGTCCGAAGTAAATCTGTCCACCGACGAAACCCGCGTCAGCTACGGCATTGGCCGTCAGTTGGGCGACCAGCTGCGTGACAACCCGCCACCGGGCGTTAGCCTGGACGCAATCCTGGCTGGCCTGACCGACGCATTCGCCGGCAAGCCAAGCCGTGTGGGTCAGGAAGAAATGTCCGCCAGCTTCAAGGTGATCCGCGAAATCATGCAAGCCGAAGCTGCAGCCAAGGCTGAAGCCGCTGCTGGCGAAGGCCTGGCTTTCCTGGCTGAAAACGCCAAGCGCGAAGGCATCACCACGCTGGCTTCCGGCCTGCAATTCGAAGTGCTGACTCAAGGTGAAGGCGCCAAGCCAACCCGTGAAGATCAAGTGCGCACTCACTACCACGGCACCCTGATCGACGGCACTGTGTTCGACAGCTCCTATGATCGTGGTCAGCCTGCAGAATTCCCGGTTGGCGGCGTCATCGCTGGCTGGACCGAAGCCCTGCAACTGATGAACGCCGGCAGCAAATGGCGTCTGTACGTGCCGAGCGAACTGGCTTACGGCGCTCAAGGCGTTGGCAGCATTCCGCCGCACAGCGTACTGGTGTTCGACGTCGAACTGCTCGACGTTCTGTAATGCCCGGCCTGTCGTCATGACGGGCTAATGTGGGAGCGAGCCTGCTCGCGATGCAGTCAACTCGGTTTTTCTGTGAAACCGAGGTGATGCCATCGCGAGCAGGCTCGCTCCCACAGTTTTTTGCGTTGTCTCATAGTTCGATCTTATGGTTCAGATCGCTGGTCGGGCGCAACGCCCGGGCATAGCAGAACAGAAACAGATTGCGTACCAGTTCCTTGAGCACCACCGGCTCGCTGGAACTCAGGCCGTTGACGTCCAGATCACCCTGATCCTGTAGCTCGTTCAAGGCTTCTTCTTCAAGCACCGCACAGACTTCCCCGGTTTCCCGATGCAGGATTCTGAGGTAGGGATGTGGGCGGTCCAGCCAGGCATCGATCAAATAAGTCATGAGTCTCATCTCCACTGATGGGTTTCAATGAGAATAATTCTTATTCATCAAATAGCAAGGGCCTATTGGCGGTTTGTGTTTTTTTCTGCGGGGAAATTGCTGAGCATCAAAACGACTGGCGTTTGGCTACTGCACGGGAATGCTGGGTGATGCGGGGAAGGGGCGAAGCACCATCCCACGCCAGGCGCGGGATGGAATACAGCGGATTCAGACTTTTCTGACGAACTCGGATTTGAGTTTCATAGGGCCGATGCCATCGATCTTGCAGTCGATGTCGTGGTCACCATCGCACAGGCGGATGTTCTTGACCTTGGTACCGACCTTGACCACCAGCGACGTGCCTTTGACCTTGAGGTCCTTGATCACGGTGATGGTGTCGCCGTCCTGCAGGACATTGCCGACCGAATCCTTTTTCACGGTGTCATCGGAGGCCACTTCGGCTTCGCCGTTGGCGGACCACTCGTGGGCGCACTCCGGGCAGATCAGCTGTGCGCCGTCTTCATAGGTGTATTCGGAATTGCATTTCGGGCAGGGTGGCAACGTGCTCACTAAAGCTCCTTGGATTCAGGATGGCTAAAAAGCGCACATTATATAGGGTTTTGTTGCAGGAGGGGGCTGACAGCAAAAGATCGCAGCCTTCGGCAGCTCCTACGGGGTTTGTATACACCTGTAGGAGCTGCCGAAGGCTGCGATCTTTTGATCTTGCCGTGAATGTCAGTGCGTGCGGGCAACCGCAAACTCGCTCAATTCCACCAATGCATCGCGGTATTCGCTGGCGGGCAGGGCATCCAGGCACTTGATCGCACGGACCACGTAATCGCGGGCCAGTTGCGCGGTGTAATCCAGCGAGCCGGAAGCCTCAACGGCTTCGCGAATGCTTTCCAGATCTTCGATGCCACCTTTCTGGATCGCCTGACGAACCAGTGCGGCCTGCTCCGGAGTGCCTTCGCGCATGGTGTAGATCAGCGGCAGGGTCGGCTTACCTTCGGCCAGATCGTCGCCGACGTTCTTGCCCAGGGTTTCGGCGTCGCCACGGTAATCCAGCAGGTCGTCGACCAATTGGAAGGCCACCCCCAGGTGATCGCCAAAGGTGCGCAGTGCTTCGCTCTGTTCCGGCGAGGCACCGGCCAGGGCCGCGGCACTGTGGGTCGAGGCTTCGAAGAGCATCGCGGTTTTGCCGCGGATGACTTCCATGTAGGTTTCTTCGGTGGTGCTGGCGTCGCGGACCTTCGACAGCTGCAACACTTCGCCTTCAGCGATGATGCGAGTGGCTTGCGAAAGGATTTTCATCACCGGCATGGAGCCCAGTTCGACCATCATTTCGAAAGAACGCGAATACAGGAAGTCGCCTACCAGTACGCTCGGCGCGTTGCCCCACATGGCGTTGGCGGTCGAGCGGCCACGGCGCATGCCGGACATATCGACAACGTCGTCATGCAGCAGGGTGGCGGTGTGCAGGAACTCGATGGTCGCGGCCAACAGGCGCAGGTCATCGCCTTCGCGGCCCAGTGCCTTGCCGCACAGTAGCACGAGCAACGGGCGCAGGCGTTTACCGCCAGCCGAGGTAATGTAGTCGCCGATTTTCGATACCAGCGGCACTCGGGAAGTCAGCTGTTTCTTGATGATGCCGTCGACGGCGCTAAAATCGTCCGCCACCGCGCGGTAGAAAGCTTGGGGTTGCATCAGCGACAGTTGCTCCAGAAGGGTTGCGCGGCATGCTAGGACCCACGTCCGGGCCTGTCAAGGCACGATGGACAGCCTCTTGCATCGCCCCGGCAGCTTGCGTACAATCGCGCACCCTGAACTTCCTGGGCAGCACCTGCCTTACGCAATTGCAAACAGGCCTTCCAGCCTTATGCAGCCATGCCAGCCAATACCTCTTCTTATAAAGAGCTGGGTGAGCAGGATTATCGGAGAAATACCATGTCTTATGCAGTAATCGTTACTGGTGGCAAGCAGTACAAAGTTGCTCCAGGTGAATACCTGAAGATCGAAAAACTGGAAATCGCTACCGGCGAATCCGTTACTTTTGATCGCGTTCTGTTGGTTGCCAATGGCGACGACGTGAATATCGGCGCTCCAGTTGTTCCTGGCGCTACCGTTGTGGCTGAAGTGATCTCCCAAGGTCGTCACGATAAAGTCCGCATCATCAAGTTCCGTCGCCGTAAGCACCACATGAAGCGTATGGGCCACCGCCAGTGGTACACCGAGATCAAAATCACCGGTATTCAGGCTTAATTTCAGCCTAATTCCTCACTAGGAGAATTGAACTCATGGCACACAAAAAAGCTGGTGGTAGTACCCGTAACGGTCGCGACTCAGAAGCCAAACGCCTTGGCGTGAAGATGTATGGCGGCCAGGTTATCATTCCGGGCAACATCATCGTGCGTCAGCGCGGCACCCAATTCCACGCTGGCTACGGCGTTGGCATGGGCAAAGATCACACTCTGTTCGCTAAAATCGACGGCGTGATCAAGTTCGAAGTAAAAGGCGCCTTCGGTCGTCGTTACGTAAGCATTGTCCCGAAGACTGACGTCGTCGCGGCATAATTACGTAGTTGCTGGAAAAGCCCTGTCTTGCGACGGGGCTTTTTCGTTTGTGGGGTGAGTCTCTTGCAAAGCTGTTTGTGATGGGCTCCAGCGCTGTATTGGCGGTCGTTGATTGAGGTCGCTGCGCTCATTTTTGCAAGAGTCTTATGTCTAGGTTTTTTCGGCTCGTCCGTATGGCGAGAGGCGTTTTGTTATGAAGTTTGTTGATGAAGTATCGATTCGAGTAAAAGCTGGCGACGGTGGCAACGGTTGCATGAGTTTCCGTCGGGAAAAATTCATTGAAAACGGCGGCCCGAACGGCGGTGACGGTGGTGATGGCGGCTCGGTCTACATGGTCGCCGACGAAAACCTCAACACCCTGGTGGACTACCGTTACACCCGGCACTTCGATGCCGAGCGTGGTTCCAATGGCGGCAGCACTGACTGCACCGGCAAGAAAGGTGAAGAGTTGGTGCTGCGCGTTCCGGTCGGCACCACCGTCATCGATTCCGCGACTCAGGAAGTGATCGGCGACTTGACCAAGGCCGGCCAGCGTCTGCTGGTGGCTCACGGCGGCTGGCACGGTCTGGGTAACACTCGTTTCAAATCCAGCACCAACCGGGCTCCGCGCCAGACCACGCCGGGTAAGCCGGGTGAGCAGCGCGACCTGAAACTGGAAATGAAGGTGTTGGCGGACGTCGGTCTGCTTGGTTTGCCGAACGCCGGCAAAAGTACTTTCATTCGCTCGGTATCGGCCGCCAAGCCGAAAGTCGCCGACTACCCGTTCACCACTCTGGTGCCGAACCTGGGTGTGGTCAGTGTCGATCGCTGGAAGAGCTTCGTGGTGGCGGACATTCCGGGCCTGATCGAAGGTGCTTCCGACGGCGCGGGCCTGGGGATTCGTTTCCTCAAGCACTTGTCGCGTACCCGTCTGCTGCTGCACCTCGTCGACATGGCGCCGCTGGATGACACCAGTGCTCCGGATGCCGCTGAAGTGATCGTCAGCGAGCTGACCAAGTTCAGCCCGTCCCTGGCTGAGCGTGATCGCTGGCTGGTGCTGAACAAATGCGACCAGATCCTTGAAGAAGAGCACGACGCTCGCGTCAAGGAAATCGTTGATCGTCTGGAATGGACCGGTCCGGTCTACGTGATCTCTGCAATTGCCAAGCAAGGCACTGAGCGTCTTTGCCATGACATCATGCGTTATCTGGAAGATCGTGCCGATCGTCTGGCTAACGATCCGGCCTACAAGGAAGAGCTGGCCGAGCTCGATCAGCGCATCGAAGATGAAGCGCGCGCCCAGTTGCAGGCGCTGGACGATCAGCGTGCCCTGCGTCGCAGTGGCGTGAAGTCGGTCCATGACATCGGTGAAGACGATTGGGACGAAGAAGATGTGGATGACGAAGACGGTCCGGAAATCATTTACGTGCGTGACTGATTCGTTGCGATAAACTTAAGCGCCGCTCACTAGAGCGGCGTTTTAGTATCTGGAAATCGGTAGTCACGAATAACGTTACGGGCAGCGCTGGGTCGTGCTGTCCTCAAGCTAAGGTTGAAGATGATGCGGAGCAAGGTGACAGGTGCGCAGCGTTGGGTCGTGAAGATCGGCAGCGCTTTGCTGACGGCGGACGGCAAAGGCCTGGATCGCGCGGCAATGGGTGTCTGGGTCGAGCAGATGGTTGCCCTGCACGAGGCGGGTGTTGAGCTGGTGCTGGTGTCCTCCGGGGCGGTGGCGGCGGGCATGAGTCGTCTGGGCTGGACCGTACGACCCAGTGCAATGCACGAGTTGCAGGCCGCTGCCGCCATCGGTCAGATGGGGTTGGTGCAGGCCTGGGAATCGAGCTTTGCCGAGCATGGCCGGCATACCGCGCAGATTCTCCTGACTCACGACGATTTGTCCGACCGCAAACGCTACCTGAACGCTCGCAGTACGCTGCGCGCGCTGGTCGAGCTCAAGGTGATCCCGGTGATCAATGAGAACGACACCGTGGTCACTGACGAAATCCGTTTCGGCGACAACGACACGTTGGCGGCGCTGGTGGCGAACCTGGTCGAAGCCGATTTGCTGGTGATCCTCACCGATCGCGATGGCATGTTTGACGCCGATCCGCGCAACAATCCCGATGCCAAGCTGATTTACGAGGCGCGTGCCGATGATCCGGCGCTGGATGCGGTGGCTGGCAGTACGGGTGGTGCTCTGGGTCGTGGCGGTATGCAGACCAAGTTGCGCGCTGCGCGTCTGGCGGCGCGTTCCGGTGCGCACACCATCATTGTTGGTGGGCGCCTGGAGCGGGTGCTGGATCGTCTCAAGGCGGGCGAGCGCATCGGCACCTTGTTGTCGCCTGAGCGCGGCATGCTGGCGGCACGCAAGCAATGGCTGGCCGGGCATCTGCAAACCCGCGGCACGCTGGTACTGGATGCGGGGGCGGTGACGGCGTTGTCCCAGGGCAACAAAAGTTTGCTGCCGGTGGGTGTCAAACTGGTCCAGGGCAGTTTCCGTCGTGGCGAAATGGTGGTCTGTGTGGCGCCGGACGGTCGTGAAATCGCCCGTGGCCTGGCTAACTACAGTGCTCTGGAGGCACAAAAAATCATCGGTCAGTCGTCTGAAGCGATTGTCGGTCTATTGGGGTACATGGCGGAGCCGGAACTGGTTCACCGCGATAACCTGATTCTGGTCTGAAGGAATACCTGAATGCGTGTGGCAAAAGGATTATTGGGCTTGTTGTTGGCGATGCCGCTGCTGGCCTCGGCCGAGGAGATTGGCCAGGTATCGACGGTGTTCAAGTTCGTCGGTCCGAACGACCGTATCGTTGTCGAGGCGTTTGATGATCCAAAAGTGGATGGCGTGACCTGCTACCTGTCGCGCGCCAAGACCGGTGGCGTAAAGGGTGGGTTGGGTCTGGCCGAGGATCGCGCTGAAGCGTCTATAGCGTGTCGTCAGGTCGGGCCGATCAACTTCAAGGGTGAGCTCAAGGATGGCGAGGAGGTGTTCAAGGAGCGCACGTCCTTGGTGTTCAAGACCATGCAGGTGGTGCGATTCCTCGACAAGAAGCGCAATACGCTGGTGTATCTGGTCTACAGCGATCGTTTGATCGAGGGCAGCCCGCAGAATGCGGTGACGGCGATTCCGATCCTGCCGTGGACGCACGCTCAATAATCTGACGCAAGACGAAGTGTGGGAGCGAGCCTGCTCGCGATAGCGGACTGACATTCAGCATCTATGCTGGCTGGACGTCCGCAATCGCGAGCAGGCTCGCTCCCACATTTTTTTGCGGTGTATCTGATAAATCGCAGGCAATAAAAAACCGACCCTGAGGTCGGTTTTTTAATGAGCGTGTCGCTTAGGCAGCAGCGGCAACGTTCAGGGCCTTTACGTGGCCATTCAGGCGGCTCTTGTGGCGAGCAGCTTTGTTCTTGTGGATGATGCCTTTATCGGCCATACGGTCGATAACTGGCACAGCCAGAACGTAAGCAGCTTGAGCTTTAGCAGCGTCTTTTGCGTCGATGGCTTTAACTACATTCTTGATGTAGGTACGAACCATGGAACGCAGGCTGGCGTTGTGGCTGCGACGCTTCTCAGCCTGTTTTGCACGTTTTTTGGCGGAAGGTGTGTTGGCCACCGTCGAGCTCCTCGAAAGACTTTTTAGGAAATAGCAAACAAAATAGGCCGCGAATCATGCCGATGAGTTGATGTCTTGTCAAGGGCGGTTGAGACGATCCGCTAAGTGGCAGGTATAGAGCGCCGGGATATTTCTTTCCGGCGTGCGACCTGTAAACTCGCGAGCTTTGGCTCTGTGCTGTTGCGGCGCGGAGTATCGCATAAGTGGGCGCGTTGTTCGCCTGCTGTTTATCGACAGGCAAAAACTCTTTCAATGAATCTGCTCAAATCGTTGGCCGCTGTCAGCTCTATCACGATGCTTTCCCGGGTGTTGGGGTTTGTTCGCGACACTCTAATCGCTCGTGCATTTGGCGCAGGAATGGCGACCGACGCCTTCTTTATCGCCTTCAAACTGCCCAATCTGCTGCGGCGGATCTTCGCTGAGGGAGCATTTTCCCAGGCCTTCGTGCCGATTCTCGCCGAATACAAAAGCCAGAAGGGCGAGGAGGCGACGCGAACCTTCATTGCCTATGTCTCGGGCCTGCTGACGCTGGTGCTGGCGCTGGTCACCGCGTTGGGCATGCTCGCCGCGCCTTGGGTCATCTGGGCCACGGCGCCGGGTTTCGCCACTACCCCGGAAAAATTCGAGCTGACCTCCGATCTGCTACGGGTCACTTTTCCTTATATATTGCTGATCTCCCTGTCTTCATTGGCCGGAGCGATCCTTAACACCTGGAACCGCTTCTCGGTGCCGGCCTTCGTGCCGACCCTGCTCAATGTCAGCATGATTATTTTTGCGGTGTTCCTGACACCGTATTTCGATCCGCCGGTGATGGCGCTGGGTTGGGCTGTTCTAGTGGGCGGTCTGGCGCAATTGCTGTTTCAACTGCCGCACCTGAAAAAAATCGGCATGCTGGTGCTGCCGCGCCTGAATCTGCGCGATAGCGGTGTCTGGCGGGTCATGAAACAGATGCTGCCAGCGATCATCGGCGTTTCGGTGAGCCAGATTTCCCTGATCATCAACACCATATTTGCTTCATTTCTGGTGGCAGGTTCCGTGTCCTGGATGTATTACGCCGACCGCCTGATGGAATTGCCATCCGGCGTACTGGGTGTGGCGCTGGGCACGATTCTGCTGCCGACCCTGGCCAAGACCTATGCCAGCCAGGATCGCCACGAATACTCGCGGATCCTCGACTGGGGGCTGCGCCTGTGCTTCATGCTGGTGTTGCCGTGCGCCCTGGCGCTGGGGATTCTGGCTGAGCCGCTGACGGTTTCGCTGTTCCAGTACGGCCAGTTCAGCGCTTTCGATGCGGCCATGACCCAGCGCGCGCTGATTGCCTATTCCGTCGGCTTGCTGGGGATTATCGTGATCAAAGTGCTGGCGCCGGGCTTTTATGCGCAACAAAACATCCGCACCCCGGTAAAGATCGCGATTTTCACCCTGATCGTCACTCAGCTGTTTAACCTGGTACTGATCGGTCCGCTGGCTCATGCCGGTTTGGCGCTGGCCATCAGCGCGGGCGCCTGCATCAATGCCGGGCTGCTGTTCTATCAGCTGCGCAAGCAGCAGATGTATCAGCCGCAACCAGGCTGGGCAAAATTCGGGCTCAAACTGCTGGTGGCGGTGGCGGTGATGTCCGCGGTATTGCTGGGCGCCATGCACTTCATGCCGGCCTGGGCGGAAGGGCATATGCTGGAGCGTTTGCTGCGTCTGGGCGCATTGGTGATCGCCGGCGTGGTGGTCTATTTCGGCATGTTGTTGTTGATGGGCTTCCGTTTGCGCGACTTCAATCGCAAGGCCTTGAGCTGAGGCTTTTACCTCGATAAACACGGGCGAGCCGGCGGTTTTGTCGGCTCGATCACTTTGGGTTACGGTGTTGCCTGTCGTCGGCCGCCGGGTGTGGTTATAATCGACCACTTTATGAGCAAGAAGCGCGTTATGCAGCTGGTTCGAGGCCTCCACAACCTGCGCCCCCAGCATCGGGGCTGTGTCGCCACTATTGGCAACTTTGACGGTGTTCACCGTGGTCACCAGGCAATCCTGGCCCGACTGCGTGAGCGTGCGCTCGAGTTGGGCGTGCCCAGCTGCGTGGTGATTTTTGAGCCGCAGCCGCGAGAATTCTTCGCCCCGGATACCGCCCCGGCCCGTCTGGCCCGTCTGCGGGATAAACTGCAGCTGCTGGCCGTGGAAGGTGTCGACCGGGTGCTGTGCCTGGCGTTCAATCAGCGCCTGAGCAAACTCAGCGCCAGCGAATTCGTCGATACTATTCTGGTGGACGGTCTTGGCGTGCAGCATCTGGAAGTCGGCGACGATTTCCGTTTCGGCTGCGACCGGCTAGGGGATTTCGATTTCCTGCAACAGGCAGGCGTCCTTCAGGGGTTTACCGTCGAAGCGGCGCAGACCGTCGAACTGGACGGCATTCGTGTCAGCAGCACTCAGGTGCGTAACGCCCTGGCCGCTGCAGATTTTGCCTTGGCCGAGCGGCTACTCGGTCGTCCGTACCGGATTGCCGGGCGAGTCCTGCACGGCCAGAAGCTGGCGCGTCAGCTCGGTACGCCGACCGCCAACATACAACTCAAGCGTCGTCGTGTGCCGCTGTCCGGGGTTTATCTGGTCAACGTCGACATCGACGGCAAAACCTGGCCAGGCGTCGCCAATATCGGCGTTCGGCCAACAGTCCAAGGTGATGGCAAAGCCCACCTGGAAGTACATCTTTTAGATTTTGCCGGCGATCTGTATGACCGGCGTTTGACGGTGGTTTTCCACCACAAGCTGCGTGAAGAGCAGCGTTTCGCCTCTCTGGAGGCGCTTAAGACGGCGATCAATGCGGATGTCGCCGCCGCCCGTGCCCTGTCGCACCTAGCGCCAATCGCTAATGAAGAGCCTTAAATGACCGACTATAAAGCCACGCTAAACCTTCCGGACACCGCCTTCCCAATGAAGGCCGGCCTGCCTCAGCGCGAACCGCAGATTCTGCAGCGCTGGGACAGCATTGGCCTGTACGGTAAGTTGCGCGAGATTGGCAAGGATCGTCCGAAGTTCGTACTTCACGACGGTCCTCCGTACGCCAACGGCACGATTCACATCGGTCATGCGCTGAACAAGATTCTCAAGGACATGATCATCCGCTCGAAAACCCTGTCGGGTTTCGACGCGCCTTATGTTCCGGGCTGGGACTGCCACGGTCTGCCGATCGAGCACAAAGTCGAAGTGACCCACGGCAAGAACCTGGGCGCGGACAAGACGCGCGAACTGTGCCGTGCCTACGCCACCGAGCAGATCGAAGGCCAGAAGTCCGAATTCATCCGTCTGGGTGTGTTGGGCGACTTCGCCAACCCGTACAAGACCATGGACTTCAAAAACGAGGCCGGTGAAATCCGCGCCCTGGCGGAAATCGTCAAGGGTGGTTTCGTGTTCAAGGGCCTGAAGCCTGTGAACTGGTGTTTTGACTGCGGTTCGGCCCTGGCTGAAGCGGAAGTCGAGTATGAGAATAAAAAATCCGCGACCATCGACGTGGCTTTCCCGATCGCCGATGAAGCCAAACTGGCAGCCGCGTTCGGTCTGCCATCGCTGGGCAAACCCGCCTCGATCGTGATCTGGACCACCACCCCGTGGACCATCCCGGCCAACCAGGCGCTGAACGTTCACCCGGAGTTCAACTACGCCCTGGTCGACGTCGGCGACAAACTGCTGGTGCTGGCTGAAGAGCTGGTCGAGTCGTGCCTTGCCCGCTACAGCCTGGAAGGTTCGGTCATTGCGACAACCACCGGTAAAGAACTGGAACTGATTAACTTCCGTCACCCGTTCTACGATCGTCTGTCGCCGGTTTACCTGGCCGAATACGTCGAACTGGGCGCGGGCACCGGTGTGGTTCACTCCTCGCCAGCCTACGGCGTAGACGACTTCGTGACCTGCAAAGCCTATGGCATGGTCAACGACGACATCCTCAATCCAGTGCAAAGCAATGGCGTGTACGCGACATCGCTGGAGTTCTTCGGCGGCCAGTTCATCTGGAAGGCCAACCCGGCCATCGTCGACAAACTGTCGGAAGTCGGCGCGCTGCTGCACACCGAAACCATTGAACACAGCTACATGCATTGCTGGCGTCACAAGACTCCGCTGATCTACCGCGCTACCGCGCAGTGGTTCATCGGCATGGACAAAGAGCCTGCGACCGGCGAAACCCTGCGCAAGCGGGCGATCAAAGCCATTGAAGAGACCAGGTTCGTTCCGGCCTGGGGTCAGGCGCGTCTGCACTCGATGATCGCCAACCGTCCGGACTGGTGCATCTCCCGTCAGCGCAACTGGGGCGTGCCGATCCCGTTTTTCCTGAACAAGGAAAGCGGCGAACTGCACCCACGCAGCGTCGAGCTGATGGAAATCGTCGCCCAGCGCGTCGAAGTCGAAGGCATCGAAGCCTGGTTCAAGATGGACGCCGCCGAGTTGCTCGGTGAAGAAGCGCCGCTGTACGACAAGATCAGCGACACCCTGGACGTCTGGTTCGACTCGGGCACCACGCACTGGCACGTCCTGCGCGGTTCGCACTCGATGGGCCACGAGACCGGTCCACGTGCCGACCTGTACCTGGAAGGTTCGGACCAACACCGTGGCTGGTTCCACTCGTCGTTGCTGACCGGTTGCGCCATCGACGACCACGCTCCGTACCGCGAGCTGCTGACCCACGGTTTTACCGTTGACGAGTCCGGCCGCAAAATGTCCAAGTCGTTGGGCAACGTCATCGCGCCGCAGAAGGTCAACGACACCCTGGGCGCCGATATCATGCGTCTGTGGGTCGCTTCTACCGACTACTCGGGTGAAATGGCGGTTTCCGAGCAGATCCTGCAGCGCAGTGCGGACGCCTACCGGCGCATCCGTAACACCGCGCGCTTCCTGCTTTCCAACCTGACCGGTTTCAACCCGGCCACCGACATCCTGCCGGCCGAAGAAATGCTGGCGCTGGACCGTTGGGCGGTGGATCGCACCCTGCTGCTGCAACGCGAGTTGCAAGAGCACTACGGCGAATACCGCTTCTGGAACGTCTACTCCAAGATCCACAACTTCTGCGTGCAGGAGCTGGGCGGTTTCTACCTCGACATCATCAAGGACCGTCAGTACACCACTGGCGCCAACAGCAAGGCCCGTCGTTCGGCGCAAACCGCGCTGTACCACATCAGCGAAGCGCTGGTGCGCTGGATCGCGCCGATCCTGGCGTTCACCGCCGACGAGCTGTGGCAGTACCTGCCGGGCGAGCGTAACGAGTCTGTGATGCTCAACACCTGGTACGAAGGCCTGACCGAATTGCCGGAAGGCTTCGAGCTCGACCGCGCCTACTGGGAGCGGATCATGGCGGTGAAGGTGGCGGTCAACAAGGAAATGGAAATCCAGCGCGCGGCGAAGGCCGTCGGTGGCAACCTGCAAGCCGAAGTGACGCTGTTCGCCGAAGATGCGCTGAGCGCCGACCTGGCCAAGCTGAGCAACGAACTGCGCTTCGTTCTGATTACCTCGACCGCCACCGTTGCACCGTTCGTGCAGGCTCCGGCAGACGCGGTGGTCACCGAAGTCGGCGGCCTGAAACTCAAAGTGGTCAAGTCGAGCTTCGCCAAGTGCGCCCGTTGCTGGCACTGCCGTGAAGACGTCGGCGTGAACCCGGAGCATCCGGAAATCTGCGGTCGTTGTGTCGACAACATCAGCGGCGCTGGCGAGGTTCGTCACTATGCCTAACGCCGTTGGCCGTTTCGGACGGCTGAGCTGGCTCTGGTTGAGTTTGCTGGTCCTGGTCATCGACCAGGCCAGCAAGTTCTACTTCGAAGGCTCGCTGAGCATGTACCAGCAAATCGTGGTAATCCCCGATTACTTCAGCTGGACCCTGGCCTACAACACCGGCGCGGCGTTCAGTTTCCTGGCTGACAGCTCGGGCTGGCAGCGCTGGCTGTTCGCTCTGATCGCGGTGGTGGTCAGTGCGGTGCTGGTGATCTGGCTCAAGCGCCTGGGGCGCAACGAAACCTGGCTGGCAGTCGCCTTGGCGCTGGTGCTGGGTGGCGCGTTGGGTAACCTGTACGACCGCATTGCCCTGGGCCATGTGATCGATTTCATTCTGGTGCATTGGCAGAACCGCTGGTACTTCCCGGCGTTCAACTTTGCCGACAGCGCAATTTCTGTCGGTGCCGTGATGCTCGCACTGGATATGTTCAAAAGTAAAAAGACCGGAGAAACCGTTCATGACTGAACAGGTATTGGCTGAGCAACGCATCGGCCAGAGCACGGAAGTCACCTTGCACTTTGCATTGCGCCTGGAGAACGGCGACACCGTCGACAGCACCTTCGACAAAGCCCCGGCGACCTTCAAGGTTGGCGACGGCAACCTGTTGCCAGGTTTCGAAGCAGCGCTGTTCGGCTTCAAGGCCGGCGACAAGCGCACCCTGACCATCGAGCCGGAAAACGCCTTTGGTCAGCCCAACCCGCAAAACGTGCAGATCATCCCGCGCTCGCAGTTCAAGGATATGGAACTGTCGCCTGGCTTGCTGGTGATCTTCAATGATGCGGCCAATACTGAGCTGCCCGGTGTGGTGAAAGAATTCGATGACGCCCAGGTGACCATCGACTTCAACCACCCGCTGGCCGGTAAAACCTTGACCTTTGACGTCGAGATCATCAACGTCAAAGCGCTGTAACTGACCGGACTCGGTCCAATGTGGGAGCGGGCTTGCTCGCGAAAGCGTCATCACATGTAACATCAATGTCGACTGACACACCGCTTTCGCGAGCAAGCCCGCTCCCACATTAAGATTTTCACTGTTTTCGAGCCCGGTGTTCGAATGACAGGTGGCATTACTATTTCTTGCGCGCAAGACACGAGGCACAGCATGCAAATCAAACTCGCCAACCCCCGTGGCTTCTGCGCCGGTGTGGACCGGGCGATCGAAATCGTCAACCGCGCCCTGGAAGTCTTCGGGCCGCCGATCTACGTGCGCCACGAAGTGGTCCACAACAAATTCGTCGTCGAAGACCTGCGCGCCCGTGGGGCGATTTTCGTCGAAGAGCTCGATCAGGTGCCGGATGACGTGATCGTGATCTTCAGTGCCCATGGCGTTTCCCAGGCCGTGCGTACCGAAGCCGCAGGCCGAGGCCTGAAGGTGTTCGACGCGACCTGCCCGCTGGTGACCAAGGTACACATCGAAGTTGCGCGTTACAGCCGCGACGGCCGTGAATGCATCCTCATCGGCCACGCCGGTCACCCGGAAGTTGAAGGCACCATGGGCCAGTACGATGGCAGCAATGGTGGCGCGATCTATCTGGTCGAGGACGAGAAAGACGTCGCCGCGTTGCAGGTGAACAACCCTGAAAGACTGGCCTTCGTCACCCAGACCACCCTGTCCATGGACGATACCAGTCGCGTGATCGACGCCCTGCGTACTCGGTTCCCGGCCATCGGCGGTCCACGCAAGGACGACATCTGCTACGCCACGCAAAACCGTCAGGACGCCGTCAAGCAGCTGGCAGACGAATGCGACGTGGTGCTGGTGGTCGGCAGCCCGAACAGCTCCAACTCCAATCGCCTGCGTGAACTGGCCGAACGCATGGCCACCCCGGCCTATCTGATCGATGGCGCCGAAGACCTGCAAAAAAGCTGGTTCGACGGTGTCGAGCGTATTGGCATCACTGCCGGTGCCTCCGCTCCGGAAGTATTGGTGCGTGGTGTGATCCAGCAATTGCAGGCCTGGGGCGCCACTGGGGCCGATGAACTGGCCGGCCGCGAGGAGAACATCACCTTCTCCATGCCTAAAGAGCTGCGCGTGCGTTCACTGCTTTAACGCTTTTAGCCTTTCGACACAGCGCCTGCTCAGCCTTTTCGCTGCTCAGGCGCACTCGGCCACTTCGTGCCAGTACAACCTGGAGGTGGCTGACTGGCTCACGAGCCGCGCAAATGTGCAGTCTCCCTGCCTGAAATGTCCCCTCAGACAGCAGCGGTTCCCCCAGATTGCTGAACCGCACAAAACTTCTGACCCACCAATTACCGACAATCGGCGTCCGAGCATCACTCGCACTCTCCACCAGCAGCGGATTGCTGCTGTCCTCCGGCCCTTTGCCGCTGATGTCCAGAATGATCCGCCAGCCCTGACTCCAGTCGCCGTTGATGCCATGAATGACTACGCTCTGGTTGCGGGTGATGGCCAGGGTTCTGGCGTGCCGGATTCCGCTGATCAGCGACTCGGCTGCCTGTTGCCGATGGTTCGATTCGGTGAGCGTGGCAAACGCCGGACTGACCAGCGACAGAACAATTGCGCCAATCGCCAGTCCCATAAGCAGTTCGACCAGACTGAAACCCTGTTGCGGCATTGGCACCTCCCTCCCTGGAACGTGTGGGGCGGCGCAATCCATGCGCCTTTCGCGGCAAATCAACCGACGGGGGCCGGTCGAATGTTCTAGCGTGTACAAGCAGGTATAGCCGACGGCAACGGAGGGCACTGATGGATCATCGTACAAAAGGTTTCACACTGATCGAGCTGCTGATCACGCTCGCCGTGTTTTTGATCCTGATCAGCCTGGCTGTTCCGGCGTTTACGCGCTCGGTGCAAAGCACCAAGGCCGATACCGAGATCGGTGACCTGCAACGCGCGCTCAATTACGCGCGGCTCGAGGCGATCGACCGGGGCATCACTACCCGGGTTCGCCCGACAGCAAGCGGGAGTGTCTGGACCGGCGATTTGACCGTTTATGACGGTACCGGCAATCCGGCCAATGTATTGCGGGTTGTTCCAGCGATGAGCAGTGGTGCAACTCTGACGCTAACCTCTGGAGTGACTGCGATTGATTTCAACAATCTGGGCGGTTTGTCGGCGCCGTCCACGGCCGTCGTGATCAGTTATGTACTGGGGGCACAGAGCAGGACGCTGAATGTGTGTTTGAACGGACGAATTCTATTGGGTGGAAGTTGCGGATGAGGGGTTGGAGCAAGCATGCACAGGAAGGCATGACGCTGATCGAGGTACTGGTCGCGTTGTTGGTTCTGGCCGTGGGGTTATTGGGCGCGGCGGCGATTCAGCTCAATGCGCTGAAGTACACCGATAGCTCGCGGATGACCAGCCAGGCGAGTTTTATCGCCTACGACATGATGGACCGCATTCGTGCCAACTCCGACGACGATTACACCGTCACGCCCCCGACCTCGGGCAACCTGAGCGTGGCCCGGGATCAGGACCTTTACGACTTCACCACCAATATCGTCAATTTCGGCGGCGCCACGGCTACCGGCAGCATCGTCCGGAACCAGCGGGTGTACACCATCACCATTACCTGGGATGACTCGCGGGCCGCCAATACCGCCGACTCGCGCCGCAGTTTTGTCCTCACCAGTCGCGCTACCGTTGATCCGGCGACACCATGACCAGAACCAGCAGAGGTTTCGGCCTGATCGAGTTGCTGATCGCCCTGGCGTTGAGTCTGGTGGTGATTCTGGGTGTGGCGCAGATTTTTATCGCGGCTAAAAACACTTATGTCAGCCAGAACACTGCCGCCGGAATGCAGGAGGATGCACGGTTCGTCTTGAGCAAGATGATTCAGGAAGTTCGTATGGTCGGCATGTTCGGCTGCCTGGGGACGATCAAGGATGCAATTTCGGGCAGTGTCTTCCTTGACGGCGAATCAGCGATCAGTTGGGACAACGCCAACCAGAAATTGACCCTGGTGACGGCGGATGTCGGCGGCAGTGGTGGGACGCCGACCTGGACGGTGGAATGTGGCTCCAGCGTCACCGGCCCTGGCACCGCTTACAGGGGGGATCGGCCCACTGCCGCGGGGCAGATAGCATTTCCGATCCGACGGCTGGTTTACAGCTTTAGCAACAATCAACTGCTAATGGGTGTCGGCACTGGTACGCCGGTGCAGCAGGTGTTGGTGAACAATGTCAGTGCCTTCGATGTGAGCTTCGGTGTCGTCGGTTCGGCTGCAAACTTAAGTTACAGCAGCAACCCGCCCGATATGAAGTCGATTCGTAGTGTGCGCCTGACATTAACCCTCACGGACCCGAACAAACGGGTGCGCAATCAAACTTATAACGTGGTTGTCGCTCTGCGCAATCGGTTGCCATGAAGGGAGGGCCGATGAAGATTTCTCATGCTCAGCGTGGAATGGCGCTGTTGGTCAGCCTGGTATTTCTCCTGGTGCTGACGTTGATCGGCCTTTCGTCGATGCAGAGCGCTACGTTGCAGGAAAAAATGGCCGGTAGCGTGACCCTGCGCAACCAGTCGTTCCAGGGCGCGGAAGCGGCATTGCGCGTCGGCGAAAGCGCGGTGAAACGGGGCACCTATTCATCATTGCCGGTTTGCAGCGGCCAGTGCGCGCCGCCGGCCGAGGCGTTGGTCATCACCGTCGCGGGTTTCAATTCCACCTCGGGGGTGACCTGGTTCGCTTCCGGCAACGGCTTTTACGGGGTGCAGAACATCAGCGCCGTGAACGTGTCGAGCGACGTCTCGAGCGACGTTTCGGCAACGTTGTACCGGGTGACCGCCGTGGGCATCGCGGGTAACTCGCGCAGTGTGGTGGAGAGTATTTATGCGAAGTGAGTGGCGTGGCGGGTTGTGTCGGTTGTTTTGCGGCACGGTGTTGGGGCTTTACCTGTCGGCACCGGCCTATGCGTTCACGCCCTCGGATTCGCCGCTGTTGAACGCCGCCGCCGTGTCACCCAATGTGATGCTGTTACTCGATGACTCGAAGGGTATGAACAGTATTATCTGGGCAGCAGGTTTTGACCCGACAGTCGCACGTACCCCGGTGGCTATTTGTCTCTCGAATGGTTCGTGCCTGAAAGGCCGCGACCTTGACATGACTGATACCAATATTGCGTTGTCGAGTTTGAATCACGGAACATGCGACAAGAACGGATGGTACGGTTTCTATAAGAACAGCGTTTCCGGTCTGGATTCGCTTTGTCTGAAGCTTCCTGATCCGGTGGGGAGAGAGGACACCCTATATACGGCGAATTACCTGTCCTATCTGATAAGCCTGGCGAACAATGCTGACCGGGATTTCACTGATGGTTCGATCCCCAATGATTACCGGATGAATGTGGCGCGCAACGTCTCCAAGACGTTAGTGACCAGCAACCGCTCGCTGCGCATCGGTCTGTCGACGTTCAACCTGGCGGTCGGCAACCATAAGAATGACGGCGGTTATATCGTTCGTTCGGTCAGTGATTTGTCGGCTGTCAGCGGCACCGTGACCCAGGCTCAGGCCGATGCCAACTACAACGATTTGATCGCCGGAATCGACGAACTGAGCGCGCAGGCGGATACGCCGCTGGCTGAAGCCTATTACGAGATCACCCGCTATTTCCGTGGGATGACGCCTTACAACAACTCGACGCCCACCACCTACACCAGCCCGATTCAGTATCGCTGCCAGAGAAATTACGGGGTGGTAATCACCGGTGGTCTGCCGACCTTCGATCACACCTTTCCGACTGACGATCCGCTGGGTGGCAGCCGGTTACCGAACTGGGACGGTATCAGTAACGATGGCGCCAACCCCGTCGGCGACAAAGAGGGTGACACCTTTTATCTGGATGACATCGCCAAGTTCGCCGTCGATATTGACATGCGATCCACGGGTACCGACATCACAGGAAAAGGCTGGAACGCCCTGGATTTTCCCAAGCAGAACCTCAATACCTATACCGTGGGTTTCACCACGGCAAACCAGATGTTGTCGGATGCCGCCAGCTATGGACAGGGTAAGTACTACCAGGCGACCGACGGTGCGGGGCTCAACAGCGCATTGTCTTCAGCCTTGAGCGACATCACCGCCAAGGCCGGCTCGGGTGGTAGCGGCGTGACCAGCGGCACGACCCTGACCAGCAATTCGAGCTACTTCCAGACCACCTACGATACTAAGGACTGGCGCGGCACCATCAAATCCTTTGGCTTCACATCGACGGGGGTGGTTAACACAGCCACGGTGCTGTGGACGACCGATACCACCATCGTACCCGGTGCCACGGCGCCGACCTACCAGTCCTGGAATACTGAGACCAACGCCGCCGTCACTCTGGCCTATGGCAATTTTTCCCCGGCCCAGCAGATATCCCTCAACCAGAGCTTGCCCACCGGTATCACCGGCAGCGATCTGGTGGAGTGGAGCAAAGGCATCAATAGAACCGGTTTGAAAACACGCAGTGTGTTGCTCGGCGATATCATCAATTCACCTCTCGTGCTGGCCGGTCCCACGGACAAAACCGCGTCCGATCTGGTGGGGGATACTACCTACAGCACTTACCTCGCCACCAAAGCCGCCAACATGAATTCCAGTCTGGTGGTGAACGCCAATGACGGTTTCGTAAATGTCATCAACTCGGCCAACGGTGTCAGGCGTTATGCCTACATGCCCTCCAGCGTGCTGCCATTGTTGAGAAACATCGCTGACCCCACTTACATCAACGGTGTAAGCCACAAGTTTTTGGTCGACGGCCAGGTCGGTGTGTTCGATGCGCAACTCGATAGCGCCTGGAAAACCGTGGCGATTGGCGGAACAGGGGCGGGCGGCAAAACGTTTTATGCGCTGCAATTGTTCGACGCCTCGGCCGGTAACGTGACCAAGGCGTTGTGGGAAATCAGTGCGCCGGCCACGGCCAGTGCGGCGAACGATTTCAATGATCTGGGTTATGCCTATGCGCGCCCGGAAGTGGCACGCTTGCCCGGTGCCGATGGTCGCTGGGCCGCGTTCATCTCCAACGGCTATGGCAGCAACTCCGGGGTGGCAGCGCTGTATGTGGTGGATATACGAGACGGCTCGTTGATCAAGAAAATCGTGGTCGACAGTACGGAAACCAACAACGGCCTGTCATCGGTGAAGCTCAGGGTCAACTCGCAGAACGTGGTGCAGGCCGCCTATGGGGGCGACTTGAAAGGGCGGTTGTGGAAGTTCGATTTGAGTGGCGCCACCCCATCCACCTGGGGTGTAGCGTTTTCCGGCAAGCCGTTGTTCACTACGGCGGGCGGCGCAACCCAGCCGATCACCGTTCAACCATTGCTCGCCGATCATGCATCGGGCGGCAAGGAAGTGTTTTTCGGTACCGGCAAATTCAATGAGGCCGCCGACAAGACCAACAAGGATCTGCAGGCGTTCTATGCGGTATGGGATGCGGAGGGGGGAGCGGGGCAAATCACCGCTTCCAGCTTACAGGCGCAGGCGGTGACCGGCGTGTTTTCCGGCAGCACCGGGCAATTCATCACCACCAGCCAGAACGAAGTGACCTACCCGGCAAAGAAAGGCTGGTACTTGCCGCTGGTGTACAACAATGTGCTGACGGGAGAGCGGGTGATCAATCAGGCCAGTCTGGTGTCGGGGCGAATTGTATTTACCACAGCCAGTATGGATACCACGGATCCCTGTGCCAGCTTCGGCACTGGCAAACTGATCGAACTTGCTGCGTTCAGCGGTAAGATGCTCAATTACGCGGTACTCGACACCAATGCTGACGGGAAGGTCGACAGCACTGACACGATTTCCAGCGGGGTGATCTTCACCGGTGGTATTCCGACCCTGAACGCGATCGTCAACGACGCAACCCGCAAGATTGTGAATGACTCCGGTGGTGGCGTGACCACTCTGGTGGAAAAAGACGGTAGCGACAGGGGCCGCATCATGTGGCGACAAATACAGTAAGTGAGAGTGATGCATGCGCAGATCCAACCAAGGTTTTACCCTCATCGAAATCATGATCGTGATAGCGATCATCGGGATCGTCATCACTATTGGCTATCCGAGCCTCACCGAGTATGTAAAAAAGGGCCGCCGTACTGAAGTGGCCGGGCTGCTTTCCGAACAGGCACAGATCCTTGAGCGCTTTTATTCGAAGAATAATGTCTACACCAATGCCACCGGTCTGAGCGCCGGCAATGATTTTTATACCATCACCCCGACCCTGACCGATCAGACCTTCCTGCTGACGGCAACACGCAAGGCCGGTTCGACCATGGCGAGCGACAAGTGTGGTGATTTCACGCTCACCAACACGGGCGTCAGAAGCATGGTCAATGCGACGGCCGGCCAGACCACCAAGAGTTGCTGGGGTCGCTGAGTTTATTTTTCGGGCGCCCTTTACGCCCTCTGTCTATTGAACGGTTGGATCAGAACATGAGCAGGCAACAGCAAGTAGTGATTGTCGGCGGCGGGGTGATTGGCCTGCTGACGGCGTTCAATCTCGCGTCCGAAGTACAGAGCGTCGTGCTGCTGGACCGCTCGAATGTAGGTCAGGAATCCTCCTGGGCCGGTGGCGGGATCGTCTCGCCCCTCTACCCGTGGCGCTACAGCCCGGCAGTTACTGCGCTGGCTCATTGGTCACAGGATTTTTATCCACAGCTGGCGGAACGTTTGTTCGCCACCACTGGTATCGATCCTGAAGTGCATACCACCGGGTTGTACTGGCTGGACCTGGATGACGAAGCCGAAGCGCTCGCCTGGGCCAAACGGGAAAATCGTCCGCTGCGGGCTGTGGATATCTCTGCGGCACACGATGCGGTGCCGGTATTGGGCGCCGGTTTTTCGCGGGCGATCTACATGTCCGATGTGGCCAATGTGCGTAATCCACGGCTGGTGAAGTCCCTCAAGGCGGCTTTGTCGGCACTGCCGAACGTGACAATTCATGAGCAGTGCGAGGTCAGCGGGTTTATCCGTGAAGGCGCTGCGGTGGTCGGGGTACAGACTTCGATGGGGGCCATTGCGGGTGATCAGGTGGTTTTGACGGCCGGGGCCTGGAGCGGTGATTTGCTGAAAAGCCTGGGCCTGGAACTGCCGGTCGAGCCGGTCAAAGGCCAGATGATTCTCTACAAGTGCGCGGCGGACTTCCTTCCAAGCATGGTCCTGGCCAAGGGGCGTTATGCCATTCCTCGGCGTGACGGGCACATTCTGATCGGCAGTACGCTGGAACATGAAGGCTTCGACAAGACGCCGACTGACACCGCGCTGGAAAGCCTGAAGGCTTCGGCGGTGGAGTTGATTCCGGCACTGGCGGATGCCGAGGTGGTGGGGCATTGGGCCGGGTTGCGGCCGGGGTCACCGGAGGGCATTCCCTACATCGGTCGGGTGCCTGGGTTTGACGGGCTCTGGCTCAACTGCGGGCATTACCGCAATGGGTTGGTGTTGGCGCCTGCGTCGTGTCAATTGTTTGCGGATGTGATACTGGGGCGGGCGCCGATTATCGACCCTGCGCCGTATGCGCCAGTCGGACGAATCTGACAGAAGATCAAAAGATCGCAGCCTTTCGGCAGCTCCTACATTGAATTGTGTTTCACCGCACTGTAGAAGCGCTGCGATCTTCTAACAGTTCAATCCAGTCCCAATTTCTTGAGCCTGTAACGCATCGACCGAAACGACAGATTCAACCGCTGAGCCGCCGCCGTGCGATTCCAGCGGGTTTCTTCCAGGGCCTGGAGGATGAGTTTGCGTTCGACGTTTTCCAGATAGGCTTCCAGGTTGTCGATCTGCGTCAGGTCCGGCACACCGCCGTCCGGGTTGCAGTTGCCTTCAGCCAGGCGCAGGTCGCAGGCTTCGATCTGTTTGTTCTCGCACAAGGTATGGGCTCGCTCGAGCATATTCTCCAATTCCCGCACGTTCCCTGGAAACCGATAATTTTTCAGTGCATCGAGGGCTTGCGGGTGGAGTTTTGCAGCGGGCTGGCCAGTGCCAGTCGCCAGTCGCTTGAGCATATTGTTGGCCAGAAGCTCAATGTCGTCGCGGCGTTCGCGCAAGGGCGGCACCCGCAACTCGATCACATTGAGGCGGTAGTACAAATCCTGGCGAAAGCGTTCGGCGGCGACTTCGGCGTTGAGGTCCTTGTGCGTGGCGCAGAGAATGCGCACATCAACCACGATTTCCTGCTGACCGCCAATGCTGCGAACAGCTTTCTCCTGAATCGCCCGTAGCAGTTTGACCTGCATCGCCAGCGGCAGGTCTGCGACTTCATCAAGGAACAAAGTACCGCCCTGAGCGGCCTGGAACAGCCCGGGTTTGTCTTCGATCGCGCCGCTGAAACTGCCTTTGCGATGGCCGAAAAATTCGCTTTCCATCAATTCCGACGGAATAGCCCCACAGTTCACCGGCACGAACGGTCGGCTGGCGCGTGGACCTTGGTCGTGGATCAGTCGGGCGACCAGTTCCTTGCCGCTGCCGGACTCGCCGCTGATGTACACCGGGGCCTGGCTGCGGGCCAGTTTGTCGATTTGTTTGCGCAGGCTGCGCATTGGCAGTGAGTCGCCCAGTAGCCGACGGTCGATGGCGCTGTTGGCGCCGCCTGGCGCAGGCAAGCTCAGCGCGCTGGTGACCAATTCGCGCAAGCGGCTCAGGTCGACCGGTTTGGTCAGGAAATCGAAGGCGCCAGCCTTGAGCGCGTTGATTGCCGTCTCCAGGCTGCCGTAGGCGGTGATCATCGCCACCGGCACTTGCGCATAGCGCTGCTGGATGTGCTGCACCAGCGCCAGACCGGTGCCGTCGGGCAGGCGCATGTCGGTCAGGCACAGGTCGAACGTCTCCCGTGCCAGCAGTGCTTGCGCTTCTGCGAGGTTGCGGGCGCTGAAGGTGTCGAGTTTCATCCGTCCCAGGGTAATTTCCAGGAGTTCGCGGATATCCGGTTCGTCGTCGACTATCAGGATTTTTTGCCGTGGGCTCATGTTCAACTTTGTTTCCGTCCGTGAGCAAAAGTGATGCGAAAGCAGCCGCCGCCTTGGCGTGGTTTGAAGTCTAGGCGGGCCTGATTGCTTTCGCACAGCTCACGGGACAGATAAAGCCCCAGGCCAGTACCCTGGCTGCTGGTGGTAAAGAATGGTTCGAACAAGTGCGAGCGCTGGTCCGGCGATACGCCGGGGCCATCGTCCAGGACTTCAAGGGTCGGCAACTGGCTGTCTGGGTCAATAAACAACTCGAGCCAGGCCTGCGCCCGATCATGGTTCAGGACGCTATGGCGCCAGGCATTGCGTAACAGATTGTCGAGAATCTGGGTCAGTTGATTCGGATCCATCAGGGTTTTGAAGTCTCCGGAACTGATGTGCAGGTGAATTTGCTGACGTTCGGTCGCCCCTTCGCGGGTTTCAGCGACGAAGTGCTCCAGCCACGGCCGCAGATCCAGCCGTTGCGGCACGGTTTGCTGGCGACGGGACAGTTGCAGGACGTTCTCGATTACCCGATTCATTCGCTGAGAGTGATCTTGAATAATCTGCGTCAGACGCCGATCCGCGCCGTTCAGTTCCTCGGATTCCTGCAGTAACTGCGCGGCATGACTAATGGCGCCCAGTGGATTGCGGATTTCATGGGCAATACCGGCAGTCAGGCGGCCCAAGGCTGCGAGTTTAAGTTGCTGTGCCTGTTGGGCGATTTGGGCGAGGTCTTCGAGAAAAACCAGCGTCTGGTGGTGCGGGCTCTGGTCCAGGGCAATGAAACTCGGTTGCAGCTCAAGACCATTGCTGGCGATTTTCAGGCTTTGCGGGCGCAAAGTCGGATTGTTGAACCACAGTTGGAGCCGCTCGACCAACGGCATCAAATGATCGTCGATCAACTGGCCGTCCAGGTTTTCCTGCCCCAGCAAGGTCAAGGCGCTGTGATTGGCCAGTTGCACGCGCCGTTGGTCGTCGAGCACCAGAATGCCCGTGCGCATGCGTTGCAGGATCAGTGCGTTGAGGGCTTCGAGGCCGAGCACTTCACTGGCCCGCTGCTCGGCCAGGGTTTCGCTGACTTCCAGTCTTCGGATCAAGCCTTGCACCAGCAATGCAGCGGCAAAACACAGGGCGCCGAGAGTGCCGATTTGCAGGTAATCGTTGGGGCTGGTGGGATGGCTGAAGCTCAGAAGGAAGCTCAAACCCACGATGCCGAGGGCGCCAACTGCCGCAATCAGCAGGCCGATGCGCCCGCGCAGCAGGGTATTGCTGATGACCACCGACACGATCAACAGGTTGCCGATGGCGCTGGGCATACCGCCAGCGGCATAGAACAGGCCGCATAGCAGCAGGACATCGACCAGCGCCAGGCTGAACAACTGCGCCGGGTGCCGGGTGTTCTCCAGAAAGACCACCAGCAGGATATTCAGCACCAGGTACAACCAGCTGCCATTGCGCAGCAAATCGTCATTGGCGAACTTCAGCAACTGGTTGTCCATGTTGCTGGAGATCAACAGCACCAAGGTGACGCCGATACTTAAACGGTAGAGGTGATAGAGGCGCAGCAATCGCTGGGCCTGTTTGTGACCGGGACTGGGCGTCTCAGCGATCACTGGAGCCCGGGCCTTGCTCAAGGTGAGCCTGGCTGCAATACCACTGTTGTTGAAGGCTCAGCGCGCGGTCGCGGGGCAGGTGTACGCCGCAATGAGCACAGCGGACCATGGGCGGAGCATCTTGCTCTCGTGGCGTGTTGGCACCCGCAGTCGGGCCCTTGAACTTGCGCCAGAACCATACCGCAGCGGCAATCAGGGCGATCCAGAACAATAAACGAAGCATGGTGAGCTGCTTTTTGAATAATGAATGGGCAGTTTAGCCAAGGACAGGTCAGGCGCACAGCGCAATACGCTCACCCCTGAAATCCGGCAATAAAAAAGGCGCCTCGAAAGGCGCCTTCTCGGCACAATCCCCAGCGTCAGTCGAACACGCCGAAGGTCATGTGGCTGAACCACGAGCGGTCGGCGTTGTTGGCTTCGGAATCGTGTTCCTCTTCTTCGATCACATCGCCATTTTCGTCTTTAGGCTTGAGATCGTTCGGAATCGCGTCCTTGGCGTCCTGGAACTGCTTTTGCACGTCCTGGTTGGCGCGGGTTTCGCCCGGCGGCAGCGGCGGACGGGATTCGATCAGGCCCAGGGTGGCCTTGCTCAGCCACGAACGGTTGTCGGCTTCGGCCACCGATGGCACGAACTGACCGTCCACCAGGCTTGGGTGGTTCGGGTAGTTGAGCTTCAGGGTTTGGAGACTGGTTGCGGCCAATTCGTCCAGGTGCAGACGCTGGTAGGCTTCAGTCATCACCGCCAGGCCATCACCGACCGACGGGGTTTCCTGGAAGTTTTCCACCACGTAACGACCACGGTTCGCGGCGGCGACATAGGCCTGACGGGTCAGGTAATAGTCGGCAACGTGAATCTCGTAGGAAGCCAACAGGTTGCGCAGGTAGATCATGCGCTGCTTGGCATCCGGCGAGTAGCGGCTGTTCGGGAAGCGACTGGTCAGCTGGGCGAACTCGTTGTAGGAGTCGCGAGCGGCGCCCGGGTCACGCTTGGTCATGTCCAGCGGCAGGAAGCGCGCCAGCAGGCCGACGTCCTGGTCGAAAGAGGTCAGCCCCTTGAGGTAGTAGGCGTAATCGACGTTAGGGTGCTGCGGGTGCAGACGAATGAAACGCTCGGCGGCGGACTTGGCAGCCTCAGGCTCGGTGTTCTTGTAGTTGGCGTAGATGAGCTCGAGTTGAGCCTGATCGGCGTAGCGACCGAACGGATAACGCGACTCCAGGGCCTTCAGCTTGGCTGTGGCACTGGTGTAGCTATTATTGTCCAAGTCGGTCTGCGCCTGCTGGTACAGCTCGACTTCGCTCAGGTTTTCGTCTACGACTTCCTTCGATGAGCAAGCAGCGGTCAATGCGAGGATGGCGATCAGCAGCAGGTGTTTCACTTGCATGGCGGCTTGCGTCCCTATGACGGCCGCTGTCTTGGGCGGGGCCGTCCTGTTATGATGAGCGCCCCGATGAAAAGCCTCGGGGCAAAAGACGCCGTATTTAACCACAAGCGCGCAGCCGAAACCAAAGGCTGTGCCGACGCCTAGTCTGAGCATGTCCGATAAAATTGAACTTCGCGCAGAGGTGCCGTCCGAATTGGGCGGCCAACGCCTCGATCAAGTCGCCGCACAATTATTCGCTGAGCACTCGCGCTCGCGCCTTTCCGCCTGGATCAAAGACGGCCGCCTGACTGTGGATGGGGCGGTTATCCGCCCGCGAGACATCGTTCACGGTGGCGCCATTCTTGAGCTGACTGCCGAGCAGGAAGCTCAGGGCGAATGGATCGCTCAAGACATCGAGCTGGACATCGTCTATGAAGACGACGACATCCTGGTGATCAACAAGCCTGCGGGCCTGGTGGTGCATCCGGCCGCCGGTCATGCCGATGGCACCTTGCTCAACGCCTTGCTGCATCACGTGCCGGACATCATCAATGTGCCCCGCGCCGGTATCGTGCATCGCCTGGACAAGGACACCACCGGTCTGATGGTGGTGGCCAAGACCATTCAGGCGCAGACACAGCTTGTCACGCAATTGCAGAGCCGCAGCGTAAGCCGGATCTACGAGTGCATCGTGATCGGTGTGGTGACGGCCGGGGGCAAGATCAATGCGCCAATCGGTCGCCATGGCCAGCAACGTCAGCGCATGGCTGTGATGGAAGGTGGCAAGCAAGCCGTCAGCCATTACCGCGTGCTCGAGCGTTTCCGCTCCCACACTCACGTGCGAGTGAAGCTGGAAACCGGTCGTACGCACCAGATTCGTGTGCATATGGCGCACATCAACTATCCGTTGGTCGGAGACCCTGCCTATGGCGGTCGCTTCCGTATTCCGCCGGCCGCCAGTGTGACCATGGTCGAATCCCTGAAGAATTTCCCGCGTCAGGCGCTGCATGCGCGTTTCCTGGAGCTGGATCATCCGACCACTGGTAAACGCATGAGCTGGGAATCGCCATTGCCGGACGACTTCGTCTGGTTGCTGTCGCTGCTCAAGCAAGACCGCGAGGCGTTCATCGGATGAGTGACTGGCTGATTCCCGACTGGCCTGCGCCTGCCGGGGTGAAAGCCTGCGTTACCACCCGTGCGGGCGGCGTCAGTCTGGCGCCGTTCGACAGCCTCAACCTGGGCGATCATGTCGACGACAGCCCCGAAGCTGTCGCCGAAAACCGCCGTCGCCTCACCGATCATTTCTCTATTCAACCGGCCTGGTTAAAGCAGGTTCACGGCATTGTCGTGGCCCATGCTGACCCAAGCATTACGGCCACCGCTGATGCCAGCTGGACGACAACACCCGGTATTGCTTGCTCGGCGATGACCGCCGACTGCCTGCCGGCGCTTTTCTGCGACCGCGCCGGCACCCGGGTTGCTGCCGCCCATGCCGGTTGGCGCGGATTGGCGGCGGGTGTGCTGGAAGCGACCCTCGACAGCCTGGCTGTACCGCCCGAAGACGTGCTGGTCTGGCTTGGCCCGGCCATTGGCCCTCAAGCCTTTGAAGTCGGCCCGGAAGTGCGCGAAACCTTCGTCCAGCAATTGCCTGAAGCCGCCAAAGCCTTTGTGCCGAGCCAGAATGCCGGCAAGTTCATGGCCGACATCTATGCGCTGGCGCGTTTGCGTCTGGCCGCTCGCGGTGTAACGGCTGTCTACGGTGGCGGGTTCTGCACCGTGACCGATCCACGTTTCTTTTCCTACCGCCGTAGTCCACGTACCGGCAGGTTTGCCTCTCTGATCTGGCTCGAACGCTAGACTTCTCTGATCTACATCAACTGTACGACGCTTGAATCTCCCAGAATCGACCACATCTAGTGAGGTATCTGGCAGGCTTCTTCATTCAGGATGTTTATAGGTCCGGCCTGCTCAAAAGGAAGGTGACCCATGCGTATAGACCGTTTAACCAGCAAGTTGCAGTTAGCCTTGTCCGACGCCCAATCCCTGGCCGTCGGCCTCGATCATCCGGCCATAGAGCCAGCGCATTTGATGCAGGCCATGCTTGAACAGCAGGGTGGTTCGATCAAGCCCCTGCTGATGCAGGTGGGTTTTGACGTCAACAGCTTGCGTAAAGAGCTGACCAAAGCCCTCGATCAGCTGCCGAAAATCCAGAATCCCACCGGCGATGTGAACATGTCGCAGGATCTGGCGCGCCTGCTCAACCAGGCTGACCGCCTGGCCCAGCAGAAGGGTGATCAATTCATCTCCAGCGAACTGGTGCTGCTCGCCGCCATGGACGAGAACAGCAAGCTCGGCAAATTGTTGCTGGGCCAGGGCGTGAGCAAAAAAGCCCTGGAAAATGCGATCAATAACCTGCGTGGCGGTGAGGCGGTCAATGATGCCAATCACGAAGAGTCACGCCAGGCACTGGACAAGTACACCATCGACCTGACCAAGCGCGCCGAAGAGGGCAAGCTCGATCCGGTAATCGGCCGTGACGACGAAATTCGTCGCACCATTCAGGTCCTGCAACGCCGCACCAAGAACAACCCGGTGCTGATCGGTGAGCCTGGCGTGGGTAAAACCGCCATCGCCGAAGGCCTGGCCCAGCGCATCATCAACGGCGAAGTACCGGATGGCCTGAGAGGCAAGCGTCTGTTGTCCCTGGACATGGGGGCGCTGATTGCCGGTGCCAAATACCGCGGCGAGTTCGAAGAACGCCTCAAATCCTTGCTTAACGAACTGTCGAAGCAGGAAGGGCAGATCATTTTGTTCATCGACGAACTGCACACCATGGTCGGCGCCGGTAAAGGCGAAGGCTCGATGGATGCGGGCAACATGCTCAAGCCTGCGTTGGCTCGTGGTGAACTGCACTGCGTCGGCGCGACCACGCTCAACGAGTACCGCCAATATATAGAGAAGGACGCGGCTCTCGAGCGGCGCTTCCAGAAAGTCCTGGTGGATGAGCCGAGCGAAGAAGACACCATCGCCATCCTGCGTGGCCTGAAAGAGCGTTACGAGGTTCACCACAAGGTGGCGATCACCGACGGCGCGATCATCGCCGCGGCCAAGCTCAGTCATCGCTACATCACCGACCGTCAGTTGCCGGACAAAGCCATCGACCTGATCGACGAAGCCGCCAGCCGCATCCGCATGGAGATCGACTCCAAGCCGGAAGTGCTGGACCGTCTGGAGCGTCGTCTGATTCAGCTGAAGGTGGAATCCCAGGCGCTGAAGAAAGAAAGCGACGATGCGGCGAAGAAACGTCTGGAAAAACTGCAGGAAGAAATCGTTCGTCACGAGCGTGAGTATTCGGACCTCGAAGAAATCTGGAATTCGGAAAAAGCCGAAGTCCAGGGTTCGGCACAGATCCAGCAGAGGATCGAACAGTCCCGTCAGGAACTGGAAGCTGCACGCCGTAAAGGCGACTTGAATCGCATGGCCGAGTTGCAATACGGGGTGATCCCGGACCTGGAGCGCAGCCTGCAAATGGTCGATCAGCACGGCAAAAGCGAAAACCAATTGCTGCGCAGCAAGGTGACTGAAGAAGAGATCGCCGAAGTCGTGTCGAAGTGGACCGGCATTCCTGTGTCGAAAATGCTCGAGGGCGAGCGCGAAAAACTGATGAAGATGGAAAGCCTGTTGCACCAACGTGTGATCGGTCAGGACGAAGCGGTGATCGCGGTCTCCAACGCGGTGCGGCGTTCTCGTGCCGGGTTGTCCGACCCGAATCGTCCGAGCGGCTCGTTCATGTTCCTCGGCCCGACCGGTGTCGGTAAAACCGAGCTGTGCAAGGCACTGGCCGAGTTCCTGTTCGATACCGAAGAGGCGATGGTGCGGATCGATATGTCCGAGTTCATGGAGAAACATTCCGTAGCTCGCTTGATCGGCGCGCCACCAGGCTATGTAGGGTATGAAGAGGGCGGTTACCTGACCGAGGCGGTGCGTCGCAAGCCTTATTCGGTGATCCTCCTGGACGAGGTCGAGAAGGCTCACCCGGACGTGTTCAACATCTTGCTGCAAGTGCTTGAAGATGGCCGTTTGACCGACAGCCATGGCCGCACGGTGGATTTCAAAAATACTGTGATTGTCATGACCTCCAACCTTGGCTCGGTGCAGATTCAGGAACTGGTAGGGGATCGCGAGGCGCAGCGCGCGGCGGTGATGGATGCGATTTCCACGCACTTCCGGCCGGAGTTCATCAACCGCGTCGACGAAGTGGTGATTTTCGAACCGCTGGCTCGGGATCAGATCGCCGGCATTACCGAGATCCAGTTGGGTCGCCTGCGTAGCCGCCTGACCGAGCGCGAGCTGAAGCTTGAGCTGAGTCCGGAAGCGATGGATAAGCTGATCGCTGTCGGTTACGACCCGGTGTACGGCGCACGACCGCTCAAACGGGCGATCCAGCGCTGGATCGAGAACCCGCTGGCACAGTTGATTCTGTCGGGTCGATTCATGCCCGGTGATACCGCCAAGGGTGTCGTGGAAAACGATGAAATCGTTTTCGTCTGACGCTCGGCGGCAGTGCAATAAAAGAAGGCCTCGCATTGCGAGGCCTTTTTTTCGCCAGGCTGTTGAACTCAAAGGAAAAGGCTTGTAAAGTGCGCCCCGCAGTAAGTCGCCCTGAAGGGTTTCTGCTCCCCAAGCAGGAATCTGAAATAAGTTGCAAATCATTAACTTGAAAGCAATTTAGGGGGTTGACAGAGGTGCTTAAGATTGTAGAATAGCGCGCCTCAGACACACGAACGCAGCGATGCGAACGGGTCGAAGAGGTTAAGCAAGCTTCACAGTTGTAAATTGAAATATGTAGTTCCGTGATAGCTCAGTCGGTAGAGCAAATGACTGTTAATCATTGGGTCCCAGGTTCGAGTCCTGGTCACGGAGCCAATTTCAAACCGGGGTATAGCGCAGTCCGGTAGCGCGCCTGCTTTGGGAGCAGGATGTCAG
>NZ_MOBM01000008.1:54463-69651 GCF_003732275.1 Pseudomonas frederiksbergensis
CGCCTGCTTTGGGAGCAGGATGTCAGGAGTTCGAATCCCCTTACCCCGACCATATTAAAAATCCTCGTATCGAAAGATACGGGGATTTTTTTTGCCTGCGAAAAACAGATTGTTTCAAGTCATCGTACAACTTGCCGATAACGAGCTAACGAGGCACCGACAGGCCTCCACTCCAGCCAATAAAAACAAAGGCGCTCGTTATGTTTCTTCGTCAGCTCAATATTGCCCCTCGCGCCGCGTTGGGCTTTGCCATGATCGCGGTACTGGTCGCATTGCTCGGAATATTTGCATTGGGGCAGATGTCGAGCATTCGCGATAGCGAAGTGGCGGTCGAGACGCAATGGCTGCCGAGTATTCGTGGCGGTGACGAGATTCGTGAGCTTATGCTGCGCATTCGCACCATTTCCCTGCGCATGGCCCTGGATCAGGACCCGAAGAACATCCCTCAGTACCGCAGTCAGATGGACACCCGCGACCAGGAATTGAGCGCCAGGATTACCAGCTATGACAAGCTGGTCACCACGCCCGAAGGCCGGGAGTTATATGACCAGTTCAAGAAAACTTTCGCGGCTTACCGATCAGGCATCGCTCAATCCTTCACGCTGGCGGAGCAGGGGCGTCGTGACGAGCTCAGCAAACTGCTGCTGATCGACATGAAGACCGTTGTCGACGGTTCGGGTAAGCAGCTCAACGATCTGGCAGTGTTGTTCACCCAGCAAGTGGCTGCCGAAAGCCAGAAATCCCAAGAACACTATGCCAACTCCCGGATGATCGTCAGCCTGTTCATTGCCCTCGCGGCACTGGCTACGGTCGGCCTTGCAATGCTGCTGACCCGCAGCATCGTCAAACCTTTGGGAGACGCCTTGAACGCTGCGCAAAGCGTGGCACGAGGCGATCTGACTCGCCCCATCGAAACCCATGGCAACGATGAAGTGAGCCGCTTGCTCAAGGCGCTGGCGACCATGCAACACAATCTGCGTGAAACCTTGCAGGGCATCAGCGGTTCAGCGGCGCAATTGGCGACGGCGGCCGATGAGCTGAATGCAGTCACCCTCGACAGCACGCAGAACCTGCAACAGCAGAACAACGAGATTGAGCAAGCCGCGACGGCCGTCACCGAAATGACCACTGCGGTGGAAGAGGTCGCACGCAATGCGGTTTCTACCTCCGACGCCACGCGCCAATCCAGTGAGTCGGCGCACGTTGGTCAGGCGCGGGTCAGTGAAACCGTCAGTGCCATCAGCGCACTCGCCAGCGACGTGCAGACAACTGGCGGATTGGTGCAATCGCTGGCCAACCAGTCGCAGGACATCGGCAAGGTGCTGGATGTGATTCGCGCCATTGCCGAACAGACCAACTTGCTGGCCCTCAATGCGGCTATCGAAGCGGCGCGAGCGGGCGAAAGCGGTCGGGGTTTCGCGGTGGTCGCCGACGAAGTGCGCGCCCTGGCTTACCGCACGCAACAGTCGACTCAGGAAATCGAGCAAATGGTTCAGGGCATGCGTACCGGTTCAACCCAGGCGCTCGATTCCATGCAAGCCAGTTCCTCCCGCGCGGCCAGTACATTGGCCTTGGCGGAGCGAGCGGGCGAGGCGTTACAGACCATCACTGAGTCGGTCCACCAGATTCACGAACGCAATCTGGTCATAGCCAGCGCAGCTGAAGAACAGGCGCAAGTGGCGCGGGAAGTCGATCGCAACCTGGTGAACATCCGCGACCTGTCGGTGCGCTCCGCTGCCGGCGCAGATCAGACCAGTGCCTCAAGCCATGAGCTTTCACGGCTGGCCAATTCATTGCGAACCTTGGTGCAGCGCTTCCAGGTGTAAATCCGCCAGACGAAAAAAACCGCGCTTCCCGAAGGAAAAGCGCGGTTTGGTTCACGCAAGCTTAGGCGCCGTCTTGGTCTTTCAGGTGCTCGAACAGACCTTTTGGCATTTTCTTGCCATTGGCTTCGAAGTTGGCTTTTACGTTGTCGTAAGCCTCTTGCTCGTCGATGAAGCCGTCATGGTTGGTGTCGATCTTTTCGAAATTGGACTTCGGCGCGACTTTCTGGAATTCGACACGGGATACTTTGCCGTCGCCATCCGAATCGGTTTTCGCCATCGAGGCATCGCCGCACTTGCCTTCGCCACATTTACCTTCCGGCGTCTTCACGACCTGTTCCGCCGAGGCCAGCAGGTAGCCTTGAGTCAGCGGCTGCGAAGCGAAGACAGAACCGGACAACATCATGCCTCCGGCCAGAACGGCACCGAGCAGGCCAACGGTGTTTTTGCTGAGAGTACGGGACATTACAAATCTCCTGGGTTGCACGACACAACCGCTCGATAAAGGACGCCACGTGAGTGCGGCGATGACCGAAGCAGGCAGCGCCTTGCTCGGGTGTGGCCATTTAGCGGGCGTGGTGTATCGCTACTGTGTCGTGCAAGGGGGGCTTTGTAAGCGAAGGGATGGAATCAGTGGGGGAGATACAGTGAGACACAGATCTGCAGGGCGATGAATAAAAAAATGTGGGAGCGGGCTTGCTCGCGAAAGCGGCAGCACAGACAACATCTATGTTGAATGGACTGACCTCTTCGCGAGCAAGCCCGCTCCCACAATGGATGTGTGTTAATGCAGCTTCAGTCGCGGCTCAGTCCCGCGCCCAATCTTGCTGCCCAGCATCAACATCGCCGTGCGGAACGCCCCATACAACGCCATCTGGTGCATGCGATACAGCGACACGTAAAACATCCGCGCCAGCCAGCCCTCGAGCATCACGCTGCCGGTGAGGTTGCCCATTAAATTACCCACAGCCGAAAAACGCGACAGCGAAATCAGCGAACCATAGTCGGTGTACTTGTACTCCGGCAGGACTTTGCCTTCGATTCGCAGTTTCAGCGATTTGGCCAGCAACGATGCTTGCTGGTGTGCAGCCTGGGCGCGCGGCGGCACATTGCGATCTGTGCCCGGTTGTGGGCAGGCCGCACAGTCACCGAAGGCGAAGATGTTCTCGTCGCGGGTGGTTTGCAGGGTCGGCAACACGTGTAGTTGATTGATACGGTTGGTTTCCAGGCCATCGATGTCCTTGAGGAAACCTGGCGCACGAATCCCGGCGGCCCAGACTTTGAGGCTGGCGTTGATCACTTGGCCGTCGGCGGTAATCAGGCTGTCTGCCGTCACTTCGCTGACCGCGGCATTGGTCATGACGTTGACCCCGAGTTTCTCCAGGGTCTTATGCACAGGCCCGCCGATTCGTTCCGGCAGGGCTGGCAATACCCGTGGCCCGGCTTCGATCAGGGTGATGTGCATGTTTTCCGGTTTGATCCGGTCCAGGCCGTAGGCCGCGAGTTCATGGGCGGCGTTATGCAGTTCCGCTGCCAGTTCGACGCCGGTTGCGCCAGCGCCGACGATGGCCACGCTAATTTGCTCGACTGTATCGCTCTGCCCGGCATGGGCGCGCAGGTAATGATTGAGCAGTTGTTGATGGAAGCGCTCGGCCTGTTTGCGGGTGTCGAGGAACAGGCAGTGTTGCGCCGCGCCCTGCGTGCCGAAGTCGTTGGTGGTGCTGCCGACGGCAATCACCAGCGAGTCGTAAGGCACTTCACGCGCCGGCACCAGTTCCAGACCGGCCTCGTCGTAGGTGGCGGCCAGCTGGATTTTCTTCTGTGCGCGATCGAGCCCGCTCATGCGCCCCAGCTGAAACTCGAAGTGGTTCCATTTTGCCTGGGCTACATAGTTGAGTTCGTCTTCGGAAGAGTTCAGGGAGCCTGCCGCCACTTCGTGCAACAGCGGTTTCCAGATGTGGGTCAGGTTCGCGTCGACCAGCATCACACTGGCCGTGCCGCGCTTGCCTAGAGTCTTACCCAGACGGGTAGCCAACTCCAGGCCGCCGGCGCCGCCGCCAACGATGACAATACGATGAGTCATGGGGATATCTCGCAAGGCTAAAAGAAATCGGTGCAATTACCCGAGCGAGCGCGATGCAGCTCATAGCGTCAGATAACTGATCAAACGGCTCAACAGGCCTAGACCAATGGTCACTGCCAACACCAGCACCAGGAGCATCCACGGCCGGAAAGGCCGGCGCTCGACTTGGTGCTGGGACAGGCGCAGGTACTCTTCGACATGCTTTTGGTCGTCCGGGTTCAGGCGGCTGGTCATATTGGGCCTCGTCAGGTAGACGTTGCTGAATGTTTAGAAGCTACAGGGCTTTTATCCTGGGTTGAACGGAGCATAGCCGCTGTCCGGAATCGGCTCGACATTCACCCTGTCGTCCAGGCGAATGATGCCACTTTGTAGCACTCGTCGATCAGCTCCTGCAACGGACTCACAGACTGATCCCGACATCGAAAACGATGCTGCGACCCAGATTGCTGCGCAAGAAATCCGGCGCATCCGGATGGGCGAATAGCACTCGGGCGAAGGTCGGGCCGACCAGCGACAATGAGCGCCAGCCCTGACGCAGATACTCGGTGGGCGGTGGAAAGTGGCTGTTGAGGTCCAGCACTTCGCGCTTGAGGCTGGCGAAGGCAATGATGTCCAGCTCCCCCAGGTCCATGCCGCGCTCTTTGTAGTTGTGGGCTTTTTTGCGCAAAGTCGGCGCCAGCCTGAGCAGAAATTCATTGGCCGGGATCCGCCGGGGTTTGGCCTCGCGGCGTACCAGTTGGCTCAGGGAAAACGCGCTGCGTCGACGTTGCAGCTCATCGCGCCATTCGTCGTTGAGGCGCCGGCCCTCGTCGAGCACGAAAAATACCTCGAAATTCGCGTCGCGAAACAGCACGTCCGGCGGCTCCCCGGCGGGGGCAAATTCGTCGGCGCGATAGGGAATGTTCAGGCCTTGCAGCAGGCGCTGGCAAACCCAACGCTCACGCTCCCATTTGCGGGCATTGGACAGGAACGTGTTGGCTTGCTCGGCCGCAATGGTCAGCAGGCGTAAATAATCTGAGTCATCCATAGGCCCAAGCTTAGCGTTCATTTGCGACAAGCAGAAAGCGTGAAACGGTAAACGGAGGCGCTGGGCTCTCGGAACGGGCGGTGTAGACTGATGGCCATTACGCATTTGCGCTCGAACGAGGAGTAGAACTTGAAATATTGGCCAGTGTTATTGCTCAGTCTTCTGCCTCTTTGGGCCCAGGCGCTGGAGGTTGGCGAGCGCCTGGCGCCGTGGACCTTGCTTGATCAGTTCGATCAGGCCTTCACGCTCGATAACCAGACTCAGACGCTGCTGGTGGCGCGCAGCATGGACGCCGCCAAATTGGTCGGTGCCGCTCTGCAGGATCAGCCCAAGGGCTACCTGGAGGCTCGGCACGCAGTATTTGTCGCGGACATCCAGCGCATGCCTCGACTGATCGCGAAGATGTTCGCAGTACCGGCTATGCGCGATTATTCCTATCGAGTGATGCTTGACCGTGATGGTCGCGTGGCGCCGCGTTACCCCGGGGCCGTGGATAAAGTGCTGTGGCTGCAGCTCAAGGACGGTCAATTGGTGGGGCAGCACGAATACACCACGGCGGCACAATTGCGTGAGGCGCTGGAGAAAGCCCTGCCATGATCGGCGCATGCCTATGGGCGTTCACGCTGCCGTAGCCTGTCCATGTTGTGCTTTATGACATCCATCACCGCAGCGGTCATCACCGCGGTGGAGACACCAAACATCAGGATTCCGTTGGCGGCCTCCAATGGGCCAAGCAGACGCCAGCGAGAGGACATGATGATGTCGCCGTAGCCCAGCGTGGCGAAGTTGACCGCCGAGTGATACAGCGCGGTGGCGAATTGGTCGAATTCGTTGAGCAGCATGAACAGCGTGGCCCAGATGGCGATCTGCACGAAATTACCGAGCATCATCAGCAGCATCACCATCGACAACAACAGGATGTTCAGCCATTGCGATTCATAAGATGGTTGGGCGTGCCTGAAATGTACGTAATAACGCAGGCATAGGGTCACGAAAACGGCTTGCATCAGTAGGCAGAACAACATCACGGGGAGGCCGGCCAGTAGATTCAACAGCATGGGAATATCCTCGGCCGCCGTGTCAGGTCTGTCCCTGGTTGTCTGGCTCGGGTTCTTGCACTTGATCTACCCATTCCCAGAACAGCTGATAGCCGACCGCCAGTATCACCGGGCCGATAAACAGGCCGAGGATTCCGCTCGTGACCATGCCGCCCAAGGCTCCGATCAGCACCACCGGCATCGGTACATCGACGCCACGACCCAGCAGCAGCGGTTTGAGGACGTTATCGACCAATCCGGCGATGAAGACATAAATGGCAAACACAATGGTCGCCGTACTGGCACCTTCGCTCATGAAAACAAAGACGATGACCGGAAGGGTAATCAGGGTCGCCGGTAATTGCATGATGCCAAGAAGCAGCACCGCCAAGGCGAGAAGACCGGCGCCGGGAACGCCCATGAACACAAAGCCGATGCCCACCAACAGCATCTGGATGAACGCGATGCCGACCACCCCCAACGCCACTGCCCGGATGGTGGCGGTGCATAGATCGGCGATTTTCGGCCCGTTGATCGGACCGCTGAAGCGCGAAACGATTCGCACCGCGCTGCGGTGGCCGCTTTCTCCATACGCTAAAAAAATACCGGCAATAAGCAGGGCGACGAGGAATAAAAGGAGCCCCAGGCCGACACCCGCAATCTTGCTCAGCAGGGAGAAGCTGATGCCTTTGATCTGGGGGATGAACTTCTGTGCCAGATGGGGCAGGTCAGTGGTGGCTTGCAACCATAAATTATAAAGAGGTTCTCCCACCAGTGGCCAGCTGGCTACCGTATCGGAGGGGGGTGGAATATGGAAACTGTCGGTTTTGACCATGATCATGACCTTCTCCACGGAATCCGCAAGCGAGGCTCCCAACAAATAAACAGGCACAATAAGAATACTGACAGCGATTAATACGATCAGCGTCGCGGTGATCCCGTCTTTGTTTCCCAGCTTGCCTTTGAACTTGACTTGCAAGGGGTAGAGGGTGATTGCCAGGATCACCGACCACAGCATCAGGTCGAGGAACGGGCTGAATATCTGAAAGCAGAACATCACCAGAACGGTAATCACTCCGGCACAAATCAGCACATCGAGCAGATCCCGGGAAAAAATCTTTTCGAACATGGGCGTGGGAACCATTGATTACCTCCAGTAGAGAGTGGCAAAGGCTGCGTTCGGTAAGTCCAGCATAGACGGGCTGGCGACGTGCTGGCCGCGGGAGAGCCGCAAACATGGATAACATTGATGAAGACCGTCGCTGAGTGTTTGCGCTGTCACTCAGCGATCCTGGTCCTCCCAATCCACCGGATGAATCATCAGATAGCTGTCGACTGCAGTGCCTATTGTTGGAAAGAACGCCGTTTCGCCAAGCCGCGCGAAAAGCCCGAATCGCTTCAGCTTGTCCTTGACCGGGTCCTTCATCTCGGCCACGCACAACTTGATGCCCGCCGCGTGCAAGGTTTCGTCCAGTTCCACCAGCATGTCGGCAGAGGTCACGTCCACGCTGGTGACGGGTTCCGCCGCAACGACCAACCAGCGCACTGGTGTAGGCGATGCCGCCACCGCGTCCAGCACTCGGTCATGGAACAACTCGGCGTTGGCGAAAAACAACGGCGCATCCCAGCGAAACAGTACAAGGCCGGGTACAAGGCGCGCGTCGGGATAGCGCTTGATATCGTGATAACCCTTGACGCCTTCCGCGCGTCCCAGAACGGCAGAGTAAGGGCGCCAGCCATCCCACAGAAATTCGATGACGGCGATCACGATGGCCAGGCCGATGCCTTCAATCGCCCCCAGCACGGCCACGCCGACGGTGCAGACGATTGACAGCCAGAACTCCCAACGCTGGATTCGATAAATTCGTCGCAGGTCGGTGACCTCGATCAGGCCGATGGCGGATGCGATCACCACCGCCGCCAGTGCGCTGGTGGGCAAATCCTTCAACAGGTCCGGCGCCACCACCAGCAGCAAGGCAACAGCCAGCGCGCCGATGACTCCGGTCAACTGGGTTTTGGCACCTGCGGCCTCGGCCACGGGCGTACGTGACGAACTGCTGCTGATCGCAAAGCCCTGAAAAAATCCGGCGGCCAGATTGGCGACGCCGAGGCCCACCATTTCCTGGTTCGGGTCCACATAGGTGCGGGTCCGCGCCGCATAGACACGTGAGAGCACGCTGGTATCGGCGAACGAAACCAGGGCAACGGCGCAACCGCCGATCAGGACGGGAACGATATCGGCGCGAGTGATCCAGGGGATGGCGAACGCCGGCAAGCCTTGAGGAAGAGAGCCGAGGACCGATATTCCGGACCGCGCTGCAAGGTCCAGCATGCCCACGACGACGGTCGCTCCGGCCACGGCGATCAGAATGCCCGGCACGCGCTTGTTGCCCTTGAGCAACAGGATCACGGCCAAGGTGGTTGCGCCGACCATGAAGGCGGTCCAGTTGGTTTTCCCCTGCATTACAGCTGTAGCGATCGCCCACAGGTTTCTCAGCGGGCCGTCGGATTCAATCGAAAAACCGAAAAACTTGGGCAGTTGGCTGATCAATACCGTTAGTGCGATCCCGTTCATGTACCCGTAGCGGATCGGTTTGGAAAGCAGCTCCGTGACAAAACCCAGGCGCGCTATGCCGGCCAGGATGCACACCACCCCCGATACGATCGCCATCATGCTCGCAAGGGCGATGGCGCGATGCGGATCACCGCCGGACAGTGGCAGCACGACGGCGAGAATAACGGCAGCCAGCGAGGAATCCGGCCCCAGCACCAGAATCCGGCTGGGTCCGAACAGCGCATAAGCGAGCAGCGGAACGATGGTCGCGTAAAGGCCATAGATGCCGGGTACGCCCGATGCCACTGCGTAGGCGATGCCGACAGGCACCAGCATCGTGGTCAGCACCAGGCCAGCCACAAGGTCGTGCCGCAACCAGGCTATTTTGTATCCGCGTAGTGTGCGCAGTCCCGGCAGCCAGCGACCCCAACCGGTCTTGCCGTCGCTGGTATCCCGACGTGCAATCCGGCCCGGTTCCGGGACGGGAGGCGAAGCATCCGAATGGCTCATAGGACTGTGGCCCTTTGGTGTACAGCGCAGATCCGCTTGAACGTGCCGGTCAGAACTTTTCTGGAATTCGCCGCAGCGGATAATTCGGTTCACGATAGGCGCCTGATTTCTGCCGTTTGGGCAAAATCACCTTCTCGCGCGGTACATTCTTGTACGGAATGCGGCTGAGCAAATCAGAGATGATGTTGAGGCGGGCCCGCTTTTTGTCGTTCGAGTTGGCCACAAGCCACGGAGCATGATCGGTGTCGGTCGCCTTGAACATGTCGTCACGTGCGCGCGAGTAGTCATACCAGCGGCTGTATGACTTGAGATCCATTGGCGTCAGTTTCCAGATTTTGCGGCCATCCTTGATCCGCGCCTCGAGCCGGCGGGTCTGCTCCTCTTCGCTGACTTCCAGCCAGTACTTGAACAGCATTACGCCGGAGTCGACCATCATGCGTTCCATGAGGGGGGCCAGGCTCAGGAAACGGGTCACCTGTTCATCGGTACAAAATCCCATCACACGCTCGACCCCTGCGCGGTTGTACCAACTGCGATCGAAGATCACCACTTCGCCAGCCGCTGGCATGTGCGCCAGGTAGCGCTGCATATACATCTGGCTCTTCTCGCGATCGGTCGGTGCAGGTAGCGCCACCACCCGAAAGACACGCGGGCTCACCCTCTCAGTGAGCGCCTTGATTGTGCCGCCCTTGCCGGCACCGTCGCGCCCCTCGAAGACGATACAAATCTTGATGCCTTTCTGTTTCACCCATTCCTGCAACTTGACCATTTCGACATGCAGCCGGCGTAACTGCTCAAGATAGTCTTTGTTCGTCAGTTTCAACGGTTCAGCGGAGTTGCTTTTAACAGGGGGTTTCTTCTTGTCCTTTGCCATGACCCAAGCCTCACCTATGCCAGTCGCTGATTACCGATAGATAGACCCAGCAGGTGCAACTATCAGCTTGCAGATCGCGCATTGCTTCGAGCAAACCTGGCGTCAGTCGTGGACGGCGCTTCTGCTCTTGACGTTTAGCTCCATCATCAATCGCGTGAGTCTAGTCCATGAATCAACCCTCTACAGGGTTGCCACAGGCTCTTGGAGCACACACCGCGCCCGGTTCAGGGCATTGCACAAAACGGATAGCGATCTGCGCAAAGGTCCGGACCTGGGTGGCCTTTCTCAAGGTCGAATTGCCCAAGCTGTTCGCCGAACATGACGCGGTAATGAACGATCCGCGGCATTGGGCCTGAGGTCCCGGTTACGTCATTCCCAGCCAGTTCGGCAGGACCAGCGAAATCCACGGCACGTAGGTAATCAATATCAGGAACAGGAACAGGATAATCAGCCAAGGCATTGCTGCACGGATGGTGGCGGTCAGTGACATGCCGGTTACCGCCGAGGTGACGAACAAGTTCAGGCCTACGGGCGGCGTAATCAAACCGATCTCCAGGTTCACCACCATGATGATCCCCAAATGAATCGGGTCGATTCCCAACTTCATGGCAATCGGAAACATGATTGGCGCCAGGATCAGAATGATTGCCGAGGGTTCCATGAACGCCCCAGCCACCAACAATACGATGTTCACCACAAGCAGGAATGTCACTGGTGTCAGACCCGCCCCGATGACCCAGGCGGTGATCTGTTGGGGTATTTGCTCGGTGGTCAGTACGTGGGCAAAGAGCATGGCATTGGCGATGATAAACATCAGCATGATGCTCAGCTTGGCGGATTCGAGCAGTACCTTCGGTATTTCACGGAACGACATGTCCTTGTAGACGAACAGTGCAATGAATGCCGCGTAGACCGCCGCCACGGCCGCCGCCTCGGTCGGGGTGAACATCCCGGTGTAGATGCCGCCCAGGATGATGACCATGAGCAGCAGGCCCCAAATGGCCTTGCGTGCCGCACTCAGCCACTCACGAACGGTCGCCCGCGGCATGGCGGGCAGGTTTTTCCTGACGGCGACGACGTAGATGGCCACCATCAGCGCGGTACCCAACAGCAGGCCGGGCACCACGCCGGCCATGAACAGCTTGCCGACCGAGGTTTCCGTCGCTGCGGCATAGACCACCATCACGATGGAAGGCGGAATAAGAATGCCCAATGTACCAGCGTTGCACACAATACCGGCACCGAATGCCTGTGGATAACCGGAGCGGACCATCCCCGCGATAGCAATGGAGCCCACGGCGGCTACCGTCGCAGGGCTTGAACCGGACAGCGCGGCGAACAGCATGCACGCCAGCACCGCCGCGATGGCCAGGCCGCCGCGAATATGCCCAACGCACGCGTTGGCAAAGTCGATCAAGCGCCGTGCCACACCGCCTGTGGTCATGAAGGCACCGGCCAGCAAAAAGAACGGGATGGCCAGCAATGTGTAATGTTCGGAGGTCTCGAACAGCTTGATGGCCAGTGAGCGCACGGAGTCAGGGCTGAAAAAGATGATCGTCAGCGAACCGGCCAGGCCAAGGGAAATGGCGATCGGTACGCCGATAAACATCAGCGCGAACAGAGCAACAAAGAGAAAAAGAATGGTCATTTCTTGTCATCCTCATCCTCATCCTCATCCTCATGCTCGGTCAGTTTCAGCACCTCCGCGGCCTCGTCGGCCAGGCCCAGGCCCGTTTGACGGTTTTGCACAATGCGCACCAGGATCTCGGCAAAGCGGATGAACACCAAGGCAAAACCCACCGGCACAATCAGCCCGATGTGCCATTGCATGATGCCGTAATGACCGAGGTCCTCGGCACCGATGCCGGCGATGAACAGCGTCTGAATCCATTCGAAACTGGCGACGCTGAGCAGACCCGCATAGGCCAGACTGCTGAGGCAGGCAATGATGCCAATGATTCGCTGAACCGGTTTGCTGGCCAGTTTCACCAAGGCATCGACACCGATGTGTCCGGCCGTGCGCACGCCATAGGACAAGCCGAAAAAGATCAGCCAGGCGAACAAAGCCTTGGTCAGCGATATGCTCCACGTCATGGCCTGGGCCATTCCCATGACGCTGTCGCCAATGGCGAACAAGGGTTCACTGGCGCTCCGCCAATACTCGGCGAGGCTGTAGAAAACGCTATAGAGGTTGTTAAGGATGACGTAAACGAACGTTACCAGCGTCATTGCCGCCAGCAGGAAGACGATAAAACCTTCTTCGAAGTGATCCCAAATGCGCCGTAAGGCATTCATGAGTGGCATCTCGCGATCGAGTGACGACGATGAAACAGGGGCCGCCTTTTCGGGCGGCGCCCGCCAGCAGATTACTGAGCCTGGTTGGCAGCTTCGGCGGCCTTGATCAGGTCGGCACCGATATCACCTTCGAACTTCTTCCAGACCGGTTTCATTGCTTCGCGCCACTTGTCACGTTGCTCTGGGGTCAGCGTGATGATTTCAGTGGTTTTGGCGTTGATGATGTTCTGTTTCGCATCCTGGTTCAGTTTCTCTGCATCTTTGTTCACCTGAGTGGTGACCTCGACGATGATCTTGTCCAGTTCGGTTTTTATATCCGGCGGCAGGCCAGTCCAGAACTTGGTATTGGTGATCAACATGTAATCGAGCAAGCCATGGTCGGACTCAGTGATGAACTTCTGCACTTCGTGCATTTTCTGGCTGTAGATGTTCGAGTAAGGGTTTTCCGCGCCATTGACGACGCCGGTCTGCAAGCCCTGATACACCTCGGCGAAGCTCATCTTGCGAGGGTTGGCGCGTACCGCCTTGAATTGCTCTTCGAGCACGGCCGAAGCCTGCACGCGAAATTTCAAACCGCGGGCATCGCCCGGTTCACGCAGTGCTTTGTTGGCGGACAACTGCTTCATGCCGTTATGCCAATAGGCCAGACCGGTGATGTTTTTGCTTTCCATGGACTTGAGAAGCCCCTGACCTTCAGGGCTGCGCTGGAAGCGGTCGACTGCCGAGATGTCGTTGAACAGGAACGGCAGGTCGAACAATTGCAGCTTGGGTGTGTATTGCTCGAACTTGGCCAGCGACGGCGCAATTATCTGCACATCGCCCGACAGCAGCGCCTCCATTTCCTTGCCGTCACCGAACAGCGAAGAGTTTGGATAAACCTCTACCTTGACCTTGCCGGGCAGACGTTCTTCGACGAGTTTCTTGAACAGCAGGGCGCCTTGGCCTTTAGGCGTTTGTTCGGCAACTACGTGAGAAAACTTGATAACGACTGGATCAGCCGCCAGCGCCAGGCTCGACGCGCCCAGCGCGAGTGCGCAGACGGCCGCGCCCCACAATGATTTGAGCATTTAGATGTTCCTCTTGTTTTAGTTCTCGTGCCGTTCATATCTGAAACGCATTTGCACGGTGGACAAGAGGAGTCTAGGCAACAAATCACCATTGGTCGTTGCGACTAGTATTTCCAGAAAACCGGGATGAACAGCACCAGAACGGTGAGGATTTCCAGTCTTCCCAGCAGCATGCCGACGGTCAGCAGCCATTTGGCCGAGTCGGGCAGTGTCGAGAAGTTACCTGCCGGGCCAATGATCGAACCAAGGCCAGGCCCCACGTTGCAGACGGCAGTGGCCGCGCCACTCAATGCCGTGGTCCAGTCCAGACCGATGAGCGCCAAGCCCATGGCGATCGCCCCGATGGTGATGGTGAAAAAGAAAGAAAACGTCAGGAGCGAGCGGGCGATATCCTCGTCGATGGGGTGATTGTTGTATTTTTTCCGGATGATGGCTCGAGGATGGATCAGTTGTTTCAGGCTGCCCATGAGCAGTGCGCCAGCCACTTGAAAGCGGAAGATTTTAAGGCCGCCAGCGGTGGAGCCGGAGCAGCCGCCGACAAAGGTCAGATAAAAGAACAGCAACACGGAGAAACTGCCCCATAACGTGTAATCCCCCAGCGCCACGCCGGTCGTCGTGACCACCGACGTCACGTTAACCGCGACGATCCGAAACGCCGCCCACCAGCTGTACTCGCTGTGCAAGCACAACCAGGTGCCGAACAGCACCCAGGTGATGATCAAAAAGCCAATGAAGCCGCGTACCTGATGATCGTTGAACAAGGCCCGTTTATTCCCGCGCAACAGGCTCACATACAGCGTAAAAGGCAGGCTGCCCAGAATCATGACAACCACCGACACCCAATGAATGGCCGGTTGCGTCCAGTGCGCCAGAGACGCATCGGAGGTGGAAAATCCTCCCGTGGAAATCAACGCCATGGCATGGTTGACTGCTTCGAATAGCGTCATCCCGGCTATCCACAGGGCCAGCGTGGAAAGAGTGGTAAGCCCGATATACAACCCCAGAATATATTTGGCGGCGACGTGGGAACGTGGTGTGACTTTCTCCGACCAGTCGGATGATTCGGTCTGAAACAGGCGCATCCCCCCGACCCGCAATAGCGGCAGGATGGCCACGGCCATGCCGATGAAGCCGATTCCGCCCAGCCAATGCAGCATTGAGCGCCAGATCAGCAATCCGGGGGAGGCGGTGTCCAGACCGGTCAGGATGGTCGAACCAGTGGTGGTGATGCCGGACATCGTTTCAAAAAACGCGTCGGTGTAGCTGATGTCCTGGATCAAGACCATGGGCAATGCGGCGAACGTACAGACGACCACCCAACTGGCGGTCGTCAGCATGTACATATCGCGGGGACGCAACTGAGCGTCTTCAGGACGTCCCTTGTTAATCAACAGCAGTCCGGACACCGCCGTGATCAGACTCGACCACAGAAAGGCCGACATATCATCGTTGCGTTCATAGATCACCAGCGTGAGCATCGGTATCGCCATGCTCACTGCCAGTGTGATCAAAAAAATACCCAGGATGAAACCGATAAGCCGCAGTACCGCAATGGACATAAATAACGCCTGTCTTGTTAGCGCCGCGCAGTATCGATCGGCTTCTCGTTTTGTCTCGTAAAGTTTACGTAACTTTTTCGTTCCCGCGGATTCTCTGTGCGCCCGGCTAGAAGCATAGGTATCTACACATCTCTTGAGCTACAGAAGTTCACTGCCGGCGCTTGGTGTTTTGGAGTACAGATCCGTTTCTGCGGTTGTGCTGGCTGGCGGTTATTGCCCTTTGTAGGAGCGAGGCTTGCCCGCGAAGGCGGCCTGATAACCGGCTGGGCTTTTTGGTCGGGTACATATCCGTTTCTGCGGTAGTGCCGGCTGGCGGTTTCGCTCTTACAGCGAGTCACTTTCGAAAAGCGCGAAAGTAA
>NZ_MOBM01000008.1:69761-70076 GCF_003732275.1 Pseudomonas frederiksbergensis
CCTGCCGCGGTGCCCCCTGCGCAACGCCTGCGTTCGGCCTCTGGGAAAGGGGCGGCAGATCAAGATCAAAAGCCAAAGCCAAAGCCAAAGCCAAAGCAACGGCAACGGCAACGGCAACGGCAACGGCAACGACAAGATCAACAGCTTCGCGAGCAGGCTCGCTCCCACAGGTTGGACTGGGTACATCCCGAGAAGATTGGTCGGCTGACAGGCCGCCATCGCAGCGATGCGGCGACCCGACAAGCCGGCTCCCACAAAAAAGCAGAGCACATCCGCTCTGCTTTTCACCACTCAACAGGCCGAGCGTTAGCTCGC
>NZ_MOBM01000008.1:70226-84461 GCF_003732275.1 Pseudomonas frederiksbergensis
GACCGGAGCGAGGGCATGCCGAGCCTGGGCGAGGCACCGAACGAAAGGGGCAAAAGCGCTTTGGTTACTTTGGCGCTTTTCCAAAGTGACCCGCTGTAAGAGCGGAACCAATAGCTGCCGTGACCACAGAAACGGATATGTACACCCTCAAAATCGCGAAGACGTGTGCGGCTGGAACAGCGATTCGGCCAGTCAGAAACGCCGGTATAGACTGAGAGCTATCACGATGGGAGAGACGCGTGAAATATAGAACAGTGTTGCTGCTCAGTATTGCGCTTATGTGGGCCCAGGTGCCGAAGAAGGCACGCCCATGATCGGCGCCGAACTGTTGTCACCGCAAAGCCTCGCAGTAGGTTGGCTGATTTACGTGCCGGTAGTGATCTGGGCTGTCTGTCGAGCGCCCTGGGTCGAACTGTTCAGCGATAGCCGCCGTCAGCATCTGCTGTTCGGCACAGTGTTCGCACTGTTCTTGCTCTGGCTGGTGCGACGGGACTTTGATACCGGCGTGTCCTATCACTTCATCGGCATGACGGCGGTGACGTTACTGCTGGATTGGCCGTTGGCGATTGTCGGCGGGTTGGTTGCGCAAACGGGATTGGTGCTGCTCGGAAGGCAGGACATGGCGGCCATGGGGGTCAACGGCGCGCTGCTGATTCTGCTGCCGGTGCTGATTACCGAGTGCTGCGCAATCCTGGTCGAGCGCGCGCAGCCGCGTAATCCCTTTGTGTACATCTTCTGTTCCGGTTTTTTTGCCGCTGCGTTGTCGGCCCTGTTGTGTTTGATTCTGGCGCTCACATTGCTGTGGTACGACGAACGTTTCGCCATGCCGTATTGGCTGGAAGATTTTGTCGGTTATCTGTGGCTGCTCATTTTTCCCGAAGCATTTATCAACGGCATGGTGGTCAGCGCATTGGTGGTGTTCTGCCCTGAGTGGCTGGAGACATTCAATCGCACGCGCTACCTTTCGGCGCCCTGGAAAGACGACGATCCCAAATCTTGATCCACATCAAATCCAAAAAACGTTGCCGAATCCATGCTCTGGAAAACCTTCAGGAGCAATGGCATGAGTGTGTATGAGTGGGCCAGGCAGGAGTTGCGTCAGAGTCTGGATGTGGCGCAAGAGGTGGGCTTTGATCCGGGATTGAGCCTGCGCGCCTTGCTCAGTGCGGTGGTGCAGCAGAGCAAGGCGGTACGCAATATCGAAGACCTGGCCGATGAGTTGCGGTTTCTCGCCGAGAACCTCGACGAGGGCCAGGACTATGGCTTTATGCGGCCCTGAGGGTCGGGATCAGTGACGCGGGTCGAAGTCTTCGCTGAACATTTCGTCTTCGGCATCCGGGCTCACCGGGATCTTGTGTTCTTCCGACGCCCAGGCGCCCAGGTCGATCAGTTTGCAACGGTCTGAACAGAATGGCCGGAACTTGTTTTCGGGGCTCCATTCGACAGGGGCGCCGCAGGTTGGGCATTCGACGGTTGGGGTTTGGCTCATGACTGGCCTCCACGCAAAGTAAGGTAAAAGTGATGCAGGCGTTCGACCTCGCTGTGCAGCCAGGCGAGGTCGCGGTCGTTGACCACCACATCGTCGGCATGGCTCACGCGGTCCTGTCGGCTGGACTGGGCCTTGAGGATCGCCTGGACCTGCTGTTCGCTGGTCTGGTCACGCTGCAGGGTGCGTTCGATCTGTAACTGTTCGGGGGCATCGATCACCAGGACCCGTTGGGTCATGGCGTACTGCCCGGACTCGATCAGCAGCGGCGAAACCAGAATCGCGTAAGACGATTGTGCCTTGGCCAGATGGTGGGTGATTTCTTCGGCGATCAGCGGATGCAGCAGCGCTTCGAGCCAGCGGCGTTCGTCCGGCACTTCGAAGATCAGCTTGCGCAGCGCCGAGCGATCCAGTTGGCCGTCGGCTTGCAGCACGCCGGGGCCAAAGTGCTCGGCGATCTTCGCCAGTGCCGGGCGACCGGGTTCGACCACCCAGCGAGCCGCATGATCGGCGTCCACCACATGCACGCCCAGATCGATGAAGTGCTGGGCTGCCGCGCTTTTTCCGCTGCCAATGCCGCCGGTCAGACCGAGAATCCAGGGTTTTTCCACAGGGGTATTCATTTCAAACCGACAAACTGCCAATAGAAGCCGGTTATTTGACCACCCCAGAGCAAGGCAATCCAGCCGGCAATGGCCAGATAGGGGCCAAAGGGCAGCGGCGTCGAGGTTTTTGCGTCCCGCAGGCGCAGCAAAATCACCCCGATGATGGCGCCCAGCAGCGATGACAGCAGGATGGTCAGCGGCAGGATCTGCCAGCCGCCCCAGGCGCCGAGCATCGCCAATAGCTTGAAGTCACCATAGCCGATGCCGTCCTTGCCGGTGATCAGCTTGAACAGCCAGAACACCGTCCACAGCGCCATATAGCCGGCCACCGCGCCCCAGAGCGCGTCATGCAGTGAGACGAAGAGCCCGAAACTGTTGACGATCAGCCCCAGCCATATCAACGGCAGCACCAGCACGTCCGGCAACAGCTGGTGTTCGGCGTCGATCAGGCTCATCGCCAACAGGCCCCAGCTCAGGACCAGCACCATGCAGGCCTGCCAGCCGAAACCGAAATGCCAGGCGACGAACGCCGACAGCACGCCGCAGGCCAGTTCGGTCAGCGGGTAACGTTTGCTGATCGGCGTCGCGCAGTTCGAGCATCGCCCACGTAAAAACAGATAACTGAGCACGGGAATGTTTTCCCATGCTCGAATCCGATGGCCACAGTCCGGGCATTCGGAGTGAGGCAGTATCAGGTTGTAAGCCGGGCCGGGGGCTTCGGGTGGCAAGTCCAGTACGTCATGGGCCTGCAGGCGCCATTCACGCTCAAGCATTTTCGGCAGGCGCCAGACCACCACGTTGAGAAAACTGCCGATCAGCAAGCCGATCACCAATGCGGTGATCGTGAAGGCCAGCGGGTTGAGACTCAAAAATTCGTTCAAGGACATATCAGATCGCTGAGCCGAGTTGGAAGATGGGCAGGTACATCGCAACCACCAGGCCGCCGACGATAACCCCCAGCACCACCATGATGAAAGGCTCCATCAGACTGGTCAGGTTATCGACCATGTTATCCACTTCGTCCTCATAGAAACTCGCGACCTTGTCGAGCATGTCGTCCAGTGCGCCGGACTCTTCACCAATGGCCGTCATCTGGATCGCCATGTTTGGAAAGATACCGGAGGTGCGCATGGAAAAATTCAGCTGCATGCCGGTAGAAACATCCTGCTTGATGCGTAACACCGCTCGCTTGAACACGATGTTGCCGGTCGCGCCCGCCACTGAATCCAGGGCTTCGACCAGTGGCACCCCGGCGGCAAACGTGGTCGACAAGGTGCGGGCGTAACGGGCCACGGCGGACTTGTACATGAGCGCGCCAACCAACGGCAGTTTCAGCAGCCAGGTGTCCATCCGGTCCCGAAAGCCCGGGGACTTTTTAAAGGCATGGCGGACGCCGAAGATCAGCGCACCCAGCATGCCGAGCACCATCCACCACCAGGCCTGCAGGAACTCCGACAAGCCGATGACCATCACGGTGAACGCCGGCAGTTCGGCGCCAAATCCCGAGAACACCGACTCGAACTGCGGCACAACCTTGATCAGAAGAATCCCGGTCACAATGATCGCGACGAACACTACCGCCAGCGGGTAAGTCATGGCTTTCTTGATCTTGGCCTTGAGGCTTTCGCTCTTTTCCTTGTAGGTCGCCACCCGTTCCAGCAGGGTATCCAGGGCCCCCGCCTGCTCGCCGGCATCCACCAGGTTGCAGTACAGCTCATCGAAATACTGGGGCTTTTTGCGCAGGGCTGCGGCGAAGCTGTTGCCGGCAGCGACTTCCTGTTTCACCTCGTCCACCAGCTTGCGCATCTTCGGGTTATCGAAGCCCTCGCCGATAATGTCGAACGATTGCAGCAGCGGTACGCCGGCTTTCATCATGGTCGCCATCTGCCGGGTAAACAGGGCAATGTCCAAGGCTTTGATGCGTTTGCCGGCACTGAAAATGGACGCGGTTTTTTTCCGCACCTTGCCCGGGTTGATGCCTTGCTTGCGCAACTGGGCCTTGATCAGCGCGGGATTCTGGCCGGTCAATTCGCCGGTCATTTTTGTGCCTTTTTTGTCTGTGCCTTCCCAGGCATATACGCTGATTTTCGCTGCTTTGACCGCCATGTTCAGTCCTTGGTGACCCGGTTGATTTCTTCAAGGCTGGTGATGCCTTGCATGGCCTTGAGCAGGCCCGAAGTACGCAGGTCGTTGAAGCCGTCCTTACGCATCTGGATGTCGATTTCCAGTGAATTGCCTTCGGCCATGATCAGCCGTTGCAGGTCTGGGGTGTTCTTTACCACTTCATAAATCCCTACTCGCCCTTTGTAACCGCTGTTGCATTGATCGCAACCGACCGGTTCATAGATCGTGAACGAGCCGATGCGTTCCTCGGGAAAGCCTTCTTTGAGTAACGCCTCGCGGGGAATCTCGATGGGCTTTTTGCAATGACTGCACAGTTTGCGCGCCAGGCGCTGGGCGATGATCAGGCTGACCGAGGTCGCGATGTTGAACCCCTGAATCCCCATGTTGTGCAGGCGGGTCAGGGTTTGCGCTGCGCTGTTGGTGTGTAGGGTGGAAAGGACCATGTGCCCGGTCTGGGCGGCCTTGATGGCAATCTCGGCGGTTTCGAGGTCGCGGATTTCGCCGACCATGATCACGTCCGGATCCTGACGCAGAAACGAGCGCAGCGCCTGGGCGAAATCCAGTCCCTGCCTGGGATTGACGTTGACCTGGTTAATGCCTTCGATGTTGATTTCTACCGGATCTTCGGCGGTAGAGATGTTGATGTCGACGGTGTTGAGGATGTTCAGCCCGGTATAAAGCGACACGGTCTTGCCTGAACCGGTGGGGCCGGTCACCAGGATCATCCCTTGTGGCCGCTTGAGGGCGGCCATGTACAGGTCTTTCTGGTCGGGCTCGTAGCCGAGGGCATCGATGCCCATTTGGGCACTGGACGGATCGAGGATCCGGATCACCACCTTCTCGCCCCACAGGGTCGGCAGCGTGTTGACCCGAAAGTCGATGGACTTGCTTTTGGACAGACGCATCTTGATTCGCCCGTCCTGGGGTTTGCGCCGCTCGGAGATGTCGAGACTTGCCATGACTTTCAGCCTCGAAGCAATGCGGTTGGCCAGTTGCGTCGGTGGTCTGGCGACCTCCCGCAGCATGCCATCGGTGCGCATCCGCACGCGGTAGATTTTTTCATAGGGCTCGAAATGCAGGTCGGAAGAACCGCTCTTGATCGCGTCGAGCAACATCTTGTGGACAAAACGCACCACGGGCGCGTCATCGGTATCTTGCCCTGGAATGGAATCCTGTTGCGGGTCATCCACCGACTCGATATCCACCCCGTCGAGGTCGACATCGGCCATGTCTTCCAGACCGGTGGAGTGGTTGTCGAAGAATTTTTCGATGGCGTCGCTGAGCTTGTCTTCCTCCACCAGGATGGCTTCGGTGCTCAGCCCGGTGCTGAACTGGATGTCGTTGATGGCTTGATGATTGGTCGGGTCGGAAATCCCCACGAACAGTTTGTTACCACGCCGCCAGAGGGGCAGGGCGTGGTGCTGACGGATCAGCTTCTCGCTGACCAACCCTTGGGGATGGCTGTCCTTGTCCAGGCAGTTGAGGTCCAGCAGGGCCATGCCGAAATGCTCCGAGGCCACTTCGGCGACCTGCCAGCTTTTCAGCAGTTTGTTTTGCACCAGATAGCTGACCAGCGAAATTCGATGGCGTTGGGCTTGCTGATACGCCTGTTGCGCACTTTTATCAGTGATCAGCTCGGCCAGTACCAATTGCTTGGCCAGACCGCTAAGGGCGATGTCATTCATTGGGATACCGGACGCAGGCAGTGAATGACTTATAGCCTAGTCAAGCAGTGGAACCAAACCAGCCGGGATGAGGTGACAAAAAGTGTCAGATAGTGCGGATCCTGGGGGTAGGAAAGGTCTTTGCCACAGTCTCGTGCCCAGCAGGCAGGAGCGTGCGCGGTTTGGCATGACCTGTGCTGTACCTTGTTTAGATCATGAGACTTCGACTCATGCATGGAGCCTGTCTATGAAAAATCAAAATGGTTTTACTCTGATCGAGCTGCTGATCGTGGTGGCGATCATCGGGATTCTGGCGACGTTTGCGTTGCCGCAGTATTCGAAGTACCAGGCGCGGGCGAAGGTCACTGCTGCGGTTGCAGAAATCTCTGCACTGAAGGTGCCTTTCGAAGACGTTATCAATCAAGGCACCGATATTGCCGCCCCCGCCGGGATCGGCGCGGCGAGCGCCACCACGGGTAATTGCACGATTACGGCAACGGGTACCGCCTCTTCCGGTGTGGGCAGTATTGGTTGCACGATTCTCAACGCACCGGGGCCGGTGCTCGGCAAAACCGTCACGCTTTCGCGCACACTTGCCGGTGGCTGGGCGTGCACCACAAATGTCGATGCAGAATATGCTCCTAAAGGTTGCCCTCCCACTCCCGCCAGCTGATCCATTCATCTTGTCAATGCCTCGCGTTTAACGACGCGGGGCATTTTTTTGTTCGCTGTTTTTGGGGCCATTCAGGTAATCGAGAAACCCCCGACAATTCATGGCCTTAGGCCTGCGTTAAAACCCGCATGTTGCATGTAGATAATTTCGCAGTCATTGCAATTTGCATGATTTCGAAAATCACCGATTTTATTAAGTTGTTGATTAATAAGAGTTTATTTTTTATCTGGCAGTTGGCACAGCGTTCGCACTCTCTCCTGTAACCCTGCTGACAAGACACGCAGCAGACTTTCCAGAAATACAGGAGTTACTCGTATGAAGAAGTTCGCTATCGCTGCCGCTACTGCTACCGCGTTGACCCTGACCATGGCTAACGCTGCATTTGCACAGACCACCCAAGCGACTCAGGCACCCATGATGCTGGCCGCCGGTGAAGTCACTGAAGCGAAAGAGGATGTTTCCGATACCTGGATCACTACCAAAGTCAAAGCAGACCTGGTAACCGAAAAAGGCATCCCAGGCACCGACATTAAAGTCGAAACCAACAAAGGCGTAGTATCGCTGTCGTCCACCGTTGAGGTGACTGATGCTCAGAAAACAACCGCCGTGGCCATCGCCAAGAAAATCAAAGGCGTCAAAGCGGTATCCGCTGACGGCCTGAAATCCGAGTAAGACAAGGCTTCTCGCCTGGACCGGGAGAAGGCGCGGTAGACGGGCCGAGTCATACGTCTGCCGCAACTTGAGAGTTCATGCGAAAGGCCACAAGGACGTGGCCATTACAGGCCCCGGCATTCGTGTCGGGGCCTGTTCTATTGGGAGTAACGCAAAAACAACTGTGGGAGCGAGCCTGCTCGCGATTGCTGACTAACATTCGACACGTACGTTGAATGAAAGACCGCTATCGCGAGCAGGCTCGCTCCCACAGTTGAATGTGCCCCACTTTGGATTGTGGGCTCAATTCCCGCGCTTGCTGGTGATTCGAACCAACCGGTTTCCTTCAAAGCGCAGGTACTGGTACATCCCGCTGTTGGGTCCGTAGGTCCATTCCTCGACCTGAAACTCTTCGCGCCGATTGGCGCTGCGCTTGTAGCCCAACACGTCGCGGGCAACGGGCTCTCCGCATTTCTGCAGCACTTCGCCGGACCTGTCCCCCACGCTGATCAATTGACGGCCACAGCGCAAGGTGTCGGCCGCCGCTGCCTGGCCGGTAGCCAGCACCAGGGCCAGGCTCAGAAGCCAGCGCGCGCCCATCACTCGGCATCCAGATGCATGGGCGTGATAACGCGGCCATCGCTTTCTGCCTCACCGAGGCTGGCGTCGATGAAGTACACGCGGTCATCGGCCAACTGACCCTTGTCCACCAGATAATCCTTGATACTGCTGGCCCGTTCTTGCCCCAGTTGACGCAACAGCACTTCGCTGGAACTCCAGAACGCGATCACACCTTCACGCATTTTTTTACTGCGTTCTTCCTTGCCCAGGTCCTTCCATTCGGCGGGCGGCTGAGTCTTGAGGCGTGTGCGGTAGATCCCTTCAAGCAGCGTGCCTTTCTCGTTGTCCGGTACGTCCAGCAATGAGGCCTGGGCCGGCACCTTGTCACCGCGGCGCTGGAGCATTTTGTAGTAGTTGTACTGGTATTCCCGTTCCAGGCGTTGCTCGGCGATGAGTGGGCCATCGCTGCTCTTGGCGGCGGTGCCTTCGATTTCCAGGCGCAAGGCTGGACGCTCCTTGAGCGCTTGGGACAGTTTGACCAGCGCCGTTTCAGCGTCTTTGCTCAGGTCGCTGGAACCCGGTGCGAACGCCACCGTACCCAAATCTTCCGAGCCACCGCCGCTGACCAGGCCGCCAATCATTTTGAATGGCGCTGCGGCCGCTTTCACGATCAGGTTGCGCAGGGTCTGCCAGATGATAGGCATGACACTGAATTGCGGGTTGTTCAGGTCGCCGCTCACGGGCAGTTCGATGGAAATCTTGCCGTCGACATCCTTGAGCAAAGCAATCGCCAGTTTCAGTGGCAGGCTCACGGCGTCCGGGCTGTCGACCTTTTCACCCAGTTGCAACTGCTCGACCACCACTTTGTTTTCGGCCAGGAGCTGGCCGTTGGTGATCTTGTAATGCAGGTCGAGATTGAGCCGGCCCTTGCGGATACGGTAACCGGCGAACTTGCCGGAATAGGGCGTCAAAGTAGTCAGTTCCACCCGTTTGAAACTGGTGGCGATGTCCAGGCTGGCCATCGGGTCGAACGGGTTGACCGAACCCTTGATGGTCACCGGCGCATAGCGGTCGACCTTACCTTTGACGTCGACGCTGGCCGGTTTTGCCTGTCGGCTGTCGATGGTGCCGATCTTGCCGTTGAGCTGTTGAATGGCTGTGGCGAAGTTCGGGGTCAGGCTGAAGTCGGCAAAGTTTGCCGAACCGTCATTGATAGCAATGCCGCCAATGTGGATGCCCAGCGGTTTTTCTTTTCCGGCCGCAGGCTTGGCCGCGGCGGTTGTGGCGCCGGAGTCGGCCGGTTGCGGGATCAACAGGTCATCGATGTTGGTGGTGCGATCATCGTTGATCATGAAGCGTGCATAGGGCTGGAACAGGTTGACCTTGTCGATCGACAGGCTGTCGCCATGCTGATAGTTCAGGCCTTCGAGCACCAACTGTTGCCACTTGAGGAAGTCGCGGGTTTTCAGGGTGTCGAGGGTATGCAATTGATCGACCTGAGCGCGGCCGGTGACGCTGAACGCCAACGGTTCGGTGCTTTTCAGGTCGACCGCCAGATCACTGCCCAGCATGCCGCTGCGCAGTTCGAGGCGAATGAACGGGTTGATGTAGGACTGGGCGACGCGCAGGTCGATGTCCTTGGTCTGCACGTTCAGTTTGGCACTGATCGGGGCCAGATTGACCACGCCATCCGCGGTGATCTTGCCTTGCTTGCCCACGCCGGTGTCGAGCTTGAGGTTGAAAGGCGAGCCATTGAGGCTGTCGAAATTTTGCAGGTCCAGGTTCAGCGGACCCAGCTCCAGCGCCACCTCCGGTTGAGCCTTGCGGTCGGCCAGATGCACCTGGTAATCGCGCAGTTGCACGTCTTTGAGCAGCACCTGCCAAGGCTTGCTCGGCGCGGTCGGTTCAGGCTTCGGCGAATCGGCAGCTGCTGGTGTGCTGGTCGGCTCGGCATTGGCCTTGGTGGCGGCTTTGGACGGCTGACTGGCGAACAGTTTTTGCCAATCGAGTTGCCCATCGGCTTCGAGGGCGGCCCAGGTTTCCAGTTTCTGGCTGCGAATCTTGCCGACCACCACTTGCTGTTTGGCCAGGTCTACGGTGGTTTCGCTGATGTCCAGCCGTTCGAGCTTCGCCAGCGGTCGGCCGTCCGGAGCCTTGATGGCAAAAGGCGCAACGCTGACGGCAACGTTGCTCAGCAGCAGTTCGGTTTCCTTGGCCAGGTTGAGTTTGTAGTCGGTGCTGAGGCTGACGACGCCGTCTTCGAGCACGAGTGGCACAGCATCGCGCACATAGGGCCAGAAGGATTTCATCTTGCCATCGGTGATTTTCAGCTTACCTTCGGAGGCGATCGGGATCAGGCTGAAGTTACCGGTCCAGTCGATCTGTCCACCTGCCGGGCCGATGGCCACCAACGTCATGTCGGCACTGTCTTCGGGCAGGGTGCTGAGGTTTTTCAGTTCGAAATCGAGTTTGTCGTAGAGGAATTCGATGGGTTCGCTGGGCCGTGCATCCTCGAAATGTACGGAGCCGCCGGCCAGTTTGATCCGCTCCACGCGCAGCGGGAATGGTTTGGCGTCCGGGTCGACCGGGGTCGGTTCGCTGGCGGGAATTTTGAACAGCCCGAGCAGGTTGAGCTTACCGTCCTTGCCGAAGAGGATTTCGGTCTTGGGTTTGTCCAGTTCGATATCGGACAGGTGCAAGGCCTTGGTCCAGAGGCTGTCGATCTGCAGGTTGGCGTACAGACGTTCGAAGCCCACTTGCTCCTTGCCCGGCTCGCCGATGACCAGCCCCCAAAGAGTGACTTCAAGGCTGAACGGGTTGAGTTCGATCCGCGAAATCGTGGCGGGCGTCGTGGCGTAGTTGGCCAATTGTTGGTTGGCGATTCGCAACGCGATGCCCGGCAAAATCAGAAACCCCAACAGGCTATAAAGAGCCAGGGCAGTCAACAAGGCGCCGATAGCGCGAATCAATCCTTTGGGCATGTGCGGCTTCATTTGTCGGAATCGGAGTGCCTTGGAGTATGGCATGCGTTTGCGGTTCCGAAGCAACCACGCTTTATAGGATTTATCTGATTATCGGCGTGGACTTTCAGAGCTGCAGGATCAGTGTTTTCAGCGGCGGCTGTTGATCCATCGACGGGAAATCGCTGCCCGGTGTCAGCACGCTCCACTCACGCACCGGGCGTCCGGCCTTCTCTGCGCAGCGCAGAACCTGTTCGCGCCAATCGTCCATGCTGACCTTCGCCAGGTTGTTGCAGCAGATCAGCACGCCATTTTCCGCAGTGGTCAGCAGCGCCGGTTTGAGCAGGCTTTGGTAGTCGCGCAACAGGTCGACCGTGCCGAAAGCACTCTTGGCCCACGCCGGTGGATCGAGCAGCACCAGATCGTACTGACGCGGGTCCAGACGTTGATAGCTCGGCAGTTTCTGGCCGCGACGCTGGCTGATTGGCAGACCGGCCAATTGACGAATCGCCGGGAAATAATCGGACTGGATGAATTCCATCGTCGGCAATTGCGGGTTGAGCAGACCGTTTTCGCGGCCGACCGCCAGATTGCCTTCAGCAAAATCCAGGTTGCACACCTCGCTCGCACCACCCGCCGCCGCGCTGAGGCCGACGCCACAGGTGTAGGCAAACAGATTCAGCACACTTTTGTTTTTGCTGTGCGCCTTGACCCAGCCGCGAGCGTTGCGCAGGTCGAGAAACAGCAATGGGTCCTGGCCGGCATGACGCCCGCGAACCCGGTAGTTCAGTCCCCATTCGTGGCCGATCAAATCTTGCAGGGCGGCTTCGTCGGCGCGGTAGACGGTGTCTTCGCGGTCGATGCGCGAGTTGCCACGGGAACGATCGTTGTAGACCAGCAGGGTGTCGAGGCCCAGCTGTTGATTGACGATCTCGTGCAGTTGCAGCAGCGCGTCACGCTCCAGTGCCTGATGAAAACTCTGCACCAACAGTTGCGGGCCGTAGCGGTCGATGGTCAGGCCGCCGGCGCCTTCCTGGCTGCCGTGGAACAGGCGATAGCAATCGGTGCCTTGCTGATGCAACTCGGCAAGCAGGTCCTGACGATGATCGAGGGCGGCGCGCAGCGCCTGATTCAAGGAAGACATGCTGAGCGCCTTGCAGGAGGAATTGGGGGCGCGGGAGTTTAACAGCTTGGCGCAGAACCGAGGTGCTGCCTTCGCGAGCAGGCTCGCTCCCACACTGAAATGATGAACGACACCGATCCAGTGTGGGAGCGGGCTTGCTCGCGAAGCTTTTAAGCCCTTTCGATTGCCAGTGCTACGCCTTGGCCTCCGTCATTGGTTCAGCCGTTGATCGATCAGCCCTTGCACCACGCTCGGGTCGGCGAGGGTCGAGGTGTCGCCCAGGCTGTCCAGTTCGTTGCAGGCGATCTTGCGCAGAATTCTTCGCATGATCTTGCCCGAACGGGTTTTCGGCAGGGCCGGAGCCCATTGGATCAAGTCCGGTTTGGCGAAGCTGCCGATTTCCTTGCTGACATGCGCCAGCAATTGTTTCTTCAATTCGTCGTTGGGTTCGGTGCCATTCATGGGCGTGACGAAGGCATAGATGCCCTGGCCTTTGACGTCGTGGGGGTAACCGACCACGGCGGCCTCGGCGATGTTGTCGTGCAGCACCAGCGCGCTTTCCACTTCGGCCGTGCCGATGCGGTGCCCGGAGACGTTGATCACGTCGTCGATGCGCCCGGTGATCCAGTAGTCGCCGTCCTCGTCACGGCGTGCGCCATCGCCGGTGAAGTAATAGCCGGGGTAGGGCTTGAAGTAGGTTTCGATCATCCGTTTCGGGTCGCCGTAGACGCTGCGGATCTGCGCCGGCCAGCTGGACTTGATGGCCAGTATGCCGCTGCCGGCGCCTTTGATTTCCTTGCCGTGTTCGTCGAGCAATACCGGTTGCACACCGAACATCGGTTGGGTGGCGCAACCGGGTTTGATCCGTTGGGTGCTGACCAGCGGGCTGAGCATGATGCCGCCGGTTTCGGTCTGCCACCAGGTATCGACAATCGGGCAGCGCTGCTCGCCGACCGTATTGAAATACCACTCCCAGGCTTCCGGGTTGATCGGCTCACCGACGGTGCCGAGTAACCGCAGGCTCTCGCGGGACGTTTCCTTCAACGGTTCGGAGCCTTCACGCATCAGCGCACGCAGCGCGGTTGGAGCGGTGTAGAAGATGTTTACATGGTGCTTGTCGATCACCTGCCAGAAACGCGAAGTGCTGGGATAGCTCGGCACGCCTTCGAAGATCAGCGTGGTCGCCCCATTGGCCAGCGGCCCGTAGACGATGTAGCTGTGGCCGGTGACCCAGCCGACATCAGCGGTGCACCAGAAGACCTCACCGTCGCGATAGTCGAGCACGTACTTGAAGGTCATGGCGACTTGCAGCAAGTAGCCGCCAGTGGTGTGCAGCACGCCTTTGGGTTTACCGGTGCTGCCAGAGGTGTAGAGGATGAACAGCGGGTCTTCGGCATCCATCGGCTCCGGCGGGCAGTCGTCGCTGACGTCGCGCAAAGCCTGGTGGTACCAGATGTCCCGATCGTCGACCCAGTTAACTTTGCCTTGGGTGCGTTCAATCACGATCACGGTGCTCACGTCGGGGCAGCTTTGCAGCGCCGTGTCGACGTTCTGTTTGAGCGGCACGAATTTACCGCCGCGCACGCCTTCGTCGGCAGTGATCACGGTGCGGCAATCGGCGTCGAGGATCCGGTCACGCAGCGAGTCCGGGGAGAAGCCGCCGAACACCACTGAATGAATCGCGCCGATCCGCGCGCAGGCGAGCATGGCGTAGGCGGCTTCGGGGATCATCGGCATGTAGATGCACACGCGGTCGCCTTTCTTCACGCCACGGCTTTTGAGCACGTTGGCCAGTCGACAGACGTTGTGATGAAGTTTTTTGTAGGTGATTTGGGCGGATTCGGCGGGGTCATCGCCTTCCCAGATGATCGCGATTTGATCGCCGCGTTTTTCCAGGTGACGGTCAATACAGTTGTAACTGACGTTTAACTGTCCGCCAGCGAACCAGCTTGCCTCACCGGTTTTCAGGTCGTAACGCTGGACGGTTTGCCACGGTGCGCTCCAGTCGAGAAAGCGTGTGGCCTGTTCGGCCCAGAAGGTGCTGGGGTGCTCGATGGATTGGCGGTACAGGCGTTGGTAGTCGTCTTGACTTAACTGTGCAGCCCGGCGGACGGCATCGGCTTTGGGGAACGTGCTGATATCGAACATGACGGTTCCTTATTCTTGTTGCAACAAGTAATAAAGATGCGCCCTGTGAATTTTGAGTTCAAGTGTACATAGAACCAATGTGGGAGCGGGCTTGCTCGCGAAAGCGGTTTGTCATTCAACATTGGTGTCGACTGATACACCGCTTTCGCGAGCAAGCCCGCTCCCACAGGGTCAGTGATTACCCTTGGGTAAGAGTCTCAAAGCACCCGCGGTGACGACCGCGGAGATATGTTAGCAGGC
>NZ_MOBM01000009.1 GCF_003732275.1 Pseudomonas frederiksbergensis
TGGGTCAGTTTTCAACCGGTAGGGTGGGTCAGTTTTGCATCGGTACTGACACAGATAGGTGACCACGACTTCCATGCCGATGCGTGGAATGGTCACCGCGCCGAAATTTCCCCCCGCCCAACTGGAGGACACCCGCAGCCAACAACTGCTGTGTTCACTGGCTGAACTGCAAGTAGTGCAGCGCGGGCACCAGCGTCAGGTAATAACAGGTCAGGCATAGCTATGAGCACATCTTCGATACGGCCATGAATGCCTTCACCCTTGAGGCCGAACTGGAGAAACGCTGGCTGGCTGAGCAAGCTTTCCAGATCGAAATCAGGGTATTCGCTAACCAGCTCGATCTGGATCGAATACAAGGTGCTGATGGCTTCAGTGCCTTCAAAGGCCAGCACTTTGAAATCGTTGCGGACCGTTGGGATCAACAACGTGAAGTGAGCAGCATTGGCCGGGGGACATACGCTTATCCTTTTGCTTTTCCGTGACTCGTCCTTAAGCCGAAAGAGCAGACAAGTCGCGGTGCCCAAGCCATGCCCGGCGTGAGCAAACGCAAACTGCCCAGCACGCTAACAAGAGGGCAAAAGAATGAATGTCGGACACGTCCAGAAAGTACGTCAGAGTTTTCCGCATTTCAGAATGTTGCGTCAGTAATGCATGCCGTCATTGGGCCTTATATTGCTTATTGTCAGTTATCGCTATGTCCATGAATGACTGTAACTTTTCGGAAAACTCCTACATTTTTCATTGTTTATTTTTGTCATGCTGAGTTCCGTTTCAGGGCGTGAATGTTCTGTGGCGATCCCCCCGTGCCATATAGGGTGAATCTCCTACAGCAACAAGAAAGACGCAGTTTTATTGTTTAATCGGATGCCTTCAAATGGCCATCATTTTGATTGTGATGCGCGCCTTGAAAGAGCGCGAACTCAATTGGATGAGACTCATCGCAGCTTTTTGACACTGTCCGGCGCCATTGCAACTCCAATGGCCGTATGACCGTAATCCTAATTAAAGGCCATGGATGTCCTACTCAAGCAAACTTTCCGCTCATTACCTTGAACTCGCAAAAGCCTCCGTTTCAGAAGAGAATTTCGCGGGCGAGGATGTTCGCTTTTCGAGCGAATATGAGGCATTGGAAAGCGAGCTGGGCAAAGCCCAATCCATGCACGAAAGCGGTCAGATCGACTGGCTGAAAATCCGCGAAAACAGTGAAAATCTGCTGCGTACCCAATCCAAGGATTTGCGTGTCGGCGCCTGGCTGACCTGGGCGCTGTACCAGCGTGAATCCTTCCAGGGACTGCTAGCTGGCTTCGGTTTGTTGCACCATCTCTGTGAAAACCACTGGGCCGAGGTTCACCCGAACAAGGCCCGCACTCGTGTTGCTGCCATCAGCTGGTTGCAGCCGCGTCTTGAGCAGGTGCTGAACGAAAACGTCGCGATCAAAGAGCAGCTGCCGCTGTTCCGCCGTCTGGTCGAGCATCTGGAAGGCCTCGACGCCGCATGCACCGAGCATCTGGGCGATGATGCGCCGTTGCTGCTGCCGATTTCCCGTCGCTTGAAAAACATGGTCCTGCGCGCCGCCGACAATCAGCCGGAGCCCGGTGTGGTGGGCGCCGCGGTGGCGCAGGTCAAGCAGGCCGCGACCCAGCTGTTCACCCTCGGCGCACCAATCGACAACGAGAAAGAAGCCCACAAGGCCCTGCGTGCCCAGCAAGAAAACGCCCGTCCGTTGTGTGCCTGGTGGCTCAAGCAGAAGGCTACCGACCTGCGCGCCCTTCGCCTCAATCGCACGCTGTCGTGGCTGCCCATCGACGCGGTGCCTGAGCGCAACGCAGAACAAATCACCGTTCTGCGTGGCTTGCCGGCGGACAAACTCAAGGCCTATCAGGACAGCTACGAACAAGGGAAATACGCAGATCTGCTGGTAGAGCTGGAGGCGAGCCTGGCGAAGGCGCCGTTCTGGTTTGATGGCCAGCGAATGGTCTGGGAATGCCTTCAAGGGCTGAACGCTGAGATGGCGATGCGCGAAGTGGAAATCCACTTCGCGCTTTTGGTTCAGCGGCTGCCCGGCATCATCGAATTGCGTTTCCATGACGGTGCGCCGTTCGCCGACCCGGCCACCCGCGCCTGGATCGGTGCCCACGTCATGCCGCACCTGCAAAGCGCCAGTGCGCCGCGCAAGGTCGAAGTCACCGATACCCAGCCGGCCTGGGAACTGGCCCTGGAAGAAGTCTTGCCGATTCTGCGCAAGGACGGCCTCAAGGCCGCCGTGCAGATCCTCAAGCAAGGCCTGCAAAGTGCCCACGGCGGGCGGGTTCGATTCTTCTGGCAGTTCGCGCTCGCGCGGCTGTGTTTCATGGCCAAGAAATACGAGCTGGCCAAGACCCAACTCGAAACCCTAGACCAAACATTACAGGACTCAGGCCTGCACGCCTGGGAGCCAGATCTTGCGCTGGAAGTGCTGCATTTGCTGCATAGCTGCTGCGAGTTGCTGCCGCAGAACCATGCAGTGCGTGAACGCAAGGAAGAGATTTATCGCAGGCTGTGCCACCTCGATCTCGAAGTGGTACTCGAATAGGCCCCCGGGCCACAACCGCAAGGAGAAAAGCCATGGCCAAAGAAGGCTCGGTAGCCCCCAAGGAACGCATCAACGTCACCTTCAAACCCGCCACCGGCGGTGCTCAGGAAGAGATTGAACTGCCGCTGAAACTCCTGGCAATCGGTGACTACACCCACCGCAAGGACGAACGCAAACTCGAAGATCGCAAGCCGATCAGCATCGACAAAATGACTTTCGACGAAGTGCTGGCCAAGCAAGAGCTGAGCCTGACGCTGAGCGTGCCGAACCGTCTTCAGGAAGAAAGCGACACTGAAGAACTGGCCGTGAAACTGCGCGTCAACTCGATGAAGGACTTCAACCCGGCCTCGCTGGTCGAGCAAGTGCCTGAACTGAAAAAACTGATGGAACTGCGCGACGCGCTGGTGGCCCTCAAAGGCCCGCTGGGTAACGCACCTGCGTTCCGCAAAGCCATCGAAGGCGTGCTCGCCGACGACGAATCCCGCGGTCGCGTACTGGGTGAACTGGGCCTGAACGCCGCAGCCCAAGACGTCTGAGCCCCTATCAGCCAAGGAAGCCAACACAATGAGCACTAGCGCAGCACTGCAAAAGAGCAACGAGAACGGCGAATACAGCATTCTCGACAGCATCATCGCCGAAACCCGCCTGACCCCGGACGACGAAGCCTACGACATTGCCAAACGCGGTGTGTCGGCGTTCATCGAAGAGCTGCTCAAGCCGCAGAACAACGGTGAGCCGGTCAAGAAGGCCATGGTCGATCGCATGATCGCCGAGATCGACGCCAAGCTCAGCCGTCAGATGGACGAAATCCTGCACCACCCGGACTTCCAGTCCCTGGAATCGTCGTGGCGTGGCCTGCAGTTGCTGGTCGACACTTCCGCGAAAACATCAAGATCGAAATCCTCAACGTCTCCAAGGACGACCTGCTGGACGACTTCGAAGATTCGCCGGAAGTGATGCAGTCGGGCCTGTACAAGCACATCTACACCGCTGAATACGGTCAGTTCGGTGGTCAGCCTGTGGGCGCGATCATCGCTAACTACTTCATGTCCCCAAGCTCGCCGGACGTGAAACTGATGCAGTACGTATCGAGCGTTGCCTGCATGTCGCACGCGCCGTTCATCGCGGCTGCCGGCCCGAAATTTTTCGGCCTGGAAAGCTTCACCGGTCTGCCGGACCTGAAAGATCTGAAAGATCACTTCGAAGGCCCGCAATTCGCCAAATGGCAGAGCTTCCGTCAGTCGGAAGACTCCCGTTACGTTGGCCTGACCGTGCCGCGTTTCCTGCTGCGTAACCCGTACGACCCGGAAGAAAACCCGGTCAAATCGTTCGTGTACAAAGAAACCGTCGCCAACAGCCACGAGCACTACCTGTGGGGCAACACGGCCTACGCATTCGGCACCAAGCTGACCGATAGCTTCGCCAAATTCCGCTGGTGCCCGAACATCATCGGCCCACAGAGCGGTGGCGCGGTTGAAGACCTGCCGTTGCACCACTTCGAAAGCATGGGCGAAATCGAAACCAAGATTCCTACCGAGGTATTGGTTAGCGACCGTCGTGAATACGAACTGGCCGAGGAAGGTTTCATTTCCCTGACCATGCGCAAAGGCTCCGACAACGCGGCGTTCTTCTCCGCAAGCTCGGTGCAGAAGCCGAAGTTCTTCGGCATCAGCGCTGAAGGCAAGGCCGCAGAGCTGAACTACAAGCTCGGCACCCAACTGCCGTACATGATGATCGTCAACCGCCTGGCTCACTACTTGAAAGTGCTGCAGCGCGAGCAACTCGGTTCGTGGAAAGAACGTACCGACCTCGAGCTGGAGCTCAACAAGTGGATCCGCCAGTACGTGGCCGACCAGGAAAACCCAAGCGCCGAAGTCCGTGGTCGTCGTCCACTGCGCGCTGCCCAAATCATCGTCAGCGATGTTGAAGGCGAGCCTGGCTGGTACCGCGTCAGCCTGAACGTGCGCCCGCACTTCAAGTACATGGGTGCCGATTTCACCCTGTCGCTGGTTGGCAAGCTGGACAAAGAGTAAACGGAGCGACTCATGACTGGATACGGCAGCCTTTTCGAGCGCCTGGGTGGCGATGCGGACAAACGCCTCGGCTGGAGCCGCGAGGTTTGCGCCATGGCGTCCGTGGCTGCCCATCTGGCCAAGATGCTCAGCACCCGTGCGGGCAGCGTACAAACGCTGTCCGATTACGGGCTACCCGATCTCAATGACATGCGCCTGAGCCTGCACGACTCGCTGAGTCAGGCCCGCCTGGCCATCGAAAGCTTCATCGACGCCTATGAACCTCGCCTGAGCAACGTGCGTGTCATCTCCCTGCCGCGTGAGCACGATCAGCTTCGCCTGTCCTTCAGCATCGAAGGCCTGCTGGAAGTTGATGGTTTCAAGCGCCAGGTCAGTTTCGCCGCGCGCCTGGATGGCAGCGGTCAAGTAAAGGTCAACTAAGGAGACTCCGATGTCCGGCAAACCCGCAGCACGCGTATCCGACCCCACCGCTTGCCCGCTCCCCGGCCACGGCACCAACCCGATCGCCGCCGGTTCCGGCGACGTGCTCTTCGACGGCCTCGCGGCCGCCCGCCAAGGCGATGCCTCGGCGTGTGGTGGTGCGATGGTTGGCGATCTTGCAACGACTGTGTTGATCAATGGCAAGCCGGCGGTAACGGTGGGTTCTGTTGGCACTCATGGCAACAAGGTTACGACGGGTTCCGGGACGGTGATCATCGGGAATTCGCATTCGCCGGCACTGTTCTCCGGGATTGTCGCAACCGCGCTGGATGCCGTGGTCGCGGCGTTGATTCCAGAGGCCAGTGTTGATGACACCGGCACAGCTTCCGAGCGGCAAAGCCGTATGGCCGCCTCGGAACAAGATGTCAAAAGCCTGCTCTGGCTGGCCTGGATCGAAATTTTTGCAAAAACGACAAACAGGTAACCCCCCGTGTCCTTTAACCACTACTACCAAAGCGAACTCACCGCACTTCGCCAGTTAGGTCGTCGTTTCGCCGAGCGTAGCCCGGCGTTGGCGCCTTTCCTCGGCCAGGCCGGGCGGGATCCGGACGTGGAGCGGCTGCTTGAGGGCTTTGCCTTTCTGACCGGGCGCCTGCGTCAGAAGCTAGACGATGAGTTGCCGGAGCTCAGCCACTCGATGATGCACCTGCTGTGGCCCAACTACATGCGGCCGCTGCCGGCGTTCAGCATTTTGCAGTTCAACCCACTGACACGTTCCGGGCCTGCGTTGATGGTCGAGCGTGATACGCCGGTGGAGAGTGTGCCAGTCGATGATGTGCGCTGCCGTTTCCGCACGTGCTACCCGACGGAGGTGTTGCCGCTGGATCTGGCTGCGCTGACTTACTCGGTGAAGGGCGACGGTTCGCTGTTGAGTCTGCGTCTGGAGATGAGCGCTGATGGTCATCTCGGCGAGCTGGAGCTGAGTCGTCTGCGCCTGCACTTTGCCGGCGAGCGCTACATCAGCCAGATGCTTTACCTGAGCCTGTTGCGCAACCTCGAGGGTATCGAGCTGATCCCGCTGGACGGCGTCGGCAAGGCCATCAACGGTGTAAACGGCCAGCCGATGGCGTTCACGATGTCCGGCGACCGTGTGCAGCCGGTGGGTTTCGTCGAAGAAGAAACGTTGATTCCGTACCCGCTGAACACCTTCCGCGGCTATCGCTACCTGCAGGAATATTTCGCCTTCCAGGACAAATTCCTCTTCGTCGACATCAACGGTCTGGATCTGCTCAAGGCGTTGCCGGAAGACACCCTCAAGCAGATGCGTGGCCTGGAGTTGCGCTTCGATATTCGCAAGAGCGGCATCATGCGTATGCGTCCGACCCTGGACAACGTGAAGCTCTACTGCACCCCGATCGTTAACCTGTTCGAGCACGATGCACTGCCGATTCGCCTCGATGGCAAGCAGGACGAATACCTGCTGCTGCCCGCCGAATTCGATCTGGAAAACTGCGGTGTGTTCTCGGTGGAAACCGTCACCGGCTGGAAGCCCGGTGGCCTCGGTTATCAGGAGTACGTGCCGTTCGAATCCTTCGAGCACGACCCAAGTTTCGACGTGCCCACCAGCCGTCCGCATTACAGCATCCGCCAGCGTTCATCCTTGCTGCACGAGGGCCTCGACACTTATCTGAGCTTCGGCATCCGCCACACCGAAGCCCACGAAACCCTGTCGATCGAGCTGATATGCACCAACCAGAACCTGCCGCGCAAGCTCAAGCTCGGCGACATCTGCATGGCCTGCGAAGAGACGCCGGAGTTCCTCAGCTTTCGCAACATCACCCCGGCCACTTCGAGTTTTGCGCCGCCGCTGAATCGTGACTTCCTCTGGAAGCTGATCAGCAACATGTCGCTTAACTACCTGTCGCTGGCCGACGTCAATGCGTTGAAGGTGATTCTCGAAACCTACGACCTGCCGCGCTACTACGACCAATACGCGGAAAAAGTCAGCAAGCGCCTGCTGGGCGGGCTCAAATCAATCAAGCACCAACACGTCGACAGATTGCACCGAGGGTTGCCGGTTCGCGGGTTGCGCACCGAGCTGACCATCGACCCGGAAGGGTATATCGGCGAGGGCGACCTGTTCGTGTTCGCTTCGGTTCTTAACGAGTTTTTCGCGCTTTACGCCAGTCTCAATTCGTTCCATGAGCTGCGGGTAAAAAGCACACAGGGAGAGGTGTACCAATGGACACCACGTATGGGCCTGCAGCCCCTGCTTTAAGCGGGCTGACCCGGGTAATACGCGAGTACTCGCTGTTTCAGGCCGTGCTGCTGGTCATTGACCGGCTGCGCGATGCACACCCGCACTTGAGCGAAGACGACCTGTACGACCAGCTGGAGTTCCAGGCCAATCCGAGCCTGGGTTTCCCTGGCAGCGACGTCGATCGCGTGGAGTTTTTCAAAGAGCACGGGCAGATGCGTGCGCGTCTGCGTTTCAACCTGATCGGCCTGGTCGGTTCCGGTTCGCCGCTGCCGGCGTTCTACGGCGAACAGGCCCTGGGCGACAGCGAAGACGGCAACCCGACCCGCAACTTCCTCGACCTGTTCCACCATCGCCTGCAACGGTTGATGCTGCCGATCTGGCGTAAATACCGCTACCACGCCAGCTTCCAGAGCGGCGCCCTCGACCCGTTTTCGGAGCAGCTGTTTGCCCTGATCGGCCTCGGTGGCGAAGACATCCGCAAGGCTCAGGAGCTGAACTGGAAACGCCTGCTGCCGTACCTCGGCCTGCTCAGTTTGCGGGCGCACTCGGCGGCGTTGATCGAAGCGGTGCTGCGCTACTACTTCAAGCACGCCGAACTGACCATCGAGCAGTGCATCGAGCGCCGCGTCGAAATCCTCGACGAGCAGCGCAATCGCTTGGGTCGCGCCAACAGCATGCTCGGCGAAGACCTGGTGTTGGGCGAACACGTGCGTGATCGCAGCGGCAAATTCCGCATTCACATCCGCGAGCTCGATTGGCAACGCTTTCACGAATTCCTGCCGATCGGTTTCGGCTACCAGCCGCTGTGCGCGCTGGTGGGGTTCACCCTGCGTGACCCGCTCGATTACGACATTCGCCTGGTGTTGCGCCAGGAAGAAATCCGCGAACTGCGCATCGGTGAGCAGAACGCTTGTCGCCTGGGATGGACCAGTTGGCTGGGCCGCGAAAAAGCGGACGGCGTGGTGACCTTGGGCAGCAAAATTCATCAAGGACAGATGACACATGATCAACGTAGACCTGCAACAACTTATCCAGGCGCTGGACGCCGAAACCCGTCGTGATCTGGAAAGTTCCGCGGAACGTTGCGTCGCCCGTGGCGGCAGCAAGATCCTCGTCGAAGACTTGCTGCTGGGCCTGCTGGAACGTCCACAAGGCCTGCTCGCACGCGCGCTGCAAGATGCTGAAGTGGACGCCGGAGAACTGAGCGCCGCCCTGCAATCGCGGGTCGAGCACAGCGCCTCGCGCAACCCGGTGTTCGCCCCGGAACTGGTGCAGTGGCTGCAAGACGCCTTGCTGGTGGCCAACCTCGAACTGGGCCAGAGTCAGGTCGAGCAAGCCGCGTTGATCCTCGCACTGCTGCGCAACCCGATGCGTTACGCCGGCAGTCGTTATCAGTCGTTGCTGGCCAAGCTGAACATCGAGCGCCTGAAAGAATTCGCCCTGTCGCAGAAAGAACAACCGGCTACCGGCAAACCTGCCATGCCCGGCGAATCGCTGCTGCAGCGCTTCACTCACAACCTGACCCAACAGGCCCGCGACGGCAAACTCGATCCGGTGCTGTGCCGTGATGGCGCGATCCGGCAGATGGTCGACATCCTCGCCCGTCGCCGCAAGAACAACCCGATCGTGGTTGGTGAAGCCGGCGTCGGCAAAACCGCCATCGTCGAAGGCCTGGCCTCGCGCATCGCGGCCGGTGAAGTGCCGCAAGTATTGAAAGGTGTCGAGTTGCTGTCCCTGGACATGGGCCTGTTGCAGGCCGGCGCCAGTGTCAAAGGTGAATTCGAACGTCGCCTTAAAGGCGTGATCGACGAAGTCAAAGCTTCGCCGAAACCAATCATCCTGTTCATCGATGAAGCTCACACGTTGATCGGCGCGGGCGGCAATGCGGGTGGTTCCGACGCGGCGAACTTGCTGAAACCGGCCCTGGCCCGTGGCGAGTTGCGCACCATCGCCGCCACCACCTGGGCGGAGTACAAAAAATACTTCGAGAAAGACCCGGCCCTGGCCCGTCGTTTCCAGCCGGTGCAACTGCACGAACCGACCGTCAGCGAAGCGGTGACCATCCTGCGCGGTCTGGCTCAGGTTTACGAAAAGAGCCACGGCATCTACCTGCGTGATGATGCGGTGGTTGCAGCGGCCGAGTTGTCCGCCCGTTACCTGGCGGGTTGTCAGCTGCCGGACAAAGCCGTCGACGTACTCGACACCGCGTGCGCTCGAGTACGCATCAGCCTCGCCGCCGCCCCGGAAAGTCTGGAACGCCTGCGTGGCGAGCTGGCCGAAGGTGGCCGTCAACGTCAGGCCCTGCGTCGTGACGCCGAGGCGGGTCTGCTGATTGACCAGGAGGCGCTGGATGCTCTGGAAGATCGCCTGGCCGACGCCGAAGAAGAAATGGTCGCTCTGGAAACCCTCTGGACCGAGCAGAAAGCACTGGCTGAGCGCCTGCTGGACCTGCGTCAGCAACTGGCCAAGGCCCGTGAAGCCGCTGCCGTCGAACCGACCATCACGGTTGAAGAAGACGCCGAAGGCACCGTGATTGAAACCCTGGCAATAGACGAAGCGCAAAGCGTCGGGTCGCTGGAAGCCGCTCTCAACGAAACCCACCGTACCCTGACCGAGTTGCAAGTCAAAGAACGTCTGGTGAGCTTCGAAGTCTGCCCGCGTCTGGTGGCCGAAGTGATCAGCGCCTGGACCGGCGTGCCATTGGCGCAACTGGCCCGCGAACACAACGCCAAGGTCGCGAGCTTCGCCAACGATTTGCGCACCCGTATTCGTGGTCAGGAACAAGCGGTTCATGCCCTCGACCGCTCAATGCGCGCCACCGCGGCCGGTCTGAACAAACCGGATGCACCGGTCGGCGTGTTCCTGCTGGTCGGCCCAAGCGGTGTTGGTAAAACCGAAACCGCGCTGGCCCTTGCCGATTTGCTGTACGGCGGTGATCGCTTCATCACCACTATCAACATGTCCGAGCTCCAGGAGAAGCACACCGTCTCGCGTCTGATCGGTGCGCCTCCGGGCTACGTCGGTTACGGCGAGGGCGGCATGCTCACCGAAGCGGTACGTCAGAAACCGTACTCGGTGGTGCTGCTCGATGAAGTCGAAAAAGCCGACCCGGACGTGCTCAACCTGTTCTACCAAATCTTCGACAAAGGCGTGGCCAACGACGGGGAAGGGCGCGAGATTGACTTCCGCAATACGCTGATCCTGATGACCTCGAACCTTGGCAGCGACCGCATCAGCGAACTCTGCGAAAACGGCGCGCGGCCGACTGCCGAAGTGCTCGAAGAAACCATTCGCCCGGTGCTCAGCAAGCACTTTAAACCGGCGTTGCTGGCGCGCATGCGTGTGGTGCCTTATTACCCGGTCGGTGGCCCGGTGCTGCGCGAGCTGATCGAAATCAAACTCGGTCGTTTGGGCGAGCGCCTGAACTGTCGTCAGCTCGATTTCACCTACTCCCAGGACCTCGTCGATCACCTGGCCGAACGCTGCACCCAAAGCGACAGCGGCGCGCGCCTGATCGACCACTTGCTCGACCTGCACGTGCTGCCGTTGGTGGCTGACCGTTTGCTCGATGCAATGGCCACCGGCGAAAGCCTCAAGCGTGTGCATGCGACGCTCGACGGCAACGCCAGCGTGATGTGCGAGTTCGCCTGAGGTGGGTGTGATGTTCACTCAAGAGCCGCAACCGCTGGTCTATGCCGAAGCCTTGCTGGCGCAGTTCGCCAGCCTGTCGCGCGCGGCGGAGGGTGCTGCGCTGCTGGGTGACTTCGTGCGCGGGCTGGCCGAGCTCAGCGGTTGCGAGCTGACGCAGCTGTACCTGCTGGACGCGACCCACACCTGCCTGGGAATGAACGCCGAGTGTCTGAACGGCATTCTGCAACCCCGGGAAGCGGCGAGCCTGCCGGCGGATTACAACGGTGAACAACTGCTGCAATTCGCCCTGTGCCAGAACCGCGTGGTATGCCTCAGCGAGCTGAGCGGCAGCCTGCACGAAACCAGTTTCCTGCCGCTCCAGGCCACGCCTTGGCAGTCGCTGTTGTGCGTGCCGTTGGTTAATCAGCAAAAGGCTGTCGAAGGTTTGCTGCTGTGCGCCAGTCGCCGGCATATCGACCTGCAAGGCTTTGCCGATTCCCTCGGTCAACTGGGCTCGTTCGTGCTTGGCCAATTGCACTTGCTGCAGCGTTTGCGTCAGCCGACCGGCGATACACGACCGGCGCTGGTCAGCGTCCCGAGCGTTAACGGTTATGGCTTGATCGGCAAGAGCGCGGCGATGCGCCAGACCTATTCTCTGATCAGCAAAGTTTTGCACAGCCCGTACACCGTGCTGCTGCGCGGCGAGACCGGCACCGGCAAGGAAGTGGTCGCGCGGGCGATTCACGATTGTGGCCCGCGACGTTCCCAGGCGTTCATCGTGCAGAACTGCGCGGCGTTCCCTGAAAACCTGTTGGAAAGCGAGCTGTTCGGCTACCGCAAAGGCGCCTTCACCGGCGCCGACCGCGACCGTGCCGGGCTGTTCGACGCGGCCAATCGCGGCACCTTGTTGCTCGATGAAATCGGCGACATGCCGTTGTCGCTGCAAGCCAAATTGCTGCGCGTGTTGCAGGAAGGCGAGATCCGCCCGCTCGGCTCCAACGACACCCACAAGATCGACGTGCGCATCATCGCCGCGACGCACCGGGATTTGTCGGTGCTGGTCAGCGAAGGCAAATTCCGCGAGGACTTGTACTACCGCCTCGCGCAATTCCCGATCGAGCTGCCGGCCCTGCGTCAGCGCGAAGGCGACATCCTCGACCTGGCCCGGCATTTCGCCGACAAGGCTTGCGCGTTTCTGCAGCGGGATGCGGTGCGTTGGTCCGACGCGGCGCTGGATCACCTGTCCGGTTACGCCTTCCCCGGCAACGTGCGTGAACTCAAAGGGTTGGTCGAGCGCGCGGTGCTGTTGTGCGAAGGCGGCGAGTTGCTGGCCGAGCATTTCTCCCTGTGCATGGACGCCATGCCGGAAGACAGCAGCCTGAACCTGCGCGAACGCCTGGAACAAGTCGAACGCAGTCTGCTACTCGACTGCCTGCGCAAAAACGATGGCAACCAGACCCTCGCCGCCCGCGAATTAGGCCTGCCGCGCCGCACGCTGCTGTACCGCCTCGGTCGCCTGAATATCAACTTGGGTGACTTCGATGTCTGACCATAACTTTTGCCACCCAAACACTGTGGTTGGAATGCTCTCTGTGGCCAGCGCATTCCCTGTGGCGAGGGAGCTTGCTCCCGCTGGGCTGCGAAGCAGCCCCAAACCCATGCTCCGCTGTGCATCAGTGAAACCGCGTCTGCTGTTTTGTGACTGCTGCGCAGCCGAGCGGGACAAGCTCCCTCGCCACAAAGGCAGAGCTCAAGGCCGCTGGCTAGAGCGCTCGAACCTACCTCATCCGCTTCTGACAGCGCCACCCAAACGGGTCGGCGCTTTGCGCTTTGTCTACCCCTGGAGACCCTCTGATGTCTGTTCGTCACTGGCAAGCCGCCCTGCTGACCCTCGTCGTTCTATGCGGCCTCGGCGGCTGTAGCGGCAATTACAAATACAACGACAACACCTATCGCCCATTGGGTGATCCGCAGGCGGTCAATCGCGGCAAGTGACCGCAAGGAGTATCACCATGGAACTGGTATTCGAAATGCTGAACACCAAGCAGTTCGTGCCCACGGATTTGTGCCAGAAGACCTTCAAGCAGGCCGGTGGCGTAATTGGCCGGGGCGAGGATTGCGACTGGATCATCCCCGACCGCAAGCGTCACCTGTCCAACCACCACGCGTTGATCAGCTATCGAGAAGGCACGTTTTTCCTGACCGATACCAGCAGCAACGGTATTCAGGACAGCGAAAGCGGCGCGCGCCTGCGCAAGGGCGATCCAATGCGCATCGAGCACGGCAGCGTGTACGTGCTGGGTGACTTCGAGATCCTTGCGCGACTGGTGCGTGACCCGGCGACATTCGACGTTGAAGTCGGCCGTCCGCAAGCGGCGGGCAGTATCATTCCGGACGATGCGTTCCTCGACCTCGACCCGCTCAATGCCCTCGACCAGCAAGAGCGCGTGTACTCGGAAATCGACGAACTGATTCCCCCTAGCACCACTATCGAAGACACCCGTCAGCGTGCCGACTACACGCGCATCGACATGGAAAGCCTGATGGTGCCGGAGCTGATCGCCGCGCCGGCAGAACCTGCGCCAGCCCCGCCGACAAAAGCGGTCGAGCGTCAGAGCGAAGGTTTCTGGGAGCACTTCGGTGCCGCGTTGGGCGTGGATCTCAAAGGCCTCGACCACGACGCCCGCGAAGCCCTGGCATTGAACGCCGCGCGTCTGCTCAAGCAGAGCATCGGTGGTTTGCAGCAGAGCCTGCGCACCCGCAGTGAACTGAAAAACGAACTGCGCCTGGCTCAAACCACCGTGCAAGGCACTAACAAGAACCCGCTGAAATTCGCCGTCGATGCCGGTGAAGCGCTGGACATTTTGTTGCAGCCGAACAAGCCGGGTCAGTTGCCGGCCGAGCAAGCAGTCCCCCGTGCGTTCCGCGATTTGCAGGCGCATCAGGTGGCGTTGCTGACCGCCAGCCGCGCCGCTGTTCGCGGCACTCTGGAACACTTCTCGCCGCAACAGCTGACCTTGCGTTTCGAGCGCGACAACAAGCCGTTGCTCGCGACCTCAGGCAGTCGCTGGAGAGCTTACGGGCGTTATCACCAGGCCCTGCGTCAGGACGATGACTGGAGCGAGCGCCTGCTGGCCCGCGACTTCGCTCAGGCCTACGAAGAACAGATCCGGCTGATTTCCACCCTTCACACGGACCACCAAGGATGATGCGCATGTCTCGCTGCTCGACCGCTTTTTTCAAGACGCTGACTGCGCTCACTGCCCTCGTGCTGCTGGCCGGTTGCTCGTCGCTGTCGCCGTATTCCACCGTGACCAAACTCAACCTGAAGCTGACCGCCAGCGATCAGTTGAACCCGGACCTCAATGGTCGTCCGTCGCCGATTGTCGTGCGTCTGTTGGAGCTCAAGCACCCGGTGACGTTCGAGAACGCTGATTTCTTCAGCCTCTACGAACGCGCCAAGGAATCCCTGGCCCCGGACCTGGTGGCCAGCGAAGAACTCGAACTGCGCCCGGGTGAAACCGCCGAACTCAAGCTCAGCGTGGAGGAGGGCAGCCGTTACGTCGGCGTGCTCGCGGCTTATCGTGACCTGCCGGAAACCAAATGGCGCTACACGGTGCAAATCACTCCGGTGGAAGTCACCGAGGCTGACCTGACCCTCGATCAGGCCGGCATCCGCAATACCCATGAAACGCTCGCCAAGGCGGATGACTGATCATGAATGCCCATAAAGTCATTTGGCAGGAAGGCATGCTGCTGCGTCCGCAGCACTTCCAGCACAACGATCGTTACTACGACCACCAGATGAAGACCCGTACCCAGTTGCTGGGCAGCTACATCTGGGGCTTCCTCAACCTGGAAATCGACTTGCAGTTCCTCAACATGGGCAAACTGGTGATCAGCCAGGCCTCGGGGATTCTGCCGGACGGCAGCCTGTTCGAACTCGGCGGCGACACCGAGCCGTTGGCCATGGACGTGCCGCCGAACACTGGCAACACGCCAATCTATCTGGCGCTGCCATTGGTGACCGGTAACCACATCGAGTCTCGCCGCCCGGAGCAGTCCGACGTGCTGGCGCGCTACACCGCGTACGACGCGGAAGTCGCCGACTCCAACGCCGGCGACGACTCCGCCAGCCAGGTCAGCTGCGGTCGTCCGGACTTCAAACTGTTGCTCGGCGAGCAGCAGAGCGACCAGGCCTACGTGAAGCTGAAAATCTGCGAAGTGCTCGACACCACGCCCGACGGCGTGATCAGCCTCGACCCGGACTTCGTGCCGACCTACATTCAGGCGCACTCTTCCAGCTACTTGCTGTCGTGCCTCAAAGAAGTCATCAGCATGCTCGGCCACCGGGGCGACGCCATCGCCGACCGGATCCGCTCCAACGGTAAGGTCGGTGGTGCGGAAATCGGCGACTTCATGATGCTGCAACTGATCAACCGCACCGAAATGCTGCTGCGCCATTACCTCGGCCTGGAACAGGTTCACCCCGAAGAGTTGTACCGCACGCTGCTGACCATGCTCGGCGATCTGGCGACGTTTTCCAGCGACAGCAAACGCCCGCGGCTGGACAGCCGTTACCAGCACAGCGACCAGGGCGCGAGCTTCCGCAAACTGATGGAAGCGATTCGTCAGGTGCTGTCGATGGTGCTCGAACAGCACGCCATTGAACTGGTGCTGCAAGCGCGTCAGTACGGGATCATCGTGTCGCCGTTGCATGACCACAAACTGCTGGGCTCGGCGTCGTTCGTGCTCGCGGCCAGCGCCAACTGCGACTCCGAAGAACTGCGCCATCGCTTGCCGGCGCACCTCAAGGTCGGCCCGGTGGAGCGCATCCGCCAACTGGTCAACCTGCATCTGCCCGGCATCAAGGTCAAACCGTTGCCGGTGGCCCCACGGCAGATCGCGTTCCACTCCAACAAAACCTATTTCATCCTCGAACTCAGTTCCGAAGACCTGGCGCAACTCGAGCGCTCCGGCGGCTTCGCGTTCCACGTGTCCGGCGAATTCGCCGAGCTTGAACTGAAATTCTGGGCCATCAGGAACTGACCGACATGATCAAGGACATGGAACATAACCAGGACGACAAAACCGTCCTGCTCGACCGCCAGGGCCACGGCCCGGCGTCGAGTCCGCTGACTGACTTCGCTGCACCGCCGCGTTTCGAACAGCTGGAAGAACGGATGATCTACGCCGCGCGTTTGCGCCCGGCCGAAGCGTTCAATATCAGCCTCAATTCGCTGGTGGCCGCGGCGTCCGACTTGCTGTCGGAAGTGGTGCGGCTCAAGCACAGCGACACCCGCGAAGACATGTACGCACTCAACGAGCGACTGACCGCCGGGCTGAAGCTGTTTGAAGTGCGGGCGCTGCACAACGGCGCCGAAAGCAGCCAGGTGATGGCCGCCCGCTACGTGCTCTGCACCGTGGTCGACGAAGCCGTCGTCACCACACCGTGGGGCAACGAAAGCGAGTGGTCGCAGATGAGTCTGCTCAGCAGCTTCCACAACGAAACTTTTGGTGGCGAGAAGTTCTTCCAGCTGCTGGATCGCCTGTCGAAAAACCCGGTCAAGCACCTGTCGATGCTGGAGCTGATGTACCTGTGCCTGTCCCTCGGTTTCGAAGGCAAATACCGGGTACAAGCCCGCGGCATGCTCGAGCTTGAAGGCATCCGCGACGCCTTGTATCGGCAGATTCGTCAACTGCGCGGCGACGTGCCTCGTGAGCTGTCGCCGCATTGGGAAGGTTTGAACGATCAGCGCCGAAGTTTGGTGCGCATCGTGCCGGCGTGGATGGTGGTGCTGTTCACCGTGGTCTGCCTGGTGGTGATGTATTCGGGCTTCGCCTGGGTACTGGGCGAGCAACGCGAAACCGTTCTGCAACCTTATCAGCAGCTTGATCCGGCCGCGGTTCAGCCGCAGTCGCAGCCGTAAACAGGGACGTGTGATGAAGAAGTTTTTCAAGAAAGTCGGCGCATTCCTGCGCCAGACCTGGATCTGGACCCTGCTGCTGGTGCTGTTTGTCGCGCTGCTGGTGTGGTTCGTCGGGCCGCTGTTGGCGGTCAACGACTACAAGTTCTGGGAAGGTTCGACCTCCCGCCTGCTGACCATCAGTGTGCTGTTCCTGATCTGGGGCCTGACCATGGTCTTCGTCAGCTGGCGCGCCGGTGTGCGCAAGAAGGCCATCGAAGAAACCGAAGACGGCCAGGACCGTATCCGCCGCGAAGAGCTGATCGACGAAGAGCAGAAAGAGCTTCGCGTGCGCTTCAAGGATGCGTTGAAAACCCTGAAGACCTCGAGCCTGTATCGCGGTCGCAGCGAACGCTGGCGCAGTGATTTGCCTTGGTACTTGCTGATCGGCCCGCAGGGTAGCGGCAAGACCAGCCTGCTGGACTTCTCGGGCCTTGAGTTTCCGATCAACAGGATCGACCGCAAACTCACCCGCGACACTCTCGGCACTCGGCATTGCGACTGGTATTTCGCCGATCGCGGCGTGCTGATCGACACCGCCGGGCGTTACCTGACCCAGCCGGATGCCGAAGTCGATGGCAGCGCCTGGAGCACCTTGCTCGACCTGCTGCGCAAGCGCCGCCGCAACCGTCCGTTGAACGGCGTGCTGGTGACCATCCCGGTGGAAACACTGCTGGGCGGCAGCGAGCAAGACCTCGACACCCTGGCCCGCCAGGTGCGTGCGCGTCTGCAAGACGTCCATCAGAAACTGCATGTCGACGTGCCGATTTATCTGGTGCTGAGCAAGACCGATCGCCTGCTCGGTTTCGACGAATTCTTCGATCAGCTGACCCGCGAAGAAAGCGATCAGGTACTCGGCACCAGCTTCCGCAAAGAGCAGAGCGGTACTGACGTGGCCGTGCTGCGCGCCGAGTTCGAAGAGCTGCTGCGTTGCCTGAACAGCCAGGTGATCATGCGCATGCACCAGGAGCGCGACACCCAGCGCCGCGGTCGCATCCTCGACTTCCCGCACCAACTGGGGCAGATCGGCGAGCGCCTGTGCCTGTTCGTCGACATGGCGTTCACCGGCAACCGCTACCAGCGCGTCAGCCAGTTGCGCGGTTTCTACCTGACCAGCGCACCGCACCTGACTCAAGAGATGGACCAGACCACCGCCGGCATCGGCGCGAACCTGGGCATGAACGCTGGCGTGCTGCCGACCCTGCGCAGTGGCCGTTCGCGGTTCATCCACCATTTGCTCAGCCGGGTGATTTTCCCCGAGGCCGATCTGGCCGGTCTGGACAAGCGCGAGCGCAGCCGTATCCATTGGGGCCAACGTGCCCTCTACGTTGGTGCGCTGGCGGCACTGGCGCTGTTCGGCATGCTGTGGGCTGGCGGTTTCTCGGCCAACTATGAGCGTCTGGAAAACCTGCGTTCCCTGGCACAGAAATGGAATCAGCAACGCTCGGCCCTGACTGCGCGTGATGACTCCATGGCGGTGCTCAAGACCCTCGACACCCGCTATGCGGCGACCCAGGTCTTCCCGAAAAAAGGTGACGTGTCGTACCACGAGCGCGGCGGCCTGTACCAAGGCGAAGACGCCAATCCGGTGGTCAAGAGCGCCTACGAGCGTGAACTTGAAGCGCAACTGCTGCCACGGGTTGCAACGCTGCTGGAAGGGGAAATCCGCGCCAACATGAAGGACCGCGAACGCCTGCTCAACAGCCTGCGTGCGTACCTGATGCTGAACATGAAAGATCGCCGCGATGCTACGTGGCTCAAGGATTGGGTCGCCACTGACTGGTCCCTGCGTTACGCCAGCAACACGGCGGTGCAGAACGGCTTGAACAGCCACTTCGAGCGCTTGCTCAAGCAGCCGTTTATCTACCCGCTGAACGATCAATTGGTGACGCAGGCCCGTCAGGTGTTGCGCAGCGAGTCGCTGGCCAACGTGGTTTACCGGATGCTGCGCGAGCAGGCTCGCAATCTGCCGGAATACCGTTTCAGCCAACACTTGGGCCCACAGGGTGCGCTGTTTGTCGGCACCGATTACGTGATTCCGGGGTTCTACACCCAACAGGGTTACACGCAGTATTTCTCGATCCAGGGCACTGCGCTGGTTACCGATATCCTGCGTGATAACTGGGTGCTGGGCGAAGGCTCGGGCATCAGCGGCATGGACTTGCGTCGCCTGATGGTCGAACTGGAGCAGTTGTACTTTCGCGACTACGCCAACTTCTGGAGCGAAGCGGTCGGCCAGGTGGCATTGCCACCGATCAACGATGCTGGTGAAGGCGCTGAGCAACTGGCTGGCTTGACCTCCGCCAACTCGCCGGTGCTGCAGCTGCTGGTGGAAGTGCGTGAGAACACCCGTTTCCAGGTCATCGCAGACAGTGCTGATGAAGCCGCCGAAGCGGCTGACAAACTGGGCGAGAAGGGCGGCAAGTTGGGCAAACTCGCTGCGGCCGCCGCGGACAAAGCGTCGGACATGGCGGCTCATAGGGCAAAGCAGCTGCCCGACACCGCAAAGAAATCCCTGCAACGTCGCTTCGAACCGCTGCACCGTTTGCTGGATGACAACAACGGCCCCGCCGCTGATCTGACCCCGGCCCTGCAAGCACTCAACGATCTGCAACTGCAACTGTCGAGCCTGGCCCGTGCCAGCGCGCCGGAGCAGGCTGCGTTCGAAATGGCCAAGACCCGCATGAGCGGCCAGCGTGATGCGCTGAGCAACTTGCGCAACGCGTCGAACCGTCTGCCGCGTCCTGTCAGCGTGTGGTTCAACGTGCTGGCCGAAGACACCTGGCGTCTGGTACTCAACGATTCCTACCAGTATCTGAACCAGCGTTATCAGAGCGAGCTGTACAGCTTCTACGGCAAGGCGATCAACAAGCGTTACCCGTTCAGCGCCCACAGCACCAGCGACGTTGCGATCAGCGACTTTCGCGAGTTCTTCAAAGCCCAAGGCATCGCCGACCGCTTCTTCGAGAACTACATGCGTCCGTTCGTGAGTGGCGACCCATACAACTATCGCCTGCGCAGCATTGACGGTCACAGCATGCCGATCTCCAAGGTCTACCTCGACCAGATGGCCGCGGCACAAGTGATCCGCCAGAGCTTCTTCGCCAGCAACCCGGCCGAGCCGCAAGTGCAGTTCAAACTGGAGCCGTACACCCTCGACCCGGCCGTCAGCCGTTCCGAGTTCAAGTTTGGCGACAAGACCATTGAATACCGTCACGGCCCTATCGTGCCGGTGTCGTTCAAATGGCCGACCGACGCTGAAGACGGTCGCACCAGCCTGATCCTCGACAAAATGGCTGGTCGCCCGATCGGTATCGAGAAGAACACCGGCCCATGGTCGCTGTTCCGTCTGTTCGACCTGATGCAGACCGAGTACCTGACCGGTCGCGACGTGCTAGTGCTCAAGGCTGACGTGGGTGGCCTGCGCGCCAACTACTTGCTGTCGAGCCAGCACACACCGAACCCGTTCGACATGGGCGTGCTGCGCACTTTCCGTATGCCGGTGCAGCTCTGATGCTGGTTGCCAGTCCTTGGCGCAGCGCTGCGCGTACCGATCCGGGCAAGGTTCGGGCGCGCAACGAAGATGCTTTTCTCGACTGTCCACAGCAGGGGCTGTGGGTGGTCGCGGATGGCATGGGCGGTCATCAGGGTGGCGACATCGCCAGCCAGTTGATCGTCGCCAGCCTGGCGGAACTGCCGGTGCAGGACGACTTCGACGAACGACTCAAAGGTATTCGCCAGTGCCTGCACTGGCTCAACCGCCGTTTGGGTCAGGAGTTGACCGTCACCGCCGGGCGTCACGACAGCATCATGGGCAGCACCGTGGTGGCGCTGCTGGTGAAAGGCAATCGCGCGGCCTGCATCTGGGCCGGCGACAGCCGCTGCTACCTGTGGCGCGGCCAGCGCTTGTATCAGCTGTCCAAGGACCATTCGCTGCAACAGCAACTGATCGACGAGCAGAACATGAGTGTCGAAGACGCTCGTGCGCATCCTGTCGCTCATGCGCTGACCCGTGCGGTCGGCGCTGCCGAGCAATTGACGCTGGATGTGTTGGAACTCGAGGTCTATCCCGGCGATGCGTTTCTATTGTGTAGCGACGGTTTGTATCAAGGGCTGAGCAGCGATGCCCTGGGCAGCGCTCTCAGCCTGACCGCGCCGCACGTAGCGCTGGAGCGTCTGTTCGACGGCGCGCTGCGTGGCTCGGCCCGGGACAACCTGACTGCCGTGGTGATCCGCCAATGACTGAACTCATGCCACTGATCGACGACCGGCTGGTGACCGAGGAAGAAGCCAATAACCTGACTTTCTTCGCCTTCACCAAGCCTCTAAACGGAAAGCCGCATAAGGCTGAGTCTGCGCTGGCGCCGACCCGGGCCAGCGTCGGTGAACTGCCGGACGTGCTGGCGGGGCGTTATCGCATCGAGCGCCTGCTTGGTGCCGGAGGCATGGGCGCGGTTTACCGTGCACGGGACTTGCTGAGCGAACAGTTCGGCGATCCCGACCCTTACATCGCGCTGAAAATCCTCAGCGAAGAATTTGCCGAATCGCCGGACGCCAGCGCCTTGCTCTACAGCGAGTTCGCCCTGACCCGACGACTGCGCCACGACAACGTGCTGCGTTTGCACACCTTTGAAGTGGACACCGATTGCCAGCGTGCCTTCATCACCATGGAACTCATGCGTGGGCTGGCCCTGGACAAATTACTCTGCGAGCGGCCCCTGGGCCTGCCATGGAAAGAGCTGCGTGACATCGCGCTGCCGCTGCTCGACGCGTTGGCCTACGCCCACGCTCGCGGCGTGCTGCACGGTGACATGAAGCCGAGCAACGTGATGCTCAGCGAAGAAGGTGTGCGCCTGTTCGACTTCGGCCTTGGCCAGGCGCAAGAGGGCATCTTGCCCGGCCTGCCGCACCTGAGCCGCAACCGCTTCAACGCCTGGACCCCCGGCTACGCCGCCCCCGAACTGCTCGAAGGCCAGACGCTGTCGGCCAGCGCGGACGTGTACGGCGTGGCCTGCGTGATCTACGAACTGGCGTGCGGCAAACACCCGTTCCGCCGCTTGCCCTCGACCGAGGCCCGCGCCGGGCGCCTCGAGCGTGAGCTGCACGCCCCCCGAAACCTGCCGAAACACTGCTGGCCAGCCCTGCGAACAGCGCTGGTTTTCGATGCGGCGCAGCGCAGTATCAGCGCCCGTGAACTGCATGACGCGATGATCGCCAACCCGTCCTGGTTGCAACGCTTTGTCTTTCGGCGTAATGGATGACATTCGAACAGGGAAGGGAGCGCACGATGTTCAGTCCTTCTAACGAAACGCACTTCAGTCCGACCGTCGAAGACTACGTGGGCGACAATTAAGCGAATGAACCGCGGAGCCAGCGGTGCGGCGATCCGACTTGCCGGTGAAGGCGCTCTTAAGGACGCCTTCGCCGGCAAGCGTGGCTCCTACAAGTCCGATTTACCCTTAACTGATTGGCATTAGACTTAGCGTCCCCTTTCTCTTTCCGCGATTCCGTTACGCCTTAGCCCGATGCTCCGCTGGATTCGGCGAATCAATGTGATCCAGCGCTCGCTCCACTAACAACTGAACCCCATCAGCCATTCTGCTGAGCGCCAAGGCTACTGATCTTCGAGTGCCGTCGATGTCGTCAGCCAGATCGGCGGCGATGGCGCTGATGGACTTCAGGTCTTCGGAGGCGTTGGCCAAGAGGGCTTCGGTATCGATGTCGGGGGAGACGGTGAAGAGTTTGCCTTTGCGCTTGGGTTTGTCGTTGGGTGGTGGGGCGAAATGGTGGCGCGTTCGGCGGCTTCGTGGAGTTTTTTCGAATCGAAGGATTCGTAGGGGGATGTGGCTGAGTTTTCTGGGGGATTCGGTGTTGGCTTGATCATAGGTATCTTCCGGTAATAGGAGCTGACACCGTTTCGCTCGCACTTCGAAAGAGGTGGCAACTGTGCATAGGTGTGCAAGACCGGCCCGGAGTATCCGGCAGACCCGAAGGTCTCCCACGCACAGTCGCCATAACGATTCGCGAGCATAAGAAAACGCTCGATGAATAGCCATAAACGATTATGCACCAGGCCAGACTTGCACGTCCGAGTCACCGATTTTGCGGTGACGAATAGAGGTTAGCGGTGAAGCGGAGGGCTGCCTAGTTCATGAACAGCGCCGCGTGTTGAAGGAAATGTCCGATGGAGTCGAGGGTAGAAAGACCATTAGCTCTCGGCTTTTAAACAGTAGCGTTTCGTCAATGACTTGGTAGTCATCGGCGTCAAAAAGTGCGACATCGTCTTCTAACACTGCGCAATGGTGGCGTTCTTGCTTGAAGCCGCTACACTGCGCCGGCCGTTCACTTTTCTCTTGAGGCTGTGCGCATGAAATTTCGTTTTCTTCTGTGGATGCTGGGTTTGTTGATGGGTAAGGCCAGTCGGACTAATCCTGCGTTTCAGCAGCAGTTGGGTGACAAGGCATTGGTGTTTCAGCTACAGACCCTGGACGGGAAAGTGGCGCGGCATTTCTTTGTGAAGGACCAGCGCATTACTAGCAAGGCTGGGGTGTATGCGGAGCCGGCGTTTGCGATTGCGTTTAAAGACGCGGCGTATGGCTTTGCCACGATGCAGGCGAAGAACAAGCAATTGGCGTTTATGACGGGGATTCAGGACAAGTCGATTCAGATCAAGGGCAACCCGGCGTTGGTGATCTGGTTTCAGGGGTTGACCAAGTATTTGAAGCCGAAGAAGGCCAAGCCGAAGGCGTAGGTCTTTCAGGTAGCTCGCCGGGAGAGCAAGCTAGCCTCTTCAGCCATCCGACTCAGGAGGCCCGCTGGCGTCGAATGGTTGGGCCCGGTATGTCTTGTAGATCTGCTGGACTTGCGGGTTGTCCAGGTTCTCGTATGTGATGTCTTCCTTGTCCAGGCCATCCAGGCCTCTGATACCACTGATGGTCTCTGGCCACTCGTCACGACTGGATATATCGATTACGAACGGGTTGAGGTAGTGATCGAGATGCCTCTCGCGAGGCTCTCGGATTTCATCGCTGAGTGCCCGCAGGTAGTCGTCTTTACTTGTCCCTGACCAGTCAATGGCGAACTTGGCTCGATAACAGAGTTCCATGAAGACTAATAGAATCGTGCGCCCGTTGCCGTCCAGAAAGGGATGTGCGAAAGCCAGCTGGCCCATCACTCCGCCGGGATGGGCTCTGAAGCGTTTCTTGTCTGCTGCTAGCTTTAGCGCATAGTCGACAGACATTTTGATGGAGTCCGGGCGCTCGAAGACGGTGCTTCGGGGATCGTCGTAGGAGCCCTTGAAGACTGCCAGGTGAGGGACAAGCTCGTTCCGGTCTTTTCCTGCCCAGTGATAGAAGCCGGAGAACAGGATTTCGTGAACTTTGAGTACAGCCTTGTAATCGATTGGCTTTTTCTTGGCCAAATAGGCAAGCGCATCTTCGATACTCAATTCGAACGAAAGATGCTCTGACTCTTTTACTTCAGTGGGATCTTTCAGTTGCAGCGAGTTTTGAAGGTATCCAGCAGCTTCGAAGTCGCCGAACGGATCAAAAGTCATGCGCTACGTTTCTGTGCACGCCTTTCCTGAAGATAACGCCCTTGGAGCGCCAGGATTTCAGACTTGCTCAGAACGCCTTTTCTCTTGAGATTGACGAGCAACTGTTCGATGCCATCCAGCTCGACGACATCGCCAGCCAAACGGGTAATGCTCACGGCCATACGACTCATGCCGTCACGTCCAGCAGTGACCTTGTTTTCTTTAGCAAGCTTACGGACTTGGCTTGCAACACTGACAGCAGCTGTTTGGGTCATCGGAAAGCCCTCTATTTGCCGTCAAATCATAGCAGGGCACTTGCTTCCTGTCGTCGTGGGTGCATAGCCGACGATCAGGGAAAGAGCGTGTCCCCAATGCCGGTGTGTGTGCCGAGCCGGCGTTTGCGATTTTTTTAAAGATGCGGCAATTCTGAAGTCTGCGGCCCGCCATCATGAAAATTGGCTCGTTATGTCAGTGACTTGGCTCGCCGAGATAATAAAACTGTCACTTCTGACAGTTGCTGGATTGTTTTGTTGCGTGATCAAGTGGGGGCAAAGATCCCCCGGATCACTGCTATCAATCCATGAGCGTAAATATGAATCAAATATCAGGTAATGCAGCAGCGGGCTCTCTTGATCCGTCCTTTGGCACAGGTGGGGTTGTGGCGTTGCCAAACGGGGCGAGGTCTATTGCCCTGCTACCCAATAACAAGTTAATCGTTCTTACAGGAGCCAGCCTTCAAGAGCCAATTACGGTGGCACAACTGACTGAGGCCGGGGCGCTTGATCCATCCTTTGGCGATGGTGGCATGGTTGAAGTCTCTGTTACTGGTTACAGAATGCTGGTGAGCCACATCCTTGTGCTGCGAAATGGCAATTACCTGATCGCTGGCTACGAATCCGGTACAGCCTCCACCAGAAAATATGTCTGTCAGTTATTAAAAAACGGACAACTTGATGAGACCTTCGGGGAGGGAGGCTTAGCCACGATTCGAGTTCCGGATATTGATGCCGGGCAGGGAGTCAGGTTTGTCAGTAGCCCAGAACAGAAATTGACGACTGATGCCGTTTATTTCGCGGGCGAACAAATCGCTGTTTCGGAGCAGAACGCAAAAATTTATTTCTGCGCTCATGTGCATTCCGAAGCAAGAGGCTTTGAAGGGGTTCTTTTTCGTCTTAACAGCGACGGCTCATCAGACACAGGCTTCAATGACCGAGGTTATGTCGTAATTTCACCCGACGGCGGTTCTAGCATTCGCCTCACATCGTTAACGGCCCAAGGAGACGGCGTGCTGGTTAGTGGCGGTTTTAGAGGGACTACGGGTTCGCGCGAAGTTGCCTTTCTGAAACGCTATGACCAACGGGGAAACATCGATAGTTCTTTCGGCGTGGGCGGAACGGTGCTCATCCCCAATGGCATCGATGGTCGAACGTCTATTATTAACTCCGTGGAGCTCAATGATAGTGGCCTGATTGTAGCTTCCGGCGAGTCAGGTAAAACCGGTGAAAAAGAAGGTCTGTTAACAGTTCTTAATCCCAATGGAGGTTTCAATCTCATCTTCAACCAAGGCCAACCCTTGTACGCCGACTTCTTACCGAATTTATTCTTCTCGACAAGTGTCTTTCAGCACAGCGGAAAAATCATAGTGTCTGGATCGGGGGGGGACGGTTACGTGGTGGCTGCGCGTTATGACTTTTTCGGTGATCTGGATCCAACGTTTGGAGGTAAAGGCTGGGTCGTTCACGACTCTATTGTGGCGCTGGGTGTGGAAAGCAGCGAGTTAACGGCAGATAACAAAATTGTCGTTCTAGGGAATAGGTCGCTTCAGAAGTCTGCGGTGCGGTACTTGGGATAAATCCGGTGGATTGGGCTGGATTCATCGCGGGCGAGCCACGTTCCCATAGGGATCACTTGAACCCTGTGGGAGCGAGCCGGCTCCGGACGGCGATCCGACGAAGCTTTTCAGGACTGGCTGAACTGCGACGCCAGTTCACGCAACAACACTTCAGCCTCAAGCACTTTGCTGACTACATCGTTGGCCTTGTCGCGGGTCAGGCCTACGCGTTCCAGCAAAGCATCCGGGATGTCTTCATCCGGGCCGGAGCCGATGCCGCGGCTGCGTAGCAGGCGAACGGCCAGGCAGACGAGGTTCGGGTATTCGGCGTAGTCGCCGTCGTAGCTTGGGTCGTGCTGGAAGCGCAGGGCGGTGGCCAGTTCGTCTGGCATGTCCCAGTAGCGCATCAGCCATGAGCCGATCTGTTCGCGGCTGATGCCCAGCAGGTGTTGTTCCACGTAGCTGTGGCACAGGTGCGGGTTGACCTCCAGGTGGCGGCAGATCAGCGAGAAGTGCGGCGGGAATACGTGGGCCAGCAGCAAGTAGCCGAAGTTGTGCAGCAGGCCGGCGAGGTAGGTCAGGCCGGCTTCCGGGCGCTGGGCGCGGGGCATGGCGCGGGTCAGGCCTTCGATGACGGCGGCGGTGTAGATCGATTGCTGCCAGTACGGTGTGGTGTGTTGCGGGTGGTCTTTGGGCAGGCTCAGGGTTTTGCCCAGGGCCAGGCCCAGCGCCAGGTTGATCACCAGGTCGAAACCCAGCACCCGGACGATGGCGTCTTCCACTGAACGAATCTTGCCCGGCGAGGCGTAGTACGGTGACGCTGCCCAGCTGACGACTTGTGCGGCCAGGGCCGGGTCGGTTTCAACCACGCCGGTGATGTCGTCGATGGTGGCGTTGGGGTCGACGCGCAGTTTGATGATTTTCTGCGCGGTCTCGGCCAGCGGCGGAATCTCGATGGTCTCTTCCAGACGCTGCTGGATGCGCCGCGCGGTGAACGCTTGCACGGCCTGGGTGATTTCCTCGCGGTCATCGTCGGGGCGGTCGAGGTTCGGGCGGATGCTATGCACAGCTTCGCCGAAATTGGCGGCGCTGGCCTTGGTGAGCATGGTTTTGAAATCGTCGCTGGAGATTTCCAGCAGCACGCCCGGCTCGCCCGAGTTGATTAGCAACGTCGGTTCGCGCAGCAGGCTTTCTTCATACAGGCACGGCGAGCTGGTGAGTGCCGGCAGGCCGGGCAGCAGGCTCAGGCTGTGTTTGCCGAGCATCTTTACCTGGCGTTCGGTGGATACAGCAGTCAACCGGCGGCCAGTGAGTTCGGCGAGGCGGTTGAGGTCGAGCAATTGGTTCTGGGGGAACAGCACCATGAGCGTGCCGACGGCATCGTCCAGCAAAACTGCCTGCACTTTACGCGCGGCGTTCAGGCCGTGATGGTCGAGGACTTCTTCGTAGGCGATGCCCAGCTTGCCGAGCAGCAGCCGAATAACAGACGGAGCGTGCGGGGTTTCGGGGGCGAGGGCAGCTTCTGTCATGGTCTGTATCCGTTTTCAAACAATTGCAGGAGTATAACCAGCTTGTTTAAAGCCAGGGTCCAGAAACTGCGACAGTGCTCATACTTGGCCGTATTGCTGCCCATGGCGTAGCCAGCGGTCGAGCAGCGGGCTGACGTGATCCGGCCAGCGCTCGAGCAAAGCCTGAGCGGCGTCGCGTACGGCGGGCAGCAAGTCGGCATCGCGCATCAGGTCCGCGACCTTGAATTGCAGCAGACCGGTCTGGCGCGTGCCGAGCATTTCGCCGGGGCCGCGCAGTTCGAGGTCTTTTTCGGCGATGACAAAACCGTCGTTGGTTTCGCGCATGATGCCCAGGCGCTGACGGCCGATCTGCGACAGCGGCGGATGGTACAGCAGCACGCAATGGCTGACGGCGCTGCCCCGACCGACACGGCCACGCAGTTGGTGCAACTGCGCGAGCCCGAGGCGTTCGGGGTTTTCGATGATCATCAGACTGGCGTTGGGCACATCGACGCCGACTTCGATCACGGTGGTGGCGACCAGCAGTTGCAGGTTGCCAGCCTTGAACTCGGCCATCACCGCGGCTTTCTCGGCGGGCTTCATGCGGCCGTGGATCAGCCCGACCTTCAACTCGCCGAGGGCGGCGGTGAGGTCTTCATAGGTGGTTTCGGCGGCCTGACAGGTCAGCTCTTCAGACTCTTCGATCAGCGTGCACACCCAATAGGCCTGACGCCCTTCGGCACAGGCGCCGCGCACCCGTTCGATCACTTCGACGCGACGGGTGTCGGTGACCAGCACCGTGTTTACCGGGGTACGGCCGGGGGGCAGTTCGTCGAGGATCGAGGTGTCGAGGTCGGCGTAGGCGCTCATGGCCAGTGTCCGGGGGATCGGCGTTGCGGTCATGATCAGCTGGTGCGGACACATCCGCCCGCCGACGCCTTTCTGCCGCAATGCCAGGCGCTGCTGCACGCCGAAGCGGTGTTGCTCGTCGATGATCGCCAGCGCCAGGTTCTTGAACTGCACTTCGTCCTGGAACAGCGCGTGGGTGCCGACCACCATGGGCGTACCGTTGGCGATTTGCTCCAGCGCGGCGACGCGGTTTTTACCCTTGAGCTTGCCGGCCAGCCACGCGACTTCAATGCCCAGCGGTTCGAGCCAGCGCTTGAAGGTGATGAAGTGCTGCTCGGCGAGAATTTCGGTAGGCGCCATCAATGCGACCTGATAACCGGCCTCCAGCGCTTGCAGCGCAGCGAGGGCAGCGACCACGGTTTTGCCGGCGCCCACGTCGCCCTGAATCAGCCGCAACATGGGTTCGTGCTGACTGAGGTCGTAAGCGATTTCGTTGCCGACCCGTTGCTGGGCGCCGGTCGGCGTGAAGCCAAGGTTGGCCAAATACTGAGCGGGCAGCTTCGTGGCTTTTGGCATTGCCGGGGCACGCAGGGCACGCATGCTTTCGCGCAGGCGCTGCTGGGACAGTTGGTGGGTCAGCAGTTCTTCGAAGGCTAGCCGATGCTGCGCCCAGTGATGACCGAGGGCGAGTTCGTCGACGTCGGCATCGGCGGGCGGGTGATGCAGGTAGCGGATCGCATCGGCCAGCGGCGCCAGTTGATAGTCCCGAGCCAGTTCGGTCGGCAGCCAGTCGGGCAGGCTGCTAGGGCCGAGCAGGGTCAGGGTTTGCATGCACAACTGGCGCAGGCGTTGTTGGGTCAGGCCTTCGGTGAGCGGGTAGACCGGGGTCAGGGTTTCATCCACGGGCGGCGGTTCGTCGCCGGTGATGGCGCGGTATTCCGGGTGGTAGATCTCCAGCCCTGATGCACCAGGCCGCGCTTCGCCATAACAGCGAATGCGCGTGCCGCGTTTGAGGCCTTCTTTCTGGGCGTTGCTGAAATGATAAAAGCGCAGGCTGAGCCCGCCGGTGCCGTCCTGCAGACGGACAACCAGGCTGCGGCGTCGGCCCATGACCACGTCGGCGCCGCTGACGGTGCCTTCGATCACGGCGTCTTGCCCGGGTCGCAAATGGCCGATCGGGACCACGCGGGTGCGGTCCTGATAACGCAGCGGCAGGTGAAACAGTACGTCCTGGAGATTCTCCAGGCCGACCTTGGCCAGTTTCTCGGCCATGGCTTCGCCGACACCCTTGAGTGTCGTCACCGACACTTGCGACAACTCGGTCATGGCAGCGACTTAACCGGCCACCACCGGCGCTGGCGGCTTGGCCACCGAGCACAGGCGAATGGAGTCGGCGAGGATTTCAATCGCCTTCGGCCGCGGGAAGCTCGCGCGCCAGGCGATGGCCACGGTGCGGAACGGCACGGGCGCGCTCAATGGGCGCACTTCGATCACGCCTGGGGCGTAGTGATGGCTGTCGACCGCCGACAGCGGCAGGATCGAAATGCCCAGGCCGGAGGCGACCATGTGGCGAATGGTTTCCAGCGAGCTGGATTCCACCGTGGTGTGTTTGGCGCCGTCGTTGCCTTTGGCCAGGGTCGGGCAGGCTTCCAGCACTTGATCGCGGAAGCAGTGGCCTTCGCCGAGCAGCAGCAGGCTCTTGTCGTTGAGCAGGGCAGCGTCGATGGATTCTTTTTGGGTCCACGGGTGCTGGGCCGGCATCAAGACGTAGAACGGCTCGTCGTAGAGCTGCAAGGTCAGTACGTCGGCTTCGTTGAACGGCAGGGCGATGATGATCGCGTCGAGCTCGCCGTTGCGCAGTTTGTCGCGCAGCACGTGGGTGAAGTTTTCTTCGATATACAACGGCATCTGCGGGGCGACCCGGTGCAGTTGTGGAATCAGGTGCGGGAACAGGTAGGGGCCGACGGTGTAGATCGCGCCGACTTTCAGCGGCGCGGTCAGCTGGTTCTTGCCGGCCTGGGCCAGTTCGCGGATGCCTTGGGCCTGCTCCAGGACTTTCTGTGCCTGGGCGACAATGCCTTCGCCAACCGGCGTCAGGCGCACGGCGCTCTTGCTGCGCTCGAAAATCAGCACACCGAGTTCGTCTTCAAGCTTTTTCACGCCCACCGACAGGGTCGGCTGGCTGACGTGGCAACGCTCGGCCGCATGACCGAAGTGCTGCTCTTGGGCGAGGGTAACGATGTAGCGTAATTCTGTGAGAGTCATAGCAAGCGTCCATGAAGTTGCGAGCCAAGCATACCGGCTGCAATCGATAGACGCACGTTATCAGACTGAGTGTGCTGAGTGACACAGGGCAATGCGGGTTTGGCGTTTCCAGATAGGCAAAAAGGCACCTTTCGGTGCTTTTATGCCTGGATTTTCCGGCTGACGGATAACCCTGTGGGAGCGAGCCTGCTCGCGATGGCGGTTTTACAGTCAATGAAGATGTTGAATGTTATGGCCTCATCGTGAGCAGGCTCGCTCCCACATTGGTTCGGCGGAGCCTTAACGGCGACGTTCCAGCGAGTAAACAAACGGTGCAACGATTTCGATGGAGCCGTTGTTCAGCATGTCGGCCGGTGGCTTGGGCAGCGGTTGGGCGCGGCGGATCATTTCCAGGGTGGCCCGGTCCAGATCGGCGTTGCCGGAGCGGCCCACCAGTTCGAACGACAACACGTTACCTTCAGCATCCACCACGAAGCGCAGACGGTTCAAGCCTTCCTTGCCCCGCTGCTGTGCACTGGCCGGGTACTTTTTGTACTTGGCCAAGTGCGCGAGCAAGGTACCTTGCCAGCTGGCCTTGGCCGCTTGCTGCGCGGGTGATGGACCGGGTGCCGGCTGAGCGGATTTCTCCGTCGGTGCCTGGGTCGGTTGCGCGTCGCTCGGTTTTTCCTCGGAAGGTTTCTCCTTCGGCGGCTCCGGCTTTTTCTCCACAGGCTTGGGCGGTTGAGGCTTCGGCTTGGGCTTGACCGGCTTGGGCACGGCAATCTCGGCCTTCGGCGCTTCAGCGAGTTTCGGCAGCGGCAGGTCTTCTACCGGGGCCGGTGGCTGTGGCGGCGTGATCACCTTCGGTGGTGCGGGCGGTGGCGGGGCCGGAACCGGCGCCAGCTCGACCATCATCGCTTGCGGCGGCAGCTCGATCGGTGGGCGCGACGTCCAGTTCAGCGCCAGCGCAATGGCCAGCGCATGGACGCCCAGCACCACGGCCAGGCTCGCGCTGTAACGCGTCAGCTTTTGGCGCGTGTTGATCATTTCTTGGCTGCCGTCTCGAGTCCGACCAGGCCGACCTTCAGGTAGCCGGCGGCGCGCAGGGCGTCCATCACGCTCATCAAGTCGCCGTAGTCCACGCCTTTATCGGCCTGGAAGAAGATTGTCGTGTCTTTCTTGCCCTTCGTCTTGGCGTCGAGTGTGGCGCCAAGGGTCTCGGCCTTCACTTCGTCTTCGCCGAGGAACAGGCGCTGGTCAGCTTTCACGCTGAGGAACACCGGTTTCTCTGGCCGCGGCGCCGGTTTGGCGGTGGAAGCAGGCAGGTCGACCTTGATGTCCACGGTGGCCAGCGGAGCCGCCACCATGAAGATGATCAACAGCACCAGCATCACGTCGATGAACGGCGTGACGTTGATTTCGTGGTTCTCGGCCAGATCGTCGTCTGCGCCTTCTTTCAAATGCAGGCCCATGGCCGATTACCCCACTTTCACCATGTGCGGTTGCGAGCTGCGCTCGGTCGGCAGGTGGTCGAGATCACGGCTGACCAGCAGCAGGACTTCTGCCGAGGCGTCGGACACCTGCGCTTTGTAACCGGCGATGGAGCGGGCGAAGACGTTGTAGATAACTACAGCAGGAATCGCTGCAACCAGACCCAGCGCGGTTGCCAGCAGGGCTTCGGCGATGCCGGGAGCTACCACGGCGAGGTTGGTGGTCTGGGTTTTGGCGATGCCGATGAAGCTGTTCATGATGCCCCATACGGTGCCGAACAGGCCGACGAACGGCGCGGTGGAACCGATGGTGGCGAGTACGCCGGTGCCGCTGCTCATGTTGCGACCGCAGGCAGCGACGAGGCGCTCGAGGCGGAAGCTCACGCGTTCTTTGATGCCTTCTTTCTCGCGGCTGTTGGCCGACAGGCGCATTTCTTCCAGCGCGTCGTGGACCAGCAGGTTGGCGAGTGTGCCTTCCTTGGCCGCTGTCGCGCTGGCTTCTCTAAGGGTGGCGGCTTTTTTCAGGTGGACGATTTCAGTGCGCAGACGACGCTTGGCGCCCATCAGCTCGAAGCCCTTGGCGATCCAGATGGTCCAGGTGATGATCGAGGCGATGGCCAGGCCGATCATCACGATCTTCACGATGATGTCGGCGTTCTGGTACATGCCCCACGGCGACAAGTCATGGGCCATGCCCAGGGTGTTGTCGGCTTCGAGGACTTCCGGTACGTCAGCGGCGTTCACGGCCTGGACCGGATCGGTCGCGGCAGGTGTCACGACAGGTGCAGCTGGTGTTTGAGCGGTAGCAGGCTGTGTGGCCGGCGCTTGTGCGTCGGCGAAGGCGGCGGTCGGCGCCAGCATCAGGCTGAGCAGCAGGGCGGCCACTGCGCTCCAGGCGCGAGGTCGTTTGGTTGGCGAAGCGGGGAATTGATTGCGTGTCATGCTGGCCGGACCTGAGAGGAAAAGAGGGTAAATGTTCTTCCAGGCCTCGTGAGGCCGAGAACAAAAGTGGCGTGCATTATTGCAAGTAATTCTTGTTAACAAAAGTAATAGAGTATCTTTTTTTCCTTCATTGCTAGCCGCGTGTCCTTTGCCAGCGCTAGTCTGTAGCTTTGCGATAGGAGTTTTCTGATGTCCGCGCCTTCTGTTTTGATCGCCGGCTGCGGTGATGTCGGCAGTCGTCTGGCCACGCAATTGTTGAATTCGGGGTGGGAGGTTCACGGTTTGCGGCGTGACGTCTCACGCCTGCCCCAAGGGGTGATTGGCGTTGCCGGTGACTTGTTCAATAAAGACTGCCCGGCGACCTGGCCAATCGGGGCGGTGGATTACCTGGTGTATTGCGCGGCGGCTACCGATCACGATGAGGCCGGATACCGCGCCGCATATATTCAGGGTTTGCAGCACGTGCTGGAATGGCTGGACGACTACGGGCAAGTGCCCAATCGGCTGCTATTCGTTTCCAGCAGCAGCGTTTACGGCCAGCAAGAGGGCGAGTGGGTCGACGAGAACTCGCCGACCGTGGCGGCTGGCTATTCAGGGCGTGTGATGCTGGAGGCCGAGCAAGTGGCGCGTGATAGCGGCATCCCGGCGAGCATCGTGCGCTTGACCGGGATCTACGGTCCGGGCCGAGAGTTTCTGCTGACTCAGGTTCGTCGCGGTTATCGCGTGGCGATCGATCCACCGTTGTACGCCAACCGCATTCACGTCGACGACGCGGCGGGGTTGCTGGCGTTTCTGCTTGAGGCAGATCGGCGTGGGGTGACGCTCGATGATGCCTATATAGGCGTCGACGATGCGCCCGCGTCATTGGCGGAGGTGGTGGGCTGGCTGCGTGAGTATCTGGGCGTGACCGAATGGGCCGAGGATGCGAGTGTGCGTCGTGCCGGCAGCAAGCGCTGCAGCAATGCCCGGGCGAAGGCGTTGGGTTGGGTGCCGAAGTATCCGAGTTTTCGCGAAGGCTACGCTGCGATCCTCGAAGGTCGCTGCTGACTACACCCCAAAACAACTGTGGGAGCGAGCCTGCTCGCGATGGCGGCTTAACAGTCAGCGATGATGTTGAATGTTATGGCCTCATCGCGAGCAGGCTCGCTCCCACATGGGGTCTTTGGTGGTTTCAGAACCGGGTTACTGCTTTTCCAGCAACCACTTGCGATCACCCGGCGTAAACGAAGGCATCTCGTCCGCCAGTGCGGTATTCACCGTCTGGAAAATCTCCAGTTCCTTGCCCTTGCGCGCAAAGATCCAGGTATTGCCCTGGCCGTTCACCTGCAGCCAGATGTTGTCGTTGCCGCCGCTCATCGACGCGCAATCGCCCGCCAGGCACAGGGCATAACGATCCGCACCGGGCAGGCCGGCAACCTGGCCGTCTGCCTGGAATTGCACGGTATTGCCTTCGCCCGGGCCGCTGAGAATTTTCCAGCTGCCGCCCATATAAGTCGAATACAGTGCCCGCTCGAAACTCGCGCCAATCGGTGCGCCTTCGGGCACCGGGACCGCTGCACGGTCGAAGACTTGCTCCGGCTCGTTGTCGTTGGCGGCCTGGCTCAGTTGCTTGCCATCACGCTTCAGCTCGCTGGCGGAGCTGCCATAAAAATCGACTTTCCAGGCGCCGGACTCTTCGCTCAGCAGCTTGCCTTCGACATTTTCAAAACCATTGGTGTAGCGGGCCTGACCGGCTCGGGTGTTGACGTCCCATTCCAGATTCGGGCCATAGGCCTGGAGCGCTTCGCGCAGGGGGCCGCCTTTGGATGCAGCATCGATTGCCGACTGATTGATCCAGGTGCCGCTGATATCACGATCGGCAGGATCGCTGGCACAACCGCCCAAGAGAAGGGCGACCAGCGAGAGAGCTAGCGCTTGGCGCATGGTGGAATCCTTTCAAAGCAAGATCGGCGCAGCCTTCAGCGGGCTGCGCCGGACACATTACTCGATGACCAGAATGGCATCCATTTCAACCTGCGAACCCTTTGGCAGGGCTGCTACGCCGATGGCGGCGCGGGCTGGGTAAGGTTGGTCGAAGTACTTGCCCATGATCTCGTTGACCTTGGCGAAGTGGCTCAAGTCGGTGAGGAAGATGTTCAGTTTGACGATGTCCTTGAACGAACCACCGGCCGCTTCAGCCACGGCTTTGAGGTTCTCGAACACTTGGACGGTCTGGGCTTCGAAGCCTTCAACCAGTTCCATGGTTTTTGGGTCCAGAGGAATCTGACCCGACATGTAAACGGTGTTGCCAGCCTTGATCGCCTGGGAATAAGTACCGATGGCGGCCGGGGCCTTGTCGCTGTTGATAACGGTCTTGGTCATGTATGACTCCTTGTGAAGGGTGGGCTACGCGCGCATGCGGGTGATGCGGATGACCCCGGTCAGGGCGCGCAGTTTCTTGATCACGCGGGCCAGGTGCACGCGGTCGTGCACACTGACCACCAGTTGGACCACGCTGATACGACCGTCGCGTTCGTCCATGCTGATTTTTTCGATATTGCCGTCGGCCGCGTTGACGCTGCTGGCCAGCAGGGCGATCAGGCCGCGCTGGTGTTCCAGTTCGACGCGCAGCTCGACGTTGAATTCGCCGGTGACATCCTTGGCCCACGAGAGCTGGATGCATTTTTCCGGGTTGTGGCGGATTTCGCTGATGTTGCGGCAGTTGTCCAGATGCACCACCATCCCTTTGCCCGCGGACAGATGGCCGACAATCGGGTCGCCCGGGATCGGCGTGCAGCACTTGGCGTAACTGAGCACCAGACCTTCGGTGCCACGAATCGCCAGCGGGCCTTCCGGGCTTGGCAGCTGTTCGCCTTCGCCAAGCAGGCGGCGGGCAACCACGTAAGCCATGCGATTGCCCAGGCCGATGTCTTCGAGCAGGTCTTCGATCAGTTCGAGGCGGTATTCGTGGAGCATCAACTGCACGCGCTCGGCCGGGACTTTTTCCAGGGAGCTGTCGAAACCGTTGAGCACCTTGTTCAGCAGGCGTTCGCCGAGGCTGATGGACTCGGAACGGCGTTGCAGTTTCAGCGCATGGCGGATATGAGTCCGCGCCTTGCCGGTGACCACGAAGTTGAGCCATGCCGGATTCGGCCGCGCGCCGGGGGCGCTGACGATCTCGACCGTGGAGCCGCTTTGCAGTGGTTCGGACAGCGGTGCGAGACGACGATTGATCCGGCAGGCGATGCAGCTGTTGCCCACGTCGGTGTGTACCGCGTAAGCGAAGTCGACCGCCGTGGAGCCTTTGGGCAGCTCCATGATCCGGCCTTTGGGCGTGAACACGTAGACCTCGTCCGGGAACAGGTCGATCTTCACGCTTTCGATGAACTCCAGCGAGTTGCCGGCGCGTTGCTGCATTTCCAGCACGCCTTTGACCCACTGGCGGGCGCGGGCGTGAGTGCCTTTGGGCTGCTCGTCGCCGCTGGATTTGTACAGCCAATGGGCGGCGATGCCGTTGTTGGCCATCTCTTCCATTTCACGGGTGCGGATCTGGATCTCGATCGGTACACCGTGCATGCCGAACAGCGTGGTGTGCAGCGACTGATAGCCGTTGGCCTTGGGGATCGCAATGTAATCCTTGAATCGACCCGGCAACGGTTTGTACAAATTGTGTACAGCGCCTAGCACGCGGTAGCAGGTATCGACCTTGTCGACGATGATCCGGAACGCGTAGACGTCCATGATCTCGTTGAAGGCCCGACGCTTGCCGCGCATTTTCTTGTAGATGCCGTAGAGGTGTTTCTGACGACCGCTGACCTCGCCCTGAATGCCATCGATGGCCAGGCAGTGGCTGAGGGATTCTTCGATCTTGTTGACGATTTCCTTGCGATTGCCCCGGGCGCGTTTGACCGCCTGGTTGATCCGCGCGGAACGCATCGGGTGCATGGCCTTGAAGCCGAGGTCTTCGAACTCTATGCGGATGGCGTGCATGCCCAGCCGGTTGGCGATGGGCGCATAGATTTCCAGGGTTTCCTTGGCGATCCGCCGGCGCTTTTCGCCGGACAGTACTTCCAGGGTGCGCATGTTGTGCAGGCGGTCGGCCAGCTTGACCAGGATCACGCGAATGTCGCGCGCCATGGCCATGGCCATTTTCTGGAAGTTTTCGGCCTGGGCTTCGGCTTTGGTCTCGAAGTTCATCTGGGTCAGTTTGCTGACCCCGTCGACCAGTTCGGCCACGGTTTCGCCGAACTGCGCTTGCAGCGCTTCCTTGGCAATACCGGTGTCTTCGATCACGTCATGCAGCATGGCCGCCATCAGGCTCTGATGGTCCATATGCATGTCGGCAAGAATATTCGCAACCGCGAGTGGGTGCGTGACGTACGCTTCACCGCTGCGACGGCGTTGGCCATCGTGGGCTTGTTCGGCGTAGAAGTACGCTCGGCGGACCAGATTGACCTGGTCCTTGCCGAGGTAGGTCGATAAGCGATCGGCGAGGGCGTCTATGCTCGGCATGATAATTCCTGCCGTTCGTTGTGACCCCGCGCCGTGCTACGTCGACCAGGCATGGACTTATACTGCCTCGTTGGACTCGTCCTCGAACGCTGCGAACAGCGGTTCGTCTTCGACGATTTCTGCGTTGGCGATGAACTCGTAGCTCATCAGGCCTTCGGCGATTTCACGCAGCGCTACAACAGTAGGCTTGTCGTTTTCCCACTGAACCAGGGGCTCTTTGCCGCCGGTGGCCAGTTGACGGGCACGCTTGGTGGACAGCATGACCAGTTCAAAACGGTTTTCCACGTGGTTCAGGCAGTCTTCAACGGTTACGCGGGCCATGGTATTCCTCGGAGCGAATGCAATATGCGCGCTGCCCGGGTGGGCGAGCGGACTCAACAGTTTAAAAAATCACCAGCGATTAGGGAAGCGCTGATTTTTTGACCAGGCTCTTCGACGCGCTATAAGTGCCAATGTAAAGCCCTTGCAGCGGTTTTGGGAAGAGCTGTTTAGCCGAGCAATTCAGCCAATAATTTGCCATGACGCTGCTGCTGACGCTTCTGATGCAGCTGATTGGCGCGGAAAATCGCCTTCAGATCGTCCAGTGCGTGGGCGAAATCGTCGTTGATGATCAGGTAGTCGTAGTCGACGTAGTGGCTCATCTCGCTGACGGCTTCGCGCATCCGGCCTTCGATGATCTCGTCGCTGTCCTGGCCACGATTGGTCAGGCGCTGGTGCAAGGCCTGCAAAGACGGCGGGAGAATGAAGATCGAGCGGGCCTGGGGCATCAACTTGCGCACCTGCTCGGCACCCTGCCAGTCGATTTCCAGAATCAGGTCGTGGCCTTCATCCAGGGTTTGCTGCAGGTGGCTTTGCGAGGTGCCATAGAGATTGCCGAACACTTCGGCGCGCTCGAGGAAATCCCCGTGTTCGATCATCTTCACGAACTCGCTGCGTTCGACGAAGTGATAGTTCACGCCGTTCACTTCACCGGGGCGCATGGCGCGGGTGGTGTGGGAGACCGAGACACGGATCTCCTGATCAGCGTCGGTCAGGGCCTTGACCAGACTGCTCTTGCCTGCGCCCGAGGGGGCGGAAATGATGTACAGGGTGCCGGTGCTGTGGGTCATGTCGGGTTTGCCTTACTCAATATTCTGCACTTGTTCGCGCATCTGCTCGATCAACACTTTGAGGTTGACCGCCGCTTGGGTGCTGCGCGGGTCGAAGGCTTTGGAGCCCAGTGTGTTGGCTTCGCGGTTGAGTTCCTGCATCAGGAAGTCCAGGCGCCGACCGGCAGCGCCGCCGGATTTGAGCACCCGGCGAACTTCGATGATGTGAGTGCTCAAGCGATCCAGTTCTTCGGCGACGTCGCTCTTTTGCGCGAGCATGACCATTTCCTGTTCCAGTCGCTGCGGGTCGAGGTCGGCCTTCATGTCGGTGAAGCGGTCGAGGACTTTCTGGCGTTGGGTGGCGAGCATCTGCGGGACCAGCTCACGCAGGATCACCACATCCCCTTCAATAGAGGTCAGGCGCTCGTTGATCAATCGCGCAAGCTCGGAGCCTTCGCGCTCGCGACCGGCCTTGAGTTCTTTCAGGCCCTGATGGAACAGCGCCAGGGCTTCGGCATTCAGCGCTTGCGGGTCGGCGGCATCGGCCACCAGCACGCCGGGCCAGGCCAGGACTTCCAGCGGGTTCAGTGCGGCCGGGTTCTTGATCAGGCTGGCGACCGTCTCGGCGGCAGCGACCAGTTGCGCGGCGCGCTCGCGGTCCACTTGCAGCGGTTTGCCGGCGCTTTCTTCGGTAAAGCGCAGGGTGCATTCGAGCTTGCCCCGGGACAGTTCCTGGCGCAGGGCTTCGCGGACCGCGCCTTCGAGGTCGCGGAAAGATTCCGGCAGACGCAGGTGGGGTTCCAGGTAGCGGCTGTTGACCGAGCGCAGTTCCCAGCTCAGGGTGCCCTGGACGCCGGCTTTCTCTACGCGGGCGAAGGCGGTCATGCTGTGCACCATGGAGGTACCTCGCAATGCAGGTCGGCGCGTAACCCATGGTTCCGCGGACCCGCTATCTGTGAATTAAAGCCGACAGGCAGCAAAGGCGCAGGATTGTAGCGCAGAGGGGCGGATGCGCCCAAACACACGCTGTGACAAAGAGCTGCAGGCCGTCGGCTAAGCTCTATTCAGGGGCTTCAATCGTCGGGCGATTTTTTTAGAAGTGCCCACTCGCGGCCCACGGCTCTATAATGCTCGGCAGTTTTCCGTCCTCCGTACAGGTAATCCCTATGAAACGTCCAAGTGGTCGCGCTGCCGATCAGCTCCGCTCGATCCGCATTACCCGCAACTACACCAAACACGCCGAGGGTTCTGTGCTGGTCGAGTTCGGTGATACCAAAGTCATCTGCACCGTCAGCGTCGAGAATGGCGTGCCGCGTTTCCTGAAAGGTCAGGGCCAGGGTTGGTTGACCGCCGAATACGGCATGCTGCCGCGCGCCACTGGCGAACGTAACCAGCGTGAAGCGAGCCGCGGCAAGCAAGGTGGCCGTACTCTCGAAATCCAGCGTTTGATCGGCCGTTCCCTGCGCGCTGCGCTGGACATGACCAAGCTGGGCGACGTCACCCTGTACGTCGACTGCGACGTGATCCAGGCTGACGGCGGCACCCGCACCGCGTCCATCACCGGTGCCATGGTTGCACTGATCGACGCCTTGAAAGTGATCAAGAAGCGCGGCGGCCTGAAAGGTGGCGACCCGCTCAAGCAAATGATCGCTGCCGTTTCGGTGGGCATGTACCAGGGCGAGCCTGTGCTTGACCTCGATTACCTGGAAGATTCGGCTGCCGAGACTGACCTCAACGTGGTGATGACCAGCACTGGCGGTTTCATCGAAGTTCAGGGCACTGCTGAAGGCGCGCCGTTCCAGCCGGAAGAGTTGAACGCGATGCTGGCACTGGCGAAGAAAGGCATGATCGAGATTTTCGAACTGCAGAAGGCTGCACTGGCCGACTGATCGGACCTGCTCCACGCAAGGAGGACGCCATGAGTGACGAGCAACTGCCTCTACCCACACCGAGCCGAGAGGTTCGTCAGTGGGCAATGTTTTGTCACCTGTCCGCCTTGCTGGGGATCTGGCTGCCGTTCGGCACGCTGATCGGTCCGTTGATTCTCTGGCAGATGAAGCGCGAATCAGATCCGTTCATCGACGCGCAAGGCAAGGAAGCGTTGAACTTTCAGATTACCGTCGCCATTGCTTCGGCTATCTGCTTCCTGCTGATGGTGGTGATCATCGGGTTCTTCCTGTTTGGTCTGGTCGCGATCGGTGCGCTGGTATTGACCATCATTGCCGGCGTGAAAGCCAATGAAGGGTTCCCTTACCGGTATCCGTTCACTTGGCGGTTGATCAAATAATGATTCGCCACGCTTTTAAGTAAATGCCCTGACTTGTCGGGGCATTTGCTTTTTTGAAACTGCTTCCCAAGCGTTGCCATTAGCGATATCCCGCTGCCGCAGGTATTACTGCGCACTATCGCTCTTACACTTCTAGTCACAACTGCTTTGCCTCAGCGCCGCCTATGTACTTGGCAATGAGACTTCGCGGTTGATAAAGTTGCCCCAAGTAAATATTCCTTCAGAAATATTTCGATATATTCAGGCCATTGAAGGTCCTTGAATTTAAAGTAAATCAGTGTTGAGAAAATCAACCTGTTCAAGAGGCGTGTCCAGGTAAAAAGCTCGCCCATGAATATATATCAAAGTATAAATCCTAATGGTTCAGCTCGATTTTTATGGAACACTTGTTGCCGCCTCTTTAGTACTGTTACTGGGGCGCGGACTGGTCACACGAATCGGTTTTTTACGCAGTTACAATATTCCTGAGCCTGTTGCAGGCGGTCTGGTGGTGGCTCTGCTTCTCCTGGCCTTGCGGGGATTTGATTTCGACGTCCGATTTGACACCTCACTGCAAACTCCCCTGATGTTGGCTTTTTTTGCCACCATCGGCTTGAGTGCAGACTTTGCCAGCCTGAAGAAAGGCGGGCGCGTAGTGGGGATCTTCCTACTGGCGGTGATCGGGCTTCTGGTGGTCCAGAATGCCATGGGCATCGGCCTCGCAAAGGCCTTGGGGCTCGATCCGTTGATGGGCTTGTTGACGGGCTCGGTTACGTTGTCTGGCGGTCACGGTACCGGCGCTGCATGGGGAGCGACGTTCAGCGAGAAGTTTGGTCTGGCTTCCGCCTCTGAACTCGCCATGGCCTCTGCTACGTTTGGCTTGGTGCTGGGTGGTTTGATTGGTGGCCCGGTCGCTCGCCTGCTCATCAAACGTGTCCAGACACCCGGTTGCGAGAAAGATAAGCCGCGTCTGCCGAAGGGCTTTGAGCAGCCAAACAAAGAGCGCTCGATCACGCCGTTTTCGTTTATCGAGACGCTCGCCCTGATCGCCGTCAGTCTGATGGCAGGCTCCCTCTTGAATGGCCTGCTCCACGGAACTGTATTTGAGTTGCCGACGTTCGTATGTGTCTTGTTCGTGGGTGTGGTCTTACGCAACGGCCTTTCCGCACTTGGCTTGTATCAGGTGTTTGAGCGTGAAGTTTCCGTGTTGGGGAATGTCAGCTTATCGCTGTTTCTGGCGATCGCTCTGATGTCGCTCAAGCTGTGGGATCTGGCAGCACTGGCGTTACCGATCTTTATCATCCTGGCCGCGCAAGCGTTGGTCATGGCACTGTTTGCGATTTTCGTGACATTCAGAATGATGGGCAGCAACTACGATGCGGCAGTTCTGGCGGCAGGGCACTGCGGTTTTGGACTAGGAGCAACGCCAACTGCCATCGCTAACATGCAAGCGGTGACGCAACGTTACGGACCTTCGCAGATAGCGTTCCTGGTGGTGCCAATGGTGGGGGCTTTCTTCATCGACATCATTAATGTCATCGTGATCAAGTTGTACTTGGCACTGCCGTTTTTCGCCGCTGCTTGAAGGTATAACGCATAAGAAAAATGCCCATATCTTTCGATATGGGCATTTTCGTCCACCGGTCAGCAGGTTTTCGTGTCAGCGAAAACTAGATGGTCAGCGTCCAGTCGTAATCCACGATCAGCGGTGCATGCTGCGAGAAACGTGGTTGACGCGGCAAACGTGCGCTGCGAACGAAACGACGCAGGCCCGGAGTCAACAGCTGATAGTCGAAGCGCCAACCGAGGTTGAGCATTTCCGCCTGTTCGTTGTCCGGCCACCAGCTGTACTGGTCGCCTTCGCGGCTGACTTCGCGCAGGGCATCGACATAACCCATGTTGCCGACAATCTCATCCATCCAGGCACGCTCAGGTGCCAGGAAGCCCGGGGATTGCTGGCTGTCGCGCCAGTTCTTGATATCCAGCTTCTGTTGCGCCACGTACAGCGAGCCACAATAAATGTACTCGCGACGTTTGCGTCGCTGTTTATCCAGATAACGGGCGAAGTCGTCCATTAGCTTGAACTTCTGGTTCAAATCTTCATCGCCGTTCTGCCCCGAAGGGAGCAGTAAGGTCGCGATGCTGACCTTGTCGAAATCGGCTTGCAGGTAACGCCCGTAGCGGTCGGCCGTCTCGAAGCCGAGACCGCTGATGACTGCCTTCGGTTGCAACCGCGAGTACAAAGCCACGCCACCTTGGGCGGGAACTTCGGCTTCGCAGGCATAAAGGAAGTAGCCATCCAGTTGGAAGGCTGGATCGTCCAGTTCAAAGGCGGAGGCGCGGGTGTCCTGCAGGCAGATGACGTCGGCATTCTGTGCTTGCAGCCAACTGAGCAAACCACGCTCGACTGCAGCCTGAATACCATTGACGTTCACACTGATGATCCGCATAAGTGGCCCCAAAAATCGCGTGCGGGTATGATACACGGCGTCTACCTAATTAGCTAAATCCGTGGTATTTGGGGTTTTTTTCATGCAAGCGTATCAGCGCGACTTCATTCGTTTTGCCATTGATCGTGGCGTTTTGCGCTTCGGTGAGTTCACCCTGAAGTCCGGACGCACCAGTCCTTACTTCTTCAATGCCGGCCTGTTCAACTCGGGTTCTGCCCTGGCGCAGCTGGGTCGTTTCTATGCGGCAGCCATCGTCGAGAGCGGTATTTCGTTCGACGTGCTGTTCGGCCCGGCCTACAAAGGCATCCCGTTGGCGGCGACCACCGCCGTGGCGCTGGCCGAACATCATGACCGTGATCTGCCATGGTGCTTCAACCGCAAGGAAGCCAAGGCCCACGGCGAAGGCGGCAGCCTGGTTGGTGCGCCATTGACCGGCGACGTGCTGATCATCGACGACGTGATCACCGCAGGCACCGCCATCCGTGAAGTGATGCAGATCATCGCTTCCCAGGACGGCGCCAAAGCCGCGGGCGTGTTGATCGCCCTGAACCGTCAGGAGCGTGGCAACGGCGAATTGTCGGCCATCCAGGAAGTGGAGCGTGACTTCGGCATCCCGGTGATCAGCATCGTTTCGCTGAATCAGGTGCTCGAGTTCCTGGCGGATGATCCGCAGCTCAAGCAACACCTGCCGGCAGTTGAAGCCTACCGCGCACAATTCGGCGTCTGACGCACTTCCCGTGTAGGAGCTGCCGAAGGCTGCGATCTTTTGATTTTGGCTTTTTAAAAACAAGGTCAAAAGATCGCAGCCTTCGGCAGCTCCTACAGGGGGCTACAAGATCCGGCAGGGATCGCAGGCAAAAAAAGACCCCGCTCAGCCAGGCTGAGCGGGGTCTTTTTGTATGTACCGCTTAAGGACGCTTGCGATTGCTGATCAAGGTACCCACACCGGTATCGGTGAAGATTTCCAGCAGAATCGCGTTCGGCACCCGACCATCGATGATCAACGAGCTGCCCACGCCGCCCTGTACCGCTTCCAGCGCGCAACGAATCTTTGGCAGCATGCCGCCGTAGATAGTGCCGTCGGCGATCAGGTCGTCGACCTGTTGAGTCGTCAGGCCGGTCAGAACCGTGCCCGACTTGTCCATCAGGCCGGCGATGTTGGTCAGTAGCATCAGCTTCTCGGCTTTCAGTGCCTCGGCCACTTTACCGGCCACCAGGTCGGCGTTGATGTTGTACGACTCGCCGTTGGCGCCGACGCCGATTGGCGCGATCACCGGGATGAAGTCGCCTTTGACCAGCAGGTTCAGCAGGTCGGTGTTGATGCCGACCACTTCGCCCACTTGGCCAATATCGATGATTTCCGGCTGGGTCATCTCCGGCGTCTGACGGGTAACAGTGAGCTTTTTCGCGCGAATCAGCTCGGCGTCTTTACCGGTCAGGCCGATGGCGCTGCCGCCATGACGGTTGATCAGGTTGACGATGTCCTTGTTGACCTGGCCGCCGAGGACCATTTCCACCACGTCCATGGTCTGCGCGTCAGTCACGCGCATGCCATCGATGAAGTGGCTCTCGATCGACAGACGCTTGAGCAGGTCGCCGATTTGCGGGCCGCCACCGTGAACCACCACCGGATTGATGCCGACGGCTTTCATCAGCACGATGTCGCGGGCGAAGCCGGTTTTCAGCTCCTCGCTTTCCATCGCGTTGCCGCCGTATTTGATCACCAGCGTCTTGCCGACATAGCGGCGAATGTAAGGCAGCGCTTCGGACAGGACCTTGGCGGTGTTGGCGGCGGCTTCGCGTTCGAGGGTCATTCAGGGCTCCGGGTGCTTCAGAAGATCAAAACGGTAATTGGAGATCAGGTGCAACGCGTTTCAGCTGGACGTGGAACACATCCTTGATGCGCTGCAATTCAGCCTCGTCATCGGCCTCGAAGCGCAGCACCAGCACCGGTGTGGTGTTGGAGGCGCGAACCAGGCCCCAGCCTTTGGCATAGTCGACTCGCACGCCGTCAATGGTGGTCAGGTCGGCGCCTTCACCCCATTGCGCATCGTGCAGTGCATCAATGATGCTGAATTTGCTCTCTTCGGTCACATGGATATTGATCTCTGGCGTAGAAATATCGTTCGGGAAGGTCGCGAACAGCTCTTCCGCGGTGGATTTTTCCTTGCTGAGGATCTCCAGCAGCCGTGCGGCGCTGTAAATGCCGTCGTCGAAACCGAACCAGCGCTCCTTGAAGAAGATGTGCCCGCTCATTTCGCCGGCCAACAGGGCACCGGATTGTTTCATTTTCTTTTTGATCAACGAGTGACCGGTCTTCCACATCAGCGGACGACCGCCGTATTCCTTGATCAGCGGAATCAGGCGACGGGTGCATTTGACGTCGAAGATGATTTCCGCGTTCGGGTTGCGCGCCACGACGTCGCGGGCGAACAGCATCAGCAGGCGATCAGGGAAAACGATGCTGCCAGTGTTGGTAACGACGCCCACACGGTCGCCGTCGCCGTCGAAGGCCAGGCCGATGTCGGCGTTGGTTTCCTTGACCTTGGCGATCAGGTCCACGAGGTTTTCAGGCTTGCCCGGGTCCGGGTGGTGGTTCGGGAAGTTGCCATCGACTTCGCAGAACAGCGGGATGACTTCGCAGTTCAGGGCTTCGATCAGTTGCGGGGCGATCACGCCGGCCGCGCCGTTACCGCAATCGACCACGACTTTCAGGCGACGAGCCAGTTTGATGTCCTGGACGATTTCGGTGTTGTAGCGATCGAGGATCTCGACCTTGGTGATGCTGCCCTTGCCGCTGCTCAGGTTGTTGGTCTTGAGGCGTTCGTGCAGGGCCTGGATCTGTTCGTTGGCCAGGGTGTCGCCGGCAATGACGATCTTGAAGCCATTGTAGTTCGACGGGTTGTGGCTGCCGGTGAGCATCACGCCGGATTTGCCGGCCAGTACGTTGGCGGCGTAGTACAGCGCAGGGGTGGGTACCAGGCCGACGTCGCTGACGTGGCAGCCGCTGTCGGCCAGGCCTTTGATCAGTTGCTCGACCAGTTCCGGGCCGGACAGGCGACCGTCACGGCCGACGGACACATTGGGTTCATTCTGGGCCAGGCTCTGGGAGCCGATGGCGCGACCAAGCCAATAAGCTGTTTCAGCGTTCAAGAATTCCGGGACGGTGCCGCGAATGTCGTAGGCGCGGAAGATGCTGTCGGGGAACTTGGGTGCGACTTGGGCTGGGGTGCTCATCTGTAGGAATGCTCCATCTCGAAAGTGGCTGGACCTGCCGGCGAAAAACTCGTCGGCAGGCTCAAACTGAAGGGTATGACGGCGTTTTCCACCGAGAGTTCGTGGTATGAAAAGGCCATGCCATCAGCATCGACGAGCAATTGCCGTTCAATGCCTTGATTTTCAGTGGTAAACCTTCCAGATGACGACTGTGCAATTTGTGGTGAGAGAGCTTGCTCCCGCTTGAGTGCATAGCACTCACAAAAATCGGTAATGACTCACAGAGTTTGGGCCCGCTTCGCTGCCCAACGGGGGCAAGCCCCCTCGCCACAGGGTTGCCATCTTTCGGATCAGTGGCTGCCGGAGTGGCCGAAACCGCCGGTGCCGCGCTGGGTTTCGACGAACTCTTCGACCATTTCAAAATGAGCTTGAACTACCGGTACCAGCACCAATTGCGCCAGGCGTTCGCCTACCACCATGTTGAAATCGGTCTGGCCACGGTTCCAGCACGACACCATCAGCGGGCCTTGGTAATCGGAGTCGATCAGGCCGACCAGGTTGCCCAGCACGATGCCGTGCTTATGGCCCAGGCCGGAACGCGGCAGAATCAGCGCGGCCAAACCTGGATCGCCAATGTAGACGGACAGGCCGGTCGGAATCAGCAGGGTTTCGCCCGGCTTGATGACGGTGTCTTTTTCCAGCATGGCGCGCAGGTCGAGGCCGGCGGAGCCTGGCGTCGCGTATTGCGGCAGTGGGAATTCGGTACCGATGCGTGGGTCGAGGATCTTGGCTTGCAAAGCGTGCATGTAAATTAAACCTGGTTCAGACGTTCGGCGATAAAAGTGATCAGCTGGCGAGCGATTTTGCTCTTGCTGGTCTGGGCGAAGAGTGTGGCGTGCAGCTCACGGTCGATTACGCTGCAGGCGTTTTCTTCGCTGTTGAAGCCAATACTCGGGTTCGCGACGTCGTTGGCGACGATCAGATCGAGGTTCTTGTCTTTCAACTTGCGTGCAGCGTAATCGAGCAAGTGTTCGGTTTCGGCGGCGAAACCGACACTGAACGGACGGTCGGGACGGGTGGCGATGGTGGCCAGGATGTCTGGGTTGCGGACCATCTGTAGCAACAAGCCGTCGCCGTTCGTAGGGTCTTTCTTGAGTTTCTGTGGGGCGACGACTTCCGGACGGTAGTCCGCGACCGCAGCAGAGGCGATGAACAGGTCGCAAGGGATCGCCGCTTCGCAGGCAGCGAGCATGTCGCGGGCACTGACCACGTCGATGCGCGTGACGCGATCCGGGGTCGGCAGATGCACAGGACCCGTAATCAGAGTCACGCGGGCGCCGGCTTCTACCGCGGCTTCGGCCAGGGCAAAGCCCATTTTTCCAGAGCTGTGGTTGGTGATGTAGCGCACCGGGTCGATGTTTTCCTGGGTCGGGCCGGCGGTGATCAGCACGTGTTTGCCGGTCAGCGCCTGGCGCTGGAAGCAGTCTGCCGCGCACTGGGCGAGGTCGGTGGCTTCGAGCATGCGGCCCATACCGACGTCGCCGCAGGCCTGGCTGCCGGAGGCTGGGCCGAAGACCTTGAGGTCACGGCTTTCGAGGGTTTGCAGGTTGGCCTGGGTCGCCGGATCGCGCCACATGGCCTGGTTCATCGCCGGGGCAACCGCGACCACGGCGTCGGTGGCCAGCACCAACGTGGTCAGCAGATCGTCGGCAATGCCTTGGGCCAGACGGGCGATCAGGTCCGCGGTGGCGGGAGCGATCAGTACCAGGTCGGCCCACTTGGCCAGCTCGATGTGGCCCATCGCGGCTTCGGCCGCCGGGTCCAGCAAATCGAGATGGACCGGATGCCCGGACAACGCCTGCATGGTCAGCGGGGTAATGAATTCGCTGCCGCCACGGGTCATGACCACGCGCACTTCGGCGCCCTGGTCGATCAGGCGGCGAACCAGCTCGGCGCTCTTGTAGGCCGCAATGCCGCCGCCGACGCCCAGAACGATGCGTTTCCGATACAGCCGCTGCATAGGTCTGCCTTTCATTTCGTTGATGACTGCTTGGCGATACCCCCTCCCCAGGGATGAATTCGCCAGCAAAAAAGATGGGCTACGATATCACAGCGACCGCTATGGAACAGCGGCGCCCACATTCCAGGGAGGTGCTATGAGTATTCGCGATTGGCCGGCGGCCGAGCGGCCGCGGGAGAGGTTGCTTGAGTTGGGCTCGGGGAGCCTTTCGGACGCCGAACTGCTGGCGATTTTTTTAAGGACCGGCGTGTCGGGTAAAAGCGCAGTTGATCTGGCGCGACATCTGCTGAATCAGTTTGGCAGCCTGCGCTCACTGCTAGAGGCCGATCAGGCTGCATTCAGCAGGCAATTAGGGCTTGGGCCAGCGAAATTCGCTCAGTTGCAAGCGGCCCAGGAAATGGGCAGAAGGCATTTGGCCGAACGTGCGCGCCAAAAATCGGCACTGGAGAATCCGCAGGCGGTTCGTGATTACCTGAAGTCGATGTTGCGCCACGAGCCTCACGAGGTGTTTGGGTGTCTGTTTTTGGATTCCAAGCATCAAGTGCTGGCGTTTGAAGTGCTGTTTCGCGGCTCCATCGACAGCACCAGTGTTTATCCGAGGCAGGTGGTTAAACGCGCCTTGGCCCACAATGCCGCAGCGTTGATCCTCTGCCACAACCATCCGTCGGGTAACACCAACCCCAGTCAAGCCGACCGTACGCTGACCAAGCGCCTGCAAGAGGCCCTGGACCTGATCGATGTGCGGGTGCTAGACCATTTCATCGTTGGGGATGGTGATCCGCTGTCCATGGCCGAGTATGGGTGGATGTGAGAGGGCTAGAGGGGTAAGCAACTCCTGTGGGAGCGGGCTTGCTCGCGAAGGCGTCGTGTCAGTCGATATCAATGTCTACTGACAGACCGCTTTCGCGAGCAAGCCCGCTCCCACAGGGGGTTGTGGCGGGGCGGATTACTTGAGGTTGACCTTCGAGTAATCCTGACGACCGAACGGACTGACCTGATAGCCCTGCACATCCTTACGCGTCAGCGCAAAGGCCGTCGGGTGCGCCAGTGGCAGCCACAACGCCTGTTGCTGGATCTGAGCCTGGGCCTGCTCGTAGAGCTTGGTGCGTACACCTTGCTCACCAGTGGTCTTGCCAGCGCTGATCAGCTTGTCCAGGTCCTGGTTGCAGTAGCGGGCGAAGTTGGTGCCGGATTTGACCCCCGCGCAGGAAAACTGCGGTGTGAGGAAGTTGTCCGGGTCGCCGTTGTCGCCAGCCCAGCCCATGAATAGCAAGTCGTGTTCGCCGGCCTTGGCGCGGCGAATCAGCTCGCCCCATTCGATCACACGAATCTCGGCCTGGATGCCGATTTCCGCGAGGTCGGACTGCAGCAATTGCGCGCCGAGGCTCGGATTGGGGTTCAGCAGGCTGCCGGAAGGGCGGGTCCAGATGGTGGTCTGGAAGCCACTCTTGAGCCCGGCCTTGGCCATCAACGCCCGGGCTTTCTCGACATCATGGGGATAGCCCGAGAGGTTTTTGGCGTAGCTCCAGGTGTTGGGTGGGTATGGGCCATTGGCAGGCTCGGCGGTGTCTTCGAACACAGCCTTGATGTAATTGGCCTTGTCGAATGCCAGGTTGATGGCCTGACGCACTTCAGGTTTGTCCAGCGGCGGATGCTGGCTGTTGATTCCGACGAATGCGGTCATGAAGGCGTCAGTCTTTTCCACCTTCAGGGTCGGTTCTTGCTTCGCAGCCTGTACGTCCAGCGGTTTGGGCGACAGCGCGATCTGGCACTCGTTGCGGCGCAATTTCTGCAAGCGCACGTTGGCGTCCGGAGTGATGGCGAAGATCAGCGGGTCTACCGATGGCTTGCCGCGGAAGTAGTCGCGGTTGGCTTTGTAGCGAATCGAGGCGTCTTTCTGAAAGCGCGTGAAAATGAACGGCCCGCTGCCGATCGGCTGGCTGTTGAGCTTTTCCGGCGTGCCGGCCTTCAACAGTTGGTCGGCGTATTCGGCCGAATAGATCGAGGCGAAACCCATGCTCAGGGTCGGCAGGAAAGTCGAGTCCGGGTGATCGAGGGTGAAGCGGATGGTGAGCGGGTCCAATGCGTCGATCTTCTTGATCAACGCCGGTAACTGCATCGACTGGGCATGCGGGAAGCCGCTCTGGGCGACTTTGTGCCACGGGTGCGCCGGGTCGAGCATGCGGTCGAAACTGAACTTCACGTCTTCGGCGGTCAGGTCACGCGTCGGGTTGAAGTATTCGGTATGGTGAAATTTCACCTGCGGGTGCAATTTGAAAACGTAGGTCAGGCCGTCGGGTGTGACTTCCCAGCTGTCCGCCAGGCTGGCGACCACTTTGCCGCTGGCCGTGTCGAAGTCCACCAGGCGGTCCATCAGCACGTCGGCCGAGGCGTTGGTGGTGGTCAGCGAGTTGTATTGCACCACATCGAACCCTTCCGGGCTGGCTTCGGTGCAGACGCTCAGGGCGGCAGCATGGGCCAGGGGGCTCAGTAGAAGCGGTGCGAGCAGCAGCGGTAGGGCAGCGAGGCGCATGGTCGGATTCCTTTACAGATCGAAGGCCCATCTGCAAGTGCAGTCTGGAAAAGGCTTACCCTAGTGGGCTCTTTTGCAAATGACTATCCCCTTTTTCGTTTTAAGGAGACTATATGCGCTTGTTTTCGGTGATGCGGGCCGAGGAAAACCCGGAATCGGTCGGTTGGCCGATTCTCTGCGACGAGCGGTCTTAATCGGCGACAGCCTTTATCCAAGGCGCCCGGCGCCCGGAAAAGGGGGAATTTATCAAGTTCGCGCACACGGAATGTTGTTGCTCTCCAGTCTTTCTGGTATAAAGCAGCGCTCTTTTCTAGGGGCCCGGTTCCTTCACTGTAGGTGTAGCCGGTAAGACCTCTAAAGAAACGCGGCGCCTGGCGCCAAATGACTGAGAGATTAAGCGGCCAACCCATGCCGGGTTGGGCATGTGGTTTTAGAGGGCTGAGGCATGTCGAGAGTATGTCAAGTTACCGGTAAGGGTCCGGTGACTGGGAATAACATTTCCCACGCAAACAACAAAACCCGTCGTCGTTTCCTGCCGAACCTGCAGCATCACCGCTTCTGGGTTGAAGAAGAGAAACGTTTCGTGCGTCTGCGCGTATCTGCCAAAGGCATGCGTATCATCGACAAGCGTGGCATCACTGTCGTGCTGGCCGAAATCCGCAAAGCCGGCAAGATCTAAGGGAGCTAATCATGCGTGAATTGATTCGTTTGATTTCGAGCGCCGGTACTGGTCACTTCTACACTACCGACAAGAACAAGCGCACTACTCCGGACAAAATCGAGATCAAGAAATTTGATCCGGTTGTTCGTAAGCACGTGATCTACAAAGAAGGCAAAATCAAGTAATTGATTTTTCCCTCTTACGAAAAAGGCCCGTATCGCGAGATACGGGCCTTTTTTGTTGCCTGCGTGTTTTGTTTTGGTCTGCCAGGACCTCATCGCGAGCAGGCTCGCTCCCACATTGGATTTGTGAACGACGCAGATCAAATGTGGGAGCGGGCTTGCTCGCGAAAGGGCCGGCCGGGGCGGCACAAATCCTCAAGCCTTCTGTTCAAACACCACATAGATCTTGCGGCACGGCTCCAGCACTTCCCAGGTGCCTTTGAAACCGGCCGGAATCACGAAGCGATCGCCCACACGCAGAGTCTTGGCGTTACCCTCGCCGTCGCGCAGCACTGAAACCCCCTGAACGATTTCGCAGTATTCGTGCTCGGTGTAGTTCACTAGCCACTGGCCGACTTCGCCTTCCCAAACACCCGCACTCATTTGGCCGCATGGGCTGTTGTAATGGTTGTACACCGCTTGCTCGGGGTCTCCCTTGAGGACTTTCGCCGGGTCTGGTCGATAGCGATCGGGCTGGGTGTTGGCCTGGCTGAAATCGACGATATCCTGAATGCTCATGCTGGTATTCCCCCGTGATTGCGCTGGAAAATTGAAAGTCTATGTTTATTAAAATGAACATCGCAAGGCCGTTTGCCGGCCTTGTGTCAAATATATTGAAACTTCACCGGCCGCTGGTTTAGGGTAACGGTTGCCTTGAGCCGAAAAGCAGGCTGGCCGGGCAGAATTCCTGACAGCACCCGCATAGACCGCGGGGCACTCGTATTCAATAAGAGGAGGACACTCGAATGACCACCCTGACTCGTGCCGACTGGGAACAACGGGCTCTCGATCTGAAGATCGAAGGCCGCGCCTACATCAATGGCGAATACACCGATGCCGTCTCCGATGAGACCTTCGAGTGCATCAGCCCCGTCGATGGCCGTCTGCTGGGCAAGATTGCCAGCTGTGACGCCGCCGATGCCCAGCGTGCCGTGGATAACGCCCGCGCCACTTTCAATTCCGGCGCCTGGTCGCGCCTGGCGCCGACCAAACGCAAAGCCACCATGATTCGTTTCGCCGGCCTGCTGAAACAGCACGCCGAAGAGCTGGCCCTGCTCGAAACCCTGGACATGGGCAAGCCGATCAGCGACTCCCTGTACATCGACGTTCCCGGCGCGGCGCAAGCCCTGAGCTGGAGCGGTGAAGCCATCGACAAGATCTACGACGAAGTCGCCGCCACCCCGCACGATCAGCTGGGTCTTGTGACTCGCGAGCCGGTCGGCGTGGTCGGTGCGATCGTGCCGTGGAACTTCCCGTTGATGATGGCCTGCTGGAAGCTCGGGCCGGCGCTGTCCACCGGTAACTCGGTGATCCTTAAACCGTCTGAAAAATCTCCGCTGACCGCGATCCGCATTGCGGCGCTGGCCGTTGAAGCCGGTATCCCGAAAGGTGTGTTGAACGTGCTGCCGGGTTACGGTCACACCGTCGGCAAGGCCCTGGCCCTGCACAACGACGTCGACACCCTGGTGTTCACCGGTTCGACCAAGATCGCCAAGCAACTGCTGATCTACTCCGGCGAATCGAACATGAAACGTGTCTGGCTGGAAGCTGGCGGCAAGAGCCCGAACATCGTGTTCGCTGATGCGCCGGACCTGCAAGCCGCCGCCGAAGCCGCTGCCGGTGCCATCGCCTTCAACCAGGGCGAAGTCTGCACCGCCGGTTCGCGCCTGCTGGTGGAGCGTTCGATCAAGGACAAATTCCTGCCGCTGGTGATCGAGGCCCTGAAAACCTGGAAACCGGGCAACCCGCTGGACCCGGCAACCAATGTCGGTGCGCTGGTGGACACCCAGCAGATGAACACTGTGCTGTCCTACATCGAATCCGGTCACACCGATGGCGCCAAACTGGTGGCTGGTGGCAAGCGCATTCTTCAGGAAACCGGTGGCACCTACGTCGAGCCGACGATTTTCGATGGCGTGAGCAACGCGATGAAAATTGCTCAGGAAGAAATCTTCGGTCCGGTGTTGTCGGTCATCACCTTCGACAGCGCTGAAGAAGCCATCCAGATCGCCAACGACACGCCTTACGGTCTGGCCGCTGCAGTCTGGACCGCCGACATCTCCAAGGCTCACCTGACCGCCAAGGCTTTGCGTGCCGGTAGCGTGTGGGTCAACCAGTACGACGGCGGCGACATGACCGCGCCGTTCGGTGGCTTCAAACAGTCCGGCAACGGTCGCGACAAGTCGCTGCACGCGTTCGACAAGTACACCGAGCTGAAGGCGACCTGGATCAAGTTGTAATCTGTAGCGGGCCCCGGTTCATATCGGGGCCCGTTGCAACATAGATCCCTTGTGGGAGCGAGCCTGCTCGCGATAGCGGTATGACAGTCGACGTCAATGTTGAATGTTGCTCCGTCATCGCGAGCAGGCTCGCTCCCACAGTGTTTTGTGCCACCGGTAAAATAACAATCCACAGGAGTGTGGAACATGCGTTGGGCGACTTATTTCGCCGTTTTGGCGTCTGTCTTGAGTGTCGGCCTGGCTCTGGGTGTCAGCATGCCGTTGGTATCGCTGCGTCTGGAAGGCTGGGGTTACGGCTCGTTCGCGATCGGCGTGATGGCGGCGATGCCGGCCATTGGCGTATTGCTGGGGGCGAAAATCTCCAGCCACCTCGCGGCCCGTCTTGGCACGGCCAATTTGATGCGCCTATGTCTGTGGGCCGGGGCGGTATCCATCGGTTTGCTGGCAGTGTGGCCGAGCTACCCGGTCTGGCTGGCGCTGCGGTTGATGATCGGGGTGATCCTGACCCTCGTCTTCATTCTTGGTGAAAGCTGGATCAACCAATTGGTGGTCGAGCAATGGCGCGGTCGACTGGTGGCGCTGTATGGCAGTAGCTATGCGCTGAGTCAGTTGGCCGGGCCGTTGCTGTTGGGTGCGTTGGGCACCGAGCACGATTATGGCTTCTGGGTCGGTGTCGGTTTGCTGATGACGTCACCGTTCCTGCTGCTGGGTCGCGGCGGCGCACCCACCAGCGAAGCCTGCAGCGTAACCCTCGGTGACTTGTTGACCTTCTGCCGCGGCTTGCCAGCAATTGCCTGGGCGGTATCGCTGTTCGCCGCGTTCGAAGCAATGATCCTGACCTTGCTGCCGGTCTACTGCCTGCGTCAGGGCTTCACCACGGAAATCGCCTTGGCGATGGTCGGCACGGTGGTGGTGGGTGATGCCTTGCTGCAGTTGCCGATTGGTGCGCTGGCCGATCGCTTGTCGCGGCGTACGTTATTCACCGGCTGTGCGGTGCTCTTGTTGCTGTCGAGCCTGGCGATTCCGTTGCTGATCGACACGCTGCTGATCTGGCCGCTGTGGGTGTTGTTTGGCGCCAGTGCCGGTGGTTTGTTCACCTTGTCGCTGATCCTGATCGGCGAGCGTTATCGCGATGATGCGCTGGTGCGGGCCAATGCCCATATCGCGCAGTTGTGGGGCATTGGTTGCCTGATTGGGCCCTTGGCGGCCGGTGCCGGCAGCCAGTGGATCAGCGGGCATGCCTTGCCGTTGCTGATGGCGGCGGGCGCGTTGGGGCTGGTGATTCTGGTGTCGCGGCAAGGGGCGTTTGGGACAGTTGCCGAACCAGCCTGAGCGCTGCAAAACCCTGTGGCGAGGGAGCTTGCTCCCGTTGGGTCGCGCAGCGGCCCTAAATCATGCGCCACCGCTTATTCAGACAGAACGCGGATGCCGATTTGCGACTGCTGCGCAGCCGAGCGGGAGCAAGCTCCCTCGCCACAATTGATCACCATCCTCCTGACTACAACATCCGCTCCAGGCCAACCATGCTGCTGAGCCATGAATTGAAATGCTGCCACCAACTTCCCGGTTCTTTGGTCAATGTGTGCTGCTTGCCGTCATCTTCGGTGACCCAGACGACCTGACCCTTTTCCAGCCGGGCCTGATAGCTGAGGGGTGGCGCCATACCTTCCAGTGCCAGTTCGCGCACCCGTTCGGCAAGCTGCGGGTTGTCCACCAATACCCCGACTTCGGTGTTCCACAGTACCGAGCGCGGGTCGAAATTGAACGAGCCGATGAAGGCTTTCTGTCGGTCGAAAACCATCGCCTTGCTGTGCAGGCTGGAGTCGGAGCTACGGGAGGAGCTGCTCCCGCTGTGAAACAGGCGCGGTCCGCTGCCGCTGCCGCTGCCTCCGTTGTCGCCGGGCTGGCGGCGTAATTCGAACAGCTGCACACCATGCTCCAGCAAAGCTTTGCGATAAGGTTCATAACCACCGTGCGTGGCCGGCACATCGGTGGCTTCCAGTGAATTGGTCAGCAAACTTATCGACACGCCGGCATCGGCGCGATCGGTCAGGTACACCAAGCCCGGTTGGGCGGGTACGATGTAGGGCGAGACCATGATCAGCTCCTTGCTGACCCCATTGAGCTCGGGCGCCAACTGGGTGGTCAGTTGCAAGTGCGGAGCCGGCTCGCCCTTGGACAGCACCTTGCTCGGTGCGTCCCACAACGCCTGGTTCCAGGCCCAGATCAGCTCCCGACGCCAGACATCCAGGCGCGGGTGAGTGGTGTAGGCCATCAACTGCTGATAGAGCGCGTGGTTCTGTTTGCGCGTTTCCTCCAGGGATTCGTCCAGTCGGGTCCGGGTGTTTTTCAGATCCCTGGCTGTCGGCTTGGTCGAGAGAAACTGTTCGATCGGCTTGCTCAGGGCGCTGTTCCAGTACTGATCGAAGCTATGCCCCAGCTGCTCTGCAACCGGGCCGACACTGAGCATGTCGATGTCGGTGAAATTGAGGTTGGGCTCGGCATCGAAATACTCATCCCCTAGGTTGCGCCCACCCACGATTGCCGCGCTGTTGTCCGCCAGCCACAGTTTGTTGTGCATGCGCCGGTGTTGCTGCGACAGGTTGAAGAACCGGCCCATGGTTCGCGTAACGACGGTGCTGCGGCCCAGGTGCAGCGGGTTGAACACGCGGATCTGAATCTTCGGGTGCGCGGCGAGGGTCGCGATGATCCGATCCAGGCCATCGCTGGTGGTATCGTCGAGCAGAATCCGTACCCGCACGCCGCGGTCGGCGGCATTGAGCAGCTCGCTCACCAGTATTCGTGTGCTGATGCCGTCATGGACGATGTAGTACTGCAGATCGAGGCTGCTCTGGGCGTTGCGAATCAGCTCGGCACGGGCGGTGAAGGCTTCGGCGCTATCGGAGAGCAAGCGAAAACCCGATTGGCCCTGATGGGGGGCGGCCTGGGCCTGGATCGAACGGCCGAACGCCGAATCGGCCGCTGGCAGGGCCTGACTCGGCTCGCGAGGGACGTTGAGTGTTGTACAGCCACCAAGGAGCGAGACGAGTAACAGAAAAGCAAGCAGGGGCTGTCTGATTCTCACGGAGCGTATTCCGGGTGGTGGCGGTTAGCATATGGACGCCGCTTCCCGAAGAAAGGTCAGTCGGTTTCCGCCAGCAGTTTGATGGCTGTCGCACCGACCTTGCGCACTGCTTCTTCGATCTGCGGGGTTGTTTTGGCAGCGTAGTTCATCCGCAGGCAATTGCGGTATTTGCCCGAGGCGGAAAAGATACTGCCCACGGCAATCTGTACGCCTTGATCATGCAGCGCCCGATTGAGTTTCAGGGTGTCGAAGCCCTCCGGCAGTTCGACCCACAGCATGAAGCTGCCTTGCGGACGGCTGGCCCGGGTGCCAGCGGGGAAGTAGCGGGTCACCCAGTCGATCATCGTGTCGCGATTGCGCTGGTATTGCGTGCGCATCTTCCGTAAATGCGGTTCGAAGTACCCGGCCTTGAGAAATTCGGCAATCGCAATCTGCGGTTGCGGCGCGGTGGAGCCGGTGCTGATGTACTTCATGTGCAGCACCCGTTCCAGATAACGACCCGGTGCGACCCAACCAATGCGCAGGCCTGGTGCCAAAGTCTTGGAAAAAGAACTGCAGAGCAGGACGCGGCCGTCTTCGTCGAAGGATTTGATCGTGCGTGGGCGCGGGTAGGTGTAGGCCAGTTCGCCATACACATCGTCCTCGATAATCGCCACGTCGAAACGCTGTGCGAGCGTCAACAGCGCACGTTTGCGCGCCTCCGGCATGATGTAGCCCAGCGGGTTGTTGCAGTTGGGGGTCAACTGTATGGCTTTGATCGGCCATTGCTCCAATGCCAGTTCCAAAGCATCGAGGCTGATGCCGGTGAGCGGGTCGGTGGGGATTTCCAGGGCTTTCATGCCCAGGCCCTTGAGCGTCTGCATGGCGCCGTGAAAGCTCGGCGAATCTACGGCGACGATGTCGCCTGGCTCGCAGATGGCGCGGATGCTGGTGGACAGTGCTTCATGGCAACCGGTAGTGATCACCAGATCGTTGGCGCTCAACTGGCAACCGGAGTCGAGCATCAGGCGAGCGATCTGTTCGCGCAATTCAAGGGTGCCGTAGATGTTGTCGTAATACAGACCTGGCATGTCCTGCCGCCGGCTGATTCGCGCCAGGTTGCGCAGCAGCGGTTTCATGGTCGGCGTGGTGATGTCCGGCATGCCGCGACCCAGTTGCACGACGTCCTTGCGCGGTACGGCGCGGATCAGTTCCAGCACTTGATCCCACTGCGAAATATCCACCGGTCGTTGGGCCGGCCGGCCAACCGCTGGCAGCTCCGGCAGCTCGCGACTCACCGGTACGAAGTAGCCGGACTTGGGTTTGGGCATCGCCAGACCCACGTCTTCCAGCACTCGATAGGCCTGCTGCACCGTGCTCAGGCTGACCCCGTGTTCGACACTCAGTGCCCGCACTGAAGGCAACCGGTCGCCGGGACGATAGAAGCCCTGTTCGATACGCGTGCCGAGCAATTCGGCGAGGTTGACGTAGAGGGTCATGGCGCAGTCTCGGTGTGGGTGATTCGGTTAACCAGTACAGATGGGGCAAAAATATAGGATTCAGAGGCTGAAACGGAAAATCTGTATGTATTTAATACGTCCTCGTTGAATCTGTAATGCTTTTCGCCGTCCGCGCATCATGAAAGCTCTGGCTACCCAAGTAAACAGGAGCGACAAAAATGAACGGCTTGAGCGATGTGCGGCTGACGTTACACAGTCAGGAACTGGCGGCAGGGCAAAAAAACGGCGCACGCGAGGCGGTCATGCGCAATGCACCGTCCTGCCTGGGTCGCTGGGGTCTGTTCTGGCATCGTCTGCACACGCGCAAGGTGTTGCTGGAATTGACGCCGGAACAGCTCAGGGATGTCGGATTGAGTCAGGAACAGGCGCGGGAGGAGGGGCTTAAACCGTTCTGGCGGATCTGAGTTTTGCGGTGTTCTTTAAATCGATTCGCGAGCAAGCCCGCTCCCACATTTGATTTTTAGCGAACACAGATTTTGTGCTCGACAACGATCAAATGTGGGAGCGGGCTTGCTCGCGAAGGCGTCGGCACGGACGCCACAAATCTTTCAGACCAACTCTTTAAACCGATGCCACAACATCCCCAACGCCAACAACGGCGAACGCAAATGTTTACCGCCGGGGAAGGTGATGTGCGGCACCTTGGCAAACAGATCGAACCCTCCACTCTGCTGACCACTGATAGCTTCAGCCAACAATTTCCCCGCCAGATGCGTGGCGTTCAACCCATGACCGGAATAAGCCTGGGCGTAATACACATTCGGCTGCTCCTTGAGCCGTCCGATCTGCGGCAGGCGATTGGCGCCGATGCCGATCATTCCGCCCCATTGATAGTCGATTTTCACCCCGGCCAGTTGTGGGAATACCGCCAGCATCTTCGGTCGCATGTACGCGGCGATGTCTTTCGGGTCGCGTCCTGAATAATGGCAGGCGCCGCCGAACAGCAAACGTCGGTCTGCCGAGAGTCGGTAATAATCCAGCGCCACCCGTTGATCGCAGACCGCCATGTTTTGCGGCAGCAGCGCGTGGGCCTGTTCTTCACTCAAGGGTTCGGTGGCGATGATGTAACTGCCGGCGGGCAGCACTTTGCCGCCGAGTTGTGGATTGAGATCGTTGAGGTAGGCGTTGCAACCCAGCACCAGCGTCTTCGCGCGAACCGAGCCCAGGGCGGTGTGGACCTTGACCTCGGGGCCGTAATCGATACGGGTCACCGCCGATTGTTCGAACAGCTTCACGCCCGATTGCCCGGCGGCAGCCGCTTCGCCGAGTGCCAGGTTCAAGGGGTGCAGATGCCCGGAGCCCATGTCGATCAAGCCGCCGACATAGCGGTCGGAACCCACCACGCTGTGCATTTCATTGGCTTGCAGCAGACGGGTTTCGTAACGGTAACCGAGGCTGTGCAGCTCGATGGCGTCCTCGGCGAAGCCTTCCAGGTCCTGGGCTTTGTTAGCGAGGTCGCAGTAACCCCAGGTCAGGTCGCAAGGGATCTGAAAACGCTCGATCCGCTGTCGGACAATTTCCACCGCTTCCAGGCCCATCAGTTTCATCTGACGCACACCGTCTGCACCGATCACGTTGGCGAACTGATCCAGGCCATGCCCGACGCCGCGAATCAATTGCCCGCCATTGCGTCCGCTGGCGCCCCAACCGATCTTGTGCGCTTCGAGCAGCACCACGCTGAAGCCACGTTCGGCCAATTCAATCGCGGTGTTCAGCCCGGAGAACCCGCCGCCCACCACGCACACGTCCGCCACCAGCTCACCTGTGAGCACCGCAAGATCGGGTTGCGGCAGGCTGCTGGCGGCGTAATAAGAGGACGCGTGTTGGCTCGAGGCAGGTTGCTGAACGGGGGCGTTCATGTGCGTCATCCTGAGTTCGTGTGTTTGAAAAAGTTGACGGAGCATAAGCCGCCGCTTCGGACACGGGCAACACCGGTCGGTTGGCGCTGTCTGGATTGGGGTTTTTGCGTCAGAATCCCGGCCTATTCCGCATTCGGTCACCGCTTCGATGAGTTGCAACAGTCAGAAAATTCGCACGCTGCGCCAGCAGATCCCCTCTTTCGAGTGCGTGCCCGGCTGCCATGACTGCTGTGGGCCGGTGACCACCTCGCCCGAAGAAATGTCCCGCCTGCCGCGCAAGACCCGGGCCGAGCAGGATGCGGCGATGGATGAGCTCAACTGCGTCCATCTAGGACCCAACGGCTGCACGGTGTATGACGAACGACCGCTGATCTGTCGGCTGTTCGGTACCACCAAGACGTTGCCATGCCCCAACGGGCGGCGACCGGTGGAGCTGATCCATCCGCGGGTTGAGAAGCAGATTCATGAGTACATGGCTTCTACCCGACAGGTGTTGGTTTAAAGCCGCGTTACTTCAGTCGGGACCGAGTCGCCTCAATCGCGAGCAGGCTCGCTCCCACAAGGACACCGCTATACCTGTGGGAGCGAGCCTGCTCGCGATAGCGGTCGCTCAGGCAACCCTTCCCTTGTGGCTGAAGCCTCAATCCGGAATCGGCAGGTTCAAGCTCTCTTTCACTTCTTCCATCACGATATAGCTCTTGGATTCGCGTACATGCGGCAGCTTGAGCAGGATGTCGCCCAGCAGTTTGCGGTACGAGGCCATCTCGGATATCCGTGCTTTCACCAGGTAATCGAAATCACCTGACACCAAATGGCATTCCAGTACGTGGGGCAGTTTCAGCACCGCGCGTCGGAACTCTTCGAAAGTATCACCGGATTTGTAGTCGAGGCTGATCTCGACGAACACCAGCAAGCTACCCTTGAGGTGCTGCGGATTCAGGCGGGCGTTGTAGCCCATGATGATCCCTTCGCGCTCCAGTCGCCGTACCCGCTCGGTGCAGGGCGTGGTGGAGAGGCCGACCTTTTCCCCCAATTCGGTGAAGGAAATACGCCCGTCCGCTTGCAGGATCCGCAGGATGTTGCGGTCGATCTTGTCCAGCTCACGTTTGGTCTGAGTGTTGGTCCGCATAGGGGATGCGCCTCCGTGAAAAGGGTTTTTGCCGAGAATTGTCGCCAAATATAGGCACTTATATAGTGAAAAGCACTGGCTAATCTTTTTTAAACTGCCCACATCTTCGGTCTGCACAATAAACGTCAGCGGTAAGCCGCGATGAGGGATATGAAAATGCGCGTTCTGGTCTTGGGTAGCGGCGTCATCGGTACCGCCAGTGCCTATTATCTGGCACGGGCCGGCTTTGAAGTGACGGTCGTCGATCGTCAACCAGCAGCGGCCATGGAAACCAGTTTCGCCAACGCCGGGCAGGTTTCGCCGGGTTATGCCTCGCCGTGGGCCGCGCCGGGCGTGCCGCTCAAAGCCATCAAGTGGCTGTTGCAGCGTCACGCGCCATTGGCGATCAAGGCCACCTCCGACATCGATCAATACCTGTGGATGGCGCAGATGCTGCGCAACTGCACCGCCAGCCGTTACGCGGTGAACAAGGAGCGCATGGTGCGCTTGTCCGAGTACAGCCGCGACTGCCTCGACGAATTGCGTGCCGAAACCGGTATTGCCTACGAAGGCCGCAGCCTGGGGACTACCCAGCTGTTCCGCACCCAGGCGCAGCTTGATGGCGCCGCCAAAGACATCGCCGTGCTGAAAGAGTCCGGCGTGCCGTTCGAACTGCTCGATCGCGCCGGCATTGCCCGGGTCGAACCGGCCCTGGCCAGTGTCACCGACATCCTCGCCGGTGCCTTGCGCCTGCCGAACGACCAGACCGGCGACTGCCAGATTTTCACCACCCGCCTGGCCGAAATGGCCACGAAACTGGGTGTGGAATTCCGTTTCGGCCAGGACATTCAGCGCCTCGACTTCGCCGGTGATCGCATCAACGGCGTGTGGATCGACGGCAAGCTGGAAACCGCCGACCGCTACGTGCTGGCGCTGGGCAGCTACTCGCCGCAGTTGCTCAAGCCGTTGGGCATCCGGGCTCCGGTGTATCCGCTCAAGGGTTACTCGCTGACCGTGCCGATCATCAACCCGGCGATGGCCCCGACGTCGACCATTCTCGACGAGACCTATAAGGTCGCGATCACCCGTTTCGACAACCGCATCCGCGTCGGCGGCATGGCGGAAATAGCCGGTTTTGACCTGTCGTTGAAGCAGCAAAGGCGCGAAACCCTGGAGATGATCGTCAACGACCTTTATCCTCAGGGCGGCGATCTGCCCCAGGCGAGCTTCTGGACCGGCCTGCGTCCGACCACTCCGGACGGCACCCCGATTGTCGGCGCCACACCGTTCAAAAATCTGTTTCTGAATACGGGCCACGGTACGCTCGGCTGGACCATGGCCTGTGGCTCCGGTCGTTTGCTGGCTGACCTGATGGCGAAGAAAACGCCGCAGATCAGCGCCGAAGGCCTCGATATTTCCCGTTATGGCAACAAACTTCAGGAGTCCGCAAAACATGTCAATCCAGCGCCAGCTCACCAATGAGCGCATGAGCCAGATCGTTGTCCACAACAGTACCGTGTATCTGGCAGGGCAGGTCGGCGATGACATGAGCGCCGGGATTGAACAGCAGACCCGTGAAACCCTCGCAAATATCGAGCGTTTGCTGGATCTGGCCGGGACCGACAAGAATCGTCTGCTGTCGGTGACGATTTACCTGAAAGACATCGATGCGCACTTCGAAGGCATGAATGCGGTGTGGGACCAATGGCTCCCAAAAGGAGTCGCCCCGGCCCGCGCTACCGTTGAATCGAAGCTGTGCGAACCGCAAATCCTGGTTGAGCTGTCGGTTGTTGCCGCGCTGCCATAACGCTCCGCCAGAAAGATCCCTCTCCCGGTGCTGTTGGCGGTTCACGCTGTCAGCCAGCGCCGGTTTTTTTCAAATGACCGACTAGAAGTCTGCCGCCATGCGTCCAGCCCGTGCCCTGATCGACCTTCAAGCCCTGCGCCACAACTACCGGATCGCCCGTGAAGTCACGGGAGCCAAGGCCCTCGCGGTGATCAAGGCCGATGCCTATGGCCATGGCGCGGTACGCTGCGCCCAGGCACTGGAAGCCGAGGCGGACGGGTTTGCCGTGGCGTGTATTGAAGAAGCGTTGGAGCTGCGTGCCGCCGGCATTCGTGCGCCGGTGTTGTTGCTCGAAGGTTTTTTCGAAGCCGATGAACTGTCGCTGATCGTCGAGCATGACTTCTGGTGCGTGGTGCATTCGCTGTGGCAGCTCGAAGCCATCGAAAAAGCCGCGCTCAGCAAACCGATCACGGTCTGGCTCAAGCTCGACTCGGGCATGCATCGGGTTGGCTTGCACCCGGCGGATTACCAGGCGGCCTATCAACGGCTGCTGGCCAGCGGCAAAGTGGCGAAGATCGTGCTGATGAGTCACTTCGCCCGCGCCGATGAGCTGCACTGCCAGACCAGCGCCGAGCAGGTTGCGGTGTTCGAGGCGGCGCGTCAGGGTTTGGCGGCTGAAATCAGCCTGCGTAATTCGCCGGCGGTGCTCGGTTGGCCGCAGATTCCGAGCGATTGGGTGCGCCCGGGCATCATGCTCTACGGTGCAACGCCTTTCGAGGAGGCCAATGCCGTGGCGTCTCGCCTGCAACCGGTGATGACCCTGGAATCGAAAGTGATTTGCGTGCGTGAATTGCCGGCTGGCGAGCCGATTGGTTACGGCGCGAAATTCGTCACCCCCAAGCCGATGCGCGTGGGCGTGGTGGCAATGGGTTATGCCGACGGTTATCCGCGCCAGGCACCGACCGGTACGCCCGTAATGGTCGCCGGGCAGCGCAGCCAGTTGATTGGCCGCGTGTCGATGGACATGCTCTGCATCGACCTGACCGATGTGCCGCAAGCCGGCCTCGGCTCGCCCGTCGAGTTGTGGGGCAAAAATATCCTCGCCAGTGACATTGCGATGGCCGCGGGCACGATTCCTTACCAGATCTTCTGCAACCTGCGTCGAGTGCCGCTGCTCTATTCCGGGGCCTGACGAAAAACGTTCCCGACCGAAAGTCGCTTCGCCAAACAGGATTCAGGCCCAAGTGTTGTAAATACTGAACGCTGTCGCCATGATAACGCTCAATATTCTTGCAACCTGAATCCCTGGAGGCTCCAGCATTGGACGTCGGTGAACGACTGCAATCGATCCGTAAGCTCAAAGGTCTTTCCCAGCGTGAGCTCGCCAAACGCGCGGGTGTTACCAACAGCACCATTTCGATGATCGAGAAGAACAGCGTCAGCCCCTCGATCAGTTCGCTGAGGAAGGTACTGGGCGGGATCCCCATGTCCATGGTCGAGTTCTTTTCCGAAGAAATCCTGCAGGAAAAACCGACTCAGATCGTCTACAAAGCCCACGAGCTGATCGATATTTCCGATGGGGCAGTGACCATGAAACTGGTCGGTCGGGCTCACCCGAGCCGGGCTATCGCGTTCCTCAACGAAATCTACCCGCCAGGCGCCGACACCGGTGACGAAATGCTCACCCATGAGGGCGAGGAAACCGGGATTCTGGTGGAAGGTCGGCTGGAGCTTGTGGTCGGGCTCGAAACATTTGTGCTCGAAGCCGGCGATAGCTACTACTTTGAAAGTACCAAGCCGCACCGCTTCCGTAATCCGTTCGATGCCCCGGCGCGACTAATCAGCGCAGCTACCCCAGCGAATTTCTAAGAGAAGAGGCGTCCTGCCCGGATTGTGGAGACGCCCATGCTGTATTCCCATCCCACGACAAGACCCCTTCGACTTTGGGGTTGTTTCAGTGTGACGGGCTTACCGCTATACTTGCGCCCGCCTGCGAACCGTGGCCGTGGGCGTGACTAGCCACCATTGAGGGTGAACGCGTGAATCTAATTATGAAAATGCTGGCTGTACCAGCAACCGTATTGGCCCTTTGGGCAGTCAGCGCACAAGCAGCGACCAACGACGATATTGCTAAACGTCTAGAACCCGTCGGCCAGGTTTGTGTGCAGGGCAAAGAGTGCAAGGGGATGGAAGTCGCTGCATCTGCTGGTGGCGGTGGTGGTGCCAAGACCCCTGACGAAGTGATTGCGAAACATTGCAACGCTTGCCACGGTACCGGCCTGTTGGGCGCACCGAAAATTGGTGATGCCGCAGCCTGGGGCGAGCGCGCCAAGAAAGAAGGCGGTGTTGATGGCTTGCTGGCGAAAGCAATCTCCGGCCTCAACGCAATGCCGCCAAAAGGCACTTGCGCCGATTGCGCAGACGCCGAGCTCAAAGGCGCCATCCAGAAGATGTCTGGCCTGAAGTAAGCCCGGTCTTCAACGAAAAGCCGCTTAAGAGCGGCTTTTTTGTGCCCGCGATTTACCCCTGAGGCTATGCTTTGCAGCAAAGACCCGGCAAGCTCGGTCCAACCCCAATTCATGGAACGGGCGGGAGGATCAGATGGTGCAGTTGTGTTCTATCGAACAGGCGGTCGATGACGTCCTGGCGCGGTTGCCGGCGCATATCCACATGGGATTGCCGTTGGGGCTGGGCAAACCCAATCACTTCGTCAACGCGCTGTATCAACGGATCGCGCAACTGCCCGAGCGGCAACTGACGATTTACACCGCCCTGTGCCTCGGACGCCCGCCATTGGGCGATGGCTTGCAAAAGCGCTTCCTCGAACCCTTTATCGAGCGGGTGTTCGGCGATTATCCGGAGCTGGATTTCCTCGCCGACCTGCATCGCGACAGCCTGCCGGCCAACATCCACATTCATCAATTCTTCATGCAACCAGGCAGCCTGCTTAACAGCGCATCGGCCCAGCAGGATTACGTCAGCAGCAATTACAGCCACGCCGCCCGGGACATCAATGCCGCCGGCTTGAACCTGGTCGCGCAACTGGTCGCCAGCCACAGCGAGCATCCCGATCGCCTGAGCCTGAGCTGCAACCCGGACATCACCCTCGACCTGTTTCCGATGATCGCCAAACGCCGGGCGGCGGGGGAAATGATCCTGATGGTGGGCCAGGTACATAACGATTTGCCGTACATGCCCGGCGATGCGGAAATCGGCATCGACAGCTTCGACCTGCTGATCGACGCGAAGGACAGCACCACGCTGTTTTCCACGCCGAACATGCCGGTGGGTTTCCAGGATCATTTCATCGGGTTGCACGCCAGCACGCTGGTGCGCGACGGCGGTACCTTGCAGATTGGCATCGGTGCCATGGGCGATGCCCTGACGGCAGCGTTGCTGGCGCGGCAGGCTGACAGTGGCGGTTATAAGGCGTTGCTGGCGGACCTGAATCTCAGCCAGTGGGCGCAGTTGATTGAGCGTGAAGGAGGCATCGAACCGTTCGCCAAGGGCCTTTACGGTTGCAGCGAAATGTTCGTCAACGGCTTGCTGGTGTTGGCCGATGCCGGGATTGTGCGGCGCAAAGTCTACCCGGACGTGCTGGCCCAGCAGCAGGCGAATGCCGGCACGCTGGACGAGGCCGTACAAACCGACGGTATCTGCGTGCATGGCGGGTTTTTTCTCGGGCCGCGCAGTTTTTACGAGCGCCTGCGCGAGCTACCGCAGAGTAAGCGGCTCGAGTTCAACATGACCCGCATCAGCTACATCAACGAGCTCTACGGTCAGGAAGAGCTCAAACGCTTGCAGCGCCTCGATGCACGCTTCATCAATACCGTCTTCACCATGACCTTGATGGGCGCGGGGGTGGCCGATCAGTTAGAGGATGGACGGGTACTCAGCGGTGTCGGCGGGCAGTACAACTTCGTGGCCCAAGGGCATGCTCTGGAAGGCGCGCGTTCGATCCTGCTGCTGCGCAGTTGGCGCGAGTCGGGCGGTGAACTCAGTTCGAATATCGTCTGGGATTACGGCCACTGCACGATCCCACGGCACCTGCGGGACATCGTCGTCACCGAGTACGGCATCGCCGATTTGCGGGGCAAGACCGACGCGGCGGTGATCGAGGCGTTGCTGAACATCAGCGACTCACGCTTCCAACCGGGGCTGATCGAGCAGGCGCAGAGCGTTGGCAAATTGCCGAAGCATTTTCGACTCGATCCGCGTTTCGCCGACAACAACCCACAGCGGTTGCAGGCCATTCAGGCACGGCATACGAATCTGTTTCCGGAATATCCTTTGGGCTGTGATTTCACCGCTGAGGAACGGGATTTATTGCGGGCGCTGAGCTGGTTGAAGAGCAAGTTCAAGCTCACGGAGATTCTGGAATTGGGCAAGGCTGCGCTGGATGCACCAGCGGCTTCGGAATTCCCGGTGCATCTGGAAAGGATGCAGCTGACGAAACCGGAAGGGCTGAAAGAGGATTTGTTTCAGCGGCTACTGCTCACTGGCCTGAAGGCTACCGCGCAGTAACAGCCACCACAAAAACCTGTGGGAGCGGGCTGGCCCGCGATATAGGAGTCAGCTCGAAGTGCCTGTTTAAAGGTGTTTAGAGTTACTTCCTGAAAGCTACAGCACCTTGCGGCATTGCCTACGACTACGCCAGAATCCGCCGGCTTGTGCGTTATGAGCACCCTCGGTAACTTGATTTCCGTCACTGATTCCCAGTGATCGGGTTTAGTAGCCCGTGGTATTAGAAGGTCGCACGAGCGTCCGTCAGACAGGTATTTCCATGCCTGTATTTGATGGTGGCTGTGCGTAGGGCGCCCTCGGGTGCGCCGGCTTTCTTCTTTTCCCCGGTCTACTAACCTGCGTACAGCCGCCACCCCCTCGTATTAGTAGCGAGGCGTGGCTGCCCATTAGGAAAAGAATACTATGTGCAAAATTACGCCCAATCCGCCAGACGCCGATCCGGCATCCCCCTACGAATCACTCGATTCAAGAAAACTCCACGAAGCCGCCGACCGCGCCCTCGATCACTACCTAAACCCCTCCATCCTCAAATCCCCGGTCGCCCGCAAACCGAGCACCATGTTCATGGTCGCGCCGGATATCAGAGATGAAGACCTGCTGACGCATACTTGCGAATCACTCGCCTCGGCCAGCGTCATGACCAGCGACTTCGCGGGTTACCTGGAAGGACCACATCGGCACACGGCGATGGCGATTCAACAGATCATCATGTTGGCGGAACTGGCAGTGAATAGGATGCTCGATAACGTCAAGGTGTCCAAGTAACCAGCGGGAAACCGTGTAATCGTTCATCGCGAGCAGGCTCACCCCTACTTGGATCTCCAGAGAACACAAATTTTGTGTCCGGCGAACATCCAAATTAGGAGTGGGCTTGCCCGCGATAGCGATGTATTCAGCAACGCGAGGGGGCGCACATGCGCAGGCGTTGTTGCGACAGAGATATAGAACAGATGTTTTTAACGTTATCGGGTTGCTATTGAATTAATTAGTGTATTGGGTTTACGTTCACGGAAGGACTAAGGAAGTCTATGTGGTAACCGGAAGACCCATCACCAATGGCTAAATGAACCCCGCTGATGCCTTCATTCATTTGTGAGTTGATCTTGTAATCAATATTTGATGCGATAGCCTCGTTTACCCCGATGGCGAACTCCGTCAGTTGAAGTCCACGAGAACCAGCCGCAAGATCCAGAAGCTTTATGTGCTCCTCATTTTTTACCTTTAGTGAAGTGATGGTGTTGTCTTTTATTGATAAGAGTGCACCTTCTTCCGAAATTCGATCACTCAGCCATCTAAGGGAGGTTTTCAAACCATCTGGCAGTATCGGATTAGGTTTTCTAAGTACTGTTAATATTCCCGCGATTTTTAATGTGCCGGTAAAAGAAAACGGACAGGGCTCTTGTGGGTTCATGTGCGCGTAATGAACTTCAAAAAACTCTGCCACGGACTGAACAAAATCGTGAGACACGTCTTCGGCAAGTAGTGCGTAAGGCTGGGCGTGCGGAAAAACCGAGACCTGCGCATCGGCGTCGTTACCAGACAGGAGAAATGACTCATTTGAATTGAGCATGTTTAACACGGATCGCTGTGTACATAAGGCATGTTCAAAATTGCAGCTCAGCAAAAGCTTCAGGCTATAAAGCGCCGCAGCTACAGTGGGCTCGAACACTTGAGTTGCGCAGAAAACGCTTTTCTTGCTCTCCGTGTTTTTTGCTAGATCAAACGTCATTTTTGCAGCGTCGTTGCTAAAGGAAAAAACAATACTGTTTTTTGGTAATTTCTCTAGCTTTGAAATATTGGCCGTATTGAACCCTAGAAGCGCACATTCTCTGAGGAAGTCCTCTGAGTCCGCAATAATTGATAATTCCTCATGGCCGAAGAGTGTCGATATCCTATTCGGTGGTGACATACAATCCTCCTGGTTTTTTCAATGTGCGGCAAAAATGCTTGCCGCACATTGGTGTTATTTACTCTTCTGTGTGAGCCCAAGCCAATGGAGCCCACCCAAAATTATCCGGACCAGAAGTGATCCGGTTAAGCTTTTCTTCGACGTTTTTTTCATTTTTCATCTGATCATCCTTTTTCATTTTTTTGGTTTTTGCTCCCCGAACTGCTTGGGATTGGAATAATTAATACAGAATTTTCTAATGTATTAAATGATTGTTTGGGCGATTTTTAGAATAAATTTATC
>NZ_MOBM01000010.1 GCF_003732275.1 Pseudomonas frederiksbergensis
CAAACTATCGCATACCCATTCGCTGGAGCGTGATCTTGCAAGAGAAAACGACCCGGCTACCGAATTTCTTGACGACCATAGAGCATTGGAACCACCTGATCCCATCCCGAACTCAGCAGTGAAACGATGCATCGCCGATGGTAGTGTGGGGTTTCCCCATGTGAGAGTAGGTCATCGTCAAGATTAAATTCCGAAACCCCTATCTGCGTATGCAGGTAGGGGTTTTGTTTTGTCCGCAGAAAAGGGTCGTAGAGGCTATCCCAGGTAACAGCAGCATTGTTCATGAAGTTTCGATAGAACGGGCGCTAAAGTAACCGCGCCGTTTTTGGTATGGTGCAGCTCGTTTTTTAACGGACTGATTTCAAGCCTACGGATCGGCACTCCCTCTACAGTCAAAGAGTTGCTGCAGAAATGCCCGAACCAATACCAATCAAGGACCACGAAAAAGAGACGCGCCTGGTCAACAAAAGACTGATGGCCTGCGCCTTGTTCGTCGTCGCTATTACCTGCGCGCTGGTGGTGCGGCTGTATGTTCTGCAGGTGGTCGAGTACGACTACCACTCGACGATCTCCGAAAACAACCGTGTACACGTATTGCCGATAGCCCCTACCCGCGGGCTGATCTACGACCGCAACGGTGTGCTACTGGCGGACAACCGACCCAGCTTCAACCTGACCATCACCCGCGAACGCGCCTGCGACGTCAAGGAAGAGCTGGATGACGTGGTCAACCTCCTGCACCTGCCGGCTGAAGACCGCACGCTGTTCGACAAGGCAATGAAGCAGGCTCGACACCCCTTCGTGCCCGTCACCTTGTTCTACGAGCTCAGCGAAGAACAGATCGCGGTGTTGGCAGTCAACGAGTTCCGTTTGCCAGGGATCGACGTAGAGCCACAGTTCGTTCGCCACTACCCGATGGGCGCGCACTTTGCCCATTCGATCGGTTACGTCGGCCGCATCAACGAGAAAGAATCCAAGGCTCTGGATACGGTGGAATACCGTGGCACCCAATCCATTGGCAAGACCGGCATCGAGAAGTTCTACGAGCCCGAGTTGCACGGCCATGTGGGTTATGAAGAAGTCGAGACCAACGCTCAGGGCCGCGTGCTGCGAGTGCTCAAACACACCGACCCGATCCCCGGCAAAAACATCGTACTGAGCCTCGACGTCAAACTTCAGGAAGCAGCCGAGGAGGCATTGGGCGATCGCCGTGGCTCGGTGGTTGCTCTGGACCCGTCGACCGGTGAGGTGTTGGCTATGGTCAGTAAGCCAAGCTTCGATCCGAACATGTTCGTGACGGGCATCAGCTTCAAGGAATACGCGGCGCTGCACGATTCCATCGACCGGCCGTTGTTCAATCGTGTGCTGCGTGGGCTCTACGCGCCGGGCTCGACTATCAAGCCGGAAGTGGCGATTGCCGGCCTCGACGCCGGGGTGGTCACCCCGCAGACCCGTGTCTTCGATCCGGGTTATTACCAGCTACCGGATTTCGATCATAAATACCGTAACTGGAACCACAGTGGCGATGGCTGGGTGGACATGGACGCGGCGATCATGCGCTCCAACGACACCTATTTCTACGATCTGGCGCACAAGCTGGGCATTGACCGCCTGCACGATTACATGACGATGTTTGGCCTGGGCGAGAAGGTCTCGCTGGACATGTTCGAAGAGTCTGCGGGGTTGATGCCATCCCAGGCCTGGAAGCGCGCCACGCGCCGTCAGCCATGGTTCCCTGGCGAGACTGTGATCCTCGGAATCGGTCAGGGCTACATGCAGGTCACGCCCCTGCAGCTGGCTCAAGCCACCGCGCTGATCGCCAACAAAGGTATATGGAACCGACCACACTTGGCCAAAATGGTGGATGGCATAGCGCCGGTGGACGAGCATCCGATGCCGAACATCCTGCTCAAGGACCCGCGTGACTGGGAACAGGTCAATCACGGCATGCAGATGGTGATGCACGATGCCCGTGGGATTGCCCGAGCGGCAGCGATAGGGGCTCAGTACCGTATTGCAGGCAAAAGTGGGACCGCGCAAGTGGTGGCAATCAAGCAGGGTGAACGCTACAACCGGGCGAAAACCCTGGAGCGCAACCGTGACAATGCCTTGTTCGTCGGTTTCGCCCCGGCCGCACATCCGAAGATTGTCATCTCGGTCATGATCGAAAATGGCGAGGCCGGAGGTCGCGTCGCCGGTCCGGTGGTGCGGCAAATCATGGACGCCTGGCTGCTTGATCAGGATGGTCACCTGAAGCCGCAATACGCTGTGCCGAGCAAAACGCCGGGCGACCCTCACGTCTAACGATCAAGGCTTCACAGCACAGGCTCACGAATACTGAGCATGTGCTGGCGGGTCAATCGAGCGGCGAACATTATCTCGACCGCCTGATCGTCTTCTCCTGCACTTCAATACCGATTTATTGCCCGCAGGGCGACATCCTAGAGCTGGACCTGTGGCACGACGGTGTCGGCAGGTTTTGTATGATGCAGGGCAGCTCCCAAGTGTTGTCGTAAATCGCGACAACCAATGAGACGACGAGCAACCTGTTACGGTCTTGAGACACCTGCTATTGAAGACTAGAATTCTCAGGTTAATGGGTGAATGAGGGAACATTTGCCCGGCCACACACCTGGCATGAGGGAGATAGCAATGTTCCTTTCAACCCTGGAAATTCAAAATATCATTGAGCATAGTTTCTTGCCCGCTGTGTGCACTTGCAGCATGGAGGCGGACCAGTCTCTGACAATTCGGGTCTGCGATTGCATGACCGGGAAAGTGGATCTGGTGGCCACCCATGTTCCGGTATGGACACTGGATAGTCCCCACGCGATCGCGTCGCTAGTGGCTGATATGCGGCAAGAAATCGAGGCTTACAAAGGCAGTCACCCTCCGTTTTACCGCTAAACCTGCGTCACGCCGCACCACATTGGCGGTGCGGCGTGTATCCGAAGCCGAGAAGGAAGACTCGGCCACTGCCGAACACTCCGATAGCCTGAAGCAGATCGGCAACATCAAGTTGCCGGGGGATTTTTGGTGAACACACAATTTTTGTCCCGCCAAAAGCCCCCTCAGGAGCGAGGCTTGCCCGCGAAGAAGCCCTCAAGAACACTGAACCCTCAAGCCCCAGGCACCGGACAACTCAAATCCCCTTCCTCACACTTCAAGTAAGTCTTGAACGCCTCGACCCGCGCCTTGGTCAGCTCAGTGGTGCAGTTGCTGTAGATCAGCGGATACACACTGCCACCCGCCACCCCGGACGCCGAGAACTTGCACTCGGCATCGCGAAACGCAATCCATGAGCGCTGCGCACCGATCAACAGCTTTTTCTCGTCGGGGCTATCCTTCAACCGTGTGGTGATCTGCTGATAAAGCGCATTCAGCTCCTTGTCGGCGGCCTTGTTCTGCTGCGCCGCGCACTGATTCATCGTCGACTGGTCAGTGGCATTGTCGCAGTCAATGGCATGCGCAATGGGGGTAAACAGCAGCGGCGTCAGCGCAAGGAGAAAACGTGGGGGCATGGTGGGCTCGCGGTGGTGATGGAAAGTTGGGGTGCAGTGTAGCGGGGCGCCGCCATCCAACAAATCAGAGTCTGGCGCGGTGTATCCGGAAAACTATGTCTGCCACTCCGGACATTTCTCATTCGATTCATATTCAAGCCAGGACACGTCATGGGACGTCCAGATATGAGCCTGAGGTGTCATTTTCGGATCATCGTCGAGCGTCGCCACGCGAACGATTACATGGGTTTGGGCCAAGCGCTCTGCCATCAGATGCGATCCGCAGATCGAACAGAAATGCCGAAGCTTGCCCGGCGACGACTCATAGGTGCTTAGCCGGTCCTGTCCTTTTATCCAGCGAAAATGCTCACGCATGACCCCGGCCGTCGAGACGAATGCTGCTGCATGTGCCTTGCGGCAGGTGTGGCAGTGGCAGTGACTGATGGGCATGTCGAGGCGATCAAGTTCGTATTCGATGGCTTTGCACAAGCAACTGCCATGTAAGTTATTCATGGGGTTTCCCTGGTTGCGTGGCTGAGATGGCGGCAGCGGTGGCGGCCCGAAGCAGGGCGTCAGCCGTGGCTTCGATGTCTTCGCGCTGGTGCAATTTCGCAAGCCAGCCGTCAGGTATGGCCTGCACACCGTAGTGAGCCCCGGCCAACTGGCCGACGATGGCAGCAGTGGTATCGGCGTCGTCGCCCAGGTTCGCGGCTTCGAGGATGGCGGCTTCAAAACTGTCAGTGTGGTGAAAGCACCACAAGGCCGCTTCCAGTGATGCAACGCAGTAACCGGTACCGCGAATATCGTCTTTGGATTTTCCGAGGTAATCGCCGCGGGCGATGCTCGCGACCTTCGGTTCCAGAAGCGTCGTTTCTGGCAGACTCTGCAAATCCGGCTTGGACGCGCCTTGCAATGCCTTGCGGATCAGATCGGCAAGCAACTGACAGCATTCAAGTGCCTCCGGCGCCGCATGGGTAGTGCGCGAGCTGTCTGCGGAAAACCTCCTGATCCGGTCGAGGTCGGGAAAGTAGTACAACACTATTGGCGCTAACCGCATCAGCGAGCCGTTACCGGCCGTATGGGGATCGGTGGATCCCGCGAATGGCTGACCGGTTTGCTGATAACGAGCCAGCGCTTCACGGACGGTCATACCAATGTCGAAGCATTCGCCGGTCGAACTCAGGTAACCCCATTGCCACCAGTTGAGGTAACGACCCATTTGGTCGGCAGCATCAAAACCTTTTTTGTTCAGCAAGCTTTCGGCCAGGCAAAGTGCCATGGAGGTGTCATCGGTCCATTGCCCTGGCTCCAGATTGAACGGGCCGCCCCCAACCATATCGGTCAGAGGGGCGAATGAGCCGCGCGGCTGGAATTCGGCATGGGTGCCAACGGCATCCCCACAAGCAAGCCCCAGCAGGGTTGCGCGATAACGTTCCGTGAGTGAAGGCTGCATGAATCTTCCTTGTAAGGGTTCCACGTCGTTGCAAACGTTAGCAGTTTCAGCCCGCTGACTCCCCCTTCAAACCAGAACTTATGGCCAAAACTGAGGCCGAATATTTCAGGTACGGGTGATTGCGGCACCTGTTTGATACAACTTTTAGGTTGGTCTTATGGTCTTTACGGGCCTACTGTTCAATACAGGAGGTGATTTATGAACCCAGCATCAGATCGCATCGAAAGGAAGATCCTGCTCAAGGTGCCGCGCTCGCAGGTCTGGCGCGTGCTGGCCAATGCCGAAGCCTTTGGGCAATGGTTCGGCGTGGCACTGGAAGGCAAGCGCTTTGTCGCCGGCGAGTGGACCCAGGGGCAGATTACTTATCCTGGTTATGAGCACTTGTTGTGGAATGTTCTGGTGGAGCGGGTCGAGCCGGAGCGGGTGTTTTCGTTTCGCTGGCACCCGTATGCAGTCGAACCCGATACCGATTACTCCCAGGAGCCCACCACGCTGGTGAAGTTCGAACTCCAGGATATGGACGAAGGCACATTGTTGACGGTCGTCGAGTCCGGTTTCGATCACATCCCTCAGTCGCGCAGGCTCAAGGCGTTCCGCATGGACAGCCGGGGTTGGGATGAGCAGATGAGCAATATCGAAAAATTTCTGGTAGACACCAAGGACCACGAGCGTCAGGGAGGTTGATGGCTGCAGGCCATGAAACTCGTGACTCAGCGTATGATGGCTGATACATCCAAGGGTTTTCGGAGGGGCGGCTATAGCGAATGTCTTACACGCGGTAGTAGCTATGTCGTCTATTGCAGATTGGATCCCAAGTGTAATCTAGCCTCATCAACTGAAGCACAGGAAGTGCTTCAGGGTCACGGATGATCGACCATAGCAAGGATCGCTGCCGACAGGGAGTCGATATGGTCTTGGGAAAAACCCGCTTCGGCGGGTTTTTTTTCGTCTTTAGAAAACTGAAGCCCGATTTCCCTGTAGCAACTGCTACAAGTTCAGGTTTCAGGCGTTGAATGGTCAATGGCTTACACGTAGCCAGTGGTATGTCGTCTTTTGAAGCTTCACCGATGCGTCTAATCTGGATCCATCAACTGAAGCACAGGACGTGCTCAGGATCACGGATGATCGACCATACGCCAGGATGGCTGCCGACAGGATGTCGCAATGGTCTTGAGAAACCCGCTTCGGCGGGTTTTTTTTCGTCTGCAGAAAACTTAAACCCTATCTCCTGCAGCAGCTGCCGAACGCAGCCTTCGGCAGCTGTTGCAGGGGGCAGGCTGGGGCAATACCTCCCGCAACCGTTTCTTTCACTGACGGGCGAGTTTCGCCGCTGCACGCTCGGTGATTTCCGAGCGCAACTTCAACGATGCGGCAGCGCGTTTGCGGGCTTCATCCAGCACGCTGACCGGCGCTGTCTCCGGGCTTCCCGAAGCAAACGGCGGCGCCGGGGCGTATTCCAGCTGCAACTGCACCAGTTGCGCCGTGTCCTTATCGAACAATTCAGCCGCCAGGGTCAGGGCAAAATCGATCCCCGCGGTGATCCCGCCACCGGTCAGCAGATTGCCGTCGCGCACCACCCGATCGTTCACCGGAATCGCCCCCAAAACCCCGAGCAATTGGTGATACGCCCAGTGAGTGGTGGCGCGTTTGCCCTTGAGCAACCCCGCCGCACCAAGCACCAGCGCGCCGGTGCATACCGAAGTGACATACTTCGCGTTAGCGGCCTGAGCCTTGATGAAGGCCAGGGTTTCGTCATCCTCCATCAACGGCCCCACGCCGCTGCCGCCGGGAATGCAGATCACATCCAGTACCGGGCAATCGTCGAAGGTTGTGGTCGGTTTCAACACCAGTCCGGTACTCGCGGTGATCGGGACCAGGTCCTTCCAGATCAGATGCACTTTCACGTCCGGCAGCGAGGCCAGCACGTCATAAGGGCCGGTCAGGTCCAGTTGTTGAAGCTGTGGAAACAACAGAAAACCGATCTGCAACGTCATGGCGTTTTTTCTCCTGGTTGGGGTGGACGACTTCACTGTAGGCTCGTAGGATCTGGCGCATACGCCAATAACCCCACGAATTACGCCAAACATGCCGAACAACCCGAAAACCATTCATGTGCTGGCCTTTGCCAACGTGCAACTGCTCGACGTCACCGGGCCGTTGCAGGTGTTCGCCTCGGCCAACGACATTGCTCGCCAGCAAGGTTTGCCGCCGCCCTATGCGCCGTCGGTGATTGCCAGCGGTGGCGGGGCGGTGATGTCGTCGGCGGGGTTGGCGCTGTTGGCAGAGCCCCTGCCGGATCAGGGCAGCGACACTTTGATCATTGCCGGTGGCTGGGGCGTTTACGCGGCGGCGAAAGACGAGTCGCTGGTGGCCTGGGTACGTGAGCACGCGACGGGGTGTCGGCGGGTGGCGTCGGTATGTACCGGGGCGTTTTTGCTGGCGGCCAGCGGTTGGCTCGATGGCCGGCGGGTGGTCACGCACTGGACCCGCTGCGAGCAATTGGCGCACCAGCATCCCAAACTCCAGGTCGAACCCAACCCGATCTTCATCAACGACGGCCCGGTCTGGACCTCGGCCGGTGTCACCGCGGGCATTGACCTGGCCTTGGCGATGGTCGAAGAAGACCTCGGCCGAACCATGGCCCTGGACGTCGCCCGGCAACTGGTGGTGTTTCTCAAGCGTCCGGGTGGCCAGTCGCAGTTCAGCGTGACCCTGTCCCTGCAAAAGGAAGGCAACCGATTCGACGATCTTCATGCCTGGATCAGCGAAAATCTTACCAAGGACCTCGGCATCCCGACCTTGGCCTTGCAGGCCGGCATGAGCGAGCGCAGCTTCGTCCGTCACTATCGCGCCGACACCGGCCAAACCCCGGCGCGGGCCATCGAACTGATTCGGGTCGAGACTGCGCGACGGCTGCTCAGCGACACCGGTGTGCCGATCAAGCGGGTCGCGGTGCAATGTGGGTTTGGCAGTGAAGAAACCTTGCGCCGCAGTTTTCTGCGAGCCATGGGCGTGACACCGCAAGCCTATCGCGAACGGTTTTCCGTCAGCTCTCCAGCAGATCCTGTATTGCCTTGAGGGTCGCCTCGGGCGCTTCTTCGGCAATGTTATGCCCGACGCCTGCCAATACTCGGCGTTCGTAAGGGCCGGTAAAACGCTCGGCGTCTTCATCGATTTCAGATGCGGGGCCGACACCGTCATCGGCGCCGCACAGGGAAATCGTCGGCACGCTGATCACCGGTTGTTGGGTCAGTGCTTCTTCCATCCACTCCAGCGCCGGATCGCCGGGCGCATACATGAACCGGTGTCGGTACGAGTGAATCACTACGTCGACGAAATCCGGATTATCGAAGGCTGGCGCACTCAAGGGATAACGTTCGGCATTTTTGGCCCAGGTCGGCGACCACAACTTCCAGAGCAGTTCGCACAGTGCCCGGCGGTTTTGGGTCAAGCCTTCAACACCGCGCGGGGTGTGAAAGTAGTACTGATACCAGAGACGGTGTTCAGTCTCCGGATCCAGAGGCTGGGTAGAGTGGGGAATGTTCTGAAGATTGTAACCGTCCCCGGTCACCAGGCAGCGCACTCGCTCCGGCTTCAGCGCCGCAACAATGCATGCCGCCCGACCGCCCCAGTCGTAGCCGCACAAAGCGGCTTGTTTGATGGCGAGGGCGTCCATCAGGTCCAGCAAGTCCTGGGCGAGGGCGGCTTGCTGGCCGGAGCGCAGGGTGTCGGGGGCGTTGAAGCGAGTCGGGCCGTAGCCGCGCAGGTACGGGACGATCACGCGGCAGCCCTTTGCGGCGAGGGCCGGGGCGATTTCGTCATAGGCGCGGGGGGAGTAGGGAAAGCCGTGGAGCAGAATGACCGGGTCGCCGGTGCTGGGGCCGTGTTGTTCGTAGGCGAGAGTCAAACTTGGAGTTTTGGTGAATTGGATCTGCACGTCCTTGTTCATTTGACATTCCATAGAAGCTGTAATGGGTTATCCGAACAGCACCTTTTGCCAATACTCTTCACTGATGATCGCTATCGGCACACCACTTTCTCTCAGTTCGACCGCTCTTTTGATCTTGGTCCCGTAGGTGCTATGCAGCCATTGATCATTGCCGATGCTGCCTACCACTAAATAGTGGATCTTCTTGCTGACGGATCCGCCGATAAGCCCGCCACGTTCAATAATCAGTGATTCGCACTCCTTGCGCGGACCGTAAGCCATGATCCCGGTAAACAGGAACATTCGGTCAGCCCAACTTAAAGAGGGCGCCGGGTTATCGAGAGGAAGGCTGGTCGGCGCAGTGAACGTTTGGGCCGAACCAATTGGCAGGCCTGCAAACTGGTGAAGCATCTCCAGCAGCTCGCCAGACTCCTCGGCATCTAGCACGCCGTCGCTCAACATGCCGGCGAGGCGCTTGTAGAGGATATTCACCACCGGGTCGCCGAGATGGATCAGATGGGTTTCGATCCAGGTCTTGAGAAACTCGGCTTCCTGCTGGTTGATCGTACCGTCGGCAGCGAGCCCGGCGGCGATTCCCACCAGTGCGTCAGCCGAGCGTCGATCAATCCGAGCTTCGTGGAAGAAACCGCTATTTTGAAATTCCTGATGTAGGTCGACCATGCGTCCTTCTCCTTAAGCCTCCGCGTCCGCCACCTGATTGAAATACTTCGACCGATCCGGCGTAAACGTCACCATCATTTTGGTCCTGGAACAGGTCAATGCCCGTTCTGCGCTCAGATCAATATCCAGATCTTCCCCGCGCAACCCCTGCCACTGGGCGAGGTATTTGAGGGATCCGTATTTTTCGAGTTTCTTCAGGCTGCGGCTGACGCCACCTTTCCAGCCTAGCACCGGAAGTTCACCGGTGAGGCATTGTTGGGCGAGGTCGGGGAAGCGGGCGGCGCGTTGGCGGCCGATTTCCCAGCATTTGATCAGGCCTTTGTCGTGGCCCTCCCACAGTTCATCCCGGTTCAGGCCTGATCGGAGTGGGGTGTCGATGCTGCGATGGATACGCTGGGTCATTCTGGTTCCTTGAATTCGGGTTTTGTTGGACAGCTCCGCTGTGCCCGTTGACGTGGATGGTAGGGATGGATGTAAGCGGTGGCAACAAGGTATTTCTGGATGTAGGAATGAGTGACAGAGTGTTGATTGGGCGAGTTTGTTTAATAAATGTAGGTAATTGGCCTACACGATCCTGTAGCGAGGGGGCTGGCCCCCGTTCGGTTGCGCAGCAGCCGTAAACCCAGCAAATGCGGTGTTTCTGCAGGAATGTGGTTGTAGATTTCAGGGCCGCTGCGCGCCCCGACGGGAGCAAGCTCCCTCGCCACACGAGGTCAGCAGTGTCAGATGGAGCGTGTTTAAGTTCATCGCGGGTAAGTCTCGATCCTACAAAAAGTGTCGTAAAAGTGGATATTTCCGACGAGTTTTGGCGGTTGTAGGTTAGGAAAGGGAGCCGATAGGCTTTGGGGGTCGCTGCAAATTCAGCGACCAGGCGTCGCGGCCTGAATTAGCTTACTTGGTGCATAATCGCCGTCCCCAACCGACGTTCCTTCGGAGTGTGTCGTTTGGTCTCATGGTGGCTGTGCGCGGGATACCTTCGGGTATGCCGGGTTTCCAAGTAGCTCGGTCCGCGAACCTGCGTACAGCTGCCACCTTCCATCGCATCGCGGCGATCAGTGGCAGCTCCATTACTTACTTGGAGTTTCACCATGTTCAAAGCCACACCGAATCCCCCAGAAACCGACAACGTCTCCCCCTACGAATCCCTCGATTCCAAAAAACTCCACGACGCCGCCGAACGGGCGCTCGACCACTACCTCAAACCCACCCCGAAAAAAACCGAAGGCCGCAAGCCAAGCAAGATGTTCATGGTTGCCCCGGACATGGACAACGAAAGCCTGCTCGCTCATGTCTGCGAATCACTGGCCTCTGCCAGTGTCATGACCAGCGACATTGCCGCGTATGTCGACGCCCCGCAGCGGCATACGATCCTGGCGATCCAGCAAGTCATCATGCTGGCCGAGCTGGCGGTGAATCGGGTGCTTGATAACGTCGACGTACCGAAGCCTGCGCCACACAGCTGATCCCCTGTGGGAGCGGGCTTGCTCGCGAAAGCGGTGTGTCAGGCGACATCAATGTTGAATGTGAAATCGCCTTCGCGAGCAAGCCCGCTCCCACAGTTTTGTACGGTGTACATCTCCCACAATTGGAACGGTGTGCGTCTGTAGCAGCGACCGGTATGGCGATCCGACTTGCCCGCGAAGAAGGCGACGCGGTCTTCAAGGCTGCCAAAGGTTTTTCTCCCCGCTCAACTTCCTGTTCAGGAAACTCGCCGCGCTGATCAGCGCCAGGTGCGTCAGCGCTTGTGGTGTGTTGCCCAGATGCCGGGCATGGCTGTCGAACTCTTCGGCATACAGCCCCAGCGGGTTGGCATACTTCAGCAATTGCTCGAACTCCAGGTGCGCCTTCTCCACTTGGCCGGCCCGGGCCAGGCATTCGACGTACCAGAACGAGCATGCGGCGAAGGCGCCTTCGGTGCCGGGCAGGCCGTCGATTTGGCTGTCGTCGTTGCGGTAGCGGTAGACCATGCCTGCGCGCACCAGGGTTTTCTCGATGGCTTCGAGGGTCGCGATCCAGCGCGGATCCTTGGCGCTGACGAAGCGCACCAGCGGCATCAGCAGCATCGAGCCGTCGAGGCCGGTGCCGCCGATGTGCTGGACGAAATGCCCGCGTTCTTCGTTCCAGAAATTGCTCCAGATGTCGGTGTAGATCGCTTGACGGGTCTGGTCCCAGCGGGCGAACGGGGCGGGCAGCGAACGTTTGGAGGCCAGCCGGATGGCGCGGTCCACGGCTACCCAGCACATCAGTCGCGAGTGCAGGAAATGATACTGCTCGCCACGCATTTCCCAGATGCCGACGTCTTTTTGCTGCCAGGTTTCGCAGACCTGATCGACCACTTCCACGGTGTGTTTCCAGCCTTCATGGGAAATCGCTTCACCGTGCTTGTTGACCAGGTACACCGCGTCCAACAGCTCGCCGAAAATGTCGAGCTGGATTTGATCGTAGGCCTGATTACCGATGCGTACCGGTGTCGCGCCGCCATGACCGGCCAAATGTGGAAGTTCAACTTCCGGCAGTTCCTGACGGCCATCGATGGCGTAGAGGATGTTGAGTTTCATCGGTTTGCCGCGGCAATCGCTGACCCTCCCGCGCAGCCAGCGCATGTAGGCGTTGGCTTCTTCGACGAAACCCAGGCGCATGAAGGCATAGACGGTGAACGAGGCGTCGCGGATCCAGATGTAGCGGTAGTCCCAGTTGCGTTCGCCGCCGGGCGTTTCCGGCAGGCCGAAGGTAGCGGCGGCGAGGATGGCGCCGTGCTTGCGCGAGGTCAGTAGCTTCAAGGCCAGGGCCGAGCGATTGACCATTTCCCGCCAGCGACCGCGATAATTGGACTGGCCGATCCAGTCACGCCAGAACTTCAGGGTGCGCTCCAGGCACAGCGCGGCGGCACCTTCCTTGAAGCGCGCATCATCAGCGCCGCCGAGCAGGAACTCGGCGCTCTGGTCCTGTTCGAGGATGAATTCGGCGACCGCCGCATGGCCCTCGATGCGTAAGGGCTGATCCGAACACAGCTGCATGTCTGGCTGGCCGGTGGCCTCGAAATACACACTTCGATCACGTGCGCGAGCCTTGGTGGAAGCCCGGGCATAGTCATGACGCACGGCGCAGCGCATGCGGATCGTCGCTTGTCCGCTGACCACTCGCACCCGGCGCATCAACATCGGCACATCATCTTCGCTGTCGCCGATGGGTAGCAGGTCGGTGACTTCGACCACCGCGTAATCGCTCATCCAGCGGGTTTGCAGGACGTTGGTGTCGGGCAGGTAAATCTGCTCGCGACGGGCGTCGGGCAGGTCCGGGGCCAATTGGAAGATGCCGGCTTCAGGGCTGTCCAGCAGCGAGCAGAAGATCGACGGACTGTCGAATTCCGGCCAGCAGAAAAAGTCCACGCTGCCCTTGTCATTGACCAACGCTGCGCTGCGCATGTCGCCAATGATGCCGTGGGCGTCGATGGCGCTTTGTCGTTCGGAATGATCAGCCATTGCCGCAGTGCTCCGGGAACCGAGGGTCTAACTAGCTGACCGGTTTGAGCCGTAGAGAGTTCATTTGCCGGCAAACCGTCGCTCTCCCACAGGTAACTCTGATCCATCCCTCAGACTAATTCTCGCCACACCTCATCCGTTCTCCTAAACAGATAACCCATTGAGGTGAGTGTGGTGACAAAGCTGACACTGCTGTGCCTGCCCTATTCGGGCGCCAGCGCCATGGTCTATAGCCGCTGGCGGCGCCAGTTGCCGCCGTGGCTGCACTTGCAGCCGGTGGAGTTGCCGGGGCGGGGCGCCCGTTATGACGAACCCTTGCAGACCGACATGCGAGCCCTGGCTCTGCAATTGGCCAGGGAACACAAGCCGTCCTTGCACGGTCCTTACGCCCTGTTCGGTCACAGTCTGGGGGCGTTGCTGGCCTGCGAGATGGCCCATGCCTTCCGTGCTCTCGGTGCTCCTGAGCCGGTGGCGCTGTTTGCTTCAGGCACGGCCGCCCCGACCATGCGCAGCGACTATGACCGTGGCTTCGCCGAGCCCCAGAGTGACGAACAGTTGATCGAGCAGCTGCGCACCTTCCAGGGCACCAGCGAGGACGTGTTGGCCAATCAGGAGTTGATGAGCCTGACGCTGCCGATCCTGCGCGCCGATTTTATGCTCTGCGGACGCTTCCGTCCGATGCAGCGGCCGCTGCTCAAGTGCCCCCTGCATGTGCTCGGCGGCAAGGAAGACAAGGCCACCACCGAGCAATTGATCGGCTGGAGCCAGGAAACCCAAGGCAGTTTCTCGGTAGACATGATGACCGGCGGGCATTTCTTCATTCATGAGCACGAAGCCAAGGTGATCCGGATTATCAAGAATCATCTGGAAGTCCATCACCGCCGTCATGCACAGCTGGCCGCGCCGGTTTTTTAGCGCGCGCGGTTCACTTTATTGAGTGTTAACAGGAGGCCCGTCATGGGTGTTGCTGTGGGTTTTGCCGTCCGGCCGTTGTTGCCGGCGCGGGGTTGCTTGCCGCTGTTGGTGGAGGCGACCGAGCCGAATACCCGCCTGTTGGCGGTGTTCGATGAATTGAATGAGCTGGTGGATGAGCATTTGCTACGTGACGGCGGCATTTTGTTTCGCGGCTTCCAGCTGGATGGCGCCGAGCAGTTCCGCCAATTCGCCGCCGGCTTCGGCCATCCGCTGCTCAATTACGAGTTCGGCTCGACACCGCGCACCAACGTCACCCAAGGGGTCTATACCTCCACCGAATACCCGGCGCATCAAAGCATTCCGTTGCACAACGAGCAGGCCTATTCCCGGGACTGGCCGATGAAAATCTGGTTCTACAGCATGATCGCCGCCACCTCCGGCGGAGAAACGCCGATTGCTGACAGCCGGGAAGTCTATCGCCGCATGCCTGTCGCGATCCGCGAGCGCTTCGTCAGCAAGGGCCTGATGTACGTGCGCAATTTCGGTAACGGCCTGGACGTGGCCTGGGAGCAAGTGTTCAACACCGAAGACCGTGAAGTGGCCGAGGCCTACTGCAAGGCCCACGGCATCATCTGCGAGTGGAAGGATGACGGAGAATTGCGCACCCGCCAGACCTGTCAGGCGGTGGCGCGTCATCCAGTGACCGGCGACATGGTCTGGTTCAATCAGGCTCACCTGTTCCATATTTCCAACCTTCAGCCGGAGGTGCGTGAAACCCTGCTGGACATCGTCGACGAGGAGGACCTGCCGCGTAACGTCTACTACGGCGACGGCTCGTCCATCGAGGATGAAGTGCTCAATGAGATTCGTGCCGTGCTCGATGACTGCGCCATCAGTTTCCCCTGGCAGGAGGGCGATGTGCTGATGCTCGACAACATGCTCTCGGCCCATGCTCGCGCGCCCTTCGAAGGCAAGCGCAAGGTGATTGTCGCGATGGCCGAAGGGCATTCCCAGGATGTGCGCTGATCTGATCAGTCCCTGACGCGCGCCGAAGCCGGTCTTGCACCGGCTTCGGCGTTTCAAGCGCAATCCATGTGGGAGCGAGCCTGCTCGCGATCGCGACGGATCACTCAACATTGATGCTGAATGTACCACCGTCATCGCGAGCAGGCTCGCTCCCACAAGTTGCGCACCTTAACTGACAGGTATTAGGGCAAGCCCGCTTTTACATGCGCGTAACCGACCGTCATTAACCGTTGGTCCCGCGTTTGTCAGTGCCGCTAAATCATCGCGTCAGCCATTCGTTCTTGTTGATACGACCGGGCCTCCTGGTCACGCCGCCGATCAGCAAGGACCCAATGCATGAATGCCGCAGACGCACAGAAACTCGCCCGCCGCTTTATCGAACTGCCGCAGGACAAGCGCCGCTTGTTTCTGGCAGGCATGGCTCGCGAAGGCATCGATTTTGCGCAGCTTCCCATGACCTCCTGTGTCGGGGTCGACGAGCGTGACGGCCTGTCCTATGCCCAGCAGCGGATGTGGTTTCTCTGGCAGCTGGATCCGCAGAGCGCGGCCTACAACCTGCCGATGGCGGTGCGCCTGAACGGTGCGCTGCAAACCGATGCGCTTGAGCGCGCGTTCAGCCTGTTGGTGGCACGCCATGAGTGCCTGCGCACCACCTTCGGCCAGGAGGGCGAGCGTGCGTTCCAGCGGGTGGCCGAACCCCGTGACCTGACACTGGCGATCAACGACCTGAGTGCCTTGCCTGAAGATCGGCGCTGGCCGCAGGCGCAACAGCACATGATGGCTGAAGCCACTCAGGCGTTCGACTTGCAACAGGGGCCGCTGCTGAGTATTCGCCTGTTGCGCCTGGCCGAACAGGAACACGTGCTGTTGCTGACGCTGCATCACATCATTGCCGATGGCTGGTCGATGAACATTCTGATCGACGAGTTCATGCGCACCTACGACGGGTTGGTGGCGGGGCGGCAACCGACCTTGCCGGAACTGACCGTACACTACCGCGACTACGCCCTGTGGCAGCGCAGTTGGCTGGAAGCCGGGGAGCGCGAGCGTCAGCTCGATTACTGGCGCACGCAGTTGGGCGAGGAACACCCGATCCTCGAATTGCCCACCGACCGTGCCTATCCGGCCCAGTCCAGCCACCAGGGCGCGCGCCTGGAAAAAGTCATCGACGGGGCCCTGCGCCAAGAGCTGAAAACCCTCGCCCAGCGCCAGGGCGTGACATTGTTCGTGGTGTTGCTGGCCGCCTTCAAGACCTTGCTGCATCGCTACAGCGGCCAGACCGACATCCGCGTCGGCGGCTTGATCGCCAACCGCACCCGCAGTGAAACCGAAGGCCTGATCGGCTTCTTCGTCAATACTCAGATCCTGCGCAGTGAAGTCACCCCGCAGACCCGTTTCAGCGACCTGCTGCAGAGCTTGCGTCAAGCGGCGCTTGGCGCCCAGGCCCATCAGGAACTGTCGTTTGACGCGTTGATCGAAGCCCTGCAACCGGCCCGCAGCCAAAGCCACAATCCGTTGTTTCAGGTGATGTTCAACCACCAGCCACTGGTGACCGATCTGCAGGACGCGCAGCTCGATTGCGGTTTGCAGGTCGGCTATCTGAGTGAGCAGCAACTGGCCGGCAGCGGACGTCAGCATGCGGCTACCAGCGACCTGATGCTCGACACCCGGGAGGAGGGCGAGCAACTGTTCGCCGCGTTCACTTACGCCACCGACCTGTTCGACGCACAGACCATCGCCGCGTTGGCTGAGCATTGGCACAACGTGCTGGTGTCGGTTTGCCGTGATCCGCAACAACCGCTGGGCGAGGTGGCGATGCTCGGCACGGATGAGCGCGAACGCTTGATTCAACCCGTCGCCATTCCGACACCGCTGCCCGGCATGCCGCAGCTGTTCGAGGCCCAGGTTGCGCGCATTCCCGACACCAGCGCCGTGATCCTGGCGGGCGATCAGTCGCCCTCACTCAGCTATGCCGAACTGAATGCTCGCAGCAATCATCTGGCCCATCAGTTGCGCGCCAAGGGTGTTGGCCCCGATGTGCTGGTCGGTGTGGCGTTGGGTCGCTCGCTGGAACTGGCCGTGGCGTTGCTGGCCGTGCTCAAGGCCGGCGGCGCCTATGTGCCGCTGGACCCGCACACCCCGGCCGAGCGATTGCGCCATGTGCTGGATGACAGCGGGCTGAAACTGTTGCTGACCGAGAGCTCCCTGCTGACCAGTCTGCCGGCGCTCGATGGCATCGACTGCCTGTGTCTGGACCGACTGCCGGACAGCGACGCTGCGAATCAAGACAACCTGCAAGTGACGGTAGATCCGCAGAACCTCGCGTACGTGATTTACACCTCCGGCTCCACCGGCCGGCCGAAGGGTGTGGCCGTCAGCCATGGCGCGCTGAGCGAATTCATCGCGCGGGCGATCGACTACAGCGACTTGCGCGAAGGCGATCGCGTACTGCAATTCGCCACCAGCAGTTTTGACGGTTTCGTCGAGCAATTCTTCCCGCCGCTGTGCCATGGCGCCTGTGTCGTCCTGCGCGATGCGGGCCTGTGGGACAGTGCGACCTTGCACCAGGTGATCGTCGAACAGGGCATTACCCTGGCGGATTTGCCGGCCGCTTATTGGTATTCGGTGGTGCAGGATTATGCGGCCAACCCGCCTGCCCACTTCGCTGCCTTGCGCCAGATTCATGTGGGCGGCGAGGCGATGGCGGTGGACGGGCTGCGCCTGTGGCAACGCGCCGGGTTGGGCCATGTGCGTTTGCTCAACACCTACGGCCCGACCGAGGCGACGGTGGTTTCGACCCTCCACGATTGCAGCGCGTTGACCGCCGAGGCGGTGTCATGGCGCGGCATACCGATCGGTCACGGCCTGGAGCAACGCCGGTTGTACGTGCTTGATGACGATTTGAACCTGCTGCCGCAAGGGGCGGTGGGCGAGTTGTACATCGGCGGCCCGGGCCTGGCTCGTGGGTATCACCGGCAGCCGACGCTCAGCGCCCAACGGTTTATTGCCGATCCGTTCGCGGTCGGCGAGCGCCTGTACCGCACCGGCGACCGCGCCCGGCTACGGGACGATGGCGCGGTAGAGTACATCGGCCGCGTCGATCACCAAGTGAAAATTCGCGGGTTCCGCATTGAGTTGGGAGAAATCGAATCGCGGTTGCAGCAATGCCCGGGGATTCGTGAAGCGGTGGTGCTGGCCTTGCCCCTGACTGGTGGCGCGCAACTGGTGGCGTATCTGGTCGTCGATCAGAGCGTGCTCGACAGCGCGGCGGAGCAGGCGATTCTGCGTCAGAAAATCAGAAGCGATCTGCAAAAGAACCTGCCGGACTACATGGTGCCCGGCCATTTGCTGCTGTTACCGCGTCTGCCCCTGACCCCCAGCGGCAAACTCGACCGCAAGGCCCTGCCGATCCCCGATTCGAGCCAATTGCAGAGCAGCTATCGCGCACCGCAAACCGACACCGAACAGGCGCTGGCGCAGATATGGATCGAGGTGCTGCAGGTGCCACGGGTCGGTGTCGATGACCATTTCTTTGAGTTGGGCGGGCATTCGTTGCTGGCCGCGCAAGTGATTGCGCGAATCAAAAGCCAGTTGGGCGTGGTGCTGCCGTTGCGCAGTCTGTTCGAGACACCGCTGCTGGGCGATCTGGCGCTGGAGCTGGCCGCGCTGGCAGACGGTGCAAGCGATAACGACTGGTCCGATATGGATCAGTTCATGAGTTCTTTGGAGGGGGTAGAAGTATGAGCGGCAATATGGCGGAGCGTATCGCTAAAAGGTTCGTCGGTTTGCCGCTGGAGCAACGTCGACTGTTTCTCGCCAAACTGCGCGAGGAGGGCAAGGACTTCAGCCTGTTGCCGCTGCCGGTCAGTCGTCACGACTGCGCGGTGATCCCGCTCTCGTTTGCCCAGCAACGTCTGCTGTTTCTCTGGCAGCTCGACCCGCAGAGCGCCGCGTACAACATGGCCGCCGGCCTGCGCTTGCACGGGCAGCTGAACGAGGCAGCGTTGGTGCGCTCCTTCGATCATCTGGTGGCGCGCCATGAAGTGCTGCGCACGGTATTCCAGACCGACAACGACCCGCCGAACCAGATCATCCTCGACCAGCAGAGCGTGCCACTGCAACGCGTCGACCTGTCGAACGTTGCCGTGCAAGCGCGTGAAGCCGAGTTGGCGCGGCGGGTTCAGGAAGCGGCCGCGCAACCGTTCGATTTGCTCCACGGGCCATTGCTGCGGGCCAGTCTGTTCTGCCTGGCGCACGATGAATATGTGCTGATCGTGAGCATGCACCACATCGTCTCCGATGGCTGGTCGATGGACGTCATGGTCAAGGAATTTGTGCAGTGCTATCAGGCCTTCAGCCTGGAGCGCGAACCGCAGTTGCCGGCGTTGCCCCTGCAGTACGCCGACTACGCGATCTGGCAGCGCCGTTGGCTGGAGGCCGGCGAGGGCGAGCGGCAACTCGATTACTGGCGCCAGCAGTTGGGTGAAGAGCATCCGTTGTTGGACGTGGCGGCGGATTTCCCCCGGCCGCTGACCCAGAGTTTCGAAGGCCAGACCCTGAGCTTTGATTTCGGTGCAGACCTGTCCCGGCAGTTGAACGGCTTTGCCCGGGATCAGGGCATCAGCTTATTCATGCTGGTGCTGGCCGGGTTTTCGCTGTTCCTGTCGCGTCTTGGCGGCGAGCGCGATATCCGCGTTGGCGTGCCCAATGCCAACCGTGGGCGCTCCGAGGTCGAAGGGCTGATCGGTTTCTTCGTCAACACTCAAGTGCTGCGTTGCCAGGTCGATGAGCGCGGCAGCTTCGACGATTTGCTGGCCCGGGTCCGGGAAGCATCGTTCGGTGCCCAGGCCCATCAGGAGCTGCCCTTCGAGCAACTGGTGGATGAACTGGTGCCCGAGCGAACCCTGGGGCATAACCCTTTGTTTCAGGCCAAGTTCAACCAGAACGTCGGCATGCAGACCCAGCGTTCGATGAACCTGCCGGGCCTGAGCGTCACCGAGTATCCGCTGGACAAAGAAGGCACGCACTTCGATCTGGCGCTGGACATCACCGATGACGGCACGCTGATCCACGGGCAAATGACTTACGCCAGCGACCTTTACCAGCACTCGACCATCGAGGGGTTTATCCCGACGCTGCTCGGCCTGTTCCGCGAATTGCTGAGCGCCCCGCAGGCGCCGCTGCACAGTCTTGCGACCACGCCTGTGCAACCGGCGCTGGCGCCACGGGAGGCGGCGGAGTCGGTGTTGCAGCAGTGGGATCGTCAGGTGGCCGCGCAGCCTGCGGCGCTGGCCGCACGCTGTCTCGAACGGACCTTGAGTTTCCAGGCGCTGGATCAGGACGCCAATCGCCTGGCCCATTACCTGGGTGCGCAAGGCGTGCAAAACGGGCAGCCAGTGGCGGTGCTGATGGAGCGCTCCCTGGATTGGTTGACCTGTGTGCTGGGGATCTTCAAGGCCGGGGCGGTGTACATGCCGCTGGACGTCAAGGCGCCGGCCGCGCGTTTGCAGCAAATGCTCGCAGGCGCGCAGGCGAAAGTCCTGTTGTGTGCCGCAGGCGCGCGGGAAAACACCTTGGCGGTCGCCGGTTGTCAGGGGCTGGCCTTCGCGCCCGAACGCTGGCAGGACCAGCCGACGACGAAGCCTTCGCTGACCGTGTCGGCGGATGCAGCGGCCTATGTGATTCACACCTCCGGGTCCACCGGCCAACCCAAAGGCGTGCTGGTGAGCCACGGCGCTCTGGCCAGTTATGTGCGCGGTGCGCTGGAGCGCTTGGCGCTCGAGCCTGCGGCAAGCATGGCGCTGGTCTCGACCATTGCGGCGGACCTGGGGTTTACCGTGCTGTTCGGCGCCTTGTGCTCCGGTCGCTTGCTGCATGTATTGCCGCAGGAGCTGGGCTTCGACCCGGACCGGTTTGCCGATTACATGGCTGAGCACCAAGTGGGCGTGTTGAAAATCGTGCCGGGGCATTTGGCGGCGCTGATGCAAGCGTACCGGGCCGCCGATGTGTTGCCGCAACACGCACTGATCGTGGGCGGCGAGGCCTGCTCACCGGCATTGCTCGAACAGGTGCGGCGACTCAAGCGGGGCTGCCGGTTCATCAACCACTATGGCCCGAGCGAAACCACGGTCGGCGTGTTGACCCATGAGCTTAAGGATCTCGACGCTGGTGCTCGCGGCGTGCCGGTCGGCCGCCCGTTGCCGGGCGCGCATGTCTATGTGCTGGACGATGTGCTCAACGCAGTCGCCGATCAGGTGGCGGGCGAGCTGTACATCGGCGGCGACAGTGTGGCGCTGGGTTATCTGGGGCAGCCAGGGCTGACCGCCGAACGCTTCCTGCCGGATCCGTTTGGCGCCGTCGGCACGCGGGTTTACCGCAGCGGTGACCGGGTGCGCCGCAATCGTCAGGGAGCACTGGAATTCATCGGTCGTGCCGACGACCAGGTCAAAGTGCGCGGCTTTCGGGTGGAGCCGGCGGAAGTCGCTCGAGTATTGCTGGGCCTGAGCGGCGTGAGCGAGGCCGCGGTGCTGGCCTTGCCGCTGGACGGTGATGAAACGCGCCTGCAACTGGTGGCGTACTGCGTGGCCGCGCCTGACCTGCCGTTGAATGTCGACGCCTTGCGTCAGCAGTTACAGGCCTGCCTGCCGGAGTACATGGTGCCGGCGCAGATCGTGGTTCTGGAGCGCCTGCCGCTGACCGCCAACGGCAAACTGGACAAGCGTGCCTTGCCGACGCCGGGGCTGGTGACGCAGCAATTTGTTGCCCCGGTGGGCGAGATCGAACAGAAGCTCGCCGCCATCTGGGCCGATGTCCTGAAGCTTGAACAAGTGGGCAGCACCGACAACTTTTTCGAGCTGGGCGGCGATTCGATCCTCAGCCTGCAAATCATCGCCCGGGCCAAACGCCAGGGCATCAAGCTGAGCCCCAAGCAACTGTTCGAGAAGCAGACCATCGGCCAGTTGGCGACGGTGGCCAAGCTGATCGAGAGCAAACCGGCGGCCAGCGTCGCGCAAAAGATCAGCGGCGAGTTGCCGTTGTTGCCGATCCAGGCCCGCTTCTTCCAAACCGACATTCCCCAGCGTCATCACTGGAACCAGTCGGTGATGCTGCAGCCGCAATCCCCCCTCGACGCGTCCCATCTGCACAACGCAGTGGCCGCCCTGATCGAGCAGCATGATGCGCTGAACCTGAGTTTCCAGGCGTCGGGCGAGACTTGGCAGGCGACGTTCCAGGCGCAGCGCCACACAGACCTGTTGTGGGTGCGGGCACTGGACAACCTTGCCGATTTGCCCGCGCTGGCCACCGAAGCCCAGCGCAGTCTCGACTTACAACAGAGCCGGCTGGTGCGCGCGGTGCTGGTGAACCTGCCTGACGCTACGCAACGTTTGCTGTTGGTGATCCATCACCTGGTGGTGGATGGCGTGTCCTGGCGGGTGCTGCTGGAAGATTTGCAGCAAGCCTATACCGCGTTGGCGGCAGGCAAGGCGATTGTCCTGCCGGGCAAAAGCAGTTCGCTCCAGACCTGGGCGCAACACCTGCACCGTTACGGGCAGAGCGATATTTTGAAGGCTGAGCGCGATTACTGGCAGCGCACGCTGGAGGGCGGTAACAGTGACCTGCCGAGGGATTTTCCCGAGACCGTCCAGACCCGCCGTCAGGCCGCTCGGGCCACTTCACGCCTGAACAAAACGTTGACCCACACGCTGCTCAAAGTGGCACCGGCCGCCTATCGCACCCAGATCAACGATCTGCTGCTGACGGCCCTGGCGCGGGTGTTGTGCGACTGGAGCGAACAGGAATCGGTGCTGATCCAGCTTGAAGGCCACGGCCGCGAAGATCTGTTCGACGACCTCGATTTGAGTCGCACCGTCGGCTGGTTCAGCAGCCTGTTTCCGGTGCGTCTGACCCCACAGGCAGAGCCGGGCACTTCGTTGTGCGCGATCAAGGAACAACTGCGAGCCGTGCCGGGCAAAGGCATCGGCTACGGCGTGTTGCGTTACCTCGCAGGTTTCGAGCCGCTGCGTGAACTGCCGCCGCCGCGCATCACGTTCAATTATCTGGGCCAGTTCGACGGCGCGTTCAGTGCCGCTGACGGCGCGCTGTTGGTGCCGACCGCCGACAGCACCGGTGAGCATCAGGACGATGCTGCGCCCTTAGGCAACTGGCTAAGTGTCGACGGCCAGGTCTACGGCGGCGAGCTGGAGTTGAGCTGGACGTTCGGCCAAGGCATGTACCGCCCGCAAACCATTCAGGCGCTGGCCGATGCTTATTGCCATGAGCTGGAACGGCTGATCGAACATTGCACTGCCGGTGAGCATGCCGGGGTCACGCCGTCGGACTTCAATCTGCTGCGTCTGACTCAGGCGCAGCTGTCGGCGCTGCCGGTACCGGCACGGGAGATCAGCGATCTCTATCCGTTGTCGCCGATGCAGCAGGGCATCCTGTTCCACAGCCTCAACGAACCGGACGGCCCGGCCTACACCAACCAGTTGCGGGTCGATGTGCGGCACCTGGACGCCGAGCGTTTCCGTCAGGCCTGGCAGCAGACGCTGGAGGCCCATGAGATTCTGCGCACGGTATTCGTCTGGCCCGAGGACGCCGACGCGGCGGTGCAGATTGTAAGGCAGACGGTGCAGATGCCCATGACCGTGCAAGACTGGCGCGGTAGTGATGACCTTCAAACGGCGCTCGATCAGTTGGCTAGGGAGGATCTGGCCGCCGGTTTCGAATTGGACCAGGCCCCGCTGTTGCGAGTCTTGCTGGTGCAAACTGGTGAGGCGCAGCATCACTTGATCTACACCAGTCATCACATCTTGATGGATGGCTGGAGCACCTCGCAGTTGTTCGGCGAGGTGTTGCAACGCTATGCCGGCATGACACTGGCGGCGACCCCGGGGCGCTATCGCGATTACATTGAGTGGCTGGGCCAGCGCGATGTTCAGGCCAGTCGCGCGTTCTGGACGTCGGCGTTGGTTGACCTTCAGGAGCCGACCCGGCTGGCCAGCGCCATGCCGGTCAGCCAGACGTTGGCCAGCGGTTATGCCGATTACCAGCATGTGTTCAGCGAACAACAGACCGGTGACCTGAACCGCTTCGCCCGCGAGCAGAAGGTCACCCTCAATACCTTGATGCAGGCCGCGTGGCTGGTGCTGTTGCAGCGCTATACCGGCCAGGACACCGTGGCTTTCGGCGCCACCGTGGCAGGTCGCCCGACGGACTTGCCCGGCGTCGAGCAGCAGATCGGCCTGTTCATCAATACCTTGCCGGTGGTGGCTTCGCCGCCCGCCGAGATCCCGGTCGGGCAGTGGATTCAGCAGGTGCAGAGCCTCAACCTGGCCCTGCGCGAACATGAACACACGCCGCTCTACGACATTCAGCGCTGGGCGGGGCAGGGCGCGGGTGCGCTGTTCGACAGTATTCTGGTGTTCGAGAACTACCCGATGGCCGAAGCGTTGGCCCAAGGCTCTGTCACTGGGCTGGAGTTTTCCACAATCGAGCGTCAGGAACAGACCCACTATCCGCTGACGCTGGTGGCAGTCACCGGTCGTGAGTTGACCCTGGGCTTGAGCTTCGATCAGGCCTGTTTCGATCACGCCACCATCGCCGACCTGAGCACCCGGCTCGAAGGCCTGATGATGCAATTCATGGCGGACGCTTCGCAGCCTCTGGGCGCGTTGCAACTGCTGAACGGCGCACCGCGTCAAGCGGCTGTCGACTGGGGCAAGGCCGCGATCACGGCACTGGATTCGCGCAGCGTGGTCGAGCGGATCGACGCGCAGGTACAGCGTCAGCCGCAGGCCGCTGCGGTGTTGTTCGCCGAGCAGACCCTCGATTACCGCACCCTCGACACCCGGGCCAATCGACTGGCGCACAAGCTGCAAACGCTGGGTGTCGGGCCGGAAGTGCGGGTCGGCGTGTGCATGCGCCGCACCCCGGACATGCTGGTCGGGCTGCTGGCGATCCTCAAGGCCGGCGGTGCCTACGTGCCGCTGGACCCGGAGTATCCGCAAGAGCGCTTGCTGCACATGCTCGAGGACAGTTGCGCGGCAGTGCTGCTGACCGAAGCCGCGTTGCAGGCGATGTTGCCCGAGGCGTTGCCGTCTCAAGTGCTGTTGGTCGAAGAGGGCGCCGAGTGGCTCGCCGGGTATCCGTCCACGGCGCCCGTCAGCCGCATCGTTGCGCAGAACCTGGCCTACGTGATTTACACCTCCGGCTCCACCGGCAAGCCCAAAGGCGTGGCGATCACCCATGCCAACCTCGCGGCGCTGATCCAGTGGTCGCAGGGTGTTTACCGTGATGAGCAGCTGCGTGGCGTGCTGGCCTCGACCTCGATCTGCTTTGACCTGTCGGTGTGGGAGATTTTCGTCACCCTGGCCAGCGGCGGTTGCATGGTGCTGGCAGACAACGCCCTGGCGCTGTCCGAGTTGCCGGCCCGTGAGCGAGTGACGCTGATCAACACCGTGCCATCGGCGATTGCCGCGCTGCAACGGGCCGGGCAGATTCCGGCGTCGGTCACCACCATCAATCTGGCCGGCGAGCCGCTCAAGCAGACGCTGGTCGATACGCTGTACGCCAGCACGTCGGTCAAGCAGGTTTATGACCTGTACGGGCCGTCGGAAGACACCACCTATTCGACCTTCACCCTGCGCACCGCCAACGGCCGGGCGAACATCGGTCGGCCGCTGGACAACACCGTGGCCTACCTGCTCGACAGCCAGTTGCAAGTGCTGCCGGCAGGGCTGGCGGCCGAGTTGTACCTGGCCGGCGCCGGCGTGACCCGTGGCTATCTGCTGCGTCCCGGCCTGACCGCTGAACGCTTCGTGCCAGACCCGTTTGCGACCAATGGTGAGCGGCTGTATCGCACCGGCGATCTGGTGCGCCAAGGGCCAGACAACGCGATTGAGTACATCGGTCGTGCCGACCATCAGGTGAAGATTCGCGGCTTCCGCATCGAGCTGAGTGAGATCGAAGCCCGATTGCTGGAGCAGCCCGACGTGCGCGAAGCCGTGGTGTTGGCGCAAGAGGGCGCGGCGGGCAAACATCTGCACGGCTATGTGGTGGCGAGCCAACCGGTCAGTGACCGTCAGTCGTTGGTGGAAAGCCTGCGGGTAGCCCTGGTCAGTCGTTTGCCGGCACACATGGTGCCGAGCCATCTGCACGTGATCGACGCGCTGCCGCTGACCCCCAATGGCAAGCTCGACCGCAAGGCCCTGATGGCGCTGGGCGGCAATCCGACGCTGCAGCGTTACGAAGCGCCGCGCACCGATCTGCAATGGGAAGTGGCAACCGTCTGGCAAGAGGTGCTGGAAGTCGAGCGCGTGGGCCTGACGGACAACTTCTTCCAGTTGGGCGGGCACTCGTTGCTGGCGACGCTGGTGGTCACCCGGATCAAGGAACGCCTGGGTGACAAGGTGCCGCTCAAGGAGCTGTTCGAAGCCGACACCCTGCAAGCGTTCTGCACCCGCGTCGAAGCGTTGCGCGTCGATTTATCGCCGGTTCAGGACGAATTGGCTAAATCCCTGGAGGCCCTCAAACGTCTATCCCTCGATGATCTGGAAAAACTGATTTCTTGAGGGGAACAACGCGTGCAAGAGTTAATCGAGTCGGTAGGACAACTTTCGGCTAAGCAAAGAAAGGCTCTGGCGGTTCTGCTCAAGCAGAAAGGGGTCAACCTTTTTGACATTGCCCCGGTTTTCAAGCGCACGGCTGAAGAACCGTTGTTGTTGTCCTACGCTCAGCAGCGCCAGTGGTTTCTCTGGCAATGGGCGCCGCACAGCGCGGCCTACAACATTCCCACGGCCCTGCGCTTGCAGGGCCCGCTGGATGTGGCCGCGTTGCAGCGCAGCGTCCAGGCGCTGATCGAACGTCACGAAACCTTGCGCACGGTGTTCACTCAAGACGCCGGGCAACCCTTGCAAACGATCCTGCCGGCAGGATCGTTTGCCCTGGATATTCACGAGCTGAGCCCTGAACTGGCGGCAAACCCGCAGGCGTCGATCCAGGCCTTCGTCCAGACCCAGAGCCAGCAAGCCTTCGATTTGCAGACCGGCCCGCTGTTGCGCGCGGCCCTGCTGCAAGTCACCCCGCATGATCACGTGCTGGTGCTGACCCTGCACCACATCGTGTCGGATGGTTGGTCGTTGCAGGTGATGATCGAGGAACTGGTGCAGTTGTATGCCGGTTTCAATCTCGGGCATGACGCCGGGCTGCCGGCCTTGCCGATTCAATACGCCGACTACGCCCTGTGGCAGCGGCAATGGATGGAGGCCGGCGAACAGGAACGTCAACTGGCCTACTGGCAACAACAGCTCGGCGGCGAGCAACCGGTGCTGGAGCTGCCTGCCGACCGTGCGCGTCCGGTGGAACAGAGCTTTGCCGGGGCCAGCCACAACCTGATTCTGGACCCGACGCTGAGCGACAGCCTCAAGGCCTTCGCCCGACGGGAAAACGTCACGCTGTTCGTGCTGTTGCTGGCCTCGTTCCAGGCCTTGTTGCACCGCTACAGCGGCCAGGCCGACATCCGCGTCGGTGTGCCGGTGGCCAACCGCGGGCGCGTGGAAATCGAGCGACTGATCGGTTTCTTCGTCAACACCCAGGCGCTCAAGGCGGACGTCGACGGGCAAGCCAGCTTCGTCGATCTGCTGCGCCAGGTTCGGCAAACCGCCCAGGAAGCTCAGGCGCACCAGGACCTGCCGTTCGAACAACTGGTGGAAGCCCTGGAGCCGGGACGCAGCCTGAGCCACAGCCCGTTGTTCCAGGTGATGTTCAATCACCAGGCCGAAAGCCGGATCAGTGTCGAGACGCGGTTGAACGGCTTGAGCATCGAGCCGCTGGAATGGCAAAGCGCAACCGCGCAGTTCGATCTGGTGCTGAACACCACCGAACAGGCCCATGGCATTGAAGCGGTGCTCAAATACGCCACCGACCTGTTCGAGCCTGCGACCATTGAACGTCTGGCGCAGCACTGGCGCAACCTGCTGCGGGCGATTGTTCAGGACCCGACCCAGCGCATTGCCCAACTGCCGGTGCTCGATGACGAGCAGCAACAACAACTGCTCGCGCACTGGAACCCGAGCCCGGTGATGCACCCAGTCAGCCAGTGCATTCATCAGTTGATCGAGGCTCAGGCCGAGCATCGTCCGGATGCGCCCGCGGTGGTGTTCGCCGGGCAACGACTGATATATGCCGAACTCAATCATCGGGCCAACCAATGGGCGCATCAGCTGATCGCCCGTGGCGTCGGCCCCGATGTGCGGGTGGGCGTGGCGGTGGAACGTTCGCTGGAGATGATCGTCGCCATTGTCGCTGTGCTGAAGGCCGGTGGCGCTTATGTGCCGCTGGACCCGAGCTACCCCGACGACCGCTTGCGCTACATGATCGAGGACAGCGGGATCGAGCTGTTGCTGACCCAGGGCCACCTGTTGGCGCAGCTGCCGATTCCGCCGGGGCTGGCCTGTCTGGATTTGAATCAACCTCTGCTGGAAAGCAGCACGGCCAACCCTCCTTGCCGCACCACCGCAGACAACCTCGCGTATGTGATTTACACCTCCGGGTCCACCGGCAAGCCCAAAGGCGCGTTGTTGTCCCATGGCAATGTCATTCGCCTGTTCAGCGCCACTGATCACTGGTTCGGTTTCGGCCCCGAGGACAGCTGGACCCTGTTCCATTCGTACGCGTTCGATTTCTCGGTCTGGGAAATCTTCGGCGCGCTGCTCCACGGCGGCAAACTGGTGGTGGTGCCCCACGATGTCACCCGTTCGCCGGAAGAGTTCTACACCTTGCTTTGCGATGAACAAGTCACCGTTCTGAACCAGACGCCGTCGGCGTTCAAACCGCTGATGCAAGTGGCCAGTGCTTCGTCGCGCAACCATGCGCTGCGTTACGTGGTGTTTGGCGGTGAAGCGTTGGAAGTACAGAGCCTGCGCCCCTGGTTCGAGCGTTTCGGCGATCGCGCGCCGACCCTGATCAACATGTACGGCATCACTGAAACCACCGTGCATGTGACCTACCGCCCGCTGTCCCTGGCGGACTTGCAACAGACCCACAGCAGCCCGATCGGCGAGCCGATTGTCGACCTGTCGTGGTACTTGCTCGATGACGCGCTGAACCTGGTGCCCCAAGGGTGCATCGGCGAGTTGTACATCGCCGGGGCCGGGCTTGCGCGGGGGTATCTGAACCAACCGGGCATGAGCGCTACCCGTTTCGTTCCGGATCCGTTCAACCCTGTGGCCGGTGAACGCTTGTACCGCACCGGCGACCTGGCGCGGCTGCGCGGCGACGGGGTGATCGAGTACATCGGCCGTATCGACCATCAGGTGAAGATTCGCGGTTTCCGTATCGAGCTGGGGGAAATCGAAACCCAATTGCTCAAGCATGACGCGGTGCGTGAAGCCGTGGTGTTGGCGGTCGAAGGGCTCAGTGGGCAGCAACTGGCTACCTGGATCGTGCCGAGCGAGCCACTGGACGCAGATGCCCATGCCGGCTTGCGCGATTCGATCAAAGCGCAATTGCGTGAAACCCTCTCGGACTACATGGTGCCGGTCAGCTGGGTGTTCCTCGAACGCCTGCCGCTGACGGCCAATGGCAAGCTCGATCGCAAGCAACTACCCAACCCTGATGTGAGCCTGGTGCAAGAGGCTTACGCGGCCCCGCGCAGCGAACTCGAACAGCGCCTGGCCGAGATCTGGCAGGACGTGTTGAAAGTCGAGCAGGTCGGCCTCAACGACAACTTCTTCGAACTGGGCGGCGATTCGATCATCTCGATTCAGGTGGTCAGCCGGGCGCGTCAGGCGGGCATCCGCTTCTCGCCCAAAGACATCTTCCAGCACCAGACCGTGCAACGCCTGGCCACCGTCGCACAGCAGAGCGATGCGGTGCAGGCGATGCAAGGTGATGTGCTCGGCGCTGCCGTGCTGACCCCGATTCAACAGTACTTTTTCGCCACTGACATTCCCGAGCGTCAGCACTGGAACCAGTCGATCCTGCTGACCCCGGCCGAGCCTCTGCAAGCGGCTGCGCTCAAGCAAGCCCTGGAACATCTGCAACGACATCACGATGCCTTGCGTCTGCGCTATCGCCAGACCGCAGGTGTCTGGGGGCAGGAACATGCCGCCGTCGATCAGCCGAACACACTGTTGCGCACCGTGGCGTTGCCAGATAGCGAGGCCTTGCCGGCGCTGTGCCTGGCGTTGCAGCGCAGCTTGAACCTGAGCGATGGCCCGTTGATCCGCGCGGCCCTGGTAGATCTGCCCGATGCCAGTCAGCGACTGCTGTTGGTGATCCACCATTTGGTGGTCGATGGTGTGTCGTGGCGGATTCTGCTGGAAGACCTGCAAACCACTTATCAGCAACTGAGCACCGGCACGCCGTTGCGCCTGCCGGCCAAGACCACGGCGTTCAAGGATTGGGGCGAACGCCTGCAAGGTTATGCGCGCAGCGCCGGGCTGGAAACCGAGCTGGATTACTGGCGCGGGCAACTGGCCGAAGCGCCGGCGGACTTGCCGCTGGACAACCCTGATGGACAATTGCAGAACCGTTTCGAGCGCAGCGTCGATACGCGTCTGGATGCCGAGCGTACCCGGCAATTGCTGCAACAGGCACCGGCGGTGTATCGCACCCAAGTCAACGATTTGCTGTTGACCGCACTGGCCCGGGTTTTGTGTGAATGGACCGCCTCCGACAGCGCCCTGGTGCAGCTCGAGGGGCATGGCCGCGAAGACCTGTTCGATGACCTCGACCTGAGCCGTACCGTGGGCTGGTTCACCAGCATGTTCCCGGTGCGCCTCACTCCGCAGGCCAGCCTCGAAGCGTCCATCAAGGGCATCAAGGAACAACTGCGCTCGATCCCGAACAAAGGCATCGGCTTTGGCTTGCTGCGGTATCTGGGCAGCGACGCTGCGCAAGCGGCCCTGAGCGGCTTGTCCCAACCCAAGGTGACCTTCAACTACCTGGGGCAGTTCGATAACAACTTCGACGAAGGCACCCTGTGGGTGCCGGCCACCGAAGACAAGGGCGCCGGGCAGGATGAACAAGCGCCGATGAGCAACTGGCTGACCATCGACGGCCGCGTCTACCAAGGGCAATTGAGCCTGACCTGGACCTACAGCAGTGACGTGTTCGAAGAGGCGACCATCAACGCCCTGGCCCGCGCTTATGAAGTTGCGCTGGGCGAGTTGATCGACCATTGCCTGAGCCATCCGAGCGGCGGTCTGACCCCTTCCGATGTGCCACTGGCCGGGTTGTCCCAGGCGCATCTGGACAGCCTGCCGATCACCGCACAGCGGATCGAGGACATTTACCCGCTGGCGCCGATGCAGCAGGGCATTCTGTTCCACAGCCTGTACGACGCCGACGCCAGCGCTTACGTCTATCAGATGCTGCTGGATATCGACGGTCTGGATGTACCGCGCTTCCAGCAAGCCTGGCAGCGGGTGGTGGACCGTCATGAAGTGCTGCGCGCCGGTTTCATCTGGGGCCGCGACGGCCTCGATACACCGCTGCAAGTGATCTATCGCCAGCTGACCCTGGAAATGCCGGAAGTGGATGTGCGCGCCGAACCGGACTTGCAAGCCGTGCTTGAGGCCCGTGCCTTGGCCGATCGCGAACGCGGTTTCGACTTGCAGAACCCGCCGCTGCTGCGCCTGTGCCTGCTGCGCACCGCCGATGACCGTCATCGCCTGATCTTCACCTGCCACCACATTCTCATGGACGGCTGGAGCAACTCGCGGATGTTTGGCGAAGTGCTGCAGGATTACGCCGGGCATCCGGTGCCGAGTGCGCAGGGTCGTTATCGCGACTTCCTGGCCTGGCTGCAACGCCAGGACAAGGACGCGGCGCAAGCCTTCTGGCGCGGGCAATTGGCCGAACTGGACGAACCGACGCGATTGGCCTCGGCCTGCCACGGGCAAACCGTGCCCGGCCCCGGTAAAGGCGTGCATAAGCTGACCTTTGACGCAGCCTTCACCCAGCGCCTCAACGGTTTCTCGCGCCAGCAGCAAGTGACGCTCAACAGCCTGGTGCAAGCCGCGTGGCTGCTGGTGTTGCAGCGCTACACCGGGCAGAGCAGTGTCGCGTTCGGCGCGACGGTGTCCGGTCGTCCGGTGGATCTGCCGGGCATCGAGCAACAGTTGGGCCTGTTCATCAATACCCTGCCGGTGATCGCCAGCCCGCCAGCGACCTGCAGTGTCAGCGACTGGGTGCGTAGCGTGCAGGACAAAAACCTGCTGCTGCGCGATTACGAACAGACGCCGTTGCAAGACATCCAACGCCTGGCCGCGCTTAACGGTGAGGCATTGTTCGACACCTTGCTGGTGTTCGAAAACTACCCGGTGTCCGACACCCTGGAGGCCAATCCGGGTGGGTTGCGTTTCAGCGGTCTCGAACACCGTGAGCAAACGAACTACGGCCTGACGCTGATCGCCGGTGCCGGCGAGGTGTTGAGCCTGGACTTCAACTACCTCACCGAGCACTTCGCCGAGCGCAGCATTGTCGGCCTGGCCGCTCATCTGGAAGAAGTACTGCGCCAGTTCCTCGACGCACCGCAACGCTTGCTGGGCGAGATCGGCCTGTTGCCGGCGAGCGAGCTGCGTACTCTGGCGGAATGGAATGACCATCATGCAGCGTACCCGGTCCAGGCCTTGATCCATCAAGGCTTCGAAGCTCAGGTCGAAGCGCGGCCACAGGCGATTGCCTTGCGGCATGCCGGTGCTGGGTTGACCTATGCCGAACTCAATCGCCGCGCCAACCAGTTGGCCCGTCATCTGCAAACGCTGGGTGTCGGCGCGGAAATCCGCGTGGGCGTGGCGATGCCTCGTTCCGCCGAGTTGGTGATTGCCTTGATGGCGGTGCTCAAGGCCGGTGGCACCTACGTGCCGCTGGACCCGGACTATCCGGCGGATCGCGTGGCCTACATGCTCGACGACAGTCAGGCGCGGGTGTTGCTGACCCAGCAGCACTTGCTGTCGCAGTTGCCCGAGACCCAGGCCCAAGTGGTGTGGGTCGAGGCGGGCGGTCAGGCCTTCGCCAACCTGGCGCCGCACAATCTTGAGGGGCGGATCGACTCCGCCAACCTGGCTTATGTGATTTATACCTCCGGTTCCACCGGTAAACCGAAAGGCGTGGCGATTGCTCATCGCAACGTGCAGGCGCTGATTCACTGGTCGCACGAGGTGTACAGCGAAGAGGACCTGCAAGGCGTGCTGGCCTCGACCTCGGTGTGCTTCGACCTGTCGGTGTGGGAGATTTTCGTCACCCTGGCCCGCGGCGGCTCGATCATCATGGCGCGCAACGCCCTGGAATTGCCGGACCTGCCGGAGCGCGATCAGGTGCGCCTGATCAACACCGTGCCGTCGGCCATTGCAGCCTTGCAGCGCGCCGGGCAGATCCCTCACGGCGTGCGCATCATCAACCTTGCGGGTGAACCGCTCAAGCAAAGCCTGGTGGACACGCTGTACCGCGAGACTTCGGTCGAGCACGTTTATGATTTGTACGGGCCGTCGGAAGACACCACCTATTCGACCTGCACCCGTCGCGAAGCCGGCGGCCAGGCGAACATCGGCCGACCGCTGGTGAACACCACCGCACACTTGCTCGATGCCCAGTTGCAGGCCGCGCCGATTGGGGTTGCTGCCGAGCTGTACCTGGCTGGCGACGGCATTACCCGTGGCTATCTGTTCCGTCCGGGCCTGACCGCCGAACGCTTTGTGCCCAACCCGCTGGCCAGCAATGGCGAGCGGATGTATCGCACCGGCGACTTGACCCGTTTGCGTGACGACGGCCTGATCGAATATGTCGGCCGCATCGATCATCAGGTCAAGGTGCGCGGGTTCCGTATCGAGCTCGGTGAAATCGAAGCGCACCTGCTGGCCTATGACAGCGTGCGCGAAGGCGTGGTGCTGGCGGTGGAAGGCCATAGTGGTCAGCAACTGGTGGCTTACGTGGTGCCGACGCAGGCCGACCTGAATTCGCAAGAACAAGACGATCTGAGCGAAGCGCTCAAGACCGGACTCAAGGCGCACCTGCCGGATTACATGGTGCCGGGGCAATGGTTGTTCATCGAACAGTTGCCGCTGACCCCCAACGGCAAACTCGACCGCAAGGCCTTGCCGACCCCGGACGTCAACCAATTGCAGCGCGATTACGTGGCGCCGCGCACAGCGCTGGAGCAACAGATTGCCGGGATCTGGCAAGACATTCTGAAACTTACGCGGGTCGGTGTGACCGACAACTTCTTCACCTTGGGTGGCGACTCGATTATCTCCATTCAGGTGGTGAGCCGGGCGCGTCAGGCGGGGATTCGGTTCACTCCCAGAGACCTGTTCCAGCAGCAGACGGTGGAACGGTTGGCTCGTGTGGTGCAGATGAATGTTTCTCTTGAGAACGATGAAAGCCCGGTCAGAGGCAGTACGGCGTTCAAACGCTCGAGTCAGCCGGGCAGCCATGAGTTGACCCCGTCGGACTTCCCGCTGGCCCGTCTCGACCAGACGCAGCTCGATGCCTTGCCGGTGCCCGCTGCGGCAATTGAAGACATCTATCCGCTGTCGCCGATGCAGGAGGGCATGCTGTTCCATACGCTGTCGGACAACGGCAGCAGCCTGTACGTCAACCAGGTCAGCCTGCCGGTCAAGGGCCTGGACGTGGGGCGCTTCCGCGCTGCGTGGGAATACATCATTGAGCGTCAGGCGATTCTGCGCACCAGCTTCCATTGGCAGGACGGGCTGACCAAGCCGTTACAGATTGTTCAGTACCACGCGGCCTTGCAGATGCAGGTGCTCGACTGGCGCGGGCAGGACATCAGCGACGCGCAGATTGCCGAGTTCGCCACCGAAGATCGAGCGCTGGGCTTCGACCTGGCCGAGGCGAAGTTGCAACGGGTGACCCTGCTGCGCTTGAGCGACGATCAGTACCAGATGGTCTGGACCAGCCACCACATTCTGATGGACGGCTGGAGCAGTTCACGGCTGTTCGGTGAGGTGTTGCAGTATTACTCGAAGGGGCAGGTCAGCGGCGAAAACGGCCGTTACCGCGACTTCATCGCCTGGCTGCAAGCACAGGATCAGGACGCCCAGGAACTGTTCTGGAAGGCGCGTCTGGCGGCGGTCAACGAGCCCACCGCGTTGAGTCAGGCGATTCATCCGCGCCACTCGGCCGATGTGTCCGGTCACGACGCGATTTATTCGAACTGGGATATCGCGCAGACCGCCCGGTTGCTGCAGTTCTGCCGCGACCTGCGCATTACCCCCAACACCCTGATCCAGGGTGCCTGGCTGTTGCTGTTGCAACGCTACACCGGCCAGCGCACGGTGACGTTCGGCGCCACGGTCTCCGGGCGTCCCGAGAACCTGCCGAATGTCGGCAACATGCTGGGCCTGTTCATCAACACCTTGCCGATCATCCAGACCCCGGAACCGGATCAGCGTCTGGCCGACTGGCTGAATCAGGTTCAGGCCTACAACCTGGATATCCGCGATTATTCCCAGGCACCGCTGGCGGATGTGCAGCGCTGGTCGAACCTCGGTGGCCAGGCGTTGTTCGACAGCATCGTGGTGTTCGAGAATTTCCCGATCGATGATCGCTTGCAGGAAGAAAACGACACCGACCTGACCTTCGGCAAATCCATCGGCCATGGCGTGACCAACGTGCCGATGGACTTGGCGGTGATGCTCGGTGATGAACTGTCGATCGAATACCTGTACCTGTGCAGCCACTTCAGTGCCGAGGCGGTGGAGGGGATTCGCCTGACCCTGGAAAACACCCTTGAGGCGATGATGCGCGCGCCTTACGAACGCTTGGGTAACCTGCAGCGTCTGTCGCCTGAACAATGGCTATCGATGCAGACCTGGAGCGCCAAGCCGCCAGCGGAGCATCAACCGCAGCTGTTGCCGGAGCTGATCAGCCGACACGCCTTGAGTCAGCCCGAGGCCATTGCGGTGCAATGTGCCGGGCTGAGCCTGAGCTACGGCGAACTGGAGCGCCGCGCCAATCGTCTGGCCCATTGCTTGATCGAGCATGGCGCAGGGCCGGAAGTGGTGATCGGCGTGGCACTGCCGCGTTCGCTGGAAATGGTCGTCAGCTTCCTCGCCGTGCTCAAAAGCGGCGCGGCGTATGTGCCGCTGGACATCGATTATCCGCCGGAGCGTCTGGCGTACATGATCGAAGATTCGGGCATGGCGCTGCTGCTGACCCAGAGCAGCCTGCGGGCGACGTTGCCGGCGCCCGAGGGCCTGTTGCGCCTTGAGCTGGATCAGCTCGATGAGTCCCGTTATGGCGATGAGGCGCCGGTGTGTCGCGTGCTGGAGCAAGGGCTGGCCTATCTGGTCTATACCTCGGGTTCCACCGGGCGACCAAAAGGCGTGGCGGTTACTCAGGGACCACTGAGCATGCACTGTCAGGCCATCGCCAAACTGTATGAAATGGACACCCGCAGCTGCGAGCTGCACTTCATGTCGTTCGCCTTCGACGGTGCCCATGAGCGCTGGTTGAGTACGCTGTACAGCGGCGGCCGGCTGGTGGTGCGGGACGGTTGCCTGTGGACGCCGGAACAGACCTGGCAGGCGCTGCACGAGTACGGCGTGACCATCGCCTGCTTCCCGCCGGCCTACCTCAAGCAACTGGCCGAGTACGCCGCGGCCAGCGGTATCGCGCCGCCACCGGTGCGCATTTACTGCTTCGGCGGCGATGCGGTGCCGGACCAGACCTTCGAACAGGTCAAGGCGGCGCTGCGTCCCGAGTACTTCACCAACGGCTACGGCCCGACGGAAACCGTGGTCACCCCGATGCTGTGGAAAGTGCCGGTGAGCCAGCAGTGTGAAGCGGCTTATGCGCCGATCGGCCGCGCGGTGGGCGCGCGTTCGCTGTACGTGCTGGATGAGGATTTGAATCCGCTGCCGCCCGGCTTTGCCGGCGAGTTGTACATCGGTGGCTACGGGGTTGCCCGTGGTTATCACGGTCGGCCAGACCTGACCTGCGAACGCTTCGTGCCCAACCCGTTTGCCAGCGGCGAGCGGCTGTACCGCACCGGCGACCTGGTGCGTTTGCGCCAGGACGGCGTGATCGATTACGTCGGTCGTATCGACCATCAGGTCAAGGTGCGCGGCTTCCGTATCGAGCTCGGTGAAGTCGAGGCCAGCCTGCGCCAACTGGCGCAGGTCAGCGACGCCTTGGTGATCGCCCGGGATAATGCCTCCGGCAAGCAACTGATCGGTTACGTCGTCACCGATGCCGGGCAGGAGCTGGGTGATGAGCTCAAGGCTGGGCTGCGCACCACGTTGCCGGAATACATGGTGCCGGCGCAGATCGTCTGCCTCAGCGCCTTCCCGGTCACCCCCAACGGCAAGCTTGATCGCAAGGCATTGCCCGAGCCGGAATTCAAAAGTGAGGAATACGTCGCCCCGCGCAATCAGCAGGAACAACTGCTGGCGGACATCTGGGCGCAGGTGTTGCAGGTGGAGCAGGTCGGTATCAGCGACAACTTCTTCGAACTGGGCGGCGACTCGATCCTGAGCCTGCAAGTGATTTCCCGGGTCAGGAACCACCCGACCCTGCAGATGGAACTCAAGCTGCGCGATCTGATGCGCTACCAGACCATCGCCGGCATCGTCGAGCAGGACGTGGTGAAGGCGGGCACCGCGCAACCGTCGGTGGACCTCACCCATGTGGCCAGTGAGGGGCTGTTCACTCTGCTGCCGATTCAGGAATGGTTCTTTGCCGAGGGCATGGCAGAGCCTCATCACTACAACCAATCGTTGTTGCTGAGTGCGCGTCAGGCGCTGGATCTGGACGCCCTGGAACAGGCGCTGGGCTGGATCGAAAACCATCACGACGCCTTGCGCCTGCGCTTTTGTCAGGAAGGCGGGCGCTGGTTGCAGCGCTACGCCGCGCCGACGGATCGCCGCGAGCCGGTGCTTTGGCGCCGCGAGGCCGAGAACAGTGAGCAGGTCGAAGCCTTGGCCAACCTGACACAGCGCAGCCTCAAGCTTGACGATGGACCGGCCTGGCGCGCGGTACACATCGCCTTGCAGGACGGGCAGGCGCGGCTGTTGATGGTCATTCACCATTTGGTGGTCGACACGGTGTCGTGGCGGATTCTGCTCGACGACTTGAAGGTGGCCTATGAGGCCTGCGTGATGGGCATCGAACCGCAACTGCCGATCCGCACCAGCAGCTATCGCGCATTTGCCGAAGCCTTGCAGGCGCAGGCGCCGGTGATTGCAGAGCAGGAATTGGGCTACTGGCTGGAGCAACTCGATCAGCCAGGCGTCGACCTGCCGTGCGATAACCGTCGCGGCAAGAATCAGGTGCGTCACCAGGCTCAGGCGCGGCTCAAGTTGTCTCGCGAGCACACCGAGCAGTTGCTCAAACAGGCACCGGCGGTCTATCGCACGCAGATCAACGATTTGCTGCTGTCGGCCCTGAGCCGGGCGTTGTGTCGCTGGAGTGAACAGTCGTCGGCGCTGATTTTGCTGGAAGGGCACGGCCGCGAGGACCTGTTCGAGAGCATCGACCTGAGTCGCAGCCTGGGCTGGTTCACCAGCATGTTCCCGGTCCGGCTCACCCCCGACAGCGCGGACATCGGCGCGTCGATCGTCAACGTGCAGGCGCAGTTGGCGGCCATCCCGCAGAAGGGCATCGGCTACGGCGTGTTGCGTCATCTGGCCGGCCCGCAACTGGCCCGCCAATTGGCCGACCTGCCGCAGGCACGGGTGACGTTCAACTATCTGGGGCAGTTCGACCAGAGCTTCGACGAGCAGGCGCTGCTGGTGCCGGCGCTGGAAGAAACTGGCGACAACTACAGCCTGCAGGCCAATCTGGGCAACTGGCTGGAGATTGTCGGCCAGGTTTACGACGGTCAGTTGGCGCTGCGTTGCATCTACAGCACCCAGCGTTATCGGGCCAGCACCATGGAGCGGTTCATGCAGGATTATCAGCGCGAGCTTGAGGCGTTGATCGAGCATTGCATGGCGCAGGTGGGCTGAGTGCCGGGTTTTTAATCATTGCCGGGGGGCGTTGCTCAGGCGCGTCCCTTTTTTACGGACATAAGGATTCTTTCGATGTCGTTACACCCTGATCTGGAAGCCTTCCTCGACCTGGCGCAAGACGGCCAGGACGCAGGCCTGCCGGCGCTGCATCAACTGACACCGGTCGAGGCCCGGGCGATCTTCGAACACACCACCGCGCAATTGCGTTGGGATGCTCCTCAGGATATTGACGTGCTGGAGGTCAACACCACGGCCCGGGACGGTGCGCCACTGGCGTTGCGTTTATATCGGCCGAGCGGGGCGATGGCGCCGATGCCGGTGCTGGTGTATTTCCATGGCGGTGGTTTTGTAGTGGGCAGCCTGGACTCCCATGACGGCGTCTGCCGCGAATTCTGCCGACGTACGCCGTGCGCGGTGTTGTCCGTTGGCTATCGGCTGGCGCCGGAGCACCGCTTCCCGACAGCGCTGGAGGACGGTGAAGACGCTTTGTCCTGGCTGGCGGAACAGGCGCTGGCCTTGGGGCTGGACGCTGGTCGCGTTGCATTCGGTGGTGACAGCGCCGGTGCCACATTGGCGACGGTGCTGGCTTTGCAAGCGGTGGTTCAACCAAACACCGTGGCCATCGTCCCCAAGGTGCAGCTGCTGTGTTATCCGGTCACTGATGCCTCGCGCACCCACGATTCGCGTTTGTTGTTCAGTGAAGGGTATTTGCTGGAGAACGACACACTGGACTGGTTCTACCAGCACTACGCCCGCAGCCCCGAAGACCTGCTGGACTGGCGTTTCTCACCGTTGCTGGCTGAGGACCTGCGCGGTGTGGCACCGGCGATTGTGCTGCTGGCCGGGTTCGATCCGTTGCTCGATGAAGGCCAGGCCTACGTCGACAAACTGCGCGCGCAGGGGGGGAGTGTCGAACTCGAACATTGCCCGGGTTTGACCCATGATTTGCTCAGGCTGGCGTCGGTCATGCCGGATGTACTGAGCGTGCATGAAAGCTTGAGTCGGGCGCTGGCTCGGCATTTGGGCTGAGCATAGAAACTGCACAACAAGTCCCTTTGCCATAGAGCTTCAAGATCAAAAGATCGCAGCCTTCGGCAGCTCCTACAGGTTCAGTATTCGCCGCCATATCGCGGTTGAACACAAATCCCCGTAGGAGCTGGCGAAGGCTGCGATCTTTTGCTTTTTCTGGCTAGCCTCGCGGATCGAGGTTATCCAGCACCCGGTTGACGGCCAACTCCCCAAGCATGACCACCGATTGAATCCCCAACATCATGTTGCGATGTGGCATGTCCATCAACCCGGCGAACTCACTGAGCATCATGCTCGCTGACGCCAGGGTTTCACAGGCGTTGACCAGCAGGGTCTCGTTATCGACCTCGGCGCCGACATGGTAAATGGTGCTGGGTTTGCGCACGGTGTCTTTGGGAATGGGCGGCTTGAGGTAATGGTCGAGGGCGCGGTCGGCGGCTTCGTGGAGTTTTTTGGAATCGAGGGATTCGTAGGGGGAAACGTCGTCGGTTTCCGGAGGATTTGGTGTTGGTTTGAACATGGTAAAACTCCTTGATCAATGGAGTCGCCACATGTCGCTGCTAAACGAGAAAGGGTGGCGACTGTACGCGGGTTAGCAGACCAGGGATCAAGGAACCCGGCGCACCGAAGTGCCCCACGCACAGTCACCATAACGCAGACCAGCGTAGGCAAAAGTAGCCGGCTGATCGAGAGATGACACTGCGTGCCTTGATATTTACCGAGCTGCTAAACCCGATCGCTGATTGGGCAGCGACCCGGAAACGATAGAGCCCGCCCCCAAGGCGCACAAGCCGGCGGATTCTGGCGTAGTCGTAGGCAACAGCGCAACGATGTGTAGCCTGAGTGAGTGTCTGGAAGTGTCGTTTAAACAGCGCCTGTTTAGCGGTCTGACACTGAGCCTTGTGGTGGCTGTACCGGCCTCATCGCGAGCAGGCTCGCTCCCACAGGGGAGCTGCGGTGAATCCATTTTTTGCGAACGCCGCAGATCAATTGTGGGAGCGAGCCTGCTCGCGATGAGGCCCGAAAGAACACCCTCAAACCCAGAAATCACCGGATAAACGAATGTGCCCGCTTTCCCGAAGCATCTGGTTAAGTCATCTTTCAAAGCTCGAATAGCTCTGTAGGCAGACCAGGTTCTTGCCTGAGTAGAGGCCACGCTGTCGTCCACCCCTTGGACTGCAAGCGCTCCTGGTACATCGCTTTTTTTTCTTCAGTAAATCTCCAAGTGGGTCTGATGATCAGGTTAAAAAGATCATCCAGTCCCAACGGGGCAGAGACCTCACAGGTGTTTCCTTCGCGCAATCTGACGGCTATTGCCGTTGCTGTCTCTGGCCAGTAACGCATTGCATCCGTAGTGGAGATGTAAGGCTTATCGCCGTTCTGAACATGCATTCTCGCCTGATTTTTTACTGACCAGAGGACTGTCGGGTCCAGATCTCGCAGAGCTGCTTCTAAAGCCCTGTCATCTGAGGGAGTGCAGTGACATGGATCAAACCAGATTACGTCGACGTCGCTCGAGATGGGGGACGGGTAGCGCCCGTGCAAGTAATCCCAAACCGCGTTCCGGACAAAACCTGCACCGACCCAACAATCCGGCAACCCCAAGGAATGAACAAGCTGGAGTAGGCGCCATCGAGCGGGGTCTTCTGAAATGATTGTCTGGATTCTTGAAGCGTTATTCACTGGCACCTCCAAGCCATCGTTGGGTAGAAAGATTCTCCTCACTACATCTTATGGTGTGCAGGAGATGTCGATGAAACATCATTTGTTTAGCAGTCTCACTTTGGATTTTGTAGTGGATGGACGGGCCTCTTCGCGAGCAAGCCCGCTCCCACAGTAGATCTCAGCCGTACACAAATAGTGTGTTCACCGAAGATCCCCTGTGGGAGCGGGCTTGCTCGCGAAGAGGCCCGCTAGAACACCCTCGAACTTTCAGTTAAACCACCGTCCTTTTCTCACTCAAAAAAACGCCCCGCAATTGCAGGGCGTTTTCATTGGCGCTGCAATCAGAAGTCAGCCTTGACCGACATCACGAAGTTGCGCGGTTCGCCGTAGAAGTTACCGAAACCTTCGGTACCGACCGTGGCGTAGTAGCGTTTGTCGAACAGGTTGTTGCCGTTCAGCGCCACGGACCAGGTGTCGTCGATGCGGTAGCCGATGCGCCCGTTCCAGACCGCAAAGCCGGCCTGGGTGACGTTGTTGTTGCTGGTCGGCGAGACGCGGTAGTTGCCGCTCTGGGCGTTGACGCCGGCACCGACGGTGACGCGTTCCAGGGGACCGCTGAGGGCATAGTCGCCCCATACGCGCAGCAGGTGGCGCGGCACATACGAGTTATACGACACACCGTCCTGACTGACATCGGCGTCTTCCAGCACCTTGGTCTGGGTGTAGGTGTAGCCGGCCAGCAATTGCAGGCGGTCAATGACTTCACCGCTGACTTCAGCTTCGAAGCCCTGGGCGCGCACTTTGCCGGAGTTCAGCGAGCAGGTGCTGTCCGGGCAGGCCGGGTCATCCTGGGCTTCGTCTTTCTGGATAGTGCGGAACAGGTTGAAGGAGCTGTTCAGGCGACCGTCGAACCATTCGCCCTTGATCCCCAGTTCATAGCTCTGACCGATCAATGGCTTGAGGGTCGAACCGGTGATGGTCTTGTAGTTGCCTTGCGGGGTGAAGATATCCGCGTAGCTGGTGTAGACGGTCAGGTTGTCGTTGATGTCGAACAGCAGGGCGGCAAACGGGGTGACTTGCCCGGTTTCCTTGGCCTCGGAACTGATCGGTGTGCCTTCGCCGCGCCAGAACGAGACGGAGTCGGTTTCGGACTTGTACCAGCTGACGCGGCTGCCCAGTACGAAGGTCAGCGGATCGGCCAGTTTCAGGCGTGCCATGGAGTAGGCGCCGTATTGCTTGATCCGCATGTCCACCGGTCCACCCCGGGTGGCGTTGGGCAGGTAGAAACTTTCATCCGGCTGGGGCAGGTGATGGTTGGGGTTCAGCACATTCTGAGTTTGAGGCAGGAGGGCCACGGCGAAGAAGTCATCTTTGTGGGAGCGGCTGGCGTTGGCGCCGACGATCAGCTCGTGCTCTTGGCCGAAAGCGTTGAACTTGCCATCCACATAAGCGTCGAGGCCGTAGTCGACCTGATCGTAGTCAAAGATGCTGCCGATCATCAGGGTACTGGAGCTGGTGGCGCCTACCGGTACCGAACCGCTCGGGAAGGCGTATTCCATGTCCTGGGTGTTTTTCGAATACACACCCGCAACTTTCAGCGCCCAGTTGTCATTGAACTCATGCTTCAAGTCGCCGAAGTACGTGGCCCGCTTGCTGCGCTGGTTGTTCCAGGCCGTGTTCAGGCACGTGGAGCGTGAGAGTTTCAGGTCGCTGCCATCGGCGTAACGCGGCAGGCCGCCCCAGCATGGGGTGGCATCGATGTCTTCATAGGCCATGCCCAGGCCCAGGGTGGTGTAGTCGCTCAGGTCGAAGTCCAGCGCGCCGTAGTAGATCTGGTCCCTGCGTTCGCCCACGTCATAGAAATACTGACGGGTCTGCTGGGTCACCACGGCCCGGCCACGGATGGTGCCGGCGTCGTTCAGCGGGCCGCCGGTGTCGACCTGACCACGGTAGTTGTCCCAGGTACCGGCAGACAACGACAGTTGGGTGTGCGGGGTGTCCTGGCCGCGCTTGCGCACGAAGTTCACGCCGCCCGCGGTGCCTCCGGCGCCTTTCATCATCCCGGCCGCGCCGCGCAACACTTCGACCCGATCATAGATCGCCATGTCGCTGCTGAAGGCATCGGCCTGCACATAGCTGCTGCCGATGTCCAGCGGCACGCCGTCGTACTGGTACTGGCCGGTCATGCGGAAACCCCGGGAGTAGAAATACTTGCCGCCCATGGGCGAGTCGTAAACGGTGATGCCCGGGGTCTTTTCCATGACCTGTTCGATGGTGTTCAGGTTCTGGTCATCGAGCATCTTGCGCGTGATGACGGTGACCGACTGCGGGGTTTCCTTGAGCGAGTGCTCGCCCTTGCCAATGGTCACCGCCCCGGTGGTGTAGGAGTTGCTGCCTTCGGTGGTCGCGCCCAATCGCTGACCGTTGATGCTGGTCGGTGCCAGTTCCATCGCATTGCCGGTGGCCGGCGCCAGCAGCGTGACCGTGTTGCCGTCGCGCTGATGGCGAATCCCGGTGCCCTTGAGCAGCGCGCCGAGCGAATCATCTTCCTGATAGCGGCCGTTGAGGGCACTGGACCGCAGGTTCTGAATGCTCTCCGGGCTGTAGATGATTTGCAGATTGGTCTGTTGACCGAGGGTCTGCAGCGCCTGAGCCAATGGCTGGGCCGGGATGTTCAGGGTCCATTCCTGAGCCTGGACATACGGCGTCATGGCCAGGGTCATCGCCAGGCCGAAGCCGGTGGACGTCATGCGCGAGCGGGTCGTTCGGCTCATTAACAGGGCGCGGGTCAGAGGTCGAAGCATGAAACGGGATGCGGACATGAGGTTAAGACCTTGGCAGGTATAGTTGGTAATGGTTCTTATTCATCTCATTAAGACGAGGAGGCCGCGGCAAACCGGAAAAAATATTCTTCCGACCGGCCACGGCCTGATCGATTACGCGGGTTGCAGTTCGCTTTTGACCTTGCCGGCCTCCATGCGCACCAGTTGATCAGCTACGTCGAAGTAGCGGTCATCGTGGGAGATGACGATGATGGTTTTGCCCAGACGCTTCAGGTCGGGCAGCAGTTCGGTGTAGAAAATGCGGCGGAAGGTCGGGTCCTGATCGGCCGCCCATTCATCGAACACCAGCACCGGCCGTTCTTCCAGCCAGGCGTTGACCAACGCCAGGCGTTTGCGTTGGCCGGTGGAAAGATCGGTGGTGCTGAACGCGCCGTCGCGCACGCTGACCTTGTGCGCGATCTCCAGGCGTTCGAGATAGCGCGTGGCATCCTGCGGCACTTGCCGGTCGCCCTGGATCAGGTCATCGAACAGGTAATAGTCGGCAAATATCGTGGTGAAATTCTGCCGGTAGTCATCGCGGTTGAGCGCGGTGATCGGCTGGTCGTTCACGCGGATCTCGCCTTCGGTGGGCGCATAGAGGCCCAGCAACAGTTTGATCAGCGTGGTTTTGCCGCAGCCGTTTTCACCGACGATGAATACGATGTCGCCTTGTTCGATGCGCAGGTTGACCGGCCCGAGGCGGAAGGGCTCGCTGCCTTCCACCGGCGGGAAGGCGTAACGCACGTTGCTCAGTTCCAGGCTGTGGACCGGGCCGGGTTTGTACCCCTGATCCTCCAGCAGCAGGTGTGGTTCCGGGGAGGAAAACTGTTCGCTGAGCTCGGCGATCCGGCGAAACGCAATCTGCGCCCGGCTGATGATTGGCAGCGTGCTGACCAAATGTTCCAGGGGGCCTTTCATGTACAGCAGCACCAATACAAAACCGCTCATCACGGCCTTGTCGGCACTGGGCCAGAACGATTGCAGGGCCAGCGCCAGGCCGATGACCACGAAGAACAGCATCGAGCCGAACGACTTGGCAATGACGAAGGTATTGATCGAGCGAATCTGCGTGTCACAGATTTTCTCGGCGGTCTTCTGGATGCCGGACACGAACATGCGCTGACGCCGCGGGCGGTGGATGCGCAGTTCCTTGGCCCCTTCGGCGATGGCGTTGTAGTGCTTTTGCAGCTCGTCTTCGGAGTCTCGCGCCGCATAGAAACCGCGCATGCCCTTGGCCCGGGCGATGGCCTGGATGGTGGTGCCGATGGCGATGGCCACCAGCATCATCAGAAACATTGGCCACGACAGCATCGCCAGATAACCGAGGCAACCCAGGGTGACGGTCAGGGAAATCGCCAACGGCGCGAAGGCGAAGGCGAAATCGCTGATGGTGTCCACGTCATGGGTCAGCACCGGGATCAACCGGTGGCTACGGTAGCGCTCGATCTGGGCGATGGGCGCCGACAGCACTTTCTCCCCCAGCTCTTTGCGCAGCCTGGCGATGATTTGCTGCCCGACGTAGTTGGTGCCGATGTCGGACACAATCGTGGTCAGCAGCGCCAGCACGCACAGCCCGGCGAAAATCATCACCACGGTGCGGGTCAGGCCATCGGCGGAGTGCAGGGCATTGTTGATGGTCGCCAGCAACACGGTGACGCTCAGGCCACCGATCATGCCGAGCACGATGGACACAGAGACAATCAGGCGGAAGGGCTTGAGCAGGGCGAACAATTCGTTGATCGCCCCATGCGTTGGCTTGGTCATGGAGGATTCCTTTCGACACGGAGGGAGTGCCGGTACTTAAGGAAAACGAATGGTTGCGGACTTTATTTAAACGGCAGCAGAGGTAATTGCCGGTTAGTCAGAAGACCTGTGGTGAGGGGGCTTGACCTAATGCTGGTAGCTAAAGCCGCGCAAACTTGTGGGAGCGAGCCTGCTCGCGATAGCGGTGGGTCAGGCAACATTGATGTTGAAGGTGCCGCCGTCATCGCGAGCAGGCTCGCTCCCACAAGGGCAGCCCCCTCGCCACAAAGGATTCAGAGCTCACGCACTACGCGAAACCCCAGCCAGTCGCCGCTGCTGGTGGGCAGGCTGCTGTTGCGATTGCCGGAGCGGGAAAACACCGGCGCTTCGCCCCAGTCGTTGCCGCGCATGACCTGGCGTTTGCAGTTCTGCTCCAGCCACGGGCTGCCGTCGCTGGGCACGCCGACATAGTCTTCGCGGTAGCAGTCGGCGACCCACTCATAAACGTTGCCGTGCATGTCGAACACGCCAAAGGCATTGGCCGGGAAGGTGCCGGCCGGGGAGGTGAAATTGTAGCCGTCGGCGGCGCCGTAGGTGTTGGCGTTTTTCGAGATCTGGTAGTCGGCGCCTTCATCGAACGCAAACGGGAAAGACCCGGTACTGCCGGCGCGGGCGGCGTACTCACGGATCGACTCGCTGGGCATGCGATAGGCATGACCGGTTTTCTTCGACAGCCAGGCAATGTAGCCCTGGGCTTCGGCCACGTTCATGCACACGGCCGGGTGGCGCGCGGTCTGTTTGAAGCTGGGTTTGCCGGCCGTGCAGCGCCGGCCTGGCCGATCATCAAAATCGGCGGGGGTGTTGCCGGTGGCGCGCACGTACGCGTCCCATTCACCGGCCAGTACCTGGAAGCGACTGATGGCGAAAGGGCGGGTGAAGGTCACTTCATGCAGCGGGCCTTCATCGGGCTGGTGGCCGACTTCATCCTCTGGCGTGCCCATGGTGTAGCGGCCGGCGGGCAGCACGACCATCTCCGGACAGTCCTTGCAGTCCTTGAACACCTTGCCGGGGGCAGGCGGGTTCGCGGCCTGGGCGGTGCCGGGCAGCAGACCGCCGAGCAGTGCGGTCAGTGCCAGGGCCGATAATGTTCGCAGGGAAGAGGGCATATGGAGCGTTTTCATAAGTCGTCTCGGTTAAAGGAAAACGGTGCCTCGCAGCGCAAAGCTGTTCACTTAAAGCGCGCTCATCAGTCATGCCTGCCTTTTGTGGCGAGCGAGCTTGCTCGCGCTGGGCTGCGTAGCGGCCCCAAAAATCTGGCAGTCATTGCCGGTTTTTGTGAGTGCTACGCACTCAAGCGGGAGCAAGCTCCCTCGCCACAGGTTTATCTGACTCAAGACGCTCTTAAGTGAATTGCATTGGCCTCGCAGCAAGGGTTCACGCGGAGCGCTTTTTGCCCAGCACGTCGATGAAGCGGTCCACCTCGGCTTCGGTATTGAGCAGGCCCGGCGCGGCGCGGATCACCGGGCCGACGTCGCGGCTGACCGCATCGCTGACAATCCGGTTTTGCATCAGGTGAGCGGCCACGGCATCGCCGTCCTGACCCTTGACCCGGAAGAAGCTGAACCCCGCCGAAAACCTCGGATCGACCGGGGTGACCAGTTCGACGCCCGGCTGCTCCTGCAATCGTTGTTTCAGGTAGCTGTTGAGCTGATGGATGCGCGCCTGGACGTCGGCCTTGCCCAGTTCCAGGTGCAATTTGAACGCTTCATCCACGGCCCAACGATGTTCGAACGCGTGATAGCCGCCCGGGGACATGGTGGTGGAAAAGGTCGTGGCTTCGGAGAAGGTCGGCACGCTCGGGCTGACGTACTTGAGCTCTTCGCTGCGGCTGCAAACGATGCCGGTGCCGCGGGGGCCGAACATCCATTTGTGGGTGCCGGCAATGAAGAAGTCGCAGTTCATCGCCGGGAAGCTCAGGTCTTCGACGCCGAAACCATGCACGCCATCGACCACGTAAACGATCCGGTCCTGGTCGTCGCGCTGGCGATTGTGTTCATCGACGAGTGCGCCGATGTCGCTGATCGGCAGCTTCACGCCGCTGCCCGAATGCACCCAGGTAATGCCCAGCACGCGGGTCTCGGGGCGGATGTGGCGGTTGATGGTATCCAGCACCTGGTCGGCCGAGATCGACTGTGGCTGCTCGAACAACTGAATCTTGCGCACCCGGGTGCCATCACGCTGGTTGCGAAAACGCAGGATGTTGTTCGTGGAATAGTGCTCGTGAACCGTGGTGAGGATTTCCTGATCAGGGCGCACCTGCACACCGCCATAAATCATCGCCAGGCCTTCGGTGGTGCTGCCGGTGAGGGCGATCTGTGTCGGTTTGGCCTGCAAATATCGACCGGCCCAGAGCCGCACGTTTTCTTCGCGCTGGTGGGTCACGCCCAGGTCCCAGTCCATAGCCAGCCCGGGATTCAGATCGAGAGCGGCGCGGTGACGGGCGATGGCCTCGCGCACGGGTTTGGGGTGGGAGGTCACCAGAAAATTGGCGAAGTGGATGTAGTTCGGGTCCTGGTCGAACAACTGACGCAATTGCGCCCATTTGTCCCGGGGCAGGGTTTGCATCTGCGCGGCGGCGACCTGGGGGCCGAGGCTGGCACCCAACGGCAGGCTGGCGGCGAGGACTCCGGCCTGTTTCAGAAAAGTACGACGGTCATTCATGGCTTGACCGGTTCCTGGCGAGAAATCAGCGTGGGCTTCGCGGCTTTTTGCACGTGTTCCCAGACCCGCAGGAAGTTACCGCCCCAGAGCTTGGCGATATCGGCTTCGGAATAACCGCGCTGGATCAGTTCGGCGGTGACGTTGCGGATCTCGCCAACATTTTCCCAACCCTTGATGCCGCCGCCGTCGTTGAAGTCCGAAGCGATGCCGACGTGGTCGATGCCGACCTTGCGCACGGTGTAATCGATGGCGTCGCCGAGGTCCTTGAGCGTGGCCTTGGGTTCGTCTTCGAGAATGGCGTACAGACCGCTGGCGTATTGACCGAGCTTCTGTTCGGACCAAGCGGTAATGATCGGGTCGCCGGGCATCAGCGCCATCGCCAGGTTGGGCAATGGTGGCAGATCGAAACGCGTGCGCAGGGCGTTGAGTTTGTCCTGTGTGCCTTGGGTCAACGGTTTGAGGTATTGCGAGAAACCGACCACCTGCACCACGCCACCGCTGTTCTTGATCAGCTGCAGCTCTTTGTCACTGAGGTTGCGCGGGATGTCCACCGAGGCCCGTGGTGCCGAGTGCGAGGCCACCATCGGCGTGCGACTCAGTTGTGCCACTTGTTCCAGGCCTTTGGTCGACATCTGCGACACATCAATGATCACACCCAGATCGTTCAGGCGTTGCACCGCTTGTTTGCCGATGTCCGACAGCCCATCGAGGGCATCGGGGGAGTCGTTGAAAAACGGCAGTGGTCGTGATGAGTCGGCCCAGCTGTTGTTGCCGATGTAGCTGAAACCGAACATGCGCATGCCACGGCCGGCCCACAGGTCCAGTTTGCTCAGGTCATTGCCCAGCGGGTAGGCGTTGAGCATGCTGATGAAAATCGCAAACTTGCCTTCGCCGTGCAGGCGCCGGAAGTCGTCGGGGGTGTAGGCGATGCCGACCTGATTGGGAAAATCGCGCACCAGGCCGGAGATGATATTGTAGCGCACTTCCTGCTGGTTGCGTGCTTCTTCGACGAAACCGTCGGTGGGCCTGTGCGGCGCGTTCGGGCCGTTCCACATTTCTGGCCAGCCGAAGACTGTCAGGGCCGCGCCGGACAGTCGCCCACGGTTGGCCTTGATCAGGTCGAACTGGCCGGAACCGTCCTTGTCGGCCTCGTTGCCGTGGGCGCCGAAACCCAGGGGGACGGTGATGTGGCTGTCGAAGGACAGGATCCGCTCCTGCAGTTCTGTGGCCTGTTTCATGACCTTGACCGGGTAGCCGGGGTTGTCCTTGAACCCGTAATCCCAGACCAGCCAGCCTGCGCCGGCACTGATGGCCAAGGCCAGTGGCAGGCCGAGGTACAGAGCTTTCTTCGAACGTGTTTTTGTCATCGCCATCTCAGTCAGGTTCGCCGCCCCGGTGCAGGCGCAGGGGCCTTTGCTATCTGGGAGGAACGAGTGACCGGCACAGGAATTTAGGTGGCCCCGAAAGATCTCATTTCAAATGTAGGAGCTGGCGCAGCCTGCGATCTTTTCGGGGCCGCCGGAGAGCAAGATCAAAAGATCGCAGCCTGCGGCAGCTCCTACGGGGGATCGCATTTCAGATTTAGGCGCCTGCGATCTTTGAGGCCCCATAAATTTGTAGAGGCAACGAACGTTCTAGCTTGGATAAAGCCTGCTTTCATGGCTGACACAGGTAGGGCAATGACGATTTCTCGACGCTGGTTCATGGCGGGCCTGGCGCTCACGAGCGCTGCGGTGCCTGCCGCTTTTTATGCACATCGCGAGCTGACCCGGGAAAAGGAACCGATCACGCCGGGGGAGGCTACGGTCGACCTGGCCAGCACCGCCGGGCAGCAACTGGCCGACAGCTTGCGCGGAATCTGGGACATTCGTTTTGTCGGCAGCGATGCCGGGCTTGATGGCTTGCCGCAGGACGGGCTGGAGTTGTTTCTCGACATCGCTCATCGCGGGCGCGGGTTGCGCGGTTACCTGGACACCGGCACTCACCTGCGCGGGGAAGACCAGTCGCGCTATCAGGTTATCGGCGATCTGGCACCGGCCACTGGCGCCGAACTGTACTGGCGACTGATGCGCACCGACGCCCCGCTGGTGGCGCCGGTGTATGAGTTCAAAGCTAAGCTTGATGAGGTTTGGGCCGCTTTCGGCAACGCCGGCAGCGGCACGTTCAGCGGCCAGGTGCTGAGCCTGAATCGCCCGTTGGGTTTGCCCGAACTCGACAACCGCTTTATCGCCATCAAGCGCCGGTTTCCCGAAGCGCGGGAGCGAACCGCCCTCAACCCTGCGTTTCTGGCGTGGCTGGTGTCCCCCGAGCATCGATTGTTTCATCAGCTCTGGCACGCGTCCCGGGACAAATGGCACAAGCTCTCGGAGAAAAAACGCGAGGCGTTGCGCGGTATCGGCTGGCAACCCGGCCCACGGGACAAGGAGCGTGATGCCCGCGGGCCGCGCAAGGACCGCAACGGTTCGGGCATCGATTTCTTCTTCATGCACCGGCACATGCTCGGCATCGCCCGGTCCATGCAGGATCTGCCTTCATGGCCGGCGTTCCCCTTGCCGCAGCCGGAACTCGAGCGTGATCGCCAGGGCTTCGCGCGCTATTTCGACAATCACGATGGCAATGCCTTGCCGCCGACCTGGTTGACCGAAGGCGACGACGAGTACACCAAGTGGGTCAGTGACATCAAAGCCGCAGAGACCTATCACAGCAACTTCCAAGTCTGGGAGTCGCAGTACCGCGATCCGCGTTACTTGTCGAAATTGACCCTCGGCCAGTTTGGCTCGGAGGTCGAGCTGGGCCTGCACGACTGGCTGCACATGCGCTGGGCGTCGGTGGCACGGGATCCGTCCAACGAGATACCGGTGCCGATGGCCCGGGATCAGGCCGACTTTGCGGCGCGCTGGTATGCCCCGGAAAACGATTTTCTCGGCGATCCGTTTTCCTCTCACGTCAACCCGGTGTTCTGGCGTTTCCACGGCTGGATCGACGATCGAATCGAAGACTGGTTTCGCGCCCATGAGCGTTTTCACCCGGGCGAACTGAACCGCCTGGAGGTCAACGGCGTGCCGTGGTTTGCACCGGGGCGCTGGGTGGAAGTGGGTGATCCGTGGCTCGGGCCGGACACCCACGGTTGCAGCACGACCCCAGGCCTGCAAACGGGGCGCTCGGTGGAAATGGACCCCGAAACCATGAAGCTGGCGTTGCGCATCACGTTTGGCGATGAAGACAACATGAGTGAGCTGTTGCGCAAAGTGCCGCGGCGGCCGTGGTATGCGCGGCATTTGAAGGTCAAGGGATGGCCGGTTTAAGCAGATAGACCGCGTTATCGTTCTTCGCGAGCAGGCTCGCTCCCACACTGGATCTTTGTAGTACACAGAATTTGTGTTCACTGAAGATCTACTGTGGGAGCGAGCCTGCTCGCGATAGCGATCTCAATGCTCACACTGAGCTAGAGGATTTGCCACCCCCCACCCAGCGCCTTGTACAGCGCAATACTGGCCTGCAACCGCGACAATCTCAGCTGCACATTCATATCCTGGGCGGCATACAGCGTGCGCTGGGTTTGCAGCACCGTGAGCAGGTCTTCGGCGCCGGCCTGGTAGCGGCTCTGGGCGATGTCGAAAGCGGTCTGTGCCTGGCTCAGTTCCTCCCCTTGCCACTGACGTTGTTCGTCCAGCCCGTGAATGCTGTTGAGGGCTTTTTCCACATCGGCGAAGCCATTGATGATTACCCCGCGATAGGTTTCCAGCAGTTCCTGTTGGCGTGCCGTGGCTTTGTCGCGGGTGGCGCTGAGGCGACCATTGTTGAAGACCGGCGCCACCAGCCCCGAGGACAGGTTGTAAAAAGTCGTGCGCAGCAGATCCGAAGCCAGGTCGGCACCGGTGCCCAGGCTGGCGGTAAGCGTCAGGGTGGGCAGCATCGCCGCGCGGGTGACAGTTACATCGGCTTGGGCGGCGGCGAGTTTGGCCTCGGCGCTGGCGATGTCCGGGCGGCGGCTCAACAGCTCACTGGGCACGCCGCTGGCAATCTCCGGCCAGTGCAATTGATCGAACGGCTGCTCCGTCAGCGTCAGCGCCTGCACCGGTTGGCCGAGCAGGGCGGCGAGGGTGATCCTAGCTTCCTGGGTCTGTTGCTGCACCAGCGGCAGTTTGCGTTGCTGTTCGGCCACCAGGCTTTTTTGCTGGGCCAGTTCCAGCGCGGTGGCGCTGCCGGCGTCATAACGGGTCTGCACCAATCGCAGCACGCTTTGGGCGTTGGCCAGGTTCAGCTCGGCGATCCGCTGCTGTTCACGCAATGACAAGGCTTGGGTGTAGCTGTTGGCCACGCCGCTTTGCAAGGTCAGTTCCACGGTAGCCCGATCGAACTCGCTGGCCTGCAAGCCGAGCAGGGCGCTGTCCCGGGCCGCCCGTTTGCCGCCCCAGAAATCGATTTCGTAACTGGTGCTCAGTTCTGCATCGTAATAATTCAGCGAGCGATTATCAGGGCTGACATCCAGTTGGCTGTACCCCTTGCCATGCAGCAAGCGTTGGCGATTGGCGTTGAGGCCAGCCTTGAGTTCGGGCAACAACGGGGCGCCGGCGATGGTGGCGCTGGCTTGGGCCTGCTGCACCCGGGCGACGGCGGCAGCCAGGTCATGGCTGCCCACGCTGGCCTGTTCGATCAGGCGATTCAGTTGTGGGCTGCCGAACTGCATCCACCATTGCCGATTGCTGTGTGCAGCGGCCGCGGTGTTCGGCGATTGCCAGGCGGCGGGTGGTTGCAAGCCGCTGTCGGGGGGCGGCGCAGGGGTGCTGCAGGCGGCCAGCAACAGGCTGGCGGCCAGAAGGGTCAGGTGCACTTTCATAGGTCGATCATTCACTGGTAAGGGCCGTGACCGGATCGAGCCGGGCAGCCTTGCGGGCAGGCATGAAGCCGAAGATGACACCGGTGACCAGGGCGCAGCCGAAGGCGCCGAGCACGGCGAACAACTGGAACGCGACCGCGACATTGCTCAGCAGCAACACGCCACCGACCAGCAGCGCCAGGCCGATCCCGGCGACACCACCGACCACCGAGAGCATGACTGCCTCGGTGAGAAACTGGCGCAGGATGTCGCGCTGACGGGCGCCGGTGGCCATGCGAATACCGATTTCCCGGGTGCGTTCACGCACGGTCATCAGCATGATGTTCATGACGCCGATGCCGCCGACCAGCAACGAAATCGCCGCAATCGAACCGAGCATCAATGACAGCGTGCCCTGGGTGCGGGCCTCGGCCTGGATCATGGCGGCGTTGTTGGTCAGTTCGAAATCACGCTTGCCCTTGTGCTCGCGCAGCATCGTTTGTTCGATCGCCTGCTCGGCCTCCTTGACCTTGCGCGCGTCCTTGGCGGCGATCACCACATACTCGGGGTTGCGGCTGCCAAACAGACGCACGCTGGCGGCCGAGTAGGGCACGGCGATGCGATTGTCGCTGTCGGAGTCGCCGGAACTGGAGCCTTTTTCGACCAGCACGCCGAGCACCTGAAACGGCACGTTTTCGATCAGGATGTACTGGCCGATCGGGTTGGCCAGGTCTTTGAACAGCTTCTCCCGGACCTTGTGGCCGATCACCGCGACTGCGGCGGCGCTGTCTTCATCGGCCTGGGTGAAATAGCTGCCCTGAACCACCGGCCAATTGAAGATGCTCGGGAAGTTGGTGTCGTTGCCGCCCACATAGGCGGTGTGATCGGCGTTGCCGAAACGCACGCCGGCCGTCGAGCCGTTAACCGGCATGATCCGCTGTACCTGAGGCAGGTTGGCGAGCGCGGCGACGTCATTGAGGGTAATGATCCCGGGCGGGGTACGCGGATTGGGCGCGGCGCCGCTGAGGTAAATGATGTTGGAACCGAAGGCGCCCATCTGCGCCATTACTTGCCGCTTGCTGCCTTCGCCCACCGCCAGCATCACCACCACCGACGCGACGCCAATGACAATCCCCAACAGTGTCAGGGCGGTGCGGAAGCGGTTGATCCACATCACGCGCCAGGCCGCCTGAATCGCGTCCACCAGTTCGCCTTTCCAGGCGTCATTGGCTTCGCTGCCGGCACTCAGGCGCTGGCGCAGGTCCACGGCTTGCAGCGCGCCGGGGCGGGCCATACGCGGGGCGGCCGTGGGATTGGTGGCGGTGTCGCTGATGATCAGGCCGTCGCGGATTTCGATGACCCGGTTGGCGCGTCTGGCCACTTCGCGGTCATGGGTGATCAGGATCACCACATGCCCCTGACTGGCCAGTTCGTCGAGCAGGCTCATGACTTCGGCGCCGCTGTGGCTGTCGAGGGCACCGGTGGGTTCGTCGGCGAGGATGATGTGGCCGCCGTTCATCAAGGCCCGGGCGATCGACACCCGCTGCTGCTGGCCACCGGAGAGCTGATGTGGACGGTTGCCGGTGCGCGAACCCAGGCCGAGGCGCTCGAGCAGGGCCCCCGCGCGGGCATGGCGTTCGTCCGCCGGAGTGCCGGCATAGATGGCCGGCATCTCGACATTTTCCTGGGCCGATCCGGACGGGATCAGGTGGTAACCCTGAAACACGAAGCCGAAGGCCTCACGCCGTAGCCACGCCAGTTCATCACTGCCCAGGCCGGCGACGTTTTCCCCGGCGAACAGGTAGTCGCCGCTGGTAGGGCGGTCGAGGCAGCCGAGGATGTTCATCAGGGTCGATTTGCCGGAACCGGAGGCGCCGACGATGGCGACAAATTCGCCGGCGTGGATCGACAGGTCGATGCCGCGCAGCACCTCCACCAAGGGGCTGTCGCCGCCGCCGTAGGCTTTGCGGATCTGTCGCAGGTCAATCAGGGGCGTTTGCATTCAGCCTCCGCTGCCGGTGAGCGGAGCGCTCAGCACGTGATCGCCTTCCGCCAGTCCGTCGAGAATCTGCGTGCGTAACCGGTCGCTGATCCCGGTGCGAACCTCGCGGCGCTGAACCTCGCCGTTAGCTGCCACCACTTGCGCCACTTGACGATCCGCCGCGGTGCCGTTTTGCAGGGCCGCGGAGGGCACCGTCAGCACGTTCTGCGCCTGCTGGGCGACGAAAAATACCTGGGCGGTCATGTCGGTCATCAAGGCGTTGTCGGCGTTGTCGACATCCAGCAGCACGGTGTAGAGCACGACTCGTTCGCTGCCACTGCGACCGCTGGTGGGGCTGCCCTGCGTCTGTTCGAGCGGGCGCGGCGGCACCGGCAAAATCTGCCGCACGGTGCTGCTCCAGCGCCGGTTGCCACCGCTGAGGGTGGTGAACCAGGCGGTCATGCCGGGTTTGACCTGGCCGATATCGGCCTCGGACACCTCGGCCCATACGGTCATCGGTGACAACCGGGCGATGCGCAATATCAGCGGCGTCTGTTGTTGGGCGTTGAGCGTCTGACCTTCCCGGGCGCCGACGGCGACCACCGTGCCGGACATCGGCGCGTAGATCCGTGTGTAACCCAGCTCCGCTTCATCGCTGCGCAAACTGGCCTGGGCTTGACGAATCTGCGCCTGGAACATGTCGATGCGCGCTTGGGTCGCCCGCACTTCGGCGCGGGCTGTCTGCACATCTTCTTCACGGGTCGCGCCGCCGGCCTTGAGGTTCTGTTGGCGGTGGTACTTTTGCTGCGCCAGGTCGTGCTGGGCGCGCTGCTCTTGTAGTTGGGCCTTGAGGTTGTCGATGGAAAAGCGCCCGGCGTCGAGTTTGGCTTTCTGGGTCGAGGGGTCGATCTCCACCAGTAATTGGCCTTCCTTGATCTGATCGCCGGCCTCGACATGAATCTTCTGGATCTGCCCGGACGCCTGGGCGCCGACGTCGACGTAACGTCGCGGTTGCAGGGTGCCGAGGGCGGTTACGCTGTTTTCGATATCGGCGCGGGTCACGGCGGCGGTGGCGAGTTTCTCACGCCCCGGCGGGATCACTTGCCAGGCGGCCAGGGCCACGGCGGGAATCAGGCACAGAGCGGCAAACAGGGCGCGTCGGGTGGGGCGGGGACGTTTCATGCGGGGTTCCAGCCGGTGAAAATCGGCCCGTCGCTCGGCGATCGCGGCGGTGATCCGCGCCGCTGAACGCTGTCGGTGGACCGACAGACACGGGAAGCTGTCCTGTAAACGAGAACCCCGGAGCAGAATTTAAGCCTGGATGCAGGTCGGCAAATGAGGTTATTTCTCAGGTAAATGGATCCAGTGCTTTAAATCTATATGAGAATTACTATAAATTACGCCTCTTGCGCGCTGCCATCATCGTGCCGCCATCTCTTTTATGGCGCAGATCTGGCTCAAGGACTGGGAGTCATGTTGGAAAACTACTATCGCGAGCTGGTGTGTTTCCTGAACGCCAAGCTAGGCAACCGTCAGGTGGCCGAAGATGTGGTGCATGACGCTTATCTGCGGGTACTGGAGCGTTCCAGTGAGACGCCGATCGAACAACCCCGGGCGTTTCTTTATCGCACCGCGCTCAATCTGGTGATCGACGACCACCGACGCAATGCCTTGCGGCAGGTCGAATCCCTGGACGTGCTCGACAGCGAAGAGCGCTACTTCACGCCATCCCCCCACAACAGCCTCGATCACGGCCATCGCCTGGACATGCTCCAGCGCGCGCTGGCGGAATTGCCAAGGCTGTGTCGCGAGAGTTTTCTTCTGCGCAAGATCGATGGCTTGTCGCACCCGGAAATCGCCGAGCAGCTGGGTATTTCCCGGGCGCTGGTGGAAAAGCACATCGTCAATGCCATGAAACATTGCCGGGTGCGAATGCGCCAGTGGGACGCTCCCTGATCAGGCCTCGTTAAATTTTTTTTCATTGTCCTCGTTCCTATTCAACAGACGATCTGCTGCCGCACAAGGCCGGTCAGGTCACCCAGGCGTTATCCCCGCTGGTCCGGGGTTCATCCAGAGGACACTGGAAATGACACAGGCAATTGCATCGCCCATCGTTCACGACCTGATCGGCGTCGGTTTCGGCCCTTCGAACCTGGCTCTGGCCATCGCCCTGCAAGAACGCGGGCCGAGCCAGGGCGAGCTGGATGTGCTGTTTCTCGACAAGCAGGCGGACTACCGCTGGCACGGCAACACCCTGGTCACCCAGAGCGAACTGCAGATCTCCTTTCTCAAGGATCTGGTGACACTGCGTAACCCGACCAGCCCGTATTCCTTCGTCAATTACCTCAAGCACCACGGTCGTCTGGTGGACTTCATCAACCTCGGCACCTTCTACCCGTGCCGCATGGAGTACAACGACTACCTGCGCTGGGTCGCCGGGCAATTTACCGAGCAGAGCCGCTATGGCGAGGAAGTGTTGGCCATCGAACCGGTGCTGCACCACCAGCAGGTCGAAGCACTGCGGGTGATCTCGCGTGATACGCAAGGGCAGCAGCATGTGCGCACCACCCGCTCGGTAGTGGTCAGCGCCGGCGGTACACCGCGCATTCCCGAAGCATTCAAGGTACTCAAGGATGACCGCCGGGTGTTCCACCATTCCCAGTATCTGGAGCGCATGGCCAAGCAGCCGTGCGTGAACAACCAACCGATGAGCATCGCGATCATTGGCGGCGGGCAGAGTGCGGCGGAAGCCTTCATTGACCTGAACGACAGCTTCCCGTCGGTGCAGGTGGACATGATCCTGCGTGGCTCGGCCCTGAAGCCGGCCGATGACAGCCCGTTCGTCAACGAAGTGTTCTCGCCGGAGTTCACCGACCTGGTATTCCAACAGGCCAGCAGCGAACGCGAGCGCCTGGTCAACGAGTACCACAACACCAATTATTCAGTGGTGGACATCGACCTGATCGAACGCATCTACGGCATCTTCTACCGGCAGAAAGTCTCGGGCATCGCGCGCCACGCGTTCCGTACCCTGACCACCGTCGAAAAAGCCACCGCCACCGAGCGCGGTATCGAGCTGGCGGTGCGCAACAATGCCACCGGCGAAGTCACGGTTCGCCATTACGACGCCGTGGTGCTGGCCACCGGTTACGAGCGCCAGATGCACCGCAAGCTGCTGGCGCCGCTGGAACAGTACCTGGGCGATTTCGAGGTCGACCGCAACTACAAACTGATCACCGACGAGCGTTGCAAGGCCGGCATCTACATGCAGGGCTTCTGCCAGGCCAGCCACGGTTTGAGCGACACCTTGCTGTCGATCCTGCCGATCCGTGCCGATGAAATTGCCGGCTCGCTGTATGACCATGACAAGTCGCGTGGGCATGGTCGGTCGGTGGTGGACGTGTTGTTGGCCACAGCGAGCTGATATTGAGTCGTTCCTGAAAAGATCACAGCCTGCCACAACGCCTACTACAGGAGCGCGTCCGAAAGGGGGGCGGTATTTCAGAAAAGTCCTACAGAAAGCCCGAGGGGTCTTCCGTAGCCTTGCGCCCTCATTAATCTGACACCCTTCAGGGGGGCGCCATTGTCAAACAAGTCCTTTCGCATCCTGATCGCTGACGAACAACACTTTAACCGGTTGGGAATCGAGCGTTGGTTCAACCAGCTCGGTTATTACCGGGTAGCGCCGGTGCAAAGCCTGGAAGAGTTGCTGACCCTGGTGGAGTACGCTCGCGAACCCTTCGATCTGTTGGTCATCGATGCCGCGCTGGCGGGTGGGAATCTGGACTTGGTGGATTACTGCCTCGATAACCGGCAACTGGAGCGTGTGCTGATCTACGACAGCCAACAGGCTTGGTTTCCACCATTTCCGGCCAGGGGGCAACAGAAGATTCAGGTCAGTCACGTCTTGCCTGGCCTCGCATCAATTCAATGCTTGATGGCGTTCATTGATTCGCAGGACCGTTCGTCTGAACTATCATTTCTGTCAGGTAGTTCAGACCGGCATTCCATGCAAAAGTCCATGCGCAGCTACTGCGTCTAATCCGGACCTTGCTCATGGGCAGTGAGTGCTCGTGTTTTTGCCTAGGGAGTTGCCATGAAGTCAGCGTTGATTGTGGACGATCATCCGGTGATTCGCAGCGCAGTCAAAATCGTCCTCCAGCTTGAGGGATACAAACGCATCTACGAAGCCTCCAGCGGTAATGAGGTCTTGCCGATGATTCGCGAATACAAGCCTGAACTGGTGGTGCTGGATCTCAACATTCCGTCCCTCGACGGGCTGGATGTGTTGGCACGGATTCAGGCCGGCGAGTTGCGGTGTCGCATCGTGGTCTTCACGTCCCAGGAGCCGATGTTTTATCAGGATCGATGCATGCGCGCCGGTGCCGCGGCCTATGTCGCCAAGACCAACGATCTGCAGCATCTGCACAAAGCCGTGCACGCCGTGATGAGGGGATACACCTATTTCACGCAGCTGCCCTCGAGTTCAGTGTCATTGAGTATGTTGCAGCGCAGCGAAAAGCAGATGATCGACAATCTGTCGGACCGCGAATTGACGATCTTCCAGCATCTGGCACGGGGCGTGAGCAACAAGGTCATCGCTGAAATCATGCATTTGAGCCACAAGACCGTCAGTACCTACAAAACCCGTTTGATCGGAAAACTCAACGTGGAATCGTCGGTGCATCTGCGGGATCTTGCCCGACGCAATCATTTGATCTGAATGAACGCCCTCCGACACTTTCGCTGCCTGAAAAGCCTGCTGTTGCTGGGGCTTGGCCTATGGGTGTCGTATGTCAGTGCCCAGCCGCAAACCTTGACCTTGCTGAGTCGTTCCCACGCGCAAGAGTCTACGGTCAAGCTGTCGGAGGCCGATTCACGCTGGCTGCAGCAAAAGGGCCGGTTGGTGCTTGCCATCTCTGCCCCGGATTATCCCCCCTTCGACATCACTACCACGGGCCATGCGTTGGAGGGGGTTACGGCGGACTACGCCGGTTTGCTCAAACAGCTTTTGCAGGTGGAGATCGACGTTCAACGCTACGGGTCGCGAGAAGAGGCCGTCCAGGCGCTCAAACTAGGGACGGCTGACCTGCTGGGAACGGCTAATAGTTATGAGGCACAGGATCCGCAGCTACAGAAGTCCAGCGCCTATGCCGTCGATCAACCGGTACTGGTGACCCGCACCGATTCGCCTCACACGCTGACCCCGGCACTGGCCGGCAAGCGCCTGGCGATGCTGTACCACTACTTGCCCGAGCAATATGTGCAGCAGTTTTATCCCGAGGCACGGGTCGAGCTCTTTCCTTCGACGCTGGGGGCGGTGGGGGCCGTGGCGTTCGGTCAGGCGGATGTCTATCTGGGCGATGCGATCAGCGCCCAATACCTGATCAGCAAAAACTACCTGAACAACGTCCAGCTGGCCGATTTTTCTTCCATGGAGCCCGGCCGTTTCGCCTTTGCCGTGGCCCGCGATAATCGCCGGTTGTTGCGTATCGTCAACCAGGCGCTGACGGCGATCACGACCAATGAACAAATGAATATCTTGCGCCGCTGGGGTGGTGGAGGCGCCTCTATTTCGGGCACTCAGCCATTGCATTTCAGCGTGACCGAGCAGCATTGGCTCAAGCAGCATCCGCATTTGAGGGTGGCGATCAATGAAAATCTGATGCCGATTTCCTTCTTCGACAGCGAAGGCAGGTTTCGCGGTATTGGCGCTGATGTATTGGAGAAAATCAGCCTGCGCACAGGCTTGACGTTCGACATACGACCGACAAAGTCCGTCGCTGAAATGTTCGAGTGGATCAGGACCGGGCAGATCGATCTGGTGGCAGGCATCAGCCCCAGCATCGAACGTGAAGCCGAGTTGCAGTTCACTCGCCCGTTTCTGACCAGCCCGAATGTACTGGTAACTCGCGCAGAGCCGGGCAGCCCCGTGACGCTTGATGACATGGCCGGCAAAACCCTGGCCGTTACCCAGGGCAACAGTGCCGGCGAATTCATCCGTCAGCATTTTCCGCAGATCCGGCTGGTCAATGCACCGTTGACGGCAGATGCGATGGAAATGGTCGCCCAAGGCAAGGCTGACGGCGGTATCAATTCGTTGATCGGCGCCCGTTACATGATTTCCCGGCTGTATCGCGGTCGTCTGCAAGTGACAAGCACCGTTGGCGTCGATCCCGCTCGCAGCACGCTGGCGACCGGTCGGGACGCCCCCGAGCTGCATTCGATACTGGACAAGGCGCTGCTCAGTATCGCCCCCGAAGAGATCGACGAGATGACTCAGTATTGGCGCAATGACCTGATGCTGGAGGAAAGCTACTGGCTGCGTCATCGCCAACAAATTCTCCAGGCCTTCGTCGTGGCCGGCGCCTTGTTGCTGCTCGCCCTGGCCTGGATCGTCTGGCAGCGTCGGCAGATTCGTCAGCGTCAGCAGTGGCTCAAACAATTGCAGGACGCCAAGGACGCCGCCGACGATGCCAACCGGGCCAAGACCACATTCCTGGCCACCATGAGCCATGAGATCCGCACGCCGATGAATGCACTGCTCGGCATGCTTGAACTGGCGCTGAAACGGGCAGACGAGGGCATTACCGACCGCGCGGCCATCGAGGTGGCGTCAAATGCCGGGCAGCAGTTGCTGGCATTGATCGGCGACATTCTGGACATCGCCCGTATCGAGTCCGGGCATCTGTCGCTGTCGCCGGAGCGGGCCAATTTGCAGGCGCTGGTAGTGTCGGTGTGCCGGGTCTTTGAAGGCTTGGCACGGCAGAAGAATCTGCAGTGGCGGGTCGAACTGGACGAGCACAGCGACCGTGATGTGCTGGTCGACCCCACGCGTTTCAAACAGGTGCTCTCCAATCTACTGAGCAATGCAATCAAGTTCACCCACGAAGGCGAGGTCAGTCTGAGCATGCGGATTGTGCCCGCGCCGCCTGACCGTCTCGTGGCCAGTGTGCGCATCGAGGACAGCGGCATCGGTATCAGCGCCTTTGACCAACAACGACTGTTCAGCCCTTTCGTGCAGGCCGGGAACAGTCAGCAATCAGGCCGACAGGGTTCCGGTCTGGGGCTGGCGATCAGTCGCACGTTGTGTGAAATGATGGGTGGTCGCTTGCAGCTCAACAGCCTTCTGGGGCGTGGCACCCGGGTGGACATCAGCCTTGAGCTGGTCGCATTGCACACGTTGCCCGTCATTGAAATGTCGGGGAGTGAATCACAGTTAAAGACCCGCCCTCTGACGATTCTGGTGGTCGATGATTACCCGGCCAATCGGTTGTTGCTTTCGCGGCAACTGAGTTATCTGGGGCACCACGTTCGGGTCGCGGAGGACGGTCAGCAAGGTTTCAAGCAATGGCGTGAACACACCTTCGATCTGGTCATCACCGACTGCAACATGCCGGTGGTCAGCGGTTATGAACTGGCGGGTGCGATCCGCGATGAGGAACGCTTTGAAGTGGGGCAACCGACCGTGATTCTGGGCTTCACCGCCAATGCGCAAGCCGAGGTGAAAACCCGTTGTATTGAAGCAGGTATGGACGATTGCCTGTTTAAACCGATTCGATTGGTCGACCTGAGTACATGGCTGGCCACGAGATTTTCCAGCGAACCGGCAGACGCGACCGAAGGGCTTTCCATGGTCGAAATCGATTTAAGCGGGCTGCAGCGATACACAGGGGCCGACTATGAACTGATCACCCAACTGTTGCGCGACCTGGCCGTGACCAACCGCGATGATCGCGAACGCCTGCTGCAAGAACATGCCAGCGGCAATCACCATGGCTTGCAGGACCTGGCACATCGCATCAAGGGCGGGGCGCAGATGGTCCGGGCGCTGAGCCTGGTCGAGTGTTGCGAACAACTGGAGCGTGCATGTGGCAAGGGCGATGCCGCATTGATTGACGTAGCCGTCGATCAGTTGCATCAAGCCATGACGCGCCTGGATCACAGTCTTGAGCAGGGCTGAGGTTTGATTTCTCGTCTATCGCCTGCCTCAAGCGATGTCACTGTGACTGAATTCCTCACCGAGAAAGTCGATCAAGGTCCGCACTGACGGCAACAATCCGCGTCGTGAGGGGAAGATCGCATGCACGATCCCGCACTTGGGTGTCCAGCCCGGCACCAGTTCCACCAGTCGGCCGGCGGCAATGTCATCACGCACCACCACGCTAGGCAGGTGGGCGATGCCGATGCCGGCGAGCACCGCGTGACGCAAGGCCAGCAAGTCGTCGGTGACCATCCGCGGGGTATGACGAATCAGCGCGCCGGCACCGTCGGCGCCGAACAATTCCCACTGATATTCACGCTGCGCGCCACCCCAATGCACGCTCGGCAGACCGCTGAGATCAGCCGGCGTGGCCGGTGACGACAAGCGCTGCAAAAACGCCGGAATGCCCACCAGGCATTGGGTGCTGTTGCCCAGCACCTTCATCACCATGTCGGTGTTTTCCAGCGGTGGAAAGCGCACGCGCAGAGCGATATCGAACCCTTCGTGGATCAGATCGACCCGGCGGTTGGTGCTTTCGATGAACAACTCCACCAACGGGTATTTGAGCATGTAGCGGGTCAGCATCGGCCCGACCCAGGTGTTCAGCAGCGCGGTCGGGCAACTGATGCGCACCAGGCCCTGGGGTTCGGAGCGATTGCGTTCGATCAGTTCGGCGGCGCTTTCGGCTTCGACCCGCATGGCCAGGCAACGCTGGTAATAGGCCTGGCCGATTTCGGTCAACGAGCAATGCCGGCTGGTGCGGTGCAGCAAGCGCACGCCGAGGCGTTCTTCGAGCTCGGCAATGCGTCGGCTGAGCTTGGACTTGGGCATGTCCAGCGCGCGTCCGGCCGGGGCGAAACCGTGGTGTTCTACCACTTGGGTGAAGTAGTAGAGGGTATTGAGGTCTTCCACCATCGTTCTCCAAATAGAACGCTAAGGCTGATTTTTGCAGTCTAGCGCATCAAAGGTCGCGGTTTTAAGCTTTGTCCATCGCGTCACATAAACAGATTTGGAGGAAAAGATGAAAAACATCATCGGTATCTACACCAGCCCGCGAACCCATTGGGTCGGCGACGGTTTTCCGGTTCGCACGCTGTTTTCCTACGACAACCTGGGCAAACACATCAGCCCGTTTCTGCTGCTGGATCACGCCGGTCCCGCCGAATTCACCCCGACCACCGAGCGTCGTGGCGTTGGTCAGCATCCGCACCGTGGTTTCGAAACCGTGACTATCGTTTACAAGGGCGAAGTGGAACACCGCGACTCCACTGGCAGCGGCGGCAAGATCGGCCCCGGCGACGTGCAATGGATGACCGCGGCCTCGGGGATTCTCCATGAAGAGTTCCACTCCGAAGGTTTCGCCAAGAGCGGCGGCAGCCTGGAAATGGTGCAGCTGTGGGTCAACCTGCCGGCCAGGGACAAGATGGCCGAGCCCGGTTACCAGACGATTCTCGACGGTGACATCCCGAACATCCCGCTCAAGAACAACACTGGCAGTCTGCGCTTGATCGCCGGTGAGTTCGAAGGCCATAGCGGCCCCGCGCACACCTTCACGCCAATCGATGTGTGGGATGTTCGCTTGAACGCCGGCAAGTTGCTGACCCTGGATCTGCACGAAGGGCGCAACACGGCGCTGGTGGTGCTGCGTGGCACGGTTCAGGTCAATCAAAAGGAACTGGTGCGTGAAGGGCAGTTGGCGTTGTTCGAACGCGACGGCGATCAGCTCAGTCTGGAAGCCAATAACGATGCTGTGGTGCTGCTGCTCAGCGGCGAGCCGATCGACGAACCCATCGTTGGCCACGGTCCGTTCGTGATGAACACCGAGCAAGAAATTCACCAGGCCTTTGCCGACTTCCAGTCGGGCCGGTTCGGCCGGATGAGTGATTGAAATCATTGTTGTAGCGCTATGGCGTGCCGGGCTTGGCTGACAACGCTTGCCTGGCCGCGTTGAAACGAAAAAACAGAGTTCACTTACGCCGGCCCGTTCGGCATCGATAAAAAGCGAGGATTACCCCATGACTACTTCCTACAAACGTCTCGACAAAGATAACGCCGCCGTTCTGCTGGTCGATCACCAGGCGGGTCTGCTTTCTCTGGTGCGCGACATCGATCCGGACCGTTTCAAGAACAACGTGCTGGCCCTGGCCGACCTGGCCAAGTACTTCAAGCTGCCAACGATTCTGACCACCAGTTTCGAAACCGGTCCCAATGGCCCACTGATGCCGGAACTCAAGGCACTGTTCCCGGACGCGCCGTACATCGCTCGCCCAGGCCAGATCAATGCCTGGGACAACGAAGACTTCGTCAAGGCGATCAAGGCCACTGGCAAGAAACAACTGATCATCGCCGGTGTGGTAACCGAAGTTTGCGTGGCATTCCCGGCACTGTCGGCCCTGGCCGAAGGCTTTGAGGTGTTCGTGGTGACCGATGCTTCCGGCACGTTCAACGAACTGACCCGTCAATCGGCGTGGGATCGCATGTCGTCCTCTGGTGCCCAGTTGATGACCTGGTTCGGCCTGGCCTGTGAACTGCATCGCGACTGGCGCAACGACGTGGAAGGCCTGGCGACTCTGTTCTCCAACCACATCCCGGACTACCGCAACCTGATGACCAGCTACAACACCCTGACTAACAGCAAGTAACCCGACAACACCTCTCTAATGTGGGAGCGGGCTTGCTCGCGAAAGCGGTGTAACAGTCAACATTATTGTTGAATGTGAAGCAGCCTTCGCGAGCAAGCCCGCTCCCACATTTGTTTTGTGGTGTTTTGCAGATCGCAGGCTTCGCCAGCTCCTGCAATCTGTGAGATCTTTGCGCCATTGGCCCTTGCTGGAGTCGCTCGATGCTGTCACTGCTCACCGAACACCCATTGATCAGCGCATTGATTCTTATCCTGATCGATCTGGGATTGTGGCGTTTGATCACAGCCAGCGGCAGCAATTGGAAACTGGTCGTGCGGCTGGTGATTTTCGCGCTGTTCAGCATGCTGCTGTTCAACGAAGGCATGAACCCCATGGAGACGGCGCCCTGGGTCGACAACGTCCCGCTGCACCTGGCGGCCACCGGTTTGCAGATCGGCTGGTGGCTGTTCGGCGCGCGCACTCTGACGGTGCTGATCGGTGCGGTGATGATGCAACGGGTCGGGCACACCGGGCGCTTGCTGCAGGATTTGCTTGGCGCGGTGATTTTCCTGATCGCGATTATCGCCGCCCTCGCGTACGTACTCGATCTGCCGGTCAAAGGTGTGCTGGCAACGTCCGGTGCGTTGGCGATTATCGTCGGCCTGGCCTTGCAAAGTACCCTCAGCGACGTGTTTTCCGGGATCGTCCTCAACACCACCAAACCCTATCAACTGGATGACTGGATCTCCATCGACGGCACCGAAGGCCGGGTCATCGACATCGACTGGCGCGCGACGCGCCTGCAAACGGCCCAGGGCAGCATGGCGGTGATCCCCAACTCCCTGGCAGCCAAGGCCAAGATCATCAACTTCAGTCGGCCCAGTGACATTTTCGGCGTCTCCATCAGCTTGCAACTGAGCCCGCACGCACGTCCGCAAACGGTGATCGACGCGCTGGAACGGGCGATGCAAGGATGCCGCTATCTGTTGACTAAACCGGCGCCGTGCGTAGCGTTGAAAGGCTCCAGCGCCACGGGCGTGGAATACGAAATCAGTGGTTTCGTCGTCTCGATGGATCAGAAACGCATGGTCCGCAATCTGCTGTTCGACCTGGCGTTCCGGCACTTGCAGGCCAGCGGTGTCAGCCTGTTGTCGAACGTCGAACCGATCGCACCTGCCAACCTGTCGCGGCCACGGGCATTGCTGGACGCCTCGAACATTTTCTCGACCCTGCGTCAGGAAGAGAAAGAAACCTTCAGTCAGAACATGAAGCTGCAAACCTTCCGCGCCGGTGAAATGATCCTGCCGGCGGGGGAGGTCAGCGATCATTTGTTCATCATCGAGTCCGGCGTCGTGTCGGTGGAGCTGAGCCGCGGTGGGGTCAAGTTCGAAACCGGGCGCATGGGGCCGGGAGAGGTGATCGGCGAGGGCGGGATTTTGTCCGATACGGCAATGCCGGCGGACTTTAGCGCCAAGACGGTCTGCAGCTTGTACCGGATCGAGAAGGAATACCTCCAACCGTGCCTGGATGCGCGGCATGACATTGGCGAAGCAATGAAGGCGTTGCTGGATTTCCGCTTGAACAAGGCTCAGATGCTGATTCAGGAAACACCCAAGGTGGTGGAGAAGAAAGGGTTTTTGCAGTGGTTGCGCAAGCGTAGCGGCTGATGTGTTGGTTGCCTGTTCCGGCCCTTCGCGAGCAGGCTCGCTCCCACATTTGATCTTTGGTGCTTATACAACTGATGTCTGACACAAAGCCCATGTGGGAGCGAGCCTGCTCGCGAAAGCGTCGGCACAGTCACTGAAAATCTTGTGGTCCATTGGCATCCTCAACTTCCCAATAATTGGCTATTTGTTCAACGGCAGGTCCGCATTAACGTAGCGCCAACCCCACCTGTGATTGGAGCTCACCATGCAACCTCGTATCGATTTCTACACCGCTTCCCCGGACGGTCTCAAAGCCATGATGGCCCTGGAAGCCGCCGTCTTGAAGCTGCCGCTGGAAAAGTCGTTGATTGAACTGGTCAAGCTGCGCGCTTCACAGATCAACCGCTGCGCGTTTTGCATCGACATGCACACTGCCGATGCCATCAAGGGCGGGGAAACGCCACGCCGGCTGTTCGCCGTGACGGCCTGGCGCGAGGCACCGTTCTTCACCGATCGTGAGCGCGCCGCGCTGGCCTGGACCGAATCCCTGACCCAACTGAGCCTGACCCATGCCCCGGACGAAGACTATGCACTGCTCAGCGCCGAGTTCAGCCCCAAGGAAATGGTCGACCTGACCGTGGCGATTTCCACCATCAACAGCTGGAATCGCCTGGCCGTGGGTTTCCGCAAAATGCCTCAGGCGTAACGCCTGGCTCTAAATTCAGTCAGTTAAGGAATTGAACACCGCAGCCCCGGTGGGAGCGAGCCTGCTCGCGATAGCGACGGGTCAGCCAACATTGATGCTGAATGTACTGCCGTCATCGCGAGCAGGCTCGCTCCCACCTGGATTACGCGTTATTGAGTCGCTGTTAATCAGCGAATCCCCCTACGGCTATTTCCACCTTTCCCGACTTCTTTCCTGATCGATCCCCCGCAAAGTCCTCGCGCCTAATTTTCTGCGCGAGGGATTGCTCATGTTCGAACCGTTTTTTAACCCCGCCTCCTGTCGTTCGGTGCGTTGATGGAGCACATCGCCCGCATCGAGCACGAGCTCGACGGATTCAAAGACACGCTGAGTTTGTATCGCCAACAGCTCGGTGGCTTCTTGAGTCGCAATGCCGACAAGGTCAGCCACGTGGCGGATCTGCCATCGCTGATGGGCATGGAACGGATCATCAGCTTCGGCAATGCCAGCACCATTGTCAGCAGTGGTGACGACGACTTTATCTCCACCGTCGTCCAGTGCCCGCAAGGCGGGATTCTGGAAATCGAGAGCAAGTTCGAATCGGTTTATGACATTCCGTTGGGGAACATTCAGGTCGATGTGATTGCCATGGATGGCGGTAAGTCGACGCCGGTGACGCTCGATAAACACGGCAAGGGAACATTCCGAGGAGAAGAGGGCAAGTCCTACCGCGTTCATGTCCAGGGTGAAGTTACACCCTCGAAAATCAATGACCTTTTTGATTCCTACAAAGGCCTGACCATCGAGCTGGAAGGCTGGCTACACAAGGAGTGGGAAGGCTTCAAACCGCAGTGGTCGCAATCGACTTTCTCGGCTGCCGGTAACGGCATGCTGGCGGGCAGTTGGGCGGCGGTCATCGGTGTTTGGGACAGCCTCAGCCTGCTCTCGGACATTCTTCGGGATCCCCGCAAGTTCGCTGAACGGCTGGGCAGCGGCGCCGATGAGTTGGCCAGGCTTGCGGAGACGGCGCCGGAGGTCATGGCCAAAGTCCAGCTGCTGGCGAGTGACGAAGCGGCGCTCTGTTTACTGCTGCGTACCGCGAGTCTGTGGCTGGAAATGCTCCCACCCAGCGAGATCGCCGGCAACTCGGCAGAGGTGACCAGCCAAGTCATTGTTTCGGTGCTGATCGATATTCTGATTGCTTTGGCGTTGGCCTGGACGGGTGTCGGTATACCCGCCGCCAAGGCCTATCTCACACTTCGTGGGATTAAGTACGGGGCGTTGCTGGCTGGCCTTGCGATGCGATTTGTCGAGGCCACTTTCAATATCCTCAACACCTTCATGAAGTACGTCGACCAGTACAAAGCCGTCGCCGCACGCGGTGTGGCAGCGGGTCTGAAAAAAGGTCGGATGCAACTGCGTTGGGATGCCAAACGCAACACCACGCTCAAGCAAAACGAACACCACGACGACGCGTCGAAACAGGCGACCAACCCCAACGGCGACAGCGCCGATTCCGCCGATAAAACCGCGACCAATAAATGCCCGGTGTCGATGGTTACCGGCGAAGAACTGCTGACCCTCACCGATGGTTCGCTGGACGGCATCCTGCCGTTTGACTTCACCCGGCTCTATCGCACCAGCGCCGCCGAGATCGATTGCGGGCTGGGTTTTGGCTGGAGTCATTCGCTCACCCATCGGCTGGAAATCGACGGCGACAGCGTCATCTGGGTCGACCACGAAAACCGTCGCACCACGTTCCCGCTACCGAATCGCGAACGCCCAGTCATTCACAACAGCCTCTCTCGCGCCGCGATTTATCTTGGTGATGATTCCGAAGAACTGATCCTCGCCCAGGCTGGCGACGAGGCGCGTTTCTACCACTTTCATAACGGTCGGCTGACGGCGATCAGCGACGCGTACGACAACCGATTGCGCATCACCCGCGACCGCCAGGAGCGCATTCAACGCCTCGACAACGGCGCCGGCCGTGCCTTGCTGTTGCGCTATGACCGCGCTCATCTGATCGCTGTCGACTATCAGGTGTTTGTCCCGGCGCAGACCCTTGATGAGGCCTGGCACACCGAACAGACGCTGGTCAGTTATCGCTACGACGAATGCGCTCAGCTGATCGAAGCGAGCAACGCCGCCGGGGAAAGCGAGCGTTACGACTACGACGACCGGAACGTGATTCTGCAGCGGCAGTTGGCCGGTGGCGCGAGTTTCTTCTGGGCGTGGGAACGCTCCGGCAAGGCGGCGCGCTGCGTCCGGCACTGGGCGTCGTTTGCGCAGATGGATGCGTGCTATGTCTGGGACGATCAGGGCAGCGTCACGGTTCATAACGTCGATGGCAGCCAAGAGGTTTACCTTCATGACGACCGCGCGCGGCTGGTACGCAAGGTCGAACTGGACGGCGGCGAACACCTCAAGGCCTATGACGATCAAGGTCGACTAATTGCCGAGCAGGATCCGCTCGGGGCCATCACCGAATACCGTTACGACGAAGTCGGACGGTTGGTGGCGCTGATTCCGCCGGAAGACGAGCCAACGGCCTACGAGTATCGCAACGGTTTCCTGCATGCGCGCTATCGCGGCAAAGCGGTGTGGAAATATCGGCGTAATGCGCAGGGCGATGTCACCGAGGCCACTGATCCCGATGGGCAGGTCACCCATTATCACTACGACGCTCAGGGGCGTTTGCTGTCGATCCGCTACCCGGACACCAGCCGCCATGTGTTTGTCTGGAATGCCTTGGGGCAGTTGCTCGAAGAGACCTTGCCGGACGGTGGTCAGCGACGCTTTTCCTACGATGCATTGGGGCGGCAGATTACCCGTCAGGACGAACACGGAACCGTCACCCGTTACCAGTGGGACGCCGTTGGCCGACTGCTCCAGACGATTTTGCCTACTGGCGCCAGCCGCGCCTATAGCTACAACGCTTACGGCAAGATCACCGCCGAACGCGATGAACTGGGCCGCGTCACCCGCTACGAATACGCCGACGACCTGCACCTGGTCAGCCGCCGCATCAACCCCGACGGCACGCAGCTCCAGTACCGCTACGACAACGCGCAACTGCTGCTCACGGAAATCGAAAACGAATCCGGCGAACAATATCAGCTGGACTACACACCCAATGGCTTGATCCGACAGGAAACCGGTTTCGACGGCCGCCGCACCGCGTACGTCTACGATCTCAATGGGCAGCTGCTGGAGAAAACCGAGTTTGGCGATGACGGCTCGCAGCTGGTTACGGCTTATGAGCGGGACTCGGCCGGACGGCTGCTGGTCAAAATATTGCCCGATGGCATCAAGGTCGAATACCACTACGACTCGTTGGGCCGACTGACCAGCGTCGACGATAGCCACGACCATCCGCTGGAATTTGAGTACGACCAACAGGATCGCCTGATCACCGAGCATCAGGGCTGGGGCACCTTGCGTTATGCCTACGACGCCTGTGGCCAACTCAACCGCCTGCGCCTGCCGGACAACAGCAAACTCGACTACCACCACGCCAAGGGCGGCGCGCTGACGGCGATTGACCTCAACGGCACCCGCCTCACCACCCATCAATTCGCCTTCGGTCGCGAACAAAACCGTCAGCAGGGTCTGCTGCTCAGCGAATACGCCTACGACGACCAAGGCCGTTTGAAGGCCCACGCCGTCAGCCAACAGCAAAAAAACCTGTACCGCCGCGACTATGCCTACAGCCTCAACGGCAATCTCGACCACATCGCCGACACCCGCCACGGCCAACGCAGCTACCAGTACGACCCGCTCAACCGCCTGACCCGCGTCCGCCACACCCGCGACGACCCAGCGGAAAGCTTCGCCCACGACCCGGCCGGCAACCTGCTGATGCAGGACCGCCCCGGCGCCGCGAAGGTGCTGGGTAATCGCCTGCTCATGCAAGGCGACCGCCATTACGACTACGACGCCTTCGGCAACCTTATCCGCGAGCGCCGCGGCACCGCGCAGAAACTCGTCACCGAATTCCGCTACGACAGCCAGCACCGGCTGGTCGGCGTCACCACTCCGGATGGTCGTTGCTCAAGCTACCGCTACGACGCCTTCGGCCGCCGCATCGCCAAAACCGTCGACGGTAAAACCACCGAATTTTTCTGGCAGGGCGACCACCTCGTTGCTGAAAGCAGCCGTGAGCATTACCGCAGCTACGTCTATGAACCGGGTAGCTTCCGTCCGTTGGCGATGCTCGACGGCAAGGGCCCGAAAAAGGCCTGCCCGTTCTACTACCAGCTCGATCACCTCGGCACTCCGCAGGAACTGACCGATTTTGGTGGCGAGATCGTGTGGTCGGCGAAGTACAACGCCTACGGCAAGGTCACGCATCTAGCGTTCGGTGGGGGCGAGCAGCTCGATCAGCCGTTGCGCTTTCAGGGGCAGTACTTCGACGTCGAGAGTGGCCTGCACTACAACCGGCATCGGTACTATGATCCGGAGGTGGGTCGGTATTTGACGCCGGATCCAATCAAGTTGGCCGGCGGGCTGAACCAGTACCAGTACACGCCGAATCCGACGGGGTGGGTTGATCCGTTGGGATTGGCTTGCAACCCGTGCCCCGGCGATATAGATGCCGATGGGCCGTATAGCGAAATTGTTCCTGGTGGAGGCTTGGCGGCGCATGAAGCTCAAGGTGGGCATCTCATCGCGAAGCACATAGGTAGAACAAATATGCAGTTAGCTCAAAGGTTAGAAGCGGAACCAACTATCCCTGCGGCATCAACATTTCCTGATCGAGCTACTGCTGAGTCAGCTTCTGCGAGAGCATTAGATGCAAATAAAACAAAGATCGAAAAATTCCTTAATGGGGGAAAAGGGAAGACGACAATTACTCATGAGTTTCCCTACCCAGTAGGCGTCAGCTTGCCGAACGGACGTACCGAATATCTGTCAGCAACGAAGGTATTGTTGGTATTAATTAAGGATGCCCGGCGGCCTGAGGGATATTTTTTGTTAACAGGATTTCCAGAGATATGAGCAGAGAGTTCCCCGAGCTACACGATTTTTTTGGAGCGTACTTTCATCAAGATTGGACAGTCGAGCATGATACGGCTGAGCAAGTGATTGATGCTTTTTTAGCTGACTCCGATCCTGGGGATCTAAGGGTGGTCCGGCAAGAGCTCAATGTGTTGCTTGATCAGCGGAAAGACGAGCTTGTGTTGCGGGAATATTTACTGAAAGAGCTGAGCTGTTATTACTGCTATTGGATTGCATGGGAATCAGGTGAGTTTTGGTTACGCCATATCGCTGACAGATTGGCTAGTCGACTTGATCATCCTTGATGACAGTGTTTGCGAAATTTCTGGACAAGCTCGTCGGAAGTTTCCTTCAACTCGTAGCGATTTCCATGAACTGGTGTGAAATGCGTTCCATCGATATTCTTTGGCGGCCACTGAAAATTCAGTGGCAGGGTGTAGGAACCCTTCAAGACCGATGGGATGCTCATAGCGTAAATGCTTGGTTTGCGGCCGTTAACATGCGTCCGTAAGATCATTTGCGGCGGCTATGCGCGGGCACGCTTTGGCGTGGTCGAGTTTTCCCAAAGGTCTCGATATTCCTACCTCGCGCATAGCTGCCACCCTAGCCTGTAGGAAGGCTGATGGCAGCTCCTATTCTTCTTTGGGAGTTTCTAATGACAACACTTACACCCGAGCCACCCTACGAAAAACCAATCCCCCATCCCAAAAACCGCTTCATGGCGCTCACCAGCAATTGCACCGACATGCCCACTCTGTTCGTCGATACCCACGCGCCGTTGGATATCCTGACCGATGCCGCCAGCTATCGAATTCGTGCCGTAACGCAGGTGCTCGAAAACATGTCCATGCGCGGCTCAGTCGAATGCGATTCGATGATTCTCAGTGACTTTGCCTTGCTCTGCGCCATTCCGTTACGGGATGGGTGCGATGTGCTGGATGTGATTGGGCGGCGGTTGAGGGCGCAGTCAGCAGCGGATTAGTTTCAGAGATTTCGGGTGTCTGATCCGGCGTCTTCGCGGGCAAGCCTCGCCTCCTACAGGGTTTTGTGTCGTGTGTAATTATTGCGAACGACGCAAGACCCTGTAGGAGAACCAGGCTTGCCGCTTCGCGACTCAACGGGGACAAGCCTCAATGTGCATCGGCACTCGGCGCGGCCGGTGGTTGTACCTTGCGCATCAAGGGCACCATCGCCGTGGCGAGGATGAAGCAGACCATGATCATCAGGAACGCGTCGCCGTAGGTTTGCGTCTGCGCTTCGCGGTAGGTCAGCAGCCACAGCTGACGCAGGCTGGCGGTGACGCCGATGTCGCCGCTCTGGCCGAGGGCGGCGAAGTTATTGCTGACCTGGGACAGCCACTGATTGAGTGCTTCGTTGGTGCTGTTGAGGTTCTCCGCCAACCGGGTGAAGTGCAGGTTGGTGCGGTCATTGAGGATGGTCGCGCACGCGGCGATGCCCATCGCGCCGCCAAGGTTGCGCATCAGGTTGAACAATCCCGACGCATGTTTGAGCCGTGCCGGTGCCAACCCGCCGAGGGTCAGGGTCACCGCTGGCGGCACTGCCAGTTGTTGAGCAATCCCGCGCAAGGCTTGCGGCAGCATCAACTCTTTAGCCCCCCAGTCGTGGGTGATCGGGCTGAAATCCCACATCGACAAGGCGAACAGCCCAAGGCCAGTCATCATGATCCAGCGCAGGTCGATGCGATTGGCCAGAAAGGCGTACAGCGGAATCGCCAGGATCTGGAACACTCCGGTGGAAAAAACCGCCAAACCAATGTCCAGCGCGCTGTAACCGCGCACCCGGCCGAGAAACAGCGGCGTCAAGTAAATCGTCGCGAACAGGCCGATCCCCGTGACGAACGAAAAGAAACAGCCGAGGGCGAAGTTGCGGTCTTTCAAAGCGCGCAGATCGACGATCGGGTTGGCCACGTGCAGGGTTCGACCAATGAAGGCCAATCCGGCCAGGCCACTGATCCAGGCAGTGGTCAGAATCGTGCTGTCGCTGAACCAGTTCCAGCGTGGGCCTTCTTCGAGGGTGTATTCCAGGCAACCGAGGAACACCGCCATGAACAGCATGCTCAGGTAGTCGGCGCCCTTGAGCAGCGACAATTCCGGCTGGTCGATTTTCACCAGCATCGGCACCGCCACCGCGACGAAGATCCCCGGTACCAGGTTGATGTAGAACAGCCAGTGCCAGGACGAAATGTCTGTGATCCAGCCTCCAATCACCGGGCCCAGCGTCGGTGCCAGCGAGGCCACGGCGCCGATGGTCGCGGCGGCGATCACCCGTTGTTTACCGGTGAAGAAAAAGAATGCGGTGGTGAACACCAGCGGGATCATCGAACCGCCAAGAAAGCCTTGCAGGGCGCGGAAGGCGATCATGCTCTGGATGTTCCAGGCCGCTCCGCAGAGCAGGCTGGCCAGGGTGAAACCCACCGCCGAGGCGCAGAACAACCAACGGGTCGAGAACACTCGGGACAGCCAGCCCGACAGTGGAATCACGATGATTTCGGCGATCAGGTAGCTGGTCTGCACCCACGCGGTTTCGTCGGTGCCGGCCGAGAGCCCGCCGCCAATGTCACGCAGCGACGCCGAGACGATCTGGATGTCCAACAGCGCAATGAACATGCCGATGCACATCGTGGCGAAGGCGAACACCTTGGTCGCCGTCGCCATGTTGGCGGCGTTGAACGGCTGCGCGGGGGCGGCGAGGGCGCGGCTCATGGCGCGCGGGCCACGGTCGGGATTTCAGGCTCGGCGCGGGTGTCCACTTCTGCAGTCACCGACAAACCGGGGCGCAGATGACCGAGCACGCCGTCAGCGGGATCGAGCAGGATTCGCACCGGTACCCGCTGGACGATTTTGGTGAAATTGCCAGTGGCATTTTCCGCTGGCAGCACGCTGAACTGCGAACCACTGGCTGGCGCGAGGCTGTCCAGATGACCGTGGAACTCACGCCCCTTGAGCACGTCGGCATGAACGATCACGCGCTGGCCCGGCGTCATCCGCGACAGCTGATCTTCCTTGAAATTGGCATCGACCCACAGCCCGCTGGCCGGCACCACCGACAGCAGTTGCGAACCGGCCTGGGCGTAAGCGCCGACCCGTGCCCGACGATTGCCGATCACGCCGTCGACCGGGGCTTTCAACTCGGTGTAACCGACGTTCAATTGCGCCAGATCACGCTCGGCCCGCGCTTGTATCAACGCGGCGCGCGCTTGCTGTTTCTGGGTTTCAATTACGTTCAATTGGCGCTGCGCGGCCAGCAGTTCGGCCTGGGCCCGGGCACTCTGCGCCTGTGCTGTCTTGAAGGTGGCGTCGGCTCGTTGCGCGCTTTCCACCGAGACGGCATTGCTGTTCACCAGGCGTTTGTAGCGAGCGTTATCGTCCCGCGAGCGCGCGGTTTCGGCGCCTGTAGCATCGATGCCGGCGCGGGCCTGGCCGATCACCGCGTGTTGCAGTTGTTCGGTAGCGTCGAGGTTGGCGAGCAACGCTTCTTCGGCAGCCACCGCACCTTCGGCCTTGGCCAGGTTGGCGCGGTAGTCACGGGCGTCGAGCCGAATCAACACATCCCCGGCCTTGACCTTCTGGTTGTCGGTGACCAGCACCTCTTCGATATACCCCGCGACCTTCGGCCCGATCACTGTGACGTCGCCACCGATGTAGGCATCGTCGGTTTCCTCGATGAAACGCCCGGCGGTCCACCAATGGGTCGCGTACAGCCCGATAAACACCAACGCCGCGATGGTCGCCGTCATCAAGAGCAGCCTTTTAAGCAGGGGAGGCCTGGGTGTGTTCACCGCGACAGCAAGGTCGGGTTCAAGGCTGGGCATGCTGGTCATAGAGAAATACCTGTGGGAAACGAGGCTTTATTACAGATGTAATATGATGCAGGTAATATTCACTGGCAATTAATTTCTGCTGCCGGTCGTCGCTTACTTAAGCCACGCGCCAGGGGTGATGCCGGTCATGTCCTTGAAGAACGCGATGAACGCGCTGTCACTGGCAAATCCCAGTTCGAATGCGCTGTAACTGAGGTTGCGTCCCGTGGCGAGTAATTCCATGGCGCGCATCAACCGCCATTGTTGGCGCCATTGCTGATAGCTCATACCGGTTTCGCGCTGGAAGATTCGACTGATCGTCCGGCCACTGGCACCGATTTGTCTTTCCAGCACCTGCAGTTCCGGTGGCAGTTTTTCTGGTGTCGCGAGCAGTGGCATCAGGCGCTTGTCCCGAGGCAGAGGCAGCAGCATCGGTTGTTGTGTGGCATCACGAATCTCGCTCAGGCACAGGCCCAACAGGTGGACGAACTTGCCCTGTTGCCAATCGGTGTCGAAGTCGGCCCCGGCGATCGGTTCCAGTACCGCTCGCAGCAGCGGGCTGACTTCAATGACGCAAACCTGTTGCGGCAATTCGGCGCATAACTCTGGTTTCAGGTAAATGGATCGATAGTCCACGCTCTGTTGCATTACGGCGCGGTGAACGATACCTGGCGGAATCCATGCGGCGCGGGACGGCGGCAATAAACACAATTGCTGCGCCAGTGTGATGCGCATGCACCCCTGACGCGTGAACAACAACTGCCCGCATGCGTGTCGATGAAGCCCGGAATCGTGATCGCCCATGGTCGCAGCGATGCCGATAACCAGTGCCGGGGAGGTGTCGGGGTTGAATTGTGCGTGAGCATCGAGCCAGGCCATAGTTGTCCGATTTAAACGATTGATTGTCATAATTTGGATAATACGTCAGTCACGGCCTCTTAAACTCCTCGGCAGTTTTTTCTTGAAGAGTGAAGTCGTGATGAATTCCAGAAGCCTGCTGGTGCTGGCGATCGCCTTGCTGATGTTTCCGCAAATTGCCCAAACCCTTTACAGCCCGGCGTTGGCGGATATCGGTCAGGTGTTTGCTGTCGGCCCCCAAGCGGCAGCACAAACGCTGTCGGTGTATTTTCTGGCCTTTGCGTTCGGCGTAGTGGTGTGGGGCCGGATGTGTGACCGTATTGGCCGTCGGCTCTCGATGCTCGCCGGGTTGGCGTTGTACGTCGGCGCGACAGTGATGGCGATGAGCGTCAGCACCTTCAGTGCATTGCTGGGGGCTCAGGCGCTGGCAGCGTTTGGCGCCGCAGTCGGCTCGGTGGTGACGCAAACCCTGCTGCGCGACCGCTTCAAGGGCGCGGAACTGGCTCAGGTATTTTCGGTGATGGGTATCGCCCTTGCCGCGAGCCCGGCGATTGGCTTGTTCAGCGGGACGAGTCTGGTGCAAGCCTTTGGATATCGAGGTGTGCAGGGTTGTCTGTTGCTGCTGTCGCTGGGGTTGTTGCTGTGGTGCTTACGTGCGTTACCGGAAACCCGACCGCAGCACCTGACCACGGCCAAGCTGTTCGAGACACTGTGGCGGATGCTGCAAGACCGCGATATCTGGCGTTCGACGCTATTGGTCGCGCTATTCAACATAGCCTTGTTCAGCTACTACAGCCTCGGCCCCTTCGTATTCGAGCGACTGGGCTTGAGTGCGCAGTATTTCGGTTACAGCGGTGTGATCCTGGCCTTGGGTTCCGGTCTTGGCGCCTGGCTCAACAAGCGCTTGCTCCATCGAGGGGTCAGGGGCCCGCGCTTGATTCGGCTTGCGGCGTTGTTGGCATTGCTGGGTGGCATCGGCGTATGGCTGATGCAGGACAGCGGTCTGTTCGTGCTGGCGATGCTGCTGGTGGTTTTAGCGTTCGGTATGGCAATCCCGAACATCCTCGGCTCGGCCTTGGTGAGTTACGGCGATCGACTGGGCACGGCTGGCGCACTGTTTGGTTTGATGTATTACCTGTTGATTGGCGGTGGGCTGATCTTGGCAGCCTGGAGTCAGGCGTTGGGTGAAACCTTGATGGTGTGCGGCGCACTGGCCGTGTTGTTGGCAGGGACAGAAAGCTGACCAAAAATATGCGCGCTGTAGGGCATGTCTTGTATGTTCACCCAGCCAGTGGAATGCATTGCTTCTGCTTAATAGGAAGCATTACTACTCACGTCTCCTCTCCACAGCACACCGCAATGACCCCCAAGCTGCCCCGCAGACACGGCTTTTTCGAGCATTACGAAGAGTTGATCGGCACCTGGACCCGTCGCCTGAGAAATCGTCAGCAGGCCGAGGACCTGGCCCATGACACCTTCGTGCGGGTGCTTGAGTCCGATTCGGCGGCGGTGCAACAACCTCGGGCGTATTTGCACCAGACCGCGCGCAACATTGCGGTGGACGGTTATCGGCGTGAGGATCGGCGGGGCGCCATGGAGTCCGAGGCGATCGATCACAGTGTGTCGTCGTCCGGACCCGGAGCATTTCATGCACGCGATCCAGTTGGCGGATTCCATCGAACGGGCGCTCACCGAGCTGCCGGTCAACTGTCGCAAGGTGTTCGTCTGGCAGAAGCTGCCGATGCCATTCATATTCAGGCGCAGCCGTTGGGTCAGGCCTTGAGTCAGCTGGGTCAGCAAACCTCGCTGCAGGTTTTTTTCAGCCCGGAACTGGTGGCGGGCAAACAGGCCCCGGCAGTCGACGGCAATCTTTCACCGGAACAGGCTTTGCGCCAATTGCTGCAAGGCAGCGGTCTGGAATATCAGATCGATGCAGGCTCGGTGACCCTGATGCCAGCCCCGACTTCCGCCGCCAACGGCCCGCTGGAACTGGGCGTGACCGACATCAAAGTGGTCGGCGACTGGCTCGGTGATGCCGACGCCGCTGTGGTGCAAAACCATCCCGGCGCGCGCACGGTGATCCGTCGTGAAGCCATGGTCGAGCAGGGCGCCATGAACGTTGGTGACGTGCTGCGTCGCGTACCCGGCGTGCAAGTGCAGGACGCCAATGGCACCGGCGGCAGCGATATTTCCCTGAACGTCGGCGTGCGCGGCCTGACCTCGCGCCTGTCGCCACGCTCCACCGTGCTCATCGATGGCGTGCCGGCCGCCTTCGCCCCTTATGGGCAACCGCAGCTGTCCATGGCACCGATTTCTTCCGGCAACCTCGACAGCATCGACGTGGTGCGCGGCGCCGGTTCCGTGCGTTATGGGCCGCAGAACGTCGGTGGCGTGATCAACTTCGTCACCCGCGCGATTCCGGAGAAAGCCACCGGTGAAATCGCCACTACCCTGGAAACCACTCAGCGTGGTGGCTGGAAACACATCGACACCGCGTTTCTCGGTGGCACCGCCGATAACGGCATGGGCGTGGCGCTGTTGTATTCCGGCGTGAACGGCAACGGTTATCGCAAAAGCAACAACAGCAATGACATCGACGACGTGATCCTCAAGACCCATTGGGCGCCCACCGATCAGGACGATTTCAGCCTCAATTTCCATTACTACGACGCCAGCGCCGACATGCCCGGTGGCCTGACGCAGAAGCAGTACGACGCTGATCCGTTTCAGTCCGACCGCGACCATGACAACTTCAGCGGCCGCCGCAAGGACGTGTCCTTCAAGTGGATTCGGCAGATCGACGACCGCACCCAGGCCGAAGTGCTGACCTACTATTCCGACAGTTTTCGTGGCAGCACCATCGCCGCGCGCGACCAGAAAACCCTCAGCTCTTATCCGCGCACTTACTACACCTTCGGCATCGAACCGCGGGTGTCCCATGTGTTCGATGTCGGTCCGACCACTCAGGAAGCCAGCGTGGGTTATCGCTACCTGAAAGAAGGCATGCATGAAGAGGCGAGCCGTCTGGCGCTGGTGAACAACCAGCCGGTGGTCACCAAAACCTCTGATGGTCATGTGTTCCAGGATCGCACCGGGGGCACCGAAGCCCACGCCGTTTACATCGATGACAAGATCGACGTCGGCAACTGGACCGTGACCCCCGGCATCCGTTTCGAAGGCATCAGCACCGAATGGCACGACCGGCCGGTTCTCGACACCGCCGGCAGACCTGTGCAGGAAAAGCGCCGCAGCATCGACAGCAACGAACCGCTGCCGGCCCTGAGCGTGATGTATCACCTATCCGAGGCCTGGAAGCTGTTCGCCAACTACGAAACCTCGTTTGGCAGCCTGCAATATTTCCAGCTCGGTCAGGGTGGTTCGGGTGACAACACCGCCAATGGTCTGAACCCGGAAAAGGCCAAGACCTACGAGATCGGCACGCGCTACAACGATGACGTGTGGGGCGGGGAGGTGACGCTGTTCTACATCGACTTCGATAAAGAACTGCAATACATCAGCAACGATGTGGGCTGGACCAACCTCGGCGCCACCACGCACCAGGGCCTTGAAGCCTCGGTGCATTACGACATGGCGGCGCTGGACCCTCGGCTCGACGGCCTGACCGCCAACGCCGGTTTCACCTACACTCGCGCCGTTTATGAAGGCGAGATTCCAGGCTTCAAGGGCCGTGACCTACCGTTCTACTCGCGTCAGGTGGCGACCGCCGGCCTGCGTTACGACGTCAACCGCTGGACCTACAACCTCGATGCCTTTGCCCAGTCCAAACAGCGCTCGCCGGGTACCGCGGTGAACGCTGATGGCAGTTTCAGCGGCAACTACATCACCGAAGGCAGTGCGGACGGCCAATACGGCGACATCCCGGGTTATGTCACCTGGAACGTGCGTGGGGGATATGACTTTGGCTCGCAACTGTCGAACCTGAAAGTGGGCGCGGGGGTGAAGAACATTTTCGACAAGCAATACTTCACCCGCTCCAGCGACAACAACTCGGGGATGTACGTCGGCGCACCGCGTACATTCTTTGTGCAGGCCAGTGTCGGGTTCTGATAGACCGAGGTGGATTCATCGCGAACAGGCTCGCTCCCACAATAGATCTTCAGTGAACACAACATTTGTGTACGACGTAGATCAAATGTGGGAGCGAGCCTGCTCGCGAAGCTTTTAAACCTTCAACACCTTCCCGCCAATCGCCACGGCCACCAGCAACACCGCCATCAACCCAAAGGCAAAACTCAAACTGCTGCCATGGGCGATAAAGCCGATCACCGCAGGCCCGGCGAGAATCCCTGCATAACCCAGAGTGGTAATGGCCGGCACGGCAATGCTTTCCGGCATGACGGTCTGTTTACCTACGGCGGTATAGAGCACCGGCACAATGTTCGAGCAGCCAGCGCCCAGCAGCGCATACCCCACCAGTGCCGCTTCCCAGCTCGGTGCAAATGTCGCCAGCGCCAGACCCGCCGCAGCCGTCAGGCCACCAAACACAATCACTCGTGTCGCACCGAGGCGCCGGACAATGGCATCGCCGGTCAAACGCCCGACAGTCATGGTCAGCGCAAACGCCGCATAACCCAGCCCTGCATATGCCGTGTCGATCCCGCGCTCCTGCGCCAGGAACACCGCGCTCCAGTCGAGCGCCGCGCCTTCGGCCAGGAACACGATGAAACACATCCCGCCGATAAACAGCACGATGCCATGCGGCACGGCAAACGCCGGGCCGGAGCTTTCGCTGCCGTAGGGCAACAGATGCGGCGCGGCCTTGAGCAAAGCCACCACCAGCAGCACGATCACCACCAGCATCGCCCCCAGCGGCGACATCCCCAGGCCGAGCAGCGCGCTGACACCCGCCGCGCCGACGATCCCACCAAGGCTGAACAACCCATGAAACCCCGACATCATGGTCTTGCCGCTGGCCCGCTCGACGATCACCGCTTGCAGGTTCACCGTAGAATCCACCGTGCCCAGGCCCGCGCCGAACATGAACAACGCGGCGATCAACGCCGGAATCGAAGACACCGTCGCCAACAGCGGCAGTGCTGCACAGATCAACAAAGTCCCGCCGCTCAACACCCGACGGCAACCGAAACGCGTAGCCAGAATACCGGCCATGGGCATCGCCAGAATCGAGCCCACCCCCAGACACAGCAACAACAGCCCGAGGGTTCCTTCATCCAGCCCGGCCCGCGCCTTGGCGTAAGGCACCAACGGCGCCCAGGCCGCGATGCCGAAGCCTGCGATGAAAAAGGCGATGCGGGTGGACATCTGTTCCAGACGTCCGGGGACGAAGGTGGCTTGGGTATTGAGGTTGGTCATATCAATCCTTGGCAAAAAACGTCGCGTCCCCAAGGGACAGTGAACAACCACAAAGGGTTCGCTCATCACGTCCGGGTGGAATCGCAGTCAGGCAGGGTGACATCCTTGCACAGCCAGCCGCTGTTTCGCGATATCGTCGACGCATCAATTGTTCACAGAGGGGGGCGCCATGACGCGGATTTACGATGCTCGGGGCAATATCTACGCGGTGGTGGCACCGGACGACGTGCGCAGTAGCGGTATCGAACTGTCTGCGCTGGCCAGCCATGCCGCGCAAACCCGTGAAGCCTGGGCGTTGTCGGCCATCGAGGCATTCTGCGCCTGGGCGCCCGGTGCACAACCGCCCGGCAGCAAGGCGCATCGCTGCGATGGACTGCTGGTAGGGCCGTTTCAATCGTCGCCGCCTTTTGACCTGCTGATCGTCAACACCGACGGCACCCTGGCCGAGCGCAGTGGCAATGGCTTGACGATTTTTTCCCAGGCCCTTGGCGAACAAGGGCTGATGTCGACGGAAGAGGCCTGTCTGCTCAGGGTTCATCACGACAAGAGCGATGCGGTTTCGCCGGTGGAGACTTCAGTGAAGCCCGCCGAGATCGAGGGTGTGAACGGGTTCTGGCTGGACCTGGGGCAGCCATCGTTCGGGCCTGAAGCGGTGGGGGCGCAAGGGGTTGAGCCCGTGACATTGAAGGGGAGCGAAGTCAGTCATGTGCAGCCACTGTCGTCGCTCGATCCTGCCTGGAATCACAGCCAGTTCGTGCGCATCGGCAATCCGCATTGCGTGACGTTGGTAACAGGCGCCGATGCGTTGCCGAGTAACACACAGATGCGCGAATCGGCGTTGGCCGAAGGATTGACCCGAATCGCCTATGCCATGCCAACCGGGGCAGGGCAGCCGTGTGTGGCTGGGGTGAACCTGCAATGGGCGATGCTTGAATCCGAGGGCCGAATCGTTGCGCGGGTGTTCGAGCGCGGCGAAGGGCCGACCGCCTCGTCAGGCACCAGCGCCAGTGCGGTGGCGTGTGCGGCGTGGCGCGTGGGGTGGGTGACGGCGGGGGAAGTGAAGGTGGTCATGCCTGGCGGCACGGCGCCGATTTTGCTGGAGGAATTGGATGGCGAGTTGAGTCGGGTCAGATTGTTTGGTACGGCGCGGTTGATGGGTTGAATTTTAGATCGCCATCGCGAGCAGGCTCGCTCCCACATTAGATCTTCGGTGGACACGGTATTTGTGTTCACAACGATCCAGTGTGGGAGCGAGCCTACTCGCGATGGCGTCGGCTCAAACAACCTGAACTTCAGCTCATATCGCTGCAGAACTCCACCACCGGCATCTGCCGCTTCATCAACACCTTGCCACCCCGCACCGAATACAGCGGCAAACCCTGACTACGAATCACCTCGTAATCGCTGTCCGCCGACAGAATCAGCAGATTCGCCGGTCGCCCTTGTTCCAGCCCATAACGATCGCCCAGGTTCATGGCCTTGGCACTGTTGTCGGTCACCAGATCCAGCGCGCTCTGCAGATTGCGATAACCGAGCATGTGGCAGATATGCAACCCAGCCTCGAGCACCCGCAAAATGTTGCCGTTACCCAGCGGATACCACGGGTCGACGATCGAATCCTGGCCGAAGCACACGTTCATCCCCGCTTCGAGCAACTCATTCACCCGGGTCACGCCACGGCGTTTCGGGAAGTTATCAAAGCGTCCTTGCAGGTGAATGCTTTCGGTCGGGCAGGAGACAAAACTGATCCCCGAATGCCCGAGCAGCCGAAAGAGTTTGGCGCAGTAGGCGTTGTCGTAAGAGCCCATGGCCGTGGTGTGGCTGGCGGTGACGCGTGAACCCATGTCGCGGCTGCGGGCCTCTTCGGCCAGCACTTCAAGGAAGCGTGAGTGCGGGTCGTCGGTTTCGTCGCAATGCACGTCCACCAGACAACCGGTGCGCTCGGCCAGGTCCACGAGGAACTTCACCGAGCTCACGCCCTGATCCCGGGTGTACTCGAAATGCGGAATGCCCCCGACTACATCGGCGCCCAAGCGGATCGCTTCTTCCATCAGCTCTCGGCCGTTGCGGTACGACTCGATGCCTTCCTGAGGGAACGCGACGATTTGCAGGTCGATCAGATGACGGCTTTCCTCGCGGACTTCGAGCATTGCCTTGAGCGCGGTCAGTTCCGGGTCAGTGACGTCGACGTGGGTGCGCACATGCTGAATGCCATGGGCGGCGAGGGTCTGGATGGTCTTCCTGGCGCGGGTCTTGGTGTCTTCCTGGGTGATGGTCGCTTTGCGCTCACCCCAGCACTCGATGCCTTCGAACAGCGTGCCGCTCATGTTCCAGCGCGGCTCGCCGGCGGTCAGGGTAGCGTCGAGGTGAATGTGCGGCTCGACGAAGGGCGGTACCACCAGATTACCGCCGGCGTCCAGGTCGTCAGGCCCCAGTGACGGGGCTTCGGTTTGCCGGGCGATGCTGTGAATCAGGCCGTTTTCCAGGTGCAACTCATGCAGGCCTTCTTGGTTGCGCAGGCGGGCGTTGATGATATGCATGAGGCGAATCCTTTTAGAGATCTTGTAATGGCGCGTCGGCGGTACGGGCACCCAGTACCCCGGTCAATAGCACATACGTTAGCGCGGCTACGGCAATCCCTACCAGCGGCGCGACCCACGGCGAGCTGAAGGCGGCAAATGTGCCGACCGCATAAGCGCTCAGTCCCGGCCAGTTGAAGGCGGGCAACCGTGTGTCGGCCAGGCGTGGGTAGCTGCCCCGATAGCGAAAGAAAAAGTCCGCCATGATCACCCCGCCAATCGGTGGAATCACTGTGCCCAGTAGAATCAGGTAAGGCACCAGCATGTCATACATGCCCAGCAGTGCCAGCAGCGTGCCGATCACCGCACCGGCCAGGGTCACGGTTCTGCGCCGGCCGGTGCGCAGCAGGTTGCAGCCGGCGACGGCGAAGTTGTAGATGGTGTTGTCCTGAGTGCTCCAGATGTTGAGCAGCAACATCGCCATCGCGGCCATGGCGAAACCTTGCAACAGCAGCACTTCGACCACGTCCGGTTGCTGATAGACGATGGCGCCGTAGGCACCGATCAACACCATCAGACCGTTGCCGACGAAGAAGCCGATCAGGCTCGCCAGCACCGCAACCCGCGCTGAACGGGAGAAGCGTGTCCAGTTGGTTGCTTGCGTCGCACCGCTGACGAACGTGCCGAACACCAGGGTAATGGCGGTCGACCAATCCAGCGTTCCTGTCGGAACCACCGCGAGCAAGCCCTCGAGCCCGCCGACCTTCACCGTGGCGACCCACATCGACAGCATCAGCAGCAACATCATGGCCGGCACGGCGATGTACGACAGAATCTCCAACCCGCGATAGCCGATATACGCCGTCGCGCAAAAGCCCAGGCCGAACAGCACCATCAGCCCCAGAACGGTGCCGTCGCTCAGTTCGAAATACTTGCCCAGCACCACCGCCGCCGTCGCGGTGCCCCAGGCGTACCAGCCGATCTGGGTGAAACCCAGGATCAGGTCGCTGAGTTTGCTGCCCACTTCACCAAAGCAGAAACGTCCCATCAGCACCGAGTTGAGGCCGCTCTTGAAGGCGATGTAGCCCAGCCCCGCGGCGTAGATCCCCAGCAGCAGATTGCCGACGATAATCACCGCCATCATCTCGCCGAAACTGAACGCCACGCCAAGCTTGCCGCCGGCAAACATGGTTGCGGTGAAGAAGGTAAAACCCAGTAGCACCATGGCGGTGGAGGCAAGTCCCTTGCGGGCATGCATCGGGACTTCGCTGAGGGGGTAATCGTTGCCCGAATCGTTCTGCGTCATGTGGCGTTCCTTGCTGGATGGAGGACGCGGAGGGTGTTGCAGTGCTCGTGCCAATGGCGCGAGGGTGTTGTTATTTATAGACGAGCAGGCGGATTTGGCCCGAAGAGGGCTCGAAAGCGGTGCACCTGAAGGAACACAGCACCCATGTGGGAGCGAGCCTGCTCGCGATAGCGGTGGCACATTCACTACTCGGGTGACTGTCAGACCGCTATCGCGAGCAGGCTCGCTCCCACATTTGATTCGGTTTTTTCAGGGGGATTTATGCAGGGGCAAAAATCGCAATATCGCCGCCACAATCGCCTCCGGCGCATCCTCCTGAACCAGATGCCCGGCATTGGCAATGGCGTGAAACTGCGACCCCGCAATCATCTGATGCAGCGCCTGGCCGCGCTCAATGGGAATCCACTGATCGTCCTTCCCCCAAAGAATCTGCACCGGGCAGCGAATCGTCGGGTACAGCCCCTCGACCTCGCGGGTATAACGTTCATCCATCTGCGCGATCTGCCGGTAGAACGCCGCTTGTCCCGGGTCTCCCAGCCAAGGCTGCGCATAGGGCGCCAGCTCATGATCGGGAATCTCGCGCTTGATCGCGCCACGAATATAGGTCGGCACAATCGCCTGCTGAATGTAATCGGGCAGTCCACTGAACGCTGCTTCATGCTGACGCACATGCTGTACGAACGGCGAACCCCAGGGCGACAGCGCCACTGGATTGATCAGCGTCAGGCTGCGGTAATCCTTGCCGTTGAGCAGATGCGCACGCAACGCGGTGGCGCCGCCGAAATCGTGGGCCACTACGTCTGGCCGCTCCAGGCCCCAATGGTCCAGCAATTGCGCCAACAGCAGGTTTTGTACGCCCAGCGACACATCGCCTTCCGGCTGTGTGGATTGCCCGTAACCCAGCAGATCGAAGTAGTGCACCCGGTGCGTGGTGATGAAGTGCGGCGCAATCCGGTGCCACACATAAGAAGAGAAGGGCGTGCCATGCACAAATACCAGCGGCGGACCGTCGCCACGTACGGCGTAGCGCACGGAATGCCCGTTGAAGCGATAGGTCTGAGCGAGCGGCCAGTCAGCCATGGGAGCGTCCTCTTGGCATGTGCGAGCCAAGAAGCATAGGCATAAAAAAACAGCCATTGAAGGCTGTTTCTCTATTCCCTGACGAAACGCAGTTCCCCTTGTGGGAGCCCTGTGGCGAGGGGGCTTGCCCCCGTTTGAGTGCGTAGCACTCACAAGATCTTTGGTGTATCAGCGATTTTGGGGCTGCTTCGCAACCCAACGGGGGCAAGCCCCCTCGCCACAGGTCGCTCCCACAGGGGATTTTCGTTGTCTTTAAATTGGTTTACTCACCACGATAGATGCAACCGCTGGTGCAGGTCTCATGGATACGAATCGCGCTGAGTTCCGGCAGCAGGGGCTTCAATTCATTCCAGATCCACTTGGCCAGCACTTCGCTGGTCGGGTTTTCCAGGCCGGGAATGTCGTTCAGGTAGTTGTGGTCCAGGCGCTCGTAGAGCGGCTTGAAGATCGCCTTGATTTCCGAGAAGTCGCGGATCCAGCCCGTGTGCGGATCGAGGTCGCCGCTCAGGTGAATCGCCACTTTGAACGAGTGACCGTGCAGGCGACCGCACTTGTGGCCGTCCGGCACGTGGGGCAGGCGGTGGGCGGACTCGAAGGTAAATTCTTTGAAGATTTCCACAGTGATGTTCAGCTCTGTCAGGTGGCGATCGCCGCGGCGATATGGGCAGGTGGCGAGTTTACCAGCTTGTGTTTGGCGATGCGGGAAAACACTGACCAGTGTCCTGTCTCACCAATACGTTCCTCTTTTGGCGAGTGGCTGTTGTCGTCAGGCAAGGCGCCGCGACGAGTCATAGCCCGCTATGGCGAGGAGCGGCAACGCAGCATGGCGACAACAGCCACCGTCAAAAAGGAACAGTATTGGCGAGACAGGGCACTAGAGGGTCAGCAAGCGCTCGCCGAGGCGACCATTGGCGGCCAGTTCAAGGAACTCATCGCCCAGGCGACGGCTTTCATCCATCGTCGTGCGCCAGTATTTCTGCCGGCTCGGGGCGTCGCCCATGAAGCGCTTGAAATCGTTCCGGTCCGGCAGTTTGCCGTAGGGCAGGCGCGACAGATATTCCTTGGACGGCGCCAGCAACAGAACATCCTGCAAACGCACCGGGCAGGCGCGGCGCCACGGCAGGGTCTTGTCGAACCAGCCGGGGATCACTCGATCAGTGAAGTGCGGGTAGAGCACGATGTCGTTGCCGCTGTAGGGCAGGTCGAGGTGATAGTCCAGCAGACCGCCATCGCGGAATGTCCCGGTGCCGGCACCCGGCAGATCGCGCACGCCTTGCATGACCATCGGGATCGAACCCGAGGCGAGCAGGGCCTGGCGCAGGTTGCCGGCATCCAGCGCAACGAAGCGCGACGGGAAGTCATTCAGCGCGTTGACCGGTGGCGCCAGGCGCGGGTCGTGGATGATCAGCCGCTCGAAATGCCGCGACAGCCGCGTGCGCCCGCGCAGGTTGTCGGCGATCACCGACGACAGGCCCAACCCCAGCCGACCGCGATGATCGTCCGCCAGCAGACCATGGCTTTTGACCACCATGATGTTCAGTCGGTAGTGGGTGTTGTCCAGAATCGACGCATCGCGGCCGTCGAGCAAGTCATCGAGCATGCGCCGGGAGCTCTGGCTGATCTGCGCCATGGTCACGCCCTTGGCGAAGTGCTGTTCGGTGTACAGATGGCCGAGGCGGCGAATGCCTTCTGCGGCATCCGGCAGGCAGGCGCTGGCGAAGCGCCAGGAACCCACCGACGCACCAATCAGCGAACGCTCCCGGGGCGCCGCCGGCAGCCATTCGCCGAACAGTGCCAGATCCAGCCCCTGAATCCCCAACGCTTTCGGGCCGCCGGCGGCGCCCGGCAACGTACCCACATCGGCGGCGCTCAAGCCATTTGCACGGATGCGCGCCAAGGCACGCGGGCCGGCCTTGAGGGTCAGGGAAGGGAACTTGATGTGGATCGCGGTCATACCGGTCTCGATGTCTGGCAGGCGGGGGATTATGTGGGAGCGGGCTTGCTCGCGAAAGCGGTGTAACAGTCGACATTTTTGCTGAATGTTAAGCGCCCCCGATCAATGTAGGAGCTGCCGAAGGCTGCGATCTTTTGATCTTTGGCTGCGTCATGAACGCCAAAAATCAAAGATCAAAAGATCGCAGCCTTCGGCAGCTCCTACAGGGGATTTGTGTGCCAGTAATGTCGCATTGCAATCATCAGTGATGGCAATTCAGTTTCAGTTAAGTTCGAATCACTAAGGTAGCTCTCGTAGCAACACATAAAAAAATACGGAGACACCCATGAAAATCCTGACTGCCCTGTTCACCGCCTCCATCATCGCCATGACCACCAGCATCGCCCACGCTCGCGACCTCGGCCCTGACGAAGCCCTGAGGCTGCGCGACGCTGGTACCATTGTGTCCTTCGAGAAGCTCAACGCCACGGCATTGGCCAAACACCCCGGCGCCAAAATCACCGAAACCGAGCTTGAAGAAGAGTACGGCAAGTACATCTACCAGGTGGAACTGCGCGACCCGCAGGGCCTTGAGTGGGACCTGGAATTGGACGCTGTCAGCGGGCAGGTTCTCAAGGATCATCAGGATACGTAATGAAGGTGTTTTCTTTTAATCGGCGCGCCAGCAGTCGAATGGCGCTGGCGCTCCTGGCTTTTTGCTCGGTGGTCATGGCCCGCGACCTGGATCAGGACGAAGCCCTGCGCCTGCGCCAACAAGGTGTGATCCTGCCGCTGGAGCAGCTCTTGCAGCAAGCGCTGGACCGCTATCCCGGGGCCAAACTGCTGGAAGCCGAGCTTGAAGAGAATCACGACGTCTATGTTTATGAGGTCGAGTTGCTGACCAGCGAAGGCGTGGTGCGCGAGCTGGACCTGAACGCCACCAACGGCCATTTACTGAAAGACAAGGAAGATTGACCGATGCGTTTGCTCCTGGTGGAAGACCACGTGCCGCTGGTCGACGAATTGATGGCCGGCCTCAACCGGCAGGGTTACGCCGTGGACTGGCTGGCCGATGGCCGCGATGCGGTGTACCAGGGCAGCAGCGAGCCTTATGACTTGATCATTCTCGATCTCGGCCTGCCGGGTTTGCCGGGGCTCGACGTGCTGGAACAATGGCGGGCCGGCGGCTTGGCCACGCCGGTGCTGATCCTTACCGCGCGCGATTCCTGGGCCGAGCGGATCGAAGGCCTCAAGGCCGGCGCCGACGATTACCTGACCAAACCGTTTCACCCCGAAGAGCTGCACCTGCGGGTCCAGGCACTGTTACGCCGCTCCCACGGCCACGCCAATCAGCCGACGCTCAAGGCCGCCGGTTTGCATCTGGATGAAGGTCGCCAGTGCGTGACCCGCGACGGCGCGGACATCCAGCTCACCGCCGCCGAGTTTCGCCTGCTGCGCTACTTCATGCTGCACCCCGAACAGATCCTTTCCAAAAGCCATCTCGCCGAACACCTTTACGACGGTGAAACCGAGCGCGATTCCAATGTGCTGGAAGTTCACGTCAATCACCTGCGACGCAAGCTCGGCCGTAGCGTGATCGAAACCCGTCGCGGTCAGGGTTACCTGTTCGGCGGGCAAGCGCAGTGAGGTCGATCCAGCGCCGTTTGAGCCTGGGACTGATCAGTGTGATGGTGATCGTCGGCCTGGTCCTGGCGCAAACCAGCCTGTGGCTGTTTGAAATGGGATTGCAGCGTTACCTCGAGGCCGGGCTGCGCAACGACAGCGAAAACCTGCTGGTGGCGCTGGTGCGTGGGCCGCAGGGATTGCAACTGGATGAGCGGCACTTGTCGCCGGCCTATCAGCGACCGTTCTCCGGGCATTACTTTCGTATCGATTTCGCCGACAGCCATTGGCGTTCCCGCTCGTTATGGGATCAGGAGCTGCCGAAGCTTGGACACCCTGGCCTGCATAGCAATCTGCAATTGGGGCCGGAAGGGCAGCAGCTGCTGGTATTGCGTTCGGACTACCGTCGGTTGGGCCAGGCGATTTCCATCAGCGTCGCCCAGGACTACACCCCGGTGCGCGAGAGCTTCCGGCGAATGCAACAGGTCGGCCTCGGGTTGGGGCTGACGGGGCTGTTGCTGATATTGCTGTTGCAACGCATCACCGTGCGCCGCGCCTTGCGCCCGCTGGAAAAGGCCCGCGAGCAAATCGCCCAGTTGCAGCAGGGCCAGCGCTCGCAACTCGACGAAGAAGTGCCGCTGGAGCTGGAACCGCTGGTGGCGCAGATCAACCATTTGCTGGCCCATACCGAAGACAGCCTCAAGCGCTCGCGCAATGCGTTGGGTAACCTCGGCCATGCCCTGAAAACCCCTCTGGCGGTATTGTTGAGCCTGGCTTCCAGCGAAAAACTCGATGCCCACCCGCAGTTGCGCAAGGTCATGCAGGCGCAACTGGAACAGGTTCAGCAACGGCTCAATCGCGAACTCAACCGCGCCCGACTGTCCGGCGATGCACTGCCGGGGGCATTGTTCGATTGCAATGCCGAGCTGCCGGGGTTGCTGGCCACGTTGAACATGATTCACGGCGAACACCTCGATCTCAGTTACCGGGCACCGGCCGGTCTGCAGCTGCCGTGGGATCGCGAAGATCTGCTGGAGTTGCTCGGCAATCTGCTGGACAACGCCTGCAAATGGGCGGATGCCGAGGTGCGGTTAAGCGTGGTCGAAACAGCAGACAGGTTCGAGTTGAACGTGGAAGACGATGGCCCGGGGATTCCCGAAGACCAGCGCGCTCAGGTGTTCAGCCGCGGTACCCGGCTCGATGAACAGACGGATGGGCATGGCTTGGGATTGGGCATCGTGCGCGACATCGTCGATACATGGGGTGGGGTGTTGAAGTTGCAGGAAAGCGAGTGGGGCGGGTTGAAGGTCACGATCGATTTGCCCAAGCGCTGACCTCAATCCAAAGAACGCTCCCACACTGGATCGGTGTTGCCTGCAAATTTTGCGGACAACCACTAACCGGGGTAACCCATGTCCCGGTCCAGACGGGGTGTTCGCTTTGACAAGGCGGCAGCGGTCCGGCACAGTGCGCGCCCTCTAATAAAACCCTTTTCTCCATCCGCTGGCGGCGCTCATGCAGGCTGCCGGCCGGACTCATTCCGTTTGGCGGTGATTGCCTCACCGCGCTGCTTTTGAGGTAACAACAATGAATGCAGTAATTGCCGCGGTCGGCATCATGCTGATACTCAGCCTGTCCCGCGTGCATGTGGTGATCGCGCTGATTGTGGGCGCGCTGGTCGGTGGCTTGACCGGTGGCCTGGGCATCGACGCGACCCTGAAAGCCTTCAACAATGGCCTCGGTGGCGGGGCGACGGTTGCGTTGTCCTACGCCTTGCTCGGCGCGTTCGCGGTGGCCATCGCCAAGTCCGGCCTGGCCCATGCGCTGGCCGACAGAGCCCTGGCCATGGTCGATCGCCAGCACGCCAACGGTGGCGGAAATGTCAAATGGCTGCTGATCGGCCTGCTGTGGGTGGTGGCCATCGCCTCCCAGAACATTTTGCCGATTCATATCGCCTTTATCCCGTTGCTGGTGCCGCCACTGTTATATGTGCTGACCAAACTGCAACTGGACCGTCGATTGATTGCCTGTGTCATCACCTTCGGCTTGATCACGCCGTACATGTTCCTGCCCGTGGGTTTCGGCAACATCTTCCTCAATGAAATCCTGCTGGCCAACGTCGCCCGCAGTGGCGTGGACATCAGCGGTATCAACGTCACCCATGCCATGGGCATTCCGGCGCTGGGCATGGTGTTTGGTCTCGCGGCAGCGTTCATCAGCTACCGCAAGAAGCGCGTTTACGACCTCGAGAAAATCGAGAAAGTCGAACAGGTCGCGGTGCAGTACAACCCAATGAGCCTGATGATCGCCGGTCTGGCCATTGCCGCCGCGTTCATTGTTCAGTTGCTGCTGGACTCGATGATTATCGGGGCGCTGGTGGGCTTCCTGATCTTTTCGGTGTCGGGGATCGTCAAATGGCGCGACACCGATGACCTGTTCACCGAAGGCATGAAGATGATGGCGATGATCGGCTTCATCATGATCGCCGCGTCCGGGTTTGCCGAAGTGATGAAAGCCACCGGTCATGTGCAGACGCTGGTGGAGTCCTCGGCCTCGTGGATCAACCACAGCAAAGGCATTGGTGCGCTGTTGATGCTGCTGGTCGGATTGTTGGTGACCATGGGCATCGGCTCGTCGTTTTCCACGGTGCCGATTCTGGCGGCGATTTTCGTGCCGTTGTGCGTGCAACTGGGCTTCAGCCCGATCGCCATCGTGTGCATCGTCGGCACTGCCGGTGCGTTGGGCGATGCCGGGTCACCGGCCTCGGACTCGACCCTGGGTCCGACCTCTGGTCTGAACATCGACGGCCAGCATCACCATATCTGGGACACCGTGGTCCCGACCTTCCTGCACTACAACCTGCCGCTCCTGGCGTTTGGCTGGGTGGCGGCGATGGTTCTGTAACGGCTACTACCTTGTGGGAGCGAGCCTGCTCGCGATTGCGATCTATCAGTCACATTGATGCTAAATGTATCGCCGCCATCGCGAGCAGGCTCGCTCCCACAATGACCGCGTTCAACTTTTGAATTGGCCTGCCGTTAAAGCCTTTACCCACGCCAACAAAATCAAAAGAGTGAACGTCATGCGCATGAGCCTGAAGGCTAAAGTCCTGTCCCTTGCCGTCCTCCCGGTGCTGCTCTTTGCGCTGGTCATCAGCCTGACCACGTTGTTCATTCTGCAGGAGCAGGCCCGCAAGGAAGTCGAGGAAACCCGTCAGCGCCTGCTCAGCGATGCCAAGGCAACCCTGCAAAGTTACGTCGCCGTGGCCATGACCACGATCAAACCGCTCTACGACGCGGCCGCCCCCGGCGATGATGCGGCGCGGGTGCAGGTGATCAAGTTGCTGTCGAGCATCATCTACGGCAAGGACGGCTACTTCTTCGGCTACGACTCCAACACCGTGCGCCTGTTCAAGGCCAACAGCCCGGAAGGCGTGGGTCAGAGCTTCAAAGATAACCGCGACCCGAACGGCGTCTACGTCAACCGCGACCTGGTGAAAGTCGCCAAGGACGGTACTCACTACCTGCAATACAGCTCACCGCTGCCCGGTAACACCCAAGTGCTGGTGCCCAAGCTCGGCTACACCGAATACCTGCCGAAGTGGGACATGGCGGTCGGCACCTCGGTCAACCTCGACGGTATCGAAGCTCAAGTGGCGCTGGTTGAGATCAAGGTCCAGGAACGCATGCAAGGCGTGGTGCTGAGCATTGTCGGGATTGCCGTGGTGGTGCTGCTGCTGATCGCCGCGGCCGGGATGTTGCTGGCCAACACCATTCTGCGTCCGCTGAACCTGATGAAAGCCAATCTCGACGACATCGCGGCGGGCGAGGGTGACCTGACCCGGCGCCTGACCATCACCAGCCAGGATGAACTCGGCGAACTGGCCGGCTCGTTCAACCGTTTCGTCGACAAGATCCACGGCTTGGTACGGCAGATCACTGAAATGACCTCGCAACTGACCGGGCTGGTGAATCAGGTCTCTGATCAGGCCCAGCGTTCGGATCAGGCCATGGAGCGCCAGCGTCACGAAACCGATCAGGTGGCCACGGCGATCAACGAAATGTCGACGGCGGCTCAGGAAGTGGCCAAAAGCGCGCAAAACGCAGCTGTCGCAGCCCAGCAGACCGATGAAGAAGGCCAGGCCGCCAAGCGCGTGGTGGCCGGCAGCATCGTGAAGATTCATGCGCTTGTGAACGACATTCGCAGCAGTGGCGTGTCCCTCGACAGCCTGCAGAAAGACGTGTCGTCGATTGTCAGCGTACTTGGGGTAATCCGTTCGATTGCCGAGCAGACCAACCTTCTGGCGCTCAACGCCGCCATTGAAGCGGCCCGCGCCGGTGAGGCCGGGCGAGGTTTTGCGGTGGTCGCCGACGAAGTGCGTGCATTGGCCAGTCGCACGCAAATCAGCACCCAGGAAATTCAGAGCATGATCGATCGCTTGCAGGCCGGCACCCAATCGGCAGTCGAAGCCATGCGCCGCTCCAGCGAGGCCGGCGACGGCACGTCGGCCCAGGCCAACGAGGCGGGGGCATCTCTGGATGCCATGGCCCAGTTGATCGGCACCATCAATTCGATGAACGCCCAGATCGCCAGCGCCGCCGAGGAGCAAACCGCCGTGGCCGAAGAGATCAACCGCAGCGTGCATCAAATCGCCGTGGCCGTAGACAGCGTCGCCGACGAAACCCAGCTCGGCGCCCAGACCTCGCGCAGCCTGGCCGACCTCGGTCAACGGCTGGGGCAACTGGTCGGGCAATTTCGTATCTGATTGATAGTGCTTTTGGGGCGAGGGGTTTGCCCCAATGCCGGTAAGTTAAGAAATTTGAGCGACGATAATCCTGTGGGCGCGTGGCTTGCCCGCGAAGGCGTCGTGTCATTCAACATTGATATCGACTGACACTACGCTTTCGCGGGCAAGCCACGCTCCCACAGGTTCCGCATCGCGACTACCCTCATTAGTAAGCAAGCACCGTCCAAGCGTTTGTTTGAACCCGTATCCGGGGCGGGCGGTCATTTGCTTCAGGTGTCGCGCATCCGCGACGCCCGGACGACCCTCACCATGGAGTCAGACTATGAATGACGGTACCTGCGACTGCCCGAAATGCAACTGTAAGCTGGGTGAACACCCCATCGTGCGTCACGGCAAGCACTATTGCTGTGAAGCCTGCGCCAAACATCATGAAAACGGTGAAGCCTGCGCCACCAAAGGCTGCAAGTGTGCTCAACACTGACCGTTCAGGCAAAAAAGTGGAGCCGTCCAGGCTCCACTTCGGTTTGAATCTTTCCCCTCCTTTTTGACGCTCAACTGGCCGGTCGCCAGGTCACATTCTCGATGCCGAATTTTTCCGCCAGCGGTTTGCTGGTCTTTTGCACCCGTTCACGGCCAAAGCGCGGGATCCGGCCGACTCCGGCGTCGCAACTTGCCCAGTGCCAAGCCTCTGCATTGTCCATTTTGTCCAGGCGGATAATGAAAGACTTGGGCTGGCCATGAAGGGTGTATTCAATAACGAAAAGTTTTGCATTGTTCATAAAGCCTGTATTCCTCCCTGTAGTTATAGAGGGATCGCGAGGCGCGGGGAAAATTCAGTCGAATTGTCGGACGGTGACAGTGACTGGCGACAGCCGGACGCCTCGTGATCATGGAGCCTTCCTGACCCCTAGATGATCCTAGCCTATGGCCCAAGGTGCGCCGGCGGAACCGTCACAGTTGGCATTTATGTTGAGTGTTCTGGCCCTATCGCGAGCAGGCTCGCTCCCACAGTTGATCTGCGCCGCTCACATGCTTTGTGACCAACACAGACCACTGTGGGAGCGAGCCTGCTCGCGATGACGTCTGAAGCCGAACTCAGACCTCAGGCACACCTTTCTCCCAAGCCGACCAGTTCTGCAAAATCTCCTGCACCAACGGATTCCCCGTGCGGTACAGGTTCTCCAGCGCCGGCACAAAACCGCCCTGATCGGCGTATTTGAGCAAGTTATCCACCTCGCTCTGGCCCGGCGCCGGCCGGTCGAAGTCGGAACCGGCGCGCAGCACCGCCAGACGCCGGACATCCACCAACCCCTCGCGGCTGGCGCGCAGCAGCGCCTCGTAGGTAGAGTTATCTTCCTGCTGAGTCGTGCAATAGACCCCTTCGTTATTGGTCAGCAGCTTGGTCCAGACTTCCGCCCGCTCACTCAACCGCGTCCCGGAAAACCAGGTATTGCCCGCCAGCGTGTCGCACTGGGTTACCACTGGCGGTTGATTGGCCGGCGCAGACGGATACTTCAAGCGCCATATCGCTGATTCCTTGCTCTCGCTCAGCTGGACCTTGTGGCTCAGGGCGAATGCCTTGGCCTGCAACTTCGGATTGAGTTCGAACACTTCAGTCTTGTAGTCCAGCGGCGGCTTTTCGTTCGGGCCTTTGGTGTTGATGCCCAGGTAACCGGTCGGCCAGTCTTTCGGCGCGTCCCGGGAATCCAGCTCCCACTGGGTGCCGAACTCCACCAGATAGTGCGCCCATGCGGTGGTGCCGATGGTGCCGTGGTGCGGGCTGATGCCGGCAATCCCGGCGATCAGGAAGTAGCTTTTACGCAGGTCGAATTTCGGCGACAGCGCCAGGGCCAGGGTGGAGGCCGCCGCATTGGTCTGGCCCATGCCGGTGACCATCAGGCACACCTGTTGGGTGTTGCAGCGAATATTCGGGTACTCGGCGGACAGGCCCGGTACGCGCACTTCTTGCTTGAGCTCCAGGCGATCGATCCAGTTCTGCGCCTCGGGGGCGAACATGGTGATCAGCATCACTTTCGGCTGGATCGGGGCGTCGCCAGCCCACGCGGCGGAAGAGAGCAGGCTGCTGCAGGCCAGGCCCACGCACAGGGAAAGACGGGTTATTGCCTTCATAAAACCTCCTGATTCAAATGAGCCTTAAAACTGATAACCGACACCGGCGTAGTAGCCCCAGCCGTTGGAACGGGCGCGGAAGTCACCGTCGCCGAAATTCAACTCGCTGCCGTCATCCCAGTTGCCGCCGTTGTGGAAGTAACGGCCGACCAGGGTGAAACGCAAGTGGGTGAAGGCGTAGAGCAACACGTTGGTGGCCACGGTGGCATTGGCGGTGCGGGCCGGGTTGTCCTTGTGCAGGTCGGAGCCGAAGTCGAAGTTGGTGAAACCGATGTAGGTCAACGAAGCGCCATTGCTGAAACTGCTGATGGGCACAATGTATTTGAGCTGGGCGCGGTAGCCATCCCACGAATATTCATTGCTGGCGCCATAGTTTTCCCACTGGTAACGGCCATAGAAGTTGGCCGACAGGTTGACCCGCGAATGGGTGTCGATGTCGGTGCCAAGGCCGCTGTACAGCGTGTTGGCGCGGTTGGCGCTGTTGCTGCCGTGGTCGTAGATCCAGTCGAACGCCACGTACCATTCCTTGAACGGCCCGACGGCCAGGCTGCGGCCGGCCAGGTAGTCGATGGAAATCCGCGGTTCGTGCTCCATGAACACCGGCGAGCCGTGGTCCCAGACACCTTTGTCATGGCTGTTGCCGATGTCGAAGATCTTCGGAATGTCGATGTAGCCGTACAACTCGAACGGCCCCTTGCGGCCGAAGTATTCATATTCCAGATAGATGTCGTCGGCCGGTTGCGGGCCGAAGCTGATGTCTTTGCTGCCGATGATGGTCAGGTCCTGGTTGAACCAGTCCGACAGGTAGGCGCCTTTTTTCGGCGGACTGGCTTCAGGGCTGAGGGCTTCACCCTGGGCGGATTCTTCGGCGGTGGCCGGTTGGGCCAAAACGTGGCTGCTGAGTAGTCCTGTAACGCTGGCCAGCAGCAAGGAAACAGCAAGGGTGCGCGAACAAGTCACGCGGCTGGAGGTGCAATGCATTAAAAGTCCCTTTTCGTGCGGATCGAAAGCCCGGTGGTGCGGGTCTGCGCGGTTAGGTGGCGAACAGGCCGGTATCGGCGACTCGCAAACGTTTGCACAAGGCATACCAGTTTTGTTCAATTGGCTGAAAAATAGGGAGAATTGGTAGTTTTGCTGTCCTTTTGGTCAAGGAATTCGGGGGGATGAGCAGAAGGAGTGGAATTCAGGGCGAAGGGCATCAGGTAGGGATATGCACCAAAGTGGTGTCGACTGTCGGATGAGTCTCCCGATCTGTGGCAAGGATGGGCAAAGGAGTTTTGTGGAGAGGGGCAAGCCCCCCACGCCACAATGGATTGGATCGCTTATTCCTGCGGGCTGTGAAGACCCTGTAGGAGCTGCCGCAGGCTGCGATCTTTTGATCGTCGGGCAATTTTAAATCTGCTGAAGATCAAGATCAAAAGATCGCAGCCTTCGGCAGCTCCTACGAAATGGGGTTGCTGTAGAATCCTCGGCATTGACTTCACAAGGTGCATCCCCGATGAGCGAGCCGATTCGTCTGACCCAATACAGCCATGGCGCAGGCTGTGGCTGCAAAATTTCGCCCCAGGTGCTGGAGGTGATTCTGGCCGGCAGCGGTGCGCAGAATCTGGACCCGAAACTCTGGGTCGGCAACGCCTCGCGCGATGATGCAGCGGTGTATGCCATTGACGAAGAACGCGGCGTGGTCTCGACCACTGACTTTTTCATGCCGATCGTCGACGATCCGTTCGACTTCGGCCGCATCGCCGCCACCAACGCCATCAGCGATATCTACGCCATGGGGGGCGATCCGTTGATGGCGATTGCGATCCTCGGCTGGCCGGTCAATGTGCTGGCGCCGGAGATTGCCCGGGAAGTGATTCGCGGCGGGCGTTCGGTCTGCGACGAGGCGGGGATTCCACTGGCCGGTGGCCATTCCATCGACGCACCAGAGCCGATCTTCGGCCTGGCCGTGACCGGGCTGGTGGAAAAGCGCCACATGAAGCGCAATGACACCGCCACTGCCGGTTGCTTGCTGTACCTCACCAAACCCTTGGGCATCGGCATCCTCACCACGGCCGAGAAGAAAGGCAAGTTGCGCAATGCCGACATCGGCCTGGCGCGCGACTGGATGTGTACCCTGAACAAACCCGGTAGCCGTTTCGGCAAACTTGACGGCGTGACCGCAATGACCGACGTCACCGGTTTCGGCCTGCTCGGGCACTTGGTGGAAATGGCCGACGGCAGCAACGTGACCGCCCGCATCGAATATGACCGTGTGCCGCGCCTGCCGGGCGTCGAGTATTACCTCGATCAGGGCTGCGTACCCGGTGGCACGCTGCGAAATTTTGACAGTTACGCCAACAAGGTTGGCCGGCTCCAGGAGTTGCACAAACGCGTGCTCTGCGACCCGCAGACCAGCGGCGGCCTGCTGATTGCAGTCACCCCTGAAGGTAACGAACAATTCATAAAAATAGCCGCCGAGCTTGGTCTGACCCTTGAGCCGATCGGCGAACTGGTTGAGCGACAGACTAACGCGGTAGAGGTGTTTTGATGTCCATCGACGTCACCGATTACCGCGACATCTTTCTCAACGACCGGCCGATGATGGATACCCGTGCGCCGGTCGAATTCCTCAAGGGCTCATTCCCTGGCGTGGTCAACCTCCCGCTGATGAATGACCTCGAGCGGCAACGGATCGGCACTTGCTACAAGCAGCAAGGTCAGCAAGCGGCCATCACGCTGGGACATCAATTGGTGTCTGGCGAGATCAAGGCCGAGCGCATCCAGGCCTGGGCCGATTTTGCCCGGGCGCATCCAGATGGTTATTTGTATTGTTTTCGCGGCGGGCTGCGTTCGCAGATCGTTCAGCAATGGCTGAAGGACGAAGCGGGTATCGACTATCCGCGAGTCGGCGGCGGCTATAAGGCCATGCGCACCTTCTTGCTCGACACGCTCGATCAGGCCATTGCCCAGTGCGATTTCGTTTTGCTGGGCGGCATGACCGGCACCGGCAAGACCGAGGTGCTCACGCAATTGAGCAACGGGCTGGACCTTGAAGGCCACGCCCATCATCGCGGCTCCAGTTTCGGCAAGCGCGCCACCGGCCAACCCTCCAATATCGACTTTGAAAACCGCCTGGCCGTGGACGTGCTGAAGAAGCGCGCCCGCGGCATCGAACAGTTCGTGTTGGAAGACGAGAGCCGCGCGATCGGCAGTTGCGCCTTGCCGTTGCCGCTGTATCAGGGCATGCAGCAATTTCCGATGGTTTGGCTGGAAGACAGCCTGGAAGGGCGTGTCGAGCGGATCCTGCGCGATTACGTGGTGGACTTGTGCGCCGAGTTCATCGAAGTGCATGGCGATGAAGGTTTTGCACTGTTTTCCGAGCGTTTGCTGGCGAGCCTGAACAATGTCCAGAAACGTTTGGGCGGCGAACGTCATCAACGGATGTTGGCCTTGATGGAAGACGCGTTGGCAGAACAGGCGAACAGCGGTGCGGTGGACATGCACCGAGGCTGGATCGAAGGGTTGCTGCGAGAGTATTACGACCCGATGTATGCGTTTCAGCGGGAGAAGAAGGGGACGCGGATCGAGTTTGTGGGGGAGCGGGGGGCGGTGCTCGAATATCTGCGAGCGCGAGGCAAACACCCAGGGTGATGTTGTTTTTGCCGGCCCCATCGCGAGCAGGCTCGCTCCCACACTGGATCTCGGTGGTACGCAAAGTCTGTGTTCACTGAAGATCAAATGTGGGAGCGAGCCTGCTCGCGATGAGGTCCTGACAGACGCTCGACCGCTTACGTCGGACAGGTCTCCTGACCGTTATTCAGCCCTTGCTTGTAGCTGTGGCTCTGCAGGCTGGCCTTGCCGTTGTGCCAGGTCAGCGTGAGTACATACAGCGAGTCGTAGTCGCTGGATGCCCAGTCATCGGCGATGTTCTGTTTTTCGCCGACGGCTTCCTCGGCGACCTTGTTGATCAGCTCGGGCAGGTAGCCGTGAGACCAGGCCGTATAAATGACCGAGTTGTGATACTTGTCGTGCAGCAGTTCATCTGCCAGGTCGCTGGTGTCGTTGGCCGAGAAGTTGATGTTCACCGGCAAGCCGAGCTTGATTGCGCTGGGGCTGATGGTCATCAGGGGGCGGATGTAACTGTAGGAATTATCAAATTCGCCTTCCTCGACATTGCGCGTCGGGTTGGCGGCGAACACGTAGTTGGCCTTGCCGAATTTTTCCGGCAACAAGGTGGCCAGGTCGATGGCGCGATTCAGCCCCTGACAATTGAGCTGGCCCAGGCCGCCGGCGGGTTTTTCCGCGTGACGCAGGAACACCAGCGTCTGGGTGCCATCCGCCGGTTGGGCGCGGCTTTCACTGGACTCCAACGACAAAAACAACACGCCGGCCGCCAGCAGGGCAGGCAGGAAGATATAGGCGCGATGTTTGAAGCGTTGAGCGAATTTCAATGGATTCATCATCGAATAGGTCATCTTCAGCGTATTCGGTTAAGGCTGACAAACCTTCATCCGCCAGCTCCAGGCATCCGGGTGTTTTCCATGTCTTGACCCGGTCCGTTTCCTGCGGGGCAATGCTCAGAGTCTTCTGAAGCCCTTTGGTTCGATCTGAGTGAGGTGCCCGGCACTTTAGCGGCAACCTTGACCGGATTGGTGGAAAGCTTATCGACAGGATGTTGCGAATTTATGGACACGGCATACACCTTACCCTTTGTAGGAGCTGCCGAAGGCTGCGATTTGTTGATCTTTCTCTTCGGCACCCCCCTGACGGCGCCAAAAGATCGCAGCCTTCGGCAGCTCCTACATTATGATCTTCAGTCCGATTTTCTCGTGGATGCCCCTTATGACCGATTTGTCTGCATTCCCCATCACTCAAAAATGGCCGGCGCAGTACCCGGAGTGGATCCAGCTCTATTCCTTGCCAACGCCCAATGGCGTCAAGGTTTCGATCATGCTCGAGGAGATCGGGCTGCCCTACGAGCCGCATCGTGTGGGCTTCGAGACCAACGATCAGCTGTCTCCCGAATTTCTGTCGCTGAACCCCAATAACAAGATCCCGGCGATCCTCGACCCCCACGGTCCGGGGGATCAACCGTTGGCATTGTTCGAGTCCGGGGCGATTCTGATTTACCTCGCGGACAAGAGCGGGCAACTGCTGGCGCAGGAATCGGCGGCGCGTTACGAGACCATTCAGTGGCTGATGTTTCAGATGGGCGGTATCGGGCCGATGTTCGGCCAGCTCGGTTTTTTCAACAAATTCGCCGGCAAGGACTACGAAGACAAGCGTCCGCGTGATCGTTATGTCGAGGAAAGCAAGCGCTTGCTTCAGGTTCTTGATGGACGTCTGGAGGGGCGCGACTGGATCATGGGCGAGCGCTATACCATCGCCGACATTGCGACCTTTCCATGGGTGCGCAACCTGATCGGCTTCTATGAAGCCGGCGACTTGGTGGGCATCCGGAACTTCCCCAACGTCACCCGCGTACTGGAACGCTTCCTGGCAAGGCCGTCGGTGATTCGCGGACTGGAAATCCCCAAGCAACCCCTTTGAGTTATCGCACTGAACCTGTGGGAGCGGGCTTGCTCGCGAAAGCGGTGGGTCAGTCGACATCAATGTTGAATGATAGCCCGCCTTCGCGAGCAAGCCCGCTCCCACATTTGATCTTCAGTGGTCTCGGGTTCAGCCGACGAAAGGCCGAATCCCACGGTCCCGGAAATACCGCTCGATCACTTTCGGATCGGCGCTGTACTCGGCAATCGCTACATAGGTATCCGGCCGCAGCAGGTAAAACCCGTTGCGCGCCAGCCCCACCGTTTCAAACACCGGTCGCCAGTCGAACACCTGCAACGGTAGGTGATGCTCGGTGCACCAGGCAATCATCTCATTGCTGGTCTCGCCATACACATGCACCTGCCAGGTCGGATTTTTCAGCGATTCGAAATTGTCCCCTTCGCCGTCGTGGGCCCAGGGCAGGCGATCACCTCCGTGAACATGACCTGCAACGCCCTCGCTCAGCGGCATGCCGCGATAGTTGAGGGTGGTCTGCGACACCGTGCGAAACATGAACTCCCGGGCCGCCTCAAACGAGATCATTTTCGGGATCAAAAAGGGGGCCACGCGCATACGCACCATGTCAGCAATTGGCCCATCGGCCGTGACGAAACTGAAGACCCGATCGGTGGTGGCCACCAGGCGCCGGGCAAAGGCGATGCGTTCGGTTTCATAACTGTCGAGCAGTTTGGGGGTGGCGCCGCCGCTCAATACTGTCGCGAGCTTCCAGGCCAGATTGATCGCATCGCCAATCCCGGTGTTCATGCCCTGGCCTCCCGCCGGGCTATGGACATGGGCGGCGTCACCCAACAGAAACGCGCGCCCGGTGCGAAAGTGATCCGCAACCCGGTGATGCACGCGGTAGGTCGAGAACCAGTTCACCTGATCGATCTGCACCTTTAAATTCTCGATGGCCCGTCTGCTGACGTCTTCAAACTGGAGGGTTTCGGCGCGGTCGGCACGCTCGTCGCGAACCGTGCCGATCAGGCGGGCGCGACCTTCGTCGGACAAGGGGAAAATGGCGAGGAAGTCGGCTTCATCAAGGTCCACATGCAGTTCACCGTTGAACGTGGGGCCACGAGCCTGCACATCGGCCACGTAGAAAATCTGCTGGTAGGTGCCGCCTGGAAAACCGGTGTCCAGCGTCTTGCGCACAATCGACCGGGCGCCGTCGCAGCCGGCGAGGTAACAGGCCTGGCAGGTTTCCTGCTGGCCATCGGGCAAGCGCAGCCGGGCGGTGATGCCGTCGCCGGTTTCCTCGAAGCTTTGCAGTTCGGTATCGCGCTCCACTTTAATACCGAAGGCCTCCAGGCGTTCGATCAGCAAGCGTTCGTGCTCATCTTGCGGGTAGATTTCCAGAAACGCGTAGGGCGTCAGACCCTCGCCGATGGTGCTCAGCGGCAGGCGCGCGACGGGTTCGCCCTTGACCCAGAAATTCGCCGCGGCCACTTTATGGCCGTTTTGCACAACGGCGTCGCTGAGGTCGAGCTGGCTATACAGTTCAAGCGTTCGCGCCTGTACCGCCAGCGCACGCGAAGTGGTGCCGGGTTCCGACGTCTTGTCGATAATCCGCACCGCAATCCCCAGTTTGCTCAACCACAGCGCCAGTACCAGCCCGGTCGGGCCGGCGCCGATGATCAGCACGTCGCTACGGTTCATGAGCCTGTCCTCCTCGGTATGTGGATCAAGTATGGTTCAGCCCGGATGCACCGGCCTCCCGGCTGCCCAACGGAAAACACCCCCGTGTAGCAGCGCCACAGCGCTGCGGGGCAGGGGAACAGTCCGTGTCTGTCACAGTCATAGCCTGCGCCAGGCCATTGATCGTATGGTTAACCCGGCTCAACGGATTTTGATGGAGCATCATGCAAGCCAATCGATTGATCATGAGCGTCGCGGCACTGTTGGTCCTCGCCGGTTGCGGTACCCAGCGCACTCAGGAACCGCCGGCCCGCGAACCTGCCGAGGTCAAGGCCGAGATCATGCGTCTGCTCCCGGCCAAGACAGCCGACCGCCAAGGCTGGGCCACGGACATCCACGCGGCATTTGCCGCGCAAAAGATTCCACCGACCACGCAAAACCTGTGTTCGGTACTCGCGGTCACTGAGCAGGAATCGACGTTTCAGGCTGATCCGCCGGTGCCGGGCCTGGGCAAGATCGCCCGGGACGAGATCGACCGCCGCGCCGCCAAGGCCCACATTCCCGGCCTGCTGGTGAGCGGTGCCTTGCAGGTAAGTTCGCCCAATGGCAAAAGTTACAGCACCCGGCTGAATGCCGCGCGCAGCGAAAAGGAACTCAGCGCGATTTTCGATGACTTCATCGGCATGGTGCCCATGGGGCGAACGCTGTTCGATGGTTTCAACCCGGTGCATACCGGTGGGCCGATGCAGGTCAGCATCGACTTCGCCGAGCAGCAGGCGCGGGATTATCCCTACCCGGTGGATGGCTCGATTCGCCGCGAAGTGTTCACGCGTCGCGGTGGCCTGTATTTCGGTATTGCCCACTTGCTTGGTTATCCCGTGAGCTACGAGCAGCCGCTGTACCGCTTTGCCGATTTCAACGCCGGTTGGTACGCCAGCCGCAATGCCGCGTTTCAGAACGCGGTCAGTCGTGCGACCGGCATTGCGCTGGCGCTGGATGGCGATCTGGTGCGCTACGGCTCGATCATGCCCGGCACCACGGAACTGGCGGTACGCACCCTCGGCAAGCAATTGGACATGCGCAACCCGACCATTCGGGACCAATTGGAGGAAGGTAAAGGTCTCGAATTCGAGGACACCAGGCTCTATCGGCGGGTTTTCGCCCTGGCCGAACAGGCTGAAGGCCGACCATTACCCCGGGCGGTGTTGCCGGGGATCGTGCTGCAAAGCCCGAAAATCACCCGCAAACTCACCACGGCGTGGTTCGCCAAGCGGGTCGATGAGCGTTATCAGCGCTGTATGAAGCGCGCGGGGATGTAACCGAACCTGATTACAACGACGGCCCTATGGGCCTGCTCGCGAAAGCGGTACTACATTTGACGGATGAATTGACTGGCCCACCGCTTTGGCCGAGCGCAATCTTCGGTAGCTGCTACAAAGAGAGAGTCGCAGAGGAGATTTAGTCATGTACCAGCTCTACGGGCATCAGAACTCAGGTGCGGCCGCCATCGAAGCCGCGTTGGAACTGTGCGAGGTTCCTTATCGCTTCATCGATGTTTCATCGTCCCCGGAGGCGGTTCAGGCATTGGAGAAGCTCAACCCGCTCAAGCAGATTCCCACCCTGCAACTGCCCGATGGCGGTGTTCTGACCGAGAGTGCGGCCATCCTGATTCATCTGGGCCTCACGTTCCCGGAGTCGAACCTGCTGCCGGATAACCCGCTCAAGCGTGATCAGGTTATTCGGGGCCTGGTGTACATCGTCAGCAATTGCTATGCCGCCATCGGCATCATCGATTATCCCGAACGCTGGCTGGCCGAGGCGGACGAATCATCCAGGGAAAACCTGATGGCCGGTGCCCGCCAACGCCTGCACTGGAGTTGGGAGGTGTTTGCCGATCAGTTCGCCGGCAAGTTGTACCTGGGCGAGGGAGCACCGGGCGCGCTGGATATTCTGGCGGCGGTGGTGACGCGGTGGGCGGGTACCCGAGAGCACTTGCGCGCTGCGCGGCCGGGGTTTTCCGCCTGGCTTGAACGCTTCGACCGGCATCCTGCATTGGCACCGGTTTTCGCGCGACATTGGCCATAGGAACACATCAAGCCAATGTGGGAGTGGGCTTGTGGTTAGGGGGCTTTTGTGGCGAGGGAGCTTGCTCCCGTTGAACTGCGCAGCAGTTCCTTCTTTGGGGCCGCTTCGCAGCCCAACGGGAGCAAGCTCCCTCGCCACAAAAGCTCCTTGCCACAGAAGCCCTTTGGCCACAGAAGCTTGCTCCCACAAGGGGATTTGCGGTGGATTGCAATCACTCGCCGCGGATGTACTGCTCCAACTGCCGAATCAGTTCAGCCTGTTCGGCAATGGCTTCCTTGACCAGGTCGCCGATCGACAGCAAGCCTATCAACTCGCCGTTTTCCACCACCGGCAAGTGCCTCAGGCGTTTTTCGGACATGATGCCCATGCAGGTTTCGACGGTTTGATGGGTGTCCACCGTAATGACCGGCGCGACCATGATGTCGCTGACCGGTGTGCCGACAGAGGAGCGCCCCTTGAGCACCAGTTTGCGCGCATAGTCACGCTCGCTGATGATGCCGACGACCTTTCCCTCTTTCAGCACCGGTAACGCGCCGACGTTTTTTGCGGCCATCACCATCAGCGCTTCCAGCACCATTTGATGAGGCGCAATGGTGTGGACTTCCTGATTCTGTTGGGCCTTTAACTTGAGCAGTTGGGCGACGGTTTTCATGGCGGATTCTCGGGTGTTGTCGTTGTTCTTGAAGAATCGTAGAGACGCGCTCGCAGAGCAAGGCAGAAAGCGGCAGATACCGCGCAAAAAGCGTCATTCGGCGATTTTTCTTTGTAAATGTCCACCCCTAATGCCGGTAAGTTAAGGCGCAGAACCTGTGGGAGCGAGCCTGCTCGCGATGACGGCGGTACATCCGGCATCAATGCAGGCTGACACGACGCTATCGCGAGCAGGCTCGCTCCCACAGGTTCTGCGGTGTTCAGTCCTTAACTGACAGGTTTCAGGGCTTGCCCCAATGCCAGGTCGATCACGCGTAGAATTACCCCTTGAATCAGATCGTTGAGGTTGCAGTGGTGGATTTACAGCAGGGCTTCGTCCTGACCCGGCATTGGCGCGATACCCCGGCCGGCACGGAAGTCGAGTTCTGGCTGGCGACCGATGCCGGTCCCCGACGCATTCGCCTGCCGCACCAACCGTCGGTAGCGTTCATTCCGGCGGTCCAGCGCGAGCAAGCTGAAGCGCTGCTGCGCGGCGAGAAAAACCTCGAGCTGAAGCCCTTGGCACTCCTGGATTTCGAGCACCGCCCGGTGCTCGGCCTGTATTGCCAGCAGCACGGTCAGTTGATGCGCCTGGAAACCGCGCTGCGCAAATCAGGCGTCGAGGTATTCGAGGCCGACATTCGCCCGCCGGAACGCTACATGATGGAGCGTTTCATCACCGCCCCCGTTTTATTCGGCGGCACGCCCAGCGCCGAAGGCTTGCTGCTCGACGCGCAAATGAAACCCGACCCCGGCTACCGACCGAAGCTCAGACTGGTCTCGCTGGACATCGAAACCACCGCCCAGGGCGAGTTGTACTCCATTGCCCTGGAAGGCTGCGGCGAGCGTCAGGTGTACATGCTCGGGCCGCCCAATGGCGATGACAGTGCAGTGGATTTCCAGCTCGAATACTGCGAATCCAGAACCCTGCTGCTGAAAAAACTCAATGAATGGTTCGCCCGGCACGACCCCGACGCCATCATCGGCTGGAATGTCGTGCAATTCGATCTGCGCGTACTGCACGAGCATGCTCGTCGCCTGGCGGTGCCGCTGAAGCTGGGGCGTGGCGGTGAAGAAATGCAGTGGCGCGAGCACGGCAACGGCAAGCATTACTTCGCGTCGGCCGCCGGCCGGTTGATCATCGACGGCATCGAGTCGCTGCGCTCGGCGACCTGGAACTTCCCCTCGTTCAGCCTGGAAAACGTCGCACAAACCCTGCTGGGCGAAGGCAAGTCGATCGACAACCCGTACCAGCGAATGGACGAAATCAATCGCATGTTCGCCGAGGACAAACCGGCCCTGGCGAAGTACAACCTCAAGGATTGCGAACTGGTGACGCGGATCTTCGCCAAGACCGAGTTGCTGACCTTCCTGCTCGAGCGCGCCAGCGTCACCGGTTTGCCGGCGGACCGCAGCGGTGGCTCGGTGGCGGCGTTCACTCACCTGTATATGCCGTTGATGCACCGTCAGGGCTTCGTCGCACCGAACCTTGGTGGCAAACCACCGGAGGCCAGCCCCGGCGGTTTTGTCATGGACTCACAACCGGGGTTGTATGAATCGGTGCTGGTGCTCGACTACAAAAGCCTCTATCCGTCGATCATCCGCACCTTCCTGATCGACCCGGTGGGCTTGATCGAAGGGCTCAAGCATCCCGACGACAGCGAGTCGGTGCCGGGCTTTCGCGGTGCGCGTTTCTCAAGAACCCGGCATTGCCTGCCGGCCATTGTCGCCCGGGTTGCCGAAGGTCGCGAAACCGCCAAGCGCGAACACAACGCGCCGTTGTCCCAGGCCCTGAAGATCATCATGAATGCCTTCTACGGCGTCCTCGGTTCCAGCGGTTGCCGCTTCTTCGATACACGGCTGGCCTCGTCCATCACCCTGCGCGGTCACGGGATCATGTTGCGCACCCGCCAGTTGATCGAGGCCCAAGGCCACTCGGTGATCTACGGCGACACCGACTCCACCTTTGTCTGGCTGCGCCGCGCCCACGGTCAGGCAGAAGCCGCGCAGATCGGCCACGCGCTGGTGGATCACGTCAACCAGTGGTGGCGCGAGCATGTGAAACAGGAATACGGGCTGGAAAGCGCCCTGGAGTTGCAGTTCGAAACCCACTACAAGCGCTTTTTGATGCCGACCATTCGCGGCGCCGAGGAGGGCAGCAAAAAGCGTTATGCCGGATTGGTCACCCGCGCCGATGGCACCGATGAAATGGTCTACAAGGGCCTGGAAACCGTGCGTACCGACTGGTCGCCGCTGGCCCGGCAATTCCAGCAGGAGCTGTACCTGCGCATCTTCAATCGCAAACCCTATCAGGACTATGTGCGTGACTATGTGCGCAAGACGTTGGCCGGTGAGTTCGACGAGCGCCTGATCTATCGCAAACGCCTGCGCCGTACCCTCGACGACTATCAACGTAACGTGCCGCCCCACGTGCGGGCCGCGCGGATCGCCGACGACTACAACGACCAGCAGGGACGTCCGCGGCAATATCAGAATGGCGGCTGGATCAGTTATGTAATCACTATCGCCGGCCCCGAGCCGCTGGAAATCCGCAGCGCGCCCATCGACTACGACCATTACGTCACTCGGCAGCTGCAACCGGTGGCGGATGCGATCCTGCCGTTCGTGGATGACGATTTCTCAACGCTGATTGGGGGGCAACTGGGCCTGTTTTGAGTCCAGTAGCGACAACGTCCAGCCATCCGGTATGCCGTGAAAATACTGATCCAGCGCCTGATGGAACAGGCTGCCTTTTGGCGAAACCTGGGCGAACAGCGTCATCGATGAGTGAAACTTGAGGTTATCGGGATGGCCGAAAATCTTGGCGATCGACTGATGAGGAACGTCCAGAACCAGTTGCGTGCACATGCGCAAGCGTGGACCCAGCAACGGATGCTCCAGGTACGCCGTGGCTTCTTCGCTGGAGCGAATGGCAAAGTAGCGGGACATCTCGCTGTCGCCCAAGCCGGAAAACTGCGGAAAGATAAACCACATCCAGTGGCGGCGCTTCTGGCCGGCGCGTAGCTCCTCCTGCACCCACTCGAACACAGGGTCCTGCGCCTGAACGAAGCGTGGCAAATTGAAAGAGTCGAGCTGATCGGTACTTCTCATGCCGATGCCCTCTGACAGAACGGCGATGGCTTAGACCATGGCCAACCGCTGCTTGCGTTGTGGCGCGCGAAAAGCTTGGTCCAGCGCCTCCAGATCCCCGACCTCAAGCCGCAATTGCGCCGCTTGCGCATTGAGCTGCACATGCTCGGGACGGACCGCTTTGGGGATGGCGATCACGCCGTTCTGACGCAGAATCCATGCCAGCGCTACCTGCGCAGGTGTCGCCTCGTGACGGACGGCAATCTGCTTGAGCGTCGAATTGGCCAGCATGTGCCCGCCCTGGCCGATTGGACAATAGGCCATCACTGGCATCCTTTGGTGTTGGCTCCAGGGGAGCAAATCAAATTCGATACCGCGCTCTTCCAGGTTATACAGCACCTGATTGGTGGCGCAGGCTGGCGAGGCCAATTCTTGCAGGTCATCCAGGTCGAAATTGGACACGCCCCAACGGCCGATCTTGCCCTCTTCGCGCAGGCGTTCGAAGGCTTCGACGGTTTCCTCAAGGGCATAGTCGCCGCGCCAGTGCAACAGGTAGAGATCGATGTAATCGGTATTCAACCGCCGCAGGCTGCGCTCGCAGGCCTGGGGGATGCCTTTGCGGCTGGCGTTGTAGGGATAGACCTTGCTGACCAGAAAAACCTGGTCGCGAAGGCCGGCGATGGCTTCACCCACCACCTCTTCAGCGCCTCCTTCGGCGTACATTTCAGCGGTGTCGATCAGGGTCATGCCCAACTCGATGCCCAAACGCAACGCTGCAACTTCCTTTGTGTGTCGGGAGCGTTCCTCTCCCATGCGCCAGGTTCCGTGGCCGATGACCGGCACATTGCTGCCGGCCAACTCAAGAGTACGCATGAATCCTCCGTTCTGACGTCCGATCGATACTACAGTTGGCAGCAAAATAGTCCGGTGGTTCCGTGGATATTCTCGAAAGATCGCAGCCTGCGGCAGCTCCTGCAGGGGTGGGGGCATACCCGATATTGGGGGCCGATGCAGGAGCCGCCGAAGGCTGCGATTTTTTGATCTATAGGGTAGAAAACTTATACACCGTAGTCTGGCTATAACTCTTGCCCGGATCCAGCCGTGTGGACGGGAAATTCGGCTGGTTCGGCGAATCTGGATAATGTTGTGTTTCCAGAGTGAACGCCCCCCAATGCGGATAAATCTTGCCAGCCTTGCCCTTGACCGTGCCATCGAGGAAGTTGCTTGTGTAGAACTGCACACCCGGTTCAGTAGTGTAGAGCTGCAACCGGCGCCCGGATTGCGGATCGCTGACATCGGCGGCGAGTTTGCCCAGATCACCCTTGGCGTCCAGCACCCAGTTGAAATCGAAACCGCCTTGTTTCGGTTCGGCGAATTTCAGTTGCGGGTGATCAGCCTTGATGTGTTGACCGATGGCGGTCGGTTGAGTGAAGTCCATGGGCGTGCCGGCAACCGGGGCCAGCTCACCGGTGGGGATCAGTTTGCCGGTGACCGGCGTGTAACGGGCTGCATGCAAGGTCGCAAGCTGCTTCAGGACGTCGCCGTTGCCCGCGCCGGCCAGGTTGAAATAACTGTGGTTGGTCAGGTTCAGCACCGTGGGTTTGTCGGTGCTGGCCTTGTACTCGATGCGTAGCTCATTGTTCTCGGTGAGGCTGTAGGTGACCTCGGTTTTCAGGTCGCCCGGGAAACCCATTTCACCGCCCGCCGACAGATACGTCAGGGTCACGCCCACCGAATCCTTGCCTTTGTTCGGTTCAGCTTTCCACACCCGTTTATCGAAACCTTGGGCCCCGCCGTGCAGTGAATTGCTGCCGTCGTTGAGTGGCACCTGATAGCGCTTGCCGTCCAGCTCGAAGGCACCGTTGGCCAGGCGGTTGCCGAAGCGGCCAATGGTCGCGCCGAAGTACGCGGTGCCGCTTTGATAACCCTGCACATCATCGAAGCCCAGCACCACATCGTCGAGCTTGCCGTTTTTGTCCGGCACTTTCAGCGACTGCAGAATCCCGCCGTAGGTAATGACCGTGGCTTGCAGACCATGGCTGTTGCGCAAGATGTATTGCTCGACGGGCGTGCCGTCATTGGTTTTGCCGAAGGCTTTGTGTTCGCTGGACAAGCCGGCGGCATGAGCGGGGAGGGTGGCGATCATCAGGGACAGTCCGAGGCCGGAGAGCAGGTATCGAGATTGAAGCATGGTTGACCTTCCTTTTTGTTGTTTTGTGAGAAGTAGTCATACTAATAATCGAGTTTTAACCCGATCAAGGAAGGATTTATAGCTTATCTGTGCAGTGTTGCAATTATAAAGTATGACTAATGCGGAGCCGCTTTCACGGTGACCCGCGTTTACGGACCACCGGCACTGCACTTTTCCAGCTTTCGCGGTTCTATCCTTGGCCAGCCCGCGGCGATCCCCACCGCCGGCCCATGCCCAAGTTCAAGAACCCATGGCTCGAGTTTTACCCCGCTTTACCCCGCACATTCGCCGTTATTGCTTGCTGCTGATTGGCCTGTCGATGCTCTTCGCCAGCGGCTGCAGTCATCAGCCGGGCAACGATATCGTCAGCCAGTTTCGCAACGGCCAACCCCAGGAATTCCTCCAGACCAGCGTCGACCGTATGGCGACCCTGACGATGCGTGACAACCTCGAAAGCCTCTACCTGCTGATGAACAAGCTCTACCTGCGCAACCCGGAGGAGCTGAAGAAATCCGGCTTCCTCGATGTCGGCACCGCGGAAAAACAAGTGCGCATGGCCATCGAACAGCAAGAGCCGCTACCCACTCTCGGCGGCAAAAAAGATCTCGCCGCGCTGAGCTACGCCATGAGCCCGGAATTCCTCGGCGACCGGGTGGGGGCCTTCATCTATGCCATCGGCAGCATGCTGGTCACCGCCCACGGCAATCGGCTGGAGTTCTACATGACGGATGCGATCAACCCGACCTTCGTCAGCAATGCCGCGCGCAACATCGAGAAAGCCACCTGGATCTTGAGTCAGCGGCAAAACAAGCAAGGCGAGCCCTTGCTGTTTTCCAACGAAATCTCGGAGGAGGGCAGCAACCTGAGTTTTGCCGTGGAGTTCGGCAAAATCGTCGCGCGGCTGGACCTGCTGACCCAGATGCTGGATGAACGCTACCGGCGAATCGGCCTCAACTATGCCCAGAGTTTGCTGTTCCTGAATTTCTTGCCGGTGCAGTAATTCGAGTAGTGAACCCAAATCCCCTGTGGGAGCGGACTTGCTCGCGAATGCGGTGTGTCAGTTGGTACTCATGGTGACTGACACACCGCATTCGCGAGCAAGCCCGCTCCCACAAGGGGGATATGGTGGTGGAGGGAAAACTGTGTTCCGGCCCAATGAGTTGGCATAACGATAGACCGTATCGATATAACTGGTTATAAGAAAAATCGCTATGCTGCGAGCCGGTTATTCTCCTGCGATTTTCTGGGCGTATTAATGGAATTCGGTAGTTTCGGGTTGGTCGTTGCAGGTCTGGTGGTCGGCTTTATTGTCGGCATGACCGGCGTCGGGGGCGGTTCGTTGATGACCCCCATTCTGTTGTGGTTCGGCGTCAATCCGGCTACGGCAGTGGGCACGGACTTGCTGTACGCGGCCATTACCAAATCCAGTGGTGTGCTGGTTCATCGCAAGAACAAGAACATCGACTGGGCAATCACCGGTTGGCTGACCCTAGGCAGTGTGCCGGCAGTGGCGCTGACGCTGTGGTTCCTGAGCAGTTTGCAGACCTCGCCCGACGCGATGAATGCCGTCATCAAACAAGCCTTGGGCTTCGTGTTGTTCGCCACGGCGCTGGCAATTTTCTTCAAGAAACGCTTGCTCGATTTCGCCCACAAACGGGCGGGCGGCCACTACAACCCCAGCGGTTCGCGGTTGAATGTACTGACCGTCATTACCGGTCTGGTCCTCGGCACCATGGTCGCCCTGACCTCCATCGGCGCCGGCGCCCTGGGCACCGTCGCACTGTTCATCCTGTATCCACTGCTGCCTACCCGACGCCTGGTCGGCACCGAAATCGCTCACGCGGTGCCCCTGACCCTGGTCGCCGGCCTGGGCCACGCGAGCATGGGCAACATGGATTGGCACGTTTTGGGCTACTTGCTGGTCGGTTCGTTGCCGGGGATTTACCTGGGCAGCCACTTGACCGGGCGGATCTCCGACGAACTGCTGCGTCCGTGCCTGGCCACGATGCTGGTCCTGATCGGCTACAAGCTGGCGTTCTGACCCGGCACCGCCTACATCACTGAATTTAGCGGAATCATGCTCTCGCTGGCGTAGTCAAAACTATGACCACGTTCAGATGAGGTCATGACGTCCATGAACAGCCCTGTAAACGATCTTCTGCGACGGTTCCGCCGCCCCCGCGGCGAGCCACCCGGCAACGCGGCCGAAGTGCTGCGCCGTCATGCCGAGCCGTTGCCTGCACTCGACTCACCTGAATTCGGCGAACTGTTCGACCGCTTTGGCGATGCCAGCGTGGTGCTGATCGGTGAAGCCAGCCACGGCACCCAGGATTTCTACCAGACCCGAGCGGCGATCACCCGCCGCCTGATCGAGCAGCACGGCTTCGGCATCGTCGCGGTCGAAGCCGACTGGCCCGATGCCGGGCAGATCGACCGATGCGTCCGCGACCTGGGCCGCTCCGCCTGGAAAAAACAGGCCTTCGCCCGATTCCCCACCTGGATGTGGCGCAACACGGCCGTGCAGACCTTTACCCGCTGGCTGCACCACCATAATCGCGGGCTGACGCTGGAGCAGCGGGTGGAGTTTCGGGGGCTGGATGTTTACAGCATGCGTCACTCTATCGACGAAGTGCTGGGCTATCTCGATAAGACCGACCCGCAGTTGGCGAAAGAGGCCCGCCATCGCTACAGCTGCCTGACGCCGTGGCATGACGACCCGGCGCTGTACGGTCATTTCGCCGAGCGCGGCAATATGGCCACGTGCGAGGACGCAGTGGTCGAGCAGTTGAATGTGCTGCTGGGCGAACGGCTTGATCCGATGGTCGCCGACGATGAGGCGTTTTTCAGCGCCACCCAGAACGCCCGCGTCGTGCGGGCCGCCGAGCAGTATTACCGCGCCATGTACCGCGGCTCGACCGCCTCGTGGAACTTGCGTGACCTGCACATGTTCGAGACTTTGCAAACCTTGATGGAGCATCGCGGGGCGGGCGCCAAAGCGGTGGTGTGGGCGCATAACTCACACATCGGCAACGCCGCCGCCACGCAAATGGGTTGGGAGGGGCAGTTCAACATCGGCCAGTTGTGCCGCACCGCCTACGGCTCACAAGCGGTGCTGATCGGCATGGGCACCGACCATGGCACCGTCGCTGCCGCCGATGACTGGGATGAGCCGATGCAGGTCAAACAGGTGAACCCGGCATTGGCCGACAGCTGGGAACAACTGTTTCTCCAGGCCGGCGTCCCCGCAGCGCTGCTTGACTGGCGGACGTCACCAAGCGATGAGTTGCTGGACGTGCTGGCCGAGCCACTACTTGAGCGCGCCATCGGCGTCATCTATCGACCCAGGACCGAGCGCCAGAGCCATTACTTTCAGGCAGTGCTGGCGGAGCAGTTCGACGCTTTTGTCTGGATCGAAAAAACCCATGCGGTCTCGCCATTGCCGGAGCCCGAGTTCATGGAGCACGAGGAAGACACCTTTCCGTTCGGTATATGACATGCAAATGACGGGTATCTATTCCCGGGTAAAAATCTCCAGCAGATGCCCGTCCGGGTCATCGAAATACACCCGTCGGCCACCGCCGTAATCATTGACCTCGTTCGGCCGTTGTTTGCCCGGATCGGCCCACCAGGGCTGCTTGCGCGCTTGCAGGCGAGCGAAGGCCGCATCGAAGTCTTCGTCGCCGATCAGAAACGCATAATGTTGGGAGGCGATGGGCGGGTCGTTATTGTAGAAATCCAGCGACACTCCGTTATCGAATTTGACCACCAGCATCGGCCCGAACGGCTCGGCATCGGGCAGGCCGAGGAGGTCGGTCAGGTAGCGGGCCGACACCTGTTTGTCACGGCACCAGACGATGGTGTGATTCAGCTGAGCGCTCATGGAAAAATCCTCACGGCGAATCAGGTCGTGCAAGTGGTGCTATGAGATTAGCTCAGGCTGTTGCGCAATGACCGCCCTGACCTAAGCTTGGGGCAAGGCGAAACGCAATTGCAGTGCGTCACCCGGAACGTTCGCCGCGATGCGCAATCATTAGAGCGTGGATATCAAAAGGAGATGCGCATGCTCATCAGGTCTTTGACCCTGGCTACTCTGCTGGCTTTCGTCGGCCCCCTGTTAGCCGCCGATGACGATTCCCCTCTGGTTAAAGACGTGGGCAGGGCCCGTCCCCTGATTGTCATCGCGCCCAGTTCGGTCGATCCCACCTGGGTCAGCCTGAAAAAGTCGCTGGATGAACCCGCCAGTCGGCAGGGCTTCACCGAGCGAAACATGGTGCTGTACACCGTGATCAATACGATGGGCCAACGCGACGGCAAAGACCTCGACCCGCAAACGACTATGGCGTTGATCCGCTCGCTCAAGCTGGGTGCCGGGGCGAAGAGCAAAATCATCCTGGTCGGCAAGGACGGCGAAAAGAAGCTTGAAAAGGATGCGGTCGAGCTGAAAGAGATTTTCAGCACCGTCGACCAGTTGCCGGCAGCCGAGAAAGAAGCAACGGTACCGACGCCAGCGCCGGTGGCTGAAGTTGCACCGGCCAAAGGTGCAAAAGGCAAACCGGCGAAGCCCGCCAAACCCGCCAAACCTCCAGAACAGCCCGATGAATGAATTTCCTCCATTGGTGAAGATCTCTGTGGCGAGGGGGCTTGCCCCCGTTGGCCTGCGAAGCAGGCCCCAATCCTTGCTAAACAAAAATGGGCGACCTCAAGAGGCCGCCCATTTTTTTGCCACCAGAAATCTGGAATCTAACCACCCACTGTGGCGAGGGAGCTTGCTCCCGCTCGGCTGCGAAGCAGTCGTAAACCCGGCATCTGAGGTCTATCTGATGCAACGCGGTGGTTGGTTTGGGGCCGCTGCGCAGCCCAACGGGGGCAAGCCCCCTCGCCACAGGTGCGCGGTTGCCCAGCCTCAATGGGTTGTCGGGATCATTCAGTCAGCGCACTCAGTATTTTGTGAGCGATTTTGACTCGCTCGGCATTCGGGTAGTTTTTGTTGGCCAGGATCACGATGCCGATGTCCTTCGCCGGAATAAAGGCGACATAGGCGCCAAAGCCGCCGGTTGAACCGGTTTTGTTGATCAACACAGTGTCGTGTGGCGGTTGCGGCGGGTTCAGCGGTTGGACTTTATGAGCCTCAAGCGCCATTTGCGACGAGTTGCCCGCCAGCAACGTATCGAGCGTTGCCGGATAGTTGTAGAGCTCCCAACCCAACCCTTGAGTCATCTCGCCGACGGTGTAGTAACCGGTGTGAGTGGTGGCGATGGCTTGCTGCAAGGGCTTTTCCAGCGACGTTGGATTCATGTTCGTTTCAACATAGCGAAGCAGGTCCGAGGCGCTGGTTTTCACGCCATACGCTTCGGAATCCAATGCACCCGGTCCGACCCGCACAGGCTTGTCGTCCTTGTTGTAACCCTGGGCGTAAAGCGCCATCTGATCCTGCGGCACCTTGAGGTAGCTGTGCTTGAGGCCGAGTTTTGGCAGCAAGGTTTTTTCCATCAACTCATCGAACGGCGCACCCATGCTTTGCGCCGCCAGATAGCCGAACAACCCAATGCTGGGGTTTGAATATTGGCGATGAGTGCCGGCGGCGTAGGTCGGTTTCCACTGCTTGAAATAGCCGAGCATTTTGTCCTGATGGTCTGCCTCACCGGGGAATTGCAGCGGCAGGCCACCGGCGGTGTAGGTGCCGAGTTGCAGCACGCTGATGCTGTCGAACGCGCTGCCACGCAATGTCGGCAGAACCTGACTGGCATTGCCCGACAGGGCCAGTTTACCTGTCGCCTGCGCATAGGCGGCGAGGGTGGCGGTGAAGGTTTTGCTCACCGAACCGATCTCGAACAGGGTGTCTTCGGTGACGGCTTTGCCGTTTTCTTTCGAAGCCACGCCGTAGTTAAAGTAATGAGGTTGGCCATTAACGGTAATCGCGACCGCGACACCGGGGATCTGCTGTTGCTGCATCACCGGTTCAATGGCGGCCTTGACGATGGCTTCGACGCGGTCGTCAGCAAAGCTGTGGCTAACGCCGAGTAGAAGTGCGAAAGCGCTGTAAGACGCGAGTTTTCTCTGATTCTTTTTAGGCATGATTGAATTACTTTCCATGAGTTTCTGTGGTGTTAACCGCTACACTCCGAGCGGTTTTTCAAGCCGGTCCGTTGTTGGGCGAGCCAAATCTATGCAGTTTGGCGAAGACCGACAAACGACGATATTTCGGATGAGCCATTAGAAAATTTTGGGAGTGGGCATGATTCGACCTCATCTGCCGTTGAATGCGCTGCGCGCTTTCGAGGCTTCGGCACGCCATTTGAGTTTCACACGGGCGGCGGTGGAGTTGTGCGTCACGCAGGCGGCGGTGAGTCATCAGGTCAAAAGCCTTGAAGCCCAGCTTAACGTGACTTTGTTCAAACGCTTGCCCCGAGGCCTGATGCTGACCAGCGAAGGTGAAACCCTGCTGCCGGTGTTGCGCGAATCCTTCGACCGGATCGCCGAGACCCTGGGGCGTTTCGAGGGCGGGCATTTTCGCGAGGTGTTGACGGTAGGGGCGGTGGGGACGTTCGCGGTCGGTTGGCTGTTACCGCGGCTGGCGGATTTTCAGACGAAATATCCGTTCATCGATTTGCGCCTGTCGACCAACAACAACCGGGTGGACGTGGCCGCTGAAGGCCTGGATTACGCCATTCGATTTGGCGCGGGGGCGTGGCATGGGATCGAAGCAGTACGGTTGATCGAGGCGCCGCTGTCGGTGCTCTGCGTTCCCGAGATTGCACGGCAGTTGCGCACACCGGCCGATCTGTTGCAGCAAACGCTGTTGCGCTCCTATCGCACGGATGAGTGGCCGGAGTGGTTTCAGGCGACCGGGTTGCCGGCCCATGTCGCTGCGCCCCGGAGCATCGTCTTCGATTCGTCGCTGGCGATGATGGAGGCTGCGCTGCAAGGGGCGGGAGTGGCATTGGCGCCGCCGCTGATGTTTGCCCGGCAACTGGCGGCGGGCGCAATCGAGCAACCGTTCACTATCGGAATCACCACGGGCAGCTACTGGCTGACCCGCTTGCAGTCGCGCCCTGAAACGTCTGCGATGGCCGCGTTCAAGGACTGGTTGCTGCAAGCGGCACGGCAGAATTAGTGTGAATACCGCCCCTGTGGGAGCGAGCCTGCTCGCGATGGCGGTGTGACAGTCAATGATGATGTTGGCTGTTACGGCCTCATCGCGAGCAAGCCCGCTCCCACAGGGATTGCAGTGTTTCAGGGTTACCGCACCAGACACGGCCGCTTGTTATCGAATTTCCACCCCGGAATCAGAAACTGCATCGCCACGCTGTCATCCCGCGCACCCAGCCCCATGCCTTTGTACAGCTCATGGGCCTTGGCCAGTTGATCGATGTCCAGCTCAACACCCAGGCCAGGTTTTTTCGGCACCTGCACGCAGCCGTCGACGATTTGCAGCGGCGCTTTGGTCAGGCGTTGGCCGTCCTGCCAGATCCAGTGGGTGTCGATGGCGGTGATTTCACCCGGTGCGGCGGCCGCGACGTGGGTGAACATGGCCAGGGAAATATCGAAGTGGTTGTTGGAATGCGAGCCCCAGGTCAGGCCCCATTCGTGGCACATCTGCGCGACTCGAACCGAGCCCTGCATGGTCCAGAAGTGTGGGTCCGCCAAAGGAATATCCACCGATTGCAACTGGATCGCATGACCCATTTCCCGCCAGTCGGTGGCGATCATGTTGGTCGCGGTTTTCAGGCCTGTGGCCCGACGGAACTCGGCCATGACTTCCCGGCCCGAATAACCATTTTCCGCACCGCACGGGTCTTCGGCGTAAGCCAGAACGTGATGCTGATCCCGGCACAGGCGGATCGCTTCTTTCAGTGACCAGGCGCCATTCGGATCAAGGGTGATGCGCGCATCGGGAAAGCGTTGGGCGAGGGCAGTGACCGCTTCGATTTCCTCGTCGCCGCTCAACACGCCGCCCTTGAGTTTGAAGTCCTTGAAGCCATAACGGGCGTGGGCAGCTTCCGCCAGGCGCACCACGGCGTCGGCGCTCATGGCTTTTTCGTGACGCACACGGAACCAGTCGTTGTCGGCGTCCGGTTCACTGCGGTAGGCCAGATCGGTTTCGTTGCGATCACCGACATAAAACAGGTAACCGAGCATCTTCACTTCATCGCGCTGCTGGCCTTCGCCGAGCAGGGCCGCGACTGGCACATCCAGGTGCTGACCGAGCAAGTCGAGCAGGGCGGCTTCCAGGCCGGTGACCGCGTGAATGGTGATGCGCAGGTCGAAGGTCTGCAGGCCGCGACCGCCGGCATCGCGATCGGCAAAGGTCTGGCGCACTTGATTGAGGATCTTCTGGTAAGTGCCTATCGGGCTGCCGACCACCAGTGCGCGCGCGTCTTCCAGCGTCTGGCGAATACGCTCGCCACCCGGCACTTCGCCGACGCCAGTGTGACCGGCGTTGTCCTTGAGGATCACGATATTGCGGGTGAAAAACGGGCCATGGGCGCCACTCAGGTTGAGCAGCATGCCATCGTGGCCGGCCACTGGCACAACCTGCATGCTGGTAATGACCGGGGCTTTTGCGGCATCTTGTGGGTTCATTTTCTTGTCCTTAAAAACCAATATTCAGGCGTGATTAGGTGCTGGTTTGCCCGGGGCAACCACAGGTGCAGGTTTCGGTTTATTGCGCGCGGCAAAGACGATGATCGCGGCGATGATCGAGGTGGCGGCCAAGCCGTACAGCCCGCCCTGAATCGACCCGGTGTGTTCTTCCAACAGGCCGAAGGTGGTCGGCGCAACGAAGCCGCCGAGGTTGCCCACCGAGTTGATCAGTGCGATCACGCCAGCAGCAATCCGCGCATCCAGATACGCCTGGGGAATGGGCCAGAACAGCGACGATGCCGATTTGAAACCCAGCGCAGCGAAGCAGATGGCGACGAAGGCGAAGATCGGCCCGCCGGTGGTGGACATGAACATTCCGGCGGCAGCGATCAGCAGCGCAGCGGCGACCCAGGCTTGCTGGTGTTTCCATTTTGCCGACAGCGTGGCGAAGGCGTACATGCCGACGATCGACAGCAACCACGGAATCGAGTTGAACAACCCGACCTGAATGTCGCTCAGGTCGCCCATCTTCTTGATGATGCTGGGCAGCCAGAAGGTCGCGGCGTAGATGGTCAACTGGATGAAGAAGTAGATCAGGCAGAACAGGATGATCTGGCGATCCTTGAGCAGCGTACCCAGCGACGGTTTGATCGGCGTCGCGGCTTCGCGGGCCAGTTGTTCGTCATCGATGGCTTTGACCAGCGCGTCCTGCTCGGGACGGGTCAGCCATTTGGCGTCGTGGGGTTTGGAGTCCAGCCAGCACCAGACGAACACGCACAGGCCGACCGAGAACATCCCTTCAATGAAGTACATCCACTGCCAGCCGTGCATGCCAAAACCACTGATTTGCAGCAGCAACCCGGACAGCGGACCGGAGATCAGCGATGCAATGGCCGAGCCGCTGAGGAAGATCGCAATCGCCTTGCCGCGCTCCACACCGGGCAACCAGCGGGTGAAGTAATAAATCACTCCGGGGAAGAAACCGGCTTCGGCCACGCCCAGTAGAAATCGCAGGATGTAAAAGTGGGTTTCGTTCTGGATGAACGCCATGCAGGCGGCCACCAGACCCCAGGTCAGCATGATGCGGGTCAGCCAGATTCGCGCGCCGACTTTTTGCAGGAGGATGTTGGAGGGGACTTCGAACAGCGCGTAACCGATGAAGAACAGACCGGCACCGAGGCCGTAGGCGGCAGCGCCAATGCCGAGGTCATGCTCCATGTGCGCGCGGACGAAGCCGATGTTCACACGGTCGATGTAGTTGACGATGAACATGATCACGAACAGCGGCAGGACGTGGCGTTTCACTTTCGAGATGGCGGACTTCAGAACCGAATCGGCGCCATCGTTCATCTCGGATATAGATGTATTCACTGCTTTTTCTCCCACTCGTTATTTTTATGCGGGGTGTTGCTGGGTGCTGCGTTGTTGATAGACATCATACAACTACATTTTTTTGTCCTACAAGTACTGTCTCTCAACAAAATGGCGCTAGGCGAGAGGTTTTTTATTCGTTTTTTGGATTTTAGCGGCGTATTTGTTGAGTTATGTCGCGGTCTACTCAATTGGAAATTTTTTCTTTCTCGCGACAGGGCGCTTAAATCAGATCGTCTTTTCAGTGTTCTGATTGAGTGTTGTCATACAAGTTTAGCGGCATTTTGTTGAGATTCCCGTCACCGAGAAGCGAGCGCAGTGCTACGATCCGGATACCTGCTTTACGGATAAATCGCCATGCAAGAAGACATCGACGCACCTGCCCGCAAGCGTGCCCATAACCTGGCCCATGATCTGGTGAGCAAACTGACCCAGAGCATCCTGCTCGGCCAGATGGTGCCGGGGGACAAGCTGCCGTCGGAGAACTCGATTGTTCAGGAACATGGGGTCAGTCGCACGGTGGTGCGCGAGGCAATCTCGAAGTTGCAGGCTTCGGGGCTGGTGGAAACCCGTCATGGCATCGGTACTTTTGTCCTCGAGCGAGCACCGGATCAGGGGCTGCGACTGAATGTCGATACCGCGCTGGGCGTGCGCAGCATTCTGGAGTTGCGCATGGGCCTGGAAACCCAGGCGGCGGCGTTGGCAGCGGTTCGTCGCACAGACCAGCAGTTGGCACAGATGCGTGAAGCGCTGGATGACTATCAAAGCCTGCTGGCCAACAACGACAGTTGTGTCGAGGCAGACAAACGCTTCCATCTGCTGATCGCCGAAGCCACCGGCAATGTTTGCTTTACCGAGATCATGCAGCACCTGGGCAGCGCCATGATCCCCCGGACCCGCGTCAATGCCGCCGAGCGCGGGTCGGCGGATTTGAGCAAACTCGGGCAACTCGCCAACCTCGAACACGAGGCGATTCTCAACGCCATCAAGCGCCAGGACCCGGATGCGGCGCGGGCGGCGATGTGGTTGCACCTGACTAACAGCCGCGACCGCTTTTCGGCTGATCGGTAGCCGCCGTTGGTCTTCTCGATAGCACCCCGTTTGCAGGCTCGTTTCCAACCTGTACGGCCCAGATTCGCTGGACCTCATCAGTGAGGTGCGTCATGGCTTACGAGCAAATCCTTCAAGGTGGAGTTTCTGATAACGACCCTGTCAGACCCATTCCCGATATGGACGATCCGTCGATGGATCACGACGCACCACCCGGCATGGACCCTTCGCGAGACCCGGCCGATACGGACGTTGATCGTCCTGAAGACTGGAGGGACCCGGATCTGGACCCGGATCTGGATGACGACATTCCGGCGCCGGATGAAGAAACGCCATTGTCCGACGACAGGCGATAAACGAAACCCGGCCGATGCGCCGGGTTTTTTGTGGTTGCAGGTTTACCGCGTCATCGTTCTTCGCGGGCAAGCCTCGCTCCTGCAAAAGCACCGCCGCCGGATGCGATTGGCCTATCGAAATGAGCGATAGGCAATGGGGTCGATATAATTCGACTGCAGGTCCCGCTCCGGAATTTCCCAGATGATTTGCTTTGGTGGCGTTTCTTTGTAGGCCGGGTTGTTGAGGTAGCTGTTTGCAGCGCCGGAGAACGCTCCGCCGTCTTTGGCGAAGTTACCCACGGAGGCGCCCAGTGCCTGCTGCAGGAACCCTGCGAAGTTGGAGTTGCGCGAGAATGAGGTGCCGATGAGCGCGGTGTTGGGGAGGTCGGCATCGCCAAAGAGGTCTGCCTCAGTATCAGGGCTGTCGGCTGATACAACGGGAAGTTCGTGGGTGCTGGTTTGGGCGACCATTTCGGGTGCGGGTTGCCATTTGAGCGGCAGCCAGTCGATGCCCGCCAGATGGACCAGATCGCCAGGTCGCAACGCGAGCGGGGCATGGCTTTCGTTGAATGACCTGCGTGGCGTTGCGCTGATGCCCAGGGTCTTCAGGCGCTGTGTGATGGCATCGGCCGCCGCCTTCGCGCCGGATTCGCTCCAGTGCGTATCGGTGCGCAACCAGGCACTGGCCCCCAGTGGCGTCAGCGCACCGGTGAGGTCCAGATTCGACACACCACCCACATCCAGCTTCGAGGTCCAGGCCCGGATGCGCCCTTCAAGAACGGCTGGGCGGTGCAGTGCGCAACGCTGCTCGGAGGCGATGCGGCTCTTGTCTGGAACGATGACCACCAGCAAGCTGATGTCACGTTGGGAGAGCTGCTGCTTCAGATCAATCACTGCCTGGACTTTCGCATCGGCATTGCGCTGCGCTTGATGATTGACCTTGAGCTCATCGGCCAAAAACAACCAGTCAGGACAACCCGAACGAACCCTCGGCCCGGTGTCTCTGAGCAGCAGCCAACTGACACCGCGCTCCAGCTCGGCAAAGGTCGTGGGGAGGTGAGCGTTCGACAGTTCCTTGGCGATCCGATGAGTGATATCGCCGTCAAGAATCTGCGGGGTCAGCACTTTATCGGGTAAAAGCGAGATCTGCCCTGAGACAATCAGGCGGCCAGAGGACAGCATTCCGACGAACAGGAATATCAGCAGCGCCACGCCTGCCAGCCGACTGCTGCGTATCGCCAGATCATCTGGCGGAGTGGGGGGCGGGGTGTGCTTTGGGGGCGTCATCAGAATTGAAAGTACAGGAAGGGGACGGTTTCGCGACTGGCGATCAGTGCGAACGACAGCATGAAACCGGCAATGGGCCAAAGGGCGGCGGTGTAGAGAAAAAGGCCGCCCAATCGATTCTCACAGTAAGGGCGCAGCAGCGGTGCGATGACACCGAACACACCCAGCAAACCCGCAAGGCCGTGTACCGGGCGCAGGGTCGCGGACAGTTCATCACCGAGGGCGATGCCCTGCAGGCCGAACTGTCCGGCATACAGGCTCAGCGCGCTATGAAAGTCAGGGGCGCGGAACAGTGTCCAGGCCAGACAGACGAACAGCAGTGTCAGCCCATGAGAAAGCACCGGCGGTACCGGGGGCAGGGTAGAGCTGTTCCAGGCACGATTCACACACAACGCAATGCCATGGGCGCTGCCCCACAGCAGATAATTCCAGCTATCGCCACCGTGCCAGAGGCCGGCGATGGCCATGATCAGGAACAGGTTGCGATAGGTTTTCCAGGTGCCGTTGCGATTGCCGCCCAGCGAAATATACAAATAGTCACGTAACCAGCTGGACAGCGACAGGTGCCAGCGACGCCAGAAGTCCTGGATGCTGTTGGCCAGATACGGACGGTCGAAGTTCTCGGGAAAGTGAAAACCCAGCATCAGTCCCAGCCCAATGGCCATGGCACTGTAGCCGGCGAAGTCGAAGAACAGTTGCAGGGAGTAGGCAAGGCAGCCAACCCAGGCGTCGGAGAGGCTGGGGTTCGGCAAACTGAACGCCACATCGACCACGGGCGACAGGGTGTCGGCCACCAGGACCTTCATGCACATCCCGACCATGAACCGGCGTGCGCCCAGCGAGAAATTCTGCAGGTTGAAGTCACGCTGATTCAGCTCACGCCGAACCCAGTCATAGCGAATGATGGGGCCGGCGACCGAATGGCCGAACATCGAAATATAGGTGGCGTAATTAATGAAACTGCGTTCGACCGGCACGGTGCGACGGTGTACATCCACCAGATAGGAAATCGCCTGCAATACGATAAACGATAGCCCGGCCGGCATGATGACCCGCTGCCAGTCCAGCGGCATGGCGCCATACCAGGTGACGGCATCGATCCATGTGCCGGCGACGATGTTGGCGTACTTGTACCAGCACAGCACCGCCGTGTTGAGCACGATCAATGTCGCGAGTAGCCGCACACGGCCCTTGCCTTCTTCCCTCAAGGCGTTAATCAGCAAGCCGCCGGCCCACGCCGTGATCGTCAGTACCACATGCACTGCGAGAAACCGGGGGCTCAACCAGCCATAGAACAGCCAGCTGCCGATCAGTAGCGTGATGTTGCGCCACGCAGCTGGGCACACTGCATATGTGCACAAGAACAGCGGCAGGAACAACGTCAGAAACTCGAGAGAGGCAAAAACCATGGTGGTGGCGCGATCCGATCAGTGGGCCAGGACGTCAGTCGCGAGCAGCAGGTATGGACCATTTGCGCCAGGCAGCAGCACAACGCTGTAGCGCTCGCCGGCCTTGAGCTGGCCCAAGTCAAGCGGGGCACCGACGTTGGTTTGAGCGCAGACCAATTGAACCGACAGGCTGACCGGGTTGATCGTTCGGCGTTGCACGCTGCCGTCGGCCACCTCCTTGAACAGGTCGGCGTTCTTCCCCGCAGCGCGCAAACCGGCCTGGGTGCATGCTGGATCGGCGCTGATAAACGCCAGCGAGGCTCTCAGGCTATTGAAGTCGTCGGGTTGCTCACGGATGACCACCTGGCGGATACCTTGAGTGCTGTCTGGCAAAGCGATCACGCTGGCGAATTCGCCTGCTGCCACCTGGATGTCCAGCGGCTGGCTTTTGCCGTTGCGTTCCAGAGTGCCCTTGATCGGCTGGTTGGCGGGCACGGGCAGGTAGTCGGACACGGCATTCGAGCCTTCCAGTTTGAGGCTTGCCCGAGAGCCTTCGGCCAGTAGTTGCAACGGTCGGTCGGCGGCGTTGATAAAGCGCAGGAAAGCCGAGTCCTGATCCGGGCCCGTCGGGTACAGGGCAATGTCGGCGGCCTGAGCGTGCAGGCTCAGCATCAAGGGCGCGAACAGCGCCCAGCCCCATGCGGATCGGATCATTTGCCGGCTCCAGTGCTGCTAACGGTGTCGGCGGGCAGTTTGGCCAACGCACCGCCAATCGCAGTGCCCCATGCTTGATAACCGGCGACGGTGAAGTGCTGCCCGTCGGTGGTGATCCACTGCCCGGGTTTGGAGAACGTCAGCGAATCGATGTAGGTGCAAGGGGCCACGTTCGCGGCCAAAAACTGCGACATCAACTGGGTGCGGGCATCATTTTTCTGGTACATGCCGCCGGCTTTGCCCCAGGCCGGGCCCACCCAGGCGCAACGGGTCCCGGTGCCCGCGATGGCCTTGGCCAGGCCGGTGACGCTTTGCCATGCCCAGGCCTTCGGAAATACTGGCTTGTCATAGGACGCCATGGTGTCGCCGATGACCAGTATCACCAGGTCGGGTTTGTCGGCGGCGATCAGGTCCTGGATCGGTGTGGTGGTTGCCTCGCGCCCTTTGATCACGATCTTGTCGTTGCCTTTGCGCTCGGCGCCGCAGTCGACCTTTTTGCTGATCAGCCAGTCGCCGGCGCTGGCACCGCAGGCACCGATGGAATGAACCTGGGCGCCTTGGCGAGTCAGGTTGTCGTGCAGCGGCTCCAGCAAATGGTCCGCGAGGCTCATATGGCTCTCCCCAAGAACAAGGAGGGACAGGCCGGCAAGGGCAGAAGTGGGCATCGAAAACTCCAGAATGATCAGTTGGAATAAGGCGAGGTGTACGGGCTGACCGGCAGGCTCATGGGGCCGCTGATGTCCTCGAACTGGTAGCGCAAAGACAGGGCGCCGCTGAGTTGTTGGTAGTCGCGGGCGTTGTCCAGGCCCAGATTGGCGCCCAGCAGGAACTTCGAAGCGACCTTGTATTCAGCCGCCGCGGCGACGCTGTAGCCGATCCCGGTTTTGTTTTGCCCTTCGTAGCGCAAACCCGAGGCCGCTTGCATGGCTTTGTCGTTGGGGAAGTAGTCGGCGCTGTCCTGCTCGAAATGCTGCACGCCGACCGAGCCCTTGACTTGATACGTCAAGCGTCCGGAGCGTTGTGCCCAGGTCACTGGCACGCCCAGGGCGAAGAACGTCTGCGGGCTGAAATAGCCGCCGTGGCCATAAGTGAAATAGTCCTGGTTGTTGGCGTAGCTCATGCCGGTCATGCTCAGGCCGACGGTCAGCTTGCTGTCCGTTGCATTTTGCAGGTACCAGTACACACCGCTGCCCAGTTCGCTGCGGCTGTTGGACTCGACATGGTTGCCCCATAGCTGGTGCCAGGAGGCGTAGCCATAGGCACCGACTTCGTTGTCGTCAAAGCTCAACTGGCCACGCCCGCCATTGGCGGTCACGCCACCCCAGGACTGCCCGCTGCGTTTGTCCGTGGTGCCGGCAAACGAGGTGACGCTGTCAGTCACCGGACGCCGGGAAACGCTCACGCCGTAACGGACATTAGAGGTGTCGCTCACCGGGCGATCAATGCTGATGCCGCCGGTGGCGGTGGTGTATTTGAAACCGAGCGGAGTGGTGCCGAGATCAGCTTTGAACCCATCCGCGGGCCGTTGAATAGCGACGGAAAGGCCGACACCCTCGGCTTTTTGCGAGCCGACGCCGTCGCTCTGCGCACCGCTACCAAAACGCGACAGCGCCTCGCCGCTGACACTGCCGGCGTTCAGTGAGACGGGCGTCACACGCAGGGCGACGCGGCTTTCATCCAGCGGGATATTGATTTCCAGCGGTGTTTCAATATCGGTCAGTTTGCTCAGCCCCGACTCACTGTTGTTGCTGCGAATACTCACACCCTGGGTGACGTAGGCACTGCGCTCCTGAAGGATTTTATTCAGCGCCTGTTGCGCGGGGCTGATGTCCTCGCTCACCAGTGCTGCGCGCGGCAGCTGCGACTCGAATGAATTGCTCGCTTGCTGCGGCCTTGGCGGGGCGTCGATGCCAAAGGGGGTGTGAGACCTCACGCTGCCCGGCATCTCCTGGACCGGTGGCGGGATCGCTGCCAGCAAAGTGTCGCGACTGACCTCGCTACGTGGCCCCGACACCCCCGCAAAAGGGTTGGGCGCCACCGTAGAACCGCTCAGTTGGCCGCCCTGGCTTCTGCGTTTCTCGCTCTGTTCAATGGCCACCGCTTTGCGCAGCAGATCGGTCGCCGTGCCGGCCTCGCCCATGTTCTGGTAGAGGCGGGCGGCTTCTGTCAGCGTTTGAGGGTTGCCGGATTCAGTCTTGAGCAGCTGTTGCAGTGCCTGTTCGGCAAAGGCAGTGTCATGTGCCAACACCGCCGCGTCGGCGGCACCCAACAGCAGTTGCGGGTCGTTCGGCTGACGTTGTAACAGCGGTTTGTAGAGTTCGAGGGCTTTTGCCGTGTCGCCGTTGGCCGAGTACATCCGTGCCAGGGCCGCGACGGCAGCGCTGTCACCGGGACGTTGCGCCAGTGCGGGCGCCAGCGTGTCATAAGCGCTGGCCAGATTGCCTCGTTCACGCAGCTGGTCAGCCTGGCGGATGCGATAGAGATAGAGCAGGTCGTCGAAACGCTTGCGAGCCGGCGCGTTCAAGGGCCTGTTCTGAAGGTCGCGCAGAATCTCGTTGACCTGTGCGTCTTCTCCGGTTTTAAGCAGGACAGCGGCGTATTGCAGGATGAAGTCCGCCGAGGGCGCCGTGGTGTTTTGCAACTGGCCGCGCATGAGGGCCAGCGCACGGGTTGGCTCGCCGATGTCGACATACGCCGAGGCCAGGCTCGCCGTGCGATCCGGACTGTTGTTGGCCATCGGCTGAATACGATCAAGCAAGGTCAGGGCTTCCTGGCGCTGTCCGCGCTTGCCCAACTCGATCGCCTGGCTGAGTTGCAGGTTGAGGCTGACATCCGCGGCCAGCGCGTCCATGTCCGGGGTGCGCTGGTCGGGGCGCAAGCGTCCCAACGTTGTCTGGGCGGCTTTCCACTCACCCATCTGGACCGACAGCAAGGCGCTGACGTAAAGCGCATCGGCATTGTCGGGGTGGGCCTGGAGCATGGCGTTGATCAGGTCCCGAGCCTTTTGCGGTTCGCCCATCGCCAGGTTCAGGCGGGCCAGGGCGAAACGTGTCCAGATGTTGTCCGGCTCAACGCGCAGCGCGTCTTGCAAGGCGTTGCGCGCAGCGGGCAGGTCGTTGCGTTGTTCGGCGAGGGCGGCCTGTTGCGTCGCGCGCAAGGCTTGCAAGCGTGCGGACTGGCCGATCTTTACCTGTCCGGTGGCGGGCAGACTGTTGATCAGTTGCAGGGCTTCATCGTTCTTGCCGCTCTTGAGCAGCACATTGACCAGCCCTTCCAGTGCTTGAGGGTCGTCGCGGCGCTGGTTCAAGATCTGCCGATAGTTGCGCTGAGCGTCATCGAACTGGCCCGCGCTGGCCTGAATATCCGCCAGGGCGAGGCGAGCATCTACCCCGTTTGGATTCAGCCGCAGCGCCTGGTTGACCAAGACCTGTGCCTGAGCTGCCTGGCCTTTGGCCTGGGCGTCGCGGGCCTGCTGCAACGCCGACCAGTAGCGCACTTCATTCAGCGCAACTTGCCAGTGGCTGCCGTCGTTTTGTCGCGTGGCCTGACCCAGGAGCTTTTCCGCTTCGGCCAGCCGGTGTTGCTGCTGGCGAATAACCCCAAGGCCGCCCAGCGCGTCAGCATCATCGGGCCGGGTTTTCAAACGTGCTTGAAAAGCCTGTTCGGCGGTGGCCTGATCGCCTTCCTTGAGCGCCTTCAGACCGCGCGCCACTTCGGCGGGCGGTTGCCATTCCTTGCTGGCCGTCGTTGCCACCTGTTGCTTGCCCTTGTTCATCTGCGCCCGGATTTCCACGTCATCCGGATGCGTCTTGAGGTACGCCTCGAACAACGGCACTTGTGCCGGATTGGGCGGACCGATCCAGGTCAGCGCCAGGCGCCAGCTTTCGTCGGCATCACCGGCAATGTCCGCACGCTGGGTCAGCGCGGCCAGGGCGCGGATGCCCTCGGCACGGCTGTCTTCTCGGCGGACCAGATGCTTGGCGTAAAACAGCGCGACGATCGAGTCGTTGGGCATCTCGCGTTGCAGGCGCTGAAGTCCGCTGCGTGCCTCAGCCCAGTCCGCCTGATTGAAGGCAAGGTTGTTGTAATACTCACGGCCGATCGTACCTTGAGGTGGACGGCCATCGAACAGCGAGCGAAACACTGCAGTTGCCTTGTCACGCTCACCGGCATCGACGAGGCGCCGAGCCTCTTCCAGACGCTGCTGGTTCTGCGGTTGGGCCATGCTGATGTCCTGCGCCAATTGCAGTGCTTGCCTGGGCGGTGGCTGGATGGCCTGCAAGCGGGCGAGGTATTGCTGCGCCTGTTGTGGCTTGCCCTGTTGCACGCCGATCAAGCCCAGGCCATACAGTGCGTCAACCTGGGCCGGGTCCAGCAGCAGGACTTTCAGCCAGACTTCCGCCGCGCGTTGAGGGTTGTTGTGCAATTGCCAGTACTGCCCCTGCTCGACGAGTAATGTCTGTGGTGTCGGACTTTGAGCGTGGGCAGCAGCGGCCGTCCATGTGCTCATGACGGCGATGGCTAGCGTGCGGTAGTGCGCGTGCATGCGGTCTCCCAGGAAAGTTTCAGCGTTCCGTCTTCCCGGAATCGGTAATGTTTATCTGCCCAGCCGAGTGCGAACAGGCTAAGCATGAAGTTGTAGTAGCGCGGCGCACCGGCGTCGGCATCAGGCCTGGCCAGCGCTTCGCGCAAGGCGAGTTCCACGCGGCGTCGTTGCTGATCGGCCAACCCGGGTAGCCCCTTGGCCTCAAGATAGGGAATCAGTGCCGCCCAGAATCCGAACGGGCTCTGACCCTGAACACTGCCGCGCAGAACCTGGACGGTTTCCGGGGGGGAACCCGTCGTGAGCGTGCTGCGGGCCATGCCGTCCAGCCGTTTGAGCTGGAGCGCCGCCAGCGTTTCGGAGGTATCGCTCATGCCCAGCCAGAGGTACACGCGAATGGCATCGTAGCTTCCCGTGTCGCCGTTGATCGGGTCGCTTGTGAAGACCCCCGATTGCGCTGAAGTGCCTTGATAAGCGACCCAGTCAGCGACGAAACCGTGGTGGCTCGATTGGGCAATCATCGTCGCGGTGTTGTTGGCAATCGCTTGCCAGGGCCCGGAGGGTGCTTCCTTGGCCAGCCGCCGTAACAGTGGTAGTGGCAGGTAGCTGGGGTTCAGGCGCCAGAGAGCGTCCGGCTGGACGAAGCCCTTTGGTCCGGGCAATACCATCGGGCCCAGCCCGGGTAGCTCGACGACCAATTGCGCTTCAATCGTCGCGATCAGGTGCAGGGCGTCCTGGTGATAGTCCGGCCGATGCCACAGGCGTGCGGCTTCAAGCAGGGCGTAGGCGATCCACAGGTCGGCGTCGGCGGCCGAATTGGCATCTTGCAGGCGCCACTGACCGTCCGTGCCTTGCCCCCATAACCAGCCCGGCAGGCGTGTGGCGGTGGCGGAGCCTGCAAGGTTGGCTGAGGTCCAGCGCCAGAGTTTGTCAAAGCGTGGCTGATCGTTGCCGATCAGTGCGAAGAGCATGCCGTAGGACTGCCCTTCAGAGGTGCTGTGATTGTTCTCCAGGCTCGATTCCAGAACACGACCGTCGTCTTGAACGAAGCGCGTTGCGTAGGTTTGCCACAGTGGCCAGGCTGGCGACTCACAGGATTTCCCGGCCGCTATCGCAGGCGCCAGCAGGGCAAGCGCCAGCACGGTGCTCAACCTGCGCGCGTTACCGCACAGGCACTGGCGAAGTGAAACACCCCGGTTGCTCATGGACGACACAGGCATGCGTGGTTCATTGGCCAAGACGACGTTTGGCCCGTAAGCGCAGGGCCAGGTAGGCCATCGAAGCAAGCAGCAGGACCCCGAGGAGGGTGAACAGCATGAGCGCTATTACATTTTGCGAGAGGTACCACTGCAGATAGCGCAATGGGCCCAAGCTCCCGACGTAGTAATCCTGCTCGGCGACCAGCGATTTGACATGCTTGCCCCTGACCACCACCAGACTGCCTTGCAACTCGTGGGCATTTTCTTCGCTGCTGAGCAGGGCGTTGGTCACGTCGGCCAAACCGCTGGGCCTTGCGCTGGCGATAAACACCACACTGCGCCCACTCTTGAGCGGCGATTCGAATCCGGTCAAATAAGCACTGCCGTCCTCAGCGGTAAACCTGAAGCTGCTGCGCGCTTCACGCAGATTGGTTTTCGTATCCGGGCTGATCCAGTTGCGCAGACGCAGGGGCAGGTCAGACAGTTCAAAGTACTGCGCAGCATTTTCGCTCTTGGCCGGCAGAAGGTTTTGCCATTGCTCCAGCAGCGGCTGATTGTTGCCCGAGCCGAGCACCAGCAAATCCCGGTCGCTTTGCTCGGCCAGCTGGTCGGCGTGGACCACCTTCACGCCGGTGGCCGGATAACCGGTGGAGTCGCCGAAGCGCCCCAGCAGGGTCAGATAGGCGCTCAGATCGGCCGGGCCTGACTCGTCGGGCAGGATCACCGAGGTTTCAGAAAGGTCGGCCATGCGGGTGAACGGGAAGCCACTGTCCTTGAACACCCCGAGGTTGGGCATGGCCATGAAATGTTCGTATTGGCTGAGGTCCAGGGTCGAGTCCGGGTCGATCACACCGCGCATGTTGTCGATGATGATGTCGCGGCATTCGCCCTGTTTGATGTAGTCATACATGAAGCGAAATTGCAGGCGCGATTGCAGCGCTACGGCATTGAGCGGCAACAGCATGCGCGACGTGCGGGCCAGGCTGTCGTCGGTTTTGAGCATTGCCAGCAGGCTGTCACTGTTGCCGAGTTTCTCGATCGAAGGCAGATCGATCGACTTGATGAAGGTGTCGTTGAAGTTGACCAGCAACGAGGAATTGGTGGAGACCGGTTGCGGCGTATAGCGGTATTTCAGGTCAAGTTGCGCGCCGGGCTCACGCCAGTTGAACAGGTCGGGTGGCAAGCGCAGCGCAACCGTCATTTGCCCCGGGTTATAACCCGATACATTCAGTTCTGCGGGCTTCGCCAGTTCACCCAGGCGAACCGGGCGATCGGAGGGCAGCCAGTTAGGCGCGTCGTACGGTTGGCGTGGCTTGAGCGAGTCAATCCGGTCGATCACCACGCTCTGCCCGGAAAAGGCCGAGCCACCGAGGGCGAGCGCTGTCGCGGCGACCTTGAGATCGGCGCCATCGCGCCCGGAAACGATCAACAGTTTGCCCTGAGCATCATTCGGGTTGCTCACGAGTGTCAATGTCGGCCCCGTGGCCTCTTTGATCGGTAAGCCGCCCAAGGTCGTTGATTCGCCACCGCTGACAAACACCACCGCGTTGCCTTTGGCCGGCAGGCTGGTGAGGCTGGCGGGGAAGGTTGCGCCGCGGTAACTGGCCAGGGCGCCAAACCAGGACGACAGGATACCGGCGGCCTCAAGCTCAGGGCTGCCCGGGCGCCCGGCAAACACGAAGGGCAGCTTCAGGGGCGAGGCGTCTCGACGATCGAACAAGGGTAGCGGCAGGGCGGACAGGTCGTTGGGCTGTTTGATCGAGGACACCTGGAGGCTCAGCTGGCTCTCGTTGCCGATCCTGGCCCACAGGCTGGAGTGCAAAGGGTCTTCACATTGCATTGTGTAGTGACCGATGAACTGCAGGCTGAGCCGGTTGAATTCGGTGATGGTCTGCGGCGGAATCTGCACGGTCCGGGTCTGCACTTTACCGGCCTCTTCCTTCGGGAGGGGCAGGCTGGCGGCCACTTGATCGTTGACCAGCACATTGATCTGCGAAAGGTCGGCCAGCAGCGCCGGTGAGTAGCTGTACTGCAGTGTGACCTGCGCAGCCGTGACGACTTCATCGGCGCGCACATCGAAATTCACACTGTCGGTAGCCTCCACGCCCTTAAGGGTCATCGGATAGCTTTTGCCCAGCTCCTTGAGGGTGCGGGTATAGCTGTTGCCCGGGGCATCAGTCCCGGGCAACGATGCGACCGGCATCATCGCCGGCTCTGTGGCGCTGATTTGGGCGGCGGCACTCAATGCCCAGCCGCTCCAGCCCACTAGCGAGCAGGTGATCAGCATGAGTGAGCGACGAGGAAGAAAGGTCCGGCGAATGGAAGGCTTCAAGATCGTTGCGTGTCCGCGGTGGAGTCGATAGGTGATGGAGCGTCCGGGCGTTTGCGCAGCAGCGCCTGGCTGTCCTTTAGGGTTGCAACGAACAAGCGCAGGATGGCGCGCAAGCCAATGCTGCTGACCTCGCGCAACGCCGACATGGGCGCGTCGAGGCGGCCGTTACCCCACGTGTTGGCCCAGGTGTCGGCCCGTGAAAAGGTCAATCGCACCAGCTCGCTTTGCTGGCGCAGGGTCAAACCCTCGAATTGCACGCCCGCTACGTTGTCGTTGCTGAAGACCGTTTTTGCGGGAAAGAGGCTTGAAGGAGGTGTGCGCAGAATGCACAGTCGCAGCTTCTCGTTGTCGCTGAGCAGAACCTGCGGTGGCAGTGCCAGGCCCACGCCGTTTTGTGAGAAGTCCCGGGTTATGCAATCGAACCAGGTGCCGTCTTCGCGATAGACGCGCACGGGCAGGTCCGCGGGCACCCTGGGTTCGTTGCGCACCTGAGAGGACTCAGTGGCCACCGCCACGGCGGTGCTGACGATGACGATGTTGTACACGGTCCAGGCCAGGTTGATCAGCAGGGTAGTGACCTCGGCCGAATCACTCCCGATCAGTTTCACCACGCCGATCGCCAGGCCGACCATGTTCAAGGTCAGCAGGACGATGTAAGGCCGCGCGAGCTTCCAGTTGAAATAGTCCTTTTCAATGGTGCCGCCCTTGTCGGTTACGTTGAATTTGCCCAGCGAAGGGCTGATCAGGGCCAACAGCACCGGTCGCATGATGTACCAGGCCAATACCGACTCATACACTTCGTTCCAGAAGGAATGGCGGAAGCGTCCCTGGATGCTGGAGGTGGTCAGGCTGGAATGGAAAATATGCGGCAGCACATAGACCGTGACCATCAGCGCCGAGGCATGGAAAATCTGCGCGTCGAAAAACAGGTAGGCCAAGGGTGCGGTCAAGAACACCAGGCGAGGCAGGCTGTAGAAGAAGTGCATCATGGCGTTGAGGTAGCAGATGCGCTGCCCCAGGTTCAGTCCTTTGCCAAACAACGGATTGTCGGTCCGAAAAATCTGCGCCATGCCCCGCGCCCAGCGTATGCGCTGGCTGATATGTCGGGAAAGGCTTTCGGTGGCCAGTCCCGCCGCTTGTGGAACGGCGAGGTAAGCAGTATTGAAACCACGGCGATTGAGCTTGAGTGCCGTGTGCGCATCCTCCGTCACGGTTTCGGTGGCGATGCCGCCGACTTCCAGCAAGTGAGTCCGCCGGATGACCGCGCAGGAGCCACAGAAGAAGGCCGCGTTCCACAGGTCGTTGCCGTCCTGTACCAGGCCGTAGAACAGCTCACCTTCATTGGGTACCGAGCGGAAGGTATCGAGGTTTTTTTCGAACGGATCGGGTGAATAGAAAAAGTGCGGTGTTTGCAGCAACGCCAGGTTCGGGTCCTTTAAAAACCAGCCCATGGTGATCTGCAGGAAGGAGCGGGTGGGCACGTGATCGGCGTCGAATATGGCAATGAACTCGCCATCGGTGACTTTGAGTGCCTCATTGAGGTTGCCGGCCTTGGCATGTTGATTGTTGTCGCGGGTGATGTAGTTGACACCAATCTGCTGACAGAAAACCTTGAATTCCTCCCGGCGTCCGTCATCGAGCATATGCACTCGCAGTTTGCCCTCGGGCCAGTCAATGGCCTGAGCCGCAAGCACCACCAGTTTGACGATACCCAATGCTTCGTTATAGGTGGGAATGAAGACGTCTACCGTCGGCCATTCAGCGGGCGGCTGTTGCAAAAACTGCGGTTTGCGGTGCAGCGGCCAGGCGGTCTGTACATAGCCGAAGACCAGGACGAGCAAGGCATACAGTTCGGCCAGCACCAGCCCGTAGCCAAATACGGCATCCTGCCAGTTGTCGAAGTTCAGGGTGTCGGACAGGCGCCAGTACATGTAACGCAACGAAGCGATCAGCGAGAGGGTGATCAGGGTCAGGATCGCCAGACGCCCGGCTTTCTTGCGGATGATCAGGCTTGCGGCAAAACAGACAGCGGCAAACGCGGCCTGGGAATACAGATTCAGCGGCGCAGTGAGGATACCCAGCACCAACAATGTCGCAATCAGCCCGGCTGAGATCTTCAGGCCTTGGCGCCAACGCAGGGGCCATCGACTGACGCGAGCCTGGACAGTATCCAGTAGCTCCTGCAACCACCATGTCTTTACGGGTAGCTGATTCAGCCGTGCGGTCATGGCGTGCCCTGCTGGCTGTTAGCCTCCGCGAAAAGCAGGGCATGGACCGCGCCAGACAGCGAAAGAATGTCCTGACAGCCAATGCTCTCAGGTGCGTACTGCAGTGGGTCCCGACCATAGGCCAGCGACTCGTTGAACTGGTGATCGAGACGAATCGTCCCGATCAGGTTAGCGCTGAGCCGCCGCAGAAACAGCACGCCCATGTCCCTGCTGAACGAACGCGAGTCATCCCGTTGGTTGAGTACATACCGGTGCCGCTGCGCGCGTCGCCGGCTGGTTTCCAGCCACTGGGTCATGGTGTCCAGTGCCAGGTAGGAGGCCGCGTCGGCCACCGTCATCACCAGCACCAGATCGGCGGCGTCGAGGGCCTGTTGCGAATAGACGGTCGCACCCGAAGGCGTGTCCAGGATCACGGTATCGTTTTCGCTGAGGTTCATTGACGCAAGGTGCTGATTCAACCAGTCAGAATCTTCAAGCATCAACTGCTTGAGCAATCGGCGATCGTTCACCCCTCCAGTGCCGAAGGGCAGGCACTCACTGTCGCTAAAGCCCGACAGGCGATGAGCGCTCCAGTCTGCGTCCTGCTCTTTGAGCTGGATCAGCCCGGGAACCTGCCTGGTGATACCCAAGTGGCTGGACAGCGCGTTCTGAGGGTCCAGATCAATCGCGATGGTTCGCCCGCCAGGGCGCCGAAGTGTTTTCGCGAGGCCAGCGGCGACGGTGCTTTTACCCACCCCACCGTTCGCCGAAACGATAGCAATGACCTTCGCCTGGGTCCGCTCGCGAGTCGTTTCTGGCAGACCGTCCCGACGAACCTGGTTGAGTTCACGCAACAGGTCGCTCAATCGCTGACGGTCACCCGTAGCAGAACTCGCAGGTGGCTCGGTCAGGGGAGGGGATTTGGGCGAAGGTAGCGAGAAGACAACATTCTTCACAGGCTCGACCGCCGGGCCAATCAGTAAAGAAGGCTGTGGCTCATCCAGTAGAAACACAGGGGGCGCTGGGTTTGGGGGAGGCAATGCCACCGCAGGCTCCGGCTCAGCCACCGTAACCGGGTCGTCTTTAAAATCTTTGTAGTTCGGTTGTATTTCCTGGTAACTCTCCGCATTGGCGCCAAAACGTGTAAAGAGTTTTGTAATGTCGTCTACATATTTCATGCGTTGTACCAGGAATGAAATAACTCAGAAACTCAGCATTCCATTAACTTAACAAAGTTTATGCATTGTCTTGTTTGGGTGTTGGCAGAGTGCCATTAATCTAGGGTGTCTGCGTTTGAGAGTCAATGATTGTTATAAAACGTCAGTAAGGTTTGTTAGGTGTTATTAAAACGTTATGTATTAGTGGAAAGTGTGAGTGTTAGAATGCGTCCACTAATGGTTGGGTAATAAGGTGTAGTGTGATGGTAGGTAATGAGGGTGTTTGTCCGGAGAAATAATTTCCGGCGCAATGGAGCGTGAGTATTGATCGCCTTTGATGATTTGATGCTGGGTTATATATTAAAGAAGTTGACTGATGTATTTGAAGAGATAGTGGCGGTTTCAAAAAATACATTTCCAGATAAGGCGACGGGTGTCGCGGATGTCAGGCAACGTAAAATCGAAAAGGAACTTCCCGTCTGGCTACAGCGCCTGAAAATAAGCCCCCCTTATCAAGTGACCCATGTGTTGCTGGATCAAATGCACGCAGCGCGAAAGCTTAAGCGCGGGCTGCGCTTCGAGGCGCAAGCGGCCTTGCTGGAGGCGCTGGCGGAGGCCGGCCTGGCGATGGACGTGGCGAATTATTCGGCGACCGTTTTAGAGGGGCGTTTGAAATGCTTATTGGATCGCTGAAGGCTATATTTATTTTGCTGTACAGCAAGGCGTTTTCGTGGAGGTAAATTCCATCTGCAGTTTGGCCTGGGTAATGTTTTCGCCAACGTTTTGAGCGTGAAGTAGGTGCGATGCCGGGGTCTGTCGCACATCCTATGTGCATTCGGTCCCGGCATGCGGTGCCCAGCCTTTTCACTGTTTGCTCTTGGACCGTGAACGTTCGCGACATAAAGTCAGTCTGGTTGCGCGTCGAAACGCGCCGTCTTTCCAGACTTAGTACAAGCAGTTGTCATTGTCCTCGTGGTCAAAGACCGCGAGTCGGGATGCCGCGTTGATGTACAAGCCATGATTTACTTCGGTCCTGGCAAATCCATCCGTGTTATTACCTCACTTATTTATTGCGCACCTGGGCGACAGTGTCGTGACAGTATTTGATACGCAGACGCCACAGAATTGGCGCCTTGTTTTTGACGAGCTTTTAATTCGCGCCCACATCCCGCATCAACAACCCAAAGCGCAAATCCACCGCATCCGGAATCGGCAAATACACCGTGTGCCCGTCTCCGGGCGCCACTTCAATCGCTTCGCCTTTGACGTTCTGCAGCTGATGCAAATCAAAATGGAAGTTGCCCTGAGGGGTCATCAGTTCCAGGTGATCGCCTAGACCAAAACGATTCTTCACCCGCACTTCGGCCAGCTGATCCCGGCGTTCGCCGGTCAGCCCGCCCACGAACTGCTGGCGCTCTGAAACCGAGCTGCCATTCTGGTAGTTCTGATATTCGTCATGCACATGCCGACGCAAAAAACCTTCGGTGTAGCCGCGCTGGGCCAGGGACTCGAGATCGGTCATCAGGCTGCGATCGAACGCTCGGCCAGCCACCGCATCATCGATCGCGCGGCGATACACCTGAGTGGTGCGCGCGCAATAGAAGTGCGATTTGGTCCGACCTTCGATCTTCAATGAATGCACGCCCATCTGTGTCAGACGCTCGACGTGCTGGACGGCGCGCAGGTCCTTGGCGTTCATGATGTACGTGCCATGTTCATCCTCGAACGCCGGCATCAGTTCGTCAGGGCGATTGGCTTCTTGCAACAGGAATACTTGATCGGTCGGCGCACCGATGCCCAAGGTCGGTTCGGGCCGGAACTGTTGAACGATCTCACCGAGCTGATTTTCGCTGGCCGGCGTCGCCGAGTATTTCCAGCGACAGGCGTTGGTGCAGCTGCCCTGATTGGCGTCGCGCTTGTTCATATAGCCTGACAACAGGCAGCGCCCGGAATAGGCCATGCACAAGGCGCCGTGGACGAACACTTCGAGCTCCATCGCCGGGACGTGCTGGCGGATTTCGGCGATCTCTTCCAGCGACAATTCGCGGGACAGGATGATCCGGCTCAAGCCCTGTTGCTGCCAGAACTCGACGCTGGCCCAGTTCACCGTGTTGGCCTGCACTGACAGGTGGATCGGCATCTGCGGGAAGTGCCGACGCACCAGCATGATCAGGCCGGGGTCGGAGATGATCAGCGCGTCCGGCGCCATGGCCATCACCGGTTCCAGGTCCTTCAAGAACGTTTTGAGCTTGGCGTTGTGCGGGGCGATATTCACCACCACATAAAAGCGCTTGCCCTGAGCCTGGGCCTCGGCAATGCCGAGCGCGAGGTTGGCGTGATCGAATTCGTTGTTGCGCACCCGCAGGCTGTAGCGCGGCTGGCCGGCGTACACCGCGTCGGCGCCATAGGCGAAGGCATAACGCATGTTCTTCAGGGTGCCGGCGGGGGCGAGCAATTCTGGGGGCGTAAGCGTCATAGCGCTGGTCATGGCAGTGTCGATCGCAAAAGCCGGCAAGGGTAAGCGGCTTGCCCGCGGGGTTTATTGATCTGGATCTATGCTTGGTGAACAAACAGATGGCACTCGCGCGAACCATGGCGGACTAAATATCAGTACGTGCAAACGGCGCCCCTGCGCACTGACATGGATCGGACATGAACGAAACGAAGCTGCAAAACACATCGTTGATGGTCTTGCTGACGCTGGTGAGCATTGCCTTCGTATGGATTCTGCTGCCGCTCTATGGCGCGGTGTTCTGGGCGGTCATCCTCGGCATTCTTTTTTCGCCCTTGCAGCATCAGTTGCAACAGAGGTTCGGCTGGCCACGCAACCTGACGGCCCTGTTCACCTTGAGTCTCTGTGTGGTGATCGCGATCCTGCCGGTAATCACCATCAGTACCTTGCTGGTTCAGGAAGGCGCGGCGCTGTACAACCGAATCGAAAGCGGTGAACTGGACATCGCCGGGTATGTGTCGCAGTTCAAGCACAGTCTGCCGCCATATGTTCAGTACTTGCTCGACCGTTTCGGCATGGGTGAGCTGAGCGGGCTTCGGGAGAACATCATCAAGAGCACAATGCAAGGCAGCCAGTTTGTCGCGACCAAGGCGTTCAACTTTGGTCAGGGCACGTTCGAATTCGTGGTGAGCTTTTTCGTCATGCTGTACCTGCTGTTTTTCTTCCTGCGGGACGGGTCCGAACTGGCACGTAAAGTACGTGCGGCGATACCGCTGGAAGACAACCAGAAACGTCGTTTGCAACTGAAGTTCAATCGAGTGGTGCGGGCCACGGTGAAGGGCAATGTGGTGGTGGCGATCACGCAAGGGGCATTGGGTGGTTTTATTTTCTGGTTTCTGGGCATCCCGAGCGTGCTGCTCTGGGCGGTGTTGATGGCGTTTCTGTCGCTGTTGCCAGCGGTGGGCGCAGGGATCGTCTGGATACCGGTGGCGGCATATTTCCTGTTCAGCGGCGCGATCTGGCAGGCCACGGTGCTGACCTTGTTCGGGGTGTTCGTGATCGGCCTGGTGGACAACGTCCTGCGACCGATTCTGGTGGGCAAGGACACCAAAATGCCGGACTACTTGATCCTCATCTCGACCCTGGGCGGCCTGGCGCTTTTTGGCCTGAACGGTTTTGTCATCGGGCCGTTGATCGCGGCGCTGTTCGTGTCGAGCTGGGCGATTTTCATCGATTCCAAGCCCAAGGTTCAACTGCCTTAAGCGCTGAGCTGGCCTGAGTCGATACGTTGTGACAAGGCTTGGGCGGCGGGAAGCGAGGTGAGCGGGCCGCTGATCGGTTCGCCGTCCTGAACCAGATACCAACAGGCAAGCAATCCCCGCGCTCTGAGTTGTGCGGGAACGGCGCTGCCGATAACTGACATGATCTGGACCTGGGCCATAAGTACCTCCATTAATCTATGGAGCTACCTTACGGATCGGACGCTTGAACGGACAATCAACGCTTTCGATAGTCGTCATTGATGCCAATGAGTTCTGCGGTCAATCCACCACCAGATCGAGCATATGCACCACTTCCTGCTCATTGAGCAGGCCTTTGCGCACCAGGTTTTCTGCCAGCAGCGAGAGGAATTTTGCGCTGCGATGGCCTTCCAGGTGTTTGAGTTCGGTCAGTGCGTTGTACACCTTGCCGGAAGTGCACAAGCCGACAATGCGATGCGGGTTTTGTGTGGGCATGAAGGTCGTCCTTGTTTTTATCAACCTGTTGTTTACGGACAGATCCAAGCTTGCGGATCGGACATGACATAAATATGACCAACTTTACCTGCCGGTACTGTCCCGACAGCGACCTTGACGAGATTTATTCAGACTTCGTCCTGCCAGTGGTCACAAAAAAGGCCCCGCTTGTAAAGCGGGGCCTGATGAGCGTGTTACCAGCGGTCGCCACGATAATAACCATGGGGAGGGCCGTAATAGCCGCGTGGTGGACCATAGCCGCGTGGCGGACCGTAATAGATCGGTGCCGGGCGGTAATACATCGGTTGTTGAACGTAGGCCGGCGCCGGTTGGTAATAAACAGGCGGTGGCTGCACGTACACCGGTTGTGGCTGAACGTAGACCGGTTGCTCCACATACACTGGACGGTCGCGGCCGATTATTGCTGAGCCAATGATTGCCGAGCCGACGATCGCACCAAACACAGCCGGACCTTCCCAGCCGCCATGACCATGACCACCTGCTTCTGCCTGCCCTGCGATAGCAAGAGCACCGATCAGCAAGGCTACTGTGGGGATTTTACGGATCATGATAAGTCCTCGGTTCTTCGACCCGGCGCTCGCGTCTGCAATAGACACAAGTTGTCGCGGGGATACTTCTAAGACAGTATTTTTTTGAAAATCAGCACAGCCGTTGGGTAAATTTTGTGTAAGGTCTGTACCGGCTTCTTTACGGCTGTGTGCCAGGTGCAGACTGGCTTTTATGATCAATCAGAACCGGTGGAGTGGCTAATCCCGTCCATCCGAAAGTGCTATTGAAGGAGATTCGAATGCAGATGAACCCCAACAGAGACACTCAGCTGTGCATGTCACTCTCGGGGCGCCCCGGCAATTTCGGACTGCGGTTTCATAACCATCTGTACGAACAACTGGGCCTGAATTTTTACTACAAAGCCTTCAGCAGCAAGGACTTGCCGGGCGCCGTTGGCGGCATCCGCGCCTTGGGCATCCGGGGTTGCGGGGTGTCGATGCCATTCAAGGAAGCCTGTATCGCCTTGGTCGATGAGCTGGATGCATCGGCTGGGGCTATTCAATCGATCAACACTATCGTCAACACCAACGGTCACCTCAAGGCCTACAACACCGATTACATCGCCATCGCTCAGTTGCTCGAAACTCATCAGGTTCCCAAGGATTCGACCTTTGCCCTGCGCGGCAGTGGCGGCATGGCCAAGGCTGTGGCTAGCGCCTTGCGCGATGGTGGCTACAAAAACGGCCTGATCGTGGCCCGGAACGAGCGCGCCGGGCGTGCTTTGGCTGAATCGTTGGATTACCCATGGCAGGCGGAACTGGGGGGCCAGCGCCCGCAGATGCTGATCAACGTCACGCCCATCGGCATGACCGGCGGGCCGGAAGCCGATCAACTGGCGTTCGAGCCTGATGCTATCGCTGCGGCCGAAACTGTCTTCGATGTGGTGGCGATTCCCTCGGAAACACCATTGATCGTGCGCGGTCGTGCCGAAGGCAAGCGGGTGATCACCGGGCTGGAAGTGATTGCGATCCAGGCGCTGGAACAGTTCGTGCTGTACACCGGTGTGCGGCCGACCGATGAGCAATTCCAGAAGGCCGTGGCGTTTGCTCGGGGCTGATCCTCCTTATTATTTGTCGGCTGACCGACCTCTTCGCGAGCAGGCTCGCTCCCACAAGGTCAGCGCTGAACTTGTGGGAGCGAGCCTGCTCGCGATTGCCGCGACCCGGTTTCCAGGCTGTCCTGGCTTGCCCGCAAATATCCCCCGCCTATACTGGCCACCAGCAAGCGCAGACTTGCTCTTCAGCCACCGTGACCGAGGTTTCATGCATCCCGCCATTCTCTACCTGGATCAGGTCGAACTCTTGCCGCTGCCCGAAGACTTTGCCCCCACCGGTGATGCCGCCAGCCGCTATCAGCAACGCCTGGACCGCATCGGCCAGCAACGGGCCCAGGGCAATGCTTCGGGCTTCGTCGCCGTCGCCAGGCAGGCCGATGGCGTGGATTATTGGGACGGCGAGTAGCCATTCAGGGTTGAACGCGGACCCGTGGCGAGGGAGCTTGCCCCCGTTCGGCTGCGAAGCAGTCGCAAGACAGGCAAACCCGGTGTGCCAGACGTAATGCGTTGACAGGTTTGGGGCCGCTTCGCGACCCGGCGGGAGCAAGCTCCCTCGCCACAAGGACCTCGGTACATCGCGAACAAGTGATTATTCGAGGCGTGCCAAGCGCTCTTCCAGCGCCGCAATCCGCGCTTCAAGCTCTTCGATTCGCTCAACCGACACACCGCTACTGGTGCCACGTTCCGCCGGATTCTGCCGGGCAGCCAGGATCGCTTCGATATCCGCCGGATCGCCCAACGCATGCATGTAACGGTCTTCGCGCTGGCCAGCCTGACGCGGGATCAACAGCGCCAGACCTCTGGCGATCAAGCGCTCCAGTTGATGCACCACCTGTTCGGCATCTTCGAAGTCGTGCATGCGGCCGCTGCGGGTCAGCAGTTCGTTGACCGTCTGCGGGCCACGCAGGAACAACAACCCCGTCAGAATCACCTGCGCCGGCACCAGTTCCAGCGCCTTGTCGACCCGATGCTCCCAACGGTCGGCACGGCTGCCCATCACCAGTCTGGTAAAACCGCGACCTTCCAGTGCGCGCAAGCTCTGGCCGACCTGGCCCTGGCTGAGGTTCATCACCGGTTCGCGGCTGGTTTTCTGGTTGCAGGCAATCACCAGCGCATTAAGCGTCAGCGGATAGGTTTCCGGGCTGGTGGCCTGTTTCTCGATCAACGAGCCCAGAATGCGAATTTCCGTGCTGTTAAGCCGCGGTTCGTCGGAGGTCGTTTCTTGCTCAGTGCTCATCGCGCTTTTCCCTATGCAGTCGAAGCATGCAGTCGAAGCCGCCTAGCCTAATCCTTGCAGGATAAAAGACAAGCCGCAGGGCGGCCGGGCATGGCTATAATCGCTCCACGTTTTTACTCCTGTCACCACACGAGACCATCATGACTATTTCCCTGTACGCCGCTTCCGTTCCGGTTTTCCAGCAAATGCTCAATGCCCTGAGCAACAACCTGAGCAAGGCCGAAGCCCACGCTACCGCGAAAAACATTGATCCGAACGCGTTCCTGCAAGCCCGTTTGTACCCGGACATGTTCCCGCTGGTGCGTCAGGTGCAGATCGCCGTTGATTTCGCCAAAGGCGTTTCGGCGCGTCTGGCTGAAGTCGAACTGCCGAAATATGACGACACCGAAACCACCTTCGCCGAACTGCAAGCGCTGATCGCCAAGGTCCTGGCCTTCATCGGCGAGATCAAACCCGAGCAGATCGACGGCAAGGAAGGCATCGAGATCGTTACCCGTCCAGGCACGCCTAAAGAGAAGCGCTTCACTGGCCAGGCCTACCTGCTGAGCTACGGTTTGCCGCAGTTTTTCTTCCACGTGACCACCGCTTACGCACTGCTGCGTCACAACGGTGTGGAAGTGGGCAAGCGCGATTACATGGGCGCGTTCTAAACCGCCCAGGTACAAAAAAGCCCGCCAAGGTTTACGCCTTGGCGGGCTTTTTTTCATGTGTTGCTGCGGCTATCGCTAAAAGATCGCAGCCTTCGGCAGCTCCTACAGGGTGTACGCCGATCCAATGTAGGAGCTGCCGAAGGCTGCGATCTTTTGATCTTTTTATGCCAGACGCTGGGCTTCCCGGGCTTTCTGGGTCTTTTGTTCCTCACCCTGGCACGCGGCCGCGGTGAACAGCACGTCGGTGGAGGAGTTCAGCGCGGTTTCCGCCGAGTCCTGCAACACACCGATAATGAAGCCGACCGCCACTACCTGCATGGCGATTTCGCTCGGGATGCCGAACAGGCTGCACGCCAGCGGAATCAGCAACAGCGAACCGCCGGCCACGCCCGAGGCGCCACAGGCACAGATCGCCGCGACAATGCTGAGCAGGATGGCCGTTGGAATATCCACGGCGATGCCCAGGGTATGCACGGCAGCCAGGGTCAGCACGGTGATGGTGATTGCCGCGCCGGCCATGTTGATGGTGGCGCCGAGCGGGATCGACACCGAATAGGTATCTTCGTGCAGGCCCAGGCGCTTGCTCAACTCCAGGTTGACCGGAATGTTCGCCGCCGAACTGCGGGTGAAGAAGGCAGTGATGCCGCTCTCGCGCAGGCAGGTGAGTACCAGCGGATACGGGTTGCGACGCAGCTTCCAGAACACAATGGCCGGGTTCATCACCAGTGCCACGAACAGCATGCAGCCCAGCAACACGGCCAGCAGATGCATGTAACCGATCAAGGCACCGAAACCGGAGGTGGCGAGGGTCGAGGCCACCAGGCCGAAGATCCCCAGCGGCGCAAAGCGAATCACCAGACGCACGATCAAGGTCACGCCATTGGACAGATCGCCCAGTACTTCGCGCGTCGTCTCGCCGGCGTGGCGAATCGCGATACCCATGCCGATGGCCCAAGCGAGAATGCCGATGAAGTTAGCGTTCATCAGCGCGCTGACCGGGTTATCGACCACGCTCAGTGCCAGGCTTTGCAGCACTTCGCTAATGCCGCCCGGTGCGGTCACCGCAACATCCTGGGTAGCCAGTACCAGACTCGACGGAAACAGTGTACTGGCGACCACCGCCACGACAGCTGCCGCGAAGGTGCCCAGCAGGTACAGAAACAGAATCGGCCGGATATGGGTTTCCTGGCCGTGCTTGTGGTTGGCAATCGACGCCATGACCAGCACGAACACCAGAATCGGCGCGACAGCCTTGAGCGCCGAGACGAACACTTTGCCAATGAAGGCGGTGGATTTGGCCAGCTCAGGTGCGAACAGGGCCAAGGCAATCCCGGCGATCAGGCCGATGATGATCTGCGTGACCAGGCTGCTGCGTTTCAGGCGTTGCAAGAGAGAAGGGGATGAAGCGGTCATAACGGCATCTCTGATTTTATTAGGGTGCAGGGTTCTGCTCATGCAGCAAAAAGCCGGGCAGGCCACATGGAGGGAACCGAAGGGTCGCTACATCAATGCCAATGAATGGCCGATGAGCAAAGTGTAAGTACCGCAGGCCGCGGACTTTATCACAGCATAGCCGTGATCCTTCAGACCTGTGACGATCTGCCACCCGATTGCTCAGCGCGATTTGCAGGTTCGTGCAACCTCGTCCGGAAACACTCTGTTAAGCTGCGCCATCCTCATTTTCAAGTTCTGCCAGTGAGCCTTCGGGTTGTCGCTGGTGTCGTCGTTTTTCTGGAGTTCTGCATGCTGTTGCCCATTCTTCTGTTGTCCGCCGCCGGTTTTACGGTGCTGACCACGGAATTCATCATCGTCGGCCTGTTGCCGGCAATCGCCCGTGATCTGGACGTCAGCATCCCTCAAGCGGGTTTGCTGGTGACCTTGTTCGCCTTTACCGTCGCCGCTTTCGGGCCGTTCCTGACCGCATACTTTGCAAGGTTTGAACGCCGCAAACTGTTCATCAGCGTGCTGATCATGTTCGGCCTGGCCAATACCCTCGCGGCGTTTGCGCCGAACATTTGGGTGATGGCCATTGCCCGGTTGATTCCGGCGCTGGGGTTGCCGGTGTTCTGGGCGTTGGCCAGTGAAACCGCGGTGGACATCGTCGGACCGGACTACGCCGGGCGGGCCATCTCCAAGATCGGTTTTGGCATTGTCTGCGCCACGGTGTTCGGCATTCCGGTGGGTACGCTGATCTCCGATGCGTTCGGCTGGCGCAGTGCTTTCGGCATTCTGGCGGTGATCGCCTTTGCCAAGGCGCTGCTGCTGTTTATCTACCTGCCGAAAACCAACCTGCACCAGCATCAGGTGAGCTTCCGTTCGCAGTTCAAAATCCTGCGCAGCCCGTTGATGTTGGGGCATGTGTTGTTATCGATCCTGGTGTTCAGCGGCATGTTCACCGCTTACACCTACCTGGCGGACATTCTTGAGCGGCTGGCGGGTTTCAACGGCACGGTGGTTGGCTGGTGCCTGATGGGCTTCGGTGCGGTCGGCTTGATCGGCAATTCATTGGGCGGTCGCGCGGTGGATCGGCATCCGCTAATTGCTTCGGTGACGTTCTGTGCTTTCATGATCGCCGGCATGGTGGCGCTGGTGCCGAACATTCATTCACCCCTCGGTCTGGCAGCAGCCATGGGGATTTGGGGCGTGACTCAGGCTGCGCTGTTCCTGGTCAGCCACGTGCGCCTGATGAAGGCTGCGCCTGAGGCTCCGGCCTTTGCTGCATCGCTGAACATTGCCGGGGCCAACCTCGGAATCGGTCTGGGCGCGATGGTCGGTGGGCGGGTGATCGACAGTGTGGGTCTGAGCGGTCTGGGTTTCGCGGCGGCCGGGTTTATCCTTGTCTCGATCCTGTTGGCGATGGCGCTAATGACCTTCAAACCTCGCGAAATCTGCGCCTGAGGCCTCACATCGCGGTGAACAGCTCGCGTCGGGCACCTTCGGTAATGGCGACAATGCCGGGGTGCTTGACCTTGCGTTCCACCGAGATGGCGTAGAACGACTCGCGCACCGCATCGGTCTGGCCGATCAACTCCACGCCGCATTGGCGTTTCAATTCGTCGGCAATCACGCTCGGGCCGATGAATATCCCGCTGCCGGATTGGCCGAAAGCCTGCATCAAGGCGCTGTCGTCGAACTCGCCGACAATCTGTGGCTGGATCTGCTGTTCGGCAAACCAGCGTTGCAAGCGACTGCGCACCACGGTTTCCGGCCCGGGAATCAGCAGTGGGGCGCCGTGCAGGCTGCGGGGGAAGTCCTGGCCATATCGCGCCGCCAGTTCGGCGGTGGCGAAGAAGCTGATGCCGCATTCGCCGAGTTTCTGGCTGTAGCCCTTGATGTCCAGATGCGAGGGCATCGGGCTGTCGGAGATCACCAGGTCCAGGCGCTGAATCGCCAGGTCGGCAAGCAAGCGTTCCAGTTTGTCTTCGCGACAGGTGATACGCAGCGGTTCGCTCAACTCCATGGTCGGCGCGATCAGGCGGTAGACGATGGATTTGGGCACCACATCGGCAACGCCCACTCGAAACAGAATCTGTTGTTCATTGGGCTGCGCCCGCAGCATCAACTCCAGCTCGCCACCGAGTTGAAACATCTGCTCGGCGTAGGGCAGGGTCTGACGCCCGGCTTCGGTGAGTTCCAGCTGCCGGCCGACCCGGCGAAACAACTCGATGCCATAGGTTTGCTCGAGCAGGGAAATCTGCCCGCTGATGGTCTGTGGCGTCAGATTCAACTGCTCACAGGCGCGTACGATGCTGCCGGTTTTGGCCACCACCCAGAAGTAATGCAGCTGTCGATAATTCAACATGTTTGGTGAAATTCCTGGTTCACATCATTTGTAGGAGCTGTCGAGTGAAACGAGGCTGCGATCTTTTGATCTTGCTCGTTAAAAAACAAAAGATCGCAGCCTCGTTTCACTCGACAGCTCCTACGGGCGTACGCCATACACTATCTTGATTCGTTAAAACCGAAGTATAACCGCTAAAAATACGAATTTTCCTGAAGTGTTTGCTTCCTTAGAATGCCTCGCTATCGACGGATCGCCTTTTCGGTTCTGTCTGTTCTATCGAGGGAAGCATCATGAAGCTTAAAACCACGGCGCTACTGATTACGTCTTTACTGGTGCTGGCCGGTTGCGACCAGGCCGAGAAAAGTGCTCAGCAATTGATGGGCAAGGCCGCCGAAACCGCCAAACAGGCGATTGACGATACCCACAAAGCGGCCGAGCAAGCGCTCAGCGATGCCACGGGCGGTTTAATCAGCAAGAAAGAACAAGCGGCCCAAGAGACGGATAAATCCGAATCTTCGTCCCAGGAAATCTAAACCGTCTACAACGAGTCAGGACTGACCCATGGAATACCTTTTAGAACTTGCTGCAAGCCCCACTGCCTGGGTCGCCCTGGCCACGCTGGTGGTGATGGAAATCGTGCTCGGCATCGATAACCTGATCTTCATCTCGATCCTCACCAACAAGCTGCCCGAACAGCATCGCCAGAAGGCGCGGCGCATCGGTATCGGCATGGCGTTGATCCTGCGCCTGGCCCTGTTGAGCACCATCGCATTCATCGTCCAGCTGACGGAGCCTGTGATCGAGATTCTCGGCCAGGCGTTCTCCTGGAAGGACATGATCCTGATCGCGGGTGGCCTGTTCCTGTTGTGGAAAGCGACCACCGAGATCCATCACAGCATGGACCCGGCGCCGGATGATCCGACGTCGGCCACGTCGACTGTGACCCTGGGCTTTGCCGCTGCGATCGGTCAGATCCTGCTGCTGGACATGGTGTTTTCCATCGACAGCATCATTACTGCTGTGGGCATGACCGAGCATTTGCCGATCATGATCATTGCGGTGGTGGTGTCGGTACTGGTGATGTTGCTGGCGGCTGACCCTCTGGCCAAGTTCATCAACGACAATCCGACGGTGGTGATGCTGGCACTGGGCTTCCTGATCATGATCGGCATGACGCTGATCGCCGAAGGTTTTGGCGCCCACGTACCGAAAGGCTACGTCTACGCGGCCATGGCGTTCTCGGCCACGATCGAAGGCTTGAACATGTTGTCGCGTCGGGCCAGGCAGAAGCGCATCGCCGCTGAAGCTTAACCTTCGTTAAACGAAACGGCCGCCTGAACTCGAAAGAGGCCAGGCGGCCGTTTTTGTTTGTACGATTGAAAAGCGCGCCAGTCAGTGCGCGGTGGCGGGGTGGGCAGCCGGCTGATCGGTTTTCGCCACAGGCGCCGATTGAACCGGGTGGTGATGGTGCCGGCGGGTAATACGCAAAACGCCCCACAGCATGGCAGCGGCCACGGCCAGCCAGCCGGAAATCAACATTACAATGGTCATTGTCAGGCTCATCAGTGCCTCCTCTTTGCCCTGCATCGGGCACACACTCTTCCTTGGTAAATGACAGTTTAGCCGCTGCTGTATTTCAGACAATTGACCAAAGGTCGTCTGCCACCAACCAGTTCGCTCTATCGAATGCAATCAACTGCCGGTTAAGGCTATACCGCTGCCGCGCGGCATCCTATGATCGACGGCCAAGCCAGGAGTGTGAATACCTGGCGTCTGAACAAGAGAGTGATGATGGTGCGGGTATTTTCTCGAATTCGATCTTTGGTATTGATCGTTGGCTGTGTTGCCGGCTTGGCTGGCTGTGCGGGGAGCGTGGCGCCTGAGATCAAACGTCTGCCGGAGCGGGTCGAACTCAGCGGTACGTTTTACCGAGGGCAAAATTATCAAAGCGGGCCTCAGGTGCTGGCCAGCCTGCTGTCCCAGCAGGGCATCGTGATTACCCCGGGGTTGCTCGACAAACCTCTGCATTTGCCGGGTGCAGAAGACCGCTTGCAGCAGAACATGCAGAACCTCGCGCGCGAGTACGGGATGGTGGTCTATCCCCTCGACAGCCATTTGCCGGCGCTGCTGGCCCAGGTTGCTGCCGGTTATCCGGTAATGGTGCGCTTCACCGAAGGCTCGGCGTTCTGGGCGGAGCCCCGATACGCCATTCTCGCCGGTTACAACCGTCAGAAGCAGACCGTGTTGCTGCGCGCCGGGATGGATCGTCGGCTGCTGATGGGGTTCAGCGCCTTTGAATCGGCGTTCGAGAATGCCGGTGGTTGGGGCGTATTGATCCAGAAGCCGGACCAGATTCCGGCCAATGTCGATCAGTCGCGTTGGCTGAAAGCGGCGAGCGATCTTGCCCAGTCAGGTCAGGAACAGGCGGCAGCCCGGGCGAAGAAGGCGCTGACCGCGAAGTAAGTTTCCGCTCGTCATCGGCATGGCACCCCCACCCTATGCTGGAGTCTCAGGTAGAGGGCCCGGATTTTTCCGTGCCCAAGATCAGGAGGCGCCATGGCACATTCCAATACCCCCACCGGCCCGCACTCGTCTGAGCATTCGTCCGATAATGAGTTGGGGTTCGACCCCGATTCTCCAGACGTCGCCGATCCTCAGGTCGATCCCATCGGGCCCGCCAAGGCGCCCAGGGATATAAAACCGGGTGAAGAGGGCAAGAAGGCCCCTGCGAAACCTTATGATCCACTTGGCGATCTGAAACCCAAGTCCTACTGTGAGGTGCATATGTCTACCGATTCGAGCTTCGACGACAAACGTCCAGATCCTCCAGACAGTGTTCCAACAACCCCCGAGGCGGATCTGGATCCGGTGATGGATCCGGACAGCCCGTTAAGGGACCCGTTGGCCAGACCGACAGTAGTGCCGACAAAGCATCCGCAGGGTTGGAAAGACCCGAGCGCTGGGGATGGCATTCCGGATGACGATCAAATGCCGCTGCCCAATGATTAATCCAGGACAAAAAAAGCCCCGAATAATCGGGGCTTTCGTTTGCAGGCGATACGACGTTATTTCGAGGCTTCAACCACACCGCTTTGGCGATGCTTGAGGTTCTTTTCAGATTTGTACTGCAGCGCTACGGACGGCACGTCGGCGCTCTTGCCGGTTTCGACCCAGCTGCGAATACGGCTGGCATCGGCAAAGTGCGTGTACTTGCCGAAGGCATCGAGAATCACCAGTGCCATCGGACGATTACCCATGCTGGTGACCAGCACCAGGCAGTGACCGGCCTCGTTGGTGAAACCGGTCTTGGTCAGTTTGATGTCCCAGTTCGGCTTGTTGATCAAATGGTCGGTATTGCGGAAACCCAGGCTGTAGTTGGGTTTACGGAAAGAAACGGTTTTTTCCTTGGTGGTGCTCAGCTCAGTCAATAGCGGGTACTTGTGCGCAGCGATCAGCAATTTGCTCAGGTCGCGGGCGGTGGACACATTGCGGGGGGAGAGGCCCGTCGGTTCGACAAAGTGGGTGCTGGTCATGCCCAGCGCTTTGGCTTTAGCGTTCATGGCGGCAATGAACGCGACATAACCGCCCGGATAGTGATGGGCCAGCGTCGCGGCAGCACGGTTTTCCGATGACATCAGGGCAATCAGCAGCATCTCCCGGCGCGGCAATTCGCTTTTGAGTTTGACTCGGGAAAACACGCCTTTCATTTCCGGGGTGTCACTGATGTTGACGGAAAGGAATTCGTCCATATTTTGCCGGGCTTCTACCACCACCAGACCAGTCATCAGTTTGCTGACGGACGCGATTGGCACGACGACGTCAGGGTTGCTGGCATAAATGACTTTGTTGGTTTGCATATCCATCAGCAAGGCACTGCCGGAAGCGATCTTCAGTTGTGAAATGTTTCGGGGCGCCTCGATGGTTTCAGCGGCGTTGACCGTTTGCGTGGTGAAAGTCCCTGTAAACGCAAAAAACAAGCTCAGGATTGAAAGACGGATTTTCACGCTGGTGGACTCATGAAGGGTGGATATACCGTTTTGTAACGGGCTGTTTCTTTGAAAAGCGACGCATTTTAGGAGTATGTGCCAGGAAAGCCATAGGCGCCTGTAAACAAAGGGCCAAAGATGAATTATTTTTAATGCTGTATCAATTTTGTATCAATCTGGCTTTCCAGCTTCCCGATCTCTGACCTGTCGGTGGTCGAGCTTTTTCTGCGGGCGAAAAAAACCCCGCGATTGGCGGGGTTCTTTTATGCGGCGCTGCAAGCAAGCGTGAACTCAGCCGTGCAGTGTTTCCGCAGCGTACAGCGTGTTTTCCAGCAGGCAGGCGCGGGTCATCGGACCAACGCCGCCCGGTACCGGAGTGATCCAGCCAGCGCGGGGCAGAGCGGTTTCGTAGATCACGTCACCGACCAGTTTGCCGTCTTCCTGACGATTGATGCCGACGTCGATCACGATCGCGCCTTGCTTGATCCATTCACCTTTGACCAGGCCCGGCTTACCGGCGGCAACCACTACCAGGTCGGCGCGACCGACATGGCCCGCCAGGTCCTTGGTGAAACGGTGGGTAACGGTCACGGTGCAGCCGGCCAGCAGCAGTTCCATCGCCATTGGACGTCCAACGATGTTGGAAGCCCCGACAATGACCGCGTTCATCCCGTATAGATCGGCACCGGTGCTTTCCAGCAACGTCATGATGCCTTTAGGTGTGCATGGGCGCAGCAGCGGAATGCGCTGGGCCAGACGGCCGACGTTATAAGGGTGGAAACCGTCGACGTCCTTGTCAGGACGAATGCGCTCCAGCAATTTGGAGGCGTCCAGATGTTCAGGTAAAGGCAGCTGAAGCAGAACGCCGTCAATCGCCGGGTCGTCGTTCAGGCGATCGATCAGGTCGGTCAATGCTTCTTGAGTGGTTTCGGCAGGCAGGTCGTAGGCTTGGGAAAGGAAGCCGACCTCTTCACAGTCTTTACGCTTGTGCGAGACATAAACCTGAGAGGCAGGATCGCTGCCGACCAGGATCACCGCGAGGCCGGGCGTGCGCAAACCTTGCTGGCGACGCTCGGCGACTCGTTTGGCGATCTGCTGGCGCAGGCTGGCGGCGATCGATTTGCCGTCGATTAGTTGTGCAGTCATTGCGCGTGATTAACCATCGAGAGGGGAAAAAAAGAGAACGCATTCTCGCATGTCATGAGGTGAGGGCAAAGGCGCTTGGTCTGCAAATTCCCCTAACCCCTTTAATTAAATGAATTTTTTTTAAAAAAGAGTTGACGACCTTCAGGCTCACCTATAACATTCGTCGCACTTGTCGGGCACAGCCTAGCACTGGTTAAGAAGGTCGAGCAGAGTTGATGTTTAATTCGGTGAGACTGAAAGCACTTAGTTTGTAATCGTCCAAGAATACAGATTAACAAGGCGCCCGTAGCTCAGCTGGATAGAGCATCCGCCTTCTAAGCGGATGGTCGCAGGTTCGAGTCCTGCCGGGTGCGCCAATTAGGCAGCTTTGGCACAAGTAAAGCAACATGGCAATATGGTGGGCGTAGCTCAGTTGGTAGAGCACGGGATTGTGACTCCCGTTGTCGAGGGTTCGATCCCCTTCGTCCACCCCATATTTAGAAAGGCGCCAGATTAACAGTCTGGCGCCTTTGCTTTAAAAGCTTGATGCGGATGTGGTGGAATTGGTAGACACACTGGATTTAGGTTCCAGCGCCGCAAGGTGTGAGAGTTCGAGTCTCTCCGTCCGCACCATTACAAACAGCTATTTAATAGCAGAAAACGGCGCAGCACCTGAAAAGGGCTGCGCCGTTTTTGTTTTAGAGGTCTGAATTTTCAAAGCAACCGCATGTTCGGGTTGAAAGGGCGGTAGGTCGTCGAATTTATGTTTCTCGATGATGCCGATTCGCCCGTCGGTCCCCTCGCGGGGTCGGCTGTCAGGGATGGATTGCCGATTCTTTCTATATATAGAAGGATTGGTACAGAGCCCCGGCATGACTGGCTGTATTTGCTAACAGGGCGAGGCACAACCGTTTGTCCCCCGCCTATAAACTGCCTGCTGCTTTTTTACCCGTTTTCAGTAGGGTGACTTCTTGAGTTTGACCCACTAGAATGCATGCCCTTGATTCTGGGGTCGGAAACGGCCGGCTAACGTCTGTGCAACGAGGAATATCCATGCAAGTTTCTGTTGAAAATACTTCTGCTCTTGAGCGCCGCATGAGCATCACCGTGCCGGCTGAGCGCATCGAGACTCAGGTCAACAAGCGTCTGCAGCAGACTGCCCAAAAGGCCAAGATCGCTGGCTTCCGTCCAGGCAAAGTGCCTATGAGTGAAATCAAGCGCCGTTTCGGTGCTGATGCACGTCAAGAAGCCGTGGGCGATGTGATCCAGTCTTCCTTCTATGAAGCTGTTGTTGAGCAGAAGCTGAACCCGGCTGGCGCTCCTTCGATCGAACCTAAATCGATGGAAGCTGGTAAAGATCTGGAATACGTCGCAATTTTCGAAGTGTTCCCGGAGTTCACCGTTGCCGGTTTCGAAGGTATCACCGTTGAGCGCCTGAGCGCTGACGTGGCTGATGCCGATCTGGACAAGATGCTGGAAGTCCTGCGCAAGCAGAACACCCGTTTCGAAGTGGCCGATCGCGCCGCTCAGAACGAAGACCAGCTGAACATCGATTTCGTCGGCAAAGTCGACGGTGAAGTGTTCGCTGGCGGTTCCGCCAAAGGCACCCAGCTGGTGCTGGGTTCCGGCCGCATGATCCCTGGTTTCGAAGACGGTCTGGTCGGCGCTAAAGCCGGCGAAGAGCGCGTTCTGAACCTGACCTTCCCAGAGGACTACCAGAACCTCGACCTGGCAGGCAAAACCGCTGAGTTCACCGTCACCGTGAACACCGTTTCCGAGCCTAAACTGCCAGAGCTGACCGAAGAGTTCTTCGCTCAATTCGGCATCAAGGAAACCGGTCTGGAAGGCTTCCGTACCGAAGTTCGCAAGAACATGGAGCGCGAACTGCGTCAGGCGATCAAGTCCAAGGTCAAGAATCAGGTTATGGACGGTCTGCTGGCCACCAACCCGATCGAAGTGCCAAAGGCTCTGCTGTCCAACGAAGTCGACCGTCTGCGCGTGCAGGCTGTTCAGCAGTTCGGCGGCAACATCAAGCCTGACCAACTGCCGGCCGAGCTGTTCGAAGAACAAGCCAAGCGCCGCGTTGTGCTGGGTCTGATCGTGGCTGAAGTGGTCAAGCAATTCGACCTCAAGCCTGACGAAGCCCGCGTTCGCGAGATGATTCAGGAAATGGCTTCGGCTTACCAGGAGCCTGAGCAGGTTGTGTCTTGGTACTACAAGAACGACCAGCAACTGAACGAAGTCCGTTCGGTTGTGCTGGAAGAACAAGTTGTGGATACTGTTCTGCAGAAAGCTAGCGTGACCGACAAATCGGTCTCTTACGAAGAAGCGGTCAAGCCGGTAGAAGCTCCACAAGCCGACTGATTGTTTTTGCGGTAAGAAGTACACACCATAAGCCAGCCTTCGTGCTGGCTTATGCGTATTCAAGACATAACTATTTGGGAGTGACTGCAGAGCATGTTCCGTAATTCGTATATTCAGCAGAACTCTGATATCCAGGCCGCAGGCGGCCTGGTCCCGATGGTTGTCGAGCAATCTGCTCGTGGCGAGCGCGCCTATGACATCTACTCGCGCCTTCTCAAGGAGCGAGTGATTTTTCTGGTTGGTCCGGTAGAGGACTACATGGCCAACCTGATCTGTGCGCAACTGCTGTTCCTTGAAGCGGAAAACCCGGACAAGGACATCCATCTCTATATCAACTCGCCGGGCGGTTCGGTGACGGCGGGTATGTCGATCTACGACACCATGCAGTTCATCAAGCCAAACGTGTCGACCACCTGTATCGGTCAAGCGTGCAGCATGGGTGCGTTTCTACTGACGGCCGGTGCCCAAGGCAAGCGTTACTGCCTGCCGAACTCGCGTGTGATGATTCACCAGCCACTGGGCGGTTTCCAGGGCCAGGCCTCGGATATCGAAATCCATGCCAAGGAAATCCTCTTCATTCGTGAGCGTCTCAACACGCTGATGGCCAAGCATAGCGGGCGTACTCTTGAAGAAATCGAGCGCGATACCAACCGCGATAATTTCATGAGTGCAGAAGCAGCGCGTGAATACGGGTTGATCGATGAAGTGATCAACCAGCGCCCTGCTTAAAATAAGCAGCTCAAAATAAGGTTGGTCGGCGGGTCCGATCACCAGCGGGCTTGAAAAAGCCCGCAATAGCCTTCATCTTGTGTTGCAAGCCTATCGGATTTGGATCGAACGAATGACTGACACCCGCAACGGCGAGGACAACGGCAAGCTGCTCTATTGCTCCTTCTGTGGCAAAAGCCAGCATGAAGTACGCAAATTGATTGCCGGCCCCTCGGTCTTTATCTGCGACGAGTGCGTCGACCTGTGCAATGACATCATCCGTGAGGAGGTGCAGGAAGCCCAGGCCGAAAGCAGCGCGCATAAATTGCCTTCGCCTAAAGAAATCAGCGGCATCCTTGATCAGTACGTGATTGGTCAGGAGCGTGCGAAAAAGGTTCTGGCCGTAGCGGTGTACAACCACTACAAGCGCCTGAACCAGCGTGACAAAAAGAATGACGACGTCGAACTCGGCAAGAGCAACATCTTGCTGATCGGCCCGACAGGCTCGGGTAAAACCCTGCTTGCCGAAACACTGGCCCGCTTGCTGAACGTTCCGTTCACGATTGCCGACGCAACCACCCTCACCGAGGCGGGTTATGTCGGTGAAGATGTCGAGAACATCATTCAGAAGCTGCTGCAGAAGTGCGATTACGATGTAGAAAAAGCCCAGATGGGCATTGTCTATATCGATGAGATCGACAAAATCTCGCGCAAGTCTGACAACCCGTCGATCACCCGGGATGTTTCCGGTGAAGGCGTGCAGCAGGCCCTGCTCAAGTTGATCGAAGGCACGGTCGCTTCCGTTCCGCCTCAGGGTGGTCGCAAGCATCCGCAGCAGGAATTCCTTCAGGTCGACACCCGTAACATCCTGTTCATCTGCGGTGGTGCGTTCTCCGGTCTGGAAAAGGTTATTCAAAACCGTTCCACCAAGGGTGGCATCGGTTTCAACGCGGAAGTTCGCAGCAAGGAAGAAGGCAAGAAAGTCGGTGAGTCCCTGCGTGAAGTCGAACCTGACGATTTGGTCAAGTTCGGTCTGATCCCGGAATTCGTCGGTCGTCTGCCGGTACTTGCCACGCTGGACGAGCTTGATGAGGCTGCGTTGATGCAGATTCTCACCGAGCCGAAAAATGCTCTGACCAAGCAGTATGCCAAGCTGTTCGAGATGGAAGGTGTGGACCTGGAATTCCGGGCCGACGCGCTGAAATCGGTCGCTAAACGTGCGCTGGAACGTAAAACCGGTGCCCGTGGGCTGCGCTCGATTCTCGAAGGTGTATTGCTCGACACTATGTATGAAATCCCCTCGCAGTCCGAGGTGAGTAAAGTAGTGATCGATGAAAGCGTTATAGAAGGCAAGTCCAAGCCACTGTATATCTACGAAAACAGTGAGCCGGCTGCCAAAGCAGCGCCAGACGCCTAAGCGTCACACTGCTGAAATAAAGAAGGGGCCTTCGGGCCCCTTTGCTTTTAACGCGTTTTAACAATTTATTTGCGCTTGTTTTTTTTGAAAACAGCCCCCATCTTGGTTTCAAGCTTACTTCCATCTGTTTACGGCCTTATGGCCGCCGTAGAGGCGAAATCATGAAGACAACCATCGAATTGCCTCTCCTGCCATTGCGAGATGTCGTGGTTTATCCGCACATGGTTATCCCGCTGTTCGTGGGGCGCGAGAAATCCATCGAAGCCCTCGAGGCAGCGATGACGGGCGACAAGCAGATCCTTCTGCTGGCTCAGCGAAATCCTGCTGACGACGATCCCGGTGAAGAAGCACTTTATCGCGTAGGTACCATCGCTACCGTTCTGCAGCTGCTCAAGCTGCCTGACGGCACGGTCAAGGTTCTTGTCGAAGGCGAGCAGCGGGGCGCCGTGGAGCGCTTCAGCGAAGTCGACGGCCACTGTCGTGCCGAAGTTTCGCTGATCGACGAAGCCGACGCGCCTGAGCGCGAGTCGGAAGTGTTTGTCCGCAGCCTGCTGGCTCAGTTCGAACAATATGTGCAGCTGGGCAAGAAAGTCCCCGCTGAAGTCCTGTCGTCGCTTAACAGCATCGATGAGCCAGGCCGCCTGGTGGACACCATGGCTGCGCACATGGCCCTGAAGATCGAGCAGAAGCAGGAAATCCTCGAAATCATCGATTTGTCGGCCCGGGTCGAGCACGTTCTGGCGTTGCTGGATGCCGAGATCGATCTGCTGCAAGTCGAAAAACGCATTCGTGGCCGCGTTAAAAAGCAAATGGAGCGCAGCCAGCGCGAGTACTACCTGAATGAGCAGATGAAGGCCATTCAGAAAGAACTGGGCGACAGCGACGAAGGCCACAACGAAATCGAAGAGCTGAAAAAGCGTATCGATGCCGCTGGTCTGCCGAAAGACGCGTTGGCCAAGGCTCAGGCCGAACTGAACAAACTCAAGCAAATGTCGCCAATGTCCGCGGAAGCGACGGTGGTGCGTTCGTACATCGACTGGCTGGTTCAAGTGCCGTGGAAGGCCCAGAGCAAGGTGCGTCTGGACCTCGCTCGTGCCGAAGACATTCTCGACGCCGACCATTATGGTCTGGAAGAAGTCAAAGAGCGGATCCTCGAATACCTCGCCGTGCAGAAGCGCGTGAAGAAGATTCGTGGTCCTGTGCTGTGCCTGGTTGGTCCTCCAGGGGTGGGTAAAACCTCTCTGGCGGAGTCGATCGCTCACGCCACCAACCGCAAATTCGTCCGCATGGCCCTCGGTGGTGTGCGCGATGAGGCGGAAATTCGTGGTCATCGCCGGACTTATATCGGTTCGATGCCAGGAAGATTGATTCAAAAGATGACAAAGGTAGGCGTCCGCAACCCGCTGTTCCTGCTCGATGAAATCGACAAAATGGGCAGCGACATGCGTGGCGATCCGGCGTCGGCATTGCTGGAAGTGCTCGATCCCGAGCAGAACCACAACTTCAACGATCACTATCTGGAAGTCGATTACGACCTGTCCGATGTGATGTTCCTGTGCACCTCCAACTCCATGAACATTCCGCCGGCACTGCTGGACCGAATGGAAGTGATTCGTCTGCCGGGTTACACCGAAGACGAGAAGATCAACATCGCCGTCAAATACCTTTCGCCGAAGCAGATTACGGCCAACGGTCTGAAGAAAGGCGAGCTGGAATTCGACGCCGAAGCAATTCGCGACATCATCCGCTACTACACCCGCGAAGCCGGTGTACGTGGGCTGGAGCGCCAGATTGCCAAGGTTTGCCGCAAGGCAGTCAAAGAGCATGCGATGGAAAAACGCTTCTCGGTGAAGGTCACTGCCGACATGCTCGAGCACTTCCTTGGTGTGCGTAAATTCCGCTACGGTCTGGCTGAGTCGCAGGATCAGATCGGCCAGGTAACAGGCCTGGCGTGGACCCAGGTGGGCGGCGAATTGCTGACCATCGAAGCCGCGGTCGTACCGGGAAAAGGCCAGTTGATCAAGACAGGTTCCCTGGGTGACGTGATGGTCGAATCGATCACCGCAGCCCTGACCGTTGTCCGCAGCCGTGCGAAGAGCCTGGGGATTCCTCTGGACTTCCACGAGAAGCGCGACACACATATCCATATGCCTGAAGGGGCAACGCCGAAAGATGGCCCTAGTGCCGGCGTAGGCATGTGCACGGCCCTGGTATCAGCATTGACTGGCATTCCTGTGCGCGCAGATGTTGCCATGACCGGCGAAATCACCTTGCGCGGTCAGGTGCTGGCGATCGGTGGTTTGAAGGAAAAACTGCTGGCTGCTCACCGTGGCGGAATCAAGACGGTGATCATTCCTGAAGAGAACGTACGCGATCTGAAGGAAATTCCTGACAATATCAAGCAAGATCTACAGATTAAACCAGTTAAATGGATTGACGAGGTCCTGCAAATTGCGCTGCAATACGCGCCGGAGCCCTTGCCGGATGTGGTTCCGGAGATCGTTGCAAAGGATGAAAAACGCGAGTCTGACTCTAAGGAAAGAATTAGCACGCATTAGTACGCATTTGCCTGGGGGGCTTGTTGACAGTTTTTTAGAGCCCTTGTTATAAAGCGGCTCTTAAGTGTCTGTAGGCCATTCAGCACTCGTTTTTTTGCTTTCACCAAAAAACTTAGAATCAAACTCAAATAGATATAAGGGGACTTAGAGTGAACAAGTCGGAACTGATTGATGCTATCGCTGCATCCGCTGATATCCCGAAAGCTGCTGCTGGCCGTGCGCTGGACGCTGTAATCGAATCCGTCACTGGCGCTCTCAAGGCTGGCGACTCTGTTGTTCTGGTTGGTTTCGGTACCTTCTCCGTGACCGATCGTCCAGCTCGCATCGGTCGTAACCCACAGACCGGTAAGACGCTGGAAATCGCCGCCGCCAAAAAACCAGGTTTCAAAGCCGGTAAAGCACTGAAAGAAGCTGTCAACTAAGTTCGATTCAGGTTTTTGCCTATCCGGGTCGGGGTCATTCCTGACTTGGCAGCGGAGCGGTAGTTCAGTCGGTTAGAATACCGGCCTGTCACGCCGGGGGTCGCGGGTTCGAGTCCCGTCCGCTCCGCCAGTTACGAGAAGGCGCATCCTCGGATGCGCCTTTCTTCTATCCGGATTCTACCCACGCTCCACGGTTGCCTAATTTTGAAGTTCAACCGTTTCTGGGGGACGCATGCTGCAGAATATCAGGGACAATTCACAAGGCTGGATTGCCAAGACCATTATCGGGGTCATCGTTGCATTGATGGCTTTGACCGGTTTCGACGCCATTTTTAAGGCCACGACGCACAGCAATGATGCGGCCAAGGTCAATGGCGAAGAAATCAGCCAGAACGAGCTGAGCCAGGCGGTCGATATGCAACGCCGTCAGCTCATGCAACAGCTGGGCAAGGATTTCGATGCTTCCTTGCTCGACGAAAAAATGTTGCGCGAATCGGCCCTCAAAGGCCTGATCGATCGCAAACTGCTGCTGCAAGGTGCAGAAAAATCGAAATTCGCTTTCTCCGAAGCGGCTTTGGATCAGGTGATCCTGCAAACGCCTGAATTCCAGGTGGAGGGCAAGTTCAGCGCCGAACGCTTCGATCAGGTGATTCGTCAACTCGGTTATAGCCGTCTGCAATTCCGCCAGATGCTGGCTCAGGAAATGTTGATCGGTCAGCTGCGCGCTGGCTTGGCCGGTAGCGGCTTTGTCACCGATGCACAGGTTCTGGCCTTCGCCCGTCTGGAAAAACAGACCCGCGATTTCGCCACCTTGAACGTCAAGGCAGATCCTGCGGCGGTGAAACTGACTGACGACGAAGTCAAAGCCTACTACGACGAACACGCCAAGGAATTCATGACGCCGGATCAGGTGGTCATCGATTACCTCGAATTGAAGAAAGCGTCCTTCTTTGATCAGGTCAGCGTCAAGGACGAAGACCTGCAAGCGGCGTATCAGAAAGAAACCGCGAACCTGTCCGAGCAACGCCGGGCTGCGCATATTCTGATCGAAGTGAACGATAAGGTGACCGAGGCGCAAGCCAAGGCCAAAATCGAAGAAGTGCAGGCGCGTCTGGCCAAAGGCGAGACATTCGAGGCCCTGGCCAAGGAATTCTCCCAGGATCCAGGCTCGGCGAACAATGGCGGTGACCTCGGTTATGCAGGTCCAGGCGTCTACGATCCAGCGTTTGAAAAAGCCCTGTATTCGTTGGCCAAGGATCAGGTTTCGGAGCCGGTTCGCACTGACTTCGGTTTCCACCTGATCAAGCTGCTGGGCGTTGAAGCCCCCGAAGTGCCGACGTTTGCCAGCCTGAAAGACAAGCTGACCCGCGAGCTGAAAACCCAGCAGGTCGAGCAGCGTTTCGTCGAGGCGACCAAGCAATTGGAAGACTCTTCGTTCGAGGCCTCCGATCTGGCCCAGCCAGCACAGGACCTGAAGCTGACCGTCCACACCTCCGCGCCATTCGGCCGTGAAGGTGGCGAAGGTGTTACGGCCAACCGTGCCGTGGTGACCGCTGCGTTCAGTCCTGAAGTGCTGGATGAGGGTGCCAACAGCACCGCCATCGAGCTGGACCCGGAAACCGTGATCGTGCTGCGCGCCAAGGAGCACCGCAAGCCTGAGCAACTGCCGCTGGAAAGCGTGGCTGCCAGCATCCGTGTGCAACTGACCAAGGAGCATGCCAGTGCTGCCGCCAAGACCAAGGCTGATCAACTGATCGTCAGCCTGCGCGATGGCAAGACTGCCCTGGACAAGGCGATCGATGGCCAGAACTGGAAAGTGACTCAAGCTGCGACTCGCGCTCAGGAAGGGGTCGACCCAACTGTGCTGCAAGCGCTGTTCCGCATGCCGAAACCGGTTGCCAAAGACAAGCCGACCTTCAGCAACGTGACCCTGGCCGATGGTAGTCTGGTGATCGTACGTCTGAACGGCGTGAACGAAGCCGCTGCGCCGACCGAAGAAGAGAAGGCTCAATACCGTCGCTTCCTCGCCTCGCGCATTGGCCAGCAAGACTTTGCGGCCTACCGCAAACTGTTGGAAAGTGAGGCTGAGATCAAGCGTTACTGATGCTTGACTGAGCTTTGCGCGACACAAAGACCCCGGCCGAAAGGCTGGGGTTTTTTATGGGTGATACAAAAGCGGCATAAGGTACCCGTCGCCTGCTTATTTACCGCGCGACTTTTTCCTGTCAATGACAGTCGGTAGACTTGTATCTGTTTTAAGACACTAAACGGTACGCCGCTAAGCATCGATCTGTTGCACAATACGCCCCGAACCGTTTTCCTCAGGATGTTCAATGTTTAAATCAATTCCCATGCGTGTTTTCGGGCTGGCCTTGGTGCTGGCCGCCGCTGCCGGTTGTTCGTCGAAGAAGGCCGCCATCTATGAGCATGAGAACTTCGACGATTCCGGAACGTTCTCGCGCAACTACCCGGTGACCGATGCGCAGACCTGCGAGGCCGCCCGTCGGGCTTTGCTCAGCCAGGGCTACATCATCACCAGCAGCGACCCGAAACTGGTCAGTGGACACAAGAGCTTCCAGCAGACTGGCGATACCCACATGGAGATCAGCTTCAGTGTGGTCTGTGCCGATGACGGCAGCGAGGGGCACCACGCGACCATGTTCGCCAACGCTCTTCAGGACCGTTATGCGCTGAAGAAGACCAACAACTCCGCCAGCCTCGGCGTGGGTGTGTTGGGCTCGGTATCGATGCCGATCGGCTCGTCCGATGACTCGATGGTAAAAGTCGCCAGCGAAACCGTATCCTCGGCGAAGTTCTACGAGCGTTTCTTTGCCCTGGTCGAGTTGTTCCTGCCGCCGGAAGCGAAGAAGGCTGCGCACATCATCGAGAAGCCGAAAACCGACTTGGGTGTGCCTGAAGCGAAGGTTGCACCGGCTCAGTTGGCGCCGACTCCTGAACCTGCTCCAGCACCTGCCGAAACCGCTCCGGCCTCTTCGGAGCCTGTTGCGCCGCCTGCTGAATCGGCGCCGATTACCCCGGCGCAGGGCAGCGAGCCGAGTTCGTCCACGGAATCGGGGACTCCACCAGCGGATTCAAGCACCATGCCGGCACCGACCGAGCCAATTTCGGCCATGCCTGCCTCCGGCCAGTAATAGGCTGATGTTACGGATCGGGTCAGACGACTTCGATCCAGTAACACCTTCCAAGATTGATCCACATCAAATCGAGCTGTATTCCTACGGCTCGTATCGAAAAAATCCTGTGATAAATTCCTGACCACCTGCTACGTTTTATTCAGTAGCGATGTAGTGTCATGTGCCCGTCATTTTTCTTTCATGCGGGCACTTTATGCTCGGGGCGCTGGTCATTTATTCAGGCGATTTTTTCAACAAGCGATGGGGGTTTAATAATGGACGATTATCAAGAAGAACTGCTCGAGTATCAGGCGTTTGAACTGGACCCGCTGGAACCGGCCGAAGACGCTACCGAGCTTTAGGGGACGCTGAGAACGCCCCCTAACCTTACGCGGATTGGCGATGACTGCGGCGAAACTCGCCGGGGGTCTGGCCGTTCCAGCGTTTGAAGGCCCGTTGGAAGGCTTCGGCTGAGGCAAAACCCAGCAGGTAGGCGATTTCCCCGAACGCCAGTTCGGTGTCGCGGATGTAGGTCATGGCCAAGTCGCGGCGTGTATCGTTGAGAATTGCACGAAATTGCGTGCCTTCCTCGGCGAGTTTGCGACGTAAGGTCCAGGTTGGCAGCTTCAGGCGTGCCGCCACTTCTTCCAGGTCGGGTTCCCGGCCACCATTGAGCAACGGCCCCAGTAACTGAGTGATGCGTTCACGCAGGCTGCGGGTGCGTGTCAGTTGCTCCAGTTCCCGTTCACACAGTTGCAGCAGGTGCCGCCAGGTGCTCGGGCAGTGTTCCGGGTTGCGCTGGGCGAGGCTGTCCAGGCTCAGGCGCAGTTGATTCTGTTCGGCGCCAAACTGAATCGGACAATCCCCCAACACGGCGTACGCCTCGCGGTAATCCGGCGCTGCAAATTCGATCTCGATCCGTTCGGCGCGTAGCGGGGCAGGGCTTACGCTGGATAATTGCTGCAACCAGCCGGCGATGATCGAGTCCACCACGAAGCGGTTGTAGGCGTTATAGGGGCTGATGGAATAGAACCGCAGCCAGGCGCCTTGGGCGTCTTCGTGAAAGCTCGACTGGCCGCGATAGTTGGAGCCGTACAGTGCTTCGAAGCGAATCAGGCAGCGCGCCGCTTCCCGCACGGTGGGGGCTTGGGCGGCGGTGACTCCGGCCAGGCCGGCCTGGCTCAGGCGACTGAGCTGGCCCATGCGCAAACCCAATGCCGGGTCGTCGGTCAGTTGAATGGCGCCGTGACCCAGGCGCATGTAGCGCGGGATCGAGAGACGGGCGCCGGCTTCGGCCAGTCGTGCGGCATCGAGGCCGTATTGTTCGAGCAGTGGTTGTGGGTCCAGGCCATGGCTGCGCACGGCGTCGGACAGGCTATGGACGAAGCTCACCGACAAATCCCCGAGGCGCATCGGCTGCGGTTTCATCGGCTTACAGCCAGAGGTTCAGCAAACGCGCGCCCCGGGCATCGCCGTCGGCGAATTGTTGCCCGTTGCTGCTGAGGAAGCTTTGACCGGCGCTGCCCTTGTCCCAGAACTGACCGCGCAGGAACACGCTCATGCCGGCGATGGCCTGGCTGCCGGACGGTTGGGCAATCAGCGTCAACCGATGCCAGGCCTGACCTTCACTGAGTTCGCCAGCCTTGAGGCTCACAGAGTTTGGCGTGGACTGGCCTTTGTAGCCGCGCCACGGTTGATCCCAGGACCCGCGTCCGACGACGAACGCCGGGACCGCCACCAGTTGTGCGCCTTGATCGTCGAGTTTGCGATAGTTGTCGGGGTACCAACTGTCGCTGCCGATCAGCACGCCCAGGCGTCCGGCCGGTGTATCGACGACGTTGATCGTGTGCTCGGAATTGGCTTCGACAGTGTCGCGTCCAGCGAAAGTCGGGTGCATTTGCCGCTGCGGCTGGCCGATCGGTAAACCGTCGCGACCGAACACTACGCTGCTGTTGTACAGCGCGCCGTGACCAATCTTCAGGGTACCGTCGCTGACGCTCGGCTCGGGCAACACGATGGAACCGGCCACCAGCGTCACGTGGAAGTCTTTCGCCAGGCCGCCGAACAGTGCCTGGTAATCCCTGGCCATTTTCTTGGCTTTCATCCGCAAGTGCGCGTCGTCGAGGCGGCTGCCGCTCTCGGCACTGATCAGGGCGCGAATGAACTGCAACGGGTTGCTCACCGCCAGCCAGTTCATGGCTTCCTTGAGCGTAGTGGCCTGGTACAACTCGTCTTTTTCGCCGCTGATCATCAGCCAGGTGCCAACATGTTCGGGCAGTACGACGATGGTCTTTTCATTCAGCAGGCCCTGATCCTGAGCCTTCTGCAAGTAAGCCGCGAGTTTGCGATGCAGGCGTTCGGGGCTTTGATAGTCGGTGGGGAATAGCTCGGGCTGGATACCCAGCAGATTGCCGCGATCGGCGGGGGTGCCCTGATCGACCGCGAGACTGATGCGCAGGTCCGACAGGTAATGACCCACCGGACGGTCCGCGGCCCACATCGCGTAGGTCGTGAGGGCGGCGATCAACGCCATGGAGAAGGTCAGGTACAAAAGTTTGCGCATGGGGAAACAGTCAACGGCCGTGTGCAGGCATGGATTTTCAACGAATTTGAGATCCAAGGTAAACTAAATCAACCGGTTGCATCCATATTTTCCCATAGACAGAAATTTTTTTTTCACACGAAATGGTTTCTTGTAGCTTCTTGAGCACCGTATGTGAGACCAAGGGGACGTGAAAAGGGTAGGGTGGAAAACTCTGCCTATTACGACGACATTCGGCTGCAAGGCGGCGAGCATCCAACGGCGTCTTAGGCTAAATACGTTGAAGTAGAGTTGGGGTAAGCGGAGGGAGAAGAGCTATCGGCTACGTACTAGCATTCTTCTGTCGACTCAAGGCGACGGATGGGAGCGTTTAGATAGCTATTGCTATTTCGAGTGCGAAACTTAATGTCGCTAAAGCTAATTGTCGTCGATGTCGAAAGGCTGTTGAATGGGGCTGGCTCCCATCGATTTGACAATAGCATTGAGTGTTTCGGTGTTCGTCAGATAATGATTACGCAAGCGCCTTTGGGGCCTCAGGTAATTGTGAATTCGTGATGTGGCAGCGCGTACGGGGCCGCTTTGATTACGCTCCCTTATTACTCGCTGAACTTCATCAATTTTAAGGACAGCCAAGCCCTCTATTGCGTCAGGGTGTTCGGCAGGAAGAGGATTGAGCCTTTTACTCTCGATCAATCCAGCAATAACCACTGCTGATAATCCAGAGTTTGTCCGCAAAGCGGTAGCGGTGGTATACAATCGTAAATGTTCAAGAATTTTTCTGGCATCATCAGTTGTCACGTACACCCTTTCCAATTTGATGAAGCTGACTGCCTCAGTTTCGATGAAGCGAGCGTGGATTAGGCGCGATGTATGACCGGTCGCAGTCTAAACTTCAGATATAGTGACATGCCTGTTTCTCCACGCGATAGCTTGCGTCATTCCTTCAGGAGTGCAAAGTTCTCGACGCTCTGCACCTTGCTTTTGCTGATAGGGAGTTGTATGTAGAATTCCTAGTTTTCTAAGTTCTAAGATATCCTTTGACGGCATGTTCAGGCGCAGGCCAGCAGTCTGAAAATTTACAAGACCTTCTCTGGGGGGAAGGGCTTGTGTGAAGCCCAATTCATGTTTATCCAGGCGTATTCGAAGATCCTCTGTTAAGTGTTTACGCTGATAGACCAATAGACGGTTAGCGTAAAGAGTGGTGCGAACTGTTATTGGAATGAGTCCGGCTAGCATTTGTTTTAGAGGGCGACCATTGAGCCCGCTTCTACGAACTAATTCTGAGCGGAGTACATATTTATCGTTGAAGTCCTTAATCAAGTGTGCGGCCGTAACTAATCCTAATGGCCAGTGCGTTTTGAAGCCTTTTAATAGTCCCGTATTTATCAGTCTCCTCACGGTTCGCGTATTGGTCTGAAGAAGGTCTGCTGCCATCTGTAATCCAATGTGTTCAAAATTTTCAATGGGCTCGCAAGGCTCATCTTGTTTTTCCCATAGCAGATTTTCTTTGGTGTACAGAGATTTGCATAGTTCTGGGCATTTATATTTTGTCTTGTCTTGCCTTGTATTGATACTGGTGACGGTTGTGATAAGCACTGACTATGATTGATTGAATGAAGTTCGTAGCCTTGGCAGTTAAATACAAGCTGCAGCTCTTCGTTATTAAATTGAAGCTCTCCACAACGGCAAGCCGCGGAATGACTTTGAGGTTTTGATTGAGAAGCGCTGAATAAGTACTCTAAAGCATATTCGCTGAGGGTAGGCTCTGGACTCAGCAAAAACGGAGCCAATATTGCCCGCCTGTGAAGGCTCAGAAACTGATCCTGGATTTTCTCTATTTCTCTGAAAAAAAATGATTTGTTACGTGTGGCAATGCGTGCGCAGCTTTCTAATATGGCTGATCGATCAATAATGTCGTGAGCAAAGCTCATAGCAGACAATGCTGCGATTAGAAGTGAGAAAAATTTCTGATTTTTTTCCTCGAGGGCAGTGCTCATGAGTTTAGATGTGCTTGTGTTGAACAGGGTTTTTGGTGCTTGGCGCAGATCGAATCCACATGGGCAAATATAATTATTTAGGGCCAGCCAGTCGAATTTTACCCCACACTCAGGGCATCGATAAATGAACTGTTCACCGTGTATGGAGCATATGTCGCAAAAAGAAAGTGAGTGTAAGCGGTGAAGGTGTCCGTCTCGCGCGCAAGACGGGCACAAGGCAAGCTCGGATCGTAGGAGTACCGACGGAAAAATCAGGCCGCCAATCTCGACACGTAATAAGTCGTCGCCGCGATTTGTTCTATGAAAGCATTCTCGAATGTCAGCTTTTTCACGTATGGAGAATCCAGAATGATTGGTTAAAAGCTCGCAAGGAGGGTGGCCTTCCCACAGTCCATTGATCATTTTTCGGTACTGATTTTTCTGATAAGCGTCTCTAAGCAAGTGCTTGGTCGATATGCCATTGCCGGCTGCGCATCGGAAAATTAATGATAATGCGCTTTCTTGAGGTCTTGGCAGTGGGTAATAGGTAAGGGCTGTCATCCTTTTTTCCTCTTTTTCGAGGTTTCCGCAATTATTTTTTTGAGCTCGCTGGCCGGCATCTCAAATGAATTTTTCCCCGTTAGGCGCGCAGCTATTTTGATCCGTCGCCATCCGATAATTAAATCTTCGGTCAAGAATGTTTGGTCGTTACGACTTAGGGCGTTCAGTAGTGACTCTTTGATGATACTAAACAGGCCCCGAAAATTGCCGCCCGTCGCTGCGTAGAATGCGAGTATCATTTTTTCATCAGTCATGGGTGGCGCTACAGAAAATCCCATCTCGGATGTGAAGTAATTGGCATAGACTCTAAGTATTTTACGGAAAATGTTCCAATCATCTTGTGTCTTTAGAGAAAAAGGGTGTAAGTAGGCGCGGTAAGGGAAGCGATCTGCTAATGCGCTATGCGTGTCGAGAGATCCTTCGATATTGAATTCCCCAACCAACAGGATGGCACGCTGAAATGAGTCACTTAGTACTTTAGCGAAGTCAGCGGCAAGCTTTATCGCTTTCGCCGTTTCCGTTCTATAAAGGTGCGGCCACTCATCCAAAATCAATAGTTGAGTTTGGCACTTGTCTAGCTTGCTAAAGAGGCAAGCCTCCAGCGCTTCTTGGTTTTGCCATGGCCTATAGGCGCCAAACTCCCTGAGCATTCTAGTCATCAACGATTTTACTGTTGCGTCATTAGGGACCCGGCAATAGGCTACTGGCATAATCAGTTGCTCATCCCCGTTGACTCTCATGAAGCTGGCGGCTGGGTACTCGGATATTAGCTGAGAGCAGATTCGGCTTTTGCCAGTGCCGGAATCGCCTAACAAGATTGCTCCGCTGCTATCCCCAATTACGCCGGCCGACTCGATGGCCCGATGAATCGTGTCAAGAGCATTGGAATATTCGGGGTGAAGAATAGTGAGTGTGGCCAGTCGCCTGATTTTAACTTTTTGTTCCGGACTCATCTTCGGTTCCTCCCCTCGTAAAGAAGGCGCGGAACTCAGTTTCGTCCGGTGGTGTTACCCCTGTAATAATGTCGTCTAGCGAGGCGTTTTTAGATACAATATCCGGTTCGGGCGCAGTAGTTCTACCTTTCCAGGATTTGATTGTTTTTATATTAGCCTTCTTGCATATTTCGATATACTCATTGAGCTCATACAGCGCAATGAGGGCATCGTCGGCATTGAATGCTTTTTTCTCCGTCAACAGCCGTTTCATGACTAATTTATGGTCACTCAAAGTTAGCCCATTCTGGTATTCCGGTCGCAGCGCTGTTGCAGGATGCCAATCATCTGGGGTATCTGGGTGGGCAACCCATACTATCCCGAGATCACAAGGGTTAAAGTAAACGATTGCATTTTGCTTCGCTTTGAGTCTTTGTCGTATTTCGGGTAGTCCATCCCCAAACCAGGTCAAATTTTCGCTTGTGACTCGACCACCGCTCAGACGCAATTCCCATCGGCTAACGCATAGCGATTTAAGCTCTTCCTCAGTGTAGCGCTCGGCAGGGGGTGCCAATCGGCACAATTGCTCTTTTCTCTCGGCGGGGCTGGTATACAATGAGTCGTGCCAGGTGTTGTGGTAGATCTCTAGCCAACTTGCGTAGCCGATGCGTAGTTGCTCTAGCGTTAGAATTGCTCGCTGGTTCGAATCATAGTCACCACGTGCATCCGGTGATTCTTTGGTGGTCCCCGGCAGATTGTTACAAAAGCCGGTGCTGACCGTTCCAAAAAATCGTTCAATTGTTGCCTTGGCATCGGGAGTACCCGCTGGTACGTAATCAGGATCGATTCCTAGTGTTTCGAAGGTGGTGATCGCCCAAGTATTCAGAATTTCTAAGCCACGATCGCCAACGACCCCCGCCATTTTTCCGTTTTTCAGGATTGCGCCGATGGTAGCGCGCATCATCTTCTCTGCACACGGTGCGCCCAGCGAAATATCCCAGCCGGAGTTCTCCCGCGTTGCAGGGACAATGTGAGCGGACAACAAAGCCCGTCCCGTGGCGCCAGTCTGCAGATCCTTGACGATGACGTTCATATTATGGGAGTCGAATATCGTGCATGAGTAGGGATCATCATCGATAAACAAAGCGCCGCTCGCTTTGTTGAGCCGTTTGGCCACTTTGGTTCCCTCGCGCTTCTCGGTCACGTAGTATCGATCTATAGCCAATACTCGACGCCTAAATGTTGCATAGGACGGCGCTTTAAGAGCTGGCGCGCCATACTTCTGACGATCGCTGTTCTCCTTCGCCATCTGACCTTTGAGCAGCTTGTGCGCATGAGTTAGTGAGGGACGCTCGGGACGCAAGTACACCGTTTCTATGTAGTGTCTCACCAACTCTTCGGTGGGCATCTGTATACGTTTTGGCCTGGGCTTCGCTTTTTTCCTACCTAGCGCAAGTTGATTGTGATTACCAATTGTGTATCTCTGCTTCCATCGCCACACGGTCGACACGCCTGGCGGATGTTCATCACCTATGTTTTTTGCGACCTGTTCGATCATCTTCTTTGCCGCCTCGCGCGGCAACTGACCTCCCAGTTGATTTAGACAGGCTTCGACGTACGTCTGACGGAGCCTAATCTGACATCTCTGCGCTTCTGGCATAGATATTAAACGTGCTGCGGGACTGATATCGACAGCAGCACGCTGATGTATGAACAGGTTGCCCTTGTGCTCCATGCTGGCAAAGTCGTTCCGTTCGATGAAACGACGGTACTTATGAACCAGCGAGCACATTGCGATAATGTTGTCATTGATGCTGATGACTTCATAAATCTGACCGTCAAGCTTGTACTGTGCACCCACTTTTGGATCACTGATATTCATCGCAACCCCCAGACAGTGGCGTATCCAGGGTCAGACGCTGGGATAGATCAAAGATTAGAAGTCGTTCAAACATGGCCCGATATATGGCGCGTTCGCGAACTTCGGCAGAGTGTGTCAGAAGCTGGCGTAAGGTAATCGGGAAGCTCAGCGTTGATAGCATCCGCAAGCAGCCACCAAATTCGTCAGCCCCGACATTGAAGGAATGAAAGTATAGAAATTTTAAGTTTCTGAGCCGATCGGCTTGCCGAATGCACTTGACATCTGCGAAGTTCAGGTGGCTTCCCTGCTCTCTCAGTAATGCCTGTGCGCTACGCAGGGTGGCCCAGACTCGATCCGACAGCTCCTCAAAGTTCAGTTTGACTTCAGTATAGTAATGGTGATTTGCGTTATCGATTCGAAAGTCGGGCCAATACCGGCGCAACCGGCCGTCGACTTCGAGTTGTAACTCACCAGGTTGGCTGCAATAGCGCACTACCATCGGATCATATTCCAAGTGCACGCAGTAATCAGCCTCGAGAACACTGTGGCAGACCACCTGAGCATGTGTTTTACGCGAAGGAAAGAATAACAAGTGTTTGCCGTAACCGTTTCTCTTGGCAACGTTGCGAACCTCGATGGGCTGGTTCATTATTGAACTCCAAATGAACTGAGTGTTGCTTCATTAGGCGTTGTGAGCGCGCTTAGGGAACATCACCACTCTGGATGTTGCTCGGTCGCTCACTCCCTCTTTCCGACATGCAGTTTGTTGAATGCGCGCAGGCTAAGTTGGAGGAAACTATGCGCCGCCTCCCTAACGAATAGCTGACAAAGCGGAAGCGGGCGTTGGTAATTGCGGTGTTAAATCTGCGATTAATCGTCTGCTGAATGTGTTGTTGGAAATGATTGTGAGATCCGATGTGATGTTATTTAATGTACGCTTATCGAGCGAAGTTTGGTATGTATGCTGACGCAAGTAGGTACCATAAATCCATTTGCCGCTTTTGGTCGGAGGTTTAAATTGACTGTAAACTACTTTGAAAATTATATACCGAGCCGCCACAATAGTGCTCTGCTTGTCGAGTTGCTCAGAGGTCCATTCTTGTAAGAAAGATAGATAAAAGCTTTCTATGTTAGAGAGGTGATTTGAGCATTGGCTAATTAAATCGTATTTAACATTAGTGAAATAGCCATCACCGGATTCGTTCGGGGCGAAAATTTCTGGTGTGTAGTGATGAAGCCGGCAGTTGTCTATCAAAGTAATTGAGTGTGGCTGCGTGTTGTACTGTACCACTTGCAGATAATGTTTCAGACTGACGCAATAAGCGGATCTCAGTACTGCCTCGCATTCAATTGATCGGTCGCTTTTCAGGGGTGGGGGATTAATGATGAAGTTTTGGCACCGACGCTGACGCGGCCACTGTACTTGGCTTTCTTCGAGATTTAGCGGCTTAGATGTGATGATCATTTTGCGATCTCCACTTATGTATATATCTCGATGCATCAGAAACCTATGGAAATATTGGTACAGGAAATGTGTGTCGTCAACTGACAGGCGACAATCGGTATTTTTCCTTAAAATACAAAAGTATAGGTATGGTGATGGTGGCCAATGTTCGTGTTTTCGTACCCAATACGGGATATGGCTGGGGATGGAATGGCTATATGCGAATGCCGTCGCATATGAAGTGTTGACACTTTTCTACGGATGATGGCACATCCTCCGGGCCTGGCTTACAACCGGCCGAACCCAGGTCTTCGGATTGAGTGTTGGCGCGAATGTAAAGTAGGAAACCAAGGCGGGCGTTGACTTCTCACTACCTTAACCAGGCAGCAAGGACTAAGAGATCGTTAAACTTGCACCCTAGCCATTATGCGTGCTGCTGTAGAAGAGAGTTTCTAAAATCTCGCGAGTATTTATGACGCTGTTCTAAGTTTTCGTGCACATGTTCGATGTCCAGCAATGTACCTGCGTGTCCCGTCGTTGAAGTAGTCTTGTTTCTTCTCGACTTTGGCTTGCGCAATCTTTAATTCCTCGGACTGTTGAGAAGTTTGGGCTAGCCCTCCTAATGCCGTTCCTTCTGGGTTTTAAGTTCTGTTTCCAGTTTGTCGATCCTGCGCTGGCAATGATCAAGAGCGCTCTGCGTTTTCGCTATTTGTAGAAGAAGTTGCTTCTTTTCAAGTGAAAATTGAGTTTGAGCCTTAATCAGCTTTTCTTCAGCTTCATCTTTAAGTTGCTCACTCAGGCCTTGAATCAGATGCACTAGTGGCTCGGAGAGTCGCTCTAACGCGCCCTTGGGTGGAGCTTCAAGTTCTTTGAGGTAGCGGGAGATAGTGGTTTTTGAGCCAGTATTGCCGAGCTCCGTGCGTACAGCCTTGATAGTGGGGTTTTTACCGTGAGCTATCAAGGCTGTTTTCGCCTTTTGCACCATCTGCCTAGTAATGCCGTTGCGAGCCATCACTCCTCCTACGATTTTGTACTGTATTACGTTGCATGTAATTACATGTTAAATGGTGTTAGATTAAACGCTTGTTTGTGCAGGTCATTGACGTGGGATAATTGAGCGTTATCCCGGGTGATGACCGTTCATCGTGTTGAGTGGTGCATTTTGGGTATGATTGAGGGAGCGCCAGCGATTGTTAGGAAGCTCTTGATCGCTCGTCTCACTGCTTCCAGCCGCGATAACCGCAACCTGCTTTTTTACGATTTTTCCCTATCGGTCGGTCATGTATCACGCCTGTTCGCGCACCAGACGACGGCATTCGCTACGTACAATAATACGATACAGAGAAAAAGTATGCGGGTGTCTTTTAGTGATGCGGCCAATGGCTGTTTGGCCGGTGTTTATCTGGGCGTCCGCACCGTGATGTGAGGCCAGTAAGCGGGCGATTTCTTGCAGTTTGCTATTTGTCAGTGAACGGCTTTGGGTTTTTGAGTTAATCGGGCATCCCGTGAGGTGCTCAAAGGGTTTTGATGGGACTTAAGCAAGGGGTCGTCGGTCTGATTGCTGAGATCGCGGGATCGAGAAAGGGCTTGCCGCGTTGGGAGACAATAGCGCCTTGAGTGCACACGGAATTCCGCTGGTGTCCTTTGCGTGAGACTTGCAGTATCTTGGAGTTCACTACTGCGAGCACTGTTGCCACGGCACTACAAAGGGGTGGCCGCAATGTTGTGAGCGGTCTAGTGAATCACTGAGCTCCATTTCTGGCGGGTGCCCCAAGATGACTGTCAGCCCTTAAAGTACGGGACCTACCAGTGGTTTGAAGAAACCTCAGAGGAGCTGCCACTCGATTCGAGTGAGATCGAGGTGCGCTTGGCCATCGCCGAGTTCGTGATTCGCCGCGTCGCTGGAACGCCCGCCGGAGAAGACATCTTCAATGGTTTGCTCAAACTCTTCGAAAACCGTTACCCCCATCACAAACTGCTCTCGCATTATTTGATCAGTCCAGGATGTTTGGTGCCGGAAACCGAGGCCGTTGCAGCCGAGGCCGCGGCAGAGGAAATCAGCCTGGGTTTCGGCGAACTGGATAAAAAACTCCGGGGTAACCTCGGCCATCCGGCTGAAAGCCTAGAGTCGTCGGGTCCGCTGGCGGGAGACTTGGTTTGCAGCTCACGCGGGCGGCATCGTCGGAAGAAGTGATTCCCCTGCCATCGCCAGACGCCATGATTCGATAGATGCAACTTCTGCCCCCGAGATCCGTTGCGGTCGTAACCTTTGTTTCCTGTGGGGCGTTGGCTATATGTCAGTACCGATGCAAAACTGACCCACCCTACCGGTTGAAAACTGACCCACT